>JAQTOU010000022.1 GCA_028713125.1 Elusimicrobiales bacterium | reverse complement strand
GGGACATCGGCACCAGGGAGGAACAGCTGGCCCTGATGAACGCCCAGCTGCCGCTCTGCGCCAAGTTCAATAAGCCGGCGGTGTTCCACGCCCGCAACGGCAAAACCTCCGCCCAGAACGCCTATGCCGACCTGCTCGAAGCCCTTAAGAAGTGGGACCACCGCCCGGCCCGCCGCTTCCGCGGCGTGCTGCACTGCTTCTCCGGCAGCTGGGCCGACGCCAAGACCGGCCTGGACATGGGGCTCGCCCTCGGCGTAAACGGCACCTTCACCTATAAGAAGAACGACGAACTGCGCGAGAGCGTGAAGAAGGCCGGCATGGCCAACCTGGTCCTGGAAACGGACTGCCCGTACCTGCCGCCCCAGTCCTCGCGCGGCCAGCGCAACGACCCGTCGTTCATCCCGGAAATAGCCGTAATGGTGGCCGGCCACCTGGGCCTCAGCAACGGCGCTCTCGCCGACGCCACTACCGCCAACGCCTTCGACCTCTTCGGCCAGTTATAACTCTGGAGTATTATGACCAACGATGAAATAAAAAAACTTTTCGCGGAGCGCATCCCGATCTTCGACGGGGCCATGGGTACCTATCTCCAGGGTTTCGGCCTGAAAGAGAGCGACTACGCCGGCCACGACGGCCTCAACGAGATGCTTTCCGTTTCCCGGCCCGAAGTCATACAGAAAGTACACGAGGACTACCTCGCCGCCGGCGCCGACTTCGTGGAGACCAATACCTTCGGCGCCAACGCCGCCGTGCTGGCCGAATACGGCCTGCAGGCTAAAGTGCGCGAGTTCAACCTCGCCTCCGTGAAACTCGCCCGCGCCGCCGCCGACAAATTCTCCACCCCGGCCCGCCGCCGCTACGTGGCCGGCTCCGTCGGTCCCACCAACAAAGCCCTCTTCGTCACCGGCGGCCTCAGTTTCGACGACCTGCGCGACATCTACCTCGCCCAGCTCTCCGCGCTGCTCGAAGGCGGCGCCGACATCCTGCTGCTCGAGACCGCCCACGACATACTGAACCTCAAGTCCGGCCTGGCCGCCGTCCGCCTCGCTCTCAAAAAGGCCGTCCGCGAAGTGCCGGTGGTGGTCTCGGCCACCATGGACGGCAGCAACAAGATGCTCTCCGGCCACGACGCCGAGGCCTTCTTCGCCGCGGTGGAGCATTTCCCTCTGGCCGCCATAGGTTTTAACTGTTCCACCGGCCCCGAAGGGCTGCGCCTGCGCCTGGAACGCCTGTCCGCCCGCGCCCAGTTCCCTGTCTTCGCCATGCCCAACGCAGGCCTGCCCGACGAGAAAGGCCGCTACCTGGAGACCCCTGAGAAGTTCGCTTCCGTGATGACGGATTTCGCCAGGGACGGCATGCTGAACATGGCCGGCGGCTGCTGCGGCACCTCGCCCGAGCATATAAAAGCCCTCGCCCTGGCCGTGAAGGACGTGAAGCCGCGCGCCCTGCCCTCCGCTCCCCCGTGGACCGTGTCAGGCGTGGAAGCCCTGTTCTACGACGAGATAGAGCCGCCGGTGATGGCCGGCGAGCGCAATAATTCCATAGGCTCCAAGAAGTTCCGCGACATGGTGGCCGCCAACGACTGGGACGGCGCGCTGGCCCTCGCCAAGGCGCAGGCCGCCGCCGGCGCCCACGTGCTGGACGTCTGCCTGGCCAACCCCGAGCGCAACGAGCTGGCCGACGTGAAGACCTTTCTGCCGCGCCTCACCAAGGCCGTGCGCCTGCCCCTCATGACCGACACCACCGACCTGGCCGTGATGGAGGAGGCGCTCAAGACCGCGCCCGGCAAGGCCATCCTCAATTCCGTCAACTTCGAGTTCGGCGAGGACAAGCCGCGCGCCGCCGCGGAACTGGTTAAAACTTACGGCGCCAAGCTGGTCTTCGGCTGCATAGACGCCGACAAGACCCACGGCCTGCCGCTGGATTGCGAACGCAAGGTGGCTATCGCCCGCCGCGCCTACGCCTTCCTCACCAAAGAGTGCGGCCTGAAGGCCGGAGACATCATTTTCGACACGCTGGTGTTCCCGGTGGCCGTAGGGGGCGAGCACGCCAAAACCGCCCACGAGACCATAAAGGCCATAGAGGTCATAAAGAAAGAATTCCCCGGCGTGAAGACCATACTCGGCGTCAGCAACGTTTCCTTCGGCCTGCCGCCGGCCAGCCGCGAAGTCCTTAACTCGGTTTTCCTGCACCACGCCGTTAAGGCCGGGCTGGACATAGCCATAGTCAACATCGAGAAGTTAAAACGCTTCGCCTCCATCCCGCACGACGAAAAGGTTCTGGCCGAGGACCTGATCTTCGCCAGGAAGCCGGACGCCGCGCAGGCTTTCGCCGCCAAGTACCGCGACGCCAAGAAGGCGGCCCCCGCCGCGGCCGCCCACGACGCGCCGCCGGAAGAAAAATTGCGGCTGGCCGTGCTGAACGGCACGCGCGCCGGCATAGCCGAGGCCGTGGCAGAACTCCTGAAGACCATGCAGCCGCTGGACGTCATAAACGGCCCGGTGATGCGCGCGATGGGCGAGGTGGGCAAGCTTTTCGCCGCCGGAGACCTGATAGTGACCGAGGTGCTGCAGAGTGCCGAGGCCGCCAAGGCCGCCGTGACGGCGCTGGAGCCGGCGCTGAAGGCGCAGAAGGCCCCCAAGCGCGGCAAACTGCTGCTGGCCACCGTAAAAGGCGATGTGCACGACATCGGCAAGAATTTGGTCTCCATCATCTTCGAGAGCAACGGCTTCGAGGTGGTGGATCTGGGCGTGAAAGTGCCGCCGGAGGACATAGCCGCCGCGGCCGTGAAAGCCAACCCCGATATCATCGGCCTGTCCGGCCTGCTGGTGCGCTCCTGCGAGCAGATGACCATCACCGCCCGCGAGCTGGCCAAGGCCGGCATCAAGGCCCCGCTGCTGGTAGGCGGCGCTGCGCTGACGCAGAAATTCACCGACGCCAGCATAGTCCCGCATTACGGCGGGCCGGTGTTCTACTCCAAGGACGCCATGGAAGGGCTCAATTATATGCTGCGGCTGGGAGCCGCTAAGTAATGAGCGGAAGCTTCTACCCCGACGATATCCCGGTCCCGGCGGACCTGGAGCGGCATTACGCCGAGGCTCCCCTGGAGGAGCTCTTCGAGAATATCGACGAGGGTTTATTCAATCTGCGTTTCCTGAAGCTCAAGAAAGGCAATCCCGAGAAAGAGCGGGAAACCAAAGAGTTGGTGGAGGGGATAAAGCGGGAGATAATCGCCGGCAAACTGATTAAGCCGCGCGGCGTCTACCAGTTCTTCCCGGTCAGCAGCGAGGCAGACCGCATAGTCTTTCACGACAAGGCCGGCAGCGAGAACGCCATCTTCGAGTTCCCGCGGCAGAAAGGCGGGGAGAAACTTTGTTTAGCCGATTTCGCGGCTCCTGCTGGCCGGCGGGACTACATAGCGCTGTTCGCCGTCACCTGCGGCGAGGGCGTGCTGGAATTAGCGAGGCGGGAAAAAGAGGCGGGCAACTACGTTAAGTCCTACCTGGTGGAGGCGCTGGCGCTGATGCTGGCAGAGGCCTTCGCCGACGTGCTGCATTACCGCATCCGGCAGGCCTGGGCCAT
>JAQTOU010000010.1 GCA_028713125.1 Elusimicrobiales bacterium | reverse complement strand
AATGGAGCGATTATCGCTGTTGGACACTTTAAATTTGAATCAAAACCGATTGAACAGGATACGTGACGGGGACTTACAGCCATTCCTGCCCTTCGCTTAAAAAAGTTTCTTGGGACAGCCCTGGCCCGAAGGGCCCAGACAGTAACGCCAAAAGACCGGGAAATATTGGACTTTGGACCCTCGTGAAAACGGCCGCGGAGAAGTATCATATAAGCATGATAAAAACAAAGAACAACGTTTCGGTCGCGGTCCTTATCTCCCTTCTGTTCCCTTTAATATCATCCCCCGGCGCTTACGCCCAGGCCAGCGCTTATTCGGCCCTGGCCGCAGGCTCCGGGAGCATCAGCATGCCGGCCCCCGAAGTTCCCCCGGCCGCTTTCGCTTCTATCGGCGGCGAGAAATCCGCCAGCAGGGAATCCCTGAAGATAATCAGGATGAGCAACCAGGAACTGGCCGCCGCCTCCCTGGACCAGCGCCTGCAGATGCTTAAAACCCTGGTAAGGGACTCGCATCCCAGCAATAACAATTCCGATAGCAATGACTGGGACCAGAAAGACGTAGAGGAAGCGATCCTGCGCGTCCTCGATTCGGCCCCCGACGCCGCCGCTTTCGACTATATGTACTACCGCATAGGGAAAGGCTCCCTGGAATACTCTGTCGGCTGGTACAAAGATATCGTCGAGCGCGTTAAAAAACACCGCCAGTCGGCCGTGCCGGGAGACTGGGAAGCCATGGGGAAATACGTGGACACCGTGTCCCAGTCGGCCCATTCCGGCCGCAATTTGATAAAGTTCCTGATCGATGGCAAGGACGTGATGGCCGAGGCCAGGATCGCCCTGGCGAGCGCCCAGAAATCCATCCATATAGAAATGTTCCAGCTTCAGCCGGACAAGATAGGGGAGGGCTTCGCCAAACTGCTTGCGGCCAAGGTCAAGGCTGGCGTGACCGTGCGCCTGATGATAGACGAACACGGTTCCAAAGCGGAAGACGACCTGTCCCTGATAAAGATGCTGGACTCGATGCGCGCCAACGGCATACAGATCATAGTCAAGAAACCCCCGTTCCTGAAGAAGCACCTCGACCACCGCAAAGTGGTGGTTATCGACGGGAAGATCGGCTTTACCGGCGGCATGAACATCGGCAGCCTTTACCAGATAGAATGGCATGACCAGCAGACCCTGATAGAGGGCCCGGCCGTGGCCAAGCTGCAGGAAGCTTTCGTGGAGCGCTGGAAAGCCGCCAAAGGCACCATCGGCGAAGGCGAGGACCTGTTCCCGGCGATAGAGGAATACGCCGACGGGGCCAAGACCCAGGTGATACAGCATATCGGCCTGCGCGACCAGAACATAAAGGCGATGTACCTCCGGGCCATAGCCACCTCCGAGAAATCGATAAGCATAGCCAACCCTTACTTCACCGACGAGGACATCGTGGACGCCCTCCGCGTGGCCTCCCGCCGCGGCGTAAAGGTGCGGCTGGTCCTGCCGCAGGACAACGATATGGCCATAGTGCAGCACGCCTCAAGGTACTATTATCCCAAGCTGGTCAGGTCCGGCGTGCAGGTCTATGAATACAAGGGCCGCATGGCGCATGAGAAAGTGGCGGTTTTCGACGGGCGCCTGGCCACCTTCGGCTCCTCCAACCTGGACGCGCGCAGCCTCTTCAATAACGACGAACTGAACCTGATAGTCAGCGACGTCAGGGTGGCGCAGGACATAGAACTGAACCTGTTCGAAGCCGATCTTCCCAACAGCGAACTGATGAATAATTACGACCATGGCGTACTGGACCATATGGCGCATATGGTTAACGGGCTGCTGTAAAGATAAGCGGCCGGGCAATAAAAAAAGACGGCGGGCAAAAGCCCGCTGTCTTTTTTGTTTTATACGGCTTTAAACGCCTTTGAAGTTCGGGGTCCTTTTTTCCATAAAGGCCTTGATGCCTTCCTCGTAGTCGCCGCTATTATAGACCCTGCGGCGCAGGGCCTGGATGCGTTCGAAAGCCTCCGGGCTTATCGGATGGGCGTCAGAAAGGATCCTGAACTGCTCTTTGACCACCGAGACGGCCAGAGGCGAGTTAGCGGCCATGCTCTTGGCCAGCTCCAAAGTGAAGCTCTCTATTTCCCTGGAGCTGATCAGGTGGTTAAGGATGCCGAAATGGTAGGCCCTTTCGGCTTTTACCGGCGCGGCGGTGAAGAACATTTCCTTGGCTATATTGCTGCCGACGCGGTTTATGAAATGCATGATCCCGGAGGCATTGTAGGGCAGACCCATCTTTACCGGGGTGATCGCGAAAGTGGAGGTCTCGTCCCCGATGGCTATATCGCAGGTGACGGCGAGGTCCGTAGCGCCCCCCCAGACGCTGCCCTGTATCATGGCTATGACCGGGCCCGGGTAGTTCTGTATCGCGCGGAAGGCGGTTTCCATGGGACTATCGTAGGCGAGCGGGTCGTGGTGGACTTTCGGGAGCTGGGTTATGTCGTGGCCGGCGGACCAGACGCGGGCGTCCTTCTCGGCGCGGACAATTACTACCGGGACCTTTTTCTTCTTGAATTCTTCCAGGGCCGCGACCATCTGGTCGCAGAGCTCCAGGCTGAGGGCATTGCGCCTCGCCGGGTTGTTCAGCGTAAGGATCCCGATCCCTTCTTTGATATCTTTGAGTATGAGCTGGTTCATGTTTCTGTCTCCTGCCCTGATTTATAAGACGAATACCCGCCTGCTGTAGAATTGGCCGTCGGATGAGCATAGCTCCTGTTACGGCACATGCATAGCATTGTATAATTTTGCAATGAGGGTATTATCCGGTTTTTTTATATTAATATTTTGCGCTCTCCCTGCCGCGGCCGGGGCTGGACTTGAAACTGCGGCGGGGGAGGTCGCGGCGCTTATAGCCGAAAAGCCTGCCGGGGTGGCTGAGCCCTTCGATAAAAGTCTCTTCCGGCATATTTCCCTTGAGAAGCTTTCGGAAGTTCTGGCCGGGATCTATAAGGAGAACGGCGCCGTTTTACAGACCGTCTTCGCAAGTTCTTCGGCCGGCTCCGGGCACTTCTTCCTTGATACGGAGAGGGGTTACCGTATCCCGCTGGCTATTTCCCTGGACGCCGGGAGCGGAAAGATAAACGGAATTTTTTTCAGCCCGGCTTACAAGAAAGATACCTCCCTGAAAGACGTCCGGGAGCGGCTGGCGGCCCTGCCCGGCAGGACCGGCCTGCTGGTCAGGCGCCTGGGGGAAAAGCCGGAAAACCTGGAAGCCCTGAACGAGGACGCGTATTTCGCCGTGGGCTCGGCTTTCAAGCTGTACGTCCTGGGGACGCTGATCAAAGAAGGTCTTTCCTGGGAAAAAGTCTTCAGGCTTAAAGCGAAGGATAAGTCCCTGCCCACCGGGCGCCTGCGCGACTGGCCGGACGGCTCACCGTTTACCGTGCATACGCTGGCCGCCCTTATGATCTCCGAGAGCGACAATACTGCTTCGGACGCGCTGATCTCGGCGCTGGGCAGGCGGACCATAGAGGCGGACCTGGCGGCGCTGGGGCATTCCGACCCGGAGCGGCTCAAGCCCTTCCTGAAGACCTCCGAGCTTTTCAAGCTGAGGGCCGATACGGAGGCTTCGCTTGAATATATGAACCTGCCGGCCGCGGAGAAATATGATTTTCTTTCTTCGCTTGAAAAGGTCCCCCTGGACCTGGATAAAGTAAAGCGGAGCCCTTTCGGAGTGGATAAGATAGAGTGGTTCGCCTCGCCGGCCGACCTTTGCCGCCTCATGGGTTATTTTACCGGGAAGGAAGCCGGAAAAGCGCGGGAAATACTCGCTCTGAACCCGGGCCTGGACATACCGCGCGAAAAACTGGTCTACGCGGGCTACAAGGGCGGTTCCGAGCCGGGGGTGCTTTCCATGACCTGGCTGCTTAAAAACAAAAGATCGGAATGGCTCTGTCTTTCCGCCTCCTGGAACAATGAAAAAGACGGCCTCGCCGAAAGCGAATTCTTCGGGCTGCTGCAGTCGGCACTGAACGCCCTGGGCGAAAGCGGCGGGCAGGAAGCGCAAAAAAAATAACCAGCCGCCCGGGCGCCCGGGTTTACGCGCCGGTCCGGAATTCCTAGAATAGGACCGGGGAGAACATAAAGGGAACCTATGCCGCTTAAAAACAAAGAGAAAGAGGCCGCGGAACCGAAGAACGCTCCGGAGGCGCCGCTGAGGGCGCTTTATAAAAAAACTTTCAGTTTCGAGCCGACTTCTTTCGAGCCTCTTAAGGCGGACGGCTCGGCGCGCCGGCTTTTCCGGCTCGGGGACCGGACCCGTTCGGTGATAGGAGTTTTCGGTCCGGACAAACTGGAGAACAGGGCCTTCCTGGAATTCTCCCGCCATTTCCGCGCGGAAAAGCTGCCGGTGCCGGAAATTTACGCGGCCGACGAAAACCAGGGCATTTATCTAGAGGAGGACCTGGGCGGAACCACTCTCTTCGAATACCTGCTCTCCGAGCGCAAAGGAAGCGAGATCCCGCCGCAGGTGACTGCGGTTTATAAAAAAGTTCTGGAATACCTGCCGCGCTTCCAGGCCCAGGCCGGCCGGGGACTGGACCTGAAGTTCTGCTATCCGCGCGCGAGCTTCGACCGCCAGTCCATAATGTGGGACCTGAATTATTTCAAGTATTATTTCCTGAAGCTCGCCAAAATACCGTTCAACGAACAGAAGCTGGAGGACGATTTCGTCCGCTTCACGGACTTCCTGCTGGAGGCGCCTTCCGAGGGGTTCCTGTACAGGGATTTCCAGTCCAGGAATATAATGCTGCGCGGCGGGGAGCCCTGGTTCATCGATTACCAGGGCGGCCGGAAAGGCGCCCCCCAGTATGACCTGGCCTCCCTGCTTTACGACGCCAAAGCGGACCTGCCGCCGGAGCTGCGCTCGGAGCTGCGCGCTCATTACCTGTCCGCCTCCGGGCTGGACAAAAGAACCTTCATGCGGCATTATCACGCCTTCGTTTATGTCCGCATAATGCAGGCTATGGGCGCCTACGGCCTGCGCGGCTTCTACGAGGGCAAGACACATTTCCTGAACAGCGTGCCTTACGCCGTGAAGAATATAGAATGGCTGCTCAGGAACTCCGAGCTGGAGGTGAAGGTCCCGGAGCTCATGGCCTGCTTCAAGCGCATCGCGGCCTCTTCCTACCTGCGCCAGTTCGGCAAGACCACGCTTGGGCTTACCGTGCGGATAACCAGCTTCTCTTTCAAGAACGGCCTGCCGCTGGACGATAAGGGGCACGGCGGCGGCTTCGTCTTCGACTGCCGGGCGCTCCCGAACCCTGGCCGCTACGAGCAGTACATGCAGCTTACCGGCAGGGACAAGCCGGTGATAGACTTCCTGCAGAAGGAGCCGGAGGTGGCGAAGTTCCTCGAGAACGTTTTTTCAATAACCGACATGAGCGTGGAAAACTACCTGTCCCGCAACTTCACCTCGCTGATGGTGAATTTCGGGTGCACCGGCGGGCGCCACCGTTCGGTGTATTGCGCCGAGGCCCTTGCCGCGCGGGTGAAGCAGAAATACGGAGCGCGGGTGGAACTGGCCCACAGGGAAATAGGCGGGGTGGCGAAGTGAAGGCTATGGTCTTCGCCGCGGGCCTCGGCACGCGCCTGCGCCCGCTGACCGACACGCTCCCAAAGGCCCTGGTGGATATAAACGGCGTCCCGATGCTGGAGCTTGTGCTGCGCCGCCTGGCCGCGGCGGGGGTAAAAGAATTTATTGTTAATACCCACGGTTTCCACGAGAAGATAGAGGCTTTCCTGCGGGAAAGAAATTTCGGGTATAAAATAGAGCTTTCCCGCGAGGAGTATCTGCCGCTCGAGACCGGGGGCGGCCTGAAAAAAGCGGCGGCTTTCTTCAGCGACGGAAAACCTTTCTTCGCCTATAACTCCGACGTCTATTCCGAGATGGACCTCTCTGGGCTTTACGCGGCGCATACGGCCTCCGGGGCCCTGGCCACCCTGGCCGTGCGCGACAGGCTCTCGAAGAGGCGGCTGCTCTTCGACGCCGGGATGACTTTGAAGGGCAGGGAAGGCGAAGCGGCCGCTTCCGGCCTGAACCCTTTCGCTTTCAGCGGGATACAGGTGATATCGCCGGAGATATTACCCAAAATTACCGAGGACGGAGTCTTCTCCATCACCGGCGTCTATCTGCGGCTGGCCGCGGCCGGTGCGAAGATAAAGGGTTTTGAAGACAAGTCCCGGTTCTGGTGCGATATAGGCGACCTGGAACGGCTTGAGGCCGTCCGCCTGCGCGCCGCCGCAAAATAATGCCAAGAATAATCCTCGGTATCTCCGCTTTTTACCACGATTCCGCCGCGGCGCTGGCCGTCGACGGGGAGATCGTGTTCGGTATGCACGAGGAGCGTTTCACGCGGGTAAAGCATGACCCGTCTTTTCCCGGCAATTCCGTGCTCGCCTGCCTCGGGCAGGGCGGCCTCCGCCTGCCGGCGGGGAAACCGCTTTCCCTGGAAGACCTGGATGCCGTGGTTTATTATGAGAAGCCCCTGCTGAAGTTCGAGCGCCTGCTGGAAACCCAATACGCCCTCGCCCCGAGAGGCGTGCGCCAGTTCGCCGCGGCCATGCCGGTCTGGATAAAAGAAAAATTGCTATTGAAGAAGCTGCTCAGGGATAAGCTCTCGGAGCTCGGTCTTCCGGGCGCGCCGGGCGTGAAGCTCCTTTTCCCCGAGCATCATCTTTCGCACGCCGCCAGCGCTTTTTATCCCTCTCCTTTCGAGGAAGCGGCGATCCTGACCGTGGACGGCGTGGGTGAATGGGCTACCGGCTTGGTAGGCCATGGCCGCGGCAAGGACATCGAGGTCCTTCGCGAGCAGCGTTTCCCTCATTCTCTGGGGCTGCTTTATTCGGCTTTCACTTATTATACCGGCTTCAGGGTCAACTCCGGGGAATACAAGCTGATGGGCCTGGCCCCTTACGGCAATTCCGGTTCCATCGGGGTTAAGAAGATAAAAGAAAAAATATATTCCGCGCTCGTCGACGTCAAACCAGACGGGTCCCTGCGCCTGAACCAGGACTATTTCGATTACGCCGTCGGCCTGCGGATGGTCAACGACGCGAAATGGACGGAGCTTTTCGGCCTGCCCGCGCGCGTTCCCGAGGCGGCGCTTAACCAGGACTACTGCGACATGGCGCTGGCTATACAGGAAGTGACCGAAGAGGTCGTCCTCAGGCTGGCCCGCGAGGCAAAGAGGCTTACCGGCTCTAGAAACCTGTGCCTGGCCGGCGGCGTGGCGCTTAACTGCGTCGCCAACGGCAGGCTCCTGCGGGAGAATATTTTCGACGATGTGTGGATACAGCCGGCCGCCGGCGACGCCGGGGGGGCCCTTGGCGCGGCGCTCGCGGCCCACCATATCTATTTCGGCGGGCCGCGCGCCGGAGGCGGGAAAGACCGGATGCGCGGGGCCCTGCTGGGCGCGGAATATCCCGAGGCGGACGCGCTCGTGATGGCGGCCGCCCGCGGCGCGGTCTTCGAAAGGCTGACGGACGAAGAGCTTTGCGATAAAACCGCCGAGCTGCTGGAAGGCGGCGCCGTGGTCGGCTGGCACCAGGGCCGCGAAGAGTGGGGGCCGCGGGCGCTCGGCAACCGCAGCATACTCGGCGACGCGCGCAGCCCGGAGATGCAGAAGAAGCTGAACCTGAAGATAAAGAATAGGGAGAGCTTCAGGCCTTTCGCCCCGTCCGTCCTCGCCGAGGACGCCGCGGAATATTTCTGTCGAGGCTTCGCCTCGCCATATATGCTGCTGACGGACCACGTGAGACCGGACAGGCGCAAGCCGCTGCCGGAAGATTACGCCTCGCGCCAGCCGCTGGACAAGCTTTATTTTCAGCGCTCCGACATTCCCGCCGTAACGCACCTTGATTATTCTGCCAGGGTGCAGACCGTGCACGCCGACGCCAACCCCAGGTATCATAAGCTGATAAGCGCTTTCAAGAAGCGCACCGGCTGCGGCCTGATAGTAAACACCAGCTTCAACGTGCGCGGCGAGCCGATCGTCAGCACCCCGGAGGACGCTTATCTCTGCTTCATGCGCACGGAGATGGATCACCTCGTGATAGGTAATTTGCTTTTCGACAAGAAGGCGCAGCCCGCCGCGGGGAAAAAAATATGATGGAAATGATAAAAGACCTGTGGAAGTTCCTGCGCGCGCGCAAAAAATGGTGGCTGCTGCCGGTCATCTTGGTATTGCTCGTGGTCGGGGCGCTCCTGGTGCTGACTTCGGGCACGGCCGTGGCGCCTTTTGTCTACACTTTCTTCTGATATGGCGAAAAAAACCCAGAGCAGGAAAGACTTCGAGACCCTGGCCGTGCTGGGCGCGGCCTCGCTGGTCTGTTTCCTGCTTTTCCGCAAGCCGGCCTTCGCCGGTCTGGCGCTGGCCCTTTTGGCCCTGCCGCTGATCTCCGGGAAGGCGGCCTCGCGCCTGGCCGCGCTGTGGCTCGGCTTCTCCGAAGTCCTGGGGGCCATAAACACGAAACTCCTTCTGGGCGCGGTCTACTTCCTTCTTCTCACGCCGCTGGCTTTCTTTTTCCGGCTGTTCCATGCCGGCGGCTTCAATGCAAAAGCCGACCCGGCCGCCCGGTCGTATTTCGAGGAAAAGAAACATCTTTTTGCTGCAGCCGATCTTGAGGAGCCCTGGTAAATATGATCCTTGCCGACCTGGAAAACGCGGATAGCAGGGTTCCCGCCGGGGCCGCTTTTAAAAAAGCCATCGAATTCCTGCGCCGGGGGGATATTAAAGACCTGCCGGACGGGAAATATGAAATAGACGGGGAACGAGTGTACGCCATGGTGCAGCGCTATAAGACGATCTCTCCGGCGGAGCCAAAATTCGAGGCCCACAGGAAATATATAGACTTGCAGTTCCTGGCCGCCGGCGCCGAGATCATCGGCTGGGCGCCGCTGGAGAAGATGGCGATAGCGGAAGTTTACGACGCGGAAAAGGACGTCTGCTTCGGCGCGGTGCCGGCGGGCGCGTGGACGCCTCTGCGCCTCGGGGCGGGCCAGCTCGCAGTGCTTTATCCCGGGGACGCCCACGCCCCCAGGCTAGCGGCGGGCGGGGCGGGCGGGGTAACCAAGATAGTGGTTAAGGTCGGGGTTTAGGCGCCCGGCGGCGAAACTGGAGGACGGCAAACCCTCCCGGCCGCGACCCCGTGATCTATATCGGGCCTTTATCTTCCGCCCTCTAACTCCAGTCCGGTTCACGCGCCGGAGGCGAGCTTCGTCCCGAAAGGGCTTCCAGCCCTCCTTTTTCGCTTTTTTGAAACAAAATAGAAATCCTTACCTGCTTTAATATCTAATAACGCTGTTTATAAGTGTTGGAAGCCGTTGTTGGTAAAGAAACTCTATGAAGGCTGCCCGATTTCCGGTTCTTTTGCTGCTGTGCCTGACAGCGGCGGGGACGGTTTTTGCCTCCGGGCCCGGGACCAGCGCGGCAAATTTCCTCAAGATCCCGGTAGGCGCCCGCGAAACCTCCCTGGGCGGCGCGTTTACCGCGGCGACCGACAATGCGAACGCCGTCTTTTATAATCCGGCCGGTCTTAGCCTGCTTGAGGCCGGCGAAGTTTCCTACTCCTACAATAATTATCTCTCCGGTATTTCCCAGCAATGGCTGTCCGCCGGCTTCCCCGCCGGGAAAGGGGCTTTCGGCTTCGGCGCTAACTACCTCAGCGTCAGGGCCTTCGACTCTTACGACGGCGCGGATAACAGGACCGGGTCGGTGTCCGCCTACGACCTGGCCGCTTACGCCGGGTACGGCAGCCGCCTGGAGACCGGTTCTGACCTGGTCCCTTTTCTGCGGTACGGGGCGGCGGTAAAGTATATTTCCGAGGGGCTGGATACCCGCCGGTCTTCCGGCTACGGCTTTGACGCCGGGCTGCTCTTTCTTACCAGTATCAGGAACCTGCGGTTCGGGCTGGGCGTAGAGAACCTTGCCGCGAGCCGGCTGGCTTTTATCCGCAGCGGGGCCAGGCCGCCGCTGAAGTTCAAGTCTGGCGTTTCGTACGCTCTCCGCTCTCCGGGCGGCGCCGTCGGCGCGCTGTTTTCCCTGGACGTGAATTATCCGGAGGACGGGCCCCGCTACCTGTCGGCCGGGGTCGAAAACACTATTTACGGCGCTTTATCCCTGAGGGCCGGCTACAGCTCTTTCGGGGACGTCTCTAACGGCCTTACCTTCGGGCTTGGCCTGGGCCTGCCGCGCCGCGGCGGCCGCGATATAAGGCTGGATTATTCCTACGGCGTTTCTTACGACCTGGGGAATGTCCACAAATTCGGCCTCGCCTGGAAGTTCGACCCTGCCCGCGCCGCCGCCGTCCCCTGGCCCCGGGCCGCGCCCGCGCCGCGGGCTGCCCCGGCGCCCCGGGCCGCCCCGGCTATGAAGGAGCAGGCCGCCGGATCGGACGCCGCTTTCAAGCGGCAGCTGGAACTGCTGTACGGCGACAGCCCCGAAGATTCTTTCGCCGCGGCGGGAGTCCTGGCCGGCATGGGCAGGCCTATAGCGGCGGAACATTTTTCCGCCCTGCTTTCCTCCGGGAAGATCGCGTGGAAACTGGCCGCGGTGCGCGGGTTCTCGCTGCTTAAGGACGCCGGTTCCCTCGCCGCGCTCGCCGGCGCCCTGGACGACGAGAACGAGGAGGTGCGGCGGCAGGCCGCGCTGGCGCTCGGCAGCCGCGGCGGGGCCGGGGCGGCCGCCATACTGCAGAACGCCCTGAAAAAAGAAGAGTCGGACAGCGTGAAAAGCTCCATCATGGAAGCCCTGGGCAGACTGGCCCCGGGGCCGCAGGAATAAAATTATGACCGAAATAAAAAAATACTTTACTTCTTTTGCCGCAGGCTGCCTGCTGGCTTTATATTGCGCTCCTCCCGCCGGCGGCGCTATGAGCGGCGGCCCGTACAGCGTGCCGGTGCTCGCCGCTCTTTCCGGCGGCTTCCCGGCTTCCGGCGCCGCGCTGTCGCTCCTGGGCTTCAATATGGGCGGCCCGGTTTTTACGGGCCAGCAGCTCAGCGGCGGTATTTTCAGCCTCGATTCGGGCTCGGCCCAGGTGGTGGTGTATGAAACGGCCAAGGCCGACCTGGGCGCGGCTCACTGCTACCCGGTCCCTTTCAAGCCTTCCGAGGGGCATGTCCGGATAACCTTCACGGACCTTACGCGCGCCGCGCGCGTGCGCATCTATACGCTCAGCGGCGAACTGGTCCGGACGCTGGATAAATCCGATTCCGGGGATTTTATGGAGTGGGACGTGAAAAATTCCCGCGGTGAAAATGTCGTAAGCGGGGTATATTTCTTTACGGTCAAAAGCGCCAGCCAGA
Organism: Elusimicrobiales bacterium; assembly: GCA_028713125.1. Lineage (GTDB taxonomy): Bacteria > Elusimicrobiota > Elusimicrobia > Elusimicrobiales > UBA9959 > UBA9959. The sequence continues at coordinate 52,034 of JAQTOU010000010.1, read as the reverse complement.
CCAAGACCGGAAAACTGATGATATTGAGGTAGGGCCCCGGCCGCGGCCGCGGCTTTTTGTTCCCGGCTTATGAAACAAGCGTCGTTTTTTGCGGAGCGGAATATAGAACGGAGACGGTCGTGATTATGAAAAAATATATTAGAGCATTAGTCCTGTCCTTAAGCCTTTATCCCCTGCTTTTCAGCTTTTCTTACGCCGGGGCCCCGCTGAAGATAAACTTCCAGGGGCGGCTTGAAGAAAACGGCAAGCCCGCGCAGGGAACGAAGAGTTTTACCTTTGACGTCTACGACGCGCAGTCGGGGGGCGCCCTGGTCTGGACCAGCCTGGCCGCGGGCGTGGCCGTGGCGAACGGCGTGTTCAGCGTCGTGCTCGAGGCCGGCACGCCGCTTAACCTTTCTACCGCGACTTTCGCGGGGGCGCGCTACGTGGAAATAACGGTGGACGGCATCACGCTCTCCCCCAGGCAGGAGATGGTCTCGGCCCCCTACGCCCTGGTGGCGCAGGCCCTTTCTTCCGATGCCGTTATCTCCCTGTCGAACCTGGAAAAAGATCCCTCGGCGCCTTCCGTTATAAACACCTCTACCAACGCGGTGGACTGGACGCAGCTTAAAAACGTGCCCGCCGGCCTGGCCAACTGGACGGGCGCCGCGGCGACCTTTTCGACCGCGGCCATAACCTCGGGAAAATTCAGCGACGACAGGGTTTATATAACCACGGGAGCTTTCTACGGCGGGTTTAACGGCGCCGACCAGATTGTAAGGCTCGACGGTACCGGGAAACTTGCGGCGCTGGACGGCTCGGCGCTTACAAATGTGAATTCGGCCGCTATGGGCGTTTTAACTTCGCAGGTGGATAGTATCGCGGCTTCCACAGGAACTTTAACTGCAAATCTGGCGGCGGTCGTGCTTTCTACCGCCCCGCTCGCCGGCTACGCCAACTGGAATGCCTCTTACGGCTGGGGGAACCACGCCCTGGCCGGTTACGGCAGCGCGGCGGCGCTTGACAGCGTTATTGCTTCCACGGGAACCATCGCGGCCAATTTATCTACGGAAACTACGGCCCGCTCCGGCGCCGACAGCGCCTTGAACACCAGGGTGGACAATGTGGCCGCCTCTACCGGGACTTTAACTTTAAACCTGTCGGCTGTGGCGCTTTCTACGGGTCCGTTAACAAGCTACGGCAACTGGAATACCGCTTATAGCTGGGGGAACCACGCCCTGGCCGGCTACGGCAGCGCGGCGACGATCGGCAGCGTTATTACTTCTACGGGAACTATCGCGGCCAACCTGTCAACGGAAACCAGCGCCCGCTCCGGCGCCGACAGCGCTTTGAATACCCGCGTTGATAGCGTGGCGGCTTCGACCGGAACCTTGACGGTAAACCTGGGGGCTGAAACCACTAGCCGTTCCGGCGCCGACAGCGCTTTGAATACCCGCGTTGATAGTGTGGCGGCTTCGACCGGAACTTTGACGGTAAACCTGGGGGCTGAAACCACTAGCCGTTCCGGCGCCGACAGCGCTTTGAATACCCGCGTTGATAGTGTGGCGGCTTCGACCGGTACTTTAACCGTAAACCTGGGGGCCGAAACCACGGCTCGCTCCGGGGCGGACAGCGCCTTGAATACCCGCGTTGACAATGTTGCGGCTTCGACCGGAACTTTGACGATAAACCTGGGGGCCGAAACCACGGCTCGCTCCGGGGCGGACAGCGCCTTGAATACCCGTGTTGACAATGTTGCGGCTTCGACCGGTACTTTAACCGTAAACCTGGGGGCTGAAACCACTAGCCGTTCCGGCGCCGACAGCGCTTTGAATACCCGCGTTGATAGTGTGGCGGCTTCGACCGGAACTTTGACGGTAAACCTGGGGGCTGAAACCACTAATCGTTCCGGCGCCGACAGCGCTTTGAATACCCGCGTGGACAATGTGGCCGCCTCCACCGGGACTTTAACTGAGAATCTGGCCGCCGTCGTTCTTTCAACAGGCGCCCTGGTAAATTCCGGCAGCTGGAGCGGAGCTATTTCGCTGCCGATCAAGACTATAATAGGTACAGATACCCCATACACGGTGACTGGCAATGACAGCACGGTGCTGGTAGCCGCGGATACCACTAATGTGGACGTGATGCTGCCGTCCGCTGCCGGCATAAGCGGCAGAATTTATACTTTCAAGCTGGTTAACGACAATTGGCTAGCAAATATCGTTCCAAGCGGGCTCGAAACACTGGATAAGTATGATTCCACCGCCGCCCTTGTTCTCGACCACCGCGGCGATTTTGTGACCATTCAAAGCGACGGCACGAATTGGGTGATAATAGGGATCTATACCTGGCTGCTGTTCAACCCCGCCGGGCAAATTTTATGGTAGTGATCGGCGGCAAGCGCTCCGACGCCTGAAAAGACCGACAAGCTGCGATATTCTGCAGCCCCTTGCGCATTGGAAAGCGACTGCTATACTATTAGGGTGAAACCTGCTTAAGCGGCAATTATAGAGGGCGACATTATGAAAAAACTTCTTTCACTTATAGCGGCTTTAATTTTCTCGGCCTCGTTCGGAGGCCCGCTTAAAGCGGCCGAGAGTTTCGGCCTTAAGGGTTCGGATGCCCAGGCCGCGCCCGTGGTTTCGGCCCCGGCTTCCCTGGAAAAGGTGTTCACCGCTTCTCCGGACGTGCCCACCCACGGCTACACTCCTTCGGAGCGCAAGTCGATGACCGGCCACAATACCGGGCTGGAAAAAAGCGCGACCAAGAGCATTTACCTGAAATCCCTGGAAGGGCAATACCGCCCTTTCGCCGATTATGAAAAGACCGGCTATCTCATAATGAGCGCGGATTTCAACTTCGATTCCGGCCCCGGCAAGCTGGAGATGGCCCGGAACCTTCCGGCCGACGCGACCCTGGTCATCTTCGCCTCCAGCGCCGACCCCGCCACCAAAGAAAGAGTGCTCAGCGCCTACGAAAGCGTTGTTCCCCGCTCCCGCATAAAATTAATAGCCCTGCCCAATGCAAGCCAGGGCTTCTGGGCCCGCGACGGCATCCCCGTGCCGGTCTTCAGCAATGCCGGCAAGTTCGGCGTGGTGGACGCGGTGTATGGCCACCGTTTCGAGCCCGACGCCGAGATCGCCCGCCTCTTCCACGCCGGCCTCGAGAAGCACGAGTTCTATTTTGAGGGCGGCAACTTCAAGGCCAATGCCGCCGGCGACTGCGTGATGGTCAACCACGGCGCGCATGTAAAGATCCCCGACGACATCTTCACGAGCCTGTACGGCTGCAGGCAGCTGATCCGCCTGCCTTTCGTGGACGGGATAGGCCATGTGGACGAGCATGTCAGCTTCATAAGCGACAAGGTGATCGTTACCGACCTGCCGGAATATAAGGACATACTGCAGGGGAAGGGCTTTACCGTGCATATGCTGCCCAAACCGAGCGGCCCTTACGAAACTTACGCCAACTCTCTTATAATGGACGGCAAGGTGATAGTCCCCGTGTTCGGCCGCCCCACGGACGAGCAGGCGCTGGCTGTGTACAGGAGCCTCGGCCTCAAGGCCACCGGCGGCTCTTCCAATACGTTGTCCAACCGCGGGCAGGGCTCCCTGCACTGCATAACGATGGTTTACCCGAAAGTGTCGGCTACGGAGCTGATGAAGGCGCTGGGCGGTAAAGAATTCTGAGCCCGGAACCCCGGCGGCCCGCGCAAAGGCCGCAGCGGAGTCCGAGGGCCCAGATAAGCGTAGGTATTAAAGCCCTGGTGATTTAGGCCCTTGGCCTCTATTGAGAACTGCCTTGTTTTGGCTAGACTTATAGCCATGAACATAAACAAAGCTGTTTCCAAGATCATAATTTCCTCAATGTTCCTCTCTCTGACCGGCGCTTTGCTTGCGCCGGCCCGCGCAGCCGACTTCTCTCCTTTCTCCGGCTCCGGCAAAAGCGCGCTGGCCGAACAGCTCGCGGTCCAGGGCGATAAGGTCGCCCCGGTCGCAGCCCCTATACCTCCCGCCCCCGCTTTCCAGCCCGGCCCGGCTTTCCAGGACCAGGGCAAGCTGGAGCATATCTGGCCGGACATCGTTTTCCTCCGCGGGGCCGACTACGCCGAATTCGAATATACGATGAACCAGAACAGGGACATGGTCAGGGACATCCTGTGGCAGGAATTCGGGAGCGTGATGATCCCGATGGCCGCGGCCAACGCCGACATGAACGAGCTGGCGAAGACCCTCGCCAACATCCTTCTCACTTTCGACGGGATGCACAGCAAGCATAAGGACGACGCCGTGCAGGGGATCAACGTCTCTTTCGAGAACCAGTTCCGCGCCGAGATCGACGGGCTTTACCGCGCTTACGCTATAAGCGACGGAAGCCGCAAGATGGATTTCATCTATTCCGGCGCCCCGGTGGTGGTGGACGTGAAAGCCAAGTCGCCGCGCAAGACCCTGCCGATGGATATCTTAAAGGGCGTGGATTACGTTCTTTATGGTTCCTATACGATGCTGGGCGGCGCGAACATCTCCGTCACGCTGACCATCGAAAAGATCAGCACCGGCCAGATCAGGAACTTCGAGGTCACCGCCCCGATTAAAGACGCGATGAGGCTTCTCGCCAAAAAGGTTTTCGATTTCTTCCAGTCCAACGAGTACGCCGGCTGGGTGAACCCGCAGCCGAACCTGCAGTGGATCCCCTCGCCCGCCACGCAGCCCCAGACGACGGCGACCCAGGCGAAACTTTACTGCCGCGGCCAGGGCGCCCGGTTCCCTTACGCGAGGGAGCTGATAATGGCCAGCCAGGGCACGGCCTACCTCCCCGGCGGGATACCCCCGCTCAAGGATTACGCCATCTACATGGTCGCGGACAAGCAGCGCTGGGACGAGCAGCACTATTTCTTCACCGGCTATCCCGGCGAAGCTACCGGCGGGCCGGTCAGGACCAGCGCCGGCTACGGCGTGATAAACGGCTCTTACTGGTGCGTCAGAGGTCCCGTGAGCCGCGATGTCAGCTTCTACGAGGATATTTACGCGCTTATCAGGAAGCCGGAAACGCCCCAGCCCGTCCGCACCGCTCTTGAATGCATACTTGCGAAGCTGGACGATTTCGGGGCCAGGCAGGAGAACGCCGGGGCCTTCCCCACGATAGAAAAGGCCGCCGCTTTCCTCGTCAAGGAAGGCTATACCATCAACCTGCCGGAGTAAAAGATACAGGCTGAAATTAAAACCGCGCCGGCTGAAAAGCCGGCGCGGTTTTGTTTTGCGCGGGTATTTTCCAGAGGTCTAATGTTTCGCTGACTGAGCCGCGCGGATATTTTCAAGCCTGGCCAGGTTCTGCCTCGCGCTTTCAAGGCCGGGCGAAAGCCGCAGGGCGCGGCTGAAAAGTTCTCCGGCGGCGGGATAGTTTCCCTGGCGGGCAAGCAGAACGCCGTAATCGTTAAGCGCTTCTGTATTCCCGGGGTTGTCTTTCAGTATTTTCCTGTACAAAGCCTCCGCTTCGGCCAGCCGGCCGGTGGCGGAATCGGCGCGCGCGAGGGTGAGCAGGGCCGGGGCGTAATCGGGCTGGACCGCGACCAGTTCTTTGATCGCGGCCAGCGCTTCTTTGTTCCTGCCGGCTCCGGCGAGGACGGTGTATTTATTGAAAAGAGTTTCCGGGTCCGAAGGCTTCGCCGCCAGCGCCGCATCCAGCGCCGCGAGCGCCCCGTGGACCTCCCCTGTTTTCCACCGGGCCAGGGCCAGGCCGTTCAGGTATATAGGGTTGCCGGGCTCCTCGTTAACTATCCTCTCGAGCAGCGCCCTGCTTTTCAGCGCTCTTCCGGCCAGGTAATATTCCCGCGCCAGATTATAGAGCATCGGCTTCGAAGAGGAGCGGAGCGCCGCGTGCTCGTAAATTTTCAGGTCCGTGCTCCGCTGCGGAATGTTCACTGCGGAAGCCAGGACCAGTATCGAAGCCGCCAGCGGTAGAAGCCGCTTATAGCCGCCGCGCGCGGCCAGGAAGTCCGCCGCCCATAGGAAAAGCCCGGCATTGGCTATATAAACCCAGTGGTCCAGCATCAGGTCATTTGCGGCCAGTAGCGGCAGTTTCGGGGCCAGGTTAAGCAGGTACCAGGCGGCGCAGAAAATAACGATCCGCCCGCCTTTTTTAGCGATAAGGAAAGCGGCCGCCGCCAGGAGCGGCAGGGCGGCGTAGTTCAGGAGCGCGTATTCCGGCTGCATCCGGTGGGAGTGCATGTCGAAAGGGAGGACGGCCTCCTTAAGATAGATGAGGACGGCTTGCGGGACTTTCAGGAACAGGCCGGAAAGCACCGGCGCGAAACCCCTGGAGAGCGTGCCCATGCCGAGGGCCTCGTGCCGGACAAGAAGATAGACCGGTATAAAAGCGAAAAAGGGCAGAAGTTTCAGGTAGTCTTTTTTGTCGCGCTTCAGGTTCCAGAGGCAGAGCGCGGCCAGGGCCGGCGTTATTATCCCGTTCTCTTTGAAGCCGGCGGCGGCCAGGAAAAAAACGAAGGAAAGCGCCGCTTTGTCCTTAAGGAAGAGAAGAAGGGAAGCAAGCATGCAGGCCCCGGAGGCCAGTTCGGCCCGGCCGGCTATTATCAGGAGCTGCTCCACCGCCGCCGGGTGCGCGGCGAGCAGGACGGCGGCCCAGAAGGCCGCCGGCCGCGCGAAACCGAGCGTCAGGGCAAGGTAAAAAAACAGTACGGCCGCCGCCGCGTGGAAAATAAAATTCGTCAGGTGGTAGCCGGCCGGCCTGTAGCCCCAGAGCGCGAAGTCGGCCATATTGCTTACGGTCTGCAGCGGCCGGTAATAGTTGATCCCCTGGTTGAACGGATCGCCCTTGAAAGCGGCCGCAAGGTTGGCCGCGCTGAGCGAGATATGCGGGTTCTGCTCTATCATCCGGTGGTCGTCCCACAGGAACCCCACCTTAAGCGTAAGCCCGAAAGCCAGGAAAGCCGCCAAAGCGATAAGCGCCGGGGATAGAAAAGTTCTGAAGTTTATCTCCTTTAGCATTACGAAATTATAGCAAGTGACTGGGCCGGGCGTGGGGTCCGGGTTAGCAAAACCGTCGTTGAGCCTGCCGGTTGCATAGCCCGGCAGGCGAATACCGAGCGAGGCCACGGTGTGGCCGAGCGTGTTTTGCGTTCCGGACCCCATGCCCGGCCCCCGCGGCCCCCGTTTCCCTGGTCTTAAATGGTAAAATACCTTATGGCGAAAGAGAAGATAGCCGATGGCTCCGAGATCTACTGGGACGGGCTTCATTATGACGCTTTCAATGCGCCCGTCCATAATGACCTCAAATTTTACCTGGCCGAGGCCAAAAAATCCCGGGGCCCGGTCCTGGAGCTCGCTTGCGGCACCGGCCGCCTGACCATCCCTTTAAAGAAGGAAGGGGTAGATATAACAGGGCTGGATCTGGCCGCCCCGATGCTTGAGCGGGCCAAAGCCAAGGCCGCCGCGGCCGGCTTAAAGATCCCTTTCCTGCGCGGGGACGCCCGTAAATTCAGCCTCGGGAAGAAATTCAAGCTTATTTTCATGGCTTTCCATTCCCTCCAGCATTTAGGCGGGCGCGGCGACCTGGAAGGGCTTTTCGCTTCCGTCTCCAGGCACCTGGCCCCCGGCGGCCGGTTCATTTTCGACGTTTTCAACCCCGACCCCCGCTGCCTCGTCCGCGACCCGGAAGAAATGCTGCCGGTGGCTTACTACGAGGACCCGGCCGGAGGGGGAAAGGTCCTTGTCAATGAAACCTATTCTTATGACAGGGAGGCCCAGGTTTCGCGCATAACCTGGCATTACAGGAGCGAGAAAACCGGCAAAACGGTCAAAAAAAGCCTTAATCTCAGGTGTTTTTACCCAGAGGAACTGCTTGCTTTGGCCCATTATAACGGTTTTAAACTGGCCGCCAGGTTCGGCGACTTCCGGGGCCGGCCTTTCCGCGCGGCTTCCCGGGAACAAATTCTTATCTTGAACAGGGTCCGCTAATTTGCTATCCTTAATCTACTATGACTACCTATGAGTTAATGTTGATTATAAATCCCCAGCTTACCGACGCTGAAGTCGGCGAAGCCGTGGAAAAAGCCAAAAAGATCCTCACCGACGAGAAAGGCGAGGTTCTTGCGGAAGACCGCCTGGGCCGCAAGAAGTTCTCCCACGCCGTGGGCAAGAACCGCGACGGCTTTTACGTCTATATGAAGGTCAAGGCCGTTCCCGCCAGCGTTAAGGGCATCACTCACAGCCTGAAGCTGCAGGAAACCGTCCTTCGTTCGATGATGATCAAGGCGAACGCGGAACCCGTAAAGAAAGCCTAATTTACCCTCGCGGGTGAGATATGGATATACGGGTCCCGGAGTTGAACCAGGTTTTGATCTCAGGCAGGCTGACGCGCGACCCCGATTTGCGCTTCACTCAGAAGGCCCTTGGGGTTAGTTCTTTTTCAGTGGCTGTGAACCGCCGCTTTAAGGACCCCGCCACCGGCGAATGGAAGGACGACACCACTTTCGTGTCCGTCACCGTCTGGGGCCAGGCCGCCGAGCGCTGCAAAGAAAAGCTAAAGAAAGGTAGTCCCGTGATAATCGAGGGACGCCTGACCGCTTCGGAATATACCGATAAGACGGGCCAGAAGCGGAAAGAGATGAAAGTGACCGCCCGCAGGGTGCAATTGCTGACCCACGACGCGGGCGCCGCGGAAGGCGGCGAAGCGGCCGTCCACGAGCATGAAGAAGTTCACGCCGAACCGGAGCCGAAAAGCGACGTTTCCGGCATAGAAGAAGTACCGTTTTAACGATAAAGCAGGAGCAAACATTATATGGAAAACAACGAAACCACTCCCCCAGTTCAGCCCGCCGCCGCTGCGGCCCCCCGGCCCATGGGCGCGCCCATGCACCGCCCGTCCGATGGGCCCCGCCGCCCCGGCGGTCCCGGCCGCGGACGCTTCGCCCCGCGCCGCAAGGTCTGCAGGCTGTGCGCCGAGCACATCGACCTGGTGGATTATAAACAGGCGCAGATCGTGAAAACTTTCTGCACCGACACCGGCAAAATGCTTTCCCGGCGCATCACCGGCGCCTGCGCCAAGCACCAGCGCCAGATAGCGAGGGCCGTAAAGGTCAACCGCAATCTGTCCCTCATGTCCTATAGCGGCTAATTAACGGAGCAATAAAATGAAAGTTATACTCAAAAAAGACGTCAACAACCTGGGCCGCTCCGGCGAGATAAAGACCGTGAAAGACGGCTACGCCCGCAATTTCCTCATGCCCCGCGGCCTGGTGGAAACCGCCACCGAAGGCGCCCTGAAGGCCTGGAAGAACAGCGCCGACAAGCGCGCGAAGCGCGTGGCCGCCGAAGACGGCGCCCTCCAGGAACTGGCGAAGCGCCTCGGCGCGATCACCCTCTCCTTCTCCCGCCCCGTCTCCGAAGACGGCGTCATGTTCGGTTCCGTGGCCAAGAGCGATATCATAAAGAACCTGGCCGCCGCCGACATGGAGATCCACAAAGACATGATCCGCCTGCCCGCTTCTCTTAAAGCGGTCGGGACCTTCGAAGTCGAGATCGCCCTCAAGCAGGACATCACGGCCAAGATAAAGGTCGCGGTTTCGGCGCAGAGCAAGTAAAAACAACTCCTTTAAGCCCGGCGCCGAGGCCTTTGGCCGAAGCCCGGGCTTGAATTTTCTTAAACCGCAGGGGGCCGAATATGACCTACAGCAAGGTTCCTCCACATTCTACCGAGGCCGAAATGGCCGTCCTCGGGGCCATGCTCATTGAGAAGGAAGTGATCGACAACGTCACCGAGCTCCTTCTCCCCAAGCACTTTTACAGCTCCCAGCACACCAAGATCTACGAAGCCATCCTCGACCTCCGCACGCGCAATCTGCCGGTGGACGTGGTCACCCTTTCCGAAGAGCTCAAGAAGAGCGGCCGCCTCGAAGAGCTGGGCGGGCAGAAATACCTGTCGGACCTGATGGAGAAAGTCTCCACTTCGGCCCATACCCAGGCCTACGCCCAGATAGTGAAAGAAAAGGCCCTGCTGCGCGAGCTTATCCGCGTCTCAACGACCATAGTCGAGAAATCTTTCGACGGCGCCGAGGACGTGAATAAAATAATGGATTTCGCAGAGGAGCAGGTCCTGGCCGTGGCCCAGCGCCACACCGCTCACGGTTTCAGCCCCGCCAACGAGCTGGCCGCCGAGGTCCTGGACCGGATGGAAAAATATTATTCCAACCAGAGCGCCATCACCGGCGTTTCCACCGGCTTCGCCCAACTGGACGGCATGACCGGCGGCCTGCAGAACTCGGACCTGATAATTTTAGCCGCCCGCCCCAGCCAGGGCAAGACGGCCATGGCCCTCAATATCGCCTACCACGCCTGCGTCGAGAAGTCCGTTCCGACGGCCTTCTTCTCGCTGGAAATGAACAAGTATTCCATCATGCAGCGTATGATATGCTCTGCCGCGCGCGCGAACCTGAAGAAAGTGCGCGACGGGCGCCTGGGCAGGGATTTCTGGCCGCAGCTCACCCGCTATACTCGGGACGTTTCCGCCGCCCCGCTTTATATCGACGACTCGCCCGGGCTGAACATCCTGGAGATCCGCAACCGCACCCGCAAGCTGATGACGCAGCTCAAGGCGGAGAACAAGAAGCTGGGCCTGATCGTTATAGACTATCTGCAGCTGATCCGCGGCTCGGGGCGTTCCGAGAACCGCCAGCAGGAAGTCTCCGAAATTTCGCGCCTGCTCAAAGACCTGGCCCGCAGCCTCGACGTGCCCCTGATGGCGCTCGCGCAGCTTAACCGCCGCAGCGAGGATAAAGCGCGCGAAGGTAATTTGCCGCAGCTTTCCGACCTGAGGGATTCAGGCTCGATAGAGCAGGACGCAGACGTGGTGGCCCTGATCCACCGCCCCGAGTACTACAACCGCACCGACCCGACGCTCCTGAACAAGGCCACGCTGATCATCGCCAAGCAGCGTAACGGCCCGGTCGGCAACGTCAAGCTGGCTTTCTTCAGCGAATTCACGAAGTTCGAGAACCCCGCCGCCGAAGAAATGGAGCCGATGGCCGACGAAGCGGTTTTCTAGGACTCTATGCCGGCCGATCCCACAGCCGCCGTTCCAATCCTGCGGCCGACGCGCGCGGAGATAAGTCTTTCCGCTGTAAGGAAAAACCTGGTCAAGCTCAAAAATACAGCCGCGCCCGCGCGGCTGCTTTTTGTGGTCAAGGCGAACGCCTACGGCCACGGCGCCGCAGAGTTAGCCCGCCTGGCCGAGAGGGAAAAACTGGCCTGGGGCTTCGGCGTCTCCTCCGTAGAGGAGGGCCTGGCCCTGCGCGCCGCTGGCATAGCGGGCCCGGTGCTGGTGCTGGGCAGCCTTTATCCGTTCGAAAGCTTCGTGGAGGCCATAAACGCGGACCTGATGGTGACCATCGCCAGCCTGGACGCTGCCCGGCAGGTAATCGAGGCCGCCCGCAAGCTGGGAAAAGAAGCCATCTGCCACATAAAGCTGGAGACCGGCATGGGCCGCATCGGCGCCCGCAAGCCTTCCGTGCTCAAGATTTACGACGAGCTTTCAGCTTCCGGCGCCGTTTCCGTGGCCGGCCTGTACACCCACCTTTCCAGCGCCGATACGGATCCGGATTATACCGGCGCGCAGCTTTCTATTTTCAGCGAGACCGCGGGCGAGCTCGAGGCCCGCGGCGCCCGCGGGCTTGTTTTCCACGCGGCGAATTCCGCCGCCACGCTCAATTTCCCCGTCAGCCGGATGGAGCTGGTGCGCTGCGGCATAGCCGCCTACGGCCTGGCCGGAGGCTTCGAGCCGGCCCTGTCGCTCAAGAGCAAAATAGTCTTCATCAAGAACGTGCGCGAAGGCGCGTATATCAGCTACAACAAGTCTTTCCGGGCCGACCGGCCGATGAAGATCGCCACGATACCGGCCGGCTACGGGGACGGCTATATCCGCCGCTTCTCCAACAAGGCCGACGTGCTGATAGGCGGAAAGCGCTGCCGCGTGCTCGGCAATGTCACGATGGATATGACCATGGTGGACGTAAGCGCGGTGAAGGACGCCGCCGTCGGGTCGGAGGCCGTGCTGCTTGGCCGCCAGGGCGGGGAGGAAGTGACGGCGCAGGAGCTGGCGGGCCTGGCCGATACTATAACCTATGAGATAGTCACGCTTATCTCAGCCCGGGTTCCGAGGGTTTACGTAGAATGAAACACCCCGTACTTCAAGAAATAGGGGAGGATTTCCTGGGCCTGGCCGAGGCGATGGGCTCGGCGGCGCTGACGCTCAAGTCCGTAATTTTCTGGTTCTTCCGCTCCAAGTTCGAGCTCCGGGAGACGGCCAAGCAGGCGGTCAAGATCGGAGTGGACTCCCTGACCGTCACCGTCCTGACCAGCTTTTTCACCGGCATGGTGCTGGCCCTCCAGATGGGCCAGTCCATGAAAAATCTTTTCAACGAGCCGATGTATATCGGGACCATGGTCGCCTTCTCTATCCTGAAGGAGCTTGGGCCGGTGATGACCTCCGTCGTAGTGGCCGGCCGGGCCGGCGCCGTGGTCACGGCGGAGATAGGGACCATGAAGGTAACGGAGCAGATAGACGCGCTCTACACCCTGGGCACCAACCCGACCCGCTACCTGCTGGTTCCGCGCTACATAGCCTTTATGATCACGCTGCCGCTGCTTACCGTCTTCGCCGATTTCCTCGGCATCCTGGGCGGCCTCCTCGTGGCGGTGGTGAAGCTGGGGGTTTCCCCGACCGTTTACATGAACGATATTTTCACTTTTCTCGACGTAAACGACTTCATGCACGGCTTCCTCAAGACTTTTTTCTTCGCCTTCATGATCGCCACCGTGTCGTGCTATAAAGGTCTGCACACGGAGGGCGGCGCCGAGGGCGTGGGCAAGTCCACCACGGAAGCCGTGGTGGCCAGCATGGTCCTGGTCCTGGTCATGGACTATTTCATAAGCGCGCTGCTGGTGGCGGTGGGCATATGATAGAAATAAAAAAACTGAACAAGGCCTTCGGGGAAAAGGTCATCCTCAAGGACATCTCCGTCGATATCAAGGAGGGGGAACTGTTCAGCGTCATCGGTCCCTCGGGCATGGGCAAGAGCACGTTCATTAAATGCCTCATCCGCCTGCTTAAGCCGGAGAGCGGGCAGATAATAGTGGACGGCCAGGATATCGGCTCCACCTCGAACGAATTTACGCTGGCGAAGGTGCGCCGCAGCTTCGGCTACCTTTTCCAGGAAGGGGCGCTGTTCGACTCGCTGACCGTGATGGAAAACGTCGCTTTCGGCCTGAAATACCTTACCGACATACCGAAAAGCGATTACCCGCGCCTGGTAAAAGAGAAGCTGGCGCTGGTCGGGCTTAAGGATGTGGAGCATTTGAAGCCCTCCGAGCTTTCCGTGGGCATGAAGAAGCGCGTCTCCCTGGCTCGCTCCGTGGCCGCGGAACCCAAATACATGCTTTACGACGAGCCGACCACCGGCCTGGACCCGGTCACCACGGGCATGGTGAAGGACCTCATTCTGGATATGCGCGAAAAGCTTAAGATCACCTCGATAGTGGTCACGCACGACCTGAACCTCGCCCTTGAAATTTCAAGCCGGGTGGCCATGCTCAATAACGGGGAATTCGTGGAAGTGTCCGAGCCCGACAAATTCCGCCAGTCTGAAAACAAGGGCGTAAAAGAATTCATGGAGATCTCCCACCTCTCCCGTACCGCCAACGGCGAAAAAGGCTGTAAATAAGGTTTTTCAGGGGCCTTTCCCCTGCTCCGCCCTCTTCCCCCTGTAAAAAGGGCCTCAAAATTGCTATTTTATAGACTTACGGATAATATAGATATCAATATCCGGGAGATCTTCTATTGGCCCGGCTTATGCCGTGAAAGCGCGCCGGGTGGATAATTTATGAGCGGCGAAATAAAAGTCGGTATATTCGTCATCGTGGGGTCCGTGCTCTTTGGCACGGCCATCTTCCTGCTTGGCGATTATTCCTTCCAGAAGTTCTACACCGTTAACGCCGAGTTTATAGACGTGGCCGGCCTCCCCGACAAGTCCACCGTCAAGCTTTCCGGAGTCGAAGTCGGAAAGATCAGGAAGATCTATCTCAAGAACGACAAGGTCGTAGTCGAGCTGGCTATCCGCGAGGGCGTGAAGATCTACCGCGATTCCAAGTTCATGGTCGGCTCCACCAGCATGATAGGCTCCAAGTTCCTGCAGATAAACCAGGGAACTCCCGCTTCCGGGAGGATCAAGGAAGGCGATACCGTCACGGGCGAGGAAGCCCTGGCGCTGGAGCGCGCATTGGCCAAGGCGGTTACGAGCCTGGAAGGCCTGATCAAGGATATCCGCGGGGAGGGCCGCCTGGCCCGCGATATCAACGAGATACTTACCAATTTGCGCGAAGTCACCGCCAATGTGAACGACCTGGTGAACACTTCCAAGCCCCACGCGGAAAACATCATAGAGCGCATGGATTCCGTCACCGCCAAGCTCGACGCCATGCTCACCAGGACCGACGCTATAATCGCCAAGGTGGACCGCGGCGAAGGCGTGGCGGGCGCGCTGATCTCGGACCAGAAGATGAAATCGGACGTGAGCGAGGCCGTGACCAACCTTAAGGACGCAAGCGCCTCGGTGAAGGACGCGCTCGGCCGGGTCACCGGCTTCCACACCTATTTGAAATGGGATTACAAATACGAGCCGCTGGCCCGCGCCTCCAAGAATAATTTCGGCCTGAAGATCTATCCCCGCGAGAACCGCTACTATTACCTGGGCGCGGCCAACATGGTGAATACGAAGAATACGCCGAAGAGCGGCGGGGCCCTGGATTACGAAGTGGTGAACACCATCGACGCCCAGCTTGGCTGGGACGTGAAAGCTTTCGACCTGTACGCCGGCGTGCTGCGCGGCTCGGGCGGCTTCGGCGCGCGGTGGAAGCCTTTCTATCATAATTCCAAATGGGACCGCCTCACCGTGCTGGTGGAAGCTTCCGAATTCGGCCGCAACCGCGAGGTAAGGGGCCGGCATTTCAACGACGCGCGCTATGACGCGGGCGTGGACGTGGCCCTGAATAAATATGTTTCCGCGGGAGTACGGATCAACGACATGGCCGAGACGAAGAGGCTCAACTACACCACGCGGCTGATCTTCGAGGATAAGGATATTTCCTATCTTTTCGGTTTCGCCAGCCTGGGGTCGCTCAAGAAATGAAGCTGAAAACCATTTATCGCTGCCAGGAATGCGGGCAGGCCCAGCCGAAATGGGCCGGCCAGTGCTCCGCCTGCTCCGGCTGGAACACCCTGGTGGAGGAGGCCGAGCAGGTTCTCACGAAAGCCGCGGCCGCCGCCCGCGGCCTTACCGATTTCTCCGAGCCCCCGGTGAAGCTTTCCGAAGCCCGCGCGATGAAGGCCGTGCACGCTCCCACCGGCCTCCAGGAGCTGGACCGCGCCCTTGGCGGCGGGCTGGTCAACGGCCAGGTGGTCCTGCTCGCCGGCCCTCCCGGCATAGGCAAGAGCACGCTTACGCTGGAGACCTGCACCGCGCTGGCCGCCGGCGCCTACGCCGGCAAAAAAGTCCTTTACGTTTCCGGCGAGGAATCCCTTTCCCAGGTCGGGTCCCGCGCGGAGCGCCTGGGCGCCAAGCCGGAGAACGTCTACCTGATGAGCGAGACCAACCTCGCCAAGATCATAGACGAGTTCCGCAAGCTGAAGCCGGCTTTCCTGGTGATAGATTCCATCCAGACCGTCTACCATCCCGATTTCGTAGGCAGCCCCGGCTCGGTCGGCCAGATCAGGGAATGCGCTTCCGAGCTGCTGAAGCTTGTAAAGGCCGCCGGCGTCCCGCTTTTCCTGCTCGGCCATGTCACCAAGGAAGGCTCGCTCGCCGGGCCCAAGGTGCTCGAGCATATAGTGGACACCGTGCTTTATTTCGACACGGAGAAGAACAATGTCTTCCGCGTCCTTCGCCCGCATAAGAACCGCTTCGGGCCCGTGGACGAAACAGGTATTTTTGAAATGACCGCGCGCGGCCTGCTTTCGGTCAGCGATGCCGGGCTGATGCTGGCCGACTCCGACCGCGACCGGGCGCTGGCCGGCCGGGCTTTCGCCGTGGCTTTCGAAGGCGCGCGGCCCATGCTGGCCGAGATCCAGGCGCTGGCCGCCCGCTCCTACCTTCCCTACCCCCGCCGCACCGTCACCGGCATAGACCTGAACCGCGCGCAGATGCTGATCGCCGCGCTCGAGAAGAACGTCGGGCTGCGTTTCGACGAGATGGACGTGTTCGCCTCCCTGCAGGGCGGCATCAAGCTCAAAGATCCCGCGCTGGACCTGGCTTTCTGTGCGGCGCTCATCAGTTCCGCGAAAGATATCGCGATGCCGCCCGACTGCGTGTTCATGGGCGAGGTAGGCATCCTCGCGCAGGTGTCCAGCCCGGGCTTCATGGACCGGCGCCTGGCCGAGGCCGAGCGGCTCGGCTTCAAAACAGCTTTTGTCCCCCGGCTGCCGAAAAAAGACGAAGGGCGCTTTAAGACCCTGAAGCTTGAGGTGGTAAGGGATATGGGCGGGCTTTACGCCGCCCTGGCAAGATTAACGCCGGCGAAAGCCGGCAAGTAGACAGAACAAGGAGCTAACATGATAGTCTGGATCTTCAGGGCCGTGGCCCTAATCGTAACCCCCGCGCTTTCCTGGTTTACCGTCTCCAAGGACCTCAAGGGCCTCGCCTTCGGCGCCCTGATAGGTTTGGTGATCATAGGCGTGGAATATGTCTTCGAGAACATCAGCCTGTTCTCGCTCATCATCGGCATCATAGGCGCGGTGGTAGGCGTCATCCTGTCCAAACTGCTGGACTATACGGTGTTCCAGATAGGGAACCCGGACTTCAACGAGATCTGGCTCAAGTACAATATCATCGTCCGCTACGCGCTGGCGCTGCTGGGCGTGATGATCAGCATAAAGAAGATCCCCGAGCTCGACGACCTGGACAAGAACATCCTCTCGATGGGCAAGCGCGGCGGCAAGAATATGAAAGTGCTGGACCTCTCGGCCATCGTGGACGGGCGCGTGCTGGACATCTGCGACACCCACTTCATCACCGGCGGCATCCTGACGCCCCGCTTCGTGGTGCAGGAGCTGCACGCGCTGGCCGAAGCCAGCGACCCCATCGGCCGCGCCAAGGGCCGCCGGGGCCTGGATATCCTGGCGCGCCTGCAGGAGTCGCGCGATATCCCTTTCCGCGTGATAGACCGCGACTTCAAAGAGGTCACCGACAACCAGATGAAGCTGGTGACCATAGCCAAGGAGCTGGGCGCCTCCGTCATCACCACCGACTTTAACATAAACAAGCTGGCGGCCCTGGAGAACGTGGTGGTGCTGAACATAAACGATCTCACCATCGCGCTCAAGCCGGTGGTCCTCCCCGGTGAGGATATGTCCGTGTTCGTCATGAAGGACGGCAAGGAAAAAGAGCAGGGCGTGGGCTACCTCGACGACGGCACGATGATCGTTATCGAGGACGGCCGCGAATTCATAGGCAAGAAAGTGGACGCCGTGGTGCAGTCCATCCTGCAGACCTCGCAGGGCCGGATAATCTTCACCCGGGTCAAGGGCAAGGCGGTCGTGCAGGGTCCGAAGCAGCCTTGATCGGGAAGCGAAATTTTACCGCTACAGGTCACGAGCGTGATTAAAAAAGAAAAGAAGCCGGGCGGGGCCGAGGCTATAATACTGGCCGGCGGCTCCGGCGCGCGCATGGGGACGGAGAAGCAGTATCTGCCGCTCGCGGGCCGGCCCATGCTGGAGTGGACGGTGGAAGCCTTTACCTCGAGCGGCCTTTTCTCCAAAGTCATCCTGGCGCTCGCCCCGGAGAATTTAGGAAAACACGGGCCGGCCTGGGAAAAAGCCGGCGTCAAAGTCGCCGCGGCCGGGGCCACCCGCACGGAATCCCTCAGGAACGCTTTCAGGCTGGTCAGTCCGGGCGCGGAACTTGTCGCCGTGCACGACGGGGCCAGGCCGCTGGTGGACGCGGCGCTGATAAAGGCCTGCCTTGAAAAGGCGGCCGAGGCCGGCGCGGCAGTGCCCGCCGTGCCGCTGAAGGACACCGTAAAGAAAGTTTCTCCGGGCGGCTCGGATTTCGAGAGCACCCCGGACCGCGCCTCCCTTATGGCGGTGCAGACCCCGCAGTGCTACCGGCTGGAGGTCCTGGCCGCAATACTGGCCGCCGCGGGAAGCGGGAAAGATTACAGCGACGAGTCGCAGGTCCTTGAAAAGCTGGGGATAAAAGCCGCGGTGGTGCGTTCGACTTACCGCAACATCAAGGTGACCACCCCGGAGGACCTGATTATCGCGGAGGCTTTTATGAAAGATGAAAAAACCGTTTTCACTCGCTCCAGGGTCCCGCTTGCGCGGGCCGGCTTCGGCTACGACATCCACCGCCTGGTGGAGGGGCGCCCGCTGATAATCGGCGGGATCAAGGTGGAGCATACCAAGGGCCTGCTCGGCCATTCGGACGGGGACGTGGTGCTGCACTCAATCTGCGACGCGCTCCTGGGCTCTATCTCCGCAGGGGAGATCGGAGTCTACTTCCCTCCCACCGACCTCACCCTGATGGGCATATCCAGCGCGGTCATCGCCGAGAAGGTTTTAGAGATCCTCGCCTCAAAAAAAGCCCGCATCATAAACGTTGACGCCACCATAGTGGCCGAAGAGCCGAAGCTGAAGCCGTATTATGAGGCTATCCGCGACTCGGTGGCGAAGCTCTTCAAAATGGACGCGGGCGACGTAAGTATCAAAGCGAAAAGCCGCGAGGGGCTCGGCGAGGTGGGCCACGGCGACGCCGTCGTCTGCTACGCCGTAGTAAGCGTGCTGAAATGAAAAAAAATAGCTCTATATACGTCCTCCCGGTTCTTTTGCTTTCCGTTATTTTCCTCGGCGCCTGCGCCGCGCCCGGGCCTTCCGGACAGGGCACGAAAGACCAGCCTTCGGGCCCCGGCGCCGCGATAGTTTTCGAGAAGCGGACCTTCAGGCTTGTGAAAACCCCGGACCCCGACCTCGAGGCGGCGCTGGAGGGGCTGCTTTCCGCCAGCTACGACATAGCGGTCAGGAACCACGTCGGGGACAAGCCTATGGAGATAGGCTTTACCTACTCCCTGGCGCCGAAAGGCGCGGTTTACCCTTTTTCCGAAATAGAAGTCTCCTGCATCATGCAGGAAAAATACGCGCGCCGCAGCGGGCCCGAGATCTGCGGGGATTTCTTCCGGGAGCTGGACGTAAAAATTAAAAAGGCGGTCGGCGGCAAATGACCATGGACTTCAGACTCTACAACACGCTTACCAGGCAGAAAGAACTCTTCAAACCCATAAAAGAAGGCGAGGCCGGCATCTACACCTGCGGCCCCACCGTCTACCTCTACGCCCATATCGGGAACATGCGCACCTACATAGCCGAGGACGGCCTGGTGCGCGCCATGAAATTCCTGGGCTACAAGGTCAAGCGCGTGATGAACATCACCGACGTGGGCCACCTCACCTCCGACGCCGACACCGGCGAGGACAAGGTGGAGGCCAGCGCCCGCCGCGAGGGCAAGACCGCCTGGGACGTGGTCAAGTTCTACACCGAGGCTTTCTTCAAGGACTTCAAAGCCCTGAACTGCATGCAGCCGGAAGTGCTCTGCCCCGCCACCGAGTACATAAAAGAGATGATAGACCTGGGCGTGACGCTGGAAAAGAAAGGGTATACCTACCTTATACCCGGCGACGGGCTCTATTTCGACACCTCTAAATTGCCCGACTACGGCAAGCTCGCCGGGAAAAGCCATATGGAGGGCCTGAAGGAAGGGGCCCGCATAGAGGCCAATGCGGCCAAGCGCGGCCCGACCGATTTCGCCGTCTGGAAATTCTCGACGCCGGAGGAAAAGCGCCAGATGGAATGGGATTCACCCTGGGGCAAAGGCTTCCCCGGCTGGCATATGGAATGCTCGGCCATGGCGATGAAGCACCTGGGCGAGACCATGGATATCCACTGCGGCGGCGAGGACCATGTGGCTATCCACCATACCAACGAGATCGCCCAGTCCGAGGCGGCCACCGGCAAGCCTTTCTCGAATTACTGGATGCATGTGCGCTTCCTGATAATGGGGGACTCCGGCAAGATGTCCAAGTCCGCCGGCGGCTTCCTCACCGCTTCCGTCCTGCCCGAGAAGGGCTACGACCCGCTGGCCTACCGCTACTACTGCCTGCTTACGCATTACCGCAAGCAGCTCGAGTTCACCTGGGAAGGCGTGGAAGCAGCGGCCCGCGGCCTCGACGGCCTCCGCTCTCAGGCCGCCAAAGTGAAGTCCGAGGCTTCGGGCCAGGTCCCGCCCGTGGACCGCGAAGCTAAATATTTCAATGATTTCTCGGAAGCTCTGGCCGACGACGTGAACATGCCGGCGGCGCTAGCCGTGCTATGGGAGACCTTGAAGGACCATTCCATACCAGCGCCGCAGAGGCTGGCTTTCGCCCTGGCTGCCGAGGAAGTCCTCGCCCTGAACCTGTTCGCCGAGAAAGCGGCCGAAGAACTTCCGGCGGAGCTCGCCGCCCTTATCAAGGAACGCGAGGCCGCCCGCAAAGCCAAAGATTTTAAGCGCTCCGACGAGCTGCGCAAAGCCCTTTCAGACAAGGGCGTGCTGATAGAAGACACCCCGAAAGGCACCACCTGGAAACATACACGCGGATGAAGAACCTGCTCGCCAGCCTGCTCCTGCTGCCCGCTTTCTGCGCCCCCGGCCTGTACGCCCAGGAAGCGTCTTCCCGGACCTACGTGAACAAAGATGGTTCGACGCTTACTTACGTCAAGCCGGGCCTCTGGCATACTATCGGCTCCGGTCCTTCGGACTGGGGCGGTTTCGTAAAAGAAAGTTTCAGGAAAGAGAACCTGCCCTGGCTCGGGGCTATCGGCGCCTCCACAGTCCTCCTGATCCATTACGACCAGAAGATCTACACCAGCACCAAAAAGACCGGCAGAAAGCTGAATATCTCAAGCAAGGACAGGACCAAGACCTACCTGAAGATAGGCGGAGTTTCGGTTTTCCGCGGCCCCGACGATCTCGGTTCGGCCATGTATTTCCTGGGAGACGGGTGGATAAATATAGGCCTGTTCGGCTATTTCGAGACCCGCGGCTGGCTCAAGGATGACTGGCGCGCCTCCCAGACCGGGCATCAGCTGGGCGAAGGCCTCCTGGTCACCGGTTTTACCACACAGATCATTAAGCGCATTACGGGGCGTGAAACGCCGCGCGCCGCCTCGGCATCCCGGGGCGTCTGGCGGATGTTCCCTTCCTTCAAAGATTTTCAGGCGCACCGAACGCGCTACGACGCCGTGCCTTCGGGCCATATGGCCACCGGGATGATGACCATAACGGTGATAGCCGAGAATTATCCGGACAATAGATACGTCAAGCCGCTGGGATATGCCCTGCTTACGGCGCTGGGCTTCCAGATGGTGAACAATGGCGTGCACTGGGCGAGCGATTACCCGCTGGGCCTGGCCGTGGGCTACGGGGTGGGCAAGGCCATAGCGCACGGGAGGACGGCCGCGAAGCGCGCCGGTCCGGCCGCGCCCTCGGCGCTGAATTTCGCGCCCTACCTTTCTCCGGAAGGCGCGGTGGGCGCTTCTTTGGCTTATAAATTTTAAGGGGTAATTATTTGTTTTGCCGCGGGGGGATAAAATGGATAAAGAAGAAATAGATCTGATCGAAAAAGCCCGTACCGGCGATACGGCCAGTTTCGAGACTTTGGTGAAGAAATACCAGGAGAAGATCTACGGCCTGGCGAACTATGTCTGTCTCGGGCTGAAGTCGGAAGCCGACGACGTTTACCAGGAAACCTTCATCTCGGCTTTCAAGAATATAGCCAAGTTCAAGGGGAACTCGGGTTTCGGGACCTGGCTTTACCGCATCGCGGCCAATAATTGCTGGATGAAGTTCCGCAAGAAGAAAGCGGAAAAGCTTGTGAGTCTCGAGGATGTGCGCGGGCTCGAGGATATCGCCCATGTGGACGATATGGCGCGCAAGGAACTTTCCGAAAGCATTACAAAAGCGCTTTCTAAACTCTCCGTGGACTACCGCCTCGCGGTCACTCTCGCCGACATCCAGGGCCTGAGCATGGAAGAAGCCGCCAAGGTCCTCAAGATAACCGTGCCCGCCTTCAAAACCCGCCTCTTCCGCGCAAGAGCCGCCCTGAAAAAAGGTTTCTAAATATCCGATCGGGCCAGCCACGTGGACCGGAACGCAAAACGCGTTCGGCCACACCGTGGCCTCACTCCGTGTTCGCCCGCCGGGCTATGCAACCGGCGGGCTCTCCGAGGGTTTTGCTAACCCGGTCCACGTGTCCGGCCCTGGGCTACTCTTTCAAGCCTATCTTCTGGAAGAACCAGATGGCGGGGCACCATTTGGTGAAGGCTGATTGGAGCAGGTTGGCGCCGACGAAGGCCGTGAGCCATAAGAAGTTGATGTTCACGTAGACCGCCAGGCCTACGCTGAGCAGGACCATGAAGCCCGCAAGTAATCTGAGCGCGTCGTTTATTTTCATATTATAAGCTCCTATTGTATTTATTCTCCGGTATAGCCCAGCGCTTCGTCCGTTTCGGACGGCTGCGGGTTTTTGCTCTTCTTAAGTTTCTCGGGGTTGTTCATGAAGGCCAGGTAATAGAGGACCGGGACGGCCACGCGCGAGAGCAGGGTCGCGGCTATCTGTCCGGAGATCAGCGAGATGGCCAGGCCCTGGAAGATCGGGTCGAACAAGATTACTCCGGCGCCGGCTATGACGGCCAGGGCGGTAAGGAGCATCGGCCGGAAGCGGACTACGCCGGCCTCTATCACGGCTTCAGGCAGCGGCATCCCGTCGCGCACTTTCAGGTTGATGAAGTCGACGAGGATGATCGAGTTGCGCACTACGATACCGGCCGAGGCTATGAAGCCTATCATCGACGTGGCGGTGAAGAAGGCCTTCATGCCCCAATGCGCCGGGATGATGCCGATAAGGGCCATGGGGATGGCGGCCATTATTATCAGTGGCGTCAGGAAATCCTCGAACCAGGCCACGACCAGGATATAGATCAGTATCAGCACCATGGCGAAAGCCAGGCCGAGGTCGCGGAAGACTTCGTAGGTGATCTGCCATTCGCCGTCCCATTTTATCGCGGTCTCGGAGGCGCTCACCGGCTGGCGCGTGAAGTACTGGGTGATCTCGGCGCCGCGCGCTTTCGAAAGCGCGTCTATTTTCGCTTTCAGGTCGATCACGGCGTAGACCGGGCTTTCTGTTCCCCCGGAGATGTCCGCCGTCACATAAGCCACGCGCTGCAGGTTCTTGTGGTAGATCGGCTGGTTCTCCAGGCCGTTCTGGGCGGTCACGAAGCTGGACATCGGGATTACCGTGCCGTTGGGGGAGAAGAACTTTATTTCTTTAAGCGTGGAAAGCTGCCGGCGTTTCTCCGGGGAGAGGCGCAGGCGTATATCCACGGCTTCGTTCTCTTCCTCGACGTGCGCCGAGTCTATGTCGGCCCCGGACAGGGAGAGCGCGGCCGTCTGCACTATCTCCGAAGCCGCCACGCCGTTGAGGGTGGCTTTCTGCCTGTCCACCACCAGCCTGGTTATCGGCTGGTCCTCGGGGATATAGGAATCGACGTCCACTATCCCCTCGGTGTTCTTAAGGATATTCTTTATCTCTTCGGCCAGGGCTTTCTGGTTCTTCGGATTGGGGTCGAAGACTTCCACCAGCATAGTGGACATTACGGGAGGGCCGGGGGGGACTTCGGCTACCTGCACCCTCGCATTGTAGGCGTCGGCTATTTTCTTCAGCGGTTCGCGCACGGCTACGGCTATATCGTGGCTCTGGCGCTTCCTCTCGCCTTTGTCCGAGAGGTTCACCTGGATATCGGCCTGGTAGGGCTCGCTGCGCAGGAAATAATGGCGGACCAGGCCGTTGAAGTTATACGGGGCTGAGGCGCCGGCGTAAACCTGCAGGTCCCTGACTTCCGGAACCGCGGCAAGCAATTTTGCCATCTCGCCGGCGGCCCGCTGGGTGCGCTCCAGCGAGGAACTCTCCGGCATGTTTATGACCACCTGGAACTCGTTTTTATTATCGAATGGCAGGGTTTTGAAGATGACCAGCCTGAAGCCGACCATGGCCAGAACCCCGGCCAGAAGTACCGTGGTAAAGAGCAGGAATTTCTTCCCGTTCGCGGGCTCGTAGATCAGCTTTTTCATCAGTGCCCGGTAGCCGCGGTCGAGCAGGCCTTCTTCGGTATGCTCGGCGTGCTTGATAGGCCAGCGCTGCACCACCTTGGAATAAAGCCAGGGCGCGAAAGCGAAAGCTACGCCCAGCGAGAACAGCATTGCTACCGAAGCGCCTATGGGTATAGGGCGCATATAGGGGCCCATCATTCCGCTTACGAAAGCCATAGGCAGGATCGAGGCTATCACTGTCCAGGTGGCGAGTATGGTCGGATTGCCTACTTCGTCCACTGCGTTCAGGATATTCCTGTACAGCGAATTTTTCCGGTTCAGTACGCAGTGCCGGTTTATGTTCTCCACCACTACGATAGCGTCGTCCACCAGAATACCTATGGAGAAGATCAGAGCGAACAGGGTGATGCGGTTCAGGGTGTAGCCGTAGAGGAAGTACACAAGCATCGTGAGAGCGAGCGTGACCGGGATAGCCACCAGGACCACCGCGGCCTCGCGCAGGCCGAGCGTAAGGGCTATCAGCAGGGTCACCGAAAGAGTGGCCAGGAGCATGTGGTAGATCAGCTCGTCCGATTTGGCCTTGGCCGTCTCGCCGTAATTGCGGGTGACGGTGATATTTATCCCGTCAGGGATCTCATGGCCTTTCATCGCCTCTACTTTGGCCATGATATTGCGGGAAACCTCGGTGGCGTTCGCGCCGCGGCGCTTTGCAACGGACAGGGTTACGGCCGGGCTGGAGACCGCTGTCTTAATCGAAGAAGCCGGGCCCTGCAGCATAGTGACGGCGCGCTCTTCCTCGTCCGGGCCGTCCACGATCTCGGCCACTTCGGAAAGCTTGACCGGGTGGCCGTCGAAAACGCCGACTATTATATTTTTCAGGTCGTCGGTGCTGCGTATGAAAGCGTCGGTCTCGGCCAGGAGCTTTGCGTCGCCGTTATTGTAGTGCCCGGCGGGAAGGCGGGCATTGGACATCTTTATTATGCCGGCCAGCATCGGCGGGGTGAGGCGGTGCCGGGCTATGGCGGCGGGGTCGAAATGGACTATGAACTGGCGCTTATGCCCGCCTATGATGCGGGTTTCCGAGACATTTGTGACGGCGTTCAGCTCGGTCTGGATCCGGGCGGCGGCGCGGCGCAGCTCGTAATCGTTCTTTCCTTCGCCCCAGAGCGTGAGGGCAAGCACCGGCACGTCGTCGATGGCGCGGAATTTTATCAGCGGATCGCCGGCGCCGCGCGGGAACATGTCCCTGTTATCCATGGTTTTGGTGTAAACAAGGTTCGCCGCGTCTTCCGGGGTGGTTCCCACTTTGAAGCGGACCGTGAACATAGCGAAGTTAGGCTGGGCTATGGAATAGATATATTCCACGCCGGGTATTTCCCAGAGTTTGCGCTCGCCCACTTCCACCAGGTGCTTTTCTATTTCTTTGGGCGTGGCGCCGTAGAAAGGGACCATGATGTCGAACATCGGCACGTTTATCTGCGGCTCTTCTTCGCGCGGGAGCTTGAAGGTGGAGAAGACGCCGAGCAGGATGAAGGTGATGATCAAAATTGGCGTGAGGCGCGAGTTTATGAATGAAGCGGCCATGCGCCCGGCTATACCGTATTTGTGATGAGTTTCTTTTTGCATAATGTTCTCCGGCTGGATATTCCTTAAATAGTTAATTCTTCGAAGCAAGCTTGTCCGACATTTCTTTTACCGAGGCGGCGTCCAAAGTCTCGGAGGCCAGTAAAGTCTGGGCGTGGTAGAGATGGAGCTTGTAGACGGTCTCGTAATAGGCGGCCTCGGCCTGCAGCACCGAAGCCTGGGCGCGCAGAACTTCAAGCACGCTCTGGCGGCCCTGGCGGTAGAGGGGGCGGAAGAGCTCCAGGGACTGGCTGGCTTTTTCCACGGTCTCTTTTGCTACCGGCAGGCTTTCCCTGGCGGCATTATAATTATTCAGGGCTTCGGCTACTTCTACCGTCGCCTGCTTGCGGGCTTCGTTCAGGCGGCTGGCGGCCATTGCGGCCTCGGCTTTAGCGCCGTCTTTTTTCGCGAAATAGCCCGGGTCGCCCAGTGGCATATTAAGGCGGACGCCCAGGAGCCGGTTGCCCCTGAAATCCGAGAGGCTTTTAGAGTTAGCCTCCCAGCTCCCGAAAGCTTCGACAACGGGCAAATATGAATCTTTCTGCATGGTCTGCGATTCTACGGAAATAGCCGCCATCTTTTCCAAAGCTTTCAGGTCGCGCCGGCCGGCGGTATCGGCCTCGGTCGGCTTATAGCCGGTCGTGTCGGAGTAAGCGGACTCGTTAAGTACGCCGGCAACTTCGCGGGCCGAAGCGGGATCCTCACCGAGGGCTATGGCCAGCTTCTCTTTTTCAAGCTCCAGCGCTTTGTTCCAGTTAAGGCTGTACCCGCGCAGCCCGGATAATATAGCCTCGGCCCCGTAATAGTCCGAGCCTAGAACCATTCCTTTATCTTTAAGCATCTGGGCGGTTTTTAATTCGGTTTCCGCGGCTTTCACTGTATCGGCGGCAAGCGAGGCGAGCTTTGCGCGGAGCAGCACAGTAAGCCATTGGTAGGTGATCTTGAAAGTTATCCCGGTCTTCGCTCTTTCATAGCCGTTCTGGGCGGCCTCTATGCCGAGATTTCCCATTTTCATAGCGTGGCTTATAGCGAAACCGGTAAAAAGAGGGACGCCGGCCTCTATCCCGGCCATATAATTTCCAGCGGCCTGGGGATCGTTTATAGTGGCCAGCGAAGCCATGCCGAAAGTCCCCTGGCGCATAGCGGTGGCGAAAGCGTAAACGGGGTCGGTACCGTTAGTGTACATACCTTTAAGCTTGAAGCCGCCCAGCCTGGACAGTTTAGCCTGTTCCAGCCCGGCTTTGGCTGAGCTGACCCGCGCCGCCTCCGTCATTATCACATTGTCGGTTTTAAGGCCGAGTTCCACGGCCTTGGACAGCGTCAGGGGGCTGTTATCCAGGGCATTTGCCGGGATAGCCGACAATAAGATCGCAAAAAGGGTTAAGTGCTTCATTTTTTCCGCCTCCATATCTTTGCCGCACTAATGAGATGCGGGAAAGGGCCGAAAGTTTCACCTGGCCGGAAAATAGCAAAAAAATTTTCAGTTCCGCGGATTTTTTGGTAAAATATATGGGTGCCTTGAAGTTTAAGGCTTGTTCCGGCAAATGCGGGCGTCGTACAGTGGTAGTACGCGACCTTGCCAAGGTTGAGATGTGGGTTCGATTCCCATCGCCCGCTCCAGATTTAATGTATTAGGCCATCCTTTCAGGATGGCCTTTTCCTTTATGCGGGTGATGGGAATCCTTCCTTATAGGGGAGAGCTCGCTGACGCTCGCGTGTCGCCCGCTCGAGACAATAGAAGAATTTGATTAGGGAGGCTTTTACTTCTATCCCATGCGGATAGGTTCTTTCTTTGTGCTCTCGTTTATTTCTTGCCGAGGCAGGGGAAATAGGAATTCGGCAGATTCTCGATTTTGAAGCCGGTTTGGTCTTTCACCAGCACGAAAGAGTCGGTCGCGGGACCTTTTTCATATGAGGCGTCGAAGCGGTAATAGAAGCGGTTTCCTTTAAGGTCCAGCAGTTTGAAGCTTCTCCGGGTCCCGCCTTGATATTTACCCAGCTTCTCGTATGCGGTCCTAATGGTCTCTCCTGAGGAGTATTCACTGGCGCCCGCGGTAAGCATGGAGCCGCGGATATAGTCGAACTCTCCGGAGTTATAGCGGCGGTAATATTCGTCCACCACCTCGCATGTAGCGGCCCGTCCCCTCTCCGTGAGCGGGACCACGTAGCCTAAGAAGGCGAAGAAGAACAGGGAAACGGCGATAATTATTTTTTGAAAAGCGGCCATAGATGCCTATTCCTCGGAATACCCCCGGCTTTTTATTATTATAGAAAAACAAAAGGCCGGGACGGGAAAAGGGTTTATTAGCGCGTTTTTTGTTTTTCTTTGCGGGAGGTTTTCCAGAGTTCCCATTGGTCCAGGTCGCCGAAGAAGCCGTGGTCGCCGGCTTCGAGGGCGAGCAGGGCGCCGCTGACGCGGTCCAGGAGGTAACGGTCGTGGGTTACCAGGACCAGGGCGCCGGGGAATTCTTTGATGCTGTTCTCGAGAACTTCCAGAGACTGGATGTCCAGGTCATTGGTGGGCTCGTCCAGCAGGAGCAGGTCGGCCGGTTTCAGCATCAGCTGCGCGATAAGGACGCGTGACTGCTCGCCGCCGGAAAGCCTGCTCATGGGGAAGTCGAGCTGCTCGGCGCGGAACAGGAAGCGGTGGGCCCATTTGTTCACGTGGATGAAATTCCCCTGGTAGAGAACGTTCTCGCCGGCGGGGCAGAGAGCTTTGCGCAGGGTGACGTTCAGGTCCAGCTGATCGCGGTGCTGGTCGAAGACCGCGATCTTCAGGTCCTCGGCAAGTTTGATCGTGCCTGAATCCGGGGCGAGCTCTCCTGTCATGAGCTTGAGCAGGGTGCTTTTTCCGCTGCCGTTGGAGCCCAGCAGGCCGAGCTTGTCTCCGGGGCGGAGCATGAAGTCGAGCGAGCTGAAAAGTTTGCGCCCGCCGCGGCTCATAGAAACGCTTACTCCGTGCACCAGCTTTTTTGTCTGCCGGCCGCTTGCGGAAAAATTTATGGTCGCCGAGCGGTTCTGCGAGTTCCTGAACTCCAGTTCAGCGAGTTCGTTTATCAGGCCGCCGGCCCGGTCTATGTGGGCTTTCTGCTTTGTGGCCCGGCCGCGCGCGCCGCGGCGCAGCCATTCTATTTCGGTGCGGACTATATTTCGCACCGAGTCTTCGCGGGAGGACTGGGCGTCGAAGAAAGATTCGCGGTTCTCCAGGAATTTGCTGTAATTTCCGGCGCTGCTGAAATGCCCCTGCGGGTAGCGCTTGTCCAGCTCTATGATGCGGTTGCAGACCCGCTCAAGGAAGCGCCGGTCATGCGTGACTACGAGGAAAGCGAACCTGAGGTCGGACATGAAATTCTCAAGCCAGAGCACGCCTTCCAGGTCAAGGTGATTGGTCGGCTCGTCGAGCAGAAGCAGGTCGGGCTCGCGGACCACCTGGGACAAAATAGCCAGCCTTTTGCGCCAGCCGCCGGAGAGCTTCGAGACCGGCTGCTCAAAGTCGGTAAAACCGGCTTTTTCCAGGTAGTCCTCTATGCGCAAGTCTATTTCATAATCTTCCAAATTCAGCCCGGCAAGGGCTTCGGCCAGCTTGGCCCGCACCGTAAAACCTTCAGGCGCGGCTTCGAAAGTATCCTGCTGGGGCAAATAGCCGACGCGGAGGCCGCGGCGCGGCGCGAGGTTCCCTTCATCCTGGGTTTCCAGTCCCGCGAGTATTTTAAGCAAAGTGCTTTTCCCTGTCCCGTTCGGGCCTATCAGGCCGGCGCGCTCGCCGTCGAAAAGGCCGAAAGAAAGGCCCTCGAAAAGAGGCCTGGCCCCGAAGCGTTTTGAAAGGTTCTGACTGCTTATTAGTATGGCCATAGAAGTATATAGACGGCGGCTGAAAACGGTCCAGGTCTTCGCTGTTCTCGCTGCAGCGGAGCGTTTTTCGCAATTTAAATTAGAAAGGTAGAAAGCTTCAGGAAGGAAACTGACGATATTTACCTTAAGTTGCCTCTATATTATAACAAATGGGGAAAAAGGGACAGGCTGCTTTCGGGAAAAGCAGCCTGTCCTTTTTTTTTGAGTTAACTTCCCTGTACTAGGTGTCTACGGTGGAGATCGCTTCTATTTTGTCCCAGGCTACGTAGGCGCTGCGGCCCTGGCCGCGGTTGACTACCAGGCACTCTTCGGTGACCGTCACCGATTCGGCCCTGAGCGCGCCGGGGGCGGAAGCCGCCCTGATGATGACCACGAACTGCTTATCCCTGAGCGCGTAGGTAGCCTCTCCGGGCTTCGACTCTTCGTCCGGGGGGACGAGGAGGAACCGCTTCTTGAATAAACTTTCCCACGATGTTCTGTCCATAGTTTGCCTCCTGAGGCTTAAGATCATGCGCTAAGCGAGCTTTAGAAGTTTTTTAACGGTGTCGACAAGGAGGTCCGGGGTGAGCGGCTTCTTCAGTACGACGACGTTAAGGTTCCTTTCCAGGCTGGCCACGGCCTCCGGGGAGGCGGTGGAGAAGATTATAGGGGCGGGGGACATGAGCTGCATGCGCAGGCGCTCGAAAACTTTCTTGCCGCCGCCGGCCGGCATGTCCACGTCGAGTATGACAAGGGCCGGCTTGAATTCCTGGAACTTGGTGACCGCCCCTATCGCGTCTTCCGCGGTCTCTATCTCGAACCCGGCTTTCGTAAGTATTTCTTTGTACAGCTCCAGGATGGTCATGTCGTCGTCAACTACGAGCAGTTTGAGATTGGCCGGTTTCAGCCGGGCCGGGGGCGGCGGCGGAGCGGGGTTCATTGCCGGGCCGGCGGTCTTGCCGAGAAGCCTTCTTACTTCGGCAAGAAGCAGCGGTGGGTCCGCGGGCTTCCCTATGAAGGAAACGTTGTGAAGGTTCTTAAGATTCGGGAGATGCTCGGGCTGGCCTGTGGAAAAGATGATGGGCACCGGGTCGCAGAGGCGGACCCTCAGGGTCTCGAAAACGAGCATGCCGCCGCCGGCCGGGATATTCAGGTCGAGGATGATCAGGTCGGACTTGAACTGCTGGTGCAGGGTTATCGCCGACAGGGCGTCTTCCGCGGTCTGGACCTCGAAGCCCGTATCGGCGAAAAATTCCCTGTAGAAAGACAGAATGGCGGGATTGTCCTCGACCGCCAGGATTTTATACATCTCTGTTCTCCCCGAAACTTAGTCCGGCTTCCGGATGAAATCCGGCCGGCGCCGGCTACTCCGCTTTTTTTGCGCCGAATTTAACGGTGACGGAAAATCTGTGGGTATTGCCCAGGTCGCCCATGGGGGCGTAGGCGTAATCGATGATATATTTTTTCATATCGACGCCGATCCCGCCGGCCACGCCTGCGGATTTTGGCCCGGCCTTGGTCCGATAGCCGACCCGCATTGAAAAGTTGGTGTCTTTGTCGTAGACGCTGGTGAGGTCCACGCCTATGTTAGCGTAGGGGCCGGAGTCTTTCATCGAATTCACGTCGGTAAAGACGGTAAGGTCTTTCTTCGTGGCGCTGTTCTTGTCCAGGCTGATGGCGTACTGGCCGCCGAGCTTGACGTTCAGGGGCAGCGGGTCGCTGTCGTTTATGTAGGTAAGCGTGCCGCCGACGTTCTGCAGGGCGAAACCGAAAACCAGCTTCCCGGGGATGGCCGCGTATTTGACCCCGGCGTCCATGGTCACCGCGGAGGCGGCTTCATCCTCCAGCTTGCTTGAGATGTATTTCAGGTTAGCTCCGAAATTAGTTCTGAGCGCCAGCCTTCCGCTGTAGCCCAGCGTGACGGCCATGTCCGAGGCGGAATAAGTTTCCGAGAGCTTGGTCCCGAACTTGTCGTATTTGTCGGTGGCCGGGTTGGAAAGATAGTTTATCCCAAGGCCGAAGACGCCGCCCCAGGCCCTTTTCGCGAGCGCCAAATTGGAATAGCTGGCGTCCATGATCCACTGTACCTGGGAAAAATAGAGCTCCGTATCCATGACTCCGGCCAGGCCCGCCGGGTTATAGAATATCGACTGGGCGCCGGAGCTGGTGGAGGCGGCCTCGCCCAGGGCGGAAGCCCTGGCGCCTACGCCTATTCTCAGGAACTGTCCCCCCGAGGTTCCCTCGCTGCCGGCGGCCGCGCAGTCGGCCGCGGTCGCGGTGAAGGCGAAGAGTGCAAGAACGCATATTTTCAGCATAGGTCCGTTCCTCGTTAAAAGCCGGGTCATTTAATGATCGCTATCCTGCCGCTTTTTTTAGTGCCGGCGGGGCTGGTCACCAGGTAAAGATAGGTTCCGGACGCGGCGCGCGCGCCGTCGGTGTTCCTGGCGTTCCACAGGCAGCGCCCGTCTCCGTCATCGTCGTTCAATTCTCTGACCAGGCCGCCGGCCAGATTGTAGATCTTTACGCTGGACCTGGCGGGCAGCGATTCAAAGACTACGCCATCGCCGTATACGGACTGGCCGAAGGACCCGCTGCTGCCGGGCTTGTAGGGATTCGGATAGGCGAAAACGTCGGAGATAGTTCCGGCGGCCGAGGTGATGCTGCCCAGCGCGTAGAAAGAGAAATGCGGGATATCGGCGTATACAGTGTTAGCGGGATTGTTCAGCATCGAATTCGCGATCTGGTTCCAGACCAGCGCTGAAGTGTCGAGGCTGAAGATCCTGAGCGAAACGGCCTGGGCGGAAGTCCCGTCGACTATATCGTCGTTGTTCGCGTCCGTATAGATCATGTTTATCCTGGCCGCGGACGGCAAATTGGACGACACGGAGGACCCGTAAATATCGTACAGGTGCAGCTCCACTATGGAGCCAGTGAGCAGGGAAACGCTGGTCAACTTGGCCGTCGCCGCGTCCAAATCGGCCTTCGTGACATCGACAGGGGAAGTGAAGGCGTTGGTGCTTATGAAGAAGTAGCCGTCGGGCGCGCCGGCGGGAACCGCTACCGAGACCAGGCCCACTCCGGTGAGAGGCGCGGTAATGTTCTGGCTGGCCGCGGCCGTGGCGAAGACCGCGGTGTAGGCGGCCGGCAGCGGCAGGGTCATGTTCGCGGAGGAAATGGAACTTGAGATCGACAGGATGCCGTCCTGGTTGTAGCCGCCGACTGCGTAATAATAGGTGGTGGCGAAGCGCAGGCCTGTATCCCTGAGCCAGGTGGAAATAAAGACGTCGCTCCACGCTTTCACCGGCGTCCAGGAATTTTTGTCCGTTGAGCGGTCCAGGCTGTAGCGGGTGCTGCCGTCGCTGTCCAGCCATTCCAGGGCCATGGTATGGACCCCTGAACTTGTGAGGACCGGCGCGGCCGGCGGGTTGGCCAGGGTGGAAATAGCGGCCTGGGAATAGTCGCCTTCGCCGAAAGAAGTGTAGGAGCGCACCCGCCGGGTGTACCTGGCGTTCGCGCTGGACAGGTTGACCTCTACGTAGAAGGTCGCTCCCGCGCCGAGCCCGGCGACGACCACGCCGTCGGAGGAAGTGTAGAGGTTATAGGACAGCACGCCCGGCACGGTGTTCGTCCAGGACCAGTTTATGGTGTTCGTGCTGGTCGC
The DNA here is from genome assembly GCA_028713125.1 of Elusimicrobiales bacterium. Taxonomy (GTDB): domain Bacteria; phylum Elusimicrobiota; class Elusimicrobia; order Elusimicrobiales; family UBA9959; genus UBA9959. Next base: position 18,741 of record JAQTOU010000010.1, on the reverse strand, counting down.
GGTCCCGACCATCGTGGGGGAGATATGCTTCGTGAGGGTGCTGCTTACAAAGCTGTAATCCCTCCTGTTCCCGTCGGTAGCGGTGGACATGCCGATGGTCTGGAAGCCAAGCAGGTTTATCGCGCCGATGCGGTAGGAATAGGTGGTGTACGGGGTGAGGCCGGTGTCCTCGTAGGTATTGCCGGTAACGCTGGAAAGAAAGACCCAGGGGCCGCTCTCGCCCAGCGTGGTGGAGCGCTCCACGCGGTACTTGGTAGCCGGGATTATCGGCTCGTTCCAGGTCAGCCCGATCGTGCTCGACCGGATGGAGTAGAAAGAGACGTCGTTGGGCGGCGTGGCGTAGGTATAGCCGTCCTTATCCAGGCGGTAGCTTCCGAAGTTGGCGTACCAGAATTCTAGCTCCTGCGGAAAAGCGTCGTAATGCGGGTTGCCGGCCACCCAGGCGGGGTCCGTCTGCGAGACCCAGACGGAGAGGGTGTGGGTGCTGTTGGTCAGAAGGTAATCCAGGCTGTATTCGTGGCTGGCTACCCCGGGCAGCAGGTCGAGCGGGTCCCAGTAGATCTCGTCCACGCCGTTGTTAGTGCGGTGATGCAGGTCGCCCACGGAATAGCCGGTGATATAGTTGGCGTTTACATAGGTCGAGGTGGACCAGGTGCATTTCAGGGCCGTATCCGTAAAGGCGTTGCAGGCGAAGCCGGCGGGCGGGACGGGGCGGGTCATCACTTTGTAGGCCTGGCTGTAAGCGAACGGGTTCGCCGCGTTGTCCGGGGTCTGGAGATTATCCCCGTTGAAGGCCCCGAGCCGCAGGTCGTACTTCGTATTGTCGGCCAGGCCGTCTACCGTGAAAGGATTGCCGGTAGTCATCTTCGAAGAGACCGCCACCGCGAATCCGGCGACGGTGGAATAATCGACTATGTATTTGCTGGCTTCGGAAACGGACACGCGGGGCGCCCAGATAAGGCTGGCGTAGTTTTCGCCGACATGCGCGGTCCAGTAGGGGCTGGGGTCCAGCCAGATCACGGTGGTGGTGGCCGGGGCTATGGCGTAGGTGTATCTTTGAAAGTTGGTCTTCCCGAGGCTTACCAGCGAGCTCCCGTCAACGAGGTAGCTGCCGACCGCTTTGATCCAGCGCGTATGCAGTGAATTCGCCGCGACGGTCGTGGTGCTGCCGCCGTCCACAAAGCTTTCGATCCAGTAAGTTGCGCCCGCGCCCAGTAGGGGGGAAACAGGGGCGCCTTCATAATTATCAGGAGGGATAGAAGCGTCCCCGGTGGTGGTGGAGTGATAGATATTGTAGCCCGTTATCCCCGTGGCGAAAAGCGTGCCCGTGGACCAGTTCCATTCGATGGTGTAGGAGGACACGGCCACCCCGGTCATGGTCAGGTCCAGGGGGGGCGTTACCGTGGTCTTCGTCACGCTGTAAAGGCCCGGGGTGAGCTCATTGTCGCCGTTCACGCCGCCCAGCCTGATCAGGTAGCTCTTATTGCTCAGCAGGTCTATGGTCTGCCACGGAACGAAGACGTCGCGGTTGCGCACCCAGTCGGTCCCGCCGTTGGTGGAACACAGCACCGCGTAAGCCGTGGCGGAGCTGAAATGCCAGGTGACATAGACGCTTTCCGCGGTGAGCGTGCTCAGGGTAAGGGTAAAGGGCGGGGTGGCGTAAGTATATTTAGCGATATGGTCCGAGTCGCTGCCCTGGCCGGTACCGTCGTAGGAGGTTATCCAGCGGGTGAACTGTTTATTCGCCCCGAGGCCGGCGTCGATATAATAGCTCGTGCCCGAAGCCAGGGAGAAATCGATGACGGTGGGGGTGCTCGAGGAATAAAGGTGGAAGCCGGTGATGCCGGAGCCGGTGAAGCTGCCGGTGGACCAGCCCCATTGTATGCTGGTGGTGGAAAGCGCCGTCGCGGTGAAGTTGGGGACCACGTTCAGGGGAGGGGCGGCCTGGCGTATTATTCTTTTAGAGGTTTTTGAAACCGCGGCCTCGGCCGCCGGGGCAAGGCCCGCGATAAAAAGGAAGAGCGGAAGCGCGCGCAATAAGCTTTTCACGGTTTTTAACGGCATTCTGTATACCTCGGCGGTTTCGGCGAAATTAAAAGGCCCCCGGCCGAACCCGGCTGAACCGGGCGCGGTTATTGAGTAAAAAAAGATTGTAGCACTTTAAAAACTCTGTTTGCTTATATAAAGGCGTATTAACAGATATAGTGCCCCGGCCGGACCCGGAGGGGCGGGGCGCTTGGATCCTGAAGCCGTCCGCTCCTCAGTCCTTGGGCAGGATCTGGAATATCGTGGCGTCCACGAAATAGATCGCCGAGTCCTTCCTGTTCTCTTCGGCATTACCGTAGATATTGGCCAGATTAACGGCTTTCGCCAGGTGCTGGCGGTACTGATCGAGGCTGGCCTTCGACATGCGCACAGTGACCCTTCTCTGCGCTACGCGTTTGCAGTCCTCTATCCACGTATTCCAATTTTTATACAGCGCGGCCCTTATCCCGGCCGTAGCTGGCGTCATAGGCAGCAGCTGGATTATTTTTCCGGTGAACTTCCCGCGCGCCTTGTCTTTTGAGAGCTCTATCAGCCCCCCGGAAGCCAGCGCTTTAAGCGCTTTCTTGATTTCTTCCGGCTTGAATTTCGTAGCCTCCGATAATTCTTTGACCGTGACCCAGCCAGCGGTCTCGGAGAGGAAGGCCTGGCAGATATGCGTTACCATATCGCGGCAGCGCAGTTTCCACTGGTCCATGGTCAGGTTGACGCTGAGCTGGGTGATTGCCCTGTGGGCCGCCGCTTCGGCCAGCTCGCTGCTGGGGAGGTCCGCGCCGGCTGACTTCGGCGCCGACAAAACGTCGAGCAGTTCATCGGAGCCGGAAAGCGCCTTGAAATAGGCCCGGACCAGCTCCTGCGCTTCGCTGGAATGCTGCCCTATCCCCAGCGCGTCTATGATCGCCCTGAGGCGCCAGCTCTTGGGCAGCTTTTTGCCGCGCTCCATGTCCCAGTAGCTCATGAAAGAGAGCCCCAGGCTCTTGCTCCCGCCGACGCCCTTGAAAAATTGGTGCGCGCTGGTGAAGCCTTTGTCTTTCCTGACCTTGGATAAAGCGGTTCCGAAAGCTTTTGAGTTATTCATGCCGATAGTATAACAAATCCGTTAAGCCAACGGCTTAACTTAAGCCTTTTCCTCTAAGCCGGCGCTCCTGGGTCAAATAAGAAGGCCGCCATGGTTCCTCGGCCTCAGGGAATTATTCGGCGGGAGGGGTAAACTATATCATGAGGTTTCGGAGCGGCAAAGAATACGAAGCCCTGAAGAGACGAACTAAGGAGAGTAAAAGAACATGAAAAGATCAATATTAGCGGGAGCGGCAATACTGGTGATGGCCGGCGCGGTACGCGCGGCGGATTTCGGGGACCTCTCCGGAAAGACGGCCGGGGCCATGAAGGCCGCGGCGGTTAAAGAAGCGGCGCTGGTGCAGGTTCCGGAGCCTCAATTCCCGGGCGTCGGTTTCTGCTCTAAAGCGGCTTCCGCCGATATTTCTGCCGTGTGCAGGGACGGGGAAGCCGTGCTCAGGGATCCGGGCGCTTTCACGATAAAACAGGTGGGAGACGTTATTGTAAGGCTTGATGCGGCATGCAGCTCCTTCCCGGCCGGCTCGCGCTACAGGAGGAGCCTGGACGCGCTGCGTGACGCCGTGGACAATGCCCAGCGTGAAAAGGTTCGCCGGCATTTTTCCGGAGCCGCCAAGAGCGCCGCGCCGGCCGCGACAGCATCCGCGGCAAAAGATATGGATTTCGACATACGCAAAGTCTTCCAGATGCCGGGATCGGAAACCTGGTCCGGCCCTTTCACCATACAATTCACAAAAGACGCGACTCTTGATATAGCCCTGGATATCCTGAAAAAAACGGGGCTCGGGGAAAACGCGAAAGAGCTCGCGGATAATGGGAACGGCATTTACGCGAAGATAGAGATGGGCGACGAGTTCGCCTGGGTGAAAGTTATGCAGCTTGTGGACTATACCTCCGTAAGGTCCGTGCAGGTCAACAAGCGGCTCTGGGGTAAATAAGAGGTTGCGGCAAAGGACAAAATATGAAAAAAACATTATTCGCGGCTGCGGCGGTTCTCCTGGGAGTTAATGTTTCTTATGCGGGTGAAAGCGTCTTCGATTCTTTAAAGGACCTTGCGGCGCCTTCGGCCCTTAGCGTTCCCGCTCCGGAGCCGGCCAAGGCGCCCGTAGTCTCCACCGCGGTGCCCTCCGGCGGCGATTTCGGCCGCTGGTTCGAGAAGTTCAAGGAAGATACCGAGGACAGCATTTGCAAGGCAGCCCAGCTGAAGCTGAACCAGAACGCGCATTTGGTGAGCGTTCTGGGAGTTGGCGGCGGCTTCGGCCGTTCGCTCAAGCAGTCGCCCGACCAGAAGATAGCGCTGGTGGACGAGGTCGCCCTCAGGCTTTCGCTGACGGCCGACAACGGCATCATCCCCTTCTCCCCGGTGCACGGACTCGGCGTCAGCATCAGCGGCCAGCTGGAAGGAAAGTCTCAGGTGGTCCGCCCGCTGGGCAGCACCCGCTACTGCGACGAGCTTGGGACCTGGGCGAAACTTTACGAAGTTAAAGTCGTGGTTCCGGCCAAAGCCGAGCGCATAGCCAAAATGGAGATCGGCGAGATCTGGAAGCTGCCGCTCTCGATGAAGCTGGCCTTCAGCGCGAGCCTGGGCGCTTCCTTCAACGAGATGGTCAATGTGTCCGTCTCCGCGGGCGGGGCCAAGGAGCGCCGGCCTTCGGTCACGCTCTACCGCATGGCCGACGACCAGCTGCGCCTCAGGCTGCGGCTGGACCGCGTTACCGTCTACAGCGTCGGGGCCTCGGTCAGCAGCGCCGAGATCCCTGTGAGCGACCTCGGCTTCTGGGAGGCCGATAATATCCTGGCCAACTTCGTGAACAAGACCGTGGCCAAAGAGATAAACAAATTCATCTCCATGCAGCTCTCCGTGGGGCATTCCAGGAATTTCGGGAAGAAACTCCTGCTCGAGTTCGTGCTTAACCCGAAAGACCCGCGGCAGATGGAAGCGCTGGAGAAATTCCTGCAGGGCGATTTCGGCATCATCAAGCGCTTCGTCGAACTGGGGCTGCCCTTCAACGACTTCTCCGCGGAAGACACCAGCGCGAACGGGATGGGAGAGCTGTCGGGCGTGTCCGACCAGGCGCTGCAGGCCATAGGGGGCAAGCCCACTTTCTCCGGCAGCGACATCTACAGCGGCCACGCGAACAACCTGCACTTCCAGGTGCCCGTGATCAACACTCATGACGTGAGCTGGAGCGCTTCCTACAACCGCTACCAGTCAATGGACAGGAACGGCGAGACGCTGCACGTGCAGGAGCGCAAACGCACCTCGAACAGCAAGTCCCTGAGCGTGCCTTTCATGGGCGCGAACGTCAAGCACAACTCCGAGCGCACCTTCTACGTGGTCAATCGCGAGGGCGCCGACGGTAAAGCCAGCCTGCCCGCGCTGATGTACCAGCAGAACGAGGGCATCGTCAAACATACCGACGGCTCGGCCCGCGACCTGGTGGAGCGCGCCAACGGCGTGCTGCGCTACGTGGGAATGAAAGGCGAAGGCGTGAACGAGGAGGAAACCCTTCCCCGGCACGAACTTTTTCCGTCCACGGGCGGGACTTTCAAGACCTACAAGAGCGTAGTAATGAACTTCAGCCTGCTGATAAGCGAGCGCGGCCTGCAGGACATTTTGCTTGCGCCGGCCCAGGCGATAGTGAAAGCCTACCTGAACGTGATGCGCGAGCTCATGCCCGATATCGTTAACAGGATCAGCGGTCTCTTCAGCGTGAACGCCGCCGGCAAGGTAAGCTACGACCGGCAGGCCGCAGAGAAAAGGATGGCCGGCATAGCCGTGACCGAGGGCTATAACCCGATGGACGACGTGAAGATCCTGGCCCATGGCGCCGAAGAGGTGATAAAGGACCTTGCCGCCGTCAGGAACGCGCCGGGCTGGAAAGCCCAGTCCGCCACGCTGGCGGCCGTAGCCACCGGCAAGTCTCACAGCGACTTCGGCTACGAGGATTTCCTGAAGGTCGTTGTGCAGCTGACAGACCCGCTCAACGTGTCCGCGCAGGTCTTCCTCTCCACCGATAAAAAGGTCAAAGGCGAGGCCGACGTGGCGCAGACCTACCAGTTCTTCAACAACCGCAATGACAGCTTCGACGCCAATATCGCCGACGTTAACCAGATGCGTAACCGCTTCGCGGATCCCGCGACGCTGACTGACTAGGCCCCGGATACCAAGGAAACGCTATGAACAAAAGCCTGAAACTTCTGATAGCCTCGGCCCTGGCAATGGGGGCGGCCGGCCGGCTGCCAGCCGGGGAGTTCGAGAACTCTCTCGCCGGATTCCGGGAGGAGGCCCTGGCGCCCGCGCCTGAACCGACTCCGCTGCCGGCCGGGTGGGAAGCACTGGCTTTGACCGAAAAGCGTCCGGCCTATGACCTTAAGCGGGAGTCGGAGATCCTCTCGATGAAGCCGGCTGCCCTGGCCGCGGCGACCCCGGAGGATAAAGTCGAGATGCTCCGGTTCCTGATAAAGAACTCGGTCACGACAGAGAGCGCCTACCAGGGGATAAGCGCGCAGGATCTGCGCGAGCGGATGATAGTGAACATCCTGGCCACGGCCAAAGACGCGGCTTCCTTCGACCAGATGTACTACCGCCTGGATCCCGGCGAGCTTTACCGCTCGGTCAAAGACCGGCGGCCGCTCCTGATGCTTGCGGCGAGGTATCGCTCCAGCGCGGCCCCTGGCGATTGGGAGGGCCTGGGCAGGTATATAGAGACGGTGACCGGGGCGGAGAGCCCCAGGCGCAACTTGGTCAAATTCCTTATCGACGGGCCGAGCGTGATGGCCGAGGGCGGCAAAGCCCTCCGGGACGCGAAAAGATCGATACATATCGAGATCTTCCAGCTCCAGGCCGATAATATCGGCCGCGGCCTTACCGGCATTCTCGAGGAGAAGGCCAGGGCCGGAGTAAAAGTGCGCCTGCTCCTGGACGTCTACGGCTCTAACCTGGACAAAGATCCCGAACTCGCGAAAATGATCGCGTCGATGCGCGACAGCGGCGTTTGGGTAATAACGAAACCGCTGCCTTTGCTTAAAGATCACCTCGACCACCGCAAAGTGATAGTGATAGACGGCAAGTTGGGCTTTACCGGCGGCATGAATATCGGGAGGCATTACCAGGTCGATTGGCACGACCAGCAGACGCTTATCGTGGGGCCGGCGGTGAAAGAACTGCAGAAAGCTTTTTCGGAGCGCTGGTATGTCTCCGGGGGCGACCTGCTCTCGGAGGCCGAACTTTTCCCCTACCTTCCCGAGGAGCCGGAGGGCGTTCCGGCCCAGGTAGTGATGCATACAGGGCAGCGCGACCGGAATATAAAGGCGATGTATCTTCGGGCTATCTGCACGGCACAGAAGTCCATCCGGATCGCCAACCCTTACTTTACTGATAAAGACGTGATAATAGCGTTGAGCGCCGCCGCGCAGCGCGGGGTCAAAGTGCAGGTGGTCCTGCCGCGGGAGAACGACCAGGACCTGGTGCAGCACGCCTCCAGAGCCGCTTATCCGCTTCTTATCAAATCAGGAGTCGAGGTCTATGAATACAAAGGCCGGATGGCGCATGAAAAAGTCGCTGTCATGGACGGGCGCTGGCTTACTTTCGGCTCGTCCAATCTGGACGCCCGCAGCCTTGAAAATAATGACGAGCTAAATATGGTGGTCACCGACCCCGGCCTTGCCAGGGACGTGGAGACGCGGCTTTTCGACGTGGACCTCGAAAAAAGCGAGCGCATTTTGCACTACTCTCCGGGTATCATGGACCAGGCGGCCAGCCAGGGCGCGGGGTTCCTGTAAGCGCGAACAAAGAAGGAAAATATGAATAAAATTATTGCGGCGGCCGTTCTGTTGGGACTGACCGGGGCGGCGCGGGCCTCTGACTTCGGGGACGCTTCCAGGGCTATCTTTGGAAAAGACGACAGGCAGGAGCTTTTTTCCGCCGCGGAGCGCTGGCGGGAAGCTGGACGCTCCCTCGCCGGAAAGGTTTCCCTGGACCATATGACGGACCACGGCTCCTACTGGGAGCTCCACGGCGAGCCCCTTAGCGCGAAAGAATGCCCGGGCAACCGGTTCGCGGACGAGATCACCGTTCCCAGCTGCACCGGCTTCCTGGTCAGACCGGACCTGCTTGTAACCGCGGCCCATTGCGTGAAGTCGCAGGACGACTGCGACAGCTTCAACTGGGTCTTCGAATACGCGCTGGCGGACAGCGGCGATAAAAACTATACAAAGGCGGGAGCCGAGCGCGTTTATAAGTGCAAAAAGATAGCCGCCAGGAATTACCAGAATTTCGGCGATATCGATTACGCTATCCTTCAGCTGGACCGCCCGGTGGAAGGCAGGAAGCCTCTAAGGCTGGGGCTTAACGCGCAGGCGGTTCCCGGTATCGATCTGGTCAATATCGGGAATTCGAACGGTCTGCCGCTGAAGTTCAAGGATTCCGCGAAGCTGCTTAATATTAAGCCTAGCGGACAGGCTTTCGATTCGGAGATGGATACTTTCGGCGGCGATTCCGGCTCACCTGTCTTTAATGCTGGGACCGGCGAGGTAATAGGGATAACCTCCAGCGGCCACGCCGATCATTACCATGACGGGACGAACAGCTGCAGGCAGCTTAAAGTATGCAAGCCGGGAGAGAAATGCAATTTGTCCGTAGCGTCCGGGATCTGGAACCTTAAGAACGAGCCCGCGCTTGGAGCTTATTAAATGAAAATACAACTTGAACTTGCGCTGGCGGTTCTCTGTACTCTGCCGGCGAGCGCGGCGGCCGTGGAAAATGGGGAGGCGACCGTCTTCTTTAAACTCTCAAAAGGCAGTTCCATCGCGGAATTCGCCGCGGCCCTGCGCCGGGATTTTCCCGGCGTAAAGGTGGAGCCTTTGGTGGGCGACGTCTATCTGGCTAAAGAGAAAGACTCGCGGCGCGGCGCGGGCGATCTCGCCGGCAGACTAAGAGCTTTTAACAATGTTCTTGCGGCGCAGCCGGGGGAGCTTTCTTATCCGCCCAAAGACGAAGAGAGAACGGGCGAGCCCGACAAAAAATGGTTCCTGGATAAAATACAGGCCCCTCTATTCTGGCAGAAAAGCAAAGGCAGCCGCTCGGTGCGGGTCATGGTCTGCGATACCGGCATAGAGTCCGGGCATCCGGACCTGCGCGGAAATATCGGCGCCGGTATAAACTTAGTGGATGGCAGCGGGAATACCGAGCCCTCCGGCAATGGGCATGGGACGCGGATAGCAGGTCTGATAGGCGCGCAGGGCTGGCATACCGGGACCGGAGCCGCCGGGGTGAACTGGGAGGTCAGCATCATACCGGGCAAGATAAGCAATAAGGCCGACGGCGCCACCGATCACGCCGACAGCGCGAAATGCATAAAGTGGGGCGCCGACCAGGGGATAAAAGTGGTCAATTTGAGCATAAGCAATGCCGCCGGAAATCTGGCCGTGCAGGAAGCCGCGGAATATCTTTATAACAAGGGCGGGATACTTGTGGTTTCGGCGGGCAATAAGGGGGAGAATCTTAACCTGCCTGACGATCCGCATATGGTCGTCGTCGGCGCGACCAATGATCTTGACTGGCATCCGCCGGCTTACAATACCGGGGCTTATGTGGACCTCTCCGCCCCGTCCTCCTCGCTTTATACTACCGACAAGGGCGGCGGCTACATAACGAGCAACGGGACTTCTCTTTCCGCCGCTATCGTTTCCGGGGCCGCGGCCCTGATCTTGTCGGTAAAACCCGGCCTGACCTCCCAGCAGTTAATAGACCTGCTCCTGGCGTCCACGGTAGACCTGGGCGCTCCCGGCCGCGACGATGTGTTCGGTACCGGCCGCCTGGACCTAAAAAAAGCGCTGGAGCTTTTAGCTCGATAAATAGAAAAGGGCGCCGCTTTCAGGCGACGCCCTTTAAGCCAGGCAGAAGCGGTTAAGGCTGGGTCGCGTTTACCAGGTTCTTTGTGTCCGTGGCGAGGTATCTGGCCGAGTCGGAGAGCTGCCGGGTATAGCGGGAAATGTCGGCGGCGTTCCACTGGGAATTATAACCGACGACAGCCGGGTCTCCGGAACGGATTGTCCCTTCCAGGCGTCCCGCGGCGTCCTGCAGGGCCGGCCAGGTCAGGCGGAGGATATCGCGGGCCGAGGCTTCCATGTTCCGGGCGCTTTTGTTGAGTTCCTGGGCTTTCTGCGCGAGGTTCAGGAGATTCTTTACGTCCGCCATAAGCCGCCGGCTGGTGTCGAAGCGCCGCGACATGTCCGAGGACATCCTGCTCAGGTCGGTCCGGAAAAAATAATCATTGGTGTTGAACTGGATCATCTGCCTGGCCCTTCTCTCCAGGTCGTTCAGATCGTTCCCTGCCCAGTTCAGGTCGTTGCGTAAAGCTGAGAGCTGTTTCTCGGCGTCATTAAATTTCGCCAGCAGGTCCGGGGAAACCGTATCCGCCCTCAGGGGCGCGGCAGGCAGAGGTATCAGCTGCTCCGCCAGGTTAAGGTCGGAAGCTCTTAAACTTTCCAATTCCACAGGCCCGGCGGCGATTCCCGCGGAGGCCGTGAAAATCATTACCGCAAATGCCAATAATATTTTATTCATTCTGCCCCTCCTAAAACCTTAGGTTACACAATATTTTAACACAATAAGAGGCCGCCAACACTGCCGGCTCCGTAGTTAAGCCAATAGCTTAACTAAAGGCCATCCTGATAAGCCGGCGCTCCTGGGTCAAAATACAAGTCCGCGCTGGTTCCCCGGCCTCAGGGAAAGCCGCGCCGAACACGGTAAACTTATATCAGGAAGCAAATAGCAGGAGGAAAAAGTAATGAAAAAAATAATGATGCTGGTCGTTCTGCTGGGCTTGAGCGGCGGCGCGTACGCGGCGGAGTTCGGAGAGCTTGCGGTCGGTGCGGGCGTTCTTAAAACCTCGGGCGAGGAGCAAAACGAGCTCTTCAGGCCGGACGTGGCTGGCTACGCCGCGAACGCCAGGCCGGTAGAATGGGTTTCCATCCCCGCAGGGAAGTTCCTGATGGGCGCCGAGATAAGCGCCCCCGGTTCGAACAACACCAGGCCGGTACGCGGGGTCGAGATAAAGACCTTTAAAATGGCCAAAGCAGTGGTGACCGTGGAGCAGTACGCGAAATGCGTTAATGAAGGGAAATGTACGGAACCCGCAATTACTTACTACAGCTTCAACTGCAATTGGTACACCCCGGACCGCCGGGCTTACCCGATGAACTGCCTGAACGGTGCGCAGATGAAAGACTTCGCCGGGTTCGCCGGCGCGAGGCTGCCAACCGAGGCCGAATGGGAATACGCCGCAAGGAGCGGGGGCAAGAACAATAAATACCCCTGGGGGAATGAGCCTGTTACCCATGACAGAGCGGTGTACGACGGCCCGGAGAACGGGATCGGCGGCGGAACCAACGGCACTATGCCGGTCTGTTCCAAGCCGGCCGGCAATACCGAACAGGGACTGTGCGATATGGCCGGGAATGTCTGGCAGGTGACGCAGGACATCTACAAGGATTCTTACGCCGGAGCTCCTGTCGACGGCGGCGCGGTGACAGGCGCGGCGGACGGAGACAATGTCATACGCGGCAACTCTTTCTACAGCAGCGACGAAGAATACCTGCGCGCCGACTTCCGCAGCTATATCTATATGCGCCAGGGCAGCTATTATGTCGGCTTCCGGCTTGTGAAATAACCCCGGAACTGCGCCGGGAGAGCGCAAATAAAAACCCTCCGGTTTTGCCGGAGGGTTTTCTTTTTGGCTGACGCGCTTTAGTTTATCTTCCCGTCCACGCCGAAGATATAGGCTATCAGGGCGGCGCGGGCCCACATCCCGTTGCGCTCCTGGCGCCAGAACACCGCCCTGTCGTCGTCGTCGACGGAGACCTCTATCTCGTGGCGGCGGGGCAGCGGGTGCATGATCACGCAGGTCTTCTTGATATTCTTTAAATGCTCTTTCTTGAAGTAGAAGGGGGAATAGTCCACTCCCTTGGACTCCCCGCCTTTGTCGTGCTCGTCCTGGATGCGGGTCATGTAGATGGCGTCGGCGGTCTTCATCGTGCCCTTGAAGTCCTCGGTTTCCTGGAACGGGATCTTGTGGCGCTTCAGGAAGTCGAGGATGTCGGCTTCCATGCGGAATTCTTTAGGCGATACGAAGGAGAGCGAAACGTTCTTGTAGTTCTTCATCAGGTAGCTGAGCGAGCGCACTGTGCGGCCGCGCTTCAGGTCGCCGACCATCACTATGTGCTTGTCGTCCAGGTCGCCGGCGAAGCTGCGGTAGAGGGTGTACATGTCCAGGATCGCCTGCGTAGGATGCTGGTCTTTGCCGGAGCCGCCGTTAAGTATCGGCACGGGGCGGCCGGTGCGGTTCATCAGCCAGGCGGTCTTTTCCACGAAGCCGGGCGCGGGGTGGCGCATGATGATCATGTCCACGTAGCTGGAGAAAGTTCGCACCGTGTCCTCGGGGGTTTCGCCCTTTACTTCGGAGGAAGTGGAAGTGTCGCGGATCTCCGAGGTCTTGATGCCCAGGATATGGCAGGCGTTCAGGAAAGACATGAAAGTGCGGGTGGAGGGCTGCACGAAATAGAGCATCGCGCGCTTGTCGGAGAGCAGATTCCCGACATGGTCGGCGCCGGACTTCGCCTGGGTGATGTTCCTCAGCGCGTCGGCGGTCCTGAAAAGGTGCTCGAGGAGCTCGCGGCTGAGCTGCTGCGCGAAGAGACAGTCATAGAGACGGCCGTCCCTGGAGAAAAAGGGGATCTTGTCGGAGATGGGGCGGGGATAGAAGTTCTCCCAGTCCGGCTGAACGCTGGTCATTTCCTGTGTTCTTTTCATGAGGTCTCCTTTTAGACAGAGGGCAAACCGCCCGGGCGGTCTGCGCCAGCGGGGGCTGTTGCGGCTTTTAAGCCGGCTGGCGTTATATCTTCTTTACTAAATCGAGCAGCACAAGGCTGCGGTTGTGGCCGATCTTGACCTTGGCGGCCACGGACCCGCTGCGCGCGTCCTTGAGCGGGTTATCCTCGTTAACGAAATGTTTCTCTATGCCGTAAACGGCCATATTACCCCTGAAGCCGTACTGGAGTTTAGCGCTTACCCAGCCGAATTCCTGCGGCGGATTCTTGCTGCAGTCCGTAGCTTCGTAGACGGGCACTGTCCCGTTCTCGGTGTTGATGGTCTTTCCGAGGGGCGCGAGCTTGACGAAAACGGGGCCGTAATTAGTGAAGGAAGGGCAATTGCCCGCGGTCGGGGTCGAGATGGCGTAGGACAGCGCCACATAAGTCCCGCTGATAAGATCGCGCGGGTCCACCGGCGTCGTTTCAAGGTAGAACTCGGGGGAATCGGCGTTGCGCGAGGACAGCAGCCAGCCGCCCCAGGCGACGAAGAAGAGGAGCTGGACGGCGAGGACTATGCGGAGTTTGCTCATTTTTTCGCCGCCTCTATCAGGGCTTTCCTGCCCCGGTTGATCGCGTAAGCCAGGCCCGCGAAAGCGAGGCCGGTGACGATGAAAGCCACGCCGCTCTTAAGCAGGTTCCCGAAAATATCCACGAAGCGCGTCACCGCGGTAAGGGTTATCACCGCCACGCCGCGGTTTATCAGCTTCTCGTCGGAAGTCTTAGAGCCGCCGATTATGCAGCCGGCGCCGTAGCCGGCCAGGATCAAATTGGCGATGACAGCAAGTATCTTGGCGGAGGACTCGGTGGTGTCGAAGAGAAGGAAGGCGCAGAGCATGGAAGCGGCAAGCATGACCTTGGCCGCGTAATCCTCTGTTTTCCCTTCCGGCAGAAGGCGCTGCTTCCTGAAAATAACCGAGAGCAGGGCCCCGGCGAAGAGCAGCCAGGTCAGGATGGCGCCCGGAGTAGTGTCGTGGCGCGACGAAGTTTCGAACTCATGCGCTTTGTAATGCCAGAAAAAGGTGGAGATATAGACTCCGATGGTCCAAGCCAGCAGCGGCAGGCTGGTTTTGTCGTCCCCGCGCTCATAGCCGAAAGTGAGCCAGATAACGGCCAGCGACATTCCCGCAAGCAGGACCAGCGCCGTAGAGGAGACCGCTATCGCAGTGGGGGCGAAGAGGAGGATAAAGAGCCAGACCGAGGCCGCGCCCAGGGGCAGGCCGGTTTTTTTGCCAGGGTAGAGGTAAGCCCCCGCTCCAAGTACGGCCAGCGCCGCCGCCCAGTGCCAGAGCGGCTGCCCGGCCTGCTCGAAGCGGTGGGAGGAGGCCAGGGAAAGAATATTGTCGGGGCCCATGGTTCCGAAGTAAAGGGTGGCCAGCAGGAGGATGGAAGTCATATAAGCGACCATCGGCCTCTTTGATAAAACCGCAAGGGGCGCGGAAAGCGCCGCCCAAACCAGGTAGGGCTTCACCGGGTCGCCGCTTAGATTGAAGATCTGCGCGTAAAGGCCTATGCCCAGTACCGGCATGAAGAACCAGATCATCTCGAGGGGTACGCAGGCCGAGGGCTTCTCTTCGTTCCTCATGGCGGCTTCCGCGAGGCCGGCGAAAAGAAGCAGGAAGGCGCCCATCTTGGCGACCGCTCCGATCTTGTCCCAGTTATGGGCGGCCACCAGGATCACGCCCAGGGAGATGAAAATGCCGGCGACCGCCCCGATGATATGGGTCGCTTTTAAAGAGGCGAAAGTCCTGCTGCCGTAGGCGTTCTGCCAAACCTGGTCAGCCTGCTGTGGGGTGATGATGCCGGCCGAAGCCGCGCCCGCCAAGTCTGCTTTAAGTTTTTTGTAATAGGACATTGATTTACCGGGGATAAACAAATTATATGATAACCGAATTCTCTTTACAAACCGTCCCGGGACCGGTCCTGCCGCGTTTGGAGGGGCCCATAAGGGCCCAAGCCGGCTTGCCCCGATGGCCCGCCCCGTTTGGGCCTTTATACTCTGTGTTTCCCGCGGCCCGCCTACTAGACTATATATAGAAGCGGCGAGAAAATTATGAAAAAAACCATGCTTGCGGTCATGACCTTGCTCTGTACGGCTTCCGGCGTCTTTGCCGGCGGCTTTACCCTGGACGCGGTTTCGCTTTCGGACTTGAGGGGTTCGGATGATCAGGCCCTCGCCGCCATCCCGGTACCGGCCGAGCCTTTCGCGTCGATGAACAAATCTCCCAACATGGCCCCCGCGATGGACCTGAGCGTAAAACTTCCTTATGCCGAGCTCAATAAGCGCATCGCCGGCCTTTGCGACGATATGAAAATCATCGATCCCGCCATGCCGGTGCTGTTCCGCCAGGGCGATCATATAGTTTTCACCAATGTTACCGTTAACTTCCACGGCATAGACGTCGAACCGACGGTCCAGATGAAGCCCTCGTTCGAAGGAAATAACCGCCTGGCTATCCGCTTCCTTAAAGTGGACGCCGAGGTGGTTTTCGGGCCCAAAGGCCTGGGCGGAGTTAACAAAGACGACCTTATGGCGACCATCGCCGGCAGCCTGACCGCGAGCATGCTTGAATCCATGGACGAAGCTTTCGCCGCCAACAAGGTAAAGCTCAAGGCGAAGAACACTCTTTCCTTCACCTACGACAAGGCCTCCTGGACCCTGCGCGCTTTAATTACCCCGGATTTCGTGGCCCCGCTGCTGCCCGGCCTTACCGGAGGCGTCAGCTTGAGCGCCTTCAGCTTCGATGACAAGGGCTTTGTCCTGGGCGTCAAGTCCGGTTCCGGCGCCAGTTTAGACAGGTCGCCCGGTTCCAACCTGGCCATCTCCGACGGCATGATCACTAATTTCCTCGGCAAGTACCTCGCCGGCGGAGATTATGATCTCGCCCCGGCCGGCCACGACAACGGCGTAAAGTTCCGCGCCGACGGCCGCATCGAAGTCGGCTTGAAAGCCTATATGCGCGACATGACCCTCAAGCCCAACGTTTACGCCACCATAGAGCTTACGCCCACCCTCACCGCGCCGAACACTATCGTGATACGTATCGATAACGTGAAAGTGGACCAGGCTTACGGGATCAGCATTCCCGGTTTCATCAGCAGGAAGCTTCAGAATATGGCGATCTCCGGCATAGTGAGCGGCATCATGACCAACAGGGACCTGACCCAGGCGATGTCGGCCCGCAAGCTGGACGACAGGACGGTGGAGCTTAAGCTTAAGAACAGGGCTTTCCTTCCCTCCTTCGCCAACGGCGTGACCGTAAAGAGCATGAAGATAGAGCAGGGGCTTATGTACCTCGGGTTCCAGTTCTAGGCCGGCCCGGAGCTAAAATTTATGAAAAACCTGATCAAAAGAACCACAGCGCTGACCATCCTGATAACCGCCGCTTTCGCTTTAGGCCGGCAGGCTTCGGCTTCCGAGTTCGACCTCGCTTCTCTCTCCGCCGCCGACCTGCGCGGGACGGAATTCAAGGCGGTCCGGGTCTCCAAGCCCCAGCCCCCCAAGGCTGAAGAGGACGACATGATCGGCCTCGACCTCTCTATCCGGGTTCCTTTCAAGGCCCTGAAGAAAGTGATGGTCATGGTGGCCGCCTCGAAGAAAGAGCTTTCAATAATAGACCCGGCCAAGCCCGTGCTCGAGCGCTCCGGGGAGCTGCTGAAGGTCGTCAATATCCGCGTAAACGTCAACGGCATCGTGGCCGAGCCCGTAGTTACGCTCAAGCCCTATCTCGAAGGCAAAGACAAGCTTGCTATCAGGGTCCAGCGCGTGCAGCTGCACGCCGCGATGGCACCCACCCCCGGCCTGACCGGGACCCCGGTCGCTATCCCCGCCATCGGCGACAGCGAAGCCGTCTTCAATAAAGAGGATATGGTGGCGGATATAATGGGGATAATAACCGGCGGGATCACCGACTCGCTTAACGAGAGCCTTCAAGAGAACCAGAGCCCGCTTAAGGCCGGCGATATAGTCACTTTCAAGTACGACAAGGCCGCCTGGACGCTTCACACCGTGGTCTCGGCCGCGGCCCTGAAACGGTACATGCCCGAGGGGCTGGTGGGCGAAGTCCACATGACCGGCTTCAGCCTCAGCGACAATGCCCTCGCTATAAAATTCAAGTAATTATCTGGACGCAAGGATAAAAGAGAGAAGAAAGGCCGCGCTGACTATGTACATCAGCGGGTGCACCTGCCTGAATTTTCCCCTCGCCAGCTTTATCGCCGTGTAGCTTATAAAGCCGAAGCCGATGCCGTGGCTTATATTGTAGGTCAGCGGTATGCCTATCATGGTCAGGAAAGCCGGCAGGGCCTCCTCGAAATTGTCCCAGTCTATATCCCTTACTGTTTTCATCATCAGCGAGCCCACTATCACCAGGGCTCCGGCCGTTATCGGGTAGACGAAATAATCCCCGGTTCCGGGAGGGATCACGTCGGCGGGCGGCGTGAAGCCGCTGTTGACCATCAGGCAGTAGTGGGAGGCATTGGGGAGCCTGTAGCCGCCGCCTATCATCTGTATCAGCGGGGCGAAGAAGGCGCACAGCCCGAACAGCAGCCCCGTAACTATAGCCGAGAGGCCGGTCCTGCCGCCCTCGGCTACGCCGGCGGCGGATTCTATGTAGGTGGTTATGGAACTGGCCCCGAAAAGGCCGCCGGCCGCGGCCGCGGCCGAGTCCACTATAAGTATTTTCTTTATATCCCGAACCGAGCCGTCGGCGTTCACGAAGCCGGCCTGCTCGCCCACGGCCACCACCGTGCCCATGGTGTCGAAAAAATCCGTAAGCATGATGGCGAAGATGGCGAAGAGCAGCCCCGGCGCAAGCGCCTGGACGAGGGCGAGCTGCCCGTTCACCGTCTGGAAAGGGGCGAAGAAAGTCCCGAAATGCGGCGCGGCGAAAGCGGACTGCGGTATAGCCGTGACGCCCAGAAGCAGCGCGGCGGCCGCGGCCGAGATTATGCCCCAGAGAATGTCTCCTTTTATCTTCGCGGCCATGAAGAAAGCCGTGGAAAAGAAACCGATAAGGGTGACCCAGACATAATGTTGCGAGAAATCCCCGAGCGAGACCATGGTGATGGGGGCCGGCCTGATTATCCCGCCCTCATTGAGGCCTATCACGGTGATAAAAAGACCTATCCCCACGCCTATGGCCCTTTTAAGGTTGAGCGGGATTGAATCCATCACGGCCTCGCGGAAGCCGGTAACTACGAGCAGCAGAATAAGCAGCCCTTCGATAAAGATCACCGACATCCCCACCTGCCAGGGGACATTTGCCTGCTGGAAGCCGATGACCGAAAAAGTCAGGACCGCGTTTATCCCCATCCCGGAAGCGAGAGCCAGGGGCCTGTTGGCTACGGCGCCCATCAGGATGCTCATGACTGCGGCGCCCAGCGCCGTGGCGGTAACCGCGCCCGCGAAGGGCACGCCGGCCGCCGACAGTATACCCGGGTTGACGAAGATAATATAAGCCATCGTCAGGAAGGTGGCCGCGCCCGAGAGAAGCTCGGTTTTGAGGTCGGTGCCGCGTTCGTCGAATTTAAAATATTCTTTCATAGGGGATACCAGCAATTTAACATTTTTATTATTTGTTCCGCTTTGACTCAAGGCAGTCCTTTAGCGGTTTCCGGGCAAAATGAAGCGCCCCCCGGGAGACCAGGGGGGCGCTCGCTGCATGACGTTCCTGAAGTTTAGTCCGTCAGTTCCGCGGGGTCCGCGAAGCGCTGCTGCATCTGCGTCACGGCGGCGATAGTGTTGTCGAAGCC
>JAQTOU010000015.1 GCA_028713125.1 Elusimicrobiales bacterium | reverse complement strand
ACGATGTTATGTATAACCCAAGCCCGCCCGCCTCCTTAAAATCTATCAGGAACGGAGCGGGCGCAGGGCGAGCAATACGCCGGGGAAAGGGCAACTTACGATAATGCAAGCATTATCGTAAAGGGCGTGTTCCCTTCGACCGGCTCCCTGCGCCGAGCGTACCGCCCCGCCTATGGCGGGGCGTGCGGCCGCTATGCGGCCGGCGAGGGAACGACGCCTTGCTGGGCCGCGGCGGCCAGGCAAGGCGGCGCGCGGGGAGCTGGGCGAAGGGAACACGCCCGTGTTGCCCGGTTCCGCGCTTCGCGGAATTCCCCGGCGTATTGCCGCTTGCCGGTAGGGGCAAATGCGCGCTTACTTGCGTTAAGCCGCGGTCTACCTTGTCGAGCAACCGAGCAGCTGGGCGGTAACGTCGAGACTATCGAGGGAACGCCGGGCTGTGTGTGTCGTTATAAGGCGCGGCCATGCGGCCCCACGAACCGGGCCGCAGCAGCGGCCGGGCGCCGCGACCGCAGGGCGCGGCGGTGGGGCGTACGGCCGCCAGTGCTGCCGGCGCATTCGCGGCGCAAGGCTGGACTGGCGGCCGCGCATGGCCGTTACCTGGTCGTTTAAGGATGCCGGCCTGGTCTGCGGTGTTTGCGCAGATCTGGCCGGCCTCATTATCGTGAAGAGCGGCCCGCGGCTGCAGGGCCGGCTTTGCCGCCAGGCAAAGGCGGAGCTGCGGCCGCAAGGGCCGTCTCCTTCGCTTCGATGGGAGGGAAAAAGGCGGGGCCGCGCATATCCTTTTGGGGGGGGTTGGGTTTGGGTTAGGGTAGGCGTCTGCGCGGGCCCCGTTGAGAATATCCTACCAGACTTGCGGGGTGGTGCGCGAGTTTAAGATCCTGGGATTATGAAACTCGTCGTAAAACAGGGGGTACAATCACACCAGCCCGTCGGGAAAGTCCCATCCTGGCGCATTCTTGTGCGTTTAAAAACGGCCATTTCGCCAGAAATGGCTATAAACGCGCTTAAAGGGCTTTTAGGGGGGAAGGGTCGTTTTGACCGGGAAAGCGCCTCCTGGAGCCGCCGGCGCCGGTTGTATGGGGGCGTAAACTTGGGGAGGAAGAGAAAAGGCCCTTTAAAGTTACGGGCTCCTTTTAAGGGGAGCCCGGGGATATGGAGACTAGCCTTATTTATCGGCCTTTCCCTTCGCCACCATGGTGATCGTGTTCTTTGTCAACCTTTCCGCCAAGAGATTTTATCAGCCATTGTGTGTCTTCTTTTATTATCTTAAAAGCCTCGTCCGCAACAAAGCGTTTACACTGCTTCTTATGCTTATGCCAGTCGTCTCGGTCCCAGTCGCGGAAGAAGTCGTCGTAGTCGTGGTCTTTGCGGTGGCCTTTGTTAAAGTCATCCCAGTCTTTATCTTCGTCGCACTCCCGGGAATTTTTGCTGTCGCATTTTTGGTTGGCTTTCTCCAGACGCTTAACAAACAGCTTAAGGACGGCGACGGCAGGCTCGCAGCCCTTGTCTTTGCTGTGTTTACGCTTGTCGCACATGGCGGAGAGTTTCCCGGCCAGGTCTACGGTTTTAACCAGGCTTCTTACGAATTTGTCGTCACCCAGTTGTTTAAGTTGCTGCGCCGCTGTTAAATCCTGCCGCATAACGTCAAAGGTAACGGTCTTAACTACAACCGGAGCAGGTGCGCCGGGAGTGGGAGAGTATTCCAAGTTTATTGTAACTGTCTGACCAGACACAATAAATCCAGAAGCATCATAGTGTTGACCATTATGATTTGAATCGTAAAAACCACCTGATAGAAGATAGCCGCCGGTTTGTCTTCCAATTATCTGGAGTGTGTATTTCCCGGGAAGGGGTTCCGGGACATACAGTTCCCTGTAAAACGGCTCATCATTTTCCTCGCCAGACTCATCACCTATCCCCTGAATAGAATACCCGGAACCAGGGATTTCATTGACGCCAGTAATCCCCGCGGCATCATTAAAAGGCGCCGAGGCGTCGAATCCTGTTCTGCGGCCTTGATTATCCGTCAGCATAACTTCTGCAGGCGTATCTTTAGCAGTATCAGTTGAGTTATGTATAACGAACGTTATACTGCTCTCATCATCTGCCGATATACCTGGGACGTTGGCAAAAACCATGGCCAAAAAGATTAAACTCATAATTCCGCGTTTGTTTCTCATAAGGATGCCTTTTTGACAATTTTGCGAATGCTCCTGATTATTTTCGGATTACCATTCGTTATTAGATTAAAATACTGATCGAGAGTAGTTACACTACTGTTGTGTCCCGGATCGTTTATGTAAACTGCGTCTTTGCATTTCTTTGTAGCGACCACAAAGTGGGATTTCCCTACGCGAGTTACACTATAAAGTTCCAAGATAACCGGATTCCCGCTCGCCAAACTATCCCCCAATGAAGCCACAAGTTTCGCATTTGTGCCGTACACAGGTTTATAACTTAAGGCCAGCCCCTGCGCGGCTATTGTGCTTACCAGAACTTCCGAATTCAAATTCTTTTCTTTAAACCCGCTTGGGGTTTTTTTCAACATCTCATTCAATTTGCCGGGGTCTGTATCAAATCCATACTTTTTAACGACCTGCGCCGTGGCGGTCAGCAAGCATCCTAAAGCGCTTATTTTCTTGGTTGTGTGATCATAATCCTTCTTCCACCAAGTATTTGTGCCATCATCATATTGTTTCCAGTTGGGCACGCCGGTGACTTCGACGCATGTCGTGGTTGAAGCCCCGGGGCTGGGCAGCTCCGCGGGTGTATACGCGCCGCGCGTGTAGGCGACGTGGTCCCAGTAGGCCTCGTAGGGCGAGTCTTCCATACCCCAGCCGCTGAGTTCCAGGTAGTTGACGGTATACGCGCCTACCGGCATTGTGGCCACCGAAGTGCCGTCCACGTACAATTCCACCTGGCTGTCGCGTTTTACCAGCCGGTAAGTATGCGCGCCTGTCGCCAGGGCCTCGGGAAGCTCCATGCTTTCCCCGTCCGCGATCAATGTAAGGCCGCCGTTATAAATGAGCTCAACCCATATGCCTTGCCCGTCGGCGTAATACATCGCCATTGAAAAAACTGTGCCGGTGCTTATTACCTCCTGCCGCCACTCATAGGTAAAGGTAGACGCGTAGATGCGCGGGTCCATCTGCTCGTCGCGCCCATAAAAGAACAACCCGTCCCGCACATTAAAATAGAGCCTGCCGTTCACAATCGACGGCTGCGCGTCCCCGTAGGCCTCCAGTCCCCACTCTCCGCCCGGGTAGGCGTCCGGGGTTGTGGCTGTGCTGAAGTAGACGTAATCCCACTGCGGCGCCGCGGCCGCGCCGGGAACAAGCGCCGCGCATAGGGCGCAGGACAGCAGGCTTGCTTTGAACACAAATTTGAATAATCGATTCATCTCTGGAATCCCATGTTTATAAAAATCATTTTGCCGGACGTCTCTATAGGGTCGAACCCGCTTTTGAAAGCCCGGACGGTGAAGGAACAGGCCCCGGACGGAGTATTCTCCGAGGCGAATTTGTATTCGTACGCGTAAACGCCTCTTATGATTTTCGGGGGGTCGGTCAACAGCGCCTCTTCCACTAATTTTCCCGTGTTGTCGTAGACCTTTATTTCCACTTTATCCGCCAAGCCGGCCTCTATGTGAATAACAGGGTGCTTTACTCCAACAGCGGGATATGGGTACGCATAAACCTTGCCAAGTTTAAACGTGGAGTCGACCGCGGGCGCGTCGATGGAAGTAGCTTCTATGGCCTTTGAAGTTGGTTTCCCCGCACGCTTGGCATCGCGTATCTTCTCAATACGCTCTCTTCTGTCTATAAAATGCTTCAGGCGCGGCTTCTGGTTTGCCGGCGTGGGGGTGGAATTGTAAAGTTCGTAGAGTTTATTGGTTCTTTTGTCAGCGGCATGGGAACTGCCGGTGGAACAGATAAAAGGCAAAAGGAAGAGAATTGCGATGCCGACGATTTTTTTCATGCGTTGCCCCTAAACCACGAAACTAATATTATGATTAACCTCACGGCTTTGTCAAACAGAAGATGCGGGTCAGCGCCGCTTGGCTTTCAATAGGCCCTTGGCTGGGTTGAAGTCTACGTCTAGCCGGGGCGGTATCCAGATCAGCTGCCCGGTCTTGGGGTGCCGGACATGGCGCCCTGGGCGTGTCTTCTTGGTGAAGGAGCCGAAGTCTTTAAAGTAAACCCATTCGCCTTTCTGCAGGCTAGCCGTCATCCTGGCCAGCATCGAGTCCAGGATCGCGGCCGCGTCGACCTGGGAAAGGAAGAACTCTTTGGCTATCGCCCGGGCGAGCTGGCTCTGTGTCATTTGCGCTTGCGCTTCGGGTTCTCGTGCGCGGAGATCCATTCGAGCACGTTCTTGGAGATCTTCCCGAGATCGGTGGGGTTGTGCTTTATGACCTGGGCGGCGGTCTGGTCCCAGGTGAGGTCGGTCTTCTTGAGATACTTGTCGACCGCGGCAGCCACGTCCACCTTCATGACCGTGTTGCGCTTGGCCGCTTTAGCCAGGGCGACGGCTTCGACTATGACGGCTTCGAGCACGGTGTCAAAGTCTTCGATGAGCTTCTTTACCGCCGCCGCCTGGGTGCGCATCTTCTTGGCTTTGGTAATGTAGGCTTTAACCGTGGTGGTTTTGATGATTCCTGTTTTAGCGGGCATGAGCGGCCTCCGTTTCGGGGTGGGTCAGTTTGAAGATCATCAGGTCCTTGATCGCCTGGTTGAGGTTCTTCATCTCGTAGATCTTAAGGGCTTCCTCGTTGCCGCCTATCACGGGGAGCATGACTTCTTTCAGTTTCTCGGTGATGCGGGCGGTGGCTATGGACTCGGCTTCGAGGCCGTAGAGCTTAACTTTGCCGTTCTTCTCTTCGACCAGGTACTTCTGATTCTTGTAGTGCCTGGCTTCCACATCGGCGAGCCATTTCTTGTTTTTGGCTTCCATGTCGGCGCCGGCGCGGATGGGGTAGCGGGCCAGCATGATCTCCTCGGGCGTGAGCATGTCCGGGTTGATCAAGTCGTAGACTTTGGTGTTTTTGATCTTGTAATGGCGGAGGTTGTTCAGGAAGGCGTCCCGGATGATCCAGCCGGAGGGATCGTAGTCGACGATGCTGTAGAGATAGAAGGAGCGTTTGAGGTTCAGCTTCGAGCTGCCGGCCGGGTCGTAGGCTACCTCGGGCGCGTCCGTGTAGCGCAGCTGCACGGGCGAGGGCCCGCTGACCTTGGCCTTCTTCAGATCGTCCACGAAGTATTCCGTATTCATCACCGAGGGCTGGCCGCCCAGGGCGATGGCCGAGACGTTGTACTGCTTGTTGAGTTCAGTGAGATAGCCGAAGTGGCCTAGCTTCTCCGAGAAGGGAATGATGTTGGCGTTCACGCCGATCTTCTTGTTGGCCTCGTTCTCGTCGCGGAAGCCGATGTCTTTGTAGGACATGAGCAGGAAGTCCTTGACCATGGCGGTGATGTTCTCGGTGAGCTGCTTATACTGGTCAGTCTCGGCCGACAGCGAGTCCGCCCGTGTTAGCGTGGACTTGATGTACATGTACCAGTAGGTGCGGACCAGTTCGTGGAAAGGCTTCTCGCCTGAGCTGACGCGCTCTTTCATCTGCCAGACCAGGTTGCGCATGAGCCGGGACACGTTGACCGGGTAGGCGGGCGCGGCGCCCTCGGCCTTGAAGTTCTTAACGAGCCAGTCTTTCTTCTGGTCGTGGATCAGTTCGTCGTAGTGGCGGATGCCGGCCTTCCGGAGGCGTTCTGCGAGTGATGGGGGCATAGATTTGAGTATATAACCAAATATGGCTGTTTTACAACCTTTTTAAGCCTGAAACGGGCTAACGGCGCGTTTCAGGGGGCATTTTATGACTCGCTAGAATAGGCCAAATCATGCCCGATTATTGGTACTCGGTTTAGGGCTTCCGGGGGACCAGACGGTCCATGACGCGGTTTCCTGGGTCGCGGGCGAGTGATACCGGTAAAGCGGACAGGTTTGGGTCCGCACCTGGGGCGGGCTATACGGCGGGATCCTCGACGGAGACGGTGGCCGCTATGTCAGAAGGTCTGAATTTATTGCCGTTTTTGAAGGCAGCCTGGGGCGAATGCCGGCTAAACAGCATCCCCACACCCCCACCAAGCCCAGAAGAACGGAATTAAGTTCTGTGTCACCTTAACCTCACCCCCAAGCTTGGTTTCATGCTGGGCACACTAAAAAACAGCAGACCGCTTTCACAGTCTGCTGTTTGCGCCTACTTATAGCTGTTCAACCACTTCGTTAGGGGATCTTGATGAATTCTTTCATAAGAAGCTGATTTTCTGGCTCACAGCTCTTTCCAAAATACGAGACATCGCGCTTGCATCCCCATTCCCAAACATGTTGATTCGAAACCATTGCCGCCGCAACATTGTTTGGATCAAACTTGCGGGACATATCGGTCAAGGTTTCCCGAATGCGGACCCGATGCTGGGTATAGAAACCACCGTCCTGAGTCGGCAGGAGATGTGAGGCTTCACCCATGACTTGTACCACATAATTCACCGGCACAGCTGCCAGGTCCGAAGGTAATCTGGAGGCAATCTCCATTTTAAACCCTTCTTCCGACATATGATAATACCGCAGAATGGGGGACATCCGGTCCATAGATAACGCCTCGATAAATTGCTTGGGTGTGATAACTCCCGGCGTTTCCGCACCGACTTTCACTTTGCTCGTGGCAGGAACATTAAGGGAGCTAACCGTATTGGTTTCCCGCTTAATATCGGAAGCTTTTAGGGTTTGCAGATCTTTTAAATCCGCCGCGTAAACCCCACCAACCATACCCGTAAAAACCACCGCCATCAGAATTGTCTTCATGACTATATCTCCTTACTCTACTCTTTGTCCGAGCCTGCGCCGCATTCATTACCTTTCACATATACTTTAGTTCCCCCACGCTATTTAAGCATGGGGCTAAAGGGAAAGTGCAACTTATCTTTTGGCCCATACAGGACATGGGCCTTGAGTGGCAATTTTGTGTATGCAAATCCGGCTGTTAGACAGCTTTTTCGAATGACACGGGCTGTAAGCCGGTTTTAGGAGGAATTTCAGGAGTCGTGAAAATTGATCAGATCCTGCCCGATTATCGGCGGCGGTTTGGGGCGTTTTATGGACTTATCCATTCAATTTTTGCCGCAGCGCCGCCTAAACGCTTATTTCAGCCGCAGGTTTTATTTCTCGGTGAAGACTATTTTTATCTTACCACCTGCAGCAGTCGCATGGTACGGCCTGGTGCCGGCGTTGATATAATCCGCGAAGGCTTTTGCTGTGGCGGCGGCGGTCTGACCGGGCTTTAAAATAGTTGGGATATTCCAGCCGGCGACATGGTCGGTTGTGCCATCCGGGCGCGTATAGCGGAAGATTGAAAGCCACAAATCCATGGTGCCATCGATGCCGGGCTCGATCCTGCCAGTGGCTGTTCCGGAGATCTCCGCGCGGCCGGAAATGCCGCCAACGGTTACTTTGCCGGCTGTGACTTTAATCTTCTGGGTTTTGTCGTAAGAGGCGGCGTCCAGGGTGGCGCCTTTGGCGAGTTCGATCTCGGGGTTATAAGACTTGGCTTTCTTCGGCTTCATCCCCTCTTATCCTACTGGATTTCCCCCTTCCTGGGCAACCATCTTTGAGGTATGGGCTTGGGGTGCAAAGGGATGAATTGGCGGTGACAAGGCTGGTTTTTTCTGGCTTCTCGGTCAACCGAAGTTATTAACAATCGTCGCCTGCCTACTACTTGTCTTCTATTTGCTCTTAACTATTTGTATATATAAGGCGGTAACAGAAGTGAAGGGGGGCGGTAACAGAAGTGAAGGGGATAACTTCCCCCCCACCTGTCAAAAGCCGTATAAAGGGCAGTAACAGAAGTGAAGTTGATAACTCCCGTTATTCACAGATCTTGTTGATAATTGCCAGGGGGCTCTTGCTAGGGATCCGTGCCTGGACTGCCGGGGGTGAAGGACAAAGCTCAAAATAACCATCCTCAAACTTGGCCTGGACAGGCCAGTATAATTGAACAAATTTAAGGATCGTTCTTAGCCTGGAGCGGGTAACTTTATGAACCTCATGACCGACTCCGAGCTGCTCAAACAGAAGGTGGTCAGGGAAGGATATAGGTTTATTTAATTCGTTATTTCGGTAAGCCAGGAAGCGATAGAAATCCAGCGCTAAAGGATTGCGCTTGAAACAGCGGACAACGTTCATATCAAGCGGGACGGAATGGTTGTGGATATACTTGGCGTATTTCTCGCTAAGGATGATCTTCCCCTTCGCCATTGTCAGCTGGTCCGGGTTGGGAACATCAAAGAAGAAATCCCAGGCTTCGGCGATCATGGTTTGTACACCGGCTATGCGGCTCGGGTTGTGGTCGGTGATGTTCAACTCGATCGAGCAGGTTACATAGTTGACCAGCTGCTTCGCCAGTTCCTTGTTGGCCTTGCCGTCTTTATACCCGAGTTTGTGCGCGTAATCGCGGAAGGACCGGCCGACATCTATAACGTTCGTGTTTTTTGTGCGGACCTCAGTATCAATGAATATCTGATTCATCCGGGCATAGCAGCCGGCAGGAACTTCAAACTTTTTATTGCGGGTGATCGTAAGTTCGTAGGAGCTGCTTTTCTTGGTCCAGAAAGCCGGGTTGTCTTTTAGTTTATGCCCCGGCAGACCGAACACCATAAAGATGTTCGAGCAAAAAGCGATATCCTCCGGGACCTCCTCAAAGTGCTTCTGTGTTACCAGGTCGGTAAGTTTTAATAATGATGATCTGTTTGTCATCGTCATAATCTTTACCGTGGCTTATCTCCCCCCTTTTAAGTTGGGTAACAGGGACCGGACGGTTTTATCGAAGTCTTCGCGCTTGGGATCGATCCAGGCCGCGGCATGGTCCACCATGGCGCGGATTAATTCCGCCCTGGGAACGTGCTGCCCTGTCCTCTCCTGGATCGCCAGGGCGATCTTGTCCAGAAACAGGGTATGGCTGTTAAACAGGCAGACGGTAACCTTTTTGTAGGGTTCCACCGCCTGCGGCCGGCCTTTAAACTGCGGCGCGACTTCAAGCCCGGCGCCGGGTTTGGATGTTGTGCTCTGGAAAATGTCCTTCACTTTTTTGCCTGTTGCCATATATGCCTTCCTTCCTTTATTCCGTCATGCCGTCATTATATCATTATGTCATTGTTCCGACACGCGCCGCAATACTTCCTTCGTCAGCTCACGGTAGCATTCAGCGCCTACGGACGCGGCGTCGTAATCAAAGATCGTCTTTCCGAAGGACGGCGCTTCCTTCAGGCAGACATTAACCCGGACTTCCGTTTTGAAGACCAGGCGGCCGTAGTGTTTCCGGATCATCCCCCCGATCTCTTCCGTTACATTTAAACGGTTATCGCAGAGTGTAAGCAGGATCCCCAGCGGCGCGGCGGTCTTGCCGATGCCGGCGCGGATCCGCTCGACAGCCTCCATAAGATTGACCAGCCCTTCAAGCGCCAGATAGTCAGGAGTCAGCGGGATAATGAAATAGTCCGCGGCGATCAGCGCGTTAACGGTCAGCAGGCCCAGCGAAGGCGGACAATCCAGGATAGTAAAGTCGTATTCCGACAAAACAGGCGCAAGGGCGGTTTTTAAAACCGTTTCCCTCCCCTTCATGTCCGACAGGGCCAAGTCAGCGGACGCCAGTTTCATGGACCCCGGAAGAATATCCAGGCCGGGGACTAAAGACTTCCGGACCGCATTGCGGATCTGGTGGCCTTCCAAAAGGACTTCGGCGGCTCCCGGATGCAGGTCTACACGGGTTAGCCCTAAAGATAACGAAGCTGAGCCCTGGGCGTCCAGGTCTACCAGCAGAACCCGCTGGCCGCCGGCTGCTAGGCCGGCGGCCAGGCTGACGGCGGAGGTGGTCTTGCCGACCCCGCCCTTGTTGTTTACTATGGAAAGTGTGATGCCGCTTTTCCGTTTTTCTGTCATGCCGTTATTATGGCATAGAATAAATACCCGCTGCAAGACAGGTTAGTGGTGTATTACGGTTTAGGGCCTTCAAGCAGCCAGGTAGTTGCTATCCGTTCGGAATAGGGACCACGTGTCAGAGGCCCGGCAGCTTACCCCAAACAATCTTCTACCGCTCATATCGTTGCCAAAGGGGGGGAGCTCTGCCGCTGTGCCATCTATCTATAATGCCACAATGCCGTAATTACGGAACTCCACCTATATGACTGTTTTGCCATATATGGCAAAACAGTCAATGCGGGGGGGGTATTGAGAACTAAAACCGTTTTTTAAATTCCGCGCAGGCGTCTTCCGGGGAGACGTTTAAATAAATTTCCGTTGTTGAAAGATGGTCGTGACCCAAAAACATTTGGAGGTAGCGGGTGCTTAAGCCTTTCTTGACGCAGGCGGCGGCGAAGGTGTGGCGCAGGACGTGGGGGGAGACCTTCTGGGTGATGCCGGCGCGATTGGAGACGCGGCGGACGATCTTCTGGATGCCGCGGGCGGTGTAGCCGAAGGTATCGTTAAGGGAAAAATAATTGGACAGGAGTGTAAAGGCTCTTTCTGTGAGTGGAACGATGCGGCGTTTTGTTTTCTTACCGAACGGGCCGCCCTTGCCGTAGACCAGGAGCCGGCGATCCTGCCAGAGGACGTTCTTTTTAGTGAGGCCGGCGAGCTCGGAGACGCGCAGGCCGGTGTCGAGCAGCGTTGAGATAACGACTTTCTCGATCCCAGAGCTGCAGGCGTTCGCTAGGCGGTCGGCGTTTTCGTTGGTGAGGGGTTCGCGCTTATATTGGTATCTTGCCATAGTTCGTATATTACAAAATATGCGAACTGTGGGCGCAATGTGTAAAAGGTAGCCCGACGGAGGCGTATCAAAAGGGAAGGGGGGAGTTCGCTTTTATAGGTGGAAGGCGAACGCCGATAACATAGACTTAAGATAAGATTTTACGCCAAGAGCTTGGTCACCGCGGCCATAAAAGCTTCCGCGTTAATGGGCTTTTCAAAATAACCGGCCAAAGACGGGAGCTGTTTTAAGTTAACTTCCGTGCCTGAGCCTGTTACGAGTATGCACTTTGCGCAGCCTTGCTTTCTTTCAAAAATAGTTATCAGATCGGTGCCCACCCCGTCCGGGAACATCAAGTCTGTTACCAGTAAGTCATAACTATTAGAGTTTATAAGCGTCGCCGCCTCAGCAAAAGTGGAAGCGCGGGAAACAGAGAATCCTGTTCCGGCAAGCATGCGTGTATAAAGATTAAGTAAAACCGGATCGTCATCGGCAACAAGTATTTGTTTCGGCATAACACCCCCCGTTAAAGTTCATGGATGGCCGGCTATTATGTTCCCGGCAGCTGCATGGTTGAGGCCGCGCGCGTTTTAAGAAGCGTGTGCAAGAGGGCGGCAAGGGCCTGCGGTTCTACCGGTTTCTCCAGGAAATCCTTTACATTCGGTTCCTGTTTTATCAGTTCCAGTGTGGAGCGGTCCATATAGCGGCCGGTTACTATTACTATGGGAATATCGGAGGTGTCGTCCCCTTGCAGTTCACGCATGACTTCAAACCCGCCGGGCTTCGGAAGCATCAGGTCGAGAAGTATCAACGCCGGGCGCAGGAGCCGGGCGGTTTTAATAGCCGCCTCCCCGCTAGTCGCCTTTACGGTTTTAAAGCCCTCTTTACGCGCGATAAAATCAAACAACTCCATTACCGAGTCGTCATCGTCGACTATCAGTATTAATTTCTCTCCCGGAGTGTTAAGACCTGTGTTTTCCATTTTACTTGCCAGCTCTTATAACGGGGAGCATGCGCGGGTCTTTAGCTGTGCGCACCTTTATTATCTGCGAATTTTCATTTCTAGTCATTTCAACAATGTCCTGCACGGTAAGTCCCACCAGCCAGTGATTCGCCGCCTCGAACAAAGTCTTGTGAAGGTTGAGTGATAAGCGGTTCTTCCGGATTTCCGGGGCGCCATTAAAATCACTAATAAACGATTCCATCAAATCCCAAGCGCTTATGTCGCTCAGATCTTTTCTAAGGCGATAGCCCCGGCCGCGCGATGCTACAAAGCCCGCGCGGATAAGGGCGCGTAAAACCTTTACGCAGTAACCGGTTGAGAGGCCCTGGAATTCCGAGATCTTCTCGACCCGGTTCCATTGCCCGTTATTGTTTTCGCTGAGATAATACAAACAGGCCAGCCCGTAAGCTAATGATTTATTCATCCCCCTCCGGCCACCAGCGAGATGACTCAAGACCCGCGGCGAATTCGGGGTTCTTTCCCTTCAATTCAGCCAGGGAGACGGGCCGGGCTATAGCATCACGAACCGGGTGCTCATATAAATCCAAAAGCGCGGTTTGAACCGGAGCGAAGCCCGCGTCTAAAAGTATTTCCACCAGAGGTCTTGTGAGCGAGCCTTTGCGCGGCTTAAGCACACGGGCTATCTCCCCGCCGGAAAGCGCCACCAAAGAGGCCGGCGGATAAATAGAAAGGGTATGTATAAGGGCTTTTAATATTTTTAAATTAAACACCGGGCCACTTTTTTGTTCCAGAAACAATTTGATAACTTCAGGGGGATTCAGGGCTTCGCGCCAGGTCCTCGGGTGCGTCATAGCTTCGTAAACATCGGCGGTGCCTATAATCTGGGCCAGTAAATCTATGTCTTTTCCTGAAAGCCTGAACGGATATCCTTTAGCGTCAACTCGCTCGTGAACTTGGCAGACGATCTTTTTAATCCTTTCTTTCAGGCCGGAGTCTATATCCGGCATGGTATCAAGTTTGGCCGAGCCCGCCTCGGAATGAAGCGCCACCCGTGTAAATTCAGCGTCGGTTAAATACTCTTTCTTTGAAGAAAGCTCCTGGACTTCCGTCATACCCCAGTCGTGGGCCATAGCGCAGAAGGAAAGAAGACGCGTGTCTTCCCGCGGGAGGCCGAGATCGAGCGCGATACCCTGGCTAAGGATAATAACATTGGCAGTGTGGGCGTAAAGATAATTATCCGCGGTGGAGAAAGCTGCGTAGTTGAGGAGAACGGGGTTTGTTTTAAGAGTTTCCGAGGTTAAATCGCAAAGGTCGGTTATCTTCCCGTATTCCACGGCGGCCGGCTGGGCCGCCTGGATTATAAATTCCCTGGCCCCGGCAAGAAGGCGGCCATAAATCACCCTAGCCTCCGAGTCGAGCTGTCTAAATGGTTTTTGTGGAGGCTCCACTTTTACTTCCCGTGTCTTGGCTTTTAAGTGTGGGACAGGCACGGCCGGTTCTTCCGGAACTGTTGGTGGTTCCACAATCGGAGAGGGTTTAACGATTTGTTCAGAGGGCTGTTGCTGCGCCGGCAAGGGGGCTGGGGGCTCTGTTGGAACGTGGGGGGGGGGGGGGGGGGGGGGGGGGGGGGTACAGCACCTGCGCCATAAACTACGGGAGAGACTACACGAGGGGCGTAACGGGCTTTATTCAATGTGTCTATAAAAGTGGAAAAGACCGTAGACGGCATACTTTCGGAATAATTCTTTTCAACCTCTGCCAAGTTTATATAGTAGAAGCTCTGTTCGCCGAAAGAATATTTAATAAGCCGCAAAACTTTCTGTTTCCAGAACGCATAACCCTTATGACGCGGGGAATATCTATACCAAGGAGACTGCGGAAAGGCTAAAAAGTCTTTCTTTAAAAGTGCGGCCTCTTTAATGAGCTCGTTAAAGTCTTCGTCCATTTTATCTACGGGGAACGCGGGAGCGTTCCTGCCGCCCATATCCCCATCCTTGGGTATGATACAAAAATTCCCTGACAGCTTTTTAGTTTCGGAAAGCCATGTTTCGAAACGACTGTATAAAGTCAGAAGCGTCATGCCGCCCGGAAGATTGTCAGTCCGGGATAAATGGTCAGTTCTAAAAGAACGGAGCAGTTTTCTGCCGTCGGTTATAAGCTTGCCGGCGTGGGCGGCAGCTGCGCTGGATGCTGGGAAAGATACAGTGGTGGTTTCGTTAAAGGCATCCAGAACAGAGAGATATATGGAGAGGAACCGGATTATCTCCGGGGATTTCTCAAGATCATAATCCCTGATTTCCCGGAAAGTTTCGTCAACCAGCGCCAGCAGCTGCTGTATATCATCGATATGCCGTACGTATTTTGACTTAAGGCACTTATCACGGGCTTCTTGATGTATGTCGGCCAGCCGCGTTTTTGTTTTATTGACTTTATGTTTGCCTGGTATTCCGTCCGTCAGGCAGCAATGAATGAGTTCCCTTAATTCTTTCAGGGCTTTTACGGCCATGTAAAGGCCAGGATTATTTAGTCTAAACAGCAACTTGTATATCATCCGATTGCGGAGCAGAGTTTTATAGCGAAGGCGAACATGCGCGGCCGCTAGGCCGCGCATGTAAGGGATTATGTAGTGGCTCGGCGGTTGTGATGAGCTTCCCGCCTTAGGGCTTCCGCAATCCAGGTGTTGATTAGAATCTGATAGCCTACGCCTACCTTCTTAGCAACTCTTTTGGCACCGTCAATTTCCCATTGAGGGAGCCTTAGCGAAATAGCTCTTGTCTTTGCCCGCTCTTTGATCTTCTCTGCCAAAGATGGAGCGAGGGTAAAAACCTCATCCACAGGTTCCAACTCCCCCAGGTAATCCACCATGGAGTGAGTGTCCCAGAATTTAGCCTCTTCTTCCCTTGTCTTAAAATGCGGGATTTTGTGATTTTTCATTTTTTTACCCTCCGATAAAACGTTCTCTCTTTGTCTGCCATGTCCCTGGCTGTGATCACTCGAATAGCATTGCCTTTAAGTTTTTCAAAAACGACAAACAAGTAGCGGCCGTGAAGACTTTGCCCATAGAGGCCATAGCGTCCCGAATGAGTTTTACGGAGAAAGTGCTTTGCTAAAAAAACCTCTTCAGCTTCGGTCGGTGTAACGCTATGTCTGGTAATATGCGTTTCATTCGCTTGGTCCCACTCAAAATTAGAGATTTCCATTAGGTTCCCATGTGCTACTCTGCTGTGCTACAGATAGTATATACGAAAAACAAGACATCGTCAAGGCTTTTTCATAAAGCGGCTGCAGGCCAGGGCGGCAACAGAGCATTAGCGAATGACGTAAAAGTAGAACTTATGCGACACTCAAAGCGGCGCGGCTATAATTCCACGACGAGAGGGGGGAAACCCGGATTGAACTTTTGCGACACTCGCGGAAGGTCCGGAGAATGATCTCTTTCCCCGCAGTTGAATTCCTCCATTATTGGCTCTGCTTCTTTGCAGTTTCTTGCAAGGCCGCGGTTGTTGGCGCGGGCCTTACCGCCGCAGGGTAAGGGGGGCGCGCGGCCGCGCAGGGGCGGGGCAGGGCTGTTGCGGCCCTGAGAG
This sequence comes from Elusimicrobiales bacterium, assembly GCA_028713125.1. Taxonomy (GTDB): domain Bacteria; phylum Elusimicrobiota; class Elusimicrobia; order Elusimicrobiales; family UBA9959; genus UBA9959. The sequence goes on along the minus strand of JAQTOU010000015.1, from coordinate 290 downwards.
CCCCACGAACCGGCCCGCCTTTGGCGGGCGGGCGCCGCGCCCTGGGCGCGGCGGTGGGGCGTTCAGGCGTGGCCTGGCCGGCCGGGCCGGCAGGGCCACGCCTGCGAAGGGCCGCGTAAGGAACTCCACTTTATAAAGGAACTCCGCTCGCGAGTAAGCGCGCATTTGCCCCGGACGGCAAGTTAACATAACGATGTTATGTATAACCCAAGCCCGCCCGCCTCCTTAAAATCTATCAGGAACGGAGCGGGCGCAGGGCGAGCAATACGCCGGGGAAAGGGCAACTTACG
>JAQTOU010000021.1 GCA_028713125.1 Elusimicrobiales bacterium | reverse complement strand
CACGCCCCGCCCGCGCCCGCCCTGAAAGCCGGCGGTTTCCTGAAAGCGCCTTTCGGGATCATAGGCCTGGAGACGCTGGCCCCGCTGTGCGTGACCGAGCTGGTGCTGAAGCGAGTGGTTTCCAGGCGCCGGCTGGCCCAGCTGTTGTGCGCCAATCCCGCCAGGCTGCTCGGCCTTAAGGGTAAAGGGTCGCTGCGCCCCGGCGCCGACGCCGACCTGGCCATAATAGACCCGCGCGTCCCGCGCTCCGTGCCGGAGCGCTTCGTTTCCCGCTCTTCCAATTCCCCTTTTAAAGGCCGCCGCCTGCGCGGCTGGCCCGCCGCCACGGTGGCCGCCGGTAAACTGGTATATTCCGCCCGCTGAAACACGCCGGGCATTTGGTAGAATTGTCTAACAACTATGGGATTCTTATACCGCAGGCTTATCAGGCAGCTCCTCTTCAATTTCAACCCGGAGATCGTGCACGACGCCGTCATTAAGACCGCCCGCGCCGCGCAGCATACGCCGGTCACTGCGGTGATACGGTTCCTGACCCGCGCCAAGGACATCCCGGTCACGGTGGCCGGCATAAAGTTCCGCAATCCCGTCGGCCTGGCGGCCGGCTTCGACAAGAACTGCGAGGCCGCGAGGTTCCTGGCCGGCCTCGGCTTCGGTTTCCTGGAGCTGGGCACCGTCACCCTGCGGCCCCAGCCCGGCAATCCCAAGCCGCGCCTGTTCCGCATCAGGGAGAACAAGGCGATCATCAACCGCATGGGTTTCAACAACGCCGGCGCCTGGGAAGCCGCGCGCAGCCTGGAGAAGCTGCTGCCGCTGGCTGTGCCGGTGGGCATCAGCGTCGGCAAGAACGCCGACTGTTCCATAGAGGACGCCCCGAAGAATTACCTGGAAACGCTCAAGGTGATGTACCCTTTCGGCGACTATTTCGCGGTGAACATCAGTTCACCCAACACCCTGCAGCTGCGCTCGCTGCACGGCGGCGAGAAGCTGCGGCGGCTGGTGGAGCCGATGCTGGATTTCGCCTCCGGCCAGAAGCAGAAGAAGCCGTTCTTCATCAAGATCGCCCCCGACCTGGACGACAGGGAGCTGGAGGGCGCGGCCGCCCTGGCGGTGGAGATGGGTTTCGGGCTGATAGCCACAAATACCACGGTGCGGCGCGAGTCCGTGCCGGAGCGCTGGCGCGCCCACGAGGGCGGGCTCAGCGGCGGCCCGCTGCGGACGCTGTCCAACGAAGTGCTGGGCAAAACCGCGGCCCTGGTGAAAGGCCGCGTGCCGATAATGGGGTCCGGCGGCGTTTCCGACGGCGCCTCGGCGCTGGAGAAACTGAAGCTGGGCGCCGACCTGGTGCAGGTCTATTCCGGGCTGGTCTACGAAGGCCCGTTCCTCGTAAAAGAAATATTAGAATACCTGCACAAGCACCGCTGGCGCCCTCACAATCACTGAAGAACCCGCCTGGGTTCTTCTGCAACCGAGGTGCTTTCCATCGGCTGCACTAAAACAGATATAATTTAGGCGGCGCTATCCCGCGCCGCCTATGCAAAAAACCGAACTGATAGCCGCCCTGGACACGGACACGCTCAAGTCCGCCGAGGCCCTCATTGAAAAACTGAAGGGCAGCGTTAAATATTTCAAGATCGGCTCCGTGCTGTTCACGGCGGCCGGCCCCGCGGCCGTGGACCTGGTGCACAAGCACGGCGGCAAGGTTTTCCTGGACCTGAAATACCACGATATCCCCAACACCGTCAAAGGCGCGGTCAAACACGCCGCGGCCATGGGCGTGTATTCCGTCTCCCTGCACCTCTCCGGCGGGGCCGAGATGCTCAAGGCCTGCGTGGAGCTGGAGAAGCGGCCCAAGCTCTGGGGCATAACGGTGCTGACCAGCTTCGACGAGTACAACCTTTTCAGGGCCGGCTACCGCGGCGGCATAGACAAGACCGTGAAGCTGCTGGCCGCCCTGGGCCTGCAGAACGGCGCCGACGGCGTAGTCTGCTCGCCGCTGGAGGCCGGCCGGCTGCGGCAGCTGCACGACGGCAAGATCACTCTGATAACTCCCGGCATAAGGCCTGCCGCGCGCGGCGACGACCAGAAGCGCGCTGTTACTCCCGCCCAGGCCAGGGCCGCCGGCGCTAATTTTATAGTGGTAGGCAGGCCGATCATAGAAGCCAAGGACCCGGCCGCCGCCGCCGCGGCCGTCCTGGAGGACCTGAAATGAACGAAACGGATCTTAAGGATTACCTGGCCGCCTCCGGTGCTTTCCTCGAGTGACACTTCCTCCTCTCCTCCGGCCTGCATAGTCCCAACTACGTGCAGTGCGCGCAGGCCCTCAAGAACCCCGCCTGGGCCGGGAAGATGGGTGAAGCCCTGGCCGCCGGCTGGACCGGGCCGAAGCCCGACGTTATACTTTCCCCGGCCATGGGCGGCTTGATCATCGGCCACGAAGCTGCCCGCGCCTTCGGCGTGGATTTCATCTTCAGCGAGCGCGAGAACAACGTGATGACCCTGCGGCGCGGCTTCGCGCTGGCCAAAGGGGCGCGCGTGATAATAGTGGAGGACGTTTTCACCACCGGCAAGTCCACCCTGGAGACGGCGGCCCTGGTGTCCGCCGCCGGCGCCGAAGTGATCGGCGCCATGTCGGTGATAAACCGCATGGGGGCCAAGACCCTCCCCTTTCCTTCGCTGAGCCTGCTGAAACTCGGGCTGACCGCCCTGCCCGAGGCGGAGTGCCCGCTCTGCCGCGCGGGCATCCCCGCCGTGAAGCCCGGTTCCCGCAAATTTTAATGAAAAAACTGCTCCTGGTGCCTGCTTTAGCGCTGCTGTCCGCCGGAGGTCTCCGCGCGGAGAACGGCGGCGGAGAAGGCGGGGCCAGGGCGGATAAATTCAGCGTGGAAAGCCGGGAGTTCGTCTCCGCCAACAAGGCTTACCGCCTCAAAGTGGATTACGCCGGCACCGGCGGCGCGGGCGCCGCCAGGTTCGAGCTGATGAACAAGGCCGGCCGGCGACTGTCCCTGTTCGAATCCCGCCGCGCGCCTTTTTCGGTTACTATCTCCGGCGACGGCCGCCGCCTCTTCGCCCTGAACGGCTTCTGGAGCCAGCAGGTGGGCATCAGCGATATGAACGTCTATAACGCGGCCGGCAAGGTGCTGGCGCGGCACGACGTGCGCATGGTCGGCCCCGCCGGCGAGGATTTCTCCTCCGATTATTCCGTCTACGCCCTCGGCGCCGACCCGGGACAGGGCGGGGCCATCTACGTTTTCGACTGCGCCACCGGGAGCCTGCGCTGGAGCAGGAAGTTCAAAGAAAAGCTTACGGGGATAAAGCTTTCCGGGGACGGCTCGCGGCTGGCCGCGGTCTTTTCCGCTGGCAAAAACGCCTTCAGGGCCGTAGTTTACGACAGCGAAGGTTCCGAGGCCGGCCAGACCCTGGTCAGGACGCCCAATAACCTGACCCCCAAGCGCTTCAGCGCCGGCGGGGAGGAGCTGGAGCTCTGGGAAGGGAAGATGGTTTACGACGAGAAAGTGGATTATTTCCGTGACACCGTCATAAAAAAGCGCCGGTTCCTGTTCACCCCGGGCGGGGTAGAGGAAACCGGCGCCGCCGACTGACAAACCGTCAGGCTATAAACATCAGCTTATCGAAGAACAGCAGCACGCCCGCCGCCGCCACTATTATGCCGGCGGCGATCTCTACATAACGCATCGCGCCTTTAAAGCGCGCCATGAAAGCGAAGAACCTGGCCGTCAGGAAGGCCGCGGCCAGCAGCGGCACCGCCATGCCGGCGGAATAAGCCAGCAGCAGCGCCACGCCCTTGGAGGCCGTGCCGGACACCGCCGCCATGCCCAGTATCACGGCGAGGATCGGGCCTATGCAGGG
>JAQTOU010000004.1:198834-310076 GCA_028713125.1 Elusimicrobiales bacterium | reverse complement strand
CGGCGTAAGACATGGTCTTGGCCAGGCCGAGGACCGACTGGGTCTTCACCAGCGCGGCGGTAAGAGTGGATTTGCCGTGGTCGACGTGGCCGATGGTGCCGACGTTTACGTGGGGCTTGCTTCTGTCAAACTTTGCTTTTGCCATAGTTTTCTTCTCCTAAGAACAATCTATAAACGAAATTCTAAGCCGGGGACTTGCGAGCGTCAGCGAGCTTCTTCTATCAGGAAACTCCCATCGCCAAAATCACTTGCAACCGTCCGAAAATCTAAGCTGGGGATGGGAGTTGAACCCACGACCTTCTGCTTACCATGCAGATGCTCTACCGACTGAGCTACCCCAGCAAAACATTGATGCCTTACGCCAAATCTTCGCTGCCCGGGAGAAGCACAATTTCCCCTATAAGGAAACTCTAGGTCTTCTCTTCTCCCCTAGCGGGCGACATGCGAGCGTTAGCGAGCTTCCCCTATCAGGAAGATTCCCATCGCCTAAAGAACAAGGATACTGCACAAAACCTTAAGCGGGCGATGGGAATCGAACCCACATAACAAGCTTGGAAGGCTAGTGTTCTACCATTGAACTACGCCCGCGTCTGCTATTGAACTAAACCTTGCAGAACATAAATTATAGTCATTTATCGGTTTCCAGTCAAGAAAGTGCCGCCCGCCTACCTTAAATTTATATAATTAGAACAGCGAAAGGGGGCGGAATGTACCAGAAAGATTCGGGCGATAAAAAATATTTCAGGGTCCTTAACATCCTTAACAGGCTGAACGAGGGCCCCGTGCGCATAGCGGACCTCTCCGCCGAATTCGGCGTCTCCGAGCGCTCCATCCAGCGCGACATAGAGCGGATAAACCTCACCGGCTTCCACCTTGATACCCAGCAGAAAGGCCTTTATGCCTTCTCAAGCGGGGTTTCCCTTAAAAACTTCAACCTTACCAGCGAGCAGCTTTCCGTGCTGGTCCTGATGAGCGAGATGGCCGGCGGCCTGGGCGGCGCCATCAAGGACGCCTTCGACAAGGTTTTCGCCCGGGCCACGGCCTCCGGCGCCGGCGACTCCCACTTTTACACGGTGGGCGCCCGGGTCCTTAACCCGCTCACCCGCAAATTCTACGAAGATATCGTTTTCGCCATAGAGAACGCTAAAAAGCTTAAAGTGCGGTACGCGGCGACGAGCGGCGTACGGGAAAAAACGCTTTGCCCCGTCAAAATACTCGCCAGCGAAAATTTCTTTTACATGATGGCCGCCGGGGACGCGGCGAAAGCGGACCAGTTCCGCAAATACCGGGTGGACAGGATAAAACGCCTGGAGATACTGCCGGAAGAATTTACCCCGCCCCCGAGGGAACTGATCAAAAAGATCCTCGGCGCGGCCACCACAATCTGGGGCGTCGGAGACGGGAAGAAAAGAAAAGTCACGCTCAGGGCGGAGGGCCCGGCGGCGGATTTCCTGCAGAGCAAGGAGATCCTGCCCGGCCAGAAAGTTTCGAAACCCGCCGCGGACGGCAGCGTGACGGTAAAAGCGGTGATCCACCACGACATGGAGGTGGTCCCCCTGGTGCTGCACTGGATGCCGGAAATAACTATAATAGAACCCCTGGAGCTGCGCGCGGCGGTAAAAAAGAGCATAGACGCCTATCTGAAAAAGTAAAGCGGCGAAACAACTTCTACGATGAAGGGACCTGAGATAAAAATCCGTCATTTAGCCGCCCTGGCGGCCTGCTTCGGCGCGGCTTTGCTTCTCGGCGCGGAATGGGAGAAAAAACTGGCCGTCTACCCGACCGGCCCGGACCTGCTTCGCGCCCAGTCTTCCGAAGACGAAGAGGCCGGCGAGGACGAGGAGGAAGAAGAGCAGGAAGCCAAGAAGGCCGAGGCAAAAGAATACACCAGCCGCGAAAAACGCACCGAAAAAGGAACCTCCCAGAAGATCTACACCGAGGGCACCGCGCTTAAAGCCCGGTACAGCTTCGTTAATTTCAACAAAGACCGCGTCACAGTTTCCTTCGGGATGACGGGCAGCGAGTACATGACTTACCTCGCAGGCTACGGCTACGCCGACTCGGAGATGAACAAGCTCAGGGCCTGGCGGGAAAAAACCAGGCAGGCCGATTGGAAACAGGCCTATGCGAAAGGCGGCAAGGCGGCGGCTGAAAAGGCCGTAGCCGAAGTCGACGTCGAGTATGACACCCGCCTGCGCGCGCTGATGCGCTCCCGCGGGCTGGCGCTGCGCGCCGGCAACGTGGTGGAAGCCGACATGCCGGTTATCGTAAAGCGCAATGTTCCGTTAATGAAGCCGCTGGCGCTGGCGCTGCAAAAGATAGCGACGGAAAGAAAGTACGCCGATGAAGACCTGATCGGGGCGGCCCTGGCGCTGGTCCAGACGGCTTTGCAGTACAAGATCCCCCCTCTCATGGACCAGGGCCTGCATACCTGCGGCATCCTGCCCCCGGCCAGGGCGATGCTCTGCGGCTGGGGCGACTGCGACACCAAGACCGGCCTGCTGGCCTCCATTCTCGGGAATTGGTCGGGGATGAAAATGGTGGGCATAGCGCTGCCGGGCCATTACCTTATGGCGATCAGGCGGCTGCCCGGCAAGGGAGACATGTTCGTCCGCTACGAGGGGCTGGAATACGTCCTCCTCGAGCCGGCCGGCCCGGCCTGGCTGGAGCCGGGGACGGTAGGCACGCATACCGCCGCGCTGCTTTCAGGCGCTGAAGGCTACAAGATAGAGCCGTTCTTTTAGTCAGATTTAAAAGGTTCGGGATATTTTCAGGAGGAAATGATGTTCAATACAAGGCTGATAGTAAGCATTTTCGAGTTCGCGCTGGCGGTAGTGATGTCCGGTTTCATAATCTCGCTCACCTACCGGGTGTTCATAAAAGCCAACCCGGACTTCGACATGGAAGAAGAGATAAAGAAAGGCAATGTAGCCGTGGGCACGCTGGTCGGCGCCATACTTTTCGCCGCCTCGATGATACTGCAGAAAGGCATGGGCTCGGTGGTAAGCATGTTCCGCATGCATATCTCGGCGCCCGGAGAAAGCACCATGGGCCTGGGCAAGCTGGCCCTCCTGTGCGCGGCGCACCTGGGGCTTTCGATGCTGCTGGCGGTCGTAACTATCTCGGTCACGCTGCGCCTGTTCGGCAAGCTGGTCCGCAGCCTGCACGCCGGGCAGGAGCTGCAGAAAGGCAACCTCGCCGTGGGCATAGTCCTCTCCAGCGTGGTCCTGGTGGCCGCGCTCTACGTCGGAGAAGGCGTCAGCGCCATCTCCAAAGCGCTGGTCCCCCAGCCTTCGATAGGGCAGATAGAGATAATGAAGTAAGAGCGGCCCGGAAGAAGCCGCTATGCTCTTATTTAGCGGCTTTCTTCGGTTTCAGCACGCGGAAAGAATTAAGGAATTTGCGCCAGGCTTCCTTCCCGTCATAGCCGGGGTCGGGGATGGCATCGCCGTAGGAGTAGCTGAGGATAAAGAACGTTTTTCCCGCCGGAACCACGCAAAATTCCTCGGAGGTATAGGTAACGGGCCCGCCGGTGTCCGGCAGCGGCATCGAGACCGGGACCTCCCTGCGGTAAAGCATCGCGCGCGTTCCGGAAACCGCTATGGCCCCGAGCTTCTCGGCCTGCTTCCCGCCTTTTGACCGCGCCTCGAAACCCACCAAAAAATCCCCGGCCGTCTTATAGCGGGACCCCTCGCCGCCGGAAAGGCGCACCTTTACCTGGTGCAGGTCCCTGGAAAGAAGGGCCTGCGGGTCTCCCTGGTTCGTGGAAAATTCCTCCGACCAGCCTTTCGGAACTTCATACTTCGCAGCTTCGGACAATCCCGCTTTGATTTTCATAGTCTGCTCCTTGGCCGGCGCGCAGACTGGCGCGGCCAACAATAGAAGGACGGAGAGGCAGGCGCTGAAGCTCATCTGGCGCCTCCGAGGGAGCAGGACTCCTTGTCCTTTTTTGCGAGTTCAGCCAGCTGCTGCCAGGTGATCTGCCCCGCCAGGGGAGGCGGAGCGGTGCTCTCCTGCGGCTTGCCGATCAGCAGGCCGGAAAGCCTACCGCGGCGGTCCAAAATAACTGCGTCCTTATTCTTGAAGTACTCGTTCTCCGATTCCGCGGCCAGCGCCAGCAGATACTGCTTACCTTTATCCGTAGCGAAATAAGTTAACCGGTCCTGCAGGGCGGTTTTTATGTCCGTGTAATTTTTCTGGCTTTTCGGGATGCCTTTCAAAGCGTTCTCCACGTCGTCCCGCCTGGACTGGAAAGAGGCCGCATCCATCTTATGGTCGTTCACCAGATGCGCGATTATCTTTTTCCACTCCTCATACTTTTCGATCCTCCCGGCAAGCTGCTCCAGCGCCTTCCCGGCGTCGGCCAGGCGTTTTTCATAAGCGGGCACAGGGTCCTTCATCTCCTCGCTGGTAAGGGTCAGGGCGTAATAGACGGACGCCATCTTAAGGGATTCGGCGTTCGCCTCCGGGCTCTCCATGTATCTCCAGATCTCGGCCTCCGGCTTGACCTCCAGCTCTGTCCGGACCAGCCAGCCTATCATCCGGGCGTTCTCCTCCTCGTCGGTGTTGTAGAGGTAGAGGCCACGCAGCTCGGGGCCGGCCCGCTGGGCCTCGAAGGCGTGCCCCAGCGTCTCGTGCGACAGGGTACCTATCCCGTAATCCCTTTCGTTCTCCATGAAGTACTTATTCAGGACCACCCGGGGCGGGACCTTCGAGGTTTCGGTAAAGCCGCGCGTGCCCCACAAAGTCTTCTTGCCCTCCACCGTAGCGATCGTGCTCCCGGGGATATCTTCAAGCGAGATCTCCACCCTTGCGCCCTCTTGCACGAACTTCGCCGCCACTTCCCTGGCCGTGGGGCTGTCCATCATCCTGGCCAGCATTGAATCCAGGGCGGCCCTTTCGGCCGGGTTCCCATGGTCGTTCATCACGATCTGTTTTTTAAAATCAGCGAGCAGCCTGGCCCTGTCCTCTGGAGTGGCGGCGGGCGACACTGCGGCGGAATAGCGCCCCGCCCCGTCGAACAGGACGGAACCTTCCTGGGCCGACCCGTCCAGGTCCGAAGCGGCCCGCGCGGGAACAACCGCAGCCGCCAGCTGCGCCAGGACCAGGAGGAAGAAGAGTCTTAACATTTTCATAATCTCGCCCGCGAATATAGTCTAGTGCACGGGATGGCGGAAGTCAATGGCGGATTTTAACCGCCCTGGCTGCCGGACGGAGGGCCGATCCCTCAAAAATATTTTATCGCCTTTTGCAACCCGACACGCCCTTGTCGGGTTCGCCTGCTATGCTATGGGCATGACCAACAAAAACAGGAGTTCGATAATCAGCGCGCGCGCCGGCTTCATGGGCGGCAGATTCAAGGCCCGGCTGCGCGTTTACACCCTGGGGGCGGGAGAAGACTCTTCTTTATACTTCTCGCTGCGCCTCTGGCAGGCGGCCACGGAAAGGCAGGCGCAGCTGTCGCGCCTGGCGAACTGCGGCCTGTGACTTAACTTAGGGGGACTTATGAGCTGGCAATTAAAAGGCTGGATGAGCGGCGGCTACTGCGCCACCCGCGAGGACGGCGAAATAGTATTCGTTTACAAGCGGCCCGACTGGGGCACGGGGATGAGCGGTCTTCGCCGCTTTTACGAACTGCGCAGCCACGGCGCGCTTATCGCAAGAATAACGGCCGAAAACTCCTGGCGGCCGCAGGTAAAAGCGGAGTGGCTGGCGGAGACGGACCGGCCGCTGAACGAAACCGACCTCATTGAGATAACCGAAGCGCTTAAATTGTAGCGGCCGACTGCTATAATTATTACTGGATGAAAAAAGCTTTCAGGCGCGCTTTTATAGAGATCACCAACAGCTGCAACTTGGCCTGCGGCTTCTGCGCTTCATCCTCGCGCCCGGGCTCTTTCATGCCGCTCGAGACCTTCGAGTCCGCGGCCGCCCAGGCCGGGGAGCTGGCTTCGGTCATCTTCCTGCACCTGCTGGGAGAGCCGCTGATGCACCCGCGCTTCCCGGAGATACTCGGCGCTTGCTCGCGCCTGGGCCTTAAAGTCAACCTCGTAACTAACGGGGTGCTGCTGGACAAATTCGGAGAAGGGATCTTCAGGGAAAAAGCCCTGGGGCAGGTCTCGGTGTCGCTTCACGCTTTAGCCGGCCTGCCCCCCCCGCTTCGGGCCCAAACCCTGCTCCGGCTCACCGATTTCGCCCTGCGGAAACCGCAGGGACTTATAGTCAGCTTCCGCCTGCGCGGAAACCCCGGGGACCCTTTCATTAAGGAGACAAAAGCCGCGATCCTGGAAAGCCTGACCCTGGAAGGCTCTTATGAGCAGGTCAGGGACGGGCTTAAACTGCGGGAGGGAGTGTATCTGAATTTCGGCGGTATTTTTGACTGGCCCGGAGGCTCCGGGGGCAAACAAAAAAAGAGCTGCCTCGGCCTGCGGCATCATTTCGGGATTTTATGCGATGGCCGGGTAGTTCCGTGCTGCGCTGATTTCGACGGGGCCCTGGCTTTGGGGAATATAAAAGAGGAACAGCTGGCCGCTATCCTGAACAGCCCCCGGGCGCTTGCCCTGAGGGACAGCATAGCCGGGAAAACCGCTATGCCCGGCTACTGCGCTTCCTGCGGCTTTTCCGCCCCTGACAGCTGAGCGGGACTTTTTACTTTCCCAGGACAAATTCCCAGCCGCACCAGTACTCGGGCGGATGATTATCAGGCGGGCAGGCCAGGCAGTGCGTCTCGATACGCGGGTCCACGGTCCTGGCAAAGCCGGCGTATTCCACGATGCCGACGGACTTGCACGGAAAATCAGGCAACCCCTTCCTCTTGCGCGCCGACTGCACGCGGCAGTCCAGCATGTAAAAAACGGCTTTTTTTTCGGTCAGGAGCTCGAATCTCTGAGAATTCAGCCGCGCGTAAAGCCGGTGCTTCAGGCATTCCCCGAGCGCCTTCAGACCGCCGCCGGGCGCGATGCCCAGCCGCTCCATTATCCTCTTCGCTTCAATAACGGTAAATTTTTCCCAGGCCATTGCGTCCGCTTTTATGGCCTGTTCCATGCCGTGCAGGCTGTCCACCGCCTGGAACCAGAGGCCATCGTGAGCCAGCCAGTTCTTGGCGTCGTCTATAATTATCTTTACCAGCTCTTCTTTGGGAAGCTCGCTTAATATATTCAGGCAATCGTCGCCGCGCTTTTTAACGTCCGTATCAGGGTTCATTCAGCTCTCCTTGGTCTGACAATGTGCGGCAGGTGTCTCTTTGAATCTGTGGCGCTGCATAAATAGTATAGCACCGACCTCCCGATACTTCAACACCCGGAAGGACGGCTGGAACTGTTTATTTTCCGTAGAGCCGAAGCGCGGGTTTCTTTTTCCGGTATTTCTCGTAAGCTTTTAGCCAGGATTTGCTGACTGGGGCCGTATATTGCGCCCGCCGGGACGCGGAAAGACGCGCTGTTTCTTTAAACACACCGCGTTCTTCCCACGGCTTTAATGAATCAAGGTATTTATTTATAGACGGGGAATGCCCGCAATAGCGGCAAAGGAGCTTAAGCTGCTTCCTGGTGTTCTCAGGGGTCAGGTCCCGCAGGCGCTTTATGCCTATGTCGAAGCCGAAGACCCGGTCGATGCTCGCCCCGGCGCCGCAGGGATAATAGCCGTAGCGGCTCAGGCCGTGGCCGCAGTTCTGCGGGATGAGGCAGGGCGAGGCGCTCTTTACCCCGAAATCGGCGGGAGCGAGATTGAAAAGCCGGAACTGCTGGACCGGAGATCTCTTCCTGGTGTCGTTGATCACCAGCCAGGGCGGCAGGCGCTTGAGCGCGGAGCGCACTTCCCGGCCGTAGCCGTTTGAAATTATCTGTATGTTCGCGGTATTAAAACCGAGACGCCTGAAATCCTCGAGGATGGTCAGGAGCCGCGGGTGCAGGGTCGGCTCCCCCCCGAGGATGGAAATATAATCCCACTTCCTGCCGAGCCTGAGGGATTCAAGCATGAAGAACCGAAGCTGGCCCAGGGACATCGATTCGCCGGAGGGCGCCTGCCTGGTGGAGCGGTCGCAGTTGTAGCAGCCGAGATTGCACCGCGTCGTAAGCTCTATCTCGACGGCGTTTTTAACGAAGCCAAGCCGCCCGCTGTGCAGGAAGCCGGGCGCCGCAGCGCCGCCCTTTTTTTTACCCGCGATTTTACCAGTATCCATGGACATAGCGTTCATCGCCGATCTTCCGCCGCCGGCTTCAGGCCGCCGCGGTCATTTCACGTACCAGTAGCTCCCGGAGAGAGTGCGAGTGATGCGCAGCTTGCCGCCTTCCGGCTTGAGCTGGTCGCAGACCCGGGATTTTTCCTCGTGTTTCAGGTTGCGCTTGAAGATGCGGCTGGTTATCAGGGTTTCATAGCAGGCCTGGTAAGCGCCGCTCTCCGTGGTAACCTTGAGCCCGGAGAGAGAGAATTTTATCTCGTCGTAAAGGCGGAAGTTGGTCCGCAGGTTCTCTTCCAGGTCCTGGACAGAAACGTCCTCGGCGCCGGCGCCCCAGTCCGGCGAGATCAGGGCCATGACGCCCGGGACGCTGCGCCCCTCGTAGGCTTCGCGGAACTTCTCATAAAAGGCGCGTATCTCCTCCGTCTTGTCCCCCTGCTCGTATTTCAGGGTCAGGAAGGCGCCGCCGCCGGGGAAGGGCACCGAGGCCAGGCCGTCCGGGCCCAGCGCTTTGACCGCTATGTAATAGGTCTCGCCCGGCTTGGGTTCGAATTCGTAATCGAAAGCCCCGTTCACGATATCGGCCAGCTGCGATTTATAAAGCGAGCCGAAATCTCCGTTCAAGGTGATATAGACCTGCCGGTAATCCGCCGTCTCCGGGACCAGCGTCCCGCGCACCCGGACCTTGCCGCCGGGCAGGTCGGCCGCCTTCAGGTTCAGCGTCCCGGCCGAAATCGGCCTGCCGGCCACGGTCGCTTCGGCGAAAGGCGTGAATTTGCGGTAAGCTTTCTCTTCGGCGTCGTACTTCGCGCCGTTGGCCTCGGCGCAGGCCCGCTCCGTCTCTTTGGCGGGCTTCCATTTGCCGGCCCCGAGCAGCGCCGAAGTGAAGTCCCGGTAGTCGAACTTCGGATCGGCCTTGGCCCGCTGGCAGGCCTCTATCGCTTTCTTTTCATATTCCTCGGCGGCAATTATTTTCTTTTCATACCTGGAGTAAGCCGCCTCCAGGGTCGGGTAATCCAGCGTCCTCCCGCCTTTATAAACTTCGGAAAGCCCGGGGGTCAGCAGCCGGCCCATTCCGCCGCTCAGCCGCCGCGCGGTCTGCACCAGGGTTATCAGTTCTTCGGACGGGACGCGCATTTTCCCGGCGGCGCCGGACAGGGAGGAATAGGCGGCCTCGGCCTTGGCCAGCCGCTGTTCCAGGTCCAGGTCCTTCAGTTCGGCCAGCTTCTTTGCGAACGCCTCGAGCCTGGCCCTGTGCTCGGCCAGGGAAACGTACGAGGGGGAAGCCGAGATCTCGCTTACGGGTTTCTGGCCGCCGCCGAAAGTGGCGTACTGTTTCTTGTTGGAGTTGTCGTAGAGCGCGCCCATGGTGCTCTCGTCGAGCAGGACCAGGGCGCCCTGCAGGAAATCGACGAGGAAGCCCTTCCATTCGGAGTCGAAATAGGTTTCCAGGAATTTCTGGTCCAGCTTTTCCGTTTTGCCTTTGTACCCCCACGAGGACAGGCTCTCGACCTCGGCGACGCTTTGCCTCGCGGCCGGCAGTTCTTTCTCGTTGGCGGCGATCTCCTCCGCCCAGGCCGCGCGCTCTTTGAGGGCCCTGTTCTTGCCCGTATACAGGGCGTTAATGTAGAGGGGCGAAACGAAGTCGCGCGGATTGGAGAAACGCTTCATAGCCTCGTCCAGGCTGCGGGTCTGCGTCGCGAAATCGTAGCAGGGGATCTTCATAAACTGCGCCATAGCTTCGTTCTTCTGGTAAAGCTCGGCGTACTTGCTCATTTCGGCGCCAAGCTCCTCCTGGTAGGCCGCGGCGCGGTCCCGGAAGTCCTTCCCCTTGGCGGCGGCGAGGTCGCTAAGCGTGGCGTAGACGGCCGCGGTGTGGGCCAGGCGCTCCGAATTCTTGCGCATCTCTTCCAGTTTTATCATCCGCTTGGGCGGGGTGCCCTGTACTCCCGACCAGTAATATTCCCAGCTGACCTGCCAGGCCCCGACGCAGGTGTCGCTGTCGCCGCTACCGCAGGAAGCCATCAGGCCGTCCTCACGGTCTTTTTCCCCCGCCCAGGAAAGGGAATTATATTCCGAGGCCAGCTTGTTGTAATAGTCCTCCAGCGGTTTTTTCTCCATGTCCGCGCGCCGGACTTCGAGCCCCGCGCGCGCGGAGGACAGGAGGTCTCCCAGGTTCTTGTTCACCTGTTCCCTGCGGTCGCTGAAATCCTTAAGAGCCGCTTCGCAGCCGTTATAGCAGCTTTTCCTTTCCGGGGACTGCTCCACCATCCCGCGGCAGACGTCTATGCAGGACTGGGCCAAGGCGCTGGCGGCGCTGTCGAGCGCGTCCCTCGCCGTGGTAAATTCTGAGGCCGCTATATTGTTCGTGACGAAGCGGTCGGCGTTGAGCCCGTATTCTTTAAGCACGCCCGAATAATCAGGGGTCTGGGAGGGCTTGTCCTCGGCCTGGACCATGATCTGCGCCGCTTTGCCCAGCGGGGTCTCAGCGTCGGCGGCGGCCTGGTGGTCCTCCACCATCTTCCACCATTTCCGCACCAGCTCGTTGCGGAACGGGATATCGTTCATGTACCGCAGGATATTTTCCTCGGTCTGCGGCAGCTTGGCCAGGCCGAGCAGATACGAGCCGTCCTTAACTTCCCTTTCCGTTTCCCTGCGTATCGAGTTGAGGCGTTTGGCGAGCTTCGTCTTTAATTCCTGTATCGAGTGCGCCGAACTGCGCCGGTTCTCTTTCTCCACAAGTTCCGCGCGGCGCTTCTGGTAGTTGGCTTTATTCTTGGCCAGGACTTCCTTGCGTTTAACATACAGCACAGAGTGGTCCGCCTGCCCCGTTGGCACTATCCAGGTCTCGTAATCGTTCCAGTTCGCGTCCAGCCTGGCCGTGTCGGGCGACTTCTCCGGGTCCAGGACCATATTGTAAAAATCTTCCTCGCGGTTCTTTATCGCCCAGTCCAGCCAGGCCTGCGTGCGGTCGTGCACGAACTCGCTTGTGCCTTTGAGAACAGCTATGGGCGCCAGGGCCTCGGGTGCGAGCTTCTCGAAGATCATCCAGCCAACCTCCCAGTTGCTGGTCTTGTCCTTGGCCTCTTTGATCTTTTCCTTGGTCTGGCGCACCGCTTCGTCAACCGCTTTATTAACGAGCGAATCTATGTCGCCGGTGACGATATCGTTCTTTATCCCGTTCCAGTAATCCCACTGGTCCTTGTAGGCGCCCATCTTAGCGTCCAGTTCCTTCATGATTAGCTCTTTGGTGAGCTTCGCCATGGAATCGGCGGCAGGGAGGCGGATCGGCGCCAGGGTCAACAGGGCCAGGGCCGCGAGCACGGCATGGATCTTTGTTTTCATATCTCGCTCCGGAAAGCGAAGGGACCGGCCGCCCGGTCCCTTGTTCGCGTGTATTAGAACTTTTTTACTCTGAAGGTCACACTGAAGCTGCCGGTGGCCGGCAGCGAGGCCGGTTCGACGCAGTAGAAGTCGGCGCCCTGGTTGAAGCAGTAGGAATTGCCGACAGCCGCCGGAGCGATGTTGCCGCCGCCAGCGTAGCCGCTCAAGTTCCTTACTTCGGAGGAGGTCAGGTCCGAGAGCGGGCCGGTAAACTCTTTGGCCTGGAAGGTATTGTAATAACCGATACCGTTCACCGCTTCGTAGAACCAGATATCGAAGTTCGGGCCGCAGGCTTTTTCCCCGGTCGAGAACTTGTACGCCGGGGCGTTCGTCCCGGAGCAGGCGATGCTGACCAGCTGGCCGGTCCCGAGGCTCCCGCTGTCGTCGAGCACCAGGGTGCCCGCGCCGCCGCCCTGCACTATGCCGGTGGCCACATTTTCGGCGTCGCTTAGGCCGAACATCAGCGGCTGTTTCATGCTGTACAGGGAGAGCTTGCCCTCGGCCGAGTGAAAGACGAACTCCGTGAAACCGGAGTCCGTGCTGGTAGCGCCGGTCTTGTTGACCAGGACCATGCGGTTATAGGTTATAGAGACGAACACCCGGCCCTGCCCGCCGGCCGCGACATTGTTGATGGTATAGCGCATGTTTATATTGCTCAGCGCGTCGAAGTCGCGCTTCACGGCGCGCTCAAGTATTCCCTTGTCGCCGGCAAAATCCTCGCCGACGCCGGCCATGAACTTGGGCAGATTCTCGCGGCTGTAGGCGTCGAACAGCGAGTCCAGCGCCTCGCGCACTTTGGCCTGGATGTTCTCCGCGGAGAGGACGATTTCCTTGCGGGTCTCGTCCACCTTGTTGGTCTTCCCGGCCGTGTCGGTGATCTCGATCAGCATCGCGTAGGTCTTGTCCGGCTCGGGCCTGAAAGAATATTCGAAAGCTCCGTTCTCGGAGAATTTCACGTCCTGCCAGGTGGCCTTGTCGTCCAGCGAAATGCGCACGGACCCTACGGCGCTCTTGCCCACGGAGGCTTTCCCGGTTATCTTCACCTGGCCATCGGGGCCAAGCGTTTCGCGGAACACCGTCATTTTCGCCCCGGCCTCGTCGGCCGAGACCTTGTTGACGTACAGGTACTTCAGCCCTATCTCGCCGCCGGTCTTGCCGAAGATCCACCATTTCGCGTCCGCCGCCCCGGAGAAGCACAGCAGCGCCGCCGCCAGCATGAATATTTTTTTCATATGTTTTTACCTCGTCCGCCCCGCTAGAAAGACGCGTTCAGCCCGGCCGTCACGCTCTTCTCCCTGAAATTGCGCGCCGCGGTGCTGAAGCCGTACTCGTTGAACCCGGCCCGCAGGAACAGCGTGCTGTCATTCAGCTTCGAAAGCAGCTTCGGCCGCCAGTAGGCGCCGAGCGCCGCGAAGAATTTTTTAGAGTCATCCGACCCCGCGGCGGACTTGACGAGGCGGTTCTGCCCGGCGCGCAGGTCGGCGGTCAGCTTCGCCCCCGGCGCCTCCAGGCCAAGGCCCAGAGAGTATTCGTAAAGTTTATCCGTGGTCTCGGAGAGCTCGTCCCTGGAATACCAGGCGCCCAGGTTCACGGCCGGCTTCAGGACTACGGAGCCGGCCTCATGCCTCGAGTTCAGCGAGGTGTTGAAGTTCAGCTCCTTCGCGTCGCGCACGGCGGTCTTAGTCTTGTAAAGCGTGTAGCCCAGGTTGGTGTCAGAATCCAGGGCGCCGAAGCGGTCCCTGTAGTTCAGGTTCATATAATGGTCCGCGCCGCTGGAGCCGGCGCCGTACTTCCTGTCGAACTTGTAGGAGACGTCCGCGAAGGAGTAGGGCCGGGACGCGAAAGGTTTTTTTACGGCGGCCGAGATCTCCGGCTTCCAGTTGCGGGTGGTCCCCGCCGAATTTGCCCCGTCGAGGTTGTTGCGGTACCACAGCAGGCCGGAGGTCACGGTGACGCGCTTGGAGGCCTTGTAGCGCCAGCGCGCCTTGGCTTTGCGGCGGTCCGGAGTGGCGGAACCGAGGGCGGAATAGAAATCAGGCTCCACGTTCTCGTATTCAAGCGAAACGCGGCTGGGGTCGGCGTCCCCTACCAGTTCAAAGCGGCCGGCAGTCCCTTTGGCCGAGACCTTCGCCGCGCCGGCGGAAGCCGAAAGCCCGGAGTCCGACATGGAATATTCACCCGCCGCGGTCAACCCGGGCATGGGAATATAATTGAAATCCATCGTGTAGTTCTTAGCGTCGTAGAGCGCGTCGGAGGAGGCTAGTCTGCCGGTATCCTTGGCCGATACGGCGCTAAGGCCGGCCCAAAGGTCCCCGTTAAAGTTTTCCTTTACCCGCAGGCCTGCGGCCTGGCGGTTGATAGAGCGCGTTAGGGGATCCTTCCAGACGCTGTCCCAGCGCGGGTAAGCCCAGCCGAAGACGCCTGTAATTTCCGGAAGCCTTGTCCCCTCTTTAAAGAAGCGGTACGAGCCGCCCTTCAGCGAAGTGGCCAGGGAATACTGGGAGAAGGATTCAAAGACGTCTCCCACGGCCAGCGTGTGGATATTATTGGTCACACGGCCCTGCAGGCTGGTCAGGGAAACGCGTTTGGGATCGCTCCGGTCGTCGTCAGTGGCCTTGGCGCCCACCGTATAATTATAGTTCCAGGCCCCTTTTGTCCCGTTCCCGTAGAGGTTGAGTATTTCCAGGTAGTTCAGGCCTTTGCTCAGCGAGGAGGCGGCCTTACCCGGGCCGGACATCTCGTTCTGCGTAAAAGAGAACTCGTTCGAGGCGTGGAATTCAGCGCCGGCTTCCTGCGCCGCCAGCGGCGCCGCCGCGAGCAGCAGGAACGCGCAAGCAAGGTGATTGGTCTTCATGAAGTTTCCCTTTTCTCCCCTTCCGGACTTAGAAGATACGATTATTATATTATTTTGTCCGCCGCAATATAAGGCCGGGCGAAAAATAAAGCCGGTCCTCTTTCGAAGACCGGCTTTAAATTATGGAGGTGTCGAGAGTTGCACTCGAGTCCGCCAACCGCTTGTCAGAACCGCTACAGGCTTAGCCCTGAGTTTGTCTCGGCCGGGATTAGATCAAGGCAACAATTCCCGGCCATGCTCCGTATTGTCTTAAGCCTACGCGGGACGAAGTGCGCTCCCGTAGGCAGCAGCCTGAATTTAACGCAGTATAGCCCGCTCAGGCGGGTAGGCTATAAGCGAGGCACACTTAAGCGTGCGCCCAGGCCATCTCGTTGGAGTTGGCTTTTATGTTTTTTGACCCTGTTTTACATGGCCTGGTCAACCATGACCTGCTGATCTGACAGAACAAGTTAACGTCGAACCTAGTTCACCCCCGTCTGTCGCAACTGCAACAAATGGGTTCTCAAAGAGCAATTACTTACTAACGTTACACCTATATTTTAGCAGATTTTCATTGGGAAACACAGGGGGTCAGGCGGACAGCGCGCGGGAGACCAAAGCGGTATCGGAGAGGGGGTCGTCCACGGTAGTTATTTTTATTCCGTCGCCCGCCTTTGACGGGAGGAAGGACAGCCTGTCGCCGAAAGCGCCGCGCCAGGCGGCGATCGCTTTGCCGTCCACCTTGGCGCCGGGCAGGAACAGGATCTCCAGGTCTTCCCCCCTCTGGGTCACGGAGCGCACGAATTTTTTCGCGAGCGCTTTTTTCAGGCGTATCAGCTCCACCAAATTCTTGAGCGGCGCGGGCGCGGGGCCGGAAATATCTTCGAAGTCCTTAAGGACCGCGCCAAGTTCCGCCTCTTTGGCGTTAAGCAGCTTCTTGTAGAAATTCAGGCGCTCCATGTCGTCGCCCACATAATCCTCAGGGATAAAGGCCGGGACCAGGATATCCATCTTTGGCTCGGGAAGTTCGCTGGCCCCGAGCCTGCCTTTTATGCGGTCTATCTCGCCGTTCAGCAGCTTGATGTACATTTCCAGGCCGATAGAATTTATGAAGCCGTGCTGGCGCAGGCCGAGCAGTTCCCCTGCCCCCCGTATCTCCAGGTCGCGCATGGCCAGGCGGAAGCCGGAACCCAGTTCGGTGAATTCCTCGAGCGCGCTCAGGCGGCGGACCGCGTCCTCGCTTATGGGCGCGGGCTCGTCGTTGCCCTCCGCCCTGGATCTTATAAGTTCCGCTTTTTGTTTCAGGCGCTCGGCGCCGGTCTTCATCCAGCCGGGGTAGAAAAGGTAGCAGTAAGCTTTCTGCTTTTCACGGCCGATACGCCCGCGAAGCTGGTAAAGCTGGGCAAGGCCGAGCTCGTGGGCGTTCTCCACTATCATGGTGTTGACGTTGGGGATATCCAGGCCGGACTCTATGATAGTGGTGGCCATCAGCACGTCGTATTTTCCGTTCAGGAACTCCCACATATGCTTTTCCACGGCGTCGGCGCGCATCTGGCCGTGCACTATCACCACGCGCAGCTCCGGCATGATCTTTTTCAGGTAGGCCTTGCGGCTTTCTATGGTCTGTACCCGGTTGTGCACGTAATAGACCTGCCCGCCGCGAGCCAGCTCGTAAGTGACGGCCTCGGCGGCACTTTTCTCCGTGAAAGGCCGCACGAAAGTGGAGATGGCCTGCCGCCCGACGGGAGCGCTTTCTATCACCGACATTGATTTAAGCGAAGAGAGCGACTGATAAAGAGTGCGCGGGATGGGAGTGGCGCTCATCAGCAGGCAGTGCACGCCCTTGGCCATGGACTTTATCTTGTCCTTGTCCTTCACGCCGAAGCGGTGCTCCTCGTCAGCCACCATCAGCCCAAGCCCGGCGAACCGCACGTCCTTCTGCAGCAGGCGGTGCGTGCCCACTATTATGTCCACTTTACCGCGGGCCAGGTCCGCCAGTATCTTTTTCTGATCCGCCGGAGCCACAAAACGGGAGATCACCTGTATATTTACAGGGAAGCCGGCGAAGCGCTTGGTGAAATTGCGGCAATGCTGGTCGGCCAAAATGGTGGTAGGGACGAGAATAGCCGCCTGTTTCCCGTTGGCCACGGCGCGCATCGCGGCCCGCATGGCCACCTCGGTCTTGCCGAAGCCCACGTCGCCGGCGACCAGCCGGTTCATGGGCAGCTCCGCCTCCAGGTCGGCCAGGACCTCGGCTATAGCGCGGGCCTGGTCGGGGGTTTCCTCGAAAGGGAAAGAAGCGGCGAACTCCTCCTCCAAATGCCCGCCGTGCGGCAGCGCCGCTGTCTTCGTGGCCGCCCGCTCCGCCTCGAGCTTCAGGATATCCAGCGCAAGCGCCTCCACTTCCTGTTTTACGCGGCTCTTCAACTCGTTCCAGGTCTTGGTGTCCATGTGCGACAGGCGCGGGACCTTGCCCTCGGAGCTTATGTATTTCTGGATATGGGTGAAATCATGCAGCGGGACCAGTAATTTATCCCCGCGCGCGTATTCCAGGTAAAGGCAGTCAGAATCCTCCACCTGCTCGCCCTGGGAATTGCGGAAGAAAGCTTTTTTTATGCCGAGATAGCGGCCCACGCCGTAATCCTCGTGCACGATGAAGTCTCCGGTCTTCAGGTCGGTCCATTTGAAGAATTTATTCTTCGGCTTGATGGAGGCCGGGTCGAAACGGTAGCGGCGGCGGAAAAGTTCGGAGGAGGTTATCACCGCCGTTTTCGAGGGCGCGTGGACGAAGCCCTCTTCGACATAGCCGTTGGAGATTGAGACCAGGCCGCCGGCGCCTTCGTCGGCCAGGGACTCCGCCAGGCGCTCGGCTTCGCCGCGGTTTATGCAGAAGAGCCTTGAGGCCAGGCCGGACTTTTTCAGGCGGCGCAGTTCCCCCGCCAGGAGCTTGATGTCCGAATTGAAGTTCAGGTTCGAGGCCGCGCCGAAATCCTCGGCCGCTTCCTCGCCGGGCAAAGAGCTGAAGGAGTAAATTTCCCCGGCCCCGGCTTCCGCGCCCTCCGGCAGGGCGGCGTCCAGGAACAGTTTCCAGTCCTTACCGGCGCAGGCGGCCAGGGGCCGGGCGGTTCCGCTGAAGATATTGGGCGGGACGTCCACGCTCTCGAAAAAGTCGGCGGTATGCTGGGTATCTATCTCGAAATGGCGTATGCTGTCCAGCTTCTTGTCAGAGAAGAACAGCCTCACGGGCTTGTCGGAGCCCGGCGCGTAAAAATCCACCACCGAGCCGCGCGCGGCGAACTGGCCCTTTTCCTCGACGAAGGAAGTGCGCTCGTAGCCGGCCTTTATGAAAAGGTCCAGCGAAGCGCTCCTTTCGTAGGAATGCCCGTGCCTGAAAAAAAAGCGCAGCGAGGAGTAAGCCTCGCCCGCCATCAGCGGCTCGGCCAGCGCCTCCGGGGAGGCCACGTGGATATAGTTCTTTCCCGGCGCGGGGGCGTAAAGCGCGCGCATCGCCCTTGCTTTTTCCGAGCTGTCCCCGCCCCAGAGGCAGACCTCGAAAGGCGGCAGGCCCGGGAGCAGCCCTGAAAGGGAGTTGAAAGCATGCAGCCAGGAGGCGAGGGCGGCGTCGCCCGAAGCGCCGACCAGCATGTTCGACGGGGCCTTTTCATAGGCTTTCAGCGCGAACCAGGCCTTGGCGCTTATGTTCGGGGTCCCTTTGATAACTTTGGCGTTCATGCAATTAGTAGTAATGATATAATTTTCTCAGCGGTGCTACCTATGCTGAAATGGGTTGAAATAGATTTAAAAACTCTGGCCGGGAATGTCCGGGCCGTAAAAAAAGCGCTGGAACCCGGCGTTTCTTTCATGGCCGTGGTAAAAGCCGACGGCTACGGCCATGGCGCCGCCGCCGTGGGAAAGACCGCTCTTGAGAACGGCGCGGACCGCCTGGGCGTGCTGACGGCCGAGGAAGGCGCGGCCCTGCGCGGCATTTTCAAAAAAGCCCCTATACACCTGCTTGCGCCCTCCCTCCCTGAAGAAGCCCCGCTGATCGTAAAGAATAACCTTACCCCTACGGCCGATTCAATAAATTTCATCAGGGCACTGGACCGCTCGGCGAAGAGGACCGCGCCGTACCACCTGGACATAGACCTCGGCCTGGGCCGCTGGGGCTTAAAGCCGGAAGCCGCCGAAGCCCTGCTTAAGGCGGCGCTTAAATTCAAGAAAGCCCGCCCGGAAGGAGTTTCAGCGCATTTGGCCTACCGCCCGGCGCAGAACATGACCGAGGCCGAAGAAAAACTTTCATCTTTCAGCGCGCTTGCGGGGCGCCTGCGCGCGCTGGCCCCCGGGCTTAAAGCCCACGCGGCCAACAGCGCCATCCTGTGCGACTTCCCGCATTGGCAGCTTGATATGGTCCGCATCGGGAACCTGATGTACGGGATCTACCCCACCGACGTTTACAAAAAGAAAAAGCAGGGCCCGCCGCTGCCAGGCCTGGGCCGGCCCTGGAAGTTCTTCGCCAGGATAATTTCGATAAGGGACGTGAAAAAAGGCGAGTCGCTTGGCTACGCCGGTGAATTCACCGCCCCGGAGCGAATGCGCCTGGCCACCATCCCGGCCGGCTATTCCGACGGCCTCACGATGGAGCCGACGGAAAACAGGATCCGGATAACTTCCGGCTTCAGGTACTGGGGAATGATCAACGGCAAGAAGGCCTATTTCACAGGCAGGACCGGGATAGCGCACACCATGCTGGACGTAACGAATATCCCGGAAGCCGGGCTCGGAACCCCCGTAGCCCTCCACGTGCGCCGCACCGCCGCAAACGCAAAGATCCCCCGCCTATACAAATAAAAAGGGACAGGCTGCTTTTTCTCAAAGAAAAAGCAGCCTGTCCCTTTTTATCGCTAATTCCCGGCTTTAGGCGCGGGCGTTTTTTTTGCGTGGATCTCGAAGCTGTCTATGAGCTTGTTCTCTATATCGAAAACTTCGCCTTTAAGGACTTCGCCGCAGACGGAGAGAAGGCAGTAATGGTGGACCGAAGCGAAAATTTTGCTCGCAGGGTTCTTATAGTACTGGCGCCGCAAAGGCGCCCCGCCGCCTCCGGCCACCAGGTGCACCAGCCCGTCTTTTTCCAGCCTTTCATAATCGTGATCGTGCCCGGCCAGGACCAGGTCCACCCCGCGCTCTTTGAAAAGTTTCTCCAGCCCGGCCGCTGCTTTCCATTTCTCATGGCCATGGCGCCCCGTGCTCATCAGCGGCTTATGCATTACGATGACCTTGAATTTATTCACTCCGGCCGGGGCCTGAAGTTCCTTCTCCAGCCATTTATACTGTTCGCTGCCTTTTTCAAGCGGGGAAAGGTAATCCAGCATTATAAAGCGTATCCCGCGCAGGTCCTCGCGGTACCACCTGCCGTTGCCGGGGTTGCGGAACAGGTCGGCAAAGAACTTTTCCCCCTTCAACTCATGGTTGCCCAGCACGGCGTAAAAAGAAGCGGAAGCCCTCAGGTCCTTCGTTATATCCCTGAAGTTCCTCCAGCCGTCAGTATCGTCGCCCTTCGGGACCAGGTCCCCGGTATGGAAAACGGCCAGGGGGCGGGCGGCCTCTATCA
Source organism: Elusimicrobiales bacterium (assembly GCA_028713125.1). Lineage (GTDB taxonomy): Bacteria > Elusimicrobiota > Elusimicrobia > Elusimicrobiales > UBA9959 > UBA9959. The sequence goes on along the minus strand of JAQTOU010000004.1, from coordinate 290,075 downwards.
GCGCCACTATTTTTTTATGCTCGGCGTCTCCCGTGCGGCTGTCGCCGTAGGCGGCTATGCAGCGGTCGCATTCGCAGGGCGCGGGCTCCGCTCCGGCCCCGGCCGCGCAGACCGCCAGGAAGAAGCCGGCTAAAATTATATTTTTCATCGCTCCCTTTGCCGTCAGTGCGCCGCGTCGCAGAATTCTTTAGGCTCGGTGCCTTTGACGAAAGCTTCCAGGATCTTCTTTTTGCAGGTGGGGAGCGCGAGCTTGCCCGTATCCTGGTCCACGGTGACGAAGACTATCCCTTCCGGCACGGGGAAATCGCGCACGGGCTGGTCCTTCAGCACCGTCTCCATTATCTCGGTCCACCAGGGAACCACGGTTCCGCCGCCGGTCCAGTCCTTCATCGGCAGGGAGCTCATGTCGTCGTAGCCCATCCAGGCGCCTGCGGTCAGGTCCGGCGTCATGCCTATGAACCACATATCCTTAGAGTCCTGGCTGGTCCCGGTCTTGCCCGCCAGCGGCCGCTTGAGCCTGGAAGCGTAGGAACCTGTGCCGCGCTGCACCACGCCTTTCATCATGTTCACAAGCACGTAGGAAAGCTGCGGGGAAAAGCTCTCTATCTCCTCGGGCACAGACTCCTCCAGCACCCTGCCGGCATTGTCCGTGACCTTGAGCACGCCGAAAGGCACGGCGTGGATGCCGCCGTTGGCGAAAGTGGAGAAAGCGCTGATCATTTCTATCGGGTTCACCAGGGAAGTCCCCAGGCCGATGGACGGCACGGCCTCGAGGTTGCGGGTTATGCCCGCGCGGTGGGCCACGTCGGCCACCAGGGTCGGCCCGATGCGGGTGACCAAATAGATGGAAGCGAGGTTGCGCGACGCCTCCAGGCCCTGCCGCAGGGTTATGGTCCCCCTGAACTTATTGTCGAAATTATTAGGCACCCAGATCTTGAAATCCTTATTGCCCACGAAAGGCTGGATGGCCATGTCGATGGAGTACTGGTCGGTGGCGCCCTCGAGCAGCCGCCAATCCTTGCCGTCATAATAATAGGCCATCGGGGAATCTTCCACCAGGCTCGCCGGGGTATACCCGTTCATCAGGGCGGCCATCCAGACCATCGGCTTGAAAGTGGAGCCGGCCTGGCGCGCCGCCTGCGTCACGCGGTTGAACTTGCTGTCGCGGTAATTGCGGCCGCCTATCATGGCCTTTATCGCGCCGGTCTTGGTGTCTAGGATGAGGAAGGCCCCCTGGAGGGTCGGGGAGGACGAAGCTACGGACTCTCCCTCTTTCTTATCCTGGGTTTTATCCTCTTCGGGCTTCAGCGGGTTCTTGAAAGCGTCCTGGTCGTACTTGGCCAGGTTCTTCTCCATTATGTCTTCAGCCGGAACCTGCATAGCGAGGTCGAGGGTGGTGTAGATCTTCATCCCGCCCTTCCACAGCTGCGCGACTCCGTACTTCGGCTCCAGGATCTGGCGCACGTACTCCACGAAGTAGGCCGCGTGGCTGGCGAAAAGCGTGGACTTTTCCGTCGGTATGGTTTCGGAGGAGGCGGCTATGGCCTCCGCGGACGTGATAAAATTCTCGGCCACCATGCGCTGCAGCACCAGGCCGCGGCGCTGCCTCGCTTTTTCCAGGTTATTGAACGGGGAATAGCGCTCTGGCGAAGGTATCAGGCCCGTCAGCAGCGCGCACTCCCCCAGCGTCATCTCGGAGACGTCCTTGCCGAAATAAAGCTTGGAGGCCGACTGCACCCCGTAGACGCCGTTGCCGAAATAGATCTGGTTGAGGTAGAGGGCCAATATCTCCTGCTTGGAGAAATTGCGCTCTATCTGCAGGGCCAGCACCATCTCCTTGATCTTGCGGGTGATGGTTTTCTCCGGTTTCAAAAAGATCAGCTTGGAAAGCTGCTGGGTCAGCGTGGAGCCGCCCTGGGCGCTGCGCCGGTGAAGGACGTCGCGCAGGAGCGCGCGCGCGATCCCGCGCGGCGAGATGCCCCAGTGCCTGAAGAAATTCTGGTCCTCCATCGCGATGACGGCGTTCTGCATGTCCACCGGGATCTTGCTGAGCGGCAGGATGGCGCGCTTCTCCACCGAGAATTCGGCTATGACCTGGTTATTGATATCGTAAACGTAGGTGGTAAGGGAGGGCGTATACTCGTCCAGCTTGTCTATGGAGGGGATGTCGGAAAGTATCTTGCGCATCAGCACGGAGAAAAGCAAAATAGCCGCGGCAGACAGCACGCCTATGATGTAAACCGCCTTAAGAACAAGGGCCCTGGCCGAGAGCCCGTCAAGGTAGTCCAGGAACCTGCGGATAAAATCCATGAATCAATTATATAGATTAATGACAGCGTAAGGCAAAGAAGGCGGCCGGATGCAACCGGAAGCGGGGGCGGCGCGTATATAGGTAATTGCCCCCTATACTTGGAAAATGATAGATTTACCTTAATTATGAAAAGACTTCTCGCCCTTATCGCGGTCATTCTCGCCGTTTCCGCCTGCTCTAAGAACGAAGGCAAAGTTATCGCCAGGGTCGGCTCTGAAAAGATAACAGAGTCCTACCTGCAGGAAAAATTCTCGGAGATAAGCCCCGCCGCGCAGGAATACCTGGCCACCAAGCCCGGCCGCAGGCAGTTCCTGGACGTTATCATCCACGAGCGGCTTATGCTGATCGCCGCGCGCTCCAGCCGCGTGGCTTCCGGCGGCGACTACAAGGGCAAGGTGAAGGAAAAAGAAGCGGAAATGAAGGCGACGCTCCAGGCCTTCAAGGATTTCATGCTCACCCGTATGTGGGTGGACGATATGCGCTCGACCGAGCTGAAAGTCACCGACGAGGAAGCCCGGGAGTATTACCAGAAGTACCCCTACACCGTGACCCTGGCCCATATCCTGCTGCCCACCAGCGAGGAAGCGGAAAAGGTCTTCAAGAAGCTGAAGGCCGGGGCCGATTTCGACAGGACCGCAAAGGAATACTCGCTGGACAAGGAAACCGTGCGCCTGCCGCCGGTGATGTACGGCGAGTTCATGCCCGAGCTGGAGGACATGGCCTTCAAGATGCGCACCGGGGAAACCCAGGGCGTAGTGAAAACCGCGATGGGCTACCACATACTCAAGAAGCTGGCGCAGGACAAGGCCCCCGAGGGCCCCGCCCTGGAGCGCGTCCGCAAAATAATCGAGAAGAAGAAATTCGACGCCTACCTGGCCAAGTTCCAGGAGAAGAACAAAGTGGAGGTTATAGATGAAAACTACAAATAAATTCCTGCTCGTCGCGGCGCTCTGCGCCTGCGCCGCCCCCGCCGGGGCCAAGGTGGTGGAGGAGCTGGCGGCCAGGATCAACAACGAACCGGTGACCATCTCCGACTACCAGCGCGCCAAAGAGGCGCTGACCGAACAGTACGCCGCCGCGATGCCGGATTTCTTCAAGCAGAAGGACGCGGACGCGCAGATAGAAAAAGCGGCCCTGGACAAGCTGGTGGACGAAGCCCTGCTGCGCCAGAAAGCCGAAGCCCTGAAGATAAAGGTCTACGAACGCGAGCTGGAGAACGGCGTGGCCGAGATCCGCAAGCGCTTTTCCCGCTCCCCAGACGGCGCGCAGCTTTCAACGGAGAAGGCCGAGGAAGCTTTCCGCGGCGAGCTGAAAAAGGAAGGCGTGACGATGGAGGAGTTCAGGGAGCGCATCCGCCGGCAGCTCATGGTGCAGAAGCTGGTGCAGGACACCATAAAGACCCGCGCCAAGATGCCGGGCGACGCCGAGACGAAGGCTTATTTCGACAATATCAACCTGGTCCTCAAGGGCTCCGAGGCCTCCATAAAAGGCCTGGACGAGGAAGCCAGGCAGGACCTCCTGGCCGTGGCCGGGAAGTTCAAAGAGATAACCGCCGAGCGTCTGCGGCTGCGCCACATCCTGATCAAGGTAAAAGAAGGCGCCACCCCCGAGGAAAAGAAAGCCGCCCAGGACAAGGCCCTGGCCCTGCGCAAGGAACTGGACGGGAACCTGGATTTCGACGTGGCCGCGGAGAAGAATTCCGAGGATGAGGAAAGCGCCAAGCGCGGCGGCGACCTGGGCTACGTCATAAAGGGCATGCTGCCGGTCGAGGTAGAGGAAGCCGCTTTCAAGCTCCAGGTGGGAGAGAACTCGCAGCCGGTAGAGAGCAAATTCGGCTGGCATATACTCCGCCTCGAGGAAAAACGCGCCGCGCAGAAGCTGCGCTACGAAGCGGTAAAGGAAGACCTCGAGCAGGTCCTGACCCAGAATTCTTTCGCCGCGGAGCTCGGTTCCTACATAAAGGAACTGCGCAAAGACGCGAAGATCCAGCTGTTCATAGGCGAGAAGAAGTAGCGGAAAGCCGCCTGAGGCCGCGGAAGGCAACTGAAAAGTAAAAAGGGAAGTTCTTATTATTCTCTTGCTTTAAGTTGCCTTCCGCCGCTTTCAGGATATATCGGCGCGATCCAATAAAGTGAAACCTTTCATACTTATTACTGCCGGCGACCCGCTGGGGATAGGCCCGGAAATAGCGGTCAAGGCCCTGAAAAGCGCCGCCGTGCGCCGGGCCTGCCGTCCCTTCGTCGCCGGCGACACCGCGGCCCTGAAGCGGGCCGGCTGGACCCCCTCGCTCTGCCCGCTGCTCCCGGTCGACGCGCGCGGCCTGGATTTTACCAAACCCCGCCCGACCGCCGCCGGCGGAGAGGCCTCCCTGAAGGCCGTGCTCCTGGCCGCGAAACTCCTCGAGTCCGGTTTTTTTGACGCGCTCGTTACCGCCCCGGTTTCAAAAGAGGCCTGGGCCCTGGCCGGGGCGCCGGCGCCGGCCCATACCGACCTGTTCCGCCTGCTCGAGAAGCGGGAGCCGCTGATGCTTTTTTCGCGCGGGCGGGTGAACGCGGCGCTTGTCACAGAACATGCCCCGCTCAAGGACCTGAGCTCGCTCCTCACCAAAGAGCTTGTAAAAGAGAAAGCCCTTCTTTTCGCTTCGGCCCTTAAAGCGCTGGGGCTGAAAAGCCCCCATATCTCCCTGTGCGCCCTTAACCCGCACTCGGGCGACGGCGGAGTGATCGGAAAGGAAGAAATAAAAACGCTGCTGCCGGCGCTCAGGGACCTTAAGAAGGCCGGGCTTAAGATCGACGGCCCTCTGCCTTCCGACTCGGCCTGGGCCGCCCACCTCGCCGGGAAAAGCGACGGGCTGCTCTGCCTCTACCACGACCAGGCGCTCGCCCCGCTGAAAATCGCGCCAGGCAAAGGTCCGGCGGTGCATTGGACCTGGGGCCTGTCTTTTATCCGCACCTCCCCCACCCACGGCACGGCTTTCGACATAGCCTGGAAAAACAAGGCCGATCCCTCCGGCATGACGGCCGCAATAATTTTCGCCGCTGGCCTCGCTTCGCGCCGCAAAAAAATATGACAGAAATTATCGGCTACCTGGCCTCCGCGCTGGTCGCGGTCTCGCTGCTTACCAGCAATGTGCTCCGGCTGCGCGTCCTGAACCTGGCCGGCGCTTTGGTCTTCGTAGTTTACGGCGGGCTGACCCGGGCCTGGCCGGTGCTGGCCGTCAATCTTTTCGTGGCCGGGATAGACCTCTGGTATATAATAGACCTCAAGTCCAGGAAGGACGTTTTCAAGCTGATGCCCGTGGAAACCCGCGACCCGCTGCTCGCTAATTTCCTGGCCTACCACGCGCGGGGCATCTGGCAGTTCTTCCCAGACTTCGATCTCGCCGGGCTGAAAGCCCCGCGCTGCATCTTCATTCTCCGCAATTTGATGCCCGTCGGCCTTTTTATCTACACGGAGGAGAGCCCGGATATAAAGGTCCACCTGGATTACGTCGCGGAGGATTACCGCGACCTGAAAAGCGCGCGCTACCTCTTCAGCAGGCCGCAGAACCCCGAGACCTTCAAGGGCTTTTCGTTCTTTACCGCGACGAGCGGTTCGCCGAAGCATGCGGCCTACCTGCGGCGCGTGGGTTTCGAGGAAGACGGGGAAAAGAAGGGATCTTTCAAAAAAAAGATATAGGCGCCGGGATCGTCACGGGACCTGCACAAGGCGCACCGGGGAACCCTTCGGGACCGGGGCGGAAGCGTATGAATCCGCCTGCCCTGGCGCGAGTTCGGAGGCCATCGCCAGCGGGTTGACGCGGTAACTTACCACGGTCTCTTTTTTCCCGCGTTCGATCCCGGTGATATTGAAAATGCGGCTGGGGAAGTCGGAAAGAGACACCAGTATCAGCAGGTCGTAGGCGGAGAAATCCCGGTTCTCCGGCTTCAGTTTGCGCGAATTCGCGAAGGCCCACCAGGTTTCCGAACTTTTGAAAATTTTATAATCCACCGGCGCGCTCAGGAGCGTCACGCCCTCCTGCCCCGCACCGCGGCCCATTTCCGGCATAGCCGCGCCCTTCAGGTGCGGCTCTTTATCGGGGCCGCCGCCGATCTGTTTTATCTCCCCGTCCAGGTCCGACTCCTTCAGCCTTAGCGGGGCGGGCTTCTTCTTATCGCCGCCGCCCAGCTCGCTGAGGATGGACATCATATCCTTGGGGGGCTCCGCCACCCCGCCGAAATTCTTATCCCTTACCATCATTATGGCGCCCTGCGAATTTACCGCCGCGGTCGACAGGCCCTGCCGCGAGGAGGGGATCATCGACGCCCTCGGCCCGACGCCGTACCTGGCCGCGGTCATGGCCTGCTGGGCCAGCTCATCGGAGACGGGCAGTTTCCCCCCGCCTTCCTCCTGGCCCGGCATGTCCGCGCGGGAGCCGGAGAGGCTGCCCAGGTAATTAACCAGTATCAGGAAAGCGAAAACGGCCACCAGCGCGGAAGAGGCGATGAGCAGGGTCCGCAGAAATTTGACGTCCATGGATAAATTGTACGAAGCTATGCGAGTGCCGCACAAGGCCTATGGCCGGGCTGCGGCAAGCGCCGCGAGCCAGGGCCCGCTGGTCCCCGGGCGCCCCAATATAAGGATTTAATCATTAGTTATTATTTCTGTAACAGGCAAATATTAGAATTGGTATAGCAGATAACCGGTAGTCACAAAGAATAGGAACGCGCTTATGAAATATTGGGCTTACGTCAATAACGAGATCCTCGGCCCCTTTGAAAAGGGAAAGCTCCAGGAGCTGCCGTCTTTTTCGCCCTCTCTGCTTGTCTGCCCTCAGACTCCCGTGGGAGAAAAAACAGAGGACTGGAAAGAAGCTTCGACCTACCCCGAACTTTCGGCGCTCATAGGACAAGGGAGCATGGCGCACACGGCCTCCGCCCCTGAATCATTCGCCCCCGCGCCCTCCGCACAGGCCGCGCCGGCCGACGCGCCCGAACCCATTGCTAAACCCGCTGCAGAAACCTCTTCTTTAAGCTTCAAACCCCTTACCGCCTCAAAGAGCCTTGACCCGGTCCCTCCCGCCGAACATGCTCCTGTGACCATGAACATCGCTTCGAACCGCCTGGGCAAGGCGGGCGGCGCGCCGGCGCCGGCTCCGGCCCCGGCTCCCGAGCCGCAGCAGTCCCCCAACAGTTTCGACCCTATCTCGCTTTCCCGCATCGAGCGCCGCTCCGAAACCCTCTCCGGACAGAACTCGCCCCCCCCAGCGGAGGGGATAGCCCTGGAGCCGCAGCGGGCTTTCTCGCAGCCCGCGGAGCAGGCGCCGGCTGCCATGCCCGCGCCCGAACCCGCCCCTATCTCCTACGCCCCGACTTTCGAGCAGGCGCCCGAACCTGCGCCGGCCCCAGTAATAGAAACCTTTTCCAGGTCGGCTGCGTCCGCGCCTTCTGCGGCGGCGGGAGCGGTAACAAATATCGCCGGCCTTGAAAGCCTGGTGCAGAAGCTGGACGCTCTTTCGAAAGCGGCCGCCACGCGCCAGGACCTCAGCTCGGCTATAGACCCTTTGCGGATGAAGCTGGACCAGATGGGAGAGGTTATCTCCTCCATCAAGAATTCCCAGTTCCAGCGCGAGGTGATGGACAAGCTGGTCTATCTCGAGAACGCGGTGGGAGAACTCAAAACGGCGTTCCGGAATCCGCAGCCCGCCCCGGCCCCCGCGGCGGCTATGGGCCAGAAGATGGAAATGGAGAAAAATTCCGACACGGTTTTCGGCGTGCATCCGCCGAAGCAGGCGGAGAAGCCCAAGTCCGAGCCGGCGAAGGAACCCGCCAAGACTTTAGAGATCGCGGATACGGGGAGCAAGCCCTCGAAGATCGTGCCGGCGCTTAAAAAGATATTCAGGCTTATAATAACGCTGGTCCTCCTGGCGGCGGTGGCGCTCGGAGCCGTGATAGGGCTGAAAAATTTCGGCGTCTTCGACGCCACTAAATTCATCCCCTTCCCCCTTCCCTTCGTCAGCGCGCCGGCGGCCCCGCAGGCGCAGGGCGAACAGCCGGGGCAGCCCGCACAGACTCCGGAACAAGCCCTGGCGGTCATACAGGCGCAGGTCCAGCCGGGACAGCCTGGCGTGGATAATATGGCTCCGACGACTCCCGAGCAGCAGGAAGAACTGCGCAAGGCCATGCAGGCTAAAGCCCTCCAGGAGCAGGCCCCCAAAAAGCCCATGCCCCCGGATATCACGCCCCAGATAATCTACATCGGCCGCACTTTCAACCTGAAAAAGGGCGGGCCCACCCTCGAGAACAAGATCTATGAACTCGCCGCCAAGGAGGGCGGGAACTTCAGCCGCACCGGCTGGGAAGTCCGGCCCGCCGAAGGCGGGATGTACGAGCTGGCGGCCGTGATCCCCGCCAAAACGGGAAACCTTACATATACCTTCCTCGTGGACCAGGCGAAGAAAGCCGTATCTCCGTCCAATGAAGCAGGGAAGGCCGCCTTCGAGGCGATGGCGAAAGAATCCGAAGCGAAGACCCCCAAGAAATCCGGAAAGCAGAAAGGTTCGGCCAGGCAGTCCGCTAAGCCGCTGGCGCCGCCGAAGAAAGCCGCGCCCGCGAAAAAGGCTCCGGCCGAAGACGAATATGAGGAATACGAAGTGGTCGACGACGGCTCCGCGGAGTGAGCCCGCCGGCGCCGCCAAATAAAAAACCGCCCGCTATCCCAGCGGGCGGTTTTTTATTTCGCCGCTTTACTTCCTGGCGATCGAGAGCCTGCGTTTTTCAGCCGCGGCGCGCAGGGCTATGACTATCAGTTCCTTAAGCACCTTTTCAGGCTTAAGCCCCGTTTTCTCCCACAGGCGCGGATAAAGGCTGTGAGAGGTGAAGCCGGGCAGGGTGTTTATCTCGCAGAAATAGACCTTCTTCTCGTCCTTGGGATCGACGAAGAAATCAACGCGGGCCATGCCGGAGCCGCCCAGAGCCAGGAAGATCCTGACCGCGAGATCCCTCAGCTTTTCCGAGGTCGCGGCGGAAAGCGGGGCGGGCAGTTTCAGCTCCATGCCGTCGTTGTCCAGGTATTTAGCCTCGTAATCATAAAATTCGTGTTTCCCCTTGGGCACGACTTCACCGTTCACGCTGGCCTTCGCGCCGGCGCTGGACCCCAGCACGCCGCAGACTATTTCCCTGGCCCGGTCTATGCCTTTTTCTATCATCACCGCGCTGTCGAAACGGAAGGCGTTAAGCACGGCCTGGCGCAGCTCGGAGCGGCGCTTGACTTTGGAAACCCCGACGGAGGATCCCTGCGCTACGGGCTTCACAAAAAGAGGAAAGCCCATTTTTACGGCTTTTCCCAGGAGCGGGCCCATCGCCGCTTTCTGGTGCGCCCGTATCACCACGTGCGGAAGGACCGGTATCCCGTCCAGCGCCGCGAGCTCCTTCGAAATTATCTTGTCCATGCCCACCGCCGAAGCCGTAACTCCGCAGCCGGCATAAGGGATGCCGACAAGCTCGAGCAGGCCCTGCAGCACGCCGTCCTCTCCGGTCGAGCCGTGGATTATCGGGAAAAGAGCGTCCGGCTTGAGGTTGCCGCCGCCCTTTTTAAGGAAGCAGCCCGCGCCAAGGGAAGGCTCTATTTCCGGCCCCGCAAGCCTGGCTCCGGACAGCAGGTCTTTTACTTTGACCAGCCTCCAGGCGCCGCTGCGCGGGGCGTAAAAGGGCAGGACGGAAAAGCCGGCCTGCTCCAGCCTGGAGCAGACCGTTTTCGCCGACTCTATTGAAACCTCGTGCTCCGGGGATTTCCCGCCGAAAATGACGCCTATTTTTTTCTTCATAAAATCTCCTCTGAAATTTTCTTCACGCTTTCTCTATTATCCCCCCGCCCAGCACCCGGTCTCCTTCGTAGAACACGGCGGCCTGGCCCGGCGCCACCGCGAACTGGGGCTTCTCGAGGCGCACTTCCGCCAGCCCGTTCTCATTAACGCTGACGAGGCAGGCGGCCGGCTTGTGCCGGTAGCGTATCTGCACGGCGCAGGCGAATTCTTTTTTACCGGGACCGGCCAGCCAGTTCATGCCGGAGAGAGTGAAAGCGGAGCCGTGCGCCGCTTCGAGCGGCCCCAGCACCACCTCGTTCGTTTCCGGCCTCACCCCTGTCACGTAAAGCCGCGACCCGCCGTAGACCCCCGTGCCCCGGCGCTGCCCCACCGTGAAATTATAAAAACCGTTATGCTTCCCTATGCGCTTGCCCGCCAGATCCACTATATAGCCGGGCCTGGGCTTGATCCCGGCGGTCTTCTTCAGATAAAGGTCGTAGTTGCCCTCGGTGACGAAGCAGATATCGTTCGACTCGGGCTCGGAGGCCGAAGGCAGCGAGAATTCCGAAGCTATCTTGCGGACTTCTTTCTTGGTGAGGCCGCCGAGGGGAAAGAGGATCCTCCCGAGCTGCTCCTTCCGGAGGCAGTAAAGGAAGTAGCTCTGGTCCTTCAGCGGGTCGGCTCCCCGGTAAAGCCCGTACTCTCCAACGGTTTTTTTTATCACCCCGTAATGGCCGGTGGCCAGGAACTCCGCGCCCATCGAGCGGGCGAGGTCGAACAGGTAGGAGAATTTAAGGTGCCGGTTGCATTCCACGCAGGGATTCGGCGTGGAGCCGCTCAGGTAGCCGCCGACGAAATTATCTATGACCGTCTTCGAGAACAGCCCCTGCGCGCTCTTGAAATAATGGCGTATGCCCAGCGCCTGCGCCGAGGCCCTGGCCTTGGCGGCGCTGTCCGCCCCGCCGCAGCATTTCACGGCGTCCTTGCTCTCGGCGAAAAGGCGCAGGGTCACCCCGACGACCTCATAGCCTTCCTTTTTAAGCAGCGCGGCAGTGACGGAGGAATCCACGCCGCCGGACATTGCGACTACGACTTTCTTCATAGTTATATTTTAGTATTTTTGGCCGCGCGGCTTGGCGGCGGAAAATAAAAGCGGCCCGGCCTTCCGGCCGCGCCGCTGTCCCGACCTGGCCGCCGGGCGGCCGGTTTACTGTCCGAAATCGAAGCCTTTGAAAAGGTCCTCTTCCGCGTTCCCCCCGGCTCCGGCGGCGGGCGCGCCCTCGGCCGCGGCTGCGGGCTTGGCGGGCTCCGGGCCCTTGGCGCCCGGCAAATTCTTCATCCTGCCCTGGCCTTCGCCGACGGGCTGAACGATCACCTTGCGCACGCCTTCGGCGAAAGCGAGGAAGCCGCTTTTCAGGTTGAAGTAAAGCCGGAAAGGGGACTCTTTCATCTGCGGCTCATAGGCCTTACCCAGGTTCATCCTCTGCTGGTCCCAGCCGGGATTGTAAACCAGCTTGCCGCGCACGTCAACCTCGTCGTCGGTCACGGGCAGGGAAAAGTGTATCTTGAAAAGGCCGGTGGTGTCGCTTATCCCGGGCGCGAAAGAAAGGTTCACGGAGGAATTGGCGTTCTCCTCGGTAGCCGCGAACTCGTCCCCGCCCCCACCCGCTTTATTAAGCTCAGGCATCACCTTTACAGTAACGCCCTCTATAGGATTGCCCTGGTAATCCGTCACCACCCCCTGCAGGTTCCCGTCCAGGAAAAGGCTCATCTTCGTAGTGGAGAAAAAAAGGAATTCGCGCTTCCCGACCATCTTCTTCGTGAGAGAAAGGTCCCCCACGCGCTGGTCGGTATAATCGACCACCTTAAGCCGCTTGAGGCCGCCGAAGCAGCCCGCCAGCGGCGCGACCAGCAGGACGACCGCGAGAATTTTCAGGATTTCCTTTTTCATAATTTTATTCAACCGCGAAAGCCCGGCTCATTCCCCCCCGGCGGCGGCTGGCGTTTCAGGCGCAGCCGCGGGCGCTTCCTGCGCGGGGACCGCGGCTTCCGCGGCCGGCGCGGGCTGCTCCGCGGGGGGCGCTCCGGGAGCCGCCGCTTTGGCCGTCACCGGCGGGCCGGCTGCGGGCGCGTCGGGATAGGGATTGGTCTTTATAAAAAACACCACCCTCCGGTTTTTTTTGCGGTTAACTTCGCTGTCATTGGCCACGATAGGGTGGTTTTCACCGTAACCCACGGCCGACAGCCGCTTCGGGGTGAAATTCCGGCCGAGCATGAACTTGACCACGCTGGTGGCGCGGGAGGTGGACAGCTCCCAGTTCGAGGCGAACTGTCTGGTGGCTATCGGGATATTGTCGGTATGCCCCTCCACCACGATATCGTGCTTCTCGGAGAGCTGGCGGAGCACCGGGGCGATCTTGTCCAGCTGTTCCGCCATATGGTCGGTAAGCTCGGCGCGCCCGCTTTCGAAGAAAGCGACCTGGCTCTGCTCCTCGAGGGTGATGCGCAGGCCTTCTTTGTCCATGGCCACCTGGCCGGACATCTTCCCCTCTTTTATCATCTCCTGGATCTCCTGCTGGGCCTTCTGCATGTCCTTGTTGAGGGCGGCGCTGAGGGCGTAAAGAATGACGAAGAAACAGACCAGCTCGGTCATCAGGTCGCCGTAGGCAATGCTCCAGGGCGGGCCGGGGTGGCCCACCTGCGCGACCCTGGGGTCGCTTTCGTCTATCATGCCTTTGACTTTTAACCGCATAGCTGTAAAACCTTTTTTCCGGCTTTTGCCTTAAGCCGCTTCTTTCTTCACCGACTTGCGCTTTTCCGGTTCGAGGTAGGCCTTTAAATTGGCCTCCACCACGCTGGGGGTGGCCCCGCTCTGGAGCAGCAGCACGCCGCGGATGATGATCTCCTTGACGAAGAGCTCCTCCTCGGAGCGGTGCTTCAGCTTGCCCGCCATGGGCAGGAAAAGCCAGTAGCCGGAGCCCAGGCCGTAGAAGGCCGCGGCCAGCGCCAGAGCCATGCGGCGCGGGACCTGCGCCACGTCGTCGATGGAAGAGAGCATCATGATCATGCCCAGAACCGTGCCGATGATGCCGAAGGCCGGGGAGTAAGTTCCGAGGGCGTTGAAGATCTCGCGGCCCGCTTTGTGGCGCTCCCGGATGAAATCGAGCTCAGTCTCAAGCATGTTGCGGATGAACTCCTGGTCGGCGCCGTCGATGACCAGCTGCACGCCGCGCTTGAGGAAATCGTTATCGATGGCCTTGGCGTCCGACTCCAGCGCAAGGAAGCCCTCTTTTTTCGCCTTCTGGGAGAGGGCGACGAAAGTGGAGACCAGCTTGGAGGTGTCCTCGCCTTTGCTGCTGAGAACTTTTTTCAGGACCTTGGTCACGCCGATGACGGAGGAGAGCGGGAAATTGACCAGCAGGGCGCAGAAGGTTCCGCCCATCACGATGAGGAAAGCCTCGGTATTCAGGAAAGGCTTGAAGCCGGCTATGCCTTCGCCCAGGTAGATGGCCCCGAACACGAAGCCCCCGAAAACTATGACGCCGCTGAATGTCGCTATATCCATATTAGGTCTCCGGCAGGCTACTTCCTCTCAAAACCTTCCAGCGGGTTCACGCATTTCCGCTCGGAGTAAACTTTCTTTTTATATTCGATGATCTTGGCCACCACGTCGTCGACGGAGTTCTTTACCAGGAACCGGTTCCCGGTCGCCAGGTTCAGGACGGTATCGGGCGAGGCTTCCACGCTTTCGATAAGTTCGGCGTTCACCACGACCAGGCTCCCGTTGAGTTTTTCGAGCTTAATCATTTTAGTAATTATACTTAAATTAAAAGTAGGAGGTGGCCGGGAGGCGGCAGCCGGAAAGGAGGAACTCGCCCTGTTCAGAGCCCGATATCGTCCGCCGCCGCTGCCTATTCCTGCTTTCCCTTGATGGCCCATTTAAGCCTGTCGGCCAGGGAGGCTTCCATAGCTTTATAGCTCTCGAGCTCGGAGGAAAGCTCCTCTATGCGCGCAGTATCGGCGGCGCGCTGGGCCTCGGCGGCCGCCTGCACGCCGGCGAGATTGGTCCGCTCCACGTCCAGCTGGCTCTCGTTCTCCTGTGACTGCAGCTCCATCTGCTGGATCTTCTGCTTGAGGAACAGGAGCTCGGACTCGAAGCGGGCGCGGTTCTCGCTTTCGAGACGTAAATTTTCTTCCTGCGCTTTGAGGCTCGCGGCCAGCCTGGCGCTCTCGGCCTCGGCGGCGGCCTTCTGGACTTCCAGCACCGGGAATTTTTCGCGCAGCGCGCCGTACTCTCCGGAAAGGCGCTGGCGCTCGTCCGCGGCTTCGCGGGCGGCTTTCTCCGCCTCCGCTTTCTGCGCGAGGGCTGAGGCGGCCTGGGCCTCCTGGCGGAGGACTTCCGCGTCCTGGCGGCGCGCTTCGGCGTCGGCCCTGGAAATGCGGTCCTCGAATTCTTTGATCCTGACGGCAAGCGTCCGGTCGTACTCGGCGGCCGAGGCCGCGAGGCGGCGGTTCTCGCTCTCGAGCCTGACCACGTTGTCCAGGGCGGCCGAAAGGGCTTTCCTGGCTTCCTCCTGGTGCGCCGCGCCGGAGCTCTCCAGCTGGCGCTTGATCGCGTTCTTTTCCTCTTCGGTAGCGGCCTCGAAGTGCATGCGCATCTGGGAGATCTTCGTGTCGAACTCGGCCTGGCGCTCGGCGGCGTGTCTGGCCAGCCCGTTCTGGTACTCGGCCGTCATCCTGGCGAGTTCGGCCTGGTGCTCGACCGCCATCTTCGCGGTTTCGGCCTGGCGCTCGGCGGCCAGCCTCGACAGCTCGGCCTGGTGATCGCCGGCCGTCTTGGTCGCTTCGGCCTGGCGCTCGGCGGCCAGCCTGGCGGCCTCGGCCTGGCGGGCGGCTATAACCTTTGAAAGTTCCTGCTGGTGGGCGGCGGCGAGCCTGGCGGCCTCCTCCTGGTTCACGCGGATCAGCTCGGAGATCTCCTCGGCGTGCTTCTGGGTGAGCTCCGCGGCGTAGCCGCTCTTCACCCTGTTTATCTCGGCCTTGAAGCTTTCCGCCTGGGAAAGGAGCTCCGCCTGGTGGGCGGCCTTCAGGCCGTCGTTTTCCTGCTTCAGGCGGCGCAGCTCCTCGAGCTGGGCGGCCATGTTCTGCGCGAGCTGCATCTTTTCCAGCTTCAGCTGGCCGCGCTCCTTGTCGAGCACGGCGTTGATGGCCTGCACCCGGGAAACGAAGCCTTTGATCTTTATGAGCTCTGAAATAGCGCGGACCTTTTCGCCGGAGACGTCGGCAAGTACCTTGTCCTTTTCCTGGAGCTGGGACTCGAAGCGGGCCTGCTCCTTCTTGAGCTCCTCGTTCTTCTCGGCGTTCTTGCGGTCCGAGATGGTTCCGATGTCGGACTGGAGGTCACCTATCTCCTTGCGGAGCTTTTCCATCTCGTACTTGTTCTTCTCTTCCTGGTGGATGGCGGCCATGCGCGCCGTGTCCTCGCGGGCGCGCAGAGAGATATTCTCCGACCTGAGGTCGGCGATCTCCCGCTCTTTCTCCGGCATCATCTTGATATAGGATTCTATGGAGGCCTTCTCGCGCTCGGCGCGGGCGACCTCGTCGCGGAGCTTGGAGGCCTCGCGCTCCGCCATCTCTTTTTCCATCGAAAGCTTGCGGTATTCGTCCTCCACTTCGCGCAGCTTTTCGGAGGCGGTCTTAAGGGACCGTATAGTCTCCTCGCGGGTCGAAATCTCTTTCTGCCACTGGGCTTTCTCGTCCAGCCAGCGGCGCTCCATCTCCTGGAGGCGGTAGATGAAATGGCCCTCGACGTCCTTGCCCTGGGTTTCCCGCTCTGACATCTGGTTCTTGAGCGTCTGCATCCAGGTCTCGCGCTCCTGGGAGAGGCGGCTTTCCATCTCTTTTATCTTGCCCTTGAGCGTAAGCCTTTCTTCCTCGACCTCGTGGTCGCGGCGGTCGCGGCGCATCTTCTCCTGGATATCCTTCAGCGAGGATTCCACGCGGGAGGAGAGGGCCTCGTCCTGCTGGTTCTTGAGGGTGGCCAGCAGGGCTTTTTCCTTCTCCTGCGAAAGCATCTTCTCCATGTCGGAGATCTTTTTTTCCAGCTTGTCCTTGTCCTCCTGCATCCTGCGGGCTTCGGCATCCGAAGCTTCTTTCAGCAGCTGCGCGGAGTTGTCTTTCTGCGGCTGGGAGAACTGGGGCAGCCCGGGCGAAGGCATCGCGCCGAAGGAGGGCTGGGGCAGGGGCGGCATGGCAGGCTTCGCTCCCCCCGGGGGAAGCGGCAGATTGGGCTTGAACATGCCGGGGGGCAGCGGCGGCATGCCGGGCTTTGAAATTTTATTGTCCCTGTCGTCCATAGAGTTAGTGGCCTTGCGCTGTTATACTTCTATACATATTCTAAAGGAACGCGATTTCAATTAAGTTAAAAAAATGTTAACAGGTTACTTCCCAACCGACTGCTTGAACCCGGCCAGCCACTCCGAGGCGGCGGGATCGCCTGAAAGGGAGGCGTATTTCTCGTAAGCGGCCACGGCTTCGTCGACGCGCTGCAGGGAATAATAGGCGGCCCCGAGGTACTGCCATGTCTGCGCGTCCCCGGGGTTGACCGAGGAGGCGTATTCCAGGTACTGCAGACTTTCCTGCGCCTTGCCCTGGTTGTACATCTCTATCCCGGCCGCCTGGTACTGAGCGGCCTGAGCGATCTGCTCCTGGGTGGGCCCCGCCGGGAGCTCCGGTTTGGAGCCGGACATGCTTTCATACTTGCGCCGGCGCTCGTCCCCGGAGGACATCTCGCCGCCCTCGATTATATAGACTTCCTGGGAGCTGCCCTGCCTGGCGGTGATCTTGCCTTCGGCCTCCAGCTTCTTTACCGCGTCCAGGATCTTTGCCTGCGCCTCGTCTATCTGGGCAGCGCTGATCCCGGAGGAATACTCCATTATTTCTTTTATGGCGTTGGCGGCGCCCTTAGACATATTGGAGAAGAGCTTTTCGACTATGGCTGGGTCGGCCTTGCTCAGCGCCCTTGCTATGTCTTCGTTGCCCACGTTCCTTATTATGGCCTGCAGGTCCTTGTCGGAATAGCCCGGCAGGTCGTCGAAAGTGAGTATGGCTTTTTTTATTTTTTCATAGATGTCGGGCTTCTGGGTTTTCAGATATTCGAGGATGTTCTTCTTGATGGCGGGGTCGGCCTCCTCGAGCATCTTGATCATCCGGTCTATGCCGCCCATCACGAAATCAACGTTCTCGCGGATGTCCTTGTCTATGGCGTCTATCTGCTCGCGCGTCGCCTGCCGCACGGTCAGCGCCTCCAGTGCCACCTTGGACTGCATCTCTATGGGGAGCATGGCGAGCGCCTGCCTGCCCAGGTCCGGCTTCATGTAGCTCAGCACTATGGCTATGACCCAGGGGTCCTCCTTCCTCATCAGGAAAAGATAGATAAGCCGCTTCAGGTTTTCTTCCGTCAGGTAGGTAAAGGGTTCAAATTTTTTCATAAGGTCGTCCTCGTCTTCTTTCTTCTCCTCCTCTTTCTGGAGGAAGTTCATGTCTATGCTCTGGTGACCCTCGGTCTCCTGCTGGCCCTCGTCCTCCCCGCCGCCGCCTCCGCCCTCCTCCCTCTTGTCCTCGATATTGACCTCGGCGCCGGGCTTGGCCATCAGCGCCTTGATGTACTTGCGGAAGAAGCCCCAGAGCGGGCCGAAAAGGAACAATAGAAGTATAAGGAAAAGCGCGGCGTAAAGCAAAGGCAGGTAGACCCCCGGCTTCTTCAGGTCGTCCAGCTGGTTGGCGCCCTTGAACTTGGTCGGCTTGAAAATTACGGTAGGCGCGTCCTTTTTGCGTATCTTGTAAGGAAGCAGGAAATCGTCCAGCCTGTCCCGGGCGATCTTGAGCGTGTCCTTCGGCAGGGTTTCGTCGTGGATGACGGTAAGCTGGAAGCGGGTGATCTCGGTCTCGACGCCGTAGCGGATCTCCTGCACGTTCTTCGCCTGCTGGGCCTGCTGCCCCGAGGCCGCCTCCGGGCGCTTGTTCTCCGCGCCGAGCACGGATTTGGGCTTGGGGATGCCGGGCAGGAGGAAATCGGTGTCGGGATTGTTCGCGCCCCCCCCTTTCTCCTTGTATTTCTGTATTACGCCGAGGCCTTCCTTGGTCTGCTCCGCCTTCTTGGCGATGACCTCGAGCTCCACGTCCGCGAAAACGAAAGATTTGTCCGCGCCCAGGATCGGGTCCAGGATCTCCTTCTTGATCTTGGTCTCCGTCTCCCGGCGCATGGAGTCCTGCTTCTCCATCAGGGAAGTGTCCATCCCCATCTGCGCGGCAATGACGGCCGGCAGCATGGCGAGAAGTACCGCAAGGATCAGCTTCCTCATATAGTAATTATTTTAACTTTCCCATATTGCATAAAAGTTTCAGAAAGATTCTAAATTATTACCACTGCTCCGGGCCTGCCACGGGATACACCGGTTAAGCACTAGGCGGCTGGGCGGCCTACCGTGGGGACGGGGTCATCAAAACCGGCGTCGCGCAACACCGTGCGCGCGCCTGCCGCTCTCGGCCTCGGCGCTACGCAAGCCTCGGCCTCCGAGGGGCTTTTGCTGACCCCATCCCCACGGTCTCCGCCCAGAGGCTCGATTGAACAGAAAACGGGCTGACGCATAAATTAAGTGGAGCGGGTGGCATGGGTATGGGTTCTGAGCGACCTCTCGGAGGCCGACGCTTGCATAAGCGCGGAGGCCGAGAGAGGAGGGCCGAGCACGGTGTGCGAGAGCCCGTGAGCGAAGGGCCCATACCCATGCCACCCGCGAACCCCTTACTTCACCTGTTTCAGGAAGTTCTTCACCATGGTGTTGTTGGGGTTGATCTCCACGACCTTCTCCCAGATGACCTTCGCTTTCTCTTTCTGGTCCATCAGGTAGAAGGAACTGCCCATGATCTCGAGCGCGGTCTCGTTGTTGGGCTCCAGGTCCAGGATGTCCTGGGCGCGCTTCATGGCCAGGTCGTACTTGCCGTCATAGATGGCCGCGCGGGCGTCGTAGGTGCGCTGGTCGATATAGGTGAAGATCTCGGGGCCCTCGGGCTTGCGGGTAAGCTCGCTCACGCCGGCCTCGCGCTCCACCATGTTAAGCAGGGAGAGCAGGCGGTCGTTCTTAGGGTCCTTGTTGAAAGCGTGGCGCAGCACGTTGACGGAGGAGCGGAGGTCCTTGCCGTCCACGTAGGAGATGATGCCGCGGCGGGTGAGGGTGGGAACTTCCTCGCCGCCGGTGGCGTCGGGCACGAAGTCGATGGCGCCCTGCAGGCGGGTCACCATGCGGCGGATCTCTTCGTTGCCGGGGTCGGCGTCCATCGCGGCGCGGAGCTTCTCCATCGCGCGGCTGAAGTAGCCGGACTTGAAGTACTGCAGGGCCTGGCGGACCAGCTCGCGCACCTGGCGGTCGTGCTTGCCCTTGTTGGACTGGCCCATGCGCATAGTTACCGAGAAGCGGGTGGTGGTTCCAAGCGCGTGCACGCCCTGCGCCACGTCGAAGCCCAGGTTCTTGTACTTGATGCCCAGGCCGAAATCGGCCTCCTGGATGCCGGGGGCGCCCATCACGCCGAAGCGGAGCGCGGCCCAGTACATCAGCCAGTACTCGCCGCCGAAGCGCCAGTTCATATCGGAGGCCTGCGGCTTCATGATGTCGAAGCCGAACAGGAGGTTGCCCTTGAAGAGGCTCAGGGCCTGGCCGAATTTGAGGGTCAGGGGCAGCTTGTCCTCGGTGTCGCCGGAGGACATCGAGAAAACGTTCTGCACCCCGATGGCGGCGCGGTAGGTCTTGGAGAACTTCTGCAGCATCGAGATGTCGATGGCGTTGAAAGAATCGGCCGAAGTGTCCAGCGTGCGGCTGATGTTCTTGAGCATGATGCCGAAAGAGAGCTTGTCCGAAACGTCGCGGCCCCAGGAGAAGGCCAGGGCGCGCTCCACGCTGTCGAAGGTCCCGAGGGTCTTGAGGTTTATGATCTCGTCGGTGCTGGGGTCGGCGGTGATCTGGATCTTCTCGAAGCCCACCGATTTGAGCTGGGTCATGCTGATAGCCCAGGTGCCCTTGGTGGTGGTGGGATGCGCGTAGGTGAAGAAGTTCAGGGTGGTGTCGGCGAACATCGTGGCCTGCATCGCGGAGAATTCCTTGCGCTCGAGCAGGGTGAGGGCGGCGGGGTTCCAGTAGGAGGCGGAGGAGTCGTCGGCCACCGCGAAGAAGGCGCCGCCCATGCCGAGGCCGCGGGCGCCGGCGCCGTAGGACATGAACTGCCCGGGCTGGCCGCCGCTCTGGGCCATCGCCGCGGACGCCGAAAACGCAATAAAAAGCCCCATGGATACACTGAAGCGCATTACACGCTTCAATAATATAGCCAAGGGGGCAAAAGCAATACAACAATTGCGTTTCATCGTTTTCGGTAGTCTGACCCCCGCTCACTTAGCGGGTCTTGACTTTGCGCCGCCGGCTTTAACCGGCTTTGCTATTATCGTAACAATCCTGCATTACAAACTCGTTACAGATTTACGGCATTAATAGTATACCACACAAACCCCGTTTGTCAAGGCCCAATCCCTTGACAAGTCAATCCCCTTATTTTACCCCCCCACAACCTGGAGCGGGTGGCAAGGGTATGGGTTCGGCGGGCCTTCCCGCAGGCCGGAGCTTACGTAAGAGCGGAGGCCGAGGGGTGAGCGCGGCCACGGTGTGGCCGATAGCGCGCCCGCCGGGCCCATACCCTTGCCAGGCCCCGCGAACCTTCCCCCTCCCCTCTTAATGTATAACGCCTATCTTCCTCATGATGACCTTGCTGCCTTTGGGGCTGGAGGCCTTCACGCGCACTATATAGCCGCCCTTGGAGACCGTGCCGCCCAGGCCGTTCTGGCCGTTCCAGAGCACATGGTTCGGGCCCAGTTTGCCGCCGTCCGAGCCGCTTGAGAACCTGAATTCGCGCACCACGTAGCCAAGCAGGTCATAGATCGTCATCGTCACTTCGGCATTGTCATTTAAGGAGTAAGTTATATCGACCCTGCCTTCAACGCCGCCTTTGCGCAGGTCCACCGGGTTCGGATAACTGGAGACCTTGCTCAGCAGCTCCTTGCCTATGGTGGTTCCGGCCGGGGTGGAAACCGTAGACCACTCGGAATGCTGGCCGGCGAAGTTCCAGCTGCGCACCCTGTAGGTATAGTAAGTGCCCAGCGGCCTGGGGGTTTCCCCGGGCACGGTGGCGTCGCCGACCGTATAGATATTGTTTATAGCGCCGCCGGTCTTGAAGCCTGGCAGGGCCGCTACCGTCCTCCAGACGGGGCTGATGCCCTCGCGCTCCTGTATCTCGTATGACATCACATTGGACTCAGGGTCCTCCGAGGCGGCCCACTTGAGGGTGTACGCCTGTCCCGAGGCCTGGCCTCTGGCCACCTGCGGCTCGGGCGCGCCGGGACTCGTGGGATTAGTGACGTCGATGCGGTAGATCATTATCGGCACGCCGTTCTCGCTGGGTATATAGCGGCCGTCCGCCATTATACCGCGCACGGAGACGAGGTAGCCGCGGTCGGAAACCGTCTCTCCCCAGGAGGTATGCGGACCCCGGAAAGAGCCCTGTATGCCGCGCTGGACTATCTTGAACGAAACGTTGTCCAGCTTGTTCACCAGCATTATCTCGTTGCCTACGTAAACGATACCCTCGGCGGCGAACCCGTCGGCGGACTGCACGGTGAACGAGGAGGAGTTAACCTCTATGCGGGTAAGCAGCTTGGTGAAGTGGCCTGGGGACAGCGCCACATTGGTCACTTTGCCGGACAGCACGGGGCCGATCCCGGCGGGCTGCCAGGAATTCTTTATATTGGTGGGTTCGTTGTAGTTGCCGCCGAGCGAAACCTCGTATGAAACCACGGGGCCGGAGGCGGGGTTCCACATGGCCGGCAGCTCCGTGGTCTTGGCGGACCAGGCGGAGGGCACGGAACCGAGGTCAGAAACGGCCAGCAGCACCCTGGCGTTCCTGACATTATCGCCCAGGAAGTAGAGCGGCTTGCCTGTGCCGTCGTCCATTATGCGGTCCGGCACGTAGTCGTTATTGCTCTCATAATCCAGGATCCCGTCGCCATCTATATCGAAGGAGGGCAGGCCGGTGTTATTGAGGCTGATATTAGTGCACTTGCCGGTGCCGTAATAATCGAAGTTATCCGGCTTCCCGTCGCCGTTTATGTCGAGCAGCGGCTCGCCGGCCTTGCAGCCGGCAGGGGGCGAGTTGTAGATCCAGTAGGCGGGATCCGCCAGCGGCAGATTATTGGCGCCGAGCACCACGGTGCTTGAGACGCCCAGCTGGGCGTAGACCGGGTAGCCGTTTGAGGCCAGCATGATAGGCCGGTAGACCGGCGTGAGCGGGATGATGGCCGGCGAGATCAGCACCCGGTTGGACGTCATCGGGTAGCTGTCGCCCGCATACTGGCCGGCGGCGAGCGGCTGGCCGCTCAGGCCGCGGAAGTCGACGAAAGAGTTGAGCGACAGGCTGGCAAGGTGTCCCAGCGTATCGGCGCCCGAGAGGTCGGTGGCCGAGCTGATATCGCAGGTCAGGTGCAGGACTACCGCGCCGCTCGAAACTATCAGGTAAGGCAGATTGCCGTCCATCATGCTGACAGTGATGCCGTTCTTGAACGGGTTGGTGGCGGAATTCACCACGTAGCCCAGGCGGTAATCCATTATAGGGTTAAAGGCCCCGTCGCCGTCGTCCTTCCAGAGAGAAACGGTGGATAGGTCGCCGTCGCCGTATCCCGGCGTGAGGCTGTTGATGGTCCCGGCCTGCGTGAACCTGATCTGGCCTATGGCGAGATAGTCGCTCAGCGTGGCCAGGGTGAATGTCATCATCGGCACGTTCCGGGTGTTCTTCTCCACCGAGTTGGGCGAAACGTTCATGCCGGAGGCGGTAAGGGTTATGGCCCGTATAGGCACAAGGCTGGAGCTGAACGGGTAAACGTCCAGATAGGTTCCCCTGTTCAGCACCTTGGTCACGCCCATGTAGATACTGGGAGAGATATCATGCGGGATATTGACCGTCAGCCAGGACCTGTCGCGCACCATAAGGCCGACCTTGTTCGCCTTCACGGCCTGTTCGCCTATGTCGTACACGGCGAAATATGTCTGCGGCAGCGGGCTCAAAGTCTGTACCTGGGAAAGGTTGATCTGGATCTGGGTGTTAAGAACGTTGTCCTGGTCGTAGAGATCGACTTTCCGAACCACGGCCTGGGCGGGATGGTTGACCTTAGGTGTCGTAAGGTCGCCGAGCTTCTCGCCTCTGGACATTACGTTCAGGTACGGCTTGCCGGAAGGCGTAGTGCCGGTGCTGTTATAGGTGGCGAGCTCGGCCTCGCTGATATAGATGCGGCCCGCGGACGGGAAGCCGGAGACGGAATCCAGGACCAGGTGGAACGGAACCGTGTCGGTAGAGGTGAAGGGCGCGTACAGCGTGGTCTTGGCCTCCGAGACGTTCACATCGTTCACGTCCAGGAGGTCGTTCTGGTTGGAGTCCTGGTAGATCGAGACGAACTTGACGTCCGTGTTCCTGGCGAACGGCGCGTTGGGGTCGTTGGAGGCGCCGGTGCGCTGGACTTTTATGGCGCTCCAGCGCGCGTTGCCGGCCTCGGTGGCGAGGTTGAGGCGGACCACCGGGACCCTGATCTGGGCCTGGCCCACGCCGCCCGTCTGCACCAGCTCGGCCGCCATATCGTAGACGCCCATGGTCACGAAGGAAGGGATCTCCTGCACCGTTATCGGCATGGTATTTATAGGCCAAGTCGAGAGAGCGAGCGTATTGGGGATGCCGACAGTGAAGTCCGCGGCGGAATTGATAGTGAGACCCGCGCCGGAGCCCACTTTCGCGAACTGGGACATGTCGTAGCTTATGAAAGCGCAGGACGGCACGGTGGTGACCACGATAGCGTTCTTCAGCACGATATTGACCGTGCCGGAGGAATAGGCCTCGTTGCCGTAGCTCATCAGGTTCGGGTACATCCCGGTCGTAGTGCTGGCAGTATCCACGGAATCAAGGATACAGTTGTCATTGGAGTCCTGCCAGACCTTTATCAGGTCTATGTCCGAGTCGCTGCTGGTCCCGCGGCGGTCCAGTTTTATCGCCTCGATGCGCGCCGAAGTCTTGTCGGTGACCATGCGCATGGCCAGCAGGCCGACGCTCTTGTCGTTCTGTACCACCGTCACCGGCGAGATATCCTCGGGAGTGAGCGAGATATTGTTGAGCGTGGGCATCAGGACGGCGGCCGGGCTCTCCACGGGCTTCAGGAAGCTCGCGTTGTGGCCCGAGTTGTCGGGGCCGAAGATAAAGTTGGTCTCGAACGGGATCTGCACGCCCAACACGTCGTTCTGCGGCTGCAGCTGGGCGTGGGAGAACCGGGCGGTCTTGTCGATGTCCATCGAGATGAAGATCACGGTGGGCGTAGCGCTCACGACCACGTAGTCCTGCTTGTTCAGGGCGGGGTCCACCACGTAGACGGTGGCCTTGCCCACGGGATCGTTCTCTCCGAAACGCCCGGTGCCTATCACCGTGTCCGCGGTGTTCATGCCGGTAGCGGCGTCGCGGTCGAACACCCCGTTTCCGTTATCCTTCCAGACCCTTATGTTGGCCACGTCGGAGTCGTAGCCGTTGACGCCGGACGGCTGCTTGCGGACCAGCTTGAAGCCTTTCCAGCGCACGCCGTAGCCGGAGGTCGTCAGCGACATCTTAAGGAAGGGATAGTTATCGGTGCCCTGCGAAACCATGATGCCCATCGCGGTCCCGGAACTGTGCGTCACGATCGGGGTGCTGAAGGCGCCCCGCGTGACCATCCACAGCGAGGTTCCGACAATGCCGTCGTATTTTATTATCTCGTTATCCGCCGTGAGATAGCCGGACGTGGGCAGGCCCGCGGTAGAGACCACCGCCCAGGCGGCGTCACTGGCCCCCGTGGTGTTCACATCCGCCGCCAGGCGTATGGCGGGCGCCGACGCCCCCCCGTTAGGAGCGAAGATCTGCTCGGTCAGCACCGTAATGGTGCTGGGCGCCGAGATGATCTCGCGGACCTTGGAGGTGAAGGTCAGGTTGGAAGACGCCTGCGAGAAGTAGTTCGGCAGGGAGATGGAATTCTTGGACGGGTCGTCGGCGCTCGGGCTATTCTGCGCGAAGGACTCCGGCTTGAGATAGGCGCCGATGAAGCGCGAGTTGCCGAAAGCGTCGTTGGGCAGGGCGGAGTCCTTCATGTCGTAGGTCAGGAAATAGCGCCGCGAGAGCGCGCGGGCCGTAGCCTCGTCCGGCGTGATCACGCGCTGCGTGGAGAGGTCCACCCTGGCCGCCAGCGGGCCGAAGATAGTGTTGCCGAAAGTCCCGGAACCGACCAGCGTGTCGTTGGGGCCCAGGAAGCCGTTATTATCCTTGTCGTACCAGACCTTTACCGCCGAGACGTCGTTGGCGGCTGTGGCGTCCTTGATGACCGTGCCGGTGGCGTAAACCAGCATCCAGCGCCAGACCGCGTCGGCCACGTCGGTTTCGACCGTAAAGCTCAATATCGGCTGGTTGACGGCTTTCTGCTGCAGCGTGTCCCCGGTAATGGTGTCGGTCGCCCTCACCATGACCGAGTCGGCGTATTCAGCCACGCCGCCTATCAGCGAGAGGGTCTTGCCCGGGCTGGAAACGCCTATATTGGCGGGGCTCATGAACTTGGGCGCGTCGATGAGGAAGTAGTCGGTAGAGCGCGTGGCCATGCCGAGATAGGAGAAATTTGAGACATTGGCCAGCGGGTCTATGTCGTAGGTGACGAAATAGTCCTTGGGCTCGGTGAAGATCACCTGCCCGTCCATGTTGCCGCCCTCCCCTATCAGCGGCAGGATGGCCTGGCCGGAGATCACGGTGCCGCTGGACCAGAGCACTTTAGCTGTCCCTTCCGCGGCGCGGGTGATCCCGCCGAAAGTGTTGGTCAGGACGTCCACGCTGTTATAATAGACGACTTCCTTGAAAGCCGGGTCCGCCTGGCCGTCGTTGATCACCAGCCTTCCCGGCGCGCGCGGGAAGGGGCTGTCGGACGGGAAGAACTTCTGGATATCCACTACGCGGATGACCGTATCGGTGGAGACCAGCGGGGTCTTGAGGGTGTCGTACGGGAACTTCCTGTCCTGCGAACCTATAAGGATGACCTCGGTATCCTTCACCGTGCCGGTGGTCTCCAGCAGGCCGTCCTTGTTGGAATCGTGCCAGACGCTTATCTTCTTGACGTCGGTAACCTTGTTCCACGCGGGCGTATTCCCGTTCTCGGCGCCGGTCACCCAGCGGTCCAGCTTGAGGCCCTTCCAGACCGCGGAACCGATGGTGTCCTTGATCTGCATCGTGAGGCGGACCACGGCCTTGTTCTTGTCGTTCTGGGTCACGAAAGAGGGCTTGCTGAAGTCGTTGGGCGCCGACTTGTTCACGTCCGCCAGGTAGACCATGTCCGAAGTAGCGTACAGGGGCACCGTGGAGGAAGCGACGGGCGAGAAGGCGCCCACCACGCCGTCCATAAGGCTCACGGCGGAGTTTTCAAGGCGCGCGCCGTGGGTTATCATGGTGGCCGGGTCCGGGGGCATCGGCGAAGGGATGGCGTCCGGCTTGAACTCGTAAACCACGTAATACGTGCGGGTAGCTATGGAGACCAGGCCGTCCACGCCGGGGTTATAGAGCGGCAGGACGAAGGTCCCGGGGTCGGCCGGGTTGAAGACGGGCGGGTTGGCCGGATCCGTCACTTCCTTGTCTATGGCCTTGTCGAAAGTGCGCACGGTGGACGTGGAGGTGTCGGTATCCGTTTCCAGGAACAGCCGCACGCTCTTCAGGTCCGAGCCGGAGCCGGTGCCGGTCTTGATTATCCTGAAGGACCTTATGGTACCGGTGAAATTGTCCGTCCAGGCCTTTATCGCCAGGAACCCGGCGCGGTCCACGCCCTGCTCGACGTAGGCGTTCTTGCCGGCGTCGACCCCGGCCTGCCACCAGGCGCCTATATCCGAACCCTCTATGCGTATGGTAGCGGGCTGGTTGCGCACCGGGGAGGTCGCGGTGATTATCGGGAAATTATTGTACGCCACGCCGACCAGCGTGGAGTTCAGCACCACGAAGTCCGGGTTGTCCATCATCAGCGCGAAGCTGCGCGGGGTGGCCGCCACCGTGGACATGCGCACCGCGAAGAAGAAATTGCGCGCCGTGTTGGAGACAATGGCGGCCGTGCCGACCTTGACGCTGAGGTCCTCGAATTTCCAGCCCCGCAGGCTTTCGTCATAGGTGCCGCTGGACATGAAGATATCTACGGGCTTGGCGCCCAGTACGGCTTCTCCGTCGAAGACGCCCTGCTGGCCGGCCGCCGTATTGTCGGCGTACATCCCGATCTCGATGATATCCGAATTAGCCAGCGTGCCGGAGCTCTTGACCTGCACCGACTGCATGTAGGACGAAGGCGCGCCCGCGGGCATGGCCTGCATCGTGAGGCGCAGCATGGGCACGGGGGAGGGCACGTCCGCGATGACGCCGTCGCCCTGGTAGATGGCGTACTTGCTTATCCCTATCGAGGTCTTGGAGACCGGCAGGGGGTCTTCGGGCGCGAAATCCCTGGGAGTTATCACCAGGCCGGACAGCACCACGTCCGCGTTCGAACCTACGGGCATACCGCGGCTCGAGTCGCCGGTATAGCCGTAGATCAGCGGGTTGTTGTAATCGGTCGCGCTGACTTTCAGCGTCTCCACCAGGGTATCCTGCACCAGCAGCTGGTGCTCGCCGGCGTCCGCCTGGATAAAGGTGTAGTCGGTGGTATTCGGAGCGGGATAAGCCCAAAGGTCGGCGGAGCCCTTGGTATTGGTCCGCATATTGACCTTGCCCAGGTAATATTTCCCGTTCACGCTGTCGCCGGAGGCTATATTACCGTACTGGTCGCGGGCGCGCAGCTTCAGGTAGCCGGCCGAGCGCACGCGCAGCGGGTTGGTGAGAACGTAGGGATGGTGCAGCGTCAGGTAAGCCGCGTTGCCGGGAGTTATGAATTGGTCCTGGGTTACCGCCGGCAGGCTCTGCGCGTTGGAGAGAATGGTCGAGTTGACGGTGATCGCCGCCGAGCCTACGATAGTGTCCCAGACGTAAATACTGGCGTAGGAGCTGCCGGGCGGCATATCAAGGTCGTACGGGCTGGTCTTAAGCAGGTGCCAGCTGGGATTCGTGGACAGCGTGGGCGTAGACGCGTCTATGCCGCCGAACGTAGTAGTGCGCGCCGCAGAGAATCTGAACCTGACCACCGAAGAGGTGGTGGTATTGTTCTCATAGCGGTCCTTAAGCACCACCCCCACCGGGGTCGGGGTGGTTATGCCCAGCAGGTAATCCAAGTACTGCACGGTGGTTCCGGCCACCAGGCGGCGGGGCAGGCTGGCGAAAGCGACGTGGTCCGGCAGGTTCGGGGTAACGGTGTACGAAGAAATGGCCGGCAGCCAGCCCTTCGACAGCACCGTGGTAATGGTCATCTGGTGCGTCGGCGCCGAGACCAGGGTGTCTATCAGGTAGAAGCTGGTGGTAGCCTGGCCCAGGGCCATCACGGCCGTGCCGGGCGGAGAAACGAAGCCGGAGGCGTTCGGAGCCGCGAACTTCACGTCGCCGAGCGAACTGGAATTCATCGTGAACGCGACGCCGGCGTTGAGAGCGTCCTCCTGGCCGCCGGACACGGGGGTGGGGTTGCCGTAATGGTCCTCTATGGACATCAGGAAGAACTGCGAGGTGACGCCCGCGGTCAGGACCTGCCCGGCGCTGGAGCTGACATTGACGCGGTAGGTCAGGTCCGGAGTGATAGTGACCGACTGCGTGGAGGCGGCCCAGCCGGTCATCTCGGGAACCTCCAGCTTCAGGATGGGCTTTATCGGCGCCGCCGAGGAGGGGTAGACGCTGGAGGCCGTGGTATCAAGATAGTAGAAAGTGGCGGAGTAGACATTGAGCGGTATATCCAGGGTAGTGATCGTGGACGCGAACACCGGCGGGAAGGCGCCGGAAACCCTGCTTGACGCGGAGAATGAGAAAGAGTCGTTGATGAGCGAGGGCTGGCGCGTAAAGGTAGACAGCACTATCGTCACCGGCGCCGTGGCCACCGACGGATTGTCGAACATGTCGCGCAGCTCGGCCTTGAAGATCTGCAGGTCGAGGAACCTGTCGGTCAGCTTCCCGGCCGTCATGGAGCGGGGCGCATTGCCGAAAGCCACCTGGGAAATGGCCTGCGGGGTAAGGCGCAGCTGGTGGATGGCCGGCTGCATGGCGCCGGAGCGGGCCTCCAGCTGCCAGTAGCCGGGCCTGCCGTCCTCGTAGTCGTTGGTCGCGGGGTCCACGCCGGAGTAGGAGGAAGTCCTGTCTTTATAGCGGAAGGAGGCCCTGGTCTTGTTTATCGGGATGATCACCGCGGAAACGAACTCGTTGTCGCCGAAGTCGCGGAAACCATAGTCCCCGACGTTGCCGAAAGTGGCCATGGTCCGGCCCAGCCCGGTATGCACCGCCACCTGGTCGGCGGGGAGGCCCAGGTAAACCCCGGTCTCGCCCTGCTTGGTCACATTGTCGAAATCGTCGCGGCGCTCCACCGTGAACAGCGCGCCGGTCCCGGCCATCTCGTTTATGCCGACATTGGCCTCGGCCTTTATATCCGTGTCTCCGGCGTTTGGCACCAGGACCAGTTTGGACGGGTCGCCGCCTGTGGTAGTAAGCACGCCGCTGAGGTTCTGCCTGGCCGCGGCGTAGTTGTCATAAGCGGCCTGGCTGGCGGGAACCGTGGTGGTACCTATCCAGACGCGGGCCCAGTCCCCGGACTTGCTCGAAACCTGGTAACCGAGCTTGGGCGAAATGCCCACCTGGCCCGAAGTCGAAGTATAGATAAGCGTCGAGACACCCACGTCCTTCCACTGAGTGTCCCAGTACTTGAGGGTGCCGGTGGAGCCGTAAACCCGGCCCATCATCACGTAAGCCGGCAGCCCGGCCGAGGGGATGTCGTTGTCGAAGGAGTCGGCGAGCTGGCCCGTCAGCTCGCGCACGGCGCGGCTGTCCGCCTTGCCGGCGGGAACCTCTTCGTCCGCGTTCGGAGTGACGCGGTAGATCATGGGCGGGCCGGGGATCACGCCGATGGCCAGCGGCGGGTCCACTTTGATGGTGGTAAAGAACGAGTCATGCGCCCCGATCGTATCCGGGCCGGCCTTCCGCAGAACGAACCAGTTCACGAGGTTCTTTACGCCGTAATCGGAGTAGGAGTAGATGGTGGTAGCCTGCGTGAGGCTCGGGTCCTGCAGGCTCTTTACCTGGTCGGTGACCACGAAAGTCACGGTGCCGAGGTAAACGTTAGGGCCGGTGGAACAGATATTGCCGTAGGAGTCGCGCACGGACAGCTCCGCCGAGAAAGGTATGCCGGCCACCACGGTGGTGGAGGTAACCACGTAACCCATGCTGACCGCCGGGCCGGGATTGACGGTCAGCGTGGAGATCCCGGAATTATAAAGCTCCGTGCCCGCCGCGGAGGCCGCGGAGGTCGCGGCCAGCACGGTGTAGGTAGTGATGGAGACGCGCGGGCTGATGGAGAACACCGCGCTGCCGTTGGAAAGCGTCTGGACGTCGGGAACGCCGGCGTGCGGGTCGCCGGGCAGAGCGACGCGCACCTCCGGCATGGCGGCTACCGGGTTGGTGTCCTGCCCCGCGTCCGTGGCCTCCGTCGCCCTGTTAAAGAAGATATCGGTCAGGTAGACCCCGGCGAACAGGGCGCCGCCGCCTATGGTGTGCTGGGAGGGCGGGCCGCTGCGCCCGGGCCACGTAAGGGTGGCGGAGGTGTTGCGGCAGGGAGGGCTTATCGCGCACTTGCCTTCCACCAGGGACTGGCCCGGGAGAACGACCTCGAGGCGCACGGCGGTGGAGGCGTAAACCTTGAAAGAGACCTTGGCCGCCGCGTCGTCCGAGAGACAGGCCCCGCCAGGGTTCTCCGAACAGTCGTAGTTATCGGAAGCGTCGACCGGGAACACCTTGGCCGAGGCCAGATTGGTCTTGGTGACCAAATTGAGCGGTATCTGCCGGGTCCCGTAGTTCAGGGGCGCGCTGTCGAAGTCTATGTCATAGATGTCCGAGGTCACGACATAGACCGTGGGCCCGACCGAGAGGTCTTTATAGACGTTCATATAGCGGTCGACCAGGTTCACGGTGGCGTTAAGGCCAGCGCCGGCCGTCTGGGTATTAGGCGGGGCCAGGGCCTTTTTCCCTCCGGCCGGATAATTGCCCGAGCCGGGGTCGGCCTGCTCGCCAGGCATCAGCAGCTGCAGGCCCATGGGTTTCGCGGGCCGCACGGTAAAGGTCGAGGACTGGGGCTCCGGGTTCAGGCCCGATGAGGAGTCGGCGGTGACGGTCAGGTAATGAGTGGCGGCGGTGCGCATATTAACCAGGATCAGGTCGGAATAGCCCGAAGCGGTATTTATGGACGCGGTGGCCACGGGCAGCGCATAGGGGTCCGTGGGCGTATTGACGGTTATATCCGCGGGTTTGCCGGGCACAAGGTTGAAGTAATCGTCGATAACGCCCACCTGCACGGAGAAATCGGTGCCGGCCGTCTTCACCGTAGGCTGGCCGCCGCGCCCGGTAGCGGAGACCTGGCTGAAAGTCTCTCCCGAAGCCGAAGGCATTATCAGGAGCAGGCGGCGAGGAACTCCGGGCACCACATGGATGGAAGTGGCGAGGTCGAAAGCGCCGGCCATGGTCGGCGGGCCCGGTGAGACGGCCTCGGCCCTGAAGACGGTATTGCCGGCCCTTATCGGCGTCACGGTGAAAGTGGCGGAGCCGGTTATGACCTGGGAGGCGGGCGCGATCAGGGCCTGGGGGTCATTGACGGAAACAAGGCGGACTTCCTGGGTGGCGCCGGGCGTAAGGTTCCAGGCATAGTCGGTGATGTCCACGGTAACGGTGAAGGGGAAGCCCGCCTGCTGGCCTATATCGCTGCCGGAACGGCCGTTAGTGACGGACCCGCTGACGCGGTTCTCGCCGGGGATCATCGCCCGCAGCCTGGTGGGCACGTAAGGATCGAGCAGGAGGCCTCCGCTCACGGTGGTTCCGAGCGGATTGCTGGCCGGGTTGTAATCGGCGACGGTGATCGTCCTCGCGCCGGCCGTCCTCAGGGAGATATTGCTCACGGCGGCGCTGCCGTCCACCATAGTGAAGTCTCCGAGCGAGGGGCTGAACGGATCGTTGGAGGTCACGCGGATGGTCTTGTCGAGGGCGGGGTCCGGAACCCTGTTATAGCGGGTATCGGCCGCGTAAACCTCGGCGTTGAAATAGATGCTGGCCGTCTGGGTGGAAATAGCCCCGGCCACGCCGTAGGGAGGAACGACTTTGCCGGGCACCAGGTACTGGGTGGGCAGCAGAACTATCAGGCGCGAAGCCGGCCCGGGGTTCACTGTTATGCCGGAATCCGTGCTGGTGGCAAGCTTGGGCGTCGTATTGTCGAAGTCGATGGCGTCTATCACCAGGTTAGAGGTAGCGGCGCTGGGAACGAAGCCCGTTATATCGGCGGCGCCGCTGTCGAGCAGCTGGGCGGGCGGCATCACGGCGTAGATGTCGTTGGATAGAAGCTTCACGCTGCGCCCGTCGTTGGCTAGGTTGCCGAAGACGTCCACGGACCTGACAGTTATAGTGTAGGTGGTGCCGGCTATCAGCGGGCCGGCCGTGCCTGTCTTGCCTTCGCCTATGCCCTCGGCCACGGTCTCGTTGGGAACCATCAGAAGCAATTTCTTGGCGGGGGCCGGGTTGACGATTATGCCGCTGACCGTATCGGTGCTGAACTGCGTTCCGATACCGCCGAAGCCAGTCACCCGGACGGAAAGGCCGGCCGACTGGTTGCGCGTCACCGGGATCACGGTGAAATTAGTGGTACCGTCGATCAGGCTGCGCTGGTAGGGAGTCGGGTGCATCCCGCGCAGCTGTATATTATCGTCGCCGATGAAATCTATCTGGACATTGGGCGTATTGGAGGATACGGCCATGAAGGGCGTGGTGCCCTTCACCACGTTATAGTACTGGTCCACCAGGTAAACCGTCATCTGGGCGGTGTCGCCTGCGGTCAGCGCGGCCGGGGCGCCGGATTTGCCGCCGGGCGAGGGATTGGCGCCGTAAGGAGGCAGGCCGGACAGCAGGCCCTGGCCGGGAGGGGCTATAAGGTGCAGCTTGACCGGGCGGTTCCACCACACCGTCACCGGGTCCGGCGTGAAATACACGGAAGTTCCGCCGCTCAGAAGCAGGGCCTGGCTCTCCACCTTTATGGTCTGCGTTCCGGCCACCACGGGGTTGAAGCTGACGGTCGTGCTGCCCCCCGCCAGGGTATAGGACGACGGGTTGGTATCGTACGGGTCCGTGGGAATGGAGGCGAAGATCTTGAAGTTGGCCGTGAGGTCGGTATTATAGAATTCATCCACGCCGTAAACCCTGGTCTGGAAAGTGGTTCCGGCCAGCAGCGGGGCGATGGTCCCCGACTTGCCGTAAGGCTGCGCGTCGAACTTGCCCTGGACGCGGTCTTCACCCGGGAACAGCGCGAGCAGGCGGTCCGCGGTATTCGCGATCACCGGCACATTGGAGGACGGGTTGCGCATATTGCCGGTGATAAGTCCCTGGCTGGAGGCAAGCACGTTCCAGCCGGAGTAGCTGGCCGAAACGAAGGTCCTGGAGATGGTAGTGGAGCCGGTGAAATTGACATAGCCGTCCGGCGACAGGTTATTATTGTTCGGATCGGTGTCGGTCACGTAGACGTGGGCGTAGGAGGACACCACCAGGTTCCAGTACATGTCGGTGACCTGCATCAGGAATGGCACGCTGGTTCCGGCGGTCTTGGTGCGCGGCGTGCCGGTGCTGCCTTCCACGCCGGCCTCGGTGCGGCCGGGGGCCGGCAGCTGGCCGGCATTGTCCAGATCGGCTATGACCTGCACGCGATCCGCGGTGGTCGGGGACACGGTCACGTTCTTGGAGCCGAAGATAGCCGGATTGTCGCGGTCCTCGGTGCGCAGCGTGCGGACCGCGGCCTTGCGCAGGCGCAGCGGGGCGGTATAGATACCGTAGTCGCCGATCACGAAAGTGTGGGTCATCGGCAAGCCGGTAAGGTTATCCGGAGAAGAATTATTGTCCATGACCTCGGGGCCGCCGGGAACGCCATCCACATAATAATTGACGGTGCCGTTGTATGCGGCGGCGGTCTGGCCGGAGCCGTTCAGTCCGTCCATGGCCCTTACCTGCAGATAGACGTCGGAGCCCGCCACGGCGCTGTTTATTATCGTGTTGCAGGCGGAATCCTGGCACATTGTAACTTCGAAGCTCTGGGCCGGGGCGGCGATATAGAACTTGGGGCCTTGGTCGACTATACTCTCCACATTACCGGCATTATCGGTGACGCGCACCCACGAGACGTAAGGCTCGCCGCGCACCCAGCAGGTATGGGCGGCGCGCTCGACGTCGTTATCGCAGACCAGGCCCGTATACTGCCAGTTGCCCAGGGTATCGGTGAACTGGCCCTGCGTCCAGACGGGGACCCCTGAGGACGGCGTCCAGGTGGAACCGTTCCAGAAATAGCCCGTATCGTCGTAGCCGCCGGAGTTTATGGGCCCGAGGGCCGGGAGGACGAAAGGCGCGGTATCCCTGAAGACCAGCGTCTCCACTTTGCCGCGGTGCCAGGGCTGGTCCGGATAGACACCGGAACCGGTTCCGTTTATGCCGTTGGTAAAACCGGTATCAGAGGCATTGCCGAGGATCGCCTTATTGTCATTATACACGGCCGTATTGACGGGTGTGACCACGGCCGACTGCGGCTCGGTGGTATCCCAGAGGAA
The DNA here is from genome assembly GCA_028713125.1 of Elusimicrobiales bacterium. GTDB lineage: Bacteria > Elusimicrobiota > Elusimicrobia > Elusimicrobiales > UBA9959 > UBA9959. Next base: position 255,124 of record JAQTOU010000004.1, on the reverse strand, counting down.
GCGGGACGCTCCTACGATGCTCTGCACATTGCCAATCGAATCGGTGGCGGAAGACTTGATAACGTAATGATAACCCGTAGTGAAGGTCAGCAGCGTGGGCGAGTAAGTCCACGAAGACTGGAAAAGGTTCTGCGGCAGGATCGGCAGCCAGGTCTCGTTCGTATTGAGGAAGGCCGAGCCATCGAAGTACTTCGCGCCGCCGGGCTCGTTCTCGCTCCTGATAGAGATCTTCGCGCTGGCCACCGTGGTCACCGCGTCCATGGAGGTGCCCCAGATGAGGGGCATGGTGTTATAAGAAGTGTCGATGCCTGGCATCACGGGCGCCGATACCGGGGGCACGTTATCGAACACGAAAGTGCGGGTGGTCAGGGAGACTTCGTCATTGGTCGTGCCGTCCCTGGCCTTGGTCACTATGTAGAAAGTCTTGCCGTTGCCGCCGTCGTGCGTTCCTTCCTTCCAGGCAAAAGTAGCCGCGCCGGGATTGTTGAAGTCGAAGCTGGCGTCGTTATAGGCCCAGGGGTTGGGCGTGGCCTTGGAGCCGGGCGCGCTCGCTATCGACCACCAGCCCGTGTCGGAAGCCGACCAGTGGGGAACGACGGGCTGCCAGTAATAGGTAGTCGGCCCGGACAGGTACCACATGCGGATATTCACATTGCTTATTGGAGAGGTCTGGTCGTAAGAGGTCCCGCTTATCGCCGTCATGGAGGAATAAAGCGTGCCGTTCACCGGCGGGTAAGTCACGAGCGAGACCGGCGCGACGTCGTCGAAACTGAAAGTGGAGGAGGCCACCGAATAATTGCCGGCGCGGTCCGTGGCTTTAACGTCCACACGCAGCGCGCCGTCGCGGTTGGGCCAGGGCAGGGAGGACGTATCATAACTCCAGTTAAAGCTGCCGCCTACGGAGGAGGATCCGACCGCCACGTTCCAGACATCCAGGCTGGCGGAACACACTGTGTTAACCCAGCCGGGCAGAGTCACGCCGCCACAGTTGCCGGTACCCCCCATCCACGCATAATTAAGCGTCGCGTCGTAGATGCGTATCTGCGGGAAATTGGTATTAAAAACGTCAGCGGCCGTACCGGTGATCAGCGGGAGAGTGATCTTCCTGGTATTGTTGAAAGGAAGCGAGACGAAGGCAGTGGGGCTGGAGACGTCGAAAGTAAAGGAGTTCCCGGCGAGGATGACGCTCTGCGTATTGCCGGCCACGTCATAGGCGCGCGTCATTACGGTATAGAGCAACCCGTCCTGCAGCCCGGTATTATTGTCCGAAGGCGGCAGGTCCGTGTTCTTGGTCCAGTTCAGGCCGGCGGAGGACGGCAGCCAGGTTTCCAGGCCCCAGGTGGAACCGGTCCAGTACTGCCCGTCGGGGCGCTGGATCTTTATCTGCGTAGCGGCCGAGCCGCCCACCATGCCCGACGGGTTGGAATTGACGTCCTGCGCGGTCCCGCTCACCGAAACAAGGGCGTTAAGGAAATCCCCGTTGAGCGGCAGCGTGGGGTTTGAAAGGGGCTTCGCGATATCGAAGCGCACCACGGTGGCGGAAGGCGGCGTCAGGAGGTTGCCGGCCACATCGTCGGCCGTGACCTGGATATTGTAATTCTTATTATCCGTAAGCGGAGGCGGCGCCGCCACGCTCCAGGTGTAAGCGGGCCCTGTGCCGGAGATGGCCGCGGTCAGCCATTTCTGCGTTACCGAGCTGAAAGTGGGGATAGGAACCGCATACTCGTCGTAGTAAAGCAGCGTATCGGCCTCTTGCACGGAGATGGAGGCGGATTTGATGCCGAACTGCTCATAGGCCGTGCCGCTGACAGAAGTCAGGGCTTTGATATTGGCGCGCAGGTCGGGCAGGCTGTAGGGATAGAGGATGGCCGCGGCCGGAGGCGTAGTGTCGTAAGTAAAGGTTATGGATGATATCGCCGTTTCCGTGTTGGGCGGGGAAACATCGTCCGAAGCGCGCACTTTCATCAGGTATGTATAACCGTCGCGCAGCGCGGGCGCGTTGAAGCTCCAGTTGCCGCCGGCATAAGCCGCGCCCAGGGTGGCCTCGCCGAGCTGTCTGAAGACTTCGGAAGTGGCGGTGAAAGTCCCGGGACCCGCAAGGCCGTCCCAGTGAGCGGCCGCGGGCGAGACCTCGGCTATGCTGACCACAAGCTGGCTCAGAGCCGAAATACCGGCCAAATTGTCCACGGCGGTGCCTGTGACCGTCGCCCAGTTGCTCGCCTTTATCTTCAGGCCTTCCCGCGGGTAGATTATCCTGGAGACGGGCTTGGTGACGTCGTAGATCACATTGGCGTTGGTTACGACGTTAGCCATCAGCGAGGCGGGGTTGGGTACGGGCACTGCATTGTCCTGCGCGCGCGCCCTGAACCGGTAGACTTTATCCGGCACCATAGCGCCCGACAGGCCGGCGGGCTGGTAGATCCAGGTTCCGGAGGACGGGCCCTGCGGGGTCCACACGCCGGCATTATACCAGGAGTTGGTATCGTTCAGCGTGGAGGAGGAGAAGGCGGCCGCGTTGTCGAAATAGTAAGTGTCCGCGCCGGACAGGTAGGAGACCTGGGCCTGTATATTGGAGGCGCCGGCTATGCCGGAATTGGTCAGCCAATTCGGGTCGTCGGCGGTGCCGGTCAGCGAGACCACGGACGAGATCTTTGAATTGGCGGCCGGGACGAGCACCGCGAGCGCCGGGGCGGCCTTGTCCACGGTGAAAGTCACCGAGGAGCCGTTGCCGGTAAAGTTGGTCTGGACGTTGCCGGCTTTGTCGGTGGCCTCGGCCCAGATAGTGTAGGACCCGTCGTCCGCCCAGACCGGCATATTGGTGTAGGACCAGGAAGACTGATAGATGGAAGCGGCGGGCCAGACCGCGGGGGCGGGCTGCCAGCCCGAGAGATGGTCCCAGTACTGGTTGAAATTATTGTACTTGATCCCGACCTTCACGCCCTGGATCTGCATGCCCGGCTGGTAGCCGATAGAGTTCGCCAGGACGTTCTCCTCGGTAAGCGTGCCGCTGGCCGCGCTGACCCCGGAGCGCCTCTGCCCCGGCGTCACCGACGTGACCACGGCGGTAGGCACCGTGACGTCGAAATTGAAGACCAGGTTGACGTCGGAGAATTCGGACTCGATGCCTTCCAGCGTGCTGTTGCTGTAGGTATTATCCAGGGATTTGGCGCGCACGCGGTATTGCGCGCCGTTGGCGTACGCGGCGGTAGGGAAGGAAACCGCGTATTCCCACGAGGAGACCGCAACGTAATAGCTGCCCTGGTTCCCCGCCTGGTTCCAGGAGGCGGTGAAGGAGTTGGTGGCGTTATCCCAGTATTTGGAGATATCCGGGCCGTTGACGGCGTAAAGTTCCGCCCAGACCTTGCCGATGCCGGAAGCGGGCGGGGAGACGCCGGGAGGGTCCTGGGCCAGGCCGCCAAGCTTCGGGATGGACTTGTAGTACAACTGCGCGGCCGACGGCAGCTGCACCAGGGCCGTGGGCGGGGCCGTGTCGAAGTAGACGGTATTGACCACCGGGCCGCCCTCGTAAACTTCGGAGAAGCTGATACCCACCGAGCGGAAAGTATAGGAAGAGCCGCTCAGGAACTGGGGCAGCGAGGCGCTCTGGCTCCAGCTATGGTCGGGCAAAGGCGTGATAGCCACGCTCGAGAGCGACAGCTGCCAGGCGCTGTTGAAATCCCAGTACCAGTTGTCGCTCAGGCGCCTGAGCTCAAGCCCGACGCGCTTGGTGTCCGCGTTGGCCGTGCCGCTCACGGTAGTGAGCGATTTGTAATACTTCAGGTTTTCCGGCAGGTTCACGCGGGTAGCCGCCGGCGGCGGCATGAACCTGAAGCGGCGCGAGCCCCACGGGTTTTCGCCGTTGGTCATATTATCCGAGGCGCTGGACCTTATCACATAGTAGCAATAGGCCCTGAAGACCACGGCGGAGGTGTTATAGGTCCAGGAGCTGGTTCCCGCATCGTAGGTGGTAACTCCCTGCCAGCTCTCGCCCGGCTGCCAGTTGGAGCCGTTATAGTAATAACCGTTGATGCTGGTGTCGGTGCAGGTGTTCTCCGGGGCCTGCGAGGGGTCCTGCTGTATGCGCACCTGCACGCTGGAGATGCCTGAAGTATAGTCGACGGCCGTTCCGATAACGCTGCTGACCACCAGGTAGAAGCCGTTCTCGGCCGGGGGAGAGACGATCTTGGAGATAGGGAGCATCAGGTCCAGCGTGAACGTGGATTGGTTCAGGCTGAAATCGCTGTAGTTGCCGGCCCGGTCCTGCGCCTTGACCTTGATCACGAAAGTAGCGCTGGACCTGCCCACGGACCAGGATTTTGTGAGGTCCGCGGTGTTATTGGGCAGGGAGGACGCCGCGACGCTCCAGTTAGTGGCGGCCGTTATAGCCCCGGAGCTGTACGCGGTCTGCCAGACGGGCGTAGGAAGGTTGAAATTCCAGAACTGCTGCGGTTTCCTGTCGGTATCCGAGATCTCCACCCAGATGGCCTTCAGGCCGCTCGGGATGCCGCCGCCCGCTACCGGGTCAGCGGCGGTGCCGCTTATGGCGCCGAGCGTCTGCTGGTAGGTCAGGTGGCCCGGCTGCTGTATGAAAGCCGTAGGCGTGCTGAAATCCATCAGGAAGGTGGAGGTGGCATAAAGCACCTCTGTATTAGGGCCGCCGTTATCCGGCTGCGTGGCGTCGCGGGCCTCCGACTGTATTTCGAACCGGTAGCCGTCCGCGTTATTTACGCCGCTCGGACCGTAGAAAGTGACGCCCGGCAGCGTCCTGGTCCAGGGCGTGAGCGCGGCGTCCACGTCCGCGAACTGCCAGTCGCTCGGGCCGCCGGCCCAGTTGCTGTTCAGCGTGCTGTAGTAAGAGCGCGTTCCGGCGGAATCGAGGCGCGAGAAGCGCACCCTCACCCTGGCCAGGTCCGAGGGCGTGCCGCCGCTGACGTCGGAGGCCGTGCCGGCCAGGAAAGTTATGGGGGCGTTAAGGTAGGCGCCGCTGGACGGGAAAGTGACCTTGGAAGTAGGCAGCACGGGGTCCAGCACGAAAGTGGCGTCGGGGGCGGCCGGGGGCAGGACTCCGGGCCGGGACTGGTTGCCGGCCAGGTCTTTGCCGCGTATATACAGCCTGAACTGGAAGGAGGAAACCGAGCCCCTGAGGCTGTTGAAATAGTTGTCCAGGTTCGTGTCCGTCAGGCTCCAGAAGCCGCCGCCGAAAGAAGTGGCGTTGCGCCAATGCGTCGCCGGGTTCCAGGAGCCGGCGGGGTCCCAGTTCGTTCCATTCCAGTAGTCGTTGCCGACGCGCTGGATGACCAGCTGGATGCCGTCCACGGGGTTAAGGCTGCCGTAGCTCTCGAGCACCGTGCCTGAAATGACCGGCAGCGCGGTGTAGGCGAGGTTGCCCGGCATGACGATAGTGGTGGTGGGCGCGGAGTTGTCGTAGCAGAAAGACTTCTCGACGTAAATTTCCTGGTTGAAGGAGCGGTCCGTGGCGCGCGCCCTCACCGTGTAGGTGCTGCCTTCGGTCAGCGGCACGGCCGGCGGCCAGGTATCCGGCGCGCGCGGGTAGGACCACCTGACTCCGGAAACTATGTTCGTGGTCAGCACCGCGTCATAGTTCTGGGCGGTGGGCGTGATCGCGGCTTTGCGCCAGAAAGAACCGGGGGTAAAAGCCGTCCCGTTGTAAGTATCGCCCGAGGACTGCACGGCTATCTGGACCTCTACGCCGTCCACCGCGATGCCGCTCATGGCCTGGGTGGCGGCATAAGTGACCCAATCCGAGGCCGAGCCGGAAGAAACAGTTATCTGCGCGAGATTATGGAAAGCGGCCAGCGGGACCATGATGGTGCTGGAGGGCTTGTTCACGTCGTAGATGAATTCGCGCAAATAAGTCCCGTCAGGAACCTGGTTGGCGGCGTAGTCGGCGGCCTTCATCTCTATCCTGAAGCGCTTATTGTCCGGCCACGCAGGTTCCGCGTAGGACCAGGGGGCGAGGCTGCCGACGCCAAGCCAGGTGGAGGCCACCACCGTCCAGGCCGAGCCGTTCCACTTCGGCATGGTGGTGAAATCCCCGGACTGCGAGATATCCGCTATCTGCGTCCTGATGGGCGGAACTATGCCGGCGGGGCTGTCGAGCGAACTGCCCAGAAGCTGTCCGGTAGTCCTGCCGGGGCCGTAGAAAGAGTTCGCCCCGGCCATGGGCGTGGAGATAGTGATGACAGGATAGTTGAAGTCGGAGGTGACGGTTATGGGCGAGGGCGTCTCGGCGTTGCCGGCTTTGTCCAGGCCGGCCACGGAAAGGGTGTAGACATGGTTGTCGATGGAGATGGCGGGCGGGTCCCAGGTGGCCGGCGGGTAGGTCCAGGTGATAGTGGAGGCCGAGGAAGTGTAATCCACGGGCAGTTCGATAACCGTGCCGGAACTCCAGCCCTGGGCGATGTGCCCGTTCCAATACCAGGTGTCTCCGGCCACCTGGTTGGAGATGGTCAGCTTAAGGCCGGAGGCGGCCGCCAGCCCCGACAGGCCGCCATAGCTCGTGCCGGAGATCTGGGGCAGGCTGCCCTGGATGAAGACGCCCGCCGTCGGGGTGGAAATGCGGGAGACCGGCGGCGTATTGTCGACGATGAAGTTCACCACCGTCCACGGGTTCTGCTCGTTGCCGCCATGTATTCCCATCGGGCCGGCCTTGTCGAAAGCGCGCACCCGGAGTTTATAGGGCTTGTCGGAAACCCAGCTGCCGATGCCCAGGGGGGTGTATTTCCAGGTATCCGAACTATTGGTGTCCCTCCAGGAACTGTCCTGGATAACCTCTCCCTCCGTAGCGGCGGCGACGAAAGCGGAGCCGTCCCAGTAATAGGTGACGTTATCGCTCAGGTAGGAGAGGTTTATCTGCGTGGTGCTCAGCTTCATCCCTACGAAAGGAAGGGGAAGGTCCGAAGAGGTTCCGTTAATTTCATTTCCGCTGGCGAGCACCGACGGCTTGTAGTTCCCCCCCTCCACGGGCAGCACCATGAAAGACTGCGGCTTATCGGTGTCCCAGATGACGGTCACTGAGGAGACGCCGGAGGAGAAACCGGCCTGGGTATTGCCGGCCTTGTCGACAGCCCTGGACTGGAACACATAGAACCTGCCTGATTGCAGGGCGGGGTTCAGCGAAGCGTGCGAATAGCTCCAGCTGTTCAGGCCGGAAACAATATTAAAGCTGGAGATGTCGTTGACAAAAGTGTTAGCGCCCGCATGCCAGAACGCCGCGAAGTTGTCGTAGATCTGCAGTTCGACGCGGGCGAGGTCCGACCTCAGGCCCGGAGAGTTTGAACCGAGCGGGTCCGCGGCCGTGCCGGTTATGGACGGCAGCGAGTTCAGGATAGCGTAATTGCCGGGAACGGTAAAACCCGAACTGGGCGGCGCGGTATCGTAATCCACTTTGAAGAAGGGCATCTCGTTGGAAGCGGGCTCATTGCCGGCCTTGTCCACCGGCTTGACGTAAATAGTGTACTCGTTGCCGTCCAGCAGCGCCGGGGTGATCAGGGTGGCCGTGCTCCATTCCAGGGTTCCGAAATTCAGGACGGTGGCAATGGTGCTGGATGCCATCTGGGTCTCGAATTTTCCGCCGTTCCAGTACAGGCCCTGGTAATTCTGTATAAGGATCGACACATTGCTGAGACCCTCGCGGACAGGCGCAGGCAGTTCCTCGCGGCCCGGGTCATAGGCCGTGCCGCTTATAGTGACCATGGAATTTATATATTGCTGGCCCGGAACCCTCACCCCGCTCAAAGGTTTGGTATCGTCGACTATGACGGTGCGGTTGGTGGGAGGGTTCTCCGCCTGGTTAGCGGGGTTAAAGCCTATAGTGGTGAAGGTGTAGGAGGCATTGTCCACCGAGAAGGACTTCGAAACGGTAAAGCCCATGCCCCAGTTGCCGAAGCCGGTCTCGACATTGGTATAAGTGTAGGTGTCCGTATTCAGCCAGTAGCCGCCGTCCGGCTCGAACCACCAGGAGGCCGGCTCTTTGAGGCGTTTCAAATGTATCTGCAAGCTGTTGGGATTGGCCAGGTTAAAGCGCAGGTTGGAGCCGTTCCCCAAAAGGGAGCTGAGGTCCGTGCTCTTATAGTTGCCCATATTGACGCCTGAGCCCATTTCATTGCCAGGGGTGGTTATATTTGTATCGGCGGCAGGCGTCACGAAGTGGAAAGCTACGTCCGGCGCGGTTTCCAGGGGGTAGGCACGCATATTGCCAGCCTTGTCCAGGGCCAGCGCCCTCAATTCGTAGAAAGAGTCGTTCATCCAGCTCAGCGCCGAGGTGTCCCAGGTCCAGGTCCCGGGCTGGCCTTTCGGGTCGCTGATGGTCGCGGTGGAGAACCAAAGAAGGTTGCCTGGGTAACCTCCGGAGGGACAGGAAGTCCACTGGGCGGCCGGGGCGGCTGAATTGTCGTAGCAGGCCTGCGGCACGCTGACCCTCTTGAGCGCTATCATGACCACCCCGGAGTTGCGCAGCTCGCCGGGCGAAGTATCGCTTGCGGTGCCGCTGACGAAGTTTATCGCCGACACCAGGCCCGAGGGAACGAGGGCGCTCGAATTCGGGGGCGTGGCGTCGCCGGCGAAGTAGTTTGTGGTATAAGTCACCTGCATATTGCCGACGATATCGGTAGCCCGGCTTATTGCGTAGTAGGTGGTATTGTTGGTTATAGCCCCGGCCAGGTTGCCGTAGGTCCAGGTTCCGGAGGAGGCCCCGGTATAGGTCGTAGGATGCCAGATGCGCTGGGACACCCAGCCGTTCCCTTCGTCCCACCATTTATCGTCGCTGAGGCGCTGCAGCGAGACCTGGACGCCCGGCACGGCTATGCCCGCCTCGTAATTGCGCGTGGGGTCCGTCATCCCCAGCAGATTTTCCACGGAGTCGTCCGCGGTACCGGTTATGGCCGGCAGGGAGCCCTGGATGAAGCTGTTATTGCCCGGGTTGCTCACTTTCGAATCCGGCGCCGTAGTATCCATCAGGAAAGTAAAGGTGGAGAAATAAGCCCCGGCGGAGTTATTGAGCGCCCTGTCCACGGCGTACTGGTTCAGGTAGTACTGGTAGCCGTTTTCCTGTGTGGACGGAGCTATGTTCTTGGTCCAGTTCGGGACCGCGAGGGTAGTGATGTCCTGGTAGTCGCTGGCGAGTTCCCAGACGTAGGTCCCGAAGTTCAGATATTTACCGTCGGAGCGGCGCAGCCTGAGCTTGACCTCGTTGACCCCGCTGGCTTCGCCGCCTATGTTCGGGTCGGAGGCCGTACCTTTCAGCATGCCGGTACCCACGGCGATGGCGTATGAAGAGGGCGCGGTCACGTCGGTCAGCGGGGTAGTATTGTCGAAAGTAAAGTAGTAGGCGTCGGTGACGCCGCCGGCGTTCTTATTGGCGTCTATGTCGCCGTTGGTCGGAAGCGCCTGCCAGTTCCCGGCCCTGTCGTAGCCGCGCGCCCAGACCGAGATCTTGGCGTTATTTACCGAGTTGAGATTGGGCAGAACGACGCTCCAGGCGCCGTTGCTGTACGAGGCCGTGACCCAGCGCGAATACTTGGTGACCGGGCTGGTATCCCAGTCGCCCACGCCGCCGCCGACAGTTCCTTTCCAGACCGCGTCGTAAACGCCCCTAGCCTTTACCAGCACCTGCACCCCGGTTATGACTCCGGTATCGGTCACCACGCCGTAAATGGCCGACACATTGTTCTGGTAAGTAAGGTTGACCGGGGCCGTAGCCAAAGCCACGGGAACGTCGTTATCGAACTGGATTATCCTGCCGGCCTGCGCCGCGGTGATATCGGCCGACAGGGGTTCGGGGCCGGAAAGCGGGCCGTACTCCCTGTTAAATGAGCGGTCATAAGCGTAGGTAACAAAGCGGTATCTCTGGCTCTTGAGACTGGTTATGGCCGCCTGCAGGCCGGGAGTGAGGGTGTAGGTCCAGGTAACGGTGGCGTTACCGATGCTGTAGGGCGCCGTATCCACGGCGGTCTCGAACCAGACCGGCTCGGCGATGGAGAAAGCGGAGCCGTTCCACCAGTTGCCGCCCTCAAGGTGCACCGCCACCCTTACCGTATAAGTTCCCAGGCCGGCCTCGTAGACCCGCTGTCCAAGCCTTTCGTCGCTGGCCTCTCCGGAGACGGAGGTCAGGACGTTCACGTATTCCGCCGAAGGCGAGAGCACCGTGGAGGTGGGTCTCTCCAGGTCGAAATAGGTAACGACGCTGGAGACCGCGGAATTATTCCCGGCCAGGTCGGCCGTCCTCGCGTCGTACTGGTAGCGGTGGTCGCTGGTAAAGACGATGTTGGGGCTGTTGTATGTCCAGTTCGCGGCGGTGCCCTGCGCCGGCAGCCAGACAGGGCAGCCTACGAAACCGGTCCCGTCAAAGCAGCCAGAAGTCTCAAGGTCCGTAATTTTTACCGCGGCCGTGCTGGGCCCGGAATAAGGCGAAACCTGGTTATTGGTCCCGGTACCGGCCAGCGGGGTGGAGGCGAACACGCGCGAATAGGTGGCGCCATTGACCGGGAAATCCAATGAGACCAGCGGGCCAGTAATGTCATACGTTACTGTATAAGTAGAGTATACGGAAGAGTAGTTGCCGGCGTAATCCAGCGCGCGCGCCACCGCGGTGTACTCGGCGTCGTCGCGCAGCATGGAGGCCGGCACGGTGTAATACCAGGAAGTCGCGCCGAGCGGGGCGATATTTATCCAGGTATTGGCGGCGGGCGTCCAGCTGGAGCCGTCCCAGTACCGCTGGGCGGCGCCGGCGCCGGTGGAAATATTGAGCTCTACCCTGCTGAAACCGGCGAGATCGGCCGAGGCGGTCCCGCCTATGCCGGGCAGGGTGCGCACGGCGCTTACCGCGGGGGTGGTTATAAGCACGGTAGGCGGGGTATCGTCAACGATAAAATACCTGATATTAACGCCGCGCGACTGCGGGTCTTCCGGATTGCCCGCCCCGGTGTCCTCTGCCGGCCTGGCGTCGTCGATAGCCCGGCTCTCGAGTTTATACTCCAGGTCGCCCAGCCCGGCTTTCCAGATTATATCGGGATCATAATTCCAGGGGTAGTAAGGCGGGCTCGCGGTTATGGAAGTTATTTTCCAGGAGTTCGCCAGGGCCACAGTGCCGGAGCTGAAACCAGGCGACTGCCAGTAATAAGTGTCGTTCCCGAAAAGATAGGAGAGCCTGACATCCACTTCGGCCACCGTGGAATTGTTAACGGAATAATGAGTATCGTCCGAAGTGCCGTTAAAGAGGCTGCCCGTGCCGGTCTTGCCGATATTGGCGGACTTGTACCTGCCGCTGAAACCGTTCCCGTCGTCCAGGGGCAGGGTGATGTAGGAAGAAGGCGGCCATTTATCGATGTGTATGACAAGGGAGGAAACGCCCACCTGGAAAATATCCTGTTCATTGCCGGCGATATCGCGCGCCTTGGCGAGAATGAGATATTTAAGCCCCAGAGGCTCGGAGGTGAACTCGCCGTCCAGGCCGCCGGGGGCGTAGGACCAGGAGGTGGCATTGTCGGAGAGCGTGCCGAGCGTCCTCATGGAGAGCCAGACGGGGTCGGGGCCGCCGGTCTGGAAATGAGTACCGTCGAACCACTTCGGCGTGCCGCTCAGCTGCCGCATGGCCAGGTAAACCTCGGCGTTGCCGTAATTATCCGTGACGGTTCCGGAGGCCATGCTTATCTGGCGGATGCCGCTGTTGTTCAGGTCGCGCGGCAGCTTCAGGACCGCTGTCGGGGAGCTCCTGTCTATGGTGAACTGGAAGGGGATGGCCGAACCCGGGTTGCCCGCCTTGTCGGTGGCGACCAGTTCCACTATGTACGAATGATCCGGCTCGAAGGCGGCCCCGGCCAGGAAATAAGAGGTTGTGTAGTCAACGGTGCCGGTCTTCAGCGTTCCGTTCCAGACCAGCGTGGCCGGCAGGTAGGTATCGTCACCGGGCGCGCCGGAGACGGTGAAAGTGGAAGCCGTCCAGTTCCAGTATTTCGCCTCGAGCTCGCGCTTCACGCGGAAATAGGCCGAGACCACGTCGCCGGCTCCAGCGTCCGAGACCGTCCCCGCCAGCGCCGTAAGGGAACCGCGGTAAGCTTTGTCGGGGTTGGTTATCACCGCGGAGGGGGCCGTGGGGTCCATCACGAATTCCCTGCCCGCGCCCGCGCTTTCTACCAGGCCGTTGGTATGCTCGGCCCTGGAAACCACGCGGTATTTATGGTTCGCGGTCCAGGAACTGGTTCCGATACTCCACTGCCAGCCGGGATTAGGGAAGCTGTCCACGCCCAGGTAGCCGGGATTCAGGGCCCAGGCGGAGCCGGTGGAAACCCAGAGATGGCCGTCCCAGACCTTGTCGTCATTGCCGGTGCCCTGGGCAAGGTCGCCGCCGTAGTCGGTTATCCGCAGCGCCACGGTGGTGGCGTAAACGGCCGTACCGATTATCGTCAGCGGCGAATCGTTCTTGTAATGCGGGAAAGTGTCCGGCGGAGTCGAAAGATAAGAAACCGGCGGCGGAGGGAACAGCTTGAACTGTACCAGGGAAGAGGGGTTGGGACCGGCCGCGCCGGGTTTGAGAACTTCATTATTGGCCAGGTCGACGGCCTTGGCGAAGATCTGGTACTGCACGCCGGCCTGCACGGTGTACCAGGTGGGAGTCGAGGCCCCGGTGGCCTGCCAGGCGTTGCCGGTCACGACCGCGTCGTAAAAGATTTCGGTATTGGAGTTCCAGCTGCTGACGGAGACGTCCCAGTACTTGTTGGCGTAGGGATTGTCCATGCAGCGGTAGGAGACCTGGACCTTTTTCAGCTGGCCGGGGGCGATATCCGAAGCCGTGCCGGTTATAGAGGTAAGCTCGGCGTGCACGTCCAAACCGTGCGTCGGGTAGGTTATAGTGGAAAGCGGGTTGGTGAAGTCGGCTTTTACCAGCGTGGCGGTGGAGTAAACCAGCTGGCGGTTGGTGGCCTTGTCCACGGCCCAGGCATTGATCTCGTATTCCTCGCCGCTGGCCCACGGCATGGCGCTCAGCTGCCACCAGGTGGCGCCGGGGCTGAGCGTGCCCTGCGTACGGGCATTGTTCTCTATTGCCGCGTCCGCCCAGGAGGAGCCGGCCACGCTCCAGTACTTGTCCTGGTCGACCGTGCCCACGGTCTTTTTAATGCGGATGAAAAGGTCGTTGACCATGCCGTTCGGCGTGTCATAGGAGCTGCCGGTCACCTTGCCGGTCTGGCTTATATAGCCGGCGTCGACCGGGTAGGAGATAGCCGAGGTGGGGAGCGTCACGTCGTAGACGAAGGTGGCTTTAAGGCCGGGACTGATGTCCGGACTTTCCTTGTTCGTGGCGGCGTCGGTGGCGTTCGAGTAAACCCGGTAGCGCTCTCCGTCGATGAACATCCCGGCTTCCGTGTTCCTCGTCCAGTTGTCATAGGGCGGGTCGGCCGGCAGCGGCTGCGGGAGGGCCTGCCATGAAGCCGTGTCCCAATATTGCCCGTTCGACTTGCGGATGTAGACCTTTACGTCGTTCACCCCGGAAAGACTGGGGTCGCCGCTGGTGCCGCGCAGCAGGGCCAGCTTCGTATTATAATACGCGCCGTCGGACGGAGCGGTAACCGTGGATATGGGCGCCTCGGTATCGTAGATGAAAGCGGAGGTCGCGTAGATAGTATCATAATTGCCGGCAATGTCTTTGGCCCTGGCCCTCACGCGGTAGGTATACCCGGTGCTCCAGGTGGAATTCTGTATATTGTAGGTCCAGGTCCGGGACGAGGCGTAAATATTCTCGGCCTGAACCGGCAGCCAGGGCGCGCTGTCCTCCGAACCGAAGACCCAGACGTCGGCAAGCGCGGGATTGTAGTATTTAGCCAGACCCGGCAGATAGACCGTCAGGCGCACTTCGGAAATATCCACGTTATCTTTCGCCGTGCCTTTTATATCGGCCATGGAATTGTACGCCGCTATGGCGGGCAGGGTCATGGCCGGCAGGGTCAGGGCGGTTACGGGCTTCTCTTTATCGTAGGTGAGAGTGACGCCGACGCCGGGCGGCACGTCCGCGTCCTGCGGCTCGGCGGCATTGGGGCCGTATTCGCGGTTGAGGGCCAAATCGTAGGCCCAGGTGACTATCCGGTAATTCTTGTTCTGGTTGGCGGGGGTGTTCAGGTAGTTCTTCAGGTCCCCGGACAGGCTGAAAGTGAATTCGTTCGGCGTGACATTGGTGCTGGTATTGGCCTCGTACCACTTCGGATCGGGGGAGTTGAAATCGTTCGAGTCCTCATCCCACCAGAGCGCGTCGAGACGCTTTACGGCCACCTTCAGCGTGTAAGAACTGAGCTGGGCTTCATAAGTCCTGGCGCCGTAGCGCTCATCGGAGGCCGTCCCCGAGATATAGGTGAAACCGGTGGTGAAGCCCGGGAGCGGGTAATTGATAGTGGAAGTGGGTTTCTCCAGGTCGTACTTTATCAGCGCGGCGGCGACGGCGGATTCATTGCCGGCGAAGTCGATAGCTTTGGCCGCCACCTGGTACCGTATATCGTTCGAGAAAACAAGGTCGGGGTCGTTATAGTTCCAGCTATCCACCGTACCCTGCGCCGGCAGCCACTGCGGGCAGCCGACGAACGCGGTGCCGTTGAAGCATAGCTCCGACCCGCCGGGAGCGCTGGTTATCTGTACCCTGACCTCGCTGACCTTGGAATAGACGTCGGACTGGTCGTTCTGGTTGGATGAACCCGCGATAGGGGTAGACATTTTTATCTGCGAATAAGCCACCCCGGTCAGCGGGTATGTAATGGAAGCGTACGGGGCCACCGCGTCGTAGGTAAAGACGTAGGTGGAGTAAAGCGTCGAGTAATTGCCCGCATGATCTTTCGCGCGGGCGTCGGCGGTGTAAACGATATCGCTGGCCAAAATTGCGCCGGGGATAGTGTAATACCAGGAGGTCTCCCCCTGCCTGGTGGTCGTTATCCAGGTATCGGCGCTCGCGGACCAGACGGCCCCCGTCCAGTACTTCGTATTCCCGCCGGTCCCGGTGGCGATCCTTATTTCGGTCAGCTCGTGCCCCGCCAGGTCGGCGTTCGCCGTGCCGTAGATCGTAAAAGCGGTCTTATGCGCCGGGGCCGTGGGCGAAGTTATCAGCACGGAAGGCGGCGTAGTGTCTATGATGATATCCACCGATGCTCCGAAAGAACCGGAGTTCGGCGGCGTGGCATTATCGATGCCGCGGGCTTTGAGCATATACTTCTGGTCGGAAACCAGGTTTGCGGCCGCCATCGTATAGCTCCAGTTAGGCGGCAGGGTGGCGGGTTCGAACTCGGACGGCGTGGTAGACCAGCCGGGGTCCGTCCAGTAATAAGTCGTCTGGTCCTCCAGCCTCGCGATCTGCAGTTTTATGTTGGAGATCCCCGTTACGCCGCCGGGCGTATCGGAAGCGTTCCCGGAAATGGTCCAGTCGGTGCCGGGGTTCACCCTGCCGTTCGCGTCGGGATCTTCGTAGCCGGTCACCGAGACCGACGGCGGCAGCGCGTCCCAGATGATCGTAAAAGAGGACTCGTCCAGGGTAAAGATCTGCTGCGTATTTCCCTGCGGCAGCGAAGTATCCCGCGCTTTCACGCGGACGATGTAGGAATACCCCTGGGTGAACGCGCTCGACGGGGGCAGCACGGAATGGGTCCAGGAGGAGATGCCCACTCCGGGAACGTGTATGGTGGAGGTTCCCCAGTAAACTCCCGCCTCTTCGACCTGCCCCGCGTTCCAGGCCCTGGTATCCCACTTCCAGTACGTCAGCGTGCCCGAGCTTTGTTTTATGTGGACCAGGACCTTGTCCAGCTTGCCGGCTGAACCGCCGGGGCCGGCGACATCCCAGGCGGTACCGGAGATGGAGTCCAGCGAAGACCTGACCTGGCCGCTCGCGGCCGGTACGGTAGAGTTCACCGCGACAAAATTTGTCAGCTGCGCCACGGGCGTGCTTCTGTCCACCAGGAAGTCCGCCGTCGCGCCTATTTGAGCGTTGGCGGCCAGGTCCGTAGCCCTGGAGGTTATCCGGTAACTGGTTCCGTCCACCCAGGGCGGCAGCCCCGTGCCCAGCGACCAGTTGCCCGCGGTCAAAGTAGTGGTGGCCCAGACTATGCTGTCCTGCCAGGCCCCGGAAACCGGGTTCCAGTAGGTGGTAGGATAGGCCAGGTCCCGTATGTTTATCTCGTTCTTCTGCACCAGGCCGGGAGACGTGTCGGAAGCGTTGCCGGAGATCTGGGTCAAAGTCTGGTAGATCAGCGGGGCGGGCGCCGCGATGACGGTATTCGGAAGCGTTATATCATAGTTGACCGTATTCCCCACCAGGTCCGTGAACTGCTCCTCGCCGGCCGGCCCGAAGCCTTTGGAGAGGAAGTAATACGAAGTATTGTCGTTCCAGGCGGAGGTGGAGATATTGTCCGTCCATTCCCAGAACAGGCTGGAATCGCCCAGAATGCTCACATTGCTGGTGGGGAGGAAGGCCCGGGGCGCCCCCTCTATGAAACCGGGCGCCGAGAAAGAACTGCCGTACCAATAATAGCCGTCGCTCTTCCTTTCCACCGAGATCTTCACGTTTGTGGTATTCGAATAGGTGAACTTGGTGGCGCCGCCGGAGATCATCTGCGGCTTGGTCTTGACATAGCTGCTGTTCACCGGGGCGTTCACCCAGGTAAGCGGGTAGGGCGCGCTGTAGAATAAATTCTTGCGCCAGACCGTCAACTCCGTATTATCGGCCTTGTCCTTTGTATAGGCTCTTACGGAATACCAGGAATCATTCCACTGCCACAGGGTGTCAGGGATATTGTAGGTCCAGTTCACGCCGGCCAGGGTGACGGACGAGGTCGGCAGCCAGGTAGTATTGTTATTCTGCCAGTTAGTGCCGTCGAAAGACCAGGTTATAGCGCCGTTCTGGCCGCTGGGGGTATAGGCGAACTGCAGGTAGATCTTATTGACTTCGCCCGGAGCGTCGTCGTTGGCCGTGCCGGTCACCTGCGAAATAGGCGTTTCACCGTAGGTCACGCCCTCGGCCGGGAACGTAATTGTGGAATAAGCGGGCGTGAAGTCCGCCTTTACGCCCGTAGCGGTAGAGAAGACAAGCTCGGCATTCCCGGCCTTGTCGACGGCATAGGAGTTGATCTCGTAAATTTCACCGGTCTGCCAGGGGGTCGTGTTCAGCTGCCACCAGGTGGCGGCGGAGCTCAGCGTGCCGTACCCGACGGCGCTGTTCCAGACCTCGGGGGCGCCCTGCAGGGTCCAGCTCGAATCCGCCACGCGCCAGTAATGGTCGGGCTTCGCCCCGCTCAGCTGCTTTATCCTCACTTTGACGTCGCCGACCTTGCCGTACGGAATATCGTAGGAGCCGCCCTCTATCTTGCCTGTCTGGCTTATATAGCCATTATTATACGGGTAGACTATGGAGCCGGTGGGCTTCGTTATATCGTAAACGAAGGTGGACTTGAGCGACAATGTCTCCGTATTGGTAGCAAGGTCTTTCGCCCAGGTTTCCAGGGTATAGCGCTCACCGTCTATATAGGCCGCCGCGGCTCCGCCAATAGCTTTGCTCCAGTTCGAATAAGGCGGAACTGCGGTAAGGTCTTTTGGCGACACCGACCAGCCGATGCCGTCCCAGTAGTCGCCGTTGGTTTTCCTGAAGTAGATCCTCACATCGCTGACGCCGGAAAACCCATCGAAGGCGCTACCCTGTATTGTAATAGGTTTGGCGGAGAGGGCGAGATGCGCCCCGTCGGCGGGATAGGTGATGGTGGAGATGGGGATCTCGGTGTCGAACTGGAAAGTCGCAGTTGCGTAGGTGATATCCCAGTTCCCGTACTTGTCCATTGACCTGGACCTCACCCTGAAATGCGCGCCGCTGGTCCAGGTGGAATCCTCCACGGCATAGGACCAGGTGGCCGAGGAGTCCCAGATACTGGTCTGCGGCGTCACCCAGGGCGCGTCGTTGTCGGAAAGACAACCTAAGGTCTTCCAGGGCGGGTCCTGCGCGGGGTCGTAACATTTGTTCTGGTCGTAGTTGAAGATGCTGAAAACCACGGCCCCGATGCCGGTATTGTCATTGGCCTCTCCGCTCAGCGTGGTCAGGGTCCTGTACGCAGGCAGCGCCGGCGCCAGCACCTGGCTGAGCGGGCGCTGGTTAAGGAAATCCCTGGTGGAATAGACCACGGAGTAATTGCCGGCATAGTCCAGCGCCCTGGCGTCCACGGTATAGGTGGACTTCTCCACCAGCAGCGCCGCGGGGATAGTGTAATACCAGGAAGTGGGCCCCAGTTTGATAGAGTCGTTCCAGGTCTCGGGCTCGGTAACCCAGGCCGAGCCGGCCGCGCTCCAGTACCTGATAGCGGCGCCGGCCCCGGTGGAGATCCTCACCTGCGTCTTGTTCAAGCCGGCGATGTCGGCGTCGGCGGTGCCGTAAATATTGCTGCTTCCGCCGAGCGAAAGTTCCGTGGGTGTGGTGATGGCCACCAGCGGCGGCGTATCGTCCACGATGAACCGCATGATATCGGTACCGACGGCAAAGGTCGTCTCCCAGTTCCCCTCTGTCCCGCCGCCGGCCGGCCGCGTCGCGTCCATGGACCTGGCTTCCAGTTTGTATTCCCTGTCGCCGGCGGGCCAGGTGATATCGTTAGTGTAGATCCAGCCCCCGGCTCCGGAGGCGCTCATCCAGGACGCGGCCTCGGCGACGGCGCCGGAGCTGAAAACGTTGGTTACCCAGTACCAGGTGTCGCCGGCAGGGAGGGGAGTGACGTAGGAAAGCTTTATCTGCGTCTTCTCCACTCCCGCATTGTTGGGGGCGCCGATGGTATCGGTGGCGGAGCCGTAGAAGCGTGACGAAGTGGCCGTCCGCCCTATATTGGCGGACTTGTAACGCCCGCTGCTCCCGTTGCCGTAGTCGAGCGGCAGCGTGATCACGGTAGCCGGCGGCGCCTTGTCAACGTAAATTATGCGCGAAGAAATATTGACGGCCAGGGTCTCCTGCAGATTGCCGGCCACGTCGGTAGAACGCGTAAGCACCAGGTATTGGAGCCCGCCGAAGAAAGTCGCGTCCGCGGTGGCGTAAGTCCAGCTGGTGGCGTCGGGAGACAGGTAGCCGTTCGCGCCGCTTACGATATTCCAATAAGGCTCCGTCTGCAGCTTATTGAAGCCGGTGCCGTCGTACCACATCTGCGGGTCGTCCCACTTCTCTATGGCTACCTGAACGCTCTCGTTGCGGCCGTTATCGGAGGCGGTACCGGAAAGTTCCGGGATGCTGTTTATGCCGGCCGCCCCGGTCGGGTACAGGATCCTGGCCGTGGGCGAAGCCGTATCTATGGTGAAGCTTATCGCCGAGCCGGCGGAAGGGATATATTTAACGCGCCCGGCCTTATCCGTCACCTTTATCTGCAGCCAGTAGGTCTTCGAGTTCTGCCAGACAGGCAGGGCGGAGGAGAGGTTCCACGGCTCGTTGCTGGTATCGAAGGGCGGATTATCGGCGGTCACGGGGAACCAGTAGGGCGGGGCAGCCCAGGTGGTCCCGTTCCAGTACTTCTCAAGGCCGGACGTTCCCGTAGAGATGGTCACCTCTACGGCGCTTATGGTTCCGGGAGAGGCGTCCTGCGCCGTGCCGGTTATGGACGGCATGGAGCGCTCGTACTCGGCCGCAGGTTTGAGGAAGTCGGCGAGGGGATCGTCTCCGTCCATGATGAAGAACCTTTCGGCGAACGGCGGCGGCTCTTTTACGACGGTGCTGCCGCCCTCTTCACTGGCGCCGCGGACTTCAACCTTCATCCTGGCGGTTCCGGCCGGCCAGATGCCGCTGACGTTCTTGGTCCAGAGCAGGCTGTCGGCCCCATTGAAGCCGCAGGTAGATTCCCCGATCACGTAGGTGGAATCCGAACAGCCGGCCAGGTAGGCAGCGGTGGAAACCCAGGCGGGCGTCCAGGCGGCGTCCCACAGCGTGCAGGAGCCCGCGGTATAAGTTAAACATTTCGCGGGCACCCAGACCGTGTCCGGGCTGGAAGTAACATTGGTAATGCGGACCTGCACCGTATTGCCGGCGGCGAGCGTACCTGCGAAAGAAGTGAGGCCGGACGGGGCGAAATGCGGTTCTCCGACCGCCGGGTTGGTAAGGGTGGTTATCGGGCTGGGGGCGAGCTTGCGTATCACGATGAATTTGGACTGGACGGGCGGCGTAGTATAGGAAGCCTGGCCGGGGAAAGCCGTTTTATTCCCGACCGCGTCCGTGGCGCGCACGAAGATCCTGTAGATCTGGTCATTGATCATCGTCGGGATGCTGGAAACGGCGACCGACCAGTTCACGGGGTTGGCCGTGTCGGTGGAGGCGTCCACGTAGGCGCTGTCGGGCGGCGGGTTGGTCCCGTCCCCCTGGTTGAAGGTGCCGGCGGTATTCGGGTCCCACCATTGGCCGGAAGCGACGCTGAAGAAAGCCACCTGCACTTTCTTGATCAGGGTATTGGCGTCCGAAGCCGTGCCCGAAATACCGGTGAAGCTGTAAACGTCGTAAGTATTAGGGGTTATTATATGAGCGAGGGGCGCGGTCTTGTCGACCTTGAAGGTCTTCTCGTTGCGGCCGGACTCGAAGACGCTTTCGACGTTGGGCGACGGTGAATCGGCCGCGTCCTTGGCGGTGTCCTTGGAGCGGAAGCGCACGCGGTACGACAGGCCGTCGTCCGCCTTTGGCCAGATGTCCGTGGTGGAGTAGCTCCAGGTGCTGCCGGAAATAAGGGTCAGGTTGAACCAGGAGGTGACCAGGCTGCAGTCGGCGTCGAAGGCCGTGGAGCCGTTCCAGCACTTGGCGTCGTCGTTGCCGCGCCTTACCTGGGTCTGCATCTGGCTTACCGAGCCGCCGGCGCCGGGGCCGGAAACGGGGTTATCGTTCGCCGTACCCGCCAGCTCGAGCAGCTGGTAGCCGGCATTGCCGCTGTACCATTCATTATTGACCGGCTGGTTCACCGTGGAGGACGGGGCCTGCACCTCGTAGCTGAAGGTGCGCTTCAGCGTGACGGAGGATTCGATGTTCTGGTAGGAGATATCGGGCAGGTAGACCTTGTCCTGGCCCCAGGCGTAAACGTAGAAAGTATCCGCCGAGGGCGCCCCGGTCCAGAAGCCGCCCAGGCTCTGGTGCGTCCAGTTCTGGCCCGCCGGGGGGCTATGCGCGACGTCGGAGCGGGCGTCCTGCCAGCCCAGCACGGTCCCGTTCCACCATTTGCCGTCGGAGGCCCTCTTGACGCCGACCTTGAACAGTTCCAGCCCCGCCTGGCGGCCCGTATAAGGCATATCCATTATGGTTCCGCCGATCACGGTAAGCTGCTGGGAATAGGTTCCGCCGTCCACGGGGGCCAGCACGGCGGCCTCGGGGGCGGTAAGGTCGTATTTAAAGACCAGGGTGGAATAAGCCAGGCCGTAATTGCCGGCCGTATCCTTCGCCCGGGACACGAAAGTATATTCTTCGCCGTTGGCCCAGACCACGTTGGAGGAAAGCCAGGTATCGAAAGGCGTGGTGGTGGTGGTTTCCGCGACGTTCCAGACCTCGGCGGCCTGGTCTTTCCACACCCCGGAAGAAGTGTAATACTGCCACTTGGCTATGGGCGGGTGCTCCAGCTTGTACTCGATCAGCTGCACGCCGGAACCGGGGGCCGGGTCGGAGGCGGTTCCGAGCAGTTTATCCAGGGAATTGAGACCGTAGCTCCCGGCGACCGGGTAGGTTACCTTGAAAAGGGGCTTTACATTGTCGAACCTGAAATACTTGGTATAGACGGGCGCTCCGGACGAGCCGTGGGAATTGCCAGCGGTGTCCCGGCCGTAGATCTCCAGCCTGTAGCGGAACCCGCCGGTCCACGCGGCCCCCGAGGTGTCCCAGGCCCAGTCCTTGCTGTAGAGCGCCCCGGGCAGGGTCAGCGTCTTCCAGGCCAGGGCGCCCTCGCCGGGCAGCAGGTCGAACTGCAGCCCGGTGGGGTTCAGGTATTTATTCTGGTCTATGCTCCACACCCTGGCGTAGACGTAGAAATTATTGAGGCCGCCGGCGTAATTATCCGTCATCACGCCGTTCACCTGGCTCATGTCAGTAACCCAGGCCGGGTTGCCGGAATCGTCGGAGAAAGCCTCTATCGCCGCCGAGGCCGTCACGGTGGGGCGCATCACGTCGTAAATGAACATGTAATTGCCGGGGTCCACGTACGTGTCCGCCGTCTGCCCTACGGAGTTCCTGGCCCTGACGAAGATCTTGTATTCGCGCGCGTCCTGGAACAGCGGGGACTTCACGGTGGTGGCGGTCCTGTCGAAGGTGAGCAGGATGTGCGATTCGGAGCGCGGCGGAGAGAAGATCGTGTCCGGGGTTCCGGAGAAAGCCGTATCCGTGGACAGCCAGATAGCCGGGTTGGTGGCCGGGTCGTAACTGCCCGCGAGGCTCCAGCTGGAGCCGGCCCAGTAGTAATTATTAGTGTCCAGG
This sequence comes from Elusimicrobiales bacterium, assembly GCA_028713125.1. GTDB lineage: Bacteria > Elusimicrobiota > Elusimicrobia > Elusimicrobiales > UBA9959 > UBA9959. The sequence continues at coordinate 232,689 of JAQTOU010000004.1, read as the reverse complement.
AAGACCGCCCAGACCCTGTCTACGCCGGCGCCGACGGCGCTCACGTCCAGCGTAACGGAGGAAACGCTGTTCTGGATGGTGGCGGCCGGGGGCCACTTCACGTCGACCAGCGGCATTGCGGACCTGAAATAGTAAACGCTCTTCGCGGTCAGGGACGACTCGACGTTGGCGTAGGCCAAGGAGGGGTTATTGACCAGGTCGGTGCCCCAGCTGTATACCGTGAAGGTGTCCCTGGTCACGGTCAGCAGGTCGTAGAAAGCCGCCGGCAGCGTCATAGTCCACGACTTTTCGCCCACGCCGGAGTCGATCAGGAAGGACGGGTCCGCGCGCACCGCGGTCCAGGTGCTGCCGTTCCACCAGTAATCGTCTGAGTGGCGCCTGACGCCCACATTGAAGTTCTGGTCCATGCCGGTCGGCACGCCGGTGGAGGTCAGGTCGAGAGCCGTGCCGGAGATGGACAGCACGTGCGTGGTGTATTCCTGTTCGTTCAGCGGGTAAGTGACGGCGGAAGTAGGCTTGGCGATATCGTAAGTGAAAGTGACGCTCTGGTCGCTGGACACGTTGCCGGCTTTGTCCGTGGCGCGGATCTTGAGGATGTAGCTCTGGCTTTCCACCCAGGCTATATTCGACGAGACCCAGACGCGCGAGACGGGGCCGGTGCTGGCCGCGCCGCAGCCGGTGGCCGGGTCGCAGGACTGGTTCCATTTATCGCCTACGTAAGGATAGCGCCAGACGCCGGAGGAAGTGAAGTGCTCCCAGTGCCGCGTGGGGTCGGTCTGGTTATACTGCAGCGCGTATTCCACGCTGGCTATGCCGGACTCGTTAGCGCCGCCCTCGAAAGCCGAGCCGGAGGAGATCTGCAGCGTGAGAGCGCCGCCTATATAGTTCGGGTTCGTTACGATGGGGCTGATTATGTTCAGCGAAGGCTTGGCCGCGTCATAGGCGAAATACCTGGTATACAGCGGCGTGCCGTTGGCCGGGGCGTCGGGATTGGTACCGGTCTGGCTCTGGACCTGGTTGCCGGCGCCGTCCTTGCCCCAGATCTCAACCTTGTAGCGGTCGCCGGTTACCCATTTCACGGCCGAAAGGTCATAGGTCCATAAATCGTACTTGGTACTGACCTCGTACCAGGCTGTCAGCGGGTTGCTGACATCGAACTTGAACGTGGAGGTGTTTAAATATTTCTGCGAGGTGATATCGTAGATCCTGACGTAGATCAGCCTGGGATCTAGAATATGCGCTACATTGTCCACGACCGTTCCGCTGGCGATGCTCAGGCTGTTGAGCCAGGTCGGATTGTTGATGTCGCTGGAAAGGCCGGCGATGCCGGAGTGAGCCGTTATCGTCGGAGCCGTCACGTCGTAAATGAACCTGTAGCCGGTATTCACCGCGGGATTGACGTCGTTCCACGAGCCGAGTGAAAGATCCGTGTCAGAGGTCCCGGTCAGCGCCAGGGCGTCGGTGGAGACTACGGCTATGAAATATTCCTTGCCGTTAACCCAGGTAGGGATGCGCACATCACCGGTAACGTTATCTATATTAAGCGAGCGGAACAGGTATTTGGTGGTCCACTCCATCGGCGTGGCGACGCTGGTGGTCCCGGTGGAGAGCCAGACGCGCCTGTCCTCGTTCACCGTCCCGGCATAGCCCGTTTTCCAGCCGAAGGTCCCGCTGCCGCCGCCGGCTGTGCTGTTTGTCGCGCAGCCGCCGTCTTTACTATAGGCGGCGGTATTACACCAGGAGACCCAGGTATCGGTGGAAGTATCCTCCAGGTAGACGGCGGGGTCGGCCGGGTCCTTGGTCATCACGGCTAGCCAGGCCTTTTTCACGCCGGAGCCGGTAGAGCCGGCGCCCAGTGAATCGTTGATATTCACTTTTAAAGGGAAAGCGCCGGACGCGTTCGCGCCTGAGCGGGGCGCCGGCCTGGTAATATCCACCACGGGAGCCGAATTGTCCTTTAATATAGTAAGGACCGTTGATTCCGGGCCGCCGGTCTTCTCGGGAAGGCCGTTTGTTTTTCTCGGCCCGTCCGAAGTCCTGCCCCTGACCACGATCTGGTATTCGCCGTCCTCCGGGTTCCAGGGGAAGGACCAGGGGTCCGAGGAAGCGGTGACCGCGAAAGCGTCCTCGTCATTGAACCAGGACGGGGGCTGGAACTGGAGCTCGGTAGGGTTCCAGATATAGCTGTCGTTCACCCTTTTAATGCGCACCTGGGTGGAGAAATCGGCCGAGCCGTCCGAATAAGCCTGCCCGCTCTTGGGGCCGAAATACATTCCGCCCCTTATAGAAGTGAAACCGGTGGTATTACCCAGCAAATCAAGCCCGTCGCCTATAGCGGGATAGGAAACGGCGGCCGTGGGAATAGTAATGGTAAAAGTGCTGCTGAGCGAACCGTACTGCGCCGGGTTCATTCCGGAAGGGCTGGTCGGGTTGACCGCCCTTATCTCGTAAGGCCCGCCGGCGGCGGCGCTGGTCGAGATCTTCAGCCTGGCGGTGAATTCTGCGGCTCCCGTGCCGGGGGTAAAAGTCGTCCCGTAGCCCGCGAGCCAGACCTCTTTGGTTGGATTTCCCCCGACCACCACTTCCAGGTCGGTAGCGCCGCCGCCCACCGCGCGCCAGTCCATAAAACCCGTACCCTTGATAAGGATATCCCTGTAAACCGCGGAAGTGGCGGCATTGTTCGGGAAGCCGGCGCCTGAAGTCCTGTTATCCCCCGGATCCGGGTCGCTGGCGACGCTTATCACGGGCTTCGGGATAGAGATGAATCTGCCCCTGCCCTCCCTGTAATCCGGGTTCTGCACCACTATCTCGTAAGGCCCGCCGGTAAAGGTATCGGAGGGGACCACCTCCACGCTTATCTTTATCGAAGTGAAAGATACATAGGTCGTGGAAGTCACTTTAATATCGCCCTGGTCAAGACCGTCCTTGATAATCCAGGCGGTGGGCCCGCGGTTCTCCAGCTCCGGCATCTTGTAGAAGCCGCTGCCGCCCGTTATCACTATGTCGAACTTATTGGTAGTGTAAGGAGCTTCCGCCGGGGAATTTACTATAGTGGCCAGGCCGATACCGGGGGCCGAATACGTTGACACGGGGATAAAGTTGAAGTTCAGGGCTCCGCCGACGCCCTCGTATTCCACCGCGAGCGGGTAGGGCGAAGTGGTAGTGGCCAGGACTATCGCGTAATCGCCGTTGCGCCAGTCAAGCGAGAACCTCCAGACTGCGTCATTAGTGCGCGGAGCCGCGGGCCCGGTGGTTACGTCGGCCGGGAAACTGACATAATTCAGCGTCGAATACGTGGAAGTCCAGACTATATACACTTTTTTGCTTCCGTCCACGTACTTCGCCAGGCCTATAGTAGGATTGGTCAGCGGGGAAACGCCTATGGCCCCGGTATTATCTACGATCGCCTCCGAGCCGGCCCCGAAAGCCCAGGTGGCATTGCCGGTGCGCCGCGTATACCGCAGATAACCGCTGGAGTCTATATAGGCGAAGTGGACATTCTCCGTGCCGGGCTCATTTACCGAGGAAAAACCGTTGCCCTCGGTATTGCCCACGATATTGGTGTCGCCCACGGCGAAAGCGTTGGTCTCCTGGAGAGCGCCGCCGGAATTATAGCGCCGCATCACCATGTACCCGGCGTCGGGGGTTCCGTTTCCGTCGCGGAAGGTGACGAGGAAGTCCGTGCCGGCGCCCACGGGGGTTATCCCGGCGAAAGTGTTCAGGACCGCCGGCGCTTCCGTCTGGCCGTCGCCGTATTCAAGGGTCGTCCCGTCGCTGGTGTGGATGTCGTTGGCCCCGACCAGCGATATATTGCGCGTCCCGGTAAAAGCCCTGGTATTGCTGGTCACGCCTCCGACCACGGCCGTAAGCGTGGGCGGGCTGGTCGGGACCAGGTAGACGCCGCCGGGGAAATTGGCCGAAGTCCTGGTATTGTTCCGGGTTACCGGGTTGCCCCAGGTGATGGTTCCGTCGCTGTTTAAGGTACCTCTCCTTAAATTTATAGGCTGGGCGTTCGTGGCCGGCGGGGCTACTGCGTAGACCTGGTTAAGCTTTGGGTCATGCCAGATGCTGCCGTAACCGCTTGCGCCGCCTACCCCGGCGAAGACATAGCCCTGGGTTGAAAAAACTCCGTCCTTATAGGAGGTGTACACCATTTTGCCGTCCGCATTGGTGTAAAAGAACCAGTACCTGTTAAATTCCTTTACATAAATGATCTTTCTGCTGTTCGCGAACCGGGTCTGGCCGGCGCCGGTTATGACCGGCTGCACGGCAGGAGGTATGGCCGGGACATTACCTACGGTATTTATATAAAGAGGGGAGGACCAGGCGCCGCCGGTATTAGTCAGAACCCCGGCGTCGTTCCTGGGCGAGTCGGAGGTCAGGCCCCTGGCGACTATGGAATATTCGTCGTCGCCGGGAGCCCAGTTATAGGACCAGGGACTTGCAGCGCCTACATTGAAAAAGTCCGCCCCGGTAGGGCCGACATAATCCTGGGCGCCGTCATTCCACACATAGCCGTCCGAAAGTCTCGTTATCAAGAGCTGCGCGCCCAGCAGCGAAGCCTGCGCTCCGACCGGGGAATAAGACACCGTCCCGGTTACGCTCGTTATAGCGATCGTAGGCAAGCCGGTAGCGTCGACGCCGTTGCCTATGGCCGGGAAGGTTATAGGCGCAAGCGCCGCCGTCACGGTAAAGGTGGTGAGCATTGACGCGTATTGCGTCGCATTGGTTCCGTTGGGGCTCGTAGGGTTGACCACACGGACTTCATAGGGCCCGCCGGCCAGGGCCCCGGGCAATATAGTCAGCCTGGCGGTGAAATCGCCGGCCCCGGACCCGGCATTGAAAGTCGGGCCGTAATCGTCGGTAGTTATAAAGGAGTTGGGAACGCCGCCGCCCGTGACCACCCGCAGCGTAGTAGCCCCGGCGCCCGCCGAGCGCCAGTCCATGAAACCGGTTCCTTTTACCTGGATATTCCGGTAGATGCCGGAGGCGCTGGTCTGGAAAACGGCGCCGGAAGTCCGCTGATCGCCGCCGTCCGGGTCTTTCACCAGGGTAACAGTGGGCGCGCCGGGGAAAGCGAAGAAACGCCCGACGGCCTGCGCTAAATTCGGGGCTGCGAGGCGAAGCTCATAGGTTCCGCCGAAAGTGTCGGACGGGACCAGGACTACGCTCACCCTCACCGAAGTCGGGGACACATAGGTCACGGAAGTAACAGTGACGTCGGTGGTAAAAACGCCGGCCTTGTAAACCGCGCCCGTCATGCCGATATCCATACTTGGAAGGGTCCAGAAGCCGGAGCCCGTAACCACCCAGTCGTAGGTATTAGTGGTATAAGGAGCGGTAACGGGGGAACTGGCTACGGCGACGGCCGAGAAGGTGGGCGCGGCCGAGGCCGTTACCACGAAGAAACTGGTTTTTACGTTTCCGTCCATGCCGGTGTACATGACAGGAACCAGCGGTGCCGTAGAAACCGCGGGGATCACGGGGTAGGAGCCGGTAGCGAAGTTGCGGGTTATGGTCCACGAACCCGCCACGGCCGGGGCGGTGGCTACGGAAACGGCAAGATTCAGGGAATTTCCGGCTCCCTGCCAGACCAGGTAAGTGAAATTGTCCGCAAAGGCCGCAATGCCGGGGACATAAACATTGCCGATAGAGGGCGCGGTAGCTGGATTCCCGGCGTCCACCGAAACGTAAGCCGAGTAAGTGGGCGTGGCCGCGGTGCGCTTTACATAGTAAAGATTGCTGGCGGAGTCAACATAGGCGATATGCGCCAGCTCCGCCGCTTCGGCCGGAGCTACCGAGAACCCGTCCGTCTCCGGCGCATTGAAATAAGTGCGCACAGGGTGGTTCGCGGCCTGGCCGACCTCGTTCACCCTGGTCGTGCTGGTATATTTATCGATAGTCAGGAATTGGGTCGTGGCGTTCCCGTCTTCGCGGTAAGCGAACAGGGCCGAGCCGTTAGCCGGCAGCCTCATCAGCGAGGGGAGCTGCTGCGTAGGATAAGCGCGGTTCGCGCTCGTCCTGGTAGTATCGCCTTTCGCGATAGCCGTTCCGTCGGTGGCGTTGATTTCATTGGACGGGAAAGCCGGGACGGTTATATTCGTCCAGCCTTCGAAACCGCCCAGTTCCCTGACGCCTGCCTGCACTACGCCGCCGGCCACTACGATGACATTGCCGCCCGCCATCAGGGCAATGTCTCCGACCATGTTAACGCCCACGCCGGTGTTCCTGGCGGTTCCGTCATTGTATTTTACGGTGGGCGTGCGCGTCTGGTAGGTACCGAAAGTGATGGTCCCGTCCACATTAAGCGTGCCGCGTATCAGGTGGAGGGGGCCCTGCCAGGCGTTCGGGGGCGCCATTGCGTAAACCTGGTTGTTGTACTGGTCGTAGTAAATAGCGCCGGACTGCCCCAGGGTTCCGATCGAGGGAAAAACACGGGTTTCGGGGCCTAAGCCGGGGCCGTAGCCGATATCGGCGTCGCCTTTCTTGTAGGTGCGGTAAACGAGCTGGCCGCCCTGGTCTACGCCGTTGTAGAAGAACCAGTACCTGTCCCAGGCGGAATTGTAAACGATCTTCCTCGCGCTGGAAAACGAGGTGTTGCCGCCGCCCAGGTCCAGTTCAAGGCCGGAAGCGATATTCCCCGCTAAGAAAACAAAGCCCAGGCACAGAGCCAGGGGGATGCGGCTTAGTTTCCTGCTTTTCGACCAAAAGCCGGCCAGGACGGATCTAAATCCGTTCAGTTTTCCTTTTTGGCCGTTCTTTAGGTTCATATCGCAAAAAACCGGAAACAGTTTCTTATACGCTCTCTTATAGTGCTTACCGCGTCAGGACATAGAAATATGCCAATAATATATATAAAACAAAAACAATTTCCGCACCTGCCATAAGCAAAAAAGGGTCCGGACGCCTTTTTGCTATTTCTGCTTCAGCTTTTCCGCCGCGGCTCCGGCCCAGGCCTTTATTTCCGGGTCCGGGTCGCTTTTCAGGCCTTCCGCTGCGGCAGCCGCCTTAGGACCGCCTATTTTCATCAGGGCTTCGATAGCGGCCAGCCTGACATTTTTGTTCTTGTCCGAGCGGGCCGCCGCGGCCAGGGCGTCGACCGCCCGGACATCTTTCAGTTCACCCAGCGCCTGCGCCGCTTTCCAGCGGGTATTCTCCTCCGGGTGGCCAAGCGCCGTGATCAGCGGCGGCACGGCCCTATTGTCCCCCAGGTCCGCCAGGCCTCGCACCGCGCCCCAGCGGGTATGCTCGTCTTCGCTTTTTACGGCCGTGGAAAGCTCGCCAAGGGCGGCCGGGTCCTTCGTTTTGCCCATAGCTTCGGCGGCCTCCCCCCTCACCAGCGGGTTCTTGTCTGAAAGCATGGGCTTAAGCGCTGCGGCTTTGCCGGGGCCGGGCGCTTTCTCTATATTTGAAATTTCAGCGAGACGCGCGCGATGCTCCCGCAGCAGGACCTCATCGGTCTTCGTGATATTTTTTACGGGAGCCTGCGCCTGTTGCTTTTTCGCGGGGACGGCGGGAGCCTGCTGCTTTTTTTCGGCGGCAAAAGCTCCGACGGGCAATAATAGTAATAAGATTAAATAAAGCTTGGACATAGGCCGACAAAAAACAACCACGCCTTGCCGCTGAACTTCTATTTTGCGGCAAAGCATAGATATTAAACTATTATAATATAAAAATACTGTTTCGCAAATATTATATATTTGTGAACGGATCGAAATCCGCCTGGAAGACCTTTCCGTACCCTTGGCCGCACAGAACATTTTCCCTCCCCGGCTTTCCTATTGAGGTTGAGCCTCGATAAATTCCTGCCGAGGCTTCGCCTCGCCAGGAGCCCGCCAAAGAGCGCAAAAAAAGACCGCTTCTGCTCTCTTCGCCTTAACCCGGTGCTGGGCTAATACCCCGAAGACAGCAGAAACGGCCTAAATCCGTTCCAAACACGCCGGCACTGACCGGACGGTCTTTCATCTTCGGCAGCCTGACCCCCGCGCATTTAGCGGGTCTTAGCTTTGCGCCGCCGGCTTTAGCCGGCTTTGCTATTATCGGACACTACCCAAATAAAACGCCTCGCCCATCTGGGACACACACCGCGCCTACGCTACCGCACCGCGTCTGTCTGCGACCGCAACCGCCCGCAACTGCACCGCACCTGCTCACTACCAAGCCAGATGGGCGAGGCACTGCACTACACCGCACTGCAAATATATTATAGCAGATAGAGAGCTGTTGTCAAGGCCCAATTCTTGACTTGTCAAGCCCGCAAGTATGCCGCGAAGGAGGCGATGAACCTCAGGCGGCTAGCGGCGTACTCCGGCGTCAAAAAGACCGGCGGCAGCGGCATAGGCCTGGTCTCCTAGCAGGGTCGTTTCCCTGGAATCGTCCCAGACCCGGCCTGGCGCGCCGGCTTTAATATCCGGTTCCGCGCCCTTCCCTTCCATATCCAGTCCTGAAGGCGGGAACATCCTCGCTACGGACAGTTCCAGGCCGCGCCCGTCGCCGAGGCTGAAAGCGCGCACAAGCGAGACGCTTCCGGCCATGGTCTCCCCTACCAGCGTGGCACCGGAGAGTTCTTTAAGGGAGCGGGCGAAAACTTCAGCGGCCTTGGAGGTCCCAGAATTGACGATCGCGGCCTGCCTCATGCCGGCGAACCGCCCCTTTTCCGCCGCGCCGTAAAGGGCCGAATAGCCTTTATGGCGGGACCTGACCTCGAAAACCGGGCCGGCTTTGGGCGCAAAAGCCCTAAGGACCTCCGCCGCCTCCGCGGGCACGCCGCCCGGATTGTCCCGGAGATCGAAAATAACGTTCACGGCCCCCACCCGGTACAGCGCGTCCAGGCCGGCCAGCACGGCCTTCGAGGAGCCTTCGAAAAAAAGGCCCAGGCGCAGAAAAGCCGTGCGGGAATCCCTGTCGTAAAAAGCGAAAGAGGGAGGGAAGAAGAAATCGTTCCTGGGCACCCCGGCCTCAAAGGGCCCGGCCGCGCCGCGGCGCTCCGCTTTCAGACGGAAGAAAGCGCCCCCCTCTACCAGCCGGCGTACCGCTTCGGGAGAAGCCGCCTCGCCGTCCAGCGCCAGCACCCTGTCCCCGTCCCTGAAGCCGGCCGCGGCCCCTGGCGAGTCGCTGAAAACTTTCAGGATAAAGATCCCGCCGCGGCGCTCTCCGAAGAGGAGGCCGGATGAAAAATTCCTTTCCGAGGGCCTGGCCTTGACCGGCCGCCTGGCTTTCAGCACCAGCGCGTGCCGGTCCAGCTCGGCGAGCCCGGCGGCGCCTTTCTCCTTCAGCAGGCCGGAGATCTTCTGCGGGGAATATTCCTCGTAGCTGTGGCGGGAAAATATTTTAAGGACTTCCTGCTCGGGAAGCTTCCCGGAGCAGGCCGCGGCGAAAAGCGGGAAAATCAAAAGCAGCTTTTTTCTCATTAATTACTCCGAAGCGTGTAGTCTTAACGGCGCCGGGCGCTTACTGTCCGGCCATGACGGCGCCGCTCGTGCCGGCGTCGCCTCCGCCGTATATCGCGGCGCCGCAGGGGTCATTGGGCAGGAAGGGCCCGTACAGCGGGCAATTCTGGCTGGCCGTATTAGGCGGCAGGCAGCAGCAGGGCGCCTGGGCCGTGCAGCCGCACTCGCCGCCGAAGCCTTCGGTCTCTACAATATCCCCTATACCCACCGCGGTTATATCCGGCTGGTCCTCCGGATTGACGAAGGATTCCGGGCCGTCGGGAGGCCTGGGCCCGGCGCGGCCGTCTCCGGGAGGTTTAGGCCCGGCGCGGTCGTCTCCGGGAGAATCGGTGCCCGGCAGGCCTTTGAACAGATTATTGATCATGCTGCCTGAAAACTCGCCGGCTTCTTTTTTCGCCTGGTAGTCCTTATCGGCGGCCAGCGCCTCTTTGCTTCCTTCCTTGTCTATCTTCGGCTTGGCCACGTCGGATACCGACAGGCCCTTGGCGCCCCCGGCGCTGAGGTCCTGGTCGCGCAGGAAGCCGGGGATGGCGTCCGGATTCACTTTATCCAGCTTGCGCATTTCTTCGTCGTACTGGATAGCGGTGGTGGCCTCGGCGCTGCCGTCGAAAGCCCGGGCCGTCCAGCCCCTGGCCGCGTCCTTGGAGGCGAGGCGCGCGCCGTATAAAGAGGCCTTGAAAGAGCCTTTCATAGCGTCCAACACCGAGCCCCGCCCGGCCTGCTTGGGCGACATCCTGGCTGTTTCCCGCTGGTCCGAAGCCTTGCCTATCGCGACGCCGTTGCCCTGGAAAGACGGAGCTCCGGCGGGAAGGCCGGAAACGCTGCCTTTCGAGCTCTTGGCTCCCATGGGGCCGGCCGAGAGGAAGGCCCTGGCCTGCAGTTTTTCAGCCATCCCCCCCTGCCCCGCCGGGGCCGCCCCGGGAGCTCCCCCGGAAGAAGAATTCCCCTCCTGGCCGCCGGAGCTGCCGCCGGAGCCGGAACCTTGAGTCGCGCGCTTCCCGGCCGCGTCCGCCACCAGTTCTTCCCTGGTGCGGACCAGGGAAGGATTGACCCTGTCGCCGGCGGCCCCGCCCGAAGGCACGCCCGCGGCCTGCTCCCCGGCGCCTCCCTGGTCCTGCCGGAAATAATCCCGGCTCCCGGCCTGGCCCGCCTTCCCGTCGTAAATAGTGCTGTTGGCCGAGAGCTGCTCATAGTCCTGGCCGCTGCCAAGCTTATGCGCGGCCTTGCTCATTCCGGTGACCGCGTAGAAGCCGCCGCCGGACAGAAGCAGGAGGATAAGGCCCAGCGAAAGCAGCCAGAATTTTTTCTCTTTATTGCTTTTTTTCTCTTCGGGGGTTTCTTCTCTTTCGGGCTCCTGCTCTTCGGACTCGTCCCCGGGAATAGAACCTTCCGCCGGCGCCTGTCCGTCGGCGAACTGGTCCTTTATTTCCCTTTCGGCGGGCTCATTCTCCGCTCTTTCCTGTCCCGCCGCCTCTTTTTCTTCATCTGAAGGCATAGAACCTCCGACCGCGCGTACGACAAATAAAACTTAAGGTCTGGGGACTGGTAACTCACCATCTCCAAGGCCTTTATTTCACCTGAATGTTATAGCAGAGGAAACGCCGAAATTCAAGGGGTGGAGCGCCGGCCCTTAAAAGCCGGGCGCCGCGGACTAGGCCCCGGGGACCCCTGTTTTCAGCGGCTTCGGGGGTTTGCCGTATTCGGCGAAGACAGCGACTATCTCGTCGTAATCCAGCTCCTCGCGGGCGAGGAGCTCCTTGACGAAGCGCTCGACTATAGGCCAGTTTTCCCTGAGGAGCGCGTCCACCAGGGCGTACTGCTCTTTGATTATATCCTGCGACTCGCGGTTAAGGGTGTTATTTATATCGCTGGAGCGCTCGTGCTGGGGAATAACGGTAAAATCCCCCAGGAAACCGGTCTTGCCCATGCCCAGCTTCCACACCATATTGTGCGCCAGCCTGGTGATATTGGCGAAGTCGGAACTGACGCCCTCCGTGGTCACGCCGTACTTTATTTTCTCGGCGGCGTAGCCGCCCAGCGAGGTGCGGATATGGGCCAGCAGGGTATTGGCGTCGGAGGCGTAGATCTCCTCCGACGGCATGGAATGCACCACGCCCATGGCGCCGCCGCGGTTCAGGATGGAGACCTTGAACACGTCGTTGGTGGGATGGGTGAGATAAAGGGCCAGCAGGTGGCCCGCTTCGTGGAAGGCCGTCATTTCTTTCTCGTGCGGGTTCAGGTTCAGGCGGTGGGCCACGCCCAGGTCGATGCGGTCTATGGCCTCGCTGAAATCTTTATAACCGATCATGTCGCGCGAGCCGCGGGCGGCTATCAGGGCGGCTTCCTTCACGATGTTCTCTATCTCGGCCGGCGTCTTGTGCACGGCCTTGCGGGCCAGGCGCGGAACCTCTATTTCCGGAGAATACTTAACCTTGCCCAAATAGTAGCCGAACAGCGCTTCGCGCTCCTCCAGGTTAGGGCGCCCGACGAAGATTTTGCGGTCGAAGCGGCCCGGCCTCAGCAGCGCGTCGTCGAGGATCTCCTCGAGCGCGTTGGTGGCAGCGAAGACCACGACATTGGCGCCGGACTCGAGGCCGTCCATCTCCACCAGGAGCTGGTTCTGCGTGCTGTTGGTCTCGGAGCCGCCGCCGAAAGCGTCGTAGAGCACGCGCTTGCGCCCGATGACCTCTATCTCGTCGATGAAAATTATGCAGGAGCCGTGGGCCTGCGCGTATTCCTTGGCCTGCTTGAAAAGCTTGCGCACGCGGCTGGCGCCCACACCGACGAAGACCTCGACGAATTCCGACCCCGAGATGGAGATGAAAGGCACGCCGGCCTCCGTCGCCACCGCCTTGGCCAGCAGGGTCTTGCCGCAGCCCGGGGGCCCGACGAGCAGGACGCCTTTGAGGATCTTGCCGCCGATCGCCTTGACGCGGGTGCGGTCCTTGATCAGCTGCACCACCTCCCACGCCTCGCGCTTGGCCTCCGTCAGCCCTATAACGTCGGAGAATTTGATATTGACCGCCGCCGCGTCCACCTTGCTTTTTTTCAGAGCGCTCAGGCCGCCCGACTGCATCAGGTACAGGAACCCGACAAAAATGACCGTATTCAGCACCATCCACGGCATGCTGGCCACGTTCATGCTGATGATATAGCGTCTGGTATTCTCCTCCACCCCGGCGAGGTACCAGATCGGGAAGAGCACCGCCCCGACGACGATGGCCGCTATCGAAAGCCCCACCCAGTGCCGCTGAAAAAACAGTTTAATTTTAAACCAAAGCATGTTGTTATCCTTTACTTCAGGCCCGGCAGCACGAACTGTATCGGGCGGTCGCGGTTGGGAACGTACTTTATGACCTCCATCGATTTCCCGCCCTGGCAGAGATAGGCGTAGCCGTCGGCGCAGGCCTTGCCGTACGGGTGGGCGCAGACCGCCTGCGAGGGATACTTGCACAGCATCTTCACGCCGGCCGGAGACGTGGTCACCGTCAGGGTTATCACGTTCCAGACCTGGGTGCGCACCACTTCGATCTTCATTTCCTTGAGGTTGAGGAATTTGCTCACGGCGGGCTTGTCGAAACCTATATATTTTCGCACGTTCTTCTCTATATCTTTCTTCAGGGTATTCTCGTCCCAGACGGCCTGGTCGGCGTTAAGGTGGGATTCCAGCTGCCAGCGGCGGGCGGCGTAATAGGAGGCTATTTCAAGCTTCTGGATCAGCACCAGCAGCGCGAAGATCTTGGCGGTAATGAAGACGATCAGCAGGAAAAGCGGGAAGAGCAGGACCACCTCGGTCATAGCCTGGCCGGGCCGCCCTTCCATGAGGCAGGAGGCCGCGCGGGCCAGGCGTCCTGAGATGGTTTTCATGGTCTTCTTCATAGCGCCTACGGGTAAAGCCTGGTCTGGTATTTGGGCGTCGGGGCCGGCCAGACGCAGTTGTTCCCGGCGGAGGTCAGCTGCGGGCACTGGGAAGTCACCAGCGCGTGCACGCAGGGCCTGCCGGTCTCGGTGCACTTCCCGATCTGGTTAAAGTCCACGTTGAAATAATTCGTAGGGGTGTCCCAGCCCTGGAAGACGTCCAGCCCGTCGCCGAATTTCTTCAGCCTGCCGTCGGAGACCGTCGCCAGCTGGAACAGGCCGTCCGGGGACATGCTGGTCATGTCCATGGGCGGGTTGGTCTTGCCCAGGTAATACGGGGGCAGGCTGGCGCCGGTGAAAACCTTGGCGTGGAACTGTATCTTCAGGGCGTAATGCATGAAAAAATTGCTGCCCTTGGTCAGCTTGTTCGAATTGAAGCCGCCGCTGCTGTAGATCCCGTCGTTCCCGCAAGTCCCGGCGTTCTTCACGCAGTCGGGGGTGTTCGCGTTCAGGTAGTAGGATTTGCGGAAGAAATTGAAGCTTTCGGTGAGCCGGTCGAAGACCGTCCACTGCGACTCCTCGACGGAGCCCAGCAGGCTGTAGACCTGCGAATAGAACTTGTAATAGCCGATGGCGGTGCCCCACTCGATCATTATCTTGACGCCCTGGTCCTGCGTTATCAGGTCCAGCACCGGCTTGTCGGTCTTGGAGGTCGGGTTGGAGGCGAACTCCGGCCTGGCGGAGGGATCGAACACTATGTCCCATTTCTTATTGCCGTCTAGCGAGGCCGGCTGCGCGCCCTTGACGTCGCCGGTATATTTGGGGAACAGCCCGGCCGCGTAAAGCATGTCGTAGGGGCAGATCTGCCCCGAGCCGGAGGCCATCTGCAGCGGCGTCTCCGGGTTGGGACATTCGTAAGCTTCTTTAAAAATACGGTAAGGGAAGGCCCCGTTGACATAGGCCGTGCGGTTCAGCAAATTGGTATAGTCGCCCATCTGGATGAAAGCGGCGGAGTCCGTGGCGAACTGCTGGCGTATTTTTTCGCGCGAGAGCTTGGTGGTCTCGAAAAGCAGGTAGACGAAGATCAGCAGCGACGGGATGACCAGCAGGGAGGGAATGAGGATCTGCCCGGCCCGCGCGGCGGGCCGCCGGAGCCGCTTGAATATATTCCCCGTGGTCCTCTTCATAAAGTCAGGAGGTCGGCGTCCCCGCGCCTACTATCATGCCCACCAGCGTGAACAGGCCGCCCAGGATGCGGCGGTGGAACAGCACGCCTATCATCGAGGCCATGCCGGCCACGACGGCCAGCATGAGCAGGTACTCTACCGTGCTCTGCCCCGGCCTCGCCCTGAAGGCGGCAGGGGACAGCCCGGAGGGAAGCGAATAAAAAGCCGCCTCCCCGCGGCGGTAAACCCGCCGCAGTGAAATTTTAACCTGTAAAATAATCCCCGCTTTCTTCATCTATCTCCGTTCTCCTGTCGTCTCCGGTTCCCGATCCCCCGCTATCGCAATGTTATACCACCAAAAACAGCCTAATTCAAGGCTTATATATAGTGTACAAACCCGTTGTTTCTATATTATTAAGCGGCCGGAACCACAGAAAAACGGCCGGCCTTTGCAGGACCGGCCGCTTTTGCTGGAAGTGCGGTTCTTACCTGCCGTCTTCCGGGGAGATAAGGCCCTTCTCTATGGCCCTTACCACCGCTTCGGTGCGGTTGTTCACGCCAAGCTTCTGGAAGATGCTGTTAAGGTGGTTCTTGATCGTCTTAACGCTGCAGCCCAGTTCGGCGGCTATCTCTTTATTGCTCTTGCCCTTGCCCAGCAGGGCCATAACCTTGATCTCGGTGGCGGTCAGCGCGTCCGGGGCGCTGTCGTAGCCGGGGGTACCCATCTGGCGAAGGCCCTGGATCAGCTTGCCCATGATAGGCTGCGGTATCATCACGCCCTCCGAGTTGAAGGTCTTGAGCGCGTGTACCAGCTCGGAAGCGGGCAGCATCTTGGACAGGTAGCCGTTGGCGCCGGCCTGTATGGCTTCGGTCACATGAGCTTCGTCCTCGTAGCCGGAGAGGATGAGAACATTGGTATTGGGGCATTCCTTGCGGATTATGCGGGTGGCGGCGACGCCGTCCATCTGCGGCAGCTTGATGTCCATGAGGATGACGTCAGGCTTAAGCTTCTTGGCCATGGCGACCACTTCGGGCCCGTTCGCGGCCTCACCTACCACAGTGATGCCTTTCTCGTCTTCCAGGAGGTCCTTGATGCCTTCCCTGAAGAGTGTCTGGTCATCCGCTATCAGAACTGTCACGTTTTTCTTTGCAACGGCCATAGTTAAGCTCCTTGTACCCAATTTGTCGGCTGACACTGCGCTAGCGATGCCCTTCGTCCGGCGCCGGCCCGCCTTTCGCGTCCGCGGGGGGCGGCTCCTTGGCGAAGGGGATGGTGAACTTGAAGGCCGAGCCCTTGCCCACGCCCTCGCTCTCCACCATGATCTTCCCCTCGTGGTTCTGCACTATCTCCTTCGAGATGGACAGGCCCAGTCCCAGGCGCCCGTGCGGCGATTTGCCGCCGGCCGGCTGGTAAAAACTCTGGAAAAGCTTCGGGAGGACTTCCGGGTCAATGCCTTCGCCGGTGTCCTTCACTGAAACGCAGACGGAATCCTCGAGCGGGGTGACGAAGACGGTGATCTTGCCGCCGCGCTGGGTGTGGCGGATGCCGTTCTCGAGCAAATTGAGCAGCACCTGGCCTATGCGGCGCTTGTCGGCGCAGACCATCTTCAGGCCCGGCGAGCATTCCGCCGTGATCTCGATGTTCTTCTGCTGGGCGCGGGCCTTGGGGCCCACGATCATCTCGGTCACCATCTTGTCCATCTCGAAATAGTTCTTCTCCATGCGGAGCTTGCCCTGCTCGATGGAGGCCCAGTCCACCAGGTCCCCGATCAGGCGGGAGATCTGCGCGATGCTGGTATTGATGAAATCCATCTTCTTCTTCTGGTCCGGGTTCGGGTTGACCGTGGCGGCCAGCATCTCGAAGCTGATCTGCAGCGTCATCAGGGAGTTGGACAGGTCGTGGGAGGCCATCGACATGAATTTGGATTTCATGCCGTTGAGGCGGTCCAGTTCCTCGTTATTGTGCTTCAGCATGTCGATGAGGCGCTTGTTCTCCTGCTCGAGGTAAAGTTTCTCCTCGGCCTTTTTGATGGAGCGGCGCAGGTAGTTGAAATCGACGGGCTTGATCAGGAAATCGTAGACCGATTCCTGGATGGCGCGCACCGCGGTGTCGAGCGAGGCGTGGGCGGTCATCATCAGGATCTGGCTGTCGGTATTGAGCTTGCGGATGTCCTTGATGACTTCGATGCCGGTCTTGTCGGTCAGGTTGAAGTCCATCAGGATGACGTGGAAAAAATCGGAGACGACCATCTTCATGGCCTCGGCGCCGGAGCCGGCCTCGAACACCTTGTAGCCTTCCATTTCCAGGAGGTCGCGGAGCGTTTCGCGCAGGTGGGCGTCGTCGTCAACTACTAAAATTTTGCTTTCCATGTTGTAGGGGCGGGCGGCGCTGGCCGCACGCTCTTCATATTTATATTACTTTATAAGGCGGAATACAAGGGTTATCCGCGCGGGGCGGGCGGGGGCGGGTTCTGGACCACCGGGATGTAAAATTTGAAGCAGGTGCCCTGGCCCACAACGCTTGAGACTTCCACCTTGCCCTTGTGGCGGTCGGCCACCTTTTTCACCACGGCGAGGCCCAGGCCCGTGCCGCGCGCCTTGGTGGTGAAGAACGGGGCGAAGATCTTCTCGGCAGTTTCCTTGGGCATGCCGCAGCCGGTATCCTCCACGTCGATGCGGACGGTGCCCGCGTCGACCATCTCGCTGCGCACGTAGAGCTTGCCGTGCTCCGGCATGACCTCGATGCCGTTCTTGATCAGGTTCCGCAGCGCCTGCGACATCTCGTCGGAGTCGATGTTCACCGTCGGGTTCTCGCCGGCGAAGTTCTTCACCATCTCGATATGCGGGGGCACCGGGAAGGACATGGTGAGGTCTTCCAGGTAGGAGTTCAGGTGCACCAGCTTGGGGTTGAGCTCGCGCGTGCGGGCGAAACCCAAGATCTCGTCGATGATGCCGTTCGCCTGCCGGATCTCGGACTCGATGATGGCTATATGCTTGATGACCTTGGGCTCGGGGTTGGGCTGGGCATTGGTCTTGGTCTTGATGAAATAAATGGAATTATTGATGACGGCCAGCGGGTTGCGGATCTCGTGGCCTACGACGGAGGCCATCTGCCCGATGGCGGCCAGGCGCTCTTTCTTGATCAGCTCGTCCTGCGCCGACTTCAGCTCGCGGGTGCGGGCCTCTACGCGGTTCTCCAGGCTCCGGTTCAGGCGCTCGAGCTCGTCCTTGGCCGACATGATCTCGGCCGTCTTGACCTTGAGAGATTCGCTCATCTGCATGAAAGTGTGGGCCAGCTCCCCGATCTCGTCGTTGGGCATGCTGAGGTCGGGCAGGTAGTCGAAGTCCCCCTCGCCGAGCTTGATCGCGGCCTCACGCAGGGCCGAGATGGGCTGCGTGATGATCAGCGAGACCGCGTAGCCTAGGAACAGAACGAAGACCGTGACTATCAGCATCATGTTCCGGGTGCGCTTCATCATGTCGTTGGAGGCCGAGTAGGCCACGGAAACGGAGCGCTGGATGTAGACCACCCAGCCCAGGTCCGAGACCTCGGCGAAGGCCCCCAGCACCCGCTCGCCGGTCTCCAGGATGAGCTCGCCGCCCCCGGTCTTTGCGTCGTTCTGCAGCAGGATGCGGAGCACGTCGTCGGGCAGCTTGGCGTCGGGCTTGTAAATTTCCTTGGAGTTGGAATGGGCTATCAGGAAGCCGCTGGAATCTATCACGGCGGCCTGCGTGTGCGTGGTCTCCGGGAAGCCGGTCTTGAGCAGGCTCGAGATCGCGGTGAGGCTCATCTTTGCGAGGATCGCGCCCGCCGGCTGGTTCGTCGCCGGGTTCACTATCTGCGCGCCCATGGTGATAGCGGGATATTTGCCCTGGTACTTCTCCAGGCCCCCCACGAATTCGCCAGCGCGCATGACTTTGGCGAACAGCGCGTCGCCGGAGAAATCGCGCATCTTGCTTTCGTGCTCGAAGCGCCCCAGGCGCACCTTCTCCTGGCCCGAAGCGTCTATGACGGAGATCTCGAGGAAGGCCGCGTGGAGCACCATGATGTGGTCCACCAGGCCCTGCTGCTTGGCCGTGTTCATGGAGGCGAAATCCTCCAGGTGGGCCGCGTCGGAAAGCACGTTGCGGAAATTGATGATGTAGCTCGAGACGGTGTCGGCGAAGCCGACGGCCAGCGACTCCTGGTCGCGGGAGATGGCCCTGTTAAGCGTGACCTGGCTGAGGTTCACGAGGTAATAGCCGACGATGCCGAGCGGGACCAGCGAGACTATGAGGAAAATCAGGAGGAACTTGTAGAACAGCCTTCCTCTTTTCTTTGGAACTTCTGTCATATAATAAACCAGGCCTTAAAACTTCAGGACAAGTATATTATCCTAAAAGGCTGTTACGAAATTGTTTCGCCCCCAAAGAAAACGGCCGGCCTGGAGGCCGGCCGTTAACGCCTACTTCGCGCAGCCGGCGGCGGGCTGGCCCGGCGGCGGGATCTTGCCGAAGCCGGCGACCTTCGTCAGCTCCCCGAGCCCCACCATGAAGCTTTGGCCGTTCACCATGAACGACGGGGAAGTGCCTATCCCGAGAGCTCCCGTGGCCGCGAAATCGGCGGCCAGCAGGTTATTGGCTTCCTCGGCCCCGGCGGTCACGGCCGCGGCGTCGATGCCGACGGCTTTAGCGGCGCTCTGCCAGTCCGGGGAGGTTATGGCCTTGTTGCGCTCCAGCAGGTAAGCGTTGAACTTGTCCGGGAATTTCCCGGCTATGAAGATCTGCCTGGCGTCTTCCTCCCACTCCGCCTTCCCGTGCAGGCTCGAGAAGACCCACGCGCCTTTCTCGTCCTTCCTGGCTTCGCCGATAAAGTGTATCTCTATTTTCAGGCCTTCCGGCAGCAGCTTGTTCTTCTCGGCCTCCAGCACGGCGTTCTCCGCGAGCACGCCGAAGGGGCACTGGCTCATCACGAAGATCTCCAGCGTATTTTTCTTCTCCGGGCGCCCGGCGTAAAGCCCGGCGCGCTGCCTGTCCTCGTAAACCAGGTAGCCGGCGTTCTCCTTGAAAAGGCCGGCCTTTATCTCGGCGTCAAGGCGGGCCCTGGCCTCCGGCGTGGCGGCCAGGATATAAGCGGGGACGAACTCCAGGGAAGGGAAGCGGGCGGCGCGGTCCGCCGAGCCGTAATCAAGGATAAGCGGCTTTATGCCTTCGAAATACCTGTCGAACACGCCGACCAGCGCGTCGTTGGCGGAAATGCCGGAGCTGAGTACCACCCAGAAGCCGGGCGGGGGCGCCTTGGGCTTGGGGGTATAGCCGGGCGGGGGCGGGACGCGCTTCGCCGCGGGCAGGGAGCTATTGACCGCCGCGTAAAGCGGCATCAGGCGCTGGGAACCTTCGTAGGGCTTCCCCCCCAGGAACAGCGCGGTCTCCGTCACGCCGGCGGCGGACGACCTTTTATACGCGTCCGCGAGGTCGGCAGTCCCCTCGGAGGCGGCGAGCTTTTCAAGCTCGTCCGGGTTGACGCCGGCGAAGACGGCGGCGTCGCGCCAGCCGTCGGCCGCGGGGCTTAGGGAGCGCGCGTTAAGATAGTTGAGCAGCTTGCCGGGATAGGCCTTGGCGAGCACGGCGAGCCGCACGGATTCGGCCAGTTCCGTCTCCCCGCGGCGGGCGGCGAAAGTTCCGTCGGCGCTTTTGGCCACCAGCGGGTATACCTTAAGCCCGGCCCCGTCCAGGCGGCGCCTCACGGTATCGGCGAGGAAGAACCACTGCCACCCCTGGCCGTCCATGGCCTCGAGGTAGAGCTCCAGCTGGCCGGCCGCGGGATTCGCGGCGGAGACGGCGGCTTTGGCGGCAGCGGGCTTCGCGGCCGCGGGGGGCTGCTGGGCGAAAGCCGGGCTGGCAAGAAGGACCGCGAGAAGGAGCAGGGCGGCCCTTTTCATTATTTCCCCTTCCTGGTAAGCAGCTGGCGGATGCGGATGCACAGTTCCGGGATATCGAAAGGCTTGGTCATGTATTCGTCGGCGCCCAGGGAGAAGCCCTGCGTCTTCTCCTCGGCGGAGAGGAAGCGGCCGGTCATCATGATCAGGATGAAGTCCTTGGAGAACCGGCGCAGCTCCTGGCAGATCTGGAAGCCGGAGGAGTCGGGCAGCTGGATGTCCATTATTACCACTTCGGGCTTGTGCTTCTTGGCGGAGTCTATGCCGGTCTTCGCGTTGCCCGCCTGGAAGCAGGTGAAGCCCTCCATGTCCAGGACCTCGGCCAGGCTCTCGCGCAGGTGCGCGTCGTCGTCTATTATCAGGATCTTTTGTGCAGCCATAGTTTTTCTCCAGTTTTCTTAAAATTTACCCGCTCCCCGACCTTGTCCCCCCGCCCTATTTTGCGGGAACCAGCTTGTAGCCCACGCAGGGCACCGTGTGCACGTAGCGCGAGGCCTTGCCCATCTTGGAGCGCAGCCGGCGGACGTGCACGTCGACCGTGCGCGGGGAACCGAAATAATTGTAGCCCCAGACGCGCTCTATCAGGTAGGGCCTGGACAGGACGCGGTTGGGGGAGCTAAGGAACACGTACAGCAGGTCGAATTCCTTGGCCGTCACCTTTATTTCCTTGTTGTTGATCTTGACGGTGTAGCTGGACATGTTCAGCTCTATCTCGTTCATCTTGAGCACTTCGTCCGCCTGCACGCTCACGGTGCGGCGCACGACGGCCCGCACGCGGGCCACGCTCTCGTGGAGGTCCTGGCTGTAGGCCAGGCACTCGTCGGCGCCGAGCTGGAAGAAGGCCAGTTTGTAGGAGATCTTGGGCGTCTCCCGCCCGGTGTGCCCGTGCGGCAGCAGGGTCTCCATGCTGAGGCCGGACGGCATATGGTCCAGGAAGGTGTCAGGCGATTCCAGCATGGCTATGACCGGGATATTCTTGTTCTTGGCCCTGAGGTTGCGCAGGAAGGTCAGCCCTTCTTCGTCGGCCAGGTTCTGGCCGATCATTACCATGTCGAAGGATTTCTCGGCCAGCATCCCCATCACCTCGCGCGCGCGGTGCGCGGTGGCGACGGCGTAGCCCTGGCGCGCGAGCATCTCCAGTATCAGCGAAGCCCGGGACAGGTCCTTCGAGGCAAAAATGATGTTTATTTTCACAGGTTCTCCTAAATTGCGAACGGAACCGCCGACGACCGATCACACGGGCAAGCCGCCGCCGGCTCTAACCGGGGTCGTCAACAGAACTCGTTAATCGTGATGTATTTCTTCTATGTCGAAAGTGATGCCGCGCAGGCCGAGCACCCCGGTAAGCACGTTGTACACGAAGGAGGCGAACACCAGTACCGCCGTGCTTATGACCACGTAAAGCAGGGCGTAAAGGCCCACGCTCATCAGTTTCTGGGCGGCGGTCATGGAAGCCAGCTGCACGTTGGGGACCACCATGAAGGTCACGATCCCGCCGAGCAGCGCCAGGCTGAAAATCACCAGCGGCACCGAAGAGGTCACCAAGGAACCGACGCTGATATTGCGTACTTCAAGTTTCATGTTTCCTCCAAATAAATAACCCCGGGCAGAGCCCGTGTTGCTAATATAATACATAATTATTCAGGAAAATTAACAATAGTAAAAGTCGGGGACCGCGAGATGCAAAGTCGGGGCCTACCACAGGGGCCAGAACGCAAAACACCCTCGCCTACACCGCATAAGCGGCGGACGGCTGGGCGGCCTACCGTGCGGGCCGGAACGCAAAACGCGCTCGGCCACACCGTGGCCTCGCTCCGTGTTCGCCCGCCGGGCTATGCAACCGGCGGGCTCTCCGAGGGTTTTGCTAACCCGGCCCGCACGGTCTCCGCCCAGATCATCACCTTAACGGAAAACTCGCTGGCCGACAAAACCGAGCGGAGGGGTGGCAAGGGTATGGGTTCTGAGCGACCTCTCGGAGGCCGACGCTTGCGTAAGCGCGGGAATGGCCGGGTGGCCAGCAGGCCACTGCAGTGAGAGGAGGGCCGAGCACGGTGTGCGAGAGCCCGTGAGCGAAGGGCCCATACCCTTGCCAGGCCCCGACTTCGCATCCCGCGGTCTTCTCGCTGTCTTACATGGATATTTCGGCTTTGGGGTAGAAGAGGATCAGGGTGCGGTTGGTTTCGGCGGTCTGGCCGACGTGGAGGACCTTTACGTTGAAGTTCTGGCCCTTGAAGACGCTCTCGCCCTCGACCATCTGGTCGGGCTGCTCGAAGGCCTGGCCGACGAGGCGCAGCAGGGTCTGCTGCTGGCTGTCCACCACGTCCAGGAGGTGGATGGTCTTGGAATCCATCCCGGAGTTAAGCTCGAAATTGGCGTAAAGGATGCTGTTGTTCTCGTCCACCACTATCACGTAGTTCGTGGACGGGACGATGATGTTGAGGAGCGAGCGCCACCAGCGCTGTTCCGCCTCCTTGTAGGTGCGGTCGCGGTTGGAGATCCCTTCTATCTCCACCTTCATTTTCCCCATCAGCCGCGTAATGGCTCCCGAAAGGTCTCCGAACTCGTCGGTGCGCGCCGGGAAGCGCAGGTCGAAATTCTTCAGGGAAACGCTTTCCACACTGTCGCGCAGCGCGTCCATCGGGGAGATCACGTAGTGGTGGAAGAAGAAATAGAGCGGCAGGCCCAGCAGGAAAAGCACGCCGATGGCGCCGAACACGTACTTGCGCATCGCCGAGCCTATGAGAAGCTCCGCGCCGGCCCTGGACACCATCAGGTCCACTATTCCGATGATCTCGCCGCGCACGGAGAAAGGGATGGCTATCTCGTACAAAGGCTCGCCCTTCACCTGGCGCACCTTCGGCATCTTGGAGATATGCGCCTGCGCGATGGCGTCGGTAGGCGGCGGGACCTGCTTCTGCAGCTCGTCCCAGCCCATGCCGATAAAGCGGGATTCCTTGTGCCAGCGCACGCGGCCGGAGCGGCTGAGGTAGAGCAGCGAAGTGATGCGCTCGTCCTTGTTCAGCGAGATCATGATGTCGTACTCTTCGAAAGAGATCGCGTTGGCGTTATTGAGCAGGCCGTTGCGCATGGTGGGCGCGTAGACCTTGACGGTCTCGATGACGTCCTGCTTGAGCTTCTCGTCGAAGGTCCACTTGAAAAGGTTGTAATAGAAAATGCCGCCCAGGAACATCACGTAGATGCCTATCCCGATGAACCACATCAGCCATTTAACTGTAAGCCGCATAAATTTATCCTCTGGGCAAAAAGCCGTGAGAGCGTTGACCTGAATAAATTCTACATAAAGCGCGTTTCAAACTTGTTACAGAACGGTTAAAAAACGGCCTCTAAAAAAGGAGCCGCCCCTTGTCAGGGCGGCCCCTCGTCCCCGCGCCGTGCGCCTATTGCCCGCCGGAGAGGATGGACTCGATGCGCTTGAGGCCGGCCGCCGCGTCGGCGTTGCCGGGGTCGAGCTGCCGGGCGATCGTCCATTCGTCGCGGGCCTTGTCGTAATTGGAGTTCTGGAAGGACTTGATGCCCTCCATATAATGCTGCTGCGCGGCCAGGCGGTTCTCCTCGGTCACGCCCTGGGGCTTCTTGCCGACTTCCTCGATGGCCACGCCCTTGCGCTTGGCCTCGGCCTCGGCCTTTTTGCGGTCAGCCTCTTCCTTCGCGGCAGCTTCTTCCTCCGCCTTGGCGCGGCGCGCGGCTTCGTCGGCGCGGCGCTTCTTCTCGTCCCCTTCCAGCTTCATCTGCTGGCGGGCGCGAGAAATAAGGTTGTTGATATAGGCCATATTGGCGGTATAGGGCTTCGCCTTGTCCCATTCGCCTATCGCGTCAGGGTACCGGCGCGCCCCGTAAAGCTTCTTGCCGGCGGCCAGGAAGCCGTTCTCCAGCTCGCTCTTCACCTCGGCCAGGAGCTTGTTGGCCTTGGAATCACCCGGCTGCACCTCCAGGGCGCGCTTGAGGCCCTCGTAGGCGTCCTTCAGCTTGCCCTGGGCGTAGAACTCCAGCGCGGCCTTGAGCATATCGTTGGCCTTCTGCTGGCGCAGCTCGTCTTCCACCCGGGTGATCCAGGTTATGACCAGGGTGTCCCTCGGCCTTATCATCAGCGCGCTGTAAAAATTATCGAGCGAGCTTTTCAGGTCCCGGTTCTGGTAGTCCGACGAGCCTTTCTGGAAATAATATTCCTTGAGGTCTTCTTTCATCTTGGAAAGCCAGTACTTCGCCTTGATATTGTTCGGGGCGAGCTTGACGACCTCGGTCATCTTGGTGTGGGCCTCCACGATGCGGCCCTCGGTATAATAGGAAAGGGCCGTCTTGAAGCGGTCCTCGATCATCAGCTTCTCGCTCATGCCCGGGCGCAGGCTGCCGCGCAGCTGGTTGGAGGCCTCCAGCAGCATGTGCGCGTCCTGGTGATTGGGGTCGATGGCGATGATCTTCAGGGCCAGGTCCTTGGCGTCCTCGTAGTTGCCGTTGCGGTAATACTCGTAGGCGTTGTCGTAGATGTCTCCGAGCATCTTCCCCTGCAGCTTGACCTTCTCAAGGCGCACCAGCTCCAGGAACTTCCGCTTTTCGTCCATCTCGTTCAGGGCGCCGAGCCCCGTTTTCTGGAGATCGAGGAACAGCGATTCCTCGCTTTTCACGCGCTTGATCTGCGCGGAAGCGGGGGCGCAGAGCGCGGCCGAGAAAAGTATCGCCAGAAATATGTTCGTCATAAAAAGCCTCTAGAACGGCATGCCGCCGGTAACCAGGTCCATTATCATCGGGGCCAGCATCAGTATGAACACCACCGGGAAAATGAAGATGAACAGCGGGATCAGCATCTTGGTGGAAGCCTGGGCGGCCAGCTTCTCGGCCTTGTTAAGGCGGCGGAAACGCATGTCCGCGGAATAGTTGCGCATCAGCTCCACCAGGCTGGTCCCCAGCTCGTCCGACTGCACGATCAGGCCCACGAAGGAGCGCACTTCCTGCAGGCCGGTGCGCAGCGACAGACGCCGCAGCGCGTCGCGGCGGGCGTAGCCGAGCTGCACTTCGTTGATGGTCTTCTCTATCTCCAGCTCGAGACCGGTCTTTACAGGGGCTATCTTCACGATGCGGTCGAAAGCGGTCATATAGTCCAGGCCGGACTCGATCATCAGCGCCCCGAGGTCGACGAAGGTGGGAAAGTTGCGGATGATGCTTTCCTGGCGGTTGCGGATGCGGCCGGCCCAGATGGCCGCGTCGGGCAGCAGGAAGCCCAGAGGCGCGAAGATGACGCAGAAAGGGGACCCGGTAAGCACAAAGGATACGGTAGGGAGGGCCGCGCCGGCCATCAGCTTTATATGCAGCATCTTCAGCGGGTTGGTGGTGGCCGGGCTGCCCAGCAGCATGAAGGTCTCGTCCAGCTTCTTCTCCATGCCCAGCTGCCGGGCGAAGAAAAGGTCCAGTTTATCCCAGAAATTCTTGCTGTTCTCCAGCTTCGAGAAGGCGGAGGTCTCCTTCCCCTCCATGTCGCTGATGTCGCCTATCGCGGAGCGCGCCTCTTCGCGCGGCGCGAAAAAGCGCTGCACCGCCGTGAAGGCCGCGAAGGAGCCTACCATGGAGATGATCACGAGGACCGCGCTTGTTATTTTATCAGGGCTCATACGCGTATGTTCCCCAGGCTGGCCACGACTTTCATGCCTATCGCCACCCAGATGACGCAGAAGCACGCGGTGGCCATGCCCAGCGGCGAACTGTAGAACTTTATCATCGTCTCGGGCTGGAACATGAACATGACGCTCACCATCACCCAGGGCATGATGCCCACGACGATGGACTGGATCTTCTGCTGGGCCGTCATGGCCTTGGTCTTTTCTTCCAGCTTGGACTCCTCGCGGATGTCGATGACGATGCGTTCGAAAACTTTGGTCAGGTTGCCGCCGACCGCGCGCTGCAGCACTATGGCGCGGATCATGTAGGCGAGCATCTTGGAGTCGACGCGCTCCTCCATCACGCCGAGCGACTTCTCGAAGGTCATGCCGAGCTGGTAGTTCTTTATCACCAGGCCGAACTCGTCGGAAATAGGGGGAATGAGGTCTTTCGAGACCATCTCGAAGCCCTGCACGATGTCCAGGCCCGAGCGGAGACAGTTGGAGAGCAGGATGAGGCCGTCCATGAGCTGCGTGTCGACCTTCCGGCCGCGGGCGGCCTTCATCGTGTTCAGCACGAATTGGGGAGTGCGCATGCCGATGGCCATGCCGATCGCGCTGAAGATGAGGAAAGCGAAAATATTCATGGTGAGCAGGCCCAGCAGGGAGAAGAGCGCCGCCGGCCCGAGCACCAGGTATTTCACGTTGATGTTTATGAACTGGCGCGAGAAGGCCTCGGTGAAGGTCGAGACCTTTTTGGAGTAGTCGCCCATCATCGCGTTGGTCTTATCGTCGTTCATCGCGAAGAAGGCCTGCACCGCCAGGAAGATCAGGATGATGCCCAGCATGGAAAGCGCCGTATTTAAGACCTTGGCCTTGTCCGATTCTTTGGGCGGGGGCTCGTATTTGCGCGATTCCCTGAAAAGCGTGCGGAAAGCGTCCTGGCTGAGCACCGCCGAGGCCAGCACGGCGTCGGCGTAGCGGCGCTGGTTGGTGCTGGAGATCGCGTCGGCTATAGACTCCATCTCCTTAAGGATAAGGACGAAATGGGACATGATGGTGCGGCCGCGCCCCCCCATCGAATCGCCCATGGTGACGTCGCGGGTGCGGGCGCGGTAAAGCCTGTCCATCGACATCTGGAAGCGGATGCGGATATCCGCGTATTCCTTCACCAGCAGCCCGGGCTGGATATTGGCGCCGCCGGACTCCGGCGGGAAGGTCTTGCGGGTGAGCTCAAGGTATTCGTAGATTATGGAGACCGGGGTCTGCCAGAGCGTGGCCTCGGAGATCTCGCCTTCCTCCGGATCCCTCCAGACTTTTCTCCCCGACATCTCCACCACGGCGGGCTCCACCCACTTGGGCATGACGAAATTGGACTTTACCCCCTTGCAGGTCATCGGGAAATTCACGACTTTCGGGTCCCTCGCGGGGTCGAGATAATAATAAAAAAGCTGCGTCTTAAGGGCGGCGCAGGAAACCTCTTCCATCTCCGCCTGCGTAAAGACGCCGGCCTCCGCGGGTTTCCCCGCGAAAGCTCCGAGCAATATTATTACAGCCGCCAGTTTCTTCATAACTCTTCGATCTTGTTCCCGACGATCCCCGATCTCCCCTTATCTCCCCGCCCTCTGCCTTTTCTGTTCTTCCGTCCAGAAGATATCCAGGGGGACCTTCATGCCGTGGGTCTCGAAATCCTTGTAGAACTTGGGTGGGTCGCCGGTGGCCGCGAAGTACCCCACCACCTTGCCGTTCTCGTCCATCCCGGTCTGGTGGTACTTGAAAATATCGTGGATCGTGATCTGGTTCTCCTCGCGGCCCGTGATCTCCGTGATCGCGGTGATCTTGCGGGTACCGTCGGAGAAGCGCGTCAGCTGCACGATCATGTGCACGGCCGACGCGATCATTTCGCGCAAAGCCCAGATGGGCAGGTCGGCGCCGGCCATCAGACACATGGCCTCCATGCGGGTCAGCGCGTCGCGCGGGGTGTTGGCGTGGATGGTGGCCAGCGAGCCTTCATGGCCCGTGTTCATGGCCTGTAACATGTCCAGGGCTTCGGAAGACCGGACTTCGCCGACGACGATGCGGTCGGGGCGCATACGAAGACAGTTCTTGACGAGGTCGCGGATGCTGACCTCGCCCTTGCCTTCGATGTTGGGCGGGCGGGACTCCAGGCGGACCCAGTGGTCCTGCTGCAGCCTGAGTTCGGCCGTGTCCTCTACGGTCACGATGCGCTCGTCCTCGGGAATGTAGCTGGACAACATGTTCAGGAAAGTCGTTTTGCCCGTGCCGGTACCGCCGGAGATGATGATGTCCTTGCGCAGCTTTACGCAGGCTTTCAGGAATTCTACGCCGGTCTGCGAGATGCTGCCTTTCTTTATCAGCTCGGCGTCGGTGAAAGGTTTCGCGGAGAAGCGGCGGATGGTCAGCGTCGGGCCGGACACCGCCAGCGGCGGGATGATGCCGTTCACGCGGGAGCCGTCCTTCAGGCGGGCGTCCACCAGCGGCACGGATTCGTCGATGCGCCGGCCGAGCGGGGCGACGATGCGCTTCATGACCTGCATGATCTGCTCGTCGTTGCGGAACTTATATTTGGTAAGGATCAGCTTACCGGCCTTTTCTATATAGACCTTGTCGAAAGAGTTGACCATGATCTCGGTCACGGACGGGTCGCGCATCAGCTCTTCCAGCGGGCCCAGGCCCAAGATCTCGTCCAGCAGCTCGTTGATGAACTTGACGCGCTGTTCGCGGGTCAGGGGCGTGGCGGTCTCCTTCTGCAGGAGGCCGTTGATAATGCCGTCCACGCGCTTTCGGGTCTCCAGGTTCAGGGCGGGATCGTCGGAAATTTTAACGCGCTCGGTCTCCAGCGCGGTGACCACGTTGCGGTGCACTTTCATCTTGAGCTCTTCCCAGAAAGGAGGGACGTCCACGCGCGGCGAGCCGGCCTGGGACTGGTCCTTGGACGGGCCCGCGGCGGGGGTCAGCGGCGCTTCTTTCTCGGTCTGGCGCCAGAGCATGTCGGAGCCGCCGGAGAACTCGGCCGTCGTTACGTTCGACGCCCAGAGCTTCTCGGTGGGCTTGAGCTCGGCCAGGCGCCCGAGCAGGACGCGCAGGATGCGCACCCACTGGGTGTTCGGCTGCTCGGTGATCAGGATCTTGTTCTGGTTGGCGTAGGCGGGAAGCGCGTCCTCCCAGGGCATGAAGGCCAGGATGTCCTTGCCCATCTGCTTGTAGAACTTCTCCACTTCCTTGGGGCCGACGGCGCCGGGCATGTCGAAGAGGTTGGCGACCACCTCGAACTTGTTCATCGGGAAATGCAGCTCGTTTATCTCCCTGAAAATGCCGGCCGTGGCGTTCAGCGAGGAAACGTTCGAATTCGAGACCCAGAACACCAGGTCCGAGATGTCGAAAGCGAAGACCTGCATCGGGAAGTAAGGGTCCACGTCTATGAAGATGTCGAAATTCTGCGACAGCCTCGAAAGCATCGGGAGGATGATGTCAGGCGACATCTTGGCCACGTCCGAGCGGCGCTTGCTCAAAGGAAGCACGCCGACGCCCCACTGCGATATCGGGATCTTGCCTTTCAGGAGGGCGCCCAGCGCGCCCACCGATTCGCGGCCCAGCTGCTGGATGATCTCCGCCATCGAGGGCGGGTTGAGGCCCAGCAGCTGCGCGTGCTCGGCGCGGCACATCGGGTCCAGCGGCAGGATCAGCACGTTGCGCTTCTGGTAATTGGCCCAGGCCAGCGCCAAATTCATGACGACCGAGGTCTTGCCCACGCCCTCTTTAGGGCCCGAGAAAGTTATGACGCGCGGCGCTAGATTCTGTTCTTCCATATAAGTAGGCCCGGGGGCCTGGCTGCCTGACTATTTAATGATGTCGAAAGTCACGAACAGGAACAGCGAGCTCTGCTCCTCGACTATGTCGGTGGAGCTGAAAAGCGCGCCGATCAGCGGCAGGCTGCCCAGGATCGGAACGCGGTTCTTGGAAACGTTGCGCTTGCTCTGCTTGAGGCCGCCGATGACGAGCGTTTCGCCGCTCTTAAGCTCCACCTCGGTCTGGATCTGGCGGGTCACCATCGAGGGTATCGTGGTTCCGGAGGTGACGACGGGCTTGGAATAGTCGGGGTTGGAGACTTCAAGCTGGATCTGGACGTCCACGGTGTCCTTCTTCTCGGCCAGGACCACGGGCAGCACCACCAGGATCACGCCGAACTTCTTGAACTCGGCGCCGACGCCCTGGTTATTGGAATAGGGCACCGGGATCTCGCCGCCCACGGTGAAATTGGCCTGCGTGCCGCTCTTGGTTATGACCTTGGGATTGGACAGGATCTGCGCCTTGCCCTCGGTCTCAAGCAGCTTGAGCGAGGCCGTCAGCTGCGTCTTGCGCTCGAAGTCGCCCAGCGTTATGATGCCCGGGATGGTCTTTTCGTTGAAGTCGAAGAACTGGTTCCAGGAAAAGCCCCGCGTCTTCTGGATCGAGCCGCTTATCTCCACGATGTCGGCGCTGACGGCCACCATCTGCGTGGCCTCGGCCCCCGCGATGGCCGGGAGGGCCAGCACGGCTAAGGAAAAAATTAGTTTTTTCATAGAGTATCCTTATTTTATAAGCTGCTTGAAAGAAGCTATCGCCATCGGGTGCAGCTCCACGTCGCCGAGGCCGCGCACGATCACGTCCACCGTGCCCTGCTTGACGGAAAGGGCCAGGTACTGCGCCTCGTTGGGGTTGAGCGCCAGGCTGAGCGCCGCTTTCTCCGAGAAAGCCTGGTCGGCGGCTTCGGCAGCGGCCTTGGCCTTGGCCTGCGAGCCGGAAAGGCCCTGGCCGAGGTTCGAGCCTACGCCGAGCACCAGCACGTTCTGCAAAATGGTGGCGGTCACTTTTTCCTTGCGGTTGTCTCCCATCACGGCGTCGAAGCTGACCAAAATGTCCACGCGGTCGCCGGGCTTTATCAGGCGGAGCAGGTCGCTCTCGAGGGGCAGCACGCAGCCGCGGTAGCCGGGCGGGACTTTCACGCTGAGGCCGGCCTCGGGGCTGAGGGAGACCAGCGCCGAATTCGTTATCTGGTTGCCTTTGGGGATGCGGATCAAAGTCACAAGGTTGCTTACAAGCTTGATGTCGGACTGGGTCTTGACCTCGTAGGCGTCCTGCTCGAGGTACATGCGCGGGACTTCCCTGGTCTCGACCACGTCGACGTTCATGATTGTGCGGGCCGGCAGGTCGAACCGGGCTACCAGCACGGTGGCGCGCTCGGTCTGGGCGGCCAGGGTGCGCTCTTTGGAGGTAAGCACCCACCAGTAAATACCGGCCGCGGCCAGAGCCAGCAGGACGGGGACGAGCATGCCTTTCTTTTCCATATGTATATTCTCCAACTAAATTATTAACTTCCCGTTAAATCCGTGTTAAATTCAAAAGCTGTTTCGCCGGCCGCCCTATTGGAAGTAAGGCTTCTCCACCGGCATCTGCACGCTTACTGTTATATCCTTTACGCGCTGGCCCTTCACGTCCGAAAGCAGCTGGCTGGAGCCCGGGAAAATGAGCTTGTACCTGTATTTAAGCGTCACTACCAGGTCCTCGCCCATCTGGCCGGACTGCGGGTCCTTGAGAGTGGGCACCAGCACGCCGTCCACGCTGATATTGGGCGAAGCGTTGAACATCTGGTCGAGCACTTTCTTCATCTTCATATTGGCGATGGCCTGGCCGCCGCCCGAGCCGGAGCCGGTAGGCCCGGCGACCAGCGACCCTATCCGGGCGAGCTCGTACGTGCAGTGATGGGCCAGAATGGTATTAAAACCCATATTGCCCATTTCCATTATAAAGAACAGCAGCAGCATGAAGACCGGCAGCACCAGCAGCAGTTCGATAGTTACCTGCCCCGCCCTTTTTAGGCGCAGCATCATATACGCCGCGGCAGCCCGCGGCCCGGCCGGGAACCGTTTCACGCTCATAAAGACGCAACTTTCTCCGGGCTCTGGCCCGGAAAAACCGCTATATGACCCGGTCCCGGCGCTTTCCGCGCCGGAACCGGCCAAATCCGGTTTCTTACTGGTTTCCGCCGGAAGCGCCCAGCGTGCTGGCGGCGCCGTTGATCATACCCTGTATGCTCTGGAACAGCGTCGGCATGTACTTCTTAAGGGCCACGCCGGCTATGAGCACCACGCCCACGACCACCGCGAGCATCAGAAGGTATTCCACGGTGTTCTGGCCTTTCCTGCTTTTGAATAACTTATTCATTTTTTGCGTTCCTCCGTAAACAATTTTAAAACTATGTTTATGCCGTAACAGGCGCTATGCGCTTTAGGCCTATGGCCATGCCGTATCAAGCGCTATGCGCATCAGACGGCCAGACGGCCAAGCAACTCTTCTCCACCTACCAGGGGTCCACTTTGTACATCTTGATTATCACCAGGCCGCCGCGCTTGAACTGGCCGGCCAGCGCGTACTGCAGCGACTTGTACATGACTACGAAAACCACAAGCAGCGAAACAGTGACCAGCAGGTACTCTATAGTCGTCTGGCCCTTCCGCTTTATTTTCATACCCTTAGAACTGCACCCGCACCGCAAGCTGGCTCGCTTTCCCCAGGGCGCCGTAAGGCGCCAGGGTATAGTCGAAACCCATGCCGTAGCCAAGCGCCTGCGCGCTGTACAGCCCCACGCCGAAGGAGATGCCGGTAGATTCGTTCATGCCCAGGCTGTCCAGGGTCTTGTCGGTCATATTCTTGCCGTAATTGTCCCCGGGAGCGTAGCCGGCGCGCAGCGAGACGCGGCCGACCTGCAGCAGCTCTTCCGGCAGGGTAAGCTCCAGGCCGCCGCCCAGCCTGCCCTTGCGGTCCGAATAGGTTTTCTGCTCCAGCAGCAGGGTGACGAAAGGGTTAAAAGCGTAGGCCCCGCCGAGGCGGTTGACCTTCACTACCTGGTGCTTCTTGCCGGACATATTGGCCCCGGACCAGCCGAGCGAGAGCTTGCGGCCCAGGCGCAGCACCGCGCCGAAATCGAAGACCAGGTTCTTGTATTCCTTGGTGTAATTGTCTTCCATCACTTCTTTCGCGCTGACCCCGATCAGGAACCTTTCCAGGAAAAAGCCTTTGGCGATTGAGAAGCTGGCGTAGCTGTTGCGCACCTTGACGTCGGCGCCGTACTGTGGTTTTCCCTCGGAGTCGCGCACGTCGAACCCCTTCAGCCCGAAATAGGCGTAATTGACGGCCACTACGGACTGGCCGATGGGATGGACGTAGGACATGTACTGTCCGGAATATTCCTGTATCCAGCTGAGGTGCGAGAAAGAAACTTCGCGCATCTGCGCGGAGGCGATGCCGGCCGGGTTTATCCCCATGGCTTCGCCACCCTCCATCAGCGAAACGCCGTTATTGCCCAGCGCCTGCGCCCTGGGGCTGCCGGTGGGGATCTTCATGAAGGCCGCGCCCTCGGTGCCTATCTTGGTATCGGCGGCGCGCAGGCTGGCTGAGGGCAGAGGAATGAAGGCCGAGGCTAAAAAGACTAGCCCCAAAACCCTTTTTCTAAAGTTTTTTCTCTTCTTCATAAAATTTACCCTCGTAAAAAATCGCAGCCTCTCCCGACACAATCTCCCGATCCTCGATTCTCGATCCTTGATTCCCGATAGTTACGGTATCAGTATCTTCTTAATAGTCTGGCAGACGTCGCGGGTACCGTCAGTCGCCTGGAACCGGATCACCGCGAAGTAAACGCCCGGCGCCACCGTCTGCCCGTAGCTGTTCACCTTCGGCCAGCAAGCCTCGTTCGTCTGCGTGGTCGTGCACCGCCCGCTCCCGTCCACGTTGTTGCCGCCGTCACGCGGCGCGTTCAGGTCCCCGAAATTCCTCTTGTACACCAGGTCCCCCGCCA
>JAQTOU010000004.1:0-198734 GCA_028713125.1 Elusimicrobiales bacterium | reverse complement strand
GAGGAGGGGTTTATGAAGGCCAGCGGCTTGCCGCGCGCTATCGGGATGGTCCCGACCCTGGTCAGCTTGGTCCACACCTCGCCGTCGGGGGCGAAGGCGGAATTGGAGGACATGACCGCGTCGATCGCATATACGTATTCCCCGTCGCAGACCGGGCTGCCGTTACTGTCGCGGCCGTCCCAGAAAGTGGAAGTGGTCACGCGCCTGTCCTTGACCTCGACAAAGCGCCTGATAGGGTTATTCGGCGTCGGCGCGCCGGTAAGGTAGTCTATCTGCGTATTGGGCGGATAGATCGTCACGTAGACCGTGGCCGCCTCCGTCAGCATATAGCTGATGGTGGCCATGTCCGTAGAGGAGTTGCCCAGCGGCCTCACCGCCACGTCGGTGATCTGCAGCGGCTCGAGCGAGATCTGCACCGTGGCGGGGAAAGCCAGGTCGGTGGGCGGCTGCCACATATCGTTGGAACTGGCCTCTATCCTGGCGAGGTAATTGCCGCCCTGGACGAAGTTGCCGGTATTGTCGCGGCCGTCCCAGAAATCGCCGTTGGTCATGGTTCCGTCGGGGATGCCCTCGCCGGTCCGCGGCGCGTTGACCAGGATATTGCGCACCAAATTCAGGGAACCCAGCGTATTGGCGTCGTAAACATTTATGTTGACCAGGGCGTCTTTGGACAGCCGGTAAAGAATATTATAAGGCTGCGCGGCCACGCCGGTTATCTTGCCCACCACGGTGGGGCTGGAGCGCACCGTGTGGATATTGGTCACGTTCACCTGGATCGGGATCTGGGTCTGGCCGGGGAAAGCGGCGGTCTGCTCGATGGAAATATTGCCGGCGGTGGCGCTGACCTGGTTGGTGCGCACCTTGGTCCGGAAGCCGAACTGGCCGTTGGTCTTGCCGAACAGGCCGTTCAAATTATAGGAGCCGTCCCAGGGCGTACAGTAGTAATTGCCGGCGCCGCCGATGACGTATTCCACGTTATTGCTGCTCTGGCAGGTCCCGATATTGTACATCGAGATCGTCTTTATAGGCGGGGTGGAGGCCGGGTCCAGCGGGTTGGCTCCGCTGCCGAACTTGAATACTTCGAAAGTCAGTTCGTCTATGCCGAAGTAGCCGGCCGTGCTGACGCAGACTATCTGGGCGCAGAGGCCCAGGCAGCCGCCGGGATAGTTGGCCCTGGGCCTTTCGAATTCTATAAGGGAGGAATTATTCCACACATTCCCGCCGCCGGTAAGGAAAGACACGTCGGAGTCGGCGCCTGTTACGTCCGAGCAGTAGCCATTGCCGGGGTCCCGGAACTTCACGTCAATATCGCGCACATAAAGCTGCTGCGCGGATACCGGCGCGGACAGCCCGGCTAGCGCGGCCAGGACGCCGGAGATGAAAATCATTTTTTTCAGCATAATCTTCCTCGAATAAAGGCAAAACAAGGCCGGGAACTTCCTCACCGGACGCCGGTCACGGATAAGCCGCATAGCGGCTTTCCGCGACCCCGGCTCGGCGGTTTTGCTGCGCAAAAAACCGCCTCCGCCCTTGCGGCCCGGCACAGCCGGACCTCACCTTAAATGCACTTCCCAATTTTGCCATTTTAGCCATAATAAAATCAATATAAATAATAGGGGGCTAATCGTATAGTTTCAGGGAGTACTTTTTCAGCTCATAACCTCCTGACAGCTCGCCGGCTTTCTCGACCGACCAAAGAGTATTTGCCTCTATCCAGAAGGCGGAAGCCTGCTTCTTGCCGAAAGTCTGGCTGGACAGCTCTTTAAACACGCCCTCTTTCAGGACAAAGCGCCGCAGGATATTCTTGCCGTCAAGCGTCCAAAGCTGGCCATTGGCCCACTGCATGCAGATCAGGCTTTTTACGCCTTCAAGCTGGTAGGTGGCGGAAGCCCCCGAAGCCGGGTCCAGGCCGTACTTATAAAGCAGGCCGGAAGAGGCGTCGAAAGCCCAAAGGCTGTAGCCGTCCCAGGCCGCGCCCTGCGGGGCGGCGCCGGGAGTCTTGACCGACTCGGTAATGCCGCCGTCCTTGAAGCTCTGCCGCGCGTAGCGGAGCTGGGCCATGTCCAGCGTCCAGAGGCCGGTGTCGGAGGCGCTCAGCGCCCCAGGCCTCAGCAGGCCGCCTGCTAAAGCGGGCATGACCCTGAGCGTGGAGAGGTCTTTGGCGTCTTTAAGAATAAGGCCCTTGTTCCAGTCGGAAAGCCACAGGCCCTCTTTCGTCACGGCCAGGCCGGAGGGATTGGGCAGGTCCAGCGGCGAGCTGGAGACAAGCTTATAATGAGCCTTCGCGCGCCAGGCGTAGATCTGCCAGGCGGCCCCGGACATAAGAAGCAGGCCGGCGAGGCCCAAAGACAGGGCGCGGGAAACGTTCTTGCGTGCGCGGATGAAAGCCTGGTCGGGCGAAGCTGAAACGAAAACGCTGGGCAATTCGACGCCTTTAAGGGCGTAAAGTTTCAGGACCTGGGTGACCTTTTCAGACCACTGGCTGGATTCTTTCAGAACATTTGCGAGGCCGGCGGCGTTCTCCACGCCCTTGGACTCCTGCTCGCGCATCTTCATGGTCCAGGCTTCGCGCTCTGAGCGCAGGCGCTCCTCCCAGACGGCGAACTCCTGCCTGTGGGTCTCCCAGACGGAGCGCTCACGGTCCCACATTTCTCGCCACTGCACGCGCTCGGCGTCCCAGTTGGCCTTGTTGCTCTCCAACGTTCCGGTCAGATCTTTTATCTTGGACTCCAGGTCCTTCATTTTGACCTGGTCGTCGCGGCGGTTCTTGCGCTCGCTCAGTAGTTCAGCCAGCGTCTTTTCCACCGCTTCTTTGGAATCGGCCAGTTTGGCGGTAAGCCCGGCCCTGTTATCGTCCAGGTCGGCTTTTTCCACGGAAAGCGCGTTAAATTTGTTCCGCGCTTCGTCGCGCTCGGAGCGCAGCGCGTCGATGCGGCCCTGCAGGCTCACCATCTCCACCTTGGTGCGCTCCAGGATCTCTTTGAGCAGGGTCACTTCGCGCGCGTGGTTCTTCTTCTGGGTATCGAGCAGCTTCCGGGACTCCTCCAGGTTCAGCGCCGTGGCCAGTTCTTCGTTGAGGGATTTCTCGCGGGCTTCCTGGTAATGCTGTTTGATCTCGCCCAGGTGCGCCTTGGTCTCTTCCAGCTGGGATGCAAGGTCGCGCAGCTGGGCTTCCTTGCCGGCCAGCAGGGTCTTCCATTCGCTCTCGGCCTTGGAAAAATTCTCGCGCAGGAAACGCATTGTCTCCATATTGGACTGGCGTATGTCCGGCGGCAAAGGCGAGGCGTCGGGCACATATTCCCCGCCCGAGACTTTCTTCCAAAGGTCGTTCAAATGTCTGTCGATTTCTTTGCTTTCCATAAATTTTAAGCGCCCGCCCGCGCGGCCGTCTGCTTTCCCATATGTTTAGTTTAACAGGAGGGTGTGAACCGGGAGTGAACTAAATGTTAACAAAAGGTTACAGGAAGGGTTCTCCACAGTGACCGGCCAGGCAAGGGTATGGGCCCGCCGGGCGCGCTATCGGCCACACCGTGGCCGCGCTCACCCCTCGGCCTCCGCTCTTACGTAAGCTCCGGCCTGCGGGAAGGCCCGGCAAACCCATACCCTTGCCTGGCCGGAGGCCTGCCGCTGGGACCGGGTTAGCAAAACCCTCTCGGAGGCCGACGCTTGCGTAAGCGCGGAGGCCGAGAGCGGGAGTTGCGAGCACGGTGTGCGAGACGACGTTTTTGCGTTCCGGTCCCTGCGGCAGGCCGGACCCGAGACCCAAGATTCCATTACGGGATTAATATCTTCTTAATCGTCTGGCAGACGTCCCTGGTTCCGTCCGTCGCCTGGAACCGGATCACCGCGAAGTAAACGCCCGGCGCCACCGTCTGCCCGTAGCTGTTAACCTTCGGCCAGCAAGCCTCGTTCGTCTGCGTGGTCGTGCACCGCCCGCTCCCGTCCACGTTGTTGCCGCCGTCACGCGGCGCGTTCAGGTCCCCGAAATTCCTCTTGTACACCAGGTCCCCCGCCAGGTTGTACATCTTCAGGCTCACCCACCCGTTCATGATGAACGGGATCTTGAACCACCCGTTGATCCCGTCGTACGGGTTCGGGGCGAAGAAAGTCTCGTTCGCGAAATCGCCGCACAGGTCCGAAGTCCCCCCGCGCGTCACCGGGATGTTCGAGGTCACGATATCCGGAACCCGGCAGCTTTCGCTCGGGCACAGCGTAGGCGACAGCACCCCGTCGATCGTGTTTATCGCCTCCGTCACCGTCGAGGCGTAGATCTTGAACACATAGTTCCCGTCCGGAACTTTCGAAAGCGTCAGGTCCGTCCCGTCCCAGTATTCCGAGATCTGCGTCCGCGACGGCCGCACCCCGATGATCCGCTTCACCAGCCGCCCCGCGGGAGGGTCGTCCGTGTCGTCCGGCATCGAAGTCCCCGGCTTGAAGATCTTCGTCACCACTTTCATCGGCTCCGAGATCTGGTACGACACCACCGCCAGATTGTCCAGCGTAAGCGGCACGATCGACACGTCGAAGATCCGCAAAGGGTCCACGTCTATCGTCATCTGCACCGTCGCCATCGAGGCCAGCTGCGCGTCTATGTCCTGCGCCGTGATCTGCACGTCGTAGGCGCCCGCCGGCACGAAGTTGCCGGTCGCGTCCTTCCCGTCCCAGAAATCCTTGTAGACCATGTCCCCGTCCCGCACCTCGTTGTCGGTCACCAGCGCCGCAAGGTTCCCCGAGTTCGAGAAGGTCTGCCCGAAGAGGATCCGCACTGTCACCATCGACTGCCTCGTCACCGAGTAGTCTATCTCGTAAGGCGGCAGCTTTATCGTGTCCGAAGAGTTGTACATCGTCGGGATGTTCGGGATCACGTCGAATCCCGTGAAGATGATCTTGCCCCGCGAGACGTCCACGTAGCCGTAGACCTTGTCCACGGAATACATCACGTTCGCGGTGCCCGTCGTGTAGGCCACCAGCGTGAACGGGTAGCGCCCGTCGTCCACCAGCCGGCCGTTCACGTCGCGCCCGTCCCAGTATTCGGTCACCCTGAACCGGCCGGGGCGCATGCCCTCCACCGTGTACACGGGGCTCGCGTTCGTGGGCGTTACACCGGGCAGCCGCGGGTCGCCCGTGGTTATAAGGCTGATCACCGTGTTCACCGGGTAGATCGTCAGCTTCATGTACATCGGCTGCGACAGCTCGAAAGAGACGCGCGCCATGTCCGAGGTCCCGCCCTGCAGCGACGTGGCTATCACGTCCACCGTCCGGAACATGTTCACCGGGATCACCGCCGTAGTCGTGGAGGTATTCTGCTGCTGGCACGAGAAAGGGTCCTTGCTCACCAGCTCCGCCAGGTACGAGCCGCTGGAGACGTAGATGCCGTTATTGTCCTTGCCGTTCCAGACTTCGCGGTTCGAGAAATTCGCGTACCGGATCGTGTTCTCGGTCACCGTGGCCACCACCGTCACCCCGTCCATCTTCTTTATGTACAGGCTGATGAAAGTGTCGCGCACCGGCGTGTACCGGAAATAGAACGGGTCCAGCCCGGCCACCTGCTGCGTCGAGCCTATCACGGTGGAGGAGGGGTTTATGAAGGCCAGCGGCTTGCCGCGCGCTATCGGGATGGTCCCGACCCTGGTCAGCTTGGTCCACACCTCGCCGTCGGGGGCGAAGGCGGAATTGGAGGACAT
Source organism: Elusimicrobiales bacterium (assembly GCA_028713125.1). Taxonomy (GTDB): domain Bacteria; phylum Elusimicrobiota; class Elusimicrobia; order Elusimicrobiales; family UBA9959; genus UBA9959. Next base: position 193,050 of record JAQTOU010000004.1, on the reverse strand, counting down.
GACCGCGTCGATCGTGTATACATATTCCCCGTCGCAGACCGGGTTCCCGCCGGTGTCGCGGCCGTCCCAGAAAGTGGAAGTGGTCACGCGCCTGTCCTTGACCTCTACGAACCTCCGCAAGGGACTCGCCGTCGCCGCGCCGGTAAGATAATTTATCTGGGTATCGGGCGGGTAAACGCTTACGTAGACCGTGGCCGCTTCCGTCAGCATATAGCTGATGGTGGCCATATCCGTAGAGGAGTTGCCCAGCGGCCTCACCGCCACGTCGGTGATCTGCAGCGGCTCGAGCGAGATCTGCACCGTGGCGGGGAAAGCCAGGTCGGTGGGCGGCTGCCACATGTCATTGGTGGCCGCTTCGATGCGGGCGAGATAATTGCCCCCCGCCACGAATTCGCCGGTATTGTCCCGGCCGTCCCAGAAATCGCCGTTGGTCAGGGTTCCGTCGGGGGTGCCCTCGCCGGTCCGCGGCGCGTTGACCAGGATATTGCGCACCAGCGGCAGCGAGCCCACCGTACTGGCGTCATAAATATTTATGTTGACCAGGGCGTCTTTGGACAGCCGGTAGAGGATATTATATGGCTGCGCGGCCACGCCGGTTATCTTGCCCACCACGGTGGGGCTGGAGCGCACCGTGTGGATATTGGTCACGTTCACCTGGATCGGGATCTGCTGTTCTCCGGGATAGGCGGCGGTCTGCTCGATGGAAATATTGCCGGCGGTGGCGCTGACCTGGTTGGTGCGCACCTTGGCCCGGAAGCCGTACTGGCCGTTGGTCTTGCCGAACAGGCCGTTCAAATTATAGGAGCCGTCCCAGGGCGTGCAGTAGGTCCCTATTTTATATTCCACATTGCCGCTGCTCCGGCAGGTCCCGATATTGTACATCGAAATGGTTTTAATGGGCGGGGTGGAGGCCGGGTCCAGCGGGTTGGCGCCCGAACCGAACTTGAACACTTCGAAGGTCATCTCGTCCACGCCGAAATAGCCGGCCGTGCTTACGCAGACCAGTGTAGCGCAGAGCCCGAGGCAGCCCCCGGGATAGCTTGTCCGCGGGCGCTCGAATTCTATAAGGGAAGAGCCCATCCAGACCCCGCCGCCGAACGCCGTATAAAAGCTTACCGGGATATCCGGGCCGGTGGAGACGCCGCTTACCGTCCCGGCGATATTCCCGGACACGGACTCCCCGCCCGGCGCGTTCCCTACCCACCAGGTTCCGCCGGGAACCCCTACCCCGCCGCTTTGACAAGTCAGGTCGGACGTGGCCACGGGAGCGAAGACGGAGGCGGAAACCGCCCCGCCGTAACTCCCGGTGCCGTTAACGTAGATGTTCCCCGTATTGAAGGTCAGCGGGGCGCAGGCCACCGCGCCGGCTCCGGAGTTGCCGGTAACGGAAGGCGCCGTAATATTTCCGGAGACATTTCCGCTGGCATAATAGTCGTAACCGTTAAGCGTGCCGCCAAGGGTCCCGGTATAGGCCCCGGCGACAGCGACAGTTTCTGGAGTGTCCTCGCCGGGATCGCAGACCCCGTCGGCGCTAGCGTCCACGCACAGGGTGCCGGCGACATTGCCGCCGAGCGCGCCGGCCACGGGCCCGGTAACCGGAACCGTGATGGCCGTGGTAACGTCGCTGCAGTACCCGTTGGGAGCGGTGGTGCGGAACCAGACGTCGGCCCTTGAGATATAAAGCTGCTGCGCGCCCGCCGGCGCGGCGCAAGCCGCCGCGGCCAGGACGGTTAAAAGCAGTTTATTAAAGTCTCTTTTCACAATTTTATATAGCAACTCGATCACTCTTATGCCGCTTTACCTTACCCAGGTCCAGGCAAGGGTATGGGCCCTTCGCTCACGGGCTCTCGCACACCGTGCTCGGCCCTCCTCTCACTGCAGTGGCCTGCTGGCCACCCGGCCATTCCCGCGCTTACGCAAGCGTCGGCCTCCGAGAGGTCGCTCAGAACCCATACCCTTGCCCGGCCCGCCTAGCGCACCAAAGCCTGCAGCTCCATCGTGGCCTGGCTTATGTCTATGCCCGAGTCCTGGAACTGCGTGAGCATGCGCTGCAAATTGCTCTTAAGCACGTCGGCCGGCGCACCGCCGCCCTTCAGCTTGAGGTAGGCCTGCCAGTCCACGCTGAAATCGTATTTAAGCTGGGCAAGCTTGTCCGCTTTCCGCTTTTCAGCCATCGCCGCCAGCTCCGCCTCGGCATTGGCCTGCCTCCTCACCACCGCGGCCAGCCTTTCCTTCTCATTGCTTACGCTGGCTTTCTGCTCCTGCGTGTCCTTCAATTTAGCGGTAAGCGAGTCTATCTCGGCCTTCATGGAGGCCATCTCTCCCTTCAAGAGGTTCTCGCGCCTGGCCGATTCGTCGAGGGCTTCGACCAGGTCCTTGCGGTATTTTATCTCCTGCTTTATAAGGCGCTCGTATTCCGACTCGATATCCCTGTCCCCGAAGCGCAGCGCCAGCGTAAGCGAGTGCGCCGGAACTATGCCCCCGGTCAGCGGCACGGACAAGCCGTAAGAAAGTTCGGAGGCCAGGTGCTTCCAGCCCAGGCCCGCGCTCAGGGCCGAGGCGCGCTCGGCCAGGTTGACCCCCGCGCGGGAGAACATCATGCCCGCCCGCTGGGTGCGCCATACATGCTCCACGCCGGGATTGAGGCTTATATTGCCCTTCTGCCCGGAAGAAGCCGTGCGCTTGGCCAGGTCCAGAGACAGGGTATAATCCTCCCTCCGCTCCGAGACCCCAAGCCTTATCACCATGGGGGCTTTATCTTTGAGCGCGCCGATATTGAAAGACGGGTTGTTGAGATTGAGTATCGAAAAACCCAGGGTATGGTTGCCGTCGGGCCTGAAGACGGCGCCCAGGTCCAGGGCCGCGCCCGAAGCGGAATCCCCCCCGGAGGAGGCTGCCGCCTGCAGTATCTTCAGGTTGGCGCCCAGGTCGAGCACCCCCGTAGCGCCTCTGCGCAGCTGCCAGGTACCCCAGCCGAAGGAGATCGTTTTCTGCGTCAGGACGCCGCCGTCGTCCCTGTAAAGCCCCGCTATCGACAGGGTCCCCATCTTGCCGTAAGCCATGCGCGGGATCAGCGCCCAGACGCCGTAGGCCGCCAGGTCGGCCGGGCCCTGCGTGGTCCGCTTCGAGGAAAGGAAATTTCCGCCCGTCTCGAATTTGCGCACGGAGCCGGAGAGGGCCGGATTGCCGTAAAGGGAAAGGGGATCCTCCAGGGCGGCCGCCTGCCCGCCGAAACCGGCCTGCCGCGCGCCGGCGGGAAGATCCTCGAAAACCGCCAGCGCCGGGGCGGGGAGGGCTAACAAGGGCGCGGCGGCGCAGAGGCAGAGCAGCAGCGAACGGCGGGCTTCCGCGATTTTGCGGCTTTGCGTTTTTGCGGCTTTGCGTCTAAACATTGCTCGTTCCTCCGGCTTCTACGGCTTTTTTCTTTTCCTCGGCGATATCGGAATAAAGCGCTATTTTCCCGCGGCCGTGCGACTTCACCCAATATAGCGCGTCGTCGGCTTTTTCAAGCAGGCCGTCCATGGAGGAGGCGTCCTGCGGGAAAGTGGACACCCCTATGCTCATGGTCACGCGCAGTTCCTTGGTCTTGGAAAAAGGCACGGGGATGCGCAGTTCGGAAAGCTCCTTGCTGAGGCGTTCCGACAGGCGCTGGGCCTCCAGCCCGCTGGCCTGCGGCAGCAGGATAAGGATCTCGTCGCCGCCGTAGCGGCAGGGGAAGTCTATCTTCCGCAAATTTGAAAGTATGACGCGCCCGACTTCCTTCAGCACTTTGTCGCCTATCTGGTGGCCGTAGGTGTCGTTGACTTCCTTGAAAAAGTCCACATCGGCCCAGACCACGGCCAGCGGCTGCTTGAAGCGCTCCGCGCGGTAGAACTCCTCCTGGAAGCGCTGGTTGAAATAGCGGCGCAGCGGCAGCTTGGTCAGCTCGTCGTAAAGGGAGAGCTCCTCGACCTTGTCGAAGAGGCGGGAGTTGTCCACGGCCAGCGCTATCTGGCCGCCGAACGATTTCAGCATGGCCAGCTCGGCCGGCTCTATGCGAAGCTGGCTGAGCAGATTGTCCACTATCAGAAGCCCGATGGTGACGCCCTGCACGGCCAGCGGCATGTAGAGCACGCAGTCCTTGTAGCGCTCCATGAAAGCCCCTGAGCTGCGCCCCAGCACGATGTCCGCGAAGCGGTGCGCGCCGGCCTCCAGCGGGATCTCCTCGTAGGCGATGCTCTTTATCTGGCCGCGGATGTCGGAGGAAAGCTCCCCCTTCAGCTTGCGGTTCTTCTCGTCTATCAAATAGAGGCGCACGCGGTCGAAGCCGAAATAGGTCTGGATGCCGGAGAGGATATGCTTGAAGCTGTCGCGCACGCGGAGCGCGGTGGCGAAAACCTCGGTCAGCTCGGTGATGGCGGCGACGTTCTTGTCGTACTTGCGGTGCAGCGCGAAAAATTCAGCCTTGAAGTAGTCGCGCAGGAAGGAGCGCAAATAAGCGTCCGCCCGCGCGGCCTCGGCGGGCGAGAAGCGGCGCTTCCTGGGGGAGCGCTCCATGCGCACCAGCCCGAAGCAGGGGATCACGCTAAGCCCCCCGGCCGGATCGCAGTAATCGAACCTGAAAGGCGAATAGAGGAAGCTCCCCCCCGGCGTCTTCGCCGTCACGGCGGCGAGCGTCTCCAGGGCGCGGGAGGCGGCGGAGCCGGGCCCCGGCCGAAGGGTCTCTTCGTGCTCGAAGGAGACGCCGGCGACGCGGCGCTGGCGCAGGCGGAGCAGGCCCGTTTTCTCGTCGAATTCATAGAAAGAGGCCCCGTCCAGGGAGAACTGCTCCGTGACGGCCTCAAGGGCCGCTTTCATGAAGGAATCGCGGCCTTCATAGACAGCCTGCGTGGGCTCGCAGGAAAATTTAACGCTCTTTTTCATCGGTCGATAACCAAGACCAAAGACTAATACAGCGACAGCAGGTAATCCGCCTCGCCCTGCGCCATGATCAGCTCGCGCGTCAGGTCCTCGCGCTCGTAATCCCTGCGCGCTATCTTCAGCGACAGGTTCCACAGCGCCCGTTCCAGCAGCAGTTCGGCCGTGGGATAAACCATGATGTTCGGCATAAGCTCGGGCGCGGAAAAAAGCCGCCGGTAAACCGCCGCCTCTTTTTCATCCCCCAGCCGCTCCTCGAATACCGACTTCAGGCAGGGGAAGACCCCGAAGCTTTCCGCGAAGGCGGAGACATTGCGCGGCTCCATGGCCCAGGCTACGAAAGCCGCCGCCGGACCGTGGTCCTTCGCCGAGGCGGAGACGGCCAGGTTGTAAACCAGCATCAGGCCGCCGCCGGAAGGGTAGCCGGGGTAGGGCAGCATCTTCAGGCCCGAGCGGCCCGAGCCCTGGATCTTCCTGGAGGAGATGACGAAGGCGCAGTCCTCGGCGGGGCGCGGGCCGTTCTCGAAGCGGTCCGGGCTGAAAAGCTCTATCTTGCCGCTGACGGCCAGCTCCAGCCAGTCCTCTATCCCGCCGGCGGTTTCCTCGCGGCTGAATGTGGCCCTGTTGAAATCGTCCGAAAACAGCCCGCCGCGGCGGCTCCAGACCCTGGGAAGAACGTCCGACACCGAGACCGAGCCGGACGAGCCGGGGATGGAAAGCTCGCGGAAATTCCCGCGCCTCGCCGGCGCCTTCAGGCGGTCAAGCGCGGCGCGGAAACCTTCCCAGGAAGCGAGCTCCTTCTCCGGGTACTCCACGGCACCTTTAAGAGCCTGCGGCCTGTAAAAAAGGGCCGGGGCCTCCAGCCACCAGGGCGCGGAATACGCCCGCGTGCCCTCGTCCCTGCAAAGTTCCTTGAGGATGAACTCCGGGTAGCGGCGCTGGGCCAGCGGCTCCAGCCCGGCGGAAAGCTCGGCCAGAAGTCCCAGTTTGGCGAAAAGCTCGGTCCAGTTCTGCGGGATCTCCATGACGTCGGCCAGCGGGTTGCGCTTCGGGTCCCGCAGATGGGCGAACAGGCTCTCCCAGAGGCTCTGCCGGCTTTTTACCGAAAATTCTATATTGCAGTCCTGGTAGGCGGCCGAGAACCTGGTCACCAGGCTCTTGAAAGCCAGGTGTTTCCTGTGGTCATAGTCCGAAAGCAGCCAGATGATCATCTTTTAATTTATACACCGCGCGTATTACGGTTATATTACGCTTCGGACCGCCCAGCCCGGACTTCCCAGGTCCGGCTCAACTCCGAGGCTGTTCCGGAACTTCCCGGACTCTAGCCGGCGCAGGGCGCAGAGCGCCACCATCGCGGCGTTGTCGGAACAGTAAGCCCTCTCCGAAAACCTTACCTCGAAACCTTCAAGCCGGGCAAAGGCCGCGCGCAGCGCGCCGTTGGCCGAGACCCCTCCCCCCACGGCTATGCGCTTAAGCCCGAGGGAGCGCGCGGCGTCGGCGGTCTTTTTAACCAGCGTTTCGACCGCGGCGTCCTGGAAACTTCTGCATACCAGCGCCTTTTCCGAAGCGGGCAGGCGCAGCCCCTTCTTGTAAAAATCCTGGCCGAGTTTCGCCGCCAGGTAATAGCTTACCGCCGTCTTAAGCCCGCTGAAAGAGAAATCCCTGGTCCCCGGCATGAAAGGGCGCGGGAAATCCGGCCCTTTGCCTTTCGCTCGCGCGGCCTCTTTTTCCACCTCGGGGCCGCCGGGGTAAGGCAGGCCGAGCAGCTTCGCGACCTTGTCGAAAGCCTCGCCGGCGGCGTCGTCGCGCGTGCGGCCCAGGACCGTGTAATCCCCGTAGCCGCGGGCGTGCCAGAGCTCGGTATGACCGCCTGAAACTATAAGCACCAGCAGCGGGAATTCAAGCGGCCTGGCGACTTTTCCATTCTCGAATTCGCAGGCGAGCAGATGGCCTTCAAGGTGGTTCACGCCTATCAACGGGGCGCCCGCAAGTTCCGCGGCGGCCTCGGCCGCGACCCGGCCCACCATCAGCGCCCCGGGCAGCCCCGGGCCGCGCGAAAAAGCGACGGCGTCAAAAGCGCCTGTCTTTAACGGGACCCCGATCCCGGCGCGGCGCAGCGCGCTCCCCAGCACGAACGGGATCTTCTCCAGGTGCGCGCGGCTGGCCAGTTCCGGAACCACGCCGCTGTATTTACGGTGAAGTTTTATCTGCGAAAAAACGGCGTTCGAGCGGAGGGTCCGCCCCTCGAGCACGGCGGCCGAGGTCTCGTCGCAAGTCGTTTCAAAAGCCAGGATTTTCATCGATAGATCAAGAATCGGGAATCGCGGAACGGGGATCTTTCGTCGGTCGCCGCATTCATTGATCCCCGATCCCCGGCCGCGGCTTTATTTCGCCGGTTTCAGATTGCCCAGGACTTCCCTGGCTTTCAGCAGTTCCACTGCGCGCTCGAGCACCTCGTCGCGCGGGGCGTCCTTCTTTTTTTCCGCCTTGGAGTCTTTGAGGTCCTTGACGTCCTTGACGTCCTTGGCGCCTTTGGCGTCCCTGGCGTCCTTCCCGTCCTTGCCGGGATAATAGATCTCGTCGCCCTGCTGAAGCAGCTTTTTCTCCGCCTCGACCGTGACCTTGACCTCGATGTCGGGGTAGATGCCGCCGTTCTCGTTCTTCGCGTCGTGCTGTATCGATTTGCCGCTCGGCGTATAATACTTGGCGATGGTCAGGCGCAGCGCCGACTTGTCCGAGAGCGGGATCATCGACTGCACGCTGGCCTTGCCGAAGGAGCGCTCGCCTATGACGACGGCGCGCTTATTGTCCTGCATCGCGCCGGCTACGATCTCGCTTGCGCTCGCCGAGTAGCGGTTGACCAGAATGACCAGCGGGAGCGTCTCGTACGCGCCCGAGCCGTTGGCCTTGAATTCCTGGTAGTTCTCCGGCTTGCGGCCCTTCGTGAAAACTATCATCTTGTTATCGTTCAGGAACAGCTTGGAGATGTCAACGGCGGCGGAAAGGAGCCCGCCCGGGTTGTAGCGCAGGTCCAGCACCAGCGCCTCCATGCCCTTGCCCTTCAGCTCCGCCAGGGCCTTGTCGAAATTCTCCACGGCGTGGCCGGTGAATTCCACGATCTTGATATAGCCGGTCTTCTGGTCGATCATGTGCCACTTCACGTTCTCGGCCTTTATCAGCTCGCGGGTGAGGGTGAGGTCTTTCGTTATCCACTCCGCGGTCTTGTCCTCGGGCTCGCGCGCGGTGGTTATCTTGACCTGCGTCCCGGGCTTGCCGCGCAGTTTTTTTATGGCCTCGTCGATTATCAGGTCTTTCGTGGATTCGCCCTCGATCTTTATGATCTTGTCGCCGGGCAGCATCTCGGCCTTCCAGGCAGGGGTATTGGGCAGCGGGGTCACCACGGTCAGCCAGCCCTCGCGGGTGTCCACCCGGATGCCGATGCCGCCGAATTCGCCCTCTGTATCGCTTTTTACCCTGTCGTAGACGTCCGGCTCCATGAACTGGGAGTAGTCGTCCAGCTCGGCGACCATGCCCTTGGCGGCGCCGTAAACCAGCTTCTGTGGGTCTATCTGCTCGACATAGCTCTCTTTTATCAGCTCCAGCACGTCCACGATGACCTTGAGCTGAGAGTAGGTCTGGTCCAGCGCGAAATTCACATAGGGGAAAACGGCGCCTATTACCAGGGCCGAAAGCGTGACAAAAACAAGTTTCCTCGCGTTCTTCATGAAAAGCTCCTTAAAGACGAAAAGCCGGCGGTTTAGGCCAGATGCTTAACTTTTTAATTATATCTAATTTAATGGCGCGTGGATGCGGCCGATTACTGCACGATCGCGGACGGGAGCCACTTCAGGGGGTCTAAAGCCCGGTCGCCCTTGCGGATCTCGAAATAAACGGCGCTTCCCTGCGACTTTTTGCCCGAGCTCATGGCCTGCGTATCCTCGCCGGCCAGGCCGAGAGGCGTCAGCGCGGGGACGACCTGTCCTTTGGACGCGTCGATCCGGCTTAAAAGCCCGTAGATAGTGAAAAAGCCTTTTTCATGGTCGATTATCACCACGTTCCCGTAAGCGCGGAACGGGCCCGAGTAGATGACCTTGCCGGCCAGCACGGAGTACACCGTGGCGCCCGGCTCCGTGGCTATGCGGATCCCCTCCCGCACGATCCAGGTTTTAAGCCCCGGCACGTCTTCCCTGCCGAAGCGGCTAATAACTTTTCCCTTGGCGGGCCAGTACATGGAGCCCTTGTCGATAGGCAGATCGGTTCCCTCCTGGCTGCGGTAGGGGGCCTGCTTCTGAAGTTTTTTTACCAGCCGGGTAAGGCCGAGGGCGGCGTTCTGGAGATTTTCGAGTTCCCTGCCCAGCCTGGCCTGCTGCTCGTGGGTTTTGTCCAGCTCGCTCTGTTTGGCTTTGACCATCGTCTTCTGGGCCGAGCTCTGCTTGCGCAGCAATTCCTGCTTGGATTTCAGCTCCACGCCCTTCTGTTTGAGGATCTCGATATCTTTGTTGACGCGGGCGGTCTCGCCTTTGATGCGGGTCAGCAGGGCGCGCTTGTTGAGCATGGCCGCGCGCATCAGCATGTCTTTGGAGATGTCGCGCCCGCCGTAATACGGGTAATAGAAATCCTTCTGCATCGAATACATCACCAGCTCCCCGGAGATGTCCCCGGCCAGGTCCTTCTTGGCTTTTTCCAGCGACTCGTATTTCTGGCGGGCTTCGCCTGAGCGGGAGCGGGACTTGTCAAGCTGGCCCTCGAGTTCCTGGCGGCGGGAGGCGGTCTGTTTTTCCTCTTTTTTCAGGCCGGAGATCTCGGAGGCGATGCGCTCCTCCTCCAGCCGGTACTGCTCCATCTCTTTTTTCTTTTCCTCCAGCTGGCGGTTTATCTCGTCGAGGTTCTTCTTTTTGGCGTCGACGGCGGGCTGCTGCCCCCGGCACTGGTGCGGGAAAGAGAAACCCAGCAGGAGCAGGAAAGCCGCGGCGGCGCCGGCGCGGGCCAGCGCGGCTGAGAATATCCGCGGCTTGTGAGTTGCAGCTTGTGACATTTGACTATTTCAATAGCGGTCGTTCTTCCACTGGCAGAGAGCCCAGCCCAGGAGCGCGCCGGAAACGCCCATCCCGGCCTGCCAAAGGGGGTTGGGCCAGACCCAGAGCGGGCTTAAATATTTAACCGGGTAAACCACCGCGTAGGCGGCCAGGGCCGAAGCCAGGGAGCCGCCGGCGCCGGCGAGGAACCAGTTCCTGTCGGCCCCGAGGGAAGCCGCCAGCGAAGCCGGGGTGTGTCCGTGCGCGAGGGCCATGGCCGCCATGATCATGAAAGCCAGGAAGGCCAGGGCGAGGCCCAGCGTTATCAGGTGCCCGTAAAAAACGGCGTGCATTATGGCGTAAGCCTCGAGGGGCTTGTACTTTATGTCGGCGACCCCCGGAACGCGCCAGGCCGCGTCCGTCCAGGCGTTCATGTCTCCCAGAGCGTCCTCCGTCATTATCACTTCCCATGTATCCGGCATGGGGTTCGAGCCGGGAGGAAGCACGGAGGACACGAGCTCCGGCTCCTCCGCCTTAAGGCGGGCCAGCCTGTCCTGGCGGCTTATGTAAACGGCCTGCGAGGTCCCTTTGATGCCGGCGAGCGCCGCGCCCATGGCCTCCGCGCTCTCTTTCGTTTTTTCGTCGCGCACAACTATAATGCGGAAATCTTCTTTAAGCAGCACCGCTATCTCGCGCATCTGGGCGTGCATGAAAAGCAGCATCTCGGCCAGGAGGCCGGCGGAAAAAGCAAGCAAAAAAGCCACCCGGTAGCCCTTGCGCGGCTTAACGTGCACGTGCGGGGGCTCATGAAGGTGTTTGTGTTCGGTCATAAAGGCAAATTATAACTTTTATGGACGGCAACTGAAAGCGGCCGGACGTGCGGCAGGGCGGAAAAAAAACGCCGGCCGCTTTCGCGGCCGGCGGCTTGAATAAAGGCCCGGCTCCGCCCGCGGCCCTTACAGAGAAGCGTCGTTGAATTCCACGGAGGCGACGAAAGGAGAGCGGGAAAGCTCCCCTATCATGTCGACGGGAAGAGTGCCGGTGACGTTAAAAACGCTGAACTTGGATTCGGCGTTTTTCTGCGGCAGGCGGAACCAGTTACCGGGATCAAAGCCGCTTTTTTCGGTCAGGCCCTTTATGAACTCCGGCACGAAGACGTTAGGCTTGTTCTGGTAGGGGACCTTCAGGGTAAAGCGCACCTTCGCCTTGAGCGGCATGCCCGTGCTCTTTTTTTCCACGGCCACGCCGGTCACGCCGGCGATCTTGGCTATCCCGGCCATATTCGCGTAAGGCGCCCAGCCCAGGATGACGGTTTTTTTGTCTTTTTTACCGTAGGAGATCTTTTCCCCGGCGAATCTCAGGCCCGCGGCCTCGAGCTTGGGCAGAAGCTTGTCATAGGAGCCCTCGCCTACGGCGACGCCGAGCAGCACATACTCCCTGGCGTATTTCCGGGAGCCCGAATCCAGCGGCCTCACGTACGACCCGACGGGGCCGTTTTCCCCGGCGAAAGTGACTTTATAATGACCGGACGGCAGCGCCGGCAGGCCGGCCCTTTCCTCGGGCAGCGCCCTGGCGGCCGCGGCGGGGGTTTTAACAGCGGCCGGGATCCTGAGCGCGGGGGGCGGCGCCGAGATCACGGAGTCGCGGAAGCCCCTGGTATCCTTGGGCTCGGAATACAAGTTCATGGTATTGCTCGAATTCAGGTAGCCGTCCGAGGTTTCTATGCAGTCCTGGAAGGCCGGGTCCCAGAAACCCCTGTGGCCGGTGAGGAGAGTGTCGAGCTTCATCTGTTCCCCGTCGGCGGAAGCCGAGAGGACCGCGCAGGCCAGAAGAAGGAAAGTGTATATCAGGTTTTTTTTCATTTTGATTCCTATGCAAATCTCCGGACGACAAAAAAAGAGAAACGAAAAGATCTTCGTTTCCCCTGGTTACAGCTGGTTAAGGCCAGCCGGTGGAGTCTCCCCCGCCTGTTTCGGAGGATTACAAGGGTGCTACATAAGCATTCTATCACTCATTTGACTAAAAGCAATAGGGACATAAGGCCCAGGAACGCGGAATATAAAGACCCATCCCCCGGTAGGCCCTTTGGGCAAGCGGTTGCGCGCTGACGCCGCAGGAAATATAATATACTCTCCGGGCGGGGAGAACAATGGATCCGATACAGAATAAACTGGCGCCAAGACTGACACTGGGCAGGAAACTGCTCATCGTCATCCTGACCTTTGCCGGGCTCTTCGTCGCTAACTTCCTCGCCTACGACCACCTGCTGGACGAACTTGACCAGACCGCCACCGCGGTGGACGCGGCCGGCCGCCAGCGGATGCTGTCGCAGAAAATAGCCTACATGGCTTTCCAGATCAGCGCCGGGCACGATACGGACCGTGGTACGCTCAAAGAGCTTACGGCAGAATTCCATGAAACCCTCGAGGCCTTCAAGCACGGCGGCCCCTCAAGGAACTTTTTCGTCTCCCCGGCCCCCGCTACAATAGCGCCGCTGGTCAGCGCCGAAGAGGCCGTCTGGAAGCCCTACAGGGAGGCCGCGCTTGCGCTCTCGGGCGCCGCGGCCGGCGGGCCCGCTTTCCGCCGGGCCCTCTCCTACGTGGAATCGCATTCCGAAGCGCTGCTCTCGGCCTGCGACGACGTAACGGCCGCTTACCGCAAAACGGCTGAGGACGCGACGCGCGGAATGGCCCGCCTGATGCTGCTGCTGATAGCGCTGAACCTGCTTTTCGGAGCCGTAGTTTTTTACTTTACGCAAAAGAAAATAGTCGGGCCCCTTCTTATCCTCGATAAAGCCGCGGCTGAAATTACCGCCGGGAATTTCCGGGAGCTGCCGCCGGTCTCCTCGGGGGACGAGGTCGGGAGTCTTTTTAAAACTTTCTCGGAAATGTCCAGGACCATAAGCAGGGACGTAGAGAAGCGCGCCGCCATAGCCGGCCTGCTGGCTATCCTGCTCGAACACGGGACGCTGGCCGAACTGCTGGAGAAGTTCCTTGAAAATATCATGGCCATACCCTGGCTGACCCACGAGTCCAAAGGGGCCATACTCCTGGCCGATACGGGAGGGACGAGCCTCCGGATGGCTGCGCAGCGCGGACTGGCCGAAGGAACCGCCGCAGCCTGCCGTAATGTGCCTTATGGCCGCTGCCTGTGCGGGAGGGCCGCCGAATCCGGCAAGACGGTTTTCGCGCCGGTGCTCGACGAAAGGCACGAGGTGCACTACGAGGGAATGAGACCCCACGGCCATTACTGCCTTCCTATAAAAGGAAAGGATAAGCTTATCGGCGTGCTGAACCTCTACCTGCGCCCGGGGCATAAATACGACGAGGGCGAGCAGGCTTTCCTTGAAGCGGCCTGCGCGATAATAGCCAAGGCCGTGGAGTACAAGAACCTGGAGGCCAAGGCCTTCCAGGCCCAAAAAATGGAATCCCTGGGAAAAACAGCCGGCGCCATAGCCCACGACTTCAACAATATCCTTACGGTAACCCAGGGCTTCAATGACCTGGCGCTTGAAACCCTGCCGGCCGGCAGCGAAGCGGAAAGGTTCGTCAAAGAAACGGCCTCCGGCCTGGACAGGGGCTCCGCCCTGGTAAAGCAGATCCTGGCCTACAGCAGGAACCAGCCCGCGGAAATGTCCGCCCTGGACCTTAACGCGGTAATAAGCGGCCTGAGCGGAATGCTCGGAGTGGTCCTCGAAAAGAAAATACGCCTTAAACTTTCGCTCGCTCCCGGCCTGCCCCTCATAACCGGTAATAAAGGACAGTTGGAGCAGGTCCTTGTAAACCTGGCCGTGAACGCACGCGACGCGCTTCTTCCCAAAGGCGGGGAATTTTCCATAACCACCTCTCGCCCTGAAAACACCCCGGCCGGGACCTGCGGGAAGGAGGTGGCGGACTGCTCGAATGTAGTCAGGCTCGCCGTCTCCGACGACGGCTGCGGTATGCCCCCGGAAGTGGCGGAGCGGGTCTTCGAACCGTTCTTTACCACCAAGCCGGAGGGCCAGGGTACCGGCCTCGGCCTTGCCACGGTTTACTCCCTGGTGCAGCTCCATAAAGGCGGCATAAACATCACGAGCAGTCCGGGACAGGGCACAAAATTCGATATATACTTCCCCGCCAACCCCTGATATTTATCGATCCCCGGGTTTCGGCCTGATTTTCTATTCCCGCTCCCCGATAAGAACAGTCCCGCACCGCCCGGCCAGGGATTCCCGATCCCTGATTCCCGATCCCCCCTCGCCTTGACAGCCGGCGCCCGCTCTGCTACAATTTATCTACCGGTAGGTAAGTTTTAAGCATTTATGAAACCACAAACGACACCCAAAGAAACGAAGGGCGACAAGACCCGCCAGCGCATACTGGAGACGGCCTCGGCCCTGATGGCCGAGAAAGGCCCGGACGGCGTCTCGATGCGCGAGATCTCCGCCAAGCTGAAGATCACCAAGCCGGTGCTCTACTATTATTTCAAGGATAAGAACGAGCTTATCCGCGCCTCTTTTGCCGAAGGCACAAAACATTTCCAGGAACTCAATATGGAGATAAAGGACTCCGGCCTGACGCTGGAGCAGAAGCTGGAGCGCATTTTCTCCAACCATCTTTCCTTCATCAGGCGCTACCCGGACATGCCGAAGTGCGCGCTCAAGATAATCGCCTCCCCCTCCGAAGGCGTAATGAGCCAGATCCACCTGGAATTCAAGACCCGCAACCGCGCCGCGCTGCGCCGGATGCTGGAAGAGGAGAACCTGCCGCGCCGCGCCGCGGAGGATATCGTCCACATGGTCAGCTCGGTAATAGCCCATTTCATGATAGAAGCCCGCGAGTCCGGCGCGGCCAGCCTGGACAAAAGCCTGCCGGCCCGCCTGGCGGGGATCATCGCGCGCGGGGCGCGCGGCCTGAAAGCGGCCCTGGTCATACTGCTGCTCTCCCCCCTGCTCGCCAAAGCCCAGTCCGCCGACGTCAGCGTCGACGCGGCGGTGAAACTGGCCATGAAGAACAACACCTCCGTAGCCAACGCGGAGCGCGCCCGCCTCATCTATAAGGAGAAGATCCTCGAGTACTGGGGCGGGGTTTACCCCCAGCTGAGCGCCAGCGCGCAGTACACGCGCAACATCGAAAAATCCTCCATATTTTTCGGCGGCAAGAAGATAACGATGGGGCTGGACAATTCCTACGCGGCCTCGCTGGACCTGAACCAGGTGCTCTGGGCCGGCGGCAAAGTGCACACCGGGATCACCATGGCCGGCATCTATTCCGACTCCAGCTCCGAACAGCTGCGCGCGGCCCGGAACACGGTAAAGAAAGCCGTCACCCAGCTCTATTACTCGGTGCTCCTCTCCAAGGCCATGGCGGACATACAGAAGGAGACGCTGGAACTCGCAAGGCAGCATTTAGCCACCATAGAGGCTCAATACAAACAGGGGCTCGCCAGCGACCTGGCCGTGCTGCGCCAGAAAGTGGAGGTTTCCAACAATGAGCCGGCCGTGATGCAGAACCTGAACTATTACGAGCTCGGGCTGCTGTCGCTTAAGAATCTCCTGGGCATGGAGCCCGACGCCCCTCTCGCCCTTTCCGGAAGCATGGGCTGCGCGGCGCAAAACGCCCCCGCGCTCGAAACTCTTTACGCGAAGGCCATGGCCTCCCGCCCGGAATACCGGCTGGCCGACCTGCAGAAAAGGCTGGCCTTCGAGAACATAACGATAGAAAGAGCGGGCCATTACCCCTATCTCGGCGCCTACGCCACGAAGCAGTTCCAGGGCCAGACCAACGGCGGCTTCCCCGGGGCCGACGAGCGCACCTGGAGCCTGTCGGCGGGCCTCAGGCTCAACCTTCCGCTTTTCTCCGGCGGCGCGGTGGTCTCCAAAGTAAAACAGGCCGAGCTGGAACTGGCCATAGCCGGCGAGAACCTGAAAAATACCGGCCGCGAATTGAAGATAGCGGTGAAGAAAGCCTGGCTGGAGCAGAACGAAGCCGCGCAGCGCCTGGCCTCCCAGACCACGGCGGTCGAGACGGCCAGGACGGCGCTCGCCGCCACGGAGCTCCGCTTCCGCAACGGTCTTGCCGGGCAGCTGGACCTCAACGACGCGACGCTGGCCCTGAACAGGGCGCAGACGCTTTACACCCAGGCCCAGCACGACGCCTGCTCGGCTTCGGCCGAGCTGGCCTGGGCGGTCGGGGAATAAGGGATCGGAACTCGGGAATCAAGGATCGGGATCGGAATTAAATTTATGAAAAAAATCAAAACACGGATATTTATTTTAACGCTCGCGGCGGCGGCGCTGGCCTCCGGCTGCAGGAACAAAGAGCTCGAAGCCTTCAACAACCTTGAAAAGGACCGCTTCCTGGTCAAGACCGAGAAGGCCCAGGTACGGAACCTCGAGGAATATATAATGCTTACCGGCTCGGTGAAAGCCATGGACGAAGCCACGCTCTACCCGAGGATCTCCGGCAAACTGATGAAGAACCTCCTTAAAGAGGGCGACGCCGTAAAGAAAGACGAGGCCGTGGCCCTTATCGAGCGCGACGAAGTGGGAACCGTTTACGAGCCCGCGCCCGTGCCGTCCACGCTGACCGGGGTGGTCGGCCGCATCTACCAGGACATCGGCGCCAGCGTAAATCCGCAGACCCCGATAGCGCTGGTTGTGAACCAGGGCATGGTCCGGGTGGCGGTGGACGTACCCGAGAAATATATAGGCAAGGTCTTCAAGGACCAGCGCGCGCGGATAAAAGTGGACGCTTTCCCCGATACCTACTTCTCCGGCAGCGTCTACCGCGTCAGCCCGGTGGTGGATTCCCGCTCCCGCAACACGCTGGTGGAAGTGCTGGTGGATAACGTCGACGGGCGCCTGAAATCAGGCATGTTCGCCGAGGCGCGCCTTATAACGGCCGCCCGCGGCGCGGCCCTTTCGGTTCCGGCCGGCGCGGTGGTGAGCCAGGACGGAGGAGATTTCGTGTTCGTGCCCGCGGCCGGAAACCTCGCCGCCAGGGTGCCGGTTAAAACCGGGATAAGGACGGACGACTTCGTCCAGATCAACGGAGTGAAAGAAGGCGCGGAAATAATAACATTCGGCCTGTACGGCTTAAAAGACGGCAGCAAGATTAAGGTACAGCAATAACGACAATCGAAAATCAGCAATAGAGCCCCGTTCATTCGACTTTCGATCTTCGATTCCTGACTAATTGGTATTTATTTATGAAAATAACGGATATAGCGGTCAGCAAACCGATCTTTACCACCATGATGATCCTTACGATCGTCGTGCTGGGGGCCTTCTCCTACTTCCGCCTGGGCGTGGACCTTTTCCCGAACGTGGAATTCCCCTTCGTCATTGTGCAGACGACCCTGCGCGGCGCCGGCCCGGAAGAAGTGGAATCCTCGATCACAAAACCTATCGAAGAAGCCGTGAACACCATCTCCGGCATCGAGGACATCACCTCCACCAGTTACGAAGGCCTCTCCATAGTGATGATAAAGTTCATCCTGGAAAAGAACGGCGACGTGGCCGCCCAGGAAGTGCGCGACAAGGTCAACTCGGCGCAGCGCCAGCTGCCGCAGGGCACCGACGCGCCTATGATAGCGAAGTTCGACATGGGCGCCACCCCCGTCCTTAACGTAGTTATCTACGGGAACAGGGACCTGATAGACCTCACCCAGCTGGCCAAGAAAAAGATCAAGGAGAACATCGAGACCGTGAACGGCGTCGGCGCCGTGGATATAGTCGGCGGCCGCGAGCGCGAGATACACCTGGTGGTCAACCCGCTGAAGCTTTCAGCCCTGAACCTGTCGATAAAGCAGGTCAAGGACGCCATCATCCAGCAGAATATCGAGATCCCCGGCGGCAAAGTGGAGCAGAAGAACAAGGAATTCGTGCTGCGCACCATGGGGCGCATCCAGAACGTAAAGGATTTCAACGATATCGTCATCACCACCATAAACGGCGCGCAGGTGCGCGTCTCCGACATCGGCAGCGTCGAGGACACCGGGGCCCGCATGACGACCTCCTCCTCTTACAACGGCGCCCCGTCCGTAACGCTGGTGGTGAAAAAGCAGTCCGGAACCAATACCGTGGCCGTGGTCAAGAACATAAAAGCGCGCCTGGCGGAGCTTAAGAAAACCCTGCCGCCCGGAGTGGAGACCAAGATAATCGGCGACCAGTCCATCTTCATACAGGCCTCGGTCGACACCGTTAAAGAGCACCTCGTGCTCGGCGCTATCCTGGCCGCGCTGATGGTGCTGCTTTTCCTCGGCGACTTCCGCTCCACCATCATCTCCTCGCTGGCCATTCCCACCTCGCTTATCGGCACGCTGATCTTCATGGACCTCTCGGGCTTCACGCTCAACAACATGACGCTTCTGGGCCTGACCATCGCCGTCGGCATAGTCATCGACGACGCCATAGTCATGCTGGAGAATATCTACCGGCACATGGAAGAGCATAAGATGGACCCGCTGAGGGCCTCGCTGGAAGGCTCGCGCGAAATAGCTTTCGCCGTGCTGGCCATGTCCACGGCGCTCCTGGTCATCTTCGTCCCGCTGGCCTACATGGGCGGCATAGTAGGCCGCTTCATCAAGAGCTACGGCCTCACCATAGCCTACGCCGTGGCCATCAGCACCTTCGTGGCCCTGACCCTTACGCCCATGCTCTGCTCGATCTTCCTCAAGGTCAACCCGAAGGGCAAGACCGACATGCAGAAGCGCACCGACAGGATAAACGAGTTCCTGGCCAAATACTACATCCAGATGCTGGAATGGTCGCTCGCCCGCCGCAAGCGCATGATCGCCTTCGCGGTGGTCATCATGATCTCCATGGTGCCGCTGGCCATGTTCCTGGGCAAGGACTTCCTGCCCTCCGACGACACAGGCCAATACCAGATCATCATTACCGCGCCCGAGGGCACCAGCCTTTCGATGATGAAGCAGATCTTCGCGCAGGTGGAAACGGAGACCAAGCAGATCCCGTACGTGATAAACACGCTGTCATCCATCGGCACCGGCACGGGCAGCCACAGCGGCTCCTCGGCGCCCAACGAAGGTTATGTCCTGGTGGAGGCGGTCGACATAAAAGACCGCTCTTTGCCGATCTCCAGGCTGGTCCTGGCCTCGCGCGAGATGATGAGCAAATACAAGGGCCTGCGCGTCTCGGTGGCGGCCGTCGGCGGCTTCGGCGGCGGCGAGGCGGAGCTGCAGTACAATATCTCCGGCCCCGACCTTAACAAGCTCAACGAGTATTCCATGGCCGTGGCCGACCGGCTGCGCAAGGTGAAGGGCGCGGTGGACGTGGACACCAGCTTCTCCTACGCCAAGCCGGAATACCGCGTCGAGATCGACCGCAAGCGCGCCCACGACCAGGGCGTGAAGGTGGAGGATATCGCCACTTCCCTGCGCACCATGGTGGGCGGCGAGGAGGATATCACCAAGTTCAAGGACGGCGACGAGCTGTACCAGGTGCGCCTGCGCGCCGAGGACGTCTTCCGCGACAGGAAGGAGGCCATAGAGGCCCTGATGATCCCCGCAGGCGTCAACCGCGTCACGCGCCTGGACAATATCGCGAAAGTGGTGGAGGGCGTGGGCCCGACCCAGATCGAGCGCTTCAACCGGCAGCGCAACGTGAAAGTGCTTGCGAATATGGATGGGATACCGCTTGGCACGCTTATAAAGGAAGCGGACAAAGCCTTCAAGGACCTGAACGTCCCGCCCGAATACACCGGCGGCGTGACCGGCAAAGCCAAGGAGCTCGGCAGCATGCTGAAAGGCTTCGTCATCGCCTTCCTTATGGCTTTCATCTTCATCTATATCGTGCTCGCCAGCCAGTTCGAGAGCTTCGTGCACCCGGTCTCGATCATGATAGTGCTGCCGCTGACCATCCCTTTCGCTATCATCTCTCTGTTCATCTCCGGCCAGGCCCTGACGCTGTTCTCCATCATGGGCATCTTCATGCTGTTCGGCATCGTGAAGAAGAACTCCATCCTGCAGGTGGACTATACAAATACCCTGAGGGCCAAGGGCATGCCGCGCCACCAGGCGATGATAGAGGCCAACAAGACCCGGCTGCGCCCCATCCTGATGACCACGCTGACCCTGATCGCCGGCATGATACCGACGGCGCTGGGCACCGGCGCCGGCTCGGGCACGCGCCGCGCGATGGCCATAGTCATCATAGGCGGCCAGACCCTGTCCCTCCTGATAACCCTGCTGATGACCCCGGTCACATACTCCCTCTTCGACGACCTGGAGCTCTGGTTCAGGAAGAAATATATGAAGGAAGACCCCAAACCGGCGGCCTGAACACACACCCAGCAATAAAAAAAGGGAAGCTTTCGCTTCCCTTTTTTATTTCCCGGCCGCAGACTTACAGCTGTCTTCGCTGGGCGGCTATGCTGAAGAGCTTCAGGTAGGCTTCGGCGGACTTGCCCCAGGCGTAGTCGCCGCGCATCGCGTTCTTCACCATCAGGTTCCAGTTCTCGCGCCAGCCGTAAAGCGAGATTATATGCCCAAGCACCGAGTGGAGCTGCCCCTCGTCCGGGTTGTCTATTGCGAAGCCGTTGGAGTCCTTCGGCTCGCCGTTATAGAACACCGTGTCCTTGAGCCCGCCCGTGCGCGTCACCACGGGCAGGGAGCCGTAGCGCATAGCTATCATCTGGCTGAGGCCGCAAGGCTCGAAGCGGGACGGCATGATGAAAATATCAGAGCCGCCGTAGATGCGGTGCGCGAGGGCCTCGTCGAAAGTGGACCTGAAGGCCACGCTCTTCGGGTTCTGCGCCGCCAGCGCCCCGAAGGCGTCGGTCAGCCCGGGATCGCCCGAGCCCAGGACCACGAACTGCATCTTGTCCAGGAACTCCGGCGCTATCTTCAGCAGGAGATCAAGGCCCTTCTGGTGGTCCAGGCGGCTCACCACGCCGGCCAGAATAACATCCTTGTTCTCCTCCAGGCCGAGCTCTTTCTGCAGCGCCTTCTTGGCCGCCGCCTTGCCGCGCTGGAAGCTCTTCAGCTCGTAGCCGCGCTCCAGGAAAGTATCGGTGGCCGGGTCCCAGATCTCCTCGTCTATCCCGTTCAGGATGCCGAACAGGTCGGAGGTGCGGTGCTTGAGGACCCCCTCCATCCCGTGCCCGAATTCCGGGCGGTACTGGATCTCGCTGGCGTAGGTGGGGCTGACGGTAGTGACCAGGTCGGCGAAGGACAGGGCGGCTTTCATGTAATTTATCCCGCCGTAATACTCCAGGCGCTCCGGGGTGAAATCCTGCCAGGAGAAGCCGGCCTTAAGCAGGGTTTCCTTCGGGAACATCCCCTGGTAGGCGATATTATGGATAGTGAAGACCGAGGCGGTCTTGGCGTAAAAAGAGTCTATGCGGTAAAGGGTGCGCAGGTAGGCGGGCACCAGTCCTGTCTGCCAGTCGTGGCAGTGTATGATGTCGGGCTTGAAGCCGATGAACTTGGCGCCCTCCAGCACGGCGCGCGAGAAAAAGAGGAACCGCTCGTCGTTATCCTCGAAGTCGCCGCCAGCGGTGCGGTACATGCCGGGACGGTCGAAATATTTAGGGTTCTCTATGAAATAGACGGCCACCTTGCCCCACTGCACGCGGCTCATGGTGGCGGTCTCCACCCGGTTGCCCACCGGGATCAGGAAGCTGCCGCCGGCGGCCTTGAGCGAAAAAGCCCCGCCGCCCACGTTGCGGTAGCGCGGCAGGAAGAGCACGACCTCCGAGCCTTCGGCCCTGGAAAACACCTGCGACAGGGCCCCGGTCACGTCGGCCAGGCCGCCTGTCTTGCAGAACGGGAAAGCTTCGCTCGCGGCAATAAGGATCTTCATGGTTCTCCTCTAGATCTTGTACTTCTTCCCTGAATTTAAAATCCTGGCGGCCTCTTCCGGGGAGACCGTATTGATATAAAAACCTGTACCCCACTCGAAGCCGGCCACGCGCGTGAGCTTGGGCGTTATCTCTATGTGCCAGTGGTAATGCGTCGCCTCCGGCTCCTGAACGGGCATAGTGTGCACGATAAGATTGTAGGACAGGTCCGGCAGGGAAGCGGCAAGTTTGTCTATCGCGGTCTTGAGCACTTCCGCCAGCGCCGGCGCCATGGCCTCCGGCATGTCCTCAAAATGGCTCAAATGTTTTTTCGGAAGTATCAGGATCTCGAAAGAGAAGCAGCTCGCGTAAGGGGTCACGGCGAGGAATGAGGAATTTTCGGCCACTACGCGCTTTTTAAAAGAGAGCTCCGCCGCCGTCATGTCGCAGTATACGCAGGTTCCGCGCTCTTTATGATAAGCCGCCGCACCGTCCAGCTCCTGGGTCACCCGCAGCGGGGCCATGGGCATGGCTATTATCTGCGAATGCGGGTGCAGCAGACTGGCGCCGGCATTGCGCCCGTGGTTCTTGAAGATCAGCACATGCTTTATGCGCGGGTCTTTTTTTATCTCTTTAACCCGCAGCATGAAAGTTTTCAGCACGTCCGACACCGCTTCGGCGGGGAGTTCCTCCAGCGGGCGGCCGTGTTCCGGGGTTTCGATGACCACCTCGTGAACGCCCAGGGCGTCCATGCTGGTATAGATCCCCTCGCTGCGGCCGGCCGGGGAACCGCCGGGAACCAGCGCCGGGTACTTATTGCTGACCACGCGCAGACGCCAGCCGTCCTTGCCGGGCAGGGAGTAAAGGGTCGGAGGGGTGAGGCTCTCGTTGCCGGCGCAGAAAGGGCAGGCGTAGCCGGCCTCTTCGCCGGCGGCAAGGAACTCGTTGGGGCGCAGGCCGCGCTCCGAGGCCATTATTACCCAGCGGCCGAAAACCGGATCTTTTCTAATTTCAGGCATTAGTGATGTTCAGAGATAAAAAACAGCCTCAAAAACTCTACTCGGGCTTCTCGCCGGACTCGTCGGCCGGCTGCCCGGGAACCGCCGTTTCCACGGCAGGTTCCTCCTCGGCCGGGGCGGGCTGTTCAGCCGCTGGCTCGCCGGCTTCGGGAGCGGTTTCGACCGCTTCCTGCGCGGCGCCTTCGCCGGCATAGTCATCTCCCTGCGCGGGATCGGCGGGAGGGGCGCCTTCGGCTACCGGCTCCGGCTCGGGGATCGATTCCTGTTCTATAAGTTCTATAGCCGTAGCCTGGGCCGCGTCAGCCATGTTCTCGATGTTGAAACTTTCAAGCTTGGGCATATCGTCCAGGGAGTTGAGCCCGAACTGGCGCAGGAACTCGCTGGTGGTCCCGTAAAGGATGGGGCGGCCGATGCTCTCGCGGCGGCCGACGACCGTAATGAGCCTGCGCTGAGTCAGGGTTTCCAGCGGGCCTATAACTTCCACGCCGCGTATCGCTTCTATCTCGGCGCGGGTGAGCGGCTGCTTGTAGGCGATTATGCAGAGGGTCTCCAGCGCGGCCTGTGTCAGGCGCACCGTCATCTTGTTCTGGAACAGCTTGCGGACCCACAGGCCGTATTCCGGGCGCGTGGCCAGCTGCCAGCCGCCGGCCACCTGCATGATCTGGAAAGTGCGGCCCTCGTCGTCGTAGCTCTTGCGGAGTTCGACGAGGACGCTTTCTATGCGCTCCTTGTTCTTTATCTCGCAAAGCTGGGCTATGCGGCTTACCGGCAGCGGGGCGTCGGTAATGAACAGCAGGGTTTCAAGCACTTTTTTAAGTTCGGCGTCTTCCATAGGTACCTCTTTAAAAACAATAATTAGCGACCGGCTCTTCTAAACAGTTTCTCCGGAGTTCCCGTCCGCGGCGGCGGGGGCGTCCGCGGGAACGTCGGCCGGGGCGGGCGGAACTTCCGCGGGAGGGGGTTCCACGGCGGCGGCAGCCGCCTCGGGAACTGCCGCGGGGGCGGGGGCGGGATAAATGCGCACCTCGGTATAGGCGTCGTCCTGCGAGACCATGATCTTCCTCTGCTTGACCAGCTCGAGCAGGGCCATAAAGCAGGTTATCACGCCGAGCCGCTTGGTCTCGGAGGCGAACACCTCGTCGAGCAGCAGCCACTCGCGGCCCTCCAGCAGTTTCTCTATCTTCGCTACGCGCGACTCTATGGGGAACTGGTCGGCGTCGACCCCGCGGCTGGGCTCGGTCCGCTCGAAAGCGCGCTTGACCGCGTCCATCAGCGCGGAGAAATCCAGGTCGAGGTACTTGTCCTCGTTGGAGAAAACGGGCGAGCCGCGGTAGAAGGCGTCCTTGAACTTCGCGAACCGGCCGTTCATCTCTTTGGAAGCTTCCTTATAGCGCTGGTATTCCTCCAGCATTGACACCAGCACGCCGCGCGGGTCGGGGCCGTTCTCGCCGTCGAGCACCTCCGGCGCCGGCAGCAGCATCTTGGCCTTCACCTGCATCAGCGTGGCGGCCATCACCAGGAATTCGCCCGCGACGTCCAGGTTCAGGCTCTTCATCACGTCGAGGTAGGAGAGGTACTCGGTGGTTATCTGCGCTATCGGGATATCGTAAATATCAAGATTGTTCTTCTTGATAAGGTGCATCAGCAGGTCGAGGGGCCCCTCGAAATTTTCCAGATGTATGTCTATAGCGTTCATTTTATATCAACCCCGCGGCTTTGGAAGCGGCTTTCACTTTCAGGCCCGCTACGGCGGCGGCCCTGCCGGCGCCCTCCGCCAGCACGTCCTCCGCCTTCAGGGAGGCGGCCAGCGCGGCGCGCCGCGCCCTGAAAGCACCGACTTCCTTCTCCATCAGTTCTATAAGCTGCTTCTTGCAGGCGCCGCAGCCGGTCTTGCCTTCCCGGCACGCGGTTTCCTGCGTCTTCCAATCCGGGTTGTAAAGTTTGTGGAAAGCGCAGACCACGCAGCCCTCGGGATGGCCCTTGTCGTCCACCTTTATCTTGAGCGGATCCGTGTACATCTTCTTTATCTTCGCTTCCAGGCTCTTCGCTTCCTCGCCCAGCGCTATGGTATTGCCGTAGGACTTGGACATTTTCCGGCCGTCGATGCCCGGAACCAACGGTGAGCTCGTGAACAGCGGCTCGGGCTCGCAGAGGATATCCGTCCCGAAAGCGTGGTTGAAGCGGCGGGCGATATCGCGCGAGATCTCCAAATGCGGGAGCTGGTCTTTGCCTATAGGAACCAGCTTCGCGTCATAGAGCAGCACGTCGGCGGCCTGCAGCACAGGGTAGCCGAGGAAACCGAGCACCGCCATGTCGGACTGCAGCGCAAGCTCTTCGGAGTCGTGGCCGTGGGCCTCGGCGAACTGTTTCGTCACGCCCTCGGCCTTCTTCGTCTTGTCTTCCTGGCCTTTGTACTTCTGTTTGTGCAGCTCCTGCAGCTGTTCCTTGAAAGTGGGGTTCCGGAGCAGCCAGCTGATGGGCGTCACCATGCCGAGCAGCAGCGCCAGCTCCGCGTGCGCCTTGACGTCAGACTGCCGAAAAAAAACGCATTTGGCCGGATCGAGGCCCAGGGCCATCCAGTCAAGAACCATCTCCCGGGTATTCTCGGCGATGGTCTCGCTCTTGTCGGTGCCGGTGGTGAGGGCGTGCCAGTCGGCGATGAAAAAATAGCATTCGTACTTTTCCTGCAGTTCCAGCCAGTTCCTGAGGGTGCCCCAGTAATTACCGAGGTGCAGCCGCCCGGTTGGCCTTATACCGGAAACTACCACTGGTTTCTTATTGTTTTCCATAAAAGTCAGCCCCCCATTATCGGGGTCATTAAAAGCAGCGCCAGGTTGAGTACCGGGTGCATAAGGCGCGGGAGCAGGCCGGTAACCATCAGGCCTATTATTATATAAACCCCGTAAGGCAGATGCCTTTCGTAAATTTCGAGGGTCCGGCCTTTCAGCAGGCCCAGCGCTATCTGGCTGCCGTCCAGCGGGAACACCGGGATAAGGTTAAAGACCGCGAGCAGCAGGTTTATGACCACGGCGAACCCCAAAGTCTTGAGCAGCGTGACGGCCAGCTCCCCGCCGACGAAAGTGAAAGTCAGCTTGAACGCTATTGCGGCCGCCAGCGCAAGCAGGATATTGGAGAGCGGGCCGCTGAAAGCCACCATGGCCATATCCGAGCGCGGGCTGTGCAGCCTGTAGGGATTTACCGGCACCGGCTTGGCCCAGCCTATGGCGGGGAATCCCATAAAAACGCAGGCGGCCGGCAACAGTATTGTCCCCACCGGGTCTATATGCGGCAGCGGGTTGAAAGAGAGGCGGCCGGAAAGATAAGCGGTATCGTCCCCGCGCCGGTAGGCCATATAGCCGTGGGCGAATTCGTGGAAAATGACCGAGAAAAACAATACGGGAAGCTGTAAAATCCACTCCATAGACGGTAATTATATTATTTATATGCCCCATTAGAAAAGGAGGATCCGGGCCGCCAAAACACGGAACCGGCCGGCTAACCAGTCTCTTTCGCCGCTCCTCCGCCTTTTTAGTATAATTTCAGTTAGATTTAGAGGGATAATTAAAAATGGAAAAGATCAAAAAACTTATCAAAGAAAGAAAGGCGAAGATCGGCATAGTGGGCATGGGCTATGTTGGCCTGCCGCTGGCCATGGAATTCGCCAAGGGCGGCTTCGCCGTAACCGGTTTTGAAGTCGACGCGCAGAAAGTTCGCGATCTTAAAGACGGCGAATCCTATATTCCCGACGTCCCCGGCCACGAAGTGGAAGCGATGGTCAAAAAGGGCCTGCTTACGGGCACCTTGGATTTTTCCGCCCTGAAGAAGATGGACGCCGTCATAATCTGCGTCCCCACCCCGCTGCGCAAGAGCAAGGACCCCGATGTTTCCTATATAGTGGCCTCCGTGCAGGAGACCCGCAAGTTCATGCGCCGCGGCCAGATCATAATACTCGAGAGCACCACCTATCCCGGAACCACCAAAGAGCTGGTAAAGCCCATGCTCGAGCAGGGCGGGCTTAAAGCCGGCAAAGATTTTTACCTGGCCTTCTCCCCGGAGCGCGTAGACCCGGGCAATAAGAAATACGGCGTGAAGAACACCCCTAAAGTGGTGGGCGGCATTACGGCGGACTGCACCGCCCTGGCCGGTATGCTTTACGCATCCGTCATCGACAAAGTTCTGGAAGTTTCAAGCACCGAAGCGGCCGAACTTGTAAAGCTGCTCGAGAACACTTTCCGCGCCGTCAATATCGCGATGATCAACGAGATGGCCCTGATGTGCGACAAGCTCGGCCTGGACATCTGGGAAGTCATCAACGCCGCGGCCTCCAAGCCCTTCGGCTTCATGCCTTTCTACCCCGGCCCCGGCATCGGCGGCCACTGCATACCGCTGGACCCGCATTATTTGGGCTGGAAAATGAAGACGCTCAACTTCGAGCCGCGCTTTATCGAGCTGGCCGGCGCTATAAATTCCGCCATGCCCGACCATGTGGTGACGCGCCTGGGCGAGATCCTCAATACCCGCGGCAAAGCCCTGAGCAGGTCCAAAATATTGATGATAGGCATGTCCTATAAGCCGGACATTTCCGATTCCCGCGAAAGCCCGGCCCGCGACGTGCTGACTCTCCTGGAGAAAACCGGGGCGAAAGCCGATTATTACGACCCCTATGTCGCCGAGACGGACCTGGAAGGAGAGACGCGCCGCTCGAAGAAAGACGCGCTGAAAAAAATAAAGTCTTACGACTGCGTGATGATAGTGACCCCGCATTCCTGCATCGATTACGCAGAGATAGTTAAAAAATCCCGCCTTGTCTTCGACACCAGGAACGCCACCAAAGGCCTGAAAGGAAAGAACCTCTTCCGACTATGACAGAAACGCAGGACCCGAAACAGCTCTGGTTTAATTTTCTTAAAGTCTTCACCCGCGCGCTGGTGCAGATAAACCTTTATAAACCGGACCACCCCCAGGTAAAACAGGCGCTTATCGAAGGAAAAGCGCTGCTCGAGCAGATCTCGGATTCGCTGGACGGCGCCGAATTCTCGATGACGCTGGATAACGACAAGCTGCTTATAAACAGCACGCCGCTGATCGCCTCGGACAAGCTGCCCAATTCTCTGAGGAACCTGTTCACGAAGTCCCGCATACAGACCGTAACTTTCACCCGTGGCGTTTCCGAGGAAGACCTGCTGGCCCTCTGCCAGGTGCAGGCCTACAAAGGCGAAGCCAAAACTTTCCTTAAAGAGCGGGGTATAGAAAGGATAACCCTCAGTGAAGCCGTTTACGCCAAGGTGGACCTGAACCAGCCGCAATCCGGCGCCGGGCCCGGCGGCGGTCCGGGAGCAGGAACCGGAGCCGGGGCAGGAGCCGGGACTGGAACCGGGGCTGGAACCGGGGCTGGAACCGGGGCTGGAACCGGAGCAGGAGCTGGAGCCGGAGCCGGAGCAGGAGCTGGAGCCGGAGCTGGAACCGGATACGGAACCGCCGCAAGTCCGGAAACAGCTCAGCAGACGCAGCAGGCCGCGGCGACATCCGGGAACGTAGCGGGACAGATCTCGGACCTGGGCTTTGAAGCGGCCATCGGGACAGTAATAGCCCGCAGCACCGCCGACCCTGAAGAACAGCGCCGGATAATGGATATTCTTGCCGCCAAGCTCAAGAAGGAAATAGAAGACAGCGTTAACAAGGCCCTTGTCGGGATCCGCGGCGAAAAGAAGAGAGTAGAGAACGACATGGTTCGCGCCGAGACCGTGATGACCAACATGGCGGACGGCGTCGTGGTCGTGGACAAGAACGGCAATATTTTGATGATGAACCCGCAGGCGGAGGCCATTTCCGGCAGGCCCCTGTCCGAACTTTCCGGCAAAAAAATAATGGACCTGTCCCAGCTGGAAAGCCAGGTGGTCTCCCTGGCCAAAGAGATAAAGTCTGACGACAAGGCGGATATTTCCAAAGAGCTGGAAAAGGGCGGCTCGGCCGCACTGGCTGAAACGGTGAAAAAATCCACCGCGATAATCCAGAACGAAGACGGAAAGATAGTGGGTACTGTCTCTATCCCAACCGACGCCGCCAAGCTGAAACAGGTGGAGCAGATGCAGCAGGAATTCATAGCCAATATGACCCACGAGCTGCGCTCCCCGCTTACCTCGATAAAAGCCGCGCTGGAACTTATGAGCCGGGACGTGGCGAAAGAGGAGGCCGGCCGGGGGATCCTGAACACCGCCATCCGCAATACCGAGCGCCTGAACTCGATAATCACCGATATCCTGGATTTCTCCAAACTGCAGTCCGGCAAGCTGATCTTCCACAAAGAGGGCGCCGACGCTTCCGAAGTGGCGAAAGAGGCCGTCGAATCGATGAGGGCCTGGGCCACCTCCAAAGGCGTGAACCTCACCGTCGCCTGCGAGCCCGGGGTGCAGAATATTTACGCCGACAAGCGCCGCACCGTGCAGGTGCTTATCAACCTCATCTCCAACTCCATAAAGTTCACCCCCCAGGGCGGGAGCATCGAGGTCTCGGCCGACGCCGGCAAGGAGGCCCTGAGCGGCTATTCTTTCCTCTCGGTCAAAGACACCGGCTGCGGCATCAAAAAGGAAGACCAGGCCAAGGTCTTCGAAAAGTTCGTGCAGGTGGCCGCCGGCGAAAAGGTGGGCGGGACCGGCCTTGGCCTTTCTATTACCAAAGCCATGGTCATAATGCAGGGAGGGAGGATAACCCTCGAAAGCGAGCCCGGACGCGGAACCACTTTCCGGGTCGCGATGCCTATCTACCGCGGCCAGTCGGAGGAGCCGGTTTTCGAGCAGACCCCCGAGCTCAAGGAAGAAGAAAAATCCTGGTGGAGAAAACTGATGGGGATATGAGTAATCATTGTTATCCCCCCCATATAAATTATAAAATAGTACTTCAGCCGTTTGTTTCAGCACTGCCTAGGTTCTGCGCCCGTATCTCAACGGATAGAGTCCCGCCCTGCGAAGGCGGTTGTACAGGTTCGATTCCTGTCGGGCGCACCAAATTTAACCACAAACCCTTCCAGGAATCTTATGGCCGACCATAAAGAAGAACAAAAAAAGCAGGAAACCGCCACCGGCCGCTATGTCTATGACAAGAAGCTGGGCAAGGTGGTCAAAGTTTCGGACGAAGTCCCCGGCCTGAAGAAAGGCTCCTCCGCTTCCGAAGGCGGCTGCCCCATAAATCCCGGCGGCCACAAGTGCAACGGCTGCTGCGGGCATTGATCCGATATGTTCAAGACGAACGAATATTTCGACGGCAGGGTTAAATCTATAGCCTTCACCTCCGGCACCGGCCCCGCCACCACCGGCGTGATGGCCCCCGGCGACTACGAGTTCGGCACCGGCAAGAAAGAGATCATGACCGTCACCAGCGGCAAGCTGACCGTAAAACTGCCCGGAGAAACCGCCTGGAAAGATTTTCCTAAGGGCTCCTCTTTCACCGTGGCCCCGAATTCCAGATTCCAGCTGAAAGTCGCCGAAGACACCGCCTACCTCTGCCTCTACGTGGATTGAGCTTTCCGGCGAATAAAAAAGCCCCGGCAGCTGCCCGGGGCTTTTTTATTCGCGCGGCGCGCCGGCTATTCGTCCATCTCGCCCAGTTTAACGGTTATACCTTTCGTCTTCAGCATGGCCGCGAAGGCCGGCTTGTCCACGCACTTCATGTAAGCCTCCTGCGGCTCCACCTGCTTATCGCACACTAATTTAAAAAGCGCGTCGTTGAGCAGGACCATGCCCTGCTTCTTGCCGGTCTGCATGATCGAAGGGATCTGGAAGATCTTCCCTTCGCGTATGAGGTTGGAGATAGCGCTTGTAACGAACAGGGTTTCCATGGCCGCTACGCGCCCCCCGCCGATCTTTTTGCAGAGCGTCTGGGCCACGACGCCTTTCAGCGAGGTGGAGAGCATGGTCCTTATCTGGCTCTGCCTGTCCGCGGGGAACTGGTCTATGATGCGGTCCACCGTGGAAGCGGCCGTCGTGGTGTGGAGCGTGCCGAAGACGAGGTGGCCGGTCTCGGCGGTCTCGATGGCTATCGCGATAGTCTCCAGGTCGCGCATTTCTCCCACAAGTACTATATCCGGGTCCTCGCGCAGCGCGGCGCGCAAAGCCTGCGAGAAAGACTTGGTGTGCACGTGCACCTCGCGCTGGTTTATCAGGCAGTTCTTCTTGTTGTGGACGAACTCGATAGGGTCCTCGATCGTGATGATATGGTCTTTGCGGTGGCGGTTGATATAGTCCACCATAGCGCAGAGCGTGGTTGACTTGCCCGACCCGGTGGGCCCGGTCACCAGCACCAGCCCCTTGGTAAGGAAACAGAGGTCGAGCACTTCCTTGGACAAGCCGAGTTTTTCGGCGGTAACTATCTCCATGGGGATCTGCCTCAGCACCGTCCCCATACCGTACCTGTCTTTGAACACGTTCACGCGGAAGCGGGCCAGGCCGACTATTTCATGGGCGAAGTCGGTGTCGTGGATCTCGTCGAACTGCGCGGCGTTGTGCGGGGGCATGATCTCGGCGATCAGGGTGCACATATGGTCCTGCTTCACAACTTCTTCGTCCGCAAGCTCCTTCATATCCCCGTGGAGCCGCACCATCGGCTTGTGGCCGGAGGTGAGGTGGAGGTCGGAGGAGTTCATCTTGAACATCTTCCGGAGCAGCCTGTTTATCT
Source organism: Elusimicrobiales bacterium (assembly GCA_028713125.1). GTDB lineage: Bacteria > Elusimicrobiota > Elusimicrobia > Elusimicrobiales > UBA9959 > UBA9959. The sequence goes on along the minus strand of JAQTOU010000004.1, from coordinate 161,670 downwards.
CCGGCTCGTCCGAGGGCGGGACCTCGGGAGTGCAGACATAGCCCGACACGGACGCTTTTGACGCGCCGTTCGCCAGGGTTATTTTCGCGCCAGCCTGGGCGCCCTCCGGCGCGTAGACCACGGCCACGGTCTTGCCTCCGAAAGTGTATTCGAAGCTCGCGGGCTTATGCTGGGCTACCGTGGCCTTGCTGTCCGCCGGCGCGATCTCCTGCAGGAGATTGCTCAGCTGCAGCGCTGAAACCAGCTGGTTGAACATGGCGGTGGCCCCGGCGTCGGTCTTAAGCATCGGCGCCTTGCCCGCCTCCAGGATTATCTCCTGGTTCGTCTGGATCTTTTCAATGAGCTTGTCTAATTGTGCCATATGCCCCTTATGCCGATAATTCAGTATGCGCGGCGGCTAACCGCCGGAATAAATGTACGAAATAGCCACCCTGTCCCCGTCTTCCAGCGCTTCCCCCGCGGCGGCGGCCTTGCCGTTGCGGGTGATTATGGTAGCCCGCTTCTTGTCTATTTTCACGTGCGCCGAGAGCTCAGCCGCCGTCATGGTCCCGGGAAAAGTCAGCTCTTTCTCGCTGAACCCCGCCTCGTAAATGAGCGGGCCGATAAGTTTGACCGTGATTTTCATAAAAGTCCGCGGCTCTGTGTACGCCTGAAAAAGCTCCCCTTCAGTATATTTTATCAATAATAACAAAAAGCGGCGGGCTTAGCGCAGTTTTTTTGACCGCAGGTAGGCCGCAAGCTCGCCGGGATAGTCGGTAATTATAGCGTCCACTCCCGCGGCGATGGCGGCGTCCCATTCTTTGGGCGTGTTCAACGTCCACGGGGCCACTTTTATCCCTGCCGCCTGGGCTTCCCTGACCGACTCCGGAGTCATCCAATCGCCGTTAGGGCTCCAGATATCCGCCCCTGCGCTCTTGAGGGCGGGCACTATGTCCACCAGCTCCTCGTAGGTCAGCTGCGAGGTGCGTATCGCCGGGGCTATTTTTTTTATTTCTTTAAGAGTGCGCACATCGAAAGACTGCACTATAACGCGTTTTTCCATGCCGTTCTTCCTGACGGCGTCCGCCACCAGTTTCGCGAACTCCGCCGGGGAGGGCGAGAGCTCCGGCTCGGCGGGAAAGATCTTGGTCTCGATATTGAACTCGACTTTGCCGGCGGCCTCGTAGCCGGAGGCTTTTACCAGCGCGAAGACCTCGTCCAGCGTGGGAATGCGCGCGCCCGGGGCGGGAACTTGCCGCGGGAACCTGGGATTGGGCAGCGAGCCGCAGTCGTATTTTTTCACCTCGGCCAGGGTCAGGGAGCGGAGAGGCACCGGCTTTTCAAGCTTCTCTCCCCCGAGTCCGAGACAGCGCTCGGGGGTTATCCTGGGCTCGTGGGAAATAACTATCACATTATCTTTCGTCACGCCCATGTCCATTTCAAGCACGTCGGCCCCGGCCGCGAGCGCCGCCTTGAAAGCGGGGATGGTGTTTTCCGGCGCGGTGCCGCGGCTGCCGCGGTGGCCGTGCACGGCTATGGGCCCGGTTTCGGCGGATAAGCCCGGAACCAAAGATATAATGACCAGGAAGAGTATCTTTTTCATGATTTCCCTTTATCCGGGCTGACCGGAATATTTTTTTGCCTGCCGTCTTTACCGGTCCGGCTTATGGTGAACTTTCCAGGTGGCGGCGAACAGAGCCATCGAGACCACGCAGGCCCCGAGCAGCAAAATGAACCCGCCGTCCCAGCCCCAGCGGTCGACTATCCTGCCCAGCCCCAGCTCCGCGATGACCGCACCGAAGACATAACCGAAGAAACCGGTGAAGCCGGCAGCAGTGCCCGCGGCCTTCTTGGGCGCCAGGTCCACGGCGCTGACGCCTATCAGCATCACCGGGCCGTAGATCAGGAACCCTATAGCGAACAGCGCCAGCGCGTCCACCAGGAAATGGCCGGGAGGGTTCTTCCAGTAAACCCAGACTGCGATGGTCACCAGGACCATGAAGATGAAAGACACCGGGCTCCTGCGCCCGCCGAACAGCTTGTCGGAGACCCAGCCCGCCAGCAGGGTGCCGGGAATACCGGCGGCCTCGAAGAGGAAGAACATCCAGCGCGAAGTCCCGGCCGGGCAGGCCTTGGCCGCCGTGAGGTAGGTGGGCGCCCAGTTCAGCACGCCGTAACGGACCACGTAGATGAAGATATTTGCGACGGCGATTATCCAGAGCGGCTTGTTATTGAAGATGAACTTGAAAAATATCTCTTTGGAGGTAAGCTCGCGCTCGGGGTCGGCCACGCCGGTGTCGGGGTGGTCGTCCTTGTAGTCCTCTATCGACGGCAGCCCGCAGGACTGCGGCGTGTCGCGCAGGAAGACCAGCAGCAGCAGCCCAGCCGAGATGGCGAGCAGCGCGGGAACGTAGAAAACTATATGAAAGGTCAGGCCGGAGCTGAGGGCCGCGCCCCCGGCGATCACCGCGGCCAGCGCCAGCGCGCCGTTCACCACCGGCCCCACCAGCCCGCCGCCCACGTTATGCGCCAGGTTCCAGGTGGCGAAGATAGTCCCGCGCTCGTGGTCCGAGAACCAGTGCGTCAGCGTGCGCGCGCAGGGAGGCCAGCCCATACCCTGCGCCCAGCCATTGGCGAACCAAAGCACGAACATCACCGCCACCGAGCCCGCGAAGCTCGGGAAAACCAGGTTTATCAGGCCGGACAGCAGCAGGCCGGTGGCCATGAAATAGCGCGGATTGGACCGGTCCGAAACGCTGCCCATTATGAACTTGCTCATGCCGTAGGCTATGGCGAGCCCGGTAGCGATGAGGCCCACGTCGCCCTTGGACATGCCGTAGTCCTTTATCAGGTACGGCTTGGCCAGAGAGAAAGTGTTGCGCACGAAATAGAAAAAAGCGTAGCCGGCGAAGACGCTCAGCATCACCTGCCAGCGCATGCGCGTATAGGCCGGACGGACCTTATCCGCCGGCAGCGGTTCCGTGAACGCGGCGGGTTTATATATGGCCAGGAGTTTGTTAAACATTCTGTCCTGTCCGATCCATGCTCCATGGGCGCAGGACCGAGGCGGCGGACGGTTTTAGCTGTTCCGCCGGGGGCTGTGGCCTGCGGCCAAGGTGGTTCACTACCATGGCGGCAAAGAAAAGCAGCGTTGCCAGCAGGAGGCCGCCGCAGAACGTGTAGATCCAGTAAGGCATGAAGCGGATCCGCGCGGTCGAGGCCGAGAAATGCTCCGAAAGCGCGGCGACAAGTTCCTTCGTCCTGGCCTTCGCCGCCGGATTCCTAGGCTTGAGCTGCATGGTCCCCACCCAGTCCTGTATTGAGACCTGGAAGATCCCGCCATCCTCCAGTTTTACCGAACCAAGCATCTGCTCGTGTTTCAGCCCCATCTTTCCGAAGGCGCCTTTAAGCGCTTCGTTGGCGAGCTCCTCGGAAACGCCGAAAATAATGTAGCCCTTGGTGATGAACCAGAATACCAGCACCAGGCCGGGGTACATGATAAGGTTGATCACGGCCAGCGAAGGGAGCTTGCCGAGCAGGTTCAGGCCGTTCAGGAATTGCGGGAGGAAACAAATGGCTACCAGGGCCAGCAGCCATTTCCCGGAATAAATGGTCACACGCCTGGCCAGGAGGCCGCGTACCCCGACGAACATCATCCCGGCCCCGGCAAGGGCCAGGGCCATAAGCAATATCATAAGCGTAAGCATTCCGGTTTTCTCCTTTAAGAACTATCGGCAACTGGAAGTCCGTCAGAGTTTCAGTGCCTTCCGCCGCTGAGCATTTCAAGGGAGTGCGGGATCAGGTCCAGGACGGCTTCAAGGGATTCTTTTACGGCTTTGGGGCTGCCGGGCAAATTGATGATGATGGTGTTCCTGCGTATCCCGCAGATGCCGCGGGAGAGGACCGCTTTTTTTGTTTTTTTGAGGCCTTCGGCGCGCATCAGCTCGGGCAAGCCGGGGATGTTCTTTTCTATTACCTGGGCGGTGGCCTCGGGGGTGACGTCGCGGCCGCTGAAGCCGGTTCCGCCGGTGGTGATGACGACGTTTACTTTGAGGGTGTCGCAGTAATGGAGGAGCTTTTCCTTTATAGCGGCTATTTCGTCCGGGACGATGTCGTAGGCGGCGGCAAGGCCGCCTATGGTCTTGGCCATTTCGGAAACGAGTTTGCCGCTCACGTCTTCCGACTCGCCCCTGGAGCAGCGGTCGCTTGAAGTAAGCACGGCGAATTTAAAACTTTCAGTTTTTTCCATATTTCTCCTTAACAGGCCGCCGGCCGTTCAGGCCGCAGCGCGGAACTTCGCGCGGAACCGCGCTATGACGTCCAGGAACCCGGCCGGCAGTTTTTTATTCACGCGCTGGAGGATCTCCGCGGGGATGCCTTTATAATAAGCTTCGGCTATCGAGCCGGCGATGGCCGCCTGCGTGTCCGCGTCGCCGCCGAGCGAAACCGCGTTACGGACGGCGTCTTCGAAGTTTTCAGCTTCCAGGAAGGCGATTATCGCCTCGGGCACGGAAGCCTGGCAGCTGATCTCCGTTTTATAAGAGGGGCGTATCTCATCGAGCTTTCTTGAAAGGTCATAGCCGTACCTGGAGGCGATGGAGGTTTTGATCTCTTCTTTCGCCGCGCCCTTCCGGGCGAGGAACACGGCCAGGGCCGCGGCCTGGGCGCCTTTTATGCCCTCGGGGTGGTTATGGGTGCAGGCGGCGGAGAATTCGGCCTGCGCGAGCATTTCTTCTTCTTTCTCGAAAGCCCAGGCTACCGGGCTGACGCGCATGGCGGAGCCGTTGCCGAAACTATTGTACGGGGCGGAGCCGGGGATAAGCGCCCAGCGCATGAACCCGCCGCCGTAGCCGCGCAGGGGATAGCTACGGGCGTAGCTCCGGATGCTTTCGCCGTAAGGCTTGCCGCTTAAAATGGCTTCCGCGACGGCGACGGTGAGGACCGTGTCGTCGGTAAAGCTCGAGAGCGGGGTGAAAAGCCTGAAGTCCTTCCTCTTTGTGTGGAAGTTCTCGTATACGGACCCGATAATATCCCCGGCTATGGCTCCCAGCATATTCTCCCTAGTACTTTTGAATGTCTATGCCTTCTTTTTTGGCTATCGTGTAGGATACGCTTTTAAGGAAGCTCCCTGACAGGAATACGAGGAGGCTGACCAGGGCCACGGCTCCGGCTACGGGGCGCAGGTCCGTTTTGAACAGCGGGACGGATCTTGCCCCGTTGGCCAGGAGATACAAGAAGGGACTGAGGACCAGCGGGAGGAGGCCGAGGTAGTAAAGAACGTCGCCCGCGCGCCAGTACTTCGCGGCGCGCGATTTCCGGCGGAGCATTTCTTCGTACAGCGGGTAATCCAGCGACATACTGTTCCTTGGGCTAGATCTTTTCTATAGGGTCGCCGATCTCTATCGGGCCGCCTTCGAGGACTTCGGCGAAGATGCCTTTGCGGGGCATTATGCAGTCTCCTACCTGGTGGTAGATGGCGCAGCGGCTGTGGCATTCTTTGCCTATTTTCGAGATCTGGAGGACGGCGGTGGGGCCGACGCGGAGTTTATCGCCGAGCTTGAGGGCGGCGAGCTCGATGCCTTCGGTGGTGATGTTCTCGGCGTAGACGCCGGGGCGTATTTCTACCGTGGCTTTCTTGGCTTTGGCGTCGGCTATCTGGAGGCGGACGCTTTCCATGTCGAGGAGGCTGACCTGCCGGATGGGGGTTCCGGCGTGCGCGTCGTCCTTAATCCCGTGGTTCTTCACAAGCAAAGCCTTCTGCGCCTGCTCCTTAGGCACGCCTTTGACCGCGCTGAAATTTATTGAAAAGATTTTTCCCATAGATCACTTGTTAAGACCAGGTCGCCAGCCGTGCCGGAACGCAAAACACGCTCGGCCACACCGTGGCCTCGCTCGGTATTCGCCCTCCGCGCTTACGCAAGCGTCGGGCTCAACGACGGTTTTGCTAACCCGTCACGTCCGTCTACCTGGAGGTTGGCAACTGAAAAAACGGCTATTTACGCTTGTAGTGGCCGCTTTTGCCGCCTAGTTTCTCGAGCAGAAAGACTTCGCCTATTTCCAGATTCTGGGCGAACATTTTGCACATGTCGTAGATGGTGAGGGCGGCGACGCTGGCGGCAACGAGGGCTTCCATTTCTACGCCTGTTTTGCCGGTGCAGCGGGCTTCGGTGTTTATGAGGACGCCGGTTTTGTCTATTTTGAAATCTACGCCCACGAAATTCAGGGGGAGGTTGTGGCAGAGCGGGAGGAGGCCGGCGGTGTTCTTGGCGGCGAGGATGCCGGCGAACCGGGCGGCTTCGAGGACATTGCCCTTTGGGATCTTATTGGCCTTTATAAGGCCGATTATTTCAGCGTTCAGCTTTATATAGCTCTGCGCCTTGGCGATTCTCTTGGTATCTTTTTTCACGCCGACATCTATCATAAATTTTCCCCGATTCTCGATTCCCGGCTTCTTCATCCGCCCAGGCTGCTCATTTCTATATTGCCGGCGGAGGGCGAGTCTTTCTTATAGTCAGATTTTACTAAAAATATCTTTTTGATATAGTCCACGAGGACGGCTTCTTCCGCGCCGGAGCGCAGGAGGTCGCGCAGACTGTGGGTGGACGGGGAGAAGAGGCAGGGGTAGACTTTGCCCGTGCAGTCCATGCGCAAACGGTTGCAGGAACCGCAGAAATAGTCGCTGCGGCCGCTTATGAAACCTATTTTGCCCTTGGCGCCGCTCAGTTTAAAAACACGGGCGGGGCCGCCGCCGCGGGCGGGCGGCAGTTCGGTAAGCGGGCCATAGGCCTTCTCTACGAGTTTTTTAGTTTCGGCCGTGGTGAACAGGGCGTGCGCCAGGTTTACCGAGCGCTTGTTCGTGGGGAAGAATTCTATGAACCGCACGGACAGGCGGAAATCCTTTGAGAGCCGGGCGAATTCCTTTATCTCGGCGTCGTTGACGCCTTTCATTACCACGACGTTCAGCTTCACTTCGGAGAAACCGCCCTTCAGGGCGGCCATCAGGCCGTCCCAGGCGTCCTCCAGCGCCGCCGAACCGGTTATCCGCTCGTAGGTGGCCGGGTTGAGGGTGTTCAGGCTGATATTGACGCGGTCCAGGCCGGCCTCGCGCAGCTGGCCGGCCAGGTCGCGCAGAAGCACTCCGTTGGTGGTCATCGCAAGTTCCTTCAGCCCGGGGATGGCCTTGAGCATCTTCACCAGGCCGACGATGTTCTTGCGCAGAAGCGGCTCGCCGCCGGTCAGGCGGATTTTCTTAACCCCGGCGCCGACGAAGGCGGCGGCGGCGCGGGCGATCTCCTCGTGGCGGAGCAGTTGGTCGTGAGTGAGGAACCCTTTTTTTTCAAGCGGGGTGCAGTAGATGCAGTTCAAATTGCACCTGTCGGTAAGCGACAGGCGCAGGTAGTCTATTGCCATGTAAGGAATTTGGCTTTCTCGCCTTTCTTCAGCGAACCGCCCTCTTTTATCATCGTGAAGCCGCCGGCCTGGGCCAGGGCGAGGATATCGGCGGAGCCGTTATTCGAAACTTCCGTAAGGGAATAACAGGTATCCGCGCGCACGGCGGAAAGGACCAAAGCGCGGCGCGGGGTTTTCGGCTCGAACTTGCCGGAGCAAACGCCGGTTTCAAATTCGGGAGCGTAGTCTTTCCGGCCCGACATCCTTCGGATGGAGGGGCGGATATAAGCCAGGTAAGCCATGAAATTCGCAAGAGGATTACCGGGGATGCCGAACACGAGTTTGCGCCCCTTTACGCCGAAGAACATCGGTTTGCCCGGCCGGACCCGCACATTATGGAAAAGGCATTTCACGCCCAGGCTCTTCAGGATCCCGGGCACCAGGTCGAAATCCCCCATGGAGACTCCGCCGGAGATGAGCATGATGTCGGCCTTGAGGCCTTTGGAGAAAGCCGCTTTCAGGCTCCGGGCCTGGTCGCGCACGATGACGGCCTCGGCGTTTATCCCGTCGGTCTTCAGCATAGCGGAAAGCATGGGGCCATTGCTGTTGTAAATGCGGTTCCTGCCGAGCTTCTGGCCCGGCGGGACCAGTTCCCCGCCGGTATTTATCAGCGAAACCCTCGGAAGCGCGCCGGTTTTAACATGGCTGCGGCCTACGGCGGCGAGCACCGCTATATGGGAGATCGAAATAACGGTCCCGCCGGCCAGGATCAGCTGGCCTTTCTTTATATCTTCGCCGCGCTCGCAGACGTTCATGCCCTTGCCGGCGGGCTTCAGGAATTTCACGAAGCCGTCGGCCTCAGAGCTGTCCTCTACCATGATCACGCTGTCGGCGCCGGGGGGCAGCGGCGCGCCGGTCATTATTTTGACGCACTGCCCGGGGCCGACTTTCCCTTTAAAAACATCCCCGGCCTGGATCAGGCCGACATTGCGCAAAGGCTGCCCTTTTTCCGCTTCCGCGTTCTTTACCGCGTAGCCGTCCACGGCGGATTTGTCGAAGGGCGGCATCTCTATGCCGGAGCGGATGTCCTCGAGCAGGACCCGGCCGACGGCGTCCTCTATCCGCGCAGCCGCCGCGGGCAGCGGCTTAGCGTTCTTTAAAACCGTCTCCATCGCTTCTTCGAAAGTTATCATAGCGCTATCTCCTTATCAGGTGGGCGGCCGTGGCTTTGAACGAAGCGAAAACTTCGTCTCCCGGCTTAAGGCCCATCTCGTCCAGCGACCGCTTGGTGACCGCGGCGATCAGGTTGAAGCCGCAATCCAGGGAAATTTTGTATTCCAACCGCCAGGGCTCCATGGATATTATCTTCCCCCTGAAGTGGTTTCGCATACTGTTGGCCTCCGCCGCCTTGGAAACAGAGACCGCCTCCGGCCTGACGCAGAGCAGAACCTTGTCGCCTACGGCGCACTCGGATATAACTTCAAGCGCCGCCGCGCCGACGCTTACAGAACAGAGATTATCAGTTTTGGCCGTGACTTCGCCATTCAGCAAGGTCTCCACGCCCACAAAATCAGCTACGTCCTTTGAAGCCGGCCGCGCGAAGATCTCCTGCGGCTCCCCGCTCTGAAGCAGGCGCCCGTTTTTTATCACGGCCAGGACGTCGGCCAGAGCGAGCGCTTCTTCCTGGTCCTGCGTCACCAGCACCACCGTAGTTTTTTCCGCTTTGGTTATCCTGCGCAGATCTCCGATTATCGCCTCTTTAGCCCGCGCGTCCAGGCTTGAGAAAGGCTCGTCCAGAAGCACCAGCCGCGGCCGGGTGACGAAAGCCCGCGCCAGGGAAACGCGGTGCCGCTCTCCCTGCGAGAGCCGGGTCGCGTCGCGGTCCCGCAAATAAGCTATCTTGAAGACGTCCAGCATTTCAGCCACCTGCCCCGAGTCCGCTTCGCCGCGGAACCTGAGCGGAAGGGCGACATTATTGTAAACAGTATTATTCACCAGGTAGGGGCGCGCGAAAAGGTAGGACATAGAGCGCCGGAGCCTGGTCCTGTCCGAAGCGGCCAGGGCGTTGATACCGCCTATCTCGAGGGCGCCGGGCTTCGCCTCCTGAAGCAGAGCGAGAATATTAAGCAGGGTCGTCTTTCCCGCTCCGTTAGGGCCGATGACGGCGAAGACTTCCCCCTCTCGAACATCAAGGGAATCGATGTTCAGCGCGAAGCCGGTAGGCAGGCGGAAATCAAGGTTCCTGAGCTTTATCATTCGGCCCGCGCCTTTTGCTGCTGGATGAAAGTCAGCGCCATATTTATCAGGAAAGTGAGCCCAAGCAAAATAAGGCCAAGGGCTATGGCATTGTCGAAATTCCCCATATGGGTTTCCATCACCGTGGCGGTGGTCAGAACGCGGGTCTGGTGCCTGATATTCCCGCCCACTATCATCACCGCCCCGACCTCGGAAATGATGCTGCCGAAGCCGGCTATAACCGCGGCGAGTATCGAAAGCTTCAGCTCCTTCAGGCAGACCCAAAGCGCCTGCCACTGCCCTGCGCCCAGAGTGAGCATCTGGAGATAGAACCTTCGGTCGAGGCTCTGCATCGCCGAGAGGGAAAGCCCGGTGACGACCGGAGTGGCAATGATGACCTGAGCCAGGACCATGCCGGCCGGAGTATAAAGCCAGCCGAGAAAACCAAGCGGGCCGTTCCTGGAGAGAAGGAGCATTGCCATCAGCCCGACAACCACCGGCGGCAGGCCCATCCCGGTATTGACCAGCGAGATGACTATCTTTTTCGCCGGGAATTTCTTTATAGCTATAAGGCTGCCGAGCGGCACGCCTACGCCCACGGAAACCGCCGTGGCGAGAAATGAAACGGACATGGAAAGTTTTACGATAGAATAAACTTCCGCGTCCCCGTTAAAGATCAGGGAGAGGCCTTTCAGGAAACCGTCTATTATAAATTCCATGCTTCTTTAGACCGCCGCTTTATCCGGGCGCAAGCCCGCAACGCTGAATTTCATCGCCGCTTCGACCGCGAGCCCAAGCGCCAGGGCATATGAAAGGTTATTAGTGACGATACCGACCAGCCCCATCGCGGCCGCCAGGGTCAGGCTGGCCTGCGTATCGAAGACCAGTTTCGTATGAAGCAGGCCGGTATAAGCGAGCAGGGCGGCAAGCAGCCAGGAAGGGATGGCCCCCAAAACGGCGGAAGAACCGGCCGAGCCAAGGGAGAGAGAAAGAATTATCAAGACAGTTCCCATTATTATAGTCGCGCCGGCTGTCCTCGCCCCGAACTTGTGGTGGGCCGTAACCCCGCCCGAGCCGTGGCAGACCGGCAGCCCGCCGAAAAACGCCGAAACCAAATTTGAAAGACCGATAGAGAGAGAAACTCGCGAAGGATCCACACGTTCCGCGCCCTCCCCGAAATATTCGCGGCTGACCTCGCAGGTGGCGGCCACGGAGTTCCCAAGGGTCAGGGGCAACTGCGGTATCACAAGCACCCATAGCGCCATCCACATCTCACCCGGGCCGGGAAAACCGGCGCTAAGCGGCAGGACAGCCGCGGCCTGCGGCGCCGAAAAAATAAGTTTATACGCGGCCTTGAAAAGAAGCAGGCCTACTCCGCACTGTATCCCGCGCACGATGGTCCTGGTAAAGAGCCTGTTCAGCTTTTCAGAGAGGCCGGTCGCGGAAAGAATTATAAATATCGCCGCTATCCACAGCGAACAGGCCTTGAGCGCCACGCCCCCCAGGCCCCGGGCGATAACCACAGCCGTGGCCGCTTTGAGCGGCTGCACCGGCAGAGGCACGCGGAAATAAAGCCCGGCGCAGACATAAACAGAACCGAAAAGAAGCAGAGCCCGGCTCAGGTCCAGCGCCCCGGAAGCGGAAAGAGCGAGCAGCACCGGCACGCTTATTCCCAGGTCCCCGAAAGCCCCGGCCCACTCGCGCGGCGCAAAAGATAGCGGGATGGCCTTCACTTGACCAACCCTCCAGGGAAAGTTTTTTCAAAGAGCTTCTCGGCCTGCGCCTTTACCGCGGCGTCCAGCTTTTCATAGCGCTCAAGGAACTTCCGGCCCCGCGGGGTAAGCGAAGAGCCCCCGCGACTGCTGCCGCCTATGGAACTGGCCAGCACCGGGTATCCGAGCGCCGCCTCAAGCGTCTTAACCAGCTTGTGGGCCTTGGAATAGGACATCCCCATGTCCCTCGCGGCCAAGTTCAAAGACCCGGCCTTCTCCACCCCCCGCAGCAGCCAGGCCGGCCCTATCCCCATGAAAGGCCTGTCCGCCGCGTCCCTCAGCCCTATCTTCACCTTAATTTTCACCGTTATATTTTACAAAATATAACGGGGTTAACTTTAACTACCCCTGGAGGGGCGGCGCAGGGACCGGGTAAGCAAAACCCTCTCGGAGCCCGACGCTTGCGTAAGCGCGGAGGGCGAGAGCGGGAGTTGCGAGCACGGTGTGCGAGACAACGTTTTTGCGTCCCGGTCCCTGTGACGCCCCGAACCTCACTTCACCGCGTAATCGTAGAAGAACAGCTGCTTTCCGTATTTGTCCACGCCGAACTTCTCCACGATCTTCTTCGTCTTTTTAGAAAGAAGGAAGTTGAAAAGAGCTTTCGCCCCCTCCACGTTCACCTTCGGCGATTTCTCCGGGTTTACCAAAATGAGGCTATAGCGGTTCAGCAGACCCTCGTCGCCCTCCGAGAGTATCACCAGGGTGATGTTCTTTTTAAGCGACAGGTAAGTTGACCTGTCGGCCAGGACATAAGCCTGTTTCTCGTTCGCCATCCCGACTACGGCGGACATACCCTGCCCGGCCTCTATATATTTATCGGCGGCGGGCTTTACCTTGGCCGCTTCCCACAGCTTAAGTTCCTTTTTATGCGTCCCCGACTTGTCCCCGCGGGAGATGAACAGCGCGCCGCTGGCCGCTATCTTAGCGAAAGCGTCGGCGACTTTCTTTTCGCCCTTTATTCCGGCAGGGTCGGAAACCGGGCCGAGCACCACGAAGTCATTGTGCATGAACGTGGTCCTGTCCGTGCCGTAACCTTCCGCCACGAACTGTTTCTCGTCGTCGGGGCTGTGCACCCAGAGGAGGTCGGCCTCGCCCGTTCTGCCCATCTGTATCGCCTGGCCGGAGCCCACGGCCACCGCTTTTACAGTATAGCCTGAGTTTTTCTGGAAAGCGGCTATAAGCACGTCCAGCAGCCCGGTGTCCTGCACGCTGGTGGTCGTCCCGAGTATTATCGTCTTGTTCTTGACCGGTTTAGCGTCCAACTTCGCCTCGCCGCCGAAAGACGGAGAGACAAGGACAGCAAGACATAAACCCGCTATTAATTTTTTAAACATATTTTTTCTCCTTTGATCTTCACGCTAACCTAGATCTTAACGCTGAGCTGGACGAAAGCCCAATCGGCGTCGTCATGTTTCCCGGTGTTCTTCACATAGGACCCGGTGAAAAAGCGCGCGTAGCCGGCGTCCAGGGCGGCGTTCGCGCACATCTCCCATTTCGCGAGCAGGGAAGCTTCCCTGCCCACATAGGTTCCGGCGGTACCGGCCGCGCGGGTGCGGAGCTTCTTGCCGGCGGAGTCGTACCAGGAATCCTTGGCCTGCGCCAGCCAGAAGTAATTAAGCCCCGCGGTAAGCTTAAGGGCCTTCACAGGCTTCGCGGAAAGCTCCAGCGCGCCTTCCTTCATGTTCTGCCAGCGGAACAGGTCCATCACGCCGTAGGGATCATGAGTGCTCTGGTAAAGCGGGATAAAGACGTTATTCACTGAATCCGTCGGATTCTTGTCGCCGCTTGCGTAGTTATACGCGGCCGTCACCTTCGGGCTCCAGGCGCGCTTGAACTCGCGGCTCAGGTCCAGGTGGAAAGCGGAAGCGTAAACGTTCTTCTGCGAGCTTTTTCCGAACTGGTAGGGCAGCTCCAGGTCGCAGACCACCGCGCCCGGCAGAGTGAACTGCCCGCGCACACCCACGGTGCGCCTGTTAAGCGTGGACATATTTGAGCTGTCGTAGTTGGACAGGAAGTAGCCCTCCACCAGGGGCGCGTCCTTGTTCTTCCGGTAGCTTACATATGTTCCGCCGATAATGTCGTGCCGGTTGGGCTCGTTCCAGTCGTATTCATTGTAGGTAACGCGCGCGCCGTAGAAAAAGTCGGCGGAAAGCCCGCCGGACTTGTATTTAAGCACGGCAGCGTCGAAGTGGTTTATCCTGTTGCTCCAGGTAGCGGCCCAGATCAGGCGCCCCGCGCCGTATTTGAGCTCCTGCCTTCCGACCTTAAGCTCGAGCGGCAGGCCTAGGGGCTTGCCTTTGACCGCCGCGTAAGCCTGGTGCAGGTCCGCTTTGTCCTTCTGGGCGGTTTTAGCCAGGTCCTCATGGGCGTCGCGCAGGTCCATGCCTTCGGCGAACAGCTCAAGTTTCCCGGGCAGTTCGGCTTTCGCGTTCAGCTTGAAGCGCTGGAACGAAACGCCGGAATTGTCGTTGATCGCGTCGTTAAAGTCGAAATTCCCTCTTCTCTCTACGCGCAGACGCTCCTCGGCGCCGAAACTGGTCTTCCAGCCGGCCGGCTTTGCGCTTTGCGCCGAAGCGGGAACGGCCAAGAACTGCAAACACGCTAACGCTGCGATTATCCTGTTGTTCACGATTTACCTCCAGAGAATTTACGGCAAATTTATATTTTCAGGATCTCCACTTTGGCCACGGAGCCCACATTCCTGTCTACGAAGAAATCCGCGGGGCAGTAAAGCGTAAAGCGGCCGCCGTCGTCCCGCCCTCTTTCCGTCAGAAGCGGGTCGGCATTGTCCCCCCTGTTGATCATCTCCGACAGGCTGAAAGCGGCGCGGTAGGCGTCACCGGCCGAAACTATCACCAGCGCGGAGCCGGAATCCTGCGGGGCTATACCGGCGGTTTTCGCGAGGATATCCTTGAAAACAAAACCTTCTCCTGATTTTACGCTCTTGTACCCGCTGCCATGGCCATAACCGGTATAGACAAAAGCGCGTTTTTCGCCCAGCTTCTCCAGGTCCTTTATAGTCTCGGTCTTCCCGCCGGCTACGATCTTGAATTTATCCGTATAAGCGTCGGCGTGTTTTTCACCAGGGTAATCGCCCGGGGCGGACCTGACGGTTATCTTCGACGGGTTGGCTATAAAGCGGGTATTGTAAAGGTCGTCGGAACAGACCAGGCGTGACTCCTCCGGCAGCGGCCAGTCCTTTCCCCTGCCGGTAGTTATCGAACGCGCTTCCTTATATATAAGCGCGTTGAAGTTGTTGCGGGCATAATAGATCTCCCCCCAGCTGAACACGGCTTTCTCGCCTTTCTCGTTCTCCACCACTACGAACAGGTCCACTTCCGGGTGGAAATCCCCGCCGGCCTTTTTTACCGGCTTGGCCTTAAGGATATCGTAAAGAGAATAGCCCGAGAAGAAATAAGCGCCCCTGAACTGCGACTTCCCTTCCGCGAAACCAAGCTCTTTCACGGCCAGGTCCCTCACCGGAAGCGAAGCCAGCTCCACGGGACCGGGATTTTCAACCTCGCCGCCCACATAAATAGTCTTCAGCGCGTAGTCTTTACCGGCCCCCCGCTCAAAAAAGCTGTTCGAGGCGGACGCGGCCGTGGAGACCTCCTGAGCAAAGGCCGGCAGTCCCGCGACCAGCAGCACCGCGCATAAACCCAGCGATTTAACAATCATTGTTTCTCCTAGCTATAGAAGGCAAGCCGCAACTCAATCGTATAAAATTTGCCTTTCCCGCCATTATTCACAATTTTCATAGCCCGCATGAATATTATTCCTGCGGCGCTTAAGCCCGCTCGAGGTGGGTGCTTTTAATGTTTTTCAGGTACTCCACCAGGCTGCGGTGCCTTTCAAGGCCCGCCCTTTTAGCTTTCTGATAGATATAGAAGTTGCCTTCAAAAAGCTTCAGCTTAGGGAAGACGTCGGCCAGGATTTTCGCTTTCAGTTCCTTCATCACGCAGTATCTCGGCACAAAGCCCACGCCGAGGTCCTCGATGGCGGCGTTGATCATGGCCCTGATATGGTTCATTTCAGTGACCTGCGACAACTCCGGGCGCCCGGCCGCGGGCAGGGCGTTCAGGAAATTCCCCCACCACTTCCCCTCTTTGTCCATCGAAAGGATATTATGGCCGGCCAGGTCGGCCGGCTGCCGGATCCTGTGCTTCCGCAAATAGCCGGGCGAAGCTATCACCGCGTATTCCTCGCGGAAGAGCGGGGTTTTCAGCAGTTCCCCCGAATCGTGCTCGGTACAGTCGATTATTACGTCCAGCTCTTCGTTCAGGAGAGGCTTGAGCAGTTCATGGCGGAACTGGAAGTCTATGTGGATGCGCGGATTTTTCTCTATGAAGACCTTAAGGTATTTCACCAGCAGCGTGGTACCGAACTCGACAGTAGCGCCCAGGCGTATCGACCCGAGGTTCTTGTTTTTTACGGCCGCGAGGTGTTCCTCGGCTTTTTCGATCTCGAAGAAAACCGTCTCGCAGGCCTTATAGAGTATCCTCCCCGCTTCCGTCATCTCCAGCCCCTTCGAGGTCTTGTTAAAGAGCTCGTCGCCGGCGCTTTTACCCAGCTTGTTCACCGCGTGGCTGACCGCGGACTGGGTGAGATACAGCCTTTTAGACGCCTCGGTGAAGTTGCGGGTCTGCGCGACGGTGAAGAAAGCTTTAAGCTGGTAGAGATTGAGCGCCATATTGAATTCCTTTCATGCCTGCAATGAATACTATGAATTATACTAATCTTCCGCGAACTGTTAACATAATAGGACCGTTTCCGGAGAGGACAAAATGAACACTATTTTCCAGGTCCCGAAGCCCGTCAATGAACCGCTGCTGGACTACGCTCCCGGCAGCCGCGAGCGCGCGGAACTTAAAGCTAAACTTGCCGGACTGCGCGGACAGATAATAGATATACCCCTTATAATAGGCGGCAAAGAGATCCGCACCGGCCGCACCGCCGACATCTTCGCCCCGCACGAGAATAAAAAGCTGATAGGCCGCTACCACAAAGCGGGCCCCGCGGAGGTGGAGCTGGCGCTTAAAGCCGCCGCCGAAGCCCGCAAGACCTGGGGGAGAATGCCCTGGTATGCCCGGGCCGCCATTTTCCTTAAAGCCGGCGAGCTGCTCGCTACCACCTGGCGCCAGACCCTCAACGCCGCCACTATGCTTGGCCAGTCCAAGAATCCTTACCAGGCCGAGATAGATTCCGCCTGCGAGCTGGTGGACTTCTACCGCTTCAACACTTATTACGCGGAGCGGATCTACGACCAGCAGCCCTTTTCCCCTTCAGGGAGCTGGAACTACCTCGACTACAGGCCGCTCGAAGGGTTCGTCTTCGCTGTGACGCCTTTCAACTTCACCTCTATAGCCGGAAATCTGCCGACCGCACCGGCGATAATGGGCAATACCGTTATCTGGAAGCCGGCCTCCAGCGCGGTCTATTCCGCCTATTTCCTAATGAAGCTCTGGCAGGCGGCCGGAGTCCCCGACGGAGCGATAAACATGCTGCCCGGCTCAGGCGCGGAAGTCGGGAACCCCGTCATAGACAGTCCCGACCTTATGGGCCTGCACTTCACCGGTTCCACAGGGGTCTTTAACGGGATGTGGCGAACCATCACGGGCAATTTCAGCAAATACCGGGGCTACCCGCGCGTGGTTGGCGAGACCGGCGGCAAAGATTTTATCTTCGCCCACGAGTCCTGCGACCGGGAAGCCCTTAAATGCGCCATTGTGCGCGGCGCTTATGAATACCAGGGCCAGAAATGCTCCGCGGCCAGCCGAGCCTATATACCGCGCTCGGTCTGGAACGGCATAAAGGACGACCTCATCGCCCAGGTCAAAGGGATAAAGATGGGTCCGGCGGAGGACTTCACTAACTTCTTCAATGCGGTTATAGACAAAGCCGCCTTTAACACTATAAAGGGATACATAGACTTTGCCAAGGCGGCGCCGGACGCCGAAGTATTGGCCGGCGGCGGTTGCGACGACTCAGAAGGCTATTTCATACAGCCCACGCTGATAGAAACGGAAAATCCGCGCTTCAGGACCATGGAAGAGGAGATCTTCGGGCCGGTGATGACCGTCTATGTCTATGAGGACTGCAAGTACGAAGAAACACTGAGGCTTTGCGACGCCACCTCTCCCTACGCGCTGACCGGCGCGGTCTTCGCCCAGGACCGGGCGGCCGTGCTGAAGGCCGAGGACCTGCTCGAACACGCGGCCGGCAACTTCTACATCAACGACAAACCTACCGGCGCGGTAGTCGGCCAGCAGCCTTTCGGCGGGGCGCGGGCCTCCGGAACCAACGACAAAGCCGGCTCCCTGATCAATATGATGCGTTGGACTTCGCCGAGGACGGTGAAAGAGAATTTCGTTCCGCCGGTTAATTATAAATACGCCTTCATGGAGGAAAAATGACAACGGCAATAATTCAAGGAGACAAGACAATGAACACATCCCTCGATAAAGTTCTGAAGACATTCAACATTAAAGAGACCCAAAGCGGCGTCTGGATAGGCGGCCGCGCGCTGAAAGCCGCCGGGCCGCTGATCAAGTCTTACTCGCCGGTCAATGGGGAACTGCTCGGCTCCGTGGGGACGGCTGACGCCGCCAATTATAAAGAGGCGATGGAAGCGAACATGGAAGCTTTCAGGACCTGGAGAACCATGCCCGCCCCGGCGCGCGGCGAGATAGTGCGGCAGTTCGGCGCGGAACTGCGCACGATGAAGAGAGAACTTGGAGCACTGGTTTCCTATGAGATGGGCAAATCCCTCCAGGAGGGTATGGGCGAAGTGCAGGAGATGATAGACATCTGCGATTTCGCCGTCGGCCTCTCGCGCCAGCTTTACGGCCTGTCAATGCACAGCGAGCGCCCCGGGCACCGGATGTACGAGCAGTGGCATCCGCTGGGCGTGGTCGGGATTATCAGCGCTTTCAATTTCCCCGTAGCCGTCTGGGCCTGGAATACCGCGCTGTCCTGGGTCTGCGGCGACGTCGCCATCTGGAAGCCAAGCTCAAAAGTACCGCTCTGCGCGGTAGCCTGCCAGCAGCTCATCGGCAAAGTATTGAAAGCGAACAATTTGCCTGGCGGGATAAGCACGCTGGTCTGCGGCAACCCCGCCGGCGACATGATAAACAATGACGGCCGCATCCCGCTGGTGTCTTTCACCGGTTCCACGCGCATCGGCCGCCATGTCTCCTCCACGGTCGCGGCGCGCTTCGGGCGCAGCATCCTGGAACTGGGCGGCAATAACGCGATAATAGTAACCGAGAACGCGGACCTAGACCTCCTTATCCCTACGGCGGTCTTCGGGGCCGTAGGCACGGCCGCGCAGCGCTGCACGTCCACCCGGCGGCTTATAGTGCATGAAAGCATCTATTCGAAAACAATGGAGAATATAAAAAGAGCGTACAAACAGCTGCGCATCGGCGACCCCCTGGACGAGCATAACCATGTCGGACCGCTTATCGACACCAAGGCAGTGCAGGACTATCTCTCCGCCATCGAAAAGGCCAAAGCTGAAGGCGGCAAAATGCTGGTAGAAGGCGGAGTGCTGGAAGGGAAGGGCTATGAAAGCGGCTGCTATGTGAAGCCTTGCGTGATAGAGGCGAAGAACGATTACAAAATAGTGCAGGAAGAAACCTTCGCGCCCATCCTGTACGTAATGGGATACTCGACGCTGGACGAAGCGCTGGCGATGCACAATGGCGTTCCACAGGGGCTGTCCTCGTCCATCTTCACCAATAATATGCGTGAGGCCGAGAAATTCCTCTCGGCGGAAGGCTCCGACTGCGGCATAGCCAATGTGAATATCGGCACGAGCGGCGCGGAAGTAGGCGGGGCTTTCGGCGGCGAAAAAGAGACAGGCGGCGGGCGGGAATCAGGCTCTGACGCCTGGAAAGCGTATATGCGCCGCCAGACTACCACGATCAACTACACGGATAAAGCGCCTCTGGCCCAGGGCATCAAGTTCCCGCACATTTCCTGAGCAAGCGGTATAAGGGGGACAGGCTGCTTTTAATAAAGCGGCCTGTCCCCATTTTTTTGATAATATTGTACGAAAGGTTTTGAGGCGGACAGGGGAAACGGCGATGAACACAAAGACTCAGATAGCCAGGCCTGAAAACGAGGCTATACTCGATTACTCTCCCGGGAGCCCGGAGAGGGCCGAACTGGCAAAGAAAATCGCCGAATTGAAGGCCCGGGCCGCCGACATACCTCTTATCATCGGCGGCAGGGAAGTGCGCACCGGGGCGCATTCCGACATAATTATCCCCCACGATAACAAAAAGACCCTTGGCCGCTTCTATAAAGCCGGCGCCGCGGAAGTGCAGCTGGCGATAGAGGCCGCCAAGACCGCCAAAACCGGCTGGGCGGACACCCCCTGGCGGGAACGGGCCGCGATCTCCCAAAAAGCCGCGGAGCTCCTGGCCGGGCCCTGGCGCTCCACCCTTGTAGCAGCCACCATGCTGGGGCAGTCCAAAAGCGCGCAGCAGGCGGAAACGGACATCTGCGAACTTGCGGACCATTACCGCTTCAACCCCTATTATCTTGAGCAGATCTACGGGCACCAGCCCACTTCCCCGGCGGGAGAAAAGAACAGGCTGGAATACCGGCCGCTCGAAGGCTTTATCTTCGCCCTGACCCCGTTCAATTTCACCGCCATAGCCGGAAGCTTTCCAATGGCCCCGGCTTTGATGGGGAATACCGTCATCTGGAAACCCGCCTCCGGCGCGATCTTCTCGGCTTATTACCTGATGAAACTCTGGCAGGCCGCCGGGCTGCCGGACGGCGTGATCAATATGGTCCCCGGACCTGCCGGCACGATAAGCACCGAAGCGATAGACAGCCCGGACTTCGCCGGCCTGAACCTGTGCAGCTCCACCCCGGTCTTCAACACTTTCTGGGGCGCCATAGTCCGCAATTTGCACAAGTACAAAGCTTACCCGCGGGTCTGCGGCGATACCGGGGGCAAGGGCTTCATCTTCGCCCACAGTTCCTGCGACCCCGAAGCCCTGAAAACCGCCATGATACGCGGCGCTTACGAATACCAGGGCCAGAAGGGCTCCGCCGCTTCCCGCGCCTACATCCCGCGCTCGCTCTGGAAAGCCATTAAGGACGACCTGGTCTCGCAGATCGACGGGATAAAGGTCGGGCCCTGCGAGGATCTTTCCTGCTTCATGAACGCCGTCATAGACAAGACCGCCTACGACAGGATAAAAGGCTTCCTGGCCCTGGTCGAAAAGTCGCCGGACGCTAAAATCATCGCGGGCGGGGATTGCAGCGAGGCGCAGGGCTATTTCATAAGGCCCACCCTGATAGAAACCTCGGACCCGCAGTTCAAGACCATGAGCGGCGATATCTTCGGGCCGGTGATGACCGTTTTCCCTTATGACGACGGGAAGTTCGCCGAAACGCTTAAGATCTGCGACCAGACCTCGCCCTACGCGATGACCGGCTCGGTATTCGGTCAGGACAAAGCCGCTATAGCCGAAGCCTCGGCCGCGCTGGCCGACGCCGCCTGCAATTTCTACATAAACGACAAGCCCACCGGGGCGGTGGTGGACCGCCAGCCTTTCGGCGGGGGCCGCGCCTCCGGGACCAACGATAAAGTAGGCTGGCCGCACAACCTCCTGCGCTGGACCTTCGCCAGAACGGTGAAGGAAAACCTCGCGCCGCCTGTGGATTACAGGTATCCGTGCATGAAATAAATCAGGATCAAGGCAGAAGCCGAGAATAAAAAACCGGAGGTTCCCCTCCGGCTTTTTATTTTCCCGCCGCTATGCTCAGAAGAAGCCGAACAGGACGCCGGCGCCGAAGGCGAAAAACACCCACCAGGCGGCGTAGATCATAAGGCCGCGGCGGCCTATAAGTTTCTGCGACATTATCATGGTGGGAATGCAGGTTCCCACGGAGCCAAGCAGGAAGGCGAAAGCCGGGCCGTTGCCGAGCCCCAGTTTCAGCAGGGACAAGGTCAGCGGGATCTCTTCCCCCTCGCAGACATAAAGCGGCACGCCCAGAAGTACGGCGGCCAGGTAGGCCAGCGGGCCTGAAGAACCGATATATCGCGGGATAACATCCGGCGGAATGAGCACGGTAAGCAGGCTGGCTATCGCCATGCCGATCACGAAGTATTTAGCCAGGTCTTTCAGTATGTCGATAAAGACCGGCCAGAACTTCCTTGGCCCCGCTTCTTCCTCGGCTTTGACGCCGCAGCAGCCTGAAGAGCATTTCTTCTCCGGGGCAGGCGCCGGAATATCCAAAAAGCCAGGTTTATTCTTCTCCAGCCAAAGAAAGATGGAGCCTACCATCATAGCCCCGAAGAAAGCCGCCAGCGCCCTGGCCAAGGTGAATTTCCAGCCCAAAACCGCCCAGGTAAGGACCAGCGTCTGCGGGCTGACCAGCGGCGAGGCAAGCAGGAAGCTCGTAACGGTGCCCAGGTCCGCCCCCTTGCGCCGCAGGCCGTCGGCCATAGGCATGGTGGCGCAGGAGCAGCCCGGCATCACCATGCCCAGAACGGAGGCTTTAGCCATGGAAAGCCAGCCGCCGCCCAAGTGCTTCAGCGCGAACTCCGGCTTAACAAAAACGTCCAACGCCGCGCCAAAAGCGGCCCCGCCTAAAAAGTAGGGCAGAACCATCCAGGTAAGGTTTAAAAATTCTTTAGCAAAAGCGGTGAGGTAGGGCATAAGTATATTTTCCCATACCCCGGCACAAAGGTCAAACCATAAACGCTTTTACGCCCGCTCTGCCGAGGCGAAGCCTCGACAGGCGCTTATCTGCCGGGAGGCGAGGGGCGCTTCTGAAGTTCTGTTATTATTATCCGCGGAAGTTCGCGGCGCAGGAACTGGACCAAAATTACGCTCAGGGAACCTGTGAGGGCGAAAGTGTCATCCACCGGGCCTGGAATATTTATCGGCAGCATTTCATAAAGGAAGACAAAGGCGGGAAAAATAAGCCATTTTATTCCCGTCTGGTAGCGCTTGGCTATGGCCATGCAGGAACCGAGCAGCAGCGCCGCGCCTATGAAGGCCGGGGCGGAGAAAAGGCTGGCCCCGAAGCTGAAAGGCGCGAGCGCGAGCGACCAGAGGACCGAGAATACCGCCGGCAGCGCTGCATCGAGGTAGCTGTAGCTTTTTACAAAAAAAAGATTTACCACCGCGGCGATAAAGAACCCGGTAAAAATAACGGCCCCGGCCAGCAGGCCGAAGCGCAGGTCCCTGGCCGCCCAGCCGATAAAGAAGGCCAGCGCCGAGAACGGGAAAGCGAGAAAACTTATAGCCAGGCTGCGGAGCATATTTTAGAACCTCTGAAAAAGTAGCCTGTCCCCTTTACCGCACGCAAAACCCCGGCGCCGTAATTTGCGGCCGCCGGGGTTCGTCTTTCCGCCCGAGTTTTCTAGAACGGGACTTCTTCTATGCCGTCGCTGCTTTTCTCTTCGCCGCCGCCTTTAGAGGCCTTGGCTCCCCGGGAGCTCTTGGCTGGCATCGGCTCGGCGGCCTCGGAAGCGCCGCCCTCGGAGTCTCCGCGGCTGCCCAGGAATTCTATCTCGTCCACGTAGACCACCATCTTGGAGCGCTTCTCGCCGCCTTCCTTGGAGGTCCACTCCTCCAGCACCAGGTGCCCTTCAACATAGGCCTGCGAGCCTTTATGCAGGTATTTCTCTATCAGGTCGGCCAGTTTGCGGCCGGTCTCGCGGTTGAAAGCTTTAAGGTCCACCCATACCGGGACGTCTTCCCACTGCCCGCTCTGCATGTTCTTCTTGCGGTTATTGACGGCGAAGCCCACATTGGCCACCTTGCCGCCATTGCTGAATTCTTTTATCTCGGGCTCCCTGGTCAGGCGCCCGATCAGCATTACTTTATTTAAATTCGCCATATTGTCTCCTTAAAATTCCCGCTTTAGATTTTCTTAGCCAAAACTTTTCCCGCACCCTACTCCTAATCTATCACTTTTACCGCTCCCATTTCCAATTTACGACCCGGCTGCACAAATAGCATAGCAGACGAACCCGTCAAGGGCGTGTCGGGTTCGCGGCGGGCCCATCGGCCCGGCTAAGGATATAACCCTGGGAGGAATATTTCAGCTTATACCTGATAGTCCTGGGCTCAAGGGCGTTCTTGTAGCCGGAAGCTTTGTCGGGGCAGCGGAGGTATTGCCGCACGATGGAGTCTTTTTCCAGTCTATACGAGTCCCCGCCGCAATAATCCTCCGGGATAGGGCCGCCGCCGGAACCTTCTATGCCGAGGCTGGAACAGTCCCCGCCTTTGCAGGTCAGAGCATGGACGCCGGGCCCGACGTCGGCCGGCCTGTAAAAAACATACACTTCCGGCTCCCCATCCGAGTTCAGGTCCGCCACAGCGGCCTGGAAAATTTCTTTACCGGTCATCATCTGCCCGGAGGTTCCGGACAGGTCCGCCCCGTTATATTTCCCGCCTATATACAGCATATCTTCCGCGACCGTGATAGTGAACTTGTACTTATTATTTCCGTTCTCGAATACCAGGTCGTTCCGGAAGGATGGCTTCCGGCAGCCGGCGGAGAGAACGGCGAGGAAGACCAGGAGCAGAGCGGGGAAGGAAGTTTTATCTTTTTTTAACATCATAGATGCGAACTGCCGCGTCCCTGCGCAAAAAAGAGACGGGACAGGGTCCCGTCTCTTTAGCGTAAGCCCGGCGCTCAGGGCTGGACGAGATTCTTTATTTCTTCCGGCAGTTTCATGACGCCGGTGCCGAAGCTTTCCTGCTTGTCCCGCATCAGCTTGCCCTTGTTAAAGACATTGTTCCCGCCGACGCGGGTGATCAGCGAGAAGAGCAGGGACCTGTTCTCGAACCTGGCGCCCTTGGGGAGGGTGACAAGGCATTTGTTTTCGTCCAGAATGGATATCGTGCCTTTCGAATTCCGGAGCATTTCAAGGACGATGCCCCTTACCGCCGAGCCGAAAGTGACCGTCCCGAGCTGCGGCTTATACTCAATAGTGTCCGACGGCAGCGAGAAATCGGCTATGAAGCTGAAATCGCGGTTCAATTCGTAGGAAAATTCGGTTCCCACCGCGGTCACAAGTATGCCCACTATCTTATTAGTGGCTGAATCGAAAGCGGGGCCGCCCGAGTTGCCGCCGAAAGCGTCTATGTTCGTCTGGAACCCGTTCTTCTCCACCGCGTAGACCTGGGCCTGGTCCGGGTCGTTGATCTTTACCGCCAGCCCCAGCGGATAGCCTATAGTAAAGACTTTCTGGCCGATCTTGGGGGCTTGCTCTTTTTCAAGCGCAAGAGGCTGCCTGTCGGAGGGGTCCCTGTCCATCGAGACGAGGGCGAAATCCCTGTAGGTTTTCATATCCCCGGTCGGCCCTTCCAGGGCGCGGGTCTCCACTTTTTTTATGGAATAAACGGCGTCGGACTTGAACTCCTGCGCGGGGGCGCCCTCTTTATCGTATTTCCAGCCGAAGACCATGAAAAAGTTCTCGAAATAGCTGGGATCCTTGGCGTCCTCGGAGACGCAATGCCCCGCGGTCATCACTAGCCCCTTGCCCAGGTAGGAGCCGGAACAGCCGGAGAGCTTGCTTTGCGAAGAGAAATCCTCGTTTTCATCGAGGTAGTTCGATTCGGAGATCTTAATTGTGTTTTTTACCTTGTAGACCTTTTCTACGGGATCGAAATAGAGACTGCTTTTGTTCACGAAGGCCACGGTGGAGTCGGCCAGTTTTTTCAGCTGGGCCGGAACCTGGTAATACTCCTGCATCGAGTTCTCTCCGTAGATGCTTTTGGAGGCGGAAAAGGAGGGTGCGGGAACGGCCAGCGGCTGAATGTTTTCAGAACCCTTAAGCTGCGTGTAGGCGGTGTTTTCAGCGAAAGCGAAACCGGTCGCCATCAGTACGGGGCCGAGCGCGATAAGGGAAATAAGTTTCTGATTTTTCATACTAATACTGTATCTGATGAAAGGCCATTCTGAAAGGGCTGTTCTGCCCTGCGGCATATGGGCCAAAGGGCCTAGCCCGGCGGAACTATTATGGGCGCCGCTGACGTTTTAATTAATGAATTATTAGGGAAGATCGGGGTAGGTCTTGATCCTTGACCTGACTGATCCGAAGGGTCAAAAGTAAAGATCGCGGCCTTAACGCCCTCAGGCCACTCGGGCTTCCGGACAAGATCGTCAGCAATAAGCGCTATTTCGCTTATCCTGTTGATCGCTCATTTATTTTCCAGAAGTTCCTCCAGGATCTTGGCCGCGTCCTCCACGTAACCGGGGCAGAGCTTTTTAAAGACCCCGGCGGCGGCGGCTTTGTCATGGCCCTCGGGCGTGCTCCTGTCGAAACCCACCAGGTCATTGCACCTGTGGTGTTTATGTTTCCGCTTGAACCTCTCCAGGAATTCCCGCACCTTGCCGTCCGCGGCTATGCGCCTGGCGGCGTCGTCTTTGTCCGTCCTGCCATGTTTCAGGCCCAGGACGACTATGGAAGCCGATACGGCGCCGCAAACGTCGCCGGTGCTGCCCAGCCCGCCGCCGAAAGCGCAGCCTATCTTCATAGCCAGGTCGGGGGCGAGGCCGAACCGCTCACCGTATTCCGCGAGGATCGCCTCCGAACAGCGGCACCCCTCGCTGAACCTCCTGGAAGCCCCCTTCGCGGAGGATGAAGTTTTATTCTTTTTCATTTAAGCCTTAATGTTTCCCCGTACTTCCATAGCCGCCTTCGCCGCGGGTGGTGGAGGTGAGCTCTTCGGTTTCGAAGAATTCGGCGTGTTTTACTTTGGCGAAGACCATCTGGGCGACTTTTTCGCCTTTTTTTATTTCGTAGGGGGTTTTGGGGTCTAAATTAATAAGAATTACGCCGACTTCGCCGCGGTAGGGAGAGTCCACGGTGCCGGGGGTGTTGAGGACGCTTATCCCGTGCTTCAGAGCGAGGCCGGACTTGGGGCGCACCTGGCCTTCGAAGCCTTCGGGGATGGCCATTTTGAGGCCGGTGGGGACGAGGACGCGCTCTCCGGGCTGGAGGGTGTGGTTGATGGTGGAATAAAGGTCCACGCCGGCGTCGCCTTCGTGGGCGTAAGCGGGCAGTTTGATCTCGGCGTGAAGCTTCTGTACCTGGATTTCGAGCGTAGACATGGTTTATCCTCTCAGCTGGGTATTTGGAATGTGTTTCAGGACTTCCGCGTGGATATCCTGCAGCAATTGTATCGGTGTTTCCGGGAAAGCTTCGAAGCGCTTGTCCAGGAGGCCGTCTTTGCGGGGAACGAATTTCTGGACGTAATATTTATGCGCCGAACTGCCGGTGGTCTCTATTATCAGGCGGGCGGCGGCGCCCATCTCTGGCACGGTCAGGAAGGATATCTCGCCGCCGGTCCGCAGGACCGGGGCCACGGTGGTGCGGAATTCGTAAACAGGGAAGCGGGTCACCAGCTGCATGCTTTCAAGCATTGCGGCTTCATAGCCGGGAACGCCGGCGGTGTCCGGCCACAAGGTATCGGGGCCTTTCACGTCCATGGCCACATAGTCCACAAGCTTGTCCGCGAGGAGGCGCGAAAGAACCTTTGGATTGCTTCCATTGGTGTCCAGCTTGATGTTAAGGCCGCGTGAGCGCACCCGCTCGATAAAGGGGATCAGGTCGGGCTGAAGCGTGGGTTCGCCGCCGCAGATAACTACGCCGTTGACCCATTCTTTTACAGTATCCAGGTATTCAAGAAAGCCGGTTTCGCCGATATCCCTGGCATTGGCCAGAAGCGGCGCGGCATGGCAATGCGGGCAGAGATAGTTGCAGCCCGGAGTAAAAGCCACGGCCGCTATCCTCCCCGGATAGTCGATAAGGTTAAAGCCCAGCACCGCGCCTATTTTCATATTAAGTTCTTATAACAGCGGCGGCGCCCTTGCTCAGGCGCCGCCGCTTTTTTTGCCGTGACGCTTATTTTACGGCGTAAGCGCCCTCTACCATCTTGAAGTACTCCACTTCTTTGCGGTGCACGGGCTTGCCGCGCTTGTACTCGAGCTCGTAGCGGTTCATCGTGCCGTTATTCTTCACCAGCACCGTCGGGATGGGGTCCAGGGGGACGTTCCAGCGGGCGGCCACCATGCGGGCGTCCTGCTGGGTGAGGTCGTGGAATTCCACCGGGATCTCCATGCCTTTTTCCTTGAGGGCCTTGGTCAGGCTGGCCTTGGCTTCTTCGCACATCCCGCAGCCGGCTTTGCCGAACACCATCACGCGCTTGGAGGCGTCTTTCTCGTGCAGCCATTTCACGCCGGGCGTGAAGTCGGCGTAATGCTGGGCCACGGCCTCGCGGGCCTTGCTGATCTCGAGCTGCGAGTCGTTCCAGCCGCTCAGGTTGGAGAAGTACCCCACGATCTTGGTGCGCTTGGTCAGGTTCTCGCTGCCGCATTTGCCGCACTTCTCTTTGAAGCCGAAGAAGTTGGTGTGGCAGTTATTGCAGTGCGTGAACTCAGGGGAGACGGTGATCTGCGAGGCGCGCGTATTGCGGTAGGCCTTCTCGATCAGCGTTCCGATGGACTCCGGCGGTATCTGGGACTCGCCGCAGTACACGTGGATGATGGAGCCGGACTCGATCATGTCATGGAACTTGGACTGGAGCTCTATCCGGTCCAGGATGGAGACGTCGGCGCCGGGGTTGAGGTGCACGGAGTTGGTGTAATAAGGGGCCTTCTTAAGGTCGCCCTTGATCACCTTCTTGGCCTCGGGGAAACGGACCATGTCGCCCTTGGCGAGCTTCTGGGTGGCGCTTTCCGCGGGGGTCTCTTCCATCGTGATCTTCAGGCCGTGCTTGGCGCGAAGAGCGTTGATGGTCTGGTGCATGTGGTCTATCACCTGCAGGCCGGTCTCGAAAGCGTCGCGGCCTTCGTGCAGCTCTTTGCCGGTGAGGTACTGCACCACTTCGTTCAGGCCTATGATGCCCATGATGTAGGTGGCCTTGTTCAGGTCCACGTAGGGCGTGCCGTCGTCGGAGGGGATGCCCAGCGAGCGGAGCGGGCTGCCGTCGGTGTCCAGCAGGGTCTGCGTGTAGACCTTCTTCTGCAGGTGGGCCTTCACGGCCAGGTCGATGGCCTTGTCTATCTGGTCCAGCGTGCCTTTCAGGGTTTTGCCCTTGAAAGCGGCCTGCGGCAGGTTGATGGTGACGTTCTGGAAGCCGGTGAAGCGGATATTCTCCGGGTGCTTGAGGAGATACGGGTCCGTGACCTTCTCCTTGAGGCGGCAGCACTGGGCGAGCGTCGCGCCGGCGCCGTCGCGGTCGAACATGAAGTAGGTGGAGCCGTTCTTGGTGGCCAGCTTGCAGCCGTAATCGTAGACTTCCCTTTCGGCCGGGTTCTCGAGGGCTTCCTTGCTCACGTGCAGGTCGCACTTCGGGAAAGCGAACTGGATGCCGTACTTGTCGCCGTCTTCCCAGACCTTCATCAGCTCTATAGCGAATTCCTGCGCGGTCTTCACCATGCGGGGGTCGCCGTAGGTGATGAACTTGCGGCCGTCCGTGGGATGAACCACGTCGCCGTTGCGGGAGTCGCCGTCGACGCCGACGAAGCGGGGCGCCTCGTCCACCATCTCTATATTGCCGGCGGCGTCCTCTATCATGTACTTGCCGCCGGGGCCCATCGCGGGCACATTGTGCATGTACTGGGGCACGCCGGTGTGCATGTTGAAGTCGATGAACAGCGTCTGGCCGCCGCGGCTGAACGCGTTCTGGCTCGCCGAGAAAATGAGATTCTGCGCTATCTGGCGCATCTCTTTTTTAGACAGCTTGAACAGCTCGCGGACTTCGCCGGTCTTCTTGAAGTAGGGCGTAGCGGTTCCGTCGGTGCAGGTAATAGTGCCTGCCTCGACCATGGCGTCGAGCACGTCTTTCTTTATCTTTACGGTTTTCCCTTCCAGCTCGCCTTCCACCAGGACTTCGGGGCAGTTGAGCATGGGGGCGTACAGTATATTAAGGAAGCCGAAGCCCAGGGCGCCGGCGTAGCGGGACTGCATCGAAGCCAGGAAAGTCTGGATATGGCCGTTCAGGACCATGGCCGACTTGGCCGGCTGGCTCTTGTTCTGCAGGTTGGAGACGATCTTGTCCAGGCCGTACTTCTTGATGTACTCGATGGAGTGGCTGGAGCAGTACACGCGCTGGGGGTAGCCCAGGTCGTGGATGTGGATGGTCCCGCTATTATGCGCCTCGGCGATCTCCTCGGAGAACACTTTGCGCAGGTTATACTGCTTCAGGACGTATTCCGCGATGCCGAGGTTCACGGCTTCGGGGTTATTGGAGGTGATATTGGAGTTTTCCTTGCTGCTGCCGAAGACCAGCGCTTCTATCGTCGAGAGCGGCATGGCGAGCGCGGAATTCTTGAGCGGGATGCCCATCATGGAGAGGTGGGCTTCGGAGATCCGGCGCAGGAACTGGGTGTCGAAGTTCTTGGTACCGTATTTCTCGGAGAGCTCGTAAGCGTCGTTCTCGGTCTCCTTGGCGATCATTTCGGCCAGGTCGCGGGAGAGCTGGTATTCTTTCTCCAGCGCGTCGGCCAGCTTCTTCCGGTCGAATTCCTCGATGGTCTCATTGGTGATGGACTGCACCAGGAGCATCTGGTCGGTAATATCGGCCTTGCCGGCTTTCTTTTTCACGGTCAGGCCGCTCTTGCGCACGCGCTGGCGGTCCAGGGAGTAGGACTCGAACTTGTCGGCGGTGCGGTCGAAGCCTTTCTCGCGGAGGACCTCGACGCAGACGGTATTGCTGTCGTCGACGGTGGGGATCCTGTTCTGCACGGTGAAATTGTTATTGAGCCGGCGGGCCACTTCATTGGCCACGTCCACGGCTTTCTCTTCGTCGCGCCCGCCCAGGGTATAGGCGGCTTTATAGATGGCGGTCTTTATCCTCTCCAGGTTGAAGGGGGTAACCTTGCCGTCGCGCTTCTTGATCACTTTGGGGAAAAATTCGTTCATTTTCTGTTTAATCCTCTTTATTTTTTAATTGATTTGATCTCTTTTTCAAAATCGGTGACATCTTCGAAGTCTTTGTAGATCGATGCGAACCTTATATACGCGACCTTGTCGAGCTTCTTGAGTTTCCTGGCCACGAGCTCCCCTATCACCGCGCTGGGTATTTCGCTCTTGTCCTCGTTCCTCAGGCTAGCTTCGATATCCCTGCCCGCCTCCTCCATTTTTTCCACGCTTACATCCCGCTTCTGGCAGGATTTGGTGATGCCGCTCATCAGCTTTTCGTACAAAAAGCTCTCGCGCCGGCCGTCTTTCTTAATGACGACCAGCGGGTGCTGCTCGATGCGCTCGTAGGTGGTGAACCTTTTCTCGCACTTCTCGCATTCGCGCCGGCGCCTTATCTCAAAGGCTTCGGCTGAGTCGCGGCTGTCGGTGACTTTGGTGTCTTCCGCTCCGCAAAAAGGGCACTTCATCAAATCGCTCCAAACTTGCGTTTGTGTCGTATCAGGGGCTATGCCCGTCAAACGACCAAATCTTCGTTTACTGCAGGGCCGGGAGCACTCTCAACCGGCGGCTTTAAAATCTTCAGGGCCGAAAGGCCCCCTGAGGCGGTGCCGTGCCTATGCTATGCTTGGCAACCGCGTAACCACTATAAGTTGTGTCTAAATCTAACCCCACCACCATTAGTAGTAGTCCGCATATTTTACACCATATACTGTTTTTAACGCAAATATTTTCTTTTTTTCATTGGGAAAATTATTCTTGACACAAAAAATAAAAATATCGCGCGTGTTTCCAGGGCCCTAAAAACAGCCTCCAAACCGCCCCGGATGTAACTTGGGACAAGTGTGCCGAAAAGACTATTGATAACAGGCGATCCCGGATGTATACTCTAATCGTGGAAGCAACTCCCTGGGGCATCATCTATATATTATCCCGGGGGTGTACTGCCAGACAACGACAGTCAAGGAGGTAGTATGAAAAAACTAAGAAAAGGGTTCACCCTGATAGAGCTGATGATAGTCGTAGCCATTATCGGTATTCTGGCCGCCATAGCCATACCGAAGTTCGCCGACCTGATCAACAAGGCGAAAGAAGGCTCGACTAAAGGCGCTCTGTCTTCGGTGCGCAGCGCGGTCCAGGTGTACT
Organism: Elusimicrobiales bacterium; assembly: GCA_028713125.1. Classification (GTDB taxonomy): domain Bacteria; phylum Elusimicrobiota; class Elusimicrobia; order Elusimicrobiales; family UBA9959; genus UBA9959. The sequence continues at coordinate 130,242 of JAQTOU010000004.1, read as the reverse complement.
ACGGCGACAATGAGGGCTGGTTCCCGGCGGATACTCTCGCCTGCATCACCCTCAATGCGAAGTACATAGCCGAAATACCGCTGGCCAAGATGCCCGGCACCGGGCACGCGGACAGCCGCGCCATAGACGGCGCGCAGACCGTTACGGACGGACCCGGCTGGATGTACGCGAATGACCCCACTATCGCCGTTACCTGGGGCAACTTCATCGTCAGCTGCACGCATGAGGACATAAAAGGACGCGGAGACGCAGCCGTCAACACGCCCTGGTCCACCTTCTAAAGGAGAAGAAGGCATAAAAAACCCCGCGCCACCCGGCGCGGGGTTTTTATTTTACCGGGAAAGGGGACAGGCTACTTTTTCTTTTTACCGGCCGCGGGGACGAACAGAGTGGAGTCGAATTTCAGGGCGGAAACGGCTTTTCCCAACCCGGAGACCTTAACTTTATGGGCGCGTTTCCCGCCGGCGGAAGCGCTTTCGCTGGTCATAAAATATACTTCATGCCCGGGAGGATAAACCCGCTGTATATCTTTCACGACTTTGGCCAGCAGCCCCTGCGGATCCCCGCGCAGCTGCTCGCGGTCCGGAGAGAAAAGAAGCAGCGGAACTTCCGGGTTAATGAATTTGGAAGGGATGTCCCAATTATTGGCCGTGGCGAGGTACAGCCCCGCCGGAGCCAGGTTCCCCAGGCCCAGATCGGCGATAAGCGAATTCAGCGAAGAGACGGCCCGGTATTCCTTAAAGCCCGCCCCGGCCTTAAGACATTCCTCCCGCAGCCGCCCGGAGAAAGCGCACAAAAAAGCCGGATCGCCGTAATCCAGCACGCCGACCATATCATGCTTGAGGAAACCGCCCATCACTTTCAATATCAGAACCTCGAAAGCGATAGCGCTGACCAGTTCCGCCTTCGGAAAAAGCGAAAGCAGCACCGCCGCCTGCTCTTTCCTGATGCAGGTGAGGTAAACCTTCCCGCACTTCCTGAGCGCGGCGATGGTCTCCAGCGTTATCTGCTCCGGGTACAGCCCCATAGACCCGAAAACAAGTTTTTTTTTCATAATATCAGGAAAGATCTATCAAATTCCAGCGTGCGGCGTAGAGGTCCTGCAGCTTGCGCCGCAGGCCGGAGTTCTCTTTTTTCACCAGGTCCGGGTCTTTCGCCAGGATCATTTCGCGGTCCTCTATCGCCTGCGCGAGGATAGCCCCGTCGCGGGACATGTCCGCAAGCTTGAAATCCATATCCCCGTGCTGCCGCATTCCCAGGATCTCCCCCGCCCCCCTTATATATATATCCTTTTCGCTAAGCTCGAAACCGTTGGAAGTCTGCACCATCGCCCGCAGCCGGTCCGCCGAATCCCCGGCCCGCGCGTGGGCCACAAGCATGCAGCGCGAATCCCACTTCCCGCGCCCCACCCGCCCCCGAAGCTGGTGCAGGCTCGCCAGGCCGAAGCGCTCGGCGTTATTTATCACCATCAGCGTGGCATTAGCCACGTCTATCCCCACCTCTATCACCTGCGTAGCCACAAGCACGTCGGTGCGCCCGGCCGCGAAATCTTCCATGACCTTCTTTTTATCTTCAGAAAGCATGCGCCCGTGCAGCATCGCCACCCGGCGGCCTTTGAAATAAACGCTCAGCCGCTCGAATTCCGCTTTTACCGACTTCATATCGGCCGCCTGCGTTTCCTCTATGACCGGGTAGACGATATAAACCTGGCGCCCTTTTGCCACCTCGTCAGCGGCGGCCAGGAAAGCGATATCTTCCGTGGCCTCGGTAGTCTTGACCGGTTTGCGGCCCGGGGGCATTTCTTTTATCACCGACAGGTCCAGGTCGCCGTAGAGGGCGAGGAAAAGCGTCCGCGGTATAGGCGTGGCGGTCATGATCAGCATGTCAGCCTTATCGCCCTTGGACCGCAAAGCCGCGCGCTGCCGCACACCGAAGCGGTGCTGCTCGTCCACCACCGCCAGCCGCAGGTTCTTGAACTTCACTCCTTCGCTGATAACCGCGTGGGTGCCTATCAAAATATCTATTTTCCCCTCGGCGAGGTCCGAAAGCAGCTTTTTCTTTTCCGCCGCTTTCAAGCGGCCGGTCAGAAGCGCGAACCTGACGCCCAGGCCCTTAAGGAATTTGCCGAAAGTGAGGAAATGCTGCTCGGCCAGGATCTCGGTGGGGGCGGCGAACACGCTCTGCCCTCCGTTCTCGGCCGCCAGGAGCATGGCCGAGAGCGCCACCACGGTCTTGCCGGAGCCCACGTCCCCTTCCAGCAGCCGGCCCATGGGCGTGGGGGCCTGCATATCGGCGAAGATCTCGTTTATAGCGTGTGCCTGGTCCGCCGTGAGGTGAAAACCCAGGTTCTCGCGGAAAGGCGTAAGCAGGTTTTTCTTTATCTCGTAGGAAAAGCCCTTTTGGACGCTGCGGGTCTGCCGCTTTTTTATCGCCCAGGCCAGCGCCATCAGCAGCAGCTCCTCGTAGATGAACCTGCGGCGCGCCTGGACCAGCTCGAAATTATTCTCCGGAAAATGGATGGCCCGCGCGGCCATGGCCCGCGTGGAGAGCCCGCGCCTCGCCGCGAGGTCGGCCGGCAGGAAGTCGCCCACGGCTTCCGCCCCGGCCATAACGGCCTCGTAAACAGCCTCGCGCACGAATTTGGCCGTCAGGCCTTCGGTCAGGGGGTAAACGGGAACTATGCGGCCTATGTGCATCTTAAGAGCGCGCTCGTCATCGTCCGCATAGTACTCGTCGGCGCGCAGGCGGGTGAGGAAAAGCGGGTCTTCCGGGGTCCCGGTGATCCATACCGTGCGGCCCTCCCGCAGGTCCTTGCGCAGCAGGGCGAAGACGTCGAAGCGCGGGTTATGCCGCTTGAAGAAGCTGGCCTCCGCCTCGCCATAGGGAGTTTCCACGAAAGTTTTGAAGATGCGCAGGCTGCCGGAGGTGTAGAGGTCCCTGATCCTCTTTATCCTGCCCCTTATCAGCGGCGTCGCCTCCAGGAAAGGCAGCGGCTCGCGCTTCTCAGGGAGCCGCCGGTCTTCCCATTTTGAGGGGAAATAGAAGAGCAGGTCGTCGAGCGTCTCCAGGCCGAGCCGCCCGAACAGCTCGGCTTTCTTGGGGCCCACGCCTTTTAGAAATTGTATTGAAGCCATTTAAAAAATCTAGAATCGAGAATCGTGGATCGGGAATAAATACTGGCACTGTCGCGCTTACGGCCGGTCCTCCGGTTATATTTTAGGAAATTAGCGCGATAAAGTGGGAACGTTCCCGTCGTAAACGGCGCGCCGCGATTCTTGAGCGCCTTTTGAGCCGGGTTTGAGCGCTTCCTGAACGCGTTTCGCTATACTTTACTTGTAGCAAGAAGCTCTTTAAAAAACAGATCCCCAGCGCTGTACGGTGCGCCCCCCTAACCTAACCCCCAAGACTCGGGGCCTTCGGGTCCCGTGCTCTATGCATCTGCAGCGCTGGCTCAATTTCAGCCCCGCCGGGCAACAGTAAGACTCTTTGATCAGGCTTTCGTAAGTCTCCCGGCCCAGCCGGCGGGGTTCATTTTAACTCTTGAAAAAGTCTTGAGCCGGACTTGAACGATTCTTGAACGACCTTTGTTATACTTTCAGTATAGTACCCGTTCTTTAAAAACAGATCCCCAGTGCTGTACGGTGCGCCCCCTAACCCAAACCCCCAAGACTCGGGGCCTTCGGGCTCCGTGCTCTATGCATCTGCAGCACTGGCTCAATTAAAGCCCCGCCGGGCGACAACAAGTAAGACTCCTTAGTCAGGCCTATGTAACTCCTCACGAAAACTCCGGCGGGGCGCTTTTTTGCCTCCATAAATATTATAATCCTATTATGAAAGAGCGCGCCCTTATAGTGGACGATGACGCCGACCTCCTCTCCATTCTCAAACGCTATCTTGAGAAAGACGGTTTCGAAGCGGTCCTGGCGGCAGACGGCGTAAAGGCGCTGGCGGCCGCCGCCGCGGCGAAGCCCGATATTATCATAACCGACGTGGATATGCCGCACATGGACGGGTTCACCCTCTGCCGCAGGGTGAAAGAATCAAAGGCCCTCAGGAATACCCCGCTGATAATAATGTCCGGAAAGAAGGTCTCCGAGGCTGACATAGTCTCCGGCTACACTTTCGGCGCGGACGATTACGTCACCAAGCCGATCTCCTACCCCATCCTGATGGCGAAGGCTAAAACCCTCATCCGGCGCGCCGAAAGCCGCGCCAAACCCGCCCCCCTCCTCAAGAAAGCCGGCCTCGAATTGAACCTCGAGGGCCGCACGGCCAAACTCAACGGGAAAATATTGAAACTTACCTCCAAGGAACTGGACCTGCTCGCCGCCCTAGTCTCCAATCCGGGACGCGTGCTCAGCCTGACCGGCCTCCTGGAATCCGTCTGGGGCTATAACACCGCGGACTACAACAATCCCCACACCGTAGAAGTGCACATTTCCAACCTGCGCAAAAAGACCGGCAGCTTCTCTAAACGGATCATAGCCGTCCCCGGGCACGGCTATAAATTCGAATAATGCGAAACCCAGCCGCCGGAAAGCCCGTCCAGGGGGCCAGCGAGGAATTCCTGAGGGAACTCCTGCTCGCCGCCGCCTCCCCGGACAACCTCGACGCTTTCCTGCGCAGGGTCATAAAGACTCTTTCTCGGCCTGACGCGCTCGGGCCCGCCGCCGGCCTGTCCGTAATGCTGGACAAAGGCGAGAACGCCGCGCCTTTGACGGTCTCCCTGAATTTCACAAAAAAAGAACTGGCGCGCAGGGGCTCCCCGGAACAGATGAGCGGGATCCTGAGCTCCCCCGTGCAGGGCGGCGCGACGGCCGGCTTCCTGCTCGCGCGCCCCCACGCCCGGGCCGCCGGCGCTTTCGCCGGGCAGCTGGTCCAGATCGCGGCGAGAACGATAAGCGGCCGCCTGGCCCAGGAAAGCAGGGAAGGCCAGCTTACCCGCGAGCGCGACGTCGCCGACGCGGTCACCCATCTCGAGGAGCTTTACCTGGCTTTCCCCGCCATCTCCCTCGAGGAGATCTCCAGGATCGTACTGGACGAAGCGCGGCGCCTCACCGGCAGCCGTTTCGGCTTCGCCGGCTATATCAGTTCCGCCACCGGCCACCTGGTCATTCCCGCCTTTACGCGGGAGGCCATGAAAAGTTCGCAGCGGCACAGGAAGGAACTGGTGCTCAAAGAATTCACCGGCCTCTGGGGCTGGGTCCTTAAGCATAAAAAACCCCTGGTCACGAATTCCGCCGCTACGGACCCGCGCGCCGCGGGAACCATCTCCAGCAATATCAAGATCTCCCGGTTCGCGGGAGCCCCCGCTATTTCCGGGAAAGAGCTTATAGGCATGCTCGCCCTCGTCAACCCGCCCGCGGACTACACGCCCGCGGCTATAGACGCCTTGAAAAAACTTGCGCGGGTCTACGCGCTGATGCTGCGCCACAAGCTGGCGGAGCAGCAGCAGGCCGAAACGGCGAACAACCTGGCGGAAAGCGAGCTTAAATACAAAAAGATCTTTCAAATGGCCAATACCGCGATCATCCTTGCGGATACGGCCACCGGGCTGATAGTGGACGCGAATAAAGACGCGGAGAAGCTGCTCGGCAGGTCCCGAAAAGAGATCATAGGCATGCACCAGAGCAGGCTGCACCCGCCCGAAGCCGCCGAGCTTTACAAACAGGAATTCCGCGATAGGGTAAGGGATGGCTCCTCGAGGCTGGGGCATTCGGAGATCATCCGCAAAGACGGGTCTAAAGTACAGGTGCTGATAAGCGCCTCTAAACTCACTCTTAAAGGCAGGGAGGTCCTGCAGGGAATATTCTACGACATCTCCGAGCGCCTTAAGACCGAGGAAAAATACCGCGCCCTGGTAGAAAGCACGGACACCGGCTACCTGATACTTAACTCGCAGGGCCAGGTGGTGGACGCAAATAAAGAATACCTGCGGCTTACCGGCCGCAAGCGGATGCGAGATATACTAGGCCGGCGGGTAACCGAATGGACCGCCCCTTACGACAAGGCACGCAACAGGCGCGAGATAGAAAAATGCATTAAGGTCGGCCACGCGAGGAACCTCTCCGTAGACTATATGGACAGGCGCGGGCAAGCCATACCGATAGAGATCAACGCCACAGTGGTAAAGATGGGGGACACCTACCAGATAGTAGCCCTCTGCCGCGACATCACCAGGCGCAAGCAGGCGGAAGCCGACCTCGTGGAACAGGCCGCGCTTTTAAGAGCCCAGCAGGAAGCCTCCCCCGACGCCATACTTGTAGTGGATAAAGACGGACAGATACGCTCTTTCAACCGGCATTTCACCAAGATGTGGGGGCTTCCCCATAAACTCATGGCTATCGGCTCCGATAAAATGGCCCTGCAGGCGGTACGCGCCAAACTTTCCGACCCGGAAGCTTTTTTAAAGCGGGTAGAGTATCTTTACAGGCACCCGCACGAGGAAAGCCGGGACGAGCTCTTCCTCAGGGACGGGCGCATCCTCGAGCGCTATTCGACCGCCATACTGGGCAAAGAGGGCGAATATTACGGCCGGGTCTGGCATTTCCACGATATTTCAAAGCGAAGGATCGCCGAGACCCGGATCCGGGAAAGCGAGGAAAAGTACAGGCGGCTCGTCGAGAACCTGGGAAAGGAATACTTCTTTTACCAGCATGACAAGAAGGGGATATTCAATTATTTAAGCCCTACGATAACCGACACGCTCGGCTATTCCCAGAAAGAGTTCCTCACCCACTTCACCAGATATCTTACCGACAATCCAAGGAACAGGGACGTAGAAAAATATACCGCTCTCACGCTGCGCGGAATACAGCAGCCGGCCTACGAAGTGGAGATCTACCACAAGAACGGTTCCATACACTGGCTGGAAGTCACGGAGACGCCGCTGCGCGGCCCGGACGGAAAGATCACGGGCGTCGAAGGCCTCGCCCACGACATCACCGCGCGAAAACTCGAGGGCAAGGCGCTGCGGGAATCGGAAGCCAGGTACAAGACGCTCCTCTCTGGTCTCGGGACCGGGATACTCGTTGCGGACATTAGAACAAGGAAATTCATCTACGCAAATCCGGCTCTGTGCCGGATGTTCGGCTACACCGAAAAAGAGCTCACGCGGCTGGGCGTGCAGGACATTCATCCGAAAGAGGCCCTGCCTTACGTGATAGCTGATTTCGAGGCCCAGGCGCGCGGGGAAAAAGTTCTGGCTCCCGACCTCCCCTGCCTGCGCAAGGACGGCGTCGTTATCCGGGTCAATATACATACCGTCAGGCTGGTCCTGGACGGCCGCGATTGCCTTATGGGGCAATTCACCGATATCACCGAGAGCAAGCGCCTGGAAAACATCCTGAAGATAAACGAGGAGAAATACCGCGCCCTGTTCGAGACCTCGCGCGACGCGCTAATGATCCTGGAACCGCCGCACTGGAAATTCGGCCAGGCCAACAAGGCTACCCTTAAAATGTTCGGCGCGCCCGACGAAAAAAGATTCCTGAAGCTGACTCCCTGGGCCATCTCCCCCAGAAAGCAGCCGGACGGGAGCGTGTCGGCCGAGAAAGCCAAAGAAATGCTGAAAATAGCTTTAAAGACCGGCTCGAATTATTTCCAGTGGGAGCATAAACGCCTTTACGGGCCCGTCTTCTCCGCCGAGGTCCTGCTGACCCGCGTCGATATAGGCGACAAGCAGATCATCCAGGCCTCCATCCGCGATATCAGCGCCAGGAAGAGGATAGAAGAGCAGCTTCGCCTGAGCGAACTGCGCCAGCACCTGGCGATGTCTCAGATCAACGGCGTGCTCTGGGTGCTGGACAAAACGCTGCGCTTCACCCTCTCCCGCGGCCAGGGCCTTGCTTCGCTGGGCCTTAAACCCGACCAGCTGATGGGCATGACGCTGGAAGAATTCATCCGCCCGATCGGGCCGGACAGTCCTTCGCTGGCCGCGCACCGCAGCGCGCTGCTGGGGAAGAACGTCACTTACGAGGAAAAGGTCCAGGGCATCGATTTCAGCGTGCTTCTTTCCCCCCTCAGGGACTCGGACGGGAAGGTGAGCGGCGTAGTGGGGCTGGCGCTGGATATCTCGGAGAAGAAAAGAATGGAGCGCATGGTGAAGGAAAGCGAGGAGACTTTGAAACAGATCTTCGACACCACCACGGACGCGATGTTCATAAAAGACCTGGACGGCATCTACATGATGGCGAACAAGTCCTTCTCAGGGCTCTTCAATAAAACTCCCAAGGAAATAGTCGGCAAGTCGGACTCTCACCTTTTCCAGCTGGAAAAAGTCACGGAAGCCCGCAATGAAGACCTGGAGGTGGTGCGGACCGGCAGGACCATGAATTTCACCAGGCCCAGGACGCTGCCGACCGGGAGTTATTACTTCAACACGATAAAAACCCCTATGCGCAACTTCCGGGGTGAGACCACGGGCGTACTCGGGATATCCCGCGACATCACCTCGATCAAGAGCATGGAATCGGAACTCGCGCTTACCCGGGCTTCCGAGGCGGTCAGCAAGATGACCCGGCCCATAGCCCACGACTTCAATAACGCGCTGGCGGCCATTAGCGGCTACGCCACTTTGATAGACGACGACCTGGCGGCCTCGAGCCCGATAAAGACGGAAATTTCGCGGATCATAGAGGCGGTCAGGCGCGCGGCGGTGCTTACCTCCAAGCTGCAGGACTTCGCCCGCAACCCGAAAATAGAAAACCCCGGGGAGACCGGGGATAAAAAAGACGGAAATTAAAAACCGGAGCTAACCGCGCCGCAAGCCCGCCGAGATCCTGAGGATCTCGGCGGTTTCTTTTTTCGAGAGCCTCAGCCCGGCCACGAAATCTTCCCCGGCGGTTCCCGCCAGGGCGGCAAGGGCGGCGAGGCGCCTTTGAACGCCCGCCTGCGGCAGGATCGAGCTATCGAATGAGAGAGAAGGATGAATGAAAGCCAGCGCGCCCAGCTCGCGCAGGATCTCCAGGGCCGGCAGCGGATCGGCTTCCGCCAATATTTTCACGAGCTCATTGCGCAGCCTTTCGCGGGAAAGAAGGCCGGGGAGTCCGGACTTGACCGCGGCTTTCGCCAGTTCCAGCGTGCCGGCCTCCGGCTTCCAGCCGAAGCGGCCGCAGAAGCGCGCCGCCCGGAAGACGCGGGTGGGGTCGTCCTCGAAACTTTTCTCATGCAGAACCCGCACTTGCCCGGCCTTTATATCCTCAAGACCTTTATAAGGGTCGAGCAGGCCGAAGGCCTCAGGCCCGTTCAGCCGCACGGCCATCGCATTGCAGGCGAAATCCCGCCGTTTCAGATCTTCTTCGGCCGAAGCGGCGGACGAGACCTTCGGCAGGGCCGCGGGTTTAATATATGTTTCTTTCCGGAACCTGGCGAAGTCCAGCCTTCGGCCTTCGGCGGAAAAAAACCGGACGGTAAGGAAAGGCCCGAATTTTTCATGCCGGCCGCCGTATTCTTTTTCCAGCCCGGCGACCACGCTTGCGGCGTCCCCGCTCAGAAGGAAGTCTATATCGGCGCTTTCCCGGCCGAGCGACCAGTCGCGGGCGCAGCCGCCCACGGCGTAAAGCTCCAGTCCCGCGGCGTCGGCCAGCGCGGCCGCTTTCTCGAGCAGCGGGCGGTCGTTCAGCGGGACAAGCTTCATTTAGTTTTAAGGAAGGGCACGGTTTCGCTGCCGGGAGTCCTGAGAAAGTCCACGAGCTTCTTAAGGCGGGGCAGGGCGTCGTTCTTCGCGTAAAGGCTTTCGGCGGCGCTTAGGGCGGCCGTGCGGCCGGCCAGGCCCGTCTTCACTGGAATAGTGAAGGGCAGGTCCAGCTCGCGCGCGGCGGCAGGCTTTACGGGCAGAAGCTGCAGGCCGTCTTCGCGGGCCATGAACTCCATCACTTCGGTCTCTTCCTCGCGGTCCTTGTCGTTCTCGAGCATGGCGGAAAGCTGGCCCAGCCCGAAAAAGTAAAGCGGCTCGCCGCTTAGGCCCTGGCCGCCGGTCAGCTTGCCGCGCACCGGCTCATAGTCGGCCTGCATGCGGGCTATCCACTTATCTTTCTCGGCTTCGTAGGATTCCGGCATTACGAAAGCCAGGATATCCCTGGTGGGATCTATGTAAAGGAAAGGCTCTTCGTGCTGGACCATCTCTTCGCACTTGGGGCAGACCAGCAGGTCGAACTCGCCGCTGAGGATAAGCTCTTTCACGTCATGGTCGCGGTCCCCGCGGACCACGGTCCAGAAGTCCGCGTCGAAGCTTTCGCCGCAGTGGGGACACTCTACCCTGAAAACGCCTTTGGTAGCCATTAGAGCGCTACTTCCTTATTGAAAGCTTCTATCAGCCTGTCGTACTCGCTTACCATGCCGAAAGTCTCGTCCCAGAAAGACGGGTCCCAGAGCTGGCGCAGCTCGTCCGATGTGCGGCCCTGCTGCTCCACCCAGGTGAAGTATTTCAGATTGTGGACGGCCTTGCCGTCGGTGTAGGTGAGCTCTTTCATGTAATTGACGCTCTCGCCGAGCAGGCGGCGTTCGAAGTCCACCAGGGCGTTCTCGCGGGTATATTTGCCAAGCTGTTCGTCGAGCTCCTTGAGGCGGGAGCCGTAGAGGTCCATGGAATCCGTGAAGACGGTGACGATGACGTCGTCTTTGCCCATTTCATAATACTTCGCGGTCTTGATCGCGCTGAGCAAATTGGAGATGCCGGAGAAGCCAAGAAGCGAAAGGTTCGCCGCGACCTCTTTCTTTACTCCGTACTCGGCCAGGACCTTCCTGCCTTCCGGCTCATTGAAGAGGCGGGCTATCCGGACGCAGGCCTCGTCGTCTATGGCGGTGACCACGTCTGTATTGCGGACATTGTGCACCCAGGGGATGTGTTTGTCTCCGATGCCTTCTATGCGGTGCTCGCCGAAGCCGTTATTGAGGATGGTGGGGCACTGCAGGGCCTCGGAGGCGACGATCTTCATTCCGGGGAATTTCTTCTTGAGATAGTCGCCGGCGCCGATGGTTCCGGCGGAACCGGTGGCGGAGGTGAAGGCGGCGAGGCGGCTCTTGGGGCCTTTTATCGCGTTGAAGGCTTCTTCGAGGGCGGAGCCGGTGACGTGGTAATGCCAGGTGGGGTTGCCCATCTCTTCGAACTGGTTGAAGATGACGCAGTCTTTGCGGGTCTTTTTAATTTCCCAGCACTTGTCATAAATTTCTTTCACGTTGGATTCGGTGCCGGGGGTGGCTATGACCTCGGAGCCTATCTGTTTGAGCCAGGCGAAGCGCTCTTTGGACATGCCCTCGGGGAGGATGGCGATGGGGGTGGTTCCGAGGAGCTTCGAATCGAAAGCGCCGCCGCGGCAGTAATTGCCGGTGGAGGGCCAGACGGCTTTCTGGGCCTGGGCGTCGAACTGCCCGGTGACGAGCTGGGGCGCGAGGCAGCCGAAAGCGGCGCCGACTTTATGGGCGCCGGTGGGGAAATATTTGCCTACTATGCCGATGACGCGTGCGTCTATGCCGGTTATTTCCCTGGGGATCTCCAGGAAGTTGACGCCGTTGAAGAGCCCGGTATTGTGGTCATTATGCCAGTTAATGCGGAAAAGGTTGAGGGGATTGATGTCCCAGAGCCCCACGGGCTTGAGGGCTTTCTTGGTCTTGTCGGGAATGAGGGTATGGTCCTTCATCTGCGCGAAAGTGGGTATCACTATCTTGCGCTTCCTGCACAGCGCCGCGTTCTTCTTCACGATCGCCGCATTCACCTTAAGCTTAGCCATAGAAGTCCTCCGTAATATTCTTCGCGAAAATCTTAATTTTATTATACAAATATAAATTCAGACTGTCCTTTACTCAGCCCGGCCGCGCAAGGAAAAAAATACCCGCCGGTTAAGGGCGGGGATTCTTTAAAGTCCGGGTTTACCGCAAGTCAGGAGACTTTCACGTTTTTGCCTACCCAGACGAAGCCGGAGGGAAGAACCATGCACTGGCAGGAATTGCTGAGGATGGAGCTGTTCTCGGGCATAATATTGACCAGCCCGTTGGTCCAGGAGACATAGCGTATATGCTGGGCCTCCACCCACTCATAAACCCGCGGCCCCACCCGCGGCATAATAGTCCACACCACCGCGCTGTCCCAGGGTATCTCATTAGCGTCCGAAGAATACTTTATCTCAGGTATCTTCTGTCCTAGCGAGTCCATATTTGTCTCCTTACTACCCCTCTAACGAGGGCGCCGCGTGCGACGGGCCGGCCGGGTTAGCAAAAGCCCGTCGGAGGCCGACGCTTGCGTAAGCGCGGGAATGGCCGCGTGGCCGCCCCGGCCACTTTCTTGACCGGCAGGCGCGCGCACGGTGTGCGCGACGCCGATTTTGCGTTCCGGCCGGCCTGGCGCACGCAGAGCGGGTTTTGCGTTCCGCCCCCGCTGACAGGCCCCAAAACATTTCAGACCGCGGATTGTACCCCGAATTCTGTCCAGCCCCTTGCGGGACCTGGAGGACCATTTATCTGTTGCGGCCCACTCTGCGCCGCCCCCCGGAGGGGGCCGGACGGGCAGTCCAAGCGCAATTTTGGCCTTGCTTCAGGAGGGGCTTGCCCTGCCGCACGCATCTCTGCGTACGCGGTGCGCTCTTACCGCACCTTTTCACCCTTACCCCTTGCGGGGCGGTATATTTTCTGTGGCGCTATCCGTAAACGGGGGATCTCGCCCCCGCCTCCCGGCCTATGCCCCGCACATATTATGCTGCGAAGTTTGAACCGGCACCCTGCCCTGTGAAGTTCGGAAGTTCCTCCCCTCCCTTGCGGGAAGAGCGGCCCTCCATCCGCGGTCTGAAATATCCCGAATTCCGCTTGCGGAATTCCCCGCTTCAGCGGGTTGAGGACAAGCGCTATGCGCGATGTCCGAAAGGGTGTACGCCGCGCTCGTCGCCCGCGCTATGCGCGGGGAAATTTCCATCAGGAAATTTCCGGCGAATAATCACCCGTAAGCTGACTTATTCCTTTACTGGCTCTCCGTAAACCGTTTTTTCAAGATACATAAGGCGGCGGCAGTCCTGGCAGACAGCGAAAGTATCGTGCTTTTTTATATCCAGGGTCTTCTGCGGCGTAAGGCTCATATGGCAGCCGCCGCAGGAATACTTTCCGGGGGTAGCCGGGTCCTCGTGCACCACGGCCACCGCCAGCCCCTTCTTGTTCACGCGGATATTCTCGTATTTCTCGAGCAGGTCCGGGTTCAGCGCCGCCGCCGCGGCCGCCCGCTCCGCCTTCGCCGTCTCAAGGCCGGCCGCTATCTCTTTAGCCGTCGCCTCGAGCGCCGCGACCTCCGCGCGCATCGTCTCTTCTATCTTCTTAACTTCCTCGCGTATAGCCTTGTCCTGGACCGAAGCCTTGTCTATCTCCTCCAGGAGGAAAAGGATGCCCGTCTCGAGCTCGTCCTTGTTCTTCTTATCGTTCTCGATCTCGCTAAGCAGGGCCTTGAAAGCGTTATTATCCTTCACCAAATTCAGCTCGCGCTGGTGCTTGCGGATCCCCTCTTCGGCTTCCGCTATTTTAAGTTCGGAGTCCTTCTTTTTCACCTGCAAAGCGAGAAGGGCCTCGTGGGCCGCGCTCATAGATCTTTTTTTCGCCTCGAAAGCGGCGTTAAGCGCGGCGATCTTGACCGGGACGCCGGCGGCTATAGCCTTCTTCGCGTCCATCGCGGCGTCCATTTTCTGCAGCTCTACCAGAGCTTTAACTTCTATAGTGTGAATAATTTCCATTGTTTTTCCCAAACCCCGTTTTATCAGCCGCCCTTCACGTTCTTAAGAATAGCGATCGCGGCCTTGCTTCGGTTGAGCGTGTAAAGATGCAGGCCCGGCGCGCCGTTCTTAAGAAGCTCCGCCGCCTGCGCCGAGGCATACTCCACGCTGAACTTGAACATCCCGTCCTTGTCCCCGTCCCAGCGCTCTATCCCGGCCCGCAGCGCGTCGGGGACGCTTACCTTCATCATCTGCGTGAAATTCTGCATCTGTTTATAGCCGGTTATCGGCATCAGCCCCGGGAGGATGGGCACGCTTATCCCCGCCGCGGCCGTCTTTTCAAGAAATTTGAAATAAAAGACATTGTCGAAGAAAAGCTGGGTGATAAGGTACTCCGCGCCCGCGGCGACCTTCTCTTTGAGATGGACGATATCCTCTTCGAAAGAGGGCGCCTCGGGGTGCTTCTCCGGGTAGCAGGCGCCGCCGATGGCGAAGTCGCCGGTCTTCGCCAGGTCCGCCGTAAGCTGCGCCGCGTAGCTGTAATCCCGGCGGGGCTGCAGCCCTTCGATATTGTGGATGTCCCCGCGCAGCGCAAGGATGTTCTTTATCCCCATGCTCTTGAGGCCGGCGCAGATCTCCATTATCTCCGCGCGCGTATGCGCCACGCAGGTCAGATGCGCCACCACGTCGAGCCCGAGCTCCGCTTTAAGGACGCCGGAAAGCGCCGCGGTCCGGTACTTGAGCGTCCCGCTGGAGGAATTAGTCACCGAAACGAAATCCGGGTTGAGCTTTTTCAGCTCGCGCGCCGCTTCGAAAAGCTTCGCCGAGTCCGCTTCCGTCTTCGGCGGATAGAATTCGAAGGAAAAAAGCTTTCCTCCCGCTTTAAGGCGTTCCGTTACTTTCATTTATTTAGGGAACCCCATCCTTGCGGGCGGCCAGTAAGTGAACCAGGCCTTGCCTTTTATCAGGTCTTCCGGCACGGCGCCCCAGTAGCGGGAGTCGCAGGATTTATCGCGGTTGTCGCCCATGACCATGTACTGCCCGGGAGGGACAGTGACCGGGCCGAAATTGTCGCGGATATACTCGGAGAACATCTTGCCCAGGAGGCGGTTCTCCCAGTAGACCTGGTAGTCGCCCGGGGCGGTTTTATCCGCGCCCTTGGGGTAGCGGAACTGGTCCAGGTACTGCGCGTAAGGCTCATCCCCGGCCTTGGCCCCGTTTATATAAAGCTGCCCTTCCTTCACCTCCACCTTGTCGCCCGGCATGCCCACCACGCGCTTGATGAAATCCTTCCCGAACTGGCTGCCGCCGCACTGGAAGTCGCGCGGGTCCAGGGACGGGAACTGGAACACTATGATATCGCCTTTCTTCACCTGGCGGAATTTAATTATCTTCTTCTTCGTGTAGGGGATGCGGAAGCCGTAGATGAACTTATTGACGAACAGATGGTCGCCTATAAGGAAGGTCCTTTCCATCGAGCCCGAAGGGATCTTGAAGGCCTGGATGAACAGGTACATCACCACCGAGGCCAGGAGCACGGCCGAGAAAACGGTCTCTGACCATTCCATATCCTCCTTGATGGAGGAATTGATCCCGTCCTTCACCGGGGTTTTCTTCGCGAGGCTCCGCCAGAAAGCGTAAGAGGCCCCGGCGGCCGCCGCAAGCGCGCCGTAAACAAGCTGCCGGCTGCTGAACAGCATCGAGGTCACTACGTCGCCGCGGCGGTTGTCCAGGCTTACCGTCAGGAGCACCATGCCCGTGAAGGAGACCAGCGCCGCGAAGAAAGCGTGCCAGGCGCGGGTGAACTTCGAGTCATGCTTGAACTTCCCCTTCTCTTTGAAATGGTGGGACAGAAAAAGATGCACGCCCATCAGCACGCCGATCCAGAATAATTTCTCTTCCATGTAGTTTTATCTCCAGTTGTTGTCAAATCGAAATCGAATCGAGGATCGAGAACCCGGGATCTTGAGTCAGAACTAATAAATATTCTTTTCGTTGATTCTCGATTCCCGATTCCCGACCTACTTAATATACGGCCCGGGGGCCGCGGCGGTTGCCCTTTACTTGTCCTGGCTGATCTTGAGCAGGGACATGAAAGCCTCCTGCGGGATCTCCACCGAGCCCATCAGCTTCATCTTGCGCTTGCCTTCCTTCTGCGCTTCCAGAAGTTTGCGCTTGCGCGTGATGTCGCCGCCGTAGCACTTGGCCAGCACGTCCTTGCGCATGGCGCCGATGGTCTCGCGGGCGATGATCTTGCCGCCCACCTGGGCCTGCACCGCTATCTCGAACATATGCTTCGGGATCAGCGCCTTGAGCTTCTCGCAGATCTGGCGCGAGTTATGCAGCGCCCGCGTGCGGTGCGTGATGAACGACAGCGCGTCCACGGATTCGCTGTGAAGCAGGATCTCGATCTTCACCATGTCGGAGGACCGGTATTCGTAAGGCTCGTAGTCGAAGGAAGCGTAGCCGCGGGACACGGACTTCAACTTATCGTAGAAGTCGAGGATGATCTCGGAGAGCGGGAGATAGTATTCCACGATCACGCGGGTAGTGGAGATATATTCTATCTTGATATGCTCGCCGCGCTTGTCCTTGAGCAAATTCATGATCCCTTCCATATAAGGAAGCGGGGCGATGATGTTGGCGCGCACGTACGGCTCCATGATGTCCATCACGTCGCCGTAATGAGGGAAGTCCGCCGGGTTGGTCACCTCGACGTATTTCCCCTTCAGGCCCTGCTTGTCCTTGGCCTGCACTTTGTAGATGACGTTCGGGTTGGTGGCGATAAGCGGGATATTGAACTCGCGCTCGATGCGCTCGCGGATGATGTCGAGGTGGAGCAGGCCCATGAAGCCGAGGCGGAAGCCGAAGCCCAGGGCCTTCGAGGTCTCGCCCTGGAAATTGAAAGACGAGTCCGTGAGGTTAAGCTTCTCGATAGCGGTCTTGAGGGCCGTGTAATCCGTGGTGTTCACCGGGTAGAAACCCGCGAACACCACGGGGTTCACTTCCTTGTAGCCGGGCAGCGGGGCGTCGATCGGGTAATTCTTCTCAAAGATGGTGTCGCCCATCTTTATCTCGTGGATGTCGCGGATGCCGGCTATGATATAGCCCACCTCGCCGGTCTTTATAGAGTCCGCCTTTATCAGTTTCGGCGTGAGATAGCCGACTTCCTCCACTTTATAGCTGGTCCCCTTGGAATGGAAAGTGATGTATTTGCCGGCGGAGATAGCGCCGTCCACCACGCGGGTGTAGATGACCACGCCTTTGTATACGTCGTAGAAAGAGTCGAAGACCAGCGCTTTCAGCGGCTTGTCAGCGGAGCCGGTCGGGGCGGGGATCTCTTTTATCACTCGCTCCAGGACTTCGCGCGCGCCGCGGCCGTCCTTGGCGCTGATGCGCGAGGAGTCCTTGGGGTCCTTCAGGACTTCCCAGATCTGCTCCTCGGTGGCGTCGGGGTTCGCGTGCTCCAGGTCTATCTTGTTGATGACCGGGATGATGGTGAGGCCCAGCGACTGCGCCAGATGCGCGTGCGCCAGGGTCTGGGCTTCAACGCCCTGCGAAGCGTCCACAAGCAGGATAGCGCCCTCGCAGGCGGCCATCGCGCGGGAGACTTCGTAGGAGAAGTCCACGTGGCCCGGGGTGTCGATGAGATTAAGTATGTATTCCTCGCCCGAGTCGGAAGTGTAAAGCATGCGCACGGCTTTCGCCTTGATGGTTATGCCGCGCTCGCGCTCCAGCTCCATCCCGTCCAGGAACTGCTCTTTCATCTGCCGGTCCGGGACCGTATTGGTGATATTGATGAAGCGGTCTGCCAGCGTGGATTTGCCGTGGTCTATATGGGCTATGATGGAAAAATTACGTATGTTCATAAATTAAATCGAAAATCGGGAATCGAAAGTCGAAAATCCAGAATCGGGAATAAAGAACTCATTGATCTTCGGTCTCCGATTTTCGATCTTCGATTGTTCTTACTTCACTTCTTCCTCTACAAGTCTCCGTATTTCTTCGGAGGTCGGCAGGCTCAGCGCGCGCTGGGCTATGCCGGAGAATTTTTCAAAGCTCATCGCCCTGACGGCGTGCTTCGAGCGCAGGTACATCTTCGCAGGCACCGAGAGGATATCCACGCCCATGCCCACCAGCAGCGGGATGGCGAAAGGGTCCGAGGCCATCTCGCCGCAGACGCTCACCGGCTTGCCCTTCTTGTGGGAAGTCTGCACCACCAGATTGATCAGGCGGAGCACCGCCGGGTGGAAGGGCTCGTAAAGCTCGGAGACGTACTGGTTGATGCGGTCCACCGCGAGGGTGTACTGCACCAGGTCGTTGGTCCCTATCGAGACGAAATCTATCTCGCCGAGCAGGGAGTCCAGGATGATGGCCGCGGCCGGGATCTCCACCATGATGCCCAGCTCCGGGTCCTTCTTCACGGCGAAGCCTTCCTCGGCCAGCTCGGTCTTCACGTCCTGCGCGACGCGCTTCACCGTCAGCAGCTCGTCCAGGGACGAGAGCATCGGGATCATTATTTTTATATTGCCTTCGGTATTGGCCTTGTAGATGGCCCGCAGCTGGGTCTTGAGCAGCTCCGGGTATTTGATGAAAAGGCGGATGCCGCGGAAGCCCATGAACGGGTTCCGCTCGTCCTTGAGCCCCTTGATGCCGAGCTGCGTGGCCCGGTCCCCGCCGATGTCGGCGGTGCGGATCGTCAGCGGGATATTGGGCGCGGCCTTCACCACCGAAGCGTAAGCTTTAAGCTGCTCTTCCTCGGAGGGCACGGAGTCGCGGTTCATGTACAGGAATTCGGTGCGGTAAAGGCCCACGCCTTCCGCCTTGACCGTGGCCAGCTCCGGCGCGTCCTCGGCCGAATCCAGGTTGCACATCAGGCTGATCTTGTGCCCGTCGCGCGTGGTAGCCGGCAGGCCCTTCAGGCGGTGGAAAAAGTGCTCCTGCTTCTGCAGCTCTTCCTTGCGCGCTTTATACTTCGCTATGATCTCCGGCGTCGGGGAGATTATCACCATGCCCTGCTCGCCGTCCACCACCAGGCTGTCGCCGCTCTGGATCTGGCGGCTGATATCGGAGAGGCCGACCACCGCGGGAATGCCCATGCTCTGCGCGAAAATGGCGGTGTGGCTGGACTTGGAGCCCAGGTCCATGCAGAAGCCCAGGACCTTGTTGGTCTCGCGGATATGGAGCGTATCCGAAGGATAAAGGTTGTGCGCGACGATGATCACCGGCTCCTTGATGTCCTTCAGCGAGGTCTTCTCGCTGTTCACCAGGTTGGAAATTATTTTTTTGCCCACGTCGAAGACGTCGTGCTTCCGCTCGTGGAAGAACTCGTCGTCTATCTTCTCGAACTGCTCTTCGGCCTTGTCCAGGACCTCGGACAGGGCGAACTCGGCGTTCATATGCCTGGACATGATCAGCTGGGGAACTTCCTTGGTGATCAGCGGGTCCTGCAGGATAAGGTGGTGGGCGTCTATCAGCTTGGCGTGGTTCTTCCCGAGCACGGTGAGGATCTTGGCGCGGATGGCGTCCAGGTCCAGCTTGGTCTTGTCCAGCGCCTCTTTAAAGCGCTTGACCTCGGCCTTGAGTTTTTCCGGCGCGATCTCCTTCTGCTCGATAAGGATGTTCTCCTCCTTAACGATATGCGCCTTGCCTATGGCTATGCCCAGGCTAGCCGGTACACCTTTTTTTATAAGCATATTTGCTCTCAATCCTCGTCGAATTTGCGGATGAAAAGGTCCGCTATGGCCGCGACGGCGGCGGCCTCGTCCTTCCCCTTGGCGATCACCTCTATAATGCTGCCTTTCCCGGCGGCCAGCGTCATGATGCCCATGATGCTCTTG
Organism: Elusimicrobiales bacterium; assembly: GCA_028713125.1. Taxonomy (GTDB): domain Bacteria; phylum Elusimicrobiota; class Elusimicrobia; order Elusimicrobiales; family UBA9959; genus UBA9959. The sequence goes on along the minus strand of JAQTOU010000004.1, from coordinate 110,717 downwards.
GCGTTGACCTCCATCCCGTCCTTTATGAGTTTAAGGTCGCAGACGAAGTGCGAAGAGGTGTTGGCTATCATGCCGGCCGGCCGGGCGTGTATCCCCAGCTCGTTGATTATCGTTATTGATTTTTTGATCATAGTTATAGACCGAAGGACCGAAGATTAAGCAGGCTGACGCCGGCTACCGAAGCGGCCAGGATCAGGCCGGCCGCGAAAAACACCGATTTGCCGAAATGCCTGGTAAGGCGGTGCAGGGCCAGGACGCACAGCGGCAGCGCCAGTTTCAGATAGAATTCCCCGCGGCTTACCAGCGGCGAGTAGTTCAGGGCGGCCAGCAGGCCGAAAGACACCAGCACGATAGCCACCGACATTAAAAACCCCGAAGTGCTGAGCACCCGTATCAGCCTGGACCAGTCCATGCAGTCCAGGCCGCAGGACGAAGACCCGCCGCAGGCGTAGCCGGTTTTGAGCCCATGCCAGCGCCAGTGAAGCGCGAAGGCCGAATAAAAAACTATTCCCGCCAGCGGGCCGGCCAGCAGGAGGGCCGTGGCGACCGGCGTCTCTACTCCGGGAAAAAGCCAGCCGTAAAAACCGCCGGCGGCCCAGACCAGCAGGCAGATCTGCGTCGTCATCGGCTTCAGCCTGCCCCAGAAGATCCGGTCCCCTATAGAGGCGAAACTCGAGGCCAGCGCCTGTTTGACCCCCGGCATGCTCTTAAGCCGGGCCTCCGGATCGGGCGAGGCCGCGACCTGCGCCTCGAAACCCGCGATATTGCCGATCACGAAAGAGGCCATATAAGGCTGAGTATTGAAGATCGCCAAATGCCGGAGCATGGCCGCCTTCATTTTTTCCCGGTCCGGGTAGATCTTCTTCAGCGCCGGCTGCAAGCAAAAAGCGAACCCCAGGTTCTGGAACCTTTCGTAATTCCAGCCCGCCTGAATAAAAAACGATCTTAAAAACATCTTAAAAAACATAAAAAAATTAAGCTCTTCTTCTCTTCGATTCCCGACAAGCACAGTCTCGCTTCGCTCGACCCCCGACTCTTGACTCTTCATTCCCCGATTCTCGATTTTCGACTTTCGATTCTCGATTACCCCTTCTTATAGATCTGGGTTCTGAACCTGAAATACAGGCCGCTCAGGCCCAGCCAGGGCATAAGCGTAAAAGCGAAATCGGTGCCCGGATAAAGCGCGCTTATGCCGGGCAGGCAGGCCAGGCAGGCCGCCAGGGCCGCCCAGCAAAGGACATAAGCGCCCATCACGGCGTTCTCCACGAGGAGCGACTTGGCCAGCCAGGGCCGGAGGGAAAAATTACCGGCTTTGACCTGTTCCTCTATCTCCCCGTTCCACGGAGAGCGGGAGGCCCGGAGCCGGTATTCTATGGAAGAGAAAGCGGTGCCCGCCGCCAAGCCGAGGAAAAAAGAGAGCGAAGGCGGCAGCCCCCCCGCCGAATGCGCCAGGACGCCGACGGCGGCGGCGGCCGTCCCGTTGGGAGGAACCACGCCGCCTACGGGGATGAAATCTATATAGAGCAGTTCCAGCAGGATCCCGAGCCGCGCTCCGTCCAGCGGGCAGCCGTTCAGCCAGCCGAGCACCGGTCCGACGAAAGCGGGGCGCGAAAAAAGGAACTGCCCGGCCTGTACCGCGTCCAGGCCGAGGAGGCCCGCCAGGGCCGAAGAGAGAACCGCCTTGAAAATAGCGATCACAGGGGGCGCACCTCCAGTTTGAAGGTGAAAGAGGCGCCGGCCTCGAGCCGCCGCTTAGAATGAGCCAGCATTACCGCGCCCTGGTAGGTTTTCTCGGCCCCTTCCTCGGAGCGGGAAATGGTTTCAAGCGGGAAGGTCCAGAGGTCCAGCGGCTCGGAGAACTCCAGCTCCACCCCGCCGTAGACCTGGTCGGGAAAAGCTTTGGTGGTGACGCCTTTGAACTCCCCGCGCGGGCAGGCGGCATAGCCGGAGAAAGCCAGGGAGAGCTCGGGACCGAACCAGAAATCCGCGCGGGCCCCGCCGAGGTTGGTCACCTTGTAGGCGGCCTGCCAGGAGCCGTCATGCTTCAGCAGCACGTCTTTCTCCACGCGGACCGGGACGCGGCCGTGGCCGGACCAGACCGTACCTTCCCGGCTGAACTTGATGAGCAGGCCCTCGGCCTCCTCGGAATGCTTGTAGGAATATTCGCCGAGCACGAAGTCGCCCTGCTCCCCGTAAGAAGCTTTTTCGAAAGCCCCGGGGACGGTGTCCGGGTGGAGGAAATGGTCGAGCAGGCACATCCGCGGGTGCCAGTCGTACACAAGATCTTTCTTCAGTTCCGCTTCGGCCGCGCGGCGCTTTTCGCTGACCGCTATGCCTTTAGCCTCGCCCTCGTGGTAAGCCTCGGGATGGCGCCACACTATGGAGCCGAAATTAACGCGGCGCGGCTTATAGTCCCACTCCCACAGGCCGCCGCCCTTCGCCGGCGAGAAATAAAAATTGGCTTTCTCGCCTTCGGCCAGCAGTTCGGGCCTGCCGTCGGCGTCCCAGTCCTCATGCGCCAGCTTGAACCGCGGCGCGCCGCGCCCCGTCGGCAGGGAGCTTTCCGCTTCCAGGATATTCCTGTAGACCGCCATGCGGATATGGGGCAGGTAGATCCCGCCGAAAACGCCGTGCCAGTAGCCGCAGTTGCACTGGGACTTGTAGAGGTTCGCCAGGCCGAGGCCCGTACCGGAAGCGCGCACTTTGCGGCTGGCCCACAGCATCCGGCGGTAAAGGCGGTTGGCTTCCGGGTACTTCGAGAAAAAATTGCGGAAGTAGCCGCCGCGCAGGAGCGGGCGGATCTCCTCGGCGGAGCCTTCCCAGAGGGCCGCGAGCTTACGCGACTTTTCATGCGGCAGCGACCACTGGGAAAGTTCATGGTACGAAGTGGTGGGCAGATAGGCCAGGCCCTTCGAAGGAGCGGCCAGGCAGTCCGAGAAGCGGGCGGTGGACAGCCAGGAGGAATTTTTTTCGAGCAGGCCGAACAGCTTCTCCAGCCAGCCCTTGGTATAGACCAGCTCGTGGGTTCCGGGCCACAGGCCGAATTTCTCCCCGTCGTCGGCCATCACCAGCACGGAATCCTCGCCCTTGAAAGTCTTCAGGTAGTCTATGGTCTTCTGCGGTTCGGCGAAAGGCATCAGATAGCGCAGGCGGTGGTTGATGGGAAAGACGTCCAGGTGGCGGCCGCCGTATTCGGTGGTGAAGCGGCCGGTCAGCTGTTTTTCGTCGAAGCCGGCGGAGAAGAAATGCACGTCGTCGAGCGCGGTATAGCCGACGTTCATCGCGGAGAGCGAGCCCGCAAGTTCCGGTTCCCAGACTCGCTCGGCCAGCCACAGGCCGCCCGGATCGGTGGAGAAGCGGCGGCGGATATAATCCCGCATCATGTTCACCTGGCCGCGGCGGTCCTCTTCCGGCAGCAGCGCCAGGATCGGCTCATAGTAGCCGCCGGAAAGTATTTCCAGCCGGCCGGCGCTCACGAGGGCGGCGAGACGGTCGAGATAATCCGGGTGCCGCTCTTCCAGCCAGTCGTAAAGGATGCCCGAGAAGTGCACGGAGACGCGCACGCCGGGATGGCGCTCCAGCACGTCGAAGAAAGGCTTATAGCTGAGCTTATAAGCCTCCTCCAGCACGCTGTCGAAATTGCCGACAGGCTGGTGGTTGTGCAAAGCGAGTATCAGTTTAACCATTAAAATTCAGTTTCTGTTTTCAAGATCCCAGATTCCCGGTCCCTTTAAGCGATCGCTTCCATCAGGTTCAGCGGCGCGTCCGAGGGCACGCCCCGGCCCTCGATCTTTATCCCGGCGGCGGAAAGCGCCTTCAGCGCGGCGCAGTCCTGGTCGTTCAGGAAAATAGCCTTGCCGATGGAAAGGTTCTTCCCGGCTGAATAATGCATCCCGCCGATATTCAGCGACGGGATCCTGAAGCCCTTCTCCGTCAGCGTCAGCGCCTCGGCGAGGCCGGGGAGAAGCAGCAGGACCTTGCGTTCGGACTTCTCCGCGCCCGGCAGGTAGGCTACCGCCTCGGCCACGGTCATCACCTTCAGGTCCACGCCCTCGGGAGTGGCGAAGCGCATGATGGTGCGCAGCATCTCGTCACCGGCTATCTCGTCGGAAACCACGGCCAGCTCCTGGGCCTGGAGGTGCGGGACCCAGCCCTCCACCACCTGCCCGTGCACCAGCCTGTCGTCAACCCGGTATAGAATGATCATGTTATTTTCACTTCTTCATCAGGAGGCTTTTTACCTCGCAGATCGCCTTCCGGCCGTCCTCTATGATCTTGGCCGACAGGCGGTCGAAGTCCAGCGACTGCCTGTAGGCGAAAGCGGAGGTCATCATATTGATGTTCACCCCGCAGATCACCGCGCATTTCTCGATATCCTTGGCTATCGGAAGGACCACGTTCATAGGCGTCCCGCCGGGCATATCTATCAGGAAGATCAGGCCGTCCCCGGAGCGCATTTCCTCTATGGCCGAGGAGATCGAATCTTTAACGCGCTCCAGCGTCATGCGCGGGGAGATGGAGACGTTCTTCAGCCCCCCCGCCTGCGCGCCCACTATCCCTTCCGCGGCCTCGATAAGGTAGGCGCCGAATTCGCCGTGAGTGATTACAATAAGGTTGATCATAAATGCAGGCCTTTATCCTCCAGGCTTTGCGGCAGCCTTTATTTGCGGATATCCCTGTGGTACTCGGAAACCGAGAAGCCGCCGGCCGCCAGGCGCTTCGCCATCTCCCCGGCTATGTAGACGCTGCGGTGGCGCCCGCCGGTGCAGCCTATGGCTATGGTCAGGTAGGACTTGCCTTCCTTGATGTAAAGCGGCAGAAGGTTCTTTATCTGCTCCGTATAGCCGTTGAGGAAATTCTTGAAGCCGGGCTTGTCGCTCAGGTAGCGGCCCACGGCGGCGTCCAGGCCGGTCTTGGCCTTCAGGGAAGGCACATAGTAGGGGTTCGGCAGGAAGCGCACGTCCATCACGATATCGGCGTCGAGCGGCATCCCGTACTTGTAGCCGAAAGAGATCACGGAGAGCTTCATCTCGGCGGTGCGCTTCAGCTCGAGCGTCCCGGAAAGGATCTCCTTCAGCTCGCCCAGCGTCAGCTTGGAGGTGTCGATGACCTTGTTGGCGCGCGCTTTCAGGTCGCAGAGGATGCGGCGCTCCTGCTTCACCGCGGCGGCGATATTCTTGCCGAGCGGGTGGCGGTGGCGGGTCTCCGAGAAGCGCTGCATCAGCACGGCGTCGGAAGCGTCCAGGAAGATGACCTTGTGGTCCAGGCCCAGCTTGCCCAGGTTGTCCAGCGTGCGGATGAAATCCTTGAAGAACCTGCCCTCGCGGATATCGATCCCGAGGGCGACGTTCTTGAGGTAGCGCCGGTCGCCGATCAGCCCGGCGAACTGCGGGATCAGGGTGATGGGCAAATTGTCTATGCAGTAAAACCCGAGGTCCTCGAAAGACTTGAGGGCCTGGCTCTTGCCGGCGCCCGACATCCCGGTTATGATGAAGATCTTGCCTTTGATTTTTTTTGACAGCATTTATTTCTTGCCCATCTTCCGTATAAGGCTTTCATTGAACTTCTTGGCCACGAAATAGCCCTGGTTCTTCAGGCGCTGGTTCAGCGCGGCCACCTCTATAAGGACGGCCAGATTGCGGCCCGGGGTGACGGGCAGCCGCAGGGAGGACACCGGCACGTCCAGGATCTGCACCTCGGCCGTGGCCAGGCCGGTGCGGTCGTAGGACCCGAGCGTGCCGGGGGCGACGCTCTCGAGCTTCACATGCATCTCTATCAGCGACTGGTCCATGATGGAGCCTATGCCGAAGAGGAGCTCCACGTCGATGATCCCGAGCCCGCGGACTTCCATGTAATGCTTGATATTCTTGGGGGAATTGCCCACCAGCATATAGCCGATGCGGCGCTTCACTTCCACCACGTCATCGGCGATCAGGATGTGGCCGCGCTTGAGGAGCTCCAGCGCGCACTCCGACTTGCCCACGCCCGAGTCGCCCTGGATCAGGACGCCCAGGCCATAGACGTTCACCAGCACGCCGTGCACGTAGGTGATAGCGGCCAGCTGGTCGTCCAGGAACATCGTCAGTTCGCGGATGAAAGCGGAGGTGTCCGAAGTGGTGACCAGGAGCGGGATGCCGGCCTTGGAGCAGGCCTGCTTGATGGAGGGCAGCGGCTTTACGCCGCCGGTGACTATGACGCAGGGGATGTCGGGCGAGGCGAACATCTTCTGCAGATTGGCCAGGACCTTGCGCTGGTCCTCTTTGAGGCAGTAAGCGTATTCGCCCTGGCCGATTATCTGGATGCGCTCGGAACGGAACTGCTCCATATGCCCGGCTATAGCGAGGCCGGGGCGGTTTATTTCGCTGACCGTAATGCGCTGGCTCAGGTTCTTCGCGCCTGAAACGGCTTTAAGCCCGAGGATCTTGCCGCGGGACTTCAGCAGTTCCTTCACCGTCAGGAACTTGCCGGGTTTTTTTTCCGGGTGGGTCATGGGAGCGCCTTTACCTGTCGCCATAGTAAGGTTATCCAGGCCGCGGGAGGTCAGTCCCCGCCCGCGGCCCGGCCGTTCAAAGGGCCTTCGCTATTTCTTAACGGGCTGCAGCAGGCCGTAGGTGCTGTCAAGCCGCTTGAAAACGACCTGCAGGTTCTTGGAGCCGCGCACCTGGAACAGCCAGAAATTGTAGCCGAGCTTTTCCATTTCCATCACGGCCTCTTCCTTGTTCATGGGTTTGAGCGGGACGTCCTTCACGACGGAGAAGCGGATCTCGGGGCCCACCAGCGTGGTGAACTCGCCGGTATCGATGGTCTCGGTGGCGTGGTGGTCGGTAAAGCGTTCCTTGTACTTCTTTATCTGCACTTCCATCTTGTCCATGGCTTTGTCGATGGCGGAGTACATTTCGTCGGTGGAGGCGGCGGCCTTCATGGTCTGGTGGCCGGCGTGCACTATCACCTCGGCGGAATGGATCTTCTTCTCCACGGAAACGATCACCTGCGCCCAGACTATATTCTCGAGGTATTCGTGAAGCTTGGCGAGCTTGGCTTCGATAAAATCCTTTACGGGCTTGGTCATCTTGATCTTGCGGGCCACTATGTGTATTCTCATTGTATCCTCCATGGAAATAAAACACGGACTTTTCCGCTTCTTAGGCGGAAAGCCTTATTGACTCTATTTTATTATATTAAGGGCCGGGTTTCAATTGAAAGAACGCCAGGGCGGGGAGCGCCCACCCGGTTATCCGCGGAAGGCGCCCGGGGTAGGGTTTTTTTGCATACCGGCACGAATCTTTGGTAGTTTATATTAAGCACAAAAAATGAAAACACGCATCACGGAGTCCACGCTTCTCTTCATCAGCATAGCTAAATGGGTATTCCTGGCCACCCTGGCGGGCGTGATGGTCGGTTTCCCCACGGCGCTTTTCCTGAAAGTGCTGCGCAGCGGCACGGACTGGGCCGGCGGCTGGGAATACACCTACCTTTTACTCCCCGTCGCGTTCTTCCTCAGCGCGCTGATGGTCAAATACCTGGCCCCTGACGCCAAGGGGCACGGAACAGAGAAGGTTATAGAGGCGGTGCACAGGCGCGCCGGGAAAATACCGCTCGCGGTCGTGCCGGTCAAACTTGTCGCCACCCTGATAACCCTCGCGGCCGGCGGCTCCGCCGGCAAGGAAGGGCCCTGCGCCCAGATAGGCGCAGGCATCACCTCGGCCTTCAGCGACCTGTTCCGCTTCAACGAGCATGACAGGAAAAAACTGGTGATCTGCGGCATCAGCGCCGGTTTCGCCGCCGTCTTCGGCACGCCCATAGCCGGCGCCATCTTCGGGGTGGAAGTGCTTTTTGTCGGGGCGATACTCTACGAAGTCCTGCTCCCCTCTTTCATAGCCGGCATAACGGCCTACCAGATCTCCTCGGCCATGGGGATAACCTACTTTTACAGCCCGCTGAGCTTCATCCCGGTATTTTCAGAGACTTTCATGCTCAAAGTCATGCTGGCCGGGATCTTCTGCGGCCTCGCGACCATCATCCTGATCGAGCTGGTAAAATTTTTTGAAGGCGCCGCCCATAAGATCAAGATATGGGAGCCCGCCAAGGGACTGGTCGGCGGGACGGCCCTGGTGCTCATGACCCTGCTGGTCTCGAAGCGCTACCTGGGCCTGGGCCTGGACGTAGTGGAGGATTCCCTGCGCGGCGTCCCCGCGCACTGGTACGATTTCACCATGAAGTCGGTATTTACGGCGATAACGCTCAGCTTCGGCGGGAGCGGCGGCATCATAACGCCGATCTTCTTCGTGGGGGCTACGGCCGGCAGCCTCTACGCCGCAATAATGCACCTGGACCCGGCGACTTTCGCAGCTATCGGCATGGTGGCGGTCCTGGCCGGGGCCGCGAACACCCCCATAGCGGCGAGCATCATGGCCATCGAGCTCTTCGGCCCGAAGGTGGCCCCGTACGCCACCGTGGCCTGCGTGATCAGTTTCCTGATGACGGGGAACATGAGCGTCTACCCCTCCCAGGTGCTCTCCATCTCGAAATCGGATTCGATAAAGGTCGAGCTGGGAAAAGAACTGCAGCAGATGAATAAATCCACCTATTCCGCTACCCCCGGAGGCATGGCCTCCTACGCCCTCCGCTTCATCCAACTGGTGGACGACGCCGTCAACCGCCTCCGCCGCTAGGCGCTCGTAACTTTAACCTCATTGCTTGGAAACGCTGATCCTGAAAGCGGCTGACTTATCAGCCGCTCCACCTGATCCCGGCATCGCCGGGGCGTTAGCGTCGCGGATGCCGGTGAAGGCCGGGGACATTATTTCGACTCCGGCAGCATTAAACTTGTCCTGGATATTGGCGTGCAGCCTTGAATAGATCCCTGCCATTATCTCAGGCCTTTCCGTATAAACGTTCAGCTCATACGAGACATTGTAGTCGTTCAGGGCGGTCTGCAGGATAAACGGCTTCGGGTCCTTTAAGATATCGTCCGTCGCGTCCGCGGCCGAGATCAGAAGCTCGTGGACTTTGGGCCAGGGCGCGTCGTACCCTATGGTCACCGTCGTATTCAGGATTATCCCCTCTTTATCTGAAAGTGAACTGTAGTTTATGATGTGGCTGCCCAGAACCAGCGCGTTCGGGACCGTGATATTCACGTTCTTAATGGTTTTTATCCGGGTCACGAGCAGACTTTTTTCCGTTATATCCCCGACCGTTTCCGCTATCTTCACCCTGTCGCCTACTTTGAACGGGCGCATATAGGTAAGCATGATGCCGGCCACGGCATTGCCTATAGCCGAGCTCGAGCCAAGCGAGAAAAGAACGCCCAGGAACACAGACACGCCCTTGAAAGCCGGGGAATTCGACCCGGGAAGATAAGGAAAAACCACTACAAGCGTGAAGGCCCAGGTTATGAACCTGACTATCTGGAAGGTCGGCTTCGCCCAGTCGGGATAAAAACCTCTGAACGCTATCCTGCCGCGCTGCACTTCATCCGCCACCGCCCTCAGCACGTTCAGGAAATAATGAACTATCGTAATGGTGACCGCCACGAAGATAAGGTCGGGGATATAATGTATCAGGGACTTAAAGAGAGAGGAAAGGGGATGAAGGACATAGCCGAAAAGCACCGGGGAAAAATCCCTGGTCCAGGGGAAGAAACTGAACAGGATGGGAATATAAAAATAGAGCAGAAGCAGCGTAAGAAAAACCCTGCCCGCCCCCAGCAAGGCGGTAAAACCGCTTAACAGCCGCTCGGCGTCGACGAGTTCCAGGTGCTGGATCTTTATGCTCTTGATATTGGCCTGCGCCCAGGCGTTGACTTTCGGGAGCGCGGAGCTGTATAACGACCCGATAAGTTTCAAAATGACGCCGAAGACGATAGTGGCCAGTAGCGCGAAGAGAGCGCCTAAAAGCAGAGTATGGATGTTATAGTCCTTCCTGAAAGACAGCACGGCTTCTTTTATCAGGGCGGCGTTCTTTTGCGCCAGTTCCTGCCGGGGGAGCCCGGCGGCTTTTGCGTCCCTGTCCGTCACGGACATCAGCACGAAATCGTCCAGGCTGATATCGGAGGTGGAATCCCCCTCGCTCACGGTGATGCGGTCTACTTCCGCCAACGGGTCCTTTGAAAGTTTTGCGATACGGTCGCTCACACGCTGAGCCCGCTCCCCGGCCGAAAGGGAGAGCAGCCTCGACTGCAGCACCAGCACGGTTTTTCCGTCCAGGGTTACGGCGGCGGTCGATACGGAGGCTTCCCTGGGCGCGGCAGGCACCGGGGGCTGCTCAGCGGCGGCGTGGGCGGCCGGCAGCGCCAAAACGGCTAAAAGAATGATTTTTTTTAATTTCATTGTTATTGTCCCTCGGGTTTATCGCAAATTAGTTCCGGTCAGGCTGCCGGGCCCCGCTCCGGGGAGGCGCCATCACCCCGGATACCGCCGTTCCGGTCCAGCAATACGCCCAGCGTCATTATGGCCGAAGTCCCCAGTATTACCCAGACTATAAGCCCGTCGTCGACGTTAGCTACCCTCAGCTCGGTGGGTATGCTCATGAAGAGAAGGATCGTTATCAGCCCGCGGGGGGCCAGGTAGATAAGCGGCCTGATCGCTGAGCGGCTGAAAAAATAAAGGGCGGGATATCTTGCCGCGTAAACAAGCCCGAGCAGCGGCAGAACAACGAACACGACCAGGTCCATCCCTACCAGCTTGCCGAGGCTTACGGAGTACCCCAGCAGCAGGAAGAAAAATATCTTGACCACGAATGTCGTTTCCGAAATCACGCTATTGAATGAATTTATCTCCTGCCGGAGTTTATCGGCATCCAGGTAAAGGCGCAGGTTCCCGCGTATGACCAGGTGAAAATTGTTCAGCATCAGGCCGAAAACAAGAACAAGAATAAGCGGCGAGAAGTGCATCTGCTTGGAAATGGCGTAAGCCAGCAGAAGAGCCGAGAATATGGGCAGGTATTTTATTTTGTGATTTATTTTCTCTATCAGGATGGTAAGGCCCAGCGAGAAGATGACGGAAACCAGTACAGTCGCGATTATCTCGAAACCGAAAGAGAACAGGGTCCTGAACCCGTAGCTGGTATTATAGAGCACCAGGTTGAAAAGCAGGATCCCCAGGATATCGGAGAAAGAACTCTCATAGGTCACGAATTCGCCCTGGCTTTTTTCTATATGCCTCGCGCCTGGTATGGCTATGGCGCTGCTGATTATGGAGAAAGGGAGGGCGTTAATGAGACAGGTCCGTATTTCACCGCCGAAGACCATGAAAAAGAACGCGGTTACGGCGGCAAGCGTGAGGGCCATCGAAACCAGCGCCGACAGGAAACTGTCGCGGAGAAGCGGCAGTTTGTCCTTGTTCAGGTCCAGATCCAGCCCGGCGTCAAGAACGATCAGGATTAGGCCTACGGCGCCGAGCGTGGGAAGGAACACCTCGACGTGCGGTATAACTACGCCCGTCCTGTCGGACACCACTTTCAGGGCTATCCCTGAAAGTATCATGAAAATAATGGGAGGGACCCGCGTCCTGGAGGACAGGATGTCCAGGATATAGGAGATCAATATCGTTACGCTTATAAAGATAAGCACTATTTCGGTGGACATATCTTAAAAGCCGGTCTCAGGTCTTTCCTTCCGGGAGCTGCGGCTTTTCGTCGGGCCGGACCGGGTCGAGAAGGCGCCGCAGCAGCCTGGCGGGAACAAAAGCCCAATCGGGGCGGACGGAAGCTTCGGCTTCCAGGTCGAGCATGCATTTCTCGGCGAGAAAGATGTGCAGCAGAGTATCCGTTTCCTCCCTGGACTGGGGGAGGAGCTGAGAGTCCCGGGCGGCGGAAAGATAGCCGCTGAGGAAAGCCCCCGCCGTATAGGCGTACCAGAGGTCTATCCAGGGAGCGAGGCCGGACATCTCCTTGCGCGGAATTTCTCCCGGCAGCAGGAAAGGCGCGTGGGCCGCATAGAAGAAAGACATCAGCATGCCGGCCACGTCCCTCAGCGGCGAGCGTTTAAGGCGCCGCTCGCCCATGGCCTTTTCCGGGTCGCCCGCGAAGTCCTTTATCACGAAATCTTTACCGGTGAACAGGGCCTGCCCCAGCGAATAATTCCCGTGTATGCGTATCTTCTTCGCGGAGAACTTCTTCTCCGTCATCGGCTTCATCAGCTTCAGGATCCGCTGCTGGTTCTCCAGTATGAAGTGCGTCTCCTGCTGACTTTCCTCCGGCAGGCTTTTCAGGAGCTTGCCCAGGCTGAGAAAAGCTTTTTTAGAATGCCCGGACATTGACTGGTAGATGGAGCGCTGATACAGGCGCGAAAAAGGTTCCGGGTCGAATTCAGGGTCGGCCGCGCCCGCGGCCAGGGCCAGATGCATCTCCCCTGTTCTCCGCCCGAGCTGGGCCGCCATTTCGAAAGAGACCGCGCCGGTGAGATTCATGATCTGCTGGGGGATGTCCTTGAGATTCACCGCCGAAAGTTCCGGCGGAGCCGGAGGTTTTGCGGCCGCCGCGGGGCTGGACTTTACCGCGTCATAATATTTGGCCACTTCGTCTATCATCATGCTCCAGGCGTCTCCCTGGTTCTGGACGAAGCCGCTCAGGACCGCGATGTTGCCGTAGAAACGACCGTCCCGGCTAAGGTCCAGCGCCCCGAAGCCGGGCGAGGAATTCGCGAAGCCGCCTTCTCCCGCAAGGCGCCGGCCGATCTCCACGTCGGGATTGCTCCCCTCCTCCAACAGGCGGCTGAAGCGCAGCAGATAAAGGTTCCCATAGGCGATAGTAATGCCGTTGGGCCCTGTTTTCAGAACCCTGGAGTCGGCGGGAATGGGGTTGGAGGACAGTATAGTCCTGAAAGCCTCGCCGGGCCGGGCGCGCAATTCGCTCTGCCCGGAGCGGATCTTCTTCTTTGAAACGAACAGCGAGAGCAGGTCCGAATGAAAGCCCTGGTTCTGTATCGCGTCGAACAACAGTCCTTTTTCTCCCGGGAACTCGATGGAAGCTATAAGGGTCTGGGGGTGTTGCTTAACGGCTTCCGAAGCTTTTTCTCCCGTCAGAAAAACCAGCGGGAGCAGACAGGTCTCGATCCAGCCGTCCGAGTGAAATGCTTCCATCACCGCAAGCACCGACCCGGAGGGCAGCGCGAAATACTCGGCCAGCTTGACCCGGCGCAGCCCGGCGGCGCCCGGGCCGAAGCAGCTGCATTTTTTAATGTACGCCGCCAATGCCGGCTCGAGACGGGAACCTTCCCCGCTTTCGAAAATATCGCCCCAGGAAGCGTCGGGGAATTTCAATTCGGGAGCGGGCTGGTCCGCCGCCGCGCCCCCGTCCTGTTTCTTTAATTGGAACCAGTAGTAGTTGTGAAAGCCGGGCGTAAGAAGATAGGGCTGCTCTTTGATGACAGGGAAGCCGTTGCCGCTGAACACTTCTATCGGGGTATACCCGGAGTATTTAGCCAGGTCCAGGCTGGCGGCCTGCGAGAAGCGCGAGAGGTTCGCCACGACCAGCATTACCTCGTCCCCGAAGCGGCGGATAAAGGCGATAACTTTCGTATTGTCGGAGCGGACGAATTCGATGGCACCCCGGCCGAAAGCCTTGAAATTTGCGCGCATCGCTATCACGCGCTTCATCCACCAGAGAAGCGAGGAAAGGTTCCCCTCCTGGTTCTCTACATTGAGCGCCTCGTAATGGTACTCGGAGTCCGTCACCACCGGGAGGAAAAGCTTCTGCGGGTTGGCCTTCGAGAAACCGGCGTTCCTGTCAGGGCTCCACTGCATGGGCGTGCGTACGCCGTTGCGGTCGCCCAGGTAGAAATTGTCGCCCATGCCTATCTCGTCGCCGTAGTAAAGCACCGGGGTTCCGGGCAGCGAGAAAAGCAGGATGTTCATCAGCTCTATCTTGCGGCGGTTATTGCCTAGCAGCGGGGCAAGCCTGCGCCTGATGCCCAGGTTGATGCGGGCCTTGGCGTCGCGGGCGTAGACCTTGTACATATAGTCGCGCTCTTCGTCGGTGACCATTTCCAGGGTAAGCTCGTCGTGATTGCGCAGGAAGATGGCCCACTGACAGGAGTCCGGGATGGCCGGCGTCTGGTCGAGGATGTCGGTGACGGGGAAGCTGTCCTCCATCCAGAGCGACATGAACAGGCGCGGCATGACCGGGAAGTGGAAGGCCATGTTGCACTCGTCGCCCGCGCCGAAATAGGCGGCCGCTTCCTCCGGCCACTGGTTGGCCTCGCAGAGCAGCATTTTGTCCTTGAATTTAGAATCCACGTGGGCGCGGAGCATTTTCAGGAATTCGTGGGTTTGCGGCAGGTTCTCGCAATTAGTACCCTCAGCCTCGAAAAGATATGGCACGGCGTCCAGCCGCAGGCCGTCCACGCCGAGACCCAGCCACAGGTCCACCACTTTAAGCAGTCCCGTCCGCACGTGGGGGTTCTCAAAATTCAGGTCTGGCTGGTGGTGGTAGAAGCGGTGCCAGTAATGGGCCTTGGCGACGGGATCCCAGGTCCAGTTGGAGGTTTCGAAATCCTTGAAAATTATCCTGGCGTCCTTGTACTTCTCCGGAGTGTCGCTCCAGACATAATAGTCGCGGGCGGCGGAGCCGGGAGGGGACTGGCGGGCGCGCTTGAACCAGGGGTGCTGGTCGGAAGTATGGTTTATGACCAGCTCGGTTATAACCCTGATCCCGAGGCGGTGAGCTTCCTTTAAAAATTCCTTGAACTCGGCCATATCGCCGTAATCCGGGTTGATGCCGTAGTAGTCGGAAATATCATAGCCGTCGTCCCGCAGCGGGGAGGGATAAAACGGGAGCAGCCAGACCGCCGTCACGCCGAGGCTCTGGAGATAGGGCAGCTTGCCCATCAGGCCGGGGAAGTCGCCTATCCCGTCGTCTTTGCTGTCGCAGAAAGATTTCACGTGCAGCTCGTAGACAACAGCGTCTTTATACCAGAGCGGGTCGGATCCGGGGAATTGTTTTTTTATCATTTCAGTATCCAGCGGGATAGTTTTTTAAGGGTCGCTCCGTGCCTGGCGCGGAACTCCTCGAGCGGCGCGTCCGGGCGGTAGGACCAGTTCTGCGGGCCGAGGGTATTGGGCGTATTGATCCTGTCCTTAAGGCCGAAGATATCCTGGAAAGGAAGTATCACAATGCGCGAACCCGAGCCGATGAGTTTTTTAAGTATCGGGTCCAATGCCTTTGAAAGAGCGGGCGGTTTATCCCCGCCGGACACCATCTTCCAGAAGAGCTTGCGCTCGGCGGCGCCGGCGGAAGCCCACCAGCCGGCCAGCTGTTCGGTATCGTGGGTGGAGGTGGTGGCGAGCGAAACCGGGGAATAGGCGGCGGTATCGATATATTTTCCCCCTTCTTTCTCCCAGCGCAGGACTTTATAACCGGGAACCCCGGCTTCGTCCAGGACCTTGCGCACGAAAGGAGGAATGAGGCCAAGGTCCTCTCCTACGGCCAGCATGGGAGAAGAGGCGGTCAGGGCTTTAAGGAAACGCCGGCCGCGGGCCTCCTGGTTCTTCTCTCCCTCGATGTCGAAATAGGGCTTTAATTTTTTATCTTCCGGAACTATCCAGGTGCGGAAGAAACCCACCATGTGGTCTATGCGGTAGATGTCGTAAAGCTCTCCCGCCTTTTTCACCTTCAGTTTCCACCATTCAAAACCGGTCTTTTCAGCCTCGTCCCAGCGGTAGGCGGGGAGGCCCCATTTTTGACCCTCCGGGGTCCAGGTGTCCGGCGGCGCCCCGATAGAGAACCTGACGTCGAACTCGGCCTGCCTGGCCCAGATGTCGGCTGATTCCTGGTTGACCATGAAGGGCAGGTCCCCGAAAAAGCTGATCCCGAGTTCGCCCGCCCTTTTGCGCACGGCGGACCACTGGCGCTGTAAAAGCCACTGGAGGTATTTAAAAAAATCTATCTCAAGGGAATCGGCTTTACGCACTTTTTCCAGCGCCTCCGGCCCTCGCTCGGAGAGCTCGCGGGGCCAGTGCAGCCAGGAGATCCAGCCGTATTTGTCCTTCAGCCTGCGGAAAAGAGCGTAATCGTCCAGCCAGTACGCGTTATTTTCCGAGAAAGCGGCGAAAGCCCTCCCTTTGGGCGTGCCCGGCAGAACGTGACGGGAGTGAAAAGCCGTGTATGTTTTCCAGAGCGTTTCGTGCTTTAGCGCCCTGACCTCGTCGTAATTGACGGTTTTAGAAGCGCGGGCGCGCGTCAGGCGCGATTTAAAGTCCCTGGAAGCCAGGAAGGCGGCGGCTTCCGGCGCCTCGGCGAGTTCCTCTACGGCTTCAGGGTCCAGGTAAACCGGGTCCAGCGCAAAACCGCTCAGGGCCGTATAAGGGCAGTTGACGCCCGGGGCCATTTCGTTCAGCGGGAGGACCTCGAGGATGGTCAGTCCCGCGGCAGCAAGGATATCCAGCCAGCCGCGCATCGAGGTGATATCGCCAACGCCCCAGTCCCGCGCCGAGCGCATAGAAAACAGCGGCAGGAGCAGGCCGACTTTCTTCTTTTTTAGTAAAGGGTGAAGATGTTTCAAAATAGTCCTCTGGCTAACAGCCATTGGCGAAGCCCCCGGGCAATGCGGAACCCGCTCTGTCAAAGTCATTCCGGCGGAACGGCTTGAAACTACTCTTTCCGGTCGATAGACTCCATCAGCCTCCTGACTATTTCCTTTCCCGCGAAGGAGGCGAGGATGATGATAATGATTCCAACCGTAACGAACACGGTAGTAAACCCGATAATAACTATGACCGGCGCAAGCTGGAGCTGGACCAGCGACATCGCGGAAAAGAAAACTATCAGCACGGTCTTGGCGAAACGAGAGATCATTCCGGCCAGGGGGATGCGCTCTTTCACGAAAGCGACATGGATCGCCGTGGCTATGAAAGACGAGATGGCCCAGCCGCTCGCGAAGATAACGGCGGCCAGGAGCAGATTAGGGAAGAAAAGCACGCCCTTCTCCAGAAGGGTGGAAATGACGTGCAGGTTCCAGAGAATAAGAGCGTTGTCCACGAAAACGAACAAGAGGATGGCAAAAATAAAATTCCCTATAAGGTTGAAAAAAGCGTAACGCACGTCGGCTTTATAGAAGTCCTTTCCCCAGCGGAAATTCTGGAACAGCCTGTCCACCCGCAGCGTTACGCAGAGCTGGACCGCAATGCGTTTCATGAACCAGGCGATGAACCAGCCAAGCAGGAGCAGAAGCAGGCCTCCGGCGAAACTCGGCAAGAACCCCACTAAACGGCCGACCAGATTGTCAAAAGCGCCTGTGATAGGTAAATTCATGAAAGCTCCCCTTTTTCTGCGGCGGAATTAGTGAGCAAAGCGGACCAGAAAGGAATCACTTCCTGGTACTCCTTGACCCATAGGACCGGGCAGAAGGACTCCTCAGTTATCTCCTGCGCCAGCGACTTACCAAGGAACAGTTCCAGAAAATCTCCGGTCCGGCCGCCCATGATCATCAGGTCGGCCTTTTTTGAAAGGTCCACCATGCTTTCCAGAACATCTTTGTCGTCCAGCGTGGTCAGTTTTGCTTTAAGCGCGGTGCTTTTAAGCATCTCCTGCATCTCATGTATCGCCTTCTGCCTCTCTGCCGGGATAACGTCGGGCTCGAATATCTTAGCGACCTGCGCTTCGGCGCTGAAGAATTCCATGAAGCCAGGGGCTATTTCCGCGGCCAGGCGGGTGTGGATGCTCGAATCATAGGGGATGAGGATATTGCCGATCTTTCTCTCCGGCCAGTTCCCGTGCAGGACCGCCACTTCGCAGGGCGACTTCTGGATCACGGTGTCGATCACGGAGGAGAACAGGCGGTGCATGAAACCTGGTCTTTTTTGCCGGCCCAGAATTATAAAATTACAGCTTTCCTCCTCGGCGGTTTCGACGATTCCCTGCGAAACGCGGTAAGAGACGTCGAGGATGGTGCGGGCTTCGATGCCGAAAGATTCCACATAGTTTTCAGCCTCGTTCAGGAGCGGCTGCATGGAGGAGACATCGCCCAGGCCCGCCTTCAGGGGCACCCCCTCTTTAACTTCGATGACATTCAGAAAAATTATCTCCGCATTGTTCTTCCTGGCTATAGCCATCGCGACATTGGACAAGCCCCTGATATGCTCGGCCTTGGAAAGGCAGACCAGGATCTTGTATTCCTTTTTCTCCAGCCGTTCCAGCGCCTGTACCTTCTGAATATGGACGACCTCCCTTTTGGAGGCGTAGCTCTTGTAAGCGATCAGCCCAAGGACGACCCAGACGACAGTAATTATCCAGGCTATCGGGCTGTAGGTCATCATATAGGCAGCCAGGCACACGATCATGACGATGCCTATGCTAGTAAGCCATGGGAAAAGCGGCACGGTAAACCCCCGGTCCAGGTCGGGGCGCTTTTTACGCAGAGAGATCAATGCGATATTGACCTGCAGGAACAGGAGCAGGAACATGATGTCGGCCGCGCTGGCGACGTCCTCGATCGGGAGGGAAACCGCCATGACCACGACTATAACCACCGAGAAGAGGATAGCCCAGTGGGGCGTAAAGTTCTTCGGATGGACATTGCTGAAGAAGGTCGGGAAGTTCCGGTCCCGCCCCATTGCGAAAGCTACCCGCGAGGAAGAGTAGATCGTGGCGTTCAGGGCGGAGATCGTCGAGATCAGGCCGCCGAACAGAAGCATGACCCCGCCGCCGTAAAAGAAAGTCTTCGAGATCTCCACCAGGGCGACTTCTTTGTACATCGCCAGGTATTCCCAGGAAGTCATCCCTGCGGGATGTATCGCGCCCATGGCGACGAAGGCGATGATAAGGTAGATAGGAATAACTATCAGGAGCGACAGGAAAATAGCCTTGGGGATATTTTTGCGCGGGTTTTTCACCTCTTCTGAACACTGGGAGATAACTTCGAAGCCCTGGAAAGCGATGAAAGTCAGGCCCATCGCCTTGACCACCCCGCTCCAGCCTTTGGGCAGGAACGGCGTGAAGGAAGTAAGCCAGCCTCCCTGGTGAAGGATTATCTCCAGGCCGAAAGCCGCGAAAACGCCGAGGATCGCGATCTTGGATATCGTGACCAGATTGCCTATCTTCCCGGTTTCGGAGGCGCCCTTGAAATTAATGTAGGCAAAGATAAGAGCTACAGTGCCGGCCTGTATCTTATCCGGCGAAAGAAAGCCCCAGTGCGGCATCTCCACCCCGAAAGCCCTGAGCAGATGCTCGAAATAGGCGCCGAAGCCCAGCGCGTACAGGCTGCAGGCCACCGCGTGGGCGAACCAGCTCATCCACCCCGAGAGAAAGCCGTTCCACTTCGGAAGCCCCTCTTTAACCCAGAGATACCCGCCGCCGGCGTCATGATAGCAGGACCCGAGCTCGGCATAAGACATAGCGGTCAATAAAGCCACGAAACCGTTCAGAAGGAAAGCAAGAAGAAGCCCGGGGCCGGCCACCCCGGCCGCGATGCCTGTCAGGACAAAGATGCCCGCGCCGATCATAGCGCCCACACCGATAAGGGTGACGTCCATCAGGCTCATTTCCCTGCTGAGTTTCACCTCGGTGTCGAACTTTTTTCCCATTTTGTAATTGTAACATTTTATTTTTTTCGCGACTGCGGCCCGATAATAAAACGGATTTTATAAATGGGGCAAGCACACGGTCGAATCAGGGAAAAATCAGTTGAATTACTATGGCGGCCGGAGTATAATTAGAATGGGTCCGGAATATTTCCGGAGGGAATTCTGATGGTCGGGCCGCCGTCATGCTATCGCTGACGGCGTTTTTATTTGGAGGCAGCTATGAAAAAAATTTACCTACCCCTGCTTGCCGCGGCCCTGGCCGCGTTTTCCGCCTGCTCTAAAAAGCCGGCCGAGCTGGTTTTCAGCGTCGGCGGCGCGCCCAACGAGATCGAGGTCTGGGAAAGGATCATCAAGCGCTTCTCCGAGGAAAAGGGCGTCCCCGCTTCCCTCCTGCGCCAGCCCACCGACTCCGACCAGCGCCGGCAGGGCCTGCTCGTCCCGCTAAAATCGGAAAAAGCCAACCCCGACGTTTTCCTGGCCGATATAGCCTGGATAGGGCAGTTCGCGGCCTCGGGCTGGCTGGAGGACCTCGCTCCCTACGCCGCCAAGGACGGGACCGACCTTAAGCCGTTCTGGCCGAAGGTCGTGGATTTCGCCGACCGCTACAACGGACAACTTTCCGCCCTGCCCGCCTACGTGGACGCCGGGCTGCTTTATTACAGGACCGACCTGCTGAATAAATACGGTTTCAAGGCGCCGCCGGCTACCTGGCCGGAGCTCCTCTCCGTCTCTCTGAAGATACAGGCCGGAGAAAAAAAAGCGAACCCTGACTTTTTTGGTTTCGTATGGCAGGGCGCGCAGTACGAGGGGCTGGTCTGCGACTTCCTCGAGTTCGCCTCCTCCGGAGAGAAAGCGATAGCTTTCAGTGACGGCGTGGTAAAACTGGACACCCCTGAAAATATCCGCGCGCTTACTTTCATGCGCGACACGATAGCTAAAAACAGGATCTCCCCCCCTAATACCTATACGGAGATGAAGGAAGAGGAGGTCAGGACCTTCTTCCAGGAGGGCAAGGCCGCTTTCGAGCGGAATTGGCCCTATGCCTGGGGCCTGCACCAGCAGGCGGATTCCCCCGTAAAGGGGAAGGTCGGCATAGCCCCCATGCCCCGCTTTCCCGGCGGGACCAGCGTCTCCACGCTGGGCGGATGGCATATCGCGGTCTCCAGGTTCTCAGACGATAAAGCGGGCGCCTGGGAGCTCGTTAAATATATAACTTCCCCCGCCGTGCAGAAGGAGCTGGCGCTCGAACTGGGCTGGAACCCGGGGCGCATGGACGTCTACAGCGACAAAGAAGTGCTCAAGGCCTATCCCCACTTCGCGCATCTGGAGAAGATCTTCGCCAACGCCTACCCGAGGCCTAACATCCCCTATTACACCCAGGTCTCGTCCATACTGCAGCGGCATCTGAATTCCGCGCTGTCAGGCGCTTCGGAGCCTGGGGCCGCACTCAAGGCGGCCGAGTCGGAAATGAACGAAGCCGCGGCGAGGTACCGCTGATGGCCGGGCGCGGCGAAGTAGTGACGGGCGGCAGGGAGGCCTATTTTTTCATCGCGCCCCTGCTGCTTTTCGTCTTCGCCTTCATCGTATTCCCGATAGCGGGAACTTTCTTCTCAAGTTTCTTCAGCGACGTGACTTTTATGGGGAAGAAATTCATCTTCCTCTCCAATTATACGCACGCTTTCTCGGACCCTGGCTTCCGCCAGGCTTTCGGTTTCACGCTGACTTTCATAGCCGTAGCCGTACCGCTGGAACTGTTCATAGGCACGGCCTTCGCCGTAATTCTGGACCAGGAGCTGCCGCTGCGCGGGCTGTGGCGGGCTTGCGTCCTGATCCCCTGGGCCATCCCCTCGGCTGTCTCGGCGAGGATCTGGCAGCTGATCTACAATTACGGCTACGGCCTGGCCAATTTTATAGCCGTGCATTCCGGTCTCGCCGACGGGCCTGTTAACTGGACCGGGACGGCCTCCGGCTCTTTCATCGCCCTGCTGGCCGCCGACGTCTGGAAGACCGCTCCTTTCGTGGCGCTGATAGTCCTGGCCGGCCTGCAGGCCGTGCCTTCCGACCTGAAAGCGCAGGCCCGCGTAGACAGGGCAACTTCGTTCCAGGTCTTCAGGCTGGTCACCCTGCCGCTGCTGAAGCCCGTGCTGACCGTGGCGCTGCTCTTCCGGACTATCGACACCCTGCGCATCTTCGACGTGATCTACGTGCTGACCGGCGGCGGCCCCGGCGGCTCCACCACCTCGGTTTCGCTTTACGCCTACAATTATTTCGCCGGCGGGGACTTCGGCTACGGCTCGGCTGTGTCGATGCTCCTGTTCATGGTTTCTTTCGGGCTTTCCTGGCTGTACGTCAGGCTGGCCGGCTTCGGGGAGGCCGCCTGATGAAGAGCGAGACCACCGAAAGGATCCTGCTCTGGGCCGGGGCGCTGGCCATGGCGGTATTCTGCCTCACCCCTTTCCTCTATATGTTCGCCGTAAGCCTGAGCGCGCGCCCCGACCAGATCGGCGCCGGCGGTTTTACGCCGGCCAATTACGCGACGGTACTTGGAACTCCTTCGCTTCATTTCCTTGACTATCTGCGCAATAGCCTGATAGTTTCCGCGCTCTCGGCGATAATTACAGTGCTGATAGCCTCGCTGGCCGCCTACGCCATAACCCGGCTGGAGATGAAAGGTAAAGCCGTGGTGCTTTTCTTCGTGCTGGCGGTCTCGATGTTCCCGCAGGTAAGCCTGATAGGCTATCTTTTCAAGCTGATGTCGGACCTGGGCCTGATCAATACCTACGCCGCGCTGGTGGCGCCTTATGTCGCCTGGATACTGCCTCTTTCGCTGTGGATACTGGTCAGCTATTTCGACCAGATACCGCGGGAGCTGGACAGGGCAGCTATCGTGGACGGCTGCTCTCCGGCGCAGGTGCTTTATAAGGTGATCCTGCCCGTGGCGCTGCCGGGCGTGCTTTCCACCGCGCTCCTTTCCTTCATCTTCGCTTTCAATGAATTTATCTTCGCGCTGATACTGACCACCGATTATTCCGCCAGGACGATCCCCGTGGGGATAGCGATGTTCCAGGGCCTGCACGGCGAGATCCCGTGGGGGAACATAATGGCGGCGTCGGCGATCACCACGGCGCCGATAATGCTGCTCACCGCGGTCTTCCAGCGGCACATCATACAGGGCCTCACCCGGGGCGCGGTAAAGGGTTAAGGAAGCTATGAATATCTCATTAAAAAGTTTAAAGAAGGATTTTACGTCGGCGCGCGGCAAGTTCACGGTGCTCGACAGCGTGGACCTGGAAATAAAGGAGGGCGAATTCTTCGTCCTGCTGGGCCCTTCCGGCTGCGGCAAATCAACGCTGCTCAACCTCCTGGCGGGGCTGGAGAAACCGTCCTCGGGCGAGATAAGTTTCGGAGGAACGCTGATGGCCGGGCCCGGGAAGTTCACCGGTCCGCGCGGGCGCAATGTCGCGATGGTGTTCCAGAGCTACGCGCTTTATCCCCACCTGACCGTTTTCGGCAATATCGCTTTCCCGCTCAATATTGCCAAGGTCCCGAAACCGGAAATCAAGGAGAGGGTGGAGAAAGCCGCCGCGATGCTGGGGATAACGGCCCTGCTTGGCTCCAAGCCCGGCGAGCTCTCCGGCGGCGAGCGCCAGCGCGTAGCCATAGCCCGCGCCGTGGTAAGGCGCCCCGACGTGCTTCTTTTCGACGAGCCGCTCTCCAACCTGGACGCGCAGCTGCGCCTGGCCACCCGCGTGGAGCTGAAGAAGCTGCAGCGCGAGCTTGGGATAACTTCAATCTATGTCACCCACGACCAGGTAGAGGCCATGACGCTCGGCGACCGCGTGGCAGTGCTCAAGGACGGGAAGCTGCAGCAGCTGGACACGCCGATGGGGCTTTACGAGCGGCCCGCCAACCGTTTTGTCGCACAGTTCATCGGCTTTCCGCCCATGAACCTGATGGACTGCACATTGACGGAAGAGGCTGGAGCGATGGCGGCGGGCATAGGCGGGGTCAGGCTGGTCCCGCTCAAAAAGCCGGGGCTGAAGACCGGGCCCGCGAGCATCGGTATCCGGCCTTCGGATATAGAAGTGTCCCGCGAACCCGTACCGGGCTCGGTCCCCGTGCGCATAGACCTGGCCGAGCCGCTGGGCCGCGACATCCTGCTCAGCTTTTCCCTCGCCGGGACGGAAGTCTCGGCCCTTACGGGCGACGCAGGGCTGACCGAAGGCCGCGAAGCCCACGCCAGGCTTATCCCGGAGAAGGTCCACGTTTTCATTTAGAACTTATTTCCCCGCGGTTACGCGCGATCTCGTAACGAAATCGCAATACTATCCCGGCAAGACGGTGCTACACTATAATAAGAAGCACCTGAAGCGCCTTTTAAACGGTACGCCCCGCGCTTTAAAGGAGGCTGTTATGAACTTCAAGATCATATTTCTATCCCTCGTACTTTTCCCCGCCCAGGTCATGGCGGAGAATATCCTGAGCGTGTCACCGCAGAGAGCCAATATCCGCAGCGGCCCCGGCGCGGAATACGAAGTCGTCTGGGAAGCCGCGAAATATTACCCCCTGGAAGTGGTTGACAGGGACGGGAACTGGCTGAAGATAAGCGATTATGCGAATGACGAAGGCTGGATCCACAGGTCCCTGCTTTCGGGCGTTCCGACCGTAGTGGTTACCTCGCAGAAAGCCAATGTCCGGACGGGCCCTGGGATGGAGTATGAGGTTTCCTGGGTGCTCGATGAGGAATATTCCCTGAAGCTCCTGGAAGCAGAAGGCGACTGGCTGAAGGTTTCCGACGGCGGCGAGGTTTCCGGCTGGATACACAGGACTGTGGCCTGGGGCTTCTCGGAGCCTCCTTCTATAGAAAAAAGCCCGGCCTACTGATTCCTGACGCGCGCGGCGCCCTCAGCGGGAAACGGGGATCACAAAGCTGACCTCCGTTCCCTTGCCCATCTCCGACCGCACGTCCATCATGGCGGAATGGGACTCCGCGACCATCCGGCAGAAAGCGAGCCCCAGCCCTATGTTCTTCGAGCTTTTTCCCATGCCCTTGTATTTCTTGAAGATCTCTTCACGGAAACTGTCGGGGATCCCCTCCCCCTCGTCGCTGACGTAGATGGCGGCCTTATCCGCGGAGGAGAACCTGACGCCAAGCTTGATCGCCCCGCCGGCGGGGGTATATTGTATCGCGTTAAGCACCAGGTTGCCGATTACCCGCTTTACCATGTCGTGGTCGGCGAAGATCCAGGTCTCCCCTATGTCTTCGGGCAGGGAAAAAATCCACTTCTTGCCCGCGGCTTTCACCGAGGCGGAATTTTCCTCGGCGCACTCCCGCATGAACGCGGCGAGCGGCACCCGGTCCTTTTCGGGACTGTAATCCCGGCTTCTTATTTTAGCCATGTTCAGCACATCCACTACCATGGAATTAAGCATGCGCAGGGAAGTTCCGGCTATATTCGCCAGGCTCCGTATCTGCTCCTTGCTGAAATTCTTGGCCTCCTCCTCGGAAAACAGCAGGTCCATCGCCGCCTTAAGGGCGGTGAGCGGCTGCTTCAGGTCGTGGACCGTCATCGCGAAGAAATCGTCTTTTTGCGTTTCCGCTTCCTTCCGGCGCGATTCCTCCTCCTTTAGGCGAGAATGCGTGTCCCGCAAGGCGAAAGCTATCTTGCCGGTATCGGTGCCGGGGTCAAGAATCGGTTCTGCAGGCAGGGCCTCGGAATTCATCTGCCCCGCCAGGGAAAGAAGCGCTTCGAGCTCCCTGCCAAGCCGTACGGCGAGCAGCCAGACGGAACCGGTTATCAGGAGCAGGAAGATGATCCCCACGGCTATGCCGCGCCACATAAGTATTTCAAGGGATTCCAGAACCCCCTCCAGGGACATTCCGAGCTGTATGGTCCCCAGGCTCTTCCCGTCCTTCATCATATCACGCCTTATGTCGAAGACGGCGTCCCCGGCATTATGGATATCGGCGTCTTCGGACCTGCTGTCTATGCTTATTCCGGGACGGCTCAGCCGGTATATCGCCCGTCCTCCCGAGTCCGACACCTTTAGGTAGGAAATCTGGGAGAAATGCTCAAAGCCCTTCAATATCTGCTTGAGCCCGGCGTCATGGTTAGCCTGCTGCATCTGGTCGGCTGAAACATCGGTTATAAAAGAAACTATATAATTCGCCCTGTCCTCGACGCGTCCCAGCATTTCCGTTCTCGTGGTCCGCACCCTGTCGAAGGTCATAAGGGCGGCGAAAATAGCCGCGAAACCGGCCGTAATAACTACGAATTTATTTTTTAAGGTCATTTCTTCCTTCTGAGCGCGGAAATGAAATCCAGGTATTTCAGAACTTCCGGCTGGTCCTTGAGAAAATAAGCGGCGCAGGAAGCGTTTTTCCTGCCGACCCTGACTGTCAGGCCCGAGCGGGACAGGGCTCTGAACATATCCTCGTCCGTCAGGTCGTCTCCGGCGGCCAGGCAGTACGGGCGCCCCAACTTTGCCGCCAGGCGGTTTACGGCGCTGCCTTTATTAGCGGCGCCAATGACCACCAGCTCAAAAACTTTATGCCCCTTTCTCCAGCTGAGCCCTCCGCTTTGCTCTTTCATGAAGTTTTTCATATGCTTAAAAAAACCTGCCCTAAAGCCCGCTTTCAGATTGCGGTAATGCACGCTGGCCGAAAACACCTTATTCTCCACCATTACGCCGGTCTTTGGAGGGAATTTTTTCTTCAGGCCGGCGGCCAGCTGCGCCATCACGCCGCGGGCTTCAGCCGCCACGGGGTCGCGCCAGGAGAAGCCGGGGCCTTTTATTTCTATCCCGTGGTTTCCGCCGTAATAGAGATTACGGAGCCCCACCAGCCCGCGAACGCTTTCAAGCGCCCTGCCGCTGAGCACGAACACTGACACCCCGGGCGCAGCCGCAAGCTCTTTCAGGGCGGCCTTAAGCTCCGGCCTCAGGCGGGCCTGCCCGGGCGTCTTCGCGAGCGCGGACAGGGTCCCGTCGAAATCAAGCGTAACCAGCAGGCGCGGGGCGCCCGCGAGCCGGGCCGAGATTTCGCCGGTGTTTTTCCAGAAAGATCTCATGTTATACGCCCGTCGGCTTAAAAGCGTCCATGCGAAGCTTCATAAGTTCTTCCGTCAGGTTGGCCGCCCATTTGTAGATATTGTTTTCATGCAGGTCCTGTCGCATCCGGGTCATCCTCTCGATCACTTCCGTCTTAGGCATAGTGAGCGAATAGTAAATAGCGTCGGCCATCTGCTCTATGTCGTAGGGGTTCACTATCAGCGCGTCCTTCATTTCGCGCGAAGCGCCGGCGAAGCGGCTGAGTATAAGCACCCCCGAATTATCGTCCCTGGCCGCGACGAATTCTTTAGCCACCAGGTTCATGCCGTCGTGCAGGGAGGTCACCAGGCAGGTATCGGCTATCTTGTAGAACTTGGTTATCGTCTTGTGGTCGTGGTGCTTCTCCAGGAACACTATGGCTTTCCAATCTTTAGCTTTGAAGCGCCAGTTTATCCTGTCCACCTCGGCATGCAGCTCGGCCAGGAACCGGTGGTATTGCGGAATATGCGTTCGGCTGGGCGCCCCAAGCTGCATAAGCGTGAACTTTCCCTGGTACTCCGGATATTTTTCGAGGAAGCGCTCTACCGCCTTCACGCGCTCCAGCATGCCTTTGGTATAGTCGATCCGGTCCACGCCCACGCCGATATAGTCGGCCTTAAGCCCCATTTCCTTCAGCACGACCTTGGCGTCCGGCTTTTCCCCCAAAGCTTTCGCCTCTTTATCCGGCTGCTGGAAGTCCACGCTTATAGGGAAAGGCTTCACCATGGTGATATGGCCTTCTTTCTGCACCGAGAAATGCTCCCAGTTTATCCGGGATTCCAGCGTGCGGTCGACAGTGTCGAGAAAGTTATTGCAGAAGAACTGCGTATGGAAACCTATGAGGTCGGCGCCGAGCAGACCCATCACCAGCTCCTTCTGCCAGGGACAGATGCCGAAAGTTTCCGGGTTGGGCCAGGGGATATGCCAGAAAACGGCAACGCGCGCGTCGGGCCGCACCGACTTTATCATGCTGGGCAGCAGCGTGAAATGGTAGTCCTGGATGAGGATACAGGGCTCTTTTACGTCCGCTATCTCTTCGAGCACCGTCTCGGCGAATTTTTTGTTTACGTCGTAATACAACTTCCAGTCCTCTTTCCTGAAGGTCGGGCGCACATGCGCGATATGGCAGAGCGGCCAGATCCCCTCGTTGGAAAAACCGTAATAGTAGCCGTCCTCCTCTTCTTTGCTGAGCGGGATGCGGCGCAACGTATAGGCGGGTTCCTCCGGCGGGACTTTAATGCGGTTATCCGCGTCCGTCACCTCGAAGTCCGCCTCGCCGCTGCCGTGCGCCACCCAGGTCCCGCCGGCAGCCCTCATTATGGGGTCGAGCGCGGTTACCAGGCCTCCCGCCGGAACTATGGTCTTTATATCCTTGCCTTCCTTGATATGCATGTAAGGCTCGCGGTTGGACACGACGAAAAGCGGTCGCCCCTCCATTTTTATCTTTATATGCTCCTTCAGCCTTTCGGGGGTCCAAAGGGATTCCCCGTTCTGACGCAGCCGCGCCTCGTTCTGCGCGGCGCGCCTGGCCGCCTGCAGGTTGGTGGCCAGCGTAGTGGCCTCCTTCGCGATCGGCGCGAAGATATCCCCCTTCAGGTGGGGCATGTGCCCGGACGCTTCCCCGACACGGAGCTTCTTCATCCAGTCGGCCAACTGCGTTACAGGGTCGACTATATGCCAGCGTATCACGAAGAGCGTGACGGCGGCGATAAGCACCATCTGCGCGAGCACGCGCAGCAGCGTCCGCTTCCAGATCCGGAACAGTTCGTAGTCCACGTAGGAGACGTCGGTGAACAGCACTATCCGGGCCGGTTCGCCGTCGCCGGTCGCCGAGGAAAGCGAATAGATCATCGTTACTTTTTCCCCGCTCCGGTACAGCTCGCCCGTATTGTCCCCGCCCGCGACAAGCGCCGAAATTTTGTCCTTGTTAAGGAGCAGGAAGCCCCTTATGGCTGAAGAGGTAGCCAATTGCCTGCCCTCCACTGAATATATCGCCACGCCCTCTATCTGTTTCTGGTACTGGAACTTATCGGCAAGCTTCTGCAGGGCCGCATAGTTTTTTCCGGCCAGGCTGCTGCGCACCGTTTCCTTGAAGCTTTCAGCAAGCACGGCCATGTGGCCGCGCGTCTCGCTGTACAGCTTTTCCCTTTCCTGCCGGACATTGAAATAAGCCGACACCATGGCCACCAGGACCACGGCGGCGATAAGCGAAACTATAAGCCTGAGCGTTATGCGCATAAGAACTCCCTTTCTGACTATACATGACCGCCCTGCGGGGCCGCGGTTATTTCAGGCCGCCTGGCGCATGAAAATGACCGCGAGATAAAACCCGTACAGGGCCAGCAGCAGTACGCCGCGCCCTCTTCCGATGAATCCCCCCCGCGAAGGATAGGTCAATAACAATGCCCCCAGTCCGAAAGCCAAAGTGACGGCGACTTCGCGCCAGGGGGCAACTATCGGGTGGATAATAGCCGCGACGGCGATAATAAAAACTCCGTTGAAGATATTGCTGCCCAGTATCGTTCCCAGGCCGACTTCGTCATACCCGCGCAGTTTGGAAACGACTACTGTCGCGAGTTCCGGCACGGAAGTTCCCACCGCCACGATAACCGCCCCGATAATGAACTCATCTATGCCGAAAGCGACGGCGAGGCCCCTGGCGCCGGTCACGATAAGTTTCCCGGCCGCTGCAAGAAAACCGAGCCCGGCCGCGCAAGAAAGAACGGCCGGCCAGACACGCTTCTCGCATGGAACCTTTTCAGCGGCGCGGCGCTGCTTCCTCGCTTCATTTACCGCCGCGGCGAGCCAGGCGAAAAACATCCCCAGCATCAGAAAGCCGTCCAGCCGGGAGAGCTCTCCGTCCAGGAACAGCACCCCGGTGATGACCGGGATCAGAAGCGCTGCCGGGAAATCCCGTTTTATACTGTCGCGCGGACTTTGTATCCCGGAGATCACCAGGGCCACGGCCAGGATGAACGCGACATTCACCACATTGCTTCCCAGAGCGTCTCCGAGGCTTATAGCGGGGTTGCCTGCAAGCGCGGAATTTATAGCGACCGACAATTCCGGGCTTGAAGTTGCGAAGGCAGCAATGGTCGCTCCCACGATAGCCGGGGAGATACGCACACAATAAGCGAGCCCCACCGAACCCCTTACAAAGAACTCGCCGCCGATAGCGGCACAGGCGACTCCGATAATTAAAGCAGTATAATCGCTCATAATTAAAAGCGGGCGGCCCAGGCTTCTTATTTATCCAGGAAGAATTGTTTTTTTACTAAAGCCGCCGGATCAAGATGGCCGCAAATTGAAATCCGCCATACCGGCAACCCTGCCGGAGATGGCGGCCCGACCATCCTGTCCTCCGGAGCGCCGGCCTCCGGACCCTTTTAACTATTTTAAAGGATATCATGTAAGTTGTCCAGTATTTTTATTCGTGAAAATATTGATAATATCAAGGACCCCTACCATACGCCCTCCGCCTGTGCTATCATACTCTTATGAAAATAGAAGCCAGGGCGCTTATCAAGATTTTTCCGGCGCCGCCTTTTTCAGGGAGCCAGCCTCTGTGCGCCCTGGCAGGGCTGGACCTGGAGGCCGGGCCCGGCGTCCTGGGGGTGGAAGGAGCTAACGGTTCCGGTAAAACCACCCTTTTCAAGACCTTAGCGGGAATAATCGAAGCGGACGGGGGAGCGATACTTGCGGACGGCGCGGCGGCGGGCTCCGGTCGCCTGAGAGAGCTTTCGGTCTATTGTCCCTCCAACCCGCGGGCTTTTTACTTCCGGCTGAGCGCGGCCGAGAACCTGCGCTTCTTCGGCGCGCTGGCCGGCCTTTCAGCCGCCCAGGCGCTGGAGCGGGCGAAGCTGCTGGGCGACAGGCTGGGGCTTTCACCGGCGGACCTGGAAAAGCGCTTCGACCGCCTATCCGAGGGAAATATGCAGAAAGTTTCTCTGCTGCGCTCTTTTTCCCGCCGCCACCCCCTGCTCCTCCTTGACGAGCCTTTCCGCGGCCTGGACAAGCGAGCCTGCCTGGGCCTGCTTGGGCTGATAAAAGAGGCCGGCAAGGCCTCCGTGGTGCTGGTCTCCAGCCATTCTCCCGAACTCCTGCGCGACGCGGCCGACAAAATAATAGTCATGGAAGCGGGAAAGATCAAGAACGGGGGCGAAAAATGAGCGCGGCCCGCACCATCGCCGCCTTCATACGCAGGGATTTCCTGGCGGAGAAAAGCTACCGGCTTTCTTTCGCGCTGGGCGCGCTGGCCACGCTGGCCAACCTGGCCGTATTTTATTTTATCGGCAGGCTTTTCGGCGGCGGCCTGGCCCCGCACCTGGAACCTTACGGGACCGGCTACTTCGCTTATGTGTTCACGGCCATGGCCTTCTTCGGCTATATCGGCACCGGGGCCGGTTCCTATGCCGGTCGGCTGCGGCTCGAGCAGACGCAGGGCACCCTCGAGGCCGCGCTTTCCACGCCTCTGAAAACCATCCCCTTCCTGGCGGCGATGTCGGCCTGGAACTTCCTGTTCGCCAGCTTCGAGCTTGTCGTCTACGCGCTGGCCGGGATATTTATTTTCAAACTGGATTTCTCGGCGGCCAACTGGCCGGCCGCGGCCCTGGTTTTCGCGCTCTCCGCGGCCTGTTTCGCGGCGCTCGGGATAATTTCCTCCTGCTTCGTGGTTCTTTTCAAGCGCGGCAACCCGCTGGCCTGGGTATTGAACAATTTCGAGGGTCTGCTTGGCGGTGTTTACTTCCCGGTAGCGGTGCTGCCGGGCTGGCTGCTGGCGGTCTCGAATTTGCTTCCGGTCACCTACGCGGTGCGGGCCTTCCAGCTTGCCGTGAATAAAGGCGCGGGCCCGGCCGCCCTCGGCCATGACCTGCTCGTCCTGACGGTTTTCAATATTGTCCTGATCCCCGCGAGCGTCCGGCTTTTTTCGCTCGCGGTGAACCGCGCGAGAAAAACCGGGACGCTGGGAGAATATTAGTTCCTGATCGCAAACACGTAGTGGGAGCTCAGCGGAACTCCGGCGGAAAGCGAGCAAACTCCTTCCACGCAGACGGACGGCTCCAGATAATTTTTTCGCCAGCCGGAGGAGGTCAGGTAAAAGAGCCCGGGCTCGCCAGACTTTACCACGGCCTCCAAAAAACTGAAAGTAAGTTTTATATCCCCGTTCGCGCCGGCGAACCCGGGGCCGAACTGCCAGGCCAATAAAGGCCGGTACCCTTTAGGCAGCCGGGCGGACAAGACCTGCGGCAGGGTCCCTTCCATCACTTCCAGGTTTATCTCCTCGGAGCCGCGCTGGCGGCTTCTGAAATCTATACGGGAAAGCGCCGCGCGGGAGGAAACCGCTTCGACCGCGTAATCCACGCCATGCGGGGAGATCCTCAGGGGCCGCTTCATAACCGTATATTGCGTAAAGGCGGCCCCCTCCAGGCGCTCGACCGCCGGCTCAGCCCCGGTAGGGCGCTTGGGCTCCGGGATCGAAGGCGGCCGGAAGCGGAAAGACAGCGAGATGCGGTGAGCTACGCCAAGGTCGCCGAAAGGCGTAAAGGCGTAGTCAAAGCGGAGGTCGTTGTAAACGAAGCCGAGCCCGGCCGATAAACCGGAAAAAGCGCCCAATTCGTTGCCGTGCTGCCGGTAGCGGTAGCCGGTACGCAGGAATAGCTTGTCGGAAAGCGGGTGTTCGAGCCCGACGGCCAGGGAAGGATAGTTATCTATCGGCTTTGAAACATCCAGGGCGACAAGCAGGCCTTTTTCATAAATACGGTGGCTCAGGCCCGCTTTGAAGGTGAGCGGCAGCGGGAAACTCTTTGAATTGAGCTTTACCCCCGGGCCCAGGTTCTGCACGGAAAAACCCGCGGTAAACTGGCGGTCAAGCCAGGGGAAGTCGTAAAGAGCGCCCAGGTCGAGCGCCGCGGTGTTCCCGGCCTCCGTGTCTATGCTCTGCCTTATCACTTTGAAAGCCGCGCCTAGCCGCAGGTCCCGGTCATAGCTGAAGCCATAGGCGGCCGAGAAGGCAAGGTCATAGGCGCTGAACTTCCCCTCCACCGGGGAAACGGCGACAAAGGTTTCGTTCAGGCCGCTGCGCCGCTCCATGTCCTTCGGCGTGTAAAAATAGTTAAGCCCCAGCCCCAGATGCCCGCTCCGGAGAATGCTGCCCTTCAGCAGCTTTATGTTCTCGCCGGGGAGGGTAAAGCCGAAATATTCCTGGCCAAGCCCCTGGAAATATTCGTTATGGGTGAAGACCAGGGTCTTTCCCACGGGCAGGGCGAGGCCCGCCGGGTTCCAGTATACGGCATAGGCGTCGTCGGACAGGGCCGTATAGGCGCCGGCCATGGAAACGGCGCGGGCCCCCACGCCTATCTTAAGGAAAGAAGCCGAAGTGGTCCCCGCCGACGGATAGATCCTGGCGGCGCTAACCGGCTGCGGGTTCATGACCAAGAACTGGCAAATAAAGACGGACAGGAATATAACGCTTTGCTTTTTCAGGACAAAGACATTCTTCAGATTCTCGAACTTGCCTTTCAATTTCATAAGAGCCTCAAAAATTCCCGCTACCCGACTCACGATCCACGATCTCCGATTACTCTTAATGTATTATCGCCAGTTTCTTGGTAACGGACTTCTTGCCCAGGGCGCTCAGCGCCTCGACGCGGTAAACGTACACGCCGCTGGCGATATTCTTTATTATCCAGGTTATCTCGGAAGTAACCCCGCCCGGGCAGCCGGCTTTTTCAAGCCGCGCCACTTTCTCGCCCGCGACGTTGTAAACGTCTATGGCCACGAAAGAAGTGTCCGCCGGCAGGAACTTGAAAGTAAGGGTATCGCCCTTTGCCGGGTTAGGATACGTGTAAACGGACCCCGCGGCCAGGAGGGCCCCGGAAGGCACGTAGCCCATGACGGAATAGACCGAGAAATGCTCCACCTCCGCGCTGACCTTATGCTGCTCCGGCAGCACGCGGGAGGTGTTGACCAGGGACCAGCGCGCGCCGTCGAGGAGGTAGACCCGCAGGTTCGCCTCAGGGATGGAACCTATTTCTGCCGGAGTATAGGGCAGGGTGAGCGTGGCGGCCTTCAGGAGCTTGGTGGCGGGGTTCTCGAATTTTATCTCGTACACTATCCCGGTAGGCCTGGCGCCGCCGGTATCAGCGCTTACCCTGGCCGATGTCCCGAAATAATCCGCCTGCTCAAGCCTCACGACGAGGATGCTGTCGTTGGCCGAGGCCGAGTCCGGGGGAATATTGACTTCCGCGCCGTCGGCCAGCCTCACGGTGCCGCCGTTGGATTTATCGAGGAACCGCCAGTTATCGGCGGATACCCCGTAAGCCTCCGCGGTCGTCGTGGAATTATTGGTGCTGTCGAAAGCGGCCACCGCGTAATAAAACTTGATGTTCTCCGGGGCCGCGGTGTCCGTATAAACGGAGTAGCCGGGCCCCACCTCCGCGTACGGCGCGCTCGAAGCCAGGACGCCGGAAGACTCGGAGCGGAATATCTTATAGCCGTACACATCGCCGGCCCCGGCCCCGTCGTCGGGGGAGGGGAGCCAGCCAAGGACGAGGGCGCCGCCGTGGTCGCCCGGCTTATCGGCTACCTGGAGCGAGGAAGGAGCCGCCGGCGGGACCAGGTCGAGTGTCGCCAGCGAGGAAGCGGCGTTCGACGCCGGCGAATAATTGGAGTTGAAGTCGTAAGCTTTGACCAGGAAATAATAGGTGACCCCGCCGAACAGGCGGGAGACGGTTTCCGCCTCGGCCGTGCCATAAGGGCCCGCGGCGGGGCGGCTACTCTTCCAGACGGAGCCGGAGGCCCAGGCGAAAGAATAGGTCGCGTAGCGTATCTCGTAGCCGGCCGCCGAGCCGACTATCCCGTCATTGCCCGGCGCGGTCCAGGCCAGCGCCGCCGTACCCCCTGAAGCCCCCGGCGCGGCGGAAAGGCCGGCAGGGGCGGAGGGCGCGACAGAGTCGGAAGACGGATTATTATTTATCGAGAAGGCCGAGGCCTGGCCGGAGGCGGCGGATTCCGAATAGCCGTCGAACGAGCGCACCGCGTAGGTGTAGGTGGAACCCGTTACGGCCGAAGCGTCCAGGTAGGTCAAAGCCGGGGTGCTTACCTGGGCAAGATAGGAGAGCGGGCCTCCGGAGGCCCCGCGGTAAACGCGGTAGGCCGTAACCCAGGCCGAAGGGGAAGCTGTCCAGTTAAGCCGCAGTTTATTCCCGCTGTCTGCGGGCTCGTCGGACGCTGAAAGTCCCGACGGCGGCTGCGGGACATGGTTCACCCTGACCACGGCTTTAGCCTGCGGCAGGGTCCCGGACGGGGAAGACTCGGACGCGGTCAGGCGCAGAGTATAGAGCCCGTTCGCGATCAAAGCGGTATCCCACTGCCCCAGGAGGCCTCCGGAAATTTCGGAGGTCGCCGCGGCCGAGCTCACACGGGTCCATGAGGAGGGCGCGTCGCCCGCCCCGTACTCCAGCGTATAGGCCGTTAAGGCGGGGTTTTTAATGTAGCCGTACACCGGAACCGTCCCGTCAAGAACATCGTACCTGCCGGGGGCCGAGATGGCGGTTACAAGAGAGGCCTTGTAAGCCAGGATCTTGCCCCCCAGCACGCCGGTGTAGACGAAACCGTTCGAGACCGCCGGAGAGGAGTAGGAGGAGGAAGAAAGCGTTATCGTCCCAGGCAGCACCGCGCCGGAGGAGCTTATGGCGATAAGCCGCGCGTCCACGGTCCCGAAATACAGCACCCCGTTCGCCATCGCCGGGGAGGACAGCATGCCGAAAGACCCGAGATTGCCGGCGGTCGGGGAACTGAAATACAGGTCCTCCAGTGAAGCCGCGTCGAAAGCGTAGATATTGTGCGGCCGGGAGCCGGCGCCGGCGAAGATCCCGTACGGGGACACGACCGGGGAAGTCACCTCGTTCTCGCTGGCCAGCCCCGGCAGCTCGGCGAAATCCCGGGTGACCGCGGCCTCAGAGCGGTCGGCGGCAAGGAGCCTGAACATCTTCTTCTCGTCGTGACCCGGCAGCGCGTAAACGGAGCCTCCGCTGACGGGAACGGCGTTCATGCCGAAACTTCCTATAGTCTGGAAGTAACCGGGGGCCGGCCAGGTATCAAGGCCGGTAACGGCGTTAACTGCGTAAACGCGCCCGGCGTTGGACCCGTAATAGACCGAGCTCCCGTCGGTGGAAGGGGCGGATTCCAGCGGCTGGGCGGCCTGCTTTTCCCACAACAGCGTCCCCGTGGCGGCGTCGAAAGCCTTAAGTTTCCTGACGGGGGCGCCCACGCCGACATAGACCCTGCCGTCTAAAAAGAGAGGGCTGGAGTCCGAAGGCGCGCTGAGTTCCGCCTGCCACAGCAGCTGCCCCGTAAGGCGGTCGAGCGCGTAAAGCCGCCCGTCGCGGCCGGCCGCGTAGACGGCCGCGCTCGAGACAGCCGGCGACGCGTCTATCCAGTCGTCGCTGGAATAATCCCAGATAAGCTCCCCCGTAAAGGCGTTCAGCGCGTACACGTTGCCCGTCCTGGCCGTGGCATAAACGACGCCTCCGTATACTACCGGCCCGGCGGTAACGTCCCCCTGGACTTCGAAACTCCAGGCCGGGGTCAGCGGCGGATACGCCTGTTCGGAAGTGAATCCGGTCCGAGCGGCGTCGTTGCGGAACAGCGGCCAATCGGCGGCCCGGAGAAAGGAGAGGGAAGAAAGGCCGAGAACGAGGAATAGGAAAGCGAAGCGCCGCGGCCGGAACTTTTTCCGGGGCTGTTTGAATTCAATTAACCGACAGGTGTTCCTCATAACGGTCTTCCTCTTCGTCCCACGCGCTTCTTCAGGGCCCTATATACAGCACATAAGTTTTACCGTCGCTGGAGCCGGCCATAAGTGTAAGGGTGTCCAGGTCCACCACCGGGTCCGAGCGCACCGGACCGCCCGTGGCCACCGGCCAACCGCTGCGCAGCTGCCCGGTATTCGCGTTTACGGCATAAATATAACCGTCGTCGCAGCCGAAATAGACGTAGTCCTCCCCGGCCGCAAGGCCGGAGTAGGAGGCCGGCACCGCCACCGGGGAGGACCTGATGGCCCCGTTGGCCTGGAAGGTCATGACCAGCGTGCCGCTGCCCGCGTCCACCTTGTAAAGCCTGCCGGCGTCATTGCCGAAATACATATATTTCCCGGTCTCCAGGTCCTTGAACGGCGAGGTATAGATCGGGGAACCCGAATCGAAATCGGACCAGTCGGTCGGAATGGTCGTAAGGTTGGCCGAGGTCCTGGAATAAATCCTCCCGTCGGTGGAAGTAACATAAAGGTTATTCCCTCCCAGATAGGCGGCGTCGGCGTAGGGAGAAGACTTTATAGCCCCCCCGGTCTGGAAATAGCTGCTGATAATACCGTTCGCCGTCAGGAAGCGCACCACCTTACCGTCCTCGAGGCCTATCCAGGAAGCGTTAACGCCGGGGGTACGGTCGTCCAGCGACAACGTTCCGGACATGGGGGCGGTGAAGCCGGAGTCGTAGGTCCAGCCGGCGCAGTCCGAACCGTCGGCCTTGTTGAGACAGTAAACCTTGGCGTTGGAGGCGCCGAAATACAGTTTACTGCCGG
The DNA here is from genome assembly GCA_028713125.1 of Elusimicrobiales bacterium. Classification (GTDB taxonomy): domain Bacteria; phylum Elusimicrobiota; class Elusimicrobia; order Elusimicrobiales; family UBA9959; genus UBA9959. The sequence goes on along the minus strand of JAQTOU010000004.1, from coordinate 73,532 downwards.
AATCTACCGGGTTGGAGCGCACCGGAACGCCCAATTGGCGCTTCCAGATCTGCTGCGAGGAAATATCGTTGTCTTTCACTTTATAAACGTCGCCGTTGTCGTTCGCGAAATAAAGGTAAACGCTGCCGCCCTCTTCCCTTACCGCCGGAGAAGTCCTTATCGGCGACAGCGGGAAAGTCTGGAAATCCCATTTGGACAGGCCGTTTTTATCCACCGAACGCAGCGTGCCGTCTAGCGCGGAAACGTAAACGGAGGAGCTTACGATCGAGCCCATATAATAGTCTATCGGCGAAACGACCCCTGCCTGGATTCCCGCGTCGAAGGGCCAGGACGTGCCGGGCGGGGGCGCGGCGGGCACGTTAATGACGGAGGAAGACGTCTGCACGGAGGCGCCGGGGGTAAAGGACTGCGCTTCGGAGCTGGGTGAATCGCGCAGGACGAGGTCCGCGGCCGGGTCGAAACTAACCCTGAAAGTGTTCGGTGTCTGGGTCGAGGCGAACTGGGCAGCCTCGAAGACCGCGTAATAGGCCGCAGTCGAGGCCGCCTGCGTCATGGACGCGGCAAGCGAAGGGACGGTGATGGTAAGAGCCCCGCCGGCGCCAAGCGCCAGGGAAGCTTTGACCACGCTTGTGGCTATGTCCAGGTCCAGGCCGGACTCATAAATCCCGGACATACCGGACGCAGAATCTTTAACGAGCGAAACGCTTGCGAACAGATTCCTCGCTTTGGCGGTATCCAGGGGCAGCAGGTCCTGGTCCAGCAGGCGCACCGTGAAGCTGGCTATCTCCACGGAGTTGTAACCGGCGGGGCTGTTATTATAGACCTCGAAGCGGACTACGGCCGCGGAGGAGTTTTCACCGAGGCGCTGCGGCGCCACTGATGAAGCGTTAACGGCGTGCACGGAGGCGTCATAGACCAGTCCGGCGCGGTTTATCTGCGGCGCGGAACCTGAGCCGGTCCCGCTGTTAAGGGTCAGCTTATAAACGGCCCCGTCCACAAGGGTCCGGCCGTCCTGGTCGGCGAAGGAAAGACCGGCCTGGGAGGTGCTTTGCGCGGCCAGGCTGGCCAGGTCGAAACCGATATCAGCCAGCCTGTACAGATGCGGAGAATACTGGTCGGCCGCTCCGCCGGTGCGGGACAGGACGATATTGTTGCCGGTCCCCGCCGAGGAAACGGCGCCCAGCGAGAGGCGCAGCGGGAAGCGGCGCGGCAGTATCTGCGAAGCCGCGGGGTAGGAGAGGGTGTTCGCGGCCGCCAGGCCGGAGTTGTTATTGCGCGAGGCGGGCGTAGCGGCGGCCTGCGCCGAGAAATCAGCGGAATCGTGGTCCGTGTCGGCGCCTTCGGCCGGGGTCCTGCCTATGGAAACCCCGGAATTCGCCGGCGCCCAATCAGCCGCGCTGACCAGGGCCGCCTTGTAGTTCCTAAGCGAGTAAGCGGCCCCGGACTGCCAGACCACGCGGTCCACCGTCTGGCCGGCGGAATTCTCGAGGACTACGAAGTCACCGGCGGCCGCGAGCCCGGAACCGCCGAACACCGAGGTATAAGCCTGGGCCTCATCGCTTACCGACGACTGGTCCGCAAGCGCGTAGGAATCCGCGTAGAGCTTCCGGGTGAACCGGAACCTGCCGTTATAAGAGCTTCTCAGGTAATAGCCGGCAAGGGTCGGGGTAGAGGCGCCGGTATTATAAAGTTCGATGAACTGCCCGGCCAGGGCGCCGTAGGACACCTCGTTGATCCTTACCGTGTCCGTGGCCAGCGCGTTGGCGTAATTCTGCGTCGGGGTCGGGTCGGCGTCGAAGTAATCCGCGTTCCCGTCGGTGATCCTGGCGAAGGACCTGCCGGCGGACAGCACGGGCCACTGCACGCGGTCCACCCTGTTGCCGCCCGCGTCCTTAAGTATGACGTGGTAGGATTGAGCCCCGTTGAGGTTGGTATTGGGCGTGATCAGGAACGTGGCGTTGACGCTGCTCCGGTCCACGGCCGCGCCGGTCCAGACGGTGACTTCGGGCCCGGGCAGGTCTATCGAGCCCTGGTCGTAAACCAGCGTCCAGCCGGCCAGCGTGAAGGTGGAAGCGGTGTTGTTATAAAGCTCTATCCAGTCCTGTCCCGCCGAGGCGCCCGAGGGGTAGACCTCGTTTATGTAGACATTGGAAACCTGCGGAAGCGAGGCGGCCTGGTTGGAAAGCGCGGAAATATTGCCGGCCTTGTCCCCGGTTTTCACCGCGAAATAATAGGTCTGCCCCACCGCGAAGTCATAAAGCACGCGGGCCTCAGGCTGGCCGGCCGCCGCGGGCGTCCAGGCCTGCGCGTAGGTGCTGGCAGCGTTGAACAGCGCGTCCGTGGTCAGCTGGAAAGTGGCGGACTTCACTATATAGTAGCCGCCTTCGTTATTGTCGGAGGAGCCGTTGTCTCCGGGCGCCGTCCAGGACAGGTTGACCGAGCCCCTGACCGGGCCGGCGGCGGCGGCCAGGCCGGTAATGGCCGCGGGCGGCTGCGTGTCCTTCAGGATCCTGAAAGCGTCGACCAGCGTGGCGGTGCTGAAAGCGTTGTCTATGGCGCGCACGGTTATATAGTTGGTGCCGTGGCCGAGCAGGCTGAAGCTGAGCGGCCAGTTGGCCGTGTAGATGGCGCCGACGGCGCCGGAGGAAATGACAGTCCAGCCCAGGGTCTGTATCCCCGTCTGCGCGGGGCCGCTGGAAGCCGAGTATTCCAGGCTGCGCAGGTTGGAACCGCCGGTGTCGGCGAAGTCCACATTGTAAACCGCGCCCTGGTCCGAGTTCCGCCAGGCGGGGTCATAATCCGGGTCCAGGTTATTAGTAACGGTCGGGGCTATAGTGTCTTTATACACATAGAAAGCGTCGAGAATGTACGAGGAAGAATTCCCCGCATTGTCGCGCGCACGGACGCCCACATAGCTCCTGCCCTGGGGCAGCAGGTCGAAAGTCCCCTGCGTGAACTGCCAGTCGGCCGCGTACGAATCGGAGTTTATCCCCGAAACCTGGTCCGTCCAGTCCTGCAGCAGCGTGCCGCCGCCGTTGGGCTGAGTAAAGATCCTGGTCTGTATCGAGGCAAGCCGCGACCCGCCGGAATCGGTGGCGTCTATGTTGTAATAAACCCTTGAATTGCGCCAGTTGTCGTCGCCGGCCTGGTTGTCTATAACCGTGGGCGGCACGGGGTCCTGCCTGTCGAAGGCCAGCCCCGCGCTTTCGTAATTGAAATCCGAGATCCCCGTAGTGTGGGCGAAATTGGACGAGGCCCCGGCCCCGGCCCAGGTAGAGCCGCCCCAAAGAGTGGTTTTCATTATCGACAGCGTGTCTATACCGAGCGCGGTTATCTTGCTGGTGTTGGGGTCGGGAACCAGCGCGAGCCAGTTTATATTGCCGACAAAAGTGGTATTGGTATTGACCGTGGCCGCGGAAGGGCTGGCCGGGGTCCAGGTCCCGTTAAGCCAGGTGAGGTAGCTGAAGCGCGTCGGGTTCGCGGACGTGACCCCCGCGGCCATGAACTTGCCGGACTGCGCCTCCCAGGCGGCGTCCGTCACGCGGACCGCATTGGAGCGCCCGGTGCCGGCCGCAGGGGAAACGGTCCAGGCCTCGGTGCCTAAAGCGGACTGCCAGATGGAGACGTACCAGGACGGCGTTACCGTCATTATGCTCGCGCCGAGGCGGTTGGTGGCGGGGTCCGCCGCGACGCGCAGCCAGTTCGCGGCGGCGGCTCCGATGGCCGGGCCCGCCTGCGCGGTCTCCCAGGCCGCGGAGGTTGCGCGCCAGACGCTGTAGCTGGTGGCGGTTCCGGCGCCCCACAGTGCGAGCGCATTGCCGGTCTGGCTCTCCCAGTCTCCGTCGAAACATTCCCTGGTGGCTATTGAAGCGGCCGTGGCGAGGCTCTGCACGCCGCTCCAGGCCGTTCCGGTCCAGACCGCGGCCGAGAGGCGGCTGTTCGCGTCAAGAGCCAGCAGCAGTATCCGGTCGGTGCCCGGCATCGATTTCAGGCGCACGAAGTTCACCGCGCCCGTCAGCCCGGTCAGCGGAAGCGAAGCCGGGGCGGCCGCCCAGGTCGAAGCAGTGGCGGACCAGACGGCGTAGGACACCGCGCCGGCGGTCCCGTTATAGTAGGCCGCCATCATCCTGCCGGTAAGATTCTCCGGCGCCAGGTCGAACTTGCGCGTGGCGGACCCGGCCGGCGCGGGCGCCGCCGCCGGGGTGATATTGGTCCAGGAGGAAGCTACGCCGTCCCATTTCAGGAACTTAAGACTATTGTCGGAGGCCAGGAAGCCGCCGATCTTCGCATTAGCCACCACCGGCACGGATTTCAGCACGGACCAGCGCACCGTGGCGGCCGTCGCCAGGGAGCCGGTCTCCGCGCCCCAGGTATCCGGCGACCAATTGCGGTACTGCGGGATATTTGAGGCCCCGAGCCCGTAAACTATCATCCCGGCTGCCGCGCCGGCCGGAGTGGCCGTAGCTACAGTGACGTTGGAGACCGGCCCGACATTCCCGCGGTCGTCCACGGCCTTTATGGCTATTGAATACGTGGCGCCCGGGGTAAGGCCGTCCACGATGCGCGCCTCGGCCTGGCCGTAAGCCAGCGGCGTCCAGCTCTGCGTGAAGGTGGACACGGCCGGGGCGCTGAAATTACCCGCATTGATAGCGAAGGTGGCGTAACGCACGATATAAGCGGCAGCCGTGCCGGAATTGGTGACGCCTTTTACGCCCTCCCCCGGGGCGGTCCAGGTAAGAGCCGCCTGGCCCTGGAAATCCGCGGCGGCGGAAAGCAGGTCGCTTATGGCCCCCGGCGGGGTGAGGTCCACCCCGGCGTAATTGGAGGTCATATTGCTCAGGGCGCCGGTATTGCCGGCCTTGTCCACGGCCTCCACCGCTATATAGTAGGTGACCCCGGCCGTAAGGCCGGTCATGGTCAGGCCTTCCGCAGAACCCGGGGCCCTCGGCGCCAGGGTGGAGACGTACACCGCGGCGGCGTCGAAATCTGACTGGCCGGCGAAAGCCGACGTCTTGTAGCGTATCATGTAATAGCTGGCATTGCCGGTCAGGCCATTGTCGCCCGGAGCGTTCCAGGCGGCGTAGAGGTCCCCCTCGTCCGCCGGGGCGGTCAGCCTGACAGCGGCCAGGGTGGTTATATCCGACGGAGGGACTGTGTCTTTCAGTATATAAAAATTGTCCGCCGCGACGGAGGAACGGCCGAGGCCGTCCCAGGCAGTGACGGTTATATAATTCGTGCCCGGCGCAAGCAGCGGCCAGTCGGCGGCGTAAAGCCCCCAGTTCTGGGTATAAGCCGAGACCGGGGAGCCGCTGAAGATGGGCGTGGACGGGACGACATTGGAGCCGGTGCGGTTAAGCCCGGTCCAGGCCTCGTAGGCGGCGCTGGAAACGCCTATGCTTGCGTCGGCGAAATCGATATTGAAGACCGCGCCAGGGTTCAGCCGGTACCAGGTGGTGTCCCCGTCCTGCAGATCGGTTATAACGGGCGCGGCGGTATCTTTCCTGATATAGAAAGCGTCGGTGAGCTCGCCCTGGTTGCCGGCGGCGTCCCAGGCGCGCACGGAGATATAGTTGGGGCCCTGGGCCAGGCTGTTAAAGTCCGCGGCCCAATCGGCCGTATAGGAAGCCGCCGGCGCGCCGAAGATCTGCGTCCAGGCCCTGGCCTGCGTCCCGGTCCGGCCGGGGCCGGTCCAGGCCGTGTAAGCCGCGCTTGAAACAAGCGAACCGCCGTCGGCGAAATCCACATTATAGAGCGTGCCGGCGGTATCGCGCCAGGTATTGTCGCCGGCCTGGTTATTGATTATGGCCGGGGCGGTGGTGTCCTTAAGCACATTGAAAGCGTCCGTTATAGTGTAGGAGCTGCCGGCATTGTCCCAGACGCGCACCGAGATATAATTGGTCGCGCTGTCATAGAGAGCGTTCCAGACTCCGATCGACAGCGGCCAGTCCACGGCATAGGAATTAAGATCTATAGCCGTAATATTATCGGTCCAGTCCAGGGCCAGTATGCCGGAGCCGCCGGGCCCGGTGCTTGCTTTAAGCTGGAATTTAGAGATGCGGGAGCCGCCGGCATCGGCGAAGTCTATATTATAAGACCCGCCGTTGGAATTGCGCCAGGAGAATTCGCCGGCCTGGTTATTTGCGGCCGTGGGGGGCGTGGTATCTTTCTTTACATAGAAAGCGTCGGCCAGCGCGGCGGTGGAGCCGGCCACGTCCCAGGCGCGCACGCTCACGTAGTTGGTAACGCCCTCTTTGAGAGAGGCGAAGTCAAGCGGCCAGTCGGCGGAATAGGAGAGGGCGCCGCCGGGCAGGGCTATAGTGGTCCAGCCTTTGACGCCGCCGTCGGCCGAGGCCGGCGTTGTGCTTGCGCTGTATTCGGCGGCGGCCAGGCCGCTCATCGGATCGTTAAAGTCAAGGTTGTAGCTGCGCCCGGAATTGGTCCAGGCGGCGTCCCCGCCCGCCTCGCCGTTGACGAAAACCGGCGCGGTGGTGTCCTTCAGGATGAAGAAAGGCTGAAAACCGAAAGTGGCGGTGCTGCCGGCATTGTCCCAGGCCTGGACGGAGATATAATTGGTTCCCTCGCCAAGCAGGGTCCAGAGGCCCTGCGGCAGCGGCCAGTCCGCGGAATAGGCGTTCGAATTTATCCCGGTAACGGCGTCGGACCAGTCGAAATACCAGGGCCCGAGCGTTCCGGCGTTCGCGGAAGCCCTGACCTGCGCTTTCGAGAGCCTGGAGCCGCCGGCGTCCGTGAAATCCACGTTATAAACGGTCCCGGAACTGCGGCGCCAGGAGGAGTCTCCCGGCTGGTTATTGACGAGCGCCGGCACGGTAGTGTCCTTCAGCACGAAGAAAGCGTCGGCCACGGTGGCGGTGTTGCCGGCCACGTCGTAGGTCCGCAGCGAAATATAGTTCGTCACGCCCTCCATCAGCAGGCTGAAGGAAGAGGCGGGGAGGGCGAAGCCGGCGGTATAGGAGCCGGAATTTATCCCCGCCTGCAGGACGGTCCAGTCGAAGAGATAAGGGCCGGAAGCCGCGTTAGTGGAAGCCCGGACCTCGAGCCCGGACAGGAGGGAGCCTCCGGAATCGGCCAGGTCCACATTATAAAGCGTGCCGGGCCCGTTGCGCCAATTCAGGTCCCCGCCGGCAATATTATTGATCACCTGCGGGGTCACGGTGTCCTTGCGCACGTAGAAAGCGTCGGAGAGTTCGGCGTAGAAACCGGCCTGGTTGTAGGCCCGCACCGACACATAGTTTAAGTAGCCGCTCAGCATGGCGCTGAAGACCGGCGCCGGAACGCCCCAGTCAGACGCGTAGGTATAGGAATTGAGGCCAGCGACCGCCGCGGTCCAGGCCGAAGTGAAGGGCCCAAGGTTGCCCGGCAGCGTAGAGGAGCGCACCTCGAAGCGGTCGAGCGGCGAACCGCCCAGGGCCTGCCCGTCGATATTATAAAGGCCGTTATTGAGACCGCGCCAGACATCGTCCCCGGCCTGGTTATCCGTTATTGAAACCGCCTGCGTATCTTTCCTGATATAGAAAGCGCCGGCCGCCGCCGCCGAGGACCCGGCGGCGTCCCAGACCCGCACGGAAATATATGAAGTCCCGTTCCCGAGCAGGTCCCACATCTGCGCTGTCAGGGCCCAGTCCGTGGTGTAGGACTGCGCGTTTATCCCGGTGGCAAGGCTGGTCCAGTCGAACAGCGGCGTCCCCGAGCCCGCCGCGTCGGTGGTGGCCTTCACTTCGAAATAATCTACGCCGGAGCCGCCGGTATCAAGGAAATCCACGTTATAGGCCCCGTTATTAGCGGAACGCCAGCTGTCGTCGCCGGCCTGGTTATTCTGCACTGCCGGCGGCGTGGTATCCTTCCTGACCGAGAAGACGTCGGCCTGCCCGGCGCTGTTGCCTGCATTATCGTAAACGCGGGCGGATATGTAATTGGGCCCCTCGCCAAGCGAATTAAAGTCGGGGCCCCAGGGCTGGCTGTAATAGGTGGCGTTAATGTTCAGCACGCGGTCGGTCCAGTCGAGTATCAGCGTGCCGGTACCGGCGGGGCCGGAAGTGATCCTGGTCTGGAACCTGTCCAGTTTGGCGCCGCCGAGGTCGGTAAAGCCCACATTGTAGACAGCGCCAGGGTCGGAAGCGTACCAGGCATTATTATCCGGCTGATTGTCCAGGATGGCCGGGTTGGTCACGTCCTTGAGGGCGTAGAAGACGTCGTTCAGCGTCCTGAGATTACCCAGCGTGTCGTAGGCGCGCACCGACACGTAGTTAGTGGCCGTCTCCGCCAGGGCGAAGAAGTCCACCGGCCAGTCCGCGGTATAAGAAGGGGTACCCGTAGAGGTGAAAATAATGGTCCAGTCCTTCAGCACCGTGCCGCCCTGGGCCGGAAGCGAGGTTATGCGGTACTGAGCGGTGGCTACCCCCGCGCCCAGGTCGGCGAAGTCCACATTATAGACCGAGCCCGAAGTCCGGCGCCAGGTATTATCCCCCGCCTGGCTATTGGTTATCGCTGGCGCGGAAGTATCCTTGCGCACGACGAAGACGTCGGCGGCCGTGGAGGAAAGGTCTACGCGGTCGAAAGCGCGCACCGACACATAGTTCAGTCCGTCGCTGAGCGCGGCGAAGTCCAGCGCCCAGTCCGCGGCCGCATAAAGCGTACCGGTGGAGGACAGGATATCCGTCCAGTTCTTGAGCAGGGCGCCGCCGCCGGCGGGCGCGGAGGTCACGCGGTACTGCGCGGTAGTGACTCCGGAAGCGAGGTCCCGGAAGTCCACGTCGAATACTGCGCCCGGATCGCTTACCAGCCAGGCGGTCTGGGCCGGCTGGTTATTGACTATCTCCGGGCTGGAAGTGTCCACGGTAAAGGCCCTGGTAGCGGAATAAGCGGAATAGTTGGAGGCCCGGTCGAAGGCCCTTGCGCGCCAGTAATAGTTCCCGCTGGGTATGCCGCTCAGCGAGGCCTGCGAAACCGCGGTGACCGATGAAGCGTAGACGGAGGAGAAGTTCTCGTAAAGCGAGGACTGCAGCTCATAGCCCGCTACGCCGGAACGCAGGTCGGAGGAGTCGGTCCAGTCGAAGGCCGCCGCGGCCGCGGAATAGGCTGCCTTGTCGGCCGGCGAAACGGCCGCCGGGGCGGTGGGCGGCGTAGTGTCCTTCAGGATATAGAAAGCGTCGGCGGCTGAGGAGCTCTGCGCCAAAGCGTCGAAGGCGCGCACGGTGACATAGCCGGTGGCCCATTCCTGCAGCGCGTCGAAGTCCACCGTCCAGTCGGCGGTGTAGGAGGCCGCGCCGCCGGGGGAGGCGATATCGGTCCAGTCTTTCAGCACCGTCCCGGCCTGCGCCGGCTGGGAGGTTATCCGGTACTGCGCTGTGGCGAGGCCGGAGAGCGTATCGAAGAAATCGACGTTATAGGTCTTTCCCGCCGCGCCCTGCCAGGCGGTATCCCCGGCCTGGTAAAGCCCGAGCGACGGAGCAGAAGTGTCCTTATAGACGTAGAAGGCGTTGTCCAGGACGGAGAAACTGGGCTGCAGGTCGTAAACGCGGGCCGAGATATAGTTCTTGCCCGGCGCCAGGGCGTCGAACACGGCCTGCGGCAGGGCCCAGTTCGCGGAATAGGCCGTAGAGCCGATGCTCCAGGCCGCGCTGGTCCAGGCGACCAGGTAGGAGGGTGAAGCGGCGGAAGTGGCGGCGGTGACCTGGAAATAGTCCAGGTTGAAACCCGACTCGGACTGGAAGTCCACGTTATAGAGCCCGTCATTGGAGCCGCGCCAGGTATCGTCCCCGGCCTGGCTGTTTATTATGGACGGCCCGGAGCCCTCCTTGTATACGCTGAAAGCGTCATTGTAGTAAGACACGTTCCCGGCATTGTCGTAAACGCGCACCGAGATATAGGTAAAGGCCAGGTTCGGCAGGGCGAGGTAATTTACCGGCCAGTCCGCCGTGTAGGACGCCGCGTTTATATTCGCGGCTATATCGGTCCAGGCTATCACCTCCCCGCCCGTGCGGCCGGGAGCGGTCCAGGCGCTGTACTGCGCCCTGGAGAGCAGGGAGCCGCCGGTGTCGGAGAAATCGACGTTCATGGCCTGCACGTCCGCCTGGCTGGCCGCGAGCGCGACATCGCCCTGGTTGTCGGCGGCCGCGGGGGCGGTGGTGTCTTTCTTTATATAGAAAGCGTCGGCCAGCGCCGAAGATTGGTCCAGCCTGTCGAAAGCCCTCACGGTGACATAGTTGGCGCCCTGGGCTAGCAGCGCCCAATTACCGGCGGACAGGCCCCAGTTCGCGCTGTAGGTGGAAACGCTCAGGCCCGAAGCGATATCGGACCAGTCCACGAGAACGGAGCCGCCCTGCGCCGGGAGGGAGGTTATGCGGTACTGGATCGTGGCCACTTTGGAATACAGGTCCCTGAAGTCCACGTCGTAGACCGCGCCGGGATTGGAGGCGCGCCAGGCGTCGTCACCGGCCTGGTTATTGATAAAGTCGGGGCCGGAGGTGTCCTTGAGCACGGTGAAGACGTCCGCGCGCACCGCCGTGGAACCCGCCACGTCCCAGGCGCGGGCGGAGATATAATTGGTCCCGGCGCCCAGCAGGCTGAAATTTATCCCCCACGGGCCGGGATAAGAGAGCCTGGGGGTACCGGAAGAGATAACGGTCCAGCCCGCCTGGTTCGAACCGGTCTGCCCCGGCCCCGTCCACGCTGAATACTCCATGGTGTCCAGCCCCGTCATATTGTCGGTGAAAGGCACATTATAGACGGCGCCCGGGTCAGCATTGCGCCAGCTGAATTCCCCGGCCTGGTTGTCGGTTATCACTGGGGCGATCGTGTCCACCACTACCCTGAAAGCTGCGCTGTAGCCGGAATAATTCCCGGCATTATCCAGGGCCCGTATGCGCCAGTAATGCGTAGTTCCGGCGGAGAGCGCGCCGGCCTGCTGCGAAGCGGAAGGAGAGGCGGAATAAGCCAGCGGAGCAAAACCGGCCGCGGTGGAAACCTCAAGCGAATAGCCGTATATCCCGGAGGAACCATCGGAAGAGTCCGACCAGTCGAACAGCGGCGACAGCGTGGCGCGCGGCGCAAGGTCAGCGGGCGAGACCGCCGCCGGGGCGGACGGGGCAGTGGTGTCTTTTTTAACGTAGAAAGCGTCCGCAAGCTCCGCCATATTGCCGGCATTGTCATAAACACGCACCGACACCCGGCCTATGCCCTCGGGCAGGGCGGTGAAGGTGGAGGCGGCAAGCCCCCAGTCGGCGGTGTAGCTGTTGGAATTTATCCCGGAGGCCGGCGCATACCAGCCGGCAACTACTGTGCCGGTCTGCCCGGGGCCGGTGGTTATTTTTATCTCGAAGCGCTCAAGGGCGGAGCCGCCGGCGTCGCCGAAGTCCACATTATAGGCGCCGTTATTGACGGAGCGCCAGGTATCGTCGCCGGCCTGGTTATTAGCTACGGACGGCGCGGTTATATCCTTCCTGACATAGAAGACGTCGTTCGCGGTAGTGGTAGCGCCGCTGACGTCCCAGGCCCGCACTGAAACATAATTGGTCCCGTTCTCGGCCAGCGCGGAGAAAGCCACCGACCAATCTGAAGTGTAAGTCTGCGCGCTGATATTGGACGCTATATAGGTCCAATCCTTTATAAGCGTTCCCGCCTGACCGGGCAGAGAGGTGACCTTGTACTGGGCGGCATCAAGCCCGGAGCTCCCGGCGTCCTGGAAGTCGACGTCGTACAAAGTTCCGGGCGCGGAGCGCCAGGTATCGTCGCCGGCCTGGTTGTTCACTATACGCGGCGCGGCGGTGGATTTGCGCACATAGAAAGCGTCTGAAAGAGAGCTGGAGAGCCCCGCATTATCGTAGGTCCGCACTGAAATATAGTTGATCCCGCTGGCGAGAGCGTCGAACACGCCCTGCGGCAGCGCCCAGTCGGCGGAATAAGAGGCCGCGTTTATCCCGGAAATTACGGTGGACCAGTCGGCCGCTACCGTGCCGGTCTGCGCGGGCCCGGTGGTGGCCTTGACCTGGAAATAAGCGAGCTTCGACCCGCCGATATCGGCGAAATCGATATTATAAAGCCCGGTATTCACGGCGCGCCAGGTGCCGTCCCCGGCCTGGCCGTCGGTTATGGTCGGCGGCGTAGTGTCCTTCCTCACATAGAAGACGTCGCTGAGCGAGGAGCCGTTCCCGGCATTGTCGTAGACCCGTACGGAGATATAGGAAGTTCCCTGCGGCAGAAGCAGCCAGGTGGAGATGCCCAGGTCGAAATCGGAAGAGTAAGAAGCTGAATTGATGGAGGCCGCCCTGTCGAACCAGTCCGAGATCACCGTGCCGGTCTGCGCCGGGCCGGAGGTGATCTTAAGCTGGAAGCGGGACAGGAGGGAAGCGCCGCTGTCCTGGAAATCGACATTGAACACCGTGCCGGGGGCCTGCCGCCAGACTTCGTCGCCGGGCTGGTTGTCGACTATATTGGGGGGATAGACGTCCTTCCTGACGTAGAAAACGTCGCTGACCGTGACGGTCGAGCCCGCGCCGTCCCAGACCCGGACCGAGACGAAATCGGTCCCGTCTCCAAGCTGGCCGAAATTCGCGCCCCAGTCGGCGGCGAAGGAATCGGCGCCCAGCGGCGTGGAGGTTATCACCGTCCAGGGAACATTGTTCGTACCGGTGAGGCCGGCGCCGGACCAGGCAGAATACTCAAGCGACTCTATATGAGAGCCGCCGGCGTCGGCGAAATCGACGTTGTAGACCGCGCCGGGATCGGAGGAGCGCCAGGCGTCGTCGCCCGCCTGGTTATCGGCCACGGTCGGCGGGGCGGTATCCACGCGCACGGCATAGGTGGAGGAATAGGCGCCGTAGTTGCCTGAATTATCCAGCGCCCGGGCGCGCCAGTGGTAAAGGCCCGAAGCGAAGACGCCGGAATACTGCGAAATGGGGCCAAGCGCGCTTGAATAGAGGACTGCAAAATCCGTAGAGGTGGCTACAAAGACCTCGTAGCCGTAGACCCCGGAACCGGCGTCGGCAGCGTCGGTCCAGTCCAGCGTCACATTAGCGCTGTTGGTGACGGTGCCGCTCGCGGGCGCGACTACCGCCACCGCGGAAGGCGCGGAGGTGTCCTTCCTGACGTGGAAGATATCGCTGAGCAGCGTGGAATTGCCGGCATTATCGTAAGCCCTGGCCGAGACATAGGACTGCCCCTCCGGGAGGGCCGTCCAGGTGGAGGCGCCCAGGGCGAAGTCGGCCGTGTAGGCGGGCGCGTTTATTCCGGTGACGCGGTCGAACCAGTCCGAGATCACCGTCCCGGTCTGGTTGGGCCCGGAAGTTATTTTCAGCTGGAACCTGTCAAGCAGGGAGCCGCCGGCATCGGTGAAGTCCGCGTTGTAAAGCGCGCCGGGCGCGGAGCGCCAGACATCGTCGCCGGCCTGGTTATCGGTTATGACCGGCGCCAGGACGTCCTTGCGTATATAGAAAACGTCGTCCGTGGTAGTAATATTGCCCGCGCGGTCGGAGGCCTGCGCCGACACATAGTTGGTGCCGTTGGCGAGCAGCGCCCAGTTAGCGGCGGAGAGCTTCCAGTCGGTATTGTAGGAAGCCGCCGCCAGGCCGGAAGCTATGACCCCGGCCGGGAAGGAGACGAGCTGGGACCCGGTGCGGCCGGGCGCGCTGTAAGCGGCGTAGCTTACGGCGTCCAGGAGCGAGCTTCCCGAGTCGGCGAAATCCACATTATAGACCGTGCCGGAGGAATTGCGCCAGGTATTATCGCCGGCCTGGTAATTCTGCGTGACCGGCAGAACGGTATCGACGAAAACGGAATAAGCGGCGGTATAACCGGAATAATTCGAGACCAGGTCCCTGGCGCGCACGCGCCAGTAGTACCTGCCGCTGGCCAGCGCCGGGGAAGTGGACTCGGAAACGGCCGGTGAAGCGCTGTAAACCGGCGTGGTGAAATCCGCGGAGGTGGCCGCCTGCAGCTCGTAGTTATTCAGGCCGCTGGCCAGGTCGGAAGAATTACCCCAGTCAAAGAAAACCGCCGGGTTCTTAAGGAAGGCTCCGTCCGCGGGAGCGAGCGGGGCAGGAACGGTGGGCGGCGTGGTGTCTTTCTTTACGTAGAAAGCGTCCACCACGGGGCTGAGCGAAACATTGCCGGTCCCGTCGGTGGAGCGGACGGTCACGTAATTATAACCCTCCTCCATCGCGGCCCAGGTACCGGCGCCGAGGGGCCAGTTATCGGTATAGCTGTCGACGGCGGAGGTGGAAACCTGCGAGGTCCAGTCCTGAAGCAGGCTCCCGGTCTGGCCGGCGCCCGAATAGACCTTCGTCTGTATGCCGCGCAGGCGGGAACCGCCCGTGTCGGCCGCGTCGATATTGTAGACGCCGGTATTCGAGGCGCGCCACGCGTCGTCGCCGGACTGGTTGTCGGTAACGGTGGGCGGAACGATGTCGTGGCGGTGTATGGCAAGCATGGCCGGCATGTAGGTGGCGGCCGAGAGCGTGGTGGTATGCGGCGTCGGGTTAAGAGTGAAGACATTGCCGCTCCAGGCCGCGCTCCTGAGGTCGGATGACGCCGACCAGCCGGTAAGCATCACGGCATTGGTCTTCGAGTCCTGTTCAAGCTGTACGCCGTTGACCAGGTTGGTCCAGTTGCCCACCGTAGGCGCGGCGGCCAGCGTGCTGCCCCAGCCGCCGGCGAGGGACCAGTAGGAATAAAGCACCGCGAACAGCGTCCGGTGGGCGGAGGCGACGATGAAGGTCCCGGTCTTCCCGTCCCAGACGGCGTCCATGGTGCGGGACTGGTTGGCGTTCCTGGCCACGCTCCCGTTCTCGGTGGCAGAAGGATACCAGATGCTTCCGTCCCAGATAGCCGCGTTCCAGTCCCTGCCCGAGTCGACCGATGCGGCGCCTACATAATTGGAATTCGGGTCGGAGGCCAGGCGTATCCAGTTCGCGTTGCCGTTGGCTCCGATAAAGGAGAAATAGCTGGAAGTGACGGCCGCCCAGGAAACACCGTTCCATAAAGTGGTGTTCGCCCTGCCGAGAACGGCTGTCCCGCCGTAAGTGACCAGGCAGTGGCCGCTCAGGCTTTCCCAGGCCACGTCGAAATTCTGGTAGGTGATAAGGCCCAGGCTGGCGACTATTGTAGCCGGAGTATCCCAGGCAGAACCGGTCCAGCGCGCGGCGGTAAGCCTGAAGGAGGTGGCGTTGGAGAAGGCCGCCATCAGCTCGTCGGACTTCGGGCGGGCCTCCAGCCGCACCCACAAAGCGGCATTAGCGCTGCCGGCGGCGAAAGCCTGCGCCCCGCTCCAGGAGTTCCCGTCGTAAATATTATATTTCAGCTGCCCGTTGGTGGCGGAATTATACAGCACCATCACCCGCCCTGAATTCTGCTCATAGGCTATGTCGAAGCCGCGGTAAGCGGAGTTGGTGGCCGTTATATCCGTGACGCTCCATTCATTGGTCCAGGTCCCGGTCCAGCCGTCATAGCGCTGTATCTGAAGCACTCCGTCGGAGGAGAGTATGCCGGCCATTTTCTCGTTCCTGAGCGGCGAGGCGCGCACTATAGTGTGCCTTGCCACCGAAGTTCCGAGCGCGGCAGTGGCGAGGCCGGGCAGCTCCGCCTCGAAGTTGGGCGGGGTCCACTTGCGCGTATACGGCGTATTCCCGGTCCCTTTGCCGTACATCAGATTGCCGTCGGTGCCGCGGCCGGTGGTGGCGTAAGCGTCCGGGCTGTTGGAAAGGGGCGAAGTGTTATTGGCTTCGTCCGCGGTCTTTACCGCCCAGTAATAGGTGGTTCCCGGGGTCATTCCGTCTATAGTCTGGAACTCCGTCACGCCGGGATATTGCGGGACCCAGGCCTGGCTGTAAACGGCGGCGCTGTCCCAGAGACCGCCGGTGGTTATGGCCTGGTCGGTGCGGTACTTCACCTGGTAGGCCGCAGCGGTGCCTATATACAGGCCGTTATCGCCCACGGCGGTCCAGGAGAGCGAGATCTGCCCGTCGAAACCGCCGGGCAGCGCGGCCAGGCCGGAGATAGCCCCGGGAGGCGTGGAGTCGGGGCCTGAAAAGGCTGAAGGGGTATTTGAAATATCAGAAACATTCCCCGCCCTGTCCACTGATTTTATCGCGATATAATAGAGCACGTTGGTTTCAAGGCCGGTGAGGTTATAGCTCTCCGGTGAGCCGGGCTGGACCGGGACCCAGGCCTGGGGATAAGTGTCGGCCGTTTCGAAATTGCCGGCGTCGATGTTTATATAGGAAGAGACCTTCAGCAGGTAGGCGCTGGCCGCGGCACCGCCGTCGTCCGGCGCCGTCCAGGAAAGGGCTATCGCCCCCTCCGAGGCCACGACCGCGGACAAAGGGCTTACCGCCGCCGCCGGGACGGTATCCTTGCGCACATAGAATACATCGGCCAGGGACGAGGAAGAACCGCCCATGTCGTAGGCCCGCAGCGAGATATAGTTGGTTCCCGGGAGCAGCAGGTCCCACTGCCCCTGCGGGAGGGTCCAGTCCGTAGTATATGAAGCCGCGTTTATCCCGGCGGCCGAGTCCGCCCAGTCGAAGGCCAGCGACCCGGTCTGGCCGGGGCCGGTCATAGCCTTCAGCTGGAATTTAGCGACCAGCGACCTATTATCCGCCAGGTCCACATTATATACGCCGGCATTGGAGTTGCGCCAGACATTGTCGCCGGACTGATTATTCGTGATCGTAGGCCCGGAGGTGTCTTTTTTCACGAAGAAAGCGTCGGACAGGGAGGTCTCATTCCCAAGCGAGTCGGCGGCCTTCACCGAAACGTAGCTGGAACCTTCCAGCATTGCGGCAAAGACGGACGGAGGCAGTGCCCAGTCGGCCGTATAGAACGCCCCGGAGAGGGCTGAAACCTGGGTCCAGTCCGCAAGCACGGTACCAGTCTGGTTAAGGCCGGTAGTCACTTTCACCTGGAAAGAGCCCAGACCGGAAAGCAGGTCCTCCAGGTCAACATCGTATGAACCGCTATTGGAGGAGCGCCAGGCGTCGTCGCCGGTCTGGTTGTTCGTAATTACCGGCCCGGCGATATCCTTGCGCACGTAAAAAGCGTCGGAGAGCGTGGTGGCGGAACCGGCCGCGTCCGCGACGCGCACCGACACGTAATTGGTCCCGGGCTGCAGCAGGGTGAAAGCGCCGGCGCTTAAAGCCCAATCGGCGGTGGAAGAGTCCCCGGAGGGCGCCGGCGAAATATCCGTCCAGGCCGCCAGTTCCGCCCCGGTCCTGCCGGTGGAGGACCAGATATTGTACTGGGCGCTCAGAAGTTTTGAACCGCCGGCGTCCGCGAAATCCACATTATAGAGCCCGGTGTTGGAAGCGCGCCAGGTATTGTCGCCGGCCTGGTTATTTACCATGGAGGGCGCCACGGTGTCCTTAAGGATATAGAAAGTGTCGGTGCTCACGGCCACATTGCCGGCCAGGTCGTAGGCGCGCAGCGAGATATAGGAGGTGGCCCCGGAATTAAGCGCGGCGAAATCGACGCCCCAGTTATTGGTGAAGGACGCCGCGGAGATACCGGCCGCTATATCCGTCCAGGCCTTCAGGTTGCCGGAAGCGGTCCCCTGGGCGGAAGAGGCGGAATACTGCGCTTTGGAAAGCAGGGAGAAAGGATCGTTAAAGTCGACATTGTATATCGCGCCCGGGCCGGAGGAGCGCCAGGTGTCGTCGCCGGGCTGATTGTTGACGAAAACCGGGGCTTCAGTGTCCTTCTTGATATAGAACACGTCGTTCACGGTGGCGGTGGTTCCGGCCAGGTTCCAGGCGCGTACGCTCACATAGTTGAAACTGGATTTAAGGGCCGAGAAATCCACCGCCCAATCGGCCGTATAGTCGGCCGCGTTGATGCCGGAAGCTATGTTCGTCCAGTCCTTGAGCACCGTCCCGCCCTGGGCCGCGGCGGAAGTGACCTTGTACTGCGCTGCAGAAAGCAGGGAGCCGCCGGCCGCGCTGAAATCTACGTTGTAAACGGTCCCGGCGGAATTGCGCCAGGCATTGTCGCCGGGCTGGTTGTTGATGGCCGCCGGGGCGGTCAGGTCCACCGAGGTGAAAGCTTCCGGGGCGGTGTCGGTTCCGGGCGGGTCGGTCTCGTCCTTATTGCCCGCCTTGTCGTAAACCACCAGCCTGAAGCCCGCGTTCCCCCCCGACGGGGCGGTAAAGGCGATAGGGCTCGAGCTGAAAGCCGGGCCGAACTGCGTCCAGGAATACGGGACCTGGGCAGAGTAGGTATAGTAAAGTTTCACGTAAGCGCCGCCGGCAGGGCCCGCGTCGGAAGTGGAATACGCCACGTTAAAGCCGAGCGAGCCGGCGAAGGCGGGCGGCGAAAGAGTTCCCGACGGGTTCTGGGTATCCTTGAGCACGTAGAAAGCGTCGGTCACCTCCGCATAGGTTCCGGCATTATCCTGGACGCGCGCTGAAATATAATTGGTCCCGGGCAGCAGCAGGTCCCACAGGCCGGGGGCCAAAGACCAGGGGCCGGGATAGGAAGCGGAATTTATTCCCGCCGCATTATCCGTATACCCGAAGGCTGCGGCGCCGGTTCCGGCGGCCCCGCTCGAGGCTTTCACCTGAACCCTGGAAAGAAGAGAGCCGCCGGCGTCCGCGAAAGCGACGCTGTAAAATCCCGAATTGGCATTGCGCCAGACGGCATCGCCTGACTGGCCGTCGGTGTAGGCGGGCGCGACTGTATCTTTCAGCACATAGAAAGCGTCGGTCAGTGTCGCGCTGGAGCCGGAATTATCGAAGACCGCCACTGAAACATAGGCGGTAACGCCGCTCTGTATCGAGTTCCAGAGCCCAGCGGTCAGCGGCCAGGGCGTGGAATAAGAGGCCGCGTCGATGCCCTCCAGTACCGGAGTCCAGTCCGCAAGAACGGTCCCGGCCTGGCCGGGCTGGGTGGCCAGCTTCGCTTTTACCTGCTGCAGAAGCGCGCCGCCGGTATCGGCGAAACGCACGTCATAAACCGCGGTGTTCGCCGCGCGCCACGCCGTATCGCCGCCCTGGAAGTTGTTAATGGCCGGCGGGGTGGTATCTTTAAGCACATAGAAAGGGTCTGACAATTCACGCTCGTTCCCGGCTTTATCGTACACCCGCACCGAAGCATAGGTCTGCCCCTGCGGCAGGAGCGACCAGAGGCCGGAAGGCAGGGTCCACGGCATTGAATAATAAGTGGAATTGATATCAAGGGCCATATCGGTCCAGTCGGCGATGACCGTGCCGAGCTGCGCCGGGCCGGTGACCAGGCGCACCTGGAATTTATCCAGCCGGGAGCCGCCCTCGTCCCCGAATTGCACATTGTAAACGGTGCCGGAGGAGTTCCGCCAGCTGTCGTCGCCCACCTGGTTGTCGGAGACGGAGGGCGGGGTCACGTCCTTGAAGACCTTGAAAACGTCGCTGGAAACGGAAACCAGGCCCAGCCGGTCGTAGGCGCGGACCGAAATATAATTGGTAGTGTTCTCGGCCAGCGTGGAGAAGAGCACGGACCAGTTATCCGTATAGTAGGTGGGATAGCCGGTAAGGATATCCAGCGCCTGCCAGGAACTTACCGGGTAGCCGAGCGCGGGCGCCGTGCTGACCCTGTACTCCAGCGCGGAAAGCCCGGAGGACCTGTCATAGAAGTCCACATTGTAAACGGCGCCGGGCGAGCCCCGCCAGGAATAATCCCCGGCCTGCCCGTTCACGATGACCGGGGGCGTGGTGTCCTTGCGCACGTAGAAAGCGTCCTGCGCCGCGGCGGAGAGGCCGCCCCGGTCAAAGACACGCACGGTCACATAGTTCTCCCCCTCTATGGCCGCCGCGAAAGACACGCCCCAGTTGGCCGCGTAGTTCGCGGTACCGCCGGGATTATTGAAGATATCGGTCCAGTCCCTGAGCAGAGTACCTCCCTGCCCCGGCTGCGAATAGAGGCGGTACTGGGCGGTGGCGGCGCCGGACTCCAGGTCCTTGAAGTCCACGTCGTAGACGGCGCCGGGGTCGGTAAGCCGCCAGGCGTCGTCGCCGGCCTGGTTGACCACTACTTCCGGAGCCGCCGTGTCCTTCCACACGGTGAAGACGTTATAGGTATCGCTTGAAAGCAGGGCCGCGTCCTGCACGCGCACCGATACATAGGCGGTGACGCCGCTGGGGAGCTCGTCCCAGGCCGCCGCCGGCAGGGCCCAGTCCGAGGAATAGGTCCTGCCGGACAGAGCGAGCGCGTCGGTCCAGTCAAGCAGGTAAGGCGGGGCGCTGGCCTGGTGGGTGGAGACGCGCACCTGCGCTTTCAGCAGGCCGGACTCGTACCCCGGGTCCGCGAAATCCACATTGTAAAGCCCGGTATTGGCGGAAAGGAAGGAAGAGGCGTCGGCCTGGTTATCGGCGGAGGTGGGCGGCGTGGTATCCTTGCGCACATAGAAGACATCGTTAACGGAGGAGGAAAGCCCGGCCTGGTCGAAAGCCCTTACGGAGACATAGCTGGTGGTCCAGCTTTGCAGCGCGTTGAAGTCCACCGGCCAGTTAGCCGTATAGGAGGGCTGCCCGGCGGGATTGCTTACTATGTCCGTCCAGTCTTTGATAAGCTGGCCGGCCTGGCCGGCCTGGCTGTAGATCCGGTACTGCGCCGTGGTCAGCCGCGACCCCAGGTCGGCGAAGTCGACATTATAAACCGAGCCCGCGGCCGCGCGCCAGGTATTGTCCCCGCCCTGCAGGTCGGTCACGGCGGGCGGGGTGGTGTCTTTCTTAACATAGAACACGTCTTCCAGCGTGGCGCTGGTATTGTTCACGTTCCAGAGGCGTACCGAGATGTAATTCGTGCCGTCGGCTAGCAGGTCGAAGACGGCGGGAGGGAGGGCCCAGTCGGTGTAATAATAAGTCGCGTTAATGTCCAGGACCTTCGTAAAGCCGGCGGTCATCGCGCCGGTGCGGCCCGGCAGGGTCCAGGCCTGCACCGCGAAGGAACTCAGGTTGACCCCGTTCTCAAGGCTGTCGAAGTCCACGTCATACAGTTTGCCGGGATCATAGGCGGTATACCAGGCGCCGTCCGGGACCTGGTTATTGACTATCTCCAGCGGGTAAGTGCTGCGGAAAAGCCTGAAAGCGTCGATATACGATGAGGTATTGCCGGCGAGGTCGGTCACCCGCAGCGAGAAATAGTTGGTGGCGGGCTGGGTCTCCAGGGCGAAGAAGTCCACGTCCCAGAGCTGCGTATAGTAGGTGGCGCCCGCCAGCGCGGCTATATTGGTCCAGTCCTTGACCAGCGCTCCGCCCTGAGCGGGCCCGGTATTTACCTTATACTGCGCGGTGTTTATCCCGGAGCCGCCCGCGTCGAAGAAGTCCGCGTCGATCACCGCGTTGGGGTTGGAGGCGTAGGGCCCGTACTTGGCCTGATAGTTGACTATCACCGGGGCTACCGTATCCTTCAGCACATAAAAAGCGTCGTTCACCTGGGCCGGGTTATCCGACTTGTCGTAAGCGCGCACGCTCACATAGCCCGTGGAGCCGCTCGGGATGGAATTGAAATCAACGCCCCAGTCGGCGGCGTAAGAGGGGATCCCGGCCGGCGCCGAAACTATATCGGACCAGTCCTTCAGGACGGTCCCGCCCTGCGCGGGCAGGGTGGTTATGCGGTACTGCGCCGTGGTAAGACCGGAGGTCAGGTCGGCGAAGTCGACATTGTAGACGGCGCCCGGGTCGGCTTTGCGCCAGTTATCGTCCCCGGCCTGGCTGTCGGTAATGGAAGGGGAGACATTATCCTTAAGCACATAGAAAACATCCTCGAGCGTTGCCGTCTGGCCCAGGGCGTCGGCGGCCGTTACGCTTATATAATTGGTGCCCTGCGCAAGCAGCGCGAAATCAACCGCCCAGTCGGCTGTGTAGGAGGCGCCGGAGACGCCCGGGATATCCCTCAGGGAAACAGTATTATTCCCCGTCCTGCCGGGGCCGTCCCAGGCTTCGTAAGCGGCATTGGACAGGCCGGAACCGGCGTCGGCGAAATCGACATTATAGGCCTTGCCGCCGAAGCGCTGCCAGGCGTCGTCGCCGGCCTGGCCGTCGGTTATTACGGGGGTGGAAGTGTCCTTCAGCACGTAGAAAGCGTCGGCCAGCGTAACGGTGGACCCGGCATAATCCGAGACCCGCACCGAGACATAGTTTATCCCGGACCTGAGCAGGTTCCATTGCGCCCCGGTCAGCTGCCAGTCAGAGTCATAAGACGCGGCGTTCATGCCGGACGCCACGTCGGACCAGTCGGCGACGAGCGTCCCGGTCTGGCCGGGGCCGGTGGTGATCTTTACCTGGAACGCCGAGAGGAGGGAGCCGCCGGCGTCGGCGAAATGGACATTATAGGCCGCGCTGTTGGAAGACCGCCAGGCGTCATCGCCGGCCTGGCCGTCGGCTATGGCCGGGGCGGAGGTGTCTTTGAGCACGTAGAAAATATCGTCCTTGGCCTGCTGGTTCAAGGCATTGTCGCTCACGCGGGCCGAGACATAGGAGATGCCGGCGGGCAGCGCGTTCCACTGCGCCTGGGTCAGTTTCCAGCCGGCGGCGTAAGAGGCGGAATTTATCGAGCCCTGCTGCGCCGCCCAATCCTGTATGAGGGTTCCGCTCTGGCCGGGGCCGGAGGTTATTTTAAGTTCGAAGCTGGAAAGAAGGGAGCCGCCGGCGTCGGTGAAGCCCACGTTATAGGCCGTGCCGGAGGAGGCGCGCCAGTTGTCGTCGCCGAACTGGCTGTCCACTATGACCGGCAGCGTCTTGTCCTTGCTTATATAGAAGGCGTCCGCATAGGTGGAGGTATTTCCGGCCAGGTCGGTGAAGCGCACCGAAACATAGTTGGTGGCCTGGCCCTCGGCCAGGGAAGCGAAATCGACGGCCCAGTCGTTCAGGTATGAGCCGGTTCCGGCCGGGGGGGCGACTACCGGGTACCAATCCTTCCTGAGCGTTCCTTTCCCGCCGCGCTCCGACCAGATGGAATATTCTATGGCGTTCAGCTGGGACCCGCCGGTATCGTAGAAATTCACGTCGTAGAGTTTGCCCGGGTCTTTCTGCCAGGAGGCGTCGCCCCCGGCCTGGTTATTCTGCGCGTACGGCGCGGTGGTGTCCTTGTTAACATAAAAAACGTCGTCGAGGGCGGTGGTGGTCCCCGCCACGTCCCAGGCGCGCACGGAAATATAGTTCCCCCCCTCGGCCAGGGCCGTCCAGGAAGAAGCGGAGACGCCCCACGGCCCGGGGTAGGAGGAAACGCTTGCCGGACCGGAGGAAATATAGGTCCAGTCCAGTTTCTTTGTCCCGGTCTGGCCGGCGCCGGTCCAGGCAATATACTGGATGCTGTCCAGCTTTGAGCCGCCCGCGTCGCCGAACGAGACATTATAAATATCGCCGGGGTTGGCGTTGCGCCAGGCGTCGTCCCCGCCCTGCGCGTCGGTTATGACCGCCGGCACGGTATCTTTCAGCACATAGAACAGGTGGCTGGCCGAAGCGGAGGAATTATTCACATTATCGAAGACCCTGACCGAGACATAGCCTGTGGTCCCGCTCGGTATCGAATCCCAGACAGGGGCCGGCAGGGCCCAGGAAGAGCCGTAGGAGGAGGAATTTATGCCCGCCGCGACGTTCACCCAGTCGTAAAAGACGGTTCCGGTCTGCGAAGGGCCGGAGGTGACCTTGATCTGGAAGTAGGACAGAAGCGAACCGCCGGCGTCATTGAAGGTAATATTATAAAGGCCGTTATTGGTATTGCGCCATTTCGCGTCCCCGGACTGGTTGTCGGTGATGGAAGGGGTGGAGAGGTCCACCAGCATGGAGCGCCAGGCGCTGAAATTCGAGTAGTTACCGGCCGTGTCGCTTGAGGCCACGCGCCAGTAATAAGTGCTCTCCGCGGCCAGCGGCACCGAGGCCGCGGACACCGCGGGCTGGCTGGAATAGGAAATAGTGGTGAAATCGGTGGAGGTGGCCAGCTGCAGCAGGTAATTAAGGGTCTTCGAAGCATTATCGGCCGAATCGCCCCAGTCGAAATCAAGGTTCGCATTGTTCGTCTTATAGCCGTCCGCCGGGGAGACGAGGGACGGCACGGAGGGCGGGGTGGTGTCCTTGAGCACCCTGAAAGCGTCGGTCACGGTGGTGGTATTTCCGGCTATATCGTAGAATTCCACCGTGATGTAGTTGGTGGAATCCCCCGCCAGGCCGGTGAAATTAAGCGCCCAGTCAGCCGGGGCGGAAGCCCCGGAGACCCCGGAGACCGCCGCGGTGGAAACCTGCATGGCCCCGGTTCCGCCGGGGGCGAGGCGGGCGGCGTAAACCGCGCCGTTCAGCCAGGAAGCCCCGTCGCTGAAGTCGAAATTATAATTGCGCGCGTTCTTGCGCCAGACGATATCGCCGCCGGCCTCTCCGTTAATATAGGAAGGCGGCGTGGTATCCTTCAGCACCTTGAAGGCGTCGGTGATGGTGGTGGTATTTCCGGCTATGTCGTAGATTTCCACCGTGATATAGTTAGTGGAGTCGCCGGCCAGGCCTGTGAAGTTCAGCGCCCAGTCCGCGGTATAGGAAGCCCCGGAAACTCCGGAGAGCGCCGTTGTGGAGAAGAGCACCGCGCCGGCCCCTCCGGCGGAGGCGCGGGCCGCGTAAACCGCGCCGGCCAGCCTGGAATACGGGTCGGCGAAGTCCACATTATAGCTCCTGCCTGTTTTCCTCCAGGTCAGGTCCCCCCCGGCCTCGCCGTTGGTGAAAGCCGGGGCCGCGGTATCTTTGAACACCTTGAAAGCGTCGGAAAGAGTAACGGTATTTGACGCATAATCCACGGCCTGTACGGAGATATAGTTAGTGGTCCAGCTTTGCAGGCCGGCCCAGAAACCGGCCGGCAGGGCCCAGTCCGTATTGTAGAAAGTGGCGTCTATAGTAAGAGGGACGTCCACCCAGCCGCCGCTGAAATCGGTACCGGTCTGCGCCGGCCCCGAGGTGGCGCGCACCTGGAACTTCTTGATCAGGGACCCGCCGGCGTCGTTAAAGTCCACATCATAGACGCCATTGTTCACATTGCGCCAGGCCTGGTCGCCGGCCCCCATATTGGAGACGATGACCGGCGTGGACAGGTCGACGCGGAAGAAGCGTGTTGAGGAATAGAGCCCCGTGTTGCCGGCGTTGTCCAGCGCGCGCACGCGCCAGTAGTAGGGGTTCTGCACAAAGACCGTCGGCCGCGCCATGGAGGCCAACGGGCTGGAGCTGTAGGCGATAGTGGTAAAGTCGGCGGCGGTGGCCACCTGCAGCTCGTAATTCTTCAATCCCGAACCGTCTATATCGGTCACATCCTCCCAATCCAGCAGAGCGGGCACGGCGTTAAGGTTCACGTTCGCCGCCGGGACAATGGCGGCCATGGCCGGGGCGGGCGGGCTGGAGAGGTCGATGCCGAAAGCGGGATAGGAATTATATTCTTTCCAGTAGCCGGCTCCGCCGTCGCCGAGCACCCTGGCCCGCCATTTGTAGACCGTGCCGGAGACCAGGCCGCCGATGTCCAAAGTCCCGGCCACGGGGACGCCGCCGGCCTGCGCGACGAGGGCCCCGGTGGAGAGCCCAAGGCCGTTGAACGCGGAGGCGTTCGGCTTGGCCTCTATCACAAAATACATATTGTCTACCGTCATGGAGCTGGCCATAACGCCGTCGAACCGCACCGTCGCGCCGTTGATGTAGGTCCCGTCCGGCAGAGCGGAGCCGCCAGGCTTCTTCTGGGCCAGCGTATCCGGCAGTTTGGGGAAAGGAATGAAGCTGTAATTTATCGCCGCCCGCCCGCCCATGACCCCGGCGGCCGAGCTGAGCGCGTAATTGGCCCTGACCACGGCCGGGAAAGTGCTGAACTCCACCACGTTCTGGTAGAACTGGTTAAGCGTGGAGCTCTCGGTAACGGTGCGGTGATAAGCGGTCTCCGGGGAGTTCCCGTTGAAGTTTATCGTGGTATTGGGGTCCTGAGTCGCGCTATTGCTCAGGAAGTCAGTATAGACATAAGCTTCCCTCATGATCTTCGTTCCGTTGACCTCCGGGTAATAAGCGCCGAAAGAATAAGCGGAGCTGGGCACGGTGCCCAGGGTGTCGTTGCCCGCGAGCACCTCGTAGTCGTCGGTATGGGCGGCGTCATTGGTATAGTCGTAGGTCACCGTCATTTCCATGCCGTGCGCGCCGGTGGCGCCGGCGGCGGTTATAGTCGAAGCCACGACAGCGCCGTTGGTCCAGCCGGCGATAGCGGCCGCGGTCATATCGTGATAGAACTGGTAGCCGGAGATCTGGGCGGCCTGCGATTGTATGGCGTAACTGACCTGGGGCATGGCCGAGCCGCCCACCGAGGAATCCACCGGCATATTAGTGAGAGTGGCCGAGTCGAAGGTTCCCACGATGCGCGCATAGGCGCGCTTTATCACCACCCCCTCCTCCCTGAGGAAAAGCGGGTCGCTGAGGACCGCGTCCGTAACGGCAGCAAGCCCCTGGCCCACAAAGGTCTTCGAGGTTTTGGTCTTAACCGGGGAATTTGCGTTGGCGATATAAGTGAGGACCACCTCGCCGCTAAGAGTATTTATCGGACTCCGGACGGTCGTAATACCGAGGTTCTGCACGGTTCCGGTGGAGAAGCCGGCCATTACGGTGGAATTGGAAAGATAGCGGAACTCATAGGAGTCGCGCAGCGAGCCGTCCATGTTAAGGGTGGGCTCCACCGCCGAAGTCCCGATGCGGGCGTAGATGGTTCCGTCCGTGGTGGAGCCGGCGGACTGGCGGAAGCCTTTTATTTCCACCCACTGCTGCTGGAGGGCGTAGCCGGTATCCGCTATCTCGGCCAGGTATTGCATGGTCATCGTGCCGGCCGCCTGCTGCGCCGTATAGGCGGCTATGCCGCTGGCATAGTTGGAGTAGAGCGGGAAGCGCACGGTTTTTACCTGCAGCGGTGACTGGTCGTCGTATTCATAGGTCACATACAGCTTCATGGTGTGCATGTTGCTGGCCGGGCCGGTTATCTTCACGCCGGCGGTGAAGTTGACGCCGGCGGCCAGGTTCCCGACCTGCGCCTGGATGGCCGCGGTAACGTCGGCCCGGGCGAAAAGCCTGATGGACTCGCCGCTCTGAACGGTGTATTGCGCCGAGGTAAACCGGGCGGTGGTGGCGGAGGCGGCGGCGTCGAAATATATGACCAGGGGATTGACGTTTATCGCGCTTACGGCGATACCTTCGTAGGACAGCCAGGCGCTGCGGATGGTCTTGCCGTTCTCGGGCAGTTTTATGGCGCGGGTGGGAAAAGTATTCTGGGAGGCGGAAGCCTTGTCCGTATTGGAATAATAGCCGCCGAAATTATATTCTACGGTCTTGATGCGGGTATCGGCGCGGAGAAGGGCCGAAGGATGAATAAAGAAGGCTAAAAACAGGAAAACCCCGGCAAGCCTGTGGCAGTGCCGCACTGGAGCCATGCTCATCAGGCGGCCAAAAGAAAGACCGCGCGGATTCACTCCGCGTTTCACTCTCTCTTTTTCGGGGCCGTTCCTGGGGAACATGATCCTTTTGCCTCTATTCTCCAGCCGCGCCGCCGCTTAATTGCGGCTTCGCGCTCTTTTTCTTTTCCTCTTCTTTATGCCTTTCTTCTTCTTTCATCATTTCGATGATATCCTGCACGCTCAGGCCCACCAGCCAGTGGTTCACTTCCTCGCGCAGTTTTTCGTACAGCTTTATTGAAATCTGTTTTCTGTCGGCCTTGGGCGCGCCGTTGAAAGTGAAGGACTCCATCAGTTCCCAGACGCTGATATCGTCGAGCTCTTTGGTCAGGCGGTAGCCTTTCCCCTTCTGCGATTCTACGAAACCGGCATGCACCAGGGCCTGCAGAACTTTATTGCAGTACGCCGGGGGCAGGCCCTGGAACTTTGAAATATTCCCCACCTGGTTCCACGCTCCGCCGTTATTCTGCCCCAGATAATGAAGGCAGGCGAGGCCGTAGGCTAAAGTGCGGTTCAGTTTCATAATAATGACTGCCCCAAAACACGGAAAACATTCTACACCGAACGTCCATTGGATACAATGTGTCCAATGGCCGTTTAAAAAAAAGGCAGCCTGAAACAAGCCTGCCGCCGATTGACATTAATAGTATAGCAGACAGATACCCATAGTCAAGGGGGCGGATCTGTGACTTAAATCACTGCGAAGCGCGCATAATTTTCGCCATTTCACAGGCGGGCCGGTTCGGGGCCAGAATATCGCCCTCCTCTATCAGGCTTACTCCGGGACAGCGGCTGCAAAAATCTATATCGGCGCACGAAACACAGCCTTTTAAGTCTTTTACCCCCGCCCTGCGCCACTTTTTAAGCCAGGGTGAATTTTTCCAGATATCCGCGAATTTCCGCTTCGTAAGGTCGCCGAGCTTTACAGGGACCTGCAGGCAGGAATAAAGCTCGCCTCCGGGCCCTACGGCGCAGACATTGCGGCCGGCGCCGCATAAAAAATCGAGAATCGGGGATCGGGAATCGGGAATCGAAGATCGAGGATCGGGGGACGGGAATCGAAGATCGAAAATCGAAGATCGAAGATCAGGGGAAGGAGAGAGAAATTTTACGGCTTTTGCCAGTTTGGGGCCGGAGAGGCGCAACTTAAGAGCCGAATTGTCTCCATCGTTCGCGGAGGTTATGGTCGGGTCGAAAGAGATCTCAAAACCCTCTGTTTTCGCCAATTCTTTGAGCCAGACGGCCTGGGCCGCGTTTTTTTTCATCAGCGGGGTTTTTAATTTCACTTTTATACCGGCCGCCTTGAGCAGGCGGGCCGCGGCCAGGCTGCGCTTGAAAGAGTCTTTTACCCCTGTAACGGAGTCGTGCAGGGCGGGTTTGCCGTAAAAGCTTATTTCAAAACCGGAGACACCGGCTTTCTTAAATTCAGAGGCAAGTTCCGGAGTTAAATCCGAACCCGTTGAGAAAATACGGACGTCGAACCGAAGTTCTTTGGCATAGGCGCAGAGCTCGGCCAGGTCCGGACGCAAAAGCGGCTCCCCGCCTGTGAAAACCAGGTAAAGCGCCCCAGCCTCTGCCAACTGCGCCAGGATCCTCTTCCATTGGGCTGTCTTCAGCTCCCGGGTTGGCTTTGCCCGGCCGCGCGTTTCCGGCAAATAGCAGTGGCGGCAGGCCATAGGGCAGCGGCGCGTCAGTTCCAAAGTCAAGGAAACCGGGATGGAGAGCCCCAGCGTGAGCGCGTTAAGTTTTGCGGGTATTTCAGGTGTCACAGAGGTCTGCCTAGATGAACAGCGGGGAGATAGCGCGGCGTATCCCGGAATAAAGACGGCCGCAGAGGCCGCCGGCAAGCGGGTGGCCGCTTGCAACCTTGCCGCGCACTTTTTCCCAGGCGACAAGGTGTGGCTCGAGCCGGCCGGCGTCGTCGGCGAACCAGACGCCTTCCGGCCCGGTTTTTAAAACCCGGTGGAGCAAAATTCGGCCTTCATATTCATAAACCGCGCAGTCTCCGGCCGCAGGGCGTTTTGAAAGGACAATAGCAAACTCCCCGGGCTTGAAGACCGGGAGCATGCTTGAACCTTCCAGCCGGAAAGAGGAGACCATGCCGCTTATGAAACTTTCTTAAGCGACTTGCAGGCCAGCTGGCTTATAGGCCCGCTCTGGCACTTGCCGCAGGCCAAAGCGGCGGTCTCAAAGACCTTTTCCGTCTTAATTTCAGGCTTTTCGTAAGTTTTTTTCTTTTTCATATAAGGAACCCTTTTACCGCGGCTGCACGGAAGAAACAAGCCCCGCCTTTTGCATCGTTTTGAGAAAAGCTTCCAGGTCCTCGCAGGCTGTCTTTTCGTCAACTTCGAATTCCGCCGTTATGGCGG
The DNA here is from genome assembly GCA_028713125.1 of Elusimicrobiales bacterium. Taxonomy (GTDB): domain Bacteria; phylum Elusimicrobiota; class Elusimicrobia; order Elusimicrobiales; family UBA9959; genus UBA9959. Next base: position 43,739 of record JAQTOU010000004.1, on the reverse strand, counting down.
AAATCAGCGATCTTTCGGTTTTGCCGGCCGCCAGACCTTCCCAGATAAGCGCGGCCGGGCCGTTGAGCTCGTGCATTTCTGCTTTAGCGGAATCAACGATAAACAGCTCGCCGGCTATGCGCCTGTAGGCCAGGTCTTTTCTGATTTGTAGGTTCATATTAAGCCCAGGAAACTGCCATCAGCTTTTGAAAACTCCAAGCGGCTGAATTCAGCCTTTGCCAGCAGCCGGGAAGCGTTCTTAAGCACAAGCTCCGCCGCGGCGTGACTTTTGTCAAAATTTACAAGGCAGCGCAGAAGCAGCTTAAGAGCCTCCCCGGCCCTTACTTCTCCAACGCGGTTGATCTTGGCCTTTTTCAGCAGGAAGATCCCTCCCAAAGGCCAATTTCCCTGCCTGCCGTCGGACCGCATCTCGCCCCAGAAAGGCGAGCCATAAGCGCGGAAGTGGCCCTTTTCAAAACGAAGAAGGTTTATCTCGTCGCTAACAACTTCGGCCCCGGAAGCGGCCGCCAGTTTCGAGAGCGTGGACTTGCCGGCGCCGGACTTGCCCAGGAACAAGTAAGCCTTGCCTTTTTTCACCAGCCCGGCAGAGTGCAGCATAAAGCCGCTGGAGCGGAGGAGCAGGAAACTTATCAAAGAGCGCAAAAAAGCGTCAAGGCACTGCTCGTTCGGGGCGGCTTTCAGCGTTCCTGAACCTTTTCCCAGGTCTAAAACCCCTTCAAAATCACCGCGCTTTATTTTCAAAGAGCTCCCGCTCAGAACGACAGCAGGTTTGAACGGGTTTTGCCTGCCGGAAACCTCAAAAGTTTCAAACCTATGGCCCGCGGCCGCTGCAGAAGCGAATTCGGGATACCGGTTTTTCAAAACAGAAATGATACCCGGCTGGTCCGATTTAAATTCCACCCCAAAACCCGCTATCGCCAGGCCCACGCTTCCTGAAAAGGCGTCAGGAGCCTTTTTCACCTGTTTCATTTGCTCACGCCTTGAGCCGGGCAAGTATCTGCGCGGTTATGGCCTGCGGAGGCTGGGCGGCTTTAATTTCAATGAACTCAGTATTGCTGCGGTAATAGGAGATAAGGGGCTCGGTCTGATCCCTGTACACCATAATGCGCTGTTTTACCACGTTCGCACTGTCGTCCTGCCTGGGCAAGATCGGGCCGGAGCAGTTATCGCAGATATTTTCAAGGAGAGGCTTGGTGGTGGCGAGGTTAAAGACCATGCCGCAGCCGGTGCAGACACGCCTGCCCTCCAGGCGCTTAAGAGCCTCCGCCTCGGAGAGGTTCAGATAGACTACCGCGTCCACGATCGCGGAGCGCGAGGCCAGCCAGTTATCCAGCTCGTCCACCTGCTCCATGGTGCGAGGGAAGCCGTCCAGAAGCAGCCCGCGCTTTTCGGCGACGAATTTTTCTTTCAGGATCTGCAGGATAAGCCAATCGGGGACCAGGCGCCCTTGCGCCACATAATCCTCCACTTCCTGCCCGAGCGGCGTCTTCTTTCCCATTTCGGCCCAGAAGGTATCTCCGGGGGAAAAGTGCACCAGGTTTAATTTTGTAGAGATAGCCCTCGACTGCGTTCCTTTACCGGAACCCGGACTGCCCAAAAGCACGATGTTCATTTTAAATTCCTATTCAGTCAATACAGAGATCACGCAAGAGCGATGTTTACGGCCAGACTACAGTACTTGGCTTCTGTTCCAGCCAGGAGTCTTTTATCAGGACTACGTTCAGGGTCGGCAATTGGAGATTAGAATTGTAGAAAAGCATGGTATTTCCGGCGCCGCTGACGTCTCCAACCACCCACATTGCCCCGAAAACGTCGGAGTCACCGGCCCGGTTGAAGTCTCCGCCCACATAGAGGAAGCCGTAAACGCCCAGGTCCGCCCCAAGCGGCCCGCCCTCGCAGGTGACGCCGCAGGAACCCATCTGGTAGGTGGAGGCATTGCTCTTCAGGCCCAGGTCGCCAGGGTACTCGTCCGTATCGCTGGTATCAATTTTCTGGTATTCCTGCCAGGCGGAAGGCGGGACCGGTAAAACGCAGTCTTTACAATAATAGTCGCCGCCAGTTATCCCGAGGTTGCCGCGCACGATGATGGTTCCGCGCAAGCCGTTCTTGCCTGACCAGTCGACATTCTTGTCCCAGTACCAGGTATAATCCTTGTCCCGCAGCGCGGCATTATCGTAAAGGTTCTGCAGTTTGCAGTCGGTGCAGCCGGTTCCGCCATAAGAGCAGGTGACCGGCCCGCCATAGTAGACCGAGCTGCAGCAGTTCATGCCGGTAACGTTGGCGGTATTAGTGGTTACCAAGATCACGGCGTCGCAGTTGGCGCCGCTGTCGGAGCAGCCGCTGCCGGAGCATGTTTTAGGGGTATTGACGCAATTGACTCCGGAGGGGCCGGTGCAGCCGGAGCCGGAGCAGACTTTGCTTGAACCTGAACCGGAACAGGAGCAGTTGGAGCCGCTGTCGGTACAACCGCTACCCGCCCATTTGTTATCGGCGCAGGAGCAATGGGAACCTGGGTCACTGCAGCCGCTGCCTCTATATACCGTTTCAGTGCCATAGGTGGTGGAGGTGATGGTCACATCATCGCAGTTAAGCGTACCGGTCTGGGCTGCTGAGGAGCGCATAGCGGTGAAATCGAACACCGGCAGCTCCGGCACATTATAATTAGACCACCATTCAAGGCTGTCCGTATTGGGCGGATTGGTGTCGCCGGTAGGATCGAAAGGTTTGACCGTCTGCCTGGCCAGCTTGCGCGGAAAACCGTTAGTGGCGGCGGAGCCGCTGACGGTGATATCTCCCATGGCCATGATAGGGCCCCAGTGGACAACGCTGGCGCCGGTTGCGCTCAACAGTCCGCCCGCGATTATGGCGCCGGAAACGCTGGTATTGGTAAAAATCGCTTTAATAGCACGGGTTTCTTTATTCTGCCAGTCGCGGCCTTCTCCTACTATGGTGACCTGGCCGGCTCCGGGCCCGGAAGTGACGCTCACGCGGTAGTTGCCGCCGGAGATATCGGTATATTTCGAGTCGAAGTTATAGCCCGGAAGCGTGTGGCCGTCCATGACGCTTGCAAAAGTTATAGTGGAGGACTTCACCTTCCAGTAGCCCCTGTCCACGGCGGCTTCGGCGAGGGAGAAAGCGAAGCTGGATTTCTGGTCCTTTACCGAGATCTTTGTGTCGTTCTGTATCCACTTCACCATCACCGGCACGATTATCATCAGGAAAAGGAAAACAAAAAGCACGCCGACAAGGAGAAAGCCTTTTTTCTTTTTCATAAGCCCCCTAGTTCATCACCCGCACCTTCTCCGAAGCCATATGCAGCGCTTTTGACCTGCCCTCATAGATATTCTTTCTGAGCGTCACGGAAACAGAAACTATCCCGAGCTCATCCGAACGCGGAAAGGTAAAAGCGAGGTAATTCAGGTTCCTGCTCAGAACGCGCTTATTGCCTTTTATGAGCTGGTACAGGACAGTTCCTTCCTGCTGGAAGACGAGAGAATTAGAGACCGCGGTGGTGCTGCTCTGTTCCGTGGTGAACGCTATCTTTGAATAAAAAGGCTGGTTGGCATTGGCGCGGCTGATAACGATGGTATCGGACTGCGCCTGGCGCAGATTGCGCGTTATAATGTACATGACGCCGCGCGCCTCCTGCTGAAGTTCGAGTTTCGTGCGGGTCATGATGAACATCTTATTGGCCTGGTTCATTATGGGCGCGGCGACCATGAACATCGTGGACACTATGCCCACGACTATCATCATCTCCATCAGGGTCACGCCGAGGCGCTTTACCATGAGAAATCCACCCCCGAAGTGGTCTGGCCAGCGGTTACGCTTACATTCGCGGTCTTTGAAGAGACCAGCGTGACCGTAGTCGCGCCAGGCGTCGGATAATAAGCGTAGACATTGTATTTTGGATTGGTGCTGTTGCGAACCTCCAGCGAATAGGTCCCGTTCTCCATGCTGGAAACCATATAATAAGGCGGCCCGGAAAGATTGGAAATACTCAGGTCCGGCAGCGCAGGAGGAGTTCCGGCGAGGGTCCTTGTGGTGACCACGATAAGAACCCCGGTCTGTATCGGCTGTCCGCCGGATTTCACCGTGCCGGTCACATACCCCATCGCGCCGCCTATGGTGAAAGTGGAGGAAAAGATCGTGCCGCCCATAGTAAGGATGGTAACAGTGGAAGTTTGCGGCGTGGAGGTTTCGAGCGAACCCAGCGAAGGGGCGACAGTGTAGAAGCCCGTGGACAGGACCACCGAGGTGAAGCGACCGTCCGTGCCGCTGACCTGCTGGTCTCGTGCCACGCTGTTCGCGTCGAGTATCGCCACCGCCACTCCGGGCAGGGAGTTCACCCCGTCCCTTGTCATATAGCCGCTTACCCGCCCGCCCTGGTAAAGGACGAAATCCACGCCGGAGTAGACCTGGCCGGAGCCTACCATGAGGCTATCCTGGGTGAGGGTCACGTAGGAGGCTGTTCCGCCTACCGTAGGGTTTGCCGTTATATCAACCATGCCCGGGGCGACCCTCAGCCGGTAGCGGCCGTCCGAGCCGGTATTGGTGGTATTAGCGCCTCCGGAAGTAACGACTATCCCGTTGAGCGGCCCCCCTAGAACATTGAGAACACGGCCGGCAACGATGCCCCGGTCGTCGATCTGGGTCAGGAAGGTGGAACTGCTGGAAAAAGTATATACCGAACCTGCGGCAGTTACAGGAACCGAGGTCTGCTCAAGACTGTAAGCCCCGCTGGTAATAAGCACATCCCAGGTCCCCGTGGCAACATTGACAACGTTGAAATACGCGTAGGGATGGCTCCCGGTATTGACTGCCTCGGCATAGGCCGAAAGGCCGTCCGAACAGGTAGCTACGGCGCCTACCGCGGGAGTTCCGGAGATGACCGGCTTGGCGGCCATAAGAGAATTGTTTTCAGCATAGTAGCCCGGCTGGGAAATGTAGAAATCCTCTTCATTGTCATTCGAATCGTAGGCGGGGCCGTAGGTGGAAGTGGCGCCGGCAGTGCTGGTTTTCCTGCCATAGGTTTCATTCCGGTTAAGGCCCATGCCCTGGTCTAATGGGTTGTTTTCATAGAAAGGCGCGGTTTTGCTGTCATTGTTCCTGTTCCAGCCCAGCTGGTCCAGGGTGGAGTCGTCGGGGATGCGGTAGAGTTCCAGCGCGGCGCAGCCCTCGCCGCCGCCCTCTTCGGCGACGGGGATCACATTGTTCTGAGCGGCGAAATGAGGAAAGTCGGCGACGGTGTTGGCGGCGGACCAGACGGCGTCCGCGTCCATGGTCATCCCGTAAGAGACCACGGTTCCGGTATTGGCAAAAAGGTAATACCCCCCGCTGAGGATCTCGTCCCTGAAATAGTTCATCTGTATCGTTTTTTTAGAACCGTCGTGGACACGCTGGAATTTAAGTCCGATATTGCCGTTCATCGTCCAGGTATAGGTAGTGGGATTAAAAACTTCCACGTACTCCTGGTCGAAATTAGGAGTGACGGCCGTATCGATAGTGCTGCCCACCACCTGGCTGATGACCAGGTGATCCGTGATCCAGGGATAACCCTCTATCCTGCCGGTGCCTATCCTTGTCAGGGTGATGTCGTTGGTTTTAGTTTCGGCGGCGGCGGCAACGACGCTAAGAAGCAGCGGGTAATAGCCGGTGGCCGTAACCTGCAGGGTATAGGTTCCGGGAGTTCCGTTCATATAATAGACGCCCAGCGAGTTCGAGGTATCGGAGCAGCCGGGAGACTCTATAAGCCCTACCAGGGCGTTGGGTATGGGCGCCGAGCCGGTCGTGAGTATCGTGCCGGTATAGGCGACATTAGCCATCACCGTTTCCGGATTGGAAACCATGCTGCGCATCGTGACTTTTTTCCTGCCCGTCCCGTAGCCCCAGACCACATGCACGGTAATACGCTTTATACCGGTGTCCATCACGGTCGGGGCTATATCCACAAGCTCCCCTGAATCCTCCCTGAGAGCCTGTATATAGGTGTACCGCGTATAGGATACGCCCGCCTCGACTATGGTTTCGGGCGGGAAATAGCCGGTATCGTAGGCCAGGTCCTCCGGAGGAAAATCCGTGGTGTTGTGGGAGGGGTCGGAAGTGACCAGAACCTGGTAATAGGTTTTTTGCTTAAGGATCTGCATCTTTTCCTGGGCCAGGTTGGAAGCCAGGGTTTTATTCTTGGAGCCTTGCACGGCCTTTTGTATGAAGCCGAAAGACTGCACCAGGCCGGCTATGCCTATGCTGAGTATCGCCACCGCGATCATAAGTTCGACAAGGGTAACGCCGGCGCGGCGCCCCGCCGGCGAAGGACGCGGGACGCATAAAGGAGAGGGGACAGGGGAATTTTCCCCCGGCCGCAAGCCGCGAATTCCGGAAAGTATCCGGGAAATACCTGTATATGACATAGCGCTTTTTAAACGACCCTTCCCCTAAATGGGATTATAAATACTCTAGCAGCCGAAAATCAAGGGAAAAACAAAAGAAATTCAAATTTACGCCAAATCCCTTACGGATACGAGCCGGCGTCGCCTTCTTCGTCGGCGGCCTCCTTGCCGGTGGGTTTCGCGCCGGCGGGCTCATCCGCTTCGGCGGCCTCGGCCTTGGGAGCCGCCTTCTTCTTCAGGACCTTCTTTTTCCTGGGCGCGGGCTGGACTTCTTTATCCACCATGGTCTGCCCGGCCTCTTCCTCGCCGACAGCCGCCTCTCCGGCGGGAAGCTTCTTGCGCCTGAGCATTTTCTTCTTTTTCACGGGCTTCGCTGCGCCCTCTTCCCCGGCCGCGCCCCGCTCCAGGGCCGCCGCGGCGGGCTTCCTGGATTCGAGCAGCTCGTCATAGCTCTGGCGCTGGTCGTCGTCCAGGAACTCGCGGATAGCGTCGGGCAGCTCCCTGTTCATCTTGACCATCTCGTAGCGGCTGGCGTTCATCTTGTAGCGCCATTTCTTCTCTTCGGCTACGTTCTTCTCGTATTCTTTCAGGAGCTTGTCGAACTGGGCCATCCGCTTGTTTATGGCGGAGGAGATCCGGTCCTCCTGCTTGGAGCTCAGTCGCAGGGCGGCCGAAAGCTCGGACATTATTTTCTGGGCGTCCGGCCTCTGCACGGGCTCGGCGCTCTCCGCGGCCGCGGCCTTCGCCGCCGGCGTTTCCTCCAGGTCGGCTTTGCTCAGCTCCTGGGACCAGGCCGCGGCCGGAAGGGCCAGCAGCGCCAATATAAGAAGTTTTTTCATCGTTCCTCCAATTAATTTATTCCACTAAATCGGCTATGGCCACGCGGCTGGTATGCTCGGTGCGGCCCCAGAAATCCGTGCCGCGCAGCACGCCGGCCACGAAGATCGGCAGGCGCAGCAGCCCGAGCAGCGGCTGCAGGAAATAAGCGGCCGCGAGGTCCGGCCGGGCGCGCTCTATCACCAGGGCGACAGCGGGGTAAAGTAAAAGCGGCACTAGCGCTAAAGCCTTCATGGTATATTCCATGCCCGGCAGCTGCCCGAAGAGCCAGACCAGAAGGTTAAAGGAATCGCGCGTATACCAGGCCAGCCCGGCGGCCAGCGTCACTATCACGAAGCGGTAGGTCTGCGAGCAGTAAAGAGCGCCCTCGAAAGCCCGGATATCGCCCAGGCGCAGCGCCCGGGAGAACAGCCCGGGCAGGTGGCGGCGGGCGGTGTCGAGCGAGCCGCGCGTCCAGCGGATGGTGCGGCACATGTACTGGCTCAGCGTCTCGGGCTCCTCGTCGTAAACGATCGCGTCCTGCGCCCAGGAGATGCGCACGCCGTGGCGTATCAGTCGCATCTGCATCTCGAGGTCCTCGGTCAGGCAGGTCTCGTCCCAGTGATATTTCCGCGCGACGGCGGCGGTGAAGCACATTCCCTTGCCGTGCAGCGTGGCGGAAAGGCCCAGCGCCTGCTTGGGGAGCTGGAAGAACCTGTTGGTGATGTAATGCCCGGAGGCGAGTATCTTGGAGAGCAGGCAGCCGGTGTTCTTGGCCAGCTGGCGGCCCTGGATGGCCTCGGCCCCGGCGGCCAGCGAGGCGTTCATGGCCTCGAGGAAGCCCGGATGCGCCAGCGAGTCCGCGTCAAAGTAACACATCGCGTCATAATTCCCGCCGGTCAAGTGAGGCTCAACCTCACTTGCCCGCTGAGCCTCGTTCTTTGGTCCCGCCCCCAGGATTTTTTCGGTCGCCCATTTCATCGCTCGGCCTTTGCCGGCTTTAAGCCCGGGGCCTGTGTGCTCAAGCACCTTCGCGCCGGCGTCCGCGGCCGCCCGCACCGTGCCGTCGGTGCAGTGGTCGGCCACTACGTAGATATCGAAAAGTTCGCGGGGATACTTTATGCCGGCCAGGCTTTGCACGGCCAGCCCTACCACCCCTTCCTCGTTATGCGCGGGCAGCAGAAGCGCGAAGCGGCGCCGCTCCCCGGCCCGGGCAAGTTTCTCGCCGCGCCAAAAACCGCGGAAGCTCAGGAAAAAATAAAAAAGGCCGGTGGCGAACAGGAAGACCTGCGCCAGGTTGGAAAGAGTTACCAGGATCAATTTCTGCATAGCGATCCTGCCGGCGCAAAAAGACGCCGGCTATGGATATCGATAATAATACAAAATGACCGCCTCCATAGCAATAAAACGGGGACGAGGGGCTCGCCCCGCTGTTGACTAAAGCGTTTTTCGGTGTTATATTATTGTTATGGAAGAACAGAAGAAAAAATCCGGCTGGAAGATCTGGGTCTATATGAGCCCGATCTATATCGTGCTGGGTCTTATGCTTTACCGGTGGAACGCCAGGATAAACTCCAGCGATGTGGGGCTTTCCAAAGAAGAGTACAACGCTTTCAACGCCTCCGAAGGCGAAATTAAAAAGCACAACGACGCCGGCTATAACCCGGGCCTCAACGACAGCGGCTATACCGTGCGGTACCGCTCCGGAGACGGCGACGAAACCGCTGGGCAGGCCGGGGACGCCCGGAACCGGCAGTCCGCGGGTCAGGCCGGGAGGGCGGAAGACGAGCGCCAGGCGCAGGAGAGAGGGAAGGGCCAGAGGACGGAGGCGGCCGGCAACACGCAGGGACACGTTAAATCGGCCAACCAGTCCGCGCTTGAATCCAACGATACCAGGGCCAAGGAAGCGATGGGGCTGGGCAACCAGAAAGGCTACCTTTCTTACGCCGTGGGCAAGGTTATGAACAACCCCAAGGCCGTCGGCGCGCTCCTGAACAACCAGTATATAGTCAACGGCTTTATGTCCAGGGGCACAGTAAAAGCCGCCACCGCCAGCCCGCAGGGACTCGCCAAATACCTCAGCGGCAGCGGCCCGGCCAATTTCATGAACAATCCCGTGGTCAAAGCCGCGATGAACAATCCCGCGATAGTCAGCGCCGTTGCCTCCAGCGGCATGGTCTCCGCAATGCTTAATACCCCGGCCGCCCAGGCGCTTATGAAGGATCCCCAGGCCCTTGGAGACCTGATCAATAACAATCCGCAGCTTCTGACCCTGGCCATGCAGAACCCTCAGACCCTGAGCCTGCTGATGAGCAACCCCGAAGTCTCGGGCATGGTCGGTAAATTCGACACAAGCAAAGTAAGAAAATTCTGATCTTCACCGCTTCCTTCCCCTCCCCCCGCCGCCGCGAATTAATTACCGGCCGTCTATCCGCATGGCCTTCTTGCGGCGCCGCTAAAAGCCTTGACAATAATCAACCAAAAGTCCTATATTGGGTTTAGGCCTAAAGACCTATTCCACAAACATAAGCGGCAGGAGGGAAAATGAAGAGAACTACAGCGTTTCTTACCGTCGTACTGATGGCCTCGGCTATCGGCGCGCAGGCTTCTCAGAAGATAGTGAGCTTCGACCCCGCCTACAAAGGCGCCATAGACAAAAGCATCGAGAGCGTAGGCGGAAAGATCTCCCGTAAATTCACCTTGATATCCTCCCTGGTGGCGACTTTCCCCGATGATCTGAAGGATTCCAGCATCTACTCGCTTAAAGGCGTGACCGACGTCGCCGAAGACAGCTATATCCGCTGGATAGAGGCCGCCCCGACCGCGCCGGCGGTGTCTTATAAAGATTGGAACTCCGTCCCCCTCCCCTCCGTGGAAAGCGCCCTTAACATGATCCGCACCGGCGAAGGCTGGGACGCTCCCGTATTCGCCGAGATCCGGCCCGCCGTCGACCCCGCTGAAAAAGAAATTCCCTGGGGCGTGAAGCGCGTCAACGCGGCCGGCGCCTGGAACACCACCGCCGGGCAGGGCGTTAAAGTGGCTATCGTCGACACCGGCATGGACTTTACCCACCCCGACCTGGCGGCCAACTACAAAGGCGGCTGGAACGCCATCGTCTCTACCGCCTCCCCCATGGACGACCAGGGCCACGGCACGCATGTGTCCGGGACCATCGGCGCGGTGAGGGACTCCAACGGCGTCGTGGGCGTAGCCCCGAAAGCCGACCTTTACGCCGTGAAAGTTCTGGACAAGAACGGCTCCGGCCAGTATTCCTGGGTCGTGGCCGGCATAGAGTGGGCCGTCATGAACGGGATGAACGTGATCAATATGAGCCTCGGCGGCGGCAGCGGCACCGAAGCCCTCAAACAGATCATGATCAAGTCCAAAGAAATGGGCGTGGCCGTGGTCTGCGCGGCCGGCAACGATTCCGGCCCGGTAAATTACCCGGCCAAATATCCGGAGGCCATAGCGGTTTCCGCCTCCGACTCGGCCGATAAGCTCGCCTCTTTCTCCTCGCGCGGGCCCGAAGTGGTGGTGATAGCCCCCGGCGTGAACGTATACTCCACCCGCAAGGGCGGCGGCTACACCACGATGTCCGGGACCTCCATGGCCTGCCCTCACACGGCCGGCCTGGCGGCGCTGGCGGTAGGCGCCGGAGCCAAGGGCTCCGACGCGGTAAGGGCGGCCCTGAAAGCGGCGGCCACCCCCCTCCCCGGCCTGAAGCCCACCGACCAGGGCGCGGGCCTCGTGGACGCGGCCAAGCTCGTGAAATAAACTCAACCGGCCCTGAAAAACCCCGCGGCTGGAACCGCGGGGTTTTTTATTTGCTAAAATCAGGACTGCGGTCGTTTTTATCTTCCGGGGGCGGCTAAAACGATGTTTAAACCTGTACTGTCCATAATCTTTACCTTTTTATCCTGCGGCGGGGCCTTTGCCGCGCAGAAGATAGTGACCTTCGACGCCGCCATGAGCCCGGAGGCACAGGCGCGGCTCATAGAGAGCCGCGGCGGCAGGGTGGTAAAAGAATTCGCTTTTATAAACGCCGTCCTGGCCGACTTCCCGGACAGCAAGATGGCGGCCGATATCAGCCGCGCGCCAGGGGTGGCGGCGGCCGAGGACGACGAAGAAATTTACTGGCTTGGTTCGGAAGAAACGTCTTTCGCCGAAGCCGCCGCGCTTTCGGCGCGCGACATCAGGGACGGCGTACCGCAGCCGGTCCAGCCGCCCGCGGTCTCTACCCCGCCGGCCCCCGTCGCTCCCGTCTATATATCCACCGTAAGCGTTGAAGGCAAAATAGACCGTATGCCCTGGGGCGTCGGCAAGATGCTGGTTCCGCAGGTCTGGGCCCGCACGAAGGGAAAAGGCGCGCGCGTCGCCGTGCTGGATACAGGGGCCGACTGCGCCCACCCGGACCTCGCCCCGAACTGCACCTTCGGCTATAATACGCTCAACCCGGGCGCCGTCCCGTTCGACGACGGAGGCCACGGCACTCATGTAGCCGGGATAATCGCCGGAGCGCTTAACTGGAACGGCATGGTAGGCGTCGCGCCGGAGGCGACCATACTGCCGGTTAAAGTGCTGAACAGCAGCGGCACCGGCAAGGTTTCTCAAATAATAGACGGTCTGGGCTGGGCGGTGCAGCAAAGGGTGGATATAATAAATATGAGCCTGGGCGCCCCGAAATATTCCGACGCCCAGAGCAAGGCGGTAAAAGCGGCCAGGGAGGCGGGTATACTTGTGGTCAGCGCCGCCGGCAACGACGCCGGCCCGGTCAACTACCCGGCCGCTTACGAGGATTCCCTGGCTGTGGCCTCGATGGATTTTTCAAACAAGATAGCGGGGTCCTCTTCGCGCGGTCCGGAGATAGATTTCATAGCCCCCGGAGTAAAGATCTTCTCCTCCTACCCGGGCGGCAAGTTCATGGTGATGTCCGGAACTTCGCAGGCCGCGCCGCATATATCCGGACTGGCCGCCCTGGCTGTGGGCCTTGGCGTAAAAGGCCCGGACGCCCTGAGGGCCGCGCTTACGAAAGCCTCCTACAACGTAGGCCTGCCGCCGCAAGAACAAGGGGCAGGTCTCCCGGTGGCATTCTATATGGTAAAGAACATCCTCGCCGCCCAAAAGTAGCCTGTCCCCTTTTATAGAAAAAGCCCCGCGCTTATCGCGGGGCTTTTTCAGTTAGGACCCGCTGACGCTTACCAGCCGTAGCCTTCGCCCGTCATCTGCTCAAGGCGCTGCTCCACTATCTTCGCTTTGTTGACCTTGCGGCTCTCGAGGTTTTTCTTCAGGCTGGCGATCTCCGCGTCCATGCGTTTAACGCGCAGCTCCTGGGCTTTGGTCTTAAGGTCGAACAGTTCGGCCAGTTTGCCCCGGAGGGTTTCTTTTATAGTTTTTTTATCGGCGTCGGTGGATTTCTCGAACTTGAGCCCGAGTTCCTTGGTCTCGTATTCAAGGGACAGAGCGCGGACGGCGTCCTTTTCTATGTTCTCGTTCTGCTGCATCCTGGCCATCCCGAACATCTTGCCCGACATCTGCATGATCATCTTGTACTTGCCCGGGGCTATTTCTTTCAGGTCCCCGATCTTTTTGGCGAAGGCCGGATCGTATTTCGTTATCATAGCCAGGATCTCGTCCTCCTGCATGAAGCCGGGGCCGCCGCCCCCCCTGCCCTCGCGCATCATCATCTTCTTTTTGATCATCATCTTCTCTTGGCCCATCCCGCCCTCGCCTTTCATGCCGGGGCCCATCTGGCCGCGGCCCTGGCCCATGCCGGGCTGCATCCCGGGCCCGCCGCCGCCGGGGCCGCCTTCGTTCATTTCAATTTCATCGTCGTCGCCGGGGCCGGGCCCCTCCTGCGCCAGCACATTAAGCGCCGGGCCGGAAACAAGAGCAATAACCGCCGCCCACATAACAATTTTCTTATTCATATATCCTCCGTTAATTTAATTGCCGCCCTTCAACCCTCGTCTTTCATCTCCGCCCGGAGGCCTTCGTCTTCCAGGGCGCTGTACTTATAATCCCAATCGCTGGATACTGAAACGATATCGGACTGAGCCTGGTACATTGAATATTCCACCGAATCGAGACCGGAGTCCACCCGGCTGTTCCAGGCCAGGTCGACCGGGGCGCGCCCGGAGAAGACGAAGCCCACCGCCATCAGCGAAGCCAGCGCGCCTGACAGCAGGGCCTCGCCCCAGCTGAAGGAAAAACCGCGCCGGCCGGAAACGGCCTCGCGGGCCGCCGCCATCACGACCGCCACCACGGAAGCGGAAGGCTCCACGGCGCGTTCCGCCAGGCGGCTTTCGGCGGCCTTAAGGGCGGCCAGCTCTTCGCGGCACGCGGCGCAGACGGCCAGGTGTTTTTCAAAGCCGGCCTTCAGGCCTCCCTCGGCCTCTCCGTAAAAATAAAGGATAAGTTTTTCTCCGTAGCCGCAGTTCATATATCGCTCCTGTATGTACAACGCGCGGGCCCCCGGTTTTATTGCAGGTCTTTTTCCAGCTTTTTGCGCAAATGCGCGGCCGCCCTGCTCATCCGGGCCAGCACCGTGCCTATGGGGACGGCGAGCATTTCCGCTATCTCCCTGAAAGACAGCCCTGAATAATGGCGCAGGTAGAAGACCTCCCGCTGGTCCTCCGAGAGGGCGGCCAGGGCCGCCTCGATACGCGCGCCCCGCGCTTTGCCGTAAAAAGCCTCGGCGGGGCCCGGTTCGGCGGAGGCCATGAAGTCGGCGGGGCCCGGCTGCTCCCCGCGGCCCTCCAGCGGGACCTCGCCGCGGGAGCTCTCCCGCCGGAAATGATCCATCGCGGCGTTGCGGGCCACGGTGAAAAGCCAGGCCTTAAGCTTTTCCCTTTCCCCGTAGGCCGACGGATTCTTTATAAGCTTGAGAAAGACTTCCTGGAACAGGTCGTCGGCCGCGTCCGTCCTGCCGGTAAGCCGGAGCAGGTAGCCGTAGACGGCGGCTTTATGCCGCTCCATAAGCAGCCCTAAAGCCTCGGCGTCCCCGCCCTTGAAGGCGGCGATAAGCTCGGAATCGGAAAGTTCTTCGGACATTAGACCTATGGTCATGCCGTATCAAGAGCTATGCTCCACAGACGGCCTGTTATTAATTTTATACGATATACAATCGTGCGCGGTATTTATATTAGTCTTTTATTCCTCCTCTTGCAATCCGGCTACGGCTACGGCGCCGCGCCCGCCTATGAACTTTACCTCAAGGGCGACCTGCAGCAGGCCGCCTCCGCTTATCTCGCTTTGGCCGCCGCGACTCCCGACAATCCCCGGCCGCTCCTGAACGCGGCCGCCAGCCTGAAGCAGGCCGGGCGCTACTACGACGCCGCGCGCGCCCTGGTGCGGGCCCTCGAGCGCGACCCGCAGAACCCCGATATTTATTCCGAGCTGGGCTGGCTGCGCTTCCACCAGGCCGACTATGACGGGGCCCGCTCCGCCTTCGAGGCGGCCATAAGGATACAGGCCCTCCACCCCAGGGCGGAACTCGGCCTGGCCAGCGTTTATTCCAACCTGAACGAAAAAGAAAAGACCCTGGAGCATTTGGACAAGTACCGCCAGCTCCGCCCTGACTTCGCCGGGGTGGATTATATCCTCGCCTGGAACTACATGAATTTCGACATGCACAAAGAAGCCGAGGAAGCGCTGATAGAGGCGCTCCGCAAGGACCCTTCCTTTACCGAGGCCCGCCTGCCTCTGGCCGGGATCTACACACGCCAAGGCAAGTTCAACGAGGCCTGGAACCAGTATTACCGTGTGCTCGACTACGCCCCCGGCCATCCGGTAGCCTCCAAGATGATGAAGGTGCTCGAGGGCAAGCTGACCAAGCAGCCGGAGGAGATCCGCCCGCCCTTCAGGATAACAAAACCGCTGGTGATGGAGCCTCTGGACGCGCTGGCCAGCCTTTCTTCCTCGGTGAAGATCCGCGTGGGCCTGGGCACCGGGAATACCGGCAAGCAGGGCAGGAACAATCTTCTGAAAATAAAATCTTTCGAAGGCCTTACGGTTACCGGCAAGGCCAGCGGGAAGCTTTACGCCGAGATCCCGCCCGACGAAGCCTGGACGGTGGTGGCGGAAGGCGAGAGCCTGGTGCTGAAAAGCCCCGACGGGAATATCCACAACAGTTTCAAGGGGCCGATACTCGTGAAGCCGGCGCAGGAAGGAGGAACCGTTATCTTCGACGCCTCTTCCAAAACCAACAACCCCTGGTTCAAGGGCGCGGACAGGCAGTACCGCGGCTATATCGAGCTTTACCCGAACGGCAGCCGCGGCATGGGCGTGGTGAACGTCATAGAGAACGAGCTTTATTTGCTTGGCGTGGTCCCCAGCGAGGTCGCCCCGCAGTGGCCTTACGAATCGCTTAAAGCGCAGGCCGTCCTGGCCCGAACCCAGGTCCTGATACGCAGGGCGCGCGGCGGCCAGCATAAAGCCGACGGCTACCACATCTGCGACGGGCAGCACTGCCAGGCCTACAAAGGAAAATCCAACGAGGCCAATACCACCACCAACGCCGTAGTGGATACGGAGGGCGAGATCCTGACCTACCATGGCCGCCCCGCCTACACTTTCTACCATTCGAACTGCGGCGGCTGGATCCAGGCCTCCAAAGAGGTCACCGGCTGGGGAGATTCCCCCTATTTGGTCACCAAACCCGACATAGACCCGGCCAAGAGCCTGGCGCCGCTGGACCCCTGGGATTTCCACCTCTGGCTGACCGGCAACCCCGACGCGAACTGCAATTACCCGGGCCGGGTGCGGGCCTCGGAATTCCGCTGGATGAAAATAATACGCCAGAAAGACATGACCTTCCGCGTGAACAGAGATTACGGGATAGGCGAGGTCCTGGACATTATCCCGCTAAGGCGCAGTCCGTCGGGGAACGTGAATACGATGAGGCTGGTCGGGAAGAAAAGGTCCGTTACGGTCACCAAGGAGCATTTGATCCGGAATATCCTCGGCTTCAGCTCCCTGAAAAGCACCTTGTTCGAGATAGAGATGAACCGCTTCAAGAACGGCAAAGTGCGCAATTACTGGATCTACGGCGGCGGCTGGGGGCACGCTATCGGCATGTGCCAGAGCGGCGCGGCCGGCCTGGCCGGCAAGTACAATAAATCCTATAAAGAAATAATGGAGTTCTACTTCCCCGGCACAACCATAAGGCGCATCAAGTACGTCAAAAAAACCAAATAAAAAGGGGACAGGCTACTTTTCCGGTAAAAGTAGCCTGTCCCCTTTTTTACAGCACTTTTAGAACCTGTAGGCCAGAATGGCCTTCGCTTCGGTGAACTCGTCCTGCTTCGGGACTTTGTTGTCGCTCTTCATTTTGCGGGCGGAGAGGTCCAGGGAGAGGCTCTCGCCTTTCAGCCCGACGCCGGCCGCGACCGTATTGTGAAAGGTTTCATCCTTGGTTATATCGTCCTGCACGTCCACCCTCTTGACCGAGCCGCGCACGCAGAAGCCCGGGAGCAGCCAGATCTCGGTCCCGCCGGCCATGCTGACCATGGTGTAATACTGATGGCCGCTGAAGATATTATTAACGTAGTCGTCGTAACCTATTTTCAGGTTCTGCGTCTCCACGCCGATAAGGAAGCGGCCGCCGAAAAAATGGAAGGCGGCGGCGGAGGACTTCAGCCTGTTCTCGGCCTGCACCTTCTCGCTTAAATTCCCCTGGGAATATTTGGGGGACATCTCTATCTTTTCATAAGCCGCGGCGAGGGTGAGCGGGATGAACTCGAACTTATACTCTATCCTGGCGCCGCCCTCTATATTGTCTCCTTTGAAATCCAATTTATTCCCGGCCGCGTGGCTCTCCCCGGAGAGGTGCGCCATGGATCCCCGCAGGGCCGCTTTGAGGCCGGCGACCGGCTTTATCATTGCCTGGACCCCGATCTGAGGCCCGTTGCGCTTCGCCTCGAAAGACCCGTCCGTGACTTCGTAGCCCCTGCCCACCATATCGCCCGTAAAGCCGAGTTCAAAAATACCGGCGCGGAAAGCGACGGCGGCGCCCGCCGAAGCGTTGGGTATTTTCAGTTCGGAGGAGGAGGAAGAGGGCGAGAGCAGCCTGCCGTTGTTCATGTTCCCGTGCAGGCCGAAACGCGCGCCTTCGCCGCCGAAAGAGATAGCGGCGCCGCCGCCGTTCCTTTTATAAACGTCGGGGGCCGCGGTGCTGCCGTAATTGCTGACTTCCTCCTTCAGGTGTGAAGCTTCTATTTCGAAAGAACCGGCGCGGGCGTAAACGCCGGCCGTATTCCCGGAATGCTTTTCGTCCTTGAAGCCAAGGCTGTCGTAGGTGGTGCCGTTGATGCCGCCGCCCTCGGCTTTAAGCCGGGAGGAGCCGGGCCGGAGATCCGCGCGGTTGTCGCCCCAGTTCTCGAGCGTCAGCTGGTTGCTCTCGTCGTCCACGGCCAGCCCCATCTGCAGGGCTTCGACCCTGGCGCTGCTGAAGCGCTCGGTCCGGTCGCGGTAAGGCCTGACCATAGACTGGAAGAAATCGCTCCTTGCCATGGGATTCCCCGCCATCAGGATTTCATCTATCTGGAACTGCGCGCGCGCGTCGGCGGCCGAAAACCATAGACACAGGAACAGAATTCCGGCTATATTTTTCATCATTTCTCCTTAAATTTACCGCTACCCAGGGTAATTGTATCACTTTAACGGCTGTAAGGTGTAAAAAACCGCAAAAAACAGAAAAGCCGCATTAAGCGGCTTTTCTGTAAACTTCGCCCGCACGGGCGCTGACGGACCTTACTTCATTTCCCAGGCGTCCGGCCCGGCAAGCAGGGCTTCAAGCTCCTGCTCTTTGGTATTGCCGATGGCTTTCACCTGGTCGTAATAAAGCTCCTCGTAAGCGGGCTTGCGGACCGCTTTCAGCACGCCGATGGGGGTCGGGAATTCCGGGTGGGCGAGGCCGCTCACCAAATAGGCCATGTCGGCGTTGGTCTCGTCGTAAACGGCCACTTCGGCGGGAACGCTCCCGGCTTTGAATTCAACTATTTCCGCGCGCATATTGCGGAAAGAGATGCCTTTGTTCTTGTCCTTGCCGAACACCAGCGGTTTGCCGTGCTCTACGCGGAGCAGCATGTCTTCCTTGGTGGCCGGGTCCTTGAGCGAGTCGAACTCTTTGTCCGTGAAAGGCACGCATTTCTGGAGCACTTCCACGAAGGCCGTGCCCGTATGCTTCGCCGCCCGCTCGAAGAGGGCGGAAGTCCCGGCGATATCGTTGTCCAGGCCGCGCGCCACGAAGGTGCAGTCCAGGCCGATCGCGAACCGGGTCGGGTCGAAAGGATAGTCTATCGCGCCGAGCGGGGTGGTCTTGGTCTTCGAGCCCTGCAGGGTGGTCGGGGAAGCCTGGCCCTTGGTCAGGCCGTAGATGCGGTTATTGAACAGCACTATCTTAAGGCCGATATTGCGCCTGATAGTGTGGATCAGGTGGTTGCCGCCGATGGACATCCCGTCGCCGTCGCCGGTGATCACCCATACGGCCAGCTCCGGCTTCGACAGTTTCACTCCGGAAGCCACCGCGAGCGCGCGGCCGTGGATGGAATGGAAGCCGTAAGTGCTGACATAGTAAGGGAAGCGGCTGGAGCAGCCTATGCCGGAGATGACGGCGTACTGTTCCAGCGGCAGGCCCATATTGGCCATCGTCTTCTGCAGCATATTGAGGATGGCGAAGTCGCCGCAGCCGGGGCACCATTTCACCGGCAGGCCCGAGGAGAAATCTTTAGCGGTAAGCTTGGTTTTTTCCATTGTTTTCTCCATGATTAATTCCCCCTCAGGATTTCCTGTATCTTGCACAGGACTTCGTCGGAATTGAGCGGCTGGCCCTGCACCTTGTTCAGGCCCAGGGGTTCGAGCATATAAGTGGAGCGCAGGAGCATCCGGAACTGCCCGGAGTTCTCCTCGGGGACCAGGACCTTGCGGAAGCGCCGCATTATGGTCCCGAGGTCGGCCGGCATGGGGAAGATATGCTTGATGTGGACGGAGGACACTTTAAGCCCGGTCTTCCGGGCCTCGGTGATGGCCGTGGTGATAGCGCCGTAGGTGGAGCCCCAGCCTACCACCAGCAGTTCGCCTTCATCTGGGCCGTTGATCTTTGTGGCCGGTATCTCTTTGACCACGCGGGCTATCTTGTCGGCCCGCAGATTGGTCATAACCTCGTGGTTGAGGGCGTCATAGCTGATATTCCCCTCTACGTTCTGCTTCTCCAGGCCGCCGGCGCGGTATTCGTAGCCGGCGAGGCCGGGGTAAGTCCAGGGCCGGGCCAAAGTTTCGGGGTCGCGCATGAAGCACTTATAATCCTCGACCTTCGGCAGCGGGCTGGTCTGGAACTTGGGCAGCTCGGACAGCTTCGGAATGCGGAAAGGCTCCGAGCCGTTGGAGAGGTAGGCATTGGTGAGAACCACGACCGGGGTCATATACTTTACGGCGATGCGCGCCGCTTCGAGCGTGGTGTCGAAGCAGTCTGCGGGGCTGGTCGCGGCCAGGACCACCAGGGGGGATTCCCCGTGGCGGCCATAGACGGCCTGAAGCAGATCGCTTTGCTCGGTCTTGGTGGGCAGGCCGGTGGAAGGACCGCCGCGCTGCACGTTCACCACTACCAGGGGCAGTTCGGCGATGACGGCGAGGCCGAGAGCCTCGGACTTAAGGGAAAGGCCGGGGCCGCTGGTCCCGGTGGCCGCAAGTTCTCCGGCGAAAGCCGCGCCTATGGAGGAGCAGATAGCCGCTATTTCGTCCTCGGCCTGGAACACCACCACGTCATTTGCGCGGTGCTTGGAGAGGGTCTGAAGGATCTCCGTGGCCGGGGTGATAGGGTAGGAGCCGTAGAACAGCTTCTTTTTAAGGAGCTTCGCGGCGGTTATAAGGGCGTAGGCCGCCGCTTCGTTGCCGGTAAGGTTGCGGTATTTGCCCTTCGTAACCGGGCTTTTCTTCAGCTGGAACCTTGCGTCGAAGATCTCGGTGGTTTCGGCATAGTCGAAGCCGGCCTCGAGCACTTTGGCGTTCGCGGCCGCGAGTTCCGGGGACTTCTTGCCGAACTTGGTCTTTATCCAGGTCTGGGTGGCTTCCAGGGGGAGGCCGTACATCCAGTAAAGGATGCCGAGCAGGTAGAAATTCTTGCATTTCAGGACCTGCGCGGGGGTAAGGGTGGAATCTTTCAGCACGCCGGCGGCCAGGGTGTTGACCGGCACGCCGATGACGCGGTAATTGGCGAGGGAGCCGTCCTCGAGAGGATTGGATTTATAGCCGGCTTTCTCAAGCCCGACGGCCGTATAGGCGTCGGAATTGGTGATGATGACCGAGCCCTTGTCCATGTTCTTCAGGTTCACGGCCAGGGCCGCGGGGTTCATGGCCAGCAGGACGTCCGGCTTATTGCCGGGGGTGAGCACGCTTTCGTCGCCGAAGCTGATCTGGAAGCCGCTGACTCCGGCGAGGGAGCCTGCCGGGGCGCGGATCTCGGCGGGGTAGTCGGGCAGTGTGCTGAGCTCGTTGCCGGCTATGGCCGTGGCGTTGGCGAACTGGCTGCCCACCAGCTGGATGCCGTCCCCGGAGTCGCCCGCGAAACGCACCGTAACGGAGTCGAGCTGGCTGACGCACACGTTCCTGCTGTTCTTTGTATTGTTCATTAGATTGGAACCTCTCGTTTGGTTGATTGGGACCGCACCGCTTCCGGCAATTTCCGCTGGACTTTACGCCTAGAATTATACTACAAATTATATTGTAAGAGGTTCAAACGTGCGTTTGTGCCGCCTAGAACACTGTGTGCTCAAAGCGGCCAAACGGGCCGACGATTTTCCGGAGGACAACGATGAAATTACTTGAATACGAGGGCAAGGACGTTTTCGCCAGGTACGGCATACCTATGCAGAAAAGGGCCGGGATAGTTAAGATAGGGGAGAGCCTGGATACCCTTAAACTTGACGGGTCCGGCCCCTGGGTCGTAAAAGCCCAGGTACTGGCCGGCGGCCGCGGCAAAGCGGGCGGCGTAAAGCTGGCCAAAACCGCCTCCGAAGCCAGGGAACTCACCGGCAAAATGCTCGGGATGCAGATGATAACCCACCAGACCGGGGGCAAGCCCCTTACCGTTGAGGAAGTCCTGGTGGACGAAGCCTGCGACATAGCCCGCGAGATCTATATCTCGGTGGTCCTGGACCGCAAGAACTCCTGTCCTATGATAGTAGCCTCCGCCGAAGGCGGGATGTCCATAGAAGAGCTGGCCCAGACCCAGCCCGAGAAGATAATCAAGCTGGCGGTGGACGTAGAAGCCGGCCTGCTCGATTTCCAGGCCCGGCAGCTTGCCTTCGACCTGAACATCCCCCAGAAGAATTTCCGCGAATTCACGGCTTTCGCCAGGCAGCTGGTCCGCGTCTTCATCGACGAGGACGCCAGCCTGGTGGAGGTCAACCCCCTGGTGATAACGGGCGACGCCCGCCTGATCGCCCTGGATTCAAAGATCATAACCGACGACAATGCCCTGTTCCGCCACAAAGCCCAGGCGGCGAAGCCGGACCACGAGGCCTCCGAGATAGAGAAGGAAGCCAAAGAGATAGGTATTAATTATATCGGCCTGGACGGCGACATCGGCTGCATGGTCAACGGCGCCGGGCTGGCGATGGCCACCCTCGACACCGTGAAGATGGCGGGCGGCGACGCGGCCAATTTCCTGGACGTGGGCGGCGGCGCGAACGTGGACCAGATCACCCGCGCTTTCCAGATAATCCTTAAGGACGCCAAAGTGAAGGCCGTGCTGGTCAATATTTTCGGCGGCATCATGAAATGCGACAATATAGCTTCCGGCGTGGTGGAAGCCTCCAAGAAAGTTAAGATAAACGTGCCGCTGATAGTGCGGCTGGAAGGAACCAACGTGAAGGAAGGCCGGGAAATACTCGCGAAATCCGGCATAAAGATAGAGCAGGCCGGCTCCCTCTGGGAAGCCGCGCAGAAAGCCGTAAAGGCGGCGAGGTAAACACCATGTCCATACTTCTCAACAACAAAACCAGGATGATAGTGCACGGCTTTACCGGCGCGCAGGGCTCTTTCCATGCCCAGCAGTGCATCGACTACGGCTCCAATATCGTGGGCGGCGTCACCCCCGGTAAAGGCGGAACCGAGCATTTGGGCAAGCCTGTTTTCAACACGGCCCGCGAGGCAGTGAAAGCCACCGGCGCGAACGCCTCCCTGATCTTCGTCCCGCCCCCTTTCGCGGCCGACTCGATCCTCGAAGCCGCCGACGCCGGCGTAGAAGTGATCATCTGCATAACCGAGGGCATCCCGGTGATGGATATGGTGCGCGTGAAAAAGCGCCTCAACGCCCTGAAAGCCGCCGGGCAGAAAGTGACGCTGGTGGGCCCCAACTGTCCCGGCGTCATCACCCCCGGCGAGTGCAAAGCCGGCATCATGCCCGGCTATATCCATAAGAAAGGCTCCGTAGGCGTGGTCTCGCGCTCCGGCACGCTGACGTACGAGGCCGTCTGGCAGGTTACCAGCCAGAACCTGGGCCAGTCCACCGTGGTGGGCATAGGCGGGGACCCGGTGCAGGGGATGAATTTCGTGGACGCGCTCACTATGTTCCAGGCCGACAAGCAGACCGAAGCCGTCATCATGATCGGCGAGATCGGCGGCTCGGCCGAAGAGGACGCGGCCCGCTATATAAAGAAAGAAATGACCAAGCCGGTCTTCTGCTTCGTGGCCGGCAAGACCGCCCCTCCCGGCCGCCGCATGGGCCACGCCGGCGCCATAGTGGAAGGAAACTCGGGCACCCACGCTTCCAAGGTGGAAGCCCTGAAGAAGGCCGGCGCTACCGTGGTGGACAATCTCTCCGAGATAGGCGCGGCCGTGGCGGCGAAGCTGAAGGCCCCTAAAAAGGCGAAGGCCGCGCGGAAATAGTACAATAGAAACGAAGAGTCGGGAATCGGGGACCGGGCCGTTCTTAATGGAGTTCCGCTCCTTCAAGATTCCCGATTCGTGATTCCCGACCCGTGATTTTAAGATGATAAAGCGCTATAAAATTGACAATCACCAGATCGTCCCGGTCGAGTCGGAAACGCCTTCGATCTGGGTGGTGATAAACCCCACCGACGACGAAAAGACCTGGCTGGTCGGGAACTTCGCCCTGGACGAGCATAACTTCAACTCCGCTTTCGACCCGGAAGAGCCCACCCGGCTCGAGTTCGAGCCGGACCACCTCGAGTTCATCTTCAAGCGCCCGAAGAACTATTCTTCGAAAGACCATTTCCTTTTCAAGGTTTCCTCCATGGGCCTGTTCCTGTTCAAGGACAAGCTCATCCTGGCGCTGTCCGAGGACATCAATATGTTCTCCGGCAAATATTTCAAGAAGGTCGACGGCATCCGCGAGGTCTTCCTGAAGCTGATCTACAACTCCATCTTCCATTTCATGGAGCATCTCAAGGTCATCAACATGATAGCCGACGAGCTGGAGCACAAGATCAACTCCTCCATGGAGAACAAGCATCTGCTCAACCTGTTCACCCTGGAAAAAAGCCTGGTCTATTATCTCAACGCCACGAACGCGAACTCCTACGCCATAGAGCGCCTCAAGCACAACGCCGACAAAGTGGGCCTCTCCCCGCGCAGCCAGGAGTTCCTGGACGACATCATCATCGAGAACAACCAGTGCATGCGGCAGTCGGAGATCTACTCCAACATCCTGGCCGGCCTGATGGACGCGAGGGCCTCCATCGTCAGCAACAATCTGAACGTGATGATGAAGAACCTGAACGCCGTGGTCATAGCGATAGCCATCCCCAGCTTCTTCGCCGGCGTCGGCGGCATGTCCGAGCTGACGACCATCACGCATATAGACAACCACCTGGTCGCCTATCCGGTCTTCATCTTCGCGATGTCCCTCATAGGCCTCGGGGTTTACTGGATAATAAAGCGCGTCGAGAAATACTAAGCTGCAGGGCCGGCTGTTCAAAGCCCGCCTCCTCTATAAGGCCCGAACCCCCATCTATGCCTAAATTATTCATCGTCTCCCTCGGCTGCCCGAAGAACCTTTCCGATGCAGAGGTCATGGCCGGCGAGCTGGCCGCCGCCGGCTGGGAATTGACTGCCGAAGAGGACGGGGCCGACGCGGCGCTGATAAACACCTGCGCTTTCCTCGGCTCCGCCGTAGAGGAAAGCGAAGGCGAGATAAAGCGCCTGCTCCGGCTTAAGGAGAAAGGGAAGCTTTCCAAGGTCCTGGTCTCCGGCTGCCTGGTGGAAAGGGAAAAGGACGCCCTCCTGAAACGCTTCCCCGGCCTTGACGCGCTGATCGGGATCAACGCCCTTTCAAAAGCCGCGGAAGCGGTCAAACTGGGGAAGAGCTATATACTCCCGTCGGAGGGACTCCTGGCTTCCCCCCACCTGAAGGCCCGCCTGACCGCGCCGCACAGCGCCTACCTTAAGATCGCCGACGGCTGCGACAACCGGTGCGCCTACTGCCTCATCCCCTCCATCCGCGGCGGCTTCCGGTCGAAGCCGGTGGATTCCCTGGTGGAGGAGGCCCGGAACCTCGCCGAGAGCGGGGCCGTAGAGATCTCCCTGATCGCCCAGGACACTACCTCTTACGGGATGGACCTCTATGGCAGGCCGCGCCTGGCCTGGCTGCTGAACTCCCTGCTGCAGATCAAAAGCGTGAAGTGGTGGCGCCTGATGTACGCTTATCCGGAGCGCCTCACCAAAGAGGTGATAGAGATCATGCGGGCGAACAAAAGCATGTGCCATTACGTGGACCTGCCGCTGCAGCATATAGCCGACAGGGTGCTGAAGCGCATGAACCGCTCCTCCACTGAAAAATCAATAAGAGCCAAGATAGACGAACTGCGCCGCGCGATGCCGGATATAGGCATACGCACCAATTTCATCGTCGGCTTCCCCGGCGAAACCAATGAGGATTTCAACAGGCTGCTCGCTTTCGTGAAAAAGACGCGCTTCGACAATGTCGGCGTCTTCAAATATTCGAGGGAGCCCGGGACCACGGCAGCGGACCTCCCCGGCCAGGTCCCGGAGGACGTCAAAGAAGAGCGGCTGCAGGCGCTTATAACCGCCCAGAGCCGGGTCCTGGACGTCATCAACTCCGAGCTCAAAGGCAAAAAGCTGGGGATCCTGATGGACTCGCCGCTCTTCGGCCGCACCCACCGGGACGCGCCCGAGATAGACGGCAGGGTCGAGGTCACGGGCAAGGGCCGGCTGAAAGCCGGGGATTTCGTGTACGCGAAGATCACCAGCGCCGTCGGCTACCTCCGCAAAGCGTCGGCCTTGTAACAAAAGACAACGGATAAAAGAGAAAGCCCGGCTTATTGCCGGGCTTTCTCTTTTATAGCCTTTAACTTCAGTAAAGACCTTTTTTCTTAAGTTCCTCGTCGTCCATGCCGAAATGGTGGGCTATTTCGTGCATCAGGACATGGCGGATCTCGAGCTTGAGGTCGCCGTCCCCGCCGCAGGCCGCCTCGATATTGGTTTTAAAAAGAGTTATCTTGTCCGGCATGGCCCCGCTGTAGGACTGGCCGCGGTCCAGCTGCGGCACGCCCTCGTACAGGCCCAGCAGTCCCCGGCCGAACCGCTTGACCTGCGCGGCCGCCGGCCTGGCGCGGACCAGCACCGCCACATTGACCAGCCGCTCCCTGAAAAAAACCGGCAGCGCCCTTATGGCCGCCGCCGTTTCTTTCTCGAACTCTTCCAGGGTCATTTCGAAATGAAATAGATGCCGCCGGTAAGCAGCATGGTCCCGATGAACTTGTTCACGGTAAAGCTTTCGCCCAGGAAAAGGAGCGCGAGCACGAAAGTGACGGCCGGATAAGTGGAGCTGAGCGGAACTATCCTGGTGGCTTCCCCCCCCGACAGGGCCTTGAGATAAAAGAAAACCCCGCCCATCGAAACCAAAACGCTGGAGAGCACGAAAATAGGGCCTAATTTATCCGAGCCGAGCAGCGCCTGCTTCGTCTGCGCGTGCTTCCAGAGCACGAGCGGCGTGAAGATGAGGATCATGAACAGCGTACGGACGTAAAAAGCGCCTGACGGGTCCATGTGCTTGAGGCTGACCTTGTCGAAGAAAGCGCCCAGCCCGAAGCCGAGGATGCAGAGCAGCAGGAAGATGATCGTAGAGAGTTCCATCAGGGCGGGGGCAGGGAGCCGGGCAGCTCCGCTTCGGAGAAAGGCTTCTTGAGGTATTTGTCGATAAATTCCACGAAGCCCCAGGTGTCCTTGTAGGATTTAGCCTCTTTATACAGCGCTACGGCCTTTTCCCTGGCGCCTTTCAGGTCGTACACATTGGCCTGCCTGACAATGGCCCAGACCGCCCAGCGCGCCGGGTGCGCGGCGGGGTCTTCCTTGATCGTGGCCGCGGCTTTCGCGAAATAGTCGGCGGCCTCGTCGTATTTTTTCTCCACCAGGTAGGTGGTGGCGATGGCCGTCAGCACGCGGGGCAGGTAACGCCGCCGGTAGACGGGCACGCCGTCGTTTATGGCCTTGAGGTAAGCCAGCGATTCGCTGCGCGACTCCTCGTATTTCTTATCCTCGAAAAGCGAAACTATCTCCACGAAATGCATCTGCGGGTGCACCGGGTAAGCCGCGCGGAGCTCGCGCGACCATTTTACGGCCATCGCGGTATTGGCGTATTTGCTGCCGGGCTGCGTGTAGATCTCTATGAGCAGGAGCTTCGCCCCGAGCGCGTTGAAATATCCTTTTTCCCTGCAGAGGTTCAGGTATTCCAGCCCTTTATTGGCGTCGCCGCTCATGATAAGCTTGGCGAGCAGTTTCACCACTCCCGGCAGGGTTCCGGTATAGTACTCGTACATCCCCAGCCCCAGGTAGGCGTCGTAAAGCTCCGGGTCTATCTTAAGGGCTTTGCGCGTATTTGAAATTCCTTTTTTTCCGTCCGCATAAGCCCGCCACCAGCGGTGCTGCATCACCGCCAGCCGCGCGCGGAGGCCGTAGATCCCCCCCACCGCAAGGTAGGCGTTGGCGTCGCCGGGGTGTTTCTTTATCCAGGCCTGGCCGACGTCCACGGCCTTGTCGGTCAGCTCGCCGTATTCCTCTTCAAGCTTGGGGTCGGACTCGTCTTCCAGGTACTCGAGCTGCGCCCACTTCGCCATCGCGATGCCGAAATGGGGGAAAGGATGATCGGGGTATTTTTCCAGGGCCAGGGAGAACTGCTTCTTCGCTTCGTCCAGCTGCACGGCGTAGATAGCGTCGAGCCCCTTCTTGGACAGGGTGCGGAGCTCTTCCGGCAGGGGCTCGTATTTAGGCGTGCCGGCCATGGCGGCCGTGGCGCAGAAAGCCAGCGCGGCGGTCAGTATCAGTTTCCTCATAGAGTGATCTTGTCGGCTCCTATATATTTGCGCAGGGCTTCCGGCACGATGACCGAGCCGTCTTCCTGCTGGTAGTTCTCAAGTATGGCCGCGAAAGTGCGTCCCACCGCCAGGCCGGAGCCGTTGAGGGTGTGGATGAATTCGGTCTTCCCGCCCTCGGCGCGCTTGAAGCGCGTGTTCATGCGGCGGGCCTGGAAGTCGGTGCAGTTGGAGATGGAAGAGATCTCGCGGAAGCCGTTCTCGCTGGGGAACCAGACCTCCAGGTCATAGGTCTTAGCCGAGGAGAAACCCATGTCCCCGGTGCAGAGGGCGAGCACCCGGTAGGGGAGCTTCAGGACCTGCAAAATTTTTTCCGCGTCGGCGCGCATCTTCTCCAGCGCGGCCATGGACTCCTCCGGCTTCGACAGCCAGACCAGCTCCACCTTGTTGAACTGGTGGTTGCGGATAAGGCCGCGGGTGTCCTTGCCGTAGGTCCCGGCCTCCTGCCTGAAGCAGGCGGTGTAGGCGGTCAGTTTTTTGGGCAAATCGTCCTCTTTCATCAGGTCGCCGCGGTACATATTGGTCAGCGGGACCTCCGCCGTGGGAATGAGGTACATCGGCGGCTCGGAGGCGACCTTGTAAAGCTCCTCTTCGAATTTCGGGAGTTGGCCGGTTCCGGTCATGGTCTCCGCGGTCACCAGGAAGGGCGGGAAGATCTCGGTATAGCCGTGCTCGGCGGTCTGGATATCGAGCATCAGCTGGGTGATGGAGCGCTCGAGGCGGGCGCCCTGGCCTTTCAGCAGCGCGAAGCGGGAGCCGGAAAGCTTGGTGGCGGTCTCGAAATCGAGGATGCCCAGTTTTTCTCCCACGGCGTGATGGTCCAGGGGCTTGAAGGAAAAGTCTTTCCTGTTCGAGACGTCCTCGAAAATAACTTTATTATCCTGCGGGCCGCCGCCTTTGCCGACGCTTTCGTCGGGGAGGTTGGGCACGCTGAGCAGCAGCGCGTTCAGGTCTTTTTCCAGCGCCGAAGTGTTCTCTTCGCGGGCTTTCACCGCTTCTTTGGCGGCGGCGGCTTCGGCCATGGCGGCCTGGGCGGCGGCTTCGTCTTTGGAGGCTTTGGCTATCTGGATCTTTTTGGAGACCTCGTTCCGCTTCGAGCGCAGGTCCTCTATCTCGGCGAGGGCCACGCGGTAGGCGGAGTCCTTCTCCATGATCTGTTCAAGGGCGGGCAGGTAATTGCCGCTGCGCGAGGCCATGGCGGCCTTGACCCTTTCCGGGTTGGTGCGGATAAGTTTGATGTCGAGCATGCTGGACTCCGGGGCTTACGGTTTAAGTATTTCTATGATGGACTCGCGGATGATTGCGGCGGGCTCGTCTCCCTGGCGGGGGCTGAGCATCACGCTCATCCTGAGGGCCGACGGCTCGAAGCCGCTGTTCCTGAGCTTGTTCAGCTGGGTCTGCAGCTCGAAGCGTATGACCTTGGCCTGCCTTTCGGAGGACGGGTTGACCTTGGAGACGCGCACCTCCTCCACGTAGAACGGCACGCCCCAGAAAGCTTTCTCCGGCGCGTCGCCTTTCTTCAGGAGGCGGAGGCTCAGCGCGTAGTGCAGCACCAGCCCCTCCACGGGCTTCGAGGAGGGGTTGCGCAGCGTCACCAGGGCGCGCACGCGGTCGGGGAATTTAAAATCGGGAGCGGCGCGCAGCTCTTTTACCGGCTCGAACGGCGAGCGGTCTTTCCCCGTCAGCCTTGAGACTTCCCAGTTGACGTTGACGATCGCGACCTGGGAGAAAGCCGGGGCCGCGCCGGAGGCGCAGAGGAAAAGCGCGCAGACCAGTAAACTCCGGGCAAAGTTTGTTTTCATTGGTATTCTCCGAATTGAATCGTCGCAGGGAGCTCAGAGCACGGCCGCCAGGGCCGCCTCCATGTTCTCCGGTATTATGGTCAGGACCTCGCTGCGCGTGACCTGGTCGCCGCACTGCAGGTCCAGCGTTACCGTGACCAAGCTGTATTTCTCCGACCGGCCGGGGGAAGCCCACAGGGTCTCGAGGAGGAAAGGCGTCTCGCCCTGAACGCACTTCGGGGCGGAGGGAAGGAAGCTGCGCTTGAGCGTGTTGGAAAGGGAGCTTATGAGGGCGTTCACCACTATGTTGCCAAGCTCGGAGAGCAGCAGTTCCTGCGCCTGGTTGAGGTTGGGCAGCTTTGAAAAAGAAAAGCCGAGGAAACCGCGGGAGATGGTCTCTATGTCGGCAGGGCGGAAGATCACCATGGAGGTGAAAGCGTATTCGCCGCGCACTTCGAAGTAGACGGCGGCCCCGGTGCCGCCGCCGGAAGCTGAGGCGTATTCCCTGACGGCCTCCTCCATGCTGCGGCAGGAGACCTGCGCCCCCGCCACGCTCCACTTGCCCGCCGAGATGCGGGAGAGCTTGGACACGCATTTTTCAAGGCTTGTCACCACGACGCTCTCTAATATTTTCCCGGCTTTGGAGTCCATGTCAGTTCAGGGCTTGGCCAGTCCCTTCATCAGCGTTTTAAAATCGTCGTAAGAGAACGGCTTGCGCAGTATGGCGCTCACGCCCGTTTTCGACAGGCGGCGGTCTATCTCGTCCTGCTCCACGGCTGTCACTATCACGACCCTGGCCGCGGGATCCACCGCCCGCAGGTCCTCCAGGATCTCCACCCCGGACCGGCCCGGCAGGATCAGGTCGAGGAAGACCAGGTCGGGCTTCATCTCGGTAAAGAACTTCACCGCGCCGGCGCCGTCCTCGGCTTCGGCCACCACCTCGTGCCCAAGTTTGTCGAGCAGCGATTTTATGGTGTATCTTGTAAGCGCGTTATCGTCAACCAGTAGTATTCTCATTGTCTCCCCCTATGGTAGGAACGCGCCGCGGCAACCCCCCGATCGCACGCGGCGCGAATTTCCTTATCTGACCTGTTCAGGAGCAGCAGGCGCACTCGCTCTTGGGCGCGCCGGCGGCTTTCTTCTTAAGCATGTCCGCCGCGTTGGTCTTTTCCCACGCGAAGCCGGCCCGGCCGAAGTGGCCGTAGGAAGCGGTCTTCCTGAAGATCGGCGAGCGCAGGTTCAGCGTCTTTATGATGCCGCGGGGCGTCAGGTCGAAGCTGTCGCGCACTATCTTGGAAAGCTTCTCGTCCGCTATCGTGCCGGTGCCGTGGGTGTCCACGTAGAGGCCGACGGGCTCGGCGACGCCGATGGCGTAAGCGAGCTGCACGGTCACTTCGCGGGCGAGCTTCGCCGCCACGATGTTCTTGGCGATGTAGCGGGCCATATAAGCCGCGGAGCGGTCCACCTTGGTGGAGTCTTTTCCGGAGAAAGCGCCGCCGCCGTGGGGGGCCACGCCGCCGTAGGTGTCCACGATGATCTTGCGGCCGGTCACGCCGGTGTCGGACTGGGGCCCGCCGACGACGAACTTGCCGGTGGGGTTGATGTAGATATTGGTGTTCTTGTCCATCATCTTCTTGTCGATGATGGGCATGATCACGGCTTCGATGATCTCCTTGCGGGATTTCTCGGTGATCTGGTGGCCGCTCTTGTCCAGGATCTCCTCGGTATGCTGCGAGGACACGACGATGGTCTCGATGCGGGCCGGCTTGCCGTCGTGGTATTCCACGGTCACCTGGGTCTTCCCGTCAGGGCCGAGGTAAGGAAGGATATTCTTCTTGCGCACTTCGGCGAGGCGCATGGAAAGGCGCTGCGCCAGCTGGAGGGGCAGCGGCATAAGCTCCGGGGTCTCGTCCGAAGCATAGCCGACCATCAGGCCCTGGTCGCCGGCGCCGCCGGTGTCCACTCCCTGGGCGATGTCGGGTGACTGGCGGCCGATCACGTTGATGACGGCGCAGGTCTCGTAGTTGAAGCCGTATTTTGAATGGGTGTAGCCGATGTCCTTGATCACCTGGCGGGCCAGGGTGTCCACGTCCACGTAGGTCTTGGTGGTAATTTCTCCGCCTACCACTACCATGCCGCGGGTGATGAAAGTCTCGCAGGCGACGCGGCCGGCGGGGTCTTTCTTCATTATCTCGTCAAGAACGGCGTCCGAGATCTGGTCGCAAACTTTGTCCGGGTGCCCCTCCGTCACTGATTCCGAGCTGACGTACCTTTTACCTTTGAAGTTCATGTTCTTTCTCCTCCTGAATATATCTGCAAATTATACAAAACTTGCGTTGGTGCCGTATTAGGCCTATGGCCATGCCGTATCAAGAGCTATGCTCATCAGACGGCCAGGCGCTATGCGCTTCAGACAGCCAAATTTCCGGTTTACTTATGCTCCACCAGCTTGAAGGCCAGGTCGAGCAGCTTTTTGGTGTTCTCCTGGCTGTCCGTTTCGGCGTAGGTGCGCAGCAGCGGCTCCGTGCCGGACGGCCTCATCAGTACCCACCAGTCATTGTCCAGAACTATCTTAAGGCCGTCTATGGTATTGGTCTCGGTGATCTTGTGGCCCAGGAGCAGCTTGGGGAGCTTCTTCTTTATTTTTACCGCGAAAGAATGCTTGTTGGGGATAGGCTTGTCCATCTTGAAGTCCCTGCGGACGAAGCAGGACTTGCCGTACTTCTTCTCTATCTCCGCGTACATCGCGGAAACGGTTTTCCCGGTCTTCACGGCCATCTCCATCACGAAGAGCGCCGTCAGCGCCCCGTCGCGCTCCGGGAGATTGCCCTTCCAGGCGTAGCCGCCGGACTCTTCCACCCCGAAAGTCACGTCCTCGTTAAGCATCTTCTCCGCTATGTACTTGAAGCCTACGGGAACCTCGTCGAAAGGCAGGTTGGCCGCGCGCGCTATGCGCTTGGTCAGGAAGCCCATGGATACGGCCTGGACTATCTTGCCTTTGTACTGGCCCTTCGAAAGCAAATATTCAAGCATCAGGGGGGCGGTCTGGCAGGGGGTCATATACTGCCCCTTGTCCGAGACCAGCGCGAAACGGTCCGCGTCCCCGTCCAGCGCCACGCCGAGCAGCGCTTTATGCTTCTTGACGGCGGCCGCAAGGTCCAGGAGGTTCTTTTCCACCGGCTCGGGAGAGATCCCGCCGAAAAGAGGGTCGTGCCTGTCGCGCAGCTTCACCACGTTCTTTGAATTAAAAAGCTCTCCAGCCGTCTCCGCGCCCACGCCGTACATAAAGTCGACCACGACCGTGCCGGGCAGCTTGGCCAGGACCTTCGAGGAGGACACCTTTGAATTTATATATTCGACATAAGCCGGGCGGAAATCTTTTACGGGGGTCGGGGTTCCGTTGGGTTTCATCGGAACCGCCTTGGCCACGTAGTTCTCTATCTCGGCCGTGACCGAAGGAGGGGCCGAGCGCCCGTTCTGCTTAACTTTTATGCCGTTATAATGGTGGTTATTGTGGCTGGCGGTTATCACCACGCCTATCCCGAAGCCCTTGGTGGTAAGCAGGCTGACCGCCGGGGTCGCAAGCGGGGAGGAGCTGAGCGTGACCTCGAAGCCGTTCGCGGCGATGATATCCGCAAGGGTTTTAGCGAAGAGATCGGACATGAAGCGCCTGTCGTAGCCGACGGCCACGGTGGGCTTGTCGGTGCGCATGTACTTATAGGATAAGTAGTCGGCCATGCCCTGCGCGATCTTCCTGACCACGTCGTAGGTGAAGTCCCTGGCTATGATGCCGCGGAAACCGTCCGTACCAAAAGAAATATGGTTTGACTGGTGGGAACTCATTTAAGCCTCTCTTTGGTAAAACAACATTCGTCCCGGCCCCTGCCAGGCTTAGCTTCCAAATTACTTCTGGATATATATATACTATTAAAATTAAAGGATAAACTCAAATAGGCGGCCATACGGGAAGAATTCTTTCCCCGGCCTCAACCTCTGCCCTTCAGGCCTAATATCCCGGGCAGTTCCCTGCCTACAGCGGCTTCGATGGCCGCGCCCGGAGAGGGAGCCTTCCCGGCTTCTATGACGCCCAGGATTCCGCGCCGCTTAAGTTCGGCCGGGGTTTTAAGAAGGGACACTCCGCAGACCACGATAGCCGGCTTGCCCAGGCGCGCCGCGGTCGCCAGCGCCGCCCCGGGGGCCTTGCCGTAAAAGGTCTGCTGGTCGAAACAGCCCTCGCCGGTTATCAGCAGGTCGGCGCAGGCGAGCTTTTTCCCTAACCCGGTCTTTTCAAGCACGAAATCCGCCCCGTTCTCCAGGTCGGCCCCGAAAAACGAAGCCAGCCCGGCCCCGAGCCCGCCCGCGGCCGCTCCGCCCCGCAGGGTGGAGATATTCAAATTAAAATGATCTTTAACGATCCGCGCGTAATTGAGCAGGGCTTTCTCCATAAAAGCGACTTCCCGCGGGCCGGCCCCTTTCTGCGGCCCGAACACGCGCGCCGAACCGAGCCTGCCGCAAAGCGGGTTGGTAACATCGGCAAGACCGGTCACTTTAAATAAAGGGGACAGGCTACTTTTTTTTCGAGAAAAAAGTAGCCCGTCCCCTTTAATCGAGGCCAGGGAGGCGAGGCCGCGGGCGCCTTTCGCTATCGGCCGGCCTTTCGCGTCTAGCAAATCGAAGCCGAAAGCCTGGGCGCAGCCGGCGCCGCCGTCGTTGGAGGCGCTCCCGCCGAGGCCGACGATAATTTTCACCGCTCCTTTGGCCGCGGCCGCCGCTATCAATTGCCCCACGCCGCGCGTGGAGGCGTCCAGCGGCCGCAGTTCAGCGCCGCCAAGCCGCCACAGACCCGAGGCCTCGGCCATTTCTATGACGGCCGTACTCCCGGCCAGGAGCCAGCGCGCCGTGATCTTTTCGCCCAGCGGCCCCTCCACGCGGCTCCGCATTATTTTTCCGCCGAGGGCCGGGCGCAGCGCCTCGAGCAGGCCGTCGCCGCCGTCGGCGATCGGCAGCACCTCGACGGCCGCCCCCGGAAGCGCCCGCCGGACGCCCCTTGCGGCGGCCTCTCCGGCCGCGGCGGCGGTCAGCGTTCCCTTAAAGGCGTTTGGGGCTATCAAAATCCTCATTCCTAAATGATAGAATAATAGAAAGCGATTTGCTAAATGCCGCGCCGCGAAACAAATGGAAATACAGAAACCCACCGTTGTTTACCGTTACAAGAACGGCCTTTACGTCAACCTCACCAACAGCTGCCCCACGGCCTGCTCTTTCTGCGTCAAGAAAACCTGGAAGATGGACTACCGCGGCAGCGACCTTAACCTGCAGGGGGCGGAGCCCTCCCCGGCCGAGGTCATAGCCCTGGCGAAGGAACAGTGGGCGGCGCTGCCTTTCGAGGAACTGGTTTTCTGCGGCTACGGCGAGCCGACGATGCGCCTGGAGGCTATGCTCACCTGCGCGCGCCTTATAAAGAACGGCCGCGCGGAGCCGCTGCCGCGCGCGCTCAAGATCCGGCTGAACACGAACGGCCTCGCGAACGCCGTCTGGGGCCGCAATGTCGTCCCCGAAATGAAAGGCCTCATAGATTCCGTGCACGTCAGCCTCAACACTTCGGACCCCGCGCAGTGGCTGGAGCTGATGCGGCCCATGGAGCCCTGGGCCGCCACGGGTTTCGAGAAAGTCAAAGAATTTATCAGGGAATCCTCGATGCTGCTCCCCGAGGCCTTCGCCACCGCCGTCGAGTCTGAAGGGATAGATACGGAGAAATTCAAAGCCCTGGCCGTACAGCTGGGCGCCGAGCCGCGGCTCAGGCCCAGGCTGGAAGCGGAGAAAGCGCCTTAATGGAAAGAAAAGCCTTGTTGCTCCTGCTAGCCGCGGCCGCTTTTGTGCTGGTCAGCGTGCCCAGCGTGCTTTTCAACAACGCTATAAAAAAATACTTCAGCTTCGTCGGCCACTGGAGCGTGGCCAATATTAAACCCTCCCGCACCGGCGTCATCCCGCCCGTCAGGTCCCGCGCCGAAAGGCCGGTAGAGCCGCCGCAGCCGGAACTCCGGTTCGCTAAATTCTCGATAAAGATCTCCGGCGCGAAAGAAGTCAAGATAGCCGGGGATTTCAACAAGTGGAACCCGGAAGCCCTGTCCCTGGTCCAAAAGGACGGCAAGACCTGGGAGGCCCTGGTTCCGCTGCCCCCTGGCAAATACAAATACCTTTGCCGCATCGACGGGCAGGACGTCCTGGACCCGCTCAACCCCGACACCGACCTGGAAGCCGGCCGCAAGGTCTCGGTCCTGACCGTAAAGTAAGCGCGCATGCATAAAATACTGGCATTGGCCCTCCTCTCTTTTCTTTTCCCCGCCGCGCTCGCGGCGCAGCAGGCCGCGCTCTGGGTTCCGGCCGACGCCGCCGGCGCCGAAGAAGTTATCTCCGCGCTGGAGCAGGACGCAAACCTGCGCCTGACGGCCGCCCTCACCCCGCTCTCTAAAAATCTCGAGGAGCGCGTCAAGAAACTTGAGAGCTCCGGCCAGCTCGAGCTCGCCCTGCGCCCGGCGGGGGACCCTCCGCTGCCCCTGCTTTATTACCCCTCCTCCGCGCAGGTAAAATGGTCAGGCAAACCGTCTACGGCCGCGCTCCGGACCGACCAGTATTTCCTGGCCCTCCGCCTCAGCCTGGCCAGGGACGCGGCGTTCAAGGTTTTTAAGAAAAATCTCTCCGGGCTGGTCAGCCCTCCCGGCGGCCTCACGGCGGACTATTTTCCACTGGCCAGGGCTATCGGGGTAAAATGGATCGCCGCAGGGCCCCTCGCGTCCACCTCCGCCGCCGTAATGGAAGCTGGCGGGGTTTACGCCGTGCCTTTCGCGGCATTTTCGGCGGCCCGCCCGTCGTCCACGGGCCCGTCTTTCACTGTTTTCGACGAAACCGCCGCGGCCGACCCCGCCGCTATCCGCGCGCTCCTTCTGGCCGAGCTTAAAGCCTTTTCGCCGCAGAAGAAACTTACCGTCTCCGAAGCGCTTAAGTTCGTTCCCTCGACCGCGGCCGCCCCGGCAGAAATAGAAGCCGCCGCCTCGCCCTGGGCCGGAGATTACACACCCTGGGCTTCAGCCCCCCTCCAGGCCGGCGCGCTCGCCGCCCTGACGCAGACGAGGGCCGACCTCATGCTCCACCTCAACGCGGCCCAGGGGAATTATCTCAAAGCGTCCGCGGCCTTCGACGAGTACTTCTCCGCCGAAGAAGGCGGGAAGCTGCGCGTCCTCGCCTCGGCGGATCCGGAGACCGCGAGCGAGACAGAGATAGAGATAAGGAACGCCCTGGGCAATGCCTACCGCCTTATGCAGAAAGCCCCCCCGCCCTGGGTCTTTTCCAGCCTTACGGACGCCGCCTCCGGCCCGGCGCAGGCCGAGAGGATCCAGGTTACCGCGCTGCCGGGAGGCTTCAATATAAAGAACATTTCAAGACCTCCCGAGCCCCCCGCGAAAACCGCGGGGCTCCCGGAGACAGCCGATCCCAACAAGATCTGGAAACTGGAAAGCTTCAGCGTGCAGTCCGACACGGAAGGGATCCTCGTGCGGTTCGCCCCGCTCGAGCTGAACAACTCGCTGAAAAAATCTTCCGGGTTCAGCCATATAAGGCTGGACCTTTATATCGACGTGAACCACCGCCCGAGGGCGGGAATGTCCCGCCCGCTCGAAGGCCGCCCTTTTAGATTCTTCCCTGAAAACGCCTGGGAATACGCCCTGGAGGTAAACCCGGCCGGCGCGGTCCTTTATATAACTACGCCCAGGGGCCCGGTTTCCGCCGGGGCCCTGCAGGTGAAAACCGAGGGCGGGCTGATCTCCGTGCGCGTGCCTTCCGCGCGGCTCAAAGGGAATCCCGGGCTCTGGGGCTACGCCGCCCTGCTGCTCGCCCCGAAGGAAGGCGGCGGCTTTACTATCACCGATTATATAGCCGAGGAAATAGCCAACGGCTATATCTACGCGGTTCGCCCGGGGAAAATATAGAACTACGGAGGGGATATGGCCGACAGGGATAAAATAGTTTCTTTCACGGATTCCTACCTGGATTCGAAGAAGATAAAGGACGCCTCCCAGAACGGCCTCCAGGCCGAAGGAAGGCAGGAAGTGAAAAAGATCGCTTTCGGGGTTTCCGCCTCGCTCGAATGCATAAAGCGCGCGGCGGCCTGCGGCGCGGACATGCTTATAGTCCACCACGGCCTGCTCTGGGGCGCCTCCCAGCCTTTCACCGGGCCTTTCAAGCGCAAGCTGGAAACGCTTTTCAAGACCGGCCTCTCTCTCTGCGCCTGGCATCTGCCCCTGGACAAGCATCCTGTAGTAGGCAATAACGCGCGCCTGCTTAAAATGCTCGGCGCCGGGAACCTTAAGCCTTTCGGCGGTTACGACGGGGAGACCATAGGCTTCAGCGGGACCTTCCCCAAGCCCCTTTTGATGTCCGACATAGCCGCCGCGCTGGCCATAAAGCTGGACGCGGAGCCGCTCTGCTTCAGGTTCGGGACCGAAAAAATAAGGACCGCGGGCGTGGTAAGCGGCGGCGCGGCCCGGATGTTCGAGCAGGCCGTGGCCGCCGGCCTCGACCTCTACATCACCGGCGAGACCGGAGAATTCGTGCAGGAATTCGCGCGCGAAAGCCGCGCGAACTTCGTCTCCGCCGGGCACTACAATACCGAGAAGCCCGGCGTCATAGCGCTGGCCGAAGTTCTGGAAAAGAAATTCGGGGTCAAGACGGAATTCATAGACATCCCGAATCCCGCATGAGGCCGGACCGCAAGTTTTTGTAAAATAAACGCATATTCCGTTTACAGGGGGCTATTATGAAGAATTTTAAACTTGTCATTCCTGTGCTGCTGCTGGCCGGCGCCTGCGCGAGCTCGGGCGTGCCTTTCGAGCAGCGCCCGCTGGCCTGCGTGATGCCTTTCGCTTATTCGGCCTCCGACCCGCAATACGCCTCCAGCGTGACCGGGCTGCAGGACGCGCTCACGGCTTCCCTTATGCAGACCTCCAAAATACGGCTGGTGGAGCGCGCCCGCGTCGACGCGGCGATGAAAGAGCTGCAGCTCGCTTCCGCCGGCGTGGTGGACTCCGCCACCGCCGCCCAGGTGGGCAAGCTGATAGGCGCGCGCTACGCGGTGCTCGGCTCGATAACGGCCCTCTCGGTGAACGACGAGTGGCGGAGCGTGAAGATAGCTGAAAAGACCGACCGCAAAGTCGAAGTCGCCGCCGAGGCGAGGCTGGTGAACCTGGAGACCGGCGAGCTGCTCGGCGCCGGCAGGGTGGTCGGGAAGGCCAAGAGCTCCGAGAAGCACGCTTTCGGCGGGAAAATAGGGGAGCTGGCCAAGCCGGAGGCCATAATCCAGCTGGCCATCATGGACCTTACCGAAGACCTCGCGAAGGACCTGGTAAAGAATATAGGCAAGTAACCGGCGCCTTAAAGCCGGCGGCCGGAAGGCGCTCCGGGAAAAAGACGGGCGCACCCGGCATGACATTATCGCGGGAACCCGGGTATTAAAACCCAGGCTTGTTTATCCCTCCAATAGAAACCGCCGCAGGTTTTCCTGCGGCTGTTTCTATTGGAGAACGCTCATTCTTCAGTCGCCGTCTCCCGTCTTGTTCCCATCATGAGTTTCGGCCGCTTTTTCATAAACGGCCGCCGCTTTTTCCGCCGCTCCCACCTTGTTCTGCATCCCGCGCATATAGTTGGCGGGGGCGTTGAGCGTATTGCCCAGCGTGCTGCCCGTGGACACCCCGACCTGAGTAGCGGCGTCCGCCTGCCCCGCCGGCGCGGCGCCGGCCTGCTCTGCCGGCTTTTTCCCGCAGGCGCACAGACCGAGTGCCAGGCATACTGCCGATATCATTCTATAATTACACATGATCCCTCCTGCCCTGTAATATCCGCGAAATTCCGCTCCTGTATTTTTTTACGATCTCCAATCCACCCTGGGAATGAACAGCGCGAAAAAGGAAAGGGCCAGCACGGCGGCGGCGTTGAAGCCTATGCAGAAATTCACCGACAGGCTCTCGGCCAGCATCCCGTTCAGCATGAAAGTGGCCGGCAGCACGGCATAGGCCAGCGTGGTCAGCACCGAGAAGAAGCGGCCCTTCATCGCGTCTGGCACGGTGGTCTGGAAAAGGGTCAGAATCACGGCATTGCCCGCGCCAAGCGCCGCCCCGGCGCCGAAAAGCAAAGCGCAGATGGCGTATTTATCCCCCGTAAAATAGAGCCCGCCGAAAGAGAGCCCCACCGCCAGGAGCGAGCCGAAGAACCACCAATAAATGTTCCCGTAGGACTTTTTAAAGCTGAGCCCTATCGCCAGGACGGAGGAGCCCAGCGCGAAGAAAGTCTCGAACACGGCCAGCCAGGTCACGGATTCGTTAAGCGTGAACTTGACGATCATCGGGATAAGAATCAGGATCGGCCCGACGAAGAAGTTGAAGGCCGCGAAAGAGAGGATAAGCCAGAGCAGGGGCTTATTGTCGTAGATATAGGAGAGGCCTTCGCGGAACTCCGCGATAAAGGAGCTCTCCGTCCTGGCTTCGGGCTTCAAAGTCTCCTTTATGCCCCAGACCGCCGCGAAGGAGGCGGCGAAGCTTAAAGCGTTGAACAGGAAAGCCCCGGCGACGCCCGCGGCGGCCATCACCACGCTGCCCAGCGCCGACCCTATCACGTTGGAGAACTGCATCACGGAAGAATCCGCCGCCACGGCCTGCGGCATTTTTTCTTCGGAAGTAAGCTTCAGGATCGAGGCCGCCACCGCCGACTCGAACAGGGGGCCGAAGCCGGAAATAAGGAAGCAGATGGAGTAAAGCCAGTAAAGATTGAGGCTGCCGGTCCAGAGCAGCGCGGCCAGGGAGAGCGTAAGGAAAGCCCGGGCCGCGTCCGCGGCCAGCATCACTTTGCGCTTGTCCGACCTGTCCGAGAGCGTGCCCAGCAGCGGCCCGAAGACCACTATCGGCAGCACGTTCACGGCCATTATCAGCCCGAGGTGGAACTTTGAATTCTCCCCGGCCTTCGAGATCACCCACCAGGCTATGGCTATCGAAAAGAACTTATCCCCGACCGCGGAGATCACCCGCCCGGCGAACAGCCTGCGGAAATCGGCGAAAAGCGCCAGCGGATGGGATCTTACCTCGGCTATTATTTCGCGCATTTCGCCCCCTTCCGGGCGCAAAGCGCCTCGAGCCCTTTCACAAAACCTATCAGTTCCCCGTTCACCGATCGCTCGAGGCCGGCCGGGTGCCAGCGCAGATAAGTATCTAATTCCCGGCGCAGCTCGCGCAGGGGGATAGCCCCGGAGAGGAGCGGGCCCGGCAGGTTCTGCGTATCGCCCGGGCGGAGGTAGCGGAATTCATGCGCGGCCAGCCAGGCCGCGGGAACCGCGTCGCGCCGCACCAGGACCGCGGTGGAATAGTCCCAGTAGACAACGGCCCAGTCTTTACGCGGCAGGTAGAAAAGATAGGTTGGCCGCCAGTAAACCGCTTCGCCGCCGCCGGCCAGGCGCTGCTTCACCGGAACGTTCGGCTCGTCGAGTTTTATCAGGGCCAGGCCGAATTTATACTTCGCGATTAGCTTCTTCCAGTTCGGCGCATTGCCGCTGAGCCCGGTAACTTCGGTTATGCGGTCATGAAAAAGGTAGCGGCCGTCTATGAAAGCCTTGTAGTCGGGTCCCAGCTCCCAGCTTACCCAGCCGCCCCAGCTCCAGTAATTGTAGAGCCTGAGCCCGGAAAGCTCGGTTCTGTTCGCCCGCAAAAAAGTCGCCATGCCCTCGGAGCCGTATTTGGCAAGCTGCGCTTTTCCGGTATACTGCGTCCAGACCAGCCCGCTGTAGAACCACCAGGCGGCGGCCAGCCAGAGAGCCCCCCCGCCCCAGGCCAGGGCGCGCCAGCGGAAAGCGGACGCCGGCTTTTCCCAGGGCAAAGCCAGCGTACAGGCCAGGCCCGTTATTATGAAGAAAGGGATATGGCGCGAGTGGCTGGCCGAGGCCCACAGGAAAAAGAGAACGGCGGCCAAATGCGGATAAACCAAATACCGGCGGCGCAGCAGGAAAAGCACGAGGCTGCCCATCACGAACACGAGCGTCAGCACATAAGGCCATTGGTAGGCATTGGTCAGGTCGAAGGTGGCCCACTCCTGGATATGCTCCTGCAGGGTGTCTATGTACTTCTGGTGGTTAAGGATCACGGAATAGATCTTCCAGCCGTAGGGATTAGCCAGGCTCGAGGCCAGTCCCAGGAAAAATAGCTTAAGATATTCCAGGCTCCTGCCGGGGCGCGCGAAAGGCCCCTTTCCGTAGATGAAAGGCAGCTCTTCGGCGAAGAATTCGCCGGCGGCATAAAGACCTATCAGCGCCAGGCCATAAAGATACCCTGCGTGCAGATTGGTCCAGAGCGCGAAGAAAACGAAAACAGCGGCCCTGAACCGCCAGCCTGAAGGCAGGGAGGAAAGGCGGCTTTTCTCGATAGAGTAAAGCGTAAAGGAAAAGAAAAGGAGGGTGAAATTCTCCGGCCGCAGGTCGCAGTTCGGCATTATAGCCGCGGCGAAGAGCGGCAACAGCAAAGGCAGCGCCCCGCGCCTGCCGTAAAGCAGAACCGTAGCGCGGAAAACGAGCATGGTCAGCGTCAGCAGCAGGATCTTAAAAAGAAGCAGCGCCCTGAAGCCGCCCGCTTTGTGAAGCAGGTAATAAAAAACCTGCGGCAGCCATTCGAAATCCACCCACTCCGTGCCGGCCAGCGGCCAGGAAAGGAAGTCCGCCCTGGGCGGCCCAAGGTGCGCCACCGTGTATTTTCCCGCCGCAAGATGCCAGTATATATCCGGGTTTATGACCGGCATCAAAAAAGCCGAGGCCGCGAAGGCGAAAGCCCCCCAGCCGAGTATATTAAAAACCCTCTCGCGGTCGTACATCAGTAGTTAATTCTATAAAATAGCCGCGGCCGATAGTGGAAAACACAGCTGGTTGCAGTATGGGCCGGGTTAGCAAAAGCCCCCCGGAAGGCGAGGCTTGCGTAGCGCCGAGCCTGAGGGCGGCAGGCGCGCGCACGGTGTGCGCGACGCCGATTTTGCGTTCCGGCCCATACGGCAACCAGCACGCAATAGCTGAATACTCGGCAAAAGATAGTATTTTTAATCGGGGACGTGGACTATGTAGCGGTTGACGCTGCCGGCGCTCATCGCGCCCATCATCGCGATGGCCCAGGCCTCGCCCGCGAGGGCGGCCTTCGCCACTTTGAGGAAAGGTATCGGCGCGAAAGCCAGGAAGAAAACCGCGGAATTAAAAGCCAGCTTGGCCGAGTCCCCGGCGATAGTCCCCGCGGCGGCGCCGTGTTTCGCGTCCCAGCGCACCCTGGCCCCGCCTTTTTCCACGGCCGAGAGATTACTGTAGATAAGCAGCCCCTCGAAAGCGGAAGCCGCGCCGGCTTTCAGCAGGGCCTTGACCCTCTCTGAACCTTTTCCGGGGTTCTTGGCTATCTCCCAGTTATTTTCGCGCATCTCGTTCCAGTGATTAACGGCCTGGTGCACGCGGCCGTCCTCGCCGATATTGGCCGGGGCTTTGATCTTTATTTTCCCGGGGGCCGGCGCTTCCGCGCGCGGGGCAGGGACATTAGCGGCGAGCCGCTTTGAAGGCAGGGCAGAAACTGCGGCCTTGGCGGCCATATTGTCCGCGCTGTAGACCGGACCGCCGCCTGTGACCGGAGCCGCCCCTGCGCCATGAACCGCGCCGTCAAAGAACCTGGCGGCCCCCTCCCTGGTGTTAAGGGCGCCGGAGGCGGCTCCCGCCTCGATAGCGCCCAGGGAAGCCGACCGCGCGGCGGGCGCTTTACCGACCGCGGACTCGCGGAATTCCGCGCAGCCCCTGCCGGCGAAATAGCGCAGTTCGGCCTTGAACCCGGGCGTGAAATATTTTTCCGTCTTGTCCAGGTCTGCCCGGTTAAGAGAGCAGTCTTTAAATTTATTCAGCAGGGCTGAAACCCTGTTTTTCTTCTCGGCGAGCCCGTCCGCGGCGGCGGTCCCGAAATCTTTTTTAACCTCTTTCAGGAAATCGGCGGTGATGGCCGGAGGAAGTTTCGCCGCCTGCTCGGCTGACCAGGGCGCCGCGGCCTCACCGTAAAGCGCCGGCCCCGCAAAAAGAGGCGCCGCCCAGTTAAGAGCGAGCGCCCCGGCTATCAGCATGTTTTTACAGGTCTTCATTTCTATATATAGTCTAGCCCGCGGACCGCCGGAACGAAAGCGTCTTAGTACCCAGCCGGGGAAAGTAAAAAGGCCTACGCTGCCGTAGGCCTTTTTACCCAGGGCTGTCCCAAGAAACTTTTTTAAGCGAAGGGCAGGAATGGCTGTAAGTCCCCGTCACGTATCCTGTTCAATCGGTTTTGATTCAAATTTAAAGTGTCCAACAGCGATAATCGCTCCATTAA
>JAQTOU010000020.1 GCA_028713125.1 Elusimicrobiales bacterium | reverse complement strand
CCTCCAACCTAGATACGGCCAGCGAGCAGTCGGTGCAGGCGGCCATAGAGCGCATCCTGAGCGGCCGCACGGTGGTGATGGTGGCGCACCGCCTCTCCACGGTGAGGAACGCCGACAAGATTTTCGTTCTCAAGAAAGGCGAGCTGGCGGAAACGGGCACGCACGAGGAACTGCTGGCCCTCAACGGGGTCTACAAGGGCCTCTACGAAGCGCAGAGTTAACTGCCACCGCTGAGGCGCGCCCTGTTCGCTCATAA
This sequence comes from Elusimicrobiales bacterium, assembly GCA_028713125.1. Classification (GTDB taxonomy): domain Bacteria; phylum Elusimicrobiota; class Elusimicrobia; order Elusimicrobiales; family UBA9959; genus UBA9959. The sequence continues at coordinate 4,060 of JAQTOU010000020.1, read as the reverse complement.
GCGCGGCCGCCACAGGGACAGGAACGCAAAACCGCGGTCTCGCACACCGTGCTCGCCGCTGCCCGCCTCGGACCTCGCGCTTACGCAAGCTCGGTCCTCCGGCAGGCTTTTGCTAACCCTGTCCCTGCGTCAGCCGCGGAACGCACAATATTTTTATGGTAATCCTTTTCAGCATTATTGCGGTGTTGTTCACGCTGCTGGGCGCGGCGGGGGTGCTGCATTTCGGCAGCTTCAGCAAGACTTTCCTCGCCCGCACGCTGGCCTACGCCGCAGGAGTCCTCATAGCGGCCGCCATCCTGGACATCATCCCGGCCGGCTTCGGCCTGAACGCCGCGGCGCTCTCCTACGGCGTGCTGGCGGCGCTGGCCGCCCTGTTCACGCTGGAGACCTTCGCGGCCCACAGCGCCTGCAGCGAGTTCATGGAGGACTGCCACGTCCACCACCTGGGCGCCTTCGCGCTGGCGGCGATGACCCTGCATTCCCTGCTCGACGGCTTCAATATCGCCGTGGGCTTCGCCCCCGGCGCGGTCACCGGCTTCAACGTGGCGCTCGGCGTGGTGCTGCACAAGTTCGCCGACGGCGTCACGCTGGTGTCGCTGCTGCTGCACGCGGGCCGGTCCCGCCGCGACGCCTTCCTGTACAGCGTGCTGCTGGCGGCGGCCACCCCGGCCGGCGCCTTCATCGCCGCCCCGCTGATCCGGAACATCCCGCCGGGCGCCGAAGCCTTCGCGCTGGGCCTTTCCGGCGGCTCCTTCCTCTATATCGCCATGGCCGACATCCTGCCGCGCCTGCACAAGGCCTACGACCGGCTGACCCCGGCCATCTTCCCGCTCGGCTTCGCCACGGTGCTGCTGATCCGGTATTTCGGAGAATAACAAATGGAACTCGACGAACTGCTCAAGAAATTCCGCGAATACTCCTCCCAGGACACCACCCTGCTGGAATACGCCTGGAACTATTCCTGCGAAGCGCACCAGGAGCAGAAGCGCGCCTCCGGCGAGAAATATTTCGTCCACTGCGCCGCCGTGGCGGAGATCCTGGTGGACTACAAGATGGACCTCGAGACGGTGGCCGCCGGCCTGCTGCACGACGTGCTGGAGGACACCAAGATCCCCCACGAGACCTTCCGCAAGGAATTCGGCGAGGAGATCTACACGCTGGTGGCAGGCGTCACCAAGATAGAGACGCTGAAGTTCTCCTCGCGCGACGAGGCCCAGGCCGAGAACTGGCGCAAGATGATCCTGGCCACGGCCAAGGACATCCGGGTCATCGTCATCAAGCTGGCCGACCGCCTGCACAACATGCGCACCCTGAATTTCCTGCCGCGCGAGAAGCAGCTGGAGATCAGCCACGAGACCATCTCCCTGTACGCCCCGCTGGCGCAGCGCCTCGGCATTTTCCAGCTCAAGAGCGAACTCGAGGACCTATCCTTCAAGTACCTGCACCCCGACGAGTACCAGAGCCTGCTGGCCAAGGTGCAGCTGCGCTACGCCATGCGCGAAAACCTGCTGGCGGACTTCAAGGCCGAACTGGAGAAGCACCTGGCCGGCGCCAACGTGCCGCACCGCGTGCTGGCCCGCGTCAAGAACCTCTATTCCATCTACCGCAAGATGCTCCGGCAGCAGAAGCCGTTCGAGGAGATACAGGACGCGCTCGCCGTGCGCGTCATCACCGACACCGTCATCAACTGCTACGCGCTGCTGGGCGTGGTGCACTCCGTCTTCAAGCCGGTGGCCGGGTCGTTCACCGACTACATCGCCGTGCCCAAGATGAACCTCTACCAGAGCCTGCACACCAGCGTGATGGCCGGGACCGGCGAGATCATAGAGATCCAGATCCGCACCGAGGACATGCACCGCACTTCGGAATACGGCATCGCCGCGCACTGGCGATACAAGCTGGGCGACAAGGGCGCCGACAAGCACCTCGACGAGAAGCTCAACTGGCTGCGCCAGTGGATGGAATGGCTGCAGGACCTCTCCAGCCCGCGCGAATTCATAGAAAGTTTCAAGACCGACCTGGAGCTGGACCAGATCTTTATCTTCACCCCGAAGGGCGACGTGAAGCCGCTGCCGGTGGACGCCACCCCGCTGGACTTCGCCTACACGATACACACCGACATCGGGAACAGCTGCATAGGCGCCAAGGTGAACAACAAGATGGTCCGCCTCGACCACCCGCTCAAGAGCGGCGACATCTGCGAGATCATCACGCGCAAGAACTCGGCCCCGAAGAAGGACTGGCTGACCTCGGTGAAGACCGCCGGCGCCCGCTCGCATATCCGCAAGTACCTGCGCGAGCACGGCCAGCCGGAAGAGTAGCCATGAATTTCCCCGAGCTTTCCGATATAACGGCCGCCAAGGTGGAGGCCCTGAAAGCCCGGATAGCCCGGCTCGGCATAGACCTGCGGCTGGTGGACGAACAGTTCACCCGCGGCAGCGGCAACGGCGGGCAGAAGATCAATAAAACTTCGAACGCGGTGCTGCTGCGCTACCCGGCCCTGGGCCTGGTGGTGAAGTGCCAGCGCGAACGCAAGCGTTCGCTGAACCGCTTCATCGCCCTGCGGGAAATGGTGGACAAGATAGAGGCGCGGATCTCCCCTGAAACCTCGGAAAGGCTCAGGGAGATAGCCCGCATACGCAAGAAGAAAGCCCGCAGGCGCGCGCCGCGGCCCGACGGAGAACGGCATGACAGCTGAACCCAAAGCTTACCGGAAGATACTGCTCATACTGCTGGGGCGCCTGGGCGATTACATCATCACCACGCCTTTCCTGGAGGGGCTGAGGAAAGCTTACCCGGGCGCGGAGATCACCCTTATCACCTCGGCCAAGGCCGCCAACCTGGCGACCGGCAACCCCGACCTGGACAAAGTGGTGGTCTTCAAGGGCTGGCATCACCCGCCCAGCACCCTTAAGATGTTCGCCGCCGCCTGGCGGCGCTGCGACCTGGCCATAGACCTCAACCCGGCCTACAGCCGGGCCTCGCTGTCCCTGATGCGGCTTGCGCGCGCCCCGGAGCGCATCGCCTTCGAGAAAAAAGCCCCGGCCGGCGTCTATACCCTCACGCTCCCTCACGACCTGGAGAAAGACCATTTCATGGACAAATACGCGGTGCTGGCGGGCAGGCTGGGCTTCACCCCGCCCGAGAGCATGCGCGTGACCCTGCCGCAGGACCTGCTGGCCGAAGGCGAAAGGCTGGTCCGGGGCCTCGGTTTCCCGGCCGGCGACCTGGTAGTGGCCGTGCACCCCGGCAATTTCAAGAAGTACGAGAACCGCTGGCCCGAGGACAAGTTCGTGGAGTTCACTAAGGAACTCCTCAAGAGGAAAGGCGTCTCGGTCTTCTACCTGGTGGGGCTGGGCGAAGAGAAAGAGACGCAGGACGGGATACTGCGCCATCTGCCCGGCGTCAAACACATTCCCCCGAAGTCGGCCGAACTCACGGCCGCCATACTGAAATGCTGCTCCATCCTGGTCTGCAACAGCACCGGCACGCTGCACCTGGCCGCCGCGGCCGGCGTGCCCACGTTCTCCTTCAACCGGCCGTACAACGAGAAGTGCTGGAAACCTAAAGGCAGCATCCACGCCGCCATAGTTTCCAAGGGCCACAAGACCTGCCGCGACATAGAAGTAGCCGACGCGGTGAAGGCTTTCGACCGCGCCGTGGAAGGGCTGAAGAAGAATTAGTTCTTAGTGAATCTTTTGGCTTCTTTCTGGAAGGACAGCAGCAGGGGCGTAAAGGCTTTAGCCCTCTCTTTCCCCGCCTCGCGGTATTCCCCGTCGTAAACCTTAACCCCGCCCCGGTAGGCCTCCAGCGGCATCACGAGCGTTTCCCCCCCGCGCAGAATAGCCGCGGTGTCCCACGAGAACGCCGTCACGAAATCCCTGTCGCCCGCCGCGAACAGCTCCCGCCCGCTGGAATAGTCCGAGGGCGGGTTCTGCACGCCGGCTTCCCGCAGCAGCGCGGCCGGCAGGTCCATATGGCTGGTGACGCCGGTTAAAACCGCCGGCGCGCGGCCCGGGCGGTAGAACACCAGCGGCACCCGCACCTCTTCGGCGCTATA
>JAQTOU010000019.1 GCA_028713125.1 Elusimicrobiales bacterium | reverse complement strand
AGCAGCGTGAACAGCACCAGCGCCACCGCTATCGGCGCCACGCCCAGCAGGCCGACGGCCACGCCGAAGGAGCCGAAGATGAAAATAAAGCTGATGAAAGCGAGGATCACTATATGCCCGGCTATCATGTTGGCGAAGAGACGGATGGCCAGCGCGAAGGTCTTGGTCAGCAGGCCGACCACTTCTATCGGGAACAGCAGCGGCACCAGCCAGCCCGGCACGCCCTTGGGCACGATATGGCTGAAATAGCCGATAATGCCCTGTTCCCTGATGCCCGCGAAATTTATCAGCACGAACGTAGTGAGCGCCAGCCCCGCCGTGACCGCGAAGTTGCCGGTGGCGGTGGAGCCGTAGGGCACCAGGCCGATGAGGTTGAGGACCAGGATGAAGAAGAACAGCGTGGAGAAATAGCCAAGGTAGCCCGCGCCCTTGTGGCCGAGGTTGGGCACCACCACCTCGTCGCGCAGGAACAGCACGATGATCTCTATCATCGCGCGGAAAGGCGCCAGCGCTCTTGAGCGGCTGCGGATGATGAGCGGGAAGACGACGAGCAGGATAGCGGAGGCTATGCCCATCATCAGCAGGTGTTTTGAGATCGGGAGCTTGAGCGGGCCCAGGGCGATCCAGGTCCAGATGTGGTCCACTATGTGGTGCTCAAGTATCTGTTTTAGTTCCATGTTTCAGCGGGAAAGCCTCGAAAACCATCTGAACTAAGATAAGTGAAACCGCGAACAAGACAGTAATTATATATTTTTCATGGCGAAGTAGCCAAACCGCGCCCAGCACCACCGCGAACCGGGCGGCCAGCCCGGCGCCGTAAACCGAGTAAAAGACCTTGTCGGAAGAACGCAGGACCCGCTTCAGGGCCAGGCGGGAAAGCCAGCCGGACAGCGCCCCCAGGGCGGCGCCGTAAAGCACGGCGGTCCAGGGCGAGCCTATCACGCTTTACCCCCGGGGGGCGGCGCCCCGTCCTTAAAAAGCTCCCTGGCCACCAGGTAGAACCCCGCGGCCATGCCGCCGGCCGCCCCGGCCAGCATCAGCCACGGCGCGGTGCCCAGCCGCTTGTCCAGCTGGTAACCGGCCCAGAAGCCCAGCAGCACTCCCGCCGCCAGCTCCAGCCCGATCTGCGCGTAATTCCAATAATTGTCCTTGTCTGCCACGCCTAGATTCTACAATTATTGGCCCGCGTATTTGCGCACGCATGTTCCGGGATAAAAATGTTAAAATCAGGATTATGGACGCCGCCACCGGCAAGAAGATACTCCTCGTTGACAACGACGCAGCCGCGGCGGCCGCGCTGACCTCTTTTCTCGAGGGCCACGGCTACCACGCCCAGACGGTGACCAACTACCAGCAGGCCATCACCGCGGTGCAGAACTGGAAGCCCGACCTGGTGATCCTCAACATCCTGATCCAGGCCTTCAACCCGCTGGACTTCCTCAACGAGCTCAAGAAGAACCCCTTTACCGAAACCCAGAAGGTCATCATCTTCTCGCATACCCCGAAGACCGGGATAGTCACCGGCCCCTCGCCCAAAGTGTGCGGCTACCTGACCAAGCCGGTGGACTTCGAAGCCCTGAAAGCCGTGCTGCTGAAGGCCGCCCCCCCTAAGGAGGGCCGGCAGCAGACCGTGATGGTGGCCGACGACGACACCGAGTTCTCGGACCTGGTGAAGATGTTCCTGGAAGCCAACAACTACCAGCCCGTGGTGGTCAACAACTCCGCCGCCGTCATGGACGTGCTGCGCTCGGAGGAACCGGACGCCCTGCTGCTCGACATCATGATGCCCGGCAAGGACGGCTTCGAGATCATGGAGGAGATGCAGGAATCCTCCGACACCGCCGGCACCCCCATCATAGTCGTGAGCGGGCTGCGCCTGGAGAATTACCAGGAGCGCGGCATCCTGACCGGCCTGCCCGAGATCGTGTCCCGCGAGATCCCCGGCGATCTGCTGCTCAAGCTCATAGAAGAGCAGACCGCCCCTTCCCCGGCGCAGGGCGCCGCGCCTATAGGCTCCGAGCCGCAGAAAGCCCCCCGCCTGCGCGTGTTGATGGCCGACGACCAGACCGAGCTGCTGCTCCTGATGAAGGAGATGATAGAGTACGCCGGCTTCGAGGTGATCACCGCCAACGACGGCGTGGAGGCCATGACGGCCGTCTTCGAGACCAACCCGGACATCATCGTGCTCGACTACAACATGCCGCGCAAGAACGGCCTGGAAGTGGCGCAGGACCTCAAGAACAACCCCCTTTTCGCCCACATCCCGATCATAATAGTCACCGCCTTCGGCGAGAAGCACGCCAAGCTCAAGGGCCTCAGCATGGGCATCGACGATTACCTGATAAAACCGGTGGACGCCGACGAGCTGGTGGCCCGCATCCGGATGATCCTCAAGCGCAACAAGCAGGTGCTCGACACCAACCCCCTGTCCAAGCTCCCCGGCAACCCGTCCATCCAGGCGCGGGTGGAGCGCGAGATACAGAAAGGCGGCACGTTCGCCGTGCTGTACCTGGACCTCAACAATTTCAAAGCCTACAACGACATCTACGGCTTCGAGGCCGGCGACCGCATCCTCAAGGCCACGGCCAACCTGCTGGTCAAGCTGACCATCCAGAACGAGAACTCCGAGGATTTCATCGGCCACATCGGCGGCGACGACTTCATAGTCGTCACCTCGTACGAGCGGTCCGAGGAACTGGCCAAGCGCATAGTCAGTTCCTTCGACGAGATCGCCCCCTCCTTCTACAGCAAGGCGGACCGCGAGCGCGGCCACATCGTGGCCACCGACCGCCAGGGCAATATCCGGAAATTCCCTTTCCTCTCCATCGCCATCGGCATAGTGCACAACAGCACCCGCCCGCTCCACTCCTTCGCCCAGGTCAGCAATATCGGCACCGAACTCAAGAAAGGCGCCAAAGCCTCCGACAAGAGCCATTACATCGTGGACCGCCGCAAGGATTGAACTCCGGCGGCCGCCAAAAGAAGGGAGCGCCCCGTGGGGGGCGCTCCTTACTTACTGGCCGCTTATTAGCGCGGCGTCAGATCATCGTGGGCTCCGGGACGGAAGGCTCCGGGACTTCGTAGACGGCCGGCTGGAAGCCGCCGTTCTGGCCGGGGGTGTAGACGGCGGGCACGGCCTTGGGCTGGCTCTGCGGCTGCGCCTGCTGTCTTAGCGCCGCGTCCAGGGCGCGCTCCATCTCCGTCTGCGGGATCAGCGCCTCGGCCTCAGTTATGAAGGTCACGTCCTCGCCGCGGCCGCCCTCCTGGGGATAGAAATTGGCCTCGCCGGGCATGTGGGCGTAGGGGCTGCCGGAATCCTCCACCCTCGCGCCGGTGGAAGACTGATGCACGTAGTCCACCCCGCCGCGTACCAGCACGCCCTCTATCTTCATGGTGCCCATGTTGAAGACCGGGCTGCCGGAATTGCCGGAGAAAGTGTCGAGGTTGGCCACGAAGTAGCCCTTGTCGGTGAGGGAGCGCACCGCGGCGCCCTCTTCCTGCACCTTTACCGGCATGCCGCTGGGATAGCCTATCACGCCCACCTTGGCGTTCTGCGAAACCTTCCTGCGGCTCACGGCCAGCGGGTAGCGGCCCCGCGCGCTGCGGTCCAGGCGCAGCAGGGCGTAGTCCACGCCCTCCCCTATGTTAGGGCTGTTGGAGCAGCTTCCGCCGCGGCAGACGAAATTGTGGCGCTTGTCCTGCACCACCTGCATGACGACTTCCTTGCAGGAGTAGACGTTCTCGGCGGGGAAGGCGGACGGGGTCTCCCCGCGCTGCGTGACGGCGTAGCCGAAGACCAGCTTTATCCTGGAGCAGTCCAGCCCCCGCATGTGCGGCTTAAGGCAATGCCCGGCGGTCAGCACCAGGTCCTCGCCCACCAGCGCGCCGGAGCAGTAGGCGCCAACGGTCTGGTCGGCGAAAGGGGTCTCCGGCTTGAGGTTGTACTGGTCCTTGAGGGAGGTGTTGGAAAGCCTGTAGACGCCGGCCGCCTCGTCATAAGGCAGCGAGCGGGAAGGGAAGAAGGCCAGGGTGGACTCGGCAAGCTTCCTCATGACCTTGCCGGCCTGGTGATAGTCCACCAGGTTGTTCTCGCCGTAGTAGGAGACGCGCGTGGCGGTTTCCCCGCGGCCGCGGCCCTGGGCGCACAGGGGCGAGCCGCCCGCCAGGGGCAGGCTCAGCAGCATAAGGACGGTCAGCGCGCGTTTCATAATGTTCACCACATATAGTATGGAGGACAAGTTGACGAATGTCAATCCCTAAAGGCCCAGGCGCAGGTGGGCCCAAAGGCCCAGAACGCGGCCCCGGGACAAATAAAAACGCCGTCCGTTTTTAAAGCGGACGGCGTTAACTAAGTGCAACCGGCTTATTTCGCGTTCTTGCCGATTATCTTGGCCAGGTCGAACATCGTGACCTGCTTCTTGCCGGCGAACAGCTTCAGCAGCTTCTCATCGGCGTTGATGTTGCGCTTGTTCTTCTTGTCCTGCAGGTTGTTCTTCTTTATGTAGACCCACAGCTTCTTAACGATCTCGGTGCGGGGAACCGGCTTGGGGCCGATTACGGCGGCGAGGGTTTCGTTAGGGGTGATGGGGGCCATGAACTTCGAGTTTGCTTTTGCAGCGGGCATTGTACTTCCTCCTATGATGATGACTTCTAAATTACTTGATACATATAACCTATTTTCCCCTATAAGTGTCAAGGGAGTCCCCAAATGAAAAAGGCCGGGGGATTTCCGGCCTTCTTCGCTGGGGCGGCCTGCCCTATATCTTCGGGCCGGCGCCGTTGATGGCGGAGCTCGTCACGTTGAACTTCTTGAAGTTCGCGGCGAACAGGCCGGCCAGCTCTTTGCACTTGGCGT
>JAQTOU010000014.1 GCA_028713125.1 Elusimicrobiales bacterium | reverse complement strand
ACAATGTGTTATAATGTGACATAAGGAATCCTCCGTCGGTAAGGACTGTTTTCTAAGCAAAAACATCTTACCATTAACGGAGGATTCTCTTTGTTTTACGGATTTTCCTGGGACAGCCCTGCCTTTGTTCCCCCCCGCTTTACTTTGCGGGGTGAGTAAGGTAGAATTCTCCAATGAAACCCAGGCCCGAAACGAAAAAAGGCGGAAATACCAGGAACAAGATCGTCCTGTCGGCCATCCGGCTCGCGGCCAGGCACGGCTTCGCCGAGGCGAGCTTCCAGATGATCGCCGACGACATAGGCCTGAGCCAGTCCGCCGTCATGTATCACTTCCCGGACAAGAACGCGCTGTTCGAGGAGCTCGTGAGGACCATCGTCCGCCATAACCACGAGACGGTAAGCGAATTGATCGCGATCGAGGACAATGCCGGGCGCAGGCTGCTGAAGCACTGCCTTGGCAACGTGATCTGGGCCCGGCGCTACCGGCGCCAGGACGCGCAGATCCTGATCCTGCTCTATTACCTCGCCGGCCGCGGCGAAACTTTCTCGAAACTCTTCATGCAGATGATAGAGGCGGGACGCGAAAGGATACTCTCCCACCTGCTGGCCGGGAAAAGGGAGGGCCTGTTCCGGTTCAAGGACGAGCCCGCCGCCCTGGCGGAAGTTATCCAGGACGCCCTTTTCGGAGCCATGCTTTACGCCGCCTCGGCCCCGGAGAAAAGCGGCGAAGAAGCGGGACTGGAAACAAAGTGGAATAATTTTATAGCCGCCCTCACCGGCTGGAAGGATACAGCCCCCGCGAAAAAACCGCGGAATTAAAGGACGCAGCTATAGTCCGTCGCCGCCCTGGCGCCGGCCGTTCTCCCTGGCTTCCGCGATGATCACAAAAAAATACGTCTTAAACCTTGCTATCTTCACAGCGGCGGCTTATGCGGCCGTTAAGCTTAGCACGCTGGGCTGGAACTTCCTGGCCCCGGCTTATCCCGGCGGCCCGGCGCTTACCCGGCCGGAAAGGCTCCGGGCTTCGGTAACCGCGCTGGCCGTGGAGATAGGCCCGAGGGACCTTTACAATAATAATAAAGCCCGGCTCCGCAGAACGGAGGACTATCTTACGGCGCGCTTTAAAGCTGCCGGCTGCAAAGTGGAATACCAGGAATACATGTCGTCCGCGGTAAAGGTGAAGAACATCGTTTGCGTCAAAGAAGGACTGGCGGCGAAAAATGAAATAATCGTGGTCGGGGCCCATTACGACACCTACAACAATCCGGGAGCCGACGACAATGCCAGCGGCGTGGCCGGCCTGCTCGAGCTGGCCGAATACGCCGCCGCGGGGAAATACTCAAGGACCGTTAAATTCATCGCCTTCGTGAACGAAGAACCCCCCTTTTTCAGGGAAGACGGCATGGGGAGCGCGGTCTACGCGAAAGCGGCCGCCGAAAGGAAAGAGGATATCAAAGCCGCGCTGGTTCTGGAGATGATAGGGTATTTTACGGAGAAGCGGATGTCGCAGCGCTACCCGCCGCTTATAGGGCCCTTTTTTTCAGGGAGAGGGAATTTTATCGCCCAGATCTCCGATTTCGGATCGCGGAAACTCGCGGGGCGTATAGACAAAGTTTTCAGGGGCGCCTCGAAACTTCCGCTGCGCACCGTCAGCCTGCCTTCTTTCGTGCCGGGCGTCGACTACTCCGACCACCGCAGTTTCTGGCGGGCCGGCTATCCGGCCGTGATGTTCACCGACACCTCTTTTTACAGGACGCCGCATTACCACAGGCCCACGGACCTGCCGGACACGCTTAATTACGAATACATGGCGGCTTTTCTGGACGGGATGAAAGCCGTCCTGGACGACCTGGCCGGCGGGAAATGATCAGCGCTTCTCCGGAAGTATCTCCAACCAGTAGCCGTCCGGATCCTCTATAAAATAGATCCCCATCGCCTCGTTCTCATAGCAGACGCAGCCAATTTTTTTATGAAGTTCCCTGGCCGCCTTGAAGTCGTCCACGGTAAAGGCGAGGTGGATCTCATTGTCCCCGAGATCGTATTTTTCCTTCCTGTCCCTCAGCCAGGTCAGTTCCAGTTTATGCGTGGTCGCGCCGTCGCCGAGGAAGACCAGGGTGAAGCTTCCGTCCGCGGCGCTTTTCCGGCGGGTTTCAGCGAGGCCCAGCGCCTCCGAGTAGAACTTCAGGCTTTTATCCAGGTCCAGAACGTTTAAATTATTATGGGAAAATATAAATTTCATGCGGTCCCCTTCGCCGGGCCATGGAGATCCTGGAGCCGGCCTTTTTTAAATCTTACTAAATCCGGAAAACATACTACACAAGCTGCCCGGTATTTTATATGCTTTTTGAATACGGAGGATCTATGAAATATCTGCTGATTTCCCTTTTATTCGCGGCCGCGGTTCCGGCGGCGGCGCAGACGGCCCCGGCCGGCGCGGACAAAGATATCAGGCTCCAGACGCCCGCCGAGCTCGCGCAGACGGCGACGTCGCTCGAGCAGTCGCTCATCATGCAGCCCGAGAACGTCGAGCTTCACCTGAAGCTGGGCTTCACCTATACCCGCCTGGGCAGGGCCGACGAAGCCCAGCGGTCCTTCGAGACCGCGACGCGCCTGGATCCGAAGAGGGCCATAGCCCATTACATGCTCGGCCTTATCTATGAAAAGAAAGGGCTTAAAGCAAAAGCCATGGCCTCCTGGCAGGCCTGCCTTGAAAACACCGCGGACCCGCATATGCGCGAAACGGCCCTCAAGCACCTGAATACCCTCAACGCCCGGTGATCCACATGAAAAAACAACTCTTGCTACCGGCCCTGCTCCTCTTCGCCGCCTGCGCTACGCCCAAGGTGGCCGTCAACCCGCGCTCCGATTTTTCCGGCATAAAGCGCGTGGCGGTGCTTTCCTTCAACGGTCCCAAAGGCGACCTGGCCGCCGATCTCATGACTCAAAGCCTTCTGGAGCAGGGCGCGGACGTTATAGAGCGCCAGCACCTGGACTCCGTAATGCGCGAGCAGTCGCTCTCGACTTCCGGCTCTTTCGACCCGGCCACCGCAAAACAGCTCGGCAGGCTGCTCGGCGTGGACGCGCTTTTCGTGGGCACCGTGGCCGAAAGCACGCCGCAGAGCTCCTACATCGTCAACCAGTCCGAGAACCCGCGTACCACCACCATAACGCAGGTTAACGGCGGGACCATTTATTCCGAGGGCACCGTCATGGGGATGCCGAACTCGCAGTTGCTCAGCACCACAGCCAACGTGTCCCTGCTCTCGCGCATGGTGGACGTGCAGACCGGCTCTATCATGTGGTCGGCCTCGATGAACTACGAGGGCTTCGACATCCCCTCGGCCATGACCAGCATCACCGACGCCTTCATACGCTCCCTCTCGCCCATCTGGCCCGGTCTTTATAAGCCAAAATAAAAGTTGTATTATATTTAACGTTCTGAAGATCAGCTGCGGTCGCGGACATTTTTAAACAGGAGACTACTATGGCAAAAGACTTCAACAAGCGCATCCTCTTCGTCGGCTACGGCGCCGTGGCGCAGTGCACCCTGCCCATCCTGCTCAAGCACCTGAAAATGCCCGCCAAGAACATCACCATCATGGATTTCGAGAACCGCGGCGCGGCTCTCAAGCAATGGACCGCCAAAGGCGTAAGGTTCGTCCACGACAGGGTGACGAGGGACAACCTGGACAGGCTCCTCAGCCAGCATCTTTCCGCCGGCGACGTCCTGATCGACCTCGCCTGGAACATCGACGCCTGCGTTATCCTGCAGTGGTGCCACGACCGCGGCATCCTCTACGTCAACACCTCGACCGAAGTATGGGACCCCTACGAGGGCGCGGTGGACAAACACCCTACCGAGCGCACGCTTTACCACAGGCATATGAACCTGCGCCGCATGACGGAAAAGTGGGCCAGCCCGGGGCCGACCGCGGTCATAGAGCACGGCGCCAATCCGGGCCTTATCTCCCATTTCACCAAGCAGGGCCTGCTCGATATCGGCGCGCGCCTGCTCGCCGACAAAAAGGTCAAGGGCAAGCCCGCCGAGACGCTCCGCAAGCTCATGTCGGAGCAGAGCTTCAACCACCTGGCCCGCCAGCTCGGCGTGAAGGTCATCCACGTCAGCGAGCGCGACACCCAGATCACCAATAAGCCGAAACAGGTGGACGAATTCGTCAATACCTGGAGCGTGGAAGGCTTCCGCGAGGAAGGCATCACGACGGCGGAGATGGGCTGGGGCACGCACGAGAAGGAGCTGCCGGAATTCGCCTATCAGCACAAGGAAGGCCCGAAGAACCAGATCTGCCTGGCGCGCATGGGGATGAACACCTGGGTGAATTCCTGGGTTCCCAACTGGTGCATCCAGGCCATGGTGGTCCGCCACGGCGAGGCCTTCACGATCTCCGACCGGCTGACCGTGTGGGAGAACGGCAAGGCGGTTTACCGCCCCACCGTGCATTACGCCTATTGCCCCAGCGACTCGGCCATCGCCTCGCTCAACGAGCTGCGCGGCTACGATTACAAGCTCCAGCCCAAGATCCGCATCCTGACTGACGAGATAATCGGCGGCTCCGACACCCTGGGCGCGCTCCTGCTCGGCCACGACTACAATGCGTGGTGGACCGGCAGCAGCCTGAGCATAGAAGAGTCGCGCAAGCTGGTCCCGCACCAGAACGCCACCACCATGCAGGTGGCCATCTCCGTCGTGGCCGCCACGCTGTGGATGATAGAGAACCCCGACCGCGGCGTCTGCGTGCCGGACGACCTGCCGCACGAATACGTCCTCAAGATAGCGAAGCCCTACCTGGGCAAATTCATCTCGATGCCCACGGACTGGACGCCGCTCAAGCATTACACCAACGAGTTCCTGGGCCACAATAACCCGGCGATCGACAGGAAGGACCCCTGGCAGTTCAAGAACTTCCTGATCACGGACGGCGACTGAACTTTGGTTGAACTTAAAAATCGGGACACGGAGGAATACCAGATAAAAGTATGATCACACAGAAACAGATGCAGGACCTCGCCAAGAAGCACGGAACGCCGCTTTTCATCGTGGACCACGACGAAATACGGAAGAACTACGCCGAGTTCAAGAAATATCTGCCGCGGGTGCAGGCCTATTACGCGGTCAAGGCCGAGCCCCTTCCGGAGATAGTAAAGACTCTGTACAAAGCGGGAGCCAGCTTCGACGTGGCCTCCATGCCCGAGTTCATGATCGTCCACGAGTTCATCAAGAACATGCCGAACAAGAAGCGGCTGGCCTGGATCTGGGACAAGATCATCTACGCCAACCCCATAAAGCCCAACGAAACGCTCAAGCAGCTGGACCAGTACCGGCCGCTCGTGACCTACGACAATATAGAAGAGGTCCATAAGATTAAAAAGTACGCCCCCCACGCCGGCCTGGTCCTGCGCATGCGCGTGGCGAACACCGGCGCCGTGGTGGAGCTCTCCTCCAAGTTCGGCGCGGCCCCCGGCGAGGCCGTGGACCTGATCCTGGCGGCGGAGAAGGCCGGCCTCGGGGTGGAAGGCCTCAGCTTCCACGTCGGCAGCCAGACCACAAACTTCGAGAACTTCGTGCAGGCCATCAGCCTGGCCGCGGACATCTTCAAAGAGGCGAAGGAGCGCGGCCATACCAGGATGAACCTCCTGGACATAGGCGGCGGCTTCCCGGCGCCTTACGACGCTTCGGTAAAGCCTTTCCGCACCCTGGCCAAGACCATAAACGCGGAACTCGACCGCCTCTTCCCGAAGAACATAGAGATCCTGGCCGAGCCCGGCCGCTTCATGATCGCTACCGCCGGAACCTCGGTGGTAAGGATCAACGGAAAAGCCGTGCGCGACGGCAAGACCTGCTATTACGTCGATGACGGCGCGTACCACACGTATTCCGGCATCATCTTCGACCACCAGCACTGCCATATGAAGTCGTTCAAGAAGGGCAAGGAGCAGATCTGCGGCGTCTTCGGCCCGACCTGCGACGCGCTGGACGTGATCTCGATGTCCGAGAACCTGCCGGCCGACCTGAAGCTGGGCGAGCTGCTCTACAGCACGAACATGGGCGCTTACAGCCACGCTTCGTCCACCAACTTCAACGGCTTCCCGCCCGCGAAAGTGATACACATCAACAGGTAAAAAACGCAGGAACTTAATAGAAGATCGCGGCCCCCCGGCCGCGGTCTTTTATTTTATGGCGGAAACGGCTCCGTCATTGAAATAATTACGTAATACCGGACCCATATAATTTATTGCCGGTTAAAAGGGGATAAGAACATGAAATCTTTCGGGCAAGCTCTGTTTTGGATAGCCGTGATCGCCTCGCTTCTTTTAATACCCGCCGCCGGGATGAAGGCGTTCAAAGCCGTAACGAACGAGATGGGGAACAAGGAGCCGGCCCCGATAGAACTGAAAGACGTGAACCGGGCGCCGGAAACCCAGGCCCCGGCGGGAAAGGATTCGGAGGCCGCGAAAGAGCTCTACCTGGAGGGCCTGAAATATTTCCAGGCCTCTGACTACGAAAAAGCCCGGGAACAATGGCTGGAGGCCCAGGAACTTGACCCGTATAACCAGCAGGTACAGGAAGGCCTCAAGCGCATAAAAGCGATCCTGGACAAAGCTCCAGAGTAAATACCACCCAGATCATAAAAAAACCCGGGCCTTCCCGGGTTTTTTTGTCGAGGCGAAGCCTCGACAGGCTTGTTTATCGAGGCTCAGCCTCAATAGGCTAGTTCCGGCGTTTGTCCATGAAGGCTTTGAGGGCTTCGCCCATGGAGCCGGAGGGAGCCTCTTCGCGGCGCGGCCGGTTGTCCTGCCGCGGCCTGTCGAAGCGCGGGCCCGCCTGGGGGGCCGCGGAGGGCTCGGGCCTGGGGCCGCGGGACTCCCTCGGACCTATCACCGGGTTCGATTTCATGGAAAGGGCGATGCGGTTGCGCGGCAGGTCCACGTCCATCACGGTAACGTTCACGCGCTGCCCCACCTTGACCACCGAGGCGGCGTCCTTAACGAAGGTGTCCGCAAGTTCGCTTATATGGATAAGGCCGTCCTGGTGGACGCCGATATCCACGAAGGCGCCGAAAGCTGCCACATTGGTGACTATCCCCGGGAGTTTCTGGCCGGGCTTGAGGTCGCCTATCTTCTGCGCTTCGCCGAAAGCGAAAGCCTCGAACTGTTTGCGCGGGTCCCGACCGGGCTTGGCCAGCTCCGCGACTATATCTTTAAGCGTAGGCTCGCCTACGCCTTCGGAAATATATTTGGAGATGTCTATCTTCGCCCGCAGGGCCGCGTCGTTTATAAGGTCCTGAACCGAACAGCCAAGGTCGGCGGCCATCTTCTCCACTATCTCGTAGCGCTCCGGGTGCACCGCGCTCGAATCAAGGGGATTCTTCCCCCCGCGCAGGCGCAGGAAGCCGGCGGCCTGCTCGAAAGCCTTGGGCCCGAGGCGCGGAACTTTCTTCAGCGCGGCGCGGGAAGGAAAAGCCCCGTTGGCGTTGCGGTAGTCGACTATATTTTTAGCCAGCGTCGCGCCGAGGCCGGAGACATAGGAGAGCAGTTCGCGGCTGGCGGTATTCAGCTCCACGCCCACGCTGTTCACGCAGCTCATCACGGTGGTATCCAGGCTTTTCTTCAGCTCGCTTTGGTCCACGTCGTGCTGGTACTGCCCCACGCCGATGGACTTCGGGTCTATCTTCACCAGCTCGGCCAGCGGGTCCATCAGGCGGCGGCCGATGGAGACGGAGCCGCGCACGGTCACGTCCTTGTCCGGGAACTCTTCGCGCGCTACGGCCGAAGCCGAGTAGACGGAAGCGCCGCTCTCGTTGACCATTACGACTATCACGCCCTCCAGCTTCAGCCCGCGCGCGAATTCCTCGGTCTCGCGGCCGGCGGTCCCGTTACCTATGGCTATGACCTCGGTCTTGTACTGCGCGGCCAGTTTTTTTACTTTATCCGCCGAGGAGGCGGCCGCGCCTTCGCCGTTATGCGGGTAGATCACATCGTCGTGAAGCAGCTTGCCGTTCGAATCAAGGCAGACCAGCTTGCAGCCGGTGCGGAAGCCGGGGTCCAGGGCCAGGATATTCTTATGGCCCAGGGGCGAGGACATCAGTATCTCGCGCAGATTGCGGGCGAAAACTCCTATAGCCTCGGCGTCGGCGCGCTTCTTGGTCTCGAAGCGGGCTTCGCCTTCCATGGAAAGAGCGAGCAGGCGGTTATAGGAATCCGTTACCGCCTCTTTCACCTGTTTGCCGCAGGCGCTCCCGTTCCGGACGAAAAGCGGCTCCAGCAGGGCTATTGCCTCGTCGGCTTCCACCTCTATGCGCATGCTCAGGACGCCTTCGGATTCGCCGCGGCGCATCGCGAGTATCCGGTGGGACGGAGCTTTGGCGGAGGGCTCTTTCCAGTCGAAATAATCTTTGAACTTCGCCCCCTCCTCCTGCTTGCCCTCCATGACCTTCGAATGAAAAATGCCTTTGGCGGAGAAAAGCTGGCGCAGGCGGGCGCGGGCGGGAGCGTCCTCGCTGACCCGCTCGGCTATGATATCGCGGGCGCCGGCGAGGGCCTCTTCGGCGGTCTTGACGCCTTTCTCTTCGCTGATAAAGGCGGCGGCGAGGGCGGCGGGGTCCTCGCTCCCTTGGGCGTAGATCTGGTCGGCCAGCGGCTCCAGGCCTTTTTCTTTGGCTATGGTCGCGCGGGTGCGGCGCTTGGGGCGGAAGGGCAGGTAAATATCTTCGAGCTTCGAGAGGACTTCGGCGGCCTCTATCTTGAGCTTGAGCTCCGGGGTGAGAAGGTTCCTTTCCGTGAGGGACTTTATTATTGCTTCGCGGCGGGCGTCCAGCTCTTTCAACTGGGCCAGGCGGTCCTGTATCTTGCCGAGCGCCACCTCGTCCAGGTTGCCGGTGGCCTCTTTGCGGTAGCGGGAGATGAAAGGTATCGTGGCGTCTTCTTTAAAAAGTTCTATGGCCGCGGAAACCCCGACTGAGTTCAGCCCGAGTTCCGCCGCTATTTTAGCTACATAAAGGTCGCTCATTTATATCCTCCGGAAAATTTACGGTGAAGCAATATATACAGGATATAAAATACCCGGCATTCAGAGCCATAACGCTTTTTTATATTTAAATAAGTCCTTTCTGTTTAAAGCTCATAAACCCCTCCTTTGTGACTATAACATGGTCCAGGACCTCTATGCCCAGAAGTTTGCCCGCCTGGGCGAGGCGCTTGGTGAGGGAGAGGTCCTCGTCGGAAGGCTCCAGACAGCCGGAAGGGTGGTTATGCGCCACTATCACGCTTGCGGCCAGGTTCTTCACCGCCGGCTCGAAGACTTCGCGCGGGTGCACCAGATTATAGTTCAGCGTACCGATGGAGACTATGTCACGCTTTATCTCCTGGTTGCGCGTATCCAGGTAGAACACTATGAAGTGCTCCTTCTTCTGGTCGCGGATGTCGCGCAGCTCCTCCCAGATATCGCGCGGCTTAAGGTAGATGCCGCTTTTCTTCCCGTTGAGGAAACGCCGCCCGAGCTCAAAAGCGGCCAGGATCTCGCAGGCGCGCGCGGGGCCGAGGCCGGGCGCGGCCCTCAGCTCCGCGAACCCTGCCTTGGCTATCTCGCCCCCTCCGAATTTCTTCAGGATCTCCCCGGCCAGGTCCAGAACGTTCTTTCCGCGCGTCCCGGTGCGCAGTATGATCGCGAGCAGTTCCTCCTCGGCCAGCTTCTCCGGGCCGTAGCGCATCATCTTCTCGCGCGGCCGCTCCACCCTGGGCATATCCTGTATAGCTCCGGCTCCTTTCATATATCCTCCTTACTCCCCCGCTTTCCCAATAGCATAGCAGGCGAACCCGACAAGGGCGTGTCGGGTTAACAAAAATCAATTTGCGCCTTGCATTCTGATAGTTGTTTAGCAGATTCTAAACTTCTATACTATATCCAGGACCGGTGACACCTATGAACGAGACCTCCGCGGCTAACGCCGAGAAACTTGCGAAAACCCTCCGCCACATCGCGCATCCCCTGCGCCTGCTCATCATCTGCATGCTCGCAAAAAAAGAGCTGTTCGTGGGCGAGATCATAGACGAGCTGGGGACCACAAAGGGGAATATTTCCCAGCATCTGCGGATACTGGCCGATAACGGCCTGATCGCCCGCCGCAGGGACGGGAACAGGATAATTTACCGCATAGAGGACGAGAAACTGGTGAAGCTGCTGGACGCGATGAAAAAGATGTACTGCCCCAAATTCAATATCTGAGCCGGCCGGATCAAAGCATGAAAAAACCGATAATAATAACCGCCGCCCTTTGCCTTACGGGCGTAATTTTAATGGGGGTCCTGTCCGGCAAGGACGTGGAACCCGGGGTCGTGGCCAAATTAAAAGCGAAGTATTCCGTTAAACACGCCCCTTCGGCCGACCATGCCGCTTTCGAGGTACTCAAGAAGAAATTCACTTCCCCCCGCCAGGTCACCGAGGCCTGCATAAGCTGCCATAATAAAAGGCATAAAGAAGTGATGCGCTCCAGCCACTGGAACTGGGAACGCGAGGAATACGTGGAAGGCCGCGGCGTGGTTTACCTTGGCAAAAAGAACGCGATAAACAATTTCTGCGTCAGCACGCCCGGGAACGAGGGCAGCTGCGCGAAATGCCATATCGGCTACGGGCTGGACGCGCGGGGCAGGGGCTACACCGACCAGAATAACGTGGACTGCCTGATCTGCCACGACAATTCCGAAACCTACGCCAAGGCGCCCGACAAAGCCGGCGCACCGGCGGCCGCGCTGGACCTCAACGCCATAGCCCGGAGCGTGGGCAGGCCGAAGCGGACCAACTGCGGCGTCTGCCATTTCTTCGGCGGCGGCGGGAACAATGTGAAGCACGGCGACCTGGAGAAAGCCCTGTTCGAACCGGACCGGGACCTGGACGTGCACATGGCTTCCTCCGGCTCCGATCTGCAGTGCGTCGACTGCCATACGACGAAGGAACACAATATTTCCGGGAAGATCTACTCCCTGGCCTCGATGAACCAGGACCGGAGCAGCTGCGAACAATGCCATACCGCCGCGCCGCACGGCGACTCCGTCCTGAACGAGCATACGCTGAAAGTGGCCTGCCAGACCTGCCATATCCCGTCTTACGCCAAGGCCAATGCCACGAAAATGTCCTGGGACTGGTCGACGGCCGGCAAGCTTAAGGACGGAAAACCTTATATTGAGGAAGACAGCATGGGCAACCACGCCTATATGTCGATCAAGGGAAGCTTTGTCTGGCAGAAGAACGTAAAGCCGGATTATGTCTGGTTCAACGGAACCGCCTCGCATTACCTCAGGGGCGATAAGATAGAGGATACCGGGAAGCCGCTGGTCCTCAACCCGCTGCACGGCTCCTACGCCGACGAAGATTCCAAGATAATCCCGGTGAAGATCCATACCGGCAACCAGCCTTATGACCCGGTGAACAAAACCCTTATACAGCCGAAATTATTCTCGGAGAAGAATGGCGAAGGCGCTTACTGGAAGGATTTCAATTGGGAAGCCTCGGCCAGGGCCGGGATGAAGGCCGCAGGCCTGCCCTTCAGCGGGAAGGTCGGTTTCATAAAGACCGCGATGTACTGGCCGCTCAATCACATGGTAGCCCCTAAAGAGGCCAGCGTGAAATGCGGTGAATGCCATGCGCGCTCCGGCGGCAGGCTCGCCGGCCTGAACGATTTCTACATGCCGGGCAGGGATTATTCCGCCCCGGTGGAGTCCGCGGGGAAGTGGCTGCTTCTCCTGTCGCTCTTCGGCGTCCTCGCGCACGGCGCGGGCAGGATATTGAGCGCCCGGAAGCGCAGGAACGGGGAAAACAAATGAAGAATATAAAAGAAGTCCTCATCTATTCCGGCTTCGAAAGGTTCTGGCACTGGGCGCAGGCGGGACTGATACTTTTCCTCGCCTTCACCGGCTTCGAGATACACGGCGCCTATTCTTTCCTGGGCTTCGGCGACGCCGTCCGCTACCACAATATCGCCGCTTATCTTCTGATAGTGCTGATAGCTTTCGCTATCTTCTGGCACCTGACCACGGGGGAATGGCGGCAGTATATACCGACCACGAAGAACATCGCGGCCCAGCTGGAATATTATGTCTTCGGTATCTTCAGGAACGCCCCCCACCCGACTAAGAAGACCGTTCTCTGCAAACTCAACCCGCTGCAGAAACTTACCTATTTCAGCCTCAAGGTGTTCCTGCTCCCGGCCACCCTGACGTCGGGCCTGCTCTATATGTTCTACCGCTATCCCGAGGGCGGAACCACGGCCTCGCTTACCATAGAGACCCTGCGGACTACCGCGGTCATCCATACCGCCTGCGCTTTCGCCCTGGCGGCCTTCCTCATCACCCACCTTTACCTTATCACAACAGGGAAGACGGTCACGGCAAACCTGAAAGCCATGCTGACCGGCTTCGAAGACCTGGAAGGGAGCTGCGAGCCAGAGTCAGGGAAATAAGCGGCCTGACAGAGGAACTTTGAGGAACTTTATGGAAGAAAAAAAATACATGGACTCTTACCTGGCCGGCTTTCTCCTCGGCCTGCTTCTGCTGGCCACTATCTTCATAACCGGCCGGGGGCTGGGCGCGAGCGGCGCGCTTAAAAGCTTTACCGTGGCGGCCATGGACGCCGCTGCCCCGGGGCATACCGGTTCCGCCGTCTTCTACAAAGAATACGCCGGCGAGCACAGCGGCGGGCCGCTTAAGAACTGGCTGGTCTTCGAGGTGTTCGGCGTCCTGATCGGCGCTTTCATCTCCGGCCTGGTCTCGGACCGGCTCGCCCTTAAATTCGAGAAAGGCCCCTCGGCCACGAACAAAATGCGGATAGCGGGCGCGCTAACCGGCGGCCTGCTCTGGGGCGTCGGCTCGCAGCTGGGCCGCGGCTGCACCAGCGGCGCCGCGCTCAGCGGCATGGCGGTCATGTCCACCGGCGGGATAATAACCATGGGCTTCATCTTCGCCGGCGCCTACGCTTTCGCTTATTTCTTCAGAAAACTCTGGATTTAAATTAAGGAGACAGTTCTATGGGTCCTCTGGTTCCGGATATTATCAGCGCTAATCTGAATTATATCGCCGCGCTCCTGATCGGCGTTCTTTTCGGCATGATCCTGGAGCAGGCCGGCTTTTCAAGCACGAAAAAGCTGGTCGGCCTGTTCTACGGCTACGATTTCACCGTGCTGCGGGTCTTCTTCACAGCCGGCGTAACGGCTATGCTCGGCGTGATCGCGCTGGAGCATTTCGGCCTGCTTGACCTGAGCCTGGTCTATGTCAACCCGACCTTTATCTGGTCGGCGATGGCCGGCGGCCTGATCATGGGCCTGGGCTTCGTCCTGGGAGGGTTCTGCCCCGGCACCAGCGTCTGCGCGGCGGCCATAGGGAAGCTGGACGCTATGGTCTTCATAATCGGCGCCTTCCTGGGCGTCCTGCTCTTCGCGGAAACCTACCCCGCCTGGGAGCACCTTTACAAAGCCGGCTCCTGGGGCAGCCCCCGGATATTCGAGACGCTCGGGATCTCGCAGAGCCTGTTCGCATTCCTGCTGGCCGCGGTAGCCCTGCTCGCTTTCTGGGCCGTCTCAATTATCGAGAACAAGGTCAACGGGGTCAAAGAAGCGCCGGTCCGCTTCACGCCTTATTACCTCGCGCTGGCCTCGGCGGGCCTCCTGATGGCGGTTTCCTCTTTCGCGTTCACCCCCAGGAAAGAGTCGATGTTGAAAACTGCGGAAGCGCCCGGCTTCGCGGAGGCGTATAAGCTGGACATGATGACGCCGGACGAGTTCGCCTACAGGCTGATGAACGACCGGGAGGATAAGCTCCGGATCATGGACTTCAGGACCGAAACGGCGCATGCCGGCCTCGACCTGCCCAAATCCACCGCGTTCACGCCCGATAATTTATTCGAGAAAGAGCCCGCGAAAGCCCTGCTGCTGCGCGGTAAGATAAACGTCTTCGCCGCGGAGGACGAATTGACCGAAAGGAAGATGGCAATAGTAGCGCAAAAACTCGGCTACAGGCGGATAAAGATCCTGCAGGGCGGGCTGAAAGAATTCAGGGAGCAGATCCTGAACTTCAAACCCGGCAAAACGGCCTCCGGCCCGGCCATGGAAGATACCTACCGCTTCCGGGAAAAAGCCCGCAGGGAGCTTCCGGCTTTGCTCAAGAACAGCAAACCGGCCGGTCCGGCCGTACATAAAGCCAAGCGCGTTTTAGGCGGCTGTTAAGGCCTGACAGCGAAAGCGCCCGCTAAAATATATATTTTTCCGGCGTTTCTCCGGGACCGACGGCGCCAGCCGCCGCGGCCCCGGTTTTATTTTCCCGTCGCAGAGGTTTTTTGTATTATTAGGCTTAGGACGGTCTATGGAAAATAAAACTTTTGAAATTTACGCGCCGGTGCGCAATACTATAAACAAGGCGCTGGGCGTAGTCGTTAAAGTCGCCGGCGACAATGTTACCGTGCAGCCCCTGACCGGGGACCGCCTGACTTTCCGCGCGCAATATTTGGCCCCGGCCAGCGAGCCGGAGACGGCCGCCCTGCGCGACCTTACCTCCCGCCTCAAGCTGGAAGAAGAGAACCGCAACAAAGCGAAAACGATAAAGACAGACCCCGCGCTTATCCGCGTCGAATTCGAGAAGTTCGTCCACCACATAGCGGCGCGCTATCCCAAATCCGCCGAAACCTTCAGGGACTTCTGGGCCGAACTGATGGCCGCGGCCGGGGACCTGCCGGGCCAGACCTGGGAGATGAAGCCAAATACTGCCAGCACTCCCGGCCCTGTACTGAAGATCTATAATCCGTCCACGCAGAAATGGGTCTACTGCCTTACCCTGCTTGCCGGCTGGGGGCTGCGCATGGAAATCAAGAAAGAGTTCCTGCCGCCGGGCCGCGAAGCTCTTTTCCCCATAGACCACGCGATGTTCGGCGCGGGCAGGGCGGTCGAACTGATCTATAAAGATTTTACCCCGGAAAAACGCAAACCTTACGCGGACTGCGTCCGGGAAATTTATGCCAAAGTCGTCCTTCCGCCCGAAACAACCGGCCCTTGACAACCGGATATCATACTGTAAACTATAGGTGCGCCCGTATTGTCACTATGAAAGCACTGCGCCCCATTTTCATTTTCCTTTCACTGGCCCTGGCCGGGACTTCCTCTTTTGCCCTGGAGCCGGTGCCCTGGAACCACAAGGACTACGCCGCCGAATTCAAGTATTTCCAAGAGGGCGCCGCTTTCACGCCAGAGACCTGGGCCACCCTCGCGCCCAAGGGGCAGGAGATCGGTTTACTGGAGGCCAGACAGCCCGCCCTTGAAAGACAGCAGGCGATGAAGAACTATTACGCCGCCGCGATGAAAAAGTGGGACACGCCCTCGCTCCGCGACTATACTTCAAAGACAAAAGAGACCGATATAAAAGCCGTGGACCTCTGGCTGGGCAAAGCGAAAGGCGCGGCTTTCGCAAAAAAACTAGCCGTCACAAGTTCCATGCTGAAAAAAGCCCGCAGGGATGGGCTCAGCAAAGAAGAATCGCTGGCCCTGGAGCCTTATCTTCAGCCTGAAGCTATCGAGGAGCTGCTTGCGGTTAAAGCCGCCGCCGAAGCCCTGAAGAAACAGGCCTCCCCTAAAGCGCTCAAAGGACCGGACAGCAAATCGACAGCCTCGCTTAATAAATTCGCGGGGCCGGACCCTTCAAAACTCGGGGCCGACAGTTTCGCTAAGCTTTACGACAATATGAACGCCTCGGGCGCCGACCCGGTCGTAGCCGGGCGCGGGCAGTACGCGGCCGGCGCCGCGCAGACCGGGGCCGCCGTGCAGTATACATCCCCGCAGAAAAAAGCGGCTTTTGAGATGCCCGAAGTGAAGTCCGCCCCGGCCGCCGGGACCGTGCCGGCAGGAAACGCCAAGTCGACGGCCCTCACCTCGGACGCCTATGGGATCACGGTTTACACTAACGGCAGCCAGCAGCCGCTGACTTTCCGCAAGGGGGAGGAGGCCGTGGCGGCCATACGAAAACTTCCTGACGGCTCGATAACAAAAATAGTTCTCTATGGTCACGGCGGCCCCGGTCTGCAGACCGTAGGGTCCTTTGATGTTGACGCGGATGAAGCAGGCCGGATGTTGAAAGGCAAGATGGCCCGCGGCGGCTTGGTGCAGTTCACCGGCTGCAATACCTCCTCTATTGGCGGAGCCACCCTTAACCCGCTCGTAGGACTTTCCATGGTAACGCGCCGGCTGCTCTATTTCAGCATTCCTTATTTCCAGGACAGGGTAAGCGGGACGCCGGCGGAGCAGGCGAAGCAGCAGTGGGAGAAAGGCTGGAACGCAGACCTGGCCAGGGACACCAGCCTTAACCTGCGCGGCGCAGTGGTCTGCGGCTACAGGACTTTCGGCCTTGTGCCGGGTCGGCTGCCCGGAGTTACTGCCCTGATGGGCAACCAGGAGGCCACCACGCCCGGCTATGTCGCCGGCAAAAAAGCCTGCTACCAGGACGGCAAAGAGGTCCCCGCGCCATGACCGACCTGAACTATATTTTCGAAGCAGTGCTGCTCCTGGCCGCGCCTTTGGTTCCGGTTATGGTAGGTCATATGCTGCGGCGCAAATTCCGCCAGCAGGCAGCGCCGGGTGAAGGGACTGAACCAGTGCCCATGACAGGCGCGCAGAAGCTCGGCCGCTGGGCCGGGAACATCCTGTTCTGGGGCGGCATACTGGGAATACTTTTTATGATAGTGGTAGTGCTGAACTTTAAAGGAAAGATCTAAGAGCGGTCTTAAAGCAGGGTCGCTCCGCGCTTTTACCGGCTTCCGGAAAACGCGGGGCGATTTTATTTTCCGGATTATTTTTTACTTTTAGCCGCGAGAAGGGCCGCGGTCGCGGCCGGGATGCCGACCAGGACGCCCCAGCCGGGGGTTTTGCGACTATAAAGAACCCAGGCCGGCAGAGGCAGTTTCACTCTTTTGCCCTTTTCCGAATACCAGTCGTCGCCCGGCTTAAGCCCCTCCTCCTCACCCCTGTCCGCGACGCTGCGCGACCAGATGTCCGGAGAAAAATCCTCGAAGAAGATGCCGTTTTCACCGAAGCGGCCCTTAACGCTCATCCTGGCGCTGCTCCTCTTCCCGTCAGAAATATAATCGGCATTCTCTATCCTGCCCTCGGCAAAGACATAATCCGAAGGTTTTTCCAGGTAACCGCCGAGCGGGCTGAGTCTTAACTCTTTTGAGAACATCCACCCCATCCAGAGGCACATCCCCCCGCCTATCGCCCCTACCCCGAACAAAGGCCGGAAAACCTCGACCGGCATGGGCTTGCCGCTGAACTTGCAGAAAAAAGCCCAGACAGCCAGCCCGGCCAGGCCGAGCCCGGCGGCTGAGCAGCCGGCAGCGGCGATATAGAGACCATAGTTGTTCTTCCAGTAGAGCCTGCGCACCCGGGAAACGTCTCGCAGATCAGCTTCGTCTTTTACTGCCAGATCCTCAAAAGATTTGTACATAAAACTGTTCCTTCACCGTAATAATACTAAAAGTCCGCGCCGTTCTCCAGGCCGCACTGCTTGCGTGGCAGATACTGGCACGCGCCACGGGCCCAGGGAAATGAGGCCCAATGCTTGGCCAAAGTAGGCCCTTAGGCCCTTATTCAATGAGCTTCCGTACACTACACTATCTCTACGGAAGTTTGCAGCCGCAGCGCCGAAAGGAAAACAAGGAACCCATGAAAAATAAAACTCTTATCCTAGCTCTTATGCTCGCACCCGCAGGCCTGTTCGCCTCCGAAAGTTCGGTCTCCCAATTAAAAGATTTCGCCCCGGCTCAGTCAGAGCTCTCCGCCCCTGTTCCGGCCGCCCCCGAGGCGGTCATCCAGGCCCCGGCGCCCCGCGCCGTAGCGCCCAGGGAATATGTAATGACCGCCGGCAGGATCATGCAGGTATATAAGTTCGCCGCGGACGGCGATGTTCTTCTTTTCGACCTTCTGGACAACGGGGAGTATTATTACAAGACCGCGGAAAAGAACCTGGAAAGGGAGCTGCCCGCAGGTGAAGTTATGAATGGATTTGTAAAGGGCGGGACCGCCTGCATGAAGCAGACCTATGAATTCGACGAGGAAACCGGCGACAGCGGCATCGGCGGAATGTTCCAGCCCTTTCCCTATGTGGCGATGAAGGGCTCGCAGCTCGAAATAGTGAACCTGTATAAGAGCGGATTCGCCAGGATGAGAACGGTCTCCAAATACGACAAGCGCATACTCGTGCGCGCCGTGGATCTGCGGTTAGTGGAGCCCTGCGGCAAATAAGAAAGTCTTTTTAACAAATAAAATACCCTCCTGTAAAACAGGAGGGTATTTTTTTCCGCCGGAAGATCAATAAACCTCGTTGGTAAGGCAATGGACGGAGCCGCCGGCATACCTGAAGCTGGTCAGGGGCGTAACGTAGCGCTCGATCCCGAGCTTTTTAAGAGCTTCCTCCACGCCGGGGGTAGAAAACCGGCTGCAATTCACCATTACGCCCGGGGCTATCAGGGCGTTCACGGCGTAATCCCCCAGGGTCTCTCCGGCGCCGGAAGAGTCCTGCGCCGACACCTCCAGGACCTGTATCCCGAGGGAACGGATCTGCGCCATGCTCTCCGGGCTGATCCCTTCGGCCGCGATGATGATAGCGGCCAGGCGGTTGTCCGCCGTCACTACCGGGGTGAAGACCGTATCAAGGTGGTAGCCTTCCGATTTAACCAGGATATAATGGTCCGGGCGGATAATTTCCCGGACAAAATCATGCCCCTGCTTATTTGAGCGGGAAAGGCCGCCGAAATAATAGCTGCCATTGGAGGTCTCGAGATAATTAATGTCGCCGCCTTCGAGGTAGGCGCCCTCGGGAAGGCTGACCACCGTCTTCCCCAGCTTCGACTCTATCAGCTGCGCGTGGAATTCGCCCTCGAACATCCTGTCCTTCACGCTGAACCTGCTCTTTATCCAGATCCCGCGGAAGATCAGCCCGCCGTCGCGGATGAAAACAGCGTCGTGATAAAGGCTGTCGGGGCGGTTCAGTTCCGCCGGGAAGGGGATGATGTTCAGATGGAAGCCAGCCTGCAGGAGCGTGCCGACGAAGTCCAGCCATTCCCTGCGCAGCAGCTCCTGGTCGGGGATTATCCCTTTCTTGTTGGCGTAGAGCGTGGCGAAATTGATACTGGCTTCCGTTTCCCCCTGGTGTACCGGGTAGCCTTTATGCCACATGCCTTTAACCTCGGGCGTGATCGGCGCAAGGCCAAGCAAAATTATCTCGCGGCGGTGTTTATATGAATTCATAGAAGCAAGTTCCTCTTTAAACCGGCGGCTCTTCCCGGCGCGCGGCTTTCAGCTCAAGTATGCGGTCCACCCTGAACATCCGCTTCTCGCCCCGCTTGAGGCAATGGGCTTCAAGGCCTTTAAAGGCGCTGGTATTGTATTTACGGTCGCCGACGGAAAGCGGCCTGACGGTGCGGCGGCTTTTCTCGTCCTTCGCCGTAAGGTAGGTCATCTCCAGCAGGCCGCCTTCCTTTATGGCCCGCTCTATCAGAACGATCTTTTCTTCCAGCGGCATCGCCTGCTCGCTGCTCCCGAACTGGTGGCCGGTGACGTAGCGCACTATGCGCCAGTCGGTCATCACATCGTTAGGACGCACCTCGCGCGCCAGGGAAAGCCCGCCCAGCGCCGTGCAGCGGCTGAGCGCCACATAGGTCTGGCCGGCGGCGAAAACCCGCTTCCCCAGGTCTATCACCGCCCGCTCGAAGGTCTTGCCCTGGCTTTTATGTATGGTCATGCCCCAGGCCAGCTTGAGCGGGTACTGCGTGAAGGTTCCGGCGGTCTCGGTCTTTATCTTTTTAGCCTCCGCGTCGAAAACGAAATGGAAAAGTTCCCATTTATGCGGCTCCACCTGCTCCACTGAGCCGTCGGGCAGGCGCACGTGGACCAGGTCCGGCTCGCCCGGCAGGCCCTTCATGATATCCTGCACGGCGGCCATCGTCCCGTTCACCCAGCGGCAATCCGGGTCGTTATTGAGCAGCATCACCTGCGCCCCGGCCTTCAGGTGCAGCTCTTCGTCCGCCGGGTAGGCGTCGCGGGTGAACTGGCCGAGGGTTTCCGCTTTGTAAACATGGGAGCGCCCGTCGATGGAACGCAGCCGCTCGTTGTTTATCCCGGCGGCGTCGGCATTGGTGGTCAGCAGGCGCACGCTGAGGCCGCGGCCCGAGGTTTCCACATCGGCGCCCACGCGCCGGTTAAGCCGCGCAAGCTGGGCGGGGCTCACGCGGTTATTCCGTATCGCGTTCAGTATCTCTATAAAGTCCTGGTCCTTCTGGCGGTAGATCTTCTCCAGCTCGAGGTACTCTATTTTCGCCTCTTCGAAAACTTTCGAGTTGAAAAAGTAAGGCCCCTTATAATAGGTGGAGAACAGCTCGCGCTCGGGGCCCGTGACCACGGGAGGCAGCTGGTAAAGGTCCCCGAAAAGTATAAGCTGGGCGCCGCCGAAAGGCTTGCCGGGCACGGGCCCGTTTATCCGCATGAAGGAGTCCACGCAGTCCATCAGGTCCGCCCGCACCATTGAAGCTTCGTCGATCACGATAGCGGCCAGCTCCCTGTAAATTTCGGCTTCCTTCTTCCGCGCTCTTCTCACTTTATCGGGCGTGGTTCCGGGCTTGAAGCGGAAGAAAGAATGTATGGTCTCCCCCTCGACGTTAAGCGCCGCCACCCCGGTGGGCGCAAGCACCACTATTTTCTTGGAGGTATGCGCGCGGAAATAGCGCAGCAGCGTGCTTTTTCCGGTGCCGGCTTTGCCGGTGACAAAAACATTGTGGCTGCCGTGCTGCAGCAGGTGCAGGGCTTTCGTGAACTGCTCGTTAAATTCTATTTCCGTTTCTTCAGGCATGCTTATATCCTCATTTTACCATTTACCGCTGACAGGGCGCCGGCATGAATAAGCCGATAGCTCCGACTGCCCATAGGCAGGGCTGTCCCAGGAAAATCCGTAAAACAAAGAGAATCCTCCGTTAATGGTAAGATGTTTTTGCTTAGAAAACAGTCCTTACCGACGGAGGATTCCTTATGTCACATTATAACACATTGTTTT
>JAQTOU010000018.1 GCA_028713125.1 Elusimicrobiales bacterium | reverse complement strand
GCCCCAGGCGGTTATGGGCTTGTCGGTGAAGGTAATTGCTATTGGCTTTCGGGTCTGTAATGTGGTAGTTTGTGTATGCATGGTTTTGTATCTCCGTTGTCCAAACAGATGATACGAAACCATGCTCAATTTTAACAGCCAACTGAAGTTTTCAGGTTAACTGGGAATGGAACCAGCCAATGCGGTCTAGGTTAGGTGGGAATTACTGCCTGTTTTGTGGTCTCGGGTAGCTGGGACGGAACACGCGGCCAAAGCCCACCCGGAGCTGTCGCCGAGGCTGCTGGCGGTTGAGATAACCGACGAGAGCGACTTCTACGTGTCCGAGTCGAAGGCTACAGCCTGCTTAAGGCCAAATGGCTGATAGCCCCGCGGCCGATGGCGGAGCTGCCAGCGGCCGAGGAGTGGCGACACAAGACCAGCCGGCCTAACGAGTTGTGGCAGATAGACGGCACAAACTTCTTTGCGGTGAACTGGGGCCACTACAAGCTGCTGCCCGTGCTGGACGACTATTCGCGCAAGATAGTCGGCTGGGAGCTGCCCCCCGACGAGACAGGAAATTCAGCCTCGCAGGCGCTGAAAGCCGCCTTAGAGAATGCCGGGATAAAAACGCTACCGAAAGAATCCCGCCCGACGCTGTTGTCGGACAATGGTTCCGGGTTCGTATCGGAAGTGCTGGCGAAATACCTGGGCGATCACGGGATAAGGCACATCTTCGGTAAGCCGTACCATATCCGCACAGCCCCCGGAGTTATTCCAGCCTGAATGAATCAGAAAAGGCTCCCGCTGCTTTTCCCTCCCGCTCTTCGGGCTACTTCTTAAGGTCAAAATTAATGACTCCCGGCAGAATTTCAGGGCTGTTATCCGCCAATTCCTGCAAGGAGATATCCCTAGTCTGTATCTTGCCGCCTTTGTGAAGGCTCTTGGCTATAATGCCCCGCACAAGCGAAATTTTAGTAATGTCCTCTCCCCTGCCCCCGTTCTGCGGATTAATATGGTTGGTAAAGCAGTGCCCGCTCTCAAGGTAATCCAGATCCTCGTCACCTTTAACCAGTATCCCCTCTATTCTTTTTGTGGCGGAGTTGAAAACCGGGGAGCCGGAATTGCCGCCGAAGGTGTCCAGATCGGCCATGTAGTAACTGTCTTTCTGGTCCGTGTTCCTTATGGAAGCGCCGTCCGCCATCTTCAGGGGAAGGCCGAACGGATAGCCCATCACAAAAACCGGAGTTCCCGCTTTCGCCTCCCCTTCCGGATTTACCTCAAGAGGTTTTTTACCCTTTACTACCCTGTCCAGCCGGATAATTGCGTAGTCCCCGCCTTTCAGATTCTGCTCATCCACTTCCGTGTCTACGTACCGCGCTACGACTTCTCTGCAGGAATATATGTCACTGGCTGCTATCTTTTCCGGAGAAGTTCCGTCTTTTTGCAGGTGGAAACCGAAAACTATTTTCATGTTTTCACAGCCGTATCCGGGGAAGTTTAGTACGCAATGTCCTGCCGTCATAACCAGGTCCTCGCCGAGAAAGGAGCCGGAGCATTTAGCTCCGGCTTTCTGATTTTCGAACTTAAGGCCAGGGCAATAAACGCTGGGTGCTTCGCTGCTGGCTCTGGTATCTAACGTGTAAAAAGTTTTGTCCGCGCTCTCCCCCACCATGCTGTCGTGCCAGATAGAGACCACGGAGTCCGCCAGCTCCCGGTGCTCTTCTGAGAGGTCCCAGTAATCTCGCCTGTTGTCTTCACCGTAAATGGTCCTGTCGGCGCAATAAGCTCCAGTGGAAGCCGAGACCAGCATTAGTGTAAAAAGAATCAGTTTCATGTTAAATATCCTCCGGAGATGCTATCTATGAACAAGAGTTAATTTATCAGGATAAAAGCTCCTGATACTCTTATATTTTACATCCGCCACACTTTTTTTACAGGGTCTTCAGGCCCCCTGTTACAGGTTAAAATGCCTACCGGCTGGGCCCAAAATGCT
Source organism: Elusimicrobiales bacterium (assembly GCA_028713125.1). GTDB lineage: Bacteria > Elusimicrobiota > Elusimicrobia > Elusimicrobiales > UBA9959 > UBA9959. The sequence continues at coordinate 3,245 of JAQTOU010000018.1, read as the reverse complement.
TTACCATTGCCTTACCGTGGCGAAGGTTAAAGGCGAGTGGTCGCTGGTCTGCACCACGCACAACATTTTAAAGTTGTGGAAAAGCGGGCGGTTTATGCCGGCATTTGCGGGAAGTTGAGAAAAAAATCCGGCTCAACGGCGGTTAAGCGGGCTGTGCGCGTGTGATTGGGAGTTCCCGGCGCGCCGTCAGAGAAGGTGGATGCCGGAGGTTCGAGGTTACAGGAACGGTCCAGCCGTGGTTTTTGGCTTATGTCGGACAGGCTCCTAGCCCGTAAAAGCGAGCAGACGTTCGGCTTCGGCCAGCAGCGTCTCTCCGTTCACAGGCTTAGGGAATACGCTGACCCCTTTGTAGGTCAAGGGGAGGCCCCGCACCCTTTCGGGCATACCGGTCACAAAAATTATCGGCTTTCCTAGTTGCAGGATGCGCCGGATAACGCTGAAAACCAGCGCTCCTCCTCCACACGGCATATCCACGTCCAGCACTAGCAGGTCAGGGTTGAAATCAAGGCATTTATCCAAAGCGGAAGCTCCGTCCTCGGCTGTTTTCACTTCCCACCCGGCCCCGGAAAACAAGGTCTCATAATACGACACTATGATCTGGTCGTCATCAGCCGCAAGTATTTTTGGCATTCGCTCTCCTTAAACGCAATGACCGCCTCGCGGCGGTCTTCCGATATGGCCCGTAGCTGATCACCGCCGATCCGGACAAGGCCTATCCCGGACATTCACCGGCACTCTATCTCCGGATAATATTTTTTAACGCAATCAGGGCAGATTCCGTGGGAAAACGCTACTTTATAATAGCGGGAAACATATTCCTGCATCTGTTCATATACGTTATCGTTCCTCCGTATACGATTGCAGTGAGAGCATATCGGGATCAGGTGCTCGAGCTGGGTGAGCCGGTTCGTAGTCCGGCAGATGCGCTCGGCTACTGCCAGCCTGCACATCATAGTTTCCGTATCGATCGGTTTAGTAAGAAAGTCGTCAGCGCCGGCTTTCATGGCGTCTAAATAATTCTTCCGGTTCGTTTTCTCTCCGGTAAGTATTATGAAATAGGTGTAATCACTGACGGGGATAGCGCGGATTTCCCGGCAAACATCCAGCCCTGTCATGCCGGGCATGGACCAATCACAGATCACAATGTCAATATGCCGGATTTTATAATGGAGAAGTGCGCTCTCCCCGGAGTTTTCGACTATCGCCCGGTGGCCAGCAGCTATTACCATCTCTTCCAATAGCGCTGAAAACGCTGGATTATCGTCTATTACAAGGACATTCATTGAATTATCTTCATAAAGCCGGTGCCGGCTGTGTTTCAGCTGCCATTTTATTTCTTTCCGCAGGGCTCCACCAGTTTAATGTCCACGGGCAAGGTAAGCACGATATTCCTGGATCTGTCCAGGGTTTTTGCCCTGGCAAATCCGCTTTTGAACAGATTTTCCAGGCCCACCCTGTCGCCTTTCGGCACGACTTCGGGGAAAGGTTTGCCTATGCCGTACACGCCGCCGGTTTCCTCCTCCGTCTCATAGTACTCTTTCATACATACTATCTGGCCCTTCTTAAAGCCGCCCAGTTCTTCATCCGCTCCCATCTCCATTTCCAGCTTCTTCAAAGATTGGTTAAAATATGAATCGCCTCTCTCGTAATAGATCCTTGCTGTCCCGTTCTCGTAAAGCCGGACGACCTTGACCAGCGCCTCGGAGCAGGCTATGGCGTATTCCTTCCCGGCTGGAACGCCGCCGCCGACCTGTTTTACAAGTTCGCTAAGTTTGCGCGCATGTTTTTCTTTGAACCAGCCGGAGCAATCCGGGGAAACCTGCACTTCGCTTTCGGAAATATTCTTGCAGATCTCCACCTCATAGCCGGCAATAGGGTCCAGGTATAAAGTCTTTTCAGCAGAAACCGGAGCGGACGGGGTCGGTGCGGCATTCTTGTCGAATTCTGCCCGGGAGGAGTCCTGTAATTGCCCGGCGGCGCCGCCTGAGCCTACCGCGTCCCTGAAGTCGGAAGGATATTTATTATGCGGCCGCGTATGAACGAACGCCCCGGCTGTCACCGCCGCAACAATAAGCGCCGCTGTTATCCCGGTTTTCACAATAATACCTCCACTTTACATCGTTTCCCCGCCCGACCAGATGATGCTGAAAGATACTTAATACAGGTCCCTATTTCTTCCCGCCGAACAGATAGATAACCTCTCCGTCGCCTATTGAGCCGTAGAAGAAGGTCATCACATAATCACCGGGGACTTTAACACCCAGCTGGCTTTCAATTTTCCCCCGCAGCTCCGCGGTCAGCCGCATTACCGGGCCGCCGCGATCACCGAATACCGCGATCTGGCCTTCCTTATCTCCCCACAACTGCATTCTTTCCATTATCTTAAAGGCAGAACCGGATAATTTTCCGCTGGTAAAGGTGGATTTAAAGGTCCAGGAGCCGTCGCCGTTGATAATAAGATCGGCCTCCTTCAGGCCGTCTTTAGGGAACGACGAGAATTTTGTTCCCCTTAATTCCGCCTCAGTTATTTTGACGGAAGCCGCGGCCTTAACTTGCCGAAAGGCCTTTTCGCCTGGAACGGCCACCCCGGCTTCAGGGATATTGCCGCTGTCTTTAGCGAAGACCGGGATACTAGTATCGAACCTGTCGCTATCAGCCGGCGCATCCCTGAAGTCAGCGGGCCTGTCGTAGTGCGGCCGCCCAAATACGAATACGCCCGCTGTCACCGCCATTAAAGCAGTCAATATGATCGTGGTTTTCATAATTTTGATCCCTCCATAATTTAGCTGCGAGTATAGTGTACTGCACACACTTCTGTTTGTCCACTAAAGTTTTTTTTAAGGCCCAGTGTTAAAGCCCACCGGGCAAATAGGCCGGAAACCACAGATACAGAGCGCGCGGCTTATTCCCCCTTGTAGGCCTGCGTCAGCCTTTCCGGGGAAAGTACTTTATATCCGTTAACGGCCAGCCAGTTCACAAGTCTCCTGGACGCGGCGCGGCTCTGCGGATGTATATCATGCATCAGCACTATTCCTTTACCGCACTGCTTTATCATGGCTATCGTATTCTGAAAAAGAGTTTCAGGATCCTTCGTAGACCAGTCCAGCGTGTCTATGGTCCCAGGGCTGTCCCAAGAAACTTTTTTAAGCGAAGGGCAGGAATGGCTGTAAGTCCCCGTCACGTATCCTGTTCAATCGGTTTTGATTCAAATTTAAAGTGTCCAACAGCGATAATCGCTCCATTAA
>JAQTOU010000017.1 GCA_028713125.1 Elusimicrobiales bacterium | reverse complement strand
GCAACTTTGTGGCCGGAACAAACTACCTCGCGCCCAACGGCGACGGTTCGGCTCTACAGAACATAATTACCTCAACACAGTCGATCGTTACTACCCTGGGTTCGAAGTATGATTCGGGCAACTTCCTGGCGGGCACGCATTATCAGGCGCCTTTGGTTGCCGGAACTAACTATCTCGCTCCTAACGGCGATGGTTCCTCGCTGCAGAACATCATTACTTCCACTCAGGCGATAGTTACCACACTCGGCGCCAAGTATGACGCTGGCAACTTTGTGGCCGGAACCAACTACCTAGCGCCCAACGGTGACGGGTCAGCTCTCCAAAACATCATTACTTCCACCCAGGCGATCGTTACCACCTTGGGTTCGAAGTATGACTCCGGTAACTTCCTGGCGGGTACGCATTATCAGGCGCCTTTGGTTGCCGGGACTAACTATCTCGCGCCCAACGGTGATGGTTCGGCTCTTCAGAACATCATTACCTCCACGCAATCGATCGTTACTACCCTGGGTACCTCGAGCCTATTCATAACTACAGCTACTAATAGGTTGGATACCTCCAGTCTATTTATAACGACAGCCACTTCGCGGCTGGATGCGAACCTGGCGTTCATCAGCACGGCCACCAACCTCCTCACGGCTCATGAGGCTTTCAGGAGCACCGCTACAGCGAGGCTGGACACTTCCAGCCTATTCATAACTACAGCCACTTCGCGGCTGGATGCGAACTTGGCATTCATCAGCTCGGCTACCACAAAGCTTGACGCTGCAGAGAGCCGCTCGCTTGCGGCGCAAGCTTTTATCAGCACCGCAACCGAAAGACTGGATACCTCCAGTCTGTTCATCACTACAGCCACCTCGCGGCTGGATGCGAACCTTGCTTTCATCAGCACGGCCACCAGTCTCCTTACCGCGCATGAAGCTTTCAGGAGCACCGCCACCGCGAGACTGGACACCTCCAGCCTATTCATAACTACAGCCACCTCGCGGCTGGATGCGAACCTTGCTTTCATCAGCACGGCCACCAGTCTCCTTACCGCGCATGAAGCTTTCAGGAGCACCGCCACCGCGAGACTGGACACCTCCAGCCTATTCATAACTACAGCCACCTCGCGGCTGGATGCGAACCTGGCGTTCATCAGCACGGCCACCAACCTCCTTACCGCGCACGAAGCTTTCAGAAGCACCGCCACAGCCAGGATGGATACCTCCAGCCTGTTCATCACTACAGCCACTTCGCGGCTGGATGCGAACCTGGCGTTCATCAGCACGGCCACCAACCTCCTTACCGCGTATGAAGCTTTCAGGAGCACCGCTACAGCAAGGCTGGACACCTCCAGCCTATTCATAACCACTGCCACTTCGCGGCTAGATGCTAACCTTGCTTTCATCAGCACGGCCACCAATCTGCTTACGGCGCTAGAGGCTTTCAGGAGCACCGCCACCACCGCTATCGACGGGAAGCTCGGCAGCGGCCTGACCTCCGCCCAGATCTTCGTCGGTAACGTATCGAATCAGGCTGCTCCTGTAACCATGACAGGGGATATCACAATAGACAATGCAGGAGTCAGCGCTATTGGCGCCGGCAAGGTAACCTTTGCGCAGGTGGGCGCGAACACCTGCGCCGCGAACGAGATCATGAAGCGGAACCCCGGCAACACCGCCTGGATCTGTTCAGCTGACGCCGGAGCCGGCTCAGGGATCACACTGGCCCCCGCTTCCGCCGACTCGGACGCCTCGGCAAATGACTCTATCTTCATCAACAGCACCGCCGGCGGGAATCTGATAAGACTGCAAAAGGGCGGCTCTGACAGGTTCATAGTTAACAACACCGGGGCTATTTCACTTACCTCCGGCCTTGCCGCGTCCACAATGACATTGACCGATACCGCGGCCCCCCTCCTTATAAAGCCTTCCGGAGCCCCTTCGGCGAACACCAAGTTGCTGGACATGCAGGCTACAGGCGGCGGCGTGACAAACTTCTCCGTTGACTCGGAGGGCGACGTTACGGCTAACAGTTTCAGCGGGCCTTTGACCGGCAATGTGAACGGCAACGCCTCTGGAACTGCGGCCACGGTAACCGGTGCTGCGCAAACTAACATCACCTCCGTCGGCACCCTTACCGGTCTGACAATGGGTGGAACGCTCGCAATGGGCGCGAATAATATCACCATGACCGGCTCTTTGGGCGCTACCGGCGCCGGCAGGCTGACTAAAGGCTGGTTTACCGATCTGGATGTTACCAACGCCATTACCGGCAGCGTAACCGGCAATGCCGGAACCGTTACCAATGGCGTGTATACCGGTTCAGACAACACCTTGACCGGGAATAACACTTTCACCTCAGCCACGGCCTCCCCCATTCTGATAAAGCCGTCAGGTGCGCCCGTAGCAAACACCAAACTGTTCGATATGCAGGCCACCGGGGCCGGCGTCACGAACTTCTCCGTGGATGCGGAAGGGGACGTTATAGCAACCAGTTTTTCCGGGTCTGGAGCAGCCTTGACTAGCCTAGATGCTGGTAATATTTCCGCCGGTACTTTAACTTCGGCACGCGGAGGCACTGGCGCTGACCTGTCTGCCGGGGCAATTGGAGAAATTCCGTACTTTTCAGCTACCGGAGTCATGAGCGTCCTGCCTGCCGGGAGCTTGGGGTTCCGACTGATAGGAGGAGGACCTGGAGCTGCTCCGACCTGGAGCGATCCAAGCGTGAAAACAGTAACTACCCGGCCGCTAGCACCTACGAGCGGAACCACCGCCGCTGTCGCTAACGCCAGTCTAACAGTGAGAAAGGTGGGGCTTTTCAATGTGCCCAACCGTATTACGGTAAACCAATTGAGTTTCGGTGTAGGCGCGGTGACGACAGCCGGGACCTACAAAATCTGCGTCTACGACGAGGCAGGAACTACTAAGCTGATAGACGTCACCGGTGCAACCACGATAGCGAATTCCAACGATGTGGCCGTTGCCGGAGTTGTACTAGATGCCGGGAACTACTATGTGGCAATGGGATGCGCGACTACATGCAGCAATACAGTCTTCCAATGGACCACTGTCGCGGTTAAAGGGTTTAACGCCGCCACCATAGCAGCGGGGAAAACAGCATTGGAAGGAACGGTAACCCATACCTCAGGAACTTGTAACGCCTCACTTGGAGCCATTACTCCAGCAATCTCGTCTACACCGATAATAAGATTCGATAATTAAGGATTTGTGATGACATAGCAATTAACTACCACAATACCGGCATTCTGACCCATGCCGCATAAATGTTAAAATTCCTTCATGGCTGAGCGCGTACAGATCACGGTGGCTAAGAGCGCGGGGTTCTGCCCCGGCGTGAAGAACGCCATCGACAAGGTGCTTGAGCTGGCCAAGAGCCGGAAGAAAGCTATCTACACCCTCGGCCCGCTTATCCACAACAAGCAGGTCATTGAAACCCTCAAAGAACAGAACATCCACGCCGTTAATTCCGTTTCCGAAATAAAAGAGAAGAATGCCATCCTCGTGCTCCGCGCGCACGGCATCCCCCCTAAGGAGGAAGCCGCCATCCGTTCGCTGGACCTTGAAGTGGTGGACGCCACCTGCCCGCTGGTAAAGCATGTGCAGGAGAATATCCGCGCCCACGCGAAGAAAGGGTATTCAACGATCATAGTCGGAGACCGGGACCACGCCGAAGTTCTGGGCCTGATGGGCTACACCGAAGGCCGCGGCTTCGTGGTAAGCGGTCCCGAAGAGATTAAAAGGCTCCCCCGCCTTGAAAAGGCCAATATCGTCGCCCAGACCACGCAGGAAGGAGATATTTTCCTGGCCGCCGCCGAAGAAGCGAGAAAGATCTCCGGCGAGCTGGCCGTCTCAAATACGATCTGCAATCCCACCCGGCAGCGGCAGAAAGAGACGGTTGAATTCGCGAAGGGTTCCGACCTGGTGATAGTGGTGGGCGGCAAGAACTCGGCCAATACCGCGCGCCTTTTCCAGATCTGCGAGAGGCTGGCGAAAAAGGCCGTCCACATCGAGCGGGAAGACGAGCTGAAGAAAAGTTTTTTTAAAGGCGCCTATAAGATCTTCATAACGGCAGGGGCTTCCACCCCCACCTGGATGACGGAGAAAGTCCTGAAAAAGGCCCGCGAACTGGCCGGAACTAAAATTTCAATAAAACGGCGCACTCCCCGCTGACCGCCAGGCGCGCCTATAAGCCGGCCGGGCAGCCGGGAAAAAGCCTATCGCTGTAAATTCCATCCACCCCGTGCGCCTTCAGCGTTTCAAACTCTCCCGCCTCATTTACCGTGTGCGCATAAACATACACTCCGCTCTTCGCCAGCTTTTCAGCGAGATCTGATTTCAGCGCGCGCGCTTTAGGCATCGTGACGGCGAACAGTTTGGCCTTCCTCGCAAATTCAAATATTTCCTTATCCGATTCATCCGTCGCGTAAAGCGTAAATATTATATTGTCATACCCGAGGTCCCTTACTGGCCAATACTCGCCGGTCTTGTATATCTGGGGGATCAGGCGCGTCCTGAATTCCGGGTATTTATCGGCTATATCCTTAAGGGCGGCGAAATTATTCCTCTTAACGTCAGTAATTATGAACACGCCCGGGTGAGAAGAAGTCCATTCCACAAGATCGGCCAGCGTCCATTGGGTGAGCCCGTCGACCATCTTCAGCTTCCTATATTCGGCCAGGCTGTAAACCCGCGGCGCGTCCGTGAAGACGTCGGAGAATCCCGCCTGGAAGTCATGCAGAAGCACAAGCTCGGAATCGCTGGTCCAGCTGATATCGGTCTCTATGAGTTTGCCGCAGTTGCGCCAGGACCCCTCAAAAGCTTCTTTGGAATTCGTATAGCTCCGCGAGCCGACTATCCCCCCGGAATGAGCTACGAATGGTTTCGCTTCATTGGAAATGACAAGAGGCTTGGTTGTCGCGCAACCCGCCGCAAAAACGAAAAGCGCCTGTGCGCAGGCCAGCTGACCTGTAAAGCGCGGTATTTTAATTTTAAATCCGGCAGGACCTCTCCCGGCCGCGGCAAACATGCGACGGACGCAAACCTTAAGCATATCCTCTCCTCATTGCTATCAATCCAAGTCTAGCACTTTTCAAAATCCGGTTTCAGAGGGCTTAATGAGCCAAGCCCGCCATACCGGGACCCGCTTCAGGCGAAGGCAGGGCTGTCCCAGGAAAATCCGTAAAACAAAGAGAATCCTCCGTTAATGGTAAGATGTTTTTGCTTAGAAAACAGTCCTTACCGACGGAGGATTCCTTATGTCACATTATAACACATTGT
>JAQTOU010000009.1 GCA_028713125.1 Elusimicrobiales bacterium | reverse complement strand
GTTTAATGGAGCGATTATCGCTGTTGGACACTTTAAATTTGAATCAAAACCGATTGAACAGGATACGTGACGGGGACTTACAGCCATTCCTGCCCTTCGCTTAAAAAAGTTTCTTGGGACAGCCCTGCTTTTGGCCTTGATAAACAGTGTATTACGCTGTATCCTATATCCATCAGCACCAAGCGCTCGGTTGGAGGCAGAATACAGATGAAAAAAATTACCATGGCGGTCTCCATAATACTTGCAGCGGCTACGGCCGCCCAGGCAGCCCAGAAGATAATCGTCTACGACCAGGCGTTCAAGCCGGGAGTAAAGGCCGCCATAAAGTGGCTGGGCGGCACCGTTGTGCGGGAGTTCAAATACGCGACTGCCGTAGTCGCCGACCTGCCCGACCATGTAAAGGACGCCAGCATCTATACAGTAGAGGGAGTAAAGGACGTAGCCGACGACACCTACCGGCGCTGGATAGAAGCCGCGCCGGCCGCCATGCAGTCCGTCCCTCTTCCTTCCATGGACCGCGCCCTCAGGACTATACGCGAGAGCGGGAACCTCCCCGGCCTGCCTGAACCCGGGGCGGAAATAGACCCCGCCGCAAAGGAAATACCCTGGGGAGTAACGCGCGTCAACGCCGCCGCCGCCTGGGACTATACGGCCGGCCAGGGCATAAAAGTAGCCGTCATAGACACCGGTATCGATTATACCCACCCGGACCTCGCCCCCAATTACAAAGGCGGCTACAATGCAGTAGACCCCGCGGCGATGCCGCTCGACGACCAGGGCCACGGAACCCACGTGGCAGGCACCATAGGCGCGGTAAGGGACAGCAAGGGTGTGGCGGGCGTGGCGCCCTCGGTGGACCTTTATGCCGTGAAGGTGCTGGACAAGAACGGTTCAGGCCAGTATTCCTGGATCATAGCCGGCATAGAGTGGGCCATTGAGCACCGTATGAACGTCATAAATATGAGCCTTGGCGGCGGCGAGGGGAATGAAGCCCTGCGGCAGGTCATGGTAAAGGCCGGCGAGACAGGAGTGACAGTGGTCTGCGCCGCCGGCAATGACGCCGGCCCGGTGAATTACCCCGCCAAGTATCCGCAGGCCATAGCCGTCTCCGCCTCGGACTCCTCGGACAAAATAGCGCCCTTCTCCTCGCGCGGCCCCGAACTGGCCGTAATAGCCCCCGGCGTGAAGATCTACTCCACCCTGAAGGGCGGCGGGTACGGCGCACTCTCCGGAACCTCCATGGCCTCGCCTCATGTGGCGGGCCTGGCCGCCCTTGCCATCGGCGCCGGCGCCAGGGGTCCTGAACAAGTCAGGGCAGCCCTGAAGGGCGCCGCCTCAGCTCTGCCCGGCCTTACCGCCGGCGAGCAGGGGGCCGGACTGGTAGACGCTTTCCTGCTTGTGCGCTAGGCGCTGCCTGATATAAAAAGAACCCCGCGCAAAACGCGGGGTTCTTTTCTAATATTATAGTTCCTGTTTAAGCAGGCTCGCCGGCTTCTTCCGGAGAAGGGGGAAGGGTGGGGCCGCGCTGGCCGTCCTGGTCAGGGGTCAGGCAGGTGCCGAGGCTAAGGAAGCCCAGGCTGGAGATAAGCGCGATGGCGGTGATGATGAACCAGGGGGCTTGCTGGTAGATCGGGCTCAGGCGGCCTATAGCGTTGGAGCCTATGAAGATGCCCACCGAACTCCCCACCTGCTGGAACAGGCCCTGCACGCCCAGGTAGCGGCCTTTCTCGGCCTTAGGCGCCATATTCGCGCCCAAAGCCTGCAGGCCAGGGGAAACAGCGATCTCTCCCAGCGTCACCACTACGATAGCGGCCGCGGCGGCGTAGAAAACAGTAGAAAAGCCGAAAGCCAGGTAGCCGATGCCGTACAGGACCGCGCCCATTGCCAGCCCAGAAGTAATGCGCCGCCCTTCCAGCAGCCTCGTCATGAAGTACTGGAAAGCCACAACGATAAAGCCGTTCACCGAGAACAGCAGCCCTATCTCCCGCTCCGAAAAACCAAGGTAGTTCTTAGAATAAAGCGAACTCGAAACCACCAGCTGGCTCATCACCGCGCACATAGTAAAAGTAAAAACACAGAAACGCAGGAAAGCCTTGTTCTTAAGCGCCGTCGCCGCCCCCTTGAAACTCGGCGCCACGAACTTCCCGCTGGCGGCGCCGGGAGCATCCTTGATATTAAGCGCCACGATAACCGTACACACCCCGAAAGCCGCCGCCGTCACAAAGAACATCAGCGAATAAGACCCCGCCGCAAGCAGGCCGCCAGCGGCAGGCCCGAGGGCCCAGCCCGCATTAGAGACCATCCGCAGCAGGCCATAAGCCTTCATCCGGCGCGAAGGGTGAGTGTAATCCGCCACCCAGGACCGCGCCGCAGGGTGGAAGAAAGAACCGATGAACATCCCGAGCGGATGAAAGACAAAAACAGCCCAAAGCGGGGCCTTGCTGTAAATTATCCAGGCTATGGCCGCTATCAGCAAAGTGCGCAGCGCAAGCGCGTAAACCATCACCTTGCGCCTGCCGATAGCGTCCGAGATCTCGCCGCCGATGAACTGCGCAAGCGAGCCTATCAGCATCGAAGAGGCCAGGAAGAAACCCACCCAGGACATTGGCACGCCGCGGTGCGCGCTCAGGTAGACCGCGAGGAAGGGGAAAGAGATAGCGTACCCGGCCGTCATCAGGCCTTCGGCAGAGGCGAGTATCCAGAAACCGGGGGGCAAAGTCATACATAAATAATAGCATTTGGCCGCGAACTTACTAAATATTCCACTAGGAAAACAAGCGTTATTTTGGTAGAATATAACTAATCCCAATGCCAACAGCCGAACTAACGCGCAAGAGCGCTCTCCTCACAAATTTTAAGGACATAACAGGCAGGATAGCGGCCGCCAGCGCCCGCTCAGGAGCCGCCAACCCCAAGGCGGAACTGCTCGCTGTCACCAAGTACGCCGCGGATGAGGACGTTAAGATCCTTATAGAAGCCGGCGCCATAAAGAACGCGGGGGAAAACAAGGTGCAGGACGCCAAAGCCAAGTGGTTTAACGGCCCGCTCGCTCCCCTCAAATCGCGGATAAAGCTCCATTTCATAGGCCACCTCCAGACCAATAAGGCCAAAGCGGCGGTCGAGACCTTCGACTGGATAGATTCCATAGATAGCCTCAAAATCGCGGTTGAAGTGAACCGCCATGCCGAAGCTGCGGGCAAAACCATGCCTGTAATGATACAGCTCAAACTCAACGACTCCGCCACCCAGTCCGGCATAAAGCCGGGCCAGGCGGGGGAACTCCTGGCCCAGATAAGGCTCCTTAAGAACCTGGAGCCGCGCGGCTATATGGGCATCGCCCCCGAGGGCGCCACGCCCGCTGAGCTCAAGACCGTATTCACTGAAGCAAAGAAAATTTTCGACCGTGATTTTCCGGTCACGAAAACCGGCGCGCCCGCTAACTATCTCTCGCTCGGGATGAGCGGGGACTATGAGCTGGCCGTGGAGGCGGGTTCGAACCTGCCGCGCATCGGGAGTTCACTTTTCGCCTAGCGGTAAGCCCTCCAGGGGAACAGCAGCGGCGCCCGCCAAGGGCCGCGGCAACAGAGAGGTGGGGACATGATAGTCAAAGTAAGAGTCATACCGAACTGTGAAGACAATGAAGTGGTATCCCGGATCGGAAGCGTGCTGCGCGTGAAGATATGCGCCCCCGCCGCCGACCTGAAGATAAACCTGCTGCTCAGGGATTACCTCTCTGAGTTCTTCGAAGTACCCACCAAGCTGGTGAACATCATCCGCGGCGCCAAAGGCCGCGAGAAGACCGTGGAAATAACCGGTAAAACGGAAGAGCAGCTGAAAAACCTGCTCGACTCGATACCCTAAAACCAAAAAGATCGAGGATCGGGAATCGGGAATCTTGAAGAAAAAGCTCTTCCCGATTCTCGATTTTCGATTCTCGGTCCTTATTTATTATGATCCCACCCCGCCTGGTTTTCAAGAATGACGTTTTAAAGATCCTCGACCAGCGCCTTTTACCGGACAAGATAAAATTTATTTCCGTCAAGGACGCCGCCGGCACGGCGAAGGCCACCAAGGACATGGCCCTGCGCGGGGCTCCGCTTATCGGCTGCGCCGCCGCCTTCGGCTTCGCGCTGGAACTACGGCGCCTGCGGCCCGCCTCTTCGGCCGAGCTCGAACGCCTCGCGAGAAGGACCGCCTCTCTCCTCAAGGCCGCCCGCCCGACGGCAGTGGCCCTCTTCTACGCTGCGGACAGGATGCTGCATAAAGCGCTCGTTTTCGCGGCCGCCAACCCCGGCAAATTCTCCGCGGCGACGATAAAAAAGCTCCTAGACCTTATCGACGGTGAAGCCCGCCTTGTGACCGAAGAGGACGAAGCCGCCTGCCTGGCCATGGGAAAGTTCGGCGCTTCCCTGCTGCCGAAAAACTGCGTCATCATGACCCACTGCAATGCCGGAGCGCTGGCCACCATGGGCATAGGCACCGCCGTAGGCGTCATCACCGCCGCGCACGACCAGGGCAAAATAAAGCACGCTTACTCCTGCGAAACCCGCCCCTATCTGCAGGGGGCCCGCCTTACCATCTGGGAACTGATGCGCGAAGGCGTCCCGTCGGAGCTTCTGACCGACAATATGGCCGCGCACATAATAAAGACCTGCGGCGTGAACGCCATAGTGGTAGGCGCGGACCGCATCGCCTCCAACGGCGATACGGCAAACAAGATCGGGACCTACGGCCTGGCGGTCATAGCCCGCTACCACAAAGTCCCTTTCTACGTAGCGGCGCCCACGCCCACCATAGACATGAAGGCGCGCGACGGGGGGGCGATCGTAATCGAAGAGCGCTCCACCGAAGAAGTCACTTTCGTCAAAGGCTGCCGCATAGCCCCAATCGGCGTAAAAGTCCGCCACCCCGCCTTCGACGTAACCCCGGCCTCCCTCATCACCGCCCTCATAACCGAAAAAGGCATCATCAGCCCGGTCACCCGGGAGAACATAAAGAAGAACCTCGCAAAATAGCGGTAACGGGCGGAGACCGCAGGGGCGGATAAGAAAAACCGTCGTTGAGCCTGCCGGTTGCATAGCCCGGCAGGCGAATACCGAGTGAGGCCACGGTGTGGCCGAACGTGTTTTTCGTTCCGGCCCCTGCGGTAGGCCGCCCGCCGACTATTTGAGGTATTCACTCCCCTGTAATCTTCCTGTAACACCCCTTTGGTATCATTTAATCATGCCAGAACCAATTTTGCGGTATTACCTTTACCTGAAAAAGTCCATACGCGGACCTTTTTTACCGCGCGACGCGGCCATGCAGCCGGGCTTCACCCGCAACACTTTAGTCTGTCCCGAGAAAGCCCTCGGCCAGTGGCACGAGGCCGCTTTCGAACCCGCTTTCCAGTCGCTCCTCGAGACACCGCCGCAGACCGCCAATAAGCCCCGGCCGCCGATGACCGTTGAGCTGGTGGAGGAGGCCGCGTCCCGCAGCCTGCTCGAGAAAGCCATAGGGAAGAACGCCCAGCTTGAGCACGACGTAAAAGACCTCCGCAAGTCCTACAATATCGAAAAACACTCTTTCGAGGAAGCCCTTAAAAAGAAAGACGGTGAGATCCGCGCCCTCACCGAAAAGCTGAGGCGCTCCATCGATAACGCGCAGGCCGCAAAAGGCGAGCACCCGTCGTGGGAAACCCTCTATAAGACCCTGAAGAAACGCTCGGAAGACAAGCTTTCAGAGGCCACCCAGGCCCTGGCGGAGAAGACGGCGGAAATTTCGCATATGAAAGAGCGCATTAGCGAAGTCGAGGAGAACGCCCGCGCCGCGCTGCGCAAGGCGGACGAGATCCACGCCGTGAATATCACAGCGTACGAAAAAGAGATGCGCGAACTGAGGTCCCAGCTGGAGGAGAAAGAGATGCTGGCAAAAACCTTCAGCGACAATATCGCCTCGCTGGTGGGCAAGAACGAGGAGTTCCAGAGCATCATGTTCAACGAGCGCCGCGATTACGAGGAGCAGTCGAAGAAGTTCTGCGAAGAGATAGGCCGCCTGCGCGGCGACCTCAAATGGCGCGACCAGGAAACCGCGAAGGTCCGCGAAGAGCTTTTCGACGCCATCAGCCGCATCAAGGAATTCGAGGCCGTCGACCACCTGAAGACCAGAGAGCAGGAAGAGCTTTACGGCGCGCTGAGCTCCAAGCTAAAGCTGCTGGCCGGCTATTTCGAAAACCTGGAAGCCAAAGTCAAATTCGCCTTCAAGAAAGCCTGACCTGCCGCGGCCGCCGGCCGGTTCGCGCGAAAGCGCGAAACCGTCTGCCGGCCGTCAGCGTTTTACCCATTTTCCCCGCTCTAATTTGTATAATTATTTTACATTTAACGCACCGGGGAGCATGATGAACATTACATTCAAACAACTTATAATAGCCGGCGGCCCGATACTTTTCCTGCTCGCCGGCCTTTCCATTTATTCCATAGCCCTGATCTGGGAGCGCTGGACGGTTTACAAGCGCACCTTCAGCGGCATGGAGGACCTGCTGCACAAGATCCACGCCCTGCTCAGGACCGGCGAGATGAAGCAGATCTCCGACCTGTGCGCCAAATCCAAGAACCCGGCCGGCGACATAATCCACAAGGTCATGGCGCATTACGGCAATCCCCTGGAAAAGAGGGAACTGGCGGAGAAGGCCGTGGAGTGGCACGTCTCCAGGATGGGGAAAAGCCTGACCGCGATAGCCACAATCGGCAGCATCAGCCCTTTCATCGGCCTCTTCGGCACGGTCATAGGCGTCATCCGCGCTTTCAGGGACCTGTCGATGTACGCCGGCGCCGGCCCTTCCGTGGTAGCCATGGGCATAGCCGAGGCGCTGGTGAACACGGCCGCCGGGCTGTTCGTGGCCGTGCCCGCGATCGTCGCCTACAACTATTTCGCGCACAAGGCCAACGATTTCTCCAGCGAGATGAACTGGGTCACGGAGCAGGTGATAGACCGCTCCGTCGCCCGCGACATTTCCGCGGTATCCTGAGCCCGGCCCGCGCTAAATTATGAGAGTCCATTCAGGCAAACACCGGATAGTGGCGGAGATCAACATGATCCCGCTCATCGACATTTCCCTCATCCTGCTCATCATCTTCATGGTGATCACGCCCTTCCTGGTGCAGTCCCAGATACAGGTAAACCTGCCCAAGGCCTCAAGCGGGACCAAGGGCGGGGACGAGGACGTGCTGAAAGTGCAGCTGGCGGCCGACGGGGCGATGACCATGGACGGCAAGCGCGTCCGGTTCAGCCGCCTCGACGAGGAGCTTAAGCTGCGCTTCGCCAAGGCCTATAAAAAGACCGTGCTCGTGGAAGCCGACAAAAGCGTGCCCGTGGAGCGCGTCGTCGCGGTCTTCGACGCCGCGAAGAAACTCGGGGCCGG
Source organism: Elusimicrobiales bacterium (assembly GCA_028713125.1). Taxonomy (GTDB): domain Bacteria; phylum Elusimicrobiota; class Elusimicrobia; order Elusimicrobiales; family UBA9959; genus UBA9959. The sequence goes on along the minus strand of JAQTOU010000009.1, from coordinate 109,873 downwards.
AAAGATCGGCATAGCGGTAAAGCCGGAAGACTAGGCCACAGGATGCGCTCCTACCTTCTTTACTCCTCCTCGGTCCATGCCTTCATACTCGCGCTCGTACTTTTTGCCTCCCGCAATTCCTTCACCCGCAAAAGCAGCGAGGCCTACTATGTGGATTTCATAGGCCCCTCCAGCGTGGTGACCATGGAAAAGGCCGCCGCCGCGGAAGGCCGCCCGGAAGCCCCGGCGGCCAAAACGGGCCTGGCCGCCAAAGCCGCGAAGCCCGCTGAAAAGGCCGACGACGACGATTTCTCCGGCGGCGCCCTGCCCAAGCCCAGCATCTTTTCAAGCGGCTCGAAGCTCTTCGACGAGGAAAAAGCGGCCGTCTCCGGCTCTTCGGGCGAGAACGGAACGCCGCTGACCACGGACTCCGCGAACTTTCCCTACCCCTGGTACATCACCCAGGTGCGCGAAGCCCTCTGGGCCGCCTGGACGGAAAAGATGCCCTCGGGCGGCAGCCTGCGCTGCACGGTGCGCTTCACCATCAACAGGAACGGCTCGATCAAAGGCGTAAGCGTGGAAAAAAGCTCCGGCAACAGGCTTTTCGACAGCGCCGCGGAAAGCTCCGTGCAGTCCGGGGCGCCCTTCGCCGCGCTCCCCGACGATTTCTACGAGGACCGTCTGACGGTGCACGTGGAATTCAAGGCCATGGATTAATGACCCTCCCGGTAAGTTTCTATATACTTATGGCCGCCGCGCTGCACCTCGGCGCTTTCATTTCCTACCCGCACAGCGGCCGCTTCGGCTTCACCTTCCTTTATGTCTCGATGATACTCTGGACCGGCGGGGCGATCTTCATCAACCGCGCGGCCAACTACCACGGCGGGGCCTGGAAGGCGGCTGTCGCCGCGGGCTTCGCGCTGCTCTGCGCCTTCTCCGCCTTCGCCTTCCTGCCGCAGAAGGACGGGAAAAGCCCGCTCTTGAAATTAACTTCCGGGCAGTACCCGGAAAAGAGAGACCTTTATTTCGGGCTACTGCGGCTGGGCGTAGACGCGCCGGGCCTGCTGCCGCCGCAAAAAGAGGAACCGCTGCCATGACCCTGATGCTTAAAATAACGGCCGTAGGCCTGCTGCACCTTGCGTTTTACGCCTCCTACCCGGAGACGGGGCAGTTCGGTAATTATTACCTCGGGATCTCGCTCCTGGTGTGGTCGGTCTTCGTCATGTTCATAAACACGAGCTCGAAACTGGTCAGCATGGTGAGCGGCGCCGCCGGCTTTTTAGTGAACCTGGCGGCCTTCGCCCTGATGGCGCTGGCCATAGCGGCCACCATGCCGCAGCACGACAGGACGAGCGTGCTCGACAAGATGAAAGCAGGCAAATATCCGGACCGGGACACGGTAAATACCGGGATGCTCCGCTTCGGCGTCAACCTTAACCGGGAAACGGCCGCCGGAGTGAAGGGCCTCGACAGAGAGCTGGGCAAAGCCGTAAAGAAGCTTAAAGAAGATTAAACTATGAAAACAATCGCTGTTACCGGGGGCACGGGTTTCGTCGGGCGGGCGCTTTCAAAAGCCCTGCTGGAAAAAGGCTTCGTGGTGCGGATAATAACCAGGCGCAAACCGGCCGAGACTCTGGAAGGCGCCGCCTACGCCGAAGCAGATTTCGCGGACAGGGAAAGCCTGAAGAAAGCCCTGGCCGGCGCCGACATGGCGGTCCATCTTGCCGCCGCGCTTTTCTGCCGCTCAAAAGAGGATTTCATGCGGGCTAACGCCGAGGGGACGGCTAATTTCGCGGCAGCCGCGGCCGCTACGCCCTCGCTGACAAAGCTCGTTTACCTCTCCAGCCTCGCGGCCGGCGGCCCGTCCCCGGCGGAGGCCCCCAGGACCGAGGCCGATAAAGACGCGCCCGTGTCTTTTTACGGCATGAGCAAGCTGGAGGGGGAGAAAGCCCTGAAGAATTTCCACGGCTCGCTGGTGATCCTGCGCCCGCCCATAATCTACGGCAGGAAAGATTCGGGCTTCTCCAAGATCGCGGAGTGGGTGAGGAAGGGAGTCATGGTCAACGCGGGTTCGGCGGGGGGCCGGTTCAGCTTCGTCTACCTCGACGACCTTGTGAACGCAATTATCTCGGCCCTTTATTCCAATATCTTCGACGGCGGTACTTTCTACGTCTGCGAGAACCGCTCCTACGCCTGGAAGGACTTCATAGCCATGCTTGCCAAGGGGATGGGCGTTAAAATGCCCTTCATGCTTTCGCTGCCCGCCTGGGCCGTCTACGCCGTGGGCTGGCTTTACGAGACGGTTACCGCCATAACCGGCGCCGAGCCCATGATGAACCGGGACAAAGCCCGCGAGGCCTCCGCCCCGAACTGGACCGCCTCCCCGGCCCTCTGGGAGAAAACCTCCGGCTCCACAGCCTGGACCCCCCTTGAGGAAGGCATAAAAAAGACTTTCAACTGACAATATTTTTATATAATGAATAAACGCCGGGAAGTGAGTTCCGGCGCGGGAAATGGAGAGGTGGCCGAGCGGTTGAAGGCACCGGTTTGCTAAACCGGCATACGGGGTAAACCCGTATCAAGGGTTCGAATCCCTTCCTCTCCGGACTTTTTAAGGAACAATGCCGTTTACGGCCCGGGTTAGGCTGTGACGGCGACAAGGGTTTTCAAGGGGGGACGTTCGCGTGGATGTCCAGAACTATAAAGGTAAATTTACCGGCAAGGAAGCCGGCTACTTCCTGCTTACCCTGGCGTCGGCGCTGGCCCTCTGGCTTTATGTAGCCGCAAATAACCGCAAAGAGGCCGTCGCTGATATCCGCTCCGGCCTCCTGACCATAAATAATTACAAGAACTCCGAGATACATGACTGGAGGATCCGCCGCATCACTGAGGCCCGGCGCCTGAGCGAACACCCTTTCCTCGGCCAGATACTTTCAGAAGAGATAGCAAAACCCGGGTCAAGGCGCGCGCAGCTTAACGCCTGGCTAAAGGGGCACACCGCGCACAAAATGTACGCCGAGATGGCTTTTCTGTCCCCGGACGGAACCATCATAACGGGCACTCCCGGATATCCCGCGGCTGCCGGAAAATATTTCAAGGACGCTTTCGCGCGCGCTTACAGGGAAAGGACGGCGCTGCTCACCGATCTTTACCTGGCCCTCGACGGCAGGCCCCGGCTGGCAATGATAAGCCCCATTTCCGCCGAAGGCAGAAGCGGGAAACCGGTCTGCGTGCTTGTAACAAATATTGACCCGGAAACTGAATTCTACCCGCTGGTCAAAGCTGAGCCGCTTCTTTACACAAAGGCTGAAACTCTCCTGGTCCGCAAAGACGGGGAAGACGTACTCTTCCTGAACGAACTTGTTTACAGCACCGGCACGGCCCTGAAGCTCAGGCACCCGCTGTCTGACGCCGGCCTGCCGGCCGCCGCCGCGCTCCGCGGCTATACCGGTTTTTTCTCGGGCATGGACTACCGGGGGGAAAAAGTTTTCAGCGCGGTCAGCCATATAGCGGATTCCGGCTGGGCGGTCGTGACCAAGATAGACAGGGACGAGGTGCTCGCCCCGGTCAAAGCCAGGGAGCGCCTGCAGTTAGCGCTTATCCTTGCGGTGGCCTGCCTGTTTTACATTGTGGTCTACTACGTCCTCAGAAGCAGGCGGCTGGCCGCCGAAGAAATACTGGTGAGGAGCCAGCATTTGCTGGCCGAGACGGAGAAATTAGGCAAGGTCGGCGGCTGGGAATTCGATATAGGCACCCGCAAACAGATCTGGACCGAAGAAGTATACCGTATCCATGAGCTTGACCCCTCCTTCAGCCCCGATGTGGAAAAAGGAATTAATTTCTACACCCCGGAATCCCGGCCGATCATCGAGGGGGCGGTCCGGCACACCCTTGAAACAAGAGAGGGCTTTGACCTGCAGCTGGAAATAATCACGGCCAAAAACAATCTGCGCTCGGTCCAGGTCATAGGGAAGGCGGACCTGGAACACCGCAGGGTCTACGGCTTTTTCCAGGACATAACTGACCGGGTAAGGACGGAGAAGGTCAATTCGGCCAGGCTGCGCCTGATACAGTTCTCCGACTCTCACACCCTGGACGAACTGCTGGAAGAAGCGCTGAACGAAGCCGAAAAGCTCACCGGCAGCCTTATAGGTTTTTATCACTTCGTGGAGCCGGACCAGAAAACGCTCTCCCTGCAGAACTGGTCCACCCGGACCAAGAAGGAATACTGCAAAGCCGAGGGGAAAGGCTCCCATTACGGCATAGACAAAGCCGGCGTCTGGACCGACTGCGTCCGCGAGCGCAGGCCGGTCATCCATAATGACTACGCCTCGCTGCCGGCCAAAAAAGGCCTGCCGGCGGGGCACGCCCCGCTCATCAGGGAACTGGTAGTGCCGGTGATGCGGGAGGGGAAGATAGTCTCTATAATGGGGGTCGGGAACAAACCCGGAGATTATAATGAGAAAGACATAGATATCCTCTCCCTGCTGGCCGACCTGTCCTGGGAAATAGTCAACCGCAAGCGGGCCGAAGAAGGGCTGCGGGAGAGCGAGGAACGGTTCAGGACTTTATTCGACAAGTCGCCTTTCCCTGCCATAGTCCACGCCGAGGACGGCGAGGTTCTGCGTGTAAATAAGGCCTGGGAAGAGATGTCCGGATACGCCCACGCGGAAATACCGACCATTGCCGCCTGGACGGAGAAAGCTTACGGGACAAAACGGTCCCTCGTGTTGGAGGATATTGAAAAACTCTACGGGATTACGGACAGGAAGGCCGAAGGCGAGTATACGATCAGAGCAAAGGACGGCAGTGAAAAGATCTGGGATTTCAGCTCGGCCCCGCTGGGAAAAATAAAAGACGGCCGGCGCACAGTGATAAGCATGGCGAACGATATGACAGCGCGCAAACTGGCTGAAACTAAACTGCGGGAGAGCCAGCGCGTCTTCAGCGAGTTCATGGAGCACAGCCCTATCTATGTCTTTTTCAAGGACAAGGACCTGAGGGCCCTAAATCTGAGCCTCAACTACGAGAAGATGCTCGGCCGGCCCATGGAGGAATTGATCGGGAAGAACATGGACGAACTCTTCCCCTCCGACCTCGCCAAGAGCATGCTGGAAGACGACAAGCGGATACTGAGGGAAGGAAAAGAAGTCGTAGTCGAGGAGGAAATGAACGGGCGCTCTTACCGGACCATCAAGTTCCCCATAAAGATCGAGGGCCGCGCCCCCTACCTGGCCGGCTATACCATTGATATCACGGAGCAGAAACAAGCGGAAGCGGAAATTAAAAGGAACCTCTACCTCCTGGACAGGACCGGCGAGCTCGGCAAGATAGGCGGCTGGGACATCGATGTGCCATCCATGAAAGTTACCTGGTCCAGGGAAACCCGCGTCATCCATGAAACAGCGCCCGACTTTATGCCCGATATCCAGACGGCCATAAATTTCTACGCGCCCGGGGACCGCCCGGTGATCGAGGCCGCCGTCAAGGCCGCGCTCGAAGAGCAGAAGCCTTTCGATCTTATCCTTACGATAATCACCGCAAAAGGGAACCGCGCCTTCGTGAACGCTATCGGGATACCGGAGGTCAGGAAAGGAAAGACGGTCAGGCTCTGGGGGACCTTCCAGGATATAAGCGAGCGCAAGCTGGCGGAGGAGCGCCTTAGAATCCTGTCAGACATGGTGCCCGGGGTGGTTTACCAGTACCGGCTGTACCCCGACGGGCGCTCCTGCTTCCCCTACGCCAGCACCGGGATGAACGACATCTACGAAGTCACTCCGGAGGAAGTAAGGGAGGACGCCACTCCGGTCTTCGGGCGCATCCACCCGGACGACCTGAAAAGCACTTCCGATGCGATCATGGGATCCGCCCGCGAGAATTCCATCTTCCACTGGGAATTCAGAGTGGTCCTGCCCCGGCAGGGCCTCCGCTGGCGCATGTGCGACGCCAGGCCCGAGCGCATGCCGGACGGAAGCACGCTCTGGTACGGGATCATTACCGACATCACCGCGCGCAGGCAGGCGGAAGCGGCCCTCGAAAAGTACGCCGCCGAGCTGCAGGAAGCCCATACCGTGGCGAAAATGGGCTCTTATTACTTCGACCTGGCGGCGGACAACTGGGACTGCTCCGCGCAGCTCGCAAGGATATTCGGGATAGAAGACGGCGATTATCCGAAAAACTTCAAACTATGGACCGAGCTGGTACACCCGGAAGACAGGGACGGGATGCGGAAATATTTCAATGAAGAAGTCTCCGCCGGGAAGAACGACTTCAACCGGCGCTACCGCATAGTGCGGCAAAGCGACAAGGCCGAGAGGTGGGTGCATGGATTCGGAAAGCTTAAACTGGACCAGGCTGGTAAAGTAGCAGCGATGTACGGTTTGATCCAGGATATAACGGAGGTCAGGCTGGCTGAACTGGAACTGCAGAGGCTCAACCAGGACCTTGCCGCGAGGAAGCAGGAGATGGAGAATTTCCTCTACATCACCACTCACGACCTCCGCAGCCCGCTGGTCAATATACAGGGTTTCACCCAGAACCTTGTCCGCTATATCCAGGAACTGCGGGAAGACCTGTCGCCGGAGAAGCTCCCGCAGGCGGTCAGAGAAACGGTGTCAAGCCTGGCCTCCGAGAAGATCCCGGAGGCGCTGAAATACGTTCTTGAAAGCTCGCAAAAAATGGACTCGCTCATAAGCTCGCTCCTTAAAGTCGCCAGGCTGGGCCGGGTGGAGATGAAGCCGGAAATACTGGATATGAACGACCTGGTTAAAAAAATAAGCGAGTCGGTCCGCTTCCAGGGAGAAAAAGCCGGCGTCTCGATAAAAACCGGCGTCCTGCCCCCGTGCAGAGCGGACCAGACGGCCGTCAGCCAGATCTTCGCCAACCTGCTGGGAAATGCTATAAAATACAGGGACAGGGACCGCGCACTGGAGATCAGCATCACCGGAGAAGCTAAGGACGGCAGGATACTCTACGCCGTGGCCGACAACGGCTCCGGCATAACAGCTAAAGACCTCCCCAGGATCTGGGACTTGTTTTTCCGCGGAGGCACCCCCGGGATGGAGGGGGAAGGGATAGGTTTGACCGTGGTGAAATACATGGCTGAAAAGAACGGCGGCAGCATCAGGGTTGAATCCAAAGAGGGGCAGGGGTCGGTCTTCTTCCTGGAGCTGCCGGCGGCAGGGGGGCAAAAATGAACAATGAGAGCAATGCGCTGACTTTACTTCTGGCTGAGGACGACCACGGCCACGCCCTGCTGGTCCAGGAATGCTTCAAAAGGGCGGGGGTAAGCAACCCGTTCCTGCGCTTCAAGGACGGCAAGGAGGCCTGGGACTTCCTCTCCGGACCCGGCGCGGGCATTGAAACGGGCAAAAGCTATCTTCTCCTGCTGGACATACGCATGCCGAAGATGGACGGCATAGAGGTGCTGCGCCGCGTGAAATCCGACCCCCGCCTTAAGACCATCCCGGTAATAATGCTCACCACCACCGACGATCCCAAAGAGATCGGCAACTGCTATGAGCTCGGCTGCAACAATTACCTGACCAAGCCGGTGGAATTCGATAAATTCTCGGAAGTTATAAAGCGGCTGGGGCTTTTTTTATTGATTGTAAAAGTCAGCAAGATCAAGGCGGCGTGATCCTAAGGCTCAACCCATGACGGCAAAAGAAACAGCGGGCGGCGGTTTCATCCTGATAGTAGAGGACGACAAAGGCACCAGCGAGCTGGAAGCCTTGCGCCTTGAATTTCTCGGGCTGGAGATAAAGCGGGCCTCGACTCCGGCCGAAACTATCAGGATACTGAAAGGCGGGCGCCCGGAGCTGATGGTCCTGGATTATTCCTTCCCAGGGATGAACGCGCTGGAACTGCTCTCCGACCTGAAGAAAGAATCCATACCGCTCCCGCCCTTTATCATGGTCACGGGCCGCGGCGACGAGGCCGTGGCCGTAGAGAGCATGAAAGCCGGCGCCCTCGATTACATCGTGAAGGACGGCGCCTTCCTCGACAACCTCCTCCCGACGGCGAAAAAGGCACTGGAGAAGGCGGCCCTGCAGCTCAAGCTGAAAAAGGCCGAGGAAGCTTTGCGCAAGAACCTGCGGCTTTACAATTTCCTGGCGCATGTGAACCTTGCTTCGGCGCGGGAAAAGGACAGGAACAAGCTTTTCTCCGAGATCTGTTCCATAGCCGTCCACACCGGCGGCTTCAGGATGGCCTGGATAGGAACCCCGGATACCGATACCGACCGGGTTTACCCCTGCTGCTCGGCCGGTTTCGTGGACGGGTACCTGGAATCGATAAAGGTCGCTTTGTCGGACGGGCCCGCCTCAAAAGGGCCTACCGGCACGGCGATCAGGACCGGCCTCATAGCCAAGGTCTCCGACATCTCCACCGACCCGGCGATGGAGCCCTGGCGCGAGAAAGCCCTGCAGAGGGGCTACCGCTCCGCCGCCGGCATACCGCTTAAAGAGAACGGAAGGACGGTGGCCGCGCTGACCCTCTATTCCGGGGAGTATGACTTCTTCACCGACGAGGAGGCAAAGCTGCTGGCGGAGATAGAGGGGGACATTTCCCTCGCGCTCGACGCTATCTCTTCGGAAGAAAAGCGCGTTTCCTCCCAGACGGCGCTGGAGCGCACTACCCGGCAGCTGGCGCATATAATGGAGGTGAACCCGGTAATACTTTTTACCCTGCGCCTTCTCAAAGGCCGCCTGATCCCCGAGTGGGTGACTGGAGATACGCAGGGCCTCCTCGGCTATGACACCGTAGAGATCCTTGCCCCGGACTGGCTCGCGCAAGTCATACATCCCCAGGACAAGGACTGGGTCTTAGCCGGGCAGGCCGCGATACAGGGAAAAAGCGCGCTGGCGCAGGATTTCCGCATTAAAAGAAAAGACGGAAGCTACGCCTGGATACACTGCCAGCTTAAATCCGTCAAGGGAGCCTCTGGCGAAGTGATCAGCTCCTGGACCGACATCACGCAGCTGAAGGAATCCGAGGCGCGCTTCCAGGAGCTGTTCAGGGAAGCGCCCATAGGCTACCACTCGCTTGACGCCGACGGAAACCTGCTGGCGGTGAACAATACCTGGTGCCGGACTTTCGGGCGCGCGGAAAAAGAAGTTCTGGGCCGTAATTTTTCGGAATTTCTTACGCCCCGCTCCGCCGAAGAGTTCAGCAGGAATTTCCCTGGATTAAAGAAATCAGGGGCGGTGGAGGGAGCGGAATTCGAGATACTCAAGGGGGACGGCTCTACCGGCCGGGTCTCCTTCACCGGCAGAGTGAGCCACAACGCCGACGGGACCTTCAAGCAGACCCACTGCGTCTTCACCGTCATACCAAAAACCAAAAAAAACAAATAATCCGATAAAGGGGACAGGCTGCTTTTCCAGGAGAAAAGTAGCCTGTCCCCTTTTATTGCTAAAATTTCATCATGAAGCTTGTTAAAGCCGCGCCCGGGAGCATAAAGAAAGCCGCGGCCCTGATAAGGGCCGGCGGCGTGGTCGCTTTCCCGACGGAGACGGTCTACGGCCTGGGGGCCGACGGGCTGAACCCCGTGGCCTGCGCCAGGATCTTCGAGATAAAGGGCAGGCCGCGCTTCGACCCGCTCATACTGCACGAATGCTCGGCGGCCAGGGCGAGGAAACTTTTCTCCAGGGTTCCCGGACCCGCCCTGAAATTGATGCGGAAGTTCTGGCCCGGCCCGCTCACCCTGGTGCTGCCTAAAGCCGCCGCCGTCCCCTCCATAGTCACTTCGGGGCTCGACACCGTGGCCGTGCGCGTGCCGGGCAACCGGCACGCCCTGGCGCTTATAAAAGCCGCGGGCCGCCCGATAGCCGCCCCCAGCGCCAACCGCTTCGGGCGCCTCAGCCCCACCTCCGCGGCCCACGTGAAGAAGCAGCTGGGCTCCGGTCCGGACCTGATCCTGGACGGGGGAAACACCCTCATCGGGGTGGAATCCACGATCATAACTTTTAAGGGCGGGCGGCCGGTGCTGCTGCGCCCCGGGGGCCTCCCGCTCGAGGAGATAGAAAAGATAGCGGGCCCGTCCGTCAGGCCGGGAAGAACCGCCGGGAAAGCACCGCAGGCTCCCGGCTGTCTGAAAAAGCACTATGCGCCGCGCGCCAGGCTGCTGATAATAGAGCCGGGACGGGAAGTGAAGGCCTCCGCCCGCGCCGCCTACCTGGCTTTCTCCGAGAGGCCCGCCGGCAAATTCCGCGCGGTCGGGGTGCTCTCCAAAAGCGGGGACCTGCGCGAAGCCGCCGCTAATTTATTTTCCGCGCTGCACCGGCTCGAAAGCTCCGGGGCGGAGCTCATCTACGCGGAGCGCGTTCCCTCGCGGGGGCTGGGCCGCGCCATAATGGACCGCCTCCGCCGCGCCTCGGCTGAATAAGGCTATCAGGATCTATATGAAAAAGAAGGAAGCCGCGATAGAAATAGTTAAAAAGTTCATACAGAGCGATCCCGTCAAAGCCGCGCAGGCCCTCGAGACCCTGCCTCCCCGGGACGCCGCGCAGGTGATAAAGGACCTCCCGCCCTCGCTCTGCGCCCAGGCGCTCGAGAATATGCCGCCGCAGTCCGCGGCCCGCCTGCTCGAGATCGGGCCGCCGCAGGAAGCCGCCGAGATCCTTCACCGCACCGGCAAATTCCACGCGGCGGACATCTTCAGGCAGTTCCCGCCGGACTATTCCAAGGCCGTCATCCCGCTCCTTGACCAGGATTTCTCCAAGGACATCTCGGAGATACTGGCCTACCCGCTCGAAAGCGCCGGGCGGCTTATGCACACGGACTTCCTGGCCTTCAGGAGCGACGCCAGGGTGCGGGACGTCATACTGCGGCTCCGCCAGATGGCGAAGAAACAGCTGCCCGCCGCTACCTATTGCTACGTGGTCGACAACGGCAATGCCCTGCTTGGCGTGCTTAACATGCGCGACCTGCTCCTGGCCTCGCCGGAGATGCCGGTCTCGGAGATAATGATAAAGGACGTGGTCAAAGTCTCTCCTTTCACGGACCGCGAGGAGCTGGTGGCGATAGCGGCCCGCAAACATTACCTGGCCATGCCGGTTACGGAGGAGAACGGCAGGCTGCTGGGGATCATCAATACCAAGAATATAATCGACTCCTCGGAACAGGAGGCCACGGAGGACCTGCAGATCCTCTTCGGCGCAAGCGCCGAGGAGCGGGCCTTCTCACCGGCCTGGTTCAAGATAACCCGCCGCCTGCCCTGGCTCACGGTAAACCTGGCCACGGCCTTCCTGGCCGGCTCCGTAGTGGCTTTATTCGAGGACTTTATCGCGAAGATCGCCGTGCTGGCCGTCTTCCTGCCCATCATAGCCGGGCAGGGCGGCAATGCCGGCACGCAGACCCTGGTCGTCGTGCTGCGCGGCATGCTGATGCGCGAAATAGCGCCGCATGACGCCTGGCGGCTCGTGCGGACCGAGGCCTTCGTCGGCTTCGTAAACGGCGCGGCGATAGGGCTTATAACCGCCGCGGCCGCCTGGCTCTGGAAAGGCAATGCCTGGCTGGGCCTGGTGGTCGGAGTGGCGATGGTGGTGAACATGGTGGCGGCCGGCCTGGCCGGCGCACTGATCCCCGTGCTGATGAAGCGTATGGGCTACGACCCGGCCCACTCCTCCGGTATTTTCCTGACCACAGTCACGGACGTGGTCGGTTTCTTCGCCTTCCTCAGCACCGCCTGGCTGCTGCAGGGCAAGCTGGTGTGAACCGGATGAGCCTGAAAGAACTTAAAACAGAATTTAAAAAAGCCGCCGACCCCTCAAGAGCCCGGCTCCTGGCCGGCTATTTTAAAACTGGGAAAGGGGAATACGCCGAGGGGGATAGATTCCTGGGCCTCACCGTCCCCGCCGTCCGCGGCCTCGCGAAAAAATACCGGAGCCTTCCCCTGGCCGACGCCAAAGCCCTGCTCCTTTCGCCCTGGCACGAAGAGCGGGTCTGCGCGCTTATGCTGCTGGAAGAAAGATTCGATAAGGGGACGGCGGCGGAAAGAAAAGATATTTATGATTTCTACGCCGGGCATACCCGCTTCATAAACAACTGGGACCTGGTGGATATGTCGGCGCCGGGGATAGTGGGCGGCTGGCTTAAAGCCAGGAGCAGGAAGCCGCTTTACCGGCTGGCCGGCTCGAAGCTCCTCTGGGAGCGCCGGATCGCCATCCTCGCCTGCTTCAGCTTCATAAAGGACGGGGAAAGCGCCGACGCGCTGGCCCTGGCGCGGCGCCTCCTAGGCGACAGGCATGACCTGATGCACAAGGCCGTGGGCTGGATGCTGCGGGAGGTGGGGAAAAGGTGCTCGGAAAAGATCCTGCTTGATTTCCTGAAAGCGAACTACGCGCGCCTGCCGCGCACTACTCTCCGTTACGCTATAGAAAAGTTCCCGGCGGCAGAACGCAAAGCGCTGCTCGCCGGTAAATTCTAAGCCTCTCTAAATTAATTAGCGCCTCTTTGCCGAAAGCAATTCTTTATAATATTCCAGCGTGCGGGCGCCCATTATGGCGGTGGTAAAACCTTCACGCACCAGCGAGACGGAATTCCTGGAAAGTTTTTCGCGCAGGCCGGGATCGCGCAGCACGGCTTCCAACCGGTCAGCCAGCGCGGCCGCGTCGCCCCTGGGGAACAGGAGTCCGGTCACGCCCTCCTTCACTATCTCGGAGTTGCCTGAAATATCGCTGGCCACCGCCGGTACGCCCATGGCCAGGGATTCCCTGATGCTGCCGCTCAGCGCCTCGCCCTTTACAGCGGCATTGACGCTGACCGAGGCGATGGAGAGAAGTTTTTCCACGTCGTCCCGGAGACCGAGAAAGCGCGCTTTATTCTCCGGGAGGCCTGCGGCACTATAGAGCTCCTTCAGTTCGGGAGAGTCCGTGCCCCTGCCGGCGAAAACAAGCACAAAATCAAGGCCGCGCGCGCGCAGCAGCCCGGCCGCCTCCAAAAGCACGTGCTGCCCTTTATGGGCGCTGAAATTACCTACCAGCATGACTACCGGCAGGCCGGGAGGAAGGGTAAGCTCTCCGACTATTTCCAGCGCAGGGGGGCGGGGGGAGAACCGGGCGGTGTCGGTTCCGCTGTAGATGGTTCGCACGCGCTCCGGCCGGACGCCGTAAGCGATAAGGATCTCCCGCACCGAGTCGGCCACGGCTATGCAGCCGTCTATCAGCCGGCTGGTATATTTGAGCTTCGCGAAGAAGCCGGTGACTATGGGGTGGGAAACCCGGCGCGTGAAAACGAAGACGGGTTTATGCTTTGCGAGGAACTTTGCCAGCAGACCCATGGCGTGCGCCTTGGGATGGTGGGCCTGCAGCACGTCCGGCTTTCTCTCGTCCAGGAGGCGGGCCAGGGCGAAAGCGGTCTTCAGGTCATAGTCCCGCTTCGGCTGGAAATTCACCACCTCGAAGCCGTCGGCCGCGGCCTTCCTGCCCAGGTCCCCGTGGACAGGGCAGGCGATAATGTTCAGGTGGCCGAGAGCGCGCAGCTCCCGGGCGAGCGAAAGAGCCTGGGCGGCCCCTCCGGACCAGCCGAAAGACTCGGTTATATGAAGTATTTTAAGTTTCTCCGCCATATTCGCAGCCGTTCCCGTATCTAATTATAGTATATCGTGAAAAAGACCGGCGGCGCGCTTATCCGCAAAAGCCGGTTTTTTGCTATAGTAGGCTTGAAAACCTGTTTTAAGGAGGGAAGATGCAGAACTTCACTTTTTCCAATCCCACGAAGATAATTTTCGGCAAAGCCGTGGTCGCGAAGCTCGCCCCGGAAGCGGCTAAAGCCGGCAAGAGCGCCCTGCTCGTCTACGGAGGCGGGAGCATAAAGAAGAACGGGGTTTACGACGTGCTGACCGGAGCGCTGGCGAAAGAAGGCATAACCATAACCGAACACCACGGCGTAAAGCCCAACCCCGTGCTCTCCCATGTGCGCGCCGGCATAAAGAAAGCGAGGGAAAGCAACTGCGATATAATAATCGCGGCGGGCGGAGGCTCCGTGATAGACGAGGCCAAAGCCATAGCCGCCGGAGTCAGATTCAGCGGCGACGTCTGGGATTTCTTCTCCGGAAAAGCGCAGATACGCGAGGCGCTGCCGCTTTTCACCGCCCTTACCCTGCCGGCCACGGGCTCGGAGATGAACTCCGGCTGCGTGGTCACCAACGAGGAGACGGCCCAGAAGTTCTCGGCCATGGGCCCCGCGCTTTTCCCGAGGGTGTCCGTGCTTGACCCCGAGACCACGATGACCCTGCCTCGAGCGCAGGTGGCCAACGGCGCCGTGGACTCCATCGCCCATCTTATAGAAGGCTATTTCACCACCAAAGACGCCGACGTGGAAGTCACCGATGAAATAGTGCACGCCCTTGCCCGCTCGGTCATAGCCTCCACGGGCAGGATCCTGAAAGACCCGTCGGATTATAACGCGCGGGCCTCCATGATGTGGTCGGCCACGCTTGCGCTTAACGGCCTGGCCACCTGCGGCTACGGCGGGATGAACTTCATAAACCACGCCATCGAGCACGCCCTCAGCGCTCTCTACGACATAGCCCACGGCGCGGGCCTGGCGATAGTCATGCCGGCCTGGTTCAGGCATCACCTCGAAACAGCCGGCCCGGCGAGGCTGGAGAAATTCGGCGCCGCCGTCTTCGGGACGAAGACCGCGGAGGAAGCAATAACAGCTTTCGAGGATTTCTTCAGGAAAACCGGGGCCCCTGTGCGGCTTTCGGAAGCGAAGATACCCGCCGCGGATATTCCCCGCATAGCGGCGAACGCTATGGGCCTGATAAGAATGTGGGGCATGAAGCACGAACAGCCCGAGATAGAGAAGATCCTGAACAAGGCGAAATGACCGAACCGGCGGAAAGAATTTACATCCGCGCCATAGCGCTGACGGCTTCAGGCTCTGTGCTGGCCATCGCTTTGCTCTGTCTCGCGGCATTCCTGCTCGACGCCCCTACCATCGGCGGGGTTTTTCCGAACGGTATCCCGATGGCCCCGGCTACGGCCCTGTGCTTTCTCCTGCTGTCCGGAGTGCTGATCCTGTGGCAGACCGGCCTCCCCTGGAAGCGCCAGGCAGTGCGGGCCGCCGCGGCCCTGATACTGCTGATCTCCGCCAGCGTGCTTTTCAGGCAGGCGCATGAGGCGATGAACACCACGGTCATCCCGCTATGGAAAATGTCCCCGTTCACAGCCGGGCTCTTCATGCTTTCCGCAATCGCCCTGGCCAGGCTCGCCCGCCCGAAAGCAGGGCCCGATAATTCCTTCATAGCGGCCTGCGCCGTCCAGCTGGCCTTAAGCTCGCTGATACTGCTGGGCTATTTATACGGCAGCCCGTTCTTTTACGGCGGCTCCGTCATCCCGGTAGCCTTTCCCACTGGGCTGGCTTTCATGGTTCTAAGCGCGGCTTTGTTCGCTTCCGACCCGGAATCCATCCTGGCTACTCCGTTCTACGGTGATTCGCTTAAAGCCGCCCTGTTCCGTAATTTCCTGCCGCTTGTACTTGCGGCCGTCATGATGGATAAATTCTTCGATCTGTGGCAGCCGGCTTTTTTTACAAGCAAGCCGGCCCTGGACGCGCTTCACGCTCTTCTGGCGATGGGCGCGGCGGCCTGGCTGGCCGGCCGTATCTCAAAGCGCGTCGGGGATAAGCTCGCCCTGGCGCAGCAGAGACAGCTTGATTCCGAGCGCAGCCTGGCGGCCAGCCGGAACCTGCTGCGGTCCGTTATCGACAATACCCCGGCCTTTGTATATATGCTGGACACGGAAGGCCGTTTCATCGCCGCAAACAACTCTCTCGCCGGGCTTTTCGGCCTGAAGCCGTCTGATTTTACCGGCAAGAAAAGGAATGAGCTCATGCCGCGGGAGACGGCGGTCCAGCATGAGGCGAATGACCGCCTCGTCATCGAGTGCGGCTGCCCGCGGCAGTTCGAGGAAACCGCGTTTTCCGGAGAGAAGGCGGAACGGACTTTTTTCACGGTCAAATTCCCCCTGCGGGACGAAAGCGGCGCCGTGATCGGGATCGGCGGCGTCTCCACCGACATCACGGAGCGCAAGCGGGCGGAGCGCGAAACGCAAAAACTTAACCTGCAGCTGGCCGAAAGCAAGCAGGACATGGAGAACCTCCTGCACATCACCTCGCACGACCTTCGCACCCCGCTGGTGAATATCCATGGCTTCACCGAGAATTTATCCAGGGACTTCGATGAGCTGCTTGCGGCCCTTAAGACGGCCGCCCTGCCGGAAGAGACCCGCGCCGCGGTGAGCAAGCTCGCTGACGACCATATCCCGACCGCTTTGCACTTCATTACCGAAGGCGTGAAGAACATGAACCAGGTAATAAATACCCTGCTTAAAGTCGCCCGGCTGGGCAAAGCGGAGATCCGCCCGGAAGCGCTGGACATCAACGCGATCCTGAAAAATGTCCTGGATAGCCTGCACTACCAGCTGAAAGAGGCCGGCTGCGAGGTAAAGGCGGGAGAGCTGCCGCCCTGTAAAGCCGATGCGAACGCGATGACCCATATTTTCACGAACCTGCTGTCCAACGCGATCAAGTACCGGGACAGGAAGCGGGCGCTGGAAATAACGGTGCGCGGAGAAAAGACCGGCGCCGCGGTGCGCTACAGCGTGGCCGATAACGGCCTGGGGATAAAGGAGACCGACCTGCCCAGGATCTGGCAATTCTTTTACAGCGGCCCTGTCCTCGGGGTGGAGAAGGGGGAAGGGGTAGGCCTGCCCCTGATACGGCGCATGGCGGAAAAGAACTCCGGCAGGATCTGGGCCGAGTCAAAAGAGGGAACAGGCTCGACTTTTTTCCTTGAAATGCCGCCGGTCGAAGAAAGCAGGTAGCCGCCCGCCGTTTTCACCCGGCCAGGACGTACTCCAGATATTTCCTGTAGATCATGATCGCCCGGTCCGAGGAGCGGAAGACCGGGAGGCCCAGCTGCTGCGCCCGGGCGCAGTAGGGCTCGTAGATAGTGCCCGCGGCCACGCAGAAAAGAAGCGGCTTGCGCGCCTGCCTCGCGGCTTCGGCCGCTTCCTTCAGGAAAGACTTATCCATATCGTCGGGCCAGGCCGCGCCCTTCGGCAGGGTGTTCATGGCCGGCGTGAGCGGGACCATCGAGACCAGCGCGCCGGAGAACTCGTCCGAACCCAGCGCGGTCCTGACGATGCCGCCTATGGCCCCGTCGTTAGCCATCGGAGTGATGTCCAGGGGGTTTTTGGCGTCCACGATGGAATCCAGCTTGAACTCCTTGAGCGTCTTCGCCATCTCGCCCGCCAGCCCGGGGCTCATGTCGGCGGTGACCACGCCCGAAACTCCGTCGGCCATGCCCGCGGCCTCGAAACCCGCATTGCTGAGGAAAAAAGTATTCCCGTTCTTTATCTTAAGGTCGGCGAAGGAGCAGGCCAGGGCGGCCAGGTCGTTGAAGTCGTCGAAAGTCTCGGCGACCAGCGCCCCGGCTTCCTCCATGATCAGGCGCGTCACCAGGTAGTCTCCGGCGATGGAGGCCGTGTGGCCCATAACGGCCTTCTGGCCCGTCGCGGTACGGCCGGCCTTGTAGAGGACGACCTGCTTGCCGTTCGAGCGGGCTTTCGCTATGGTCCGGGCCAGCGCCAGCCCGTCTCCGGGCTTGAAGCCTTCCATGTAAACAAGGATGACCTTAAGCCCGTCCTCGTCGGCCAGGCGCTCGACGTAATCCGGCACGGTCACGTCCTGCTGGTTCCCGACGGTGACGCTGTAGGCCGGCTTAAGCCAGGGCATCTTGCTGATAGTAGAGATCACGAAAGCCCCGCTCTGGCTCACGAAAGCCGTGCGGGAATTGTAAGGGTTCTCTCCAAGGGGATGCGCCAGCTTGTACTCCGGGATAAAAAGAGTGTTCACCTTCGACTCGTTAAGAACTATCCCCAGGGAATTCCCGCCGCTCAGGGCGAAATCGGGGTTCTTTTCCCGGGCGCGGGCGATGGACTCGACCACGCTTTTGCCTATATCCTCGGAGCCGGCCTTCTCGCCCATACCGCCGGAGATCAGCACCACGCCGTTGACCTTGCCCGAAGCCCCGGCCTCGGCCAGCACCTGCGGAACCTCCGGAGATGGCACGGCCACCACGTACATATCTATCTTCTCCGGCAGGGCGGAGGGGGAAGCGAAACATTTTATCCCGTCTATCTCGGCGGCGCCCTCCTTTATGATATAGGTCCGCTCCTTCGGAAAACCGGCCTTCACGATATTGTTGAGGATGATGCGGGCCATGTTCATTTTCTTTTCGCTCACGCCCACCACGGCGACGCTTTGAGTATGGAGGAGGCCGTTCACCCCGTTCTTCGAGGGTTTGGCGCGCGGCCCCGCGGTCTTCGCCTTGCGGAAGCGGAGCACCCCGTCAAGGGCGGTCAGGCGGCCTTTGGCCGCCGCAAGCGGATTTATCTCGAATTCCTCGATGGCCCAAGCGCTGTTCCCGCCGTCGCGGAAGTGCTTCATGAGGTGGGAAAAACCTTCCAGCCATTTAATTATCTCGCCGTCCTGCGCGAGGCGGCGTCCCCCGCGCACGTTGCCGGAAACATATTTCCAGACCCAGCTGTTCCCTAGAAAGCTTTCCCAGGCCTGCGGGTTGAAGGCGAGGTCCGCCGGGATGACGGAAGGGGAGAGCCCGGGCCGCAGGGACTTTGTCAGCCCCTCCGCGTTGGTTCCGCCGGGGCCGAGGGTGATGACCGGGCCGAAAGCGTCGTCCGAGCGCGCGCCAAGGAGCAGCTCCTCGCCCAGCGCGAAAGCGGCGTGGGGGAGGAATTCCACCGCCATGAAAGCCTCGGCTTCCGGGAACTTCGCGGCCATGGCTTTAAGTGCCTCTTCCAGCGCGGCCGCGGTTTTGTCCACGACCTTCACGCCGCCGGACTCCGTCTTGTGCAGCGTTTTGGAAGAGACCAGCTTGAGCACGGCCTTCTCGCCGGCGAGTTTCGAAACCGCGTCGAGGGAGGCCGCGCCCGGGTTAAAGCCCGCCGCGGGATAAAGAATATATTTCGGGGCTTCAAGCCCGGCCAGTTCCAGCACCCGGTAGACTTCGGGCTCGCTCAGGCTCGAGCGCCCTTCCGCTCCGGCCGCGGCCAGTATTTTTTCTATCGCTTCGAAATTTTCCATAAGTTTCTCCGGGAAGTTCAGCTGATCTTGTCGACGCGGGCTTTCTCGGCGTAGGCCAGCGCCTGCTCCCTGTCTATAAAGCCCGCTCCAAGGCTTAGACAGTCGGAGGCGGCCGCGCCGGCGGCCAGTTTAAGGGTGCGCCCGAAATCATAGCCGTTCAGGAAGCCGAAAAGGAAGCCCGCCATGAACGAATCGCCTGCGCCCACGGCGCTCTTAAGGCCGCGGAGGCGCGGAGGCTTGATGCGCCAGAGGCCGAAGGGGGAAGCCGCGTAGGTGGGCCCGTCCCCGCCCGTGACGATCAGAGTTTTAAGGCCGCGGCCCGAATTGCCGCGGAAGAAAGCCGCCACGCGGGAGGGGGTAAAGGCCCCGCCGGAAAGCTCGGCGAATTCATAGCGGTTTATCTTGATCCCTTCAGCCCCGGCGGAAAGCGCCTCGGACAGCGCGGGACCGCTGGTGTCGAAAACTGTAAAGCAGCCGCGCGCCGCGGCCAGCCTGACCAGGGAAGTATAGAAACCTTTTTTCAGCCCGGCCGAAACCCGGCCGCAGATCGCGGCGGTCCTGAAGCGGGAGGCCAGCGCGGAGAATTTTTTAAGGAAGGCGGCCTGCGCGGCAGCCGGAACGGCGGGGCCCTCCTCGTTAAGGTCGGTGGTCAGGCCGCGTGAATCCACGATGGTGTAGCAGACGCGAGACTCCCCGGCGGAGTGGCGCTGGATGAAAGCGCGGAAGCCTTCCTTTCTAAGGGATTCCGCTATCCAGCGGCCGTTATAGCCGCTGGCGAAGCCGGCCACGGGGGACTCTACCCCCAGCGAGCGGAGCGCGCGGGCCACGTTCACGCCCTTCCCGCCGGGCAGCGTTATAGTGTTCCCGAGGCGGAAGATACTGCCCTTCTCGAAGGACGGGACCAGCGCCGTCTTGTCCACGGAAAGATTGAGGTTGACGATGAAAGCGTTCATGTAGTGGTAAACTAAATTTAGCATTTTTGCCGTCCGGAATTAAATCATTAGTTTTTATATAATATAGCCATGGGGAAAATCCTTAAAATCTTCGCCTTTATGACGGCCGGCCTCGCGCTGGCGCTGGGAGCCGGCGTGCTGGGGCTGAAGCTTTACTTCTCGCAGGCCCGCCTTAAAACCCTGGCCAACGATTTCGCCGCCAAAAACCTGAAGCGGGAAGTCTCCTTCGACTCGATAGCGCTCAACCTCTCCGGCCTTTCCATAGAAAAACTGCGCGTCTCCGAATACCCCGGCTTCAGGAACGGCGAATTTTTCAGCGCCGCCTCTTTCTCGGTCCGCCCCTCCTTCAGGGCGCTGCTGCGCAGGGAGCTGAGGATAAATTCGATCTCGGCGAGCGGGCTGAACATGCGGGTCGCCGAGGTAAAAAAAGACACTTATAATTTCTCCGACCTCCTGGCCCCGGCGGCCCCTCAGCGGGAGGCCAGGCCCGCCGCTAAGGAAGCGGCCGCGCCGCAGCTCTCCGTCTCCAGCCTTAAAGTCAAGAACTCGCGTTTCTCCTATGCCAATGCGGCCGGGGACATGGCAGTCACTTTCAAAGACATAAACCTTTCCGCCTCCGGCATCTCGCCGGCCGGCCTGTTCCCTGTCGACGCGGACTTTACCATGGACGTGGTCTCGCCATATTTCAAAGGCGAGATCCCGGCAGCCCTGAAGGGAAAGATCTCGCTGGGCGGCTTCGCCCCGGAAAAGGGCCGCGCCGAGATAGAGAAGGCGTCCTTCGCCCTGGGCGGGGTTAAAGGCGAGATCAAAGGCTCTCTCTCGAACCTGCTTGAGCCGGACGCAAGGCTCGCCCTGACCGTCAGGGAATTCTCAACCGCCGACCTGAAGGCCGTTTTCAAGAACCTCCCGGCGAAGATCCTGCTGCCGGAGATAGACGCCGACACCGATTTCAAGCTGACCGCGAAGAACGTCACGTTCCGCTCGGTAGCGCTCAGGGCCGGACCGGTGAAAGCCTCCCTTAAGGGCTGGGCGGCCTGGAACCCGCAGGTCGCTTACGACATCCTCGCCGACATAAAAGCCCAGGTGCCCGAGATAGACACCACCCTGCTGGCGAGAAAGGCGAAGCAGTACCCGCTGCCCAAAGGGCTCAAGCTCCCGCTCGCTGAAGTCTCCGCGCGGGTCAGCCTGAAGAACGGGACCGCGGTGATCCCCTCTTTCTCCCTGGAATCCTCCCCGCTTTCCGTTAAAGGCCGGCTGACAGCGGACTTCTCGGGCCCGCAGCTGAAGGCCTCGGGCGCCGCCAACGCCGAGGTAAAAAGTCTTGCCGGGCTGGCCGCCATTGCGCCCGACCAGCTTGGCGCCTACGCCCTGTCAGGCTCAGCCGGGGCCTCGCTGAATTTTTCATATGCCGGGTCGCCGGCCGTCGCCGGGAAAGCCGTCTTGAACGGGGTGGGAGCCTCATTCTCCGGCCGCAGCCTTTCGGGCCTGAGCGGGGCGGCGGATTTCACGATGGACTCGCTTACCGCGAAAAAGCTGCAGGGGAAGCTCGACGGCGAGGACTTCACCGCGTCTTTCAGCGCGCGCGATATCCTGAAACATCCCAAGGCCGAATTCGACCTTAAGCTCGCCCGCCTGGTCATCAAGGAAACTCCCGCGGCCCCCGCCGCGGCCGCGGCGAAAGAAGGGGCCGCTAAAACCGCCGGAGACCCCTTTTACCTGGACGTAACCGGGGCCGCGCAGATAGGCGCGATAAACCACCCGAATTTCCGCTGCGGCCCCGCTTCGCTGAAGCTGGCCCTGGTGAACATTTCCGACGATATGAGGGCGCTCGACGGCTCCGCCTCCTTCACCGCCGGCCCGGGGAAATTCTCCGAGCTTTTCGCCCTCGCCGAAAAACATAAAGCCGCCAAGGTCGCCCTCTACCCGCTTCTTGTCCTTCAAAAGGCCTCCAAGCTGGTCAAGACCCTGCGCCTCCCGGACTTCAACAATATAGACTTCGACGTCATCGAGGGCAACTACACCTTTACCAAGGGCCTGATGAAGCTGAACAAGTCCGCGCTGACCGCGTCCGTGGCCGACGCCTCGTCCACCGGTTCCATAAACCTGCCGGCGGAGAAGCTGGACATGAGGATCAGCACCACGCTGAAGGAAGCCAGCGGGATCCGGATGACCGCCCCAATCGGCATCCTGGTGAAAGGGACCATGACCGCCCCGGAAGTGAAAGCGGACATGAAGTCCATAGCCGAGCAGCCGGCGGTAAAGAAAGCGCTGGACAAAATAGCCCCCGGCGCCTCGAAACTTTTAAAGGGGCTGTTCAAGAAATAGCCGGCCGCGCCCCGCGGAACTCTAAAGATGAAGAAACTCCTGCTGCTCTCCTGCTCGCTCTGGCTTCTCGCCGCCTGCGCCGGCCACCGCCGGGAGGCGCGCCTGACCAGCGAGCCGTCCATCGAAAGGGCGCTGGACATAGTCGCCTCCACGGACGAAGGGAAGCCCCTCATAAAATTCCTGTACAAGAACCCCGTCAGGTTCGAATACGCGAACACGCCCGGCCCCTGCCATAAGTTCTCGCTCAAGACCAGGGAGATCTTCCTGCCGCTGGATTACAAGGGCTCGGACCTGGTCCTGGCGCTGGCCATAGCCCGCGCGGGACACATCTACAGGACCTATACCATTACCGGCATCGACGAAGTGATCTCCGAGGAGGAGGAGCTGGGCGCGATCTTCCAGGCGCGGATCGCGCTCGAGATCAATTTGGTGAACGCGGACTTCGGCAAGGCCGGCGGCGCGGCGGAGATAAAGAACGACTTCTGCACCTATGTGCTGGAGAATTCACGCTACGCGATGGCGCAGGCCCGCAAGAAGGCGCTCACGCCCGACCCCGACTGCCAGCGGCCCCGCGAGACGCTCGAGAACCAGCGCGTCTGGCTTGAGAAGACCCTCCGGGCCATAAACGATGAGACCTTCTACCAGCTCCTCTACGAGCGCGACATGGCCCGCGTGAAAAAAGGGGCCATCCCCGTGAGCGAGGCGATGAAGCACGACGCCGAGCTGCGCGCCCTGCCGACCTACGAGGTTTACCGCTTCCAGCGCACTTTCTATGACAAGCAGAAAGACAGCTTTACCAACTTCGGGAAATATTACTCCAGCGAGATAAGAAGAGACGCGGCCTGGCGCGCCTCTCACAAAGATGACCTGGACCGCGCAAGAGAGGAGTTCTCGGCCTGCAACCTGATCCAATAGCCGGCAGGCGCGAAAGGAGCCGATAAAATATGAGCACGAAATACGACATCTGTTTTGTAACCGTAGGGGACAGGAAGACGGCGGGGGAAATAGCTTCGGGCCTGCTGAAGGAGCACCTCGCCGCCTGCGTCTCGGCCGTGCCCGGAGTGGAATCCTCGTACTGGTGGAAGGACAAGATAGAAACCGCGTCGGAGACCCTGCTGATCATCAAGACGCGCCGCATCCTGCGCGAGGACATAATACAATTCGTGAAGCGCCACCACCCCTACGCCGTTCCCGAAACTATCTTCACGGAAATAGACGGCGCCTCCCGCCCCTACCTGGACTGGATCGGGGCCAACACCCTTTTTACCACGAACATACCGAAAGATAAGGCACCGGATTCAAAAGAGGTACTATGAAAAACGCGCTGCATGTAGTGGTCGTAGTAGTGACGGGTTCCCTGCTGGGGGCCTTTCTGACCAAGCTCACGAATATCTGGTTCCCGGCCGGAAGCAGGGTGGCGGAGCTGATAAACACCGGCATAAACACCGGACTGAACCCGACCACCGTGGACCTGAACCTGGTGGAAGTCACCGCCGGGCTGGTCTTCAAGTTCAACATAGTCAGCATCGCCGGCATCTTCCTCGCCGCGGTGGTCTACAAGCAGCTCGTTAAATGACCCTGATACTCGCCTCCAGATCTCCCAGGCGCAAAGAGCTCCTCAAACAGGCCGGGATAAAGTACCGCGTCATCCCCAGCGATATCGATGAGAGCTCGGCTTACAAGCGCCCGGCTTTGATAGTCCGGGAGCTGGCCTATAAAAAAGCCCTCAGCGTGGCCCTTAAGAACCCGGGCTCGCCGGTGCTGGGCTCGGACACGCTGGTCTACTGCAAGAACCAGGTGCTCGGAAAGCCTGCCGGTCATAAGGACGCGCTGCGCCTCCTCCGGCTGCAGAACGGCTCCTGGCAGGCCGTGCATACCGGCGTGGCCCTTATCTGGCTGGACAAAGGCGTCTACCTGGCCGGGAACGAAGTTTCACGCTGCAAGACCAGGAAGCTGAGCGAAGCCGAACTAAAAGACCTCTCGGGCAAGCACCACGACAAGGCCGGCGCCTACGCGGTGCAGGACGCCGACGACGAGTTCGTTGAAAAGATAGTGGGCCGCTTCGATACCGTGGTCGGCCTCTCCATGAACCTGGTCCGGAAATTTATGAAGAAAGCGGGGGTAAAGCATGCATAGGATAAAAAAAACTTTCCATATGGCCTATGGCCACAGGCTGCTTAACTACAAGGGCAAATGCGAGAACCTGCACGGCCACAACGGCGTAGTGGAGGTTACGCTCAAAGCCGGGAAGCTGAACCACGAGAAAATGGTGATGGATTTCACCGAGCTGGGCCGGACGATAAAGACCTGGCTGGACGAGAACCTGGACCACAAAGTGATACTGGCGAAAGCCGACCCCCTGGCGCCGATACTCAGGAAGCAGGGGCAGAGCTGCTACCTCACCGAAGAGAACCCGACGGCCGAAATATTCGCGAAACTGATCTTCGACACCGCGAGGGCGATGAAACTGCCGGTGGACGAGGTAGCTTTCTGGGAAACCCCGACCTCGATGGCCTCATACAGGAAGTGACAGGAATACTTATGACTGAACAGAACGCTCATTTCGACATTATAATAATCGGCTCCGGCCCGGCCGGATTCACCGCGGCCATCTACGCGGCGCGCGGCGGGGCTTCCACGGCGCTCTTCGGCGGGGTGGCGCCGGGCGGGCAGCTGCTCCAGACCATGGAGATAGAGAATTACCCCGGCTTCGTAGAGCCCGTGGTCGGCGCCGACCTGATGATGAAAATGCTGAGCCAGGCCAAGCGACTCGGCGCCGCGGTTTTCAACGAGGAGATAACTTCCGTGGATTTCTCCGGCCGCCCTTTCAGGCTTACGGCCGGCAGCGGGAAGTCCTATACCGCCGGCGCGGTCATAGTCGCCACCGGTGCGCAGGCGCGCTGGCTGGGCATGCCCTCGGAACAGAAATTCATAGGCAAGGGCGTGTCAGGCTGCGCCACCTGCGACGGGTTCTTCTTCCGCGGGAAGGAAGTCTGCGTCGTGGGAGGGGGCGACTCCGCCGCCGAGGACGCCCTGTTCCTCACCAGGTTCGCGTCCAGGGTTTACCTGGTGCACCGCCGCGACGCGCTGAGGGCCACCTTCCGCCTGCAGGAGAAGCTGCGGGCCAATCCGAAAATAGAGATAATCTACGACCACACTCCGGAGGAATTCACCGGCGAAGCCAAATTGACCGGGGTTAGCCTTAAGAACGTAAAGACCGGCGCCCTGCTCCGCCTCGAAGTTACGGGCGTTTTTATCGCTATCGGCCACACGCCGGCGACCAAGCTCTTCGCCGGGAAGCTCAACCTCGACGATTCGGGCTATATCGTCACGGACAGCAATCTGGCGACTTCGGTTTTTGGGGTTTTCGCGGCGGGCGACGTGATGGATACCCGCTACAAGCAGGCCATAGTGGCCGCCGGCGCCGGCTGCAAAGCCTCCATGGAAGCCCTGCTGTATCTGGAAGACGTAAAGAAATAGTCGGAAGCCGTCCGGAGCCACTCCGCGTTTTCGCGTCTCAGACGGGTTTCAGGCCGGCTTCTAGGCGTGCGGAAGGATATTCAATTTCCGCAGGTCGCGGCTGGTCCGGCGGATATCCTTTACGAAGATGCGCCAGCCCCTAAGCAGATTCTGCCGCTCCTCCTCCCCGATAGCCGGCTCAAATACCCTTGTTGAAACTTTAGGCGACCATTGGGGCGACAGCCCCAGGCCGCGGGCCGCGGCGAGGCCCGCCCCCATTGCGGTGGCCTCGCTTTCCTCCATAGCCGTCATGCGCGCCCCGGTAATGTCCGCCTGGAACTGCAGGAGCCAGTCTATTTTGGAAAGTCCGCCGGAAACTTTCAGCTCCTCTATCTTCAAGCCCTTTTTCTTTACCAGGTCGAAGGCGTCGCCCACCATGTAGGCGATGCCCTCGGTGACCGCGCGCACGACGTCGTATTTGTCGGTGTGGGGGGAGAAGCCGGTAAAGGTGGTGAACGTGGTGAAATCCCAGTATGGCGCGCCCAGGCCGCCGATGGCCGGCAGGCAGTGGACGCGGTTCCTCGACTTGCGGCACATCCCGTCCACGTCGCCGATATCGTCGAACATCCCGAATTTCTGCTTCAGCCATTCGAGGGCCGTGCCCGCCGAATTGACCGTGCTCTCGGTGAAGTAGCAGATATTCTTTCCCTCGTACCAGCCGATAGAATTAAGGAGCCCGCGTATTCTGAGCGGCTTCCTGCCCGTATTGACCAGCAGGAAAGCGCCGGTGCCGTAGTTCAGGGCCGCTGAATTCGGAGTTTCGAGGCCCAGGCCCAGCATTGCGGCCTGCTGGTCTCCGAGCATGGACATGACGGGCATGCGGCGGCCGGCGGTCTCGACGTGGCAGAGGCGCCCGACGCTGGGCTTTATTTCGGGCAGGAATTCCGGAGCCACACCGAAGGCCGAGAGCAGCTTCGGCTCCCATCTGAGCCGGCGCAGGTTGAACAGGAGAGTGCGCTGGGCCTGTGAGGGGTCGATGACGAAGCTTTTGCCTCCCGAGAGGCGCCAGACGATATAGGTAGCCACCGGGGCGATCAGGAGGCGCTTTTCCGCGGCGGCGGCTTTTACCTCCGGATAATTCTCCAGGGCCCAGGCTATTTTGGAGGCGCTGTAATAAGGAGTTTTATAGAGGCCGGTCAGTTCGTGTATCTTCGTGTTCGAAAGTGGGACCTTGCCAAGCAGGTCCAGGGCGCGGCCGTCCTGCCAACTGAGCGCGGGAGCGAGCGGCGCGCCGGTATTTTTGTCCCAGAAGACAACGGTGGAGCGCTGCGCGGCTATGCCAAGGGCGGAGACTTCGGAGTCCGCGGGAAGCTTGGCCAGCACATCGTTAAGACTGTCGGACTGGGAGAGGAAAAGTTTTTCCGCGTCGTATTCGGCGCGCCCGGGGGCGGGATAGGCGGCTTCGATCTTGCGCTGGGCTTTATAGCGTATATTGCCGTCAAGGTCGAAGGCTAGGGCGCGGGAGCTTGAGCTCCCCTGGTCTACCACGATTATAAATTTTTCAGGCATAGTCCCGCGGTCCTCAGATCAGCCCTTCCTTCTTCGCTACCTTGATCTCCGTAGCGGTTCTCTTAACCGCCTGCTCGAGGAGCTTTTTGCGCGCTTCGTCGGGGAGGTCGTCGCTTTCCAAAACGTTGGTTATGCCAGTCAGGGTAAGGCTGAGGGCCTTCTGGTAGAGGTTGAACTTATTGAGGACGGTAATTACGGCCTCGCGGTCCCTGAACTCCCATTTTGAACTCTTCTTTACCTGCGCGGTGTACTGGGAGCCGTCGTATTCTGCGCCGTCCCTGGCCGAACCGGCTATGCTTTCCGCCACCTTGTCGAGCTGGGCCTGCAGGTCCGCCATCTTTTCTTTGAGCTGGCCGTAGCGGTCCACCAGGGCTTCGATGTTCTCCGTAGAAGCCGACGGCTGGCCGGCCGGGTGCGGGTGCCCGCCGAAGAAAGCCGGGCACAGGCTCTTGAAGTCGCACCAGGAGCAGGCCTGGTCGGCCGGGGTCGGATCGAACTTGAGGCCTTTTATCGATTCCGCCACGCCGAGCACGCGGTCCCAGAAACTTCCTATCTCCTTATCGTCGGCGCGCGGGAAAGGGTATTCTTTGAGCGTCGGCACATGGTAATAAAGCAGCTGGCGCACCTTCACGGCGCTTACGCGAAGGCCGTAGGTCTCGGCAAGCTTTTCCTTCAGGCGCGGGTCCATCTCGTTTATCTTCTGGTACATGTAAAGCTGCAGGGGCTGGCGCTTTACGTCCTTCCCCGTCTTGTAATCGATTATCGCTATCTCGCCCGCGCCGAGGTGCTCGATGCGGTCGGAGATAGTGCGCACCAGCAGGCCGTCCACTTCCACGTCGGTGGAATACTCGACGAGGAAAGGCGGCTTGAACCGGGCCTGGTTATGCTCGTAATAGGCCTTCAGCATAGCCGCGCCCTTTTCGTAATCCTGGTCCGACCTCTGCTGGGTTCGGTAGCCTTTTTCAAGGTAAGACTTGGCGTTCCAGTCCCGCCGGAAAGCGTCGAGGGTCTCCTCCAGCGAGGGGAAAGGCGGCGCCTTTACGGAATAGAGGAACTCCAGCGCCGTATGGATGCTGTTGCCGAAAGCGAAATAGAATTTAGGCTCTTCCTTTATCTTGTCGATGTACTTGAACTTGTACTTGAGGGGGCACTCCTCGTAAAGGGACATCTTGGAGTAGGAGAAAGAGAGGAGCCCGCTTTTCTTTGCCGGGGCCGGGGGGAGGAGCGCCCCGAAAAGGCCCTGGTCCGCCGCCGGCGCGGCTTCGTTATTTTTTTTCTTCATAGCTTAAAAGTTCCATGACCCTGTTCTCGTACCTGGGCCCCGCCACCGCGGTCAGTATTTTTCCCGTCCACGGGGCGTAGTACTCGTAGATCCAGGAGGGGGCCCCGGCTACCCGGCGGCGCATCTTTATGCAGCTGGAAAATTCCCCCGCCTTCACCTTTACCTTGAGCCCTGCCTTTTCGACGAGAAATTGGAGCCGGCCTTCCTGCCCGCTTGAGACCCAGGTCTTGCCCTGCTCGAGGGGATATTTAAGGATAAGGGTGTCCTTCCTGTCCTGGCTCTCGATAAAGTTCGTCTCAGAGAAGCGGTAGGCTTTCTTCTGGCTGCTCACCTGCTCGCTGCCGGCGTAGAAAGTGCTTTTTATAACGGCGCCTTTCGCGGTATGGTCCACCACCTCCACCACCTGTTTCGCGTTCTGGCCGAGCGTCTCGGAGTCGCCGTAAACCCATTTAAGCCCCGGCCCGGCCGGGAAATAATCGGGGCAGACGAAGATGCGCCTGAAAACGTCCTCCGGCATTTTAAAGGAAGGGTAGTCGCGGGCGAGGCGCTCCAGAAGCGGCCTCGATTCCGAGCACAGCCCGAGGTTCAAAGAATAGATCTGCGCGGCCGCCATAAGGGCCTTCGGCGCGGCGGGGTCTTCCGGCTTCGCCCGGGAGAAATCCGCGTACTTCCGCGCGGCCTGCAGCAGCCTGCCCTGCTTCTCCATCACCACGGCGTCCTCATAGCGCGGCGCGCAGCCGCCCGCCGCCAGGAGGGCCAGGCACAAAAAGCGGATCATCTTCCTTTCAGTAGTCATTCTTCTCACTTATTATATAATAGATGACAATATGACAAACTTGGATATCAGGGATTTTACAAGGCAGGAACTCGCCGGGACTCTTATCTCACTCGGAGAAAAAGGGTCCAGGATCGACAAGGTCTTCAACTGCCTGTACAGGAAGGGCGCGGAGAGCTTCGACGCGATGGCCGGCGTCCAGGAGGACTTCAAAGCCAAACTCGCGGCGAGATACTCGCTTACGCCCGCTCCTAAAATAGAAAAGCTGGTTTCCAAGCTGGACGGGACCATCAAGCTGCTCTTCACTTTCCCCGACGGAGCGAAGGCGGAGAGCGTGGTCCTGTTCAATAAAAAAACGGTTTCAGCCTGCATCTCCTCCCAGTCTGGCTGCGCCTGCGGCTGCGTCTTCTGCGCCACCGGCGGGCTCGGCTTGAAGCGCGACCTCAGGCCGCACGAGATACTCGCGCAGTACGCGGCGTGCCGGCGCGAGGCCGGGCGGCAGCTGGACAGCCTTTTGTTCATGGGCATGGGCGAGCCTTTCATGAACTGGGCGAACGTCAGGAAAAGCGTCCTCCTTCTTTCCGACAATAAGGGCTACAATTTCCCGCAGACGAGGATAACGGTCTCCACCGTCGGCATCGTGCCCGTGATAAGGGAACTGGCCGAGTCGCGCCTGGAGATCAGGCTCGCGGTCTCCCTTATAACCGCCGACGAGAAGCACAGGGCGGAACTGACGCCGATGAGCAAGAAATATTCTTTGCGGGAAGTCATCGGCGGCGCCAGGTATTACACCGACAGGACGAAGAGGATGGTGTTTTTCGAATACATCCTATTTGACGGCGTAAACGACTCCGCTGAGGACGCGAAAAAACTGCTGGCACTGATCAAGGACGTGCCCTGCAAGGTGAATTTGATAATGTACAACCCGGTTCCGGGGGGAACTTTCACGCCGGGCCGGTTCGAGAAAGGGAAAGAGTTCCAGACTATTTTAGTGGAAGCGGGGATACGGACCCATATGCGCCGGGAAAAAGGCACGGACATCGCCGCCGCCTGCGGCCAATTGGCCGCGGGGGGAACGGGAGATGCCGCGAATAAAGCGGGGAACTAAGGTTCGTTAATATACTTTCTGGTTTCCGCCGCTATGACCGGCGCCAACAGGATCAGAGAGATAAGGTTCGGCACGGCCATCAGGCCGTTGAAAATATCGGCGAAATTCCAGACTGCCGGAAGGGCGGCCACGGAACCCGCCATAACCGCCGCTATCCACAGGTACCTGTAAGGTTTTACCGCTTTCACGCCCAGAAGATACTCCGCCGCTTTCTCGCCGTAATATTCCCAGCCCAGTATCGTAGAGAACACGAAAGTCAGAAGCCCGACGCTCAGCACCGTCGGGCCGATATAAGGAATATGCGAGAAGGCGCTCCTGGTGAGCGCGGCGCCTTTAAGCCCGCTCTGCCAGTCCCCGGCGCTTACCACTACGAGCCCGGTAATAAGACACACCACTACGGTATCCCAGAAAGTCCCGGTAGAAGAGACCAGCGCCTGCCTGACGGGGTTCCTGGTCTGCGCCGCCGCGGCCACGATAGGCGCCGAGCCGAGCCCGGATTCATTGGAGAACAGGCCGCGGGCTATACCGAAGCGCATAGCTTCCTTCATGCCGGCGCCCATAAAGCCGCCGACGGCCGCATGCCCGGTGAAAGCGGAGGAAAGGATCAGGCTTATCGTCCCCGGGAGCTTGTCGAAGTTCAGGAGCAAAATGAACCCGCAGCCCAGGACATAGAATACCGCCATGAAAGGAACCAGTATTTCACAGAACCTCGCTATAGATCTTATCCCGCCCAGAATAACGAAAGCGGTAAGCCCGGTCATAACGGCCCCGCTTATCCACACTGACAGGCCGAAACTGTCGGAAAGCATCTGTGAGATCGAGTTCGCCTGGACCATATTGCCTATGCCGAAAGCGGCCACGGCCGTGAAAAAGGCGAAAATTACGCCCAGCCACTTCGCATTAAGCCCTCTTTCCAGCACATACATAGGCCCGCCGGTAATTTCGCCGTCCGGGGCGACTACGCGGTACTTAACGGAGAGCACGGCTTCACCGTACTTGGTAGCTATGCCGAAAACCCCGGTTAGCCACATCCAGAGCACAGCCCCGGGGCCGCCCGCGGCCACCGCGGTAGAGACTCCAACGATATTCCCGGTGCCTATAGTGGCGGCCAGGGCCGTCATAAGGGCCCCGAACTGGGAGATCTCGCCTTCGCCCTCTTTTTTGCGGCTAAATGAGAGTTTGATAGCCTTGGGCAAATAGCGCTGGATCAAGCCAAGTTTGAAGGTAAGGTAAATATGGGTTCCGAACAGGAGTATGATAAGCGGGGGGCCCCAGACAAAGGAACTTGCTTTTTCGAGGAAAGCGTTAAATGTGTCCATTTTTTAATTTTAGCTTATTTACTTTGGCCTGGTATATGGCATAAAAATAAAGTCTTAACTGGCCCTGGGCAATAGATGAAGACTATCGTATTGTTTTGTATCTTTTGATACAATATATTGCATCTTTTAGTACAATTACAGGGGTTGCGATATTATGCAAAACAAGAAAAATAAAGAAAAAACCATTGAGCCCGGCTTCGGATCCAGCGATATCAATAAGACCCTGGCCGAAGTAATCCGAAGTCGCGACCAGCAGAACTGGGAGACCTTCCCTGCAATGCTTATGAACGCCGCCGAGGCCGGTGAGTTCAACTATAGGGAGGCCGCCGCCTATTTGGATGGTGCCGGGCAAAATGACCTGAAACTGCTGATTTTTGCCTCTTTAGGGCTATTCGAGAGCCTTGGACTTAAATTCAAATGGACCAAGGACCTTTTCAGCGATTTCCCGGCCAGGCTGGTAAACCACTATCGTGACCAGATCAAAGCCAATTCAGAACTGGCCATAGCAGAAATCAGCCTCCAGCCCGGAAACCTCAGGGAAAACCTCCTAAAGCGCCCTAAACAGCCGTCTAAGCCCGTTAAACAAGCTGCCGAAGCCGCCGAGCAGCTGGACCTTGAGATAGCAGTATCCCGCATCTTCACCCAGAGACAAAAAGAGCTTTTCCTGAAAAAACTGCGCCGCAAGAAAATGACCAAGACCGAAAAAGAATACTTTTCCCGGGTTATAAAGAAAAAAGTGCAAGCCCTCGCGAACGAAGACCTGCACAACCTTGCCCGAAAAATCCTTGAATAACCTACGATCTTCCTGGCGGAGACCGTACGGGCCGGGTTAGCAAAACCCTCGGAGAGCCCGCCGGTTGCATAGCCCGGCGGGCGAACACGGAGTGAGGCCACGGTGTGGCCGAACGCGTTTTGCGTTCCGGCCCGTACGGTAGGCCGCCAGCCTTCTACAATTATTTTATAAGCCTGGCTTTCATCTTTGTCATTGAAAGGTAGGCGACGGCCCCGGTCAGGACCACAATATAAAGCAGGTCCCAGAGCAGGCCGGCATGCAGCCTGTCGAAAGTTGCCGCCCGCACGATATTGACCAGGTGGGTAAGCGGCAGGAGATTCGCAGCCAGCTTCACCCAGGCCGGCATCCCGTCGAGGGGGAAGAAAGTCCCGCTGAACAGGAACATCGGGTTAATGAAAAGAAAGATCGGCAGGTTCAGATTATCTATATACGGCGCCAGCGCGGCGAAGAGCAGGCCGAAAGAGGCGAACATAAGCCCCGCCAGCACCGCCAGAGGCAGGACCAGCAGACTCGAGGGATAGGCGGCCAGACCGAACAGCGTAACGATAAGAAGTATCGCCGCCCCGGCGAAAAGCCCCCTGGTGGCGCCGGAAAGAATTTCCCCGGCCAGGATATCCTCGGCGGAGAGCGGCGTGGTGATGACGGCGTCGAAAGTCTTCTGGTAGCGCAGGCGGATAAAAGCGCCGTACATAGTGTCGAAGACGGAGTGGAACATTATCCCCACCGCTATCATGCCCGGAGCCAGGAAAGTAAGATAGTCGTAAGCCCGCCCGTCGAAGCTTATCTTCTGCACATAAGCGCCGAGGCCCACGCCGAACGCCAATATATAAAGCACCGGCTCGAGGAGCGGCGGCAGGACATTGGTCTTCCAGGTGACCAGCGAGACGTCGATATTGCGCCGCCACATATACCAGGCGCGATAAGAGATGTTCTTTATGATGCAGGTATTATTCATCGCGCAAATGCTTCCCCGTCAGCTTTAAGAACACGTCTTCCAGATTTCCCTTCCCGTCGAGATGCTTTTGTATAAGTTCTTTCGGCGTCCCCTGCTCCACTATCTTCCCGGCGTCGATTATCACAAGGCGGTCGCAGAGCAGCTCGGCCTCCTCGATATAATGGGTGGTCAGAAGCGTGGTCAGGCCGTTGCTCTTCATCCCGCGCACTTCTTCCCAGATCTGGCGGCGGGACTGCGGGTCGAGCCCGGTGGTAGGCTCGTCGAGAACGAGCACCTTCGGCCTGTTTATCAGCGCGCGCGCCATCAGCAGGCGCTTCTTCAGACCGCCGGAAAGGTCCTCGATCGGGCGCTCCAGTTTATCGTGCAGGTGAAAGCGGTTTATCAGTTCCTCGGCGCGGTTCTTAGCCTCGGCGTAGGGAATGTCGAAATAGCGGGAATAGACGATAAGGTTCTTAAGCACCGAGAAATCCGGGTCCAGGTTCACTTCCTGCGGGCAGACGCCGAGGATATATTTTACCCCGCGCGGGTCTTTATTTACGCTCATCCCCCCGACGGTGATATCGCCGCCGCTCAGGGGGAGGGCGCAGGTAAGCATCTTTACGGTGGTGGTTTTCCCGGCGCCGTTCGGGCCGAGCAGGCCGAAGCATTCTCCTCGGCTGATCTCGAAATCGATGCCGTCCACGGCGCGCAGCTCGCCGTAATTTTTTCGGAGGCCGGTAACTTTTATCACTGTCGGCATAAGCATACTCTATAAAATATCGCCGTCGCTCATAAAGCGGAGAAAGTGAAGCCCGCGCATGGTAGAATTAACTATATGGAGCTTTCAGGAGACCAGCAAAAAGCGCTAGCCAGGCTCCTGTCGTGGTACAGGGACCCCGGCAGGAGCCCTTTCATCACGCTCGGCGGCTATGCCGGCACGGGCAAGACCACCCTCATTTCAATTTTCAAGAACGAGCTGACCAAGCTGGACAAGAGCGTCAGGATAGCTTTCTGCAGCTATACCGGCAAAGCCGCGCAGAACCTCAAGAACAAACTGAAAGAAGCCGGCGCCCTGAGCGTCAAAGATTCGGTCAGCACCATCCACGGCCTTATCTACACGCCCAGGGAGGACGGAAGCGGCCAGATAGCCGGCTGGGACCGCAAGGACGAACTGGAGCGGCATTTGATAATAGTGGACGAGGCCTCCATGGTGGACGGGCTGATCTGGAACGACCTGCTCTCCTACAGGATCCCTATAATCGCAGTCGGGGACCACGGCCAGCTTCCGCCCATCTCCGGGAATTTCAATTTGATGGAGAAGCCGCAGGTCCTGCTTACGCAGATCCACCGCCAGGCCGCCGAGAACCCCATAATCAAGGTTTCGGAATTCGCCCGCACCACCGGGCTGGTCCCGCCCATGAAATACGGCGCAGGCGTGTACAAATATTTAAAAGAGGATAGCGACGCCCAGGAGAAGACCGGGGAACTTCTGGAGGCCTATTCCCCGGACACGCTTATCCTTTGCGGCTACAATAATACCCGGAACAGGATAAACCAGCATATCCGCGCAAACCGCGGCTATGAAACGCCGGCTCCGGCAAGCGGCGACCGCGTTATCTGCCTGAGGAACAATCACAAAAAAGCTATCTTCAACGGTATGCTCGGAACGATCACCAGCATTATCCCGGCCCAGAAGGACTGGTACGAAGCGGAAATACAGCTTGACGACCGCGAAAAGCCCTATGAAGGCCTGATCTACGCCCCGCAGTTCAATGCCAAAACCGGCGTCAATTTCACCAAGGACAGGAAACTGGCCATGATGGGGGACCTTTTCGACTTCGGCTACGCGCTGACCGTCCACAAAGCCCAGGGCAGCCAGGCGAAGAGGGTGATAATGTTCGAAGAGCGCTTCGCCCAAATGGACGACGAAATGTGGCGCCGCTGGCTCTATACCGGAATCACCCGGGCGGAAGAAGAGCTATATCTTTTCGGTTAGTCCTGACCAAAAACAATCATCCGTTTTTCAGATTGCAATACTGCTAATTACACAAGCAGGATGCTATTTTCATTTGACATTATAACATCAACACGCAAACTATTGCATATTGCAATATGTGCTATATTAAGTTATTCTTTACCTATGAGAGCATTCAACGGCATTAAACCACAGGACATTGTGATCCTTCTGAAGCTTGCCGCCATGGGGGAGATACAATGGCGCCATGTAGACCTGGCTAATGCCCTGGGCCTGTCCCAGACAGAGATAAGCTTTGCCTTGGACCGCTGCAAAACAGCCGGATTCATAGATTCAGCTAAAAAGAGGGTAATTAAGCCGGCTCTCCTTGAATTCCTCGTACATGGCCTAAAATACGTATTTCCGGCCAAGGCAGGGCCTTTGGCAACGGGGATACCAACCGCCCATTCAGCGCCGCCTTTATCAAGGATGATAGTAACTTCAAAGGAAGACCCCTATATCTGGCCCAGCCTTGCCGGAAAAGTGCGGGGGCAGAGCATAGAGCCGCTCCATGAAAACGCGCCCCTGGCAGCCCTGACCGACAATAAGCTCCATGAGCTGCTCGCCTTGGCTGACCTTATGAGGACGGGGAGGACCAGAGAATACAGGCTTGCCGTCAGAGAGCTGGAGGCGGCGCTAGATACGGCTGAAAATGCCGCCCCGCCAGCGCAAAAGAGAGAGGAGCTCCCGCTCGAATGGGCCATACAGGGGAATCAGCCCGGGGACGACCGCTCCGGCCATGGAGCCGCGCCTTCTTCGGCCCTTCCACAAAAACGCAGACGATTGTTGTAAAATATACAAGTTGTCCCCATAGCTCAAAGGATAGAGCTCCTGCCTTCTAAGCAGGCAATCCAGGTTCGATTCCTGGTGGGGACATTTCCAATTTTAAGGGGGGCCGGGAGAAAATGTCTCCCGGTTTTTTATTTTATAAGCATTTCCCGGGGATGGAAAGCTTTGCGGCCCTTGAGGCCGGAGAGTATATCCCCGGCGAGGTAAAGACTTCCCGCAATCAGGACCGTCCCGCCTTTGGACGCCAGGCGGAGGGCCAGTTTCAGAGCTTTAAGAGGATCTTCAATAACTTTTACACCGCGCCGCATGCCGGAAGGAAGGAGTTTCTTCACGGCTTCGGGCTCGGCGGACCTGTAGGAAAGCGAGCGGGTAAGGATCAACTTCGACGAAGCGGAGGCCAGGGCTTCGGCCAGGGGGGCGAGAGCCTTGTCGCTCATGAAAGCCGCGACGCAAACCGGCCGGACTCCGGCGAATTCCTTAAGGAGCGCCGACATCCCCTCGGCATTATGCGCCCCGTCCACGATAACGATCCGGCCGTCCAGGAGGAAACGCTCAAAGCGTCCCGGCGGGATCGCCGCCGGCAAAGCCGCGGCGGCCTTATTAAGACTGAAGTCCGCGCCGGCGCGCTCCGCTGCCATTAGGGCGGCGTTCAGGGCGAAAGCGGCGTTAACCGCCTGGAACTTCCCGCCTTTCCTCGCCGCGGGACCGAGAAAAGCCGTAAACCTCGACGGCCGGGAAAGACCGGCGTTCATTTCTTCCGCCCGGCGGGCGATAACGGACAGGGCCGCCGGCGGGACAGCCCAGCCGGCCAGGACGGAACTGCCTTCCTTGATTATGCCGGCCTTATGAGAAGCAACGTTCACGAGGCGGGGACCGAGCAAATTCAGATGTTCAAGACTGATAGAAGTTATCCCGGCTACGTCGGCGTCGGAGGCATTTGTGGCGTCCAGGCGCCCGCCCAGGCCGGCCTCTACGACCGAGAAGCGCGTTTTATTCCGTGAAAAATAAAGAAAAGCCATAGCGGTGAGAGTTTCGAAAAAGGAAAGCTCGCCGGCGCTGAGCGACTCAACGCGCAGGAAGCAATCCAGGAAATCTTTTTCCGTAATATCGCGGCCGTCTATCTTTATGCGCTCGCGCATTGACCTGACATGCGGGCTGGTATAAAGGCCCGTCCTGTGGCCGCAGGCCGAAAGCGCCGCGGCCGTCATGCAGGCCGAGCTGGTCTTCCCGGTGGAGCCGGCGATATGCACGACCAGCCCCATCCTTTTTTCAGGACCGCCCAGAGCCGCAAGAGCGGCCTTAATGGGGCCCAGCGAATAATGCGCGTCCGCTGCCGGCGGAGGAAGGGCTTTGAGCCAAGCCTCAAGATCGGAGTAAGTTTTGGGCAGCCTGCGCGCGCCGCCGCGCTCCTTCAGCCCGGAGAACATTTTTTCGACGCTGAGACCGGTGACGGGATGGCGCAGGCCATGAGCGATCTCAGCCAGCGGGGCCAGGACGAACTCTCTTTTGCCCAGGCGCGGGTGGGGGATATTGAGGCCGGGGCGGCTTAGCGCCTGCCCGCCGTAAAAAAGGATATCCACGTCCAGGGTGCGGGGCCCGTTCCTGATAAGGCGGCGGCGCTTTAAAGCGGTTTCTACGCGCGCGATCAGGGCAAGCAGTTTTTCCGGGGAGAGAGAAGTTTCGCAGGCGGCCGCCATATTAAAGAAAGCCGGCTGTTTAAGGTAATAAAGAGGGGCGGTCTCGTAAACCGAAGATCTTTTTACAATTCTGCAGCCGCCGCGGCCGAGCAGAAGCAGGGCCCGGTCCAGGTTTGAGAGCCTGTCCCCGAGGTTCGAGCCCAGCGAGAGATAAACCTTCATTTTTTTACGGCGGCCTTTATAGCGTCGGAGACGAGCATTGCCTTGCGGCACTCGGCCACGTCGTGCACGCGCACGATATCCGCCCCTTTAGCGGCCCCGGAAACGCAGGCGGCTATAGTTCCGCTCAGCCGCTCTTCCGGTCCGCCGCCGGAGAGCGTTTCAATAAATTTCTTTCGCGATACTCCGAGCAGCACCGGGTAGCCCAGAGCCCGGATCTCGTCAAGGCGGGCTATAAGCGCCAAATTATGCTCCAGCGTTTTGCCGAAACCGATGCCCGGGTCGAGTATTATCTGTTTTACCCCGGCCGCCTCCAGGGCGGCGGCCCTTTCTGCAAGGAAAGCTTTAACCTCGGCTACCACGTCACCGTAAACCGGGGAGGCCTGCATAGTTCTTGGTTCGCCCTGCATATGCATTATTATCGCGCCGGCGCCTGAAGCCGCGGCGGCCTCTATCATAGCGGGGTCTTTAAAGCCGGTTATATCGTTAATTATGTCCGCCCCGGCGGCCACGGCCAGGCGCGCTATTTCCGGCTTGCAGGTATCTATGGAAACAGGGATCTTAAGCCGCGGAGCCAAAGCGCGGATAACAGGTATGACACGCTGCCCCTCTTCTTCGAAACTGACCGGCGCGCTGCCGGGCCTTGAGGATTCTCCGCCAATATCTATAAGGTCGGCCCCTTCTCTTTCCAGCGCAATTCCACGGGCCGCGGCTTCACCTGGCGAGGCCCATTTTCCGCCGTCCGAGAAAGAATCAGGAGTGACATTAAGTATCCCGCAGATCAGAGTCCGGCCCGAGGGGAACTCAAGTTTCTTCATGGCTAAATTTTAGCAATTAAAATCCAATCCGGACAGTATATTTACTCAGCGTCATCCGCAGGTCACTTGAGGGGGGAATAAAATATGCTTGTTTTATAACACTTATTTCAGAGGGGGGGAAACTACCCCTTGACAAACTATACTATCCTATGCTATACTATACACAGAAGCGAACAGGTCAGCGAACGGAGGATATTATGAATACCCAAAAGTACATGCTCCCGAAGGAATTCAAGGTGTGGATGTGCGCTACGCTCGGCCTTATAAAGGACGGCAAAATGGGGACCAGCATCGCCCGCGCCGACCGGATCAAACTTGCCTTAAACTACACTGGAAAAGGAAGGTAAAAATGAAACCACGCTACCAGATAGTCATTTCTCTGTCTGAAGAGGACACCGTGAAACTTAAGCAGCTAAGAGAAGACGGCTACCAGATAGTAGACATCTTCCGCCTCGGCCTCACCGAGGCGGAGGTGGCCGCCAAGAAAGCCGGAAAAAGAAAGGAAAAACCGACCCAGGATAAGCTCTTCTGACCGCACCGCATCTTCTACTCCTTCCAATATAGGACTTTAGTCCTATGCCCGCTTGGTACCAATTACTCTTACAAAGATTTCGATCATACCGTATAATATTGGTATGAAAAACACTAAAGCCCTTTGCCTTATCATTCTCGGTTCTTTCCTCTCGACAGCGGCCCCCGCTTTCGCCGGGTCAATGAACCAACTACAAGATGGCAACCTTTTCAGTGACGGAAGATCTGCATCGGCAACACCCACACTGGGAATGCAGAAAGGCACGGGCGTACCCACACTTACCGTAGCTGCGCCCCCTCCGGCGCCCGCCAAGCCCACCATGATGGAGTCCAT
This sequence comes from Elusimicrobiales bacterium, assembly GCA_028713125.1. Lineage (GTDB taxonomy): Bacteria > Elusimicrobiota > Elusimicrobia > Elusimicrobiales > UBA9959 > UBA9959. Next base: position 69,922 of record JAQTOU010000009.1, on the reverse strand, counting down.
AAAAGGATTTATAGGCGATAATGCGAGGAATATGCTTCTCGGCGGTGTCGGCGCCTATATCGGCTTCGTGCTTTTAGGCCCTATCGGCCTGCTTATCGGCGGACTCCTCTTCCTGGCAGCGGGAACCCTGTAAGCTCGGCAGTTTTACACACCTAAAAGAAACACCGCGCAGCCGCGCGGTGTTTCTTTTTACAGCCGCAGACTTTACTTTGCCTTTAGTTCCATCGCCCCGGCGAAAGCGGCCCAGAACGGGTCCGCCACCGGGTGCTCGAGGTTCCGCTCTTCGCCGCTCTCGACCACCTTCACTCCGTGTTTCGCTTCCTTCACTTCGCCTATGACAGAGGCTTTTATCCCTTTTGCCGCCAGCCTGGCAAGAAGGGCCGGAACCGCCCACTCCCTGGCCGTGATTATCAGCGTCCCCTCGCTGATAGAGGCGTAGGGGTCTATGCCGAAATGCGCGCAGATAAGGGCAGGGGCCTTTTCCAATATAATGCTTTCCTTCTCTATCCGCATGCCGGTTCCGGAAGCGCGGGCTATTTCAAAGAGCCCGCCCCAGATCCCGCATTCGGTAGCGTCATGCATCGAGGTGATCCCGGCTTTCCTGGCATCCCCGTCGGCCGCGGTCAGGGCGTCCTCCACCGTGGACATTTTTTCGAAGAAGCCGTCCGCCTCTTTCAGCAATTCCGGGCCTAAAGCCTCCTCTATCAGCCCGGGGCAGGCCGCGGCGAAAAGCCCGCAGGTCTCTATCGCCGCGCCCTTGGTCACGACTATCTTGTCGCCGGGGCGGGCCATCCTGGTGGTGACATATTTATCCTCGTCCCCGAGGGCCGTCATGAAAGCGCCGCCCACCATCGGATAATCGCAGCCCGCGTATTTAGCCGTATGCCCGGTCACGACGCTGACGCCGTACTTCAGGCACTCGCGGTGCACGGTCTCCCACATTGTTTCCAGCTCCTCCCGCTTGATCGAGAGCGGCAGGTTCAGGTCCACCGCCAAATGCGAGGGCTTCAGGCCGGTGGTGGTGATATCCGAGGCCAGTATGTGGAAAGCGAACCAGGCCGCCCGCTCCCAGCCGTAATCGGGAACGATGAAGAAAGGGTCCGCCGTCATGGCCATCACTTTGCCCGGCGCCACCCGCACCACGCCGCAGTCCACGCCGTGCATCGGCCCGTCCAGGATGTCTTTGGAAGGCGCGCCGAGCCGCGGGTAGATCAGCCCGTCGAAGACCGCCGGGTTTATCTTTCCTATGGGGGGAAGTTCTGTCTTTATCATTTTATGATCTCCTTTTTTAACTCTCTGACCGCGCCGGCTATCCGCCCGAGCGCGAAGACCGAGGACACTACCGAAAGCATATCCGCCCCGGCGGCCAGGACCCGCCCCGCGTTCCGCCGGTTTATCCCGCCTATGGCTACCAGCGGTATCCTGACTTTTTTCTTCGCCTCGCCGAAGACCGAGAGCGGAACTATAAGCTCGCCGGGCTTCGTAGGAGACTGGAAACAGGCGCCGAAGGAAACATAATCCGCCCCGGCCTCCTGCGAGCGCAGGGCCAGCCCGACGTCGCCGTAGCAGGAGACGCCGATGATAGCGCGCCGTCCAAGCAGCGCGCGGGAGGCTTCGACGGTAGCGTCGTCCTTTCCTATATGCACGCCGTCCGCGCCTATGGCCGCCGCCAGCCAGGGGTCGTCGTTTATCAGCAGGCGCGCGCCGTGGGCGTGCGCGGTCCTTACGGCCTCTTTCGCCAGCTCGAGGCGGTCGCTTATCCGGCTCGCCTTTTCGCGGAGCTGTATGATGCCGGCGCCGGCGGAAGCGGCCTCGGCGATCTTCTTTATAAAGTCCTTCCTGCCCATCAGCCGCTCATCGGTGATAACGTAAAGGCCGCCGGGTAGGATCTTCATCCGCGCCTCCAGAAGTGGTTAAGCGGGCCGCAGCCGCCGCCCAGGCTGAAAGAGCCGCGTAGGGCGCCGGCGAGATAGAGGCCGGCTTCTTTGACCGCCGCGCGCGGCTCCAGGCCAAGCGCCAGACAGGCCGCGATAGCGGCTGAAAGAGCGCACCCGGTGCCGTGCGTATTGGGCGTGGCCAGCCGGGGGGAACTGAATTCCGTGAATTCCCGGCCGTCAAAGAGCAGGTCGCGGCAGACCTTCCCCGGGAGATGGCCGCCCTTGACCAGCACGAAGCGCGGCCCGAAGCCGCTTATGATCTTCGCGGCTCTCCGGGCATCGGCGCGTGTTTCAACCTTTATCCCGGCCAGCCTGGCGGCCTCGGGAGCGTTCGGCGTAACCATTAAAGCGAGCGGAAGCATTTCTTTTATCAGCGCGCTTACCGCGTTTACGGCAAGAAGAGCGCTGCCGTCCTTCGCGAGCATGACCGGGTCCAGCACTATTTTCTTAATGGCGTACTTTTTAAGGCAGCCGGCCGCGGCCTTTACTATCGCCGAGGAAGCCAGCATCCCTATCTTCACGGCGTCCGCGCCGATATCGGCCAATACCGCCTCCGCCTGCGCGGCCACCAGCCGCGGAGCCACCGGGTTCACGCCGCGCACGCCGAGGGTATTCTGCACGGTCACGGCGGTGATGACCGACAGCCCGTAGACCCTGAAAGCGCCGAACGTTTTCAGGTCGCCCTGTATGCCCGCCCCGCCGCCGGGATCCGAGCCCGCTATGGTCAGAACCCGCGGGATCATGCCGGAACCTTTTTGCCCAGGGCCCGGGACATGCGCATGGAACAGAAGTCAGGGCCGCACATGGTGCAGAATTTGTTTTTCAGGCCGGCTTTCTCCGCCAGGCCTTTCTGATGCAGGCAGCGCGCCCTGTCCGGATCTAGCGAGAGTTTGAACTGCCGGTCCCAGTCGAAAGCGTAGCGCGCTTTCGACATCTTCAGGTCGCGGCCCGCCGCCCCCGGCCTGCCCCGGGCTATATCGGCGGCGTGGGCCGCTATTTTAGAAGCGATCAGCCCCTGCCTGACGTCCTCTAGTTCGGGAAGGCCGAGATGCTCCTTCGGGGTCACGTAGCAGAGGAAGGACGCCCCGGCCCAGGCCGCTACGGCGCCGCCTATCGCCGAGGTTATATGGTCATAGCCGGGGGCGATGTCGGTTACCAGCGGGCCCAGGACGTAGAACGGCGCGCCGCCGCATATTTTTTCGGCTCTCTCGATGTTCAAGAAGACTTTATCCAGCGGCACGTGGCCGGGCCCTTCCACCATCACCTGCACGCCGGCCTTCCGCGAGCGCCGCACAAGCCCGCCCAGGACGTCCAGCTCCGCGAACTGCGCCGCGTCGCAGGCGTCGGCGAGCGACCCCGGCCGCAGTGCGTCGCCGAGGCTGAAGGTTACGTCGTATTTCCTGAAGATCGCGCAGATCTCGTCGAAGGCGGTGTAGAGCGGGTTCTCTTCGCCGCCGAGCTCCATCCATTTCGCCAGCGCCGCGCCGCCGCGCGAGACTATACCCGTCACGCGGTCCTTAACCAGCGGCAGATGCGCGCGCAGCAGGCCCGCGTGGATGGTCATGAAGTCCACGCCGGAGGCGGCTTGCTCCTCTATGACCTCGAGAATAAGCGCGGGGTTGATGGCCTTTACGCTGCCCGCACGCTTCAAGACTTCGTAAAGCGGGACCGTCCCGACGGGCAGGGGGCTGCGGGAAATTATTTCGGACCGGATCTTTCCAAGGTCTCCGCCGGTAGACAGGTCCATAACCGTGTCCGCGCCCAGCTTCACCGAGAGCTCCAGCTTCTTCAGCTCTTTCCTGAGCCCGGAGCCCATATCCGACGTGCCGAGGTTCACGTTTATCTTGCAGTTGAACGCCCTGCCTATGGCCGCTGGGACAAGGTTCTTATGGTTGATGTTCGCCGGAACTACGGCGCGGCCCGCCGCCGTCTCCTTAAGCAGGAGGCCGGCTTCGGCTTTTTCGCGGGCGGCCGCGGTCACTATCTCGGGAGTTAAAGCGCCGTTCCGCGCGGATTCTAATTGTGTCATTGTTTCCTCCGTTGGTTTCAGCGGGGGAGAAATGACAATAAAAAGCCAACCGCAGGAATACGGTTGGCAGGTATTGAATAGAAGCGCTCATTTTCCCTCCGCTGGCATTACCCAGTTCAAGTTTTAAGGGTCTTCCGGCGATACCGGAATTCTCAGCCTGGTTGCTACCAAGCTCCCCGAGATACTATCTTAACATAAAACTGCGCCGCCCCGGCTTGTCAGCAGACCTTCGCCAGCCCGGCCTTGAAGCGCCAATAGACCAGGCAGGCCGCGATGGCTTTGAAGAGATCTCCGGCGATGAAAGGGGCCATGCCCAGCCGGAACGCGGTTCCCGCCGGCAGGTTCAGCGCGGCTTTAAGCCAGAGCGTGCCGCAGAGAAGGATAATGAACGAGGCCAGGAGAAAAAGCGCGAGCAGGCGCGGGAAACTGTCTTCGCAGAAACGCTTAAGCGCGCCGATAGCGAAGGCGGCGGCCGCGAAGCCCAGGAGGTAGCCGCCGGTGGGGCCGAAAAGAGGGGAGAGCCCGCAGGCCGCGCCTGCGAAGATAGGCGCGCCCGCCGCGCCCAACGCGACGTACAGCAGCTGCGACGAAACGCCGGCCCCGGCGCCGAGATAGGCGCCCGCCAGGAGCACGAAGAAGGTCTGCAGCGTTACCGGGACGGGCGTGAACGGCAAAGGGATCCTTACAAAAGCCCCCATGACCGTGGCTGACAAGAAGAAAACTACGGCGATAGTCCTGCGCGCCGCGGCGCTCTCCACCACATCCCTGTTCAAAGCGATTTCCATGATCCACCTTCCTTTATATTCCTATTATACAATTTCCGCGGCATAATACTGCGTATCGCGCTGTTTTTGATATAATTGCTTGCCTCGGCGGAAGAATAACCGGCGGCAAAGGAAACCAACAGACCTGAATATGAAATTACAGCACCTCGTTTTAACGTTCATACTTTCCGCCGCGACCTGCGCGGGCGCTTCGGAGCTGACGATGGAGATCTCCGCCCCAGCGAAGCGCCGGGCGGCGCCGCTTCCATACAACCGGGACTACGCCGACTCGATATCCTCTGACTCGGTAAAAAGCGGCGGGACCATCGGGGCGGCGCTGGAGTCCGCCGCCGGCATGGACGTGCAGCGGCGCGGCGCGCCCGGAACGCAGGGGGATATCTCTATAAGGGGCTCTTCGTTCCAGCAGAACCTGGTGCTCCTCGACGGGATCAGGATGAACGACCCTCAGACCGCCCACCATAACATGGACCTGCCTCTCACTATTTTAGATATCGAGAGACTGGACGTTCTTCGCGGGCCATACTCCTCAGTCTACGGGCCTGACGCCTATGCCGGGGCGGTGAACATTATTACGCGAAGACCGGACAAAGACAGGACGGCGGCCAGGCTGGGGGTCGGCGAATTCTCTACCTGGTCCGCGCTCGCCTCCTGCGAGAGGAAATGGAAGGGCTTCGGGCAGAAACTCTCGCTGGAGAAGGACGCCTCCGGCGGCTACAGGAAGGGCACCGATCACAGGTCGGAGAACCTGTTCTCGCGCTCGACCCTCGACGTTCCCGGGGGCGAGGTGAACTTTACCGCGGCCTACCTGGACAAAGATTTCGGCGCCTCGCATTTTTACGGCACGGTCATAAACGATGAAAGAGAGCATACCAGGACCAGGTTCGTCAGCCTCGCTCCGGAATTCGGGGACGAGAACTCGATCCTGGTAGAGCCGAAAGCTTACTTCCGCAGGCATGACGACAGGTTCAGCTACCTCTATGGCTCCGCGAGGTACACCAACAGGCATATCACCGACGTCTCCGGCGGCGAACTGCGCCTGAAGAAGAAAATTGAAGGGCTCGGCGTGCTAAGCGCGGGAGGGGAATATTCGGGAGAAAAGATAGACAGCAGCAATATAGGCGGCCACGGGACCGTAAGGAAAGCGGTCTTCGCCCGGTACGCGGTCTCGCTGCCCCTCGGGCTGGATCTCGACGCCGGCATCCGCAATGACAGGCATTCCTCCTGGGGCTGGCAGACCTCTCCGGGCCTGCGGCTCGGGCTCGCCCTGTCGGAAGGAGCCAGGCTCTGGGCGGCGGCGGGCAAGTCGTTCCGCGCGCCCTCCTTTACCGAGCTTTATTACCACGACCCGTCGAATATCGGCAATTCAGCCCTTAAGCCCGAGAAAAGCGCAGCGTACGAAACAGGGCTGGACTGGAAGCCGGCCAAGACCTTCAGCTTGCGCGCCGCCGTTTACCGGAGGAACGAATCGAACCTTCTTGACTGGACGAGGCCGGGCGCCTCCGGGCCCTGGACAGCGAACAATATCGGGAAAGTGAAAGTGTGGGGCGCCGAGGAGACCCTTGTAAGCGCGATAGGCGCGCTTCGCGCCTCTCTGAATTATTCCTATATCTACAAAGACAGCCCGGGCGACAACTACCTGTCGAAATATTCAATGCGCTATGCCAGGCATAAAGGCGCGCTTTGGCTGAAATACCTGTTCCCGCGCGGGGCGGCGCTCGCGCTTAACTTCTCGGCGGTGAAGAGAGTGAAGGAAAAGGGCTATGTACTTGCGGACACTGAATTCAGCAAAAAATACGGGGCTTTCGAAGCGACGGCCGGGGTGACTAACCTTTTGAACGCCGACTACGAGGAAATACCCGGCGCCGGCGCCCCCGGGCGGTGGCTCAGGGTTTCCCTGGGGTGTACATTCAATTAGAAGTAACCGCTATGCGGTTTATCCGTGACTGGCCGAACGCGTTTTGTGTTCCGGCCGGCACGGTAGGCCGCCTTATACCGGAACTTTGGCCTCGGCGAGTATCTCTGCTGTACACCGCACCATAGCAAAACCGTCGGCCATGCCGGCGAGCGAAGCCATGTGCAGTTCTTCAGTACGCGCGGCCATGGCGTCCCGGGCGGCGATGCACATAAAACCCAGGTCGAAAGCGTCCCGCACGGTGGACTCCACGCACAAATTGGTCTTAAGCCCGGCTACCACCAGCGAATCCACGCCCAGCTCCTTCAGCCTTTCAGCCAGCTTCCCGTCGGCGAAAGCGCTGTAGCGGCATTTCCTGAAGACTTCTCCGCCGAGCGGCGCAAGGGCGGGGGAAACCTCCGCCTCCGGCGTGCCGGCCAGGCAGACTTTTTTCCACCACTGCATCATCAGCCCACCGTCCAGGGCGGGGTCTTCGTGCGCGTGCGAAGTAAAAAGCACCGGCCGCCCAGCTTCCCTGAAAGAAGCTGCCAGCCGCGCGGCATTGGCCAGCGCCGGTAAAGCCTGCGGCATATGAGCCGGTGAGCCGGGGCTCAGGAAGAACTCCTGCATATCCACCACGAGGAGGGCCGAGCGCTCCCAATTGAAGGGCAGAGCTCTGGCGCGCCTTGCCGCCGCCCGCGTACCGTCCGCGGCGCGCTTCTTCATTCGCGAGGCCCAGAGCTGGCCGCAGGAGGTCTCGCCTTCTATTTCTTCCCTTGAGCTGGGCGAGATTATTACGGTGAAGCCGCCTTTCTCGAGGGCGGCCGCGTCTTCCGAGAGACCGGCGGGGGGATTGCTCCAGACATAGGAAGAGCCGCTCAGGTCGGCCGTATAGGTAGGATTGACCGGGGTTACTTTGACAAGGAACAAAGCCGGGTTAAAAACGCTCCTAAGTTCTTCAACGTCCAGCCGCTCCCCCTCGGGAAGAGCGAAGTTAAGAGTTATCTTCCTGTCGCCGGGGCGGACGAAACGTTTTCCGTAAGCCGCTATTTCAGCGGGGCTCCACACCGGGACCGGAACTATCTTTTTTCTAAGCGCGGCTTCGGTGGAATGCACGGAGAACTGAAGCTGGAATTTCCCGCCGGAGAAATGGGCGTCCTTTATCCCTATAAGCCGCTCGAGGAAAGCTTCCGCTTCCGGCGTCTTCGGCGCGACCGTGGAAAGGCTGGGCATAAGGCCGGGGAAAGGCATTTCCGAAGGAAGGCGCTCGAGCGCTTCAAGGACGGCCGGATTGAGCGCGGGCTCGCCCATCCGGGCGAAGTGGATCTTGAATTTAGGATGGGCGCGGGGATCGAGGCCGGGATTTTCGGAAATCACTTTGCGCACCTGGGCCAGCATCTCGCCGGCCGTAAGATTGCCGTGGAAGCCCATCGCCCCGGCGTCGCACATCCGGCAGCCGACGGCGCAGCCGAACTGCGTTGAGATCATGAGGACCCATTTATCTTCTTTGCGCACGCCCGGCTCAACGGTATCCACGAACTCTATCATCCGCATCCCTTCGCCGGGGAGCTCGGCCAGGTAAAGCCCGGCCAGGCCCGGAACCTCGCGCCGTTCTATTATCTTCAGCTCTTTCACATTGCCTCCAGATATCTTATGCAGCGCATCGCCGCCCGAATACCGTCCCCGCCCGCCACTGCTACCTGCCTGAAGATCCCGGCAGAGAAGTCTCCCGCTTCATAGAAACCCGCGGGCTTGCGCCGCCACCCGGCCGGAACTTCCGCCGGCTCTTTGCCTATAAGAGTAAAAAGAGCGTCCACCTTTATCTTTTTTACTTCGCGCGGCCCCGACACTGAAATCAATTCCAAAGCCTCGAGTTTATTCTTGCCGAGTAGGCGGTTGACCCTGTAGCCAGGGAGCGCCGCCGCGGAGCTGCGGGCGAACCTCTCCAGCAGAAGCTTATGGGCCTTGAGCTTCTCCGTCCTGCTTATAAGGTAAACCCTCGCGGCTTTCCGCGAGAGCAGTTCCGCCTGCTGCACGGCGGTCTCTCCCGAGCCCACCACGGCCGCGTCCAGGCCGGCGCAGGAAGGCGCCTCGTCGCAGGTGTTCCAGACCCCTTTGCCAAGCAGCCTGTCCTCTCCCGGCACGCCCAGCTTGCGGAACCCGGCCCCGGCGCACCAGAGAACCGAGCGGGAGCGTATTACGCCGCCCTTCCTTAGACGGACGAGGAAGATCCCGTCGGTTCCGCGGGATACTGTTACAGCCTCGTCTATTTTGGTCTTCAGCCCCCAGCGCCAGGCCTGCTCGAGCCAAAGCTCCATCAGTTTTAAGCCGGAAACGCCGCGGGGGAAACCGGGATAATTCTCTATCCGCTCCAGGCCGCGCGCCTGGCCGCCGAGGGCCTTTCTCTCTATTAGTATTGTTGTATAGCCCGCCCTGGCGAGATGGGTCCCTGCGGCCAGACCAGAAGGTCCGCCGCCTATCACTACGGCGTCAAGCGGGGCGGCGCCGGCTTTCCCGGTCTCTGCCCGTTTCATGCCGCGGCGCCTATAAGGGTTTCAGCGTGACCGGTCTTTCCCGGTGCGCTTTTCTGCATGCAGACTACGGTAGGAACGTGTCCTACGCATTCCTCCGGCGCGTATTGCGCATAGGAAACTATTATTACCAGGTCGCCTTTCTGCACCAGGCGGGCCGCCGCGCCGTTCACGCCTATGATGCCCTTCCTGCCGTACAGCACATAAGTGGAGAACCTTGCTCCGGTGTTCACATTATAGATGTCCACCTTCTCGTTCTCGAGCAGGTCGGCCTTAAGGCAAAGCTCCCGGTCTATGGTAATGGAGCCGTTATAGTTTATATCCGTCTGCGTCACCGCCGCGCGGTGGATTTTAGACTTCATCAATGTCCTGATCATTTCAAGCTCCTTTCTTTATTGAGCCGCACGGCGGCGGCTATGCCAAGCAGCACCAGGTCGGGGATCACGCGGTCGAAAATACCGGCGTCCTCGAACAGTTTCGAGAAACCGCCGGTGCCTATCACAAGCGCTTCGTCGGAAAAGTAATCGCTCTTTATCTTCGCCGAGATACCGGTTATGGCAAGCAGGCTGGAATAATACAGGCCGGACTGGATCGAGTCTATCGTGGTCTTGCCGACCAGCTCGGCGGGTTTGGCTATTTCGACCCGGGGCAGCTTGGCCGTGCGGGAAGCAAGCGCTTCCATCGAAATGCGCAGGCCGGGCATTATCACGCCGCCCAGGTATTCCTTCTTTTTGGAAACGGCGCAGAAAGTCGTGGCCGTCCCAAGGTCCACTATCACGAGGTCCTTGTCGGGGAACATCCCGGAGGCCGCTATCGCGTTCGCTATCCTGTCGGCGCCGACCTCAAGAGGGTTCTTGTATTTGATGTTCAACCCGGTCTTGATCCCGCCCTGGAGCAGAAAAGGCTCGAGCCCGAAATATTTAAGCGAAGCCTGGTGGAGCGCGTAGATCAGGTCGGGGACCACGGAGCAGATAGCCAGTTCTTTTATATCTTTAGGATCGATACCGTTCTCCCGCAGCGCGCTTTTGAAGAAGGTTCCGAACTCGTCGGAGGTGGAACTTCCGGACGTCGCGCGGAACCTGGCCAGCAATTTATCGTCCTTGAAGACGCCGCCGTATATCTGGGTATTGCCTACGTCTAGAGCTAAGAGCATATCGCCTCCGCCTTGTTTTTAATTTCAGAAAGCAGCCGGTCGGCCAGTTCTTCAGGCCCGCCGCAGTCGGCCAGCCTGCCGCCGTCCCTGTAGAGATGGAAAACGTGCTTCTTCTTCATCTCCTCCAGGTCATTGTGCGCTACCAGGTCGGCAGAAGCCAGGGCACGGACTTTTTCAAGGACGCGCGCCGGAGCGGCGCCCGAAGTGAGCTTGAAGCCTATAAGCAGCGGTTCCGTTCCGCCGCCGGCGGCCGCGTATTTCTTGATCCGGTCTATGATCTTGAAATTCTTTTTCAGGACCAGCTTAAGCTCCGGCGCTTTCGAATCCAGCTTTGCCGTCCGGCCGGGCTTGAACGTTTTCCCGCCGGCCTCTATAGTGGCGGGGGAATAATCGCTTACAGCCGCCAAATGCACTACGGCGTCGAAGGCCTGCTCTTTTAGAACCAGCCTAAGCAAGAGGTCGAGGTCCTTGAAGGTCGTAAATTCTTTTACGGCGATATTAGCGCCGGAGGGCCGCGCGGCGCCCTGCGCGCAAAGACAGACAGTTTTGCAGCCGGACGCGGCGAAGCGCTCCGCTATTATTCGCCCGGTCCTGCCGGTGCTCATATTGGTTATAAAGCGGGCGGCGTCTATATATTCACGCGTCCCGCCGAAGGTAAGAAGAACTTTCATAAGTTTTTCTTTATTTCCTTATAGATAGCGTCGGGCTCGGACAGCCGGCCGGCGCCTTTGTCTCCGCAGGCCTGGTAGCCGGTTCCCGGGCCGATCATTTTCACGCCCCAGCCCTCAAGTATGTCGACCGAGCGCTTTGTGGCCGGATGGGCCCACATATTCTGGTTCATAGCCGGGGCGACAAGATAGGGCTTCTTGAAATCGAAAGCAAGGAAGATAGTTGAAATATAATCGTCGCCTATGCCGGCTGCCATCTTGTTGATGATATTCGCGGTAGCGGGGCAGATTATGGCCAGGTCCATCCATTTAGTGAGCTCTATATGCTCGAGCGCCGATCTGTCCTCGAAAGTGTCGACGTAAACGGCATTATGGGTAAGCCCTTCCAGCGTCGACTTTCCTATGAACTTCAGCGCGTTCACGGAGCAGACGGTCTTAACGTCGCAGCCTTCCTGCACGAGCTTCGAGATCACATTGCAGGCTTTATAACATGCGATGGAGCCGGTCAGCTGGAACAGGATATTTCCTTTAGATCTTGGCCGTCCGAGCACACCGTGTTTGTTACGGCACAAACGCAAGTTTGACATTGTCTATAAGCCTCACTTTCCCGAGTTTGGCGGCGGCGAACCTGCGGCCCCAGCGCTCCTCGACGTAATCCGGGCTGAAACCGAGAGCGGCCAGATCTTTCTTTATCGCGGCGGGACGCGCTTTAGAGCGCAGCGCTTTATAAAGAGCGGGGGCCAGCTTCCTGTGTTCCGGCTCGAGAAGCAGATTGCGCGAGCTCATAGCCAGGCCGTCCTTCTCGCGAAGGGTCGCGCAGGGGACGATTTCCGTATCGACGAAGAAAGCCTCGGCCATGCCCCTGATCAGATGCAGCTGCTGATAGTCTTTCTCACCGAAGTAAGCCCTGTCTGCGCGGACCAGATTAAGCAGTTTCATCACCACGGTAAGAACGCCTTCGAAATGTCCCGGCCTGTGAGCGCCGCAGAGGACGCCGCTTTCAGCCGTTTCATTGACCCTGTACCTGTAGCCGTCCGGGTACATCTCCCTGGCCGATGGGAGCAGAATGAAATCCGTATTTTCGGACTCGAGTTTTTCAATATCCGCCTCAAGAGTCCGGGGGTAGATCTTAAGATCGCGCTTGTCGTTGAACTGGGCGGGATTCACGAAAATACTGGCCACGGCCAGTTCATTCTCTTCTTTAGCCCGCCGAAAAAGCGAGAGATGCCCCTCGTGCAGGGCTCCCATAGTAGGAACAAAACCTATGCTTTTACCGGCGAAGAGCGGACTTGTACGGAGCTTCCGCCACTTCGCCGTTTCTTTCACTATCACCATGTTTCGTCTCCGGGAATACCGAATTTTTAACTTCGCTGTCAAAATTATTAAGAGCGTCCACGACCAGCCGGCGCCCGTCGAGGTATTTCTTCACGAAGGAGGGGGGCTCGCCGTAAAGGCCCAGCATATCCTGCATCACAAGAACCTGGCCGTCCGTGGCGGGCCCGGCGCCGATGCCGATTACAGGGATCTTAAGGAGATTCGTTATCCGCCCGGCCAGCCGCTCCGGCACGCATTCAAGCACCAGAGCGAAGCAGCCGAGCCGCTCGAGCTCCTGCGCCTGGGCGACAAGCCGTTCGGCCGAAGCCTGGTCTTTTCCCTGGGCTTTGTAGCCGCCGAATTTATTTATCGACTGCGGCGTAAGGCCGAGATGCCCCATCACCGGCATATCCGACTTAACTATGTGCGAGATTATTTCTTCATGACCTTCCAGTCCTTCTATTTTAACGGCCTGCGCGCCCGCCCTGGCCAGTTTTTCAACAGCCTCCATCGCCGGCTGCAGTCCTTTGCGCACCGAAAGGAAAGGCATATCGGCGACTATCAGTTTCCCTTTTACCGCGCGCGCCACCGCCGCGGTATGTAGCGCCATCATCTCCACCGTGGCCGCTATCGTCGAGTCCTGCCCGTGCATGACCATGGCCAAACTGTCCCCGACGAGGACACAGTCCACCGCCGATTCCGCGGCGAGCGCGGCCATGGTCGAGTCATAAGCCGTTATCATCGAGATCTTGCGCCCGGTTTTTTTGTAGCCGTAGAAGTCAGTTATTTTCATAGGTTTTAGCGAACGCCGAATATATTTTCCCGTAAGAGTCTTTGCCAAGCGCTTTTATATCGGCAGCTACCGTCTGCGCGTCGCGCCGGGCGATAGGGCCGCTCAGGGCGCGGGCCGGGTCCCTCCCGAAATTATCGAGGGAAGCCTGGAAATAATTCTGTATCTGCTCGCGCGGTATGCCGAATTTCCCGCTCAGGTCCCGCATCGCTTTCTGCCAGAGGATCACGGGCAGATTGGCCCCGAGAGCGCAGAGAGCGTGGTAAAGTTTTTTCTCGCCTTTCTTTATTCTTATGACGGGGTTGGGGAATTCCGGCACGAGCCTTCTCAGCGAAACGCCGGGCTCCAGCGCGAAAGCGAGCCGGCGGTATTCCGTAAGCGAGAGCGGGCTTTCCGACAGCGGCATGAAAGGGTGCATCGTATAAGCGCCTTCCACGTCCAGGCTGCCGGAGAAATGGATAAGCGTTTTGCCTTTAAGGAAAGGGTTGGCGGCGATGAACGGGGCGATGGCCTCGTCTTTAATAAGCACGAAGACCACGGAGCAGCCGCCGAGGGCGGCTTCGGGCCTGAGCCCTGAGCACCTGTGCCAAAGTTTATACGGGATTTTAAGAAGCCTGAAATAGGCCTGGAGATGGGTGGAAGCGCGGCCGTTGCCGGCGATGCCGTAAGATCTTTTCATACCGTGGGTACCTGTCCTTTGGGGATCAAGTCCGCTAAGTAATTATACCAAACTTATTTCTCGGTAAAAGGGTTTACCGTGTAAGTGTAAAGCTCTATATCTTTACCTTTCCAGGCGTCGGCGGCCAGGCCGGCTTTCTCCATGCAGAGAGAGGAGAGGAAATCTTCCTTCTTCTTGAAATGCTCCCAGACCTGGGGGAGATAAGTTCCGGAGCGTCGGCCGCTCCTGACATAAACACCGTGGACGCCCGGTTTTACGGCGTCGGCCGATTTAATACGCTCCAGCGGCGAAAGCACGGAGATCTCTATATTTATCTTCTTTAATTCGGCCTCCGAGACGCGTTCGAACCTGGGGTCCTCAAAAGCCGCCGAGCAGGCATAGGAAGCGACCATGTCTGAAAGCGCGGCGCGCGGCTCAAGACTGCCTATGCAGCCGCGCAGGTCACCATCCAGCGTAAGAGTAACGAAGATGGCGGCGGGCTGGTTGAATTCCGGCCTTGGGCTTAGCGGCTGCTGCGGGGCCTTGACTGTTTTCATGCCTGCGCTTATGCTTTTCCGAGCGAGCGCGAGAAGTTCGTTCTTCATCTCCGGGGACAGGTCGAGAGCCCCGGCGGGCTTCGGCGAAGCTTCGGTAAAATACCCCGCGCCATAGCCGACTACCGCGCTTTCGTCTCCGGAGACCTTGCCGGAATGAGTGTAAAGGGCAAGTTCGAAATCATTGCAGCCCAGCTCAAGCGCCGCGGCGGCGCCCACCGTCATAGCGGCCTGCCCGCAGGCGGTGGTATCCAGGTATTGAGAAGTTTTAGAGAGCAGCAGGGAATTAGCCATTTCAAAATATGCCGGACTTGAATTGCGCATTGCCTGCCGCAGGGCCAGAAGCACGGAACGGTCAGAGATCTCGGCGATCTTGCCGGGCGGGTAATGCGAGAGGTCGGAGGAAACGCAGAAAAGCGCCTTGCGGCCTTTCATAGCGCGCCCTATAGCGCGCCCGGTTTCTTCAAGCAGGGGAACGTCGGATGAATTAAAAAGGAGGGGGACTATTTTAACCGCGTTTCCCTTTAGCGCCTGCAGGAAAGGCAGCTGCACCTCGACAGCATGCTCGTCCTCGTGCGCTTGGGGAATATCCTCGAAAAGTTTTTTTTCTTTGAGAAGCTCGGAGCAAAAATCAGAATCGATTTCCACCACACCGAGCGGGGTCTCAAAAGAGCCTTTGGCCAGCAGCGCGCCCTTTAAAAGGCCCATCGTATGCCCTGTGGCCATTATCACCAGCGTATCGAAGTCAAAATTCTTAAAGGGAGCGAAAGCGACTCCGGCAGCCGCTCCGGAGTAAGTATACCCGGCATGGGGGGAAAGGAAGCCGACGGCGCGGCCGGCCGGGACGATCCCTGGCTTAAGAAAGCTTTTAACCTCCGCGCGCAGTTTCTCTGGGCGCGCCTCGTAAAACTTGCCCGCGACAGCCGGTTTTCTTATCATAAATTGCCCTCCCCGGGAATTATACATTTGTTTTCCCCGTCATAAAAAACTAAAATAGATATCACGGTGGTTGTAGCTCAGTGGTTAGAGCGCTCGGCTGTGGCCCGAGAGGTCGGGGGTTCAAGTCCCCTCAGCCACCCCAAATTTCAGTTAGTAGCCCTAAGGACCGCCCTGCTTGAACGCAGGGCCTGTTTTTTTATCCGGGGGACGCTTACCAACCCGCCCGATGCCGCCGATACGGTTCCCCTCGGTTGGACCCCTCAGCTTCGCACCCGACTTGTCGTCGGGGGTTTATTATTTTATACTTCAACAAGATGCATGATCTGTTGAAGGTGCTTTTTCTCGCACATATGCTCCAGGCCGCCGCCGGCCCGGTCACGGCTGCGGAGCCGCTTAGCTTCCTGTTCCTGGGCGGGGATGCAGCGCAGGAGCGCCAGAAGCTGTTAGCGCGGCCGGATATCTCCGGGGCGCAGATAGTCTACACCTGGAAATCACTTGAACCGGAAAAAGACAAATACGATTTCAGCCGCATAGAACGGGACCTGTCCATACTTGGGAAGCTGAATAAAAAACTTTTCATCCAGGTCCAGGACCGTTTCTTCCAGCCCGAGGCGCGGAATGTTCCCGGCTACCTTCTGACGGACCCGGCTTACGGCGGCGGCCTGGCGCCGCAGGCGGATAATCCGGGGGAGAACGCGGGCGAGGGTTCCGGCTGGGTGGCTCAGCAATGGAACCCGGCGGTGCGCAAGCGTTTCCAGAAACTGATACAGGCCCTGGGCAAGAGCTTCGACGGCAGGATTTACGGCATTAACCTCCCCGAGACGGCGGCGGACATAGACCTGAAAAAAGACAAGACCGGCTTCACCTGCGACAAGTATTTCGCCGCGGAGATGGAGAACCTTAAAACGGCGGCGGCGGCCTTTAAGAAGTCGCCCGTAGTGCAGTATGTTAATTTCTGGCCCTGCGAGTGGGAGAACGACCATAATTACATGGGAAGGATGTTCGCGTTCGCGGCTAAGAACCGGATAGGGCTGGGGGGGCCGGACATCGTCCCCTACAAAAAAGCCCAGATGAAAAACTCCTATCCTTTCTTCAACCGCTACAAAGGGAAGCTCTCCCTCGCGGCGTTCGCCGTGCAGGAACCCACGCTTACATATACCGACCCGGAGACTAACAAACCCTTTAAGCGGGAACAGTTCCGGGATTTCGCGCAGAATTATCTGGGCGCCGATATAATTTTCTGGAGCCCGGCCTCCCCGTGGTTAAAGTAATAACTCAGCTCTAACCTGATTCGGCCAGTGAGAGGGAATTTACAGACCTGAAAGAGCTACCTATGAAAAAAAGCTCGGCGATATTTCTCCAGGCAGTCACTGTTCTCATCGGCATCGGCGCTCTGGCCTTCCTGCTTTGGGAGCCCCACCTGGAGGGCAGGAACGCGCACGCCACGCTCTTTGAGATCTACTTCAAGGATCCTTTTTTGGCGTATGCTTATATAGGGTCTATTCCTTTTTTTGTGGCGCTCTATAAAGCGTTCAAGGTCTTGGGATATGCCGGAGAAAACAAGGCATTCACTCAAGCGGAGGTGAAAGCTTTGCGAACGATAAAATATTGCGCGATGGCTATTATCGGTTTTGTCGCATTAGGAGAAGTCTTCATAATGCTGGGCGACTCGGATGACCGGGCAGGCGGGGTTTTCATGGGAATCCTTATCACCCTCGGCTCGTTCATCCTCGCCGCCGCGGCGGCGAGGTTTGAGCGGGTTCGGCAAAACGCCATAAAGACAAAGCCCGGGAACGGCTTGTCAGCAGGAAAATCCCATTTTTATACCCTGTAATTATTTTCTTGACTATCTCTTTTTACATTATCTAGGATAACCTTGAAAGACGAGTTCGTGAGCTGGGGGGCTTACGAAACTGCGCGGAGACCCGCGCATGCGCTACAAAATCTAATTACACCCGGACCGGCCCGCAGGGAATCTGTGCCTTTTCCTGCGGATTTTAGGGCCCGTATACATTAGGGGGTATCATGAAATCATTACTGAAAGCCGCTATTTTTACCGGTTTACTGGCTCCATCGCTCGCCTGGTCGGCGCCGCCAGACATGACGGCGGTTAACCGCGCCACGAAGATCATGGGCGACTGCGCCAGGATCGCGGATGAAATAGCGGCCGTTAAAGCGCCTGAAGGCCTTGTCCCGGGAGAGCCCGCCGGCGACCAATTCATAAGACAAATGGCTGAAAGATCCGGCCGGCTGGAGGAATGCGGCAGAAATTATAAAGCCGCGCTCGAAGATTCAGAGACCTTCCTGGAAAAACTCGAAAGCGCTAAACTAACCGAACAGGAAGCGGAAAAAGCAGGAGACGCGGTCAACAAATACGAAGAGGCAAAAGAGAAGCTTGAACAATCTCTGGATGCACTCTCCGCTAACGACGGCATCCAGCCCTATATCGGAAAGTCCATACTTGAATACTTCCTCAAAGGAGGGGATGAGGCGGGAGACATCCCCGCGGCGGCACCGGTTCCTTCGGCGGGAAGCGGACTGGACGCGGATCTCTCAAGGCAATTGGCGGAGGCGCAGGAGAAAGAGAAAGCTCAGCAATTAGCCCTGGCCGAGACCGCAAAGAACGAAGCCCAGGCTTTGAAAGAACTGCAGGAAAGGCAGAAGGAGGAAGAGGCGCTGAAGAAGAAGGAAGAAGAGGAAGAAAAAAAAGCGGGTACTTCAGGAAAAGCTTCGGATCCTTTGTCGAGGAGCGACACTCGGGCGGTGATGAAATGGATAGCCAAGGGGGTCGCTTCAGCGCGGCAGCCCTACTGCTACAAAGACAGTTACGGGCGCGGCGCCGGAGCTCCGCTGAGCTCCTGCCCCTCGGATAAAGACAAGAGCGGCCTGCTCTGCTACCCAAAATGCAAGAACGGCTACGACGGCGCCGGCCCGGTCTGCTGGCAGAAATGCCCGTCCGGCTATTTCAGCACCGGGGCCTACTGCCACATCAACAAGCCCCTGACAAAAAAAGGAACCTGGAAGTGCAGCTGGAAGGTGGGAAAAACCTGCATGATGAAGAAGCTGACCTGCCCGGGCGGATACGCCAAGGCAGGGCTGTTCTGCGCGCTTAAAGCGCCTGCGGTCCCGGCCGGCTATAAGGGCCCTTCCGGGCTGGATCTCGCAAAGGCCTCTTATGGCCGGGGCGCAGGCTCGCCGATGGACTGCAAAGCGGGACAGCAGGAGGACGCCGGGCTATGTTACAAACCCTGCGAGAGCGGGTTCAGCGGCGTCGGGCCCGTATGCTGGATGAACTGTCCCAAAGGCAAGACCAACTGCGGGGCCGGCTGCGCCGACAGCAAGGTCTCTTGTGTTTCCAACACTGCCCAGATGGTAGTTTCCCCGGTAACGCTCGCGATGAATATAGCCAGCGCAGGCACCGTATCCGCAGTCGCTTATCCGGCGGTCAAGGCGGCGTTCTATGCCGGGTCCTCTGCGAACGATACAAGGAAGAGCGTAGAGGTCTGGGTCAACAGGTATTCGGAGGACTTCGCGCAGCTGACTACCCCCGGGATAGCGGCGGCGCTGGCTGCCGGCTGCAGGGGCCATGCCGCGGCCGAAAAATGGCTGAAGGAGCAGTACGCCCTGCAGAGCCTGAGCCTGATGCTGGCGAAAGATATAGGCGATACCGCAAAGAACACGCTGGCAACGGTCTCCAACTTCGAGCCGACCGGTGTAGCCGGAGTAATTTCCGCTTATTCGCATCCCGTCTGCGTCGAGGATGAAAAGTTTCCGGCAGTGAAGTTTTTGAAATAAGCCGGCGCGGATAGCGGCCCGGGATACTGAGAAGCTTATCCGCGCATAGGAGTCGGGATTAATGGCGCAAAACTTATATAAGGGAGATTTTCAAACAGGCCTGCGGCGCGGCCAGCGTACGGCGCTGCTCCTGTTGATACTGCTGTTCCCCGCCGGCTGCAGGACCGGCACGCTTAAGGAAGACAAAGAACTGACAGCCCTTTTATCCGACCTTACGAAGCGGAACCAGGAGATACTGGCGGGGAAGCGAGAGCGTCAGGAGAAGGAATTCAGGGCCTTCCGGGTAACCCGCTCCGGAGCCGGCATCAAAGTCAGCATGGACCTGGTGGACGCTCCAGCGGACGTTGCTTTCCTGCGCCTGATGAGCGAAGCCGGGACGCCCTTCAGGATGGGAGATGTAACTCTTCCGGGGCGCGTCAGCGTCAAGGCGGACGAGGTCCCGCTTCTGGACGCCGTCAGGCTGGTGACCGAACCCCTCGGCGTCGCGCCTCAGATGCGGGGGGACACCCTGTTCCTTAACTACGCTCCTACCCCGCTGGCGGATCCGGCGGAAGCCTCGACGCAGACCGTGACAAGGAGTTTCGTGCTCCGGTATCTGACCCCGGACTCGGCTTTGAACCTTCTTAACGAACTGTTCCCGGCCCCGAAGCCGCTGAACTTTACCAAGGTGACTGACCTGCGCAGCATCTATATGTCCGGGCCAGAGGGCGCGGTACAAAGGGCTATAGACCTTCTCATGCGCGCGGACAGGGACCCCGGCGCGGTGCAGATAGAGGCTATCATCGTAAGCGTCAACGCCGGCGCTTACGAGGAGTTCAATTCCCAGTTCAGCGGCATTACCAAGGGCAGGATCTCGGGCGGGAAGATCAATGTCTGGGCCCTGCAGGATACCTCGCTTGAGTTCACCTATAACCAGAGCCCGGCCGTAAAGAACCCGCTCGCCTTCACGGCGCTTATGAACATGCTCTTCCAGCAGCAGAAAGCGCGGGTCATCGCCCGCCCGTTCATTACGGCGATGAGCGGCGAAGAGGCCGAGATGAAAATAGGGCAGAACCGCTATGTCGTGGTCCAGCAGGTCGCTTCAGGCGCCGCGGTGTACGGGACGCAGGCCATAGAGTCCGGGGTCGGCTTTAAGATCACGCCGATGGTCCTCGGCGAGAACATGATCCGCCTCAACATCGACATGACCAACAGGCAGTTCCTGCCTACCCAGGGAAATGTCGACCAGATAATAGAGAACAGCAGCGCCAGGACGATCCTGACTCTGGAGGACGGGCAGACGGCCATCATCGGCGGACTGAAGATGAAGAGCGTCTCTACCGCTAACTCCGGAATCCCCTGGCTGAGGCGCATACCTCTGCTTAACCTGCTGACGGCCGCGCATGAAGAGGACCAGAGCGGGCAGGAGGTATTCTTTTACCTGACGCCGCATATCGTGAGGCCCGGCATGGAAGGGCCCCGCGACCGCCCCGAAGCTTTCAGCGTCAGCAACGACCTGCTGACCCCCATAGAGAAACTGCAGCGCTGACCGCCAAAAGTGTATTTAGATCTCGGCGCGGGGCGCGACAATGCCGCCCCGGTCCGCCGGAGCTTTGCAAAAATTCATAAAAATGTCCGGAATCTTTGTATCATAGGAAACGGAAGGAAAGCTCCTTCCGGAATATTTCCATGAACGAAAAAGACCGCCCAGCATTCAATCCCCGGCTCGCCTGCCCCTGGCCGCGCAAACCGAGGCTGGTGAACGTGGGCCAGATAGCCCCGGCCGAGCTCGACAGCTGGGTGATACACCACGACGAGAAAGTTATAGTCGTGAACAAGCCGGGGGACATTATCTGCCACCCGTCCAAGGACGGGCCCTGGTCAAGCCTTGCCGGCGCGGTGCGCGAGCGCTTCGGCCTTGCAGCCGCACACCTGGTCTTCAGGCTCGACCGCGAGACGAGCGGCGTGGTCGTGTTCGCCAAGAGCCCGGCTGTGGCAAGCCGCCTGCAGACCGCGATGCAGAAGCGGCAGGCGGGGAAAACCTACCTCGCGATAATGACCGGCGAATTTTCCGGGCCTGTGACGGTGGACCAGCCCCTGGGCCCCGATGAAGACAGCCCGGTGTACGCCAAAGCCGGCGTAAGGCCGGACGGGAAGTCCGCGGTGACGCGCTTCACCCCGCTTTCCGCCGGCGGCGGTTTTACCCTGGCGCGCGTGGTCACAGAAACCGGCCGGATGCACCAGATCCGGGCCCATGCGCAGTGGCTTGGTCACTCCCTGGTGGGGGACAAGATATACGGGCCGGACGCCCGCTGCTACCTTAACTTCCTCGACGACGGCTGGACGCCCGCCCTGGAAGAAAAGCTCCTGCTGCCGCGGCAGGCGCTGCATTGCGCCGAAATAGACCTGCGCAAAGCTGGGCTGGAAAGCGTGTTCTCCGTCCCGCTGCCCGCCGACCTGCGCGCTTTCTGCGAAGCCCGCGGCCTTGCGGTTCCGGCGGGGCTTTAACATGGAAAGACATTCATTACTTTCAGTTCTGCGCTCCGCGCTGATCCCCGCCGCAATGGCCGCCGGGGGGATAGTCCTTATCCGGGTCCACGTAAATTACCCCGGCGCGATTTTTTGGCTGGGCATGGCGCTTGCCGCTTCCGGACTTTGGTTCCTTGCCGCCGCCTTCGCTAATTTCAGGGGAGCCGAAGCCCTCGCGATAGAACTGGCCACAGGCCTTCGCTTCAAAAAGAACTATTTCATGCTCATGTTCAGCTCCCTGGAACTGGAGGGGGAGCGCGAGGGGAACAAAGTCGCCCTGCGCAGGACCAACGGGGCCAGCAAGCGCGGTTATACTTCGGAACTCGTATTTACTATAACCGGCCGGGCTGAAGCCGGTTTTTCGCTGGCTATATTCCCGGAGGGGTTTTTCCGGCGGCCTTTCGGTCTTTTCCCTCCGGCGCTCCCGGCAAGACCGGGATGGGCTGAACAGAACCGCCTTGTCGTACGGGGCAGGCCTGAGGCGGCGGCCGGGGCCGCGGCGGAAAGGCTGTGGCGGGCGGTTTCAGGGGCTCTCCCGGTCGGAGAGCTTCGGCTGCTGAAAATCTCCGGCGGCGAAATGCGCGCGGAATTCGTTAAACGGGGCTCCCCGTACGAACCCGGGGAAATCAAACACCTTTTAGACCTGTGCCTTAAAGGCTGCCAGTCCCGAATTTAATATCTGTGCTCTTCCCCGTGTAAGGCGCACCCCTTCAAAATATATACAAGGCATACGGGTCCTTAACACGTATCGGGACCATTCATATTGAGAATATGCAATAATATATCTGCTTTATATCAATATTCAGGAACGGGTTATAAGGGGACACAAATGAAATCGATATTGTTCGTGGCAATGTTTCTTGCCGCGCAGACAGCTCATGCCGGCATGTTCGACAAAATGATCGCCGCGGCGGCGAAAAAAATGGCCCCCGCGGGCCCGACGACCGATTCTTTAAAGGATGTCGTCATCACCGGCGGCATCGAAAGGAACCTGCCCCCTGCCGAACTGGGCACGATAAACCAGTCGCTGTTCAGCGGCTGGAAAACCGGCGGCGATCTGATCTCTTTCCTCGTTTCCAAGAAGGGCGGCTCCGGCTATTACAAGATCGACGGGACCTTTTCCGTGGACGGGAAACCCGTGGAATACTTGGCGCTGGCCAATTACACGCTGATCACTGACGAAAAGTCCTCGCCCAGGAAAATCGAGATCGTAACCACGACCGGCGAAAAAGCCAGCTTCACCATCGCGCCGAATAAGAACAAGCTTAAAATGGTTTCCATCAACGGGGAAAAGAAAAACATCACGCTCGACCTCACGAAGGACGTCACCATAGAACTGGACGGGAATATTCCCGACGGGACCATGCTGAAAGTCGCCATGGCGGTCAACCAGGTCGGCATAAAATCCCTGATCGACGTCTGCTATCTCCGGTCCGGGTCCAAGATAGTCGTTCCGGCGGCCGCCTTCCGCAACCTGAACTTCACGCCCGCGGGCGGCGCGCTGTTCAACTTTAAAAAGAGCTTCCTGGCCGTAGGCTTCGAAAGCCTCGAGACCGCGGCGGTTCTCTCCGAAACCCTTCCCTCTTTTCAATACACCAGCGTCTACTCGGATGGCAAGATGGTGGAAGTTAAGACGGAGCCCGAGTTCAATTACGGGCTGACCGCTAAAGGGACCGATAAGCCGGCCGACGGGGAGATCAGCTACGATTTCTTCAAGCCGAACGCGGCGCGCAGCCGCCCTGCCGGGCAGCTCAAGAAGATAGGCCTCCTGTCCTTCGCCATCGGCGGCAAGACCTTCGACGAAAAAAGCGTGATCACGCAGGATGAAGTCATGCATAACGGCGACAACAGGAAAACTAAGACGACGACCGTCACCTTCCCGAAGCAGTCCGACGAAGCCTGGGACGCGGTCCTCGAAAAGATGTACCCGGAGCTTGTAGAGGCCGTGCAGACCGAACTCGGCGCGCCGGTGCTCCCTGTCGAAGCCGTTTCACAGACAGCCGCGTACAAGTCCATCGAAGCGCTGGCTACGCCCGACACGAACACTGACGCGAACTTCTCCAGGGCTTATAAGGGCACGAAGCTTCTCGCTACCCAGGGCGGCAGCCAGGCGCTGGGGTACGGGATCAACGCGCCTAACCAGAAGATAATGAACGAAGCCGGCGCCGACGCGCTCATGACCGTAAAGCTGGACTTCCAGATTGAACAGGAAGGAGACTACGGCGTCATGGTGCCGAAGCTGACTTTCGAACTTGAGGGAAAGACCAACGGGACCAATACTAATACCAAGTACTATACCGGCACGGTAACAGGCAAAGGCGTCCCCAGCGAAAATATCGGCCTTAAAATATCCTACGGCGAGGAAAAAGGCGTTATGGACGGCGGCACTACGAAGAACGACAAAGTCTATCACACCGCCGGCACGATAACCCCGGAAGAGCTGGAGAAGATAGTGCGCAGATCGGATCTTTTAGCCGAGTTCCGCAAAGGCTTGAAAGAGATACACGATAAAGAAAAGGCCAATACGGATTATGTAACCTATTGGGACCTTCAAAATTAGTCCGATAGCATAGCCGTTCTTTATACGGCGCCCGCGGCAGGCGGCGCGGGAAACCAGAGCAGCAGCATGGCCAAGGTCGTGCTGCTGCTCTTTTTTTGCGGCGCCGGGAACGACGCTGGCGACAATTAATAGCTACCAATGTCCCACGAGGCAGCCATAGTTTTATAGAATTAATTCTTGGCCATATCGCCGCCGGAGCGGCGCACAGGAGCATGAACAAAGATCCCGATCTGAACTATAGTTTCCCGGTCCGCGCGCTGTTCGTCGCGGGCGCCGTCGCGGTGGTGCTGGCGGCGACGCCTTATCGGCTGTTCGACCTGGACCGCTTCTTCGCGCCCAAAGAACTGGTCCTGCACGCGACAGCGCTGGCGCTGGCGCTGCTGGGCCTGCGCCGGGCGAAGACGCTCGAACTGAGCCGGGTCGACCTGCCGCTCGCCCTTTACCTGGCGCTAACCTTCGCCAGCGCCCTGTTCGCGGCCGACCGCTGGCTCTCCACGCGCGCGCTGGCGGTCACCCTCTCCGGCGCGGTAATGTTCTGGGCCTCCCGCGCCGCCGCGGAAACCGGGGCTCGCCGGACCATAGTCGCGGCCGCGGCCGCGGCGGCCGTAGCCGGCGCGGCGGCCTCGCTGGCCCAGGCTTACGGCGTAAGCAGCGAGCTCTTCAGCCTCAACCGCATCCCCGGCGGAACGCTGGGGAATCGCAACTTCATGGCTCACCTCGCGGCCCTCGGCGCTCCGGCGCTTATCCTCGCGGCGATCACGGCCCGCCGCAACTGGGCCGCCGTCTGCGGCAGCGCCGGGCTGGCTATCATTACTTGCGCGCTGGTGCTTTCGCGCTCGCGCGCCGCCTACCTCGGCCTGGCGGCGGGGGCGGCGGTGATCGGTTTCGGTCTATGGCGCGCCGGCAGGTTCCGGAGCGCGCCGGAAACCATGCTCCGGATAAAATCCCTCGTGCTCGCCGCCGCGCTGGGTATCCTCGCCGCGCTGCTTCTGCCGAACACCCTGGAATGGCGCAGCGGCTCGCCGTACCTGGACACTGTTTCCGGAATAGTGAATTACCACAAAGGGAGCGGCCACGGGCGCCTCGTACAGTACGGGCGGACGCTCCGCATCGCGGCCGCGCATCCGCTGCTCGGCGCGGGCCCGGGCAATTGGGCGGTCGCTTACCCGAAGTTCGTCGCGGACTACGATCCCTCTATCAACTACAATACCGGGAGGACTATAAACCCCTGGCCGAGCAGCGATTGGGTGGCGATAGTCTCGGAGCGCGGCTTCCCGGCACTGGCCGCTATCCTGCTTGCGCTTCTCGGCCTGCTGGCCGCAGCCTGGAAGCGGGCCGGCCAGGCGGCCGACATCGGCGAATACATGGAAGGGCTGGCCCTGGCTTCCGCGCTGGCGGTGACCGCCGTAGTCGCCAGTTTCGACGCCGTCCTGCTGCTCCCGGCGGCCTCCCTGATAGCGTGGACGCTCTTCGGCGCGCTCGCGCCGCCCGCGCCGGCGCTCCGTTCGGTGGCGCTCACGCCGCGGCTCCGGCGCCGGCTCGTGCTGACGGCTGCGCTTCTCGGTTGCGCGGCGGTGCTGCGGAGCGCGGGGCAGATCGCCGCTATGGCGCTCTTCAGCCGGGCGCATACGGCCGCGCAGTTCAGGCATGCCGGCTGGCTGGACCCCGGCAGCGATAAGATCCGCGCGCGGGCGGCCCTGCAGCAGAGGTAAACCGCCCGTCAAAAAGCAGTGCCCGCAATTACTCTTGCGGGCACTGCTTTTATTTGAACCTTCCGACTACTTCAACGCTTCAAGAGTCGCGCCGAGGGCCGCCAGCTCGCGCTGTACCGAGACGGAACTCCAGTGGGGGCTGCCTTTCAGCGCTTTGACCACCGCTTCACGGCCGTTCGTTCCCGCGGGGTAAGCGCGGCGCAGGGAACTCCAGGCCAGCTGTATAGCGGCGTCAGCGTCTCCCTCGAGCACGGTCTTGGCCTTGGCCAGGGCGAGGAGCGCAAGGGCCTGGTCCGCGGGAGAGGTTTTCCTGCCTTCGGACCCGCTGAAAGAGCCCGAAGCTTCCTGGCGGGAAACCAGCTGCCGCAGCAGCCTGGGCGTCGGGTTCTCCAGAAGTTTCAGCGCAAGCCCGGCCACGATGTCTTCCCTCTCCGGGAGAGCCTTGACTCTATTGCCCGAACCCGCGGCCTTCGCTTCATGGAGCGACGAGGCTCCATCCGCGCTTTCCATGGACAGCATAGCGCTGGAAGCGGGGCTGGCCATTCTCGCGTATTTCGCCTGGCCGAAAGAGCCGCGCACCGCTGCCGCCCCGAAAGAGGCGCCGGAGAGCGACCCGCCGCCGCCGGCGCGCCCGAAGAAACCCTCATACTGAGTTCCCTCCGGCAGTTCCGATTCTACCGGGATCAACAGCGGCTTCTTCCCTTTCGGGTCGACGGGGCTCTCGTCCACGGCCACGAAGGAAGTGTAGCCGGTTACAAGCTTATGCGCGAGGGCCAGTTCTATGATCCGCGCCTTCGCATCCGCGTTCTCGCCCCGGAGGTTCAGGCGCTCAAGGTCGGTTATGCTCGACCTGGCCCACAGCGTCCCCATAGCGCCATTGGCCATTTCCTTTTCCGGGAGGTTGACGCTTACCGACATCTTCCAGGGCTTGCCCATAAGTTTGCCCCTGATCAGCACGGGCGCGCTGCCGCCTTTATTATACCTGGCGTGAAGGAGCAGCGGCTGGCCGGCGAAGAGGTCCGGGATGAAGGAGGGAGAAAGGTCGGCAACGTCGAGACCGTTCCAGTCCACCGACAGGTCCGTAAGGACGGGCCGGGAGATCCTCTCGTAGAACCGCTCTATGACCTTCTCGAGTTTTTCCGCCTTCTCATTGTACCGGACGTACTGCACTGTGCCTTTGCCCAGCACCGCCATTTCCTCCAGCAGGTACCGGTTGGTGGATGAGCCCACGCCGAGCGGGAAAATGCGGGAATTATTCAGATGCTCTTTAGTGAAAGCAAGTATCTCAGGATCATTGCCGATGAAGCCGTCCGTCATAAAGAGCACTATGCGAAGGCGCTCCGGGTCCTTCCGGAACTCGAGCACTTTTTGCAGGGCGGCCAGCATCTCTGTGCCGCCGCCTTCGCTGAGGCCGTTTATCACGGCGCGGCCGCGCGCCACGTTCAGCGGAGTGTTTTCAAGCGGTCTCTCGAAGTGGAGCTCATTGCCTGAAGCGAAGCTCATTATCTGGAACGTGTCTCCGGGGTTCATCCCGTCGAGGCAGCGCAGGGCCGTTTCCTTGGCGGTCTGCAGCGGGAAACCGCTCATCGAGCCGGAGACGTCTATAGCGATGACCAGTTCTTTTGGGGTGACCTGGGTAAGGGGGAAATCCGCGTTGGGCTGCACCATCAGCGTCAGGTAGCCTTCCTTGCCCTCCTTGTGAGCGAGGACGGCGGCGCTCACCATCTTCACCGCCGGCTCATAGGTCAGGAGGAAGTCCTTATTAGGGATGCTGTCCTCCGGCGATATAGTTATCTCCGCCTTAGCCGGGGCGATGCTGTTTATCGTCACCGCATGCGAAGAGCTGCGCAGGTTCCTGACCGCCACGCCCGCGTCCAGGCTGACCTGCACCGAGATGTCGCGGCCCGACCTCTGCCCGGGTTTTACGACGGGAGGAGAGATCCGGGAGGCGTCCCTGACCTGGTCGGTATCGTCCGACCAGCCGGTACCTGCCTTGCCCGTGGTTTTCCCGGGGATATAGCGCGGCCCGACGGTCATCGGGAAGACGAATTTATATTCGCCGTGGTCGTAGGCCAGGTCCTGGATATATTTAAGCGTGACCCTTATTTCGCGGCCGGGGGGGATATTGGCCACTGACTGGGTGAAGATGTTCGGCCGCTCCTGGTCCAGGAGCGCCGCGGTCCGGCCCTCGGCTTTGGCTTTCTCGTAGACCTGCCGCGCTTCCTCCCTCTTCTTTATCTGTCCCTTTATGAGCCTGTCGCCTACGGCGAGCGTCATCTCGTTCACCGCCGCGTTCTCGGGCAGGGGGAAGACGTAAACCGCTTCGATGGGGTCCTCGGAAGGGTTGCCGAACACCTGCGTGACGCTGACTTCGGCGACGAAGCCCGAAATGGCGGCTTTCACCTCCGTATGCTTAAGAGGAAGTATCCTTAAGGTATCGGTCCCCGCTGACACCACCTGCAGGCAGCCTTCGCCCGGATCCTGCGGCCGGGCCGAAGCCGCGCAGGACAGGGCGAGAACTATTACC
Source organism: Elusimicrobiales bacterium (assembly GCA_028713125.1). Lineage (GTDB taxonomy): Bacteria > Elusimicrobiota > Elusimicrobia > Elusimicrobiales > UBA9959 > UBA9959. Next base: position 41,571 of record JAQTOU010000009.1, on the reverse strand, counting down.
GGAGCCAGAACTTTACGGAACTGTGAGATGAGTTTCATAACCGCCTCCTTTACTGTCCACGGTTAGACACCGGAAGCCGGAAAAAGTTCCATAACTCTTTTGCAATTGGTAAACTTTTATGGAACTTATTGCGCGGAACGGTGTCTAATAAGCGGGCCCGGAGGGGTTTTGGACGCGAAAGAACTTTTTGACAAGCATGCGGCCATGGTCTATAACCTGGCCCTGCGCCTGAGCGGCAATGCCGCCGACGCCCAGGATATTTCCCAGGACGCGTTCATAAGGGCTATACGCGGGCTGGGCGGCCTGAGGGACGGTTCGATAGCGGGAACCTGGCTGTACCGGATAACCATGAATGTCTGGAAGAACCGGGTCAGGAGCGAAAAGAGAAGGTCATTCTGGAAAACCTTCTCGCTTGACCGGGAGAAAGAAGACGAGAATGACCAGAACGCTTTGCAGATAGCCTCCCCGGAGCCGCCGGCGGACGCCGCGATAGAAGAAAGGGACGAGAAAGAAGCGCTGGAAAAAGCCCTCGCCGCCCTGGACCCCGAAGACCGGGCGATACTGGTCCTGCGGGAAATAGACGGCCGCTCCTACGAGGAGATAGCGGGGATAACGGAGATACCGCTGGGAACAGTTAAATCCCGGATCTCGAGGTCGCGCGAAGCCCTGAGGCAGAAAATGGGCTCGCTGCTGAAAGACAATGGAACATAATACCTGCAGGGAAAACTTATCCTCCTTCCTGGACGGCGAACTGCCCCGGGAAGAAAAACTTTCGCTCGAAAGCCACCTGGCTGCCTGCCCCGGCTGCCGCCGCGAACTTGCGGAGCTGAAGCGGGTTTCGGCCGTTTTCAGGAAACACGCGATGGAGCCGGCCCCTCTTTCCTTAAAAGAGGCTGTATTCGCCGAAAAGCCCTCGGCGCCTTTCTTTTCTTCCTGGCTCAAGCCGGCCGCCGCCTTCGCGGCCGCAGCGGCGGGTCTGCTTATAATTCTCGCCCTGCCTAAAACCGGGGAAAGGAAACAGCAGGCTTCGCCAGAAGTTTTCCAGGCCGCCTCTCCGGCCTCAATTGAGAGTCTTCCGGCCGCCTATAAAGAAGAAGCTTTCCAGTCGCCTTCCGCTGACGATGGGGCAGACGCAAAAGAGGCCTCTTCCTTTTCAGCCGGGTCCTTAGCCTCGGGCGGGGGCGGCGGGAGCGGGCAGCGCTATGCGGCTCCGGCGGCGGCCCGCGGAGCTTATGGCCAGGCTAAATTCGCAGGCAGCCTCCGTTCAAAAGAAGCGGTAAAGGCTTCGGCCTCCTCTGTCCCCCTTACCGGCGACCCGGCCCTCGCCGCTTTCTTCGCCGAAGGGAATATGGCAAAACGCGCCGCCCCCAAGACCATCCCCGATATCGTCGCGGACGGGGTCCGTTTTTCGGCCTCGCACTGGAGGGAAACCGGCCGGCTCCGCAACGGCGGTTCCATTAAAGCTTTCGACGCGCGAACGAGCGAACTCCTTTGGGAAACGCGCGTTTACGAAGTCCCCGAAGACCCGAACCTGGAAGCCGACGTTCAGCAGGTTCATATCTCTTCGCTTGCCCTGAAAGGCGGGTTCCTTGAGATCTCCGACGAGAGAGGCAGCCGCTACAGCCTGGACACCCGGACGCGCAAAGCCGAAACACTGCCGCGCTGAAGATGTACGCCCGGCCGGGGCGGGAAGCGGTTTCTAACCATAATGACACCCCATAGGAAGATAATATTATCGGGCGCGGCCGTCCTCGTCCTGCTTGCTTTGGCCTGGGCCCGCCTGTCTCTTGTCCCCGGGGAAGCCGCGCTTAAGCGCCGGGTAGAGGCGGAAGTTTCCGCCGCTTTGCATATGGAGGTGACGGTCGGAGGGAAGATCCGCTTGGGCCTCTTCCCGCGGGCGCAGCTTACCCTTGGGGATATCACCGTCAAAGCGGCCGAGCCCCGTTTCATTAAAATAATAAAAATTGAGAAGGCCAGGATCTGGCTGGAACTCAGGCCCCTCCTGAGGCGCGAAGTACGGATAGCCAGGGCCGAGCTCGACGGTTTGTCGCTGCAGCTGGTGCATGCGCCGCGGCCCGGGACGGGAAAGCCCGGCGTTCAGCCGGCCGGCAGGCCTTTTACCGTCAAGGAACTGCGGATCAGCCGCGGCTCCGTCGCTTACGCCGGGCTAGAGCCAGGGCGCGACGTCAAGGCCTCCGGGATAGAGCTGACGGCAAAAGATCTCTATTACGGAACCCCGCCGGGAGAAGCTCAGGGCAGGAAATTATTCTTTAACGGCGACCTGAAGTGCGAGTCGTTAAGTGTAGGGAGCGGGGTGAAAGCGGCGGGCCTCAAGGCGGCCATCTCCGATTTTTCCTATCTGGACCCCGCCGGCTCCGAGTCCAGGACGCTGTTCCTCAAGGGGGAGATAAAGTGCCGAACCTTCGCCCTCGGCGGCGATTTCGAGGCGGACGGCATCGAGGCGGCCGCGAAAAACCTTTCTTATACTTTCCGTCCCGGGGTTAAAACCGGCAGGATACTATTTTACAAAGGGGACCTTAAGTTCGCCTCCATAAAAGCCGGAGTGAAAACGCAGGCGTCCGGCGCAGGGCTGGCCGAAGGGGAGATCTCTTACTCGTTCGACCCCGCCGGGAAGCCGTACAGGAACCTCTCCCTTCGAGGAAGCCTGAAATTCGGTGAAGTAAAAGCCGGCGGGCTGGACTTTACCGGCGTCGACATGAAAGCCTCGGCCGAAAAGGGGATATTCTCCGCCGGCGCGCTTCAGGCCGACTTCCTCGGCGGGCGCGGGAGCGGCGACCTGAAGGCGGACCTCTCTTCCGCGGTCCCGGTTTACGCGGCGAACTATACCCTGACGGGAACCAGGCTGGAGGTCCTCCTCGGGTCTTTCGCGAAAAGCAGGAACGGGCCCGAGCCTATGGAAGGCCTGGCCGACTGGTCGGCGGACATCACCGCGCGCGGCAGCGGCGCCGGGGAACTGTTCGGCTCGATGAAAGGCAGGGTCGCCCTGACGGGAAAAGACCTGGTGCTCCATAATATGGACCTGGACGCCGTCATTTCAAAACTGGAACGCAGCCAGAATTTCAACCTGCTTGACGCCGGAGCTTTCCTGCTGGCAGGCCCGCTGGGGCCGGCCGTGACGAAAAGCTACAACTTCGTGGACCTCGGCTTCTCGCGCGGGAAGGACGGGAAGATAAGCCGGCTGGCCTCGGTCTGGAAACTGGAGAACGGGAGCGCCGTGACCGAAGACGTGGCCATGGCCACCCTGCATTACCGGCTGGCCATGGAAGGCCGGCTGGATTTCGCCGGGCTCCGCTTCGACGGTATGACCGCCGCCATCCTGGACAAGCGCGGCTGCGCCGCCTACAGCCAGAAAATAAACGGAACGCTTGCCCATCCGAAGATGGGCAAACTCAGCATGCTGGAATCACTGGCCGGCCCGGTTCTTTCCGTGCTGGGCACGATAGAAAAGCTGGTCCCGGGGATGGAGTGCAAGCCTTTCTATTCCGGCTCTATCCCCCAGCCGGAGAAATAATAGTTTTTTATTTTAAATTATTGGCGGAGCCGGGAAAAGCGGCCTTAGCGGTTTAGAATAAGCAAAGCCTGCGTTAAGCGGAGGGGACTGTCAGGCGCCGAGGAGCCGCCCGGCGGACTCTATGACGCTTTCCATTGAGGCCGTCTTTGCGAGGACTATGACCTGCGGGCCCTCAGGTATTCTTTTCAGGATCTCGTCGCGGTTCACGGAAGAGAAGATAAGGAAGGGGACCTGGAAGGACCCTGACATCATCTGGAGCCGGTCATAAACGACGAAGCCGCCGCCGGCGGGCATCATGATGTCGAGGACGATCAGGTCGGGCTTAATCTGCTTCGCCATCATCATCCCCTGCATAGCGTCCAGCGCCGGAAAAACCTGGTAGCCGGCCTTGGTGAAAGCGAGCCTCAGGATGGAATGGATGATCTTATCGTCATCTATTATAAGAACTTTCTTGGCGGCGCCTGTCATGTTGTAAATGATATCAAATTTTCCGCGCGGCCCCGTCAGGGCTTGCCGCGGCGCAGAGCTTCCATGGCCGCCGCGGCGGCGGGGATCTCTTTCTCCAGGTCGGCCATCAGCTCGCCCGCTCCTTCCACGGCGCCTGCCTTGCCGACGCCCTCCAGCAGGCGGCAGAGTTTCTCTACGCGCTGAACGCCCATATTCCCGCTGCTTCCTTTAAGCGCGTGGGCGGCCTCCTGCAGTTCCTTCGCCTTTCCGGACCGGATAGCCGCCCTTATCGCTTCCATCCGCGAAGGGATATCGGCGAGATAGGTTTCCGCCAGCTCGGCCAGGAACTCCGGATTTTCCGGCCCCGCCATCTCCCGCAGGTAAGCTATGGTGCAGGGCGCGAGCGAAGCGTCCCATTTGCCCATCGCCTCCGCCAGTTTTTCGGTGCGCACCGGCTTGGAGATATAATCGTCCATCCCCGCGGCCGCGCACCGCTCCCGGTCTCCCTCCATAGCGTTAGCCGTCATGGCTATTATCGGGGTGCGGCGCTGGTTCTCCTCCAGCTTGCGGATCTCGGCGGTGGCCTGGAAGCCGTCCATCTCCGGCATCTGGCAGTCCATCAGCACCAGGTCATAAGGGCCGCTTTTCAGGGCCTCCAGAACCTCCAGCCCGTTCGCCGCAACATCGGCCTCATAACCTATTTTCCCAAGCTTTTCAAGAGCGGCTTTCCGGTCGGCGGCGTTGTGTTCGGCCAGCAATACCCTGAAATATTTATTTATGATCCTGGCCTCGTCTTTCGGTTCCGGGGATGGCAGCATAGGAATTTCTCTCTGAAAAGTCTGCGGCTTGAATGTCCCTAATTTTATCACACGGCCCATGCCCCGTCAACCTCTTAAAAAGACGGGCCTTCGGAAAATAGCGCACAGGGAGGAAACTTACCTAAAATCACGCTTTTTTACCCTTTGGCGCATATATGATAGAATTTTATGCAAGATATCCTAATTATAAGCGGAATGGGAGTTTCGCTCAATTTTCCGGACCAGAGCCCCAGTTAAAGATCCCTATGGAAATACTTGTAACCAACGACGACGGAATTTACGCGGAGGGCATTTACGCCCTGGCTACCGCGCTCAGGAAGGTCGGCAATGTCACCGTGGTGGCCCCGGACACCCAGCGCAGCGCGGTGGGCCACGCGATAACCATCACCGACCCGCTGCGCGTGGTGCCCGCAAACCGCAACGGCAAGTTCTTCGGCTACGCGGCCAGCGGAACCCCGGCGGACTGCGTGAAGCTCGGGATCAAATCAATAATGAAGAAAGCCCCGGACCTCGTGGTCTCCGGGATAAATCTCGGCGGGAACCTTGGCTACAATGTGCTCTACTCGGGCACCGTCTCCGGGGCCACCGAAGGCGCGCTGCTCGGCATTCCCTCGCTGGCCATCTCGCTGGACACTTTCAGGAAGCCGGATTTCAGCGCCGCCGCGGCCTTCTCCGTGAAGCTGGCCGGCATGACGAAAAAACGCAAACTGCCTCCGGGAACGCTGCTTAACGTGAACCTCCCGAACGTCCCGGCCGCGAAACTGAAAGGCGTAAGGATAACCAACCAGAGCAGGACCTCCTTCAACGACTGGTTCGACAAGCGCACCGACCCGCACGGCAATACCTATTACTGGATGACGGGCGACTTCAAGCCCAAGGACGCGGACCTGGCCAGCGATCTTAACGCGCTCAGGGCCGGCTACGTCTCGGTGACGCCGATACAGTTCGACCTGACCAACTACAAGTTCATAACGGAACTGGAAAACTGGGCGGTAAAGCTTTAACCTATAAGGCAGGGGAATATGAAGAACCTTTTTTTTCCCGTTTTTTTCTTTCTTGGAGCCACGGCCAGCGCGCAGTATGAAGTGAAACCCGGCACAGCCGCCCCGGAAACGGCCGCCGTACAGAAGCCCCCGGTCAGCAAATACGCCCCCGAGATACTCCTTGCGATAAAGAACCTCTCCGCGCTGCTTGAGCGGGGGGCCGAGATCCCCCAGGGCAGGATAGACGCCCTCGCCCCGGAGCTCTCCCCTTTCAACGCCAAAGTCAGGACCGCTCTGGGCAAAGAGATCCTGGAGGACATCGCCCGCAGGGAAAAGGAGCTCGACGACAGGGAGCGCTCCGCCGCCGCGAAAAAGACCCTGCAGGCTTTCCGCGCCGCGCTGCAGGTCTATTACGGGGACAAAGGCGCCGTCTATCCCAAGAACCCCGGGCTCCTGGTCCCGGACATCATCACGGAAGTTCCGGAGCTCCACCTGCCCGGGCACGAAAGGACCGCCAGGGTGACGGTAATAGATTCAAAAAAATACGATAAAGACCTTGGCCGCGCGGTGGAGGATACGGGTGGCTGGCTTTATTTCTCCGATCCGGGCTCCGACAATTACGGTCTGCTGGTCCTGGACTGCTCCCACCTGGAAACCGGCGGCTCGGAATTTTTCAGGTACTGATATGCTCAAAGAAGAATTTATAGACCGGACCTGCGAGAAGCTGATCAAGAAGCACCCGTCCGAAGCCGCCCGGATAGCCGTGGGCGTGCGCCAGGCGGCAGGCCTCTGGAATACCAGGAAGGACGGCGGGGCGGCCGTCTTCCAGCGCTTCTGCTGCAATCACTTTTTCAGCGGCCCTGAACTGGAGAACCTGCTCGGGGTATTTGAAAACAAGCTCGAGCAGACGAGCGGGCACGCTTCCGCGCTTATGCTAAAGCTGCGGCGCGAAGTGGACGAAGATACCGGCCCCCTTGGCCAGGCCGAAAAACTGTTCGCGGCCTACTCGCCCTCGGCCCACTTCGCCGAGGACATGTTCCAGGTAAAGCTGGCTTTCATGGCCCTGCTTAACTTCCCGGCGAGAACGCTGGAAGACTGCCTGGCGGAAGGCCCCGGCTGGAGCCGCCGGGAATGGGCCGGGACCCGCCTGGCGCAGCGCTTTTCGCACCGCGTGCCGGCCGAGGTAAAACAGGGCTGCGAGTCCGCCTACGCCGAGGCCGGAAACTATATCAGCTCCTATAATATCTTCCTGGGCCGGCTTACCGGCCCTTCGGGAGAGGAGATCTTTCCCGGCGGTCCGAAGCTTATCTCCCACTGGGGCCTGCGCGATTTCCTCAAAGGGCTCTATTCCGACGCGAACGGCCTGCCCGGGCAGCGGGCCATCCAGGCGGTGATGGAAAGAATAATCGCCCAGGAGATCCCCCGCAAATTCATCAATTCCGAAAAGCACCGCTGGGACCCCGTGGAAAACACCCTCGACGGCGCGAAGGCGGAGAGAGAGCCGGACACGCGCTACGACAAATTCATCCAGATCTTCCGCGCGCATCTCAAAGAGGACAAATATTATCCCTCCGAGCCCACCCACATGGACCGCAAGTTCAAACTGGAGCGGGAAATACCGGAAGCGGAAGTGGAGAAGATGTTCACGGACCTGCTTGAGTCCGTGGAAGGAGCCGAGGCCGCCGAGCTCATAGCTTCCAGGCTGGGCAGGCCCCTCGAGCCTTTCGATATCTGGTACGACGGCTTCAAACCGCGCTCCGGCGTCGCCCGGGGCGACCTTGACAGCGCGGTCTCGGCCAAATATCCGGACGCCGCGTCCTTCCAGAAAGGGATACCGGAGATACTCGAGAAGCTCGGCTTCGGGAAAGAGACGGCGCGCTTCGTCGCCGAGCGGGTTCAGGTGGACCCGGCCAGGGGAGCGGGCCACGCCTGGGGCCCGGCCATGCGCACTGAAAAAGCGCGCCTCCGCACCAGGATACCTGAAACCGGCCTGGACTACCATGGCTTCAATATAGCGATGCACGAGCTGGGCCACTGCGCCGAGCAGGTTTTCTCGCTTTACAAGATCGACCACACCCTGCTCGCCGGGGTTCCTAACACCGCCTTTACGGAGGGCTTCGCTTTCGTGTTCCAGGACCGCGACATGGAAATACTCGGCCGCTCCGCTCCGGACGAGGCCGCGGAGCACGCGAAGAGCCTTGACACTTTCTGGGCCACGCGGGAGATCGCCGGGGTCGCCCTGGTGGACATGAACGTCTGGCGCTGGCTTTACAAGAACAAGGACGCCGAGCCCGCCGACCTGCGCCAGGCCGTGGTGGAGATCTCCAAAAGCGTCTGGGACCGGCATTTTGCGCCGCTTTTCGGGACCAGGGGCTGCACGCTGCTGGGCATCTATTCCCACATGATAAACTACGCGCTTTACCTGCCGGATTACCCGCTCGGCCATATCATCGCTTTCCAGATAGAGGAATATTTCAAGAAGCACAGCCTGGCCGCCGAGATGGAGCGGATGTGCGTGCAGGGCGCGATAACGCCCAAAGAATGGATGCGCCGCGCCGTCGGAGCGGACATCTCCCCGGAACCGATGCTGAGAGCGGCGGCAAAGGCGCTTAAAGCGTTTAAAAAGGGGAAACAGTGATGGACCGGGAAAAGCTGAAAAGATCCTACCAGGCCGCGGCGATCGCCGCCGCGGGGATAATCGGGGGGATATTTTTTTACACCGTGATAGTTGAGCTGCTGAACAAGACCGGGTACAAGCCCCCGCTGCAGGCCGCCGACGCCGGCGGCGCTAAATACGCTCTTTACTTCCTCGCTTTATCCGGACTGGCCGTTCTGAAAATGGCGGGCCTTAAGCTTGGGGGGAAAAAGGGCACGCCGGAGGAAACCATAAAGGCCCTTACGACTTTAGCCATAGTACGCGCCGCGCTCTGCGAAGTTCCCGCCGTGGCGGGCCTGCTGATCTTCCTGCTGACCGGCGGCCGCGCCGACTTTTACCTGCTTATAGTTTTTGCGCTCGCGCTCGAGATCTACAATTTCCCGCGCCTCGCGCAATGGGAAGAAAGAATACGGGGAGACTTTGGACAATTATGAACCCTAAAGAATATAAACTTATCGCGGTGGTAGGAGTCTCGGAAGACGCGTCGAAGTACGGGCACAGGATCTTCAGGGACCTGCTCCGCTTCGGCTACCCGGTCATGGGGGTTAACCCGAAGGGCGGCTTTGTCCTCGGGAACAATCTTTACAGAAGCCTGACGGAGATGGAGAAGAAGCCGGACCTGGTGATAACCGTGGTCCCGCCCGACGCCACCCTGAAGCTGGTGGAGGAATGCAATAAGCTCGGGATAAAGAACATCTGGATGCAGCCCGGCTCCGAATCGGGCGCCGCGCTCGAGAAAGCCAAGACCTACGGGATAAAGACCGTCTCGGCCTGCTTCATGGCGGTAAAAGGCCTGTGGTAGCGGACTCGCTGGCCTTCAAGATCCTGTGGCGCCTTCTTTTCTACTCGGCGCTGATAAGCGCCGTCCTTTCCTTTATAGTCTTCTGGATGTACGTGCATCCGAAAAGGACGGTCAGCGCCTCCCGCCCGGAAAGTTTCAGGCTGCCGGCGGAACAGGTCGAACTGACCACCGCGGACGGCATAAAGCTGGACGCCTGGTTCATCCCCCACAAGACCTCTAAGAAAACCGTCATACTCTGCCACGGCTACCCCATGGATAAAGGCGACATCCTGGGGATAACGGTCTTCCTGGCCCGGGAGTTCAATCTGCTTTACTTCGACTTCAGGGCCACCGGCCGGAGCGGGGGCTTCTTTTCCACAGGCGGCGCCAGGGAAGTCCGGGACATAGACGCCGCGGTTAAATTCCTGGAAGACAGGGGCTTCAAGGACGGGGTGGGCCTGTTCGGTTTTTCCCTCGGCGGAGCCACCGCGCTTCTTTCCCGCAATCCGGCGATAAAGGCCAGGGCGCTGGACTCGCCCTTCGCCAGGCTGGCCCCGGAGCTCGACCATATCTTCCTGCCCTGGGGGCCCTGGCGCAAACCGCTGCTTGCGCTGATGAAGGTCTGGAACTTTGTCCTCCTGGGAATTAATATCAATTCTGTAAACCCGATAGATAACGCGGCGGCCTTCATCAGGCCGGTGCTTCTGGTGCATGGCGACGCGGACCTGCAGGTTCCTCCCTCGAATTCGCTGGCAATAAAAGCCGAGTACCCTTCCGCCGAGCTGTGGATAGTAAAGGGGGCGGGGCACGGCGAGAACTGGGGCCGCGCCGGCAAAGAATACGAGCGGCGCCTTACCGAATTTTTCAAAAATAATATTTGAGTGATTTAGGATACTTGTGACTTTTCGCAAGTGTGACGTAAATACTATGGCGTAAATCTGCCGCCATATACTAGAATATCGAAGTACTTACTAAAGGGAGGCATATGAAAAAATTACTTATCCTTATAGCTTGCGCGGCAATGCCCGCTTCGCTGTTCGCCGAACAGTGGCAGGTGCTCGGAACCCGCCCCATGGGTATGGGCGGCGCTTTCGTGGCCGTAGCCCAGGGCCCGATAGCCCAATACTGGAACCCGGCCGGCCTCGTAAAGAGCAGCGCCAATGTTTCAGGCATGGAGATCCCGGTCGGCATAACCGCCGAATTCACCGGGAATATAATAAAGAACGCAAGCGAAATAGGCGACATGGCCAATACGTTCAAAGGCACGCAGGCCGACCAGAGAGGCGGCAGCGCTATGGACGCGCAACAGATGGCCGCTTTCGCAAAGACTATTACGCTGATGAGCGACATGAACAAACCCGGGAAGGGCGCTCTTTTCCAGGTAGCCGGCGGCGCCAACTTCAAGTTCTCGAAAGTGGCGCTATCCGTGAATAACTACACTTCAGTGGGTCTGAACCCGTTCATAGACACCACCAATATAGGGCTGGCCAGCGGCGGGGCCGGGGTATCTGGCATCAACATGGGCTCCGCAGTCGTTACAGCTCCTTCTGATATCGCTACTCGCGACACTATCGCGGGCGCCATCACGACCATCGGCTATGCTAACCTGGAAGCCCTTATCTGCACTACGGGCGGCTGTCTAACCGGGCAGAACGGAGGCATTACTAATGCCACCACGCTCGCCAACGCCTTGTATAACCAGGCCCTGGCTTCGGGACAGACCCCGGCGCAGATAACGGAAGCGGCCAATCAGATGGCCCAGTACGCCCCTACCGTCGCGCCCATGATCGCGTCGGCCAGCTCGGGCGCCGCCTACACCAACAATAACTCCAACCTGACCGTAGTCGGGGCTTCCTTCATGGAAGTAGCCGCCGGTTACGCCTGGTACAAGGATAACTGGCTCCAGGGCCTTTCCTTCGGCGCCAACCTTAAAGCCATAAACGGCAGGACCGCCGTAACGTCCTTCCGCTTCCTCTCGGAGTCCGACACCCAGGACGCTTTCAAGATGTCGGATATGAAATCAAGCTGGCAGCCGGCCGCCGACCTGGGCTTCCTCTGGAATGTCAGGGCCAAGTACCCCAACGCCCCGCTCAGCCCCAGGATGGGACTTGTGATACGCAATATCAACAGCCCCTCGTTCAAGGTCAACGGCGGCGGGAACTATGACCTGGACCGCCAGGTCCGCCTGGGCTTCGCCCTCAACCCTGCGAAGTTCTGGACCCTGGCCATGGACATGGACGTGACCAAGAACAAAACCCCGGTGAGGGGCTTCGATTCACGCCAGCTCTGCCTGGGCACCGAGATAAACCTGGTGAACCGCAAGGCCTTCAATATCCCGCTCCGCGCCGGCATCATGAGCAATATCGCCGAGAAGGATTCGAAGATGGCCTACACCGTGGGCACCGGCCTGAACCTGCTGTTCATGCACTTCGACGTCTCGGGCGTGGTCAGCAGCGAAAGGACCAAGCTTGACGACAAGGACATACCGACCAAGCTCGGCGTCGCCGCAAGCTTCGGCCTGCTGTTCTAGAAGCGCGAGCCGCGGCAAAAGCGATCCCCGCCCGAAAGGCGGGGATCGTTTTTGTTTTTGCTAGAATTTACCTATGGCCGCGATCAAAACAGAAAACCTTGTAAAGCGCTATTCAGAAGTTACCGCCGTGAACGGCGTGTCGCTGGAAATACCCGAGGGCGAGGTCTTCGGCCTGCTGGGCCCCAACGGCGCAGGCAAAACCACGCTGATAAGCATGCTGGCCACCCTGGTGAGCCCCACCTCCGGAACCGCGCTGGTGGCCGGGCACGATATAAACACGCACTCGCTCGAGGTGAGGAAGAACATAGGGATAGTCTTCCAGGAGCCCAGCGTGGACGACCTCCTTACCGCGCGCGAGAACCTTTACCTGCACTCTATGCTCTACGGCATGCCGCGCCATGAGATCAACCCGAAGATAGACAAGATGCTCGCCCTCGTAAGCCTGACTGAAAGAGCCGGCAGTTTCGTGAAAACTTTCTCCGGCGGGATGCGCCGCCGCCTTGAAATAGCCCGCGGCCTGATCCACGGCCCGAAGATACTTTTCCTCGACGAGCCTACCCTTGGCCTGGACCCTTCCAGCCGCAAAGCCGTCTGGAGCCATATCCGCGAACTGAAAGAGACCCACAATACGACCATCATCCTGACCACGCATTATATGGAAGAGGCCGACAGCCTGGCCGACCGCATAGGCATAATCAACCAGGGAAAGATAATAGAGCTGGACACCCCGGCCGCGCTCAAGAAAAAAGTGGGCCAGGACCTGGTCTTTCTGAAGGGGGAGATAGACGAGGCGGCGCTGAAAGCGCTCCCCTTCGTGAACAGCGTGGAACGGGAGAACGGCCGGTATAAGATAGGCCTCGTGAATTCAGGCGCCAATTTGCAGGCTTTGCTCAACGCGGGGGGAAAGATAGAGGAAGTAGAGGTGCGCCGGGTAACGCTGGACGACGTCTTCCTCAAGTTCGCGGGGCAGCAGATCTCGGAGGACGCCGACGAGCACGCCGAAAGCATCTTCGAGCGGATCGCGGTCAACAGGAGCGCGAGGAAATGAACATCAACGCCGTCTACGCCCTCCTCTTCCGCGAAGCCAAGATCTTCTTCCGCGAGAAAGAGAGGATCATCTCCATCCTTATCTCGCCGCTCCTGTTCCTTTTCGTGATGGGCAAGGGCATGGCCTCGGGGACCAGCCCCGTGGCGGGCTATACCTACCAGCAGTTCATCTTCCCCGGCATCGTGGCGATGACCATACTTTTCACCTCGATAACCTACGGGCTGTACATCATCTGGGACAAGCGCCTGGATTTCCTGAAAGAAGTCCTGGCCGCGCCGATCTCGCGGACCACGCTTTTCGTCGGGAAGTCGCTGGGGGGGATGCTCGGGGCTATCGTCGAGACGCTTCTCCTGGTCATTATAGGGGCGCTCTTCATCCTGCCGCTGGATCCGGTAAAGATACTGCTTTCCCTGGCGGCGGCCTTCCCTATTTCCTACATGATAACCAATGTCGGGCTCACGATAGGCGCGAAGATGAAATCGATGGAGGGTTTCGGGCTGGTTATGAGCTTCCTGACCTGGCCGCTTTTCTTTTTCAGCGGCGCGCTGTTCGATCTTGGCACGGCCGCGCATTACATAAAGATTATCAGCCTTTTCGACCCGGTCACCTACTGCGTGGACCTGCTGCGCATCATCATGCTCGGCCAGGGCGCTTTTTCTATCTGGGCCGACCTGGGGGCGATAGCCGTTTTCTGCCTGGCCACGACCGTCTTCGGCGTCAGCGCTTTCGGAAAGCTGCAGCAGGAAAAATAAACTTATTTATGTTTGTGGGGTTTGACCGCGGCGGGGTCGCCGTAATTCTTCGCCATGAACCTGGCGAAGTCGTCCCAGGCGCCCTCGCGGGACCAGGCCAGCCCGTCGTAAAGCGGGTCGTACACATCCGGCACGTAAATTGAAAGGCCGTGGCTTACGGCGTCCTCGGACCAGTTCTCCAGGACCAGCTCCGACTTCATGAAGCGCAGAACTTCCTGCCCCAGCGCCTTAAGGTTAGCGTCGGCGGTCGCTGCCCCTGTAAGCTCCACAAAATCATAAAGGTCCTTGTACTCCGGGTCCTCGCCGAAGATCTTGGCTTTCTTCTTGGCCTGCTTAAGGGCCTCCGGCTCCGCTTTCATTGCGGCCGCGGCCCAGGCGTCCAGCCTGGTCCGGAACGGGACCAGCTTTGCAAGGCGCAGCGCCGACTGCGTCGCCGGGGTCCCCTCGCTGTCGCCGCCCGCTAAAACGAAATAGTCCCTGTAAGTGCGCACGGTATTGACGGCGAACTCGGCCGCGCCCATGGAGGGCTTCGCGTTGAGCAGGCCCAGGAACTGGGCGTAGCGCACGATCATGCCCGGCTCAGACTCTTCGGAAGCGGTAAAAGTCTCGGCCAGGTCCTTCACTTCGTAGGCGACCGAGGCCATGGCCATATTGCAGCCGTCCAGCATCAGGAAATTCACGCCGCCGGCGGCCCTTAGGGCCAGCGCGATCTGCGGCGTAGAGATCTCGTTCCCGGTCTCCTCGTCGAGAGAAAAGCCTTTATCGTTGAAATGGACGGAGTTGGCGGGGTCCACGGCCTTCCAGCCGTTGCCGTGGTCCCAGAGGACCAGCGCGTAGCGGCGGGCGGGGAAATTAGCCTTGCTCCAGTTAATGAAGGAAACCAGCTCCCTCCAGGAGCCCATGTCAGTCTTGCCGAGGTTCTGCAGTACAGGGGAAGCTATCCTGGAAGTGTCCGCGTCCTTCTTTACCAGGTAGCGGCGCGCGCCGGTCCAGTTCGCCTCTGTGTGGTCGTCCCCGTCAGGCTGCCCGTTCATGCGGCCCAGCTCCGCCGTTATGGCTACCCTGTCCGTGCTGCCGGCCAGTTCCATCTGGTTCATATCTATCATCGCGTAGGCTTCCAAATTGTTCTTTCCGTTGACGAAATACATCACGGTCCAGTCGCGGAGCGCGGCGGGGCGGGCGGCCGGCAGGGCAGGAAGCTCCGGCAGGGGCCCGAGGTCAGGGCTGAACCCGGCGGAGAAAACCGGCGAGGAAAGGGCCGCGCAGAAAAAGGCGGAGGCGAGACGCGTGGATCTTTTAAAATACATCATTAGATTATACGGGCTGCCGCCGGAGGGCGGGAGTGTCCAAAGGCCCAGGCGGGAGCTGGGCCCTATTCCTTGAACAGGCAGACCGGGGTGCGGCCTACCATGATGCAGGCTTTCCGCTTCTCTTCCGGGAGGAAGAAACCGAGGGCCAGCAGGGCGACGGGATAGGCGGAAAGGGCGATGAGCCGGTACGCGGTCCACTGCCACCCCGCGTGCAGCCAGCCGGCCAGCGCCGGGAGGGAGAGCGCCAGGGCGACGAGGACTATAGTGGCAAGGCGCTTCAATTCATAGGGCACTGGGAAATACTTCCGCCCGTGAAAATATACCACCGCCGCCATCACGCAGTAGGCGGCGAAGGCGGCCCAGGGCGGGCCGAAAATGCCGAAGCGGGGAATAAGCGCGAAATTGGCCGCGACGTTCACCAGCGCTCCGGCGAGCGTGGCGTACATTATCGCCTTGGTTTTTTTTGAAATTATAATGGGGGCGAGGAGGTTGACGTAGATCCCGTTGACCAGGTAGGCGAACAGAACCACCGGGATTATCGGCAGGCCCGGCCAATAGCTTTCATGTATCAGCGCGCGGCCTGCCACCTGCATCCGGGCCAGGTCCGGGATGAAGAAGGAAAGCGCCATTCCGAGCCAGACCAGGGCAAGGGTGAAGTAAGTCAGAACCCGGGCGAATACCGCCGGCCCGCCCGGCTTGTCGGCGCGCTCCAGGAAGAAAGGGCGCCAGGCCTGGTCGAACATGCTGACTATCAGCACCATGAAGATGCCCAGCCGGTAGTTGGCCTGGTAGATGCCCACGGCGGACTCCCCGGCGAGGCGCAGCAGGATGGGGCGGTCTATGACCTGAACGGCCATCGCGCCCAGGCCCGCCGGCAGCAGCGGCAGGGAGTAAGCGGCGAGCTTGCCGAAAAGTTCCTTGTCGAAAGTGAAGGTAAAGCGCTTGGGGACCGCGGCTACGGAGAAGAGCGAGGAAATAAGGTTGGCGAGGAAGACGCCCTCAATGCCCATATGCAGCCGGGTCAGGAAATAAATATTAAGGACGACATTGAGGGTTATGGAGGCCATTCGCACGCCGGCGAAGTAGAGCGGCTTATGCGCCATCCGCAGGTCCGCGAAAGGCAGCACGTTTATGCTGTCGAGGAAAAGTATGGCGGCGGCGTAAAGCACCAGATCGCCGTGCCCGGCGCCTATGCCGCCGAGGCCGGCCCAGAAAGAGGGACAGCAGGCCAGGACGGCGGAAAAGAACAGGGAGGTGACGAGCACGCAGGAGTAGGCGGTGGAGAAGGCCTTTTCCCTGTCGGCATAGTGGCGCATATAAGCCTGGTCCATGCCGTACTGGTAGAGGATATTGAGGAAAGCTATATATGAGAAAACGGTGGCCACCACGCCGTACTCCGCGGGGAGCAGGTAATGGGTATAGAACGGCATCAGGAGGAAATTGAGCAGGCGGGCGCCTACCGTGGAGAGGCCGTAGATAAGGGATTCTTTGCCGAGCGCTTTGAGGTCTTTAAGCATGGGGTGCGTCTTTACGCTGATAGTTTAGCAAATGGCCGTTTGGCGCGCATAGCGCATGACCGCACGGGGAGGACTGCCGCCCGGCGGCATCCACCCGGAGGCCCGGCGCGGCAATGACAAAGGTCAATAAAATGAAGTATAATCATATATCCCTGCAAGGGCAGGAGGGGGAAATAATGGAAGGATTCACAAAAGAACAAGCACCGGACTGCGGCATATGCCGGTTCAAAGCCAATTGCATCTACGTGCACCTCGACGCCGAGGGCCAGAAGGCCTGGAACGGCCTCAGGCTCGCGCACAAGTTCAAGGACGAGGACGAGATCTATTCCCAGTCGCAGCAGCCGCAGGGTCTGTTCACGGTCTGCAAAGGCCGCGTCAAGATCTTCTCCACCGACGCCAAGGGCCAGCAGATGATCACCTGGATACGGCATCCCGGAGAAACTTTCGGGCACATAGCGCTTTTCTCGGGGAACGACTATTTCTGCAATGGCAGGACCATGGGAGAGACGATACTCTCTTTCGTCAGCAAGAAAAAACTGGAAGAGTTCCTGGACAAGCATCCCGCCACGTACAAACTGTTCCTCTTCAAGATCGCCACGGAGATGCACGCGATGCAGGCAAGGCTCAACGATACGGCCTACAAATCGGCCCGCTCCAAGGTCGCCAGGGCCCTCATCAACGCCATCTCCTATAAATCCAAGGACACTTCAACCCCGGCCATACACGGGCTGAAACGCACGGAGATAGCCGAGATCACGGGGCTGGCCCTCGAGACCGTAGTGCGGACCCTGCAGGAAATGGAAAAGCGCCACGTTATAAAGCGCGAACCGAAAGCGATCAGGATACTTGACTGCGCCATCCTGACAAAGATAGCGGACCCTCACTCGAAGAAATAGCCGCAGGCATAAAAAGGGACAGGCTGCTTTATTAAAATAAAGCAGCCTGTCCCTTTTTATGCCTGGGAATTCAATTCGTCCCGAACATCCTGTCGCCGGCGTCGCCGAGGCCCGGTACTATATAGCCCTTATTGTTCAATTTCTCGTCCACGGTCCCGACGTAGATCGGCATCTCCGGGTGGGCGGCGGCCAGGCGCCTGAGGCCCTCTTTAGCGGCTATCATGCAGATAAAGCAGATATTCTTCGCGCCGCGGCTCTTCATTATCTCTACGGC
Organism: Elusimicrobiales bacterium; assembly: GCA_028713125.1. Lineage (GTDB taxonomy): Bacteria > Elusimicrobiota > Elusimicrobia > Elusimicrobiales > UBA9959 > UBA9959. Next base: position 24,027 of record JAQTOU010000009.1, on the reverse strand, counting down.
CTCCACGGCCGAGCCGCCGGTGGCGAGCATCGGGTCGGCTATGACGACCAGGCTGCCCGACACGTCCTCGGGCATGCGCGCGTAATATTTCACCGGCTTAAGGGTCTCCTCGTCGCGGTAAATGCCTATATGGGCGAGCTTGGCCTCGGGGTACATCGTAAGCAGGCCGTCCACCATGCCCAGGCCGGCCCGGAGTATCGCCACGAAGACCAGGTCGTGCGAAAGCTTCATTACGTTCGCAGTGCCGACCGGCGTGCGGACCTTGGCGCTTTTTACTTTAGCGTGCAGGAAAGCGTCGTGGGAGAGGAACATGGTCACTTCGCCCATCAGGCGCCTGAAATCGGCCACGCTTGTCCGCTTATCCCGCAAGCGGGAGATCTTGTCCATGACCAGCGGGTGCTTTGAGACGTGAACGTTTTTCATAGGCCTCCTACTTTATGATCTCGCGGATGAGCGGCTCTTTGCGGGGCGCTTTGGGCCCGTAGGCCAGCGAGGACTCGAACATCTTTACGCCCTCGGCCAGCTTAGCGGGGCTGGAGGCGTAGGTCCTGGCGATAATGTCGCCCGGCTTAACTCTGTCACCGGGCTTTTTTTCCAGGATGAAGCCGGCGCCGAAATCTACGGCGTCCTCGGCCTTGGCGCGGCCGGCGCCCAGCGCGACGCTGGCGAAGCCTACGGTGCGCGCTTCCATCGCGGTGAGGAAGCCGGCGCGGGAAGCCCTGATATCCTTGAAGAGTTTCGCTTTCGGCATGAAACGGTCGGGGTCGCCCACGACGCGCGCGTCGCCGCCCTGCCACTTAACCATGAGGCGGAATTTTTCAAGGGCGCTGCCGTCGGCTATCGCGGCGCGGGCCTTCTCTTCGCCCTCCGCGGCGGAGCGGGCTTTGCCGCCCAGGTGGATCATCCAGCCGGACAGGACCTCGAGCACGCGCATGAAGTCCTCCGGGCCTTTCTCGCCGGCCAGGATCTTGATGGACTGGGAGACCTCGATGCCGTTGCCGACCGCCAGGCCGAGAGGCTCGTTCATCGCGGTCATAACGGCCACGCAGCGTATCCCGAGCAGCTTCGCCGTCTTCATCAGCGCCACTGCGAGCTCGCGGCTCTTCTTGAAATCCTTGAGGAAGGCGCCTGAACCGTACTTCACGTCCATCACCAGGCCGGTGATGTCCTCGGCGTACTTCTTGGAAAGGATGCTCGCGACGATAAGCGGCAGGGCTTCCACCGTGCAGGAAGCGTCGCGCAGGGCGTAAAGCTTCTTGTCACTGGGCGCGAGCTGTTCCGTCTGGCCGAACATGGACAGGCCGCTGGCCTTAAGCTGCTTCACTATATAGGAGGGCTCGAGCCGGACCTTGAAGCCTTTCATCGCCTCGAGCTTGTCCAGCGTGCCGCCGGTATGCCCGAGGCCGCGGCCGCTCATCATAGGCACGACCACGCCGCAGGCCGCGACGACGGGGGCCAGGGCTATCGAGACGCCGTCGCCTACGCCGCCGGTGGAATGCTTGTCGATCTTCATGCCTTTTATCGAGGAGAGGTCGAGTTTCTTCCCGGAAAGGGCCATGGCCCTGGTAAGGGCGGCCGTCTCGGCGGGGGTGAGGCCGTTGAGGAAAGCGGCCATGAGCCAGGACGAAAGCTGGTAGTCGGGGATGCTCCCGTCGGCCGCGCCGGCGGAGATGAATTCGAGCTCGGCGGGAGTCATCTCCAGCCCGGAGCGTTTCTTAAGCAGCAAATCCAGCATTTTCATAAAAGCCTCTTTTTAAAAACTCTATTCGTTTCTACGGCCATCCCCGCGGGCCGGGCCGCCTAAATCACTTTAGACTTCAGCAGGCCTTCCAGCAGGGCCCGCATTTTCTCGGAGACCTTCTCGCCGAGCTCCAGAACCTCGTCGTGGGTGAGGAGGGTCTTGGAGATCCCGCTGGTGAAATTCGAGACCCAGCAGAGGGCGGCGACGCGGATCCTGAGCTGGCGGGCGGTTATCGTTTCCGGGACCACGGACATCCCGGCGATATCGCCGCCGAGCATCCTGTACATCTTTACCTCGGCCGGGGTCTCGTAAGAGGGTCCGGTCACGGCGGTATAGACGCCTTCTATGGCGCGGATCTTGAGAGCGCGGGCGAGCTTCACGGCCTCCCGGCGGAGCGGCACGTCGTAAGGGTCGTTCATATCCGGGAACATCGCCCCGAAGGCGTCGTTGTGGTTGCCCATCAGCGGGTTCGAGCCCATCAGGTTTATATGGTCCTTGAGGATCACCATGTCGCCCGGCTTTATGGAAGGCTTCAAAGAGCCCACGGCGGCGGTGAGCAGGAGGTTCTTTACGCCCAGCGCGGCGAGCACCCGGATGGGGAACGCTATGAAGCTGAGAGGCCGGCCCTCGTAATAATGAAAGCGCCCGCGCATCATCACTACGTCTTTTCCGCCCAGGCGGCCGAAAACGAGCTCGCCGGCGTGGCCCTTGACGGTGGTGACGGGGAAGCCGGGAATGGCGGAGTAGGGGATGGAAACCCTGTCCTCGAGGCGGGGAAGCGAGTTGCCCAGGCCAGAGCCCGCGATGATCGCGGAGACCGGCTTGAAGCCGGGAGCTTTCTTTTTAAGCCAGCCCGCCGTTTTCTGCACGTTAGAGAGTATTTCCGAGGATTCCATTGTTGTATCTCCTTCCTTGCTAGAAGCCGAAACCGTCGGCGCTGAAAGCGTCCTCTATGTGCTCCGGCGCCTGGCCGGGCACTATTCCGATAAAATCGAACCTGAAAGAGTCAGCCTCAAGGCCGCGCGCCTTGATATAGGCCATGGCGGACTTTATTATTTTGGCGCGCTTGGCGCGGTTGACCGTTTCAGCCGGAAGACCGTACGCCGAGCTGGAGCGGGCGCGAACTTCCACAAAAGCCACCGTCCCGTCCTTGCGCGCTATTATATCCAGCTCGCCCATGGGGCAGGCCCAGTTGCGGTCCAGGATCTCGAAGCCGGCCGCCTCCAGGAAAAGCGCGGCCTGCTCCTCGTATTTCTCGCCTTTTTTATTCATGGCGCGCGCTCCCCGCGGCCCTGACCGGCGCGAAACTGAAGCGGTGCTGGGAGGAAGGCCCCAGCCTGCGCAGGGCCTCCAGGTGGGCGGCAGTGCCGTAGCCTTTATGCCCGGCCAGGCCGTAGCCCGGGTGCCGCCGGTCAAGCACGCCCATCCAGCGGTCGCGGATAACCTTGGCGTAAATGCTGGCCGCGGCTATAGAAAGGGATTTCGCGTCGCCGTCGACTACGGGTTCCTGGACGCAGGAGTCGAGACGCTTGATCCTGTGGTTGCCATCCACCAGAATAAGCGCGCTGGCCGGGGAGGTCCCGGTATAAAAAAGAAGCCGCCTTACGGCGGCCCCCATGGCGTTGAAGGTGGCTTCAAGTATGTTCACCCGGTCTATCTCCCCCGGCCCCGAAAAGCCGAAGCCGAAGCGCACGCCGGAGTCGAGCATGAGCCTGAGAGCGCGCTCCCGGCGGGCGGGGGACAGCTTCTTGCTGTCGTTTACGAGGGGGGAAATAACGCTGTGGGCGGAAAGAGGGATCCAGGCGGCGCAGGCCGTGACGGGCCCGGCCAAAGGTCCCCTGCCGGCCTCGTCCACGCCCGCGAGGAAAGCCGGCTTTCTTTTTTCCAGGAGCGTCAGGTCGAATCTGCTGAGGGGCACGATATGGTTTAGCTTGCTTTAGGCGTCTCGGCCAAGCCTGGACGCGGGAAGCGGCCAGGAATACCCCGCCCGCCGGGGGCGGACGGGGAGCAACCGGTCTATTTGCCGGCGGGAGACTGCTCGGCGGCAGGCGCGGCCGCGGGAACTTCGGCCTCGATCTCCTTGGCGGTCTCGTTAAGCCTGGCGGATTTGCCTGACAGGCCGCGGAGGTAATAGATCTTGGAGCGGCGGACCTTGCCGGTCTTCACGACTTCGATCTTGTCGATGCGGGGGGAATGCAGGGGGAAGACCCTTTCCACGCCCACGCCGTAGGAGATCTTGCGGACGATGAAGCTCTCGGAAACTCCGGTCCCGCGGCGGGAAAGGACTACCCCGTCGAAGATCTGGACGCGCTCGCTGTCGCCTTCCACGACTTTGGTGTAGACTTTTACCGTGTCGCCGGACTTGAAGTCAAATTTATCGTTCTTGATGCCCAGGTACTTGTTGATGTTGATCATACTGCCTCCTAAGTTATTTGCAAAGCCGACTGATTTAATTCCTAAATTTTCTTTTTGCCGCGCGCCGGTTTTTTCGCCTGCCCGCCGGCCGGCAGGTCCGGCCTGGCTTTCCCGGTAAGTTCCCGCGCCTGCGTGCTGCGCCACTCGGCTATCAGCTTGTGGTTCCCGCTCAAAAGCGCCTCGGGAACTTTCTCTCCGCGCCAGACGCCCGGCCGGGTGTAATGCGGGGCTTCGAGCAGGCCGCCGGTAAAAGTCTCGTTCACGGTGGCGTCCTCTTTCTTGAGCACGCCGGGGATAAGCCGCGTCACCGCGTCTATCACCGCTACCGCCGCCGGCTCGCCGCCGGTCAGGACATAATCGCCTATGGAAAGTTCCATGTCGGCGAGAGGGGTGACGCGCTCGTCTATGCCCTCGTAATGTCCGCAGATAAAGATCAGGTGCTTCTTCTTCGCCAGCTCCAGCGCCAGCGGCTGGTCGAAGCGGCGGCCCTTCGGCGTCAGGAGAATAACGAAAGAATTCTTCTTCCTGACTTTCTTGAGCGCCCGGTAAACGGGCTCCGCCATCATCACCATCCCGGTCCCGCCGCCGTAAGGCTTGTCGTCCACGGTGCGGTGGCGGTCCTCGGTAAAATCCCGCGGGTTCAAGAAACCCAGCTCCAGGAAACCTTCCTCGCGCGCGCGGCCCACGATGCTTTCCGAAAGCGGCGAGTCGATCATTGCCGGGAAAAGCGTGACCGCGTCTACGCGCATATAAAGATCAGTCTATGTCCAGGTAAACTTTCTTGTTCTGCCTGGCGGCGGCCGTCTGCAGGACGGTGCGGATGGCTTTCACCACGCGCCCTTCCTTGCCTATTACTTTGCCGCGGTCGGAGGAGGCCAGCTCAAGCTTGAACCGGACGATATCGCCGTCTTCGGCGACGCCGACCTTGACCGCCTGGGGGTTTTCCACCAGGGAGCCGATGATGTACATTAAAGCTTCTTTCATTTTGACCTCCGCTTATTTCTTCTCAACGGCCTTTTCTGCCTTGCGGGCGCGGGTGATCAGGGAACCGAGGGTTTCGGAGGGCTTGGCGCCCGTCTTTATCCAGCGGTCGAGCTTCTCTGCGTTAAAGGTGACCTTTTCTTTGTCTTTGTCAGCCTTGGGGTTATAGTGCCCTATGATCTCGAGCGGCTGGCCTTTCGTCCCGCTCGCCTTTTCAATGGCGACTATCCGGTAATGCGGCTGAGTGCGTTTTCCAATTCTCTGAAGCCTAAGAACAACTGCCATAGTATCCTCCTTAAGTTGCCGACGAAGCTATGCTAGTGCCGCCATCAAGGCTATGCCATCAAAGGCGGCCGAACAAATCGGACACGAGCCCGCTGTGAGCAGACCTCCGTGCCTATCTATTATATTATATTTGAACGGTTTTTGGAACGGCTATGCGCTTCAGCCTATAAGTTTCTTAATATGCTCGAGCAGCCGCGGCCATTCGTAGGGCTTATTAATGTAAAAATCCGCGCCGGCCGAGAAGGAGTTTTCCATATCGCCCACCAGCCTCTTGCCGGTGAGCATTATGACCTTTATGTGCTTGGTCTCATTCCCGCTCTTTATCAGCTCGCAGAGAGTATTGCCGTCCAGCTTGGGCAGGCCGATGTCCAGGAGGACCAGGTCAGGGTTCTCCTTCTTTACGGCGTCCAGCCCCTCTTCCCCGTCGAGGGCGATAACCACCTTGTAGCCGAGGCCCTCGAGGCGGATGGAAAGGACCTTGCAGATAAGGTCCTCGTCTTCAACTATAAGTATCTTTTTAGCCATTTCCCGTTTCCCCCGTACCCCGTCAAATTTTCTTTTTAAGCCCGCGCAGCAGCGCGGCAGGATCCGCGGCCGAGAAAAGCGCGCTGCCTATGACCAGAGAATCGGCGCCGGCGCTGGCGGCGGTCTCCGCCGTGCCGGCATTGATGCCGCCGTCGACCTGCAGCCAGATCCCGCGCCCCGACCCGGAGATCAGTTTCCTGGCCGCCGCGACCTTGGGCATCATTTCAGGCATGAAGGCCTGCCCGCCGAAACCCGGCTCCACCGTCATTATAAGGATAAGGTCCAGCAGCGGCAGGTACGGGAGCACCCGCTTCAGCGGGGTTTTGGGCCGCAACGCCAGCCCGGCTTTCAGGCCCAGGGCCTTAATTTTTTTAAGGCAGGGCCCGGGGGCCAGGGCCTCGGCGTGCACCGTGATAAGTCCCGACCCGGCGGAGGCGAAAGCGCCGATGAACCGGCCCGGGTCCTCCACCATCAGGTGGGCGTCTATGGGCAGGGAAGAGGCGGCCGCCACGGCGGAGACGATGCCGGGGCCGAAGCTTATGTTCGGGACGAAATGCCCGTCCATCACGTCCACCTGTACCCAGTCCGCCAGCTTTTTTACCGGGGCCAGGCTGTCCCTGAGGCAGGTAAAATCCGCCGCGAGCACCGAGGGAACCAGCGCGGCGCGGCCGGTAGGGAGGGGGAAGAAAGGGGGCTTCATTTTATGGGGCGCTCCTCGACGAGTATGCCGTTCATGAAAATGCGCACTTTTTCCGCGCCGGCGTAGGGGACGGAAAAGTCGATCTTGGAGCCCGGATCGCGCAGGCCGTTGAAGATCTCCCTGTCCCCGGCCCTGCCGATAGCGACTACGCGGATATGGCGCTGGGCCCCGCCCTGGGGAAGTTCGTAATGGACGCGGAATTCGCGCTCGCCGCCGGCGGCGGCCTTGCGCGAGCTTATGGTAAGGGTGATCTTCGCGTCAGCGGCGACGACGGCGTCCGATTGGGGGTCCTGGTCGATGATCGTCCCGCCGGGGAAAAGGGAACTCGAGTCCTCGATCAGGTTGAGGGACAGGCCGTTCTCCGACGCCCACTGCTGGGCCTCGTCGCTTTTCTTCTGCCGGAAGTCGGGCATCATGATAATGCCGGCCGGGGGGAGGCCGTTCGAGACCGTAACCTGCACCATGGTATTTTTTGAAACGCTGAGCTCGGGCTTGGGGTCCTGGGAGAGGACGGTTCCCTTCTCCGCTTTAAGGGAATAAGCCTCGGAGACCTCGCCAAGGACCAGCTGGCGCTGCCGCAGCAGCAGCTCGGCGTTCCTGAGCGGCAGGCCTATCAGGTTGGGAGTAAAAACCGACTCGCCGCCCTGGCTGAAGACCACGCGCACTATCTTGCCCTCGCGCACGGTCGCGCCGGCGCCGGGCACCTGGCGCAGGACGGTCCCTATGGGGACGGCCTCGTTGAACTCGTAGCCGCCTATCTTCATGGCCAGGTTTATCACCGAGAGCGCCTGTAGTGCGTTTACGGAGGACTTCCCGGAGATATCGGGGACGATAACCTCTTTCCGGTCGTGGATGACGGTCTCCATGGTCCAGGAGAAAAGGAAGTAAGTGAGGAAGAAGAGCGCGAAGCCGACCCCGCCCACGCGCGCGACGAAACCGGGGCTGATTATCTTCTCGTCCGAAGAGGAAAAATGGCGCTGGTAAAATTCTTTAAGTCCCACAGAAGTATCTCCTTATAAACCCCCCGCGTTCAGCGGAGCATGTCTCCCGGCTTGAGGCGCAGCCCGTTCAGAAAATCCGAGCCCCGCATTTCTTTTTTCCCCTCGGGCTTGACCGTTCTTACAAGCAGGCTCCCGACGCCACATTTTACAATAAAGCCGCCGCCGGGCTCAACGGAAAGCACCGCGCCGGCCGGGCCGTCACCGGAAGGAGCCTCCGGCAGCGCCGCGGACAGCACCTGCACGGCGAGCTTGCGCCCGGACTGCCCGAGGCTGAAGCGCGGTTTGGGACCGCAGGCCAGCCCCCGCACTTTTCCGAGCAATTCCGCCGCGGGAAGGGAAAAATCGAGCAGGGCGAGATCCGAAGAAAGCTTGGGGGCCGCGGAAGCCTCGCCTGTCTGCGGCTCGCGTATGATCTCACCCGCCAGGATCTTTCTCAGCCCCTCGTCCAAAAGGCCTGTCCCGCAGGCCGAAAGCCGCCCGAAAAGCGAGACCGCGTCGTCGGACTCCAGGACCCGCTCTTCACGGCGAAGAAAGACCGGGCCGGTGTCCATGCCTTCGTCCAGCCAGAACAGCGTGACGCCGGTGGTTTTCTCGCCTTTAATAAGGGCCCACTGCACCGGGGCCGCGCCGCGGTATTTAGGGAGCAGCGAAAAGTGCACGTTAAGGAACCCGTAGCGCGCCAAAGCCAGGGTCTCCGCGGGGATAAGGCGGCCGTAAGCCACCACTACGCAGAGGTCCGGTTTCAGCTCCGAGATGACGGCGTGAAGCTCCTGCTTCGTAGCGGGCCTGAAAGTTCTGTAACCCAGCTCCTCCGCCAGCGCGCTGACCGGCGCGCGGGAGAGCTTAAGGCCGCGCCCGACGGGCCGGTCCGGCTGCGAGACGACGCCGGCGAGCTCCTGGCCAGAGGCCGCGAGGCGCCTGAGGAAACCGCAGGCGATCTCGGGCGTGCCGAGAAAAACTATTTTCAGTTTGGCCATTCTGTCACATCGGCTTCATCTTGCTCTCGTCTATTTTTTTCCACTGGGACTTAAGCTTTATGAGGGCGGGCTTGAGCTTGAGGCGGGACATCAGCGGGAGGCGGTTGATGAAGACCTCCCCGTCCAGGTGGTCGAGCTCGTGCTGCACGGCCTTCGCGAAAAGACCTTCAGCGGTTATCTCTATCGGCATGCCCTTCTCGTTGATGGCGCGCATCTTGACCTTGGCGGTGCGGCGGATCCTGGCGAAGAGGCCCGGGAAGGAAAGGCAGCCCTCCTCCTCGTAAAGCGTGCCGGACTTCTCCACGATCTCCGGGTTGATGATGACTATGCTGAGCGGCTCCTCGTCTTCGCGCTTTATCTTTATCACGGCCAGTCGCAGATCGAGGCCTATCTGGTTCGCGGCAAGCCCTATGCCTCCCACCGCGTCCATGGTATCGAACATGTCCACCAGGATGGCAGGCAGATTTTTTTTAAGTTCGTCGAAATTGATCTTCCTGGTTTTTTTCTCGAGTATCTTTTCGCCGTATTTGCAGATCCTTTTTATTGCCATATAAACCTCACGTTCATTGTTTTACGAAAGCTGGTACGTCATCTGCCGGCCTTCCCAGACCACCCTGGCCAGCACCGGTTTGGCGGGGGCGTCGGCCTTCTTAAGCATGCCCCAGGCCATGGCCAGCCGCTCCAGCTGGATCTCGGCGCCGCTGGAGCCCGACACGCCCATCACTATCTCGTCGACGGCGGCGGCCTGCGCCACCTGGGCCATGGAGTAGAACGGGTCGTTGGAAAAAACGAAGATAGGCTTCACGGTCTTGCCGTACTTTTCCGCCAGCAGGACCACCGCGCTGAAGACCTCCCTGTCCTCGTCCGACATGGTCTCGCCGCCCGACTGGATGCCTTTGGAGATCTTGGCGCTGAGGACTATGATATCGGTATCCGCGTCCTCCACTGTTTCAAGGACCGAAGCCAGGTGCACCAGATTGTTCGGGTTCCGCACCGGCACCAGGACCCGGTGGGCCTTGGTAAGCTCCGGGACCACGGTGTGGATGTCCGCCTCCCTGCGGAGATTCATTTTCTCGTCGTTATCCTCGTCGTGGGCGTACAGCCGCGTCTTCTTCTCGTTCATCTTTTCCGAGACATGGAAGATGGTGTAGAAGACCGCGGTAAAAAGCAGGCCTCCGATAGTGGCGATCTTTTTTGTGAGAAGGTTCATGCCCGTGGCTGAAATAAGAACCAGCAGGACCAGCATCATCCCCACCGGGACGTAGACGTTGTTATACTTGAAATTAAGCGGGAACATCCATTCGCGCTCCTCCTCCCTGTGCTTGAAGCGGAGGATGATCATCGAGGCGGTATTGAAGGTCATGCTCACGAGGACGCCGAAAGCGTAGGCCTCGCCCAGCAGGAAGATATTGCCGCCCGAGACCAGGATTATCAGCGCCTGTATCAGCGCGATTATATTGACTATCCTGTAGGTGGTCCCGTACTTCTTGTGCAGGTGGCGGAACCAGTCGTGGAGTATGCCGTCCTCCGCCACGCGGTTCAGGACGCCGTTAGCGCCGACGAATGAGGTATTGACCGCGCCGACCAGCATCAGGACGCCTGAAACCACGACGGCGATCTGCATGCCGAGGCGCCCCCAGTAAGGGCCGTTAAGCTCCAGCGCGAGGCCGCTCAGGAGATTGTCGGCGTATTTGCCGGCTATCAGGTCTCCCGGAATTATCAGCGCGGAGATAAAAGTGAGGAGGCCGGTGAAGAAAACGCTGAAAAGGAAGATCACCACGACGGCTTTCTTAAGGTTCTGCACCTTAGGGTCTTCTATTTCCCTGTAGACCTGGGCCAGGGTTTCAAGGCCGCTCAGCGCCAGGATGGAATGACCGAAAGCCATCACGAGGCCTATCAGGCCGGCCGTCCTCAGCCAGGGGAAATTAACGGTCCAACCGAGAGCGGCCTCGCTGAAAACAGGCCTGAACGGGGGGAGGGTAAAACCCCTGGAATATAAAGTAAAGCCCGACCAGGCGATAAGGATCACGGCCACGACGGCCACGAAACTTATGATCTTCAGGTTATTGTCGGCCGATTCCTCGATGCCCCGGATATTCTCGAGCCAGAAATAGGCGGTGACCAGGAGGGCGAAAACCACGGCGAAAGTCCTGCCCGGCACATGCCAGTTGATATGCAGCAGGGGGAGCAGGTTCTCCAGCAAACTGCCGAGATACAGGCCCGCGGTGACCGAGCTGATAGGGCCGGTCAGGGCATAGTCGAAAACGAGGGCTGAAACGGACAGTTTGGCCATGACCTTGCCCATGGCTTCGCGGACTACTACATAGACGCCGCCGCGCACGAACATTATGCAGGACTCGGTATAGACCCCCAGCATCAGCCCGGAGAAAAGCATAACTCCCATTATGAACCAGGGGAAAGCCGGGCCGAAGGCGTTCATGGCTATGCCGCCCGCGTAATAGGCGCTGGAACCGAAGTCGCAAAGCACGATGGAGGCGGCCTTCCAGAAAGAGATGAAGCTGAGCATCGCGGTGCTCAGTACGAAGACCTGCTTGAATTTGGGATTTACTACCATATATTAATTATATCTGTTTAAAGATAGCAACGGAAACGGCCGGGGCAAAAAGGAAGCCGGGGGCCGCGGATAAAAAGATTATTTTCCCTGTAAGAGGGCGATGACGGCGGCGGGGTCTTTCAGGGCGGCGAGTTTCTCTACCAGTTCAGGCTGGAAGGTCTGGCAAAGGAGCGAAAGTATATTAAGGTGGCGCTGGAAAAAAGCGGGCTTATGAGGGGAAAGAAGCAGGAGCGCCGCTTTCACGGTGGTCCCGGTACCAGGATCTACAAAGCCCTCAGGCAGTATCCCAAGCACGGCATGGAAGGTGTCCAGGTCCGGGAACTTGGCGTGGGGGATGTAAAAGCCGCTTTCAAGCACCGGGTTAAGCTTTTCGACCTCGGCCACCCTGTCAAAAAGGGCCTTGCGGGGGATTATCTCGCTGACCTGCGGCAGGATCCTCTCCGTAAGCTGGCGCACGGCTTCTTCTTTAGAGGGCTTTCCCTCCAGGAAAACCACGTTTTCTTGGGTAATTAGGGCTGCGAGGCTTACGCCGTCCGGCTGTCTGATCATAAGGACTGTCACTGTGCTTATATGATATCATTTAAAAGTTCCCGTCGTCAAGAAGCGAAAGCGCGATGAAAAAACCGGCAAAATCAGCTAAAGGGCTAGCGTGCATAGGCGTGGACAGGGGAGGAACCTGGACGCGAGTGGCCGCTTTTGACGCCCTCCTGCGCCCGCTTAAGGCGGCCCGCTTCCGCACGGCCCCGCTGCGCTCCCTTCCAAAGAAACTTATACCCCTGGTTTCGGGCTGGCCCGGGGGGGCCGCCGCTCCGCTGGTGATAGCGACCAGGGGCGCTTTCAGCCGCCCCTGGAAAAAGACTTTCCTTTTCAAAGCGCTGAAAGGCAGGCTCGGCCTGGCAGACGTAATTTCCGACGCCGAGGCCGCGCATTACGCCGCTTTCCGCGGCAAAGAGGGTATGCTTCTGATAGCCGGGACCGGCGCGGTGGTATTCAGAGGAAAGCCGGGGTGTTTTAAGAAAACCGGCGGGCACAACCCCGCCTCCGGCGATCCGGGCTCCGGGCGCTGGCTGGGCCGGCAATACCTGAAGATGCGCGGACGACTTCACGAGGCCGGGAAAATGGGCCACGGGCGCTCCGCCGCTTACGCGAAAAAACTGCTGCTCCTCGCCCTGGACGGGCACGGGCCTTCCTCAGAGCTCGCCGCCAAAGCCCAGGAGGAACTTGCGGGCCTGCTGAAAGACGCCGCGGGGAAGGGAAAAGGCGCTGTAAAAGTCGCGCTTGCCGGCGGGCTTATCGCTAATTTCCATTTCAGGAACGGCTTTATAAAAGCGGCGCGGAGAGCGCTGGGCGGGCGCAAAGTCGTTTTCGTAGAAGCTCAGATACCGGCGGAAGAGGCGGCGGCGCGGATAGCCCTGCGTAAAATATGAAAGAACTTGAGATCCTTAAAAAAGCCTCCCTGGCCGGCGGCGCCGTGCTGGCGGCCAAATTCGGCAAGGTCACCTACAGGCTGAAGGGCAGGGCCAACCTGCTTACCGAGGCGGACCTGGCGTCGCAGAAAAAGGTCATAGGGATAATAAGCAAAGCCTTCCCGGCGGACGGCTTCATGGCGGAGGAAAGCCCGGTTAAAGAAACGCCTAACCGCCGCCTTTGGATAATCGATCCTCTCGACGGGACGACCAACTACGCGCACGGCTTCCCAGTCGCCGCGGTCTCGATAGGCTTTTCCGAGAACGGGGAGATAAAAGCGGGGGGGGTTTACGACCCCTTCAGGCGCGAACTCTTCCTGGCGCGGAAAGGCCGCGGGGCCTTCGTGAACGGCAGGCGCCTGTCCGTTTCAAAAACCCCTTCACTTTCAAAGTCTCTGCTCGTGACCGGCTTCGGCTACGACCGCGCCGAAAAAGCCGGGTTTTACTGCGGCTTTTTTTCGGAATTCATGAAGCTGTCACACGACGTGCGGCGCATGGGAGCGGCCTCGCTTGATTTCTGCTGGCTGGCGGCGGGCCGCACCGACGGCTACTGGGAGTTCGGCCTGAAGCCCTGGGACGTGGCGGCCGGCAAACTTATCGTCGAGGAGGCCGGCGGCCGCGTGACCGATTTCGCCGGCGGGCCATGGGCGGTCGGCCCGGACATGGGGTCCCAGACCCTGGCCACCAACGGCCTTCTGCACGCCCCGATGCTGCGCCTGATAAAAAGAAGGCTGGCGGCGGAAAACCGCTGATGGTCATATTGATAACGGTTTATTGCATCGTTTTCGCGCTGGCTTATGCCTGGGCGCTGGTGTGGGTACTGGAGCGAAGAGAAAAGAAATACGGACAGGGCTCGTTCTCTTTCACCGACGCCTTCCTCGTCGCATCCCTGGTGGGGATGATGGTTTACTTCACTAATACGATCGTGATCATGGCCTGGCCCGCTTCCGCCTTGTTCTACGACCTGGCCCTGCTGGCATGCCTGGGCACCTTCGGGATATACAAAGAAACCGCCTATAAAGCCCGCGCGGCCAAGGTCAGCCGCCGCCAGCGCGCCGAGGCCCGCCTGCTTGAGCGGTATGTGGCGAATGACCCGGCGAACGCGGCCTATTTCGAGCGCCTGAGCGAAGTGTACGAGAAGCTGGGAGAAAAGGATAAGGCCCTCGCGGCGGCCAGGATGGCGGCCAAGCTGGACCCGGCGGTAAGGAACGCGTGGCGCGTCAAGATGCTTGAGGAAAAGTAGTTACTTTGAAATGGCCGCCGCCAGCCGGCGCGCGGCGTCCCGGAATAAATAATCCTCCGCGGCGACGGCGGTCTCGGTGCGCAGGACGATCCCCGAAGAGGAGCCTACCAGGCGCGCGGTGATCCGGTAGCCGTCCTTATCCCTGCCGACGGACCCGAAGACGGCCAGGTCCGCCCCGGAAACCCTGCCGAGCTCAGCCGCCGATTTTTCTTCGGAAAGGCCGGAATATAAAATTTTGTTTTCCTCGAGTATAAAATCCAGCCTCGCCCGCTCTACCAGCCTGAAGCTGCCGGTCTTGCCGAGCTCGGCCTCCAGCAGGTTCCTCACCACCGCGGCCTCGGTCTCCGTCACGCCGGCTTCCCCGGTAAAAGCGGCCACCGCGAGCCCGGCTTTCACGGGAAGCGCCGGGACGTCGGGAGGCGTTACCGCCGCGCCGCCGCCCCAGGCCAGGCCGGCCGTCACACGGTGCGCGGCGCCAAGTTCTCCGTAGGGGGAGAAAGCGTAATCGATAGAAGCCGCCCCGAGCTTGAGGCCGAAGCCTCCGGCGAAAGCGCCCATGAAGCCGTGGTCGTCGTAATTTTTGAAGTTGAGACCCGAGCGCAGGGACAGGCCGGACCAAGCCGAATAGGGCAGGAACCATTCCCCGGCGAAGGACAGGTAAGGCGCATGGTCGCAGGGCACCCGGCCCTCGATGAGGATGCTGAAATCCGGGGTGTACTTCCACTTGAGCCCGCCGGCCAGCTCGAACGGGAGCGGGGCCTTTTCCGAACCGACCTTGATCGGTGGGCCGAAATTGCGGACGGCAATGGCCATCTCGGTGCGCGAGGGAAGCGGCTCCCTGAAGACGAGCCCCGCGTCCAGCGCCGCAGAAGTCCCGGAGGCCTCGGCCAGGCGGGACTTTATAATTTTAAGCACGAAGCCGAAATCCACCCAGCCGTGCCGGCTCGCCCAGCCCGCGCCCATCGCGGCGTCATAAGCCGTGATCTCAGCCCCCGTCCCGCCGCCGGAACCGTCCAGCTTCTCAAGCCCGGGTGTAAAGTTATTATAAAGCAGCCCGGCGGAAAGTACGCCCCGGCCCGAAGGCCTGGAGAAAACCATGCCCGTGCGCGACGAGGCTTCCAGCAGCGACTCATAGGAGACCCTAACGGAGCGGCCCGCCCCTATAGTTCCGGCCGGATTAAGGAAGAAAGCGTCGGCGCCGCCCAGCGCCAGGCCCGAGCCCGCGAGCGCCGAGAACCTGGCGGACGGGGGGACTTTAAGGAACTGGGCGCCGGTCAGGCCCCTGGCATCGTCGCTGAAGGCGTTTTTAGGGAAAAGCCCTCCATGCGCCCTGCCGGCGCAAAGCGCCAGTGCTAGCGTAATGGCGGGGAATATTTTCACTTAGGATTTACTTCTTAAGGTCTGTAAGGAGGTATTCCAGCCTGGCTTTTATCTTTACCTTGTCCAGGGAATCGATATCCTGGACGATATCCTCCAGGAACTTCACGGTAAAATCGTTATTGATGTGGCTCTTAGAGAGAGCGGCCTCTATCCCCTTCATCCTTTCGTCAAGGTCGGAGATGCCGGCATAGATACCGTGCACGAAATTTTCTGCGGGGGACGGGCCGCCGGGGCTTTCCTCCGGCGCGGCGACTGGCTCCTCCACGGCGCAGTCGCATTCCTCAGGCAGGGGCTGCGCCTGCGGTTCGGGCTGCGGCTCGGGCTGCGGCTCGGGAAGCTCGGGCTGCTCCGCCGTGAAGACCAGTGTCTTCTCCTCTTTCATTTCCGCGGGCGGTTCCGCCGTCTCGCCTTGGCCGGCATCCGCCAGCGCCAAAGAACCCTCGGCCCCGGCGTCTGCGGCCTCGCCGAAATCCGCGTCTGCGGCGTTCTTGATCTCCAGGTACCTGCGTATGGAATAGATCATCGCGAAGAGCGCGGCGAAGAAGACCGCGGCCAGGACGTAAAAATACGGGTCCATCCAGGCGGTATAAAGGTTGAATTTAGCGGGCATAGCGATATCTCCTACAGTTTTACTTCCTGCCCCTCTTTGACGGCAAAGCATTTCAGGCGCGAGCCGGCCTTCCTGATGCGTCGGGCGCACTCGGCCAGGATGCGGTCCAGCTCAGAGTCGTAGCGGTCCTGGTTATGGTGGAATAGCCCCAGCGCGCGGACCTCGGCCTTAAGCGCGAGGTTCAGCGCCTGCTCCCAGGTGGAATGGCCCCAGGTCCTGCGCCTGTGATATTCTTCCGGAGTATAGTCGGCGTCGTGAACCAGCAGGTCGGCGCCGCGAGAAAAAGCGGCGTAATCGTCGAAGCTCTTTCCGCCCGGATGGACAAAGTCGAGCTCGTTGTCGGTAAGGAAGGCGAAGCTTCTTCCGCCCTCGGAAAACCTGTAGCCCAGCGCGTTATTGGGGTGGCTGAGCTCTATGGGCTGCACCTGGAGACCGGCTATCTCGCAGCCGCCGGAGCAGAGAGTAGCGAACTCGAAGCGGGCCGAGATCTCCTCGAACTTAACAGGGAAGCCGGGGGGCTGCATGGTCTTCGCTATGATCTCGCGGACGGGATCGGAGGAAAAAGAGCAGCCCATTATTTTTATATGGGTCTTCTTATTATAGATGGGGGCGAAAAAGGGGAAACCCAGCACGTGGTCCCAGTGGGAATGGGTGAACAGCATGGTGAAATCGTGATGTTTCTTCTTCAGGAGTTCCTTGCCGAGCAGCCGTATGCCGGAGCCCGCGTCGATGATCGTCAGTTCGTCTTTTTTTGACCGGATCTCGACGCAGGTAGTGCTGCCGCCGTATTTAACATAGTTCTTGCCGGATACGGGGATCGACCCCCGCGCGCCCCAGAATTTTATTTTCATATCGGTATAATATTAGCAAATAACTTATCTATTATAGAACGCGCAGTTACCAAAGTCACATTGGGCTGCGACTTCCAGGCCAAAGTATTGTAAACTTTGGAAGTTATGGGCAAATACGCAAAATACGCGGCCAGCGCGATATTCCTGATCTTCGCCGCCACGCTTTCTCCCTGGAAATATAATTTTCCGCTGAACGACGACTGGGCCTACGCCCTGGCCGCGCGGGCGCTTGCCGCGACCGGCCGGCTCACCCTTTCGGACTGGGGGGCTTCGACGCAGCTGCCGCATATAATAACCGGCGCCTTCTTCACCAAAATCTTTGGCTTCAGTTTTTCCGTCTTACGCGCCGCGAACCTGCTTGTCGCGGCCGCGGCCCTCTTCGTTTTTGCCAGGCTCATGGACGAATTCGAGATAGGGCCTTTTGAAAAAACGGCCGCCGCCCTCACGCTGGCTTTCAGCCCTCTCTACCTGGTGCTGGCGAACTCCTTCATGACCGATATCCATTACCTCTTCTGGATGCTTTCCGCCGTTTATTTCTACGTAAGGCGGCTGAAAGACCCGGGGGACGGCAGGGCCCTTTTCTTCGCCGGGGCCTGCGCCGCCGCCGCCTACCTTACAAGGCAGCTGGCCGTGGCCCTGCCGCTGGCTTTCACGATCATGCTGTTTTTAGAAGGCCGGGCCGGGCAGCAGCCTGTGGAGAAAGTTAAAGGGAAAAATAAAGCCCAGCCCTCTCCCCGGCGGTCATTCCCGGGCTGGCGCACCCTCGCCGCGGTCTGGGCCCTGCCTCTTGCCGCTATGGGGGGGTATCAATTCTGGTTCACCAGGATACACGGACCGACCTGGGTCTCGGGAAGTTATGTGGTCGGCGCGACCCTGGCCCATATAACGAAGCCCGGCCTTTTTATCGGCGACTCGGTTTACCGGGTCTTTTCCGCCATCCTCGAAAGCGGGCTGCTGCTTCTGCCGCTGGCCGCCGGCTTTCTCTTCAGCGCGCGCGGTTTTTCCTCCAAGAACGGCCTGCAGCGCAAGGTCACTTCGGCCGGTCCCTGGCTGGCCCTGGCCGCGCTGGCCGTTTTCGCTTTCCTCTACGGCCCGCTGCCTTACCTTGAAAACACCATCTCGCGCTCGGGCCTGGGGGCGCTTACCCTGGGCGGGGCCGGCCTGAAGCCCTCCGGCCTTTTCGCAAGCCAGGTTTTCTGGCTGCTGGCCACCGCTGCCTCCCTGGTCTCCGCGGTTTTGCTGCTGTGCGCTTCCAGCCTGGCCCTGCGGGCCGGCGGACCGGAGCTGCGCTTTATCTTCGCGGCGGCGCTTCTGCAGCTTGGCGTTTCACTCGCCGGCGCGAAGTTCTTCGACCGCTACCTGCTTACGCTGCTGCCCTGGTTCGCTTTCGCCGCGGCCTTCGCGGCGAAGGGGGTACGCTTCTCTAAGCCGGCCGCCGGCCTGACGCTGGTTTTCTGCGCGGCTTTAGCCTGGGCCGGCATGAAAGATTACCTGGCCTGGAACGGGGCGAAATGGGAGCTTGCCCTGAAACCGCGGGCCGAAACCGCCCCGGGCGAGATAATAAACGGTTTCGACTATGAAGCCTGGTTCAATTATGAGAAGAACATGGCCTACCTGAAGAGCATGAAACCGCTCAACATGATAGGGGAATGGGAATGGCAGAAAGGCACAAACTACAAGGCTATCATATCTTTCACCCCAGACCCCCGCTTCAAGGTGCTGGACAAGATCGAATACTCAACCCCGCTTTCCTCCCGGAAAGGCGTACTATACTTGATGTCGGTAAAGCAATAGCCAACCTGCCCGCGCACGCCCTCCTCGGTTGCCAACCCGCGGACATTTTTAATAAAATATACATATGATATCCTTAAACGGCCCTTTCTGACCCGTTTACCCCATACAATTTTAACTTACCGGGAACCCCTTTGCCGGGGCGGAATATGACGATTAGCCAAAAATGAGGCATACAAGATTATGAACAATGAAAAAATAGCGATAGTAGGTCTCGGGATAATAGCCCCTAAAGCCCTTAATAAGGAAGAATTCTGGAAAAACGTGCTGGAAGGCCGCAACTGCATAAGCGAAGTTCCCGCGGACCGCTGGGACTGGAGACTCTACTATTCGGAAGACCATAAAGCCCCGGACAAGACCTATTCAAAGATAGGCGGCTTCATAGAGGGCTTCAAGTTCGATTCCATCAAGTACAAGATACCGCCCCAGACCGCCACGCAGATCTCCCGGCTGCAGCAAATGACCATCGAAGCCGTGCGCATGGCCCTGGAAGATTCCGGCTATGACAAGAAGCCTTTCGACCCCAAAATGGCCGCCGCCGTGATCGGCAATGCGATGGGCGCGATGCGCAAGGAAATGACCGACCTGCGCGTCTACAAGTTCTACAATGAGGATATCCTTAAAAAGACACCCGCTTTCGCTTCCCTGCCCCAGGAAAAACGCGACGCGATGATCAAAGAGTACGAGGCGGGCATAGACTCTGGCATACTCAACATAACCGAAGACACCATGCCGGGCGAGCTGTCCAATGTGACGGCCGGCCGCATAGCCAATATTTTCAACCTGAACGGCCCGAATATGACCATGGACGCGGCCTGCGCCTCCTCAATGGCGGCGCTGGACTACGCGGTGCTGGGCCTGCGCGCGAACAAGTTCGACATGGCGATAGCGGGGGGAGCCGACGAAATGATGTCGCCCCCTGCCTTCGTGAAGTTCTGCAAAATAGGCGCCCTGTCCGCGGACGGTTCCTATTCCTTCGACGAAAGGGCGAACGGCTTCGTAATGGCCGAGGCGGTCTCAATTTACATCCTTAAGCGCCTGTCGGACGCGGTCCGCGACGGCGACAAGATCTACGCCCTGGTGAACTCCGTGGGCGCTTCTTCGGACGGCAAGGGCAAAGGCATCACCGCCCCCAATCCCAAGGGCCAGAAAATAGCCATTGAGAACGCTTTCAGCCAGGTGGACTACTCCCCGGCCGACGTGGACTTCGTGGAAGCGCACGGAACCGCCACCAAGGTGGGGGACGCCGCCGAAGTGCAGGTGCTCCAGGAAGTGTTCGGGCCGCATATGAGCAGCGGCAAGAAACTTGGACTTACCTCCATCAAATCGCAGATCGGCCACTCCAAGGCGGCCGCCGGCGCTATGGGCATAGTAAAGACCGCCCTGGCGCTCTACAATAAGACCCTGCCCACTTCCATCAACTGCGTGAACCCCAACCCCGGCATCAACCTGGACCTGTTCCGCGTTATCACCAAAGCGGAAGACTGGAAAAAGACCGGGATACGCCGCGCCAATGTCTCTTCCTTCGGTTTCGGCGGGACTAACTTCCACGTGACCATGGAAGAGTACACCGGCCCGAACCATCAGCGGAACGCGAAAGCCTCCGCGGAAATCCAGGCGCCCGCCCCCCGCGCAATAGCCGCGGTCGTGGAAAATCCAAAGACTACTTTCGCCGGCATACAGGGCGAAGCCGTTACCTTCACCGGCGCCACCACGGCCGAGGTTATCAGCAATGCCAAAGCCGCCGCTGAAAGCGCCGTTTCCAAATGGGCCGAAGCTTACCCGATGTCGACCTTCGCCCAGCCTACCCAGCTAAAGGCAAAGGCCGCCTGGGGCGTGGCCATAGTGGCCAAGTCGCCTAAAGATCTTATGGAGAAAGTCGCCTTCCTGGCGGCTAACGCCAAAGAAGAGACCTGGACCAACCCGCCGCTCAACTTCAAGCTGAAAGGCGTCTACACCTTCAAGACCGGGACCAACAAGGCGAAAGTAGGCCTGCTGTTCCCCGGCCAGGGCTCGCAGTACGTGGACATGATGAGGGACCTGGCGGCAAAGTACCAGACCGTGCAGGCCACTTTCGACGAGGCCGACGTCATCCTTGAAAAGATGATAGGCGTGCGCCTGACCGAAGCGCTCTGGTCCAAGCCCGGCGAAACCAAGGAAGAGCTGGCGAAGCGCGAGGATGCGATAAAGCAGACCCAGCTGACCCAGCCCGCCATGCTGACCGCCGACATAGCGATGTACCGCCTCTTCAAAGAATTCGGCATAGAGCCCGACATGGCCATCGGCCACAGCCTGGGCGAATACGCCGCGGCCACCGCTGCCGGCATCTTCACCTTCGAGGACGGCCTGCGCGCCGTCACCAGCCGCGCCAAGGAAATGTCCGCCGTGAAAGTGGACGACCCCGGCAAGATGGCCTCCATAGCCTGGGGCTGCGATAAAGTTGAAGTGGAGCTGAAAAAGATAAAAGGCTACGTGATCTGCGCTAACAAGAACTGCCCCCTGCAGACCGTGATAGCCGGCGAAGCCGCCGCCGTGGACCAGGCCGTGCAGAGATTCAAAGAGCTGGGCGTGGAGGCGGGCGTGATCCCGGTCTCCCACGCTTTCCACTCGGAGATAGTGGCCCCGGCCATGGGCCCGTACCGCAAGTTCCTGCAGAACATACCGATAAAAGCCGCCGACATGAAGATCCTCTCCAATGTCACCGCGGACTTCTTCCCGGTAGACAAGCAGGGCATCTACGACATGCTGATAAAGCAGATGACCAGCCCCGTGGAATTCATAAAACAGCTGGAGCGGATGTACGCCGAGGGCGTGCGGACTTTCATAGAGTGCGGCCCGAAGCGCGTGCTCAGCGCTTTCGCCACCTCCACGCTGAAGGACAAGCCCGACGTCACTATCCTCGCCTCGAACCACCCGAAGCGCGGCGGCATAACCGAATTCAACGACCTGCTCGCCAATATGACGGCGCTCGGCATCCCGGTGAAATGGGAAGGCAAAGCTCCCCAGGCCGGCGGAAAGTTCTTTAACCCTTATTACCAGAACTGGGCCCTGCAGCAGGGCGAAGGAAAAACGACAATGAACAGATCAGAACAGGTTTCGGAGCCGGCGCCCCTTCCTTACGACAAAGCTTCTTTCGCCGAGCGCTACGGCTTCAACTTCAACCAGCTGGCGATCTCCGGCATAGCCGGCGGCACGCCGGGGACCTGGGACAAGCTTTTCCGCGAGCATAACCTCGACGAGATCCTCGCCGGCAAGAACATGATAGAGCCGATCCCGATGGAATGGCGCGAGCAGATAATGGAGAAGAACATCATCCGCGTGATGAAGTCGCCCACCGGCAACCACACTATCGAGAAGATAGACTCGGTGGACCAGTCTATTAAGCTCTCCGCGCGCTCCGGCCAGCTGGACATCGAGGCCGAGTTCGGCCTGCCGCATACCGTGGCCAAAGCCCTCGACACTACTTTCAAGATGGCGATAGGCGCCGGCGTGCTTGCGCTGAAGGACGCGGGCCTGCCGCTGATCCACCAGTACAAGAAGACCACCACCGGCAGCTGGCTGCCCGAGAAATGGGCCCTGCCCGAGCCGCTGGCTTCGGAGACCGGAGTGATCTTCGCCTCGGCCTTCCCTGTCACGGAATCGATGATCAAGGAGATAACCCATTATTTCAATTATAAATACGCCGGCCGCACCGCCGAGCAGCTCTGGGAAGTTTACAACCAGATAGTGGACAAACTGCCCACCGAGGCCGACAAAGCGGGGCTCCGCGAATGGCTGCAGAAGAACTTCGCGGACTACCAGCCGGGCGCCGGCAAGGACCCGTACACTTTCAGCTCGAACTTCCTCCTGAAGGTGATCCCGATAGCTGACAGCCAGTTCGCCCAGTGGGTCGGGGCCAAGGGCCCGACCGTCCACGTAAGCGCCGCCTGCGCCTCCACCACCCAGGCCGTGCACGTGGCCGAAACCTGGATCCGCGCCGGAAAATGCAAACGCGTAGTGATCATAGGCGCCGACGATATCACCAGCGAGATCGTGCAGGAATGGACCCTGCCGGGCTTCCTGGCCTCCGGCACCGCCACCACCTCGGCTAACGTTTCCGAGGCCGCCCTGCCTTTCGACCGCCGCCGCCACGGCCTGATAGTAGGCTCCGCCGCCGTAGCCATGGTTATAGAGGACGAAACCCTCGCGCTCGAGCGCGGCATGAAGCCGCTCGCGCGCATGCTTTTGTCCGAGTGCGCGAACTCCGCCTTCCACGCCACCCGCCTGGACACGGAGCATGTCGCCGCCGTCATGGAAAAATTCGTGCAGAAAGTCGAGCGCATCTACGGACTCAAGAAAGAAGAGATCGCGCCGTATACCATGTTCATGTCCCACGAGACCTACACCCCGGCCCGCGGCGGCAGCGCCTCGGCGGAAGTGAAGGCGCTCAAGAGGGCCTTCGGCGCAAGCACCGACAAGGTGATAGTCAGCAATGTCAAAGGGTTTACCGGCCACTCCATGGGCGCGGGCCTCGAGGACGTCATCGTCGTGCGCGCGCTGAACACCGGCATCATCCCGCCCATCGCCAACTACAAAGAAGCCGACCCGGAACTGGCCGGCATAAACCTTTCGAAGGGCGGGAAGTACGACCTGAAGTACGCGCTGCGCTTCGCCGCGGGCTTCGGCTCGCATATGGCCATGTCGTTTACCGAGCGCGTCTGGAAGGAAGGTGAGAACCGCTACGACCAGGCCCGCTATAACGCCTGGCTTAAAGAGATCTCCGGCGACCCCGCGGCCGAACTTGAGGTGGTCCTGAACACCCTCAGGATAAAAGACAAAAAGACCGCCGGGACCAGGACGGCGCCCCCGTCGAGGGAGCCCGTAGGCGTGTCCGCCGCGCCCGCGCCGAGGCCGGCGCCGGCCGCTGTTGCCGCCCCCGCACGTGCCGCGGCTCCGGCCCCGGCTGCCCAGCCCGTACACGCTGCCGCACAGCTTTCCGGGCTGAACCAGGATAAGGTACAGGCCGAGATCCTCGATATGATAACAGCCAAGACCGGCTATCCGAAAGACATGCTCGAGCTAGACCTCGACATGGAGGCCGACCTCGGCATCGACACGGTCAAGCAGGCCGAGCTCTTCGCCGCACTGCGCGAGCATTACAATATACCGCGCAAAGATAATATCTCCCTTAAAGACTACCCGACGATAAGGCACTGCATAAAGTTCGTCATGCAGGAAAAGGGCGGCTCAGCGGCAGCCGCCGCGCAGCCCGCCGCAGAAGCGCCCGGGCAGCCCGCGGCGCAGCCGGCGCAGAAAGCAGCCGCAGCCACCCCGAAGGCGCAGCCGGCCTCTCAGGCCTCAGGTCTGAGCCAGGAGGCGGTCCAGGCGGAGATACTGAACATGATCGCCGATAAGACCGGCTACCCCAAGGACATGCTCGAGCTAGACCTCGATATGGAAGCCGACCTCGGCATCGACACGGTCAAGCAGGCCGAGCTCTTCGCCGC
>JAQTOU010000013.1 GCA_028713125.1 Elusimicrobiales bacterium | reverse complement strand
CCTTGCCATTAGGATAAGTGCCGGCATACAGCTTGCCGTTATAGACCGCAAGCGATTGTATCTGCAGCTCTCCAACTATCAAGGCATTGCCGCCGTTAGTGGCGCTCCAGGTATTGCCGTCAAATACCGCCACCTTGCCATTAGGATAAGTGCCGGCATACAGCTTGCCGTTATAGACCGCAAGCGATTGTATCTGCAGCTCTCCAACTATCAAGGCATTGCCGCCGTTAGTGGCGCTCCAGGTATTGCCGTCAAATACTACCACCTTGGCGACAGCATCGGTACCGGCATATAGTTTGCCATTATAGACCGCCAGCGAAGTAATATACGCCACCCCGGTCGTCACCGCATTGCCGCCGTTAGCCGCGCTCCAGGTATTGCCGTCAAATACCGCCACCTTGCCGCCAGTACCGGTACCGGCATACAACTTGCCGTTATAGACCGCAAGCGAATTTACATAATTCTCCCCGGCCGACACCGCATTGCCGCCGTTCGAAACGTCCCAGCCGGCGCCTTCCACCCAGCCCGCACCTGCGGTCGTAGTATAAGAGACGCTGTAGCCGCCGGTCAGGTCGCCCCAGTCGTGACCGTCGCCGCCGCTCCACAGTGCTGAGGTTGAAACTGCGAGCCCGCTCCAGTCGTCCTGCACCACGGCCTGCGCGGTAACTCCGCCCGCAAGTCCTATCCACTGGCTCTCGCTCACAAACCCTCCGGTGCCGGAAACCACCTGGTAACCGGAGACTGTAGGTGCGGAGAAATCGGTAGTAAAGCTATTGGTGCTCCAATTAGAGGCGTAGTTGCCAGCCCCGGTCCTCAACCGTACTCGCCAGTAGTAAACGGCTCCATCCGCCAGGTCCGTTCCCGGCGCCACGGTGCCGTCGGCGGTAAAATCGCTAGTACTGCCCAGCACCACCGGGGTAGAGAGCGTCACGGCCCCGCTGAAATCCGGATTAACGGAATAATCCACTATATACTGCGCCTGCGGGCCGAGTACGGACGCGGTGTTTGTGCTTACCCCTATCCAGCCGAAGTTCGGCCTCCTGAAGCCCACACGGGAGCCGTCGGCCGGCCAGGTTGGCGTAGTAACAGCCAGCTGGCTGCCGGAGACATAATCCAGCAGGACGGCGTACGGCCCATAGGAGAGCACGTTGCCGGCCCGGTCCGAAGCGTTGAAAACGATCTGATTCGTCGCCTGACAGGGAGCAGCGCCGCCGCAGACCGCTGTGTTCCGCGATTGCGCGAAAACCAGGCTGGTGGAAGTTATTGTCTCGTAACCGGTGCTGCCATCGGCGGCGGTCACGGCCTTGCCGAAAAGAGAATAAGAGCCGAAGATATCACTCGCCAAATCAGAAAATCCTACCCGCGCCCCCTGGCCGGCATACCAGCGGCCGTTATATGAAGCCAGAGCATAAATACCGCCCTGCGCGCCGTCAAATTCCTTCCTCCAGTTCCTGCCATCGTAGGTATAGACGTCGCCAGCACCCAGGGAATTTCCGGCCTGGGCTGCATAAAGCAGCCCATTATGGGACAGAAGCGAGGTTATCCTGGACGCGGAACCATTATAACTCAAGGTCCAGGAAATTCCGTCAAAAGACAGAACATCCCCGTCGCCGTTAACATTGCTCCCCTGGCCTGCGTAGAGCTTCCCGTTATACACCCCCAGGGCGTAAATATTACTGCTCGCCCCGTCATAAGCAGGCCCCCAGGCGCTGCCGTCGTATACAAGCACATCCCCGTCCCCTGCGCCGTAGCCCTGTCCCGCGTACAGCTTACCATTGTACGCGGCCATGGTATTTATGGCCTCATGCGCGCCGGCATAGCTCAACTTCCAGTCATAACCGTCAAAAACATACACGTCTCCCTCACCCGCCTGGGAGCCCGAGACTCCGGCGTATAGTTTTTCATTATAAACCGCCAGCGCGGCCACGTAACCGGAGGCAGCAAGAGAAGGGCAGGTATAGGCGGTCGTCCATGAAATCCCGTCAAAAACAAATATCTTGGTCTGGCCGGCCGCGTACCCCGCCCCGGCGTAAAGTTTCCCTTTGTACACGGCCAGGGAGTATATGGCCTGCCCAACGGGAGAGCCTGGCCGGCTTACAGACCAGGAACTGCCGTCATATACCATTATTTTGTCCATCCAGGTATTGCCGCCCATTCCGACATAAAGCTTCCCGTTATAAACCGCCATAGCTGAAGCTGCTATTTCGGAACCTGCCCGGCTTACAGCCATTCCTTCCGAGATCCAGCTGTCGCCGCCGTCGGTGGAATACTTGACGCTGTACCCTCCGGAACCGGGGACTACGCTCAGTCCGGAAACCGCATCCGTCAGCACGGCCTGGGCCGTAACCCCGGAAGCCAGAGTAACGACCTGCCCCTCGGACAACCAACCGCCTGTGGAACTTTTATAGGCGAAGCCCGACGCGGAGGGCGGGGTATAGTCGGCGGTAAAACTTGCCGTGGAGGACCACGGGCCGCCGCTGCCGCCGCGCGCCACGCGCACCCGCCAATAATATGTAGTGGAATCGGCCAGGGCGGGAATGGAAAGCGATACAGAGGCATCGGCCGTCGGAGAAACGGTGCTCAAGGCAATAAGCGGGAGAGAAGCAGCCGCCTCGGGGGTTAGAAAATCCGCCGCATCATCCACCTGCAGATCGTACTGCGCGCCCTGCAGATTCGCGGCCGCGGAGGTGCTTACGCCCGTCCAGGTGAAACTGATAGAGCGGGAGTTCAGGTAAGAGCCGCCAGCCGGAAAGCTAGGCGTTGAGATAAGCAGCCGCGGCGCGTAGACTTCCGCGTCCGCGCTTTCCGCGCTCATAACGGCGCCATAGCCGGGGAACAGGTCGGCGGCGGACAGTATGTATGAGGGCAAAATGAACAATGCAGCGCCCAGAAGAGCGCCGAACACGGTCTTTATATTTTTACCCGCCTTTTCCATATTTACATTTTCTTCCGCATATCTTTTCTACAGCTTCCCGACTTTGACACAGGCCCTTTCGCCTTGGTGTAAAGGGGAGCAAGGGGTTACGGCGTCCTGGCACCGCGGCAGCCCACATTGTTGCTACGATTAGTGCTAGCCCAACTAGCGTTGTAACGGGCGGAGACACGTACGTACGCCTCAGGGATGATCCAGCTGCCGCCGCGAAGACCGACAGTACTTGCGCCCGGCACAGGCCAGCTTCCCGGCAGGTTAAGCGTTCCATCCCCGTTTAACGGCACGCTCGCCCACGAACAATTTATATTAAACTCCCATACATTGCCCGCTAAATCTGCTATCCCCCACGGTGAGGCCCCTGTTTCTGCCGGGGTTCTATACACATCGCCGCTCATATACCTGCCCACATCAAGAACCTTCGTACAACCCGCTGTATTGTTGTAATTCAAGAACTTCTTTATGCAGGTCCCGCCTTCGTTCGGCGGGGTATAGGTTACCAGGTCCGGCGCCGTGTTGCCCCAGGGGTAGGTGCGCGTATCGCCGTTTATGTCCCGCCCGGCCTTCTCAAATTCCATCTCTGTCGGAGGGCGCAACCCGGTCCAATTTAAATAGCTCCAGGCGTCCGATATAGACAGGTAGCTCTTGGCAGCATTCGGGTCTACCGCGGCGTATTTGTTGGGATAAACGCCCGCATTGGTAATATTGTGGCCATAAGCCGCCGTGGGTTCATAAAGCGCGGCCGCGCTGCCGGACGGGATGGTATTAAGGAATTCGGCATACTGGCCTTGCGTTACCTCATAGCGGCCGATATAAAAACTAGCGTAAGCGTTCGGCCAGCCGGCCGGGGCGCCGCTTGGCAGTTGGGAGGCGTTAGAGACCGTAACCTGCGACCCGGCGCCGTAATTGTTATATAAGTCGCCGCCTATACCTCCGGCATTATAGACAAAACTCCCCTGCGGCACGCGCACCATGGAGACGGCAAAAACTTTTACCCGCACGCTGGAAAACACAACCCCGTCGGCGACATAATTCCAGGTTACAGTCGCGCCCGCCACCCAGTAAGCGGAACTTAACGCATGGTTCAGAAAAACGCCTTTATTGTCAGCCGCCAGTGCGAGGGTGGCGCCGGCCCCAACGCTGCCGCCGGTCAGCGTGGCGTGGTTCCAGGTCCCGTCCGCACCCGCCTGCGTTGAAAACTTCACAAATATCCAGTCAGCCGTATTATACGCCCCCCCACCTGCCGATGTCCCGGTCGTCACATTATTCTCGGCTATGGTAAAGCCCACGCTGACCGAGCCGCCGGTTGAGGGATTGAACAGGTTTACCCCGGTTATGGCCAGGTGGTTCGCCGGATTTTGCTTTGCGAACCGCCCCGTAGTGAAGCTGGCAGTGCTGGTCCACGCGCCGTAGACGCCGCCCGAAGGCTGGGCCCGCGCCCGCCAATAATACGGCGCATCCGGACTCAATACAGCCGCACTGGAATAGAAAACGAAAGTCGGCGTGCTGGTACCGTTATAGGCGTCTCCGGCCGCGACCACGGTGGCATCCTGGCCGCTGAACATGCCCGCCCCGGAGAAGGACTGCGCGGCGGTCTGGTCGAAACTGAAAAGCGGCGCGCCGCCTTGCGAATCCATTGTCTGCGCCGTATCCACCTGGAAGTGGTACCGCATAATCCCCGCCCCTGGCGGGGTGACGGCCAGAGAGGGACTCTGTGAAACGCCCGCAATACCGTTTACCGGCTGTAACAAGGCTCCGATGGGGTACCCCAGCTGCCCCTGAATAACAGGGCCGACAGCTCCGCCGTAGCCGGGGAAAAGGTCCGCGGCGGACAAGGAGGCAGCGGCAGCCATAAGCGCCAAAGCCGGTAGAATACTTATTACGTTCCGCCTGATGAAGTTCATACTGTATTTAAAATTACAAGACCACGCTTCTCCGCATTAGCAAAACTGGCCATTAAGGCGTCCTGGAGCCGCGTCCGCCGGTAGATGTATAACGGGTATCATTGGCAAAACTCGCCATATCGCGGGCGGAAATCCTGAGCGAAGCCGCGGTTTCATAATAGCCGCCTCCGCGATATCCGGTCGCGGCGGTTCCCGGAGCAGGCCAGCTTGCCGGATAACTGACAGTCCCGCTCCCGTTAGCGGGAACGGCGCCGGTCCAACCGCAATTTATGACCATCTCTTTCACGCCACCCCCCAGATCAGCTATCCCCCATGGCGAGGCCCCGGTTTCAGCCTGGGCCCTGTACACGTCCCCGCTCAGATACCTGCCCACATCCAGCACTTTCTGGCAGCCCGCCACATTGTTGTAGTTCGCGAATTTGCGTATGCAGGCCCCGCCCTCGTTCGGAGGATTATAGGTTACTGTACCCGGCGCCGTATCCCCCCAGGGGTAAGTGCGGGCATCTCCGTTGATGTCACGGCCGGCTTTTTCCCATTCCATTTCGGTCGGCGGGCGCAGGCCGGCCCAGCTTAAATAACTCCAGCCATCGGTGTATGACATGGCTTTAGGAGCGGCAGGGTCCACGGCTGCGTATCGGGAGCCGTATGGATTTCCGGAAGAGTACGTCATGTTCTGCCCGGCGATAACTGAGCCGTAAAATAGAGCGGTCGCGGTGCTGGACCAGATACTGTTAAGAAAATCCGCATACTGGCCCTGGGTTATTTCGTAACGGCCTATATAAAAGCCGGAATAACCGTTAGGCCAGCCGGCCGGTGCTCCTGCGGGGAGCTGGGAAGCATTGGAAAGCACCGCCGCAGAACCTCCGCCATAATTATTGCTGGCGCCGCCGCCTATGCCGCCCGCGTTATATATGAAAGGCCCCTGCGGCACGCGCACCATGGAGACAGCGAAAACTTTAACGCGGACATCCACAGTGTTCACCCCGTCCGCGGCGGAATTCCAGGTTACCGTGGCCCCAGAAGTCCAATAGGCCGAATTTGCGGTATGGTTCAGGAAAACACCTTTACCGTCGCTCGCCGCCGTCAGGGTGGCGCCGGCGCCCACGCTGCCGCCTGTAAGCGTGGCGTGGTTCCAGGAGCCGTCTGTTCCTGACATGGTTGAGAACTTCACGAAGACCCAGTCGGCCGTATTGTACGCGCCGCCCCCTGCGGAGGTCCCGGTCGTCACATTGTTCTCGGCTATGTTAAAACCTATGTTGACCGCGCCGGAGTTGCCGGACAAACTGCCGCCGCTGATGGCCAGATGATTCGACGGGTTTTGCACCGCGAAGCGCGCCGTTGTAAAACTGGCAGTGCTTGACCACGCGCCGTAAGCGCCGCCCGCAGGTTTAGCCCGCGCCCGCCAGTAGTACTTCGTGTCTGGGGAGAGTTTGGCCGCCCCGGAATAAAAAACGAAGGTGGCCGTGCTGACGCTGTTATAGGCGTCGCTTGAGCCGGGAACGATGTAAGTATCCTGCCCGCTGAACGCCCCAGATGACGAGAATAACTGCGCCGCGGTCTGGTCAAAACTGCCCTGCGGCTGGCCCGATTGGGAGTCCATGGTCTGCACGGTATCCACCTGGAAATGGTACTGCACAATTCCTCCTGCCGGATAACCGTTCCTGACGTTCAAGGCGGGACTTTGCGAAATATCCGGTGCACCGTCCACAGGCGCTAAAAGGACAGCAGTCGGCGAGGTCGTTTTTACAGGCAAAGCCGCCGCCAAACTTGCGGCGCTCATCGAAGAGCCGTAACCCGGGAACAAGTCGGCGGCAACCGCCAGGGAAACGGGCCAAATGAACAAAGAAGCGCCCAGAATGGCGCCGGAGACCTTTATCGTGTTTTTAGCCGCCTTTTTCATAACCTGTATTTTATGCCTCAAAATTATTTTTTACCGCTTCACGGACGCTGTCCAAACCCATTTTGCATTTTAAGCAAATGGCAACAAGGGGCTATGGCGTCCTGGCGACACGCGCGCCGATGGTGGGGTTACGAACGGTATAGCCCCAGCTCGCATAGCTGCGGTCCGAGAGCCGTTCAAAACTCGAGGCATCGCCGAAGCCGCCGCCACGCACCCCGGCAGTGGCAGCGCCCGGCACAGGCCAGCTTGCCGGCAGGCCAAGTGTGCCATCTCCGTTCAAAGGGACGCTCGCCCACGAACAGTTTATGGTTAACTCCCACAAATTACCAGCCAAATCGGCTATGCCCCATGGCGACGCGCCGGTTTCCGCCGTTGTCCTGTACACATCGCCGCTCATATAGCGCCCGACATCCAGCACTTTCCGGCAGCCCGCCGCATTACTGTAATTCAAATATCTGCGTATGCAGGTCCCGTCCTCATTAGCCGGGCGGTATACGGACAGGTTCGGCGCGGTATTGCCCCAAGGATAAGTTCTCGTATCGCCGTTTATATCACGCCCCGCCTTTTCGAACTCCATCTCAGTCAGGGGGCGCAGCCCGGCCCAGTTCATGTATTTCCAGGCGTCCGATATCGACAGATAGTTCTTGGCCGCATCCGGGTCTGCGGCCGCGTAACGCGCGCCATACAAATTATCGGGCGCATATGTTATGTTATGCCCATATTCCACATAGGTTGAATAAAGTACGACCGCGGCGCTGGACGATACCGTATTCAGGAAATCCGCGTACTGCCCCTGCGTTATCTCATACCGGCCGATATAAAAACCGCCGTAGCCGTTCGGCCAGCCCGCCAGCGCGCCAGAAGGCAGATTTGTCCCTGCGCCGGAAGTAACTGTTTTCGGCCCGGATAAGTTATTGAAGGTTCCTCCGCCGATATTTCCGATGTTGTAAACAAAACTGCCCGAAGGCACGCGCACCATGGAGACGGAGAAAACTTTTACGATGGCGGTTTTCCCATCCACCCCGTCGACCCCAAAATCCCAGACAACGGTGGCCCCAGCCGTCCAATATGGCGAATACGCGGTATGGTCAAGAAAAACGCCTTTGCCGTCGCTTGCGGCCATCAGCGTGGCACCGGCACCCACGCTACCGCCTATAAGCGTAGCGTGGTTCCAGGTGCCGTCCGCTCCGGCCATGGTGGAGAATTTTACGAAGACCCAGTCGGCCGTATTATACGCGCCGCCCCCTGCGGAGGTCCCGGTCGCCACATTATTCTCGGCCAGGCTGAAACCTATATTTATCAGCCCCGAATCGGTGGGACCGTACAGGTTTACCCCGCTTACAGCCAGATGATTAGCCGGGGTTTGCGACGCGAAGCGCGCCGTTGTGAAACTGGCAGTGCTTGACCACGCGCCGTAAGCGCCGCCCGCAGGTTTAGCCCGCGCCCGCCAGTAGTATTTAGTGTCCGGGTTAAGTTTGGCCGCGCTGGAATAAAAAACGAAGGTGGCCGTGCTGACGCTGTTATAGGCGTCGCTTGAGCCGGGAACGATGTAAGTATCCTGCCCGCTGAACGCCCCAGATGACGAGAATAACTGCGCCGCGGTCTGGTCAAAACTGCCCTGCGGCTGGCCCGATTGGGAGTCCATGGTCTGCACGGTATCCACCTGGAAATGGTACTGCACGGAAGTTCCCAGCGTCATGTCCGCCGCATGCAAGGCGGGGCTTTGAGACACCCCGGTCTCGCCACTGGCAGGAGAAAGCAACAAGGGCGCTGCACCGACAAGCCGGGCAGAACAGCAAGTGACAAGCATCACAACCAGAGCCACAAAGCGGGGCCTTAAATTAGTCATAAATCCTGTTCCCCAACATACGTAATACAACATACTGAAAGATAAAGCACTCCGGTTCTTAGACGGAACCGAGCCTGAAATTTATGTAATTTTGATAGGATACTTCAGGCCTCCGCCTTGATTATGGTATACCTGAAATAAGCGACAAAAACCACTTAATTTATTCTTAATTTTTGGCAGCCTCTCTACCCATTAAAATAGCGAAAACCCCGGCCGTAGACCGATTCTATGCGGCGCGCGGCGCTTTCGGGCAGTTTACTGCGCAAATTGTGTATATGCGTATCCACAAGGTTCTCCACTGCTACGGTATGCCAGATATCTTTCATGATCCGCTCCCTGCTAATGACTTCAGGACTGTTTTCCACAAGATACGCCAGCAGCTGGAATTCTCTGCTGGTCAGCCCTTTTATCGTCCTCCCCTTATAAGTCACCAGGAAAGACTCCTTATCCACCTGCATCTCCCCAGCCCTGCAGGGAGAATGGCGGAACCTGCGGGACAACTCTTCCCGCCTAAAAAGCGCCTTCACCCACAGGACCAGTTCTTCAATATCCATAGGCTTCATGAGATACTGGTCTATACCGGTGGAAAAAGCGTCTTTCTTTAAGTCCAAGCCGCCGAGGCCGGTTAAAACTATTATAGGGATATGGGCCGTGGCCGGGCGCGAACGAATTTTTTTCGCCAGATCAAGGCCGCTTCCATCTGGCAACCCTACATCCAGTATGGCCATATCCGGCACGTTATCTTTTAAATATGCAGCTGTGTCAGCCTCCCGCATCTGACAAATTACGGCATAGCCTTCAGCTTCAAGCATTTCCTTTATTATCAGAAGTGTATCTTTGTCGTCTTCTACAACCAGAATACTTTTCCGTTCAACAGACATCTTGCGCCTCCGATTCGTCGGCACTGCAACAAATCATGCCTCCAACCATCAACTAGATTATATTACTTTGACGCCAGGATTTACCCAACCCTGGAAGGAATTAATTATTTCTTTAGATTTTGAAACCCGAAAAGTATATATTTATTTAGAATGTCTTTAGTGGATTGCACGCCCCCACCGAAGTATAATATTACCTGCTGATTATCGCGGCGCCTATTCCCGCCCGCCGAGAGCAGGGAGATCCCCGGGCTAGGCAACCTGTTATTAGTACTGGCATAATGACGAAGAAATATTTGCGAATACTGAATATTGACAACGACCGTTCCTGCCAGAGAGTGACCGCTGAATTTCTGACTTTAGTAGGCGGGCACATGGTTGAAGTCGCCTACACCGGTCGAGAAGGAATAACAAAAGCCTCCGCGCTGGCGCCTGATATCATATTATTGCGCCCTAACCTGCCGGACATGCACGCCCCAGAAGTAATGAACAAATTGGCCTCAGCAGAAAAAACAGGATGCATTCCGGTCATAATACTTGCCGACACATCCCCAGCTAATGCATCGCGCACAGACATTACTAACCGCTTAAATTTAAGCATCCTTGAACGGAAGCCATTAAAACTCTTTAACTTGCTGAACGAAATAAAGGCCATTGGCGGCTCTAAAACATGAATCTTCTTCATCCCCAGGAGACTTCGCCCAGGCCTTAACGGACATACCACAGGAACTTCACGGCCCTTACCGCTTTTCCATGCCAAAGCGTTCTATCCTGATCGATGTCCGCAATGAAGTCCTGGGACTCCTTTTCTCGCCCTCAATATCTTGAAAAATTAGTGGCAAATTAATTAATGAAATATATAATATTTGCCGCTAACCTGAAAAGTTCAGTTGCCAGTGCTTTTGCCAATGAAAGCCGGGGACAATTTTGGCGTTAATATGAAAAACGTGTTGGCATTTTAGGGGCTTCCTCGACGAGGAAGCCCCTTTGATTAGACTTATGCTGGTATAATCAGATGAAAAAAGCACTGTTCTAAATGTGGCCAAAGGATGCAGCGATAGGGCCGCAGCAAATCAGGGAAAACACGTTGGTTTTGTAAATTATGTGCCAAAAGCCACATTCAAATATGCCCAGATACCTCCAAGCGCTGGAAGCAGCGCTCTTTTCGACTATGGCTTATTGGCAATGCGACCCTTGGCCACATTGCGGCGCACAAATCCTGCACAATACGAACACTGGCGAACAGATTTTCTGAGCTTTGGGTTAACCTCCCGCAACCCTTCATTCCAAGGGCCAAGTGTCCAAGGGTTACTGGGACCTCGCAAGGCGGAACCCGACGTTGACGCCGCGGCGGCCAGGGTCAAGGCTATTGCGGAAATCGGCCCGCAGGTAACTGGCGTCAAGATCGTAGAAGGAACCGCCACGCATCACCCGGTAGGAGTCCGCAGCTTCAAACGCACTGCCATCAGTAGGCGCACCTTTGTATGAATCCTGATAACTGTCCTGCACCCACTGCCGGACATTTCCCGCCATATCGCACAAGCCCTGCGCTGTATTACCGGCAGTATTTGAACACACCGGCATTGTGCTGTTTTTACCACAGCCGAAAACGCCTTTGCCGAACATCACGGCCTTGTCGCAGGTCGGCTCATCATTGCCCCAAGGATATTCCTGATTCCTGCCGCCGCTCGTAGCCGCGTATTCCCACTCAGCCTCGCTGGGCAACCTCGCGCCTTTGAACTTGGCATAAGCCCGAGCCTGGTACCAGTCCACGCAGTTCACCGGGTGAAGCTGCCGACCGGGCTTGCCCCAGTTGCAATAGTTACCGGTGTCCGGTTCTGTGCACCCGCCTTTGATCACGCACTCCGCGTATTGTTCCACTGTCACCGCTGTTTTCGACATCTTAAAGGTTTTGATGGCGACCTTATGCACCGGCTTGGAGTCTTCAAATCCGCCGCTGTCGGTTCCCATCATGAACTTTCCTCCGGGGATAGTGATCCATATATCCGGCGCACCTGGCGTGTGATCCGAGGAATCTGCAGATGCCGAGCCGCCGTTGCCGATTATTTTAGTCAGGGCCGCCTCCGCTGCCACACGGACATCGACATAAGAATCCCTGGTTTTGGCGGCTATAAGAGCATCGACCGCGCCACTGGCCATAGGCCCGAGTTTCCCAAGCGCAAGCGCTGTGAACATCCGCACTTCCCATTTAGGATGCTTCAGCAGGTCGACCAGCATCGGGAGAGCCTCGCTGACCTCCTTCTGGTCCATACCTACGGACCTGAGTGCCAGATTGGCCGCTTGGATTACACGGATGTCTCCGTCCGCACTGGCTATCAGCAGGTCCGAGGCCGCAGCACGGGCACGCTGACCCATTGCCCCAAGTTTCCGGGCGGCGGCAATGCGCTCTTCGACAGAATCACTTTTAAGCCCTCGTACCAGGTTTTCCACCTGGACGGAATCCGGCACCGGCGCGGGCTGGGGCTGCTGTTCGGGTGGCGCCGGGTTAACCGCTGAACATGCAGAAGCCGAGCCGCCGGGGGGGCATATCTTTGCGAGCGCGGCGCCGGCCGCGGCGCGCACCTGAAGATTGGAGTCTGCGGCTTTGGCCTTCAGCAGGTCCGCGACAGCCGCCACGGCCAATGGGCCCAGTTCCCCCAGCGCTTCGACGGCAGTCTTGCGGGCAAAAGTTGTTTTTCCTGATTTAAGCGCGGAAACTATACCAGGCAGTGCCTCTGAGGCTTCTCCTTGATCCACTCCCACTGCCCGCAGCGCCTCAGCAGCTGCGTCGCGCACTAAAGCAATACCATCTGTAGCACTGGCTATCAGCAGGTCCGAGGCCGCAGCACGGGCCCGCTGACCCATTGCCCCAAGTTTCCGGGCGGCGGTGATGCGATCGCCGACAGAAGCACTTCGAAGCCCGCTTACCAGGTTTTCCACCTGTATGGAATCCGGCACCGGCACAGGCGGCACAGGGTCGTGAACCGGCGGCTTCGGCGCCGGCGCGGGCTGGGGCTTCGGCGCGGGCGGCACAGGGTCGTGAACCGGCGGTTTCGGCACTGGCGCGGGCTGGGGCTTCGGCGCGGGCGGCACAGGGTCGTGAACCGGCGGCTTCGGCGCCGGCGCGGGCTGGGGCTTCGGCGCGGGCGGCACAGGGTCGTGAACCGGCGGCTCCGGCACCGGCTGCGGGTGAACGGGTTGCGCTGCAGGCTGGTTCCCAACAATAGAGGAACCCTCCGGTTCAGGGATCAAACCCGCTATTTCCGCGATACGGGTCACATGCGCGCCCGCGCCATCCGAAACATCATAGCGCTTAGAAACGTTGCAGCCTCTTACAAGTTCATAATCTTCCTGGGCCCTTACAAGAATTCCCTCTATAAGACCCGTCCTCGCGTTAAATACGGCGCTGCCCGAATTACCGGAAAAGACGTCCAGGTCAGCCAGAAAAAAAGCGGAGAGCACCCTCCCTACCGAGGCTCCTCCGGCTATTTTTACGGGCAAACCCCTGGGATGCCCGATAGTAAAAAGCTCAGTCCCGGTATTTATCTGCCTGCTCCTGTTTATCCGTAGAGGAACATGGTTACGGACTTCCCGGTCCAGTTTTATCAACGCATAGTCCGCCCCGGAATCATCCCGGTACGTTGACACTATTTCCCTGCAGGAATAAACCTCGGAAGGAGGAACCTTGTCCACAGGCTGGCCAGCTTCTTTCAAGGCAAAGCCGAATACAATTCTAGCTGAGGAGCAGTCTTCAACATTTGCAATTACATGCCCGGCTGTAAGGATAAGGTCCGGACCCACCAGGGCGCCTGATGCAATTGCGCCGCAATTCTGCTCGCGGAAAGCTTCATCGGGACAAAGGTTATAGCGGGAACCGTAATTCGATAGCAACAGCCGGCCGTCAGCCGCCACGCTAAATGATTTGAATAACGACACCACTGAGTCCGCAAGCCTTTTCTCCCCGGATGAAGCCTGGTAATAGTCCCGCCGGTCATCCGTCAATCCAAACAGAGCCTTGGCATGGGACATCGCCGCTGCCTGGTCTGCGCCGGCGGACTTCGTACGCCCGCTGGCCGTCTTCCTTCCTGGCGCCGGCTTCGGCGCGGGAACCTCCACATTTTCAGCACCGGCGTTGCGCGCCAGATCAGCCAATGCGCTATCAGCCACCGCATCCCGCAGATCGCCAGGGATATCGCCGTGCGGCCGCCTATGCGCTAAAAAGAACACGACCAGGGCCGCGCAAGTTAATGTGGCAAGTTTCGCCTTCATAATCTTACCCAGAGTGATAAGCTTCGGACATTTGCGGCTAGGAGCCTGTCCGACATAATGTTTTCTGATGATAGTGGATAAAATCCCGGGCAGGCTGTTTTCCCGTCGTAAACGTTTTTGCTGACGCGGTCACAGTTCTCTATAATATAGACATCGTACGCGCGTACGGGAGACCCCTATGACCGAAAGAACATTCCGCCCTTACGACCCGGACCAGATGCTTCTGCTGCCGCCATCCTTAAAGGAATGGCTTTCCACTGACCACCTTGTTTATTTCGTTGAGGAACTTATCGGGAACCTGGACCTGGATGACATCCTGTCGAGCTACGGCGGGCCAGCGCGCGGCACGGTACCATACGACCCGAGAATGCTGACGGCGGTACTGATTTACGGCTATTGCACCGGCGTATTTTCTTCGCGCAATATGGCGCGCAAGTTGGAGGAAGATGTGGCCTTCCGCGTGCTGGCCGCCAACCAGCGGCCGGATTTTAGGACGATATCCTATTTCCGGAAAGCGCATCTGCCGGCGTTATCCGGGTTGTTCGTGCAGGTCCTGCGGCTGTGCCGTGCGGCAGGACTGGTGAAGCTCGGGCATGTGGCGCTGGACGGGACGAAAATAAAAGCGAACGCTTCCAAGCA
This sequence comes from Elusimicrobiales bacterium, assembly GCA_028713125.1. Taxonomy (GTDB): domain Bacteria; phylum Elusimicrobiota; class Elusimicrobia; order Elusimicrobiales; family UBA9959; genus UBA9959. The sequence continues at coordinate 13,422 of JAQTOU010000013.1, read as the reverse complement.
CAAGGCGATGAGCTATGAGCGCATGGGCAAGGAGGAAGCCAGGCTGAAACAGGAAGTTGATGCGCTGCTGCGGCAGGCCGAGGAATTAGACAGACAGGAAGACGCAGAATACGGAGCGAACCGGCGGGGCGATGAGCTGCCAAAAGAACTGGCGTTCCGTGAGGGGCGGCTGAAGAAGATCCGGGAGGCCAAAGAGACGCTGGAGCGGGAGGCGAAGGAAGAGGCCGAGGCGCAGAAGCGCGAGCGGGAAGCCGGGAAAAGGAAGGCCGCATAAGCGGGCCTAAGCCCAAAGAACCAGACCCCGCGCCCGATCCGAAGTCGCAGAAGAATTTCACGGACCCGGAAAGCCGGATAATGCCGTCGCCGGCCGACAAGAAGAGTTTCATGCAGGCATACAACTGCCAGGCGGCGGTGGACGGGAAGGCGCAGATAATCGTGGCGGCCGACGTGACGCAGGAGGCCAACGATAAAAAGCAGGCGGTGCCGATGATGGCGCAGGTAATGTGGAATACCGGCGCAGCGCCGAAGAAAGCGCTGTTGGATGCGGGGTATTTCAGCGCGGATAACATCGCCGGCGTGGAGAAGTCCGGCACGGAGATTTTAATGCCGCCGAGGCGGCAGAAGCACGGCGAGAAAGCGGAGGCGCCGGGGCGCGGAAGGATTCCGGCGTATTTTTCCGCCGCGGACAGGATGAAGCGGAAACTTAGGACGAAGCGCGGCCGCGAGGCCTATGCCTTGCGCAAAGAGATAGCAGAGCCGGTTTTCGGGCAGATAAAACAGGGGCGGGGATTCCGGCAGTTTCTACTGCGAGGTGTGGCGAAGGTTAAAGGCGAGTGGTCGCTGGTCTGCACCACGCACAACATCTTGAAACTATGGAAAAGCGGGCGGTTTACGCCGGCATTTGCGGGAAGTTGAGAAAAAAGCCGGCTCAATGGCGGTTAAACCGGTTGGGCGAGTGTGATTGGAAGTTCCCGGCGCGCCGCCGGTGAAGGCGGCTGCCGAAGATTTGAGGTTACAGGAGCGATCCAACAGCGGTTTTGGCTTATGTCAGACAGGCTCCTAGGAACGCCTATTCCTATCGGCCAGCGTCTTTATCAGGCCGTCCAGGCCCGAGTCCGCGACTACAGGCGCGAACTGGCCACGGTAGCTGAGCACCAGCGATACGCCGTCCATCTTTACGTCATAAACCTGCCAAGTATCACCCATCTTTTCCATGCGGTAATCTATATCCATCGACATCCCAAGCAGTTTCGCCACGGTCTGCACAACGGCTTCCCCGGCAACAGGCTGTTGCGCAAGCGGCTTAACGGCAATATTGCCGCCCAGGCTGCCCGCGCGCAACAAGGTCTTTGAATAGGTCCGCACAAGCATGGTGCGGAATTCTCCGGTCAGCGCCCTGCGCTGCTCACTGTCAGCCTGCGCCCATGGCCGCCCGACAGCGAGCATGGCCATATGCTCGAAATTGAAATTAGGCTGCAAAAGCGCGGCTATCTCATCTCCGGTAGCGGTCCCGGCGTTACGCATGACCTTATCCACCATAGCCTTTATAACAGCATCCGGAGCGAACACGGCTTCCGTGGATTTCTCAGCGGCCGGCGCCTTATAATAGTCCAGCCGGTCATCCGCACCATAGATGGACTTGGTGGCCCCAGTCCCGCCTACCGGCTGCGGTTGAGATGCCTCAGGAAGTCCTGTTCTTTCCGAATTGCCGGCCTGCAGATCGCTAAGTGCCCTGTCCGCCACCGCGTCCCGCAAATCGGACGGCTGGGTTTTATGCGGGCGCACATAGGCAAAAGCGCCGGCGATTACCGTAACCACCGCTAAGGATAATATTTTCATTCGCATAAAGCCTCCCGGCAATTCTTCCTGGTCATAGTGTAGCTTGCGATCCCGGCATCGGCCACTCAAGACATATTTAAGTTTAAAGTTGTCCCGCTTATCAGTCCGCTTTTAAAATCCTCTTCTTCAAGAATCCCACCCTGGTTGCCAGCAACCGGCGTTCACAGCCTGGGCAGTTGCGCCGCCAACGCCCGGGCGCGGCTTACGCGTGCGCCCGGTGCGCTGCCTCCGCAAACTGATTACTACAACAGATTTATACCAAGAGCCAAGTGTTCAAGTGTCCAAGGGTTACCGGGACCTCGCAAGGCGGAACCCGACGCGGCCGAAGCTGTAGCCAGGGTCGCTGCTGCTGCGGCCATCGGTCCGCAGGTCCCTGGCGCCATCGCCGTCGAAGGAGCTGCCACGCAGCACCCGGCGGGAGCCCTCAGCTTCAAACGCACTACCGTCAGCCGGCGCGCCTTCATACGAATCCTGGTATGTTCTGCCTAGTCTAGACCGAAACTTTTATTGCGCTAGTTCTGTTGACACTTTCAGCCTTCCTGTTTACGTCCCACTCTTCATACAATCCTAACTTTTTCAGCAACTCCCGTACAGCCTTACGGTGCAGCTTTTCTCCCTTTAGCGGCGCCAGGCCGTTCTTTATCTCTTCGAGCTGTTTGGCTACTTCCTGCCTGTCCAGATTCTCCACTCCAGGACTGTGGAAATAAACATCAGCTGAGGTTTTAAACCCCAATACAGCTCTCGGTTTGATGTTGTTCAGCATAAGCAGACCTTCTCGCACCTCTTTCTCCAGCTCGGCCTCCGTCACTTCCGCTCCGACCGGAATCAGCCAGTTGTTCAGTTCCCGGTTGTCCCGCTCCGTGCGGCCATTGGTCCACGGCGCTCGCCTCTGCGTCGGATAGCCAATAATCCCGTGCCGCTTAAGGTGTACTGGCCGTTAATCGCCGCCGTGCGCCGCGGCGGTGCACGGCTCCACCAGTCGGAGGTCTACCGGCCTTAACAGCGCGCGCTTGTCTGTCCCGGAAACGGCGCGCACCCTGGCAAAACCGCTTTTGAACAGATTCATAATCATAAACGGCTCCCCCTTCCGGCCGTAGTAGGGGAAAGGCCTGAACAGACCCAGTACGCCGCCGCCCTCTGCCTCTTCGTTAAACTCGTGATCCTGTTTCAGACAGACGCTATAGCCCTTCGCAAAGCCGTTCCACACCTCACCTGCTGGAACTTCGCGCTCCAACTTGGCCGCGTTCATCTGGTAATAACCCGCACCGTCACCGGCGGGGTCATCCAGCTGCACCGTACCGTCGGCGTATAACCGGTAAACGAGCATCAGTCTGCCGGATACCATGACATAATCCTTAAAGCCTTCTCTAAGGCCGTCGTACCCGGGAACGCGCCGGGTTATCTCGTCCGGACGGCGGGAATATTTTTTAGTAAAGTAGCCGGAGCAATCCTCCGAAACCAGCACCTCCCCGGCCTGAGTATTCCCGCAGACCTCCACCTGGCGGCCGGATACCAGGTCAAGGTAAAACTCTCCCTCGGCCGGAACCGGGGCCGGAGACGCCGGGACTGACTTGGCCAGATCACCACCGACGGAGGCTGCGCCCTCCAAACGGGAGAAAGTGTCCCCAGAGCCCACCGCGTCGCGCAAGTCGGAGGGGTATTTATTATGCGGCCGTGCCCAGACGAACGCTCCGGTAATCGCCGCTACGGCCGCAAGCCCCGCGATTTTACTTCTCATAATTACCCCTCCATATCTGCAGCTCGCATCGAATATTCCGGCTTTTACTCAGGCCCCGGGTCTTTTCAGCTAAAATGCCGGCACCTCCGCTTGCTTGCCGATGTTATTGTATACATCAATCCCGGCCGCTTAGCTACTAAAGAAATCCTCAATTCTTCTCCTTATGTACTCCGGGCAGCCCTATTTTATTTCCCGCGATCACGACCTCCATTCACTATCGTGCAGGGACTTTATCGCAATATTATTGAGAACACTTCCTTACGGTTTTGAGTAGCCCTGCTGTTATTTCTTTGCAGAGAACACGGTGATACTTATAATCCTGGCGGCAGGATCATCCTTCCATTTGTCAAAATGAAAGGAAAGACCGGCTTGACTGTCCGTTACAAATATTTCTCCTTCCGCTCCGTCCATCTCTCCCAGTTTAAGTCCGGATTTGATAAGTTCAGCATAGGTGGAACCGATTTTAATAGAAGTTCCCTTTACCGCGAAAGCCGGGTCTTTTACGGTAATAGCCCTTACTCTCGCTCCATCCTGGGTACCGGCAAAATAAACAACAAGGGATGACCTACTGTTGTCTCCTATCCTGACATCAGCGACTATCTCGGCTCCGGCTTCAGAGTATTCCGGCCGGAAAGTGGTGCTGGCAGCATAGGGATACAGTTCCAAAAGGCTTCCTAACGCCATACCCAGATTAATCCCGCCCGCTTTCCCCTCTTGTATGGAAAGGTCCTGCTGCCGCGACGGCGCTGATGCCGCCGGGGCGACAATTTTTCCGGAATCGGCCCAGGGAAGCTGCCCCAAAGCTGATTCGGCCGATGCGTAGCCCGCCGCCGCCAGCATTACCGCGCACAACACAACTCCAGCTGTTATTTTCTTGTTCATATTTTCCTCCTCCTAATCTCTATCAAGTTTTCTTCCACCGCCTCCGTCAGCCTCACATCCAGCTTTTCCTATCGTCTGTTTATAGTCTACGGCATCTGCCGGGCAACCGGAAGGGCACTTGGACTTGCATCTGTGCGGTAAAGTGCCCAACTTCAAAGGCCCAGATAAATTTACCGCGCTTTTATCTAAGAACCTCAATGCTAAGCCCTAGCGCCTCGGCACGCTGCTCATTGGTGATAAGGCCACTCTCCACTACCATTAACAGGGCTTTGCCCACCCTCAGATGTGCGTCCATCGAATGGCCGTCAGGATCACTCAGTAAAATCCTGGCAGCTTTAATGGTTGAATCATAATCAGGGGTAATATTTGGATACAAGCCCCCAACGCGAAAGCTAAGAAACAGAGCATTCCTACTCTGCTCAAGACTGAGCGTTTCATTCTCCACCAAAGAAATCAGTTCATTGGCAAGTTTTCTGCGAGCATCCATTGAAACATCTTCCGGCTTTAGTAAGCATTGAACTAACAGCATCCGGGCAGAATACATGGTCGGATAATAATCGGAAGCCTCCGTTTTGACACTTGGGGGAACAGATATTTTGAGATGACCGCTGGCTATCACACCATCCTCTATGGAAAGGTCCTGCTGCCGCGACGGCGCTGATGCCGCCGGGGCGACAATTTTTCCGGAATCGGCCCAGGGAAGCTGCCCCAAAGCTGATTCGGCCGATGCGTAGCCCGCCGCCGCCAGCATTACCGCGCACAACACAACTCCAGCTGTTATTTTCTTGTTCATATTTTCCTCCTCCTAATCTCTATCAAGTTTTCTTCCACCGCCTCCGTCAGCCTCACATCCAGCTTTTCCTATCGTCTGTTTATAGTCTACGGCATCTGCCGGGCAACCGGAAGGGCACTTGGACTTGCATCTGTGCGGTAAAGTGCCCAACTTCAAAGGCCCAGATAAATTTACCGCGCTTTTACCTTGGGTCTCGGGAGTTTAGGCTGGCAGGGGAAAAATATTCGTCCCCGGAAGGTGAACGTCAGGTCAGTCTTCTGGAGAGCAACTGGTATGACAAACAGGAAGTACACCGAAGAACAGATAGTTAACATCCTCAAAGAATCGCAGGCCGGCATCAAAACCTAAGACATCTGCCGCAAATACAACGTCAGCGCCAACAGAAGAATTGCAGGACATCATAGGGAAAATCAACGACAGGCGTAAAAAGATCCTGGGATTCAAGACTTCAGCGGAAGTGTATAATAGCTATGTTAGGTGTTCGGATTGAAAGTCGAACGCGGGGGAATCTGTTAGCGGGGATAAATTTTGTAGAATTCGAAGTGATGCAAACTATAAAGACGACAGGGACACATGTAATCGAAGGTGTATGGGAATAGTGAGCGACCATATAAAGAATACTTATCGTGGACGACAACCAGAATTTCAGCCAGTTGCTTCAATGCGCGTCGAAGACGACTTTACAATCTTCACGACTGAAGACGAGTGTGAGGGCGTAAAAAAGCCGCAGAGATTCTGCCCGACCTGATCATTATGGACGTCATGATGCCTAATATTTCAGGCATTGAAATGACTCGCATGCCCGTCGCGGAAGAAGAAACCAGGAATATCCCGATAATCGTGCTGACCGGCAGCCACCTGGACAAGGGGACTACGACCATTTTCAAACAGGAACGTAATGTCCGGCATTTCCTGAGCAAATTGTGTAGGTGGTAAAAAAGGTCCTAGTGTGACAAACAAGAAAAGGGTCCTGGTTATAGACGATAACGTTCAGTTGAAAAGATAAAAAATAATCTTCGGCGTAGTATACAAAGACATACTTTAAACCGGACCTCAAGCGACATGGCGAATGTACTAATAATAGACGACGATTACTGTATACGCACGCTTTACCAGTTTCTTTTCATGGAGGCGGGGCATACGCCACAGGTAGCCAAGGACGGGCAGGAGGCCCTCCAGATGCTGGAAACCTTCATCCCGGACCTTATGCTTCTTGACATCTCCATGCCTGTAATGGACGGAGTGGAATTTATCAAGGAGCTACACAGGCAGACCATCTCAAGACCGGAACTTTCTCGGATACCTTTCATAGTTCTGACAGGCGAGAATTTTGTAAAAATGAAAGAGCACCACGCGATAGTCGGAAATCCGGACTGCAAAGCCTACCTGCCTAAAATGACCCAGCAGGAGCAGGTTCTTTCTTTAGTAGAAAGAATATTGACTGAATACGGGAAGATGTAGAACTTGCAGGAAACATAAGGTATAAAAGTCTATTTGTAGTGCTGCGGCTGTTTGCAGCATTACAGATAGACCACGTTGAGCGAAGCCGCTCTGCTGCTTAGGGGAATTATATCAGAATCCCGGGGGCTGCGACGTAAAGCGCCGGCCGGTTATGGGGATTGTAAAATAATCGGAGGCTGAAGGCCGGCTGTGGAACCGGGGTTAAACCTTGAGATAGTATATGAATAGGGCCGTCCAGATGACCAAGGCGTCTTTGCTTTATGGCTACTGATTGGGGAGGATAGCCGACCTGCCTGCGGCCACGAAAATATCGGTTATAGGCTGGTCGTCGTTGGCGAGGTTCTCGAACTCCTGCTCCAGGGACAGCACGCGGATCCTGGCTTGAGGGTCGTAACCGACAGGGTCGCCCCAGACCGGCGTCTCCGGGCCCCCGCCCTTGAAGGAAAAGACTTCATGGCGACCGTCCGGAAGCACGCGGCCGGTGCTGAGCATATTGTGATCGCCACCATCCATGGAAATCAGCCACCCGGCAGGCACCGGGTCGGGCTGGAACACAGGGCTGCCTCCACGCACTTCATATGTAAGTCGGCGGAAACCGTCCGGAAACATGACCTTGCGGAAAGAGTTCCCATCTCCGGGCTTTATACTTTTCATTATTTCCTCGCCGCGCTCCATGGTAAGCAATCCCAGGCTTATAGCGATGCGGAAATATATGGAGTAACAGTGGTCGCTATTGCCGTGCCAGTCCGGGTGGTAGCCGCCCAGATATTCCGGGGTGGTTTCCGGGTGGGCCATCATGTACAGCACCCCCTCCACCAGCCTGGAAGCAGCCGGGTCAGCCCGTTCGGCCCGAGCCGCTGTAAGCGCCGAAGATGAGGCAGGTCCCGGCAACGACGGTTCTTGGGCGGCTTCAGCGGACGAATTCTGCAACTGGCCTACTGCGCCAGAATTGGGAGCATCGCGCAAGACACCGCCCCCCCTTGGCGCGCGGACTTTCAATGCCGCTATCAGAAATAGCGGAGCCGCGAGTGCTGCAAGTTTAATTACGGTCGTAGTTCTCATACTTTGCTCCTAGCATATCTCCCAGTCTAAGTATATCAGACCAAACTACCACATTACAGACCCAAAAGCCAATAGCCCTGACCTTCACCGACAAACCGATAACTGCCTGGGGCGGCATGGCGCTGCTTGCCGGATACGCCGCCCGCATAAATCTGCCGGAAGCCCTTGACCGGCACTTATCATTCGAGCTGACCTCGCCGAACGCGATAAGACCGACGGATATAATTCTGGCCTTCGTTGGCGGCGTGCTGACCGGCGCGCGGCGGTTCGCGCATATCGAGGCGTTACGCCATGACGAAGTCCTCGGGGAACTGCTGGGGATAAGGCGGTTCCCATCCGACGTTACGATAATGCGGCATTTTACAAGATTCGGGCAAAAAGAGCTATACGAGAGGTTCGAGCCCCTGCGCGCATGGCAGATAAAACAGATGACGCCGCCCGGCAGCTACACGCAGGACCTGGATTCGTCCGTCTTCGAGCGCTATGGCAAACAGGAAGGCGCGGTGCTGGGCTACAATCCGAAGAAACACCGGCGGCCGAGCCATCATCCTCTGCTGGCCACCCTGGAGGAAAACCGGTCCGTTATTCATTCGTGGCTGCGCAGCGGGAACACGGCGAGCGTAAGCTGTGCTACGGAGTTCCTGGGTGAAGCCCTGGCGGCGCTGCCGGCGGGGGCGGTAGCAAAAGCCATCCGCGGCGATTCCGGTTTTGACAGCGAGAAGGTCTTCGCCTTTCTTGAAGGGCGTGGGCTGCGCTACGCCATCTCGGCCCGGTTCATGCGGGGCGTAAAAAAGGAGGTGCAGGCCATAAGCGGCTGGCGGGAACTGGACGCGGATGTTTCGGTGGCCGAAACCGTATTCCAGGCCAAGAGCTGGAGCCGTCCCCGCAGGCTGGTCGTCATACGGCAGCGGGACCGGCCGAACGATTTTGTGCGGGGCAAAGAGCTATTCGACGACAAAGCGTATCTATATCAAGGGATCTTCACGGACTTGCCGGACGCGCCGGAGGAAGTGTGGCGGTTCTATCGCAAGCGGGCCGTTCTTGAAACCCGGATAAGGGAATTGAAATGGGACTACGGGCTGGACGGGTTCTGCATGAAGAAGTTTTATGCGACCGAAGCGGCGTTCCGGATGGTCTGTTTCGCCTATAATCTTATGCAGCAGTTCCAGAAGGAGCTCGGTATACGGACTAAAAAGACGCTTGGCGTAGTGCGGACGATGGTCCTGGCCTGCGGGGCCGAGCTGGGCCGGGATGGGCATAAGATGGTGCTGAGGCTGTCCCTTTCCGGAAAAAGGCGTGAACGGTTCCGGGGCTATTACGACAAGATCTTCCATTGGGAAAAACCCAACGGCGTTGCAGTTGAAACCGGCTAAAAAAAGAAGAGGGAAAAGGAGGAGATATCGGACGATAAAAGTGGGCGAAAAAGCAGGCACAGAATTATTCCCGGCTTTCATTGGCAAAAGCACGGGCAACTGAAGTTTTCAGGCTAAGGTTTCCCTGATATGAATCAGGGCGGCCTTTTTTGCCTTGGACCCTACCAGTTTTTTGAGAGCAGTTCCTTGGCAGCGCGCAGTTCCAGTGCCTGTTCCGCCACCATCTGCTTAAGGCGGCGGTTTTCGTCTTCAAGCACGCGCAGCTTCTTAACGTCGTTGACTTCCATGCCATCGAACTTCTGATGCCACCTGTAGAAGGTGTTTATGCCGATGTTATATTTGCGGCAGAGATCCTCGGCCCTGGCGCCGGCCTTCTTTTCCTTGAGGATGTTTACGATCTGTTCTTCTGTGTATCTGCGGTTCATACCTGCCTCCTATGGTTATTTTAACCATTTCAGGCGGTCTGAATCATAGGGGGAAGGTCACATGGGCCATCATGAACCCGCTTTCGTCTATGAACACGATCCAGGCGTTCAACTTGCGGGCTTTTTTTAATGGTGGGCCAGGTTGCGTGCACCCAGGTTCTTATGGCTTTTTCATCGCGTTCCCTGGCGCGGCGTTCCGGCTTCTGCGGAGTCCAGCCCAGGGAGCGCAAGAGTCTTCCTATATGGTCGACATGATAAGTGACCCGGAATTCCTTTTCGATCACGGCCGCCACACGGGGGCATGTCCAGAGGTCCGTAAAAAAACCGGCGCTTATCACGCCTTTAAGGAGCAGTTCTACGAGCCGGGATTTGCGTTTAGCGGAAAGCTTGGGCGGACGGCCGAGAGCGGGCTTTGCCTTAAGGCTTTTGCGGCCGGATCTGAAATAGGCCGCTTTCCAGCGGCGCGCGGAGCGTCTATCCACCTTAAGCTTTTTCGCTACATCAACAGGCTGGAATCCGTTTTGAAACAGAGCGACCGCCTGCATACGTCGCTGTTCCAGTTGCCGCGGGCTGCCGAATGGGCGCATGGCGCACCTCCAGCCCATAGTATAGGACATTAGTTATGCAGGTATCAATAGTAGCCCATCCTCACTGTCCATTTGAGCCGCGGCGGGAAGCGGGACTTCATCTGCTGCGTCTCGTGACGCCGGTTTCAATATGTTCAGCGCCTCGTCAGAATTGAGGGCATCCCGCAGGTCGGACGGGACGGCATTACGCGGCCGTGTGTAAGCGAATACCCCGCGGTTACCGCTAAGAGTGCGACCAATGTTATTGTAGTTTTTATAATGTCACCACAGACTATCGCCATTTTTTCGACACCACTTAATTCCCGGTTATTTCCGTATACTGTTCCCGGAACTCCCGTAAATGAATCACAACTGGTTAAACAGGTATCTGCGCACCAAAAAACCAAGTTGCGAATACGGAGCGTTCAGTTCTGAATTTCTTTGTATTTTCTGCGCTTCGGAAATATCCTTATTGAAGACAAGGTCGAGCTGTCCCGTCTTTTCGGGGTCGAGGATATTTACCGTCATTTCCGTCTCGTAACGGATGCTTCGCGGCTGGAAATTAAAGGAACTTACGGTGCAGAAAACTCCGTCTACTGTCATTATCTTGCTGTGCAGCGTAGCCCCCCGTTTCAGATAGATATGCGCTCCGAAATCCCTGAGTGAGGGAAGCCCGGCAAGTATGGGCCCGCTGATAGAAGGTGTGTCGATACTTTCCTTGGAGTTGGTAAAGATGTTAACTTCAACCCCGCGCGCGAGGGCGTCCATAAGCGCCACCTGCAGGTCAGGCATTATTATTGTGTAGGCGTTCTCCAGGTTTATCCGATTTGTGGCGCCGTAGATAGCCTTGAGCATTCCCAGATAGACACGTGATTCCTGAGTCGGTTTTTGATAAACCACCGAAATCCGCGCAGAGGCACCGGCGGACGCGGCTTGGTCAGGCTCGGAACTTACAGTCCCATATGGGAGGCCCATTTCTTTTACACCGGAATTCCAAAAGTCCGCAAAAAGGGCCATGGCCTGTCCGAGCGCCGGACCGCTGAACTGCACGTCGGTATCTCTCCATTTCGGCCCGGTTCCCATATGGGAGTACACATCGCCGAAATTCATCCCTCCCGCAACGGCATACCGTCCGTCCACTATCATAAGTTTGCAGTGCTGGCCGTTATTCGGATGGGCCTTATCTTTTAGCCTGATTATCTCTATCCCGGCAGCCTTCAGTGAAGGAAGGGTCTTGGCGGCGCCGTAAGTTTCAGCTACATTGCCGTCTACGATTATCTTTACATCAACCCCCTCCTTCTTTTTGGCGATCAGGAGTTCGGTCGCCCACGCGCCGGTAGTATCGTCATACATAGCCCATGTTAAAATATGAATGCTCTTTTTTGCGTCTTTAATAAGCTTCTCTCTGGCACTGAAAGAGGCCGGACCGTTGACAAGGAATTCCAGCGAATTACCTCCGGTAAAGGCGGCGCCGGTCAACTTCTCGAATTCAGAAACGAAAGAGGGGTCTGTGAACAGGGAAGGGTCTTTTTTGGCGGAAGCAGCGTGGTAGTGCTGAGGGCGTGTTCCTCTGACCATGTGGATATGCCTGGCGGCCATATGCTCCCAAGACTCCGCACCGGCGACTCCGGGAACCAGCCCAAGCATTTCCAATTCCTCCCCCAATCTTGAGGAATACATCTTTACAAAAAAATCCTTGTTCTGCCTGATCTTTGCCGGCAATACGGGCTGCATTCTTGGATCATTCAGCACACTCAGAAGTGTTGGTCCAAGTATCCCGTAAGCCTGAGCACGGCTTAGAGCAGAAACTATTTTCGCTTCTTCGCCCAGGACTGGTTTTTTTATGTTTTTAAGGACCACCATGACTATGGTTTCGCGGAGTTCATTGATAAGCTGCTGGTCATTCTCCTACGGCAGCCCCGCTGCGACCGTTTTAGAGTCGGACACATCAGCCACAGAAGCCTCAGGGACTACGGCAGATCCAGTTTCGCCGGCCGCCTGCAGTGCAGTTCTATTAAGCTGGCCCATGGTATCACTGGGCGCGTCCCTTAAGTCGGACGGGATGGCGTTATTCGGGCGAGTGTAAGCGAACACGCCCGCGACTACCGCTATTAGCGCAACTACTGTTATTTTGTTTTTCATAATGTTACCTTCAGACTATCGTCACTTTTTCACCACCACTTAATTCCCGGTTATTTCCGTATACTGTCCCCGAAACTTTCACTATAAAGCGACCGGGTCACCGCACCGCGTCGTCCGCCGTCGGGGGTATTATGTCTCCATACCATACTGCACGAAACGGCGGAAAATCCGTTTTAGCCCCGGGTGAAAGACTGCAGTCGGGACGCGTGGGCGGCGGAGCTCCGCTTCTTTTGGGCCAGCCATAATAACCCGCTTCCGTCCAGGCAATTTTATTATCGGCTTCGCCTGGGAATGGACTATCAGACCGATATTTTAAATAATAGTAGCGCAAATATGCGCGGGTTTTAAATTCCGACCAGACCAGCGATTTACCACAAAGCTGCGTCATCAGACCCCACATTACATAGTTCACCTCTTCATGCCTGTAGCATTTCCCGTCCACCTCAACCGTCATCTTGCATTTTCCCCACCTGCGAAGTCCGCCGGATATCTCATACAGGTCCGCACGAAGGTCCATAATATCCCAGCCGCCAAGGGCTGAAAGGTCCCAGTCAACATCCATCGAAGCGCATTTTTCTTTCTGAAGATCAATCGGCCAGGAATTATACGTGTCCGTGATATCGTGAATAATATTCCCCAGGGGGATGGTATAGTCGGGGCCGCAGCCGTTATCTTCTTGGATGCGTGTGGGGTTTAGTAGCCCGTCCTCGCTGTCCCTTTGAGCCGCGGCGGGAAGCGGGACTTCATCTGCTGCCTCCCGTGAGGCCGCTTTCAATACGTTCAGTGCCTCGTCAGAATTGAGGGCATCCCGCAGGTCGGACGGGATGGGGTTACGCGTGCACGTAAACGCGAACGCGCCGACCGTTCCCGTTACAAGCGCTATTACTGCTATCTTCATTTTCATAATATGCCCTCTTATCCAATCAGAAAGAGTATACATCGCGTTGATTATATTGTCCACTGAAGATATTTTTAATAATCTTAACCTGAAAACTTCAGTTGACTGTTAAAAAAGAGCATGGTTTCGTATCATCTGTTTGGACAACGGAGATACAAAACCATGCATACACAAACTACCACATTACAGACCCGAAAGCCAATAGCAATTACCTTCACCGACAAGCCCATAACCGCCTGGGGC
>JAQTOU010000012.1 GCA_028713125.1 Elusimicrobiales bacterium | reverse complement strand
ACGATGTTATGTATAACCCAAGCCCGCCCGCCTCCTTAAAATCTATCAGGAACGGAGCGGGCGCAGGGCGAGCAATACGCCGGGGAAAGGGCAACTTACGATAATGCAAGCATTATCGTAAAGGGCGGTTCCCCTGCGGACGGCGCATCGCGCCGAGCGTACCGCCCCGCCTATGGCGGGGCGTGCGGCCGCTATGCGGCCGGCGAGGGAACGACGCCTTGCTGGGCCGCTTCGGCCAGGCAAGGCGGCGCGCGGTGCGCTGGCCGCAGGGGAACCGCCCGTGTTGCCCGGTTCCGCGCTTCGCGGAATTCCCCGGCGTATTGCCGCTTGCCGGTAGGGGCAAATTTGCACTTACTCGCGTTAAGCTGCGGTCTACCTTATCGAGCAACCGCGGAAGCTGGGCGTTAACGTCGAGGCTATCGAGGGAACGTCCAGCGGCGAGCTTCGTTATAAGGCGCGGCCATGCGGCCCCACGAACCGGGCCGCAGCAGCGGCCGGGCAACGCGGCTTTAGCCGCGTTGGTGGGGCGTACGACCGCCAGGGCTGCCGGCGCATTCGCGGCGCAAGGCTGGACTGGCGGTCGCGCATGGCCGTTACCTGGTTGTTTAAGGCAGCCGGCCTGGTCTGCGCTGTTTGCGCAGATCTGGCCGGCCACTTTATCGTGAAGAGCGGCCGCGGCAGCAGTGCCGACTTTGCCGCCAGGCAAAGGCGGAGCTGCGGCCGCAAGGCCGTTTCCTCGATGTGAAGCCTAGCACGTCGTCAAAGACCTGGGCGTATTGTGATGACTTTAAAGTTTCTTCGTTATAAGGCGCGGCCATGCGGCCCCACGAACCGGGCCGCAGTAGCGGCCGGGCGCCGGCGGCTTTGCGCGGCGGTGGGGCGAACGGCCGGCAAGGTAGCCGGCTTGCCGGCTACGCTGCCGGCAGCGCATGGCTGTTACCTGGTTGTTTAAGGCAGCCGGCCTGGTCTGCGCTGTTTGCGCAGATCTGGCCGGCCTCCTTATCGTGAAGAGCGGCCCGCGGCAGCAGTGCCGGCTTTGCCGCCAGGCAAAGGCGGAGCTGCGGCCGCAAGGGCCGTTTCCGCAAATCCAACGTCTAGGAGCCCGTCGTAAAACGTGGGGTAGAATGACACGGGCACGTCGTGGAAACGCTGTCCTGGCGCATTCTTGCGCGAATTTAAAAGGCCATTTCGCCAGAAATGGCCGTGGACGCGCTTTTATGGCTTTTAGGGGGGAAGGGCCATTTCCGCCGGCAGAGCGGCCGCAGGCCGCAGCGCCGGCGGAAATACGGGGCGTTAGATTACGGGAGCTAACGGCGTTTGCTTTTCAAAAGACCCTTGGCCGGGTTGAAGTCCACGTCCAGCCGGGGCGGTATCCAGATGAGCTGCCCGGTCTTGGGATGCCGAACATGACGCCCTGGGCGTGTCTTCTTGGTGAAGGAACCGAAGTCTTTAAAGTAAACCCACTCGCCTTTCTGCAGGCTGGCCGTCATCCTGGCCAGCATCGAGTCTAGGATCGCGGCCGCGTCCACCTGGGAAAGGAAGAACTCTTTGGCTATCGCCCGGGCGAGCTGGCTCTGCGTCATTTGCGCTTCCGCGTGGGGTTCTCGTGTGCGGAGATCCATTCCAGGATGGTCTTGGAGATCTTCCCGAGATCGGTCGGGTTGTGCTTGATAACCTGGGTGGCGGTCTGGTCCCAGGTGAGGTCGGTCTTCTTGAGGTACTTCTCGACCGCGGCGGCCACGTCCACCTTCATGACCGTGTTGCGCTTGGCAGCTTTAGCCAGGGCGACGGCTTCAACTATGACGGCTTCGAGCACGGTGTCAAAGTCTTCGATGAGCTTCTTGACCGCCGCCGCCTGGGTGCGCATCTTCTTGGCGTTGGTGATGTAGGCTTTTACCGTCGTGGTTTTGATGATTCCAGTTTTAGCGGCCATGGGGTTTCTCCGTTTCGGGGTGGGTCAGTTTGAAGATCATCAGGTCTTTGATGGCCTGGTTGAGGTTCTTCATCTCGTAGATCTTGAGGGCTTCCTCGTTGCCGCCTATCACGGGGAGCATGACTTCCTTTAGCTTCTCGGTGATGCGGGCGGTGGCGATGGCCTCGGCTTCGAGGCCGTAAAGCTTCACCTTGCCGTTCTTTTCTTCGACCAGGTACTTCTGGTTCTTGTAGTGCCGCTGCTCCACGTCGGCGAGCCACTTCTTATTTTTGGCCTCCATGTCGGCGCCGGCGCGGATGGGATAGCGGGCCAGCATGATCTCCTCGGGCGTGAGCATGTCCGGGTTGATCAGGTCGTAGACCTTGGTGTTTTTGATCTTGTAGTGGCGGAGGTTGTCCAGGAAGGCGTCCCGGATGATCCAACCGGAGGGATCGTAGTCGACGATGCTGTAGAGGTAGAAGGACCGCTTGAGGTTGAACTTCGAACCGGCGGCCTCGGGCATGGCGAAGATCTTCGGGCGGTCGTCCAGCTCCGGGGACTTGGCCTTCTCCAGGTCGTCTACGAAATACTCGACGTTCATCACCGAGGGCTGGCCGCCCAGGGAGATGGCGGAGACGTTGTACTGCTTGTTCAGGTCGGCCAGGTAGTTGAAGTGGCCGAGCTTCTCCGAGAAAGGAATGATGTTGGTGTTTACGCCGATGCGCTTGTTGGCGGCGTTCTCGTCCCGGAAGCCGATGTCCTTGTAAGACATGAGGGTGAAGTCCTTCACCATGGCGACGATGTTCTCGGTGAGCTGCTTGTACTGGTCGGTCTCGGCCGACAGCGCGTCTGACCGGGCGAGCGTGGGCTTGATGTACATGTACCAGTAGGTGCGGACCAGCTCGTTGAAAGGCTTCTCGCCTGAGCTGACGCGCTCCTTCATCTGCCAGACCAGGTTGCGCATGAGCCGGGACACGTTGACCGGGTAGGCCGGGGCGGTGCCTTCGGCTTTGAAGTTCTTAACGAGCCAGTCTTTCTTCTGGTCGTGGATCAGTTCGTCGTAGTGGCGGATGCCGGCCTTCCGGAGGCGTTCTGCGAGTGATGGAGGCATAGATTTGAGTATATAACCAAATATGGCTGTTTAACAACCTTTTTAAGCCTGAAACGGGCTAACGGCGCGTTTCAGGGGGCATTTTCGGACTCAGTAGAAAAGGCCAAATCATGCCCGATTATTGGCGGTCGTTTAGGGCGTCTTAGCGACTGCTCGGTCTAATTTTTGCCGCCGCGCTGCCTAACCGCCCGTTTCAGTCTGCTTTCTTCTCCTTGGTCGTCCAGAAGCCCTCGAAGATGTAGCCGACTTTGAAGCCCAAGGCCGGCTTGAGCGTGCCGGCGCCGCCGCCCACTTCGTCTAAATCGATGTCGCTAAGCCTGTAATAAATATCAAAAGTAAACCCCGTCGGCGTAGCAGAATATTCTTCGGTTGCATAAAGCAGCCCTGCAGAAATAATAGGGGCGACAAAGAAAGTGGTGTCTGATAATCCCAGGTCGGCTACGGCGGAGGCTTTAAACCGCAAAGGCTTTCCCTGGACTTTCGGGGCTATATACTCCATGCCGGCCAGAAGCTCCCAAAGATAGAAAGTGTTACGGCCCGTGCTCGGGTTGTCTACCTTGATGCTCTGGAACTGCAGGCCGCCGGTCTTGGCGAACGTTTCATGCCCTACCGCCCGGAAACCGAAGCCCCAGGGCTTAACACTCAGGGTATCTCCGTTCCTTGGCAAATACAAATCCTGCCCGGTGGGCAGGATAAAATAATACTCATTGGCGGAAACCCATTGATATACGGGTTTAGCTTCTGCAGCGCGCGCCTGGGACAGCCCGGCCGACAGCAGAACGAACAACATTAATGCGTATCTATTCCCCATACTCCCCCAGCTGCTTATTTTTCTGTAAAGATGATCTTTATTTTACCGCCTGAGGCGGTTGCATGATACGGTCTGGTGCCGGCGTTGATATAATCCGCGAAAGCTTTTGCGCTGGCGGCCGCGGTCTGACCAGGTTTAAGTACAATCGGGATATTCCAGCCGGCGACGTGGTTGATTGTACCGTCGGGACGCATGAAACGGAATATCGAAAGCCAGAGATCCATAGTACCATCGATGCCGGGCTCAATCCTGCCGGTGGCTATACCGGAGATCTCCGCGCGGCCGGGAATGCCGCCGACGGTCACTTTTGGGACTGTGACTTTAATTTTCTGGGTCTTGTCGTATGAGGCGGCGTCCAGGGTGGCGCCCTTCGCGAGCTCTACCTCGGGGTTATATACGGCTTTCTTCTTTTTTTGCACTTCCCCCCCTTTTTTTTAACTGACTTTTTCCGGCAAGGCCACTGGTTCAAGCCGGGCGGTTAAAAGATAGTCGGTAAGACCTTCCTCGATATTTAAAACGATCCCGCGGCCATCAGTGGTTTTTTGATTGTGCATGGATTTTAAAGCTTTCAAGAATACCTGCCGCCGTTTGGATTTGTAATTATGCCAGGGAGCCGCCGGCAGCGACAAATCTTTAACTAAGTCGCTCAAAGATTTTGAATATGTTTCGCCGTTTAGACTAAACAGGATCGGTTCAAGGTATAACCTTACCAGGAAGCCTAATTCGCTTCGGATATGAGCAAGTTGTTTCGGGCGGGTAACCGCGCGCCGGCTGAGCAGCTGCGAGCTGAGCTGCGTGGAAAACTCGACTTTCAGGATCGTTTCCATCTGCCCATGCTTCATGCCTTCCGCAAGTTCGACGCTATGCAGAAGTGAAAAGCCGCGGTTAATGGCATTCTTAAAGCCCACGGCGGCCATGTCCAGGTAATAGGCCATGTTCTTTAAATCCCACACTTTGTTTGTAAGGTGGATGAGGTTCTGGCCGCCGAAAGAGGTGTAACCCAAAAGCCCGGCCAGTTCACGGATTGAAACGAGGCAGAAGCATACAACAGTTTTTGAATCGGTGTATGTGTGATAAGGACAGCCCTGCTGCGCCCAGATGTTTTCCAAAGCCGCCAGGATACGGCCATGCTCAACAGTCGGGATACCTAATTCTTTGCTTTTAGGTTTCACCCGGCCCCGGATCATGGGGATGACAGTAACCTCCCCATCCGCGGTGCGGAACTTAGCCTGGACAACATCGGATTTCGCTTTATTGGTGGAGAGCGTAAAGAAATTAGAGCTCATAAACGTAGCCCAGGGAATTGTTTCTTTACTGTAGGGCGCCGCCATCTCTTTTTTTTCAGCTTCCCCACCTATGGTCTGCGGGACCAGGTTGGAAAACAGCGCTATCTGGTTTTCTTCAAAATAGGTTTTTAGCTTTTCAGGGATGGCAGGGACAGGCTGTTTGTTTTTCTCAACCTCTAAGGCTTTGAGTTTGTTCTTTAAAAGCTTGGTCAGGTATTTGGCCGGGCTGTGGATCTGTTTATTGTGTAGCTGGCATTTCAGTTCGCCGAATTCTTCGGCAACACTGTTTTCCCCTAAAACCCGGACCGCTTTTTCCCAGAAAGCCCGGCTTTTAGTGTCCCCGGTAAGCTGGATTATGTCGTCTATTATGTAGCTTCCCATGAATTTACCCACCTGATTCCGAAAAATCGTTCGCAACGAATCTAACCGTTTATTCTAAGAAGACTCTAACGTTACTCTAAGGCCCTGTTTTTCATTGAGGACCATTTATCCCGAAAGCCATAGCTTTTATCCCGAAAGCCATAGCTTTTATCCCGCAGGCCATAGCTTTTTAACTTTTTTATCCCGAAAGCCATAGCTCTGTCACCGATATTACATGGCTTGGCGTAGAATGTTGATAACTTTTTCCAGACCCTGCGCTGCCAAGCCCGCTTTAGCCACCGATCCTTGGCCTCCTGGAGGCCGCAGGAGGCTTTAAAATACTATAAACGACCTTTCCCCCCATGCCTTAGAAAACGCCCGGCCAGCCATGGCCGCCAGGATATACGGAGTACTGTATATCCGTATATCTAGCGCGCGGTGTGCTTGTAAAGGATGCTGGCTTCTTTCTTGTTCTTGAAATCCTCGAACAAGGTGTTTAAGGCCAGGGTGACGATTTCGCTTTTATCCAGCATGCGGCGCTTCATCTGGAGCTCAAGGTAAATATCCGTAAGCTTTTCCGCGGTTTCGGCCGGCAGGGTAAAAAGCAGTTTCTTTTTACGCGCGGGCGCGGCCGGCTTATGCGCGTTGTGCGCGAAGAAGGTGTTTACCCCCCCGCCCGGAGCCGGCGCCGCTTCTGCCTTGCCTTTGCCGATCAGTGAGACTCTTTTCATATTAGCTCCTTGGCTACCGCTTTATACGCTTCCGCGCCTGACGCTGCCGGCATGAGCTGGATAAGGGCTTTGCCGGCAGTAACCGCGTCCGGGAATTTTATTGTCCGTGGGATAACGGTTTTAAAGATGTTCTTGTAAAGGTTGTGGGCCTCGGTCAAAACCTCGTTGGCGTGAAGCGTGCCCTTGCTGAACATGGTGATAAGGTATTTGCAGTGGATCTTCGGGTTGGTGTTCTTTTTAACCAGGTCCACCAGGTCGTTATGCTTCTGCAGGGCCCGGAGCGCCAGGTATTCTGCCTGAACGGGAACCAGGACCAGGTCGGAAGCGGTCAGGGCGTTTATGGTCAGGTTGCCGAGCGCGGGCGGGCAGTCGATAATGATGAAATCGTAATGCGTTAATTTCTGGAGCGCGTGTTTTAGTTTGAATTCCCTGGACAAGGTTGTTTGCAGCTCGACCTCAAAAGCCGAGAGATCGATGTTGGACGGAATTAATGAAACTTTATCTATGGACGTTGTCTGGATGACCAGTGAGAGCGGTTTGTCGTTGACCAGGCAGGTGTAGATGTTCTCCTGGAAGGAGTCGGGGTTGAGGCCAGTGGAGATAGTAAGGCTGGCCTGCGGGTCGAGGTCTACCAGAAGAACGCTTTTCTTGAGGCTGGCCAGGGAAGCGGCAAGATTCAGGGCGGTAGTGGTTTTGCCTACGCCGCCTTTATGGTTTGAGATCGCGATTATCAAGTGGCCCCCTTAAAATAACACTGTATATCCAGATATGCGGATATCTAAATATACCGGATATCCGCGGCTGCTGTCAAGAAGATCGTGCGCCATAGCTAAAAACGTTTCTTAAATTCCGCGCAGGCGTCTTCCGGAGAGACGTTTAAATAAATTTCCGTTGTCGCCAGGTGGTCGTGCCCCATGAACATCTGCAGGTAGCGTGTACTGAGGCCCTTCTTGATGCAGGTGGACGCGAAGGTGTGGCGCAGAACGTGGGGGGAAACCTTCTGGGTGATGCCGGCGCGGTTCGAGACGCGGCGGACAACCATCTGAATTCCCCTGGCGCTGTAATCGAACTTGTCGTTCAGGGAAAAATAGTGCGACAGGACAGTGAAGGCTCTTTCCGTAAGCGGCACGATGCGGCGCTTTGTTTTCTTGCCGAACGGCCCGCCTTTGCCGTAGACCAGTAGCCGGCGATCCTGCCAGAGCATGTTTTCTTTGGTCAGGCCGGCCAACTCGGAAACGCGCAGCCCGGTATCGAGCAGTGTTGAGATAACGACTTTCTCGATTCCGGAACGGCAGGCGTTGGCGAGCTTGTCGGCGTTTTCGTTCGTTAAAGGCTCTCTTTTGTATTGGTACATAATGCGTATTATACAAAAAAGGCGCACTATCTGCGCTTATTTAAACACGGCGCCAGAGGGGAAAGGTATTTAAGGAAGTCTGAAAGTGCGCTTTTATAGAGGGAAGGCGAATGGGGGGGGTGGGGAGAACTCTTAGGACTATAACGGCCACGGCGTGCATTTTCGGCTGTTATCGAGCGGTATATATAGGGGGGGATTTCCAGTGGAGTCCAGCCGGTGTCCCTGAAAAACAGAGAGGAGTGTCCCTATGAAAAACCGCAATTCGGTAGTAAAACTCTATAAATATTGGGAGCAATCTGCCCGGCAAGACTATACTTTGTGCTTTATATCAGGAGCAGCCGGCCAGGTCGCCCCAATTTTCAGCAGGAGGGAGTCGTTATGATGTTAAGCGTAAAATTAAGTGGTCCAGAGTGGTGTGTGCTTGTTGTCACCATTGCTTCAGTCGTTGTATATTTCCGTGCCCCGGAGAAAGCGGCGGAATTTGTCCGTGTCTTTGTGGACGTGCTGCTCTTGTCCAGGACAAGGTAGCGCTATTGTGTAACTATGCGGCCGCGGCACGGACCGCGGCCGCAGGGTGGGGGGATATCTGTATATGCGGATATACGAATATCTACGCCGGCAGCTTGGAATAGAAGGTGTTTAATACTTCATATGCCGCCGATAGATCTCCGGGCAGGCTGCACGTGATGGCCAACGCCCTGAAGGGTGCCGCCCATGCGGCGGGCGGCCGGGCGAGAGCTGCCGGCAAAGGGTGAGTCTTCCGGCGTTCAAAGGTGGCGACCAGTGCCAACCGGACCTTGGCGTGATCCATTTTGACGGAGCCGATGAGTAAAAGCATATCGATAAGATCCCTGGCGCGGGAATTGGGCGTCTCGCGCGGCAGGGTGTAGGAGTGAAGCTTTTCCGCGAAGTGCTGCTCACGCGAAATAGTGGGAAACGCCGCACCGGGTATGCCAGCGAAAGCGAGCCAGTCATGTGCCTGCGTTGTGTCGAACGGTGCAAGTACAACGTCGCCGGCGCCGACATCGAGGTGAAAGCGCACAAATGTCCGGCCATCGAGGCGGGCCTCGACAGGGAAGCGGGCGCCGCCATAGGGCGCTGCATCCAGGTCCAGCATAGCTTCGCCGATATTGAATGAAAAAAAATCGCCCAGGTCCCGCGCCGCGGACACCGCAAGCGCTTCAAGGATAATAGTTTTGAGGGGGAGATCTTTCCCTGTGCCCAGGGAATGGCAAAGCGCCAGGTCGATATCCTTTGTTGCGCGGGCTTCTTTCATCCGCAATTCCAGGGCATAGCCGCCTTTAAGTATCCAGGCCGCGTCTTTGCGGGCGAATAGCCGGGCCAGCAGGCGATCAAAAGATACCTCCCGCATAAGACGCTGGAGATCTAATCCTTCGTTTCTTGCTTTTTGTTTAAGGCGGTCTTCTAAGGCGCGGCGGAACGCCATTGGAGTGGTGTACTTCTTCTGCGTATCCATTATTGGTCTCCCCTGAGCTGCTCGATCTCTTTTTTAATAGCGGGCGGAACCCGCCGGTTACGCGCCAGCTCCGTGCGGGTAATAAGCCCGAGCCGGAACGCTTGCTTCACCGCTTGCTGCATGTGGTCCAGCTGGACTGTGCGGGTGGATAGAAGATCGGCGATAGTTTTGAGCGGCCGGGTTACTTTAACGCCGAATCTTCTCCCAATATCGTCTTTGTGTATGTTGGCACGGTGAAGGATCGGGGTTTTGGACAGCGTCCTCCTGCGTTGAAAAGAGCGAGGCACGGTCATGTGCAGCCTGGCCGGATTGATATCCGAAAGATCATAAAGGCTTAGTGCCGTTTCATGCGAATAAACACCCTGCGGCACATCGTCGCGGTTACGCGACCATAGCCACCAAAATATGAGGTCCGGCCGTTCCGCCGGCGGAAACTTGGCCAGACGATAAATACCGCGGCGCTCCCTGATCCAGTTGCCCGTCCGGACATGGTAGCCATGATTCTTCTGGCTGAACCCAGCCGCCTCCGCCTGCTTGGTCGTGAAATAGCCGCCCTGCACCTCAGCGATTTTATATAGGTGCTCAAATGTGTCTTTATGGCTGTGGCGGCTGTTAGTCATATACAATACCCTTAATTATTAAGGGTATTGTACCATAAAACAGGAGGAAGTTAAGGAATACGGATATCTGAATATATGGATATACCACATATGGGGCGATTAGATGTGGCAAATCCCTACTGGGCGGCCGACCCAGTCCTACCACCTTTTGTTACTTATCAATACAGCGAATTAACCCCTTTAAAAAGGGCTTCAAACCGGTCTAAAACATCTGACGACAAAGTCTTTGGCGGGTTACTGGCGAAGTAAGATGCAACACGATAATGATTAAAGCCGCCGGGCGCGGACCTGGCGGCCATCGACTTCGGTGAAGGCATGGCAGCGCATGGGGGCAGATATCTGTATATACAGATATCTAGAAAGACCAGGGGGGCCGCGCTTGGCGCCGTTTAGTAGGTGTACATTACAGGGAACTGCCCCCGCTCTACCCTCCCCCGGTGTCGTCTTCGTGATGGTTTTGCGACACCGGGAGCGGCGCGGCCGAATTTCCACGACGAGGGGGGGAAAGGAGTCTTTGAACTTCTGCAACACTGGGAACCAATCACCTAAACACGACAACTACACTATTTAAGAACATCTACCACCCTGATTAAAATATCCTCAACGGTCTTGCCGAGTGAATTTAATTTTTCGTCGCCGAGGAGCCTTATAGCTGCCGCCGGACGCAGCAGGCTGACCTTGGTTATTCCTTTGTCGTCGTACACCGATATCTTGCAGGGCAGAAGGGAGCCGACTTTAATGTTAATATCCAACGCCGACTTCGCGAATTTGGGATTACAGACCGAAAGTATCCGGTACTCTCCGAATTCTATGCCTTTCGATTTGAAGATCTCTTTAAGGTCGTATAGATGCAGGACCCCGAAACCATTCTCTTTTAGCGCGCCTTGCAGTTTCTCAACAGCGGCCGGAACGCTCAACTTTGTTTCAATCGTGTAATCTACCATAAGTCCTCCCTTAACCCCATCACCAGTCATCTTATTATATTTGTCTGCCTGTCCTGCAAATTATATGAAAAGGCTCCCGCGGTTTCCCGCGGGAGCCCCTTAAGCTAAACCGCACTTATTTTATAGTCTTTTCTATCCAGTCTATGACGGAGTTGACCTTGGAGTAGACGCCGAACTTCTTGGGCCTGGCGCAGCCTTCGCCCCAGCTTACGACGCCGGCAAGGGCCGTCTTGGCGCCCGAGCCTATCAAGAGCGGGCCGCCGCTGTCGCCCTGGCAGGAGTCCTTACCGCCCTCTTCAAACCCGGCGCAGATCATCCTGTCGGTGATGCTGCCCGGATAAGCCGCGGAACAAGCTTCAGCAGAAACGAAAGGCACGGTCACCTTTCTGAGGATGTTGGGGATTTCCCCGTTCTCCTCGGTATAGCCCCAGCCGGCGGTAACGAAGTCGGCTTTGCCGGTTATCTCGGTCTTATTCAGGGCCACGGGAGCGAACTTGGACGCGGCCTTGAGGTGGACCAGCGCGAAGTCGTAATCCTGCGGCTGCTTGTTGTAATCGGGGTGGGAAATTACTTTATCCACCGCAAGCTTCTCAACGCCTTGCATCTGGCTCTGGTCGTAGAGCCCGGCCACCACGGTCTTGATGCCGCCCGGCACGCAGTGCGCGGCGGTCAGCACCCAGTCCTTCTTTATCAGGGAGCCGCCGCAGAAATGTCCGCCGTAACTGCCCTGCAGGGAGACCATGAAAGGGAATTCGCCTTTCACCGCTTCGACACCGCCGACTATCTTGGGCGTCGGCTGGAACGGAACCGGCAGGTCCACGGACTGCATCGCCGCCACAATGTCGGCCGCCCTGACCCCGTTCAATTCCACGTTGTCCGCCGCTACCGCAGTCAAAGGCGCCAAAGCCAGCGCCGCTATCGCTATTACTTTTTTCATTTTCTTCCTCCGTTAATAGAATACCCAAAATTTACCGCGTTACTTCACAAGTTTTCCTGCGCCCACAGGTCTTTAAGTCTTTACAGGCCTTTTATCAGCTGATCCAGCGCGGTCGAGTTGCCGCTGTCGCGCAGCGGGGCCAACGGCACGGTCAGGGTTACGCCGGTGAACTCCGGGAGGTCCGTGACGTTCAGGCTTTTGCCGGGCAGCACCGGGATGGTCTGGGTTACGCAGTGTATCGCGCCGCCCGCAACTATGCTGTCGTCGGAAGGCACCTGCACCACGTTGAAGCCGGCGGACTCGTAAGCGGCTTTGGCCGCGGCGTCCTCGGCCTGGTGGCCGGCGAAGGACGAGATGATGGCGGTATTATTGACCACCAGCGAGTTGGTGTAGGTGTACCAAGCGCCGTCGTACCAGGCCTTAATGGTGATGATCTTGTACGTTTCGCCGTCCGGGGCTTTGCGGCCCTTGAAGTAGGCTATGGCCTTTTCGGAGTTGCTCTTGAAAGGCTCGGTATCGGCCACGGAGATCAGCACGGTGTGGTCGTTGAGCAGCTTCACGAACATGTCCAGGTGGCCGGTGCCGTCGCCCGGCTCGCCGGGGTAGCCGGCATAATCGAAGGTTATGATATTCTTGGCCTTAAGATAATTCTTAAGGTGATTGTTCACCTGCTCCTCGCTCATATTCGAGTTCCAGAGATAGGTCCGCTTGGTCATGAACAGGTTGCCCTTGCTGTCCATCAGCAGGTTGCCGCCGTCCATGATTATCGGCATGGCGTAAACGCCGATGTTCTTGGTCTTGCCGATAACGCCGGGCACCGCGTCGTCGTCGCGGCGGTACTGGTAGTGGCGGTAGATGGCATCCACTATCCCCGGGCGGCCGGTGCCGGCGGAGAGCCCTACAGGGCCGTAATCGCGCGCCCAGACGGTGTCGAGCGGGGCGTTGATCCTGGTATAGCTGGCGGCGGGCACGCCGGGGATGCTGGCGGGGCCGGCAACCACCCACAACTGGGCTTTACCCGGGCCGGTCACGGCTTTGGCTATGCCGGTAAGCATGGGCGTATAAGCCGCCCAGCCCATTACCACGGCGCCGACGGACTCGTACTCGGCGGGCATGCGGAAATCCGACGGCGTAGTTCCGCGCATCGTAGGCGCCATCACCGGCGGCTTGCCGTCGGCTTTTTCGCGCGACTGGTCCACCCAGTTGGGAAGAGGGTTGTTAAGGTCCAGGGCGAAAGCCCCGGTGGAGAAGATGCTTAAGAATGACAACGCCAGGAACCCGTTAATTTTTTTCATTCAGAATCCGCCTTGTTTTGATTTATTGATGACGCTACAGTACCTTGCTGAGGGCGCGGCAAAGGAGCCGCATAAGGTCGGCGCTAACAAGTTAAGTTTACTAAAGCTTTTGATTTCCATCAAGAGATAAAGGGCCTACTTGGAACATAGGCCTAATGGGCATTAACCCAGAGAATCAAAGACGGTCTTAAGTCTGGCCTCAACTTCCAGTGCCAACGGCTTAAGTCCGGCGTTATCTATCATGCCCATGGCGACAGTGGGCTTGATTATGCCGACCACCGACTTTCCGTCTTTTTCATAGACGATAACATTGCAGGGCAGCATCAGTCCGATGTTCTCTTCCGCCAGTATGGCTTTATGGGCGTTCGCCGGGCTGCAGGCGCCGAGTATGACGTAGTTGCGGAACTCGATGCCGAGTTTCTCTTTGAATTTTCCCCGCACGTCTATTTTTGTCAGTATGCCGAACCCTTCTTTTTTCAGCGCGGCGGTTACCGTTTCTACCGCCTGGTCAAAGGAAACATTCAACTCTTTTGTGAACCCGTAATTTATCATATTCCCCCCTGTAATCTTCGCGGGTCATCACTATCCCCGCTCTGCGGTCATTATACAATCAATATCTCTTGCCCAGCAGCCGCAGGCCGTTGAATATTACCAGGAGGCTCGCGCCCATGTCGGCGAAAACCGCCATGAACAGCGTGGCTTTGCCCGTTAAAGCCAGCCCGAAGAAGACAACTTTGATACTTATAGCCAGCGCGATATTCTGGCGCAATATTGAAAAAGTGTCCCGGCTCAACTGAATGAAGTGCGGCAGTTTGCGCAGGTCGTCGTCCATCAGCGCTACGTCGGCGGTTTCTATGGCGGTGTCCGTGCCGGCGGCGCCCATGGCGAAACCAATGGAGGCTTTGGCCAGCGCCGGCGCGTCGTTGATGCCGTCGCCGGCCATGCCTACCTTGCCGTAGCTGGCGAGCAGCCCGTCCATGGCCGTAAGTTTATCTTCCGGCAGCAGGTTGCCGCGCGCGTCGTCAATGCCCACCTGGGCGGCTATGGCGTCCGCCGTGGCCTGGTTGTCTCCGGTCAGCAGGGCCGAAGCCACGCCCAGCGCGTGCAGGCGGCTGATAGCCTCGCGGCTTGTGGCGCGGACGGTGTCGGCCACCCCGATCACGCACAGCGGTTCGGTTTCATTAGTGAGCGCCACCGCGGTCTTCCCTTCGCCTTCAAGACGGGTCAGGATCTCCTCCAGGGCGGGCGAGCAGATGCCTAGTTCTTCGATCAGGCGATGATTGCCGACATAGTAGAGGCGGCCTGCTACGGCGGCTTTTGCGCCGCGTCCGGTCAGCGACTCAAAGGACTCGGCAGCGGGCACTTCCCTGGTCGCGCCCCCGGCGGGGTTCTGCCAGGCGGAAACTATGGCGGCCGCCACCGGGTGTTCGGAATGGGCGTCCACACCGGCGGCTAAAGCCAGCATTTCTTCCGCAGCCCGCCCGCCCAGCGGAATTACGTCCGTTACCACCGGTTTGCCATGGGTAAGGGTGCCGGTCTTATCCAGCGCCACGGCTTTTATAAGCCGGCCGTTCTCCAGGTGCAGGCCGCCCTTCACAAGTATGCCGTGCCGCGCCGCCGCGGCCAGCCCGCTGACCACCGTGACCGGGGTGGAGATCACCAGCGCGCAGGGGCAGGAGATCACCAGCATGACCAGCGCCTTGTAGAACCAAGGCTCGAACGGGGCTGAGAAAAACAAAGTAGGAATGGCAACAGTTAAAGCCGCCAGGACTACTACTGCCGGTGTGTAGTATTGCGCGAAGCGGTCTATAAAACGCTGCGTCGGGGCACGCTGGCCCTGCGCTTCCTGCACTGATTTAACTATCCGGGCCAGCGTGGTATTGCCTTTATTGGCGGTAACGCGGAATTCCAGCATGCCGCGCTCGTTCACGGTGCCGGCGAAGACCGGGTCGCCGGAGGACTTAAGCACCGGCACGCTTTCGCCCGTAATGGGGGCCTGGTTCACCGAGCTTGAGCCCGCGGTCACTACTCCGTCGAGCGGGATGCGTTCGCCCGGCCGAACCCTTGCCGTCACGCCGATGCTTACCGCCTCCGCCGCCACCTCGTGCCACTCGCCGCCAGCCAGCTGCACCCAGGCGGTCTCGGGGGTCATGGCCATAAGGCCGTGTATGGCGTTGCGGGCATGGTCCATGGAAAGGGTTTCTATCATTTCCGCCAGCGCGAACAAAAAGACGACCATCGCGGCTTCCGGCCATTCGCCTATGGAAACCGCGCCTATGACCGCCAGGCTCATCAGGAAGTTGATATTGAGCGTGAAGGTTTTGAGTGCGAGCCAGCCCTTGCGCAGCGTGCCGTGGCCGCCGGCGGCTATTGAGAGCAGCGCCAGGGCGATGACCACCGGGGAAGTTTCCCGGGAGCCGGTCCAGACGAATATCTCCGCAGTTATTGCGGCCAGGCCAGATAGGGCCAGCAGCGCCTTGGCCCTTCCGGGGATCGCGGGGGCTTTGGTTTCGGCGCGGGAGAGATTTTCCGCAGGCACCGCTTCCGCCTCCATTCCCACTTCGGCCAGCGCCGCCAGGAGCGGTCCGTCGTCGGGCAAGTCGTGGCCCACCGTAAGGCGGCGGCCGATGAGGTCGAAAGAAAGTTCACGCACTTCGGGCAGCTTCCCGAGGCGTTTGCGTATCAGCGCCTCCTCGGCCTGGCAGTCCATGTCGTCGATCATGAACACGGAACTTTTCTTACCCTTAACGCCGGCGACCGGCGCGGGCGCGGCTTTACCCGCAGGCGCGCAGGAACTGCAGCAGGAGCAGGGCTTAGGCGCATCCTCAACGACTTCCATATCTATCTCGCGCAGGGCGGCCAGTATTTCCTTGTCGTCGGGCAGTTCATGGCTGACCGTAAGGCGCCGGTTTATCAGGTCGAAGGATAGTTCCCCTACCCCGACTACCTTTCCCAGGCGTTTGCGTATCAGCGCCTCCTCTGCCTGGCAGTCCATATTGGTAATAGTAAATGAGGATCGTTTCATGCGTATTATTGTTTCCCATAACTGTGCAGGCCTGACAGTAAATAGTTGACGCCGAAATAAGTGAACATCACCAGCACGAAACCCCACAGCATCAGACCGGCGAATTTTTTATCCCTCCAGCCCCTGGTCCTTCTCAGATGTATCGCCAGCGCGTAATAGAGCCAGGTTATAAGGGACCAGGTTTCCTTGGGGTCCCACGACCAGTAGGAGCCCCAGGCCGAATTCGCCCAGACTGCCCCTGTAATTATACCAAGGCTGAGCAGCCAGAAGCCCACCAGGCAGGCCCGGTAAACCAGGGACTCAAGGCTTTGCTTTTTTTCTTCCTGCTGCGGTCCCATAAAGGAAAAAATGGCCGCCCCGACAAAAGAGAGCAACAGGGCGCCATAGCCGGTCATAACGGTGCTCACGTGGATAAGCAGCCAGTTGGACTGGAGTGCCGGCATGAGCGGCTCGATGTCCGAATCGAAGAAAGAAGCCCCTCCCAGGGTCAGCACGGCCACCAGGGCCGTCCAGGGGGCCAGCCAGTCAAGCGCCCGGCCCGAGACCTTCCTGAACAGCAGGTAGACTCCCACAAAAGCCCACACCATGAAAGTAAGCGATTCGTACATGTTCGAGAGGGGCGCGCGGCCCGCCCAATACCAGCGCGCGCCTATATGATAAGTGGTGCAAAGCAGTCCTCCGAGCAGCGCCAGGATCGAATATTTAAACTTCCAGTCTTTGTTAAGAAGGAAGCCCGTCAGGGCGGCCGCGAGGGCGGCGGCGTAGAAAACGAAAGAAGCTTTTTGCGCGAGTTCCATTGGTTTATCTCCTTGGTTGAATACCGGATGCCGGCCACCGCTTACTGCTTCAGCTCTTTCCAGAACGCCCAGGTAAGGCCTATCATCAGCGCGGCGAAGCCGGCGTAGATAAACAGCACGCTGGGATCTTTGGAGACCTGTATGCTTGAGAATTTAGGGTTCTTCGGATCGTAGCCCGACTGGTACAGCCGGTAGCCCATGTATTTTGCCGGGGTGTTTACGTTAATAAGTTTCTCGAATTTTTCAACTCCTCCCTCCAGGAAAGAGAGGCGGCTTTCAAACTGCTTTATCGTGCCGGGATTATATTCGTAAACATAGCGTATCCCGGCCGTGTCCCGCAGTTCGTGGGCCTCGGGGTAATTGGCGAACAGGTACCCGGGCTTCACCGCCTTGCTGCCCGGAAGCTTCACCGCCAGGGCCGGGTTCTGGCGTGATTCGTCCAGGGTAGCCGGGCCGGACTCCCCGAGGTGAAAGTTCGGGTAGAATTTCAGGACGGACAGGCCGGCGCCCGCGGCTTTGAAAGGCGCGTCCTTGCCGGGCTCCACTTCCACGGACTCAAGCAGGTCGTCCCCGTCATGCCCCGGCTCGCCGCATTTTTTGTATGCGTGGATAAAATGCTTTTCCTGGTCCCAGTAGCGGACCTGAAAATCCTTAAGGCTGACCTCGAAAGGCAGGGGTCTCTGAGTCCCGTCGTCGCCGGCGAATTCGCTTTTGGTCTGTCCCGTTTCAAGGGCCAGCGTTCCCCGCACCGCGAAAAGCCCGTGCACGGCGCCGCCGATGAACATCAGCATAACGCCAAGGTGGCTGAGGAAAACCCCGGGCCGCAGCCTGAGAACTTTCCACTGCTTCACGGTGCAGGCGATAATGTTAAGGGCGCCGCCGGCCATCAGGGCGAGGAACCAGTAACTGGAGAAAACATTATTTAACCGCAGGTTCATCAGCCAGGCCCCGCCTATGCGCCCGAACATTTCCTGGTAGGCCTGCGGGGACTCGCCCTGGGGTATGACGCCGCCAATTAAGAATGCCGCCAGCATCAGCGCCGAAAGCGTGAAAAAGAATCCTACTGAGGAGAGACTGTTGATAAGTTTCATCATTGTTTCCTTTAGTATATTTTATAGGGCAGCACCCGCGCGCTATACGTGTGTTAGCGCCGACAGGCGCGGGTGCTGCGCCTTAATCTTGTTTCAACCCGCGGTTCATTTATTACAGCCCGCCCCGGTCTGGCCGGGCGCGGGGAGCTTTTCGTAACCGGGGGTCTTTGCCAGCTCTCCCAGCCCCATCATAACTTCCCGTCCGCCCAGCACGAAGGTCGGGGAGGACGTGATGCCCAGCGCCGAGGTTTTGGCGAAATCTTCGGCCAGCATGTCCGCGGCTTCGCCGGAACCCGCGGTGACGGCGGCGGCGTCTATGCCGACGGCTTTGGCCGCTTTTTCCCAGTCAGGGGACTTTATATCCTTGTTGCGCTCCAGCAGGTAGGCTTTGAATTTATCCGGGAAGCGTCCGGAAATAAAAAGCTGGCGGGCGTTTTCGCGCCATTCCGGCTCGCCGTGCAGGCTTGAGAATTCCCACCCGCTGCCTGCTACACTGGACGTAGACTTCTTCGCGTCGCCGATGAAGTGTATTTCCAGCTTAAGCCCGGGCGGCAGCAGGCCGTCTTTTTCAGCGGCCAGGACCGCGTTTTCGGCGGACACCCCGAACGGGCACTCGCTCATGACGAACAGCTCCAGCGTATTTTCCTTTACCGCTCTTGAAGCGTAAAACCCCCGGCCCTGGCGGTCTTCGTAAACCAGGTAGCCGTCCGCTTCCTTAAAAATTCCGGCCTGCAGCTCTTTCTCAAGGCGGGCCCTGGCGTCGGGGGTGGCGGCGATAATATAGGCCGGCGCGTAGTCAAGCCGCGGGAACTTCCCGGCCCGTTCCGCTGAATCGTAGTCCAGGACGGAAGGCTTTATGCCCTCGAAATATCTGTCGAACGCCCCGACAAGCGCCTCGTTCTTTTTTGCTCCCGAACTGAGCACCACCCAGAAACCCGGGGGCGGCACCTTCGGGCGCGGCTTATAGCCGGCCGGCGGCGGCGCGCGGCGTTCGGGCGGCAAAGCGGCGTTGACGGCCTCGTAAAGCGGCAGCAGCCGCTGGGAGCCTTCATAGGGTTTGCCGTCCAGCAGCAGCAGCGTGGCGGTCGCTCCGGCGCGGGCGGCTACCGCGCCGGCGGCCGCCAGCGCGGCCTGCCCGTCAGCGGCGGCCCTGCGCTCAAGCTCGTCCGGGTTTATCCCGGCGAAAACGGCGGCGTCCCGCCAGCCGTCGGCGGCGGGGCTCATCGAACGGGCGGAAAGATAGGAAAGGATTTTGCCGGGATAATATTGGGAAAGCATGGCCAGCCTGATGGATTCGGCCAGCTCCGCCTCGCCCCGCCTGGCAGAAAAACTTCCGTCCGCGT
This sequence comes from Elusimicrobiales bacterium, assembly GCA_028713125.1. Classification (GTDB taxonomy): domain Bacteria; phylum Elusimicrobiota; class Elusimicrobia; order Elusimicrobiales; family UBA9959; genus UBA9959. Next base: position 8,865 of record JAQTOU010000012.1, on the reverse strand, counting down.
TCTTTGCCACAAGCGGGTAGACCTTAAGGTCGGCCGCCGGAAGTCGCCGTTTGACCGTGTCGGCCAGGAAGAACAGCTGCCAGCCCTGCCCGTCCAAAGCCTCGAAGAACAGCTCCAACCGGCCCGCCGGCCGGCCGGGCGCGGCGCCGGCCGCCTCTGTCCGCGCCGCGCCCAGGCAAAACAGGGCCGCCGCGGCGATCACCGCCACTCTCGGGTGTAGTTTCATTATTTTTTCCTCCCGCTGATTTTCCGCCCGGGGCGGGCCGGGGCTTTCCCGCCGCTCCCGCGCTTAACCGTCCAGGAACGGACCTCTCCCACGTCCAGATGAACAAAACCTTTCCGGGGATAATAGCCCACGCCGCCCACTCCCAGCTTGAGCAGATAATCCCTGACTTCCGCGGAGGAGCGGCCCGGCACTTTTATATCGGCCGCCCAACTGGCGATGTGGAGGCTGCGCCTGGCGGCGCCGGATACGGCCCGGTTAAGTTTTTTTGTGCGGTAGCCGCTCAGAAGTATAAGGCCTTTTTTGCCGAAATGGTCTTCCACCGCATCCAGCAGTTCCACGAGTTTTACGGGGATCTCCGTCTCGCGCCCGGTCAGGGAACATCGCATGATCCGGTTTATCTTAGCCAGTCCCGCCTTGTCATAGCCACCTTTCCCGTCGCGGTAGCGGGCGCTGACCTTTTCGCCGGTAGCCTGGCGGACGAGAGCAAGCTCGCCGTCGCCTCCCAGGCCGGCAGGCTCCGGCGCGGTGGCCGCGCCGGAGGAAAGAACAGCTCCTGAGCCGTTCCCGTCCTCCAGCCTTTCGATCTCGATCACGGCAGCGGCCTCAATAGCCGCCGTAGCCGGCGCCACGGCGTATCCGGGAGCAGGAGTCTGCTGGGCGGCGGCAACGGAAGCCGCCAGGGCCAGAATAAGGGCAAGCGGGCCGCTAGGCATGCGCCTCCAGCGCCGCGTCCGCCGAGAACCGGCGGCCGTACCGGTATGCGGCGAAGGCCAGCGCCAGGAAAACAAGGTTCTGGAAGAATTCGTACTCCAGTGAATTAGACGAGCCGGAGCCGAAGCAGCCGCAGGACGTTACGGGCAGGCCGCGCAGCCGGGCCTGGGCCAGCAGGGCTTCGAAGAATATCAGCAGGCCGCCGCAGAACAGGGCGTTGAACCGCGTAAAAATACCGCACAGGAGCAGCAGGCCGGAGTAAAGTTCCAACCAGGGCAGCGCATAGGCGGCCCAGAGGGAGAGCTGCGCCCCGGTCACTTTGTAGGTTTCTATGGCGTAGGCGAATTCCTCCGCCGGGGTAAGTAGTTTTATTACGCCCGCGTAGACGAACATCCCGCCCACGGCTAGTCTGGCCAACAGCCCGAGAATATCCCGTATCTTGGTTTTGTGGTCCATAAATAATCCAGCAGCAGCTTTCACTATCTTTCAGGGCATTCCCCGGATGGTTCGCGGTGCGCGGCTTTTAGAATATTGTCGAACTTCCTGGCCTGCTCCAACAGCTGCGCCGGTCCCACCGCTCTCTTGCCGTTTACAAAGAACGTGGGGGTAGAGTTCACATTTTTCATATCGCCCTCGGCCATCTCTAATTTAATGCGCTGCCGGGTTTGGGGCGCCGCGGCGCAGGTTTCCATTTTCGTCCAGTCCAGTTTTAAATCACGCGCAAAGGTTTCAAACTCCGCCGGTCTTTCTTTGGCCCTGCCCCACTTTTCCTGGCCTTCAAAAAGCAGGGTCGAGTATTCCTTGAATTTCCCCTGCTCCCCGGCGCAGTCGGCGTACGCCGCGGCGTCCTGCGACCATGGATGTATATTCACCAGGGGATAATGCTTGATCTGCAGGCGTATCCCTCCGCTGTAGATCTTAAGCAGTTCGTCCATCTTCCCGGCGGCGGCGCGGCACGCTCCACAGGCGAAGTCGCTGTATTCTTCGATCCGGACCGGAGCGCTGGCCGGGCCGAAAGTCCGGAAGGCAGGCGCGGGGCGCTCCGGCCCCAGGCTGAGCTGCCGGGCCAGCAGCACGGCCACGGTGGCCGCGAAGATTGCCAGGCCCGCCAGCGCGGCCAGCCGCGCTTTTGTTTTATTTATCATCGCCATATCCCATATATGTCTTCCGCCTTTTTCCACGGCCTGCCCGCTCAGATCGGTTTCTCCCTTTTAGAGAAGAACGCGTACAGCGCAGGCAGCACCAGCAGCGTCAGCACGGTGGACGTCAGCAGCCCGCCTATCACCACCACCGCCAGCGGCCGCTGTACTTCGGAGCCGGGGCCCGTGGCAAAAAGCATAGGCACCAGGCTGGCTATGGTTATCACCGCGGTCATCAGCACAGGCCGCAGACGGCGCTCGCAGCCGAGCGGGATCGCCTCGTTCATGTGGGTGCCGTGCTGGCGGAGCTGGTTTATGTAAGTGACCAGCACCACGCCGTTCAGCACCGCCACGCCGAACAGGGCGATGAACCCGACGGCGGCCGGGACGGACAGATATTGCCCGGAGATATACAGCCCCAGTATGCCGCCCACCAGCGCCAGCGGCAGGTTGAGCAGCACCAGGAGCGCCTGCCGCAGCGAGTTGAAGGTTATGGCGAGCAGCAGGAAGATAAGCAGGATGACCACCGGGACTATCAGCGAGAGCTTCTTCATGGCGCGCTGCTGGTTCTCGAACTGGCCGCCCCAGGTGAGGTAGAAACCCTCCGGCAGGGCCACCCGCTCTTTTATTTTCTTCTGGGCCTCGGCCACGAAGCCGCCCATATCGCGCCCGCCGATATTGGCTTCCACCAGTATGCGCCGTCTGCCGGATTCGCGGCCTATCTGTACCGGCCCTTCCACCCGCTTAATGTCGGCCAGCGCCGAAAGCGGCAGCCTTGCGCCCGAAGGCGAGAGAATAACCAGGCCGCCGAGCGCCTTTATGGAATCGCGTTCGGTTTGGGGCAGACGGATGGTAATATCAAAGGCTTTGTCTCCTTCATACACCAAACCGGCAGATTTCCCCCCCAGCGCCGTTTCTATCACTTCGTTGATGTCCGACACGTTAAGGCCGTAGCGCGACACCAGCCCCCTGTTTATTTCCACCTGCACATAGGACTGCCCGCCCTGCTTTTCCACCGCCACGTCCTTGGCGCCCTTGATTGTCCCTAATACCGCCGCTATCTCGCCGGCTTTTTGGGTAAGTACGGCCAGATCGTCTCCGTAAAGCCTTATCGCCAGCTGCGATTTGGTGCCGGCCACCAGCTCGTCTATGCGGCACTGGATGGGCTGGCTGAAACCCACTACGATGCCCGGGAACACGGAAAGAGCTTCGCGCATGCGCTCGAATAATTCGTCTTTTGTGCGCGCCGTAGTCCACTCCGATTTCGGTTTCAGGACGCCCAGGTAGCCGGTCTTCTCGACGCCGCGCGCCTCCACGGACCGGCCGGTCCAGCCGGTTTTTGACACCACTGTTACAAGTTCCGGGAAGGCTTTTAGTTTTTCCTCTATCCTCTTTGCCAGGCCGGCCGAGGTTTCCAGTGACGCGCCCGGCAGAATGCCTGCGTCCATGTCAAAAGAACCCTCGTCCATTACCGGCACGAATTCCGTACCGAGGAAGGGCACCACGGCCAGACTGCAGGCCAGCAACAGCGCGCTGCCGGCTATCACCGGGGTTTTATGGGCCATGCTCCAGCCCAGCGTGGGCAGGTAGACGCGCTTAGCCAGGCGCAGCACGGGGCTTTCCTTGTCCTGTCCCGGGACCAGCACTACGGCGCAAAGCGCCGGAATAACGGTCAGGGACAACAGCATCGACGAGAACAGCGCCAGGATCACCGTGACGGCCAGCGGGCCGAACATTTTCCCCTCTATACCTTCCAACGCAAGTATCGGGATAAAGGTAAGCGCGATGATCAAAACCCCGAAGATGCTGGGCTTTATAACTTCCAGTATCGACTTCCTGACCACGGAGGACCGCTCTTCCGGGGCGGTGCTGGGGACCAGGTGATGGATGGCGTTCTCCACCTGGATGATGGTTGAGTCCGTCAGCATGCCGATGGAAACCGCCAGCCCGCCCATGGACATCAGGTTGCCGGTGAGCCCGAACTGGCGCATCAGGATAAAAGTAATGATGGACGCCAGAGGCAGCGACAATATGGTAATGAAAGAGCCGCGGAAGCTCAGCAGGAAAACATACAGCATGACCAGCACTATCACGGAACCTTCGGTGAGGGCCCGGGCGATGGTGCTGATGCTCGCGTTGATCACGGTGTCGCGGGTATAAAAGGCGCTGAGCCGCATACCGGCGGGCAGCAAGCCGGAGCTGTTTATCTCGGCAACTTTTTCCTGGACGCTCTTCACCACTTTCTGGCTATTCGCGCCCTTGAGCATCATCACCACGCCGCCCACCACTTCCTTCTTTCCGTCCATGAAAGAAGCGCCCTGGCGCACGCTGTTGCCTATCTCCACGCGGGCGAGGTCGCGCACCAGCACCGGCACGCCGCCCCGGGTGGCTACCACTATTTCACCCAGCTCGGTGGTGTTTTTGATAAGCCCGAGGCCGCGGATAAAGAACTGCTCGCCGCCGGTCTCCAGTATGCCGCCGCCGACGTTGGAATTATTCTTGCCGATGGCGTCGTAGAGTTCCTGCAGGCCCACGCCGTACTGGGTCAGCCTGTCGGGCAGGGCGACTACATGGTACTCCTTGATATAGCCGCCGAAGGCATTGACTTCGCTTACGCCTTCCACGCTTTTTAAGACCGGCGTCACTACCCAGTCCTGCAGCGTGCGCAGTTCACCTAATTGTTCTGGGGTTTCCGTGGCGCGGCCGGTCTCGATGGTGTACTGGTAGATCTCGCCCATGGCGGTAGCCACCGGCCCCATGGAAACTTCCGCCCCTTCGCCCAAGTTGCCGCTGACCTCGCCCAGGCGCTGCGAAACCTGCTGCCGCGCGAAGTACAGGTCGGTGCCGTCCTTGAACACCGCCGTTACCACCGAAAGGCCGTACCTGGAGGTAGAGCGCAGTTGGGTGAGGCCCGGTATGCCGCGCAGGGAGTTCTCCACCTGGTAGGTCACCAGCTTCTCTATTTCCAGCGGCGATTTGCCCGGGGCGGTGGTCACCACCTCCACCTGCACACTGGTAACGTCGGGGAAGGCGTCCATGGGCAGCGAGCGCACGGCGAAGACGCCGCCGGCCGCGACCAGCGCGGCTACGGAGATGACCAGCCACTTGTGGCGTATCGAGAACGAAATTGTTTTATCAAGCATAAGGTTCAATCCTCGCCCATCTGGCTCTTCATCATCTCGGATTTAAGAAGGTAAGCGTTTATTATCACCACGCTCTCGCCTGCTCTTACCCCGTTTTTAACTTCCAGCAACCCGTCTTTTTCCCGGCCGATCTCCACGGGCCTTGGCGTGAACTCTGTTTTGCCAGATTTTATGAATACAAACGGGCCGGCCGGCCCGTTCTGCACGGCGCCTGCGGGCACGGCTACGCCCTGGAAATACGCGCCGGTACGCACGGTGGCGTCCAGGAACATGCCAAATTTGAGCTGCCCGGAGGGGTTTTCTATGGCGACCCTGGCTTTTACCGTGCGGCTGACATTGTCTATCTCAGGGGATACAAAAGCGACCGTCCCTTTAAAGGTCTCTCCCGGATAGGCGGCGGTCTTTATATCCACTTTCTGCCCGGTCTTTACAGATGACAGGCTGCGCTCGGGGATATCCAGCACGCCCCAGAGCGGGTCAACCTCGGTAAGCGTAAAAAGGAAGGTCATTTCGTTCACCTGGTCGCCTTCGCTGGCGTGTACCGCCGTCACTATGCCCTTGTGCGGGGTGGTCGCATTTACCGAGGCGCCGGCAGTCGGTTTTATAACGGCCAGCACCTCGCCGGGATTAACCGTCTGCCCCAGCACGGCGGAAACAGTTTCCAGCCTGCCAGTACCGCCGGCCATTATATGGTGAGGCTTCTGCGCGTCCTGCATGACGCGGCCCATGGCCTGGAAAGTTTCCGGCACGGAACCTCGCCTGACCACTTCGATCTTTATGCCGCTTTCTTTCTGCGCTTCGGCGGATACCTCTACGCGGTCCGGGAGCGCGGCGGTCGCTTCCGTGGCTTCGGCGGGCGGTTTTTCAGCCGCAGCGCCGGGAGTCTTCTCTCCGCAGCCGGACAATCCCAGCAAAGCCGTAACCGTCAAAAGATTTATAAGATTTTTCATTTTTCCTCCCCGATGTTCGCCGCTGCTTCGAGCTGGGCGGTTTTTTCGTAGTACTCTTTTAATGCATCCAGGTAGCTCACGTTCTCTTCAAGAAAGACCCGGTTGGTCTCGTAAAAAGCCGTAAGGTCTATTTTGCCGGACAGGTAATCCTGCGCGGCTGTACGCTTGAGGTCGTTAAGCAGGACAACGGTTTCCCGCGAGGTTGCCAGGCGTTTTTGCGCCAGCCCCAGTTCCAGCCAGGCGCTGTAGACCTGCCCGCGTATTTCCAGTTCCAGGCGCTGCACCTCGTAATCCAGCGCGGCTTTGTGTGCCAGCGCCCTTTTAATTTCTCCATTGTTGTTATACCAGAGCGGCAGTTCCAAGCCCAGGAACAGCCTGGAGTAACTGCTCCCGCCGTCAGTGCCGCGTATGAGCCCGAATTCGGGCACGGGCAGCCGTTTGTCTTTCTCTAAAGTTAATCCCAGATTGGCGGCTTTGCCGTTAAGGGCCAGGGCGCGCAGTTCAAAGCGTCGGGCGAGAGCCAGTTCGGTATATTTCTCAAGCGGCTCTAGCATAGCAGCTACAGGGGCGAGGCTGAATCCGCCGTTCTCAGAGACGGCCACTGGCGCGTCCGGCCTGCGCCCCATAAGGGTGTTCAGTTCGCCCGCCGTGGCGCGCTGCGTTGTTTCCGCTTCCTGCAGATGATACCCGCTGCGGGAGGCTTCCACCTTGGCACGGGCCAGATCGGAATTGCCGGCTTCGCCGGTCTGCAGGCGCATCTCTATCTTATTGAGGATATCCATCGAGAACCGGAGGTTCTTCTCCTCGAAATTACGGCGCTCCACGGCTATTTGCAGGGCGTACCAGGCCTTGCGGGCCGAGCTGAGGATAGCGGTTTCCAACGCCTGCAATTCTTTTTGCGCGGCCTCGTAAGAGGCGCTGGCGGCCGCACCCGCCGTTGCGGCCCGGCGCGTAAGCGGCACCGGCTGAACTGCTTTTATTTCGTACCCGTCGAAGACGGATGAGGCGGATTTATCAATTTCGATACTGGGATTAGGGTAGGCCGAATTAATGACCACTTCGGCCTGCAGCAGGCCCAATTGCCGCCTGGCCGCCGCAAGCGACGGGTTTGCGGTTTTCACTTCTGAAAGAATGCCGGGCAACGTTAAAACCTGAGCCGGCTCAGGCGCGGCCGAAGCGCGACCCGGGAACAGGGCGGCAATAAACAAAGGTAGTAGGAACTTTTTCACACGGCCTCCAAAAAGCTGTGCAGCTTAAGCAATGGGACACGGCAGGGCGCGTCGGGACTGTATATTTTAGATGAAACTTAACTACGGGGATTTAAGCAGCAGGAGGGTGGAAGATTTCGTCTTCCGAAAGCCGGTGTACAAAAACAGTCTCAAAACAGGAGATTGCCGACTTTTCGATATATGAGGGATCAAAAGAACGCTTAGAATCAGGATTGGTGCACTGCGCACCGCAGCAGTTGGTTAAGCAGACAGCGGGACAGGGCGCGGTACAAGCCCGCACATGGCAATGTGTTGTCTCCGCTAAAGCGGTGAAGAGGAGGAACACCGAAAAGATAAAAGCGATAGCCCGGTGCATAGTCAATATTTTAAGATAAATCCGAAATTTAAACAACACGTCGTTTTGCCTTTACCGAAGCTTTATTTGTGCCGGACATGCACAACACCCTGGCGCAACAGCGCGGCCACATGGTTGTCGTTAATGGAATACCAGGCCATTTTACCATCCCTGCGGTATTTGACCAGCCGCGCCCCGCGCAGCACCCTGAGCTGATGGGAAACGGCAGACTGGCTCATTTCAATTACAGCGGCGATATCGCAGACACAAAGTTCTTTTTTCGCCAGTATCTGGAGCATTTTCACACGCGTAGCGTCACCGAGAACCTTGAAGAGTTCGGCCGCCTGTTGTGCCTGCCTGGCCGGGATCAATTCCTTTTTGGCCAGGCGGACAGTCGCCGGATGTTCGCAGAGCACTTCACAGGTTTCGCGGGTTTTCTTTTTTGTTGCCATATACAAGATACATGAACATCTGCTCATATGTAGTATAGCAGACCGCATAAACACTGTCAAGTAGCAGCAGGCAATAACAGGCAAGAGACGGCATATTCATTAAAACCGTGGGAGAAAGCGACTATGCGTAAGCAACGAGAGGTAAGGATATCTGTATATATGGATATCCAAGAAAACCCACCCCCCGCCCTACCCTCCCCGGGTGTCGCGCAAGGTTTCGCATTTTCTCCCCGCAGTTAAATTCTCCCATTACTGGCTCTGCTTCTTCTCTCTTTTCCCCGCAAGGCCGCGGTTATTGGCGCGGGCCTTGCCGCCAACGGCGGCAAGGGGGGCGCGCGGCCGCGCAGGGGCGGGGCAGGGCTGTTGCGGCCCGGCGGCCCCACGAACCGGCCCGCCTTTGGCGGGCGGGCGCCGCGACCGCAGGGCGCGGCGGTGGGGCGAACAGCCGCAAGCCTGGCCGGCCAGCCGTCAGGCTGGACGGCAGGGCGGCGGCTGCGCCGGGCCGCGTAAGGAACTCCACTTTATAAAGGAACTCCGCTCGCGAGTAAGTGCAAATTTGCCCCGGACGGCAAGTTAACATAACGATGTTATGTATAACCCAAGCCCGCCCGCCTCCTTAAAATCTATCAGGAACGGAGCGGGCGCAGGGCGAGCAATACGCCGGGGAAAGGGCAACTTACG
>JAQTOU010000003.1 GCA_028713125.1 Elusimicrobiales bacterium | reverse complement strand
GCAGGGCGGTAAGAGCCGTGTTGAGAAAGTGGATGTTACTTGAAGAATGGGAAGCAGAACCGGAAGATGCTAGAATCTGTCAACAGAACTAGGCAAAAAAATGTTTCAGATTAAACTGGACAGGACACGCTATAAATATTCTCTCAGAACAGTGTAATAGTTTATATTCCGACTGCAAGGTTGTAAAAAGCCCCGCTGGGGAGACGGAAAACGGTGGACACAGGTATTGTTTTGTAGTGGTAGAGATGCAGGGGACTAAATCCAAGGGGCACTGAAAAAGTCTTTTGCTCTTTGATTTATCGTCGGTAAAAGTGAAGATATAGGCTTTAAGTTGAGCGATAACTGCACGGAATTTGCGGACACCTCCAAAAAAACCGTGCAGTTTTCAAGTCCGGTGCGCCCATGTATCGTCCCAAAGACAGCCCCCCGCCCCTGTTCCCCGACCCGACTGACGCCGGGCTGTTGAACAAAGGCAGGCAGTGGACGGTGAAGGTGATACGTTCGGTGGATACCCGTTTCAATGTCTGTATGTCTTTTGACCTTTTTGTAGACTTCGTCCTAAAACCATTAGACACTTTCCCGGCTGCCTCCGCTTAATTTAGCACTTTTCCTGACTTCCTTCCACTTTTAGATTTATCGCTTTTCTCCTGGCCAGGGTCCGGGCCTTCTTTTCCGCCCGCAGCCTTAACACCTCCTCCTTTTTACCGGCATAAACGTCATTGGGGCTTACGTTCTTCAGGTCCTCATGCGGGGTGTGGCATTGTGCCGCTCGATTCCATCCGTAATCGCCGCCTTCAGCTCGCCGGAGCTGCAATACACCAGCAGGAACACGCCTTCTTTGATCCGCCGGTTGAGCCGCTCTACCTTGCCCTGTGTCTGCGGGTGATACGGCTTGCCGAAGATGTGCCTGATGCCGTGATGGCCCAGGTATTTAGCCAGCACCTCCGATGCGAACCCGGCGCCGTTATCCGACAACAGCGTCGGACGTGACTCTTTCGGTCTCCCCGTACGCGCGAGTACGATATCCTTTATTATAGAGAACTGTGACCGCTTCCGCAAAAATGATTGCGACGAGGAAACAACCTGCACATAAATTTATCCTGTGCAATCTGAATTGCTTATGTCGGACAGGCTCCTAGATAAGCGGGAATCACGAGTAATAAACTGGATCCTGGTAAATAAACGGTAAAGTTTCCTGGGCCCTGATCATCGGCCTTTTTATTTAGACTGCTGGGACCAAGGACACTTAATAATACGCAGCCAACGCCGTAAACTATATCTATCGGGAAGTCAGCAAAGGCAAACAAGCCCCAAACCGTACTGAAGAGAAAACTAAGATATTTAAGGAGCATTTAAATGCAAAAATTATTCTGCGCGGTTATGCTGGTTTTCACGGCAGATCTTTCGGCGCACGATTTCAGCGCCCTCGAAAAAGCGGCCCCGGCGAATATAGCCGTGATTACCTCGCCTGCCGTGCCGGAAGTCCAGCCTCCGGCCCCGGTTTTCATGCCGGAAACAAGGCAGTCCTTCCTTCTGACGGAAAAATGCTGGGCTAGGGGCACAGATTCGGCGGCAGACGCTCTTGGGCTTCCAGCGCAATTCTGCATAAGCCGGGTCGGGATAGAAGTTCCCGGCGAAAACTCAGGCATATTCGATTACAGGGCCGTGGTGCTTGTGGAGGACAAGGACGGATTAAAGAAACTATCCATAACCGGCTATGCCAAGAACAATAAAGACCGGACCATTATAGCTACCCTCCTTTCGCCACGCGAAACCGCCTCTGGCGGCAGTTTTTTTGCCGCCATATACCTGACCTCTTCGCTGGACGGGACAATTCGCGGCGCAATGCCGGAGATCCGCGGATTCATCCGGGAGCCCTCCGGGAAAGCCAATGAAATCGTATACCGCATAACTGAAAACAGTACCCTCGCGGAGTAACCACCGCAGTTATTCCGCGTCCCATAGTTAGATGCGCTCATGGAGTTTTTACGTCTTATCTCTCCCGCGTTTCAGGAAAAGGATCACAAATCTTATTATCGTCTCTTTGCGCGAACCTTATGATTTTTAGGAGCAAAATTAGCAGTCTGCTGAAAAAGCCCTCGGTTTTAAGAATTTCTGTCTGATTTCCAGTAAAAACAGCCTATACCGACTCCGGTATCCGCCCGTTTTCGGGCGGACTGCCCCCTGTACCCCGCTTTTTATCCCGCGGCGGCTGCATGGATGGCGCTCAGGCGCTTAAGATTCAGCAACCAGCCCATCATCAGCGCTTCCTGCCTCACGTTTTCAAGCGTCCGCCGGCAGAACCGCCTGAACCCGTGTTCTTCTTTCGCCTCGCCCCAAAATTCTTCTATCTTTTTTCTCGCCCGCTGGCTCTTGAACCCAAACAGGGGTTTTTCAGCAGACTGTTAATTGATTTTACAGGGGGGCGTAGTTTTCTGCTCTTCCTGATTGCATTTAGAAAACACGACTCCGGAACTTAGGAAACTGCGTCCCCTTTCCCGTTGAATATCAGGTGTTAGCTCGGTAAGCGCAGAATACGGAGGCGCACGGTAAAGGAACGGTAAACTTTTCTGGGTCCTGCCGGTGGGCCGTTTAGCTGAAAGCTTCGGGTCCAGGGACTCTTCAAAAAAGTGCGCATTCGGCGCTAAACTATAAATATAAGGAATCGGCGTGGTAAGCCGGCAGACAGCGTAAGACACGGAGGAAAGTAGGATGAAAAAAATTCACGCGGCGTCATTGTTGCCATCTCTTCTGATAGCCTCGAGCATGGTATTTGCTTCCGATGGGGCTATCATACAACTGTCGGATGTTAGCGACAGTGTTAATCAAATCCGGCAAGAACAGAAAGATCCTCAAGTTAAGCCTTTTTCCCCAGGTGTGTTGCAGCCTGGTGAGCCCGGGCAGCCCGGCGGAAACCACGGCGGCCAGCCTGGAGGCAACCACGGTGGTCAGCCTCATCCGCAGCCGGGGCCGCATCCCCAGCCACCCCAACCCCAACCACCCCAGCCGCAGCCTCAGCCTCCTGCGCCGGTAGATACCACTTATGCGTATAATGCCGGGATGCGCGACGGTTTCCAAAGAGGTGAGATGGACGGAAGGCGGCAAGGCTACTCGGACGGTATCAACGAGGGGGAATGGGATGGGCGCAGGAACGGAACCAATGAAGGGGCTTCGGCGGGCAGGCAAGCCGGCCGGAGGGATGGTTGGGGCGTCGATCAGGCCGCTGGAACGCAGAACGGGGGAGCGGCAGGCCGGAACGCCGGAACCGCCAACGGTACCCAGGCCGGCCAGAAGCGCTGCTATGATGAGGGATATACGAACGCTTACAACGCCGCTTATGCAGTGGCGAATGAATTAGGGCTGCAGGACGCCGCGTCCTACCAGTCCGGGTACAAGAAGGGACAGTCCGACGCGGCGGTTATAGAAGTCGCGAACGGGCAGAAGGCCGGCTATCAGGCCGGGTTCAGCCAGCGTGAAGCCGAACTTCAGAGTTCTCTCGATACGAGAGCCATGCGGGACGCCTTTACGAAAAGTCTCCCGCTGGGCGTAAAGCCGGACCTTCCTATAGAGCGCGCCCGTGGCGGGTATGCGACCCCGGAGGAGAGCCAGGCCTATGATAATGGTTACAGAGAGGGTTATCAGAGGGGGTACCGGCGGGCGTACGATGACGCCAAGAGGCAAGGGTATAACGAGAGATATCAGTACGCGTACCGGCAGGCCTACAACGTGCAATACTCTATCAGCTACCGCGATGGCTATGCCGAAGGAAAAGCGCAGGGCTACCAGGAAGCTTATTCGGCGGCCTATAACTCGGCGTACGGCGTTTACTATGATGAATACAGCAAGATGGACTATGCCGATCAGAGAGCCCAGGGTCTGAAAGACGGCCAGGCTGCCGGCCAGAAGGACGGTTTCGCTGCCGGCTGCGCCGAGCAGACGAAGCGCGGCTATAAGGCCGGCTACGAAAAGACCGCGGCCGAAGTGTATCCCGGCGCGTTCGCGGCCGGAAAGCAGGCCGGCATCGCCGCGGCGGACAGATATTACCGGGAGAACGCGGTACTGAAGGTCGCCGGCGTCTCTTTATACGACGAGAACGGCAACGGCAAGTTCGAGGCGGGCGAGAACGTGATGATGCGGGCCGAGATAAAGAACTTCGGTTTCCAGCCTTCGGACACCGTTTCCATAGCGGCCGGGAGCGAGCGCGGTGATATAGCCATCGCGTCCAACCTGAGCGCCGCCGGCGTGGGCGGCCGGACGAAGACCGTGGTGAACATCAGGATCGGCAAGCTCTACGATGTCGCCGCGCCCGGCACTGACGCAATTAACGCGACGTTCACGGAAAAAGGCAGGCCTGTCGGCGATTCCCGTCAGCTATATTCCATAGTGAACAACAACAAGGTCGGCATAGTGTTGAATGACAACGCACCGCTGGCAGGCGCAACGGCTAGCGGCCTGAAAAGCGGTGACAGGGTCCTGATAATCTCTGTGATGGGGGACTTTTACAAGGTCCGCAAGGCCGAAAACAGCAGCGTGAAATGGACCGAAGGCATTATGTTCAAGAAAGACCTGAGACTGCAGTAAAGGAACTTCGGCAGTTAATGCGAAGCCGCCGGAGAAACCCGGCGGCTTCAGGGTAAAATGGGAAAGGCGTGAAAAATGTAGCTGCTGCATTTTTGCTGATCGTGGGCAAACAGTAAGAAACATAAAATTACGGCTGGAGAATAATAATATGAAAAAAAGCATTTGTCTTGTTTTTTCGGCGCTAATGATAATTTCCGCGGCGGCGGGTGCGACCGGTGTTGACTTTGACGGCGGCAAGGCTGCGGGTCCTGACATTGGCATAGACGCGGCGAAAATGACCTTAGGATTTTCCGGCGACATCCCACAGCCCTTGCATGGCAAGGATAATGGCTGGCATCAGCAGGCTTCGGACTGGGATCAGAATCACCAGGATGGGCATTACGTATTCGGCAGCTATACTGAAAGCTGCCGCACGTTCTTTTTCAACGCCCAGAGCCCCCTGAGCGTAACGGAGGACATTATGATGGACGAGGTCGGCAGCTACTGCCGGCCCATGCACGGCCATACCGAGGCGGAATACTGCGGGACCGAAACAAGGTATCATACTCGCAAGGTGACCGTAAATATCGGGGCGCGCAAGCTTGAGGTTGGCGAAACAGAAAGGCTGGAAGTATGTATGAAGAGCCCGGACGCGATAACGGCTAATACCGGCGGCATGCTTTACGAATATGCTGTCGCCTCGAACAATAATGACAGCTTATTCAGCCGCGCCACCGTCTTTACGCTGACACCTGGAGCCAGGAGGCCGAGCGACCAGGAGCTCACCGTGACCTCCGCGGAGGTCACCCCGGCCGGTGACGTGCGTATGGTCATTAAGGACAACCGAGCCGACTACTTCAAAGGCGGGAAGATCACCATCACCGCCGATGGCCAAAACATCCCGAAAATCACTCCGGACATGACGCCACAGGAACTGCTTAACTCTTTTGTGAAATTCAAGGTGAGCGACACTTTCAACGTGGCAGGTTCCTACGAACTTAAGCTGATGGATGCCCCCAAGGCAGGCGAATACGCTGTTACAGTGAGATTCTCGCGCTCCGGCCCGCTTTCAACAGGTGCCGAAGCGAGCACTATTGCCACCTTCGATCTGAGGTAGCGCCAGTGGGGAATTCCGGGCGTCCGCTGCGGACGCTCGGGAGTGCCGGACCGCCATAATGGCGGCTTGATGTACAGTTCCTGTAAGAGATCAAGTTCCTGGAGGGGAAGCATATTATATTCGCCCTGGGAAGCGAGCACACTCCAGCCTCCTGCCTAATCGCCGCGCACAATCATGCTGGCTGCAATACCTGGGCCAATCACTACCACTGCCCATGTAGCAAATACTTCGCACAGGCGCAATCCCCGAGTGCCGCGCTTTCTTACCGCGGGCCATTCGTCTTTGTGGATTTCATCTTCACTCTTAAGGCCCGGCTATTTATTCCGTCCGGACTAAAGCGTTGAGAATTTGATACACGGTTGATAAAGGAACGGTAAAGTTTCGTGGGACCGTCAAGTAGGCTATTTGACAAAAATAAGCGGGCCCATGGAAACTCCCGAGCAGACAGGGAATAGCATAGACTATGATGGTAGGGACCAGACGGTATTATTAAGGAGAAGCGTCTATGAAAATAATTCTGATGGCAACCGTGGTAATAGGGATGGCTAGCGGGACGTACGCAACCGGATCTTCAGGGCTGGCTGTAAAAGCCGCTGAAGTTTCATTCGATAACGGAGCCCGTTCGGGCCTGTCGGTAGCGGAGCTAAAAACTCAGTCAGCCGGCGACAACCGCGTCCCGGTACCGTCCACCTACACTCCCACGACCGAAATGACCAACTTCTGGGGCAACCTGACCGAGAATACCAAGGACAAGATCTGTAAAGCCGCCAACATCAAGATCAATCAGAGCGCGCACATAATCTCCCAGGTCGGCATAGATGGAGGGCTGCGCCGCGAGTTCAAATCCTACCCCGACCAGCGCCTGGCGCTTGTTGACGAGGTAAGCCTTAAATTGAACACGGCTATAGGGACCCAACTGCTGACCGTTCCGAACGTCGGCTCTGTGGGCGTGTCCATAAGCGGCGCACTCGAAGGCCGGTCGGTGGTGGTCAGGCCTCTTGCCGACAACCGCTACTGCAAGAACCTTGGTATGTTGGTAAAGCTTTATGATGTTAAGACGGTCCTTCCCATAAGCGCCAAAAGCATAAACAGCATGGAGAATGGCGAAGTGTGGAAGTTGCCGATGGTGGCGCGCTACAGCTTCAGCATTGGCGCCGGCGCGAGCATCAGCGAAGCAGTAAATGTTTCTATAGGTGCCGGCGAAACCGGAGAGCGCAGGCCTACTGTCAGCCTTTACAAGATTGATGAAAATAACCTGCGGGTGAGGTTCCGCGTGGACCACGTGACGGTAAAGAGCGTCGGAGTGTCGGCGGGCACCGTGAATATCCCCGCCGGCGATATCGGTGTATTGAACGGCGAGAATCTTATAGCTAAAGAAGTCAATAAAGCTCTGGCCAGTGAGATCAACAAGTACATAGCTTTTAAACTGGGCTACAGCTACGCCCGCGTAAGCGGGCAGAAGCTGTTGCTCGAGTTCTATGTGAATCCGAATAATCCGGAGCAGGTAGAAAAGCTGGCGGAGTTCCTGAAGGGCAACCTGGATACGATACAGAATTTCATAAAGATGGGCCTGCGATTCGACCAGTTCTCGGAAGAAGCCAGCAGCCAGAGCGGCGTAGGCGAAATAGAAGACCTGGCGGAGCAGGCCGGCACGGCTATCGGCGCGAACAGCACCTTCGCGGGAGCTGATCATTACAATTCGTCCGGCCACAATTTCAACATTACCCTCCCGGTGATCCAGGCCCGCCAGGACAGTTGGAGCTCCTCTTACCACAGGTACCAGTCGCTTGACAATAACGGCGCCATCCACGTGCAGCAGCAGACCCGTGTTTCGAATAAGGATTCGGTGAACATCCCTTTAGTTGGTACGCTGGTCAAGCACAATTCAAGGAAAGACATTTATGTAGTGAACCAGGAAGGCGTGAACGGCGAAGTGTCCAAGCCGGTGCTGCTTTACCAGAAGTACGAGGGCTTCGTGAGGCACAATGATTCCAGTGCCCGCGGCATACTTGACGGCGCCAATGACGTTCTGAAGTATGCCGGGCGCCGGGGTAATGGGACAGATAGCTCCAATACTCTGCCCTCCGCCTCCATCTTCCCCCCGCTGCCCCCCGCGGAACAGGAGGGCTATGACGACAACCCACAGAATCCTGCCAAGACATACCGCTCGGCCGCGATGTCTTTCAGGCTGGTTTTCTCCGAGCAGGCGGTGCAGGACATCATCTTCGCGCCGACGCAGATGATCATGAAATGCTTTATGAACGTGATGCGAGAGACAGAGAGTGCGATACTGGATAAGGTGATGGACCTGTTCGCCATAGACAATAAGGGCGAGGTATCATACGACCGCAACGCCATGGCAAAGCGCCTGAACGATAGCGGATTCAGCACCGCCAACACCAGCGACGGGGGTACGAACCCACTGGACATAGTGAGCAACCTGGCGCACGCTGCCACCAAGTTCATCGAGAAGCTCGCGTCGGTCCGTGAAGAGGCTACGTGGAAAGGACAATCCGAGCGCCTGGCGGAAGTGGCGGCCCACGGGGACATGAAGTACGACGACTTTCTCAAGGTCGTGATCCAACTGGTGGACACCAGGAACATCTCAGCCGAGATATTCGTACACACCGACAAGAGGGTGGAAGGCGAGGAGGACGTGACGCAGAACTACACAATGTTCAACAGCCGGGAGAACGGGTTCGACAATACGATAGCACCAGTGACGCAGATGCAGCAGCGTTTCTCCGACCCCGCGGAGCTGACGGATTAAATATTCCGGATCGATTGGGCGGGCGCCACAGTGGACCGGGTTGTTTTAGCTGGTGGCGCCCGGCCAGACGCGAATTCGATGATAAAAGTCCGGGTTACTCGGATATTCAGTGGACCGCACGGAATGTATTGGGGAGGATAACAGGAGCGGGCATCGGCCTCTGTGTGTATGAGCAGTTAACCTAAACCGGTATGGGTATTTTGGCTCTACTAGATCTGATCCATTGAATACAACGGTCAGACAACTGGGACTTACAACAATGAATAAACTTCTATTTTCAATCATCATTTTAGGCACCCTATATACATTCGCTATAGCAGAAAATTCACAGCCCACGGGGGACCTAACTTTTAATCAGCTCCTGGATAACATAACCCGTGCCGCGCCCGCCCGGGTTTTTCCCCCCGCCGCTGAAGAAACCGGCAACCTTGCGTCGGCTGCCGATGGCCGCTATTGGGTAACAGTAAGGGCCGCGGATAAATACGCCCGCACCCGCCTGCTTGAAGCCGGCATGGACATAGTGAAGATCGATGAGGGCAGCGTCTCCGGCCTGGCTGGTCCTTATACCATGGACCTGCTGTCCTCAAAGGGTTTCATCGCAGAGAACAGGCTGCCCTTGGCGACCTATGCCGCCAGCAGCGACAGGGATTTCCCTGCCGCTGACGCGGCCTTTCATAATTTCAGGGAAACCACACACCTGTTGAAGCAGATGGCCGCCGCCAATCCGGATATCGCCTCATTGTTCTCTATAGGAACGTCCGCAGAGGGACGGAAGATATGGCGCCTTCGCATCAACTCCAATGCCAGGGGCGAGGCCGCCAGCTCCAAACCTGGCGCACTCTCCCTAGGAAAACACCCCGCACGCGAGCACCTCTCCAACGAGGTCCCGTTGCTGTTCGCGGCCTGGCTCCTCGACCACAAGAACGACTCAGAAATAAAACTGTACCTGGCCACGCTGGACATCTATAATATACCCATGCTCAACCCGGACGGAGTAGAATACGATGTAAAGAGCGGCAAACACCGTAACTACCGCAAAAATATGAGCGTTAACTTAGACAAGTCTCACGGTGTGGACCTGAACCGGAATTACGATTCCTGGTGGTGCCAGGCTGGAGCCTCCTCCTATCCCGACTCAGACACATATTGCGGACCCAATGCCTTCTCAGAACCGGAGATCCAGGCCGTAAAGAGGTTCGTGGAAGCCCGCAAGAACCTGAAGACGTATATAAGCTACCACTCTTACGACAGCGCGATACTTTATCACTGGGGCGGCAGCGAGGCTGACATTCCCGACTTTAAGGACAGGCAGGTGTTCGAGAAGATGGGCGCCGAGATGGGCAGGTTCACCGGCTGCCTGTCCCACAAATCCAGCGATATGTATGTAGCTACCGGCGATAGTTGCGACTGGGCATACGCGGCAGGCAGCATCTTCGCCTTCACCTTCGAGCTGAAGGGGGTTACTTTTATCCAGGAGCCGCTGCCATCAGCGGGGCCGTTACGAACAATATCAAGGCGGCCGCCTACCTGCTCAGCGTAACTGATAATCCATATAAAGTGCTGAATTAGGTAATTTACCCCGTTGTGCGCCGGTGGTCGACAGAAACCGGCCGAATGAAACATGAAAAAATATTTTCGGTCTTCCCCGCTTTGAATGGATAAGACAGCGGTGGCGGCGACTACTTCTACGTAGTCTTACGGTAAAATTCTGGACCATAACCTAGGCGCGGGGAATTTATTGGAATTATTTACTCCGACAAATTTAAACTCTGATGAAAACCACTTTTACATTGCTCTCTCTCTGGCTCTTGCTGACCGGCGCAGCTGACTGCTTCGCCCAGCGCGCTTCACGCGGAGACTCGGAGCTGATCAGCTACATTCGCAGCGGGACCGCCGACCCCGCCTGCGGCGTCTGTCTGGGAAGCGCTACGAAGTACTTCAAGGAAAGGCACGCCGGGGAATTGGCTAAAAAAACCGCTGGCATGGCGCTTGTGCCAGCAGGTGAATACAGGATAGGCGCGGAAAAAGGGAAGGGAGAACCGGACGAGCTCCCCATGCACGCTGTGTCCCTGGACGCTTTCTACATGGACAAGACCGAGGTAACCCTTGCGGATTACCTGACCTTCGCAAAAACCACCGGCGGCAACTATCCGGAGTGGGCCAAGCCGAGCGGAAAGTTCAATCTGGAGACCGGCAAAGAAAAATATTACCGGCGGCTGGAAGGCCTGATAAAGGACTGCCCCTCCTGCCCGGTCTTCGGGATATTCTGGTCCGACGCGGCGGCCTATTGCGCCTACAAAAAACGCCGCCTGCCTACCGAAGCCGAGTGGGAAGCGGCGGCGACCGGCGGGACTTCGGTTAAATATAATTTTAGGGATTCAACCGCTGACGCCGGGAATTTCGCCTGGTTTGCGGCCAATTCCGGGGAGCTGCCGCATAAGACCGCTTGCAAGAGCCCCAACGCTTTTGGCATGTATGATATGAATGGGAATGTCTGGGAATGGGTGTCCGACTTCTACGGCAGAAATTATTATCAGGCCAGCCCGAGAAGGAATCCTAAGGGGCCTGAAACCGGTAAGGAGCATGTGATACGAGGCGGCTCATGGGCTTCGGATGCCGACGAAATGGCTAGCACTAATCGCGCCAGCTACGGCAAGGCCAACGACGACATAGGCTTCCGCTGCGCCGCTTCGCAAAAGGATATACTTGCGGAACTGGAACCTTGATCGGAAGGGTGAATGAGACCCGTATGGCAGGCGTAGGTCTTTCAGAACAATTGATAAAGACCCGCGCGAAGGCTGGTTTCGGTGCGCCTGCAAAATACACAACCCCAACGGTGGCGCAGACATCCCGCCTTCGCCTTCCTATACTAGATGCGAAAAAGAAAAGATTTATGACTGGCAAGGAGGACCTGATTTTCCGCTATTTTTTATCATCAGCCTATCTACTACGCTCCTGAGGTTGTCGAAAAGAGTCTTGAAATAGTCGAACCTGCCCTCGAGGGTTCCGAGGGCGGAAACGCCCTCCAGGCTCCGTTTTTCCTGGGCGGCAAGCTTGGCGGAAAAGTCCGAGAAAGAGGATTCTATCTCCGCCATTTTGCGCATGGCTCCGCGCAGGTCCTCCGCGGAAACTATATCACGGCCCAGGACGGCGTCTTTGAGCGTTGAAAGATCTTCCCGGAGCCGCCAAAGTTCCGGAACTTTAGCTTCCAGAGCTGAAACGCGGCCGTCGGTCTCATAAATCTTACGGAAGGGCTCGACCAGTTTAAGGCTGACACCGGCCTGATCGGAGTCAAGGCTGGCCACTTTTTCTCGCAGTTCGCGCATCTCGGCGGCTTGCGAAGCGTTCCAGGCCTCGGCGGCCCCCATTTTGGAGTAGATCTCCGGCAGCCGCGCCTCGGCGCCGGCCGCTATCCTGTCCCGCAGTTCACCGATACGGGCTTCGGCCAGCTCGAGCCTGGTGGTAAGCTTTGCCGCGGAGACCTCTGAAGACCTGAGTTCCTCCCCGGCGCGCTGGTCGGCCTCGCGCAGCCCGTCGAAGGCGGCCTCGAGTTTGGCGACGCGCTCCGCCGAGCCCTCGGCGCCGTAGCCGTCCAGCCCGGCCTTAAGTTCAGCCGCCTGCTGCTCCAGCTTCTCCAGCCGCTCGGTGTATCTTTTATCCGCCTCCTCGGCCCGCTGGCTGGCGCGCAGGGTATTGAACATTTCTTCCACCTGCCCCAGGCTCCGCCTCTGCAGTTCTTCCTTGTTCCTCTGCTCCATTGAAAAAGACAAAGCTTTCTCCTGCGTCTCGAAAAGTTTTTTTTCGAGCTCCTCTACCTTTTTCTTAAGGTAATCGGTGACTCCCGGGTCGGGTTGCGGCTGAGGGGGCTCCGCAGGCCGAGGAGGAGGCGGCGGAGGCAGGGGCGGGCGCGGAGGCAGCGGAGGAGGCGGCAGCTGGACGGCCGGCTGCGCGCGGAACGGCGCGGCCGCGGAGGGAGCGCCTTTTTTATATTTGGCGAATATAGATTCGCTGCTTTCCGGTTCGGCCATATCAGCCCCACTCCCTCTTCGGCTTGGCCGCGGGTGCGGGGGCTTTGACCGCCGGCGCTGAAGCTTTATCCGGGGCCGGTACAGCCGCGGGCTTTTGCTTAGCCTGCGGTTTCGGCCTCACTATAAGGCCCTTCTCCGCCATATCTTCCACCAGCGCGATAAAACTGTCCAGAGCGGCTCTTTTTTCAACGGGACCCTGGGGAGCGGCAAGAGCGACCTTTTGCAGCGCCAGCCCTTCCTTCCCGGAATATTGTTCCTTCAGCCTGGCCTTCAGGGCTTCCGGCAGCGCGGGCAGGTAAGTCCCCATAGTTTCAGCCGGCACAGCGGCCGCTAAAGCGCCCAGGTCCCTATCCGGGATCCCCGGCAGATCCTCGTCGAAGATGAAGAGGGCCCGCAGCTCGGCGCCGCGGGCCGGGCTCTCAGAATAGATAGTTTCCAGCAGTTCTTTCCTCTCTTCATAAGCCAGGAGCTTTATAAAGGGCGCGGCCTGCGCTGCGCCGCCCACCACTCCGTACAGCCTGTTCTCCAGCTCCACCTTCATGCCGCGCATCAGCTCCAGGTCCACCGTCCGGGGTGAAGCCAGGCACTGCAGGACCTTCGCCCGCCTTTCGGTGGTAAGGGCGTCCAGCAGGGCGCGGCCCGCTTCGGCCGGCAGGCGCGAAACGACTACGGCGGTGTCTTCAGGGCTTTCCTTTTTAAGGATACCCGCCAGCGCGGGCGCCTGTTGGGCCGTGAAATTAAAGCGAACTCCGGGCAGCTCCGGTTCGGCAGGAGGGCGCGGTTCCGCCGCGGTTTCTCCGTGCTCCCCTTCCTCCGGCCGGGCGCGTGAAAGAATAAGGGGCGCCATCACCCACAGGGCGGTGCAGCAGATGGCCGCGACCGTAAGAGAGGCCAGCCCGACTATCATCACATATTTCAAATAATCCATAAAGCGGCGTCCTTCCTACAGCCATATTATATTATAGGCGTGTATAAAAGGTGTTGCGCAAAAATTACAGGAATATTGCCCGGGGAGCGCTTTAAAGTGGAGGGGTGAGCCGGAAAACAAAAATACCCGGAAACCTAGTCGGTTTTCATCAGGGAGATCTCTATGCGCCTGTTTTTGGCCCGGCCCTCGGGCCTGGCATTATCTCCGACGGGCCTGGTGTCCCCGTAGCCTATGCCGGCCAGGTGGTTGGACTGAATACCCTGCGTGGCCATATACTGCAGCACGGAGTAAGCCCTGGCCATGGAAAGCTCCCAGTTGGAAGAATATCTTCCGTGCTTTATCGGCACATTGTCGGTATGCCCTTCGATTATCACGTCGTTGGGAAGTTTTTTAAGCTCGGCGGCGATAGGGGCCAGCACTTTTTTCGCGGGCTCCTTCAGGTCGGAAGCCCCGGAAGAAAAAAGTACGCCTTCGGTAAGCACCAGTTTCACCATGCGGGCGTTTGACTGTATCTGCACCAGGTTAGAGATCCCGCCCGCCGCCATCGACTCCTTAAGGTTGTTCTCCATCTTGGACTCGGTTTCCTGCGCCTGGGCCCTTTCCATGCGCTTCTTGTCCACCTTGCCGCCGAAGGATTTCTGGATGTTCGCGAGGGATTCCTCGTATTTGCGGCTCTTAGATTTGTCGGTCTTGGCTATGGAGAAAGAGAACATCATCAGGAAAAAGATCATCAGGTAGCTCATCAGGTCGCCGTAAGTCACGGCCCAGAGAGCGCCCTTGTTCAGCTGGTTTTCCAGCTCTTCGCGTCTGTTTTTGTAAATATCTTCAGGCATAGCGTACCGCCCCGTGACTACCCGAAGTAAGACTGCATCCGCCGCTCCACCACTATCGGGACGCTGCCCTGCATGATCTCGAGTATCCCCTCGAGTATCATGGATTTAAGCTTGGTCTGCATCCAGATCCTGGAGCGGATCTTGCCGGCTATCGGCACGCAGATCATGTTGGCGATGATTATGCCGTAGAAAGCGGAAGTGATGGCGACGCCCATGGCGGGGCCGACGGTCTCCGGGTCGGACAGCTGCTTGAGCACGCCGATGATACCTATAAGCGTCCCCAACAGGCCGAACATGGGGGAGAGGAGGCCGAAGGTCCTGTACACGTTGGCCACTTCGTTCATCTCGTCCGCCACCTGGTTTATCTCCTGGGTAATAACGCGCTTCACAAAAGCGGAATCATTGTATTCCAGCGCCGCAGCCGATACGCGCGTCAGGAAACCGTTGGCATGCTTAGGGTCAGCGTCCTTCAGGGCCGACAGGCCCTTCGAGCGGCACTGCCCGGCCAGGTCCACCATCACCGGTACCGTGCGCCTTATTTCGTTCATCTCGTCGTTGAACATCAGGAAACGCAGCTCGGTCACGGCCTTGTAAGTGTGGACGAAAGGCGTATTGATCAGTATCGCCACGAAGCTGCCGCCCAGAACGACGAAGACGCCGTGGAGGTTAAGGAGGGAACCGTCTAATTGCCCGGTGAACACGCCGATAAGTATAAGCGCGATGAAGCCCACTATCCCGAAAATTGTGTTATAGTCCATGCTGGTAGTCCTTTGGGAAGACCCGTCGTTTAATTTCTGTTAAATTATACCAAGAAATCAGCTCCACCTTTTTATATATAATTCATTATAACTTCCGGCACAAGCAAGGAGCCAACATGAGCATTCACCATAACCAGCCTAAAGGCCTCTTCCTCCTCTTCTTCGTTGAAATGTGGGAGCGCTTCTCCTACTACGGCATGAGGGCGCTCCTCGTGCTTTACATGGTAAAGTCGCTGCAGTTCAGCACCGAGAAGGCCAGCCATGTCTACGGCTGGTATACCGGCCTGGTCTACCTGACCCCGCTTCTGGGCGGCTACATTGCCGACCGCTATCTGGGCCAGCGCAAAGCCATTTTGGTGGGCGGCATCCTGATGGCGCTCGGCCATTTCGCAATGGCCCTGCCGTCCATGCCTTTCTTCTTCGGCGCGATGATCCTGCTGATCATGGGCAACGGTTTCTTCAAGCCGAACATCTCCACCGTGGTAGGCTCGCTCTACGAAGAGAACGACCCGCGCCGCGACGGCGGCTTCACTATTTTCTACATGGGCATCAACCTGGGCGCGATGTTCTCTCCGCTGGTCTGCAGCACGCTCGGCGAAATGGTAGGCTGGCACTGGGGCTTCGGCGCGGCCGGCGTCGGCATGGTCCTGGGCCTGGTGATGTACCTTTGGGGCCAGAAGGCGCTGCTTGGCGACAAGATGATGAAACCGGCGGACCCGCAGACCAATTACTGGGTCCCCGTGACGCTGGTCACGATGATGGTCTCCTTCCTGATACTTACCGCGATGGAATTCAACGGTTTCGAGATCTTCAGCAGGGTTCCGCGCTGGCTCTACTGGTCGGCCGCTTTATTCGTACTGATAGGCATGGCCTACTCCTACGCCTCCAAGCCCGTGAAGTCCGAACTGACCCATATAGAGAAACAGCGCATAGCCGTGATCTTCATCATGGTGTTCTTCGCTATCTTCTTCTGGACGGCCTTCGAGCAGGCCGGCAGCTCGCTGACGCTGTTCGCCGAAAGGGAGACGAACAGGAACCTGTCCCTGTTCGGCTGGAGCTTCCTGGTCCCCTCCGGCTGGTTCCAGTCGCTGAACCCGTTCTTCATCGTGGTGCTCGCGCCTTTCTTCTCCGGCATGTGGGTAAACCTGGCCGAGACCAAGAGAGAGCCGTCCAGCCCGGTCAAGTTCGCTATCGCGCTGGGCCTGCTTGCTATCGGCTTCGTGGTGATGATAGCGGCCGCCGCGGCGTACCAGCAGAGCGGCCCCGTCAGCGTTCTGTGGCTGGTCGGCGCTTACTTCTTCCATACCCTCGGCGAGCTGTGCCTCTCCCCGGTGGGCCTGTCGCTGGTGACCAAGCTGGCCCCGCTGCAGTTCGGCTCGCTGATGATGGGCGTTTACTTCCTGTCCAGCGTGGCGGCCGGGCTCATCGGCGGGCGGCTCGCCGGGAACTACGACACTATCAACCACGTGAACTTCTACATGATCCCCACGGCCACCGGCATAGGCGCGGCGATACTGCTGCTGCTTCTGACCCCCAAGCTGCGCAAATGGATGCACGGGATACATTAGGAAATAGAAGATCGAGGATCAGGGAGCGAAAAAAAGAACA
This sequence comes from Elusimicrobiales bacterium, assembly GCA_028713125.1. Taxonomy (GTDB): domain Bacteria; phylum Elusimicrobiota; class Elusimicrobia; order Elusimicrobiales; family UBA9959; genus UBA9959. The sequence continues at coordinate 524,664 of JAQTOU010000003.1, read as the reverse complement.
CCCGGAGAAGATCCGGGTGTTCTTATTTTTGGGGGAAAGAATTAAAAAGTGTAGACGAAGCCGGCGGTAAGGCCCAGGCCGTAGAAGCGGGTGCTGCTCGCGGAGAAGGTCCTGTAGCCTTCGGCCAGGGAGTGGAAGCGCCAGTTTGAATTATCGAACTGCCATTCGTAGCCCAGGCCCAGATTCCAGGCGGGGCGCCAGCCGAGCAGGGGGTTCTTGAAATCAGACTTTTTAGCGGAGCCGTAAAAATAATGTTCCGAGACGCCGCCGCGCAGCAGGAAATACCTGGTATGGGGCGTGCCCAGGGGGATGAGCGCGAGCTCCAGGCCCAGCGGGACCTCTATATGCGAAAGGTGCGCCCTCGTGCCGTCGAGCTTCTCCTGGCCCACCCGGTTATATTTCAGCCCGGCGTAATAGCGCACCCAGGAGAAGATATGCCCGCCGGCGAGCAGCTTGGGGCCGAAAGTCGTGGTTTCAGTTTTGGTCCTGCCGCCGCCGAGGTCCAGGATCATCGTGTCCGAAACGAGGGCGAGCGAGGCGTAGCGCGCTTTCGAGGGAGCCCGGCGCGCGTCGTCCCCGGCCGCGATCTGCTTAACCTGCCCGGCGGGAACGGCCTGGTTGGACTTCAGGAAGCCTAAAAAATCTTTCTTGTCTTTTTCGCTCCACGCGGCCTGGTTGTGCAGGTTGGGCAGGGATTCCGCGCGCGGCAGGGTCGTGCCGAGCAGAATAAGACTTATAGCGAATATAGCGGTTTTCATCTTCGGATTTTTGGAAACTATGTTATATAATACATAAATCATGCGCCTGAAAAAAATCCTCTTTTTCAGCCTTTTGGCCGTCCTTCCGTTTTCCGCGGCCGGGGCCAAATCCATCGCCGACGCCCGGGGCGAGGTGGTGAAAGAGACCATGACCTTCCTTAACACGCCCTACCTCTGGGGCGGCATGCACCCGCAGACCGGCATGGACTGCTCCGCCTTCGTGAAGCTGGTCTACGGCAAGGCCGGCCTCGGCCTGCCGCGCGTGGCCAGGGACCAGTTCGCGCAGACCCTGCGCCTGTCCCCCTCCGGCGTGCTGCCGGGCGACATGATCTTCTTCGCCATGAAAAACCCGGGCACGGCCAAAGTGGACCATGTCGGGATCTACGTGGGGAAAGGCTTTTTCGTGCACGCCTCTTTCACCAACGGGGTGCACATCGACTCGGTCACTAACCCTTACTATTATTCCCGGCTCGTAAGCCTGCGTAAATACGCCGGCTTTTAGGGCGGCGCCGGACCACCTCGGCCGTACCGGAAGCGGCAAATAAATCATGACAGATCCCGGAACTCTCCTGAAAAAAATCGCCCGGCTTGGGGCCTCTCCCGGGGCCGCGGCTTCGCCGCTTTCCGACCGCGCTTTCCTCCGCCTCCTCCTGCTCGTCGCCGCGGCCGGCGCGGTCCTCTTCCACCCGCGCTATGAAGTAGGGTTTTTCAACGACGACGCCTCCTTCGTGCTTCTCGCCCAGCGGCTGTGGGACGCCCTGCGCAACCTTTCCGGTTCCGGCCTGGGCGCGCTCTTCTCCCATTTCATGCCCGGCTACCCGCTTTTCCTGGCGCCTTTCGTCGCCGTCTTCAGGCCGCACTGGTCCCTGCTGCCCTGGGCGATGGCGGCCGTCTCGGTCCTTACCGTGTACGGCTTCTGGAAGCTTTTAGCGGATTGGCTGCCGGCCGAAGAGCGGCGCTGGGCCGCGCTCCTTTACGCGCTTCAGCCGCTTTTCCTTTTAAGCTCCGGCATCGTGATGGCCGACCCCTTCCTCGCTTTTCTTTTTGTATTCGCCCTGCTGGGGCTCCGCATGGTCCTGCAAGGAGAAAAAGGCGGATGGGCTTACGCGCTGCTTTGCGCCGCGACAGCCTGGGCCGTTTGCACGAAGCCCATCGGGATCCTCCTGGCCGCCGTGCTCACGGCCGCTATATTTTCAGCCAGGGCCTGGAAAGCGCTGCGCTTGATAACCCTTCTTGTCTGGCTGCCCTGCCTGGCGGTCGGCTTCTCGGCCCTGCTGAAAAACGACGTCCCTTCCGATTATCTCCACTACCTGCTGCAGGGCCTGGCGTCCCTGGCGCGGCAGTCCCTTTGGGAGCGCGGCTACGGCCTGCTTCATTCTTTTATCCTCGTCTACGGACTCGCCTGCCCCTGGCCGCGAGGTCCCTTGCCGGACCTCTTCGGGGCCGCGCTGATCGCCGGAGTAATTTATTTTTGCGCGAAAGGGCTTTCCGCTCTTTTGGATAAACCGCCGGCCGGGCGGTCCATCGCCCTGTCGGCAGGGCTGCTTATTACGGGGCAGGGACTGGTGATGTCGCTTTGGACCGTTTATTCCGAGCGCTACGCGCTGCCGATACTGCCGTTCTTTTTTTTGTTCCTGGTAAGCGGGGTCTATGCCGCGGGAAGGTCCCGGCCCCCGGCCGCGCGGGCGCTCCTGCTTTGCGTGGCCCTCGGATTTCTTGTACGCGCCGGGCTGCTGGTGCGGGAAACCTATTCACCGCAGCGGCCCCCCGAAACCAGGCTTTACACCCGGACGCTGGAGTGGATCCGCCGCGAAACGCCGCCTGAGAGCCGTTTCCTGGGCAGGGGCCCGGTCATCGAGCTCTACACCGGCCGGTCAGGCCACGGCATGTTCGGCGCGCCTGATGCGGACGCTTTTCTTTTGGAGCTCTCGCGCTTTCAGATCACGCATGCCCTTGTGACCGCCGGAACGGTCCTTTCCACGCAAGGCCCCTACCGCACGAACCAGGCCTGGCAGCAGGCCATGGAAAGGGGCTGGATCAGGCATCACCCGCTCCGCTTCAGGAAGCTTTATGAGGATCCGCTCGAAAGAACGGAGATCTACGGCGTGGAATTTCCCGCCGGCTGGAACAAAGCTGCAGGTTTTTATGCGGAGGCGCTGAAAGACCTCCGGAATGCCGACTGGCCCGCCGCGACGGCGAAGCTGCGCCTCTCGCTCGCCGAAGTTCCCGATTTCACCTCGGCCCTTGCCGCGCTCGCTTCCGTCAGGCTCCTGCACGGGAACGACGCCGCGGAGGGAGAGCGGCTGCTCCGCCGCGCGCTAGCCCTGGAGCCCAATTACGCGCGGTGCACGAAAATGCTGGTAGAAGTTCTTGAGCGCCAGGGGCGCCGGCGCGAAGCGTCGCAGGTACTGGCAGCAGCCCAGGCCGCTCTTTCTGTTCCGCCTTTCGAAGCTGTCCCTTAACCCCGCCCGGATCATAAATTCCGCGAACCTTCTCCTGTCGCCTTCGCGCGCCCGGAGTTTACTTTTCGGTCAGCGCCGCCTTTATTTTCACGCGCAGGAAATAAACCATTATCAATACCTGGGCGATGGGCCCGGCCAGGTTCGCCGCGAAACCCAGGCTTTCGCTCGCGTAAGGGACGAAGAGCGGGAGGAAATCCGTCATTCTCGTCGGCCAGAGTATTATCGCCGGCAGGGCGTAGACCAGCGCAAGGTAAGCCAGCGCCATCATTTCCGGCCTGCGGCTCGCCGAGAACCGGCACCACTGCAGGAACATCAGGTCCCTCAGCAGGAAAAGCGGCAGGATCAGGTAGAGACGGCCCTGCGCCGCTACTGCTTCCGGCGCGCCTACGCCGTAAATGAAGTATAGGACGGCGGCTATGCACAGCAGGGGCACGGAACCCTTGAGCCAGGCCGGGCTGTCGTCCAGGCGGCGCGCCGGGCTGTCCCCTGCCAGCCAGCGCCGCCAGTATTCGCTCCGCTCGCTGGAGAGGAAGGAGGCGATGTAGACGGCCAGGCCCGGCAGGACCAGCGCCGTGAGCGGCAGCGCGCCGGTCCGCGGGGCCGTATACTCGAAGCCCGTTATATACCAGGCCAGGAAAAGCAGGAAAGCCGGCAGGCGCCAGGCGCGGCGGCGCTCGAGGAGGTCGCGGCCTATGCGGTACCTGGCGCCGAGAAAGGCCCAGGCCCCGAAACCAAGGAAAGTCGCCGTGAGGAAAAGCACGCCGGAGACAGGCCCCAGCTGGAAGCCGTAAAAAGTGATCAGCATAGGGAAAGGCCGGCCCAGCGAATCCGCGTACCTGAAAGAAGAGTTCAGCGTGCTGATCCCGGCCAGGCCGATCAGCGGCCCGGAAAGATGCCCCATGCCGCTGCCGCCGGTCTCGTCGTAGGCGGAGGCCAGCAGCCCGACGGCCATCGACAGCAGCGCGACCGAGAGGCCCAGCGCGTACCGGCTCAGGAAGTCGCCGTAAACGCCCGGCGAAAAAACAAGCGGGAGCAGCGCGGCGGGCAGCAGGCAGGCGAAAAGGAACCAGGGGAAGACCGGGGCCCCCAGGAATTTACCGGCCGCTATCTTGAACGAAGAAAGCGGGGTCAGGCGCTGGAAGTCCCAGGTCCGCTCGGCCCTTTCCTGCGTGACGCACCTGGCCGTACAGACCACGCCGTAAAAGACCAGCATATTGAACTGGATGAAGGTTATGGCGGAGAGGTAGCTCCCCCAGGAAGCGGTGGTCTTGGCGACCGAATAGCCGGTGGCGGCGCAAAGGACCAGGGCCGCGGCCAGGCTGGACAGGAGCTTGAACCTGCCCGTTTCCTGCGCGCGGTAGCGGAAGATCTCGGGAAAAAGACCGGTAAGCTGAATCATATTTTCTTCTCCAAAGAGGCGAGGTACGTTTCCTGGATGCCGCCACCTTCCTCGCCGAAATGAAGCACCTTCACCCCGCCGTCGAGAAGGCGCTTAAGGGTTCCGGAAAGTTCCTCTTCGGTCCCTGAAAAATTAAAGAATACGCTTCCGCCCTCCGCGGCCGGGCTTTCCATCCCGGCGGCGCGCAGCAGCGCCAGCGCTCCTTCCGTGCCGCCGGCGGCCCTGACGCGCACCCGGCGCTTCCTGCCTACCGAAGCCCGCACCTCGGCCAGGCTGCCGCAGGCCACGAGGTTCCCCTCGCGCAGTATGGCGACGTGGGTACAGTAGTCCTCAAGCTCGGTAAGGATATGCGAAGAAACGATAAGTGTTTTGCCGCCCTGCGCCATCCGCGTAAACAGTTTCTGGAGGTCGTGCCTAGACTCGGGGTCGAGGCCCGAAGCCGGCTCGTCGAGCAGCAGCAGCGGCGGCTCGTGCAGCAGCGTGCGGCCTATGGCCAGGCGCTGGCGCATCCCGCGCGAGAGCGCCTGCACCCGCGCGCCGGCCTTGCCGGCCAGGTCCACGTCGGCGAGCGTCCGGGCGATGACGCTTTCCCGGCGGCCGGGCGGAACGGCGTAAGCCCTGGCGAAGTACTCCAGGTACTCGCCCACGGTTATCTCCTCGTAAAGACCGAAAAAATCGGGAAGGAAGCCCACCGAGGCGTGCACGCCGCGCGGGTTCTCGTTTATATCCACCCCGTTCACCACGGCGGTTCCTCGCGTAGGCTCGAGCACGGCGGAGAGCATCTTGAGCAGCGTGCTCTTGCCCGCGCCGTTGGGACCCACCAGCGCCATCACGGCGCCCCGCGGCACGGAAAGATCGATATCCTTGACGGCCACCACGTCGCCGTATTCCCGCCGCAGGGCGGCGGTGCTCACTATTTCGTCCTTCATTTAGTTTTCTCCATAAAAGTGAATCCGCGTTAAACATTCCGGGCGCGTACCGTGATATAATTTTACATTATCAGGGGTTTCCCGGAGGACACAATGAGCGAAGCGCAGAACGCACCGATGATTTTCGCGGAACCGACGCCTATGGGCCTGATCGGCCTGGCTATCGGCTGCGCCGCCCTGGCGCCCATAGCGCTGGGGCTTACCCTTACGCCAGCGGCCTTCAGGACCGCGGCCATGCTCTGCCTCCTGTTCGGCGGCGGCTGCCAGTTCCTGGCCGGGGTGATGAGCCTCGCGAATAAAAATCTTTACGGCGGCACGCTGTTCACGGCCTTCGCCTTCAACTGGGTGATGAACTGGTGGGTCCTTACCTCCATAGCCGGCGGCGTGATGCCGGACCACGCGGTCATGCTCTCGGCCGACATCTGCTTTCTGCTCATCTTCGCGGCCATGACCTACGGCTTCGGCTTCTTCAGCGGCCTGCTTTTCTTCTTCCTGCTGGTGATAGACCTGATGTACGTTTTCAAGATAATAGCCGGCATCACGGGCACGACCGCGCTGGTCATGCCTATAGCCGCGCTGACCATTTTGCTCGGCCTTGTGGCGCTGTGGATAGCTTTCGCGCTTCTGCTCAACCCGGTAGCCGGGAAGCTTTTCTGGCTCCCCGGCCCTGTCTTTAAAGCCGCCCCGCCTACGGCCAAATAACCACGCGCGAGGCCGCGGTCCTACCTCCGCGGGACCTAAAAACCTGCCACTCCTGGGTCTTCTGGCCGTGGCAAGAATGTTCCTCCCCGGCTACAATATAATAAGTTCACAGGAGGGTTAATGAGAAAACCGGCTTTATTCCCCGTTCTGATATTGGCGGTCGCTCTTTTTTCAGCCCCGCGCGGCGCGGCGGCTTTTGATTTTAATAAGTCTTCGGAGCCGCTGAAACTTTCCGAAGTCAGCGCCGTGCCGCAAACCCCGGCCCCGGCCGCGGCCGCTCCGAAAATCTGCAAGCCTTTCCTTCTCTCCATCTCTGTCGGCGGCGTAAGCGAAAGAGTTTCGCTGGAGCGGGCCTGCACCCCCGAGAACGACCCCGTCTGGGCCATAAAAGTGGAACGCGGCGGCACGCGGACCGTCTTCGTTAAAGTTTCCTCGGACAAATATCCGGCCGACCGCGCGAAGATAGAAAGACGTATAAAGAGCATGGTGGTCGACGGTATAGGCCAGGAAGACGCGGACTTTATCGTGCGGGAAACCGGCGCCGCCCTCAAAACGGCCGAGGCCGCCGCTAGCAGCGAAAAAACCGGGCTCCTGGACGAGGCCACCGAAGCTCTTAAAGTTCATCTCTCCCGGCCGTAAAGACCGCCGGCCCGCGAAAAAAGCCGTGCCTGGCGCGGCTTTTTCCATTTCCCCCGAGCGGCCCGGCGCGGCAAATTCATATAATATACCTTGGCTACTACAATGCTTAACGAAATAAACCGCCGGCGCACCTTCGCCATAATTTCCCATCCCGACGCCGGCAAGACCACGCTGACCGAGAAGTTGCTTCTTTACGGCGGGGCCCTGCACCTGGCCGGCACCGTGACCGCGCGCAAGAACCAGCGCGCCACCGCCTCCGACTGGATGGAGCTGGAAAAGAAACGCGGCATCTCGATCAGTTCCACCGTGCTGCAGTTCGACTATAACGGCTTCCGCATAAACCTGCTCGACACCCCCGGCCACCGCGACTTTTCCGAGGACACCTACCGCGTTCTGACCGCCGTGGACGCGGCTATCATGGTAATAGACGCCGGCAAAGGCATAGAGGCCCAGACCCTGAAATTATTCGAGGTCTGCCGGCGCCGCCACATACCTATTTTCACTTTCATGAACAAGATGGACCGCCCTTCGCGCGAGCCGCTCGAGCTGATAGACGAGCTTGAAAAAACGCTGGGCCTTAAACCTTTCCCGGTTAACTGGCCGATGGGCAGCGGCAAAGATTTCAAGGGCGTCTACGACCGGCTGACAAAACAGGCCCATATGTTCGAGCGCACGCCCGGCGGCGCTTTCATGGCCCCGGTGGAAGTGGCCGACATCAATGACCGGCACATCAAGGATACGATGGAGGCGGTCAGCTACCGTAATTTCATCGAAGAAGTGGGGATGCTCGACCTGGCCGGCACGGAATATTCCAGCGAAGAGGTCCTGGCCGGGGAGACCACGCCGGTCTTCTTCGGCAGCGCGGTCAATAATTTCGGCATCCAGCTTATGCTGGACGGTTTCGTGGAACATTCGGCCCCGCCCGGGCCGCGCGACGCCACTATGGGTTCCATCGCCCCGGATTTCCCGGCTTTCGCAGGCTTCATCTTCAAGATCCAGGGCAATATGAACCCGCGCCACCGCGACAAAGTGGCTTTCGTGCGGGTCTGCTCCGGCAAGTTCACCCGCGACATGACCGTGCACCATTCCGGGACTAATAAAAAGATCCGGCTTTCGAATTCGAACAAGCTTTTCGGCCAGGAGCGCGAGACGGTGGACGAGGCTTACCCCGGCGACATAGTGGGGCTGGTGGGGAACCAGGAATTCGCGATAGGCGACACGCTGACCGAGAACCCGGCCATAATTTTCGACGAGATACCGCGCTTCCCGCCGGAATGCTTCACTTTCCTTTACAACCCCGTGCCGTCCAAATCCAAGCCTTTCAAGCTGGGCCTCGAGCAGCTTATTTTAGAGGGCGTCGTGCAGCAGTTCAGCGTGAAAGACGCGCCCAGCTCAAGCCCGCTCCTGGCCGCGGTCGGGCCGCTCCAGTTCGAAGTGACGCAGTACCGGCTCGAGGCCGAATACGGCGTGCAGTCCAGGCTCGAGCCCGCGCCGTGGCAGTTCGTGCGCTGGCTTGATAAAGAAGGGTCCGCAATACTGGCCGGCGGCTCCGTGCACCTGGCCGACAATGTGCGGCTGGGCTCCGACCCCGCCGGCAATTCCGTCATTTTTTTCCCCACCCCGTGGGCGCTTAAATATTTCAGCGACACCAACAAAAAGATAACTCTCTACGAACTTCCCCAGCGCCCCTGAAGCCCGCCCGCAATTTTCAGCTCAAACCGGCGCCGGCCTACCGTTCCAAGCCCCGACTCTAATAAGGTAAAATCACCCTATGGAAAAAGACGCCTCCCTTGAAAAACCCGCCGAAAGATCCGCCTTCCCGGCCAATTACCTGCCCGCCGCCGTAGAACCGGCCTGGTGCGAAAAATGGGAACAGGAAAAGCTTTATTACTACGACCCGGCCCGGCCCCGGAAGGAAACCTTCGTGGTGGATACGCCGCCCCCCACCGTTTCGGGCGAGCTTCACGTCGGCCACGTTTTCAGCTACGTGCAGACCGACATCATGGTGCGCTTCCAGCGCATGCAGAATAAGAACATATTTTACCCGATGGGCTGGGACGACAACGGCCTCCCGACGGAGCGCCGCGTTCAGAACCTCTTCGGCGTCAGGTGCGAGCCTTCCGTGCCGTACAAAGAAGGCTTCAAGTCCTCCGGCCCGAAAAAGGACCTGAAGGATTACGAACACATCTCCCGCCGTAACTTCCTGGAACTCTGCGAGCTGCAGACCGCCGAGGACGAGAAGCGCTACGAGGCGCTTTGGCGCCGCCTGGGCCTGTCCATAGACTGGAGGCAGACCTATTCCACCGTGGGCGAACATTGCCGCAAGACCTCGCAGTTCTCCTTCCTGGACCTTTTCAAGAAAGGCCACGTCTACAGCGCCGAGACCCCCACGCTTTGGGACACCACCTTCCGCACCGCCGTCGCCCAGGCCGAATGCGAGGACCGCGAGGCCAACGGCTTCTTCCACGACATAAAGTTCCAGGTGGAGGGCGGCGGCGAGTTCACCATCGCCACCACCCGCCCGGAGCTGCTTTCGGCCTGCATCGCCGTGGTGGCCCACCCGGACGACGAGCGCTACAAGCCGCTGTTCGGCAAGACCGCGCTGTCCCCGCTCTTCAAAGTGCGCGTGCCGATAATGCCTTCGCACCACGCCGATCCCGAGAAGGGCACAGGCATCATGATGGTCTGCACCTTCGGAGACATAGCCGACGTGCAGTTCTGGCGCGACCACAAGCTGCCCCTGCGCCAGGTGATCAGCCGCACCGGCCAGCTGCACCCGCTCGCCTACGTCGAGAAATTCCTGGACAGCGCCGACCTGGAGGCCGCCAAGAACGCCTACGCGCAGCTCGCCGGGCTCTACGCAAAGCAGGCGCGTACCAAGACCGTGGAGCTGCTCCGCGCCGAAGGTTCGCTGGTCGGCGAGCCCAGGCCCACCAAACAGGCCGTCAAATACTACGAGAAAGGCGACCAGCCCCTCGAGTTCGTGCCGACGCGGCAGTGGTACATCAAGATCCTCGAAAACAAGGCCGCGCTGCTGGAGCAGGGCAAGAAAGTGGCCTGGCACCCCGATTACATGTTCAAGCGCTACGAGCAGTGGGTGGAAGGCCTGAACCAGGACTGGTGCATCAGCCGCCAGCGCTATTTCGGCGTCCCGTTCCCGGTCTGGTACCCTATAGATGCCGACGGGAATATCGAATACGACAATCCCATCGTGGCCGGCGCCGAGCGCCTGCCGGTGGACCCGCAGACCGAAGTTCCCCCCGGCTACGCCGAGGACCGGCGCGGCAAGCCCGGCGGCTTCATGGGCGACCACGACGTGATGGACACCTGGGCCACCTCTTCGCTTACGCCAATGATCTCCAGCCGCTGGGCTGAAGACAAAGCGCGCCACGCGAACCTCTTCCCCGCCGATATGCGCCCGCAGGCGCACGAGATCATCCGCACCTGGGCTTTCTATACGATCACAAAGGCCTGGATGCACGAGAATTCCGTGCCCTGGCACAATGCCGCGATCAGCGGCTGGGTGGTGAGCCCGGATAAGGGCAAGATGAGCAAGTCGAAGGGCAAGACCATCACGCCCGACGACCTCCTTGTCACCTATTCCGCCGATTCGCTGCGCTACTGGGCCGGCAAGGCCAAGCTCGGCCAGGACACGGTCTACGACGAGAGCGTGTTCAAGGTCGGGATGCGCCTGGCCACGAAGCTCTTCAACGCTTCGAAGTTCGCGATGATGCAGCTCCAGAGCCCGGCCGCCGCCGGCGCGAAGCTGGGCGCGGCAGATATCACCGAACCGCTGGACAAAGCCTGGGTGGAGCATTTGAAAGCGCTGGTAGAAGCCTCCCGCGAGGACTTCGCGAATTACGAGTCCGCGGCCATGCTTCTTTACACGGAATCCGCTTTCTGGGATTTCTGCGACAATTACCTCGAGCTCGTGAAGAACCGCGCCTATAACGGCAGCCCCGCGGCGGCGCGCTCGGCCTGCGCCGCCCTGGAGTGGACGCTCGGCGTTTTCCTCCGGCTCTTCGCGCCTTTCCTGCCTTTCATCACCGAGGAAGTCTGGGGTTGGTCTTTCGCCGGAAGCCTCAAGCAGCCCTCCGTGCATAAAGCCCAGTGGCCCGCGGCCGCCGAAATGGCCTCCGCCCCCGGCGACAAGCTGGTGCTGGAGGTCACGCGCAAAGTTCTGGAGGCCGTCCGCACAAGGAAGGCCGCCGAGAAGCGCAGCGTTAAATGGCCCGTAGCGAAGCTGGGCGTGGAATGCGGGCCCAAACAGGCCGCCGCGCTCAAACTGGCCCTGGAAGACCTTCTTCTGGCCGGCTGCGTGGACAAGGCCGGCGTCTCCGTAATAGAGACCGGTTCCGACGACAAAGACCCTGTAGTAACCGTGGAACTCGGCGCCGCATAAACGCGCCGATAGTTTTCAGCGGCGCCGATACGCGGCGAAACCTACGGTTACTCCGCTGGCGCTATTGACGCTTGTCAACCCAACTCCCGTTTTGTATAGTGTTTTAAGCGAACCACGCTTTAGCACCCTGCATAACGGAGAGCCCCATGGCCAGTAAAGCCGCGCGCGGAACTTTAACTCTTTCTTTCTTGATCTTGCTCGCCGTTCCGGCAATTCTCCCCTCCTCTCTTTTCGCCGCGGCCGCTTTCGACTCCCTTTCTATCAGCGCTCCTTTTTCCCGCCTCTCCTCCCGCCTGCCTGAAGCCGCCCCGGCGCCCGTCCCCGCCGCGCCCGCCTCGGCTAAAAAAGCGGTCGTCATTTCTATAGTCGGCGTTGAATTCACGCAGATAGGCATCGGCAAGCTGGACCTGGATTATTTCAAGAAGATAATAGAGCATTTCATGCCGGGAAAAGAACCGGACGGGGACCTTTTCTCCGCCGGTATTTCCAGGATAGGCGAAGAAGAAGCGATGAGCGCCCAGTACAGACGGTTCCCCGACGATTACCTGGACGGCCGGCTGGCCCAGGTCCTGCCGGGGGAAAGCTATGAGGTAGTTCCGGTGCGCTGGTCCCGCGACCCCGACGAGAGCGAGGCCGCGGTGCCGATACTGGAAGACGCGATAAAAAAAGTTTTCAAGGCGGCCAGGGCGGAGGATCGGCCCGTATATCTGGTGGCGCACAGCTGGGGGACGATCCTGGCGCACACGGTCCTCAAAAAACTGGCGGTCTCCGACCCCGAGATCCATATAGACAAGTTTATAACGATGGGCTCGCCCCTCGTGCCGGGCTACTGGTGGCTGGATATCTTCATGAAGGCCCAGATAAACTCCGGGCAGCTGCAGAGCTATGTCTCCAAGCCGGCCAATACCGGCTACTGGGTGAACCTCTGGGCCAGGAAAGATATTTTCTCGAACGAAATAGACGCCGCCGACAAGAACGTACAGACGGACGGCTGGACCGCGAGGATGGAGGAGCATATCAGGTATGCCGCCGAGACGGACCCCTCGCTGTGGGACGACGCGAAGCGCGACCTTTTCTTCCTCTATAATCTGAAGACCTGGCACTTCGCCTATATCTACGATTTCCATCTTTTCTTCAGGTCCCTGAAGAAGGATTACGAAAAACTTATCTTCGAGCCGGCTATCTCGGCAGAACTGCCACGCTGACGCCCCGTCTTAAATCACTCCCGCGCTATTTTCCGCTTTGCTAGAATAATCTAAATATGAGCCGCTCCGCCGCTTTCGCAGCCGCTATCCTCCCCCTGTTCTTTTCCGGGCCGGGCCGGTGCTCCGCCGCGGACAAAGAAATAAGCGCCTCGGAATTCATAGAGAATTTTTCTTCCCTGCTCGACCTGGCCCCCGAGCCGCCGATGGTTACGGAGGCGGAAGTGATAGAGCTGGAAGAAGGGGACGTTCAGACCTATATCTTCGTGCGCGGGGCGGCGGCGCACCCGCCCCCGCCGGTGAACCTGGGCGGCGACGGGCGCCTGGCTTTAAACCGGCCCGACACCGGCGAAAGAATAGTCTCGGCTTACCGCAACGGCGACGAAACTTACAACCAGGCCGAACTGGATAAGATACAGCGGCTCATGCGCTGCCGGCAGACAGACAGGGAAACCGCTATCTCCATTAAGCTCCTGGAAATACTCGATCTTGTCGAGGACAGGTTCGGGAAGGGCGGACTTACGATCTTAAGCGGCTACCGCTCGCCAAAATTCAACAAGAAGCTCCCGGGGGCCGCGCGCTGGAGCACCCATATGCTGGGCTGGGCGGCCGACATCAGGGTCCCCGGCCACAGCACCGCCGAGGTAGCCGACTTCGCCGCTAAAATGCACGAAGGCGGCGTCGGTTTTTACCCGGACGCCGCCTTCGTGCACCTAGATTCCAGCCGCCCCAGGCACTGGGAGGTCAGGAAGAAATCCAGGCCCGCCCCCGACGCCAAAACTCCGGCCCCGCATAAATAATTCTTAAACGCGGCCCGCGGCGCGGAAGACGCCGAGGTTCTCCTCCACCGCCGCCGCCGGAACTATCTCTTTCAAAACTTCTTCGATAGCCGCGGCTTCCAGGCCGGGGACGGCATTCATGACGGCCAGCCGGCCGAGCAGGGCGGAATTCTGCATCCGCGGGTCCTGCAGCTCTTTGATGGACACGGCGGAAACTTCTCCCTCCATGGCGGAAACTTCTTTAGCTACTTCTTCAGCCGAGGGATACCGGGCCTGGCCCATCCTCACGCTCACCGGCTGGTAGGCCGTATCGTAATAAATAACTTTTCCGCCTTTCTTCAGGTACTGGGCCGCGCCGCGCAGGGCCTCGAGGCGCTCGAGGGCCAGGACCAGGTCGGCGCCGCCTTCCGGGACCAGCGGGGTGAGGGCGTCGGCGCCCAGGCGGATATGCGAGGAGACTACGCCGCCGCGCTGGGCCAGGCCATGGGTATCGCAAGCATGGACCTCAAGCCCGGACCTTTCGGCCGCCTGCGCGAGCGCCGCGGCCAGCAGGCCTATCCCCTGCCCGCCTACGCCGCAGAGATAAATATTAAAAGCCATTATTTTTTCCTCCCTATGGCCTGAGACGGGCAGGTCTGCATGCAGGAACCGTCGCCTATGCAGAGCTCCGTATTGACCGTCACCGAGCCGTCCTCGTGCCGGATAAAAGAAGGACACGCGAACTCGGCGGCGCAGACATAGTGCCGCGCGCAGCTGCCCTGGGCCACGCTCACATGCTGGGTCTTTATGCCGGGACTGGTACGGCGCCTCTCCCTCATGAATTTGAGCATGCACGGGTGCCGGGCTATCACTACCGCGAAACCCTTGTGCTCCATCGCGGCTTTCATATGGTCGATAAGCTTGGGCTGGTCATAAGCGTCGCATTCGCGCAGGAATTTAACGCCCAGCTTCTCCAGGATCTCGAACAGGGCGAGGCGCTCGCCCAGCTCGCCGTTGCCTGGGCGGGGCTGGTGGCCGGTCATAGCCGTGGTCCCGTTATCCAGAAGCACCAGCGTAATATCGCTATCGCGCCAGGCGGCGTTCACCAGCCCGGGCATCCCGGCGTGGAAGAAAGTCGAGTCGCCGACGAAAGCCACGACCTTTCGGCTTGAATTATTCAGGGCCAGGCCTGAAGCTGTCGAGACCGAGTGCCCCATGGAGAACAGGACCTCGCCCATCTTGTAAGGCGGCAGGAAAGCCATGGAATGGCAGCCTATATCGCCTACGGTTATGGCGCCCGGAGGCAGGGCTTTCTTTACGGCGTGGAAAGCGGAGCGGTGGCCGCAGCCCGGGCACATCTGCGGCAGCCGCGGGGCGGGCAGGGCGAAAGAGCGCTTTTCAGGAGCGGGGAAAAGCTCCGGCCAGGCGGCGGCAACGGCGGCGCGGGCCCGCTCCGTACTCATCTCCCCCATCAGCGCGGCATTTCCTTTGCGCGAATGTATCGCGCAATCTATGCCGCGGTCATAGGCGAGCGCTTTTATCTCCGTCTCCATCACCCGGTCAAGTTCCTCGAGGATATAAACTTCGTCATGCGCGTGCAGGAATTCGGCCGTCAGCTTTTCCGGCAGCGGGTAGGTCAGGCCCAGTTTCAGCAGGTCCACCGGGGCGCCGGCCGCGTTCACAGCCTCTAGCAGGCAAAGGGCGGGCAGGCCGGAAGAGATGACTCCCAGGCGCTTAGCGCCTGAGACGGGAGTTTTATAGACGGCGTTAAGGACGCTTTTTTCGCCATAGGCGGCCCAGGCGTCCAGTTTTTCAAGCGCCTTCTTTTTAAGAGGGAAAACGGTAGTCGTTATAGGAACATAAGGTCCGTTAGCCGGGTCGAAGCGCGGCTTCCAGTCGGTCCGGGCGGGCAGGGTCCCGAAGCTGACTTTTTGCCTGGCGTGGCAGACATGCGTGGTAAGCCGCAGGAAAACGGGGGCGCGCCGCTCCCTGGCGAGGGCGGCCGCTTCTTTGTACATCACGTAAACTTCGCCCGGCGAAGCGGGTTCGAACACCGGCATATAAGCCATGCGGGCGAACCAGCGGTTGTCCTGCTCGTTCTGCGAGGAGTTCGCGCCGGGATCGTCGCCGAGTATCACCACCATCCCGCCCGGGAGCTCCATCAGAGCGAGCTGCACCAAAGAGTCGGCCGCGACATTGAGGCCTACGGATTTGAAGAAGACAGCGGAGGAATGCCCGTTGAGCGAGGCGCCCGCGGCTATTTCGAGCGCCACCTTTTCATTCACGGCGAATTCAAAATGGCAGGGCCGGTCTTTCTCGGCCGGGGCCAGCAGGGCATCGGCTATTTCAGGCGTCGGCGAGCCGGGATAGCTGGTCGCCACGGCGGTCCCGGCTTCGGCCATCGCGCGCGCGAGGGCGTGGTTCCCCATCACCAGCGCGCTGAACCCCTCTTTTTCGGTCATAAGTCCGGCGAGTGAAAGCATTAAAAGCTCCTCGGTATCGAATGCGGAATTATCGCTGTTATCGTCATTTGCCCGGCGGTTTCCGCGGCCCCTTCGCGCGGACAAGCTATAAAAACCGCCTCCCGCTATAATAACAAAAAGACCGGGGTTTTTTTACCGACTCCGACGGAGCCCGCCCTGCGCTCATATTTGTAAAAGCTCCCGCTTACCGCTATAATAAAGCCTGCGCTGAAACAAAGCCGTTAAGCGCCTAAAATGAATACACGCAGCTCCTTTATTTCCCTTCTCCTCTCGCTGGCCCTGTCCAATATGGCGGCGGCGGCGGACCTGGGCGGGAAGATCTTCTCCTTCGCCGAAGGCCCCGCCTGCGAAAAGCCGGGCCCGGCCCGCGTTAAAGTGGGGACGCTGCCCGAGCTTAAAAAATACCTGGAGCGGAAGACCGGGGTCTACTGCATAAGCTGGCCCATCCTTAAAAAAGATTACGAAGGCCTCACGGACCCCGCAATTTACGTCGGCAGGACCGGGGACGTAAGCGAGTTTTATCTCAACGGGAAGAAGCTGGGCCTTACCGGCCGGGTCCCGGCCGCCGGCTGGCACCTGCAGGCCGTGCACAGCTCTTACTACCTGCCCGGCTGGCTGCTCGGCGATACGAACGAGGCCGTCCTGAAGATAGACAAGTTCTTCCGCCTCGGCTCCGGCCCGCTCGACGACCTGGAGCTTGGCAGCTGGGACCATATAAGGCAGAAGACCCGCCTGCGCAACTATGTCCAGACCGACCTGCTGATGCTTCTTTCCATCCTGTTCGCTTTCGTCGGCGTATTCATCTTCGGCCTGTTCAGGCGCCATCCCAACTTCAGCAGCTACAGGACTTTCTCGGCCGCCTGCGTCGCCGGCGCGCTGTTCTCGCTCTCACTGAGCCGCGTCCTCTACTTCTTCATCATGGATTACGCGGCGATCTACAAGTTCAACTGCACGGTAGCGACGCTGTTCTTCTATTTCTTCCTTACTTATTTTTACGGCAATCTGCGGTCGGCGCGGCATTTCAGGGCTTTCAACGCGGCCGGCAGCGCCGTGTTCCTGGCCGGCATACTCTTCAGCCCCACCCTGAAAGGAACTTCCGACTTCTACGCGGCCTGGCTTTACTTCGTCTATTTCAACCTGCTCCTGGTGCTCGGACATACCCTCTTCAAGCGCCGCGAACTGCCGGATCATGCGAGCCGGGCGGCGGGGACGGGCATCCTGCTGGCCGCCCTGACCCATGATATTTTGGTCTACGCGAATTATATCTCCGGTACCAATACGATACCCTACGGCATCTTCATCGTGCTGTTCTCCTTCGTTTTCATAGTCCTGACTGACATGGAGCAGATCTACCTGGCCGCTTCCAAGACGGATTTCGCCGTCAGGGAGAGGAACAAGATGCAGAAAGACCTGACCCGCGTAACCAGCATAGCCGCGGTCGGGCAGATAGCTTCGCAGGTCGCGCACGATATCCGCTCGCCGCTGGCCGCGCTGGACGCCTCGCTCAAGAACGCGTCCCAGCTGCCCGAGGAGCAGCGCGTCATGGTGAGGCACGCCGTCAACAGGATACGCGACATAGCCAATAATTTGCTGGAGAAAACTCGCCTGCGGCCCGCCGCGGACAAGGACGGAGCCGGCGAGCCGCTGGAGCTGAGCCTGCTCTCAAGCGTGATAGACCCGGTGATCACGGAAAAGCGGATGCAGTTCGGCTCCAGGCCGGGGATCCACATAGATTTCGAGCTGACGAAGGAATCCTACGGACTTTTCTCCAGGGTCCAGCCGGTGGAGTTCGGGCGCGTCATTTCAAACCTGGTCAACAATGCGGTAGAGGTGCTGGGAGAGAGGGGCTCCGTAAGGCTGGGCCTGACGCACGAGAACGGAACCGTCCTGCTTACGGTCGCCGACACCGGCAAAGGCATACCGAAGGAGATCCTGAAGAAGCTGGGGCAGCGCGGCGGGACCTACGGAAAGGCCGGCGGCTACGGGCTGGGACTTTCTCACGCCAAGAGCGCGGTTGAAAGCTGGGGCGGCAGCCTCGCCATAGCTTCGGAGCAGGGCAAAGGCACCGTCATCACGGTAAAGCTTCCGCGGTCGGAAATGCCCGCGGATTTCGTGCGGGGACTGGAGCTGGTCCCGGGCAGGCCGGTCGTGGTGCTCGACGACGATTCCACCATCCACCACGTGTGGCAGGGCCGGTTCAAGCAGGCTGGCGTAGCGAAGCACGATATAGACATCATCCATTTCATCGAGCCGGTGCGGCTGCGGAAATGGGTGCAGAGCGACAGGGAGAAAGCCATGGGCGCTCTCTATCTTTTCGATTACGAGCTGATCGGTTATACCGAAACCGGGCTGAGCCTCGCGCGGGAGCTCGGCCTGGGCTCCCGGGTGATACTAGTGACCAGCCGCCACGAGGAGAAACCGGTGATAGAAGAAGCGAGGCGGCTCAAGATAAGGATAGTCCAGAAAGGGCTGGCCGGCCTGGTCCCGATCTCGGTCATGACCGTAAAACGGCCGACCCGCGCCGTGCTGCTGGACGACGATATGCTGGTGCAGATGAACTGGAAGCTGGCCGCGAAGTCGGCCGGAGTAGAATTCAGCGCCTATGAAACCCCTGAAGAGTTGGCCACCGGGCTGGAGGGCCTGCCTAAAGATACGCCGCTTTATATAGATTCCGAGCTGGGCAGGGGAGTTAAGGGCGAGGAGGTCGCCGGGAAGCTGCGCGGCCAGGGCTTCACCGACCTGACCCTTAGCACCGGCCACCCGCCGGAACATTTCCAAAGCCTGCCCTGGCTGAAAGTGACCGGGAAAGAGCCCCCCTGGGGATAGGGGGTCAGTTCCGCTTTACAGGCTGGTATTCTTTAAGCGGGTCTACGGGCTGCACGTAGGGGCCGGCCCAGGTTTTGGCGAAGATGTCTTCCAGAACGGAGGCGGCCGCGGCGCCTTTGGTGAAAACCGCTACGCCGCGGGAGGTCAGGAAATAGCCGGGGCCCCAGTTGGAAGTGGTGACATAGCCGGTCTCGCCGTCTATCACCAGGTATTTCAAATGCTCAACGCGCGAGAACGGTATCATCCCGGAGCTGTGCTGCGGCAGGATGGAAATTTTAACTTCGATATTCTCGGTTTTCGCCAGCGCTTTTATATCCCGGTCGGCCTTGCCGCCCATCGCCCAGTCGGCGAAGACCAGCTCGACTTTGACGCCTTTCGCGGCGGCCTTGCGGAAAGCCGTATCGAGGTCGGCCCAGCGCTTCGAGCCGTGCTCCATAAGCGAGTAGGTCATCACCTGGCCGCGTATGGTCTTTTTCGCGGCGCCCACGGCTTTAAGCAATTCAGTTATTTCTGTGTCCGCACCTTTGGGAACGAAGTTCACCGGGCTGTAAGCCAGGCTGTAAGAAACTTCCCCGCCGTTGACAGCCGCTTTTTCCGGCTTGGAGGCTGAGATCTCGGCTTTGCCTTTCTTGGCGAACATCTTCTTCGCCTCGGCGCCGCCGGCCAGGGCCCAGTCCGCCTCGAAGATCCTTGAGAGGTCGGAAGCGGCCTTCGCGCTCTTTATCCGCAGGCCCAGCTCGTGGATATGCTTCAGCGAGCGCCAGTCCAGGTTCTGGCTTCCGATGTAGGCGTCTTTGCCGTCGACGATGAAGAACTTTGCGTGCTGCACGCCGCCGCCCGCCTTCTTGAATTCTATCACCCGCGTCTCCACGCCGGCCTCTTTGAGGGCGGGCAGGGATTTTTCGCTCTCTTTCACCATCACTTTCTCGACAATGACGCGCACTTTGACGCCTCTTTTAACAGCGCCTTTCACGGCCGCCAGCACCGGCTCAAGAACTTCGCCGGCCTGGTCGGCTATGTAGAACTCCTCGATGTCCAGCGTTTTGGCCGCCGCGCCTATCATCTCCAGCCAGACGGCCTGCGGCCGCGCCGAAAGGGCGGAGCCGTAAACGGTCTCGTCGGGAGCGCTCTCCACGAACTGCAGCTCCGCGGCGCCGAGGGGAAAGGCGATAGCGGCAAGGACAAGGGCGAGGAGTAATTTTTTCATATTGTCTCTATCTTCTCCACGTAGTTGATGTTCCGGGCTTTCATGCCGGCTATCATGAACTTAAAGGCCTTGTCTTCCATGCCGAAGAATTCGGGCGGGCAGATGCCCTTGCGGGTAAAAGTCCCCGACAGGAACATCCGGGCCGCTACCGTGGCGGTGTAGCCGGTGGTGCGCGCCATGGAGGTAGTGCCGGTCTTCGCGTCGTACTGGTCGTTCAGGTCCCAGGTGATCCGGGTCTTTTTGCCTTTCTTCAGGCCTTCCACGATCACGCGCATGATGGTCACGTCGTGCTCGCCGGGCTGGAGCTTCCACATCGGGAACATCAGCTTGGCGGTGAGATCTAGCGGCCTGACCATGACGTCGCCTACCTGCACCGGCTCTTTGGAGAAATAGCCGGTTTCCCGCAGCACGCGCATCTTCTCGATATGCCCGGGATAGCGCATGGTCTTTTCTTTCATATTGGGCAGCTTCAGCGTGTCGGCCAGGGTGCGCAGGCCGTCAGTATTGAAAGCTTCAAGCGTGCCCACGCCCTCGAAATCGAGGAATTCGGGATCGGACAGGGCGGGCCGGACCACGGCCACATTGTTCTCTATGTAGCGGGCGGGGCGGGTGTACTCCTCTATCACGTCCACGGCGGAGAAGACTATTTTATACTCGTAGGGCCAGGTGCGCACCTTCGGGAGGCCGCCGACGTAGCAGAGGGCCGTGTCGGGCTTGTCGAGCAGGGCCGCGCCGCGCGCGCTGAGCATATTGCTGCAGCCGGGGGCCACGCCGCAGTCCACTATCGCGGTCACATTATTTTTCTTCGCCAGCGCGTCAAGCTTGAAAGGGTCCTCGGGGAAGAAAGAGATGTCTACGATATTGCGCTTCGCCTCGATAACGGCCTTTACGGTCTCGAAGCCCATGAAGCCGGGCAGCGCACCGATGACGAGGTCGAATTTCTCCGCCGCTTTTTTCACTTCGGAGCTTTTAGAAAGGTCGGCCTTGAGCAGGGTAAGGCGCTTGTCGGAGCGCAGTTTGTCCAAAGATTTTTCGGAGGCGTCGAGGACGGTCACTTTCCAGCCCTTTTCGTCCGCCAGGTCCTTCGCCATCGCCGAGCCCACGAGTCCGGAACCGAATACGCCTATTTTCATGATGCCTCCAGTCTAAAATATAAATTTATAAATATAAAGCCAGCAACTTTATTCTACTTGAAAAACCTTAAGCCGGGCAACTAACCTTCGAAGATCGCTTTTGGGGCGTCCTTTGATTTAAAAACGGCCAGCTCGCCGAGCATCATCCCGGAAACTATAAGGAAGCCGCCGGCGGCCTTTATAAGGATGAATTCCTCGCCGCCGAGGGTCCAGGCGAAAAGCGCGGCGAAGACCGGCTCGAGAGTGAAGATAAGGCCCACTTTGAAAGGCTCGCTTTCTTTCTGCGCCACCATCTGGATGAAATAGGCCGTAAGCGTAGGGAATACCGCCAGGAAAGTAATTATCCCCCATAATTTAGGACCGGCCACGGCCAGCGGGTAGCCCATTACCGTTGCGAGCAGGAAAGAAGTAAGGGAGACGCACCAGAACTGGTGGAAAGCGAGCAAAAGCATATCGGCGTTCGCCTTCATATACTTATCCGTGAAAGCCACATGCGCGGCATAGGTGACGGCGGCCACCAAAGTCAGGGCGTCCCCTTTATTGAACCCGCCGGCCCCGCCGGTAAGAAGCCAGAGCCCGTAGACGGCGAGGCAGGCCGAGATCCCCTCCAGCCATTTCGGGCGCTGGCGGCGAAGCAGGAACATGAAAACCGGGATAAAGATGATGAAGAGCCCGGTGATAAAACCGGAATTTGCGGCCGTGGTAAAAAGAAGGCCGTAAGTCTGGGTGACGTAAAGTGCCGTCAGGAAAACGGAAAGTATTGCTCCTTCTTTAAGCTGGTCTGTGAATTTTGGGCGGCGGAGCGCCCAGGGCAGGAGGATAAGGGCCGCGATGCCGAAGCGGATAGCCACCATTGCCACAGGGTGCACCCCGGCCAGGGCGTCTTTAACTACGATGAAAGTGGAGCCCCAGATAGCGGCGCAGTAAAACAGGCCGAGATCGGTCCAGAGTTTAGGGCGGCCGGAGGGCTTTTCCATATGGGAAATTATACCTTGTTTGGCTTTCGGTTACCGGAAGGCCCGAATTTAGGTATACTTTTTGTATTCCACTTTCTTTAAGGAGCCGCCATGAAAGACCAGATACTCAAAAAAATAGAATCCTACGAGAGCTACGCCATAGAGCTTCAGCGCGGGCTCACCGCGATCCCGGCGCTCGCCCCTTCGAGCGGCGGAACCGGCGAATACGACAAGGCCAAATGGCTCGAAGGCGAGCTGAAGAAACTTAAATTTGACTCTATCGAATGGATAAACGCCCCGCAGCCCGAGGCCAAGAACGGTATACGCCCTAATGTAATAGCCCGCTACAAGGGCAAAAGCTCGGCGAAGACCATCTGGTTCATGGCCCACCTGGACGTGGTTCCCCCCGGCGAAGCTAAGCTTTGGAAATCCGACCCCTACAAGATGGAAGTCCAGGGCCGCAAACTAGTCGGCCGCGGCGTCGAGGACAACCAGCAGGCCATAGCCTCCAGCATCATGGTCGTGAAAGCGATGATGGAGCTTGATTACAGACCGGAATACGATATCGCCCTTCTTTTCTGCGCCGACGAAGAAACCGGCTCCGGCTTCGGCGCTGATTATATCTCCGACAATAAGCCCGAGATCTTCGGAAAAGACGATATGTTCTTCGTGCCCGACTCCGGCACCGAGGACGGCTCGCTGATAGAAGTAGCCGAGAAATCGATAATGTGGATGAAAGTGATAACGCACGGAAAGCAGTGCCACGCCAGCCGCCCGAAGCTCGGTATCAACGCTTTCAAAGCCGCCAGCGAGCTTATCACCAAGTACCAGAAGCTCTACAAGAAGTTCCCGAAGAAGGACAAACTGTACGAGCCGCCCATCAGCACTTTCGAGCCCACGAAAAAAGAGAACAATGTCCCGAACGTGAACACTCTGCCAGGCGAAGACGTGTTCTACATGGACTGCCGCGTGATGCCCTGCTACCAGCTTGCCGACGTGAAGGCCGAGATGCGCAAAATGGCCGACGAAGTGGAAGCGAAGTTCGGGGTGAAGATCTCTTTCGAGCCCCAGCAGGAAGCGCAGGCCGCGCCCCCCACCGACCCGAAGGCCGAGATCGTGACCGCCCTCAAAAAAGCGATCAAGGAAGTCCTGGGCGTAAAAGCGAAAGCTTACGGCATCGGCGGCGGAACCGTGGCGGCTTTCTTCAGGCGCCTGAACCTTCCGGTAGTTGTTTACGCCAGGCTCAATGAAACGGCCCACATGCCCAATGAGTACTGCGTTATAGACCACATGATGGGCGACGCGAAAGTCTTCGCCGTCACCACGCTGCTGCTCTGCAAGAAATAGCGGCATCGCCGGAATAAAGAAGGCGCCGGCAGGGCGCCTTTTTTATTGCCGTGTTTTTTCATCTGGGCCATTAGACCCGGCCTCGCGGCGGCCTAAAGACTCTTACGCATTTGAAGGATACCGGCTAAAATATACTTAATGAGCCGATATCCCGGAGGATTGCCCGTGAGGAAAGCCCTTTTTATTTTTCTGCCTTTCGCGCTATCCGCAAACCTCGCGGCTTTTGAATTGCAGGGGATCGGCGCCGCCCAGATAGCCGGAGCCGCCGTCTCAAAGATCCCGCTCCCCGCGGCGCCTCTCCCTGAAAATTTAAAAGCCGCTCCGGAACAGTCCGCCGTATCCTTCGCCGCTTATAAAGTGAACGGCGTGGACGTAGTGGTCCCGAACATAGGTGGCGGGAACAATCTGCTCGCCGTCCTCAGTCCCGGGACCAATTTGGGAACTCTCTCGGCCAAACTGCGCCCCGCTTTCGCAGCTTCCTCCGCCGCAAAAGCCGCGGTCATACAGCCGCAATCCAAGGCCGAGCTTGAACTTGCGGCCCGGAATCCCGGCGCCGCTATCGTTTCACTGAACTCTTTCCTCCCGGCCGGCGCCGCGGCGCTCTTCAACCGCGAACCTAATTTCGCGGGCCCAAACTGTTTTAACGCGGCTTTCACCGCCGCGGGTATGATGGAACCCGGCAAACTCCGCCACGTCGGGAACCCCGAAGCCGACCAGCTTCTCTCGATGTACTATAAAAGCGTGCCCGCCTCGAACCTCCAGCCCGGGGACATACTTGTACTGAACGACGGGGACCACGGCGTCTACTACCTGGGCGGCGGCCTTATCTTCCACAAAAAGAGCTATCTAAAGCAGCATCTCTACCGCATCGCCCTTCTTGAAAAAGCCTACGAGCCGGAACCTAATGAATGGAAGCCGGGGATCTTCGACGGGGGAAGTTCTTTCAGCAGCCCGGAAACCATACACGGCAGGAAAGCGTGGAGGCCCTCCGGCGCGCATTACGATTTCGGCCAGGCCAGCGCGGACGAGAGCGCTAAAGCGGACGCGGCGATCTTCATCACCGGTTACGCGGAAAAGACCGCTCCTAACTGGGCTTTAGCCAAAGAAATGGGTTATTTCACCGAGCGCCTGCTCGAGAATTTGGTGGACGACTGGAGCGCGATGGCCAAAAGCCCGAACCCGGTGCTGCGCGCTTACTATCACCAGCTTGAAAGCCTGCGGGACCAGGCGAACCAGAGCATCGAAGTGGAGCTTCTCTCCTCCCAGCACGCCCAGGCGAACGCTAACGAGATCCTTAAACGCGTCTGGCTGCCCCGCAACGACTATTCGCGCGGGCTCATAAGCCGGCTTTTGAAAATTTACGGCCGGGACCAGGCCGTGCTTGAAAAAGTCATGGACGCCATAGAGAAAGATTACGACGGCCGCCCCCTTAGCCACATTAAATCCGGCAGGCTGTAAAACATCCGCGATAAAATAGAATTTAAAAAGCCGGCCTCTATAGGCCGGCTTTTTTTACCGCTATTGCCGCGATTATTTCCTGGGGGCTATATTGTAAGTCCTGCTGTCCACTATCATGGTTTTATTATACCCCTCCAGGTCCATCGGCACGAAGACGGTTACTGTGCGGGTTTCAGGCACGGTAAAGGTATGTTTTAAAGTTACGCGCCCGCTTCCCTCTTTCACTTTCTCAGTGACGGAACCCAGCGAAGAATTGTCGTCTTTCTGAACCACCAGGGAGATCGTCCCTGTCTTTTTCTCCAGCGTATAATCAACTTCCACCTTAAGATCCACTTTATCCCCTACCCGCACCGTCGCATAAGCCTCAGGCGAGAGGGAAGCGATGTGAACCGTTCCTCCGGACTTAGCCGTGCACCCGGCTAAAGACATGACTGCTGCCAGCGCCGCAGCGTAAGCAATATTTCCGTGTTTGTTCATAGATTCTCCTTAGTTTAATTAAAATCGCAACCCTATCTGTCCCCGGAGGCCGCAAGGCTCAGGTCTTTGCGGTATTGGGCCACCGAGCGGCGGGAGAGGTCCACGCCGTGGCGGGTTTTCAGCTCGACGCGGAGCTTTTCATCGCTCAGTTCCGGCTTCTCGCCCGCTATGGCGTAAAGGCGCTCCAGGTTAACCGCTTTTGAAGTCGGCAGCAGCACGCTTATCGGCGCTTCCATGCCCCATGGCATTTGTATGGACTTATTGGAAACGAGCCGGTTTATAACGCTCGCGTCCACCTCGAGATTCTTGGCCAGGGTTTTCTGCGAAAGCGGGCGGCGCCGGCCCGGCTCTCCGCTGGCAAGGTAATCCGCCTGCACGCTGATCAGGATCTCGAGCGTGCGGTAGAGCGTGGTCTTGCGCTTATCCGCGAATTCAATTTTTTTCAGCATTTTTTCCACGCGGCTGCGCTCGGCCGGCTCGAGTCCGGGCAGAAGCTGCGCGAGCTTGTCGGAGTCCACTTTATAGCGGCCCTTCCAGATCTCGCGGTGGAAGAAAGCGAGCAGCGGCTCGCCGTCCTTGACTTCTATCCCGGCCACGGCGCTGAAGACTTTCGCCGCCGGTGCTTCCACGGCCCCCTCGAACTCCGCCTGGATGAAAGCCTTGTTCACGAAATCGCGCAGGCGCTCCGCGTCTTTCACGGTAATATCGCATTCTTCGGCGCGCTCTATATCGCTCATCACGGCGTCTTTGAGGAAGCAGGCCTCGAACTTCTCCTGCCCTACGCCCTGTATAAGCTCTACCAGGTCGCCATTGCCGTCGGCCAGCTCGGGCAGGTCGCCGCCGGAAAGTTTAAGGCCGTAACCCGCGTACTGGCGCGCCGCGTAGCGCGCCGCGGGGAATTCGCTCAGATTTATCACCCCGGAGGTTTTAAGCAACTGGAAAACCCGGCCGCCCTCCATTTCTTTGAGGTATTTCTCGAACTCTTCCTCGCTCATCCCGGCCATATGCGCCATCTTAAGCGCGCCCATGAGGGCGGTCGAAGTTCTCGCTCCTGTTGAAGCGGTGAATTTAAAGCCGTGAGGTTTCATAACGATCTCCTGTCCGCACTTTAGAACCTGTTATTCTATAATAGAACATTTTTTATGCCATTGGACGCAAGCGCCGCTCACCGGAGTTCCCATTCGAGATGCGGCTCACGCCCAATTTCTGTATAATAAGTTCGGGGCATATATTTTCATTTGAAAACATTTCTTCTCAGGCGAGAACATTATGGAAAAACTCAATATACTGGTTCTGGAAGACGATAAACTGGCGCAGAAGGTCATGTCCGCGCATCTGGCGGGACATAATATCGACCTGGCCGGGGACCTGAAAACGGCGCTCAAGAAGATCGAAAGCGTGAAATACGATATCGGCTTCTTCGACCTGATGCTCGGCCCGGACGACGATTACTCCGGCCTTAAAGCGATAGCCGCCGCGGCGGCGAGAGGCGTTTTTTGCGTCGTGGTATCCAGCTCCGACTCGGACGAGACTATCGACCGGGCCTACGCGCTTGGCGCAAATGATTTTTACGCGAAAGGAAACGAAGAATCGAATGTGGCCGACATCCTGCGCAAGTTCATACAGAACAGGAAAGCCGCCGGCGCAAAAGATATTTTTTCCTCGGCCTTCATCACCTGCGACCCGGAAACCAAAGCCGCCGCTTCCGAAGCCCTGAAATACGCGCCAACCGAGCTGCCGATCCTTATACTCGGGCCGTCGGGCACCGGGAAAACCTCGCTGGCCAAGATACTCCACGAACATTCAGGCCGCGAAGGCGCTTTCGTCTCGATAAACTGCTCGGCTTATACCGAGGACCTGCTCGAGGCCGAAATGTTCGGCCATAAAAAAGGCGCTTTCACCGGGGCCCACGAAACCCGCAAAGGCCGTCTCCTGGAAGCGCATAAGGGAACTCTTTTCCTCGACGAGATAGGCACGATGAGCCTTGGAATGCAGATGAAGCTGCTGAAGGCCATAGAGGAGCGCTCTTTCTACCCGCTCGGCTCTGAAAAGCCGGAGCATTCCGAGTTCCGCATCATAAGCGCGACGCTTGAAGACCCGCAGACGCTGATCGCCCAGGGCAAAATGCGCTTCGACCTTTTCCAGCGCGTGCACGGCTACACTATAAACCTCAAGCCGCTCTCGCGCCGGGCCTGCGACATAGCCCCCCTGGTGCAGCACTTCACCAGCGGCCGCCGGAGACTGTCTTTCACCCCGGAAGCGAGGGCTTATATGGAGACTTACTCCTGGACCGGAAATGTGCGCGAGCTCAAGAAGTTCGTGGACCTGGTCTCGAGCGGCTCGGAAGGCCGGGTGGATATAAACACCGTCGCGAAGCATCTTAAAGGGCGGGAAGCGGCGCAGCCCGCCTCCGCCGGTGACGGCGGGCTTTACGCCTACGCTATGGCGAACGGCCTCGAGGCCGCGCTGGATAAAGTTTCCGGCGAAATAATCACGAGGAACCTGCGTGAGAACGAGGGCAAGAAGACCAAAACAATGGCCGACCTTAAAATTTCGACAAGGCTTTTATATTCGACCCTGAAGAAGCTGGGGATAGAACCGGAGGGAGAAAAGAAATGACCACTACGCCAGACAGCAGCAAGCTTCTGCACGACTTGCGGTCCAAGTGCTCCAGCCTCAAAAGCGCCGCGGAACTTTACAAGGATTGCTCGGCGGTCGAGAAGAAAGAGATGCTGGCCCTGATGAACGCCGCCGCCGCGGAAATAATCAAGATACTCGCCCAGATAGATAAAGCCTGACCTCTTTCACAGCAAGAGAAGCAGGATCACCAGAAGCATACCAAGGCCGCCGCCGAGCAGGGTGTCCCAGAAGCTCTGCTTAGGCTTCTCCTCAGCAGCCGCATCCCCCACGTCATCAGCAGCAACCTCCGCGGGAGCTTCATCTTCAGCATCGTCGGCTTTTACATCAGCGTCCTCATCCTCCGAGACGGACTCATCGGCCGACTCTTCCAGTTCCTCCACTGCCGAAGCGCGGTCGGGCGCCAGCTTCATCTGTGCGGGAGCGGCGGGAGCCGGCGCGGCGGCTACAGGCGCGGATGCAGTTTGCCTGTTCCCGGCATATACAGGGGCAGCGGCTTCTTTCCCGGCAGCTCCTGAGTAAAGATTCGCAAGCAAAGCTTCAGTTTTTGCATTGTCCCCTGATTTAGCCGCCTCGGCAAGGCTTTCCGCGGCCTCTGAAAGCCTGTCGGAAGAGGAAGGCCGGGAAACCTGGCCCCAGGCCGCCGGCTTCATGATATACCCTGCCGGCTCCATGTTTATGCTGGTCTGCGCGCCGGCCCTGCCCGCGCAGAGTACCGCCGCTGCCGCCAGGACCATCCCGCACACCGCTTTAAGTTCTTTCTTCATTTTTTGTTCTTCCTTCCTTCAGATTTAGGGCGGGCCGCCCTACCCCTACTTTGTCCGAACGGCCCGCTTACCCTGTACAGAGCAATTTATATGCCATTAGTAGGCATGGCTGTTTTTTGCCCTTTCCCAGCGGGGACGGCACATAAACAGCTCGGAATATTTTCATATGAAAATATTTATTTCATTAGGAAAAGAAAAAGCCGGCCTTTAAAGCCGGCTTTACCCGTGGAGAACCAGAGAGCATCGGAAGCCGGAACAGGCCGGCAGCAAAGGCCATCGGCATGTTCGCCCGGCGGCGGTTTTTATGAAAAAGACTCTTTGCGCGTGAAGCGGAAAAAAGCCCAGGCGCCGCAGAGGCTGAGCGCCAGGTAAACGGACAGGAAATAGGCGTCCGCGCGGCCTGAGAACCCGGGGTCCAGCAGCGCGCCTCTCGAAAGATTGCTGGCCGCGGTCAGGGGATTGAGCCTTACGAAGGCGGCGAGCCCGCCGGGCACATTACTGGCGGAATAATAAATAGTGGAAAGAAAAGTCACGGGCAGGGTGAACAGCTGCTGGAAGATATCCCTTTTTTCCTCAGTTTCTATCATGAACCCAAGCACGAAACCGAGATTGAACCAGATCGCATTGGACAGCAGCAGCGTCAGCGAAAGGGCAAGAAAGCTCGAGGCGCTCAAAGTTATATGAAAGAACACTACGCCGATCAAATACACCAGCAGGGCCCTGGCGAAAGCCAGCACCTGCGCGCCTATGGATTTGGCGAAGAAATACTCGACCACGGTAGTCCTGGTGGTCCGTATGGTTTCCAGGATCTTCAGTCTTTTGTCGAGGTGTACCAGCGAGAAAGTCGTCTGGAAGACGCTGAAAGACTGCATGATGATGAGCCCGGGCAGGAAGAACGTCAGGTAGCTGGTCTGGGGTCCGCCCGGCATCATAGGTTTCATCGAACTGGAAAAGATCAGGGCGAAAAAGAACAGATAGAACAGCGGCGGGCAGAAGTTCGCTATCAGCCAGAACACTTTCGTGTATTGTGTTTTAAGATCTCGCCACAGTATTGCCAGCATGGATTTTTCCTAAGACCCGGAAGACGTCGTTAAGCGTCGGATGTTTGACCTCGAACGAAACGATGTCGCGGGCCGGGATCCGCTGAAGGAGGGAAAAGAACTTCCCGTCGAATTCCCGCACCTTTAATTCCATCGTGCCGGCAGAGGCCTCCGAGACGTTCTCCTCGCCGAAAATGCCGCGAAGTTCCCCGGCCGACTCGCTGGCCGCTTCCGGAGAGACGAACTTTATCGCGATAATGCTCTTGGCGGTCAGGCCTTTCAGCCGCCCGACCGTGTCGTCGCAGACGATCTTGCCCTTGAAGACGAACCCGACCCTGTCGCTCAGGACTTCCGCCTCGTTGAAATCGTGGGTGTTAAGCAGGACCGTGACGCCTTTTTTCTTTTCCTCTTTGATCAGGTCCCAGAACTTGTTCTTGAAAATAATATCCAGGTTCGCCGTGGGCTCGTCCATGAAAAGAAGGGGCGCTTCCTTGATGAACGCGCGGGAGATCTGCGCCCGGCGATATTCTCCGCCTGAAAGCTCGGTCACCTTTTTATCTTTAATTTTTCGCAGTTCGAAAGCGTCCAGGCAGTGATTGAGACGGGCTTTAATGCTCTTTAATTTTATTTTCTGGAGCAGCCCGTAGAAGACCAGGTTCTCTTCCACCGTAAGGAACGGGTCCATGGCATGGTGCTGCGGGATGATGTTTATCAGCTCGAGCACCTTTTTCTCGTCCGCCAGCGGGTCAAGCCCGGAGATAGTTACCAGCCCGCCGTCGGGCGCCAGCTGCCCGGTGAGCATTTTCAGGGTCGTGGTTTTGCCGGCCCCGTTCGGGCCCAGGAGGCAATAGCATTCGCCCTTCTTTACCCCGAAGTTCAGCCCGTCCACGGCGGCTACCTGGCCGTACGCTTTTTTCAAGCCCTCGACTTTGATCATTACGCCACCCTGCTTCCCGCTTTGGATTCCGGGCAGGACGGGTCAGGGGCCCACATATCCCCGTAGGCCTGAACGGCGTTGCGCACGCATCTCCCGTATTTCGTATGGCAGTCTTCAAAATCCTTGCAGTCAAAGCAGGGGCGTCCTTTAAAATTTTCCTTGGGAGGAAGCTTTATCCGGGCGAAGTCCGGGCTGCTCCACGCCTCCAGCAGGCTCTGTTTCCTGAGGTCACCCCAGAAAAACGGGCTGGAGACCGGCAGCTGCTCGCATATGGTCATTTTCCCGTTGGGGAAGATAACCCCGCCGTTGAATAGCCCGCTGCATAATGTCCTTTTAGCGAACTTTTTCTTTTTCGCTTCGAGAGAGAGAGAAGAGAAGTCTCCCGCTTCGGAGCAATGGACAGGATGGCCTTTGCCTTTATATTCCTTTACCAGGGCGAGCAGGGACTCTTTCTGTTCCGGGCTGAGGAACAAATAGTCTTTATGCTGGTAAAGGCTTTTTGAATACTGGGCCAGGCCTATCCGGTCCACCTTCAGTTCCAGCAGTTTGTCCACCAGGGCGCGGACCTCGTGGACGTTAACGCCGGTAACCACGGTATTGGTGTTGACCCTGAGCCCGCGCTCCTTGAGCAGCTTGATCGAGTCGAGCATTTTGAGCCCGTGCCCGTGATGCTTGTGCAGTTTCAGGCAGGTCTCCGGGTTAAGCGAGTCTAACGAGACCTGCATAAGGCCGATGCCCGCATCGCGAAGTTTATCCGCCGCAGCGGCGTCTAACAGCGTTTTTGTGGAAAGGTAGACGGCGATATTATTCGACTTCAGCTTGGCGACGATGTCGAAAACCAGCGGGTTCTGGAGCGGATCGCCTCCCGCCAGGGTGACTACGCGCACGTCCGCCGCCACTATCTCGTCGGCCAACTGCAGCATCCGCTGGTCCGTTAATAGTTCCTCAGCCCGGAAAGAAGGACGCTCGGCATAACAATAATCGCAGTAGCAGAAGCATTTCTCGGTCAGATGCCAGACCACCACCAGCGGGCGCTCCGGCCGGTTTTTGCGCAGGTCCGTCAGTTCTGCCGGGATTATGAAATCGACGGGAGAATACCTGTTCTTCTTTTTGCAGCCAGCCGCTTTCACAAGAAATTCTTTCTCGAACAAGAACTTGACATGCGTTTCAAAGATCTGCTCAGGCGTCATTTTCGAGCCGAAGGCCTCCGCCGCCAAAGCGCAAACGGCGCTTAAAGTCTGTTCCCCGTCGAACATGGCCAGCAGGATGGCCTGATATGGTGAAAGGATATTGTAGTTGCCCATCATATTGGTTTCAGGGCTGACCAGATAAAGGCAAACGTTGTGTTTCTCTTTTCTCAAATATGTATTGTCAGGAAGAGAATAGGCCTCGCCGATATTTTCGCTATAATTCATATCAGACAGTTTATCAAAATACCTATTCCCGGCAAAATTCCAAAAACCACCGTGATTTCACCTGTGCCTGCCAGCCGAAGCCCATTCGACTGCCGCACAGGCACGCAGCGGTAAGCCACTGCGTGCCCGCCATATAGTGCTGATCTGTCTTAGGCCCCGAGCAGCCCAGTGGTGCAGCCGACGCAGGTCACATCGCATACCGATTTGTCATCCTGAGCGAGGTTCACTTCGGGTAGTACGATGCCGGCTTTCGCGATCACATTCTTAAGATTTTCCATTGTATTTATCCCCTTATATCTGTTTTGTTTGCCTACGCCCACTACGAAGCATTTTTTATGCCAATACTCTGAAGGCGATAAACTGCTGAGCCCGCTCCCGGCGAACGTCTGTGCACCGTCAAAAAATGAACCGGACACGCAGTGGTTAGCCACTACGTGCCCGCCACCTTGCGCATATCTTTCTCAGCCCCCGAGCAAACCGGTGGTGCAGCCGATGCAGGTCTGACCGCATAAGTTCTTATCGGCTTCCTGCGCTAGGGTCACTTCGGGCAGTACGATGCCGGCTTTCGCGATCACATTCCTAAGATTTTCCATTGTATTTATCCCCTTATATCTGTTTTGTCCGCCTGCACCCACTACAAAGCAATATTTATGCCAATGCAAATAAACGGCCATTTTCACTGCATTTAGCAGTAAAGACCATGTTTCGTTTGCATTTTGGAAGTATTTAAACAGCTTAATATATTTTCATTTGAAAATAATATTCTCAAATGAAACAAAAAGGAGAGCTAAAGCCCTCTTTTTCATCCATGTTTGGCGTTTATCATGATTTAGGACTGTCCACTTGCCCAGGGCGGCTCTTTGCCGGTTACTTTGAGCCAGGGGAGGCGGGAGAACTTTTCGGAACCGTGGCCGGTGGCCATGGTTATATCGGTAAAGCCTTTTTCGCGCAGGTCTTTGGCGATGTCTTCGCCTTTAATGTCTTTGCCAAGATCGGAATCTATATAGATAGCCGCATCCTTGGACAAAGTCTCTGTCGCGGCGGCAAAATCTTCCGGGGTTTTGTATGCTCTAAGTTCCACGCCGGCTGCCTTGGCCGCAAGTTTCCAGTTCATATGCACAAGCGAATCGTCGTCCAGGAGCACGGCCAGGCCGCCCGCCGGAGCCGGCTGGCAGGGCAGCTCTATAAGAACCGTGGCGCCCTTGCCGGGCACGGATTTTATTTTAAAGCTCCCGCCCCAGCCTTCAACCGAGGTGCGCGCGTGGTAAAGCCCCAGACCGGTCCCGCCGGCTTTCCCGTGCGTCACGCCTTTTTGGCCCAGTTTCGCGAGGATCTCCGCCGGTATGCCTTTGCCATTGTCCTTCACTTCAATCAAAACTTTGCCGTCTACTGCCGAAAGAGAAACGGAAACCGTCCCGTCTTTATCAAAAGCTTCCAAGGAATTATTCACCAGGTTGGACAAAAGCCGCTGAAGTTCTTTCGGCTCAACCAGGGCTTTGATCTCTCCGGGAGCGCTATTGAATTCTATTTTAATACCGGTTTTATCTTTGTGCTGAAGGCGTTTTTCAGAGAGCACTTGCTCGATAAGACCAGCCAGCGCGCAAGCCGCCGGTTTGGCCGCGGCCTGCGCTGCTGAAGGCGCGCGGTAACGCTGCAGCAAATCGTCCGCTATCCCCTGCATTCGGCTGACAGCGCCCTCCACCAGTTTGCGCTGGTCCTCAGGCATCTCCAGACCTTTGGCCGCGGCGCCCAAAGCCGCGAGCGGCGACCTGATATCATGCGCCACTTGCGCGGATAGTTTTCCCAATGAGGCCAGCTCTTCGGACTTACGCAGCGCTTCCTGGTGCTCGAGCAGTTTCACAAGAGAGGTTCTCAAAGCTTCAAGAACAGGTTTTGTTTCGGGGCCGGCTTTCTCTGGCTGCAGACGCCGCTGGAACTCCTCCTGGGAAAGCGGCCATTCCGCCTCTATCTCCTTGAGGCTGGCGGCAAATTTACTGAGCGGCTCCAGTACTGTCCTCACCCTGTACACCAGCAAAACCCCGAGGACCGCGGCAAAAAGACCAAAGGAGAGGAAGAAGATCTTCATCTTCTTATTGAACTCGTTATGCAGTGGCAGCCAGGAGAAGGCTATTTCCAGGGAACCGAGCTTCCCCTTATTGGAAAGGACGTGATGGCGGGCGATCAGCACCGGGATCCCGATTATCTTCTGCGTGCCGATCAGAGCGTGCCGGGGCTGCTTTTCTATGTCCGCCGTAACAGCTTCCCTGTTTTTATCGGTACACAGGTACACCATCTTCCCCTGGGGATCCAGGACAGAAACATAGACCATTTTCCCCGGAGTAAAGACCCATTTACAAAAATCGCCCTTTTCTTTCTCGCTTGCGCGAAGATACTCCTTAATAGCCGGGGGCGTTACCTGGTAAGCGAGATGGACCGATTCATAACTCAAGCGCCCTTTCTGAACGTACATAAAATCATAATATTCATACCCGAACACCCCTGCCATGAGGCCGAGGCTTATCAGCAATACCGTTAGAAACAGTTTAAAATCAGTTTTCATCGTCCTATATATGCAACCGCTCCCAGACCCCTATAATACAAAATCGGAGTCCGGGAGCGTGAGGCGCCGCGCGGCGGCTTCAGGTCCTGACCAGCGTGAACTCTTTTGAAGAAGGACAAGTGACCTTTACGGAGCCGGGCAGAAATATCCGTCCTGTAATGAGGCGGGATCTGATAGCTAATTCCTTGGTCTTTGAAAGGGTGAATCTGAACTGCCCATAATCAGTATCCACGTCTACCCTCTCGGCGGAAACCTTGAGCGCGTGCATAGAGACGCTCAAAGCTTTCACCCGCAGGCTTTTAGCCGAGATATTCCCGGAAACCACCATATTGAGGCCTTTGATGGAAACATTCCGGCCTTTAGGGATACGCAGCGTGACAATAGCCGCCATCGTGCCTTTGCCGCGTCGGGCGACAGCCGCCTCTTCTCCGGCGATCCTGACCAGGAAGCCGCCCGGCCTTCGCTCGACCGCCACCGGCCGCTCTCCGGCGGCGGCGCGCTCCAGGTCATAGGATATATCGTTGCCTTCAACCGTCTCTATGGTAATGGAGACCATATCGCCGGCTTCCACAACTATATCCGCCATACCGGCCGGAACAGCTGCGAAGCCATTGACGGATGCTGCCGCCGCTAAAATAAGGGCTGCAACCAACACTTTGCTAATTGACTTGCCTTTCATAAGCTCTTTCTCCTTAAGAATCCGCTATCTCACATCTTTCCCTGGACGAAGCATTTTTTATGCCGGTAGCCAGAAGGGTACAAGTACCCGGATTTGCAGGATAAAAGAGTACCAGCTGAGAAGGTCAAACTTGGATAAATGTTTTCGTTTGAAAATAGTTCTTATCAAATGAAAAGAAAAAGCGGGCCTATTGCCCGCTTTTTGTTATTTCGAGTTAGCCCGCTGCGCCCAGGGCGCCTCTTTGCCTCGGCTACCGGACTTCCTCTCCCTGCGCCTGGCTCTGATTCCCGTCGCCCTCCACAGGCTTAACTATATCCCGGACGCAGCGCCAGCCATAGCTATGCGCCCAGCCCTTCTCCGGCGCCTTCGCGCAGCGCCCGACAGAAGCATAATATTCACTATAAAGCATCATCGAGCCGCCTTTCCAGCACTCGCCGGAGGTCATTTCCGGCACGTTACCGAGCATGTCGTAAAGCCCATACTGGTTAGGGGCTTTCTCGGCGACAGATCCGGTAGGGACCGACATATTGTATTTCCGGGGGCTTTGCTCGTACGTATTGGAATCCCTATAGTCGTCGCCCCAGTAATATACCGTGGAGGTTCCGCCGCGGGCGGCCTTCTCCCATTCCTCTTCGGTGGGCAGGCGCTTGCCCAGGTACTTGCAGAACAGCTCCGCGAATTCTTTCCTAGCCCCGAACATGGGGTGATCTCCATTCGGTTGCTTCAGGTCCAGCTTGTCGCCGGTTTTACCGCGCCCCATCAGCCATACTGCTTCTTGCTGCAACTGAGTCACTTCGCATTTGTCCATCAGGAAGGCGCCGGTGGTTTTTGTGGTGACAGGCTTTATCAAATGCTTGAAAGCCGGCGGCGTGCGCCTGCCGGCTGCGGCATAAGAATCCCCGAAAGTAAAAGGACCGGCCGGGATCTCCACCATGCCCTTACAGCGCTCCGGCTCCAGGGTCTGTACCTCCTCCGGAGAGAAATACGGGTGTTCCTCCTCCTCATCAGCCAGAGCAGGGGAAGCCAGCAGCAGCATAAGACAGAGAAGTTTCATATTAATCCTCACAATATACCATTTAGTGAAAACTGCGCGGCTGCCGTCTCCCGGCTGCCGCGCGCCCGGGTTTACGCGCGGGAGAGGAGCTGTTTGATCTTTTTATTTCCAGCGTCGAACTTTGCCTGTTCGTCCCCGCTCAGCCCCTGGTTCTCGCCGGACTGGAGTTTTATTCTTATTTTCGCCAGCAGTTCATCGCTGACCTCAACCCCGCGCATCCACCCCTCGGAATGGCCCTTCAGCTCATTGTAGGTGATATTGCGGACCACGGCTATGCGCCAGGCCCAATACTTCGCCTCGACCTCCAGGATCTCGCGCGCGGTCCCGTCGATGGCGCTCTGCCTCGGCGCGCGCCGGCCGGAGGATCTTTCAGAGCGGGCCCGGCTGCCTGAAAGGATAGAGCGAGCCTCGGCCTTGGCGGCGTCGAGCTCGGAATCTTCCCTGGTGGTCAGGCGGCGCAGCTGTCCTTTATTAACAATTTCCTTTACCTTCGCAAGCAGCTGGCCGCGCACGGCCTCGCCGCGGCCCCAGTTGGCTGACACTTTCACCAGGTTCTGATAACTCATGTCTTTAGCTCTCTCGATGCGCCAGGCCCAGGACATAGCTTCGGCATCCACAACCCTGGCGTATACGGCGTCGGCCGCGCCCGCCTGCCCGGACTGTCCCGCGACATCCTGCGCTTTAACCTGCGCCGCCGCGATCCCCAGTAAGGTAACTACTATTATCAGCTTTTTCATTTTATCCTCCTAAAGTTTGCAAGCCCGTCACCGACTACAGAGCAATTTTAATGCCATAGCTTAACCGACCTTGGCATAACAATTGCTCCGCAGAGCTCACAACACATTCTGCAGATGATGGGAACTCAAGGAGAATTATGAAAAAGATAAAATTGATTATCGCTATAGTGTTCGCAATAAATATCAGCGGGGTGGCTCAGAGTGAAGCGCTTTCCAGGGGCGAGTGTAGAACCTGCCGGGGAACAGGGCAAACCCACCTGTCGCATGAATGCGGCGCCTGCAGCGGCGGCCAGCAGCGCTGCTCGAACTGCCGCGGCAACGGCGAGTACACCTGCGGCCAATGCGGAGGCGGAGGCAGCGTGACCGTTTACGGCGAGGCCCAGACCTGCAATCTCTGCGGCGGCAGCGGGAACCAGACCTGCGGCTCCTGCGGCGGCGCCGGCAGCAACGAGTGCAATTTTTGCGGCGGAAGCGGGAGTATCGACGCCTACTTCCCCTGCAACGCCTGCGGCGGCTCAGGGGAGAATTAAACTATCCGGCCGGGCCTGGGGCGGCAGTCAATTGGACTGCCGCCCTCCCCCATTCCGCCTGGCCGCGCGGGTCCGGCCAAATTTCCGGCTACCCCAAAAGATGCTCAAATGAAAATATTTATTTTCATTTGAAAAGAAAACGGGCCCATCTGGGCCCGTTCTATAAAGGAGGCCGCAAAGCTAGCCCCAAGGCGGTTCTTTCCCGGTTACTTTGAGCCAAGGGAGGTGGGAGAATTTATCCGCGCCGTGGCCGGTGGCCATGGTGAGATTGGTAAAGCCTTTATTATTCAGCTCTTTGGCTATGTCCTCGCCTTTAACGTTATTACCCAAATCGGAATCTATATAGATAGGGACGTCTTTAGACAGGCTTTCAATACCTGCCGCAAAATCTTCTTTGGTCTTATAAGCCTTCAGTTCCACCCCGGCGGCTTTCGCGGCCAGTTTCCAGTTCATATGCACAAGCATATCATCGTCCAGGAGGACTACCATACGTCCGACCGGAGCGGCGGGACGCGGAAGCTCTATCAGCACGGCTGTGCCTTTGCCCGGCTCTGATTTAATTTTGAAGGAGCCGCCCCAGGCCTCTACTGTAGTGCGCGCATGGTAAAGGCCGAGTCCGTTACCGCCGGTTTTTCCGTGCGTCTCCCCCTTCTGGCCGAGCTTCGAAAGGATATCCGCCGGGATGCCTTTGCCGTTGTCCTTCACTTCTATCAAAACTTTGCCGTCTACTCCCGACAGGGAAACTGCAACTGTGCCGTTCTTGTCAAAAGCTTCTACGGAATTATTAACAAGGTTGGACAGCAGCCGCTGAAGTTCTTTCGGTTCGACCAGGGCTTTGATCTCTCCGGAGGCGCCATTGAACTCTATCTTAACCCCGGTCTTATCTTTATGCTGAAGTCGTTTTTCAGAAAGCACCTGCTCTATAAGCCCGCCAAGCGCACAAACCGCCGGTTTGGGCTCGGCATGCGTTGCTGAAGGCGCGCGGTAACGCTGCAGCAGGTCATCCGCAATTCCCTGCATACGGCCCACGGCGCCTTCCACCAGCTTGCGCTGGTCCTCAGGCATCTCCAGGCCTTTGGCGGCGGCGCCCAGAGCGGCCAGCGGCGACCTGATATCATGCGCCACCTGCGCGGCCAGGTCGGAAGTGGCCTTTGAAACAGCCAGCTCGCTCTCCAGGCGTGAAGCCTTATGAAGCACATCGGCAAGGCGGCCTATAAGCACGGCAAAAGGAGTAGCGCGCAGGCTTTCCGGCAGGGACTGGATGCT
The DNA here is from genome assembly GCA_028713125.1 of Elusimicrobiales bacterium. Lineage (GTDB taxonomy): Bacteria > Elusimicrobiota > Elusimicrobia > Elusimicrobiales > UBA9959 > UBA9959. The sequence continues at coordinate 485,904 of JAQTOU010000003.1, read as the reverse complement.
GCGCTGTATGGAATCCTGTATTTTAGAATGTTCGCCCGCGGTCGCCAGCGCATTGGTCTCATCCACGCAGCGCTCTATGCTGAAAATAGTTTTTATCGCCCCGACATTTGAAAGCACAAGCAGTCCCATGAAAAAGAACACCACGGTTATGAACAAGACATAGTTCTCCCCAAAAACAGCCGAGTTCACATCCACAAGATCGATAACGTATTCCAGCCGGCCTAATTCCGCGCCGTTTGAAATGAAAGGCACATTGCGGTTAAGCTGCGCCCGCGGCCGGTCGTAGAGATTCCCGACTATAGCCTCTTTAAATATCCACTTCGACCCCTCGAACGCAACAGGATGAAAAGTTATCCGCTTTATATTGTCATTCTTGATGCGCCACATTATGCGCTGCGTTTCAAAAACATCCCCCTCAAGAAAAGCCTTCTCAAAATAATCCGCATTCTGACGCATGGCCGTCAACAACTTATCATCAGCCACCCGCGTGGAAGAGAAGATTGAGAACATCTGCCAGAAAGCCACGAACACCGCTACCGCCGCGGCATAATATTTCCAGTTATACGAAAGCGCTCTGCTTAAAATTTTTACCATCGGAAGTCACCGACCTCAGGAGTTTCAAGAAAACCCCGGCCTATCACAAAGTTTTTTATGAACTTGGGGTAATAAAGCTTCACAGATGTTTGATAAAGCGTCAGGACTATTGATTGCTTAACCAATTCGTCGGCTAATTGAACTGCGAACGCCGGCTTTTCGTCCTCGGGTGCCTCAACCAACTTTTTATAAATATTCTCCGCTTCTTTAGGGACCTTATCATAATACGCTGAGTTGCCTGCATAATATTTAAATACCGTCCCGTAATCCCAGTTCTGCGTACCCATTACAACGACAGCAAGGTTATATCCATGAGGACGGCGATGCAGCATTTCTACTACTTCCTGCCCCGGAGGCTGTATAGTCAATATTTTTATACCTGTTTTTTTATAAAACCCTTTAATGAAGATCTGAAGTTGCTGACTATTATCCTTCTGCTGGTTTAGCAGCACAAATGAAGGAGCAGTTTTACGGGATGGTCCCTTTGGGAACTGGCATTGCTGGAAAGCTTTCCCCGGCTTTGAGCCGAAAAAACCAATAGGCAAAAGCGTCTGAATATCATGAAATTCTTTGCGCTGCGGAGAGAAAGCTTCCCGGAATTCCCCGACATCAATGCAATTATAGAGCATACTCCGTATTTCTCTGTCCGGGTGGTTAATTATTACGTTCACAGATTTCAACTCCAGATTATTGAATCCCAAGTATTCGTTTTTAATCCATTCTGGCTGGGAGTATGAAGATATCCTGTTAAAGTCCGCGATATTTCTGTTTTCGAGATTAGGGTCTCCGGGACCGGTATAGGCATGAACGATTATTTTATTATAGCCATTGGCTACCCGCTTTTTCCGCACAAGAACTGCCTCACTTTGCGAAAGACTCTGGACATAAAAGGGCCCCAAACCGCTCTCCACCTCCGAGGATTTAATAATAGTCGGGGCGTTTTCATAGCGGGAAAGAAAAGCCAGAAAATGCGACTGCGGTTTAGTGAATTTTACCGCTACACACTCGCCTTGTTTTAATAGCTTATAGTTGGGATCATATTTACCGGCCACATTTCGCAGGTACTCATAGAAGAAATCAGCAGTAAACCCTACATCTTTATCAAACATGCGCGAAGTGTCGGGACAGAACATATACTCCGAAGAGGATATGTTCCTTGACCAGCTTGTCAGCAATTTGGATTTATAACTAGACCCGTCATCCTGCCTGAACAGGGGTTCATGGGTTTGCCTGAGAATATAGTAAGTGATAGTTTGCTCGGCGTCTTTTATGGAAATACTTTTGGGGATAGCGCCAAGCAGCACCTCCCAGGTATCAGTATTGCGTGGAGTGTTACATCCAATAGACGAGTTGCATGCAAAGAAAAGCAGCAAGACCTTTAAGTATCGGCCACCCATCATATACCTGCGATATTCCGGACAGGCCCGAGTTTGAACAGATGCGCGCATAAAGTGCATGGAGAAGAATGATCGGGACTTAACGGGGTTGATGCCACCCCCGACATTCGCATTATCTCCCCGAAAGAATGTCTTGAAATTAGTTTATAGAAATCACTATTCAGGTGGGCTCTCATGGTCGGATGGGCAAAACGCGCGGAGCCCTCGCCGAAACTTAGCAACGAACAACAACTTGTGAACCCCTCACCACACATATATGTAATTGTTTTATGATTTGGACATTTTTTAGACAGCACCCTCTTGTCAAAGCTTGGATAACGATAAGCCAGATTATTTTCCCTAGCTGATCCCGCTGGCATAACCTTTAAAACGCCGATAGGAAAATCACCTATTTTCTTTAACTGCGGAGCCAGAACCAGATCCAGAGGGGACTGAATGCTTATTGCAACGCTGAATTCCACCCCCGCCTCCAAACATACATTGTAAAGTGTACGTATGTTTTTGAATGGAAGGAACTCCCGATGGAATTTGTCATAAGACAGCTGCAGATAGTCTAATTTTAATAGTGAGGCCAAAACAGCTTTTGCAGATTTTTTTGTCGCTCCGAAGTGCCCATTAGTAGTAATTCTAACTTTAGTGTGCTTCAGGCTAGCAAGCCCGGAGAGAATCCGGTTAATGTCCGCTATATACAAGGTAGGTTCGCCGCCAACAAAGTGCAGGGATGTTACACTGTAGGCCTTTATCGCAGCCAAGATGGATTGGATCTCGGAATCTGCCAATCTTTGAGGTGTTTTTAGTGTGGCAGAACAATGGGCACAAGCGAAATTGCATCGATATCCTGGAAGGATACACAATTTAAATTTTTTATTCGCCATAGCGTGCTGTAAAAAACCGGACAGTACAAGAAGTATTGTACTGTCCGGTCACAAGTTCTACCTAAAACTATTTAGGCCCCGTACTTTATTTCATGGACCTCATACGGGTCAGTGGAAACCAAAGCCTTATCAAGAGACACTTTGGTTGCAGGGACTAAGGCCTTCTTCTCTGTATCGGAAAGGTTATTTACATACTGCTTTGCCTGGCAAAAAGAAAATAGACCGACTGAAACCAGGAAAGCAATCAAAATCTTATCATTATTTTTCATTTTATTCTCCCCTCAACCCCTATATTTTGCCATTTTTACGATTTTTATGCAACCTGCTTAATAAAAAAGGGAAAGCAAAGTGTCTTTTTGCTTTCCCTGGATACATCCGATTAAGGTCGGATCGTGGATACTCTGGGGCCAATCCCCCAAATTACAAGGAATCACTACAACAATAGTCTAGCTGATAGGTTTTGGGCGTGGAAGGGTCCTTGGACCTATGCCGGCATAGGCCCGGCCTCATATCTGCTATTTCCCGGAAATTGTTACACCCGAAAAAGAAATCCAGGGATGTATAGCATTCCCGAAATTAACACGTTCTTTCGAGATCCCGTTAATATTCATAAACATCAGAGGGATGTTGCCAGCTATCATGGTTTCTGCTACGGGGAATTTCAATTCACCGTTCTCAATATAAAAACTGTTTTTCACGACACCAGAAAAATCCCCGTTCTGACTTGGTTTCCCACCTGAAAATCTGGTGACCAACAATCCCCTTGCTATCGATTTAATGAGAGCCTTATAGTCCGTATTTCCGGGCGCTACAGAATAACAGCCGCCGGCATTTAAAACCAGTGGCAAACCCGTTTTGCGTGAACCATATTGGCTAAGAATAAACGTTTTAAGCACGCCATTTTCAATTATCGGAAGGTCTCTGGCCTTACGGCCGTCAGGAGTTATAAAATATCCTGCCGCCATCTCTGGAGAAAGAGGCTCTGAGCTTAGCGTAAACCCGGCGCCGGCTATTAGCTTACCCACGCTGTCTTTATACAAGCTCGTGCCGGATATCAGCATATTGTCGCGCAGAGCGCTCTCGGTCATAAAACTCAAGAAATCGCTTAGACACTCGGGAGCGACAACAATATCACCGACAAATTTGCCGCTGACCGACCGTGTATTTATGGATTCGGCGGACTGCTCAAGCAAAGTTTCCAGCATTCCCCATTTGACTAGCGGACGGTCAAGATTTTTGGCGCGCAGTGTCGTAAAATATCCCAATGAATTCTTTCCACCTTCCCGCGACGAAAAAATGGCGTTGAATTCATAAAATCCTACACGACTGGAAAAATTCGTACCGTTAGAATTCGTGAGAATCTTTTTCTCCGAGAAGAAATCCAGTCTTGTCATCCGACGAAGCGTTAGAGAAGGGTGTTTTTCACAATCCAGCAAAAACTCTTCAAATCGCCTATACAGCAATTCCATGTCCGGAGATAGAACATTGTTATCAAAATTCTCCGGGGCCTGAAATGGGGCAATATCATATGTGGTGTCCTGGGGCGATTTCAGCGTATTTTCCAGAGTTTGCCGCGCTGCGGCTTCCACCCCCCCTGCCTCAAGGTTATTGAGAGAAAGCGAGGCATATCTGTCAGCCGATATCGCGGCTAAATCCAATTTTAGGTCCACTGAATCACGCAGCAGGAATATCCGTCTGTTCTCAATAGCCAATCCTGTTTTCTCAGTTTCCGTTAATGTGACCTGCGCTTTTTGCGCGCCTTCTTTTTTAAGGCAATTTAGGCATCCTTCGACAATATCATGTCCGGTCATTTTATCTCCCCCCAACATGAATTTTGCATTTTATCGCAGGTCCGCCCACCGCGGCGAATATTGGTTGCACTTTGCCGCACATTCCGCCGTGGCGCCACCGTAGCGAGTCCGACACCATATCCGCACTTTTAAGCACATCATACGCGAGACCGGAAACCGAAGTATCTTTGATGGCGCGGCCAAGCTTTCCATTTTTTATTTCATACCCCATTTGAACCGCGAACATGAATTCACTGGTAAGGTCAGCCTGCCCGTTACCGTTTTCCATGAGAAAATACCCGTCTTTTATGGAAGCGATCATGTCATCAAGCTTATCCTTACCGGGAAGAATAGCGGTATTGCGCATCCTTACAAGAGGCTCATCGGCAAAAGTACCCGCCCGGGCGTTTCCAGTTGGCTTCGCCCCGTAATGCAGAGAGGACTGCTTATCATGCATATAAGCTTTCAAAGTCCCATTTTCAATGATTACAACGTCTTCTGCCTTGGTCCCTTCATCATCCACATAAACGGGAACAGGGCATCTCTCGCCGCAAGCGGTGTTGGCGAAATCCACAAGAGTTATCAACCGGCTGCCTGCTTGGCAATTAAGCAGTCCCGAGGCAACGGACCCGCCCATTACCAGGTCCGCCTCTGTGGTATGACCGATGGCTTCATGTGCGAGGATCCCGGTCAGACTGCTCGATAGCACGCAATCTTTAAGCCCCGAGTCAGCAAAAACCCCTTCACTTTTCCGTGCTAAATGCTCCGTCGTTTCATCCACCATCGCACAATATTCAGAAATGGATGAGTAGATACCCCCTGAATGCCCGCAACCGCCGGACATCCTGTAGATATCTGCGCAATTCCCTTCCTTTTCGTAAGTCAGAAAAAGGATCATCCTGTGGATCGGGATATGTGAATAGTAGTCTGAGCCATCTGAGGTGATAAGATGCTTCTCAACATCATGCTCTGTGAACCAGAACCGTCTGCTTTTCACGTTCTTATATTTTGACGCTATATATGCGTCAATCTCGCGCATAAACTGCACGATGTTTTTTTCAGGCTCGCCCAGCCGCCCGCTAGAGAGGTCATTCTTTCCGCAAGTTTTCTCTACGGGCAACTGCGGAAAACTTTTTTTCGCATGGGAGGAAAGAAAAACTGCGCCCTTAGTAGCCTTTTTAAGCGCTTCTTTTACGTTTGGGCCATTCATACCCGGCAATGAGGCGAAGCCCCAGTACCCATTTCTATAAACACGCGCAGAAACCCCGGCTAAAGTCGCTTTGTCATTTGTTGTTAAATTGCCGTTTAAGAGGACTATATTCGTGTTTATGTTTATCTGCTGCCTCAACTCCGTATATCCGTCAAAATATTTAGAGTACTTATTTAAATCTTTTTCGATCATATTTGTACCTATCAGTCTAAATTGTAGCGCTTTTGAGTCTTCTCTGAATATTACTTAAAATCACGAAGGCTTAGGCCTCTCGCTAATTGAATACGGGCACTATAAAAAATATTAATTCCCCCTCAGGGACTGGATCGGGTTTACGGCGGCGGCTTTCAGGGCGGGCCAGAGGCCGAAGAGAAGGCCGCTGAGGCCCATCAGGACGAAGCTGTAGACGACAGAGGCGGGGTTGAACGCCGGCTCTATCTTCATAAGCGAGGCCAGTTTATATACCGCGGCCACTCCTGCCGCCGCGCCTATCAAACCGCCGGCCGCGTAGAGGATAAAGGATTCCATCAGGAACTGCAGCATAATATCTTTACGGCGGGCGCCCAGCGCTTTGCGCAGGCCTATCTCGGCGCGCCGCTCGCCCACGCTGAGCAGCATAGTATTGGCCACCGCCAGCCCGCCCAGCAGTATCGGAATGGCGGTTACAGCGAGAAAAAATATCTTAAAGAAGTAGTTCGTGCGCCGTATAGCGTCTAAAAAGGTTTTAGCGGAGTGCACCTTGAACGTTTTTTTCACCGCGCGGCCGGGCACGGGGGGCCCGTTGAAGAGCCTGGAGAGCTCGCCTGCGGCGGCGGCCACATTTTCCGCCTTGTCTATCTTCACCTCCAGCAATTTAGGCGTCCGGTCCGCCAGGCCGCAGTTCTCGCCGGCTTTAAGCTGCAGCACGACGCCGCGCTCAGGGTTAGCGCCTTTGAGCTCTTCAAAGTCCAGGCTATCGAGAACCCCTATAACCAGGAACTGCTTGCCGCCGATATTAAGGCTCTTGCCCAGCGCGGCTTTCTCCGAGCTGAATAGCTCCAGGGCGGTTTTCCGCATAAGCAAAGCCGCGTTCCGGTCCGGGGCGTCTTCGGTGAAAAGCCGCCCGGTGATCTCGCCGTTATAATAGACTTTCAGGCGGTAGGCGTTCAGTTCATAAACAGCCGCCTCCGTTTTCTTATCCCCTGCGGCCACGACGCCCCAGGAAGCCGCCGAGACGCTGACACCTGCTACATTATGAACCTGCCCGGAAATACGGGCAGCATCCTCAAAAGAAAGCCTGGCGGTCTTACTGTCCGGTAAAACTTCTATCAACAGCGGGTCGATAGCGTCGACGCGGCCGAAAACTTTTTTACGGAAGCTGCCGGTCAGGCCAAGGACCGCCGTAATGGCTCCTATCCCTATAGAAAAACAGGCGAAGATCAGCAGGCTGCGCAGCTTATTGCGCCTCATGCAGCCGACGGCCGCTGCCGCCTCCTGTTTTAAAGCTTTAAGAGTAAAGGTTCTCACCGGCCGGGGCAGCCGCAGCGGCTCTGCGGCGGCAGGCGCTCCCGCTTTTTTGCTGCTATCCGCGCTTATCCGCCCGTCCTTAATATTTATCACGCGGTCCGCGCGCGCGGCGACGACCGGGTCATGCGTGATCAGGATCACGGTTATGCCCCTCTTATTCATTTTCTCGAAAAGCGAAAGTATTTCGTCGCGCAGTACGCCGTCCAGATTGCCGGTCGGCTCATCGGCGAGTATGACGCGCGGCTTATTCACCATCGCGCGGGCTATGGCCATCCTCTGCTGCTGGCCTCCGGACAGCTCGCCTGGTCGGTGATGGCGGCGGTCGGCCAATTCCACCAGTTCAAGGCACTCCTGCGGCTGATACCCGCCGGAAACCCCCGAGTAGGACAGCGGCAGCGCCACGTTCTCCTCGGCTGTCAGTTCCTGCAGCGCGTGGAAATTCTGGAAGACGAAGCCTATAAGCCTGCCGCGAAGCGCGGAAAGTCCGGCATCGTCCAGGTCCGAAGTTTTGTGGCCGGCGCAGAAATATTCCCCGGAATCCGGCTTATCGAGCAGGCCGAGCATATTTAAAAGCGTGGATTTCCCGCTGCCGGACGGCCCGGTAATGGCAACGAATTCGCCCTGCGCTATCTCCAGCGAAACCCCGTCCAGGGCGGCCACTTCGCCGTCCCTGGTCCTGTATTTCTTCGTAACTCCCGCAAGTTTTATCAAAGTATTCATAAATAGCGACGTCAGCATCAAGCCGGCTTCAGTTCCCCTCATCTACAATAACGGAGGCCAGATAAGTGGTCAGGAAAATAGAAATAATGAAACAATAGCCGATCGAGTACAAGTAGTCTATCATCAAAGCGTCCCCGCCTTGGCCTTCCTGTCGCGCTCTATCCGGTCCATCACGAACCTTCGCGTGTCGCCGCGGTAAGGGCGCAGCAGTTCGTCCGTGAACTCCACATCCGGAAGCACCCCGTGCCTGTCATCGCCGGGACGCGGTTTCGGGCTGAAGAATTGCTTATCGGAAACGCTGTACTTGATGCCGCTGTTCCGCAGCTTCATCGGCAGGGCTTCGCCGAAGCAGACCGGCACGCCGCCAGTTTCATTCCCCAGGATCTCGCCCAGCTTATAATCTCTGAAGGTGACGGCAAAAGCCGTGGCCGAGGAGAAAGTGTCGTTGCCGATGAGCAGGCGCGCCTTGCCGTCGAAGAAAACCTCCGGCTTTTTCTCGGCCTTTTGGGGATGGCGGGGAAGGTCCACGTTCTGCCCCATCTTATCGCTGTATTTTTTATAGTAGGAATTCATGTCCAGCGCCTCCGGCGAGACCTTAAGAACCAGTTTGGAGACCTGTTGGAACTCTTTATCCGTCAGGTAGCTGAAGATAAAATTGCCGATATTAGTGCTGCCGCCCCCGTTGCGGCGGATGTCTATCACCAGGTCCCTGAACCCGCCGGCTTTTATTTCCCTGAAGATCTTGTCCAGGGCGGCCTCTTCCTCCTTTGAATCTATAAAGTTCCGGTACTCCAGCCAGGCGACCTTTTCTTTTTCGAACAGCCGGAGCTCGGAGTTCGGGCCGTTAGCGCCGGACGAGGACGTCCTCCCCAGGCTTGTGAATTGATTCAGGGTTATGGGGGCGACGGTCTTCTCGGTTTTCTTCCCGTCGCTTCCGCGCAGCGTCAGCTTGAGTTCGCCCGCTCCGTCCAGCAGGCGGGAAAAATCCCACCAGAAAGCCTGCATCCGCGCGAAACCGCGGCCTTTGTAGGCGGCTGTCTCTGCGGGGATGCGATCCAGTATCGGCTTTATAAAGGCCCGGAAATCCTTGCCGTTAACAGCGATGATCTCATATCCGGCGAGACCCTGGTTGACTGAGTCGATCAAAAACTTCCCGCCCCGGCAATCCACGAGGAAAGGAGGAAAAAGCCTTTCCCCCTTTTTCCCGTCAGGGCGGTATTGCCAGTAGATCCGGGTGTGCCCGTCGCCCAGGGCCGCGGCGGAGCGATAGAGGATATAGGCGAAATCCCTGACGCTGATCTTTCCGCCAGCGGCTTTTTTTGCGACCTCTTCCGCGGTCCAGATCTTCAGTCTCTCGTATTCCGCCTTCCCTATATTCGCGGAAATATCCGGATGCACCCGTTCGAAACTCGCGAAAAGTTCTTCGGTGTCCTGCGCGGCTTCCTTAAGAGTAAGATTTTTTACTCTGAACGGATTATACTCCGACATAAAAAGTTCCGCGGCCAGCTTCGAATTAAGCCCGTTGAGGTTCATGACCCCTGACCGGTGCAGGTAAAACCCTCCTCCGGCCAGCAGAAGGAGGATGAGGAACAGAATGAGACCCGCAGTCCTGATTATTTTTACAAGCAGTTTCATGGTTTATTGATTATCCCCTATCTTCGCAAGGGCTATTATTGTTTTATTTGTTTAACACTTGTACCATCAATTTAGTGCTCAATCTTTCTAAGTCTTTGAGTTTATAGATCATCTGGTTTTTTTGTTTGTATAACCGGGTGAAGTTCCAAAGAATTTTGTCCTAACAATCCTGGCTTTAGCATGTTGGCAGTATTTACACATTACCGCAGTTAAATTTTCTGAACCTTGGCTTATGCCCATAGTGCGGCGAAACCTAATATTATCGCAAGCACATTTATAAATGAATGCAGGAACATGGCCGCCAGAATATCGTGCTTTTTTTCGTAAAGATAGCCCAATAGCAGCCCGTTCCCGAATGCTATGAACCAGCCTCCCCCGTGAAAAACCCCGAAGATAAAAGAAGATACCGTCAGCGATAGATGGAAATTGTATTTATTGCGCAAACTGACATATAATAAGCGCCTAAAAAAAAGTTCTTCTGCTATCGGGGCAAGCACGCATGTGGCAATAATGAACACAAGTATCCGTTGTGTGGAGCCAAGCAGAACTGCACCTATATAACTTGTCTGAGCGAGAGAACCCGGGATTAAATAATTAGTCAGCGTCTCCACGGGCATCAGGTTAAAATAAGACAATAAAAAGTCGGCGGAACCCACCAGCGCCACTACCGCGACAATAAAACAGGGAAGAACAAGGAAATACCTGAGTCCAGATGCAAAACTCGCATGCACATGCTTATTGTGGTAAAAGAAGGCTTGTCTAGGATCTATGCCTAAATCGTGTAAGGCCTTTATTGAGACCGCGATAAATGATGCCGAGATTAATATCCCGAACATCTCCTTTGAGAGCAACCTTAGGCCAAATAACCGCAAAAAGAAGCCCAATGCCAGAACAGCCACGACTGAGAGTAAAAACAGTTTCACCCAGTTCATGATCGAAACAGATTTTAGATCGGTAAAGTCACTATTCATAAAACTTTATAAATTATTTTCGTGAGCCGTTGCATTGGATACCGGCTCACGGAATACTAGCAAACTTCAATATCCCCCGGCAGACCTGACCGGAGGGTTGAGCGGAAGGGGAGGAAGGACGGCCCCACCGTTACCACCGCCGCCACCGGCAGGGGGGGTCGAGGGGGCGGACGGCGGGCAGATTTCGGTGTATATATTGTAAAGTTCCCAAGCCGTGCAGATAAGTTGCGCCCAAGTGTTACATTTTTTACCGACAGTTATTATTGTCGTGCATACTCCTTTGTTTTTCGCAGGTATCAGCAGTGCGAATTCTTTCAGCAAAACAGGATCTTTAAGCTCAACATAAACGTTATAGTCAGCGGAGGTAATACAGATCTCTTCCGTGTCGAACAGGATCTTTGTGCCGTTCGCGTTAACCGCACTCAAAACACCTGCGTTAGTTTTATAGGCATCAAGAAGTCTTCGCTTTAAAACCGCCTGGATGGCTTCCAAGTATATTTTGTCGCCTTTCCCCTGGCTGGTAATTCCCAAAAGTTCGGTGTTTGAATCTTTAGCCGGCTTACTCATGTCGCCGTCAAACCTTCGTGCTGGAATTTCAGGAATCTGAATCCCGGAATTTACCGAAACATCTTCAATTACATCCCGCAATGAGGCCCCGTTCTTGTCGTTGCCTTCGCCGTCAAATTTCAGTTTTATCCCTTCGGCTTTAACAGTTGAGGCTGCCGCTATTATTACCGCGAACAGCGCTATCAGTATTTTGCTCTTTTTCATATGTTCTTTACCCTTCCATTTTAGATATTACCCGCTGATACTCTCTACAGAACATTTTCTATGCCAACGACAGCAATAGGGAGGGAATAGGCAATTCTCATATAGAAATCTCTGTTTTATCCCTGGAGGCACGCGGAGAATATTTTCATTTGAAAATAATTATTTTCATACGGAATTGCGCGCGCCCGCTCTTTAAGGAGTTAAGAGATGCCATTTAGTATAATAATAACCGTAGCTGTTCCCCCCAACGCTTATGGAGGACATAATGAAATCCCTCGCACTTTTACCCATGCTGATGCTCTGCTGCGCTTCTCTTTACGCCGTAGAAGGCTCGAAGGACGCGCTTCCGCCCGGCGCCGCAATTGAAAAAGACCCCAGATACCCTGCTCTCGTCTCCTATACGCTCAAGAACGGGCTGAAACTGCTTATACTTGAGAAGCATTTCGTCCCGACCGTCTCGTTCACCATGGTGTTCAAGGTGGGGAACGTGGACGGGACCCAGGGCAAGACCGGCCTGGCGCACCTTATGGAGCACATGGCCTTCAAAGGGACCAAAACCATAAATTCAGCCGGCTACGACAAAGAAAAAACAGCTTTGGACAAAGTGGAGAAAGCCGCCAAGGCGCTTATAGCCGAAGAATCCTCGTCCTCCCCGGACGCGAAAAAGCTGGAGGCGCTGCGCAAAGCGCAGGCCGAAGCGGAAAAGGAAGCCGATAATTTTATCGTTAAGGACGAATATCTCAACCTCTATAAAAGCCTGGGAGAGCATGCCATGAACGCCATGACCTCCACGGACTATACCGGCTATGTGGTCTCGCTCCCTTCCAGCAGGCTCGAAGCCTGGATGACGATAGAGTCCGACCGCTTCAAGAACGCCGTGCTGCGCGAGTTCTACCGCGAGCGCAGCGTGGTCATGGAAGAGCGCCGCATGGGCGAAGCCGACCCTAACCGGTTGATGTGGGAGACGCTGACCTCCAACGGCTTCACCGCCCATCCTTACCACAACCCCACCATCGGCTGGATGGACGACCTTACCCGGCTGACCCGGACGGACGCGGAGCAGTTCTTTAAAACGTTCTATGTGCCGAACAATGCAACCCTGTCGGTAGTCGGCGACGTGAACCCGGCGGAAGTCATAAGGCTGGCGGAAAAATATTTCGGCGGCTGGGAGAGCAAGCCCCTGCCCGACCGGACCTATACGAAGGAACCGCCCCAGAAGTCCGAAAAGATAGTGAACGTTTTTTTCAAAGCCAAACCGGCGGTACGCATAGGCTTTCATGTGCCGGAGGTAACCAACCCTGACACATATCCGCTTATAATGGCCTCTGAAGTTCTCACCAACGGCAAGACCGGGCGCTTCTACAAGAACCTGGTCGAGGGCAAAGAGCTGGCCCTTTACGCCGCTTCAGGGAACTCCTTCCCCGGCAACCGCTATCCGTCGCTATTCGTAATTATGTCGGCGCCAAAGGCCCCGCACACGGTGGACGAACTCGACTCGGCCATAATGGAAGAGATAGCCGGCCTGAAGAAAGTTCCTCCGACCCAGTGGGAACTGGACAAGATAATCAACAATTACCAGGCCGAGATGATAAAACAGCTGGAGTCCAACTCCGGCCTGGGCATGAACCTGGCGCAGAACGAGGAAATACTCGGTGATTGGAAGTACGACTGGAAGACCGGCGACGAACTGCGCAAGGTAAAGCCGGAAGACATCATCCGCGTGGCCGAAAAATATCTTACCCGGGACAACCGCACCGTAGTTTTCCTCCGGGAGCCGCTTAAAAAGGACTAAGGAGAACTGCCATGAAAAAATCAACGATCACAGGAGCCCTACTGATGACACTTTTTAGCGCCGCCGCGTTCGCGCTGCCCCCCGCCCTCCCCAAGATAGGCGGCATCGATTTCAAACCGCCGAAGGGCGACCGCCTTGTGATGGACAACGGGATGGTGGTCTACCTGATGAAGGACAATACCCTTCCCGTGGTGCATATGACCGCCTATATCCGCACCGGCAAGCTGAACGACCCTATAGAGAAGATAGGCCTGGGCGAAATGACCGCTGGCCTTCTTAAGGACGGCGGCACGCTTAAATATAAACCGGAAGAGATAGACAAAACCCTCGAGTTCCTGGCCGCTTCCGTGGAAAGCTCCATGGGGATAGAAGAAGGCCGCGCGGACCTCACTACCCTGTCTAAAGACCTGGACGCGGTACTCGACATCTACGCCGACGTCCTGATGCACCCGGCCTTCGCCGAGGATAAAGTAAAGCTCAGGCGGGACGAGACCCTGGAGATGATACGCCGCCGCAACGACGACCCCGGCCGCGCGGTAGTGCGCGAGGCTCTCCGCTCTTTCTACGGGCCCGCCCACCCCTACGGCTGGCGCAGCGAGGAGGCCACCGTCAACGCCGTCACGATCGAGGACATGAAGGCCTATCACGCCAATTATTATAAACCCAACAACATTATCCTCGTCGCGGCTGGAGACTTCGCCTCCAACGGCGAGATGATGAAAAAGCTGGAAGCCCGCTTCGGCGCCTGGCCGCGCGGCGAGGTTAAATTCCCCGTCATCCCCCCGGTTCAGATAAAGGGCGAGCGGCAGGTTTTCCATATAGAAAAGGATATCTCCCAGGCCTTCATAGTGATGCTCCAGAAGGGCATAAAACGCTTCGACCCGCTGGAATACCCTCTGACCGTTACCAATGAGATACTTGGAGGAGGCTCCGGACTTTCCTCCCGCCTGGCCGCCGAAATACGCTCCCGCAGGGGTCTGGCCTATACCGTTTACAGCTACTCGGCCAAGAAGCCGGATTACGGCTACACGCTGGCCTACCTTGGAACCAAGCCCGAGACCTATTCACAGGCGCTCTCGGAACTGCTTAAACAGTTCAAGCTTATAACCGAAGTGCCCGCGCCCGCCGACGAAGTGACCAGGGCCCGGGACTCGATAGTGAACTCTTTCGTCTTCAGGTTCCCGACCCCGTTCGACCTGATAACGGAAAGGGCCTCCTACGAATACTACGGCTATAAACCGGACTACCTGGACAATTATGTCGAGAACATCGCGAGGACGGATTCGAAAGCCGTGCTTGAAACAGCCAAGAAGCTCTTCAAACCCGAAGAGGCGATGCTGTTCGTGATCGGCAATTCGAAGAAGTTCGACAAGCCGCTGAGCGAGTTCGGGACGGTGACGGAGCTGAAGGAAGACTGAGCGGACTTAAGCTGTAAAAAAGAAAGGCCCCGTTAGCGGGGCCTTTTCTTTTGGGAAAAAGGGGACAGGCTACTTTATCCCGGGGAAATTCCCCGACGTCAATAAAGTAGCCTGTCCCCTTTTTCTACATCACTATCCAGTGGTAGAAGCGTTTGGCGAGGTAGCCGAAATGCTTCAGGGAGCGCACCTTGGTGATGTTCCTGAACATAGTCCCCGGCCGGAGGTAGAAGCGCAGGAAGGCTTCGCGCTGGAGGCTGCGCAGCTGCTCGCGCGTCACGCCTTTGGGAGCGTAGGGGACCTTCTGGAAAATAAGCCCGTCCACGTCCATCTCGCCTATCTCGCCGCTCTTTATAAGCTTAAGCGTCACGGGCGTCATCGGCAGGGGCAGGAAAGTGAAGAAATTTGCGCGCAGGAGCGGAAGCTCGAGCGAGAAATTTATGCTTTCGCGCATGTCCTCTACTGTCTCGTCAGGGAAGCCCAAAATGAAGAAAGCAGCGAGGTCTATCCCCTTGCTCTCTATCAGCGCCACTTTCTCGCGGATCATGGCTACATTGAGCTGCTTGTCCATGCGCTTAAGGGTTTTGTCGGAGCCGGACTCGATGCCGACTGAAATAAGATAGGTCCCGGCCTGTTTCATCAGGTCCAGAAGTTCGGAATCCAGTGTCCCGATGCGCACGCCGTTGGGAAAAGCCAGGGAAATAGGCAGCTTGCTCGCGATGATCCTTTTCAGGATGGAGACCGCGTGCGCTTTGTCCAGGGTGAAATTGTCGTCTACGATATGGATTTCCCTGATGCCGAACTTGTGGTAGAGCAGCTCTATCTCGGCGATGACGGAGTCGGCGCCGCGCTTGCGCATGGTCCTTCCGCTCAGGATGGGCGCGGTGCAGAAGCCGCAGGCGAAAGGGCAGCCGCGCGTGGTCACGATAGGGGCTATCGGGAACTTGTTAAAGAAAGCGCCGTGCTGGGCGGGCGGGTAATTCTGGGGGTTGATCAGGTCCCAGGCCGGGAGCGGCAGGGCGTTTATGTCCGCGATCGGGGAGATCTCGTTTATTTTAATTGCGCCGTTCTCGCGCCAGACCAGGCCGGGGATGCTCTCGTAAGTCCCGCGGCCTTCGAGCTTGTCCATAAAAAGCGGGAAGCTCTCCTCGGTCTCGCCGCGCAGAAGGTAATCGGTCTGCGGAGAGAGCTTGGCCATCGTCTCCTCGGGGCAGAGCGTCGGGTGCGGGCCGCCGGCGACGATAACGGCTTTGGGCAGGACGGAGCGCGCCATTACCGAAAGTCTTTTCACTTCGCCGATCTCGGGGGAATAGCACTGGAAGCCGACCACGTCGGGCTGGAATCTGCCGAGCTCCAGAGTAAAGCTGTCGTCCCGGCGGTTCATCATGCCGAAATCGAGCACGGCCACCTCGTGCTTTTCACGGAGGCGGCTGGCCACATAGGCGATGCCGAGCGGCGGCTGTATATGGTCGCCGAGGGCTATGCCTGGTTTTACGAGCAGTATTTTCATTCTATTCGCGTCTAAAATTTAAAATATAATAGCAAACTTACCGCTTCCGGGTTTGACCTCGGCGCTGGAGGCTGCCTGGGGGACCGGAACGCAAAACGCGTTCGGCCACACCGTGGCCTCACTCCGTGTTCGCCCGCCGGGCTATGCAACCGGCGGGCTCTCCGAGGGTTTTGCTAACCCGGTCCCCCAGTCAGCCTCAGGCTTTGCTCGCAGTCTCTTTAGCCAGGGAGGCTTTCAGTTCGGCCGGAAGTTCGGCGAGTTTCAGGTCGCGGCCTACGCAGACCAAATCGGTTTCCGCTTTTCCTATCAGCTTGCCTTCCTGGTTGTGAAGCAAATAGGCGAAAACTATGCGGTAAGGGGTGAATTCTTTTACCCAGATCTTTATCTCAAGCGTATCGTTATAATAAGTCGGGGCCTTGTATTCCATTTCCTGCCGGCGCACGGCGAAGCCGACGCCCCTGTCCAGCAGCCCTTTTACGCCGAAGCCGCGCTCCTCCAGGTATTCGGAGCGGGCTTCCTCAAGGTATTTCAGGTAGTTGGCGTGGTAAACAGCGCCGCTGTGGTCCGTGTCGTGGTAGTAGATCTTTTTTTTCATAGCGCTATTCCCCTATTATTTTCACAAGCACGCGTTTATTCCGCTTGCCGTCGAATTCGCCGTAAAAAATGCGCTCCCAGGGGCCGAAATCAAGTTTCCCGGCCGTGACGGCCACCACCACCTCGCGGCCCATCATGGTGCGCTTCAGGTGGGCGTCGCCGTTATCCTCGCCTGTCCGGTTATGCTTATAGCCGTCCCGGCTGTAAGGCGCGAGTTTTTCCACCCATTCAAGGAAGTCCTGGTGCAGGCCGCTTTCATTGTCGTTTATGAAAACGCTGGAAGTGATATGCATCGCGTTCACCAGGCAAAGCCCCTCTTTGATCCCGCTTTTCGCCAGCTCGGCTTCTACTTTCTGGTTGATATTGACTATGGCGCAGCGCTCGGAAGTGTTGAAGGTCAGATAGGCGGTATGTGCTTTCATGATAGGAATATTCTACAATACCTGCGTAGGTGCCGCATCAGGAGCTATGCTCATCAGGCGGCCAAATTTGGCAATAGGTCATTTCAATTTGCTATAATAAACACATGGCTTACAAATGCGAACTTTGCGGCAAAAAGCCCGTTTCCGGGAATTCCTATAGTCACTCTCATAGGGCTACCAAACGGCTTTTCAAGCCCAACCTTCAGAAACAGAAAGTGGCGCTGGACGGCAAGACCCAGTCGGTCTACGTCTGCACCGTCTGCATAAAGAGCGGCAAAGCAATACGCCCGGCTGTAGTTTAGCCCTTTAAAAGCAGTATTCTTTGTTTCGACAAGGCCGCCCCCGGAGGGGCGGCCATATTTATTGCGGCAGCGCGCTGCCGCCCGCAACAAGAATTTAATATTTTATAAACAAGCCTTTTGTATAATTTCCTTGTATATTTAAAAGGAATTTTAAATTCCTTAATTGTTTTCCGTTTCAGGCGGCTTTGCCGGAGGAATTAAATGGAGCAGGAACCAAAACTCGACCCGTCCGCTATCACGGACGTGGAAACCGCGAAGCTCGCGCTCCGCTGGGCCGTGGAAAAGATCCACGGCCAGCAGGAGGAGCTTGGCCGCCTGCGCGACGACAACCGCAACAAGACCGGCATCAACCGCTCCCTCACCGAGCAGGTGGAGCAGAAGACCGAGATCCTCAAGAAGTGGCAGGGCACCATCAAGACCTGGGAAGAGAACTGGAAGACCCAGACCGCCATGGAGGCGGACCTCAAGTCGAAGCTCCGCGAACAGATCCTCAACGAGGAAGCCGTCAACTGGCGCTCCTCCCGCATCCAGCTGGAGAAAGAGATCCAGGCGCTCAAGAACGAACTGGCCTCCCGGGAAGCCGAGATAGGCCGGATCAAGCTGGCCATGATCGACGACCAGCGCAAGAATTCCGAGATGAAAGAGGCGGAGCTCAGCACCCTGCTGACGAAGCACCAGGACAATCTGGCCGCGAGGGAAACCGCCCTGCGCGAGAAATACGAGAGCCTGGAGAACGAGCTGATCGCGGCCCAGCGCCTGCGCGCCGAGCAGGAAGAGCTGTCGCTGCGCGTGCGCTACGAGGAGCGGGCCCGGGAGCTTGCCAAGCTGCACGAGCAGAGGGAAGCCCAGCTCGAAAAATTCAAATCGGAACTGCAGGACGAGCGCTTTGAAAAGCTCGAAGCCCTGAAAGCCGAAGCCGAGAAAGAAATTTCAGGCCGCCGCCAGGCCCTTGAAGAGTCCTTCCGCGCCCAGGAAAAGAAACTTTACGCAGATACGGAAGCCAGGATAGAGGAAGCCCGCGCCGCGGCCGCCGCCCGCGAGACCGAAAGACAGGCCTCTTTCGCCGCCAGGCAGGCCGCGCTGGAAAAAGATTACGCCGAGCGCCTCGCGCGCGCGGAGGAAGAAAAGAAAACCGAGCTGGCCGCCTTCCGGGCCGCCGGCCAGGGCGAGCTGGAGACCCTGCGCGCCAGGATGAAGGAGTCGGTGGAGAAGAAAGAGCAGGAATACGTGAACCTGCGCCTGGAGATGGAAAGCCAGCTGGTGGAGCTGGTAAAGAAGCGCGAAGAAGAGATCCGCGCCCGCTACGACCGGTCCCTGGAAGAGGCCCGCGCCCAGTGGGACAAAGCGGCCGAGGCGATACGCGCCCAGTCCGGGGAAGAGACGCGCAAAGAGATCGCCCGCCTCGAAATTGAATTTAAAAAGAAAGAAGACTCGCTCGCCGCCCGCAAGGAAGAAGAGTTCAAAGCTTTCCGCGAAAAGACCGAGGCGGAAATGCGGACGCGCGAGGAAGGCCTGCGCGCCGGCCTGCTCGAGGAGCAGAACGCCTGGGCGGTGCGCCAGCAGGCGGAAGCGGACGAAGCCAGGCGGGCCCTGGAAGCCGCCCACACCGGCCGGCTGGAAAGCCTGCGCGCCGGGCTTGAAGAGGCCTACGTGGTGAAGGAAAAGGCGCTCGAGACCCGCGTCGAGGCCGTGAAGCGCCGCCTTAAGGCGGAATGGCTGCAGCGCGAGGACGACTGGGGCCTGGAAAAAGAAAGCGCCCTCCACGAGGAAAAAGAAAAACTTAAAGCCGAATTCGAGCAGCACCGTTCGCTCCTGCACAAGAAGCTGTCGCAGTTCGAGGACGAGCTGAAACTTAAATTCGCGCAGAAAGAATCCGAATTTGAAACTTCGCAGAAAAACGCCCTCAAGGCTTCCGAAGCCGAGTTCAAGCGCGAGCTGGACTCCGAGAAGGGGCGCCTTGCGGCGAAGGCGGAAGCCGGCGCCAGGGAGCTTGAAGCCAAAGAGGCCGCGCTGCGGGCCGAGGCCGCGGCTGCCGAAAAGAAATTCGAGGAAAAACTCCTGAAGCGCGAGGAAGAGCTTAAGAACGACCTGCGGCGCAAACAGGAAGAAACGGAGATCGCTTTTAACGACAGGCTTGACGAAGAGAAGGCGCGCCTGACCGCCGAGTTCTCCTCGCGCTCCGCCGCGGCCGAGCGGGAAAGGCTTAAAGTTCTGGAGGAAAAAGCCGCGCTCGAGGAAGCGCATGCGGCCAAGGTCATAGCGCTGCAGGCGGCGGCCGAAGACCGCGTCCGCCAGGAGCGGGCCAAGGCCGAAGAATCCTTCCGCTCCCGGGAGCTGCAGCTGCAGGCCCGCGAAGCCGAACTGGACAAGCTGAAAGCCGCCGCGGACCAGGAGCGCGGGGAATTCAAGCTTGCGCTCTACCGCGAACTGCAGGACAAGGAACACGAACTTTTCGGGAAGCTCGCGGCCGCCAAGGAAGAGCTCTACAAGGCCCTCAACTCCCACCGGGAGGTTCTGGACAAGGAGCACGAGGACCGGCTGGCTGGCCTTATGCAGAAGGAAACCCAGCTGCAGGCCCATTTCGACCAGAAGCTCAAGGAAGCCGAGGCCGCGCTGCAGCAGCGCCTGCAGGACGAGTCGGAAAAACTTTACGTCAAGCTCGAGGGCCGCAAGGCCGAGCTCGAAACCAGGATGAAGAACCGGGAGCAGGCGCTGAACGTCCTTTTCTCGGAGCGGCAGGCCAAGCTGGAGGCGGAATTCAACGCACGCGAAAGAGAAGCCATGGCCGTGCACGAAAAGAACCTGGAAAAACGGCGCCAGGAGATAGAGGCCGCTATCGCGGCCAGGGAGAAGGAGCTGGAGGCCAGGCACGCGGATATCTCGGAGAAACTTTACGCCCAGTACCACAGCGAAAGGCTGGACTGGGAATCGCAGAAGCTCGAGGTCCTGAACGGCGACCGCCAGGCCCTCCGGTCCGACTTCGAAAAGAAGGAAATGCTCCTGAACCAGAGGCTGGAGGCCGAACTGGCGAAGCACCGCGCCGAAAGCGTGCGCCGCGAGGAGGAATTCTCGGCCAGGAAGGACGAGCTGGAAAAGAATTACTACGCCGAGCTGGAGCGCGGCAGGGCGGCCGTGGACAAAATGCGCAAGGAGCAGGAGAGCGCCCTTCACGCCAAATTCGCCGAGATGGACGAGGAACATAACCGCCTCACGCTCTGGGTCCTCAAAAAAGAGGAAGAATATATCAAGAAGAACACTCTTAAGGAACAGCATTTGCAGAGCAAGTGGGAAGAGACCGAAGCGATGCTGCGCTCCAATTACGAGCGCAGGATAAAAGAGCTCGAGGAAAAAGCGCGCAAGCCTTAAGCGCGGGTACGGACGAATGAAAAGAGATTACGAGGACATCTTAAAAGAGACCGAGCTCGACTCGGCCAAGATGGTCCTGCGCCTGACCTCGGAGCTCCGGGACAAGGAGCTGGAACTGGCCTCCACGCGCTCGCGCAGCTTCGAAGAAGTGCAGCGCAGCAGCAAGGCCAAGGAGGCCGAGTTCGAGGCGCTGATGCGCGCCCAGGAAGAGCGCATAGCCAGGCGCGAGCAGGACCTGGCCCGCCTGCTGGTGGAGAAAGAATCCGCCCTCTGGAAAAAGTACCAGTCCATGCTCGACGACGCGGTAGCCCTCCAGCGCTCCGAGTTCGAGGCCGAGCGGGAACGGCTGAAGGCCGACATAGGGAAAAAGGAAGCCGAGCTCGCGGCCCAGAAAAAGAATTTGCGCCTGGAGATGGAGGCCCTGTTCAAGAAATGGGAGACCGAGCGCGAGGCCGATTTCAAGAACGAAAGGGAAACCTTTATCGAGGAGCTCAAGCTGGGCAGGGAAACCGCCAAAAAAGAGGGCCAGGACCGCGCCCGCCAGCTGGAGGAGCTGTGGCGCCTGAAGCTGAGCCAGCAGGAAACCGACTACCACAGCCGGGAAGCCATCTCGGCCGAGGAGATCCGCAGCCAGATGCGCCGCGAGCGCGTGGAGGAGCTGAAAGCCCTCAACGACCGCCTCAACGCCGAATTTACCAAACGCGAGCATGAGCTTTACGCGCACTACGCGGGCTGGCTCGAAGAGAACAAGAAGCTTATCGAGGACAAGTACTCCCGCCGCCTTGAGGCGGCCGAGGCCGAGTATAAAGAAAGGACGGGAAGGCTCGAGGACGCCCTGGCCAAGACCCGGGAAGAGCTGGGAACCAGGGAAAGGTCCTGGGAAGCGAAGTACGCGGAATTAAAACAATTTTATATCGAGAAAGAAGCCTCCCTCGCGGCGGCCGCGCACGACCTGCAGGCCCAGCACCTGGCCCGCGAGCAGGAGCTGGCGGAAAAGCACGAGCTGCTGGACCGTGAGCTGAAAGAAGACTCGGCGCGCCGCAAGGACGCCCTGCTCAGGAAGGAAAAGAGCCTGGAGCAGCAGTTCGCCAACAATTTGGCCGAGTTCTCGGCCGAAACCGAGCGCCGGCTGCGCGCCATGGACGCCCGCGAAGCCGCTATCGCCAAGGAACGGGAGGAAGCCGCCCGCCTCCGCGCCCAGGTCGGCGACATGCTGACCCAGAAGCAGCAGGAGCTGGAAAAAACTTTCGAAGAGCGTAGCTCGCTGTTCCGCCAGTCCCTGGAGGAATCCTACAAGATCAAAGAGCTGAGCCTCTCCAAGAAGTACGAGGAGATAGAGCACCAGTACGCGGTCCTCAATTCCCAGAAGGACTCCGCGATGGCGAAGGTGGATTCGCTGATGCAGGAGACCGCCCGCCTGAAAGAGGCGCTGGTCTCGCACGATTCGCAGGCGCGCGGGGTCATCGAGACCGAGAAGACCCGCATGGAGGAGGAGCTCAAGCGCTCCGAAGAGCAGCTCCAGGTCAAGGCCGCCAGGATCAAGGAGGAGGCGCAGCAGCACGAGCAGGCGCTGCGCGCCGACTACGCCGAAAGGCTCCAGGCCGAAAGCTTCCGCCTCGGCGCCCAGCTGAAGATCAAGGAAGAGGCGCTGGAGCGGGAGCGCGCCGCCCTCGAAAAAAGGGCCGCCGACATGGAAGCCCGCTTCCTCGAAGCGCTGAAAACGCGCGAAGCGGAGGTGACCGAGAATTTCAACCGCCACGCGGAGGCCCTCAAGGCGCAGGCCGAAGCCGCCAGGCGCAGCTGGGACGAAGAGAAAGCGGCGCTGGACGGCGCCGCAGCCGCGCAGGCCGCCCAGGCGCGGGCCGAGGAGCAGCGGAACGCCGCCAGGCGCGAAGCCGAGCTTAAGAATTTTTACGAGGCCAGGGAGCGCGAGCTCAAGACACTCTCCGCGGAGGCCGCCGCGGATCTGGAAAAGCGCCTTTCCGAAACCGCCGCGGTGAAAGAGCTCGACCTTCAGAACAGACTCACCGCGATGGAGGCCAGCTTGGCCAGGGCTAACGAGGAGAGCGGGATCTCGACCATGAGGCTCTCGGCCCTTAAAGACGAACTGGAGCTGCTGGGCGCCAAGCTTGAGGAGACCGAAAGAGGGCGCCAGGCCCTTATCCAGGAGAACCTTACAAAGGCCCGCGACCTGCGCCAGACCCTCGAAAAAGAATTCCTGGACAAGATCAAGGACATAGAGCAGAACTACCTGGGCCAGCTTACGGACATCTCGAAGCGCTCGGACGAAGCGCGCCGCGCCGACCAGGAGGAGTATTTCCGCAAGCTGCAGTACGTCAAGGACGAATTTAACGCCAGGCTGGCCGCCCAGGCCAAAGAGATGGAAGACTCCTACCTGGCGCGCGAGAAAAACCTGATGGCCGCGCTGGACAGCTCCTACAAGCTTAAAGAGAAGTCGCTGGAAGCCCGCCAGGCGCAGATGGAGAACAATTACCAGGCCATGCTGTCCGAGAAATCCTCCAAGATAGAGACGGACCGCTCTCTTGCCGAGAGCGTAGGGCGCCTCAAGGACGAG
Organism: Elusimicrobiales bacterium; assembly: GCA_028713125.1. Taxonomy (GTDB): domain Bacteria; phylum Elusimicrobiota; class Elusimicrobia; order Elusimicrobiales; family UBA9959; genus UBA9959. Next base: position 462,459 of record JAQTOU010000003.1, on the reverse strand, counting down.
CTGGAGCAGAAGAACCTCCAGCTCAACGAGACCATCTCCACCTATAATACCCGGCTCGGGGAGCTCGAGTCCAAGCTGCGCGCCGAGCACGAGGCCAGAAAGAAGGACCTGGAGGACGGCCACCGCATCCGCGCCTCTCAGATAGAGGCGGAGCGGGGCAAGCTGCGCAGCCTGCTCGAGCAGGAGCAGCGCCTGGTCACCGACCTGCAGAAGCGCGAAGCCGCGCTGCAGGAAAGCTACGCCGCCCGCGAGGCCGACCTGGCCCGCCGCTTCAAGGAAGCACGCGAGCGCCTGGAAAAGGACTACCAGGAGAAAATGAAGGACATCAAGGGAAACTAGACCCGCCCGCCTTACAATTTATTATAATTTACGCATGTCATCATTCCCCGTACCCAGAGAAGTATTTCTCACCAAAGGCTTAGGGCGGCACAAAGAAAAGCTCGCCAGCTTCGAGGAAGCCCTGCGTGACGCCAAGATCGCCAAATACAATCTTGTGCACGTCTCCAGCATCTTCCCCCCCTACTGCAAGGTTATCCCCGCCAAGAAAGGGATCGAGAAACTCAAGGACGGGCAGATCGTGCACTGCGTGCTGAGCCGCAACGCTATAAACGAGAACCACCGGCTGATCGCCTCCTCGGTCGGCCTGGCCGTGCCCAAGGACAAGTCGCATTACGGCTATATCTCCGAGCACCACACTTTCGGCGAGACCGACGAGAAGACCGGCGATTACGCCGAAGACCTGGCCGCGCTGATGCTCTCCACCATCCAGGGCATAGAGTTCGGCGGCGAGACCACCTGGGACCAGAAAGAAGAGATCTGGAAGCTGAGCGGCAAGATAGTAAGGGCCGCAAATATCACGCAGTCCGCCATAGGCACAGAAGGCGTCTGGACCACCACGGTGGCGGCGGCGGTTTTCCTGTTCTGAACTATGGGGCTCGCGTGAAAGTACGGGCCCGGTAACGGGCCCTTATTTTTAACACCGAATATTTACAGAGGACTTATGTCATTTAAACCGGCAGAAAACCAGTTCGTGCTCCGCAAAAGGATCAATTTCAAGGACGCGGCCTTCATCGTCGTGCCCATCCCTTACGAAAAAACCACTTCCTACGGGCAGGGGACCAAGTACGGCCCCCCCGCGGTCATCGACGCCTCCTACCAGATCGAGCTCTGGGACGAGGAGACGAAAGAGGAAACCTGGAAGAAGGGCATTTTCACCACGCAGCCGGTGAACTGCGCGATGACGGAGAACAGGTTCTTCCCCAGCCTCGAGCGCACGGTGGAAAAGCTGCTCTCCTCCACCAAGGCCATTCCTTTCTTCGTAGGCGGCGAGCACAGCGTTACCCAGGGTCTGCTCCCGCCTTTCATTAAGCGCCACAAAGACCTGTCCATCCTCCATTTCGACGCGCACGCGGACCTGCGCCTGACCTTCGAAGGCTCGAAGCACAGCCACGCCTGCGCCGTTTACCCGGTCTCCCGCACTAACAAGGTGGTGCAGATAGGCATCCGCAGCGTGGGCGTGGACGAGCGCCAGTTCCACAATGCCGGCAACGTGAAGACCTACCTGATGCACGAGAACCTGGATTTCAAGAAGCTGGAGAAAGATATCCTGCGCGAGCTGAGCGACACGGTCTACATGACCATAGACGTGGATGGCTTCGATCCGGCGGTAATGCCCGGCACCGGCACGCCGCAGCCCGGCGGCTTCATGTGGCATGACGCGCTTAAGCTGTTCAAGGCCGTCTGCCTGAAAAAGAAAGTGGTGGGCGTGGACGTGATGGAAACCGCGCCGATAAAGGGCTCCCCCATCACCGAGTTCAACGCCGCCAAATTGATGTACAGGCTGATGGGCTACCTGAGCTCCGCCCGCTGAGCCGCCGCGCCGGGGTAAAATGACGGGCCGCTTTTAAAAGCGGCCCGTCATTTTTTTGCGGCGGGAAAATTACGGCAGAAGGTTGAACCAGACTATCTCGGCTTTGGCGGCGGCGGCGGCGGAGTCCATATCTGAATATTCTTCGGCGGGCTTCGCGCTGACGGGGAGCCAGTTCATCTCAAGGATCTTGTCGTCGAAATATTCCTCGCGGAAACCGCAGACCCCGTCCTCGTCCCTCTGAAAAAAGCAGACCCTGTGCTTGCCGTCCGGGGCATAGGTGGTTTTCACCAGCCGCACTGTCCCGTGCGTGCCGCCGACCAGGAAAAAATCGGTTATAGAGCTCCAAAGTTTTTTAAACAGCGAAGGCTTTCCCATAGTTCCAGTCTCTCCCCGAGGCCGGCCCGACCTAAAAAGTATCGAGCTTGTCGAATTCGGAGACTTTCTTCTTCTCCAGGACCTTCGCCATATCGCGGCTGAAAGCGAAGGGGCCCCTGGGCCAGCCGAACCCCAGCTTGGCGGCGGTTTCTATATCGTACTCGGAAGCCATGATCTCTGAGGCCAACAGCCTCGCTTCTTCGACCACGGGCCGCATCAGTTCGGCGAAGATGTCCTCTTTGAAGGTCTTTTTCAGCCCGAGGTACTTGATCATATTCGGCAGCACGGGGTTCTCCCCCACGATGCGGCCTTCCTCGTAGATATAATAGCCGATGGTGGTCTTGCGGCCGAGCTGGCCGTACTGCACCAGGCGCAGCTGCGTCGGGGACGGGGCAAGGCGCTCCGGGCTGCCGAGCGCTTTGTAAATAGCCTCGGTGGCCCGCAGGTCCGCGTCCAGGCCGGCGAAATCGGCGAGCTCGAAAGGCCCGAACTGCGCGCCTGAGACTTCCTTGAAGGCCTCGTCTATCTCGTGCGGATAGCCCTTCCCGGATTCGAGCAGCCTGAGCGCGGCCAGCATGAAAGGCCGGGTCAGCCGCTCCACTATCTGGCCAGGATTGTCCTTGATGATGACGGGGGTCTTGCCTATCTTGCGCAGGAGGTTAGTAGCGGCCTCCAGGTATTCGTCCTTGGTATGGTCCGTGCGCACTACTTCCACCAGCAGATTGGTCCGCACCGGCTTTATAAAATGAAAACCGAGCGCCCGCTCTTTGGGCAGCTCGGTATATTCTACTATCTCGCTCAGGGGCTGCACCCCGCAGCGGGCCGCCACCACGCAGTGCTGGTCCAGGTGCTTCCTGAGCTTCGTGAAGTAAAGCTTCCGCTCCTCGGGCGATTTCGCGGCGGCTTCTATGACTATATCGGCCCCGTTGAACTTGGAAAGGTCCTGCACGCCCTCGATGTTCCCCATCAGCTCTTCGGTCCCGGCCTGCTTCAGCGACCAGGAGATCTTGGCCAGCGCGACGTTCAGGCTGTCCTTGAAGTCGTCGTAAAGCCGCACCTGATAGCCGTTCTTAAGGAACAGTTCCGCGGCGCCGGTCCCCGTGGTATTGGACCCCATTATCCCGACAGCTTTGATTTCCATTTCTTGATCCCCGGTCCTCGAGCCGATTTTCACTACGCCAGCTTCACTTCTTCCAGCCGCACTATGCCGTCCTTATTAAGGACGATGCGGATGCGCTCGTAATGGATGTTCACCTTCGCTTCCTTGTCGAAATAGGTGTATTTGAGCACCATGTTCAGGTGATAGACCCTCGCGCAGGCGGCGACGCGCACTTCGCCGGTGACGGGATCGACGTAGGGATAATCCGCCGCCGAGTCGTCGGCCTGCGCTATCAGGTCGCGGATATTGAAGCGCATGATATCGTTGAGGTCGCGCCGGCGCTCGTGGCTCTTTATGATCACTTCGGGGTAGAGCACGATCTCCTTCTTGTATTTGAAGACGCGCTCCGGCTTGCCCTCTTCGTCGACGGAGGTGATATTGTCTATGCGGCGCAGGCGGGCGATATCGGGCGGGATGTTCCGGTCGGAGATGAAGGTCACGGCCTCTTTAAGAAGGCCTATCCGCTCCCCGCCGCCGGAGGAGTCCAGGATGTCGATCTTGCGGTCGGAGATCCAGCGGGTGAGGTTCTTGGAGAACAGGAGCTTGAGCCAGTCTTTGATGCGGTCCTTGAAAATATAGCTGATGACCACGGCCAGCAGGAAAGGCATGCTGTTGACGGCGTAGCGCCGCCCGACGAAGAAGGTCACCACGACGACGAAGAACATCGCGGTGCCGGCGGCCAGGCCGAAGAAGATCTGCGTCAGGCCCTCCCATTCGGAGAACTCGGCCTTGAGGTAAAGCACGCTGGAGATGAATTTTTTGAGCACGCCGCGCCGGTAGATGATGGTCTCGTTGGAGGAACCGGGCACCAGCACGGACGGGTACTTCATGGCCTGGCGGTAGCGGTTCTGGACGGTGACGATGGCCAGCACGCCCTTCTCCACGTCCGCGAAGCGCTCCCGCACTTCGGGGTCCTTCCTTAGCGCCTCTATGAGCGTGGTGAGGTACTCTTCGAGTATCAGGCTCATGTATTCGTCGAAGAAGGCCGCCGTCTCCCGCACCTTGACCGGCACGGCCGGGTCCGAAAGATTTGCTTTGACGGAGGAGAGCGCCGCCTCCAGGTTCTTAAGGTCGCCCAGGAAATTCTCCAGCCCCTCCGCCACGAACAGCTTGCGCTGGGCCGCCGGCACCGCGTTGCCGTAGGTGGCCAGCCCGGACACGAAGATCTTCACATAGTCGCGGATCTCGCCGCGGATGATGCAGCCCAGCATCCGGAACTCGTTGCAGATCTTGTCGGTCAGCTCCTGGTCGCCGGCGCCCGAGAGCACCTTGCCCAGGTCTTCCTTGATGCGGTTGAGAGGAGAGGTCTGCAGCGTCGGGTCGCAGAGCTTGCCAAGACTTATCTTGGGCGTGCGGAAGCGGATATAGCGCTGGCTGGAATTGTAGAAATTGTCTTTAGTGTAATTGTGCGGCCCTATGTTGAGCGCGCGGGGAACGTAGAAATAGGTCTCTACCTCGTAGGAGCTCTTAAGCGAGGCGTCCAGGTCTATGTCCAGCTTTATCTCGAACCGGTGCCTGTCGTGCAGCTTGATGCGCGAATCTAAAATATCATTTTGTTCTTCTATCACTTCCCGGCTCCTTGTCGCAGCAGCCTGCGAGATTATTATTCTATATATTAAGCCGCTTCCGCTATTGCGCTCTCATGGAGATTCACAGCTGCCTGCGGTTCTTAAAACGAAGGATCACATAGTACAGCGCAATGGCGACCGTATACATGGTATAAACAGGCATCGCAAGCAAAGCCCCGTAAATTACGCGCATTGATGTCTGGCTCACATGCCGCGCCACTTCGAGGATGAGCACGTAGTGGATAAGGCCAAAAACGACAAGGACTAATGCCGGCACGATTTTTGCCTGGTGAAAGGTCAGGGCCGGTTTCTCGGCCGCAGCTGCGGCTTTCGCCGCTTCAAAGCGGATTACATCGCCAAAGATAAGCACCAGGGTGAGCACCGGCACCGTTATCGCTAAAAAGAGGTCGACTAAATTCATACTTAAAGTGCTGACTATGCACAGGTTTATTTATCAGGGTGGTACTTTTCGTGCGCGCGCTTTATATCGCCCTTGTCCACATGGGCGTAGATCTGGGTTGTATTCAGGCTGACATGGCCCAGCATCTCCTGCACCGAGCGCAGATCGGCCCCGCCCTGCACTAAATGGCTGGCGAAAGTATGGCGGAACAGATGGGGATGGGGCTTTATTTCCACCCCCGCCTCCCTGCCGAAAGCGACTATGTCCTTCCACATGCTTATCCGGCTCAACTTTTTACCGGCGCGATTGAGGAAGAGCTCTTCGGCTACGGCCTGCCCGCCGAATTTCTGCTGCCTGGTCTCAAGATAGTCTTTAAGCCGCGAGAGCGCCGCCGCGTTCACCGGGACCATGCGCTCCTTGGAGCCCTTGCCGAAAACCCGCAGCCAGCCCTGCTGAAAATTCACGGACTCGAGCCGCAGGCCCAGCAGTTCCGTGACCCTTATACCGGAGGCGTAAAGAAGCTCTATCGCGGCCGCGGCCCGCACCTTGGCGAAAGCGTCGCCGGCCGGATAGCCAAGCAGCTTCTCCATATCGCGCTTGTCCAGGAAGCGCGGGATCTTGCGCGGCAGCTTCGGGGCGCGGAAATTAGAGGTGGGATCTTTGTCGGCCTTCCCCTCAAGGCGCAGATAGCGGTAAAAAGCCCTCAGGGCTTCCGTCTTGCGGTAGATCGAGGCGGCCCCAAGCCCTTTCTCTTTTTTTAAAGACCACAAATAAGCTTCCAGGAAAGGCGCCTCGGCCTTTGCCGGGTCGGTCTTCCTGGCCTCGCAATAGACCAGGAAAGCTTCGGTATCGCCGGCGTAGGCCAGGCAGGTGTTCTTTGCCAGGCCCCGCTCCATGCCGAGATGCCGCGAAAAGTCTGCCGCTAAAGGACGCATTTGTCCATATCATACCACTTCGGGGTTCAGCCGAAAAGACGCAAAAAGGCGCAACAGCAAAACAGAGGACTTTTTGCTTGTTGCGCCTTCTCGCTGCCGCGTTTATTTCTTGCCGGCTTTTTCTTTCTTCTCGGCGTAAGCCTTGTCGGCGGCTTTCTCCAAAGCCTTTTCAATTACCTTCTCGGCCGCGGCCTTCTCGGACGCTGCGGTGGGCTTCAGCCCGGGCAGCAGGAAGCGGCTGCGCAGTTCGGTCTCGATAGCGGCGGCTTTATCCTTATTGGCTTTAAGGTAGGCCTTGGCATTATCTCGGCCCTGGCCCATCCGGTCGCCATTGTAAATATACCAGGTCCCTGATTTCTCAAGCAGGCCCGTTTCCACGCCCATATCCAGCAGGCAGCCCTCGGTGGAGATGCCTTCGCCGTTGACCATCTCGAACTCGGCCTGGCGGTAAGGGGGCGCGACTTTATTCTTCACGACCTTCACGCGGATGCGCGCGCCGGTCACCACGTCGGCGTGCTTGATAGTCTCTATCTTCCTTATGTCCAGGCGGACGGAAGAGTAGAATTTAAGCGCCAGGCCGCCGGGAGTGGTCTCCGGGTTGCCGAACATCACGCCGATCTTGTGGCGGAGCTGGTTGATGAACATTACGGAGGTCTTGGAGGAAGCGATGATGGAAGTGAGCTTCCTGAGCGCCTGGCTCATAAGTCTGGCCTGCAGGCCGACGTGCATATCGCCCATCTCGCCTTCGATCTCGGCCCGCGGGACGAGAGCGGCGACGGAGTCTATCACGATGATGTCCACGGCGCCTGAGCGAACCAGCTTCTCGGTGATCTCGAGGGCCTGCTCGCCGTTGTCCGGCTGGGAGATAAGCAAATTGTCCACGTCAACGCCCAGCTTCTGCGCGTATACTGGGTCCAGAGCGTGCTCGGCGTCTATGAAGGCCGCCATGCCGCCGCGCTTCTGCGCTTCCGCTATCACGTGCAGAGTAAGCGTGGTCTTGCCGGAGGATTCGGGCCCGTAAATTTCGATGACGCGGCCGCGGGGCAGGCCGCCTACGCCGAGGGCGAGGTCAAGCGAGAGCGCGCCGGTGGGGATGGTCTCTATCTTCATCCGGGCCGAGCGGTCGCCCATCTTCATGATGGCTTCCTTGCCGTAGCTCTTCTCTATCTGCGCGAGCGCCGCTTCGAGCGCTTTGTTCTTTTCGTCGTTTGCCATATAATAAAACCTCCGTTAATTTAAATCCTTACCCTCATAGTCTACATCACCAACCCGACAAGGGCGTGTCGGGTTGTTTTCCCTAAAATCCGCGTTTTAAAAAGAACAAGACCCTTATCCGCTGCCTGATAAGTATACACCATCCCGGCCCATCTGTCAAGTATTAAGGAGATATTGCCTTTACCGATTTTGTATGTTATAATCTGTATATGCACCCTATACAAGAAAAGCTCCTGCATCTTTCCAAAGAGCAAAACCTTGCCCAGGTCAGCCTGCGCGAAATGGCCAAAGCCATAGGCCTGCCCGACGAATCGCCGCAGAAAATAAAGCACCATCTCCAGCAGCTGGAAAAGAAAGGTTTCTTCACTATCGACCGCGACAAGGGCTCGATGGAGAAGACCTCTTTGACCCCGGGCTGGGCCAATGGCCTGCTCAAAACCGCTTCCTCTTTATTCTCTATACCTATAGTAGGGACGGCCAGCTGCGGACCAGCCACTATTTTCGCCGAAGAGAATTTCCAGGGCTTCCTGCGCGTTTCGGGGCGGCTGCTGGGCAGGTCAGCCCCGGCCGGCCTTTACGGGATAAAGACCAACGGGACCTCTATGAACCGCGCGGAGATAGCCGGCAAGAAGATAGAGGACGGCGATTACGTCATCATCGACAGCAACCGCAAAGACGTGCGCGACAATGACATAGTGCTGGCCATCATCGACAACAAAGCCACCATCAAACGCTTCATCGACGACCGCAAGAACGGCCAGGTGATCCTGAAGGCGGACTCTTCCTACGATTACGACCCCATCTACCTGCACCCCGACGACGACTTCCTGATCAGCGGCAAAGCCGTAGCTGTTATCAAACGCTAAACCCGCCGCCCGAAAAAACCCCGGTTAAAAGCCGGGGTTTTTATATAGATTATCCCTGATCATCAGCGTCCCGTTTCTCCGTCGGCAAGGATTTTTTCATTCGGCGCCCGGAATATTTTTTTCTTGCTTTGTGCCTCCTAATTAGTTTCAATTGATTCTGGTCAATGACTACAGTCAAGGCAGACAGGAGACATCAATGAAGAAAACGATATTCACCGCGGCGGCCCTCGCTTTCATGGCGGCCGGCCTTTCCCTCCCCGCTTTCTCGGCCGGCGCCGAGGACAAAGTAATCTACGGCGACGACAACCGCCTGGACCTCTACCAGGTCACCGACGCCAGAATGCTGAAGCTCGCCGACTCCACCGTGGGCCTCTTCCAGGGCTACGACGTGACGATAAACGGCGACAAAGCCAAGCTTACCACAGAATCTTACGCGCAGTCCTACGGCCTCTGCAAAGAAGAGCCCTTTTACGAGCAGGCCACCGGCGCTTTCTGCTCCGGCTCGCTGGTCGCCCCTGACATCATCATGACCGCCGGCCATTGCGTAAAGACCGCCGACGACTGCAAAGCGATGAAATTCGTTTTCGGCTTCGCCGTTAAGGCCAAGGGCGTGCTGCCCGAGAGCGTTCCGGCCAATGACGTTTACGGCTGCTCCGAGCTTATCGGCCGCGAGCAGGTAGGCACCGGCGCCGACTGGGCCCTGGTCCGCCTCGACCGCAAAGTAACCGGCCACGAGCCGCTGAAGTACAATACCAAGGACACCCTTAAGAACGGCGACGAGCTGGTCGTTATCGGCCATCCCGCCGGCCTGCCCACCAAGGTAGCGGGCGGCGCCACCGTGCGCGACGCTTCGCCCAAGGGCTATATAGTTGCGAACCTGGACACCTACGGCGGAAATTCCGGCAGCGCCGTCTTCAACGCCAAGACCGGCGTGATCGAAGGCATCCTTGTGCGCGGCGAGAACGATTACGTCTACAAGAACGGCTGCCGCGTCTCCAATGTCTGCGCCTCCGACGCCTGCCGCGGAGAGGACGTGACCAAGCTTTCGTCCATCACCTCCCCTTTCACCAAGGCGGCGATGGGCATAGCGGCTGAAGAAACGGTGGCTGTGGCAAAGGCCTCCCCCGCCTTCGAAATGCTGAAGACGATCGCCCCCGAGCTCAACTAAAGTTCAGGCGCATTATAAGCCCCCGGCCTTCAAAAGCCGGGGGTTTTTATTTTATTACGGTAAACCGGGCGGGTTTGGAGCTTGAAGATCTCCCGTTCCGCGCGGCGGTAAAGAAGACTTTGTGGGAACCGGGAACCAGCGGCCAGGAAACGCTTTCTCCCTTCTCGGCCAGTTCCGCCCCGTCCATGGTCCAGGTTATTTCGCCTTCCGCGCCGGCCGCTTTCAGGAAGACGGCCTGGGCCGCGAGCGGGGTTTGCGGGTCTATGCGGAAAATGTCGCCTTCCGCGGGGAATTTAACGGATAATTTTACCGCGGCCGGTACGGGCGCGCGAGCGGCCGGGGGCATATGTTCGGCGCACTGGCCGGAGGGCAAATTGCCGGCTGAAAAAACTTCATCCATCGAAGCCGGGCAAAAAGAAGAAGGCGGAAGGCCGGAAGCGGGACAGACTTTGACCGTCTTTATGCCCGGCGGCCGTCTGAAAGGCGTGGAACCGTAAAGTTTTTCCAGTTCCAGGGCCAGCTCTTTAAGGGCCGGGCCGGCGCCGGTTATGCCGGAAACCTTCCTCATTGGCGTCCCGTCGAAATTCCCCACCCAGACTCCTGCCGTCCACTCCGGTGTATAGCCAACAGCCCAGTTGTCACGGTAATCCTTGGTGGTCCCGGTCTTGGCGGCGAAATCGAAAGGAAGGTTGAAAACTGAATTCACTCCGAAAGCAGGGGCCCGGGCGCTATTGTCAGAAAGGATATTAGTTATAAGGTAAGCCTCGCTCCGGCCTATGGCGCGGCGCGCCGGGGCGGCGGGGCTTTCCATTTCGAAACGGGCCGGAAGCCAGACGCCGCCGCGGGCCAGGGCGGCATAGGCGTTCACGAGCTCAAGCATCGTCACCTCGCCGTTCCCCAGCGCCAGTCCCTCGCCGTAATGCTCCGCCGGTTTATCCAGGGATTCGAAGCCGAAGTCTTTTAGTTTCGCCAGGAAAGCCGCTAAACCGGTCTTTACCACGGTCCGCACGGCGGGAATATTATACGAGCAGGCCAGGGCCTCCCGCAGGCGCACCGGGCCGTGATAGGTCTTGTCGTAATTGAGCGGGGCATGGCCGCCGGCCGAGTAAAGCGGGGCGTCCTCTATCAAGTCCGATGGCCTGGCGCCTTTTGAGAAGGCCAGGGCGTAGAGGAAAGGTTTAAGCGCCGAGCCGGGCTGGCGCAAAGCGGTCACGCCGTCCACCTGCCCGGCATTAACGGAATCGAAAAAGTCATTGGAGCCGGCCCAGGCTAATATGCCCCCGGTGGCATTGTCTATCACAAGCGCCGCGCCGTTCGTGATATGGTGGCTGGAGCCGAGCGCGGCCAGGCGGTTCCTGAGCGCCCCGGCGGCGGCCTGCTGGGCGCGCAGGTCCAAAGTGGTCTTTATCTTCCCGGCGCCGGAGCGCTTCAGCACATGGTCGCAGAACTGCGGGGCCTCGAAATGTTTTTCTTTTTCCCTCACCGAGACTTTTTCGGCCAGGGCCAGGCGGTAGCTTTCCTCGTCGGCCAGGCCGAGGTCCAGGAGGCGGCGCAGGACCAGGCGCTGGCGGGCGAAAGCCGCTTTCGGGTTCCGGCGGGGATCGTAATTTACGGGCGATTTGGGGAGGCCGGCCAAAAGCGCGGCCTGCGCCAGGCTGAGGTCTTTGGCCGGCAGGCCGAAATAGTCCTCGGATGCCGCTTCGGCGCCTGTTAGCAGGGGGCCGTAGGAAACGCCGTTGAAGTAGCCCTCAAGGATCTCTTCTTTGCTGTGCTTCACTTCAAGGCGCAGGGCTGAGAACATCTCGTAGAGCTTTCCCGGGAAAGTCCGGGAATGAGGTTCGAGGGCGCGGGCCAGCTGCTGAGTTATCGTGGAAGCGCCCGAGACGGTGCGGCCCTCTTTTGAATTCTGCAGCACGGCGCGCGCCACGGAGCGGAAGTCCACGCCCGGGTGCAGGAAAAAGCGCTTGTCCTCGGCGGCCACGGTGGCCAGGACAAGCCAGGGCGAGACCTGGTCCAGCTTAACCGGCACGCAAAGCGCTTTGGAAGCCCCGGCAGCATAGGCGCGCAGCGGCGCCCCGTAGCGGTCGGTTATTTCAATAGAGGGTTTCGGCTCGCCGGCCTGCGAGGGAACTGGCAAAAGAAGCAGGAACAGGGCCAAGTTTTTCATTCGCAGTAAAAATCGTGCTCGGCGAAAGTCTTAATTGCAATTTTATAATCGCCCCTGAGGCCGAGTATAACTTTGGGCAGGTTTTTTTTGTCGGCCGGCCTATGGTAGGCCGCAAGGGAAAGGACCGGTTTATACTTCTTTATTATCCTTTCAGCCCCGAGCAAAACGTTCTTCTCATAGCCTTCTACGTCTATCTTTATAAAATCGACGCGGCCTTTCACAAGTCCGTCCAGCGGGGCCACTTTCACCGTCCTCCGGCCTGAATAAGTTATTTCCCGGTTAACCCCCGCGTCGCCGCAGTCTATCATCGAGGAACCTTCCCCCCGCGTATTGAACTTCAGCTCCGCTTTGCCGTTTTCAGCGCCTAAAGCGATGTTAAAGGCTTTAAGCGGGCCGTTAAGCGCGAAATTGCTACTTAAAATTCTGCAGGTTTCGGCCACGGCCTCGAAAGCGTATATCTTTTTCGCCCCGAGGGCGCGGGCATAAAGGGAGAACAGGCCGATATTAGCTCCAGCGTCCACCACGCTCTTCCCGGCCAGGCTCCCCGCATTGTACTGGTCGCGCAGGATTATCCCGTCCACATCGTTGAGGAAGTTGCCCAGGTCGGCCGGAGTATTCAAAAGTATCTTTTTTCCGTTCCAAAGACGGATCTCCAGCTGAACAGGGGCTAACCCAAGTATTTTTTTGATAGCGCCGGCGCAAAGCTCCGGCTTTCCGGCCAGGGCCCGCTTCAGGCGCAGAGCGGCTTCCAGGACCGCGGCGCCAATGTGGACAGCCTCGCCCGCCGCGCTGTACGCGGTCAGGAAGACGCTCCGCCCCCGCCTGTCCCTTATAGCCTTCATAAAGCTAATTATAACCCTTTTTAGCCGCTCTCATAAGGAGACCCGGCCGCCAAAGCGGGACAAAGCCGGAAATAAACCTCTTGCTTTCCAAAGCCCATTTTTTGCTAGTATCTAGGCATACCCGCTTTTGAAGCCTGTGACAGAGCCGTAAGGCGCTGAGCCCTTTAAACGGCGAACATGAGGCAGGACGCGGTAAATTTGAAGCAGAGCAAGGAGAAACACAATGGCAAACCCGAAATTCATGAAGCCCGTGCAGCCCGATGCGGACCTGGCGGCGGTGGTAGGCAGCACCCCCATCCCCCGGACCGAGATCATCAAGAAGATGTGGGACTACATTAAGGCCAAGGGCCTGCAGGACAAGGTCAACAAGCGCAATATCAACGCCGACGCGACCCTCCTGAAACTGTTCGGAAAGAACCAGGTCACGATGTTCGAACTGGCCGGCATCATTTCCAAACACGTAAAATAAGCGGCCTCCCGCTGAAAGAGAGAGCCTCCCGTTAAATCGGGAGGCTCTTTTTTCATGTTAAGGCGAAGTACCTATTTTAATATGGGCCCTAATACGCGGGCCATCTGGGTACGCGTGCCTTGGCGGCCGCTGGAATTTGCTGGTATAACTTTAACACAGGGTACTTCAGGCCAGATGTTTCGGCAAACCCGGTCAAGCAATAGGAGATATGAATGAAAATGTTAAACACGATAGCGGCGGCGGCGGTGATAGCGGCGGTTTTTTCGGGGATCGGTAAAGCCGGGAATTTCGAAACAGATTTGCAGTCCCTTAAAGGTTCCATGCCTGCGCCTGCCGCGGCGGAGCAGGTTTCCATGCGCGGCGAGAAACTCAGCGGCCTTGGCCTCCTTTCAAATAAAATGGTAGCCGTAAAAGGCAAGATGGAGCGCGTAGACCTTGCGCTGTGGGATATTACCCGCAAACTTGAGCACAGCGAAGGCGGCTCCATAGATGAAGCCCTGCCCCGCCTTATGAGCGACCTTAAAGAAGCCACCGCCGCTTCTAAAGCGCTGGACGCTGTCGCCGCCGGCGCCATAGCGTCTACCCCCAAAACGCCCGATACCGTAGCGGTCGCCAAACTGCTCCTGGCCAATGTGGCCGAATATACCGACAATGACGAGACCATCGCCCTCATAAGGCTGGAAACTATCATGACCAAGTACCCGGAATATAAGGACGCCGTACAGCCCCATATCAGCGAGTATATGAAGTCCCTCGAAGCGCTGGGCCGCGCCGGGGACAAGATAATGAAGCTTTCCGGCCTCCTCGGCGGAGAATAGCCAAGTCTTCACAAGTGATAAGGGCGCCAACCGGCGCCCTTATTTTTTAAAAAAGCAGGAAACCCGGCAGCGTCCCCCATCCCATTTTGATATTATAAGCGAATCCTTTCGCTGGAGGTGTTTATGCCTGAAGAATTTTACCCGGTTAAACCTGAAATCGCGCGGGTGGCGCATGTCGGCTCCATGGAAGAATACCGCCGCCTTTACAGCCTCTCCATGGCGGACCCCGAGAGATTCTGGGCGGAACAGGCTGAGACGCTCACCTGGTTCCACAAATGGTCCACGGTCTTCGACGCCGACTACGAAGAGGTGGACTTCGGCTGGTTCCTGGGCGGGCGGCTAAATGCCTGCTTCAACTGCGTGGACCGGCACCTGAAGGACCGCGGCAACCAGACGGCTATAATCTGGGCGGCCGACGAACCTGGCGTCTACAAGCACATCACTTACCGCGACCTTAAGCACAATGTTTCAAGGGTGGCCAATGTCCTGAAGGCGCACGGGGTGAAGGCCGGCGACCGGGTCTGCATCTATATGCCGATGATCCCGGAACTGGCTTACTCGATGCTGGCCTGCGCGAGGATAGGCGCGGTGCATTCCGTGGTCTTCGCCGGTTTCTCCGCCGAGGCATTGCGCGACAGGATAGTGGACGCGGGGACCAAGGTGGTCCTGACCGCGAACGAAGGCCTCCGCGGCGGGAAGGTCATACATCTAAAGAGGATAGTGGACAGGGCGCTCGAGGGGATGCAGACCGTGACTACGGTCCTGGTGGCCCGGCGCACACCGTCGGAAGTTCCGATGCAGGCCGGCCGCGACTACTGGCTGGAGGACGAGGTCAAGCGGCAGCGCTCCACCTGCACTTTCGAATGGATGGGGGCGGAAGATCCCCTCTTCATACTTTACACTTCGGGAAGCACCGGGAAGCCGAAAGGCGTCCTGCACACTACCGGCGGCTACATGGTCTACGCCGCGATGACGCATAAATATGTTTTCGATTTCCGGCCCGGGGATATCTATTTCTGCGCCGCGGACGCCGGCTGGATCACGGGGCATTCCTATATCATCTACGGCCCGCTGGCCAACGGCGCGACCACGGTGATGTTCGAGTCCACGCCGGTCTACCCGGACCCGGGCCGCTACTGGAGGATAGTGGACGATTTGAAAGTCAATATTTTCTACACCGCCCCGACGGCGCTGCGGGCCATAGCCCAGGCGGGGAATGACTGGGTAAAGCAATATAAGCGCTCCTCGCTGCGCGTACTGGGCTCTGTCGGCGAACCTATAAACCCGGAGATCTGGCGCTGGTACCACGACGTGGTGGGCGAGAAGCGCTGCGCCGTGGTGGATACCTGGTGGCAGACGGAGACCGGCGGGATCCTGATAACGCCGCTCCCGGGCGCTACCCCGACCAAGGCCGGCTCGGCCACGCTGCCTTTCTTCGGCGTAAAGCCGCTGATAGTGGACGCGGAAGGCAAGCCGCTGGAAGGCAATGGTGTGTCAGGGGCCCTCTGCCTCAACTCGGCCTGGCCGGGGCAGGCCCGGACCATCCACGGCGACCACCACCGGTTCAAGGAAACCTATTTCACGCAGTACCCGGGCTACTACTTCACGGGGGACGGCGCGCGCCGCGACGAGGACGGCTATTACTGGATCACCGGCCGCATAGACGACGTTATCAATGTTTCCGGGCACAGGCTGGGAACAGCGGAAATAGAGAGCGCGCTGGTGGCGCACGAAGCCGTCGCGGAAGCGGCGGTGGTCGGCTATCCGCACGACGTAAAGGGCACGGCTATCTACGCTTACGTGGTGCTGGGCAAAGAGTATGCCGGCAAGAGCAGCCAGGAGATGCAGGGTGCGCTGAAGGAGCAGGTCAGCCAGGCCATCGGCCGCTTCGCCGCGCCGGAGCTGGTCCACATTACCGCCTCGCTGCCCAAGACCAGGAGCGGAAAGATCATGCGCCGTATCCTCAGGAAGATCGCCGCCTCGGAATATGAAGGGATGGGAGATATAACCACCCTGGCTGAACCCGAGGTTGTGGAACGCCTGGTGGAAGAGCACCGGAACCTGGCCGGCCGCTGAGCGGAGAAGAGAAACGACCAAATGCAAAACGCCCCGGGGCTGCCCGGGGCGTTTTCATTCTCCGGCCGCGCCTTACTGGTGAGGAACCTTGCCGCTGACGCTGACGTAGGACTCTTTCTTAAAGCTGTTTCCGGCCTGGCGGATGTCCCCGCTAACCGTCTTCACGGTGACGCTCCCGGCGCTCAGGTCCTTCAGGTCCACGTCGCCGCTGACGCTCTGGGCGCTGAGCGAGTCGAACTGAGAATCGTTTATCCGGACGTCGCCGCTCACGGTCTTCACCGCCGCTTCGCCGCCGCTCTTGAGGCCGCTGACCGAGATATCGCCGTTGACGCCCTTGAAGGCCGCCTGGCTGCCGGTCTCGAAGCCGCTGATGATTATGTCTCCGTTCACGCTCTCCGCTTCCAGCGAGGCCAGCCGGGCCGGCAGGAACACTTTAACGTCGCCCAACTGCGCTTTCCGGCCGCTTTTGGACTTCACCTTTATCTCGCCGCCCTCGAAGCAGACCTCGGCGTCGTTCTCTTCCTTCTCCAGGACCTCCACCGTGGCCCGCGCGCCCTCTTCCGAGTGGCCGGCCAGCCGCAGGTCGCCGGTCAGGGTCTTTATCTTAAAGGAGCCGGCGTCGAACTTCGGAACCGAGATCTCCACGGTGCGGGAGGCGTATTTGGAAACGTCGCCCAGGCCCTTAAGGCTGCCCAGGGCGCTGAGCGCGCTGAGGCCCTTGAGGCCGCGCAGTCCGCCCGCCATGCCCTCGCCCGCGCCGGGGCCGCGGCTGATGGCGAAGATGGCTACCGCTATGCCGGCCAGGCCGAGCAGGGTGATGGAAACTATGCACAGGGCCGCCAGGCCGAGGGCGCCGAGGCCTATCCATTTGAGCATTACCTTCGTATCGGGGCCAAGCGGACCGAGATGCTGCATCAGCAGTATGACCCCGACCACCAGCGCCGTCAGGATCGATAATTTTAACAGGAACTTAAGCATATTGTTATTCTCCTCTTTTCAACTGACCGGGGCGGCTTTGCCGTCCCCTCACTCTATCTGACACAGCTGCCGCCAAAATGTTTCACTCTTCCGCGCCTAATTTTTCACGGAGCCTTTCCTTGGCCCTCAGAAGGTGGATCTTCACGGTGTTAATGGGCAGGCCAAGCGCCTCCGCTATCTCCTGGTAGGACTTATCTTCGAAATAATAAAGGCTTATGACGGTTCGGTATTTCTCCGGCAGCTCCGCGAGGAGCCCGGTTATCCGCGCCAGCTGCGCTTCCCTTTCAAAGATCTCTTCCGCCAGGTTCGGGGGCTCGGCCAGGGTCTCCGCCAGTTCGTCGTCAAGCTGGGTCTCGCGGCCGGCGCGGCGCTCGGACCAGTTCATGCTGAGGTTGTAGGCGATGCGGTAGAGCCAGGAGGAAATTTTGGATTCGCCGCGGAACTTCTCGATATTCTCGTAGGCTTTGAGGAAAACGTCCTGGGTGAGGTCGCGGGCCTCCTCCTCTATCCGCACGTACTTCGAGACGACGTTGAAAATGAAGTCCTGGTGCCTGAGCACCAGCTCCCCGAAAATTTCCTTTTCGCCTTCGGCCAGCCTTTTAAGGAGGCCCTCTTCATTTTCCATTAATATTTTATTCCACGCAGACCGCGCCGAGCCCTTCGCCGCCGGCCGGCGGCACGAAAATATACCTGTATTGTATCTCTTTGGGGGCCGCCGCCTCCCAGCCGAAAGCCGCCGCCGCAATTTTAATTATCTTTTTCATATCCGTGTCCTTGTTCGCAGTTCAACTCCCCGCACAGGTATGACACGGCATGGGAAAAAATGTTTCACGGTAGAAAGTGAGCGGATAAAATGACCGGCAGAAGAACCTGCCGGCCGCTAAGGGCCGGGGGCAGCCGGGACATCGCGGAGCAGGGCTTCCAGGTCCGAAGAGATTTCCTCCAGGTCATTGATGGACGGGGAATAGGAATCGCGGACAAAGCCCTCGTGATCTATCAGGTACAGCATCGGGGACTGCTCCGGCAGAAATTGGGCGGGCAAACGGCCGGCGCCGTTGTAGACGGGGTACTTCAGGGCCTTTGTCGCGGCGAAAGCCCTGACGTCGAGGTTGAAGTCGGGCGTGATAGTTACGGGCAGGAAGCAGACCTGCCTGTCTTTATACTCGGCGTAGAGAGAATCTATCATAGGCAGGTTATCTATGGCGCGCTGTGAAAAAGTCTCCCAGACATAGAGAAGAGCCGGCTTGCCCCCGCAGTCGGAAAGCCGAATCTTTTCACCGCCCAGCCCCGTCACCGCAAAGTTCTCCGCCTTAGCCCCTTTATGAATGCCCAGCCTGCCGAGCGCCCTGCAGGGCAGGAGAAAATAGAGCGCCGTGAACACTGCGCCGGCGGCAAGAGCCGTCCCCCAGAGGACGCGGACAAGCCGCCCCTCCCGGGCGGCAGGGCGCGCCGGGCCCGGCTGACTGGGCGGCGGATGGCTGGCCAGGGTGTAAAGCACGACCTCTCCGAGCTTCTCCGGGTCCTCCAGCCATTCATCGTTCGCCTTGCACATGGTGACGCTGCCCGGGAAGGGGCGCGTTGTCGTATCGCGGAACAGGCACAGAGTTTCCGGAGAGGTTTTAAGGAATAGCTGGTCGTCGCGGACCATGGCGAAAGCCCGCCCGCGGGAACAAACGCAGTAATTCCCCAGTATCGGCAGGAAAGACACCTCTGGCACCAGCGCGAGCGCTTTGCCCAGGGATTCAAGAGTTTTCAGTGAGGTAGCCATATGAATTAAGGCGACACACGACTTAATTCTCTCCGGGAATTAAGCTGTGCGTCACCAGAATAGATCACTCGCAGCACTTGAAGAACGTTATCGAGAGCGGCGGCAGGGTGAGCAGAAGCGACCAGGGGCGGCCGTGGGAGGGCGCGGCTTCCGCGGGGACGCCGCCCATATTGCCCATGCCGCTGCCGCGGTAAGCGACGGAGTCGCTGTTAAGGATCTCTTTCCAGAAACCTTCACGCGTCACCCCCACGCGGTAGCCGTGGCGCGGCACCGAAGTATAATTGCAGACCGCCAAAATGGTCTCGCCCGGCTTCTCGCCGTGGCGCAGGAAAGCCGTCACGCTCTGCTGGGAATCGTTCGCGTCCACCCATTCGAAACCGGCCTCGCTGCAGTTAAGCTCGTGCATCGCCGGTTCGGCCTTGTAGAAAGCGTTCAGGTCGCTCACCCATTTCAGCATGCCCTCATGGGGCCCGTGCTCCGTGAGGTGCCAATCCAGGCTGCTGTCGTGGTTCCATTCGTTCCACTGGGCGAACTCGCAGCCCATGAACATCAGCTTCTGCCCCGGCTGCGCGTACATGCTCCCGTAGAGCAGCCGCAAATTCGCGAACTTCTGCCAGGAGTCCCCCGCCATCTTGTTGAGCATCGAGCCTTTGCCGTGCGCAACCTCGTCGTGGGAAAAAGGAAGCACGAAGTTTTCCCCGAAAGCGTAGAGCATGCGGAAGGTCAGGCTGTTGTGATGGTACTTGCGGAAAACCGGGTCTTTCGAGAAATAAAGCAGGGTATCGTGCATCCAGCCCATGTCCCACTTGAAGCCGAAACCAAGGCCGCCTAAGTAAGTGGGCCGCGAAACCATCGGCCAGGAGGTGGATTCCTCGGCGTAAGTCTGCGTGCCGGGATAATTCTCGTAAACCACCTGGTTGAACTGCTTAAGGAAGGCCACGGCTTCCAGGTTCTCCCTGCCGCCGTGCTTGTTCGGGATCCACTCCCCGGCTTTGCGCGAATAGTCCAGGTAAAGCATCGAGGCCACCGCGTCCACCCGCAGCCCGTCGGCATGGTATTTGTCCATCCAGAACTGCGCGCTGGAGAGCAGGAAGCTCTTAACTTCGTTCCGGCCGAAATTGAAGATGGAGCTTTTCCAGTCAGGGTGGAAGCCCTGTTTTGGATCCGCGTGCTCGTAAAGGTGCGTTCCGTCGAAATAAGCCAGGCCGTGCGCGTCGGCCGGGAAATGGGCCGGGACCCAGTCCAGGATCACGCCTATCCCTTCCTGGTGGAGGCGGTCCACCAAGTGCATGAAGTCCTGGGGCCTGCCGTAGCGGCTGGTCGGGGAGAAATAGCCGGTGGTCTGGTAGCCCCAGGAGCCGTAAAAAGGGTGTTCCGTTACAGGCATCAGCTCGACATGGGAAAAGCCAAGCTCTTTAACGTACTTCGGCAGCTGCTCGGCCATTTCGCGGTAGGTCAGGGAGCGGTTGCCCTCTTCGGGCACGCGCCGCCAGGAGCCGAGATGAACTTCGTAGATAGAAACTGGGCTTTTTAAGCCGGTGCGGCCGCCGCGGGATTTCATCCACTCACCGTCGTTCCATTTATAGGCGAGCGAGCCTACGACCGAAGCCGTTTTAGGCGGGACCTCGGCGGCAAAAGCCATCGGGTCGGCTTTCTCGGCGCTGAAATTATTGTAGCGCGAAATTATATGGTACTTGTAATTCTGCCCCTGCCTGACCCCGGCGATAAAACCTTCCCAGATGCCGGACTGCCCGCGCTGCTTCAAAGCGTCATGGCTCTTGTTCCAGCCGTTGAAATCCCCGATCACGTTCACTTCCTTCGCGTTGGGAGCCCAGACCGCGAAAAGGGTTCCTTCCACGCCGCCTATGACCGCGGGGTGGGCGCCGAACTTTTCATAAAGCTTGAAATGGTTGCCCTCGTTGAAGAGGTAAAGGTCCTGGTCGGTAAGAAGGTGCGCTTCGTTTTCGTTTTCCATTGTGTTTTCCTGTATTTCAAATAATACAATACTTGCAGGTAAAAAAGCGGGCGGCCCCGCTTTAGAGCCGCCCGCTTCTTTGAGCGTTTTCTTCGCTCAGGGCTTGGTAGCGCTGATAGCATTGGTCAGGCAGTCCACATAAGCCATCAGCTGCTGGATGCTGGCGCCGGGGCCGGGATCGGTGCAGCCGTTCATGAATTCCAGGCCGGGAGCGCTTACGCCTTTCATTTCCTTCAGCAGGTCGTCCCACTTAGTGTCACGGGACCAGGCCAGCTGGTCGTATTTATCGTTGTAGCCCTTGACCGGCAGGTAGATGGCGAGGCCGTGCGAAGCTTCGTCGCGGCCGTAGGTTTCTTTGTAGGCCGTATTGTCGAGGACGAGCTTGCCGGTCAGCGCGTCCGTCATTGCGCGGCCTTTTTCGGCCAGGTTCGGGTCGGCCTCGGAGGCCAGGCGGGCGAAGTCGAAAAGGTCTTTATTGTCCTCGTAGGCGTAAGCGGCGGCGGAATAAGCTTTGGCCTTGATCCGTGGCTTCTTGTCCGAGGCCAGCAGCGCATCGGTCCAGGCATTGAAAGCCGTCATGAACTCGCCGAGCGCGGACATCCGCACCGCCGAGAGCGTCACTTTCTTGCCCTTGGAGGAATAAAAGCCGTCATAGGAGCGCACCATTTCGGCGGCAAGCTGCTCGCCGGTCTTCGAGCCGTCGAAAGCCCTTAGCAGGGTGTCGTATGGGAAGCCGGTCCCGGGCACGGTCTCCTCGGAGCCCACCACATAGTCCGCATAGCCATTGACCTCGTAAAGCAGTTCGGCCATCTGCATCAGGCAGGCGTCGTAGGCCAGGATATCCACTTTGCCTA
Organism: Elusimicrobiales bacterium; assembly: GCA_028713125.1. Taxonomy (GTDB): domain Bacteria; phylum Elusimicrobiota; class Elusimicrobia; order Elusimicrobiales; family UBA9959; genus UBA9959. The sequence continues at coordinate 440,956 of JAQTOU010000003.1, read as the reverse complement.
TCTCTTTCATCGCCGCGCCCAGCTCGGGGGTGGAGATGTGGTTCTTGGTCTCGAAATCGTAGGAGATACCCTTGTTAACGAAAGCGCCTTTGTCGGTGATCCAGCCGGAACCGTGGTTCCAGATGATCAGCGCATAGTGTTTCGCGGGGTAGTTCTTCATGCCCCATTTAGCGAAATCCGCAAGATGCTTCCAGTCGCCCATGTCCACCCTGTCGAAGGACTGCACGGCTTTGGACTTCACTTTTTCCTCGTTTGAATCCTGGGTGACGTAAAAGCGGCGGGAGCCGGTCCAGTTGCCGTCGAAAGAGACGTCGTTCTGCTGGCCGTTCATCCGGCCGGTCTCGGTGACGATATTCAGGGAAGCGTTCGAGCCGACCATTTCCATCTTGTTGAGGTTGTAGAGGCCGGCCACTTCCAGGTCGTTCTTGCCGTTCATATAGACCATGACGGTCCATTCTTTGGGCGCCTGGGGTTTGGGATCTTCGTGGGAGAACCAGCCTTTCTGTCGGGCCGGGGCGGAAACCTGCGGGGTGTCTATGCCGGCCAGGGCCGTTTTAAGGTCGCCGGTGCCGCGGTCGAAATCGACCTGGGAGTAAGCCGTGGGGGAAAGGGAAAGGATAAACGCAAAAGCCGCCATTAAGCGCCTGGTCATTCTGCCTCCGTTAACTTTCAGCAAATCCATTATCTAAAGTATAAGTAAAATGCCGGTAAAAATTCAGAAGCCAAAGGCCCAGGCAGGGCCCGCATTAAGGGATAGGGAAAGCTGGGCCCAATGGCCCGGTTGACCGCCCCGGCCGATTATGGCTAACATAGTTTACGCCATGACCGAGGAAAATCCCCAGCCCCATAAACGCCGCGTCCGCTACAGAGGGAGGAACCCGCGCAAGTTCTCGGAGAAATACAAAGAGCTCGACCCGGCCAAATACGCCGGCGACATCGAGCATATAATCGCCAAAGGCCAGACCCCGGCCGGTATGCACCGGCCTATCTGCGTCGAGGAAATACTTTCGATACTGGACCCGAAACCCGGCGAGGTCTGCCTGGACGCCACGCTGGGCTACGGCGGGCACTCGGAGAAGATCCTCCCCCGCCTGCTTCCCGGCGGGAAACTTTTCGCTGTCGACGTCGACCCCCTGGAACTGCCCAAGGCAGAGGCGCGGCTTCGCGCCCTGGGCTTCGGCCCGGATGCTTTTATAGCGCGTAAAATTAATTTCGCGGGAGTGCTGGGGCTGCTGCCCGAAGCGGGCGGCGGCTTCGACTGCATCCTCGCGGACCTTGGCGTCTCTTCGATGCAGCTGGACAACCCGGCGCGCGGCTTCACCTACAAAGCCGACGGGCCGCTGGACCTGCGCCTGAATCCAGGGCGCGGCAGGCCCGCCTCGGAAATGCTGAATACTATTTCCACCGAAGCGCTCGAGAAGATACTTTTCGATTATGCCGACGAACCGCAGGCGAAAGAAATAGCGCAGGCCATAAAAGCCGCGCTCCTGCCGGTAACGACCACGGCGCGCCTGGCCGCCGCCGTAAGCGACGGGCTCAAAAAGCTCGACCCGAAAACAGACGACAGCCTGATAAAGAAAGCGCTGCAGCGCACCTTTATGGCGCTGCGCATAGCCGTGAACGAAGAATTGAGCGTGCTGGACCGCTTCCTGGAGATTTTGCCCTGGTGCCTGAAGCCGGGCGGGCGCGTCGCGATCCTGTCTTTCCACTCCGGCGAGGACCGCCGCGTTAAAAAAGCTTTCATGCGCGGCGAGGAAACCGGTATTTATTCCGCGATAGCTCCCTCGCCACAGCGTCCCTCCCCCGAAGAGCGCCGCGGCAACCCGCGATCCGCCTGCGCCAAACTCCGCTGGGCCGTCCGCTCAGCCAAGCCTGTCCAGTAAGCCTCAAGAGACCGTTACACCCGCTTAAGGTGCCGGCAGCTGTATTTACCTAAAAGAAAGCCGACAGGTAAGCATGGGGGTTTTGCCGGCGGTTTCGAGGCTCAGCGGGAACTCGCCAAGGAAGGCTTCGCTCACGAAGGCGCCCAGGAACGACGCCAGGCTCATCCCGGCAAGGGTGTCGGAAGGATAATGCGCCTTCGCCTCTATCCGCGCCCAGGCCATGGCGACAGGGATGGAGTCGAGCGCGCCCCTGGCCAGCGCGGCTTCGGCCGGAGTCATTTTCAAACTCTGCAGATTCTCATACGCCGACATAGTCTGAGAGGCGGCGTACGCGGTATGCAGCGAGGGGAAACCGGTTTTTCCCGCGCCGTTGGGCCGCTCTCTTCCCGTGGTTTTCTGCAGCGCGACTGCCAGTTGGAAAGCCGCCGTATTGGCGGCGACACCTGCCGCGGCTGTCTTCGCTTTTGAATATACCCATTCCTCCGCCTGGCTGCCACCGGGCGCGGCAAGGACGCTGCCCCAGTAGGCGGCGTTGGAAATGGATATAAGGGTATTGCTGGCTTTGGCAGCGCTGGCCTGCGAACCGTAGACCGGAGTTTCACGCGAAGCCCAGGAAGAGATCTTTTTGTCCGCGCCGCAAGCCGCAATACCAGCTGCGCCGGCGGCGGGGGCCCACACTTCGGGCAGGGACAAAGCGTGCTTCGCCGCCCGCCGGACGCGCGCCCAGCCCGGACTGAGCGTGGCGCCGTCCCCCCGCCGCTGCCCTCCGGCCATAGTGCCGCAGCCGGCCAGGGAAAGGCACACTAACAAGCAAAAGACCGGTCTCACGGTTCCTCCGCCGCACTCGCGGAATGCCCAACCCGGTCTTCATCGCGAAAACTCACCGACCGGGGCCAATAGTCTAGCAGGCCGGCTGTTAAAGCAGCCTTAAAACAGGATTAGATATTTTTAATGTACGGAGCGTGCCTGCGCAAAAGCGCGCAGCCCTTTTCTTTAAGCCTTGGCCTTGTCGGCGGGGCCGCCCAGCACTTCGCGCAGTTTGGCGAAAAGCGCCTCTGCCGTGAAGGGTTTGTAGATAAAGGCGATGCCGGGGTCGAGAACGCCATGTTTTTGTATGGCGTCTTCCGTATACCCGGACGTATAAAGAGTCCTGTGCGCCAGATTTCTGCTGGCCAGCTCCCGCGCCAGTTCCTGGCCGCTCATGCCGGGCATTACGACATCCGTCATAAGCAGGTCGAACGGCCTGCCATGGCGCTCTGCGGCCTCCAGGGCGGACTTGCCGTCAGCGGCCGAAGTGACCGCGTAGCCGTCCATTTTCAGCAGGCGCTCGCCCAACCGGCGCAGGCTATCCTCATCTTCGACAAGCAGTATGGTCGCGCCGGCCCTTGATGCGGGTTCCGCTGCCGCGTCTTTTTCTCTGTCCGCTTCCTTGTCCGGCGTCGCTGTTCCCACGTTTGGGAAAAATATCTCGAAAGTCGTGCCGCTCCCCGGCGAACTCTTCATGTCTATCTCGCCGCCGCTCTGCTTGATGATCCCGAAAACCATGGAAAGCCCGAGGCCCGTGCCTTTGCCCTTTTCCTTGGTAGTGAAGAACGGTTCAAAAAGGTGCGCCTTGGCCTCCGCGGTGAACCCGCTGCCGGTATCGCGCACGCTCAGGCAGACAAGAGGCATCCCGGCCATGTCCGAAAATTTCAAAGAGCGGCTTTCTTCTGCGGTGATAAGCCTGGTCGACAGGGTCAAAGCGCCGCCGCCGGGCATGGCATCGCGGGCGTTGACAACAAGGTTGGCTATCACCTGGTCTATCTGCCCCGCGTCGACCTTCACCCGGCACGGCCGCGCCTCAAGACAGGCCTCTAACCTTATATCTTCGCCTATAAGGCGCTTCAGCATTTTCACCATGCCGCCTACGGCGACATTCAGGTCTATGACCTTCGGCGCGAGGAGCTGCTTCCGGCTGAACGCCAGAAGCTGCTTGGTCAGCGCCGCGGCCCTGTCGGCGGCGATCAGGATCTCTTTGACGTCTTCCTTCATCGGGTCGTTTTCATTCAGCCCGTTCAGCACGAACCCGGCGTAGCCGCCGATAGCGGTAAGCAGGTTGTTAAAATCGTGCGCGACGCCGCCGGCCAGCCGGCCCACGGATTCCATCTTTTGCGCCTGAAGGAGCTGCTGCTCCATAGCCTTCTCTTTTCCTTCGGCATTTTTATGCTCCGTGATATCTCGAAGGCTCTCGATGGCCCCGGTCACGGCTCCGGACGAATCGTACAGGGGCGCGGCCGTGCCATAAAGGTACTTGCCTTTCTTATTATCGGCCATCTCCGAGTGCAGCTCGGAAGTGATGATATCCTTCTCCTGTTTAAAGCTCTTGTAAAGCGCGGCTATTTCAGGATCGGGATGAAGCACAAGGTCTATGAGCATGGGCCGCCGCTTGCCGTAAAAGGGAATAGCGTATGCGAAGTCGCCCTGCCCGACCATCTCGGCGGCCTTGCTGCCGCTCAGGCGCTCCATCGCGCGGTTCCAGTAGGTGACCTTCCCTGCCTTGTCGATCACGAAAGTGGCGTCGGGCAGGAACTCTATGGTGTTAAGGAGGTTCCTCTCCGATTCGCTCAGGGCGCGGGCGTTGCCTTCGAAGACTTCGAAGAGAAAAAAGGCTATCTCGTTTGAGATAACGCGGGTTTTCTGGGTCCTGGTCCTGGCGTAAAGAATTTCCTGGATCGACTTCTTGCCCGTGGCCTCGATGATGAAGTCCGTCTCCCTGGCCAGCGCGGTGTCGAGGTCGGGAAGCGTCCTGACGCCCAGCTCCCGCGCCCGGACCATAGCGGGCGCGCCGGGATCGATATCGCAGACATAGTCCACGTGGACGAAAGAGGAGCGGGCGAGGATATTAAGCAGCTCCAGGCCGCCTTTGCCGCCGCCGACGAAGCCAAGAGTAAAATTTTTATATTGGGTCATTCTTGCGCCAACGCTCCTTTTACGCAGACTGCCTTACAAGATGATAAAGCGGGGTCGGGTACGGCTTACGGCAATACAGAGGAACTGTCACGACGGTAAAATATAATATCAAATCTGGGTACGGGCACTCATGGCCGGCCCGGTTTAACCTCATTCCACTTTTCAGTAAGCGGCAGGCAGAGGCAGCCGTCAAAGCTGCTCTCTTTCATCAGGTCGAACTCAGAGGCCTCGCCCATGGCCCAGGCGCCGTAAGGGCCGGGGTTATAGCTCCGCTTGCTGGTCAGGTTATAGCGCTTCAGGACTATGCCGTCTTTGGTCAACTGCCTCGAAACAAGCTCTTCAACTTCGTCAGTCAGTTCACCGGGGATGACAAAACCGGACGCCTGCCGCCACTTTGCAAGGAAATAATACCCGCGCAGAAAGTCATATTCGTAGAACCTCGGAAAGGTAACTTCAAGCCAGTTTTTGTCGATAACCTCTCCCGTAGAAACTTTGCGGAAAAGCTTATGCTTCAGGAGGTACGCCGCGCCCTTATCGAGAAAAGATATTTCTTCCGCGGCAAGTTCCCGGCTGCGGCTGAACAAAACCGCCTCGAGGCACGGAAGCGTTGTAACTATGGAACTTTTGGGGGCCGGCTTAATATAAGCCGCCTCGTCGCAGTTCAGGCCGCCGTCCGGCAGTTGATATTTAAGGAACCACGGCCGCATCCACGGCAGCTCTTTGTCCACAGCTACGCCGCAGGCGAACAAAAGCTGGTAAGCGCTGCCTACCGCGCAGTGGCAGGCGATCTTCCTGTAAGGGTCGGTACCCGCGGGAAACTCTTCGGCTCTTACAGGGAAAACCGGCAGGTAGTGCCCTTTCAGGACTTCCGTCATTTTTTCTACGGCGGCGGCGGGTATTTTTTTGGCCAGCCCCATTTCGAACAGCAGCATCATATGCCACCAGGGGGAGTCCCATTTAGGCCAGTAGGGATCGCGCTCAATGCTTCGCAGCGCCTCAGCGGAGGATAAGTAAGACAGGGATTTTTCTATACCGCCAAGGTCCGTAGTCATAGCGCGGGCAATAACCGATAGCGCGGGTCCGGAATTGGAATAAGCAGCCTGTCCCCTTTATTCTATAAGGTGTTTTACCGCCACGGAGGCGCAGGCCATGCCGAAGGCGCCGGTCACGAAGCCGGCCGTGCCGAGGACCACGCTTTTCTTGGTGCAGCTCTGGAATTCGTTCTCGCCCTGGGGGCAGAGGCAGCCGGCTTTGCAGTCGGTGGATTCCATGGAATCATGCGGTTTCTTATGCTGCTCGAGGGTACAGACGCAGGTCACGCCGAATTTACCTTTTCTCGGGAAATCATATTTTTCGCGCAGGATATTCCGCACGGCCCGGGCCAGCGGGTCCATCTCGGTCAGCCCCAGGTCCATCACCCGAACCTGCGTGGGGTCCATGCGCCCGCCCGAGCCGGTGGACACCACCAGCGGGACCTTGTTTTTATGGCAGTAATCTATGAGGAAACATTTTGAAGTGATATGGTCGATAGCGTCTATCACGAAATCCGGGCGCCCGGCCATCATCGACTCGCAGGTGGTATCGTTGAAATAGTTGGCTATCCCGTCCACCCGCGCCTCGGGATTCACGAGCCGGAGGCGCTCGGCCAGGAGGAGCGCCTTATGCTTGCCTATGGTCCCGCTCAGGGCCTGGAGCTGGCGGTTGAAGTTGCGGATGCAGACGGTGTCGAAGTCGACCACGGTGATGCGCCCGACGGCCGCCCGCGCGACGGTCTCGGCCGCCCAGGACCCAACCCCGCCGCAGCCTATAACCATGACGTGGGATCTCTTAAGCTTCTCCATCGCATCTGGCCCCACAAGCCGCGTCATGCGGTCGAAGCGCCGCTCCGGGTCTTCCATCTGCGAAAAATTTACAGGTTCGTTCATAGTCGCCTGTATCTATTTTATATTTTTTAGCTGCTCCGCCGGTCGACAATCCTCAATAATGCGCCCCGCTGTGTTTCAGCTCGGCTTCCCCGGTCATGGGGACGAAGATCACCGGGATAAGCGATTCTTTTTTGAAGCCGGTCCCCGTCCTGCGTATCAGGACTAGCTCCTGCGAGAGGCGAGTTCCGACCGGCATGACCAGCCTGCCGCCTGGCTTAAGCTGGTCAAGAAGCGGCTGCGGAACGTGTTCGGGAGCGGCGGTGACCATAATAGCGTCAAAGGGCGCCTCCTCCGGCCAGCCTTTGTAGCCGTCGGCGCAAACCGTGCGCACGGAGGAATAGCCCAGGCGGAGCAGCGCCTCTTTTGCCGACCTCTCCAGCTCGCAGACTATTTCGACGGAGAAAACCTTGCCGGCCAAATTAGCGAGCACCGCCGCCTGGTAGCCTGACCCGGTCCCTATTTCAAGCACCTTGTCTCCGGGCTTCAGGGCCAGCGCCTCGGTCATATAGGCCACTATGAAAGGCTGGCTTATGGTCTGACCGAGGCCTATGGACAGCGGCCGGTCGTCATAGGCCGCATTTCTCAGCTCGACGGGCACGAACTCATGGCGGGGAACCTCCCGCATCGCTTTCAGCACGCCGGGATCCTTCACGCCCCTCGCTTCTATCTGGCCGGCCACCATAGCCTCCCGCCTGGCCCGGAAGACATCTCCGTCGGCGAAGCCCCCGGCCCGGTTCTTAAGTCTCGGCCCCAGGAACACGGCCAGGACGACAACCAGCCCCGCGGCAATAGAAGCCGCCAATATGTTTTCCATTTTCATTATCCCCCCAACCCCGATTATAACAATTCGCGGTAAATAATCAACCTGAAAGTGGAAGAAAGTCAGGGGAAATGGGAAACCGGCAATTGCGGGAAAAACTCCCCGGCTGTATACTTAATTTGGGGAGGGGTTATGAAAGGCCGTGGGTTAAAGATATTTATCGCTCTCGCTATTTTTTGCGGGGCGCCCCCCCTTGGTTCGGCGGCCGGGGAGGGCGGAGGCGACTGCAAAGGCGTTTCGGCGCGGATCGTGAATTTCTCCGTGGCGCACGACATAAACAGGATTTCCGTGCTGGGCTTCGCCGGGAAGGACGGCGTGGAAAAGAACGAAACGGATTATATTTCGGAAAGAATCGGCGCCTGCCTGGCCGGGCATGAAAAGCCCGCCCTTATCGAGCGGGCCCTGCTGGAAAAAGCCCTGAAAGAGGCGGGGCTTTCCTCCCTGGCCGCAAAGGACTTTCTTTCCATCGAAGCCGTAGTTACCGGCACGGTATTCGCGGCGGGAAATAAACTGAAAATTTTAACCCGGCTTATAGATACCAAAACGGGCAGGGTGCTGCTTGCGGACCAGTCCGAATCTGAGCGGGAGTCGGCGCTATTCCCCGAGGTCCCTGACATAGAACTGGAATGGGACAGCCCGGAATGGCCCCTCCCGCCTTCGGATTTCAGGGACGCCGTTTCAGATCCCGGTCAGGGCTCATGCGCCGGCCGCAAAATGCGGCTGACCGGGCTGAATTCGGAGCTTGTGGAAACGAAAGCCAGGTACTGGGCGGCCAAGATGAAAGAACCCGGTTTCACTATCCGGGGCCTGAGCAGGAACCCCGGCACCGAGATAACGGACCCCGAAGTAAAAGCCAGGTTCTATAAACTGCTTGGTTCTTACTATAGATCCGAATACGAGGAACCGCCGGACCCGGACAGGCTGACGGCGGTCCTGGACCTGATCGCGGAAGAAACGAAGGTTTATAACGAATGCAGCTCGCGCTAGGACCGCGCTATGTTTCAGCCCGGGAAAACTATATCCCCCGCGTCGCGGGCCGGGTTTTCGAAGTAGGCTTCGTAATCCAGCGCGGCTGCCCCGCCGTTATCCTTGCCGTCCGGGCCGAAGCTGTAAAGCCGGAAATTCTTGCCGGTTTTAACATAGACCAGCGGCGCGAATTTATTGAAGGAATCCTGCGGCACCGCGTCCAGGAAGCCGGGGACCAGCTGGTCGAGGCTGTCCGGCAGCCGCTTCTTCGCGCGCTGGTAGAATTTCACGGCCAGGGCCGTACGAAGGATATTAAGCCTGGTCAAAAAGAGATGGTAGCGCGGGATGATCTTTTCGTAGGCCGGCGTGCCTACGATGAGCATATTGTCCACTATGATCCGGGCCATTCCTTTTTTTGCCTCTGGCCCGCCTTTCAGCCCGTCCATTATCCCGGAAAAAGTTCCGATCTTCTCGCGGGCCTCTTTCCGGGCCTTGATCTCCTGCCCGCGCTTTTCCAGATACGCCGCGACGGGGGCGGGATTGTTGGCGCGGAAAGCCCCGACCAGGACCCCGGCATGCGCGTCGACGGCGGCATTATAGTCCCGGTAGATCCAGGAAAAGAATTCCTGGTCCTGGAGTTTTTTCGCGCCCAAGCGCTGCAGAAAGCCGAGCTTCGCGCGCTCCCCTACCATCGTAGCCGGGTTTACCGCTTCCAGTATGGAGCCTTTCGACATCTCGGCCTCTTCAAGCATGGCCGCCCGCATAAAATCCTGGTTCTTATAAACCTTATCCAGCCTCGCCCCGAGCTCCTTAAGATAAGCCGGCTTGGACAAGGGGGAAGCAAGGCTTTCGGCGAAGGCCGGGGCGGCTTTCAAGATCACCAGCTGCTCAACCATGGAGCTGAGGATAAGCGCCGATCTCTGCGCCGACAGCTGCGCAAGGAACCCGGCCACCGCGAGAAGGTCTTTTTCCACCAGGGCGTCCTGCTTCCGCGCTGCTATTATCTTCGCTTCGATAAGCAGCAGCCTGGCCAGCCTGGTATGCGCGGCGAACTTGGGCTGCGGGGTCTTGACGCTCAGTTTCTCCGGCTTCGGGGCCAGAAGATAGCCGGCATTGGGCTCTTCGGCGGCCTGCCTGAACAGCTCCATAGCGGCCTGGTTTTCGGCAAGGAAGGCCGCCGCGCGCGCGTCTTTCGCCAAAACCGCGGCTGGCAGAAGCAGGAGCTCATCCAGCTCTTTGCTTATCTGGCCCACCTGCGGGCCCTGCATATCCTTAAGCGCCCCCTCCACCTCTTTATACCCGGCCGCCGCCGCCCCGCCGATACCGAGAATTATAATAAGCGCTATGGTTTTCATTTTTAGTCCTCTTGACCGGCATTTCCGCGGTACGCCGCCGTTTGCCGCGGCGAGTTCCGGCTAATCCGCCTTGCTGATTATATCCGTATAAAACTTTTCCAGCGTCCGGGTTTCAGGCTCCGGCAGCTTCCTTATGTAGGAAAGCTTGCAGCCCCTCATAAAATCCTTCGAGGCCATGAATTTATAGTTTATGCTCCGGCTATGCAGGACGGCGGCCAGCTTGCCGCGGTGGAAGATCAGAAGCACCCTGAACCCGGGCGACGGGTCCTCTATCCAGTTCTCGTAAACTCCGTAAGACTCTACTCCTTCATAGCCGTACCATTTCTGGTAGCCGAACTTTTTCAGGTGCGCGGCAAGCCCGCCGGGAGCCAGCATGCCCATCGCGTCCTTCAGTTCGCGCGCAAGCGCGTTCTCGATTATCGAATCCTGCTTTATGTCCTGGTAATAGGCCAGCAGGACTATTTCGACCATGGCCCGGCCGGTCCTGGCGTCGGGCTTTCCCGGGGTGAATTCCAGCGGGAACGGCTCGGTAACCCGGCCGAAAACTTTGCCGGCCTTATCGTAAAGAACGGCGCCTTTTTTTATTTTAAGCTCGGCCTGCTCCAGGTACGCGGCTTCCACGTAAGCGGTGAAACCGGCCTGCTTCCAGGGTTCGGTGGATTCTACGCATTCAATTTGGACGCCGTCATTAAGGGAAACGACGGCCTTGCCTTTGGCCTCGAACCTGAGCCCGGCGGGGCCTTTCAATACTTCCGCCCGCAGCGTTCCGCAGAGGGCAAAAAACAATACCCCGAGGGCCGGGATCATTTTTTTCATTCGCATAGTTTCAGTTCTCTTTAAAATAGGAAACGCAGGGAGAGAGCGAAGGGGAAAGGTAATACTCCCTCGTTTTAGGCCTGACGGCGTCCAGCTTCGAGGCCCCGAGGTTTATAAGCCAGCCGTGCAGGCACCAGGGCCCGGCGCAGCCGGCGCCTTCGGCCTCAAGCCCGATATAATATTTGCCGCAGCCTTTCATCGAACCGATATTAGGAGCCGCCGGGCCGCCCGGCTGCGAGGCGGAAACGCAGCTGAAACTGAAACCGGAATTGCCCGGGTCGTCGGCGTATTTCCGGCAGGGACCGCAGGGTCCGCCGTCCAGGTCGTAATAGGAGATCTTATGGAGCAGGTCTTTCCTGCCTAGCTTCTCCAGCAGCGCCATGAATTCTTTGGACACAAAACTGCCGGAAGAGTGCGCCGCTATAATTATCCGCCCGGGCGCCAGCCGCGGGATAAGCTCGTTGAGGATGCGTTTATTCGCTTCCAGTTTTTCATTGTCCTCGTAATAAAGCTTGTCCGGGCCCGCCACGGCGACCATGATCCCCCAGCCCTTGGCCGCGGCGACGGCCGAGACCCAGTTGCGGGCGCCGGCCCCGTCCGCCCCGTAGCCGGCATAGCCGATAAAAAGCGTGCCGCCGGGCGCGGGCGCTCCGGAGAACCAGGCGCCGTCGCCCAGTTCCTCCCAGCCCGCGGCCGCCGCGGCCGGCGCCGGGGGCGTTTCGGGAGCTTTCACCCCGGCTTTTTCCAGAAGGCTGATGCTCCCGGCCAGTTTAGCGGCGCATGAGCCGCAAGGCTTCCCCTCCGCCTTCTCGACCGGGAAAGCGGCCCGGGGCAGGGCAAAGAGGAATAAAGCGATTAGAGCCGTCTTGATTTTCATACCATCTAAACAGTCTACCACCCGCCGCCCCGATTCGCAAGCCCGGCTTTTACCGCGGGAACGGAACTATGCCAGATCTTTCACTCCGCGGAATTTTCCGGAGGGGACGTTCGGGGACGCCATCATCAGGTATTGCTCGCGGCTCATAGGCGGCTCCGGGAAGAGGCTGAAGAGCGGAAGGAGCGGAAAAAATAATTTACGCGGCAGGCCTATCACCGGCCTGCGAAAGCCGGAGGCAGCGAGGGACTCCGCCGCCAGCTGCCTGAAACTAAGTACCCTGTCCCCGGCCAGTTCGAAGATCTCGTCTTTTATCGCCCCGTCCTCGGCGGCCCGCCCGAAGCAGGCTGCCACGACCGCGGCCTCCACCGGCGCGACGAGAGCGTCCGAGGGAACCGCGAAGACCGGGAGAAAGCGCGCGAGTTTCGCCAGGTCCCTGCTGAATTTCTGGCCCGGTCCGGTTATAAAGGAAGGTCTGAAGATAATATACGGCAGGCCGGATCCCCTTACCGCGGTTTCTCCGGCGAACTTGCTGCGGTGATATTCCGACGGAGCGTCCGGAGCGGCGCCGAGAGCGGACATCTGTATGAACTTTTTAACGCCCGCCGCGCGCGCCCCGGCCAGCAGGCGGCGGGTGTACTCCCTGTGCACCAGGTCGAATGACGCGCCCGGCGTTTCGCGTATTATACCGAGCAGGTTGATAACTATTTCCGGGGAGAAGCCGGCGACCAGCTTTTCCAGGTCTTCCGTGAAAACAGGGAAGGTTCCCTTCACCCCGGCCTTCCGGAGCTTTTCCGGCTCCCGGGAAGGAAGGATAAGCTCGTGCGCGGCCAGCCTTTCGACCACGGCCCCCCCGACAAATCCCGCGCCCCCGGCGATCAGTATTCTCATAATAAAAAAGCTCCAGCCGCCGTTTCCTGTTTACCTGACTATCTCCACGGTGCTCCCGGCGGTGCGGGCGAAAACTTCGGGCTCGTACATCCCCTCCACCAGGCCCGACGGGGCGTAATACAAGCCCGGGCTGGTCGCCTGCACGACGTAGGAATACTTGTGCGTCCCTGCCGTCAGGTAGTCGGCGAAGATCAGCATCCGGTCGTCATAGCGCTCGGCCCGCTCGAACCCGCCCCAGCCGCCGTCGCGCCCGCCTTTGCCGGCCAGCGCCCGCGCGTCCTCCGCGCCCTCGACGGCGAACTCGGTGTTCACTATCTCGAAGCCGGCCGGCACGGGGTCGTTAACCGCCACGAAAGTCCGGTCCTGCGGCGTCTTGACGGTAATGGTCACCACCGCCCTGGCGCCGGCCCTGAACGCTTTACCGCCGTCCATCGGCTTTATCTCCCGGCTCATTTCAAAACCCTCCGAGGCGGGCTTGTCCCGTTTCTCCGGCACGAAGCCCATCCGCAGGGAATAATACAAACGCCCCGCCCCCGCCTTCGAGAACAGCAGCCTGGCCGTATCCCCTCCAGCGAAGAGCGGGTCGAAACCGAAATTCCCGCTCGCGGAAGCCAGCTGCCTGCCCTTGAACTGTTTTTCCAGCAGCGGCTTGGGCAGGCCGCCCATCAGCAGCGCCGACCCTTTGAAGTCCGGCTCTTCTTTCTCGTAGCGGCGGTAAAAAGTCTGAAAAGCCTGCAGCGCCCAGGAATTCTCCTGGGTGGTCCGCCAGCGGCCTTTGTTTTTCTTTTCCGTAGTCAGCCACCTGACGGCTTTTTCGTCGCCAGGGAAACCGCCCTCCGCCTCCAGCATTGCGACCAGCATGACAGCCGTGGTCTGGACCGGGGAATTATGGATCCACGGCATCGTCTCCGGGTCCTCGAAATGCAGCTGCGTCGGGGAATAGCGGGCCTGGTTCATGATCTCGGCCGAGAGTTTCTTCGCCGCCTGCGCGTCGAAGCCCAGCAGCTTGGCCGCCATGACCATATAGCCCTTGGCAAGGTACGGGACCTGGGCCCGCTTGAGGTAGAGCTGGTTGAAGTAAGCGCTGGTATTGCGCGAGTACATCGCCAGGGCGTAGACCGCGTAAGCGCGGGCGGCATAATCCTCGCTGACGCTGTAAGGATAGGCCCAGTCCGTCTTCTCTGCCGCCAGGTATTTTTCAAGCCAGTCGGCGTCGCGGCCCAGGACCGCTTCGTCGACTTTATAGCCTTCCTTAAGTCCCATCACCGCGGCCTCGAGCGCATAGGCGCTCAGGTAGGGGTCCGGCTTCCAGCAGCCACCGGCCCAGTAGCAGAAGCCGCCGGAAGGATGCTGGTAATCCTGCAGTTTGTCGAAAACTTTCTGCACTTCGGCTTTAAGCGTGCCCAGCCCGCCCAGCCCGAAGCTCTCTATCAGCTCCGCCCCGGTGATGACGGGCATGGAGCGCGACAGTTTCTGCTCGAGGCAGCCGTAAGGGTACTCCAGCAGGTAGCGCGCCCCCTCGTTAAGCCCGACCAGCGCCGTCGGAGAAAGCTCTATAGCCAGGTCCCCGGCGGCGCCGGGATAAGGCCGCTGCAGCGCCTCTTCCGCCGTGCCGGCCGAAACCCCGCTGGTCGCCGCGTATTCGCGCGGCTCCCAGGTCCTGACGGGCAGCTTCCATTCCAGGCCGTCGGTTTCCCTGCCGGCGGCGGCGCGGAACTTGAACACCGTCTCGCCCGGCTTTTCGGCCGCGCAGTTCCAGGTTATTTCGGCGGCCTTGCCGCTTTCAACAGAAACCTCGCGGTTCGCCTCGCCCTTGACGCTGACCGAGCCGCCGGCGGTCTCTAGCGAAACCTTTACGGTCGCGGCTTCCGGAGCGTAATTATGCGCCACCACGCCGCATTCGAAAGTATCCCCGGCGCGCGCCAGGCGCGGCATGGAGGGCCGCAGCATAAGCGGCTTTGAAACGGTCACGGAGGCGTCCCCGGAGCCGAACCTTTTCCCGGAGTTAGCCACCGCCATCAGCCTGAACCTGGTGAGGCTGTCCGGCAGCCTGAAAGAAAGGCTCGCCTTGCCGTCCGGGCCGGTCTTTACCGACGGGTTCCAGTAAGCCGTCGGCACGAAGTTGGAGCGCAGGTCTATGCCCGCGAGGGAAGCGCCGCCGCCGCCGCCACGCGCCTCGCCCTTTTCCCCGTAGTTGCGCTGGCCGATAACGTGCAGGCGCGAGTCCGCGGTGAGTATATTAAGCGGGCGCGGCCCGTAGAAGCCCGAGAAAACGTCGGGGGTGGAGTATCCGGTGAGGCTAAGCACGCCTTCGTCCACGGCGAACACGGTCAGTTCGCCGGCCGCTGGTTTCCCGGCTTCGTCCAGCGTGCTGATGCCGAGCTTTATTTCCTGGCCCGGGCGGTAATCCGCTTTATCGCTCTTCAGCTCAAGCGCCAGCCGGCGCCCGGCCGGGCTCACGTTGAAAGAGAGGTAGCCGAACTTGGCCTGCGGCTTCGAGAGGTCCGTCTCCCCGTCTTCGGAGAATTTCTGCTCGCCGGCGCGGCCTTTTATCAATATCACGCTGACATAAGCGTTCGGCAGGTATTTTTCTTTTATCGGCACATTGATGAAGTCCGCGCCGCCTTTGGTGGCGGTCAGCCAGCGGTCCAGCACGCCCTCGCGCTCCACGGTAACCAGCGCCTGCGCTTCGTCGTAGGGCGATTTGACCATTATTTTCGCGGTGTCGCCCGGCTTATAATCGTATTTCTCCGACACCAGTTCTATGATGTCGGAATCCTCGCGCGCCCACCAGGCGTCGCCCTTGCCGAAAACATAGAAGCTGAAAGAGGTTTCCGTGTCCCGGGCCTCCTCGTCCTTCCCGGCCACGGTGAAAATGTAATAACCGCCCTCGTCGGGGGTGAAGCTCCAGGTTTCGGTCGAAGCCGAGCCTGTGAAAGTGAAGCTTGAGACCTCGGTGTCTTTGGTCTCGGTCACCCATTCCAGGCGCCCGCCCAACCCCGCCCGGCGCGAACTGAGCCACTGCCGCTTTATCATCCTGCCGGCGCCCGTAAGGCCGGCCGCCGGAGTTCCGTCGGGGCGCACGGCGATAAGCTCGGCCGTCCACGGCTTGCCCGCTTCTACGAAACCGCCCGAGGCTTTAATGCCGAAATAGAGATCGGCCTTGTGCACATAAGCCGAGGCCCGCCCGAACAAGCGCTGCCGCTCCGGGTCGCTGATCCCTGCCTCGAAAGAGGCGCTCAGGGCGTTTCCGGCTCCGCCGTATTTATTTTCCAGCTGTACTTCTATCGTCGCCTTTCCCTTGGTATCCAGCTGCACGCCGCCGGAGCCGGCCAGCTTGTCGGTGGAGCCGCCGCGGAATTCACGCCCGAAACTGAAGCCCTCTTTGCCTGGCGGTTCATAATGCGAACTTTGCAGCCGCAGGGTCCAGTCGGCTTTGCTTTCGCTCATCGGCGCGCCAAAAAGGTACCAGCCCTCCACCGAAGCGCGGAACTTGCCTCCCGCCAGGTACGAAACGTCCAGCGACCGCGCTTTCACTTCGAAAACGGCCGGCTTGAATTCTTCCACGCGGAAAGTCTCGGTGAACAGGAAAGGCCGCTCTTTGCCGTCATAATTACGGTATTCATCCTCTTCTTCTCCCTCAACCGCGCGGGCGCTGGAGGGGTCGTCCTCGTAAGGTTCGGAGGCTTCCACCGTCCAGACTCCGGTGGGCGCGGCCTCGGAAAGTTTATAGGCGTAATCGAAAGAGGAGAAATCAGCGCTGACCGGAACGGTGGTCTTGAAAACCCGGTTGCCGCGGGAATCCCTGATGGAAAGCTGGACTACGGGCAGGTCCAGCGCGGTCCAGTCCCCGTCGGCGAGCTTGCGGCCGAAGCCTTTCATGTCCACGGTCTCGCCGGGGCGGTAAACGCCCCGCTCGGTGAACAAAGCGGCGGAGTAATTCCTGGGCCGCGGAGAGCTGTTGTAATTCACCGAGAAGCGCCAGGGCTCGACGCCGCCCGTCCAGGCGCTGTTCATCACGGCGGCCCCGTTCTTGTGTTTGGCGAAGACCCACAAAGCGGGCCGCTGCCAGCGCGGCCAGTCGGTGATCCCGAGCTTAAGCCAGCCGGGCGCGTCGGCAAAACCCTGCTTGTCGGTGACCCCGGTCCACAGAACTTTGTTCTCGTCGCTCCTGATCTCCACCGGTACCGCCACCGCCGGCTTGCCTGTTTTAAGGAAGCTGGTCCAGATAAGCGTTGAATCCTGGGAAGTCTTGAGCGTTATGCCGATCCGGGTTATATTATCCAGAGCGCGGAAAGGCGTTCCGTTCTTCGCCGGTACGGATAAGAAACCGAAACCGCCTTCCTCCGGCCCGAAAAGGCCGGTATAGTCGAGGTAGGTCAGCAATTTGTAGTTATGCTGGCCCTTGGAGGGGTCCCAGCCCTTTTGGACGGGGAGGCTGAGCAGGCTATGGTCCTCCATCCTGCCGCGGAAAAAAGGAATTAAGTTGTCCTGGCTTACGGCACTTTTAAGGATATTCAGTTCGGCGGCGTTCACGGAGGTGAACGGATGGCGGGCCGGCAGGTAGCCTTCAAGGATGCCGAAGCCGGTGGGCATGTCCCAGTACGGGCAATAATCCATGGGGCCTAATTTAAATTCCACGCTTTCGCCCAGTTTATTCCCGAAGGTATCTGAAAAATCCGGGGAGATCTTGAAAGAGTAAACCTTGCCGGGGCCGAACATCCCGTACGGCAGCGCGAGATGGGCCGCCCGCTCCCGCGGGTTGCCGTAGCTTTCATAATCCTCTCTTTCTTTGTCCAGCGGCGGCATAGCCGAGGGGGGCTCTACCGACATATGCTTGTACAGCTCGGTATATTTGACCGGGTTGGTGAAGACCAGGCTGAAATACTCCGGCAGGCAGGCGTCCTGCGGCAGCTTTTTCAGGCGGAAAGTGTAGTAAGGCTCGAAGTTTATGACCCGCTCTTCGCCCAGGCCTAAATTGCCTTCGGCCGCGGCCAGGCCGGCGCCGAATTTAAGTTTATAGGCGCAGTCGGGCTTAAGCTTCGCGGCCGGGCGCACGGCGATGACGGTCCCTGTGGAAATATCCTGCCACGGATTCGGCCAGAGCTTCTTAACCTCCTCGTCCTTGGCCAGGCGCACCCCGATGAGGACTTCCCTGACGCTGCCGTCCGGAGCCGTCTCCTCGAGCTTTATGGAATCCCGGGCCCGGGCGGAAGCCATAGGCATGTTGAAAGCGGCGTAGAGCACGGTGTCCAGCGGCAGCCAGCGCTCGTCGTTGTCAGGCTCGCTTTCCTTTATAGAGGGGCGCTGCGTCTCGAAGAACCAGGCGGCGTCCTCTTCCAGGGCCTGGCCGCCGTACGAAAAACTTTTTTTTATCCGTGCGGCGTAAAGGGTCGATCTTTTAAGCGGATAGGCCGGCTCGAAGGAAACGGTCTGCGTGCCCTGCCAGCGGCAGCGGCCCTCCACCGGTTTGAGCTCCCTGAAATCCTCCAGCGAGGCCGAAGAAAAATCCTGATAGTTAGCCGCCGTCAGCTTGTCTTTTATTTCAAGCACTTCAAGCGGGCAGGCTTCGCCCATTTTTTCCGCCGAGCCCAGGGCGGCCATGGGCCGGCTGAAGGTGGCGGCTATCGCCTGCGCGGCGTTCATGTCCGCTACCGGGCCGTACGGAGTTTTGGACACCACCTGCACCTGGGCGGAAGCGCCCGCGGGAAGCGAAAAGATAAGGAAAAACGGCAACAAGAAAGATTTATTCATATTGGCCCCTGACCGGTCAAAATCCAATCCAATTATGCTTGTTTTGCGGAGCGACTGGCAAGGTAAAAAATGTTTTGACATTTATAAAAAATTTTGTATGCTGACCTTGGGTAGGGGACAGCACGCACCGCAGCAAAGCTTCCTTTGTAATCCCATGCCCTAAAGATCAGCCGGGGGGGTGCGATATGCATTTAATGACAAGAGATAACCTGGAAGAACTGCTTAGGGACGGCGGTGAGACCTGCGTTTCCATCTTCATGCCAGCGGTAAAGGGCAGCGAAGGCATAGAAACGAAACAGAACCCGATAAGGTTCAAAAAACTCCTGGGCGAGGCCGCGAAGAAACTCGAGACGGCCGGACATAAGCCGGCCGCGGTGAAAAAAATACTTGAACCCGCCCAGCCGCTCCTGGAGGACCACAAATTCTGGCAGTACCAGAGCGGCGGCCTGGCCCTTTTCCTGTCACCGAAGCTGAAGCGGATCTATAACCTCCCGCTGAACTTCCGGGAACTGACGGTAGTCTCCGACCACTTCTGCGTCACGCCTCTCCTGCAGCTCTTCGCCGAGGACGGCAGGTTCTACGTCCTGGCGCTGAGCCAGCATTCCATAGAATTGTACCAGTGCAGCAGGTACAGCGTGACCAAGGTGGACCTGAGGCAGGTCCCGAAGAGCATAGCGGACCTACTGGAACTTAATCCGAAGGAAAAACAGCTCCAGTATCACTCCAATACCGAGGGGCGAGCCGGCGGTACCGGCCGGGCGGGAATGTTCCACGGCCACGCCGAGGACAGCAACGAGGCCAAATCGAACATCCTCGTTTACTTCCAGAGCGTGAACAAAGGCATTACGGCAATGCTGAAGGACGAGAGCGCTCCTTTGGTTACCGCCGGCGTGGATTACCTGAACCATATCTACGCGGACGCGAACACTTACAATAACCTGTACGTGAGGAGCATTCCCGGCAGTACCACCGGGCTGAGGCCCGAGCAGCTCCGTGACCGGGCCTGGGAGCTGCTCGAGCCGCTCTTCGAAGCCGAGTCGCGGGCCGCGGTGCACAGGTATGACCAGGTTCGCGGCACGCCCGCGGCCGCCTGTCACGTCAAGCCAATACTCCTTGCGGCGGAGCAGGGCAATGTCTCCACGCTCCTGGTAGCGGCCAACGCGCAGAAATGGGGCATGTACGATCCCTCTACCGGCGAGCTGGATCTGCACAAGAGCCCGGAGCCGGCGGACACCGAGCTTGTAGACCTCTGCGTCACCCGCACTTTAAGCCACGGCGGAAAAGTGTACGTGATGGAAGAGTCGAAAATGCCCGGCATCACCCCGATAGCCGCCATCTTCAGGCACTGACAAAAAAAAGGGGACAGGCTGATTTTTTACAGGCGGCCCTGCCGCCTGAAAAGCAGCCTGTCCCCTTTTTACTATAATTAGTACATGAAGCTCTTCATTTTTTCCCTGGCTTTCCTTCTCCCTTTAACCGCTTCCGCCAAGCACGTGAAAAAGCCGGAAGCTAATATCGAAAAGCGCGCGCCCATCGTCAACTCCGCCGCGCCTGTAGTCCTTACCCAGGATAAGCCTAATTTCTGCATAGTCGGGGCGCAGTCCGGAAAAGATTTCAGGGGCGAAGCGGCCTTCAAGTCCATAGTCTGGAAAAGCAAAGTGGTTTACGTCGGTGAGACCCACGACGAACCGCTGGACCACCTGGCCCAATTAGAGGCGCTGAAAGCGATGAAGATCGCCCGCGGCGCCAAGATCGCCGTCGGCTTCGAGATGGTGGTCTCCACCCTGCAGCCGGTGCTGGACGACTACGCCGCAGGCAAAATAACCGAGGAGGAATTCCGGGAAAAAGCCGATTGGAAAAATGGCAAAGGCTTCGACTTCGCCCTCTATAAACCCCTTTTCGATTTCGTCATACAGAACAAGCTCCGCGCCCTGGCGCTCAATGTCCCGAGAGCCGTTATAAAAAAGATCGCCCGCACCGGCCTTGAAAGCCTGGCCCCGGAAGAAAAAGCCTACCTCCCGGAAAAAGTCGAAGTGACCAAGCACAAAAAATACAACGAGTACCTGAAAGAATCCTTCGGCGGCCACGGCAGCACGTCCACGGTCACGACTTTCGCCTTTGATAACTACCTCGCCTCCATGGCCGCCTGGAACGAAGGCATGGGCAGCCGCATCGTCACTTTCCTGGAAGAAAACCCCGACTACGCAGTCCTGGTAATAGCCGGCAACGGCCACCTGATGTACAATGCCGCCATCCCCGCCTCGGTAAAATCAAGGCTGAAAGGCGTATACCAGGCCTCCTTCTTAACCGAAAACGCGCTTAAATGCCCCGAGACCCTGCCCAAAGAGCATAAAGACATGGCCAACTACATCTGGTACATCAACCACGCCCCCAAACCCGAACCCGCCATAACAATTTCCACAGCAACCGCGGTCGCGCCCGCCATCAGCACGGCCCCCCTCCCCTCCCCCGCCACCCCCGCCGCACAACCCGGCAGGTAGAAAAATATTTTCCCCTCAGTCTTTTGGAGGGGTGGCAAGGGTATGGGTTCGGAGCGACCTCTCGGAGGGCGAGGCTTGCGTAAGCGCCGAGCCCGAGAGAGGAGGCGCGGCCACGGTGTGGCCGACGCCGTGAGCGACGGGCCCATACCCTTGCCAGGCCCCCGACTTCGCATCTCGCGGTGCAGTTCTTATTCTTCATCATGAGAACCTTAATCAAAAACTACATCGCCGGGTTCAAGGCTTTCTCCCCTAATGCCAGGAACTTCCTCTTCCTCACCTTCCTCATGTCCTTCGCCCAGAGCATCTTCGGCCTCGTCTTCAACCTCTATATCCTGAAACTCGGCTACACCCGCGACTTCCTCGGAACCCTCGGTGCCATCCCGGGTCTCTCAATAGCCGCCCTCGCCATCCCCCTCGCCGTCTTCTGCGGCTCCCTGCCAGCCCGCAAAAGCCTGCTCGCCTCGCTCGCCCTCAGCTTCGCCTCCATGGCCGGCATGGCCGTTTTCCCCGGCCGCGCCCCCCTCATGCTCTTCTCCCTCGTCTCCGGAACCGCCGGCGCCCTGTTCGCCATCACCGCCATGCCGCTCATGGCCCGCAGCACCGCCGAAAAAGAAAGACAGCACCTCTTCAGTTTCCAGTTCGCCGTCTCAATGACCGCCGCCTTCGCCGGCAACCTGGCCTCCGGCTGGCTCACCGGGTTCTGGGCGACAGCTTTCTCCTACGGCGACGAAACAGCCGCCGCCTACCGCGCCACCATGCTCGCCGCCTGCGCCCTGCTCCTGGCCGCCGGCCTCCCCGCCCTGAAGATCAAGGAGGCGCCGGCGCCAAAAGACAAGTCCGGCGCGGCAGCCTTCTCCTCCATAGCCCTCTGGCCCGCCCTCCTCGTCCTTGCGCCGCAGCTCATAATCTCCTTCGGCGCGGGGATGATAATGCCGTTCCTGAACATCTTCTTTAAATCAAGCTTCGACCTGCATATCTCGAAGCTCGGCTTCTTCATGGCCCTGATGCCCCTCGCCATGGCCGCCGGCGGCCTGATCGGCCCCTGGCTGGTCACCCGCATAGGCCGGGTGCGCGCTATGATAACCTTCCAGTCCCTCTCAATCCCATTTCTCGCCACCATGGGCTTCTCCGGCCTCGTGCTGCCCACCGTGGCCGCCGCTTTCTTGCGCACCATGCTGATGAACGCAAGCTGGCCCGTGTACAGCGTCTTCCTGCTCAGCCATTTCCCCGCCTCCCAGCACCAGGCCGCCAGCGCCCTCTTCACCGCCGGCTGGAACCTCTCGTCGGCCCTTTCCGCGCGCCTGAGCGGCCGCCTCCAGATGGACTTCGGCTTCACCCTCCCCTTCCTCATCACCATCACCTGCTACTCCGCCGCCACCCTCCTGCTCTCCCGCCGCTTCCTTAAAGAAGACAGCAAAAAAGCCGTCACCCAGACGGCCATAAAAGAAGAACTGGAATAAAAAAACTGCGCTCCCGGGAAGCCTTCCCGGGAGCGTGTTTTCTTAAGCCCAGCTTTTGAGCGTTAGTCGAAGGTTACCGACTTGGGCGCCGCTTCCGCGGGCTTTATCGCGCTCGAATCCATGTCCCTGACTTCCAGAACTTCCCCGGAAAGGTCGTCCGCCTTCTCGCCGGCGAGCCTCGGGATGTAGGAGGAGATCACTCCCACCTTTGTCACGTCCTCGCCGCGGCCGCCGGTCTGTTCGTAGGTGGACTGGGTAACGCAGCCGGCGGGGCTGAGCTCGAAGTCCCTGTCGCCGCGAACCAGTATCCCCTCGACTTTCTTGGTAGTCGCGTTGAAAACAGGGGAGCCGGAATTGCCGCCGAAGGTGTCGAGGTCGGCGGTGAAGTAGCCGATCTTGGAGAAGTCGCGCACCGTGGCGTCGCCGGCCAGTTTCACGGGCAGGCCAACGGGGTGGCCTATTACGAAGATCCCGGAACCGTTCTTAAGGGTGGTCCCGCGGTTCACGGGCAGCGGCTTGCGGCCGGTCACTTTGCGGTCCAGCTTTATCAGGGCGTAGTCGGGGCCGAGGTTCTGCCCGGTAGGATTGTCCGAGCCCGGCTCGCCGGCCAGGAAGCGCTTCACGATCTTGGAGCAGGTGTAGACGTCAGAGGCGGGTACGGTGGTCACGGCCTCCGCGCCTTCCTTATTTACGGCGAAGCCGAAGACCAGCTTGGTACCCGCGCACTGCTCCTCGCTGGTTATGCAGTGACCGGCGGTCATCACCATGTCCTCGCCCACCAAAGAGCCGGAGCAGAAAGCCCCGATGGCCTGCTCGGCAAATTTTTCGCCGGGGCAGAGCTTCTTGCCGCCGCCGAAATCCCTCTCGCCGTATTTTAAAGTCTTAAGCTTGAAGCCGGAGCCTTCGGCCGTCACCTGGGCGGCTTCCCAGAACGAGACCACGGAGTTGGAGAGTCCTTTCATCTCCGCGGACATCTGGAAGAAGTCCAGGCGGTTGTCAGCGCCATATATGCTTTTGCCGGCCGAGAAAGAAAGCGCGGGCAACATCAGCAGGGCGGCCGCGGCGGTCAGGATATTTTTTTCGATGTTTTTCATAACTCCTCCAGTTCACTCGTTTGCTTCTGCTATGTTATACCGCACAGGTTGACATTCGTCAACAACCATAGGGCCCAAATTTTTAAAGCCAGTAGGCCCAGACCCACATAGGCCCTATGGGTAACTGGAGACAATACAGCTACGGGGGGCAAGGGTATGGGTTCGTAGCGACCTCTCGGAGGGCGAGGCTTGCGTAAGCGCCGAGCCCGAGAGAGGAGGCGCGGCCACGGTGTGGCCGACGCCGTGAGCTACGAACCCATACCCTTGCCCCCAACAAAGAGCCGCCGGCAGCCCCTTGAGGGAACTGCCGGCGGCTTTTATAGAGAATATATGTTTAAGGCAGCGGCTGCGTCCAGACCGCGTAGCGCTCGCCGCTGGCCGCCAGGGTCCAGCCGGCGCCGGGGTTCCAGCCCCAGTTCTTTCCAAGCTTGACCACCACCCGGTTGGTATCGCCGTCTATCACGGCCGCGTACAGCTCATTAGTGGCGGCCAGGATCCCCATGCGGCTGGTAGAGGTGATCCCCGCGGCTTTCCTTATATTAATGAGCGCCTGCAGGCGGTTGCGGTAATCGGAGCCCCAATCGAAGAAATGCGGCCAGAAAACGCAAGGGATGCCCGGGTGCGTAAGGATGTAGGCGTAGCCCATCATGCGCTGGGTTTTATATTCAGCCGAGGCGTTCTGCAGGAAGTTCGGGTCGCGGGGAGAGGTATCGTGGCTTTCCACATAAGTAACCGACTTAGCGGGCCACCAGCCGATAAGCCCGGAGGGACGGCCATTGTCGTTCAGCAGCTCATAGCGCTCGTTCTCCACCGCGGAGATCAAATTGAAGCGGGTAGTAAAGTCGAAAGCCGTGGACGCGTTTATCTTGCCTGAGGTATTGTCCGTAGCGCTTACCCAGTTGGCCAGGTCCTGGCGGTTGGTATCGTAATATTCCCCCACCGAGAAAACCGGGCTGGAAGCCTCGTTGTAAAGCTGCACGTAATAAGCCGGGTAGCCCTTGACCATGTCGTAGCGCCAGCCGTCGAAGCCGACGGTGTTCTTCATCCAGCGCATAAAAATTTTTATTTCGTCCTGCACGACCTGCTGGCGGTGGTCCAGGTCGCGGCAGCCGGAATCTCCCTGCCCCTCGTCGTAATTGGGACTTTTGGCCCCGCCCTGCCATTCATCGTCCTTTACTACGACCGTGGTCGGCCAGTCGGGGTTGGTAAAGTCGGCCCAGTCCTTAGTCCCGTTGCGGTGGTTCACCACGATGTCGGCTATGACCTTCACGCCCGCGGAGTGCATGTTCTTAACGGCCTTGAAAAGCTCTTCTTTCTTGCCCCACTGCGAATCCACGTTGTACCATTGGTTCGGATAGTAGCTGCCGTTCGAAGCCGGCGGGAACCAGACCAGGTCGAAACCGGCCTTCCCCACCTCGCCGGCCTTGTCGGCCAGCACGCCCCACCAGCCCTTCGCCGGGTGATACCAGTAATCGTCCGCGTACCAGTGGAAGCCCTGCAGCATCACCAGCTTGCTGCCGTTAGTGTCCAGCCGCTGCTGCTTGGCGGGTTTGAAAACTTTATCGGAATAAAGACCGGTGGCGCGGAACCATTCGGCGCGGACCGTGTTTAAAGGAGAATTCTCGAGACGGCCCTTGGAGGGCTGGGGCAGGGTAAATTCGAAAGGCCCCGCCTCGGACTTAAGCAGTTCAGCGACGGGGCCCGCGCAAAAAGCGGACCGACCCGGAAGGGTAAGGATAGAAATTGCGAAAAACAGCCGGAAAAATATTGAAGTTGGCGACATTCAGTTTTCTCCCCCGGAATATACTTTCAGTATATTATATTAGGCGGCTAAAAAACCGCCAGTGCCTTAAGGCCTACCGGGAAGGTAGGCCTTAGCAGGAGATCAGGTCCACGCTGAAGGCCGTTTCATTGACGACCAGATTAAGGGATTGGCCGGAAGCCTCGCCGTAAAGATAATTACTCTCTTTAAGGGCGGCTTTCCAGCGTGTGAAATCCGCCCTGTTCCAGGCCCAGACCTCTACGCGCTCGCCTTTATTAATTTCCTTCTTTATGACTTCGCGCAGCCTGACCCCGCTCGGCACGTCTTCTTTAAGGATCACCAGCCGCCCGTCTTTTATGCGCCTGGCCACCTTGGTAAGCTTATTGACGGCCACGTTGCCGCACTCTATCCAGACCTTTATGCCGCCTACGCCGTCCGGGACCATAAGGTCCGGCACAAAGCCGATGTCGGCCAGCACGTGGTCGCTCGGCCCGGGCTCGACGGGTTCTCCGTCGAAAAAAAGAGCCGCCGCGGCCAGCCGCAGCGCCAGGTGGTCAGGCGTTTCCTCGTCATTCCCGAAGATAATGACCCTGCGGGAACCGCCGTTGATGTTAAGCTCGGCTCTTAAGGTCATTTAACTTTGTCCAGGTATGAAAGCGCCTCGGCAGCCCTGGCCCCGGCCTCGCCTCTCAGCGGCTCCAGGGTGATCCGGCTGTCCGGGTACACTATAAGGATCTTGTATGGTTGCCCCAGCTTTCCGGTCAGGATCGCGAAAGTGGCGAGTTCGGCAAGGTCCTCCGCCCAGGATTTGGAGCCGTAAAGAGACATGAAGGGGCTTTTCTTCAGCCCTTCATAAACGTATTTGGCTTCGGTTATGTCTATCTTCGGGCCGCCGCCCAGGCCGTAAAAGGTTATCTTGTCGCGGCCGTGATAATCGGAACGTTTAAGCGGTACCGAATAGTCGCTCCAGGCCTTATAAAAGTAACTTCCGGACACGGGCTTACCGGGCCAGTAATATTTAGGCATCGTATCGTCGCAAAACGGGGAAACGCCGGCGGCGTAATCAAGGCCGTGCGTGCCTTCATGGAAAAGGGCGTAAAGCAGGCCTTTATACCTGGTGCCGGCGTCCACCCTCACATCCCAGCCGGCCCTGGGGATAAAACAACTGCGCTCCCTCTGCGTCAATGTTTCCGACAAACCCGCTTTCAGGACGGCCGGGTTAAAGGTGATATTGAAATACACCTTATCCTCCGGCCCTATCACCCAGGTGGTAACGCCGTTGCCCATTAAACCGGAAACGAAATAAATCCCGGCACAGCGCGCTTTAAAGACCCTTTCATACACCGGGGGAAGAAGGCGCAGGTATTCGAGCAGCAGAGCCTTATCCGCGGCCGAAGGCTTGTAAGAGCCGTAATCAGGTCTTTTGTCCCAATCCCTGTAATGCTCGAGCAAGGCGGGCGGCATGACGGTTATACGCTCCTCCAGCGAGGAAGCCGGATTGAAGGCGAAAGTTTCAAGACGCCCCAATGCCGGCAGGTCCGCGGGTCTCCGCGTGCAGCCCTGCGCCGCCGGGAGCAGCAGGGCCAGGCAGAGCAACCCCTGGAAAGAACTATTCCTCAGTCTCATCTTCTTCCGGCTTTGTATTGTCGAAATAAAGCTTCATGACGCAGCGGGCGCAGTCGAATTCAAGGCGGAAGCGGTGGCCCTCAGTGTCTTCAAGGCGGAGAGGCTCGACCTCCTTGCCTTTTTTGCAGAGCCCGAGGCGGCGGCGCAGGCAATATTTCATTACCATCAGCGGCTTGTCGGTGAGGTCGGCGCCGGCCTCGGCCGCCAGGCCGATCTCTTTGACGCCGTGCCGTTTATAAAAAGCGGCCGCCCTGGAATTAAGCACGTTCCCGGTATGGTCGAGTATTTCTTCCGGGTAGGGATGTTCGGTAGGCAGGATCTGCGCCTCTTCGCGCTCCGGGACCAGGCCCGAGGCCTGCTCGAGGGCGGCCAGGGCCTCCCGGCGCAGGTCGTTAAGCGCCGAGACCGGGACGAAGAAAGGCTTGGAAAGCTTCAGCTCGAGCGCCTCCAGGTAGAAGTCCGTCTCGCCCAGCTTTGAGAGCTGTTTTTTTATAGTTTCAAGCGCCGCCTCCGGCTTCTCCGCCGGAGTCTTGACGCCTCGCAGCTTCACCGAGGCCGTAGCCCCGCGCTCGTCGGAAGCCTTCAGCTCCAGGCCGCCCTCGTAGTCGGAAAACTCCAGCCTGAGCGCGAACTTGCGCTTTGCGCCGTCCCGCTCCACGGAGCGGAGGAATTCTTTGTCCAGGTTGCGGTACACGTCGGTTCCGTTCTCCATCCCTTTCAGGTTGTCGGCGCGTACGCGCCCGTCCTTCACGCCGTTCACCAGCGAGCCGGACAGAGTTCCGTCCTTGTCGAAGAAGGTGATGCCGTCGCCGGGATGCAGCCTTTCGGAGTTATGCAGCCTGAAAGAGCCGCTCTTGATGTCGGAGACGCGCCCGAGCGGCTCCCCAACGAATTTAGGGGTGTCCGGGGAAGCGACGTCCACGGGGTTGCCGTCCAGGAAGAAATCCGTGTAGCCGCGGTTGAAGGTCTTGGCAGGATTGGGCTCGAAAGCGGCGAAGCTTTTGCCCAGCGAAGGGCGCGAATAGCCTTTCTTGGCCATGACTTTGTCCAGTTCGCGGCGGTAGAAAGCGGTTATGTTGCGCACATAGTCCCTGTCCTTCAGGCGTCCCTCGATCTTGAAGGAAGTTATCCCGGCATCCACCAAATTCCCCAGCCTGCGGGAGAGATTCAGGTCCTTGAGGGAAAGGAGATGCTTGTTCACGGCAAGAACCTCGCCGGAGTCGTCCTTGAGGGAATAGAGCTTGCGGCAGGGCTGGGCGCATTCGCCGCGGTTGCCGCTGCGCCCGCCCTGGGCGCAGCTGAGATAGCACTGGCCGCTATAGGAAACGCACAGGGCGCCGTGCACGAAAAATTCCAGCTCGACGGTGGTCTTTGCCCTTATGGTCTTTATCTCGTCCAGGGTGAGCTCACGGGCGAGGATGACGCGCTTGAAGCCGGCTTTCTCCAGGAACAAAACTTTCTCCGGCGTGGTATTGTGGGTCTGCGTGCTGGCGATGAGCGGTATCGGCGGAAGGCCGCCTTCCAGGAGGCCCATGTCCTGTATGATCGCGGCGTCGGCCCCGGCTTTCCAGAGCCCGTGGATCAGCTTCTGCGCGCGGGGCAGTTCCTCGTCGGTGAAGATGGTGTTCACCGCGGCGTAAACTTTCGCCCGGTATTTATGGGCGTAAACGGCCAGCTTTTCGATGTCCGCAAGCGTATTGCCGGCGGCGGAGCGGGCGCCGAAGTGCTCGGCGCCTATATAGACGGCGTCGGCGCCGCAGTTGACCGCGTCGATGCCGGTCGCCAGGTCTTTAGCCGGCGCGAGAAGTTCGAGGGTTTTTTTATTGTTCATAATACATCCTGTTGGCGAAAACAAACAGCTGGCCGTGCAAACTGAACGGTTTTTTCAGGCTCCGGGAGGAGCTTGCGCCGCTCCCGGCTCGCTGTCGATATCCCCTAGCCGGCCCCCGGGACTCCGGGCAGGGCGGCGAAATCGGCGTCTATCCTGTAATACTTGTAGGTCAGCTTGGCCACTTTCGAGATAAAATTCTTGGCTTCCGTATAGTTCGGGGCTTCGCTGGTAAGCACCGCTATCACATAGTCGCCGCGCGGGGAGAACACTATTCCCACGTCGTGGCAGGACTTGCGCAGCAGGCCCGTCTTGTGGCCTATCTCCCAGCCCAGCGGCAGGCCTTTGCGCAGGCGGCTGCGGCTCTTGGTATGCTTAAGCACGTCCAGCATGAACTCGCTGGATTCCTTGCTTACCAGCTGGCCAGCGTAAATGCGCTCCAGCAGGGAGGCCATTTCGCGCGGCGTAGTGTAATTCTCGCGCAGCACCCGGCCGGAAGAAAGGCTCATCCCTTCGGGCGTGATATTGGTATGAACAAGCCCGAGGTTCTTGAACGCGCCGTCGAGGTAAGGCATGCTGACATAATCTATCAGCATTCTGGTGGCGGTATTGTCGCTCTCGGTGATCATCTTGTAGATGATCTCCATCACGCTCAGCGAAGTTCCGTCCCGCACCCACTTGAGCGACCCGGAGCCGCCGACGCGCTCATGCCTGGTCAGCTTTATCTGTGTATCCAGCGTCAAATCGCCCAGCTTTATTTTTTCAAAGACCGCGGCCATGATAGGCACTTTGATCAGGCTGGCCGACGGGAACAGTTTATCGGCGTTATAAAGCCAGGTCTTGCCGGTTTCCAGGTCTTTAATATAGATCCCGACCCGGCCCCTGTAGGAGCGTGAGACCTTGTCCAGGCTTTCCACCATGGCCAGCCATTCCGCGTCCTTAAGGGGAGCCTCTACCACTTTCTTAGGCTCCGGCTGCGGCTCAAAACTTTTAAGCAGCCTGTTCCCGGTGTAATAGACAAAAAAGCCGCCGGCAGCGGCCAGCACCAGGGAAAGAAGCAGTTTCGCGGTCAGGCGGTAAAAGCCGCCGCCCCCCGCCTGCGTCCGGACGGCCCCGCCCGTTTTTACCGGCGGAGGCACGGCGCCGTGGCGCCTTGGATGGCCTTGATGTTTTTGCAAGTTGAACTCCGGGGCTGGCCCGAAAAAACCGCCCGCCGGACAGGCAAGCGCCCGCTGAAACAGCGGGCACAGGTCTCCGGGCTCGGGCTAGATCTTCAGGTCCAGGGCGTCGCCTTCGCCTTTATAGTCCACTTTAAGGACGTCGCCGCCCTTCATGGTGCTGTTCAGGAGGAACTCGGACATCGGGTCCTCGAGGTATTTCTGCACGGTGCGGAGCAGGGGGCGGGCGCCGTAGTTGGGATCGAAGCCTTTCTTGACGAGGAAGGTCTTGGCCGCCTGGGTGATGTTGAACTTGATGCCCTTGTCTCCGAGCTTCTTCGTCACCTTGGTCAGGCTGAGCTCCAGGATCTTCTCGGTGTCCACCTCGGTGAGCGGGCGGAACACGATGACCTCGTCGATGCGGTTGATGAATTCCGGGTTGAAGACGCGCTTCACCTCGTCCATCACGGTGTCTTTCATCTCTTTGTAATCTTTTTCCTTGTCATCCGCGGGCATGAAGCCGAGCGTCTTCCCCTTGGAGATAAGGCGCGCGCCGACGTTGGAGGTCATGATCAGGATGGTGTTCTTGAAGCTGACCTTGTGGCCCAGGCTGTCGGTGAGCGTGCCCTCGTCCATGATCTGGAGGAGGATATTGAACACGTCGGGGTGGGCTTTTTCTATTTCGTCCAGCACCACCACGCAGTA
The DNA here is from genome assembly GCA_028713125.1 of Elusimicrobiales bacterium. GTDB lineage: Bacteria > Elusimicrobiota > Elusimicrobia > Elusimicrobiales > UBA9959 > UBA9959. Next base: position 410,590 of record JAQTOU010000003.1, on the reverse strand, counting down.
GGGCTTGCGGCGCACGATCTCGGTGAGCTTTCCGCCTTCCTCGTAGCCGACATAGCCGGGAGGCGCGCCTATCAGGCGCGACACGGAGAATTTCTCCATGTACTCGGACATATCGATGCGGACCATGGCTTCCTCGTTGCCGAACAGGAAATCCGCCAGCACGCGGGCGAGCTCGGTCTTGCCGACGCCGGTGGGGCCGAGGAAGATGAAATTACCGATGGGCCGCTTGGGGTCCTTCATGCCGGTGCGGCTGCGCTTGATGGCCTGGGAAACGATGGTGACGGCCTCGTCCTGGCCGATCAGGCGCTTGTGTATCTCGCCTTCCATATGCTGCAGCTTCTGGGTCTCGGTCTCGGTCATGCGGGTGACTGGGATGCCGGTCCACTTGGACGCTATGCCGGCTATATCTTCTTCAGTCACTTCCGGGAAAACTTTGTCGCGGCCTTCGCGCCATTTCTTGCGGGCGTCCTCGAGGGCTTTCTTGAGCTCCTTCTCGCGGTCGCGCAGCTTGGCGGCCTTCTCGTACTCCTGGCCGTAGATGGCGGCGTTCTTTTCCTTGGAGGCCTCTTCTATCTCCGTCTCTTTTTCCTTGAATTCGGGGGGCGCGACGGACAGCGTCAGGCGGGCGCGGGAGCCGGCCTCGTCGAGCAGGTCTATCGCTTTATCCGGCAGGGCGCGGTCGGTGATGTATTTATCCGACAGCTGGGCCGCCGCGAAGATGGACGCGTCGGTGTATTTGCACTTATGGTGCGACTCGTACTTCTCCTGCAGGCCCTTCAGGATCTCGATGGTCTCGGGCACGCTGGGCGGCTCTACTATCACCATCTGGAAGCGGCGCTCCAGTGCGGGATCGTGCTCTATATGCTTGCGGTACTCGTCGAAGGTGGTGGCGCCGATGCACTGCAGCTCGCCGCGCGCGAGCGCGGGCTTGAGCATATTGGAGGCGTCTATCGCGCCCTCGGCGGCGCCGGCGCCGATGACGGTGTGCAGCTCGTCGATGAACATGATGATATTGTTCTTGGCCTTGCGGATCTCTTCGATGATGCCCTTGAGGCGCTGCTCGAACTCGCCGCGGTACTTGGTTCCGGCCACGATGGAGGCGAGGTCGAGGCTGAGAAGGCGCTTGCCCATCAGGGTGTCCGAGATATCTCCGGAGAACAGTTTCTGGGCCAGGCCTTCCACTATGGCCGTCTTGCCTACGCCGGGCTCTCCCACGAGCACGGGATTGTTCTTGGTGCGGCGGCCGAGCACCTGGATCACGCGGTCTATCTCATCGGAGCGGCCTATCACTGGATCAAGCTTGCCGTCTTTGGCCATCTGGGTGAGGTCGCGGGCGAATTCGTCCAGGATGGGGGTCTTGGTCTTGCCTTTGGCGGCGGTGTGCGTGGCATGGCTTTTGGAAGCCGGGGCTTCCTTGGGGGAATCTTTCTGCTCCATCTCGCCGAGGATGCTGAGGACTTCCTCGCGCACTGTCTCGAGCTTCAGGCCGAGGTTCTCGAGCACGCGGGCGGCTACGCCTTCCTCTTCGCGGATGAGGCCGAGCAGGATATGCTCGGTGCCGATGTAGGAGTGGCTCATATGCTGGGCTTCCTCGACGGCGTATTCGAGCACTTTCTTGGCGCGCGGGGTGAAGGGTATTTCGCCCAGGAGCATCATATTGTCGCCGGTGCCGACGATCTTTTCGATCTCGGCGCGCACTTTGCGCAGGTCGATGCCCAGGTTCTGGAAGACCTGGCTGGCGACGCCCTCGGAAAGCGCGATGAGGCCGAGCAGTATGTGTTCGGTTCCTACATAATCGTGGTTCAAACGCTTGGCTTCTTCCTGCGCGATAAGTATCACGCGCTGAGCCCTGTCGGTAAATCTGGTTCCCATAGTAGTTCCTCCGTAAAAAAAGCTGAAAAATCCGTTAAATACCAATAAAACATCCCGGCAACCGGGACCCTGCCGAACCTATATTATGACACAATCCCCGCCGCAATTCAAATTCCCCTAATATAAATATAAATAGCCGGGGCTAAAGGCGCATTTTTTTGGGAGGGGAGTGTGTTTATATTGCGATTGGAGCTAAAAATCGCTTGGGCGGCCTACCGTGCAGTCCGGAACGCAAAACCGTAGTCGCTAAGGGTGGCAAGGGTATGGGCCCGTCGCTCACGGCGTCGCGCACACCGTGCGCGCGCCTCCCCTCTCGGCCTCCGCGCTTACGCAAGCGTCGGCCTCCGAGAGGTCGCTCCGAACCCATACCCTTGCCACCTCTACGGCTCTACGACTTTGCCAGGAAATACTGGAGGGGAGACCACAGGGGCAGGATAAGAAAAACCGTCGTTGAGCCCGCCGGTTGCATAGCCCGGCGGGCGAATACCGAGTGAGGCCACGGTGTGGCCGAACGTGTTTTTCGTTCCTGCCCCTGTGGTAGGCCCCGACTTCGCTTCTCGCGGTCTTTTCTTTTTTTACTTTGATTGCCGGACGCGGATCTGGAAGCCGTGGACGGAGGTGACGTCTACGGCGGCGCCTTCGGGGATGTCGCCGGAGACGCTTTCGGCGTCCCACAGTTCGCCGGCGACCAGCACTTTGCCCTTCGGCGTAAGGGGCGACTTGGCCAGGCCCTGCTTGCCGGTCAGGCTCTCGATGCCCGTCACGACCTTCCGAAGCTGCGCGCGCAGCGCTATCATGGCCACCACGGCCACGACGGCGATAAGCCCTATCACGGTAGAAAGAAGCATATTCATGGAAATAGAAAGCCCTCCGATAGAAGGCTGGTTGAACAGCATCAGCCCCCCCAGCAGAATAGAAAGCGCGCCGGCCAGCGTAAGCAGGCCGTAGCTTATAACCTTGATCTCCGCGATGAAGAAAACGAACCCAAGCATGATCAGCGCCACTCCCGCGAAATTCGCCGACAGCGTCTGGAAAGAATAGAAAGCCAGGACCAGCGAAACCGCCCCCACCACGCCGGGCAGGATCAGCCCCGGATTATAAAGCTCGATAAAAAGCCCGGCCGCGCCCAGGCTCATCAGGATCATCGCAATGTTCGGGTCCGTTATCGTCGCCAGGAACTTCTGCCTGCGAGTCTGCCTGAAATATTCCACCGCCGGCTTCGCGCATTTCAGCGTGCCGAAATCCCCCGCTTTGCGCCCGTCGGCTTTGGCCAGGAACTCGTTCAGGTCCGCCGCCACAAGGTCCGCCACGCCGAGCTTGACCGCCTCCTCCGCCGAAACGGAGTCGCTCTTGGCCACCGCCTTCATCGCCCACTCCACGTTGCGCCCCGTCTTCTGGGTAATGGATTTTATATAGGCGGAAGCGTCGTTAAGGACCTTTTCCTCCATCGGCTCCTTTTTCTTGTCGGCTTTATCCCCCAGTTGCGGCAGCGCGCCCATCATCACCGGGTGCGCCGCGCCGATATTGGTTCCGGGCGCCATCGCCACCAGAGGTGAGGCCATTGAAATAAAAACCCCGGCCGAGGCAGCGCGCGCCCCCTGCGGCGAAACGTAGACGGCGACTGGTTTTTTTGAGGCCAGCATCTTCTGGATGATCACCCGCATCGAAGAATCCAGGCCGCCGGGCGTATCCAGCGCTATCACCAGCAGGTCCGCCCCGCCGGGCCCGTTGACCTTGTCCACGGCCTGGGAAATGAATTCGGCGGCGGCCGGAGTTATCACGCCCGAATAAGGCGCCACCAGCACCGCCTTGACCTCGTAGCTAAGCGCCGGCGCCTTTGCCGGCTTTGCGGCGAAAACGCCGCCGGAACAGAGCATTATAAGCGCGAACAGGGTATTTGTTTTCATAAAAATTCCGGCCCCCCCCGATATTTGCCGTCTTCCGGTAATTATACATTTTGGATGCGGCCGATTTGTTAGAATTACCGCATGTCTTTCATGGTGATAACCTCCGGCGAAAAAGCCCCGGGATTCGCGGCACTGGCGCAGGTCTTCGGCGCCGCTTTCAAGCTGGACCCGGCCTCCGCGGCTTTCGCCGCCAGGCACAGCTGGGGCGTCCTTGGGGAGAACCTGGACGAAGCCGCCGCCGGGGAACTGTCAAAGTGGTGCGCCGGCTTCGGGATCGGGACCAAAACGCTCCCCCATCCGCAGCCGCCGCTGCCCGGGGCGGAAACAATAAAAAAAGCCGTTTTCGAGAACGGCTCGGTCTCTTTCACAGGCGGCGCCTGGCTGGCCTTAACAGCGGCGCCCGGCGATATAACGGTGATAGCCGCCGCCCCCATAAAGGAAGAAACCCTGCAGATAGTGAAAATCAAGGAAGGCCCTTCGGACAAGGAAAAGGCCGTCAGGTTCGGCATCATGGCCGTGACCGGGATCCCCATAGGCCTGGGGAAAAACAAAGAAGTAAAGAAAGAGATAAAAGGCTCCGAGCTGTCTTTTTACCTGGACATTTTGGTGAACCCCGGCCCAAGACGGCTGCGCCTCACTTCGGAGAATTTCGATTTTTCCTGCCTGAAGGAAAAGAAAACTTACGCCAGCCAGCTTAATTTCCGCCTGTTCTGCGCCGAGCTTGCGGCCTTCGCCCCCGCGGCCTTTAAGAACGCCGGACTGCGGGCCATACTCGAAGGGAAGCCGCTCACGCTCCTCAACTACGATTCGCTGGCCGACCTGGAAAAAGAAACGCTGCGCCTCGCGCTCGCCAGGGCGAATTAAGCGCAAAAGAGCCGGCCGCGTCCTGCGGCCGGTCCGCACTTGCTATGAATACGCCTAGGAGAGGATTTTATTGACCCGCTCGAGAAAATGCTCGACCTTGAACGGCTTCGCCACGTAATCCACTCCGCCGTGATCCAGCATCTCCTTGGCCTGGGGCGTGCCCGTCACCAGGAGGCTCCTGGCATCGGCCTTTGATCCGTTGAATATCTTTATAAGCTCCGTGCCGACCCCGTCCGGGAACATCAGATCCGTTATCAGCAGGTCGTAGTCGTTAGCGAGCAGCAGGCGGGAGGCCTCAGCGAAAGTTTCAGCCTTGGTAAGGGCGTAGCCTTCCCCGGAGAAGATGCGGGAATAAAGGCGCAGTATGGCTTTATCGTCGTCGGCAACCAGGATGTTTACGGGCATGTTCCGCCTTTTCTAGAACTTGGAAAACGCCCCCTGAAACCCGTTCCTTACAGGTTCCTCACCCATGAATAGTGTATCCTAAGTTACAGTTGCCCGTAAGAGCCACAGGGCCTAGGCGCGGCGGGGCATCGGGCCTACCCCGCTTGGGCCCCCGCCCATAATGATAAAATAAAGCCGTGGAAAAACAGCCCCCCTTTTTTAGCCGGATCAAGCCGGGTGTCCTCCTCCTGGTTTTTTCCGCCGCGGCCTATATCCCTCTTCTTTTCCTGCCTTTTGTTTTCGACGACGTGATGTCGGTGCGTAACAATCCGCTGCTCAGGGACCTGTCGAACGCGGCCTATCTTTTTCACCCGGCCTATACCCATGTCTTCAGGAACGAAGGTTTCGAGCCTTTTACATTCCTGTACCTGATGCTTGCGGGCAAACTGGTCGCCTGGCAGGCCTGGGGCTTCCACGCGCTCTCGCTGCTGGCCCACGCCGCCTGCGCCTGGACGGTTTACAAACTGGCGCAGCTTTTGCTGGAAAAAGAAAAGCCGGCGCTCCTGGCCGGCTTGATTTTCGCCCTCCACCCGGCGCAAGCCGAGACCCTGGTCGCCGCGCTGTTTTCAGGCACCGTTTTTTCCGCATTGTTCTTCCTGGCCGCTCTTTACCGCTTCATGGAGCGGGACGGCAGGGACGGCGCCCCGGGGAAGCTGCTGACCGGCCTGCTGTTCGGCGTTTCCCTCCTCTTCAAGGAGCGGGCTTTTTCAGGCCTGCTCCTTTTCTGCCTGCTGCCTTTCCTTCGGAGCTTACCGAATGGGGAAAGCCCGCTAACGCCCGCGTCGCCGGGCGGCGGGCTCAAAGAGCTGCGCAGGAGGCTGCCCGAACTGCTCTCCCTGGCTTTTTTCTGGACGGCGGCCCTGTTCTCACGCCTGAGCGCCGGCAGGGGCTCCGGCCTGGGCTTCAAGGACCTGGACCCCGCCTTTCTTTTAGCCAAGCTGGCGGCTTATGCCAAGATACTTCTGCTGCCTTTTTGGCTCTCGCCGGTTTACCAGAAAACTTCCGCGCTCCCCGGTCCTGCCGGGCTGGCGGCGCTTCTGCTTGCCGGAGGAATTATTTTTCTCGCCTTAAAATACTCCGGGCGCGGCAGGCGCGGCTACAACCCGGCCGCTTTAGGCGCTTCAGCTTTCCTTCTGCTCCTCCTTCCTTACCTTAACCTGCTGCCGGTAAACGACCTCGCGGAATACCTGAACTCCGTCTTCGTCTCCAACCGGTATCTTTACCTCCCGCTGGCCGGGGCGGCCGTGGTCTTCGCGGCTTTCGCCGACAAAGCCGAAGAGCTGCTGCGCTCGCGGACCGGCGGGCCTGTCTTCCTGAAAGCGTCCGGCGCGGCGCTCCTCGCGCTCTGCCTGGCGCTTTCCGCGCAGCAGCAGCTTATCTGGCGCAGCGACGAGCGGGTCTGGCTCCGCGCCGTAAAGATCAACCCCGCCAGCCCCTGGGCCAATTATATGCTGGGCTCCTACTACCTGCAGCAGGGCCTGCCCGACGAGGCCCTGCCCCGCCTGGACCTTGCGCTTTCGCTGAACCCGCCGCGCGGAGTTCTCTCCAACGCCCTCGGAGCGCTGGCTGCCGCGCGGCTGCTGAAGGGCGAGACGAAAGAAGCGGAACAGGCGGCGCTTAAAGCCCTCGGGGCCTGGGAATTCAATTACGACGCCTGGAATATCTACGGCGCGGCGCTGGCCGGGCTCGGGAAGAGGAAAGAAGCCGCGGCGGCTTTTGAAAAAGCCGCGGAAGCCGAGATCACCGGCGACACGCCGCTGGTGAACCTGGGCAGGCTTTATCTTGAACTTGGAGACCCCGCGAAAGCCGCGGCGGCTTTTGAGAGGGCCCTGAAGCGGGAAAACAGCGTCGACACACTGGACCTGCTTTGCGGCGCCTACGCCGCCTCCGGCAGGCTGAAAGAAGCCTCGGGCGCCTGCCTGGCCTCCCTCGGGCTCAAGCCGGACAGGCCGCCGGCGCTGCTCCGGCTAGCCAGGATCTACCTGGCGCTCGGGATGGGCGAACCGGCGGAACTCTGCCTGGCCGAGGCCGCCAGGCTGGACCCGGCTAACCCGGAACCGCAGGCTTTACTTAAGAAACTCCGGGGCAAAAAATAACCGGAAAGCCCAGGCTGGAACTTTCCGGTTATTTGTCACGCCGCGCCTGATATCACATCGCGTCGATGATCGCGTTCAGCGTCGGGCTGGGCCGCATCGCCTTCGAAACCTTCTCGAAGTCGGGGTGGTAATAGCCGCCCATATCCACCGGCCTCCCCTGCGCCGCTATCAGCTCCTTGTTTATCTTCTCCTCGTTCTCCTCAAGCTGCTTCGCTATCCTGGCGAACCTCTCCTGAAGACCGGCGTCCTTCGACTGCGCGGCCAGCGCCTGGGCCCAGTACAGCGCCAGGTAGTAGTGGCTGCCGCGATTGTCTATCTCCCCTACCTTGCGGGCCGGAGACTTGTTATTATCCAGGAACTTGGCTATGGCCTGGTCGAGGGCTTCGGCCAGGACCAGCGCTTTCCCGTTCTTAAAAGTATTGCCGAGATGCTCCAGCGAGGCCCCGAGGGCGGAGAACTCGCCGAGAGAATCCCAGCGCAGGTAGCCTTCCTTCTGGAACTGCTGCACGTGCTTGGGGGCGGAGCCGCCCGCGCCGGTCTCGAACAGGCCGCCGCCGGCCAGAAGCGGGACCACGGAGAGCATTTTTGCGCTGGTTCCGAGCTCCAGGATCGGGAACAGGTCGGTAAGATAGTCGCGCAGCACATTGCCCGTGACCGAGATCGTATCCAGGCCCTTCCTTATCCGCTCCACGGAATACTTTAAAGCTTCCTGCGGGGGCAGGATCTTTATTTCCAGACCCTTGGTATCATTGTCCTTTAGGTATTTTTCCACCTTTTTTATGACCTGCGCGTCGTGAGCGCGGTTCTTGTCCAGCCAGAATACGGCGGGGGCCCCCGTGGCCCGGGCGCGCTTCACGGCGAGCTTAACCCAGTCCTGTATCGGGATGTCTTTAGCCCTGGACATGCGCCAGATATCGCCGGCCTCCACTTTGTGCTCGATCAGGACCTTGCCGCCGGCGTCCACGACGCGGACTATCCCGTCGGCCTGGATCTCGAAAGTGGTCGGATGCGAGCCGTATTCCTCGGCTTTCTGGGCCATCAGGCCGACATTGGGAACCGAGCCCATAGTGGCGGGATTAAAAGCGCCGTTCTTGCGGCAGTCTTCCATGATCTCGCTGTAGATGGTGGCGTAGCAGCGGTCGGGGATCAGGGCCGCGGTATCCTGGAGCTTCCCCTCGGCGTTCCACATCTTGCCGCCGTCGCGGACCACCACCGGCATCGACGCGTCAACGATGATATCGCTGGACACGTGCAGGTTCGTTATTCCCTTGGCCGAATCCACCATGGCCAGCGCGGGGCGCGCGGCGTAGACGGCCTTTATATCGGCCTCGATCGCCGCTTTCTGGTCCGCCGGCAGGCCCTGGATCTTCTTGTAGAGATCGCCCAGGCCCATATTGGGGTTCACGCCCAGCGACTTGAAGACGGCCGCGTGCTTCTCGAACACGTCCTTGAAGAAAACCGAGACGGCGTGGCCGAACATCACGGGATCCGAGACCTTCATCATCGTGGCTTTCAAATGCAGGGATAGAAGCAGGCCTGTTTTTTTGGCCTCCTCCATCTGTTCGGCGTAGAACTCGCGAAGGGCTTTTTTGCTCATGAAGGTCCCATCCAGGATCTCGCCCTTGGCCGCCTTGAGACCGGTCTTCAGCGCGGCCGCTTTCCCGTCGGCCCCGATGAACTGTATGCTGAACTCCCCGCCCTCTTCCAGGCAGAGTGACTTCTCATTGCCGTAGAAATCCCCGGCCGTCATATGGGCGACATGGGCCTTGGAGTCCCTGCTCCAGGGCGCGAGCTTATGCGGGTTCTTTTTGGAGAAATTCTTCACGGAGAGCGGCGCGCGGCGGTCGGAGTTCCCCTCGCGCAGCACGGGGTTCACGGCGCTGCCGAGCACCTTGGCGTAGCGCTCCTTTATTTCTTTTTCGGCGGGAGTCTTCGGATCCTCCGGGTAATCCGGGAGCTTGAAGCCCTGGGACTGCAGCTCCTTTATCGCCTCTTTAAGCTGCGGCACCGAAGCGCTTATATTGGGCAGCTTTATGATATTCGCCTCCGGGTTCAGCGCGAGCTCGCCCAGCCGGGCGAGGTTATCCGGGATCCGCTGGGCTTCCGTCAGGTTCTCGGGGAAGTTGGCCAGGATCCTGCCGGCCAGGGAGATGTCGCTCGTTTCCACCTCGGCGCCGGTGCCTTTCAGGAAAGCGTTGACTATGGGGAGCAGGGAATAAGTCGCTAAAGCGGGGGCTTCGTCTATCTTTGTCCAGATTATCTTCTGAGTGGGCATGGTTTCTCCTTGGTGTTTTAGGGATCGCTACTGCAAAATCAGCGGCCTGCGGTGACGGCTAAGCGGCCTTTTCTTTCAGGGAGGCGGCTAAAAGCTCTTTGTCCCTGGCCGAAACCTGCTTCGCGTGGAACTGCGTTTTCAGACCGCAGACTTTCTCGCAGCAGTCGTATCTTTTGGCTTTAAAGAAAGCTTCGGCGAGACCGGTATAGGTTCCGGGCTCGAGCTTTATCATAAGCATGTTCTCTGGCCTGCGGGCCTCCTCGTACAGAGCGACGAACTCGTCATAGTCTCCGGGCTTCGTGAAGAGGTCGAGCAGCTTGCCGGAGCGCAGCATGCTTTGCGCCATCTTGAAATTGCCCTCTTTCACGAATTTATCGGCGTAGGACAGGAAGAACGTATAAGGAAGGTCTTCTTTGGGCAGCTCTTCAAGGGTCTGCAGACCTTTGAAAAGATCCAGGAGCTCCGCCTGCGGCAGGTTTTCTTTTTTTCCGCCGATAGCCTTGTATTTAGAGTACAGTCTAAGGGCGTTCTCATAGCCGCCCATCATAGTTTCTCTTTTTATCTCTCCCGGCAAAGTTTCTCTCAGCCTCGCTTTGTACTTCGTCCCCGAGATCACTTTCCAGGCCGTGAAAATTACGAAAAAGACCAGGAGGCCCGCCGTCCCCAGGCTCCCTAATTTCCTCAGTTCCTGTTCCTTCTTGCCCCAAGCCTTGACCGCCTCCGCGAGCTTTTCCTCTCCGTCGGCGCTTTTTTTGAAGGAAAGAGCCAGCCTGAATTCTTCGGGCGCTTTTTTCAGCTTTAAAGGATTCGGCGAGGCCAGGAGCGCGAGCCCGGCTTCATAATGGAGCGAATAGTTCTTGTTGTTCTCGGCCTCCGCCGCGGCCGCTCTTTGTATTTCCTTGTTCCGCGCCTCGGCTTCCCAGGGCGTCAGCCAGATCTTTATGGTCTTGTCGAAGCTGCCGGAAGCGAGGTATTTCCCGTCGGCGGAGAAAGAAAGGGACTTTACCGAGCCGTTATGCCCCTGGAAGGTCCTCGCGGACACGCCTTTGGCGATGTTCCACGCGTTTATCGTCCGGTCGCCGCCGCCGGAAAAAACATAGGCGCCGTCGGGCGAATACGCCACGGCGAGGACGGGCTGCTGGCCGGCGGAGAAAGTCTTCACGCAGACGCCGTCGCTTACCCGCCAGACCTTGACGGAGCCGTCGTCGCTCCCGGAGGCCAGGTACTCCCCGTTCTTCGAGAAAGCCGTGGAATTGACAGCGGAGCCGTGCCCCTCGAGGGTCATTTTATGGGCGCCGGTTTCGGCGTCCCAGATCTTTATGGTGCGGCCCGCGCCCGCCGAAGCGAGGAGCTTGCCGTCTTCCGTTATGGAAACCGAATAGATATAGCCGGAGTGGCCCTTTATGGTCCTGCCGGGGGTTTTAGAGTCCCCGCCCCAGATCCTGATCACCCCGTCGGTGCCTCCCGATACTACGCGCCGGCCGTCGGGGAAGAAAGCCGCCGACCAGACCGAATCTTTGTGCCCCTTCAGGGTTCCAAGGCAGGCCCCGCTTTCCATGCTCCAGAGCTTCACGGTCCCGTCTTCGCTGGCGGAGACGAGGCTTTTCCCGTCCGGGGAGAACGCTACCGAGTTCACGAAGTTCCTGTGGCCTTTGAACTCTTTAACCAGCGAGCCGTCCTCGAAACTCCAGAGTTTCACGGTATTGTCCACCCCGCCGGAAGCGATATACTTCCCGTCAGGCGAAAAAGCGACTGAATATACGATCCTAGAATTCCCCGCTATGCTTTTTGTAAGCAGGCTTTCCTGTGCGCGGAGCGGGCCCGGGCCGCAGATATACGCGCCGAGGAAAAAAACAGAAAGGTAGATCGTCTTCATTCTTGTGTCCCTTAAGCCCTGAAGCTTAATTATAATACTATCCTTAAGGGAACGCCGTCAAAGGGGCCGGTACCGCCAGGGCCCCCGTCAGGCTTCCCAGGGCGGAAAAACCTCCGCGCGGCCGCCGGCGAGCAGGCAGATATGCGTGCGCGGGGGCCGGTTCTTCCGCTCGTAGAGACCGCGGGCCAGCCCGGCCAGCTTTTCGTCCGGGGCGAAACCCGGAAAAGACAAAGACCCGGCGGCCAGCACCAGGCAGGCGCGGCCCGGCCCGCGCTTCTTGCTGGAGGCTTGGGCCTGCCTGATCTTCTTATCGTACTTAAGCTCCAGGAAATCCACCGAGAGCGCTCCGGCCGCCGTCCGCGCGGAACAGACCTCGAAAGCGTAATGCAGCCCGCCGCGCTCCGCAGAAATATCCGCCGTTTTGCCTATGCCGCGGCCTATGAATCCCAGCGAGGAAAAACCCTCGGAGCGAAGGAAAACCAGCGCCAGCAGTTCGGCCAGGGCCGCCTCAAGCCTGTCCGCGGCCAAATTAGTCGCGTCAAAGCCGCTCCGGGCCAGCGCCTCCTCTCCGGAGCAGCCGAGCGCCAGCCCGGCCTCGCGCAAAAGGCCGGCTGTCCCCGCCAGGAACGCTTCCGGCTCCTTTTTGAGCGCCTCTCTCAGGGATGAGGGAAGTTTCTTAACCAGCACGGAGCCCAAATAGGATTTCAGCGCGGCCGGCAATGCGGAATCTCCTATCAGCTTCAAAAGCGCTTCTTTCTTCATCAGAAAAGGCTCAGCAGAAGTTTAATATTAAGGAAGCTGACCGCCAGGACGACGGCGCCAAGCTGCAGCATATCCCACTTGTCGTTCGCGTAGCGGCCCATCACTTTTTTAGAGGAGGTCAGGTAGAACTGCAGGAAAATAGTGAAAGGCAGCTGCACGCTGAGCGCCATCTGCGAAATTATCAGCCCCCTGAACGGGTCGGAAATAAAAAATATCAGGAGAAGAGCGGCAAGTATCGAAATGCAGACGCCGAGCCTGCTGTGGGCGTCCTTCAGGTTGAGCGGCTCCGAATAGATCCCGGCGAAGATGGACCCGCCGGCCATGCCGGAGGTGACGCTGGAGGCGATGCCGGAAAAAAGCAGGGCCACGGCGAAAACCAGCCCGGAGGACCTCCCCAGCAGCGGGATCAGCATCTCTTTGGCCTGGCTCAGCTCGCTCACCTGCGCGCCCGCGGCGAAGAAAGTGGCGGCTGCCATGATTATCATCGCGCTGTTTATGGCCCAGCCGATCATCATCGAAAGAAGCGTGTCCAGGAACTCGTACTTCAGCTGTTTCCTTATGACCTTGTCGTCCTCCAGGTTCCACTGACGGCTCTGTATTATCTCCGAGTGCAGGAAGAGGTTGTGGGGCATGACCACGGCCCCGAGCACGCTCATGACTATCAGCATGGAACCGTCCGGCAGGGCGGGCGTGACCCAGCCGGAGGCGGCCAGGCCCCAGTCCACGCCGGCGAGCTTGAGCTCGTAAATAAAGGAGAGCCCGATCAGGGAAACGAAACCGATGATCCATTTTTCCAGCCTGCGGTAAGTGTTGGAAAAAAGCAGGTAAAGCACCAGGGCCGCGACCAGCACGGCGCCTATCTTGACCGGGATCTTGAAAAGCATCTGCAGCGCCAGCGCGCCGCCGAGGATCTCGGCAAGGGAGGTGGAAACGGAAGCGGCCATGGCGGACCAGAGCAGGGGCCTTGAAAGCGCCCGCGGGAGGTATTTTTGCGCCGCTTCGCTCAGGCACAGCCCGGTGGCTATGCCCAGGTGGGCCACGTTATGCTGCAGGACGACCAGCATCAGCGTGGAGAGCGTGACCATCCAGAGCAGCGTATAGCCGTAGGAGGACCCCGCGGCCAGGTTCGAGGCCCAGTTCCCCGGGTCTATGAACCCGACGGTGACTATCAGCCCCGGGCCGATATATTTAAGTATCTCCAGCCCGCCGAAAACGCGCTTATGCCGGCTGTTCTTGAGGTCCGCGAGGAACTTTAACATCAGGAGTGATTTTACTATTTTCCGGCTCTCGGAAAAGAAGCCCGGGCGGCCGGGCTTCTTCTTTCGCGCTTTCGGCGCGGCTCAGGCTTCCTGCAGCTTGGCTACGTACGAAGCGTGGAACTTCTTCATCTTCTCCACCAGCGCCAGGATATCTTCCTTTGGCGGCAGGAAGGTGGTGCGGAAATGCAGCGTTCCGGGATGTTGGCCGAAGCCGGAGCCGGGCACGACGCAGATGCCGGTGCCCTCCAGGAGCCGCAGGCAGTACTTGGCGTCCCGCGCGGCCTCGTATTTATGCCGCTCTTCGGCGGTCATGGCTTCGGGGTTTATGCCCTTCGGATGCGGGAGGTCGAATTTGACGAAGGCGTACATCGCGCCTTCGGGGACGTCGACCTGCATGCCCTCTATCTCGTTAAGGCCTTTGCCCAGAATTCCGGCTTTTTCCTTGAGGTCGCCGAGTATCGCGGCCTTCTCGGCGGCGTAAAGCTCATAGCTCTCCTCGCCCGGCCGCGGCGGGGCCGTCATAAGATAGGTTACCAGCTGCCCGTCGACGTTGGCGCAGAGGCCTATGGACAGCAGCTTTATCACTTCGGCGTACACGTCGTCCGGCATATTGCGTATTTCCAGGTAGCCGCCGCGGTGCCCGCACTCGCCCAGGAAGCCCTTTGAAACGGAATGCAGGCTGAACAGCGTCACGTCCTTCTCGCCCAGGTCGTGCATCACTTTGGCGAAGGAAACGAACTCCAGGCCTTCGCCGTAAACATTGTCCTGGTAAACTTCGTCGGCTATGATGGCCAGGCCGTGCTTCTTCGCGAAGCGTATGACCATGCCGATATTCTTCCTGGAAAGCACCGCGCCGGTAGGGTTGCCCGGGTTGATCACGGTTATCGCCACCGGGTTTATGCCGGACTTTTTCGCGCCCTCTATGCTGCGCTCCAGCTCCGCCTCGTCCAGGCTCCAGCGGTTCTTCTCGTCCAGGAAGTAGTTCACCTGCCTGGCCCCGTAAAGCTCTATCGCGGCGCTGTAAAGCGGGTATTGCGGTATCGGTATCAGGTACCCGTCGTTCTCTTTATTGGTCAGAAGCGTGAAAACGGTATGCACGCCCTTGCTCGCCCCCTCGGTGAGCATGATGCGGTTGGGGTCGGCGGGGATGCCGTCGCGCTTCTCGATGAATTCCGCGATGGCCTTGCGGATGAAAGGGATGCCGGCGCTCTGCGTATAGGCCCCGGTGCCGGAAGGGTTCTTCTCCAGGATCATCCGCGCACGCCGTATGACGTCGGCCGGGAAAAGTTTCTCCGCGCCGGGTTTATCCATCAGCGCCGGGTATTCGAGCAGGCTCAGCACCTGCCTGATGAAAGTTATCGGCTTCTGTTTCAGCGCCTGCGGGTTGCCGATATTGCAGTAAATTATCTTCTTGCCCTGCTCTTCCAGTTCCTGGGCGCGTATCACGATCTTGCCGCGCACGGCGTAATGCGCCTTGAGCAGTTTTGAGTTCACTTCGGAGAGTTTTACCATGGTTCCCTTTTGCGCGGCCGCCCGCGCGGACCGCCTGCTTCAGCGGATGCCGGCCCCGGCCTGGCCGGGGCTTCTGGAGAGAGGAGAATCTTCCGTCTCCCGGTCGCCGGCTTCCAGCACGGTCCTGTAAAGTTTCTGGAGGCGGTTCTTTATCCAGTCCACGAGCGATCTTTTGAAATCCCTCACATCCTCCATCTCATGAGGAGAGGAGTCCTTTCTCGCGCACTGCCGCAGCTGGTATTCAACGATGTCGGCGAAAAAGTTCTTCTGGAAGCCCTTCATCCCCTGGAGCTTCACCAAATGCGCTTTGGCCTCCTCGAACCGGCCCAGCCGGCGCAGGAGCTCGCCCATCAGGAGCAGGGAGTTCTCTTTCTCGTCGGCGCCGCAGGTCTGCGAGCAGGCTGTGAAATATTTAAGGCTCAGCTCCTGGTCCTCTTTCAGCTTCGCGGGAGAGTTCTCCTCCTGCCAGGAAGCTTTCAAAAAGGAGGTCGCCACGCTGTAATCGCCCTTCCCGAGCTGGTCGAAGAGCAGCCCGACCCGGTAGTAGGAGCTGTGCGGAAGGCCTTTTTTATACTCCTCCGAGGCGACTATCTGTTTGCACTTCGCCAGCTCGGCCGGGGGCAGCAAAAGCTTGTAGATGACGAAACCGCACTTGGGGCAATCCGGCAGCAGCCAGGGCCAGCTGACGACGCCGAGCGGCTTAAGGTCCAGGCGCATCTCGGACTCCGCCCCCGACAGGTCCAGCCTGGCATAGAAGGTCTGCCCGCACACGGGGCAGAGCATCTCTTTATCCGCGAACCTGGCTGCCGGGGCTTTGGCGGCCGAAGCGACAGTAAAGGTCAGGCCGAGGAAAAGTATAAATATATTCGCCATTTTTAAGATCGTTCCTTGAGAAAGCCGCCCGGCTCTGTTTAGCCGGGCTTGGAAAGATTCTCTTCGTATGCCTTAACGAAAGCTTCAAGGGCTTCAACCCGCTTCTCAAGCTGCGCCAGGCGGTCGGACGGAACGGGCGCGGCGGCCTGGGCCTCGTCGGGCGCGGACTGTACGGCGCCGGAGAAAAGATGCTGGTAGCGCGCTTCTTTCTGGCCGGCCTGGCGCGGAAGGCGGGCAACCAGGGGGTCTTCGGCCCTGGCGCACAGCTCCTGCAGCAGGCCTTCGACTTCGGCGGTTCCGGCAAATTCGCAGAGGCGGTCGGTGCGGCCTTTTATTTCGCCCGGGGTCTGGGGGCCGCGCAGAAGCAGGACGGTTATTACCCCGATAAGCTTCGGGTCCGCGCTGTTCAGCAGCCTGTCTATATTGTGCCTGAATTTGGGAACGCGGTCCCCGGGGGCCTGCAGGCGCTCTATCAGGCCTTTTTCGATAAGGGTCTGCACGGCCCTGCCCATAGCGTCCGTGTCCAGGTTCATCACCGGCTCGCGGCTTGTTTTCTGGTTGCAGGCGTTCAGCAAGGCATTGAAAGTGAGCGGGTATTGTTCGCGCGTGGTGAGCGATTTTTCCACCAGCGATCCCAGTACCCTGGCTTCGACCGAGTTTAATTCTGTGAGCATGCTAATATTTTACCCTAAAAGCACGGCTTTGGGAAAAGCGCCGCTTACCTTGACGCATATCATAGGTACAAAGACCAACAATCTCAGGGCCGTTCGGCCCAAAGGCCAGCCGCGCGCTTTTGATAAGATTTAAAGGTAAACCGACAGGTCAGGAGGAAGTTCACAATGAAGATATTATCATCCATATTGCTGCTGGCCGGCCTTGCCCCGGTTTCAGCCATCGCGGGCACGGACATTTCCAGGGCCGCGCAGCTGCCGCCCATAGACGCCGGCTCGATCCTCAACCAGATACAGAATTCGCAGAACCATTTCCCGACGCCCCCCCTGACCACCCTGGACATGTGCGTGTTCTCCGAATTCAAGAACAATAAGTGCTTCTTCAAGTGCCAGAGCGGCGCCATACTGACGGAGCCCGCCGTGAAGCCGGACTTCAGCACCGGCGAACCGGCCGGGGCCTGCGCCACCCACATATTGCGCCCGATCACCCAGACGGTCTTCACGAACAAGGCTATGACCTCCAGCCAGCTCAAAGACCTCCTGACGGACTCCAATCCCGAAATACGCAAGGCCGCGGTAAAAAGCGCGAAGAAGCAGATCCTTAACAGCTACATCAACGAGCAGGTGCTCGAGATCTTCAAGAACGCCAATGAGCGCGTCGACGTGCGCGTAGAAGCCGCGAGGACCCTTTCTTACGCTTCCAGCTATTACAAAGTTCCGGACGCTTTCGTCGAGCTGCTTAAATACGGGACCCAGCCGCGCGAGCTGCGGATAATGACCTACAAAGCCCTCTTCGGGGCCGCCGCCGTTAACTCGCGCTATTCCGATTTCCTGGCCGACGCCGTAAAATACAATGAAAAAGACCGCGACGCCAGGCGGGCCGCTATCTGGGCACTGTTCTCCAGCGCGCAGAACTCGAGGCCGCAGGAGCTCCTGACCGACCTTGTAAAATACGGAAATGAGGAAGAGAATACCCGGATCGAGGCGATAGTAAGCCTTTACGGGGCGGTCGGGAACTACCGCGTCAGGGAGCTCCTCCTCGACCTCGCGAAGGACGCGAACGAGCGCAAGCCGGTGCGCCTCGCCGCCATCAAAGCGCTTTCAGGCGCGGCGGATTCCTCCATCCAGCGCTTTTTAGACGACACGATCCGCTCCGAGCGGGACCAGGAACTGCGGGCCGCCGCGATAGAAGCCGCCTCCCCCGACCTGGCCGACCTGAAGGTCTATTTCCACCTCGGCTACAAGCTGGAGAACGGCGTCTATATAAGCCCTATCGAAAGAGAATAAACAGTCCTGAACCATAAAAAACCCCGGGCCTTCCCGGGGTTTTTTTTGCTTGAACGGAATTTATTCTACTCCGAGCAGCTCCACCTCGAAGCAGAGATCCGCGTCGGGCGGGATCACGCTGCCCGCGCCCCTTTTGCCGTAGCCCAGGGAGGGCGGGATGAAAAGTTTGCGCTTGCCGCCTATCCTCATGCCGGCCACGCCTTCGTCCCAGCCCTTTATGACATGGCCCGCGCCCAGCTTGAAAGCGAAAGGCTCGTTGCGGTCCACGGAGCTGTCGAATTTCTTGCCGTTGGGAAAAGTACCGGTATAGTGCACGGTCACTTCTTTACCGCTGACGGCGGCGGGGCCCTCGCCCACTTCGACGTCGATATATTTCAAACCCGACTTTAAAACTATTTCCTCGGCCATGATAGGTCTCCTTTTGTACCGCAGCTTACGGCAATAATACCAAAATTATCAGCGCGCCGGCTTCACGGCCAGCTTTTCATCGTAGGCGTCAACGCTGTAAATATTTTCCAAGGCCAGCCTCGGAGGGCGATCGGCCTCCCCGCCTGCCTGCTGCGGGGTAAGGGCGCTCAGGTCGCCGATCTTTTTTCCCAGGATAATAAGCGTAAGGACCATATTCCCTTCCGGGATCCCCAGGGCCAGGCGTACTTTCTCATTATCGAAGCCGGCGATCGGGTGGGCGACCAGCCCAAGTTCGGTCGCGCGCAGCACCAGGGCGGAAACGGCCATGCCCAGGTCGAAAAGGTAATATTCCCTTTCCTTTATCACGCAGTCATAGTCTTTTTTGGCGAAAGCGGCTATTATGACCGGGGCGGTCTTCGCCCAGTCATTGCCCTTACTCAGGCAGTCGTGCAACTTCGCCAGGGATCCTTTCGACCTGGCAAAAACGAACTTCCACGGCTGGTTGTTAAAGCACGACGCCGTCAGCTGCGCGGCCGTCGCCAGCTCTTTAACTATGCCGTCCGTTATCTCCGCCGGCCCCAGGGCCCGGTAGGACCGCCTTGTTTCGATAGCTTCTTTCACGTCCATGATAAACCTCCGTTTAAGACTTTAAGACCGCAGGTTCCGCGACCGCGGCGCGCCGCCGCGCAAGCAGGAACAGCCACATTCCGCCGTTAGAGAAGGTCAAAACCAGCGGGTAAAGCCAGGTGGAAGGCGTGTACTGCCTGATAGCGAGCAGAGAGAAAGCCGCGCCGAGGCAGGAGAACAAATAGCTGACGGCCAGTTCCTCCTGCGGCTTCAGCCACGATTTGCGCACGGTCGGAATGTAGCCTATGGTGTCTATGAAGCAGACTATAAGCACCGACCAGAAAGGAGTTTTGGTCAGGATCCAGAGAGGGATCGCCGACAGGGCGACGGCCAGGGTTACCCAGTCGCTTCGCTTTATATCTTTTTCGCCCTTGAAATAACTGATGACCACCAGGAGGAAACAGGTGGCGGAACCGAAGCCGCGCGCCCAGGAACCGGGGCCCGCGCCCTCCGCGACCTGCGCGGCGAAGCCGATGCCGGAGATCGTGCCCCAGATGAGCCAGGAGAAAACGTGCGGGCGGGTCTTGCCGCGGAAGATCCCGGCGAAATACCCGGTCCGGGAGCAGACCATCATGACGATGGATAAAGCGCCTAAAATAAAACCCGGTTTCGTATTGAACATAAATCGCCAACCACTATTATAGCAAGCCGCCGGTATCCCGGTCCCGCCCCTAAGTTTTCTATAATATTTCCCAGGCAGCTGACTGAAAGGCCCCATGAAATTTCCCGGAAAAAGAAAGAACAAGCATTATTTCCCCGTCACCGAGAAAGGGCGCGAAAGCGCCGACCCGCATTTCCTGCAGACCGAGCCTTTTTACCTGGTCGGCATAGACCAGCTGCTGGTGGATATAGAATGCGGCGTCGACGACGACTTCCTGGTCCGGAACCGCATCAATAAAGGCCAGTCGCAGATCCTGGACGATAAGGCCGCCGAAGCCATCTACCGGGAGCTGAAGTCCGGGGGAAAGATCCTGGGCGAATACGCCGGCGGCTCGGTAGGGAACACCCTGCACAACTATTCGGTCCTGTCCGAGGAGCGCTCCGTAACGCTCGGCGCTATCACCAAGAATATCACGGTCGGCGACTACGCTTTCAAATATATCCGCAATACCAGCGCGAAGGTCGACCTTTCCTACCTGCAGCCCTCGGAGAACGCGATGGGGCGCGCGATGTGCTTCGTGACTTCCGACGGGGAACGCACTTTCGGCATCAGCAAGGGCTGCATGAACGACCTGGCCCCGGAATTCATACCCGTGGACGTGATAGAAAAAGCCTCCGCCCTGCTCATCTCGGCCTATATCCTGCGGGACGAGAAAGACCCGATCTTCAGCGCCACCCTCAAAGCCTGCGAGACGGCCCTGAAGGCGAAAGTCCCGGTGGTGATGACGCTTGGGACCAGCTTCCTGATAGAGTCCAAAAAAGATTTCTTCCTTGAATTCATAAAGAAGTATGTGACCTGCGTGGCTATGAACGACCTCGAGGCGCTGGCCCTCACCGGCCTGAACGACCCGCTCCTGGCGGCGGAAAGCGCGCTGGAGCTTGCGGACCTCGTGCTGTTGACGGTAGGGCAGCACGGTCTTTACCTTGGCGGCTACGTGGACGAACAGTACGCCAGGAGGACCACCCATAAGCTGCACACCAAGTCCATCGTGGATTACAATATCTACGAGTTCAGCCGCCCGATGAGGAAAGAAGATTGCGCGAAGCCGGTTAAGATCTACACGCATATCAATCCCTTCCTGGGCGGCCCGATGATAATCAAGAACACCAACGGCGCCGGCGACGGCGCCCTCGCGGCCCTCCTGCACGACCTGGGCGCCAGGAAGTACCACCAGGCCAAAGTCCCGAATTCCCCGAAGAACCTGATAAATTCTTTAAGCTATTCTTCCCTCTCCCAGATCTCGAAATACGCCAACCGAGTGAGCTTCGAAGTCCTGGCCCAGAACTCGCCGCGCCTGATGCGCGCCCTCCCCGAAAAAGAAGACAGCCTCCAGCAAGCCTACTGGGACGCGTGATCTGTTTGGAAATATAAAAGCGATTATCGCTGGTTACACAGTAAGTTTTTGGGCAGGAATTATATTCAAAACAACAGTCCCAGGATTTGGAAGACGTGAAAAGGAAGCTGCCGGCATGGGGAAAATATTATAATCCAGAAAGAGGACACATGGCGCTGCACGGGGAAACACCCGTCGGGCGCTTGAAGACCAAGTCGGCATCGGAATCATGCAGAAGCAATGTTTCGCGTAAAACCGGCTAATACACGCTTTATCGAACCGGAGGAATCATGAAAAAAATATTAATAGCGCTCTCGCTGCTGCTGCCGGCTTCGGCCGGCGCCCGCGAAGCCGCCCTGGAACTTGACGGAAAGGCGGCCGGCTGCCCCATGAAGGTGGTGTTCGATCCCGCCCTGCTTAAAATAGACCCGAAGGGCGCGTTGGCCGCGGGCGGGCCGGAGCTTGCGGGCATGATAGAAGATAGCGGCCTGTACGGGATAGGCGTATTTAAAGAACCTGGAACCGGCCGCGCCTGGTACCTCTACGGCGCGCTGGGCCCCAGCTGCGACCCCTACTTTCTCTTCGTCTCCAGCGGCCCCGACGGCAGGAAGCAGACGGAGGCCTATGGTGAAACGCTGCGCCTGACTGCCGCCCGGGGGTTCACGGTAAGGCAGGCGTTCAACCTGTATTTCCCCATAGTGCGTAATTTTGTCTGGGAGAACGGCAGGCCGGCGGAGAAGAAGCCGGAATTCTACCGGGTCAAAAAACATACCAGGACTATGAAGACTGCTCCCCTGTTCCCGGGCAAGGATGCCGCTGAGGCCAATGGCTCCCTGCCGCCCGGCACGGCGCTTACCGTTCTGGGTTATTCCCTCCCGGCCTCCGGCAGCGGCGCGGACCGCGCGCTGGTGCGCGGCGCAGGCAAGGAAGGCTGGGTGGAAGTAAACGACGGGGCGCTCGAAGGCGTTGTTTTTAAAGGCGATTAGCGGCATAGGGGGCGCTTACGGTCGCTTGGGACCGCCGGCAGGGACATGGGGAAAGGCGGCGGGGTAATCTTCAGGAAAAAGCCGGAATGAGATAGTGCGCGGGAAACATCAGGAAAGGCCTGAGCCTTGCTGCACGGCGTTAACGGCTTTCAGGGCGTCGACGGCGGAGCTGGTGATGCCGCCGCTGTAGCCGGAGCCTTCGCCTATGGGGTAGAGGCCGCGTATATTTTCAGCTTCGAAATTTTTCCCGCGCAGCATCTTTACGGGGGAAGAAGTCCTCGTTTCCGGGCCCAGGAGAATAGCGTCGTCAGCTACGAACAGCGGGCACTCGGCTTCCCATTGCCTGAAAGCGGACATAAGCGTTTCATTGATAAAGGCCGGGAAGACGGTTTTCAGGTCCGCGCTCTGCGCGCCCATTTTATAGGAATTTTTATTTAAATCCTTTGAAAGAGACCCGCCCAGGAAATCCCTCAGGTTCTGCGCCGGGGCTTTCCAGTTTCCGCCGCCCGCCCTGAAGGCTTTGCTCTCTATCTCCTTCTGGAACTCGATCCCCGCCAGCGGGTGCGCCGAGCCGTAATCCGCCGGCGTGCAGGTTACCGCTATTGCGGAGTTGGAAAAAACGGAGCTCCTGGCCGCATAGCTCATCCCGTTAAGCGCCAGCAGGCCTTCCCCGGAGGAAGCGTTCACCACCTCTCCGCCGGGACACATGCAGAAGGTGTACGCCCCGCGGCCGGTTTTCCTGTTAGTGAAGTTGAAAGAATAAGTGGCGGCGCCCAGGCCGGGGAAGTCCCTGTACTTGCCGCCGTACCTGATAAGGTTGATCGTCGCGGCCGGGTGCTCCAAGCGCACGCCCACCGAGACAGGCTTTGCCTCGAGGGCGAGGCCTTTTTTATGCAGCAGCCCGAAGGTATCCCGCGCCGAATTTCCGACGGCCAGGTATACGCAGGAGGCCTGGTGCTGCTCCGCGCCGTTTATTTCCACTCCGGAAACCCTGCCCTCTGAAAGAAGGAGGTCCGTCATCCTGGAGCCGTAGTTTATCTCCCCGCCCCGCTCAAGGACGTAATTCCTGATATTGGCCACTATTTTGCGCAGCACGTCGGTGCCGAGGTGGGGCTTGCTTATATACCCGATCTCGGGCGGCGCGCCGAACTTGATAAAGGTGTCGAGCACCTTGCTCGCGTAAACGGAATTATTGGGCCTGGAAAACAGTTTTCCGTCGGAATAGGAGCCCGCACCGCCTTCTCCGAACTGGATATTGGACTCGGGGTCCAGCTTCCGGACGAGGATAAAGGCCTGCACGTCCGCGTGGCGCTCCTCCAGCTTTTTCCCTCTTTCAAATATCCGCGGCCTGAGCCCGTACTCGATAAGCTCGAGGGCGGCGAACATACCGGCCGGGCCGAACCCTATAATTACGGGCCGCCGGCCCGCCGGGGCACCGGCATAGGAGGGGGCCGGCCTTGCGGAATAGAGGGGAAAATTGTCTTTGTTCTCGTAGCCGGCGGGGACGCTTATTGCCAGCGCGACTTCGTAGAAGAACTGCTCCGGGTCCCGGGTCACAAGGGACTTGGAGAGTGTCCTGACCGCCCGGATCTGCGTTTCAGGGAGCTTAAGCCTGAGCGCGGCGGCTTTTAAATATTCCCCGGCCCCGTCTTTTTCAACGGGGATGAGCAATCCGCCTACTATAAGTTCCTGGGCCATAGAAGATCATCCGAACCCTGATATTATAGCCTAATAAATATTCCCGGCCTTACGGGAACGGCTCCAATATAACCGCGCTTTTATGTAGAATATTCACTGTACCGGGCAGGAAGACAGCACTCCAGGCGCAAAGACAACAATGCTCTACAAATATATCATCAAATTCGATGACGGGGAAGAGAAAACGGTCAGCATCGAGATCGATCCCTCCACGCTGAACATCCAGTCAAGGCAGGAGGCCGGTTTCCCGGATTGGGCGCTCCTGGACTGCTGCAAATGCTCCGTCTGCCCTTACGACAGCGCCGAGCATAAATACTGCCCCCTCGCGATGAACCTGGCCGAGGTGACGACGATGTTCCGCGACAAGGCCTCGACCGTGGTCGTGGACGCGCGCGTCGTTTCCCCGCAGCGGGAGTATTTCAAGAGAACCAGCCTTCAGAACGTGCTGAGCTCGATCATAGGCTTGTACATGGTGATCAGCGGCTGCCCGGTGATGAACATCCTCAAGCCGATGGCCAGGCACCACCTGCCTTTCTCGTCGCTGGACGAGACCATCTACAGGTCGATGTCCTCGTACCTGCTTCAGCAGTATTTCAGGAAAAGGCTGGGGCTCGAGCCGGACTGGGAGTTTAAAAAGCTCACCAAGGCCTATGAGGACATCGGGGTACTTAACCTGGCTATAGTTGAAAGGCTCAGCAGGACCTACGCGAAGGACGCGAACAATAACGCCGTGATCATCCTGGACGTTTTCGCCAAAATGGTCACCATGACCATAGACCAGTCCCGCCCGACCAAAGAATATATCCTCTCGGAAAAAGACCGGGCGTAAAAGCCGGCGGCTCCTTAGGCTTTTACAAGCTTGACCCAGACTTCCCGGTTCCGCGGGCCGTCATATTCGCACAGGTAGAGCCCCTGCCAGGTCCCAAGCTGAAGCGCCCCATCCTCCACGAAAACCGTAAGCGACGGCCCGACCAGGACCGCCTTGATATGCGCGGGCGAATTACCCTCGGCGTGGCGGTAAGGAAAATCGGCCGACACGCTCTCGTTAAGCTTGGCTATGATGTCGCGCTTTACGTCGGGATCGGCGTTCTCGTTTATGGCCAGCCCGCAGGTGGTATGCGGCGCGAAGATATGGCAGACCCCGCTTTCCAGACCGTTTTCACGGACTATCCCCTGCACCTCGCGCGTAATATCGGCCATCTCCGACTTGGCCGAAGTCTTGACCTTGAATTTATGCAGCATTTTCCCTCCCCCTTCCCAACCCTTCCCAATTCGTCAGCCTGAAACTTTTCCTTCCTGTTTTTTCCCGCGGCACAAAAGCTGCTCGCGGCAGGTCTCCGGCTCGCAGCAGGTGGTGCAGACGCGCTTCAGCGCGCTGAAAGCTTTCAGCTCCACGTCGGGAAACAGCATGCCGGCCTTGAGCGGCTGTTCCTTCAGGAGGTCGGTGCTCAGGTATTTTTTATTATCATCCGGGAATACCGTCACCACCACCGCGTCTTTGCCGAGCCTGTTCTGCAGCATTAGCGCGCCCAGGAAATTAGCCCCGCTGGAGATGCCCACCCCCAGGCCCAGCTCCGCGGCCAGCTTGCCGGCCATGCCGATAGCGTCACCGTCGTCGACGCTTACTATTTCGTCGAGCTTATCGAGCCGGACTATGGCGGGGATGAATTCATCCGAGATCCCCTGGATGCGGTGCTTTCCTATCTTGCAGCCGGTGCTTAAAGTGGGAGAATTGGCTGGCTCGAGAGGGTGGATCTTTACGGCCGGGTGCACGCTTTTGAGATAGCGCCCCACCCCCATTATCGTGCCCCCGGTCCCGACCCCCGCCACGAAAGCGTCAGGCTTAAGCCCCTGGAAACCGAGCTGCGACCAGATCTCGGGGCCGGTAGTCCGCTCGTGCGCCGCGACATTATCCTCGTTGGAGAACTGGCGGGGCAGGAAGCAGCCGGGCTCGGCCGCGGCGAATTCCTCTGACAGCTTTATACTTCCAAGAAAGCCGCCTTCCTGGTTGCTGACCAGGCGTATTTTAGCGCCCAGGCTCCTTATGATATCCTTCCGTTCCTGGCTCATCCAGTCCGGCATGAAGATAGTTACCGGATGCCCGAGCGCGCGCCCGATGGCGGCGAAGGAGATTCCGGTATTGCCGCTGGTGGCCTCGGCTATGGGCGCCCCGGGCTTCAGCGCCCCGCACTCGCTGGCCTTGCTCAGGATATAAAGGGCCATCCGATCCTTTATACTGCCGGTCAGGTTGAAATTCTCCGCCTTGGCGTAGATGCGCCGCGGCTCGCCCTTATAGGTGTAATCGATGGCCATTAGCGGGGTGTTCCCCACCAAATGGCCCAGCTCGCGGAAACGGGTGCGGATATCGACTTTAGTCATTTGATCCTCTCTGATGTAACCGCCGGCTTTAAATTTAGTCCAGGTCGTATACGGGAATAGTGTCCGCGGACGGCGAACCGGCGAGCACCAGGCGGGCTTTCTCCCGCGCCAGCTCCAGGAGCTCGGGCCGCGCGGCGATATCCGCGGGTCCGCGGAGGCGGCCGCCCCTTATCAGGTGCAGCGGCTTGAAGCCCAGGGTAGCGAAGATAGCGCTGTAGCGCTGGAGCATATCGTGAAAGACCCTCTCGGCCCCGCCCTGCGCCACGACAAAAACCAGCTCTTTTCCGGGCTTGAGCCGGCTCATTTTCTTTTTCTTATACCAGTCGGGGGTCAGGAAAGAATAGCACCTGTCTATAAAACCTTTCATCTGCGAGGTCACGTCGAAAAAATATACGGGGGTGGCGATGAGGACGACGTCGGCGCCGTGGACGGCCTTCAGCAGCGGGGTGAGCCCGTCCCTCAGCGCGCATTCCTCCAGCCTGGTCTTGCAGGCCATGCAGCCGCTGCACCCTTTATAGTCCAGCTCGTCAAGGCGCCAGCGGTCTATCCCGGCGCCGGCCGCGGAGCATTCCGCCAGGAAGGCTTCCGCCATGGTCTCCGTGTTGCCCTTGCCGACCGGGCTGCCGAATATGGCGGTGATCTTCATACCAGCTATTCTACCAAAACGGCAAAAACAAAAGCTCCATAAAGAGTCCCGGGAATATCCGTCCTTGGGGGAGAGGCCGGGACCCCCCGGGCCTTGCGCCGTCAATAAGCGGCGGGCGGACCGGCAAGGGCCGACGGCCCAGCCGGGACTGGGACCATATACGCCGGAAGCTTGGGCATAAAGCCTTATACGGCGCTGCCGCCTAAATAATAAACTAACCCTGTTCCCAATGAGGCCGGCCTGCCGCGCCTATTCAAGGAGATACAAATGAAAATATTGATCAATATCGTTCTGCTCGCGGCCGGCTGCTCCGCGGCTATCGCCGCTGACTCCGGAAAGCAGGCCGCGGGGCCGCTGGCATCCCTGGCTTCCCTGTCCGCTCCGGCCGCAGCTTTAACGGCGGTCCCGGCGCCGGAAGCCGTAAAAGCGCCGGCGCAGAACTGGGCCGAAGCAGCCAAAGCCGCCTTCGAGCGCGAGCTCGACGCCGGCGGCCTGACCACTTACGCCGACCTGCTCGAACTCCCTCCCGGCGCGCGCAGCCGCCTCGAGAAGGAACTGCAGACCCTGCCGCAGGGTCCCGGCAACAGTTCGGAAGCCTTCAAGATGCTGGTCAACGGCAGGACCGCCTTCGTGGTGCAGAGCTACATCTACAGCGACAGCATGCGCGTCTATCTCTTCAACGCGGCGGGCGTCGCGGTGGCCTACGGCGAGGGCAGCGTGGATAAAGACTTCGCCTGGCTCCCTCTCCCTTAAACCTGCCAAAAAGCGGACCGCCGGGTTCCTCCCGGCGGCGCGAACAATAATGTTTTTTTACCGCGGGCAGGCCCGGTTGGCTTGCGGGCATAACATTTGTTATGCTGACCGAAGGCTATCCTGCTTCAGTGATCAACCTCATATATCTTACAGGGGGCGCTGTAAATGAAAACCTTATCTCTTTATACGGGGGCAATGTCTCTTGCCGTATTTCTTTCCATACTCCCGCCGGCCCGGGCGGCCGCGGGAAACCAATGGACCGGCAACGCGAACCTGCTCCTTGGCGCCAAAGCCCTGGATAAAAACGATTGGGAACCGGCTAACGAACAGGGCGAGGCCGGCGTGGAAACCGACTTCCGGAGGCGGGATTGGCCGCTGAGCGTCGCCATCGATGTGCTCGGCGCGGCCGGAGAAGGCAAAATATACGATCCCTTTTTCGGCGAGGCCAAAATGCAGAGCGAAACTTCCGAATTATGCCTCGGCGTCCGCAAGGTCTGGGACGGCTCGCCGAGCGTCAGGCCTTTCATCGGGGGCGGGATCTCCATGATCAAAGCCACGGCCAGGGTCACGGTGCTCGGGGTCACGGTCGAAGATTCCGGCTCAGGAACCGGCTCCTGGCTTGGGGGCGGGGTTTACTGGACCCTGGGGGACTCGTTCAATATCGGCTTTGAATTCAGGACTTCCTCCGGGAAAGCGAAGCTCTTCGGCCAGGAGATCAAGGCCGGCGGCGGGCACGGCGGCCTCCTGGTCGGTTATCACTGGGGCGGGAGCGCGAAGAAAAAGGACGAGGACCGGCAGGAAAGACCCGCGCGCGTCCCGGCTTACGAAGAGCCTGAAAGCGGCGCCCTGGAACTGGAGAAACAAAAATTAGAAATAGAAAAGCAGAAGCTGGACCTGGAGAAGGCTAAATTCGAATTCGAGAAGCAGAAGGCCGGCGGGAAATGAACCCGCCCACCGCTACTTCATAAGCCTGTTCGGGGCGTTGTCGGGACGCACCCTGGTGGTTCCCCTGGCCTCTTTCTGTTTCCACTCCGCCAGCGTCGCGTTGAATTTGTGGACGTGGTTCTTGTTAGGATGTTCTTCGTTGAAGTGCTTCTCTTTGACGAGCTCGTTGCAGAAGCTGCAGTAATACACGCCAGGGGTTCCCTCTATCGCGTCGCAATGCGCGTAAAACCTTTTAATTTTCATTTTTTCCTGTGCCGAACCCCGGCGAACGCCCGGCGGCCAGGCCGGCTTATTTCCCGGCCGGCTTCGCCTTGGCTTTCAGGTCGCTTATGGTCTTGGTTATCCTGTCTTTTACTTTCTTGCTGTCGGAAAGCGCGCGCGCCTTTTCGTAGCTGTCCACGGCTTCGGCCACCTTATTGGCTTTTTCCTGGCAATAGCCGAGGCCGAGATAGGCATCGGCGAGATCTTTTCCGGAGCTCTTGAGCTCCTTGGCCTTATTTACGGCGGAGAGGAAATGCTCCTGCGCCTTGGCCTCGTTCCCGGCCTTCAGCATCATGGCGCCCTGCCGCTCCAGCAGGCGCACGGCGCGCGCGTCTCCGGCGGGGAGGAACGGGACCGCGGCCCCGTATTCGGCGGCTGCGGAACGGTAACGCCTCTTCGCGAAATATTTAGAGGCTGCGGCGAGGTGGAACTCCAGGTCCCCGCCGGCGGCGGCAGCTGTTTCCGCGGGCTTTGCTTCGGCGGGCTTTGCTTCCTCCGGCTTCACTGCCTCGACCGGCTCGGCCGCGAGTTCAGGTTTCTTTTCCTCGGGCAGGAGGGCCTCGGAATCGCTCTTCATCGGAACGCCAGGGAGGGCGAACTCGGGGGCGGCTTTCTCGCGCGGGTTTTTAGCCGCGCTGCCGCCGCTTTTGGGCTTTCTGGACCCAAAGCAGCCTGCCAGGAGGATCAGGGACAGAACCAGGGTAAATTTTTTATGCATAAGCCTTATAATACAAAAAAGAACGGCGCATTTAGAACCGGGCCGCCTTTCCCTCCATTGACAAACCGGTCCGGGCCTGTTAGGCTATGCATTATCGGCGTGGCTTTTCCGGCTAATTTCAGCCGCATATATTTACGGGGGAACAGATGAAAGTGCTTATTGTAGATGATAACGAGAGCACCAGGGAAATGCTCAGGATAAGCCTGGAAAGGGCCGGGCACCAGGTCCTTGGCGAGGCTGAGGACGGACAAAGCGCCCTGAAGGCTTTTACGGAGCTTCGCCCCGAGGTGGTGCTTCTGGACATAATTATGCCCGGGATCTCCGGGATCGAGGTCCTGGAAGAAATGCGGAAAATATCCCCCGCGGCCAAAATAATCATGCTGACCGCGGTGGACCAGGACCATGTGACGCTGGAACTCAAGCGCAAAGGCGCGGCGGCGATAATCTTCAAACCCTTTTCCCAGCAGGACCTTAAAAAGGCCTTTGAACTGCTCAAATGAACCACATCGATGAAGACACGCTCGCCAGGCTGACCACGGCCGGCCTTGAAAAATGCATGCAGAGGATGACGGAGGTTTCCCCCGGCGCCTGGCAGCTGGCCGGCGTGCGCGTTTTCAGCGGCGAAGCCCGCGGCGCGATCAGGCGGAGCGAGAGAGAGGGAAAGCCCGTCGCCGCTATCAGGATAAAGATAAAGGGGGATATACCGTTCGTCACCGCTATTATCTTCGACCCGGAGGACATAAAACATATTTCAAGGTGTTTCGCAGAGGAGATCTATTTCGGGCCGATAAGCGACGGGCAGCCCGATGTCACCGTTATCGAGATAGGCAATATCCTGCTCAATGCGCTGGTCAACGCGCTGCTCAGGGGCCTGAAAAGGAGCGCCGTCCCCTCCGTGCCGGCGCATTTCCACGGGGACTGTGCCTCCGTGGAGAAATGGCTGGGCGCCGGCCCCGGGGCCTTCACTATAATTTCCGCCAGGTTCACCATGGAGCGCGAAGGCCGCTCGGCCGGCGCGGAGATCCTCGCCTTCCTCCCCCCGCCGCTTACCGCGCAAGAGCCGCCCCTGTAATAAACCGCCGCGCTTTCCCCGGCGCTCATATCTGGTATATAATACGGGTATTGGGAGGGGGACATGAAAATATCCTTTGCGGCTGCTGTTCTGGCGGTCTTATATTTCTCCGCGCCTGCGGCGGCTTTCACCCATCTGGCCGGCGAGGATACGCGCTTCCTCGGCAGGGACGAAAAACAGATGGAAGGCTGGGTGGACTACTCGGTCTCACGCGAGGGGCCGGACCGCTATAATACGAGCGCTTCGGCGAAACTCACCTACGGCTTATGGGAAAACCTGGACCTGATGGTCACGGTGCCCTGGCACGGCTGGAACTCTCACGGGATCTCCGAAAGCGGCCTTGGCGACGCCCTGCTCGAGGCGAAGTTCCAGGTGGCGAAGAAACAGGATTGGGCCCTGGCGCTGAAGCCGGGTTTTTCCCTGCCCGCCGGGGACGAGGCAAAGAGCCTCGGGGCCGGCAAGGGCGGCGTCTGGATCTACGGCATAGCCGGAAAATCCCTGGGGCCATGGCAGCTCTACCTGAACGCCGGTTTTGTTTTGAACCGGAATTCGCTCGACGAAAAGATAAATATCCTGAAAGCCTCCGTGGCCGCGCTTCTGAAGGTGCATCCCAAGCTCCTGGCCGCGGCCGGCGTCGACGCCTCCACCAACAAGGACAAAAGCTCGTCATCCAATCCTATAACTTCCGTATTCGGGCTGGTCTGGTCCCCCTATCCCACTCTGGACCTGGACGCCGGCCTGAGGCTGGGCCTCACGCGCGCCGCAATCAGCGAGGGCCTGGTAGCCGGGCTCACGCTCAGGATCTGAACCGGCCTCGCCCAAAGCAAAACCGCCGGGCTTTCCCGGCGGTGAAAAAGGACAAAAGACTGTCCGCTATTCCAGGCTACACTTTCTCATTCAGGAGCTGGTCCAGCTGGTCTACCAGCTCTCCGAAAAGCTTGATGGTCCTGGCTACCGGCTCGGGGGTCGTCATATCCACCCCGGCCTTCTTCAGAACTTCCACGGGATAGTCGGAGGAACCGGTCCTGAGGAACCGGTAATAAGCCTCCAGCGCGCCCGGCTCTTTGCGCACTATCTTGTCCGAAAGCACCTGCGCCGCGGCGTAAGAGGTCGCGTACTGGTAGACGTAATATTCGCGGTAGAAGTGGCTGATCCGCATCCCGCCGAGGTCATTGTTAGGCCCTATCACCAGGTCCGGGCCCCAGTATTTCTGGTAGATGCCGCGGTAGGTCTTGCGGAAGAAATCAACGGAGAGAGACCCCCCTTTTTCCACCCGCTCGTGTATGGCCAGCTCGAACTCGGAGAACATGACCTGCGTGTAGAAAGTTCCCACTATCTGCTCGATATATTTCATCAGCAGGTATTCTTTCTCCCGCTTGTCCTTCGCGTTGGCGATCATGTATTTCATCAGGATGGCCTCGTTGCAGGTGGAGGCCACTTCCGCCGTGAACAGGGAATGCCCGCTGTACTGGTAGGGCTCGTTCCTGTTGGTCCACAGATTATTCATGGAGTGCCCCATCTCGTGCGCCAAGGTCGAGACATGGTCCAGCGAGCCGTTATAGTTCAGCAGGATATAGGGATGGGAAGTATAGGTGCCCCAGGCGTACCCGCCGGAGCCTTTTCCCTGCGTCTCATAAACGTCTATCCAGCCCCCGTCGAGGCCTTTGCTGAAATCGTCGAGGTAGGTCTTCCCGAGCGGCGAGAGGCCCGCCAGCACCATGGCCCGGGCTTCCTCCCAGGCGTACTCTTTCGGCTTCTCTTTCATCAGCGTCGCGCTCAGGTCGTAAGTGTAGAGCGTGTCCACGCCCAGGATCTTCTTGCGCAGCGCGGTCCATTTGTGGAGCGGGGCCAGGTTGGCGCCAGCGGCGGCTATCAGGCTCTTGAAAACGCTCACCGGGATATTGTCCCCGTCCAGCGAGGCTTCCAGGCAGCCCGGGTATTTCCTGGAGACGGACAGGAAATAATCTTTCTTGACCGAAGACGAGAGCGTGGCCGCCATCCCGTTGATATATTTCAGGTAGGTTCCGTTGTAAAGCTCGGAAGCGTCGCGGCGCATCCGCCGGTCCGGGCCGTCCAGTATGGTGCTGTAGCGCTCCCGCGTGAGCTGCACGTCTTTGCCGTTCTCGTCCTTGATGGAGCCGAACGAGATGTCGGCGTCGTCGATCATATTGAAGATACGCGAGGGCGCGTCCAGGACGGGGCCGGCGCCGGACAGGAGGGCTTCCTCTTTGTCGGAAAGTATATGCGCCTTGGACCTGACCAGGTCGGTCAGCATGAAAGTGTAAGCCTTCAGCCCGGGATCGGACGCCGCGTAGCCCATCAGCGTGGCGCTGTCCATGGCCAGCAGTTCCGGCTGGATAAAAGAGGAAGCTTTGCTCAGTTTTGAATACAGGTCCGAGGCCTGGCTCTGCATCTCCTGGTACTTGCTCGCCCTGTTGTCCTCGTCCAGCTTGAGGCCGGCGTAGACGGACAAATTGCCGGCTATCACGGAGAGGCTGTCGCTGAGCTTGAGCGCCTCCCTGACATTGGCAGCCGAAGAGGACAGCTTTCCCCTGTACTGCTCGAACCCTCCCAGGCCGGCTTTGACCTGCTCCAAAGACTTCTGCCAGGCGGCGTCGTCCGGGAAGATGCTTGAAAGGTCCCATTTATACTTCGCGTCTATTTCCGAGCGCTGCTTCACGGCCTGCGCCCCCGCGCGGGAAGGAGAAAGACCGGAAAGGCAGGCGAAGGCGGCGAAGATCAGGACGATAGTGTTCAATAACTTTTTCATTGCGGCTCCTAAGATATTCGCGGGCCTGGCGCGGCCCGGCGGCACTATATATAAGCAAATTAAGGGGACAGGCTACTTTTGTTAGAATATCCCGGATATGGAAAATACAGGCCGGGACATCGGCGATGAAAAAGAACACTCCGAGCGCGTTTTCGACAAGCTCCAGCTCAAAGGCGCCCGGATAGAATCCAGGACTTTCTACTCCTGCAGCTTCAGGAACTGCGACTTTACCGGCGCCGCGTTACGCTTCTGCAAGTTCCGGGACTGCAGCTTCGAAAGCTGCAATCTGAGCCTCGTGAAGCTCGGCGCCTCGGTATTCGACGGGACATCTTTCAAGAACTCCAAGCTGGCAGGGGTGAACTGGACCGAGGCGGAGTGGCCGAAGATCACGCTCTCCGGCCCTCCCGGTTTCTTCAACTGCGTGCTGACCGACTGCAGCTTCCTCGGCCTGCCGCTGGCCGGCGCCGCGATAAAGGACTGTCTGGCCAAAGAGGCCGATTTCCGCGAAGCGGTCCTTTCAAAAGCGGACCTGGCCGGCACGGACTTCGCCGGCGCCCTTTTCGGCGGTACCGACCTGGGCGGCGCGAACCTGGCCGGAGCCAGGAACTACGCGATAAACGCGAAAGAGAACAAGGTTAAAGGCGCCAGGTTCTCCCTGCCGGAAGCGATGTCCCTGCTCTACTGCCTCGACGTAAAAATAATCTGACCAAAACAAAACCGCCGGGCTTTCCCGGCGGCGGTCAAAAGCAGGCTGTCCCCTTTTCCCTATGTAACCGCGTGGAAGGCCGGCGGGTACTCGATCGTTCCTTTAACGCCGCTCAAAGCGCCCGGTACAAGTTCGATAACCATGAACACCTCGTCCGGCGCCTCGAAAGGGAGCTTCAGCCCTTTTTCCCCGGCTTTTACGAAGCCGAAGCGCGGATAATATTCCGGGTGCCCGACCACCACTACTATTTTATGCCCCAGTTTCCTGCATTCGTCCAGCCCGTGCTTTACGAGCTCGGAGCCTATCCCCTGGTTCTGACAGGAAGGCATGACGGCCATCGGGGCGAGCGCCAGGGCCGGCGTCGCGCCGCCCGCGTCCTCGATCCTGACCGGGGTGAACAGGATATGCCCCACTATCCTTCCGCCTTTTTCAGCCACGAGCGAGAGCGCCGGGATAAAATAATCCGCTTCCCGGACGGCGTCCACCAGCCTGGCTTCGTCGTTCCCTTTAAAAGCCTTTTTGTTCAGCTTCCGCACGTCGCGGATATCATCGGCGGCCTCGGCGCGTATCAACAGAGTGTCGGCAGCGTTATCCATATTAAAAGCTCCTATTTCACCGCTAAAGCTCTTTTCCTGAACGTCCTTTTTTTCTCGCCGGCAGGGGACGCCGCGGACCGGGGCGCCGTCATATCCGCGAGGACGCGCGCGGCTTCTTCGAGCACGAAATCCCCGGCGGCCGGGGCCCGGGCGTAACCGCCGCCTTCCGCCGCGGAGGAGGAGACCTTTACGCCCTCCCCGGCGGCGCCGGGAGAGGCCGGCGCGGCGGCTGCAGCGCTTTGCGCGGTTCCCGTGGAATAATCCACGACCATAGCGGCGGTAGAATTGAGCACCAGCGGTTTTCCGGACTCGATATCCTGCAGAGTGATATCGGTGACGGAAAGAGGCGGGACCCTGCGCGCCGCCCGCTCTTTATTGCGCGCGAGCTTCCTTGCCTCGTCCTCTTTGCGTTCGGCGAGGCGCCTGGCGTAGTTAAGGGAGACGGTCTTATCCTTCTTGCGCTCCACATAAAGTTCGATGTCCTGCTTCGTGAACCTGAAATCCGGCGAAGCCGCCACCCTTTTGGAAGAAGCCTCACGCAGCCTGGGTATCTCCGCGGCGTCCACGAAGCCGCCCGGAGCATAGGAAGCCGGCGGGATCTGGTCGTAAGCCATGGCGTTGGGCAGCGAGGACTCGGCCAGGTCCAGGTAATCGTTCAGGGAGGGCAGGACTATATCGGGAACCACGCCGCGGTTCTGGGTGGAGCCGCCGGAGATCCGGTAGAATTTCTGGATGGTAACCCGCACCCCTCCCGCTTTGTACTGGCGCAGGGCCTGCGGCATATATTGGTCCAGGTCCACCACGGTCTGCACCGTGCCCTTCCCGTAGGTGCTTTTATCCCCGACCAGCACGGCGCGGCGGTAATCCTTTAGCGCGGCGGAAACTATTTCGGAGGCCGAGGCGGAGAACCGCGAAGAGAGGACCACCATGGGCCCGGCATAGCCCGGACCGTTCCCCGGCGCTCTTAAAACGCGGACATTACCGCCGGAATCCCGCACCTGCACCACCGCCCCCCCGCCGAAAAAAAGTCCCGTCATATTGACGGCTTCCTCCAGCGAGCCCCCGCCATTGTCCCGCAGGTCCAGTATCACACCCGCCACGTTCTGCCGCTTTAAGTATTCCAGCAGGGTCCTGACGTCGCGCGTCGTGCTCTCCTCGCCGGAGGGGCCGATCTTCGCGTAAAAAGTGGGCAGCTTGATCACTCCGAGCCGAAGGTCCGCGCCGCTCTTCCCCGGCACCAGGACTATCTGGGCCCGGGCCTGCTGGTCGCGGAGCACTATCTTCTCGCGAACGAGGGTCACGGTAACCCGGGCCGTCGGGTCCAGGGCGTCGGCGGGGATGAGCCTTAGGCGGACGGTGGTCCCTTTCTCCCCACGGATAAGCTTGACCAGGCGGTCGAGCTTCATGCCCGCGGCTTCCGCAAAAATGCCGTCGGAACCCTGGGCCACCGCCTCTATCCGGTCGTTTACGTGGAAAGCGTTGCTTCTCGCCGCCGGGCCGCCCGGGATCACGGCGATGATCTTGGCGTAGCCCTCCTCGGTCTGCAGGGTCACGCCGATGCCCACCAGGGAAATCCCCAGGCCGATATCGAAATTCTCCTCCGCCGGGGCGGCCATATAGCCGCTGTGGGGATCGTAGCAGCCGGCCAGGGCGGTAAGGTAGCTCTGGAGCACGTCCACCGAATCGAATTCATTGTAATTGTCCAGGAGCCTGTCGTAATTCTTCCGCACGTCCCTGGCGCTGTCCTCGGGCTTGGCGCCGTCGAGCTTTCCCTGGAGCAGGTCGAACCCTATCCTTTTGCGCCAAAGCCCGCGCGCCGCGGCCTCGTCCGCGGGCCAGGCGGCCTCGCGCCGGTCCGCGAGAATGGTCTCGTCCGAGGCGAAGGTGAAGGTGGAGCGGACCAGCTCATGCGTCCAGCCTACCCGCTCGCGGAGGCGCGTCATGAAGCGGTTGAAGATGAAGTAGGCCGGCTCCACGTCGCCGTTCTTCAGGAGCGGGGCCAGGCCGTACCCGAAGCGGGAATCGAATTCCCTGATATCCGAGGCCAGGAAGAAAAGGCGGTTGGGATCGTACATCCGCAGGTAAAGCTTCAGTAGCTCCCGGGAAGTCTCGATAGTGACGGGCTTGTGGTCGTAATGGGCCTCCTCCAGGATGCGCGTCGTAAGCTGGGCCGTGGCGGGCGCCGCGGGCCAGGCCTCTACGGTCCCGGTGGAGGCCGCGGCGCAGGGGCGCGCCGCCAGGGAGAGGAGAAGAAAAAAGGAGAACGAGATTCTAATAAGTGTTTTCATGCCTTACCTATAGTAGCTCTAACGAGTTTACACCTGATATTTTACCCTATCCGGTGACGCCATGAGCATGGCTCACGGCGCCCCTTATCCGTATTACGGACGCCTCCCCTGAATGGTTGCGCCCTCAGGGCACCGCGTACAGGACCAGCTCGCAGGAAACAGGCTGATGCTGGCGCAGGTAGAACCTGTACTCCGGAACCAGCGACTTGATGAACAGCGGTATTTCGAACAGGTCCCCGGGCTTGTGATAAAGACAGATCGCGAGCTTAGGCCGGTTGCGCTTTATAGTCGCGGCCGCGCCTTTTAAAGCCTCGAGCTCCGCGCCCTCGACGTCCATCTTGATATAGGTAGCGTCGGGGGCCTGGCTGTCTATAGTGTCCGCTTCAATAGACGTGCTCCCCGCCCCGGAAACAGCAGAAGCCCTGGTCCCTTCGGAAGCGGAGAAACGCAGCGTGGCAGCTTTGTCCCAAAGCCCCTTGGCGATAACGCGGACCGCGGGGAACTCCCGCCTGGAGACCATAGCGCTCAGCTTGGCGGCAGCCGCCGGCTCAGGCTCGAAGGCATAGCACTTTGCGTACTTGCCGTCCATTTTTCTGATGAAGGTCAGCAGCGTATCCCCGGTATAAGCTCCGCCGTCGACGAACACTTCGCGGTCCGAAAGCTTTATTATCCCTTCCGGGAAATATTGGTCCTTTCGCAGGACATCGTGAAGGAGGTCCGCGCCGGCGCCCAGCTTCGAGCCCAGGAACGCCGCGTAGGTTTCCCTGGACAGTTCATCACAGAGCATTTCGTTAACCGCGCTGAACTGATCTTTATGCCGCTCCACATAGGCGCGGTCGATCTTATAATCCAGCAGCGCGCCCATCACGTCGAAGGCATAGATCCCCGCGATCTGGCCGCAATTCTTTTTTCGCAGCTTTTCCCCGGCCAGCCTGGAATTCGCGAAAGCTATGACCACGCTGAACTTTTCAAACCGGCGCTTCACCTCTTCGAAGTTGACGGTCCCTGGCGA
This sequence comes from Elusimicrobiales bacterium, assembly GCA_028713125.1. Classification (GTDB taxonomy): domain Bacteria; phylum Elusimicrobiota; class Elusimicrobia; order Elusimicrobiales; family UBA9959; genus UBA9959. The sequence goes on along the minus strand of JAQTOU010000003.1, from coordinate 373,033 downwards.
GGCAGCACACCCGTCGTCCACAAAACAAGCCGCCGGCTTCAGCCCGAAGCTGGCCAGGTACTCCCTCATGTAGGGAGTATACCACCCGTCCCCGTAAAGCACAAAAGGCAGCCGCCCCAAAGCCTCCAGGGCTTCGCCGTCAACCTCGGCCCTCCCGGGCATCTCGAAAATTTTATCCAAAAACATATTTCTAAGACTCTCTGTATCGAAATTAATTCCTGGGCGGGACGCCGGCGTTCAAAAGGGCCGCAAGAAAAGCCTGCGGTTCGTCAGTGCCTATCTGACAGCTGCTGCCGCTCTTCATTTCCAGCTTCACGGCTTCCTGGCTATTCACGTTATAGAGCCACCCGTCTTTAGTAAGGTGAATGCCCCAGCCGCAGTACATCGGGTTCTTGTTTACCCCGGCGGCGACGATATCGGCCAGGAGGAATTTCTTCCTGATAAGGCCTATCCCCATAGAAATGCGCACGGCCTGGTCGTCCACGGTAACCATCAATTTATAAAAATTCGCCAGTGCGGCGACCAGGATTACCGGCACGAAGTACGCGGCCGGGCTGTGCCCGGCAGACTGAACAAGCGCGCCCACGCCCAGGGAAAACACCGTCACAGTTCCCAGTATCGCTATCAATATCCACCCCGTCTCCGTATGTTTATAGCTTTGCATAGGTCCATTCCCTGCCTTAAATAAAAAGCAGCCTCTTCCCTTTACGGCCTTTTACCAGCGCGAGCAGCCTGCGCCGCACTTGGGAGCTGCCCCGCCTAAATTCCTTTCGGGGACCGGACGTCAGGCTTTTACCACCTGCGTGCCGGTCAGCAGGTCGTGCCAGGTGCGGTGGTCCTTTTCCCAGATGGCCCAGAAGTAGCCCAGCCCGACGGGCAGCAGCGACACTACGCCGAGAATTCCGCGCCAGAAGGCCCTTTTAGGGGCGGTCCCGGTGGCCAGGTCTATCAGCCGGAGCTTCATTATCAGCATCCCCGGGGTCGCGCCTTTCTTTTTGATGAACACGGTCTGGTAGACCGCCCAGAACAGCGCCGCGAAAAGCATGCCGGAGAGGCCCTTGAAAAGAAAATGATAGATCACCGCGAACAAAAAAGCGTCTATCAGCAGGGCGGCGGCCCGCTGGAGCAGCCCGGCGGAACCGAGCGCCGGCAAAAGGACCACCGGCACCGGCTGGGCAGCCCCTGCCGCGGCGGGCTGCGCGGGCTCCGGCGCCTCTTCCGGGGGCTGGGCGCCCACAGGGACTTCCCTCAGCACGCGGAAAACCTTTATTTTCTCCGGGATGCCCTTGAACTGCCGGTAGCCGATCTCGCTGGACGGGACTTCCTTCTTGTTCATGGACAGGTAGACGGATTCGGTGAAGAACACCTCCCCGGCCTCCGCGATGCTTTCCAGCCGCGCGGTGATATTGACGGCGTCGCCGTAGATGTCGCCGTCGTCGTGGATGGCGACCTCTCCGGAATTAATGGCGATGCGTATCTCTATCTTTTCCCGCTGGAGTTTCGCGGCATTGTGGTCCTTCAGGACGTCCTGGATCTCCACCCCGCAGATCACCGCGTCGGTGGGACTGTTGAAAGCCACCAGGAAGGCGTCGCCGATGGTCTTGACCAGGCGGCCATGGAACTTCTCCAGCACCGGCAGCACCAGATCGCGGTGCTTGGAGAGCAGCTCCTGCGTCTCCGCCCTGGAGAAGCTCGCCGTCTTGGAGGTGAACCCCTTGATATCCGTGAGCATTATCGCGATGTTCCTGGTTTCCATGTTTATTCCCGTCCCTTTGCCTGTACAGGTCCGCCTTACTGTCATATTCTTGCAGACATAACCAACAATGTCAATCTGGAAGCAGCTCCCGGAGGGGAGACCGCGGGGGCCGGGTTAGCAAAACCGTCGTTGAGCCCGCCGGTTGCATAGCCCGGCGGGCGAATACCGAGTGAGGCCACGGTGTGGCCGAACGTGTTTTGCGTTCCGGCCCTCGCGGTAGGCCCCGACTTCGCATCCTGCTGGATACAGTTGAATTGTGTCGCTTCGCTCCACACGCGGTCTTTACCCAAAGCCTCCCATATTTCATAAAATATAGGAAGCAGTCTCACCGATTTTTCAACCGATACTTCAGCCTGAGGACAATGATATGGCCAACAAAAAAGTTCTTCTTATCGTCAGGGACGGTTGGGGGATGTACAGGCCCGACAAGTTCAACGCCGTGCGCAACGCGAAGACGCCCAACATGAAGCGCTATCTGCAGCAATACCCGAACACGGTCCTCGAACCCGCCGGCGAATCCGTCGGCCTTCCCAAAGGCTACCAGGGCTCCTCCGAAGTCGGCCACCTCAATATGGGCGCCGGGCGCATCGTCATACAGGAACTCAAGCGCATCATGGATATGATAGAGGACGGGACCTTCTTCGGCCGGCCGGCCCTTAAAGCCGCCCTCGACAACTGCGTCGCCAAAGGCAGCGCCCTGCACCTGATGGGGCTCGTCCAGGACGAAGGCGTGCACGCCCACCAGGACCATATGTACGCCATTATGCGCGAAGCCAAAAAGCGCGGCATAAAAAAAGTCTACATCCACTTCTTCGCCGACGGCCGCGACACGCCCCCGCGCAGCGCTCTCTCTTTCCTCAAAATGCTGGAAGAGGTCATAAAAGAAGTCGAAATAGCCTCGGTCGCGACCATAATGGGCCGCTACTACGCCATGGACCGGGGCGAAAAATGGGAGCTCGTGGACCGGACCTATAATGCCATCACCAAAGCCGCGGGCGCCAGGGCAGAAACCGCGGAAGCCGCCATCAACGACGCTTACGCCAGCCTCACCAATCCCAACGGCCTCCCCATCGTCGACGAGTACATCCCCCCCACCATCATCGGCGATTACGCCGGCATGCAGGACGGCGACTCGGTGATCCACTTCAACTTCCGCCAGGACCGCGCCATAGAACTGACCAAGGCCTTCGTAGAGGACAGCTATCCCGGCAAGCGCTGGGTGAGACCGGACGTGGTTTATTGCGGCCTGACCCGCTATTACGACGAGTTCAAATTCAGCGCCCTTCCCCCTATGGACGAGGGCGGCGGAATGGACAATCTGCTGGGCCAGATCATCTCCGAACGAGGCCTCAAGCAGCTGCGCCTCGCCGAGACCCAGAAGTTCAAGCACGTCACCTCCTTCTTCAACGGCAAGCGGACCGAACCCTACAAGGACGAGGACCAGGTGGAGATAAAAGGGACTTGGGACCCCTCCAGCTTCGGCGAGCATCCCGAGATGAACGCCCCCCAGGTCCGTGAGCGCGCGGTCAAGGAAATTACCTCCGAAAAATACGACTTCATAGTCGTCAACTTCGCCAACTGCGACATGGTGGGCCACACCGGCATCTACCCCGCCACGGTGAAAGCCGTGGAAGTGACAGACTCCAGCGTAGAGCTGCTTGTGGCCGCGGCGCTGAAGCACAACTACACCGTCATGGTCAGCTCCGACCACGGGAACGCCGAGGAGATGTGGGACTACAAGATAAACATGCCAAAAACCTCCCACACCACCAACCCGGTGGAATTCATTTATATAGCGAAGGACGCGGATACAGTGAAGCTGCGCCCCCACGGCATACTGTCGGACATCGCCCCCACGGTCCTGCAGGTGATGGGCCTGGAGCAGCCCAAAGACATGACGTCAAAATCGCTGATAGCGTAACGATCGAAGATCACAGAGAGAAATCTCTTCCGCAGACCGCCGGTTTCGATTTCCGACTTTCGATCCTCGATTTATTTATGTTCATAAAGCTCAAAGTACACCCCGACTCCAGGCGGGACAAGGTCTTTAAAAAGGCCCCCGACGCTTACGAGATCTGGACGAAGTCCCCGGCGGAGCGCGGCCTGGCCAACGCCTCCGCCCTGCGCCAGCTCTCGGTCGTGCTCGGCATAGACGCAAAAAAAATAATGCTGATAAAAGGCGCCACCTCCCCCGCCAAAATAGTGAAGATCATCTCGCCGGAAATAAAAAAATAGATTTCCACGAGGGACTTACTGTATAATTCTTATATGATAGACCGCAAAAACGCGCGCCTGCTCGCTTTGGCCGCAATGACAGTTTTTATCTCCACCGTAGCGGTGCTGCTGGCCCGCCAGTTCAATATAGGCCCCGAGCGGCCCTCCCCGGATTTCCGAACCTTCGGGCCCAAAACCGCCCCCGTGCAGATCTATGAGTACACCGACTTCGCCTGCCCCGCCTGCCGCCACGCCGCCGGGAAGATAGACGAAATGATGAAGATCTACGGACCCGGCCTGCGAGTAAGCTTCAAGCATTACCCCCTGATGGATATCCACCCCTGGTCGTTCCACGCCGCGGCCTACGCCGACTGCGCCGGAGAGCAGGGCAAGTTCAAGGAATACGCGGACCTGTTGTTCGAAAACCAGGAGAAATGGGCCCAGGCCAAGGAAAAACCGAAGGAGTTCGAAGCTTACGCCGTCCAGCTGAAGCTGGACTGGCCCAAAATAGTTGCCTGCGCCGACTCGCCTGAAACCCTCAAGCGCCTGAAACTGGATATAGCCGAGGGCGACCTGAAGGGTGTGAACGCGACCCCCACCTTCTTCATTAACGGCAGGCGCGCCGTGGGCGGCGGCCAGCTGGTGGACCAGGCCAGGAAGTTCGATAATATCCTCAGGGCGGCAAAACCATGAACGGCAAAACTGAAACCGCGGATATATTGGGGCTCCTTGCGCGGCTCACGGTCGGCGGCGTGCTCATCTACGCCGGGCTGATGAAAGCCCTCGCCCCGGTGGAGGAATTCGGCTACGCCATAGAAACCTACCGCGTCCTGAACGCCCAACTCTCGCTCTGGACGGCCTATGTCATGCCCTGGATAGAGCTTTGGACCGGCCTGCTTCTGGCCGCCGGCGTTTTCACGCGCCTCAACGCCGTCCTCTCCGGGCTCATGCTGCTCGGCTTCGAGGCGATGCTGGCCCAGGCCTGGCTCCGCGGCCTGCCTATCACCTCCTGCGGCTGCTTCGGCAGCGGCGGCGGCAACTCCATCGCCCGCGAATTCACGCAGAATTTGGTCTTCCTGGCGCTGTCCTGGGCGGCCTTCAAATACGGCTCCGCCTGGTCCGCGGACAAGGCGGCTGAAACCCTATGAAAAAGCTCCTGCTGCTGGCGGCGCTCGCCGCCTCCGCCGCCGCGCTGACCGCCTTCAGGCCTTACAGCCAGGGCGCGCGTTCGAAGGCCGCCTGGATGACGGTTTCCGCCATAAAGACCGGCCAGGAATATTACCTGGAGGTAGCCCAGGACGGCCAGGCTATCCTGCGCGAAGAAACCTCTAAAAGCGTCATAACCCGGCGCGGCAGCATAAAGCCGCAATTAGTAAAAGATTTCTTCCGCGAGATCGAGAATTCCGAGATCATCAACTCCCAGAACGTAAAGCAGAGCAAGATGGTCTTCTACCGCGGCGACATGCTCAAGATCTCCGCCTATATCAGCGGCGAGCTCACCCGCACCGTCGCCCCGCTCAATAATTTCGGCGAAGCCTTCTCCTACGCCTTCAACGAGGTGAAGAAAGCCGTGTCCGTTCTTCCGCAGGAAAAAAAAGTCCTTTCTTTCCTGCGGGCCGAAACGGTGGAAGGCGAAGCGCTCGACGCTTTCAGGGGAAAAGTGGAAGTGGACGGGGAAGTGAAGAACATAGAGACCGAGGACCTGCGGACGATAAAGCCGCTGATGGCCGCCGTAAAAGAACCTCACCGCCTGATCCCAATCGAAACGGCCGCGGAGCTTAAGGAACTGCAGGAATTCATCTCCAGCCGCCGCCTTTACGGCCTCAGGACCCTTTTTTACGTGCCCAGCACGCGCGGGACTTTCAAGTGCCAGCTGCTTGAAACCGACAGGAAAGAGGCGCCCCAGGCCGCGCCGGCCCAGAAGAAGGGCGCCAAAAAGCCGGCCGCCGCGGAAAAAGCCGGCCGATAGCCCCGGCCTCTCCCGGCCGCTGCCGAAGCGCGGGGCGGGAAAAACACCGGTATTTTTGTTAGAATAAACCTATGGCAGAAGAACCCAGGATAAAAGTGACCGCGGTCGACGACGACGAAACCATACTCGAGATCTACGAGACGGGGCTCGCCACGGCCGGCTGCGAGGTGCGCACCTTCGTCGACCCCAAGAAAGCCAGGGACTTCTTCGCCGCCGCCAAGCCTGAAGAGATGCCCGACGTCATCCTCATGGACATCATGATGCCCGGCGTGGACGGCATCAGCCTCATGGGGGACATCCGCACTCACGACGCCGCGGCCCATATCCCCATAATAGCCGTAAGCGGCCTGAACGACGCCGCCACCCTCAACGACGCTCTGCTCTTCGGCGCCATGGACTACCTGGTAAAACCCTTTGAACTGGACGCGCTGGTCGGCAAGATAAAGAAGGCCGCCGAACTCTCGCGCAAACGCGCCCCGAAGCACTGACCCGGCCGAAGCCGGATCCCCGGGCCGCCTGATTTGCAGGCGGCCCTTATTATTTATGATAATATAAAAGGAAATCGTGCCCGGGCTTGAATTGAAATTATGATAAAAACTCTTAAAACCGTATTTACCCAAAAAACCCACGAAGGAACGACTGAAAGGCTGCTGCAGCTTTCCTTCAGCTATTTCTTCCTCTACGTGATCACCGGCTTCCTGGCCAAATATTTCGAAAAAGTCCTTGGCGTCGGCGGCATACAATATACCTTCTACAATACCATCGCCGGGATGCTGATCTGCAACGCCGTGGTCATCATCTGGGGCTGGTATAAATTCCACTCCACCGATAAAATAAAGTTCCTGGGCATGAATATGCCCCGCGAGTTCTTCTACATCATACCCTCCGGCATCTGCACCGGCATCGTCATCCCCACCACCACGCTGATGTACACCCTGCCCATCTCCGTCATGGTGGCCATGATCATCATGCGGGCCAGCATCATCGTGATCAGCCGCCTTATCGACGAGGCGCAGATCCGCCAGGGCATATTGAAGAAAAAAGTTTACTGGGAAGAGAACGTCGCCGTGGTCATCGCTCTCTGCGCCGTGGCGCTGCAGATGCTGAACTTCAAAGGCGCCGCCGCGATGGTCCAGGCCACCGGCAACTACGCCGCCTTCTTCGGCCAGCTGTTCGTCTTCGACAAGAGCAGTTTCGACTTCCTCGGCAACTCCGCGGCGATGACCATCCTGACTTTCTACCTGGTCGCCTACACCATCCGCATCTATATAATGAACTACTATAAGAACACCCGGAAGCCCGGCGCGGTCTACGACACCAAGGGCTTCTTCGCGGTGGAGCAGATATCCAGCACCACCGCCCTGCTCCTGGCCGGCTTCATCTTCTTCCAGGTTATGAACAGGCCCGCCGCCATGCCGCAGCTCCCCCTCCTGCCGGACGAAAGCACTCCGGCGCAGGCCGCCGCGCCGGCCAGCCAGGCCGCGCAGAGGAAGTCGGAAGCCGCGCGCCTGGACAGATACCGCTCGACCCCTGAATGCGAAGTCCTAGCCGGCTCGGCGCGACGGGCCAAGGACCTGCTGCTCTCCGACGCTTCCAAGTTCTCCCCGGCGCAGCGCGAAACCACCGGGGCGGCGCTGGCCTCCGCAGCGGCCCTGCTGGACGACCCCAAGTCCAAGCCGGAGGAACTGAAGGAAGTTGCCGCCAGCCTGGACAAGCCCGTCAGCGCCGTAAAGAAGACTTTCGCCTACCAGTTCTCGGACGCGGCCAAGAATCCCACCCCGAAATGGCTGCTCGCGCTCGGTTCCGGTGTACCTTTCGGCATGGCGGCCTTCTTCTCGGTGTTCCTGTTCATGTTCAAGGGCCGCACCGCCACCTTCGCCGGTCTGGTCAACCGCCTCACCTCGCTGGTCGCCGGCACGGGCGCCACCATAATGGTCTGGTGGCTTATAAAGGACCAGAAGCCGCCCAAGACAGAGGACTGGATAGGCCTCGTCCTGATGTTCCTGGCTATCTATTTCATAGGGAAGTCGGAGAAACGGCGCGCCCACGAGCTGATCAAAGCGCATGAGCTCAAGCCGGAAAAGGGCAGCGAGATAAAATAACCGGAGCTACATCATGAAAAAAACCAAGAACGAAAAAGTAAATATCTGCATCGTCGGCGCGGGCTACGTCGGCCTGGTCAGCGGGGCCTGCCTCGCCGAGGTCGGCCACCGCGTGGTCTGCGTGGACAGCGACCCCGCCAAGATCAAGATGCTCGAGAAAGGCGTGATGCCTATCTACGAGGACGACCTGGAGCGCGTCGTCAAAAAGAACGTGAAGGCCGGGCGCCTGCACTTCGCCAATTCCATAAAGGACGGGATGCACCACGGCGGCCACCGCGCCGAAGCCGTGTTCATCGCCGTGGGCACGCCGCCCCGCGAGGACGGTTCCGCCGACCTGAGCGCGATAGAAAAAGTTTCCGAGGAAGTGGCCAGGAACATGACCGACTACACGGTGATAGTGGAGAAGTCCACCGTACCCGTGGCCACCTGCGACTGGATCATCAAGACGGTGAAACGCCATAACAAGAAGAACCTGCCCTTCGACGTGGCCTCCAACCCCGAGTTCCTGCGCGAAGGCACCGCGGTGTGGGACTTCCTGGAGCCGGACCGCGTCGTAGTAGGCGTCTCGTCCAAAGAAGCCGAAGCGCTGATGCGCCGCGTCTACAAGCCTATGAAGGGCGCGCCGATAGTGGTGACCAGCGTAAAGAGCGCCGAGCTCATCAAGCACGCCTCGAACTCTTTCCTGTCCACCAAGATCTCTTTCATCAACGCCGTGGCGAACGTCTGCGAGAGGACCGGAGCCAATGTCGAGGACGTGGCCCGCGGCATGGGGCTCGACAAGCGGATCGGCGCTTCCTTCCTGAAAGCCGGCATCGGCTTCGGCGGCTTCTGCTTCCCCAAGGACCTGGAAGCTTTCTACTGGCTGAGCTCGCAGGTGGGCTACGACTTCGCGCTGCTTAAATCGGTAAAAGACATCAACGAGAGCCAGAAGATGTGGCTGCTCAAGAAGATCGAAGAGGAGCTTTGGAACATCGAGGGCAAGACCGTGGCGCTGCTGGGCCTGGCCTTCAAGCCGGAGACCGACGACATGCGCTTCGCGCCCTCCATCGACATCATCCGCGAGCTTTTGAAGCGGGGCGCCAAAGTGCGCGCCTACGACCCCGTTTCGCAGGAGAACGCGAAGAAGTGCATCAAGGGGATCTATTTCGCCAAGGACGCCTACGACTGCGCGAAAGACGCGGACTGCGTCTGCCTGGTGACGGAGTGGAAGGAATTCGCCAAGCTCGACCAGAACAAGCTGCAGGGCGTCCTGAAGCACCCGATCATGGTGGACGGCCGCAACCTGTACGACCCCGCGAAGATGCGCGAAATGGGCTGGAGCTACAAGTCCGTCGGCCGGCCGTAGAAAAATCGAGAGTCGGGAATCGGGAGTCGAGAATCGAGAATCGGGAATCGAAGATCGAAAGTCGAAAATCCAGAATCATCGGGCAGACCGCGGCCGACCTGCGGGCCGGGTTAGCAAAACCCTCGGAGAGCCCGCCGGTTGCATAGCCCGGCGGGCGAACACGGAGTGAGGCCACGGTGTGGCCGAACGCGTTTTGCGTTCCGGCCCACAGGGCGGCCGCAAAACAGATATTCAGGACCTGGAGATTTTCACATGAGAATACTTGTCACCGGCGCGGCGGGTTTTTTGGGGAGCCACCTTTCGCGCTACTTGCTGGGGAAGGGCCATTCGGTGATCGGCATAGATAATTTTATCACCGGCAATATCGCCAATATCGAGGACCTGCTCAAGAATCCGAAGTTCGGATTTACGAAGTACGACGTCACCAATTACCTGCACGTGCCGGGCAAGCTGGACGCGGTGCTGCACTTCGCCAGCCCCGCTTCCCCCATAGATTATTTGAAGTTCCCGATACCGACCCTGAAAGTCGGCGCGCTGGGGACGCATAAAGCGCTGGGGCTTGCCAAGGAGAAGAAGGCCATCTTCATGATCGCCTCCACTTCGGAAGTTTACGGCGACCCGCTGATCAACCCGCAGCACGAAGGCTACTGGGGAAATGTGAATCCAATAGGACCGCGCGGGGTCTACGACGAGGCCAAGCGTTTCGCCGAAGCCATGACCATGGCCTACCACCGCTACCACGGCATGCAGGTGCGCATGCTGCGCATCTTCAACACCTACGGGCCCAACATGCGCCTGGAGGACGGCCGCGCTGTGCCCAACTTCATGACGCAGGCGCTGAAAGGCAAGCCCATCACCGTTTACGGCGACGGAAGCCAGACCCGCAGCCTGTGCTACGTGTCGGACCTGATAGACGGGATCTACCGCCTGCTGATGAGCAAGGAGAACGACCCGGTCAACATCGGGAATCCGCACGAGATCTCGCTGCTCGAGCTGGCCGAGACGATAAAGCGCCTGTCCGGCAGCAAGTCCAAAATAGTTTTCCGCCCCCTCCCCGAGGACGACCCCAAGGTCCGCCGCCCCGATATCACCCGGGCGAAGAAGATACTTAAGTGGCAGCCCAAGGTGGACCTGGCAGAGGGCCTGAAGCGCACCATCTCCTATTTCAAAGCCAGGGTCTGAACCCATGCGCGTCCTGATAGCCGAAGACGAAAAGAAAATAGCCGACTTCATCAGGCGCGGGCTTAAAGAGGAAGGCTATGCGGCGGACATCGCCTCCACCGGCCAGGAAGCCCTGACCCTGGCCGAAGAGAATCCCTACGATCTGCTGCTCCTCGACGTAATGCTCCCGGGCCTCGACGGCGTGGCCGTCTGCTCCCGCCTGCGCGCTTCCGGCTTCGCGGCGCCCATTTTGATGCTCACGGCCAAAGACAGGGTCGAAGACAAGGTCAAGGGCCTGGACGCCGGGGCCAACGATTATCTCACCAAGCCCTTCGCCTTCGAGGAGCTGCTCGCCCGCATCAGGGCCCTGCTCCGCACCAAGCCCGCGGAGCCCTCCACGCTGCTCAGCGCCGGCGATATAGAGATAGACCTGGCCGCGCATAAGGCGCGCCTCGCCGGCAAGGAGCTGGACCTGAGCGCCAAGGAATTCTCGCTGCTGGAATACCTGGTGCGCAACAAGGGAAAGATAGTTACCCGCACCATGATAGCGGAGCACGTGTGGGATATAAATTTCGACACCGGTACCAACGTGATAGACGTTTATATAAACTATTTGCGGCGCAAGCTTGAAAAGAATCCCGCGAAAAAAGTCATACAGACGGTCAGGGGCAAGGGCTACCTCCTCAAGAGCTGATGTTCAATTCCGTCAGGTTCAGGATAACTCTCTGGTACGCGGCGGCTCTGGCCGTTACGCTAGCCCTTTTCAGCGTAGTGGTCTACAATAACCTGGAAAGAAGCCTGGACGAGAACCTGGACCAGCTGCTGGCGGTCCGGGCGGAGGGAGTGGCCGACGCGCTGGAGGCCTACCTGGAGACCGAGCGCATAGAGGTGGGCAGGTATTCCGCTTCGGCGGCGAAAGGCGGCGCTTTCTTCAAGATAGCCCCCGAGCTGGTGCGCCTGCACACCGAGGATCCGAAGCAGGCCGCCGTCGAGCTGCGCATCCTCGACGCCTCCGGGGCCGAGCTGGAGAACTCGCGCGGCTCTGCCGGAGCGCCGGAACTGCCGGACCGCACGCTGAAGGACGCCCTGAAAGGCAATGCCGTATACGATACGATCAAGATCTCCCAGGGAGAAGGACCGGAAGCCACCTACCGCTCCTATGCCACCCCGGCCTCCGGGACCGGCGGAGCCGTTTATATAGTGCAGGCCTACCGCTCTACCTACCACACCCAGTTCGCGCTTAAAAAATTGCGCGTGATGATGGCGGCCATGGTTCCGCTGATAGTGCTGCTGACGGGGGCTTTCGGCATGTTCTTCGCGCGCGTGGCGCTGCGGCCGGTGGCGAACATGGCGCGCACCCTCCGCCAGATAACGGCCGAGAACCTGAGCCTGCGGATAAAGCCGCCGGAGACCCGCGACGAGATCCGCGAGCTGGCCGACCTCTTCAACGCTATGTTGGCGCGCCTCGAGGATTCTTTCCTTTCGGAGCGGCGCTTCATCCAGGACGTTTCACACGAGCTGAAGACGCCGCTGACCATCCTGAAAGGCGAGCTGGAGGTGGCGCTGAAGAAAGCCCGCTCCGTAGGCGAATATACCGCCGTGCTTCAGAGCAACCTGGAAGAGACCGAGAAGATGTCCAAGATCGTCGGGGATCTCCTTACCCTTGCCCGCTTCGACAACAGGGAAGTTCGCCTCGAGCGCTCCCGCGTTAACCTGAAGACGCTTCTGGGGGGCGCGGCCGGCAGCCTCTCCGGCCTGGCCGAAAAGTCCGGGGCCTCCATCGAGCTGTCCCGGGCGGCGGACTCCATAGAAGTCGAGGCGGACCAGGGCCAGCTCGGCCGGCTTTTTTTAAACCTGCTCGACAATGCCCTGAAATACGGCGGCCCCGGAGGCAAAATAAAGGTCAATATCTCCATGGAGGCCGGGCGGCCGGCCGTAAGCGTCTCCGACAGCGGCCCCGGCATACCGGCCGGGGACCTGCCGCACATCTTCAAACGCTTCTACCGCGCCGACTCCTCGCGCAGCTCCTCCGGCTTCGGCCTCGGCCTCGCCATAGCCAAATCCATAGCCGACGCCCACGGCGCCGAAATAAAAGCCGAAAGCCCCCCCGGCCAAGGCTCCACCTTCACCGTGATCTTCCCCCCTCCTCAACATTAGAATCTTTTAATGTTGTTCTAAGGTTCCTTTAATGGGGGTGTTGCTAGACTATGTGTGCAGGCAGAAAATCTTTTGGAGGAAACTAAAATGAAAAAGTACATACTCGCAGTCGTAACCCTCGCCGCTTTCGCAGGGATGAGCTTCGCGCAGGCCCCGGCCGCCCCGGCCAAGGCCGAGAAGCCCGCCGCCGCCAAGCACGCGAAAGTAGTCGTTGAAAACTTCACCGGCGACATCAGCGCCATCGACGCCGCCACCAGCATGATCACCGTGAAGGACGCCAAGGGCGTCGAGAAGCAGTTCACCCTTGAAGCCGCCAAGCTGGCCGGCCTGACCGTAGGCGCCAAGGTGAAAGTCACCGTGAAAGACGGCAAAGCCTCCGTGAAGCCCATACAGAAACACGAGGGCAAGCACGAGGGCAAGAAAGCCGAGGCCAAGAAGCCCGAAGCCGCCGGCAAGTAATCACAGACAGCGGCCAAAAATGGAACCGGCCGGGTTTAACCCGGCCGGTTCCATTTTATAGCAGGAGCCGCCCCGCCTTAAGTTCCCTGGAGCAGCAGCCTGGCCTTTATCGATTTGCCGAGGGACTCGATGTTTATCGGCTTCGAGACGTAGTCAAAAGCTCCCAAGCCCAGGCATTCGCGCGCAAGCTCTTCGTCCTCGTTGCCGGTTATCATAATAAAACCCGTCCCCGGCATTTCCGGCGCCAGCTCTTTAAGCACTTCCACTCCGTCTTTTTTCGGCATGGCTATATCAAGCAGGACTATTTTAGGCCTGCGGGCGCGCGCTATCTCTAGCGCCTCGGCCCCGTCCCTCGCCTCCAGAACTTCATAGGCCAGCGAAGACAGGTAGCGGTTCAGCACTCTCCTTATCTCGTCGTCGTCGTCGGCAACGAGGATAACGGCAGCGCCTGGAGCCGCCGGCGCGTTTTTGGCCGCAGGCCGCGGCGCGGATTTAGCCGCCGCGGACGCATCCGCCGCTGGCGGCGCCCCCAGAAGGCGGTCCACCGCCTCCAGCACGGGGGAAAGGCCGTCGCTTTTGGAAAGGAAAGCGGCCGCGCCGCCGCGGAGGTAGGCGCCGACCTCCTCCGGGTCGTCATAGCCGCTGAGGATCAGTATAGGGACGCTTTTCGAGACCTCGCGTATTTTGTCGAAAACCCCGGAGCCGGACAGAACGGGCAGGTCGCGGTCCAGCACCACCAGGTCCGGCAAAGCGCTCTTGAAGGCCTGCACCCCGTTGGCCCCGTCGGCCGCGGTAAGAACCTCGTGCCCGGCGCGCATAAGGAAAACCGAAAGCGCGTCCCGCACTATGCCGTCGTCGTCTATAATGAGTATCTTTGCCATATTTGTGATTGTATATTATTCCGCTAAGCCTTTGCCTGTCCGGCCGGGGCGTCCAGCACGGTGCGCGCCTTCGCAGCCAGCTCTCCGCGGCGAACTGTTTATAAATAAAGGGCAGATTCCCCGCCAGCACGAATATCATACCCTGAACGGATGAAATAAACCTCCGGCCAGGCTTAGATATTTCTTAAATACCGGAGGCTGGCAGGTACAGCGTGAACTCGCTGCCCCGGCCGGGTTCGCTTTTTGCCTCCACCCAGCCATTATGCTGCCTGGCCAGGCCGTAAACCAGCGCGAGCCCGAACCCCGTCCCAAGGCCTTTTTTGGTAGTAGAAAACATCGGCTCGAATAGATGCTCGAGAGCCTCAGCGCTTATTCCCGCGCCGCTGTCGCTTACGGTTATTTTTATGAACAATGAGCCTGCCTCTTCCGGTTTCGGCGAGCCGATGTCCCCGGCCTCCAGCTTACTTGCGCAGGAGCTTATCACGGCGGTCCCGCCGCCCGGCATGGCCTCGCGCGCATTGACCAGCAGGCCGGCGAGCGCCTGCTCCAGCTGCGCGGCGTCGGCTATCAGCCCGGGCAGCCCGGCCTCGAGGCGCTCTTCTATCTTAAATTTTTCATCCTGCGCCAGCTCCGCCCTCTTGAGCGTATTCGCGACCAATTCTCTCACTTCGCACCGCGCCTTGTGCAGCAGCTGCCTGCCGCCGAAAGCGGTAAGGTGTTTCCCGATAGCGGCGGCTTTGGCCACGGAAATGCGTATCTCCTGCAGATCGGCCCTGACCGGGTCATCGGCCTTAAGCGCGCCCATCGCGAGCGTGGCGTAGCCCTCTATGGCGCCCAGGATATTATTGAAATCGTGGGCCACCTTGCAGGAGAGCCGCCCGAGCGCCTCCATTTTTTTCTTTTCCGGCAGGCCGTTATCTTCTTTTTTTATTTGTTGGTTCATATTTCAATGATGCTCATGAAGACTGTAAATTAAACTTTCGCCTGCCCGGCGGGTCCGTCCAGGGCTTCCCGCAGTTTCTTCAGCAGCGCCTCCACCGTATACGGCTTGTAGATGAAAGCTATGCCCGGCTCAAGAACCCCGTGCCTGACTATGGCCTCGTCGGTATAGCCGGACATATAGAGCGCCCGGTCGACAAGCTTCCTGCGCGCGAGCTCCAGCCCCAATTCGCGGCCGCTCATCCCGGGCATTACGACGTCGGACATTAGCAGGTCCACCGGCTTGCCGCGCTCCTCCATTAACTTCAGGGCCGCCTGGCCATCCGTGGCGACAAGGACTTTATAGCCGCTGGTGAGCAGAATACGCTCCCCGAGGCGGCGCAGGCTCTCTTCATCTTCCACGAACAGGACGGTCTCATGGCCTTTTCCCAGCGGGCGGTCGTCCTTATCCTTATCCTTGTCCTTGCCCCGGGGTTGAGCTTCTACAAGCGGCAGATATACGGTGAAAACGGAGCCTTTACCCTGTTCGCTTTTAACCTCTATATCCCCGCAGCTCTGCTTTACAATTCCGAAAGCGGTGGAAAGCCCCAGGCCGGTGCCCTTGCCCTGCTCTTTCGTGGTAAAGAAGGGCTCGAAAAGGTGGTCTTTAATTTCCTGGCTCATGCCGCTGCCGGTATCGGACACTTTCATACAGACCAGCGGCCCTTTAGGCAGGTCCGGGCGGGTATCGAAGAATTCTTCGGGCGGGTTGATTATTTCCGTTTCAAGGGTTATGGTTCCGCCGCCATTCATCGCGTCGCGCGCGTTCAGGGCCAGATTCATTATCACCTGCTCTATCTGCCCGGGGTCTACGATGGCGGTACACGGCGATGGATGCAGCTTTACCGCCACATTTGTCTGTTCACCGATAACGCGTTTAAGCAGCCTGGTCATGCCGCCTACAAGCCCGTTTATGTCCACCACCCGCGTCGCCATTATCTGGCGCCGGCTGAAAGCGAGCAGCTGGCGGGTAAGCGCGGCCGCGCGCTCGCTGGCTATTATGATTTCTTTTACATCTTTATGTTTTGGGTCCCCGGGCGCTATATCTTTGGCGAGGAAGCCCGCATTGCACATTATAGCGCTCAGGATATTATTGAAATCATGGGCCACCCCGCCGGCCAGCAGGCCGACGGTCTCCATCTTCTGGGACTGTCTCAGCCGGTTCTCCAGCTTCAACTGCTCCGTGATATCGCGCTTTACCGCCACATAGTTGACGATCCGGCCCTGCTGGTCGCGCACCGGGGAAATTGTCGCCTCTTCAGTATACAAGGTCCCGTCCTTGCGCTTGTTCACCATGCGGCCTTCCCAGGTTTTCCCGGAAGTTACTTTCCCCCACATGTTCTTATAAAAGTCCTCGTCCTGCTGGCCGCTCTTGAGTATGCGCGGGTTATTGCCTATAGCCTCCAGTCTGGTATAGCCGGTAACCTTTTCAAAGGCCGGGTTTACATATTGGATAGTGCCTTCAGGGTCGGCGATCACGATCACCTCCCCTGCCTGCTCTATAGCCTTCAGCAGCCTTTCGTGCCCCGCCTCCGCCTTTTTTTGCTTGGCGACATCGAAAACCATGGCGGTCAGTGCGGAGAGCGTGCTTAAAAGATTTTCTTCCTCAGGGAGCCATTCCCGGCACTCACCGACATGCTCCAGGCAAAATACTCCCGCCAGGCCTGCGCTGCCAGGGATTATCCCATCAAGCATCGAAGTGATACCAAGCGGGACAAGGTAACCGGCCGTGAACTCGCTTGTGCCGGGATGGGTTCTGGCATCAGCCGCCGCGATATGGGATTTTTCCTGCAGGCTTTTAAAATAGCGCGGATAGTCCACGCAGCTTAAGACCAGGCCCTCCGAATGTTTTTGTGGCCCGGATTCATAGAGATCTAGGCAGCGCAGCTCCCTGCCGTCGGCGGAATATTCCCAGATGCTGGCGCGGGCGACCCCGGCCAGGCGCGCGGCCGTCTCCGTGAGCAGGGATTTTGACGTCCCGATATTTCCTGTTTTAAGCTCCGTGTTTACCAGCAGTTCGGAAAAAGCGATATTCGTTTCGCAGGCCAGTTTTTCCCTGGCCAGCAGCGCGGCTTCCGCGCGCTTGCGCTCGGCGATATCCCGCGCTATGGACAGGACATGGGGCAGGCCGCCGTAATCGAACACCCGGCTGGAAATTTCCACGGGCATGTTTCGGCCGTCTTTTCCGGCATGCTCGATTTCAAAGACCGCGTGCCCGGTGCGCGCCAGTTCCTCCAGCGCCGCCCGGTGCTTCTCCTCCATGCCCGGCGCGTCGATACCCGGCGGGGTCAGCTTCAGCAATTCTTCCCGGCTATAGCCGAGACGGGAGCAGGCTATATCATTAACCTCGATAAACTTCCCCGCCTCGCCGCTATTGACCATGCCGTGCACAAAGATCGCGTCGTTGGAGTTTTCGAACAGCGTCTTGTACTTGACCGTCTGCTGTTCCAGTTTTTTTCTCAGGCGGTAGAGCTCTATATGGGTGCGGACCTTGGCCAGCAGGCTTTCGCGGTCGAAGGATTTTGCGATAAAGTCCACGGCCCCCAATTTAAGGCCGGCGACACATTCATCCGGGTCCGTGGCGCCCGTCAGAAAAATTACCGGAGTTTCGCTGGTTTTCGGCTTGGCTTTAAGGCGGTTGAAAACCTCGAAGCCGTCCAGTCCCGGCATGCGCACGTCCAGCAGGATCAGCTCAGGCGGCTGCCCCTCCGCCGCGGAAAGGGCCAGCTCCCCGCTTTCCACGATGCGGACCGAATAGCCCTCGCCGGTAAGCATAGAAGATATCAGCTGCAATGAAGCAGCGCTATCGTCTACTACAAGTATATCGCCCTTATTTGCCATTTCCCCCCCGCTTAGCCCGCCGCCAGCGGACCCAAATATCAAAACTTATTATACAATTAATAGCTATAAACTAACCCCGCAAAACACGAGCTTCCCCAAGTCGTAAATTTTGTAATATATTCCCTGATTTTAAAGATCGGAAAAGGCTCTGAACCAGGCTAAAACGGGGCGGATATCTTATGTCAAATGAAGCAAAAAGCGGGAATGGCGGGCAGGGCGAGGCCGACAAATATTTCCGCCTTATAGCGGAAAACCTGACCGACATGATAGCGCTGGTGGACATCACCGGCCGCAGGCTTTACTGCACGCCGAACTACAGCTTCCTGGGCGACCCGGAGAAAATGACCGGGACTGATTCCTTCATCGACATACACCCCGAGGACAAAGAAAGGATCAAGGGTATTTTCTTCGAAACGGTGCGCTCGGGCATAGGCCAGAGCACGCAGTACCGCCTTCTCCTGAAAGACGGCAGCGTCAGGCATATACAGTCGCAGGGGATAGCGGTCAAAGCCCCGGACGGCAAAGTGGAAAAGGTGATAATCGTTTCCAGGGATATAACCGAGGCCAAAGATGCGGCCGAAAAGCAAAAAGCCCTGGAGATGCAGCTGTTCCAGGCGGATAAGCTTAATTCGCTGGGGAAGACTATTTCCGGAGTGGCCCACGAGCTGAACAACCCGCTCACCGGGATCATGGGCTTCTGCCAGCTTCTGCTGCGCGACGAGGCCATACAGGAGAATTCCCGCCACCGGGAGGATATAGACACTATCTTCCGCGAGGCGGAGCGCTGCCAGAAAATAGTGCGCAACCTCACCACTTTTGCCAGGAAGCACAAGCCGGAAAAGACCTTTATAGGCCTGAACGGCCTGCTGGAGGATTCCCTGCGCCTGCAGCAGCACCAGCTCGACCTGCACAATATTACCGTTACCAAAGAGCTGGAGCCGGACCTCCCTAAGACGATGGCGGATTTTCACCAGCTCCAGCAGGTGCTGATGAACCTGATCGGCAATGCCCAGGACGCGATGGGGCAGCAAACCGCGAAGAAACTGCTGGCGATAAAAACCAGGAAAATAGGCGGCTTTATCCGCGTCGAACTTGCGGACAGCGGCCCCGGGATACCGGCGGACTGCCTAGGGAACATCTTCGAGCCTTTCTTTACCACCAAGGAGCCCGGCAAGGGCACGGGGCTGGGGCTATCCATCTCTTTCGGTATAATCGCGGGGCACGGCGGCAGGATCTGGGCGGAAAATATACCCGGCGGCGGGGCGCGCTTTTCAATTGAGCTGCCTATCGCCGAAGAACCGGCCCCCGGAGATAAAAAGACCGCGGGCGCGGAGCCCGCGGCCCTGAAAGGCCAGCGCGTACTGATAATAGACGACGAGCAATGCGTAATGGACGTCACAGTAAGGATACTGCGCACCCTGAACCTTTCCCCCGATACGGCGCGCGATTCCGAGACCGCGAGAAAAAAGATCGCGTCCGGGAACTACGACGCGGTAGTGTGCGACTACAGGCTGCCCGGCCAGAACGGCCTGGACCTGTTCAAGTGGGCGAAAAACCTGAAGCCGGAACTCGAAAAACGCTGGATCTTCATCTCCGGTTCCAGCGGCGGCGAAGAGCTTTCAACGACCGGCCGCCCGGTGCTTGCCAAACCGTTCAGCTTCGAAGCCCTCCAGGAAGCCCTGGGCGAGGTTCTTAAGTGAAAAGGGGACAGGCTACTTTATCCGGGATAAAGTAGCCTGTCCCCTTTTTCCAAAAAGAAAGAGCCGGCTGTTAGGCCGGCTCTTTCTTTATTTATCCGCTTATTAAGGCTGGTTCATCCAGGTCACGAACTCGTCCCACTGCGAGGCTTTCGCCCACTGCAGGTCGGCGTAGCCGTCGCCGAGAGCGCCGTTAGGGAAGTAGGCCGCTATGCCCTTGGCGGGAGAGTAAGCCACCGGGCCGCTCCAGTAGCCGCCGGCGGAGTCATTGGTGCGGTTATGCGCCACAAGCTCGCCGGTGATGAAGGTCATCAGGGTCTGGCCGGCGGTCTTCACGTCCGCGCTCTTGGTCTCGGCGATAACCAGGCGGAGGAAGTCGTAGAGGTCCTTGTTCTCGTCCATCGCGAACTTGACCGCGCCGTCGCGGGCTTTCCTGGCGAGCGCTTTGTCGCCGGAAGCCGTCATAGCGGCGGTGAAGGCGTTGGTCAGGGTCAGCAGCCTGGGCACGGAAGCGGACAGCACGTAGCTCTGGGTGGAGCCGGTCTTCTGCGCCGCGTAGTGGTCGCTGTAAGCGTCCACGGTCAGCTTGGCGAGTTCGGCGCCGCTCATCGCGGGTTTCTTGGCAAGGGGGCCGAGCATGTCGTTGTAGGTATAGCCGTCGCCGGGCTCGGTCTCTTCCGAACCGACTATATAGGTGACGTAATCTTTGATCTCATAGTCCACTTCGGCCATCTGCATCAGGCAGGCGTCGGTGCCCAGCACGTCCAGTTTGCCGATATCTTTCATGGCCAGGCCCAGCTGCACGGTATTGATGTGGTTGCCGGACTGCTCGTCGTAAGAGATGCCCTTGGTTATGGGGCGGGTGAGGCTCTTGGTCCAGCCGGCGCCGTGATTGGAGATAACCAGCATGTATTTCTTGGCGGGGTAGGTCGCCTTGGCCCATTTGCCGAACTCGGCCAGGGTTTTATAGTCGCCCATGTCGGACTGGCCCAGGTCCTGCAGCATTTTGGAGCCCATCGTGGTGGTGTCGGTATCTTTGGTTATAAGGTAGCGGCGCACGCCTTTCCAGTCCCCGTCGGAATCGTCGTAGCCGTCTATGCGGCCTACCTGGGCTACCAAATTGATCTTGTCGGTGGAGCCGATCATCTCCATCTCGTTGAGGTCTTTGAGCAAATAGGGCTCAAGGTCGTTCTTCGCGTTCTCGAAGAACATTATGGTCCACTCGGCCCCGGCTTTAGGCGCCGCGGGCGGCTTGCCGAAGAACCAGTCGAGTATTCCGCTCTTGTCCTGGGTGGGTTCGGGAACAGCGACGCCGGAATTGGCGATCTCTTCCTTTATATTGAGGTTCTTGCCGCCGTCGAAGTTAACTTCGGCGGAAGCCAGCGAGGCGAACATGGAAACGGCCACGGCCGACAGTGAGAGTTTGCGTAACATGGATTCCTCCAGGACTTTGCATATGTTGCGTTTCATATACATAGTTTAGCCTGCCCGGAGATAAGCTACAAGGTACAGGGGACCCTTAGTTTTATAGGCCCTTGGGCCTATGCCCCAAAAAAAGGAGGGCCGGCTGTTAAGCCGGCCCTCCGATTCAGCTGTCTGACAGCTTATTTAGTGTACCAACCGATGAACTCGTCCCACTGCCCGTCCCTGGACCAGGCCAGTTCGGCATAAGAGGAGTTAGTGTAGTTGGGCATATAGATCGCCAGGCCGTGTGAGTCGCTGTAGTTGCTGTTCACGCGGTTGTGGAGAACCAGGGTTCCGGTAACATAATCCTGCAGGGCTTTCGCCGTCGCCTTAACGTTCGCGTCCTTGGAGGAAGCGGCGTAGAGGCTGAGGAAGTGCACCAGGTCTTTGTTCTCGGCATAGGCATAGGACTGCGCGCTGCCCATGGCGGTCTTGATCAGGGCTTTCTCGTTGGCGGCCATCGCGGCGGCCACGAATTTATTGACTACGGGGATGAAGCCGTTCATGGCCGAGGCCAGCACGAGGCTCTGAGTGTGATCCTGGGTCCCGTAATGGTCGGAGTAAGCGTCCACGGCCAGTTTGCCGAGTTCGGCGCCGAGCATGGTGGGCTTCGCTACGAGGGGTCCGAGCATCAGGTTATAGGTATAACCGTCGCCGGGTTCGGTCTCTTCGGAGGCCACTATATAGTCCACATAGTCTTTGATCTCGTAGTTCACTTCCGGCATCTGCATGAGGCAGGCGTCGGTTCCGATCACGTCTATTTTGCCGATAGCCTTCATCGCCATCCCGAACTGGGGGGTGGTGATGTGGTTGCCGGTCTGGTCATCGTAGGAGATGCCCTTGGGGTCGTTCATGCCGCGGGACTTGATCCAGCCGGCGCCATGGTTCCAGACTATCAGCATGTAGCGCTTGGCGGGGTAGTTGGTCTGGGCCCACTTGGTGAATTCGACCAGGTGGTTCCAGTCGCCCATGTCAACCTTGGCGATCTCCTGCACTACAGGAGAAGTAATCTTCTTGATATCATTGTCTTTCTTTACAAGGTAGCGGCGGGCGGTCTTCCAGTCGCCGTCAGTGGAGTCGTAGCCGGCGATGCGGCCCACTTCGGTTACCACGTTGACCTTGTCGGAGGAGCCTATCATCTCCATCTCGTTCATGTCTTTAAGCGCATACGGCTCAAGATTGTTCTTGCCGTTCACGAAGACCATTATGGTCCATTCTTTGTCAACCTTGGGGGAATAAGCCTTGTCCGCGACCGGAGCGGGGACGCTCAGTTCGAGGCTGGCTATCTGGTCCTGCAGGGTCGAGTTATTGTTGGTGTCGAAGTTGATGCCTGCTGACACCTGGGCGGAGACTGCGGCGATTATCGCTAACGCTGCGGTTGCTTTCCTGAACATTACTTCCTCCCGTACTGCGGTTTGGTCTTGTGTAGTGTGCGCTACACTTAGAGTTTAATCTCTATCTTGATTATAATCAAGACCAAAGGGCCTAGTCAAGTAAAAGTCTTTAGGCCTATTGCTTTTTGGGCCTTAAGGCCCATGGACTTGTCAAGGCTTCATAGGAGAAATGTATATTTTCAGCGAAAATATTAAATTCCTTTTTTTTATTTATTACGGGGCTTCGACTAAAGGGCCTATGACATTAGTCTAATGGACGGGCCAAGTAGGCCCTCGCGGATGGGCCGATTAATCCTGTTCCAGGGGCCCTTTGCCTCTAAAGCCGGGCGCGTATTTTTTCTAGACTACAAGTAACTTGTCTTGGAGGTTCTCATGAAAAAAGCTACGCCCCTCCTTATCCTGCTTGCTATGGCCGCGCCGCTGCTGGCCGCGGACGCCCCCGACCGGGCCCCCCAGCTCCCGCCCATAGACGCGGGGACCATACTCAACCAGATAAATAACCAGCATCCCTTCCCCCCGCCCGTCCAGACGACGCTGGATACCTGCGTGATGACCGGGTTCAAGAATAACAAGTGCTACTTCAAATGCCAGAGCGGCGCTATCCTTATAGAGCCGGCTATCAAGCCTGACTTCAGCACCGGTGAGCCGGCCGCCCAGTGCGCCTCCTATATAATCCGCCCCCTTCCTGCCCCGGCTTTCAAGACGAACCGAGCCGACCTGGCCTGGAAGAACCTGACCCTGCAGGCTGCCGACGGGACCAAAATAAAAATAGACTACGCCCCCATGGACCTGGGCGGGACCATGATGGCGAACCCCCTCTGGATAACCGTAGGCGGCCGGAAATTCACCGGCAGCGAAAAAGTGCGCGTGGCGCTGATGACCTACTACGAGGCCACAGCCAGCTCGGCCGACTCGCTTAAAGAAACGAAGGAGCTGAACCTGCCCTATAACGGGACCGCTTTCCAGGCCCAGGGGCCGGAAGTGAGCATCTACGAAGGCCACCATGCCTGGACCCACACTTTCAGGCAGGAAATCGCCGTGTCCGTGAACGGGAACTGGCTTACCGACCCGGTGAACGGCTCCCACAACTTCAAGTTCAAGCTCGCCCGCTGAAGGCGCGGCGCGCAAAAAGGAACAGCCGGCCGGGAGCCGGCTGTTTTTTATTTTCAGGCCGCCTTGACAATAGCCGGTCACACTTATAGAATTAGGGCATGCTCACCCCTTCCCCTGCCAACGCGCCCGCAAGAGAGATCGGCAAACTCGCCGGCATCTCCGTCTCTCTCTGGACCGTCCTTATCGCCATGTCTCTGACATTAGGCCTCCGCGAGCAGCAAAAGAATATAATGAAGCAGGCGGAGGAAGAAGCGCAAACCACGGCGGGCATGGATCTCTCTTTCCGCAACTGGATAATAGGCCACGGCGGCATTTACGTGCCAAATGCCGGCAGCACTCCTTCGGACACCTTCCTGGGCGCGCGGGCGCAGGAGATTAAAACCAGGTCCGGGCAGAGTCTTTCTCTCATAAGTCACGCTTACGCGATGCGCCAGCTTTCCGAGGCCAGGGCTAAACAGGGGCTGCCCTACGGCCGCCTCGTATCAAGCAAGCCCAAAGATCCATCCAACGCTCCGGACGAGTGGGAAAGATCGGCCCTGGCAGGCTTCGAAAGCGGCCGGGAGGAAACCTTATCCCTGCATACCGGCTCCCGCGTGCGCTTTATCCGCGCCTTCCGCCTGGACGCGACCTGCCTTTCCTGCCACACAGCAGAGGAAAGCCCTGGTGGCGTCCGCGGCGCCATCAGCGTAGAAGTTCCGCTTGGCGACCTTAACGCCATCGGGGGCGGATTGCGCCGGCACTGGATAATAGGGCATGCCCTGCTCTGGCTCTCCGGTCTTTTAGGCATCCTGCTCGCCTATAAACATCTCAAGCGGTCTGAAAAAGACCTGAGCGAAAGCGAGGATAAATACCGGAATTTATTCGAAACCTCCCAGGACGCGCTTATGACCCTGGCCCCGCCTTCCTGGGCCTTCACTTCCGGGAACACCGCAACGCTGGCCATGTTCAGGGCCGGGAGCGAGACCGAGTTTATCTCGAAAGGGCCGCAGGACCTGTCCCCCGAGCGGCAGCCGGACGGCAGGCTTTCTTCCGAAAAAGCCAGGGAGATGATAGCGGCGGCGTTGGCCCGCGGGGCCAACCTTTTCGAATGGACGCACAGGCGGATCACCGGCGAGGATTTCCCCGCCGACGTGCTCCTTACCCGCATGAACCTGGGGGACAAGGTGTTCCTGCAGGCCACCGTCCGCGACATTTCCGAGCGCAAGCAGGAGCAGGCTAAGCGCGAAGCCCTGCTGGCCGAGCTGAAGGAGACCCTGGCCCAGGTAAAGTACCTGAGCGGGCTCATCCCGATCTGCGCCTCCTGCAAGAAGATCCGCAACGACAAGGGCGAATGGGAGACCGTGGAGCATTACGTGACCGCGCACAGCGACGCCAAGTTCTCGCACGGCGTCTGCCCCGATTGCGGCGTAAAGCTTTACGGCAAATATTATGAAGAAAAAACGCCCGAAAACAAAAAGGGCGGCTGAGCCGCGCCCCGAGCTTCCGGCCTCAGGCGAAGCGGGCCCCGGTCTTTATCGTGTTCGCGTGGATGCGGACCGTATCTGAAAATTTTTTCGCGTAGCCGCCGCTGAGTACCAGCGCCGCCGGAACTCCGCGCGCGCGGCACTCACCGAAGACAAAAGCGTCGCGCTTTTTTATCCCTTCCACGGTAAGCCCCAGCCCGCCCAAAAGGTCGTTCCTGTAGACGTCCGCGCCCGCCACATAGACGGCAAGATCCGGCCCGAATTTATCCAGCGCCCGGGGCAGCTCCCGCCCGAGGGCAGAAAGATACGCCGCGTCCCCGGTTCCGGGACGCAGACCGATATCCAAAGAGCTCTTTTCTTTTTTCTCCGGGTAGGTCCCGGCGCCGTGCATGGAGAAGGTAAAAACTCTTTTATCTCCGCTGAAGATGGCGGCGGTCCCGTTGCCCTGGTGCGCGTCCAGGTCTATCACCATCGCGCGCTTTATCCGCCGCTCCTTCAGGAGTTTTTTCACGGCCACCGCTATATCGTTCAAAAGGCAGAACCCTTCCCCGTGGTCATGAAAGGCGTGGTGGGAGCCGCCGCCGCAATTCACGCCTATCCCGTTTTCCAGGGCCAGCCGGGCCGCGAGTATCGTTCCGCCTACGTTCATCAAATGCGCGCGCGCCACGCCGCGGGTGATCTTCAGCTCCGCTTTCGCGCCGTCTTCCGCGGTGAATTTGAAGTTCAGATTTTTATTAACCCAGCCGGGGCTATGGGCCAGGAGCAGGTCCGCTTTCGAAGGCTCCTCCGGCGCGAGCACGTCCTTTTTCAGTACCACGCCCTCTTTCAAAAGAAGCTTCAGCGCGGCCTCGAACTTGTCCGCCCTGAAAACGTGCCCGGGGCTTACCGCCGTATAATATTTGGAAAAAACTATTTTCATCAAAGAAAGATAACCGCGATCAGGAAAGCCGATACTATAAGCAGAGCCGCCACAGCCGCCCAGTAGCCGTAAAGCGGGAAGAGGGCCTGCGCGGAGTAAACGGGAGCGGAAACATAGAGGACAGTCCGCTCATTCAGCCGGGTTTTCGCCTGCACCCTGCCCCAGGGGTCTATCATAGCCGAGATCCCGTTATTAGCCGCCCGCAGGACCGTGCGCCGGCTCTCCACCGCCCTGAAAATATTGGCTATAAAATGCTGGTAGGGCGCGGCCGTGTCCAGGTACCAGCCGTCATTGGTTATATTGACGAGAAGCCCGGCCCCGGCGCGGGTATCCCCGGCGAAAAGGTACGGGAAGATAGACTCGTAGCAGATAGCGGTTCCAAGCTTCGCCCCATTAAACTCGAACAGCTTCTGCTCCGGGTCGCCGGGAAGGAATTCCCCCAGCGCTGCCACCGGCTTTATATATCTGCCGAGAAGATCCCGGAACGGCACATATTCACCGAAAGGCACGAGCTGCCGCTTATTATAGGAAGCCGTAATAGCGCCTTTCCCGTCCAGCAGGAAAGCCGAGACATACTGGCCGCCGTCCCTCGAAACCGATCCGACAAGATTCCCGGGAGCGGTACCCGATGAAACCGCCGCTTTAAGCCAATTGTAACAGCCCGGCCCGTTCAGCCAGCAGGGCAGAGCGTTCTCCGGCCAGACCACCAAATCCGCGTCTTTAACTTCCCCCAGCAGCCCCTCGATATTAGCTTTAACGTCCACGGCCTGGGAGGCGTCCCACTTCGCGTAAAGGTCCACGGAAGGCTGAAGCAGAGCGGCCTTTATCGTCGTCTCCGGAAGAAGATCCCCGGACCGGTCAAGTTCCTGCCGCCCGAAGAGAAGTATTCCCGCGAAAATCAGCGCAGCCGGGCTGAAGCGTAGAAGTTTTTTAAGTACCGAAGCCTCCAGCGCGAACAAGGAACCAAGAAGCGCCCCTGACAAACACAAAGCCGCGCTTAAACCATAAACACCCGTAACAGAAGCGATCTGTATCAGCGGCGCATAGTCCCATTGCGTATACCCCAGCATGAACCAGGGGAACCAGACAGCCTTCAGATTTAAATAGACCTTCCCGTACTCCAGAAGCAGCCAGCCCAGCGCGAAAAGATAAGGCCACCGCTTCACCCCTATCCTTTTTATCCGGAAGCCATAGAGCGCGACCAGCGCGAACTCGGCCGAAAGAACAAGACTAAGCAAGACCAGCCCAAGCGCCGAAACCGCCGGACTTACCCCGCCCGCCCGCATAGTAGGATAGATCCAGTAAAGGATCCCGGAATAAAACAGGAAGCCGCAGGCAGCCCCCCCGGCCGCCGCCGCTTTATACGTTTTAGACTTGAGTATGTAAAAAGAAAGCGGCGCCAGCGCGAACCAAGCCAGCCACCCCTGGTTAAACTTGGGATAGCTGAGAATAAGCAGCAGCGCCGTCAATACAGGGAAAAGCGCGGGAGGAATTTTTTTCAACATCCTGTAGTTTTTCCGGAAGCCCTTAAGCAATTAGCGGGCTGACGAGGGGGCCGGGTTAGCAAAACCGTCGTTGAGCCCGCCGGTTGCATAGCCCGGCGGGCGAATACCGAGTGAGGCCACGGTGTGGCCGAACGTGTTTTGCGTTCCGGCCCCCTCGGCAGCCTATCCGTTAACCCCGTGGCACTTCTTGTATTTTTTTCCAGATCCGCAAGGGCAGGGATCATTGCGCCCCGTCTTGGAATCTATGAATTTATTCGCCGGCTTCGGCACCGGGGCCTGGGCCTGCGGCCTGGGCTTGGCTTCCTCGGAAGAAACCTCGGTCACCGCCGGGCGCGCCACCGGGCGCGGCGGCAGCTGGATGCGGAAAACATATTCCACCATCTGGTCGCGCACCCGGGCCAGCATGGATTCGAACAAAGAATAGGACTCCTTCTGATACTCGATCAGCGGGTCCTTCTGCCCGTAGGCGCGCAAGCCCACGCCCTTCTTCAGATGGTCCAGCTCGAACAGGTGGTTCTTCCAGATATGGTCCATGATCTGCAGCAGGAGCACCCGCTGCAGCTCCGCGAAATCCACGTTCCGCTCCGCGAAAGCCTCGAAGCGCGCCGCGTAGGCCGCGTCCACCCGCTTCATCACCTCGTCGTAAAGAGCGGGCCGCGTAAGCCCGTGCACTTCGTCCGCCGTATAAGCCAGGTCGAAGCCGGCCGTCTTCTTCAGGAAAATATTGAGCGCCTCCATGTTCCACAGCTGCGAAGCCTGGTCCTGCGGAGCGTTAAGGTCAAGCTGCTCTTCCACCGCCTCGTGGATCATGCTCTTCACCCGCTCGGGAACTCCCTGGCCGTCCAGCACCGCGTTGCGCAGCTCGTAGACGGCAAGGCGCTGCTTATTCATCACATTGTCGTAGTCAAGCAGCTGCTTGCGGGCGTCGAAGTTCATGCCCTCCACGCGCTTCTGGGCGCCCTCGATCTGGCGGCTGACCAGCGCGGACTCGATGACCTCGCCCTCCTCCATCCCGAGCTTCTCCATGATCATGGAGATGCGCTCGGAGCCGAACAGGCGCATCAGCTCGTCCTCGAGGGAAACGTAGAAAACGGAAGAACCGGGGTCGCCCTGGCGCGCGCAGCGGCCGCGCAGCTGGTTGTCGATGCGGCGGCTCTCGTGGCGCTCGGTGCCCATCACGCACAGGCCGCCGGTGCTGCTTACATAGTCGTGCTCTTCCGGCAGCGGCGGGTTGCCGCCCAGCACGATGTCGGTGCCGCGGCCGGCCATATTGGTGGCGATCGTCACCTGGCCCTTGCGGCCCGCCTGCGCGATGATCTGCGCCTCCATCTCGTGGTACTTCGCGTTCAGGACCTGGTGCGGGATACCCTTGGTGCGCAGCATCGTGGCGAACTTCTCGGATTTTTCTATGGACCGTGTTCCCACCAGCATCGGCTGGCCCTTGCGCCAGCGCTCCTCTATCTCCATCACTATCGCGTTGTTCTTTTCGCGCTCGGTGCGGTAGATGCGGTCCGGGGAGTCCTTGCGGACCAGGGGACGGTTCGGCGGGATCTCCACCACTTCCAGGTGGTAGATCTCCCAGAATTCGTCGGCCTCGGTCATCGCCGTGCCGGTCATGCCGGACAGCTTATTGTAGAGCTTGAAGTAATTCTGGAAGGTGATGGTGGCCAGCGTCTGGTTTTCCTCTTTGATCCGGAGGTTCTCCTTGGCCTCTATGGCCTGGTGCAGGCCGTCGGACCAGCGGCGGCCCGGCATCAGGCGGCCGGTGAACTCGTCCACGATCATGATCTCGCCCTCTTTCACCACGTATTCCACGTCCTTGCGGAACAAATGGTGGGCGCGCAGGCCCTGCGTGATATGGTGGGACCACTCGGAATTGACGTCGTCGTAGATATTGCCCACGCCGAGGATCTTCTCGGCCTTGTGCACGCCCTCTTCGGTAAGGGTGGCTGTGTGGCTTTTCTCGTCTATCACGGCGTCGAAGCCCTTGCCCAGGTCCACGCCGTCGCGCTTAGCCTCTATCTCCTCTTTCTCGGTGATGAAGCGGGGGGTCAGCAGCGGGATGACGCGGTTCACGATGTAATATTTGTCGGTGGATTCTTCGGCCGGGCCGGAGATGATGAGCGGGGTGCGGGCCTCGTCCACCAGAATGGAGTCAACCTCGTCGATGATGGCGTAATTGCGGTTGCGCATCACGCGCTCGTCCTTCTCCATCACCATATTGTCGCGCAGATAGTCGAAGCCGACCTCGTTATTGGTGATATAGGTGATGTCGCGGTTGTACATCTCGCGGCGCTCCTCGTTCTTCATGTCGTGCTGCACCGAGCCGACGGTGAGGCCGAGGAACTCGTGCACGGGGCCCATCCACTGGCTGTCGCGCTTGGCCAGGTAGTCGTTCACGGTGACGATATGGACGCCTTTGCCGCTTAAAGCGTTAAGGTAGGCGGGCAGGGTGGACACCAGGGTCTTGCCCTCGCCGGTGCGCATCTCGGCTATCTTGCCGCGGTGCAGCACTATGCCGCCGATGAGCTGCACGTCGTAGTGGCGCATTTTCAGCACGCGCTTCGACGCCTCGCGCACGCAGGCGAAGGCCTCGGGCAGCAGGTCGTCGAGGGTTTCGCCCTTGGCGAGCCTTCCTTTGAATTCGTCGGTCTTGGCGCGCAGCTCGGCGTCGGAAAGCTTGGAAATTTCAGGTTCGAAAGCGTTTATCTGGTCGACCACGGGCTGCACGGTCTTGAGAGAGCGCTCGCTTTTTGAGCCTATGATGGATTCAACGAGTCTTTTAAGCATAGTACCCATATTAAACTACTTTTAAACGCGCTGATAAATAGCGCGCGCCCCGCGGGAGGAGGTTTTTATTGACAGAGGGATTGACAACCGTTATGATTTACCGGTACGTGAAAATACGGAGGTTTAATATAATGAACGCTAAACATCTCATTTTAGCCGCCGCGCTGCTCTGCTGCGCCCTTGCCGTGCCGGGAGCCGCGGAGGAGCAGCAGGTTAATGCCAAAGTAACCATGCAGGCCGCCCCCGCCCCCTCGCCCGAACAGACCGAGCTCGCGAAGCTTACCGCGGAGAACCAGCTGGCCGACCAGCGGCTGAAGAAAAAACTCCAGCAGGTGAACTCCGATAAAGAGGAGCTCAGGGCCCAATACGAACTCGACATCCAGAAACAGAAGGCGAAAACGGCCGAACTGGAAGCCGAGCTGGCTCGCACGGCCTCCGAGAACAAGCTGGCCGATGAAAAAAGGAAGGGCGAAATAGCCAGGCTCGAGACCGAGTACCAGAAGCTGGCCTCCCAGAACAAGCTTTCGGCCGAGCAGGCCAGGGCTTTGACCTCCGCCCAGGGCGACGAGCTGTCGAAGCTTACCCTTGAAAACAAACTGGCGGAAGAAAAGAACAAGAAACTGATGGCCGACCTGGCCCTGCAGATAGCCAAGCTCAAAGCGGTAAACGACCTAGGCGCGGAGCAACAGCGCTCCGACCTGCTGGCCGACAGCAAAGAGAAGAACGGCATAGACCTCGAACTGAAGCGGCTCGACCTCGTCGAGCGCAAGCTGAAGATAGAGAAGATGGCGCTGGACAGCCGGCTGAACAGGATCAACAGCGACCTGGACCTGCGCATGAAGAAAGCGGAGTGGAAAAAAGAGAGCAATACCGAACCGGTCTACAACGCCAACCCGTTCAGCAACGGGAAACTCGTGATAAGCGACCGGCGCATAGCGCTCAACGGGCCGATCTACACCGGCGTGGCGGACAATATCACGGAGCGCATCCACTACTTCAACAATATTTCCTCCCAGCCGATCTTCATCGTGATCGACGTCTGCCCTGGCGGTTCGGTGATGGAGGGCTATCGCATAGTCAAAGCCATGCAGGCCAGCAAGGCCCCTATCTACGTTGTGGTCAAGTCTTTCGCCGCCAGCATGGCCGCGGTAATAACCACGCTTGCCGACAAGTCCTACGTCTATCCCAACTCGATAATCCTGCACCACCAGATGTCCACCGGCTTCCGCGGCAATATGACGCAGCTCAAGGAACAGCTTGAAATGAGCAGGGAATGGGAGCGGCGCCTGCACGTCCCCGTCAGCAAGAAGATGGGCATCTCGCCCGACGAGTTCCGCAAAAAGATGTACGAGAAGAACTCCGACGGCGACTGGGAAGAATTCGGCGACAAGGCGGTGGAGTATAAATGGGCCACCAGCACCGTGGACGAGATAGACGAGACCGGCTTCGTCAAGAACCCCGACGAGAAGGACGCCGGCCGCCCGATGGGCCGCTTCTCGTTCAACGCGGGGCTGGAAGAAAAGACTGACGAGAAGGGCGAGCGCTTCGTTTCCCTGCCCCGCCTGACCCCGTTCGACTTCTACTTCATCTATAACCCCAACGGGTATTACAGATAAGCCTCGACAGCCGCAAAAAGGCCGGGCCCCAGGGCCCGGCCTTTTTATTGATATTGCCCCTTCACCGTGAAGCGGCCGGGCCGCGGGAAAAAGCGCGGCGGCACAGCCCGGCGAAAAGGGCCAGGTTCGCGAACGCCAGGAGGAGCGTGGTCCAGGACAGGTACAGGTGGCTCAGGATAAGCGTCAGGTAATTGTTATCCCGCCTCAGACCGAAGAAAGAATCCCGGCCCAGGCCGTAAAAGAGGCCGTCCTGCAGGAAAAAAACAAGGCAGACGGCCGCATAATATTTTTCCGGTATGACCTTGAACGCGCAGGCCGCGGTCAGCAGGGGGACCAGGATAAAGTAGTGGTTATTGTGCACGCTCCCGGCCAGCATGAAATAGCCGTACGCCTGGAGGGCCGCGAAAAGGAACAACCTGTTCCGGTCGGCTCGGATCGCGCGCAGGCACCAGTAAATATTGGCCGCGGTAAATAAAGCGAACAGCCCGGTAGCGACCAGGCGCAGGTTGACGCCCGTGGCTTCCGTGATGCGGGCGATAGGATAGGGCGTAAAAACCCGCCAGTCCCGCCCGAGCCAGGCCGCCCAGGCCGGGACGCCGCTCCGGACCAGCTCGGCCGCGTTAAGAACATACTGCACCGGCCACCAGATATTCATGGCCTGCCGCGACAGGTCGTTCGAGGTTCCCATGGTCGTGGCTACGCCCTGAAGCAGGCTTAGGAACCGGCCCTGCAGGATAAAAGGAAGACACAGCGCGACGCCCGCCGCGCAAGCCGCAAGGAACGCCGCCGCGTTCCTGCGCCAGTTATGCTCCGCGAGCCCCACGCACAGGATCAGGGGCGCGACCACTACCCCCTGAGGCTTGGTCATGAAGCAGGCAACCGCGCACACGTACGCGATCGTAAGTTTTTTCTGGTGGAGGGCGCACACCGCCAGCAGGATAAACAGGGCGCAGAGAGGGTCCCTAAAGCCCTGTATCGGAGCGTTCAGGAAGACTACAGGGTTAAGCCAGTACACCAGCCCGGCCGCGGCGCCCGTTCCCGGGTCCGTCAATTTCCCGACGAACCAGAAGAGGAACAGCGCGATCGCCAAAGAAGACAGCAGTGGCTCCAGGTTGAGCACAAAATTAAAAAGCCGGTCGTTTTTAAAGGAAGGATCGAGCCAGGACATCGCGAGCGCGCTCAGGTAAATAGAGTAAATATAACCCGGAGGCTGCGGAAAAGTATAAATGCGGACGGTCCCGGAAACAGGGGACTGGTAAGGGATCACGGTTTGCGTCGCCGCTTGTATCTCTTTAGCGGTCTTGCCTGAGCGCCATAAACGGACAAAGACTTCATCCGCGGAACCATAGATGTCTTTAACGTCGTGCTGCACGCAGAAAACGGCATACGCTTTCCAGAAATCCATATCCTGGCTTCCCTTGGCGAAGCCGCCCGCGAGCCGGATAACCAACCCGGCCGCGGCCAGCAGGTAGAGCGTGCGTTTCTTAAGCAGAGAGGGACTTATCATTTATTAAAGGCGGCAGGGGCAGAACGGCCGGGGGCCGGGCCCTGTCTCACGAGCCCAGTATCGGGCGGAGCGCTTCCTGGTTGTCCCGGATCCACCGGGCGGTCTCCTCGAGAAGCTGCTCGCCGCTTTTTTTCGGCGCCCAGCCCGCGGCGCGGAAGATCTTGGAATTATCCGTCAAGTAACACCGGATATCGGCCGGCCGGTTTTCCGGCACCGTTCCCACCGGCACGCGCTTGCCCGTGACGCGGGCGCAGGCCTCCGTCAGCTCGAGGAGCGAAAAGCTGTTCTGCGGGCCGCCGCCGACGTTATAGACCTGCCCGGAATGAAGGCCCGGGTCGTTCAGCTGCAGCCGGACCAGCTCATAGAGGTCGTCCACGTGCAGCGCGTCGCGCACCTGCTTTCCGGTTCCCCCGAAGCCGATATAGTTAAGCGGCCGGCCGTAAAGGTGGCTCGCCAGCCAGAGGACCACTACGCCCTGGTCCGCTTTCCCCATCTGCCAGGGGCCGGAGATCACGCCGCAGCGGTTGATAACGCCGCGCAGCCCGTACATCTCCAGGTATTCGCGGACCAGCAGCTCGGAGCAGAACTTGGTCGCCCCGTAAAGGGACCGGTTGCCTTCGAGCGTGAACTCCTCCGTCAAGCCGCGGCTAGACGCGCCCGGGAGCTTCTGGTCGTCCGTCCACTCGAAC
Source organism: Elusimicrobiales bacterium (assembly GCA_028713125.1). Lineage (GTDB taxonomy): Bacteria > Elusimicrobiota > Elusimicrobia > Elusimicrobiales > UBA9959 > UBA9959. The sequence continues at coordinate 339,013 of JAQTOU010000003.1, read as the reverse complement.
CGCGAGCCTGTCTCGCGGAAATTAAGGCCGTTGATGGCCGCCGTGGGGTAGACGCGGCTGGTGGACAGGAAGATAAAATCGGCGTGATACCTCCGGGCGAGCTCCAGGCAGTTCGTAGTCCCGTTCAGGTTGGTGTCGACCACGTAGCGAGGCGACCCGGAAAACCCGGCGAGCACGGAAGGCTCCGCTGAACAGTCGATGATGACGCCGACCTCTCCCACGGCCTCAAGGTCCGCGAGCTGGCGGACGTCCCCGTGCACGTATTCCACGCCCGCTTTGAGCAGGCGCGGGACGTTCAATTCGGAGCCGCGCCTCTTCAGGTTATCCAGCGCGACGACGCGGGCCTGGCCGGCCAGCTCGCTTTTCAGCCGTATCGCCAGGTTGGACCCGACAAAGCCGGCGCCCCCGGTCAGTAATATTGTTCTCATAAGTGCCCCGCTCCCTCGCGCCGGTGATAATCTCCCTTGGAAAGCCATTTTTCCAGGAGGCAGTAAAGAGTGATGAAGAGATAGCGGGAGCCCATCTCCTGGATCCGCAGCTTGGAGACGCCGGACTTCCTGTTGATCCAGACATTGGGGACCACGGCGTAGGTGTACCCGCGGACGATGGCTTTCAGCGGCAGCTCCACCGTCAGGTTGAAGTGATAGCTGATGAGCGGGTTCAGCCCCTCTATCACCTGGCGGCGGTAGAGCTTGAAAGCGTTCGTGACGTCGTCATAAGGCAGGAAAAAAAGCGCCTGGAGGAACCTGTTGGCCAGCCGGTTCAGGACGTATTTATGGGGCGGGTAGTCGACCACCCTCCCTCCTTTCGAAAAGCGGGTCCCGAAGACGCAGTCGACGTTCTTTTCCGTAAGCACCCGGAAAAAACGGACCACGTCCTCCGGGGTATCCGACCCGTCCGCCATCATTATCACCACGGCGTCCCCCGTGAACTGCTTCAGGCCCAGCCGCACCGCGAACCCGAAGCCGTGCGGCGGGGTATTGTTCACGACCCGGAGCGTCTTGACCTCGCCCCGGAGGCGACCCAGGACGGCTTCCGTGCCGTCGCTGGAGTTATCGTTCACGACCAGGATCTCGTGGTCGATGCGCTCCGCGCTCAGGCGCTCGTAGAGGGCGCGGATCGTAGGCTCGACCGCCTGCTCCTCGTTGTGGGCCGGCATCACAATGGATAATTTCACGGGATCGCTCCCCTTTTATACCCCGCCTGCGCCGAAGCGGCCGGCAAAGCTCGCGTTTTCATCCTCATCCGCCCAGCACCTTCCTGAGCAGGGTGAACCCGGTCACGGTGTTCAGTTTTATCCTGTTCCAGGTGCTGAGCCTCAGGACCTGGGAAAGGATCTTCCCGGGGCGGAGGTAGAACATCCTGTAGGCCTTGTTCTGCCATCTCACCAGGTCATCGCCCGAAAGGGCTTCCAGGCGGTGGGCGGGCTTGGTATGGATACCGTAATCTTTGTAGTCGGTGCTGGTGATAAGCCCCTTGCTGGAAAGCTGCGCGAAAACTTCGGTCCCGGGGAAAGGCTTGAGGATATGGAATTTAGCTATGTCCGGGTCGAGTTCGATGGCGAATTTTATCGTCTCCAGGATGGTTTCGGGTGTCTCCTCGGGGAGGCCTATCATGAAGAAACCCCAGGATTCCAGCCCGACCTTCTTGATCAGGGAAAACCTTTCCCTGATCTTTTCCAGGCTTATCCCCTTTTTTATGACGTCGAGTATTCTCTGGCTGCCCGATTCTATCCCGACGGCTATGCTGTACGTCCCCATGTCCTTAAGGGCGTTAAGGACATCCTCGTCGATGAAATCTATCCTGAGCCCGTTGGGGAAAGCGAACTTCACGTCAAGCCCGCACTTTTTCACCTCGTCCCTGATCTCGAGGACCCGGGGCTTGAGGGTGGTGAAATTATCGTCCCAGATATGTATTTCCTTGACGCCGTAATCCGCCACCAGGTGCCGGAACTCCGCCACGACGTTCTTCGCGCTCCTGGCCCGGAACCGCTTGGTGAAGATATCCTTGGTATTGCAGTAAGTGCAGTTGCCCGGGCAGCCCCTGCTGGTTATGACGGGCAGGGTCGGGGAATAAAGCGCGTCGGGATAGGTGTAGCTGCGCGTTTTAAAGAGGTGCAGCGCCGGGAAAGGCAGGCTGTCCAGGTCCTGTATGAGCGCCCTGGCCCTGTTCATGACGATCTTGCCGGAAAGCTTGTAGCCGATGCCGTCCACTTGGGCGAGATCCCCGCCGCTTTCCACGCAAGCGGCCAGCTCCCGCATCGTGATCTCCCCCTCCCCCTTCACGATGAAGTCTACGGTTTCCGGCGCCAGCGAGGAGTCCGGCATTATGGTCGGGTGGATGCCGCCAAGCACCGTCAGGGCGCCGGTAGTTTCTTTTACCAGTTTGGTTATCTCTACGGCTTTGCTGAAAGACGGCGTCAAGGTGGTCACGCCGACTATCTTGAAGTTCCGCGCCTTCAGGAGCTCCAGGAAAGACTCCTTCGTCATTCCATCCGCGTCCATGTCGACTATCTCGACCTCATGCCCGGCAACCCCCAGCACCGCGCCTATATATGCCAGGCCCATAGGCGGATGGTCGGGGGCCTTAAGGCCGCCGTAAAGCTCGTGCTGCGAGGGGTTTACCAGCAGTATGCGCATTTATTTATTCTACGCTGGGAGAGAGAAAGTCCATGGCTGGTTGGGTCTGGGGGTACGCCGGGCCGGTCAGCGCGGGTATCCCGCGCCCGAAGTTGCAAATCGCCCGGAAATACGCGGAACTATGGCCGCTCTTTTAAATAATATATTAAATAATACGGAAAATAGCGATATTTTTGTTTTGCTTCAGCCGGTGGCCGGGAGGGAGCGGAAAAGTCCCGCTTTATAATTAATATAATTTTCAGGCCTATGAAAAACGATCCGGAAATACCGGAGAAGACCGCCTGCCCTTACTGCGGCGCGGCTAACTCGCTGGAAGACGAGTTCTGCGGCGCGTGCTATAAGCTGATGCACATCCCGGCGGAAGTGCGCGCCGCCGTAAAGGTAAAAAAGATCCTCGCCGCCGCTTCCCCCGCCGCGGCGGCGGCCCCGGAGGCGGCGGGCGGGCGCCCGGCCGTCCGGCTGTGGCTCAGGGCGGCCCTGATAGCGGGCCTCTTTTTATTTTATACCCGGTGGCTCGGGAAGGAAAATTATTTCTCGCCGCTGGATTACGTCAACCTGCCTTTCCACGAGGCCGGCCACGTTTTTCTCGGCTTCTTCGGGCGCTTTATAATGTTCCTGGGCGGGACCGTCTTCCAGCTGCTGATCCCGGCGGTCTGCCTTGTGCACCTGCGGCGGCGCGGAGCTAATTTGGGCTGGCAGCTCTGCCTGTTCTGGCTGGGCCAGAACCTGCTCGGCATCAGCATCTACGCCGGGGACGCCGTCACCCAGGCCCTGCCGCTGGTAGGCGGCGGCGAGCATGACTGGAATTACCTTTTGACCGCGGCAGGGCTCATTGAGCATGCCGCCGGGGTGGCCAGGGTTATTTTCCTCGGCGGCTCCGCGATTATTTTTTACAGTTTATACCTGATAGGCCTCGACGCTAAAAACCGCGAGCCTCTGGAATGGGGAAATACGCAGGGACCTGTATGGTGAACCTCCCTCTGGCCCTGTGTCTCTTGCTGCCCGCGGCGGCCGCCGCGCAGGGCGGCCCGCCAAAGCCCGCGGCCTCGCTCGGCGCCTCCCTCTCTTACTCCGCCCCGGAAGGACTTATTTCCAGGCGGGCCGGCATTTCCGGCGAAGCGGCTTTGGGAAAGACTGCCGGCTTCAGCCTGCGCTCGGCGGCTGACCTGGAGCATCTGCGGAACCTCGGCGCGGGCTATTTCCCCGGCGAGCTTTACAAAACCGGCTTTAAACTGACGGCGGAAAAGGGCGAGACCCACCTTGCGCTGAACCTGAATTCTAATTCTGACCGTCCCTTCAACTCCCCGTCCGAAACCGACCTGGGCCTGACCTACATAGCCCTCCTCTCGGAGAACAATGGCAGCGCCTGGCTCTGGGGCCTCAACTATTCGAGCAGGCGCCCTTTCCTGCGCGGCATGCCGCTCCCCTTCATCACCTACCGCTACACCTCTAAAACACTGATAGTCGCCCTCCCCTTCATGGTCCGCTGGCAGGCCTCCAAGACCCTCGCGCTCTCCGCCTCCTACCAGCCAGTGAAATATTTCAAAGCCGGCCTCAATTGGCGCCCGCGGCCCTTCTTCCGCGCCGAACTCGAAGGAGGCACGGCTCTCGAGCAGTTCCTCCCCGCCGGGCGGAAAGACAAAAGCCAGGCGCTCTACTACGAGGCCTCCTATATTTCGCTCAAGCCTTCCCTGTCTTTATCCCGCGCCTTCGAGCTGACGCCCGCCCTCGGCTGGCAGTTCCGCGGCCTCTATTACACCGGCGCGCGCTACGACGACTACAAAGCAAAAACCCGCCTCCGCGGCGGGCCAACCCTCGGCCTATCGGCCAAATATAATTTCAAATAATAAATTCTGCTGAATGATCGCAGGCTCTTCGTCGCAGACCCGCGCAAAACTTTATTTCTTTGAGATTCTTACAACTATTTTTTTACACGCGTCTTTCAATTTCTTCGAGGATACGGCATCGCTGTCATAGGACTCCGTTATCTCTCCGGTCGCCACGTCGACCTCGTTGACCGTTATATAATAGCTGTCCAGCAGCTTTGAAAGCGAACCCACATACATCCGCCTGACATTAAGCAGTTTTCCCATTTCAACCGCGCATTCCTGCTCGGTGCAGCCGCTGTTCTGGAATTTCTGCTCGGCCAGCACGGTGTCCATATTGCTCCGGTCCATCACCTTGTACAGCCGGGTGTTCACCAACTCGGTCCTTAAAAAACCGGACACTATCGAAGCGTCGGCCTGCGAAACATTCTTGCCAATGAAATCCGCCACCGCCACATTATTAGCGTCCGGCATTTTCACGATCCTGGTGCGAACAGGGGCCTGATACATGGCCGGCGGCAATGCCTCGACACGGCCCTGTTTCGCCGCGCCCGCTGAGGCCGCGGCGGAATAGGTAAAAGTTCCGACAGAAAAGCCATACAGCTCAGCTGAGGAAACGGCCGAAACCCCGTCATGCCCGCCCGTCACCAGAACTTTCCCGTTACGTAGCAATGTTACAGAATGAGAGCTCCTCGCCGCGCCCATTGAACCGGTTGAAAAAAACATGCCGGCAACTGGATCGTATAACTCCGCCAGGGAAAGGTTTACACGGCTATCATGTCCTCCGGCCAGCAGCACTTTCCCATTCGGAAGCAAGACCGCGCCAGGAGTTTGTCTAAGTCCGCCCAACTCCCCTGTGGGTGAAAATGTGCCGACTGCGGGATTATACACTTCCGCAGATGAAAGGGTTGCACTATTGTGAGCGCCACCAGCCACCAAGACTTTTCCATTCGGCATCAATACCGCGGTATGCCTCCACCTTGCAGCGCTCATGGGGCCAGTGGGAGAAAACGTTCCGGCGGACGGGTCATATAAATCGGCCGAAGCAAGGCCAGCGGTGCCGTCAGGAGTGCCCCCCACCACTAAGACCTTGCCGTTCGGTAACAGTACTGCGGCATACTGCTGCCGCAAACCGTTCATTGAACCCGTGGCGGAAAATGTGCCGGCTACAGGGTCGTATAACTCGGCCGAAGAAACAGCCGTGGAGCCATGGCCTCCTCCACCGCCGGCCACCAGCACTTTGCCGCTGCGCAATAGGACCGCGATATGACCTTCCCTCACCGCGGTCATCGGACCTGTGGCGGAAAATGTGCCAGCCTCAGGATCGTAGAGTTCAGCAGAAGAAATAGGCGCACGCCCATTAGTGCCGCCGGTTAGTAAAACTTTTCCGTTCGGCAACAAGGTCGCGGTATGAAAAGCTCTCGCTCCGAGCAATGAGCCTGTGGGGGTGAATGTCCTGGTTGCGGGGTCGTATAATTCGGCGGAGGAAAGTGAGGCGCGGGCGCGATCAGCCCCTCCGGCCACCAGCACCTTACCGCCCGGCAACAAAGTAGCGGTATGAGTATACCTCTCCGAGCGCATAGGCCCGGCCGTAGCCTGCCAGGCCTGTATTTGGACAGGCGAAGCTGTTTCAGCCTGCTGTTGTGAAAACAGGAAGGCAAGCATCAATAAACCGCAGGTTTTAAGGCATGTGCCGATCTTTTTTATAGTGCCGCCCATTCTGCCCTTAATAAATTGTTTTCAAGCCCCCCCGGCTTCTGCCAGATCATCGTGGAAGTAGCGATATTATTTTATATTTTTTGAATCCCTAAGAAGTGCCGCTATCTGCGGGAAATCAGGAATATCGTTCGTCAAGGGGAAAACGTCATGCGAATAACCCAGCATTTTCTTTTTACTGTCAAAGCGCAGTACCACCCTTCCCAAGTTCTGGATATTGCCGCCGGACTGAACGATAAGCGCGTTCCCAGCTTTTACCGGCTTTTTAAGAAGTTCCTGCGAGTGCCCCGCGATTATCAGGTCTATCTGCCCGAACTCCGTAGCAATTCTCCTGTTCTCATCAAGCCCTGCATGGGAAAGAAGTATTAGGTAGTCGGCGTTCTTCCCGCCTTTTAGAACTTCCTTTACATCTTTAAAAGCCAGCTTGGAGGTGAACTCTTCGGGATAGAGAGAAAAAGTCTCCGGGTCTGCAAAGGACACGATACGCACTTTAAGACTGCCGGCCACCATCGTTTTATCAGCCGCGCCCGGGATCCCGTCCTTGAAAATGATATTTGAAGCCAGGAAGGTTTCCTTGCTCCTTTTAGCCTCCGAAATAAATCCTTTATAAGCCAGATCCTGGTCACCGACAGCCACGGCATCGTAACCCGCGAGGGTCATCGCCTTAAAAACTGGACCGGCCTGCGCCGGGGTCACGCCATAAGGAAGGAAATCCCCTGAGTCTAGGAGGATCCGGCTTGAATACTTGCCGGCCTGCTGCTTCAGAAATGAAAGCAGTTTTATAAAGCCGCCGTACGGATGCTTGAAACAGTTGCAGGATTCAAGGTAGCCATTAGCCGAACCGGTAAAGTAGACGGCGACCTCGGCAGGCTTCTCCCATTTTTTACCGCTTAAAGCCGCGAGCCTCGCGGTCAGGGCAGCTTTCCTAGCATCATCGTAAGATTCGGCCGAATACTCAATGTTGCCGTCAGGTGAGATAATATAGGTTTTAGGGACGACAAGGTAGGCCCCGCGCATCAGGTCATACTTCCTGCTCATTATTTTGGCCTTGGGGTCCCAAAGCACAGGGAAAGGGATACTGTTTTTTGTAACGAACTTAGAGAGAAGGTCTTTATCCCCGTCTACCCCCACCAGGTAGACCGCGATATCGTACTGCTTAACCATTCCGGCCAAGTCACCCATTTCCTTAAGGCAGCTTTCGCACCAGGTTCCGAAGAAAGAAAGCACGACCGGCTTGCCCTGACGAGTAATATCCGCGAGCGAAACGTTTTCTCCCGCCAGGTCCGTCAGCTCAAAATCCGGAGCCCTGTCCCCGGGCGACAGGCCGGCGAAAGCGCAAACAGGCAATAGCATCAACCCCGCAAGAATTATTTCCGGGACAGATTTTTTACTATTTTTCTGCATACTTCCTTAAGTTCTTTCGAAGAGACTGCGTCGCTGTTGTATGAGACGGAGATCTTTCCGGTTTCCACGTCCACCACGTTCACCGTAACATAATAGCTGTCCAGAAGTTTTGAGAGCGAGCCCACAAGGACCTGTTTGATATTCAGCAGTTTCCCCATCTCCACCGCGCATTCCTGCTCAGTGCAGCCGCTGTTCTGGAATTTCTGTTCCGCAAGAACGGTATCCATATTATTCCTGTCCATTACATTGAACAGGCCGCTGCTCACAAGCTCCGTGCGCAGGAAATCAGTTACTATGGAGGCGTCAGCCTGCGACACATTCTTGCCGACGAACTCCGCCACGGCGATATTCGTCCCGCCGGCTATTTTCACAATACCCGGCGCGGTATTCGTCGAAGCTTGAACGGGACCTTTGACGTCAATACTGGCTTTTTCAACCTCAGTTGTCCTATCAGCGTTCGACCCGAAAGCCAGAGAAATTCCCGCTTTATGCGTTGCGCCAAGATCGCCATAGCTTAAGAAAGCATAATCGAAATTAAATCCACCGAGTTCAAAGCCCAGCCCGAATGTGATTCCGCCAAATTCATCTTTAAGCTGCCAGCCGCCGCGTAGTTTAAGCGCCCGGGAAAGATTATAGGCTCCGCCAAATCCAAGATAACCCTTATTCTCCCCTTCTTTCTTCAGATCTACCGCCGCGGAATACTTAACTCCGTTATAAGCGGCGCCAAGCCTCTGGATTTTAGCCACCTTATACTCAAATATCTTTCCGCCCAGATTCTGCATTACCGCCCCGAAACTTAGCTTCCCCAATTTATAAATAGCGCCTACATCATAGGCGGTCGTGGCGGACCCTTGACCGCCGATGTCCTCGCTGTATGATTTGCCTGCGACGCCCAATGCCAACCCCCCTATTCTTCCCGCCAGGGCGACATCCATTATCTTAGCTTCATACCCGAACTTTTCACCTATATCGGCCCCCAGCGAGTCATAGATCGGCTCTTCTTTCATCGCATAGATGGTCGGCGCGACCCCTATAGCCCAATGCCTGAACGGGTACACGAAAGCGAATGAGTTGCCGTTAATATCCTGCAGATATTTGTGGTAAACCAGGGATAGAGCCGGACGCTTCGCAAAAACCATCCCGGCAGGGTTATAGTACAGGCCAAGGGGATCGTCAGCCAGCGCGACGGAAGCGTCGCCCATGCCACCGGCCCGTGGAGACAAAGGCAGAGTCAGGAAAACGCCGCTCTCCTGCGCGGACACAGCTAGCGCGGAGAACAGGATAAAGATAGAAAAAAGAGTTTTCTTCATCTCTTAACCCCTATCTTCCTGACTTCTTTTCCGCCCGGATACACATAGTGGAGGAAATACACGCTTGGGACCACGTACCTCCCGCTGTCATCCTTCCCGTCCCAATCTTTATGGGCGTCCCCGGCGGCGAGCTCTCCTTCAAAAAGCGTTCGTATTGGCTTCCCTGCCAGGTTGTATATCTTAAGCGACACTCTGCCAGAAGAGGGAACGCTTAACTTTATTTTAGAAGTTCCCCCAGCCCTTGGATTGAACAAATTATCGCCAAGCGTGGTTTTATTCCCTTCTTGTGCTAAAGCCGAAACTGCCGGCGCGGCGATAGGTGTCGTCGCCACACCCGTGGCAGCCGCAGTATTTGCGTCCTGCGCCTCAAAGTAATATGTGTAATCTGTTCCGATAGCGGACAGCGCCTTAGTGTAGACGTAGACGGCTCCGGTATTATTAGCGCCTGAGACAAAAGTCATAGCAAAAGGACTGCCGGATATCTCGACTCCTCCCTTTTTGATATGAACCTTAGGATAGCCGCTTAAGGGCGCGTCATTATCCGCGTCAGTGTATTTAACGTGATACACGAAACTTGTTGAAGGATCGCCGGTTTCCAAATTTAAACCGTCTGAAACATAATCATTCTCTCCCGTCCAGGCCAGCGCGGGCGAACTATTACCGGAGGTTACGTCCGGGGCGTCGACCGAGGAAGTGGGCGTGGCCGCCGCGCTATTTGCATCCTGCGCCTCAAAGTAATATGTGTAATCCGTTCCTATAGCCGGCAGTGTTTTAGTGTAGGTGTATATGGCCCCGGCATTGTAGGCCCCCGAGACAAAAGTCATCGCAAAAGGGCTTCCGGATATCTCAGAGCCGGCCTTTTTAATATGCACCTTCGGATAACCGCTTAAGGGCGCGTCATTATCCGCGTCAGTGTATTTAACGCGGTAAACGAAAGTAGTTGTGCTTACCCCGACTTCAAGGCTCAAGCCATCAGCAATGTAATCTGCTTCACCAGTCCAGTCAATTGTCGGAGAATTGTTCAATGGAAACACATTCGGAGCATCAATCGCGGAGACTGGCTCGCCCGTAGCCACAGCGCTATTTGCATCCTGAGCCTCAAAGTAATAAGTGTAATCTGTTCCCGCAGATAGTGTTTTGGAGTATGCATAAATAGCACCAGAACTATTGGTGCCTGAAACGAAACTCATGGCGAACGGGCTGCCAGATATCTCTATTCCACCTTTTTTTATATGCAATTTAGGATATCCGCTTAAAGGGGCGTCGTTATCAGCGTCGGCATATTTCACGCGGTAGACGAATGTGGTTGTGCTAACAGCATCATTCGAACTCAGACCGTCAGAAATATAACCTGCCTCGCCGGTCCAGGCAAGAGTTGGCGGTAAATTAACCGAGCCAAACACCGTATCATATAAATCTGCCGATCCAACGGTTGCGCCTCCGGAGGACGCCCCACCAGCTAACAACACTTTTCCGTTCGGCAGCAATGTAACGGAATACTGATCGCGCGCTACGCTCATTGAGCCGGCGGCAGAAAATGTGCCGGCACTAGGATTGTACAACTCAGCTGAGGAAAAATATGCAGATCCTCCTCCCCATCCACCGGCAACCAACACTTTGCCGTTTGGCAGCGGGATAGCGGCATGCTCGGTCCTTGCTGTTCCCATTGAACCTGTGGCGGAGAATATGCCCGTAGCTGGATCATACAATTCCGCAGATGCCAGTTGCGCCCCATTATCTCCGCCAACCACCAACACCTTTCCGTTAGGCATTAGTGTCGCAGTATGAAACCTCCTTCCCGTGATCAATGCACCTGTGGCTGCAAATGTTCCGGCTGACGGATCATATAATTCCGAGGATGAAAGGTAACCAGCGCCATCAGTGCCACCGATTATTAGGACCTTGCCATTGGGCAATAACGTTGCAGTATGAAGATATCTTCCCACGCTCATTGAGCCTGTAGCCGAGAATGTCCCTGAGATTGGATCATACAATTCAACAGAGGAAGATGCCGAAACGTCGTTATGACCGCCAGCAACCAACACTTTCCCGTTTGGCAGCAAGGTCGCAGTATGCGACACTCTGAGTGAACTCATTGAACCTGTGGCGGAGAATGTTCCTGCGGCAGGGTCGTATAACTCAGCCGAGGAAAAACTTGCGCTGCCATTGTTACCGCCAGCAACCAACACTTTACCATTCGGCAGCAATATTGCTATGGGATTTTGCCTCAACACACTCATAGATCCCGTGGCTAAGAATGTGCCAGCAGAGGGATCATATAACTCAGCCAAAGAAAAAGTTACGCTATCATGCGCTCCACCGACCAGCAAAACCTTACCGCTCGGCAGCAATGTTTCTTTATGCCGCCCCCTCGCCTCGCTCATTGAACCAGTAGAAGAAAATGTACCGGCTCCTCCTGAAAGAACATACAAATCGGCCGAGGAAACTGTGGCGCTGCCGTTATACCCGCCGGCCACCAGAACTTCGCCATTAGGCAGCAATACCGCAGCAGCCGAAGACCGAAGCTCGCTCATTGAACCGGTGGCTGAGAATGTGCCAGAGGCGGGGTCATACAGCTCGGCCGAGGAAAGAGCTGCGCTCCCATCAGAACCTGCGGTCAGCAATACTTTCCCATTCGGAAGCAATATCGCCAAGGGGCATTGCCTAAGTCCACCCATTGAACCGGTAGCGGAAAAAGTTCCGGTGGCTGGGTCGTACAACTCGGCTGAGGAAATGGTCGAGCCATTATGAGCTCCACCGGCAACCAGAACCTTACCATTAGGCAACAATATTGCGGTATGTCTCCACCTAGCCGCACTCATAGAACCGGTAGCAGAAAATGTTCCTGTGGCATAATCATACAGATCAGCTGATACAAGCCCTGCAGTACCATCAGGTGTGCCGCCTACCAACAAAACTTTACCATTGGGGAGTAATACTGCGGAATATTGCTGCCTTAATGCACTCATTGAACCCGTGGCAGAAAAAGTTCCGGTAGCTGGGTCGTATAATTCGGCAGAGGAAAGTGTGGCGGTTCCAGTACCAAAACCACCGCCTGCGACCAAAACCTTACCGCTCGGCAACAATACAGCCACATGATTATTTCTTGCGATACTCATTGAACCTGTAGCAGAAAATGTTCCGGAAGCGGGATCGTATATCTCAGCTGAAGATAATGTTGTAACAGTATCATTGGCAACTCCGCCAACAATCAGTACTTTTCCGTTTGGCAACAAGGTTGCTGTGTGAGATGTTCTTCCCGTAATAAGTGAACCTGTAGTTGCAAATGTTCCAGCTATTGGATCATACAATTCAGCCGAGGACATCGGGCCGCTGCTATTTCTACCTCCGGCTAACAGCACCTTACCGTTAGGCAACAAACTTGCCGTATGAAGATATCTTGCCGCACTCATAGAGGAACCTGAAGCCTGCCAGGTAGGATCAATTAATATCGGGTATTGCAAGCCCGCTCCATTAAACGAGAGCAGAATATTTTTTTTAGCTGTTTTCCTGTAAAAGCCGCTCACACGCTTTCCCACCGCATCAAAGACAACCGGGCGCGAGAGGGTAAGCCCGTCCACTACGATTTCACCTTTCTCACTTAGAGAGACTTCCTTGGAGTATTCATATTCGAACTGCACGGGCGCCTTGGCGGATTTCAGCAAAAGCATTTCCTGGCAGCGGCCAGGAGACATAAGATAAATAATACTGGTATCCTTGTAAGCCCCTGGATATACCACCGCTCCGCTTTCAACAATGGCTTCGGCAGCCATTCCGTTTTTTAGCATGTGTCTTACCGTTAAGACGGTGTTGTTATAGTTTATTGAATAACCGGCACTCAAGTTGGTCGCAAGTGTAAATACTGGAAGACCGGCTTTCCTGGAATTATCCCTTGCGGCCATGGACATAAGGGCCTTCTCTTCTTCCGGCTTCAACGCCGCGTGCGGCTTAATGGAACCAAGAGAACTTACCTTCAGTTTTATCGCTTCACCTGCTTTTTCAAGTTGTGCCGAATCTGAGAGCCTGAAAGCGCCGACAACTTCTAGAATATTGAATTTTTCGCGGATATATTCAGTTAAAGACCAAGCGCCGGCAAGCGGAAGTGGAACAGCTGATTTCTCGGACAGTTGAATATTACCTGCAGCCGCGGGAATAGAGAGCTGCATCCGCAAAACCGAAGCTTGATTCTCTGTTGTCCCGGCCATTTGCTGGGGGAGCAGGCAAAGAACTGCCATTAAAGCGCCGGTTTTAAAACATATTTCTGATTTCTCTATGCTGTCTTTCATCTTTATCCTTTCAAGAAACTATTTGCTTTCATACGCGCTTAAGGATTTACGCTTTCTTTTATCTTCACAGCGGCGTTTACTGCGGCGGATTCAAGATCTGCCGAGGATCTTATATTGTGATTATCGGTCATTTTTGTGTCACCGGTTTGGCCGTCGCGCAGAAATACGGATATTATAGAAAGCGTATTGGTTTTTTTATTTGCCTTACCGGTTACTAAATAGTCAACACCGAGCTCAGACGCTATTTTCCTGGCTGAAATTCTATTTATTAATGCGGCAGAATACTCTTTAGCAGCCAGCTTTTCAGGATCGTAAACTTTAAAATCCCCGCTAAGAGCCGAAGAGAGGAGCGCCGCAAATTCAGCGCCCAACTCCCCCTCTAAATCTATAACAGCTATCCTGGGCCCTTTCCCGGCAGAATAAAGCGACCCGGAGGCAGTTGCCTGGGTCGAGGCCTGCACAAGCGCCGCCTCTCTTACGGTTTCACTGGAAGCAGCGACTTCTTTAAGCGCTGATTTGACAGGCTTTTGCAGCTTCTCTTCTTGCTTCCCTTCTTTTTTCCCTCCGGATAACATTCCGCCGATGAGCCCCCCGCCTGCTGCTCCCGCGGCCGGAACCAGGTTTGAAGCGCCGCCCTGAGGGGCAGGGACACCCTTTCCGACTCCAGATTTGCCGCCTTTTCCAGACTTGTCCTTTTTACCCTTTGAATCTTTGTCGGTTTTTTCTTTCGTATCTTTGGTGGTTTTCTCTGCTTCGTCCGGTTTAGCGTTATCCTTAAGCTCTTTATTCGCGTTCGACTCTCCCTTACTGCCAGGTTCGGCAGGGTTTTCTCCGGGATCAGCCGGCTTGGTGCCCGAAGGCGTTTCATCGGGCGTATTCCCTTTATTCAGGGGATCCGCTGATTTTGAGGATTCATTCGGAATTTCCGGCTTTGACGGAGCTTCAGGCTTACCAAGATTCCCCGGCTCCGCCGTCTTTGCTGAATTCTGCACGGAATCCACCGGTTCGGCAGAACTTGCACCGGCTTGAGTTTCTACAGCCGGTTTTGAATTAACCAGCTCCTGTACCTTTTCCTTTCCATTTCCAGGAATATCTTTAGCCAGTAAATGTGCGGAAAGGCCAAATAGAACTATAAGCGTAAATACGAATGATAGATATCTAATTCTCATAAATTGTCTATAAAGCGGAGGCGATTTACGCCAAAAAGACCTCATAGCTTCTTGAGCCAGCCGTTATAGCGGAGCAGATATAAAATGGCGAATACCGCTGCCCCACACGTATAAATTTGGAACTTATTTACCCCGATAAAACTAAGGAAAACTCGTACTCAATAATAGCATACCTCGCTGCTGCCCGGTATTAAATACCTTTTTCATGGTATATAGAATTAATGGCGATTAAGCCATTGGCAACAGCGGATACCATTGTTATCTGAAACCTTTGATGATTTGCTTATATCCCCAGCCTATTTATCGAAACTGCCTTGTGCCGGCGAAACGTGTATTTCAGGAATAATTCCAGGTCATCGGATTTCAAAAGTTTAAGCGCCCCCAAGTATACAAGAGCGCCGGCCGATATTCCCCCGAGTAACTGAAACCAGGCCCCGGGCAGAAAGCCTTTAACGAACCAAGCTCCTAGGCCGGCGGCAAGGGCGCAGACGGCGGTCAAGCCGAAAGGCCGTAAAGCGCCACGCTCGCCGCGTCCGAACCTGAACCACAAGATCGCTGTTTGCCAGGTAAAAGATATACAGAAATAAATAACATAACCCCACGCTATGCCACTCACTCCAAAACGCGACGCAAAGGCAGATGTATACAGCACATACGCCACCGTTTCCAGCGTACCGAAGACCGCCAGCGTGCGGGTATCTTTTATGGCGTAAAAAGCCCTGCAGCTTATATTCCCCAGTGTAGTCGCCACAAGCGTAAGCAAGTAGATCCGCAGAAGCCCGCAAACCGCCACGGAATCAGTCACAGTGAATTTACCACGTTCGAATAGAGCGGATACGAGCGGGAGTGCCAAGGCGACGCCTAACGTTGTAGCCGGCGCGACGACCAGGAACATCATGCGGAAACTGCCTGAAATAGTCTTCCACAGCCCTTTTACATTGGTAAGAGCGCTTTGCAATGCCATCCTTGGAAAAGCGACCGTCGTAATTCCAGTGGAGATAAGGAACGCGCTGGTGGAAAGCAGCCTGAACGCGTAGCCCAGATGAGAAATGCTGCCTTGTTCCATACCGGACGCCAAGTGGCGCTCCACGATAGGTGTGCATTTTGTCAGGATACCGAACAGGACCATAGGATAGGCAAGACGGAGGATTTCTCGCAGGCCGGAATCTTTGAACGAAAAAGAAAAAACGGAGATCCTCCCCTTAAGCACAGGCAGAAGAAGCAGCATTTGCAGTATCACGCCTATTGCGGCAGAAGCGGCAAGTCCGGAAATACCGGCCATAGGGATCAAAAAAGGCAGCAGGACAAGATTCACTGCTGTGCCTATTACCGGCACTGCGGAAGACCAGACAAAGCGCCCACGGGCCTGATAGATCCCGGTCAGAAAAGCCGTCAGCGCGGAGGCGGGCACCGAAAGCCACGTGATACGAGTCACAGAAACAGCGGCTCGCATGGCCTCGCCGGCCAGCCCCGGGGTGGTCAGTCGGAGGAGGGGTTCGGCGAAAACAATCCCGGCTAGGGCCAGGGCGGAAGTAGCCAAGAGTGTAAAACTCAGTACGGAAGCGGTCAGCTGCCAAGCGGCCTTCTCCTGATCGACAGCGAGTTTTTCGATAAAAAGCGGGATAAAGACGGAGACGGCGGAACCCAGGACCACCGCCACGACATACATAGGGAGCGTGATGCCGGCAAGAAAAGCGTCCATCAGAGAGCTGGCGCCGAAATACGCGGCGGTCACGATCTGTATAAAGAAAGTAATGAAAGGAGAAGCTACGCTGAAAATAGTTATGAACAGGACGTTCCCGGCCAGGCCGCCGCCGGTGGCGCCGCGCTGAGCCGCGCGCTCGGCGCCGCTGTTCGCTTCGGTAGAGCTCATGAGACGGGTTTCTGAAGGAGGGGCGTCCCGTAGCAGATTCCCGCCTTTTGATATTTCAACTCCGCGAGGCGGTCACGCACGACCTTCAAATTGGGCGTGATATGCATCATTTCCGCAGGGGCGTCGAAATCCAGCACCAGGAAAAGTCCGCCGGGCTTCAACGCGCGGTCGGTATTGTTCAGGACTGTCAAAGGCTCGCGGACATGTTCCAGCACAGAGACATTATCGCAGTAATCACAGGGAGGCAATTCAGGGTAGAGCTTGTCCGCGGTTACCTCTATGAACTGGTGCTCAATGCCATACTTGCGGCACAGGAACTCCAGGAAAGCGAAGTGCAGTTCCCTCCGGATATCGACTAAACATAATTTAACCTTCACTCCGCGCGCGATGAGAAACCGGGACACGGCGATAGTGCGATGGGCCAGGCCACAGCCATAATCCACTATAGTAACTACGGTCTTTTCCGCCAAGCGGCTCAGGATCGGCTCCATATCCTGCTCGGTAGGAACCGCGTAACTCGCCATCCGCAAAAGATCGAAAGGCCCATGGAACTGATAAGCTTCTATCACACGCGCGTCAGTGTCGTCGTCATAAAACATCTTAAGTGTTTCGGTCTCAAGATTGCTGAATGCCCAGTATTCATTTCCGCCCCACCCGCCCTTGAAAAGATTCGCGGAGCTCTCCACAAGCTTTTTTGCGGCTTCCATGTTGATGCCGCGCCTGCCCGCGATGAACTCTATTAATTCAGGCTTATAGTCGGCATGAGTGCCGTAACCCCAGAGTGAGGAGCCCCGGAAGCGATTGTTCACTTTATTATACAGATCAAGTACTCCGGGTATCTGCTTCATGGTCTGCTTGAAAGACATGTTATCTCCTTATGATCTTACTCGCCCGGCGCCCTGGGTCAATTTCCGCGCGCCTGCCGCAGCAGGTCGATAGTCTTTTTAACGCCTTCGTCGAGGTTCCCCTTGAATTCGAAACCCAGGGCCCGGAACTTTTCGCAGGCCACTTTATAAGAAAGCTGGTTCATTATAGGGGAATCCACCAACTTTATCCCGAGGTCGGGGACATGTTTTTTTATGGCGGCTATTATGTCGGCTACGGAAGCGTTGTCCGTGAGCACATTGTAAAGTTCATTGTCGAACCTGTTGCCGGCGAGGATGAAATTTATCGCGCGCACCGCGTCGCCCAGGTCCAGGTAGGGCCGCTGCTGGTCCATCGCGGTCCGCCAGACGGTGACGGGAATGCCCATGCAGGCCTGCCAGACGAATTTATTTACGGCGGTATGGAACCGCATCCCTATCGAGGCCCCGTAGATAGTTCCGAACCGGCAGGTGACGAATTTCAGGCCCGCATTTTTGCCGAGCTCAGCCAGCAGGCGCTCCGCCTTCAGCTTGCTCTCGGCGTAAGGGCTCTGGGGCTTAAGCGAATCAATCGAGCAGTCCTCGTCCACGACATCGCTCTGGGTTCCGTATACGCTGGTGGTCGAAAGAAAGATAAGCCCGCAGCCGTTGGCCACGCAGGCCTCGGCGACCCGCTTCGTGCCTTCGTAGTTCACTTCTTCCACCTGTTTTTGTTTGTCGAAGCTGCCTTCGGCGTTAGTGATCGCCGCCAGGTGCAAAACGGCGTCGGCGCCTTTCAGCAGGGCCTTCAGATCGCAGGAACAGATATCGGCTTCAATGAATTTGAAAGGCACGCCCTTGGGCAGATTGAATAAAGAGCAATACCGCTGGGTCAGGAGATTGTCGATCAGAATAACTTCTTTGTACTCGCCCGGGCGTATGCCGTGTATGAAGCGTGAGCCTATATGCCCGAGCGCCCCGGTGATCACCAGCCTGCCGACCTTTCCTCGTGGCGCTTCAGACATGACTTTCTCCTTCTATTACCGGGCGCAGGACGGCGAAAGCGCGGTCGAGGGTGAGGTTTCCCCGCACTGTTTCCAGGCCGCCTTTCGCCAGCTTTTGCCTTAGCTGTTTATCTTTAATAAGCAGTTCCAGCTTCCTCTCCCATTCTTCGCCCGTGCCCGCCAGCATACCGTTGACCCCGTCTTTAATAAAGTCTTTGCATTGCCCCACCGGGGAGGAAACCACCGCGGCTTCCCCGCTCATATAGACGCTTGCTTTCAGGACGCCGCGCACGCGCGAAGCCTCGACGTCCTGGAGCGGGAACAGACCGATATCCATTTTCAGGACTTCGTTCACCATCTCCGCCTGCGTATAGTTCTCCGCGCAGGAATACCTCACTTTTTCAAAAGGCGGGATCAGGCGCATGTCTTTGCCGGTGCCCACAAGGCGCAGATGGAGGTTGGGATACTTTAGGAACAGCCGCTCCAGAGTTTCCCAGATCAAAAAAAGGTTATAAGCCGTGCTTTGCGAACCGACCCAGCCGATGGTCACCGTATCGTCCGCATTTTTACGCACTTTACCGCGCATTTCGTCGAAGAGCTCTATCTGGGGCGAATCCGGGACCACAGTGCAGTTCGCGTTAAAGCGCCTTACATAAGCCGCGGTAAGCTCGTTGTCCGTAGTTACGGCGTCCAGCAGCGGCAGGAGCCCGCTGAATTCGGGGTTTTCGTCTCCAGATAACGGCGCTGAGGAAGAACTATATTGTCCCGAGGAACGGGACCCATAACGCGGCATCCAGACCGCGTCGCCGAAGTCCAGGACCAGCCGCGCCTTTGTCCTGCGGCGCAGCATCGAGATCAGGCGCGGCGACTGCACCTTGCACATATAGACCACGTCGCAGGACCCGGCGAGACGGACCAGCCTGAGCTCGTTGAGGTACGTATATAGTTTGTACAGGGGCTTTATGTGCCAGAGCAGCGGCCCGGTGAAATTATGGCTGACGAACTTCGCCGTCCAGCCGGCTTTGGCAAAATGGTCCCTGAAAGCCCAGGCGCGCAGAAAGCCGCTCGGGTACTTGAGCCCCATTTCCATGATCACCAAAAGGCGGAGCGGTTTTTTGGGTTCGGAGGTTTCCATTTTATAAATACTTCTTCAGGAGCGGCGCGAAGTACTCCCTCGTTTTGACCAGGCCCTCTGCCATCGGGACGCGCGGGGCCCAGCCAAGGATCTTTTTAATTTTTTCATTGCTGATCACGGCGTCGCCTATCTCTATAGCGGCGCGCTCGCTGGGCCAGTCCACGAACTTCACCTCTCCGCCCACGTTCTCCACTATCCCTTTAGCGATCTCGGCTATGCTGTACTGCTTGTCGCCCACGGCGAAAAAGACTTCCCGGTCGGAGGCAGGATCGAGCGCAGCGGCTACCAGCGCTTCCACGCAATCCCCGACATAGGTTATGTTCCTGAGCTGCGCGCCTTTGCCGTAAACGGTCAGCGGCTTGCCCTGCAGGGCGAGGCCGATGAAATAATTCATGAAGCCCAGGTCGGCGATCTTTATGTTCGCCCGGGGACCGAACACATTGGCGAGGCGCACCACGGTGGTGCGCATCTTATGGGCGCCGCCGTAGATCAGGACGTATTTCTCGCTGACCGTTTTATTAGCGGAATAAATATCCATCGGGAATTCGGGGTGCTTTTCGTCCACTGGGCTGTAGCACATCTTCCCGTTCTGGGTACTGGTCCCGACATGGACGAATTTTATCTCCGGGTTGAACCGGCGGGCGGATTCAAGGATATTTATAGTGCCTTTGCAGTTCACGTCTATATCCCCGAGCGGGTCTTTCATCGAATCCGGATGAGAGGTGTAAGCGGCGCAGTGGAACAGTATGTCCTGCCCCCGGATGCAGGAACTTATCCCTTCCATGCTCCTGATATCGTTGATCACGATCTTCACGGAGTCCTCTATCCCGTGCAAATTGTACATATTCCCGCCGGAGCGGGGATCGAGGCAGTCGTAGACGGTGACCTCGGCGCCGGCTTCGAGGCAGCGCTGGGCGATATTGCTCCCGATGAACCCGAGCCCGCCGGTGATCATGACTTTCTTGTTTTTAAGGGACATATTTATTTCCTTCCGTCCGCGTCACGGCCAGTCAGAAAAGAGCCGATAGTGGCCTCAAGGCCCTGCCGCAGGGAAAACTCCGGTTTCCAGCCGGTAGCCTTGATAAAAGCGGCCGGGTCGGCCCTGAAATTCCGCCTGTCGGCCGGGTGCAGGGCGCTGTCGGCGCCTTTGTATGCGGTCTTTACCAAGCGGCCGGCAGCCTTCCCCGCCCGGGAAGCGATCTCAAGGAAAACGCTCTTTATCGTATGAGCCTTGCCCGTGCCTATCACGAAAGCCCGCCCGTTCACGCTTTTGATGTTGGGCGGAACCAGCAAAAAAGCCCGGACGACATCGTCGACATAGACATAATCCCTGAGGAAATTTCCGGAGCCGTACACGGTCAGCGGCTCTCCGCCTAAAGCCCTCTGGACCATACGGTTGAAGATCCCGCGGTCTTTTTTGACGCCGCCCGAGCCGGGCCCGTAAACGTTCGCGAGCCGCAGCGCGGCGCCGCGCACAAAATCCATCTCACAGTAGTGGAACAGGTATTTCTCTGCAGCTATCTTATGCACGTCGTACATGGTGACGGGCTGGTCCGGCCGCCTCTCGTTCACCGGAAGGCGCGGGTTGACGCCGAAGGCCGTCACCGTTGAGGCGAATACGATTATCGGGCGATTGGCCCCGGCCCTGCAGGCCTCCAGCATATTGAAAAGCGGCTGCACATTAAGCTGGAAGTCGGCGGCCGGGTCGGCGTCGGCCTCGTGGGCGCTGGTCTGCGCCGCAAAATGGAAGATAATATCGGCCTTTGAAGCGAGCTTCGCCAGCGCCGGTTTTTTCCGGATATCCAGGCGGTGAAAATGAAGGGAGGCGGCCGAGGCGATATCAGCCGGCCTCTCAGGAGAAAGGTCCGCGCAATCTATTTCACAGGGTACGCCCGCAAGAAGCCTTACGACCTTGGAGCCAAGATAGCCGCTGCTGCCGGTCACCAGGACCCGCTTGCCGCGATACCATCGCAATGTTTTGGCTAAAAGGCGCTGCTGGTCCATTTTTCAGATTCCCCGACTCGCCGCGCGCGAGAAAAGCAAGTTAGACATACGGCCGCCCGGCAGCCGGTATTCAGCCGGAATATCGTCCTGCGGATAGCTCTTTGCCGCCGGCTCTTTATAAACAAGGCGGTAATCCTTCCCGGCCAGAAGCTGGATTATCTCCCGGCTGTTAAAGAACCAATACGGCAGCTTCGTCCCCTCCAGGTTTTTCTGCAGGGCGGCAAAGGTCGGGATCTCCACGGCAGAAAACCTCACAAGAAGAATATACCGCGGCGCGCAGGCGGCCAGGCGCCCTAGCAGCCCCGCATAATCCTCTATATACTGCAGGGCGCTGTTTATGTGGACGATATCCACGTTTTCCAAACCCTGGGGAAGCGCCTCGTGAAAAAATATGTCGCCGGCGTCCCTGAAAAGGCTCCGCCCCTCCGCGCAAGTCCGCTCCAGCTCAACGACGTGGTAGTCAACCGGCACAGTCAGGGCCGCTTTGAGGCGGAGGTAGCCTTCTCCCATCCCTCCGCCAAAATCAAGGATCCTGACAGGCCCCCCCGCGGAGACCGCGGCGGCCAGAAAGGGGAGCAGCAGGTTGTCTCCGGAATATTCCCCGCTTGATCCGGAACCGGAAGCAAGGGCTTCCTTCAGTTTGCGCGTATGCTCGGCCATCGCGGCCAGGACCGCGTCGGCAGAATATCCGCTCCCCGAGGCAGGCACATCGCGATAATTCTTGTATACACCTTCCCACGGCGACCGGAAGTCTCCCCGCGCCCGGCGATAAAATCCGGTCAGCGCAGGAGGCGTGAGACCGCTCAATATATTACGGATCGACATCACGAGCGCTCCCCGCCCCAGGCATAACCTATCTCCGGGTCGTCGTGGGGGATGCGGATCTCGTCGCCCTCGGGGTCGTAGGTTCCGGAGGTTATGTAGAACATGTGCACCGGGCCTTTAAGGCAGATATAGCCGTGGAGGACGCCGGGCGGGAAAAAATACGCCTGGGCGGGCTGGCCTTCGCCGGCCAGGAATTCAATGGTCTTGCCGCGGGTGGGCGAGTCCGGCCTATTGTCGTGCAGCGCGACTTTGAGCAATCCGCAGGCGGGATAATTCCACTGCTCCTGCTTTTTATGGGCGTGCCAGCCCTTGAGGACGCCCTTGTTCACCAGGGAGTGGCTCAATTGGCCGAAGCCGGCGGGGAGCGAGCCGTCGCCGGCGCGCATCAGCTCGCGGAAGAAGCCCCGCTCGTCGGAGTGCGTAGCCAGGCCGATTATTTTTACGCCTTCGATAGCGGCTTTTTCTGTCATTAATGTTTAAACTCCAGCAGCGCGTTAACGACCTGCTTGAGCTCGTTTTCGGAAAGCTCCGGGTACATCGGCAGGGAAAGGACTTCCCGCGCGGCACGCTCTGTTTCTCCAAGTTTGCCAGAGGCAAGACGCTTGCTGTAGGCGGGCTGGAGGTGGACCGGCACAGGGTAATGTATCATCGAGCCGATGCCCTTAGATTTAAGATGCTCGGCCAGTTTGTCGCGGTCCGGGGAGCGCGCCACATAAAGGTGGTAGACATGTCCTTCGTCAGACACAGGCAGGGTCAGGCCGGCGGCTCCCGCCAGGCCGGCCCCGTAAGCCGCGGCCAGTTTGCGCCGGACCGCATTGTCGGCGTCAAGGTAGCGCAGCTTAACGCGGAGTATCGCGGCCTGCATCTCGTCCAGCCGGGTATTCACCCCGGCTATATCGCTGATATAGCGCTGGGCCCAGCCGTACTGCCGCACCAGGCCCGCGCGGTTAGCCAGCTCGTCATTATTTGAAAGCACCATCCCGCCGTCGCCTATCGCGCCGAGGTTCTTGGTGGGATAAAAGCTGAAGCAGGAGATATCGCCGTAGGAGCCGGTGCGCCGGCCCTTGTACATAGCGCCCACGCACTGCGCGCAGTCCTCTATGACTTTAAGGCCGTGCTTTTTGGCGATGGCGAGTATGGGCGTCAGGTCGGCCGGCTGGCCGTAAATATGGACGGGGATGATCGCTTTCGTGCGCTTGGTTATCGCGGCTTCTATTTTGGACGTGTCGATCGTATAGCGGGCCGGGTCTATATCGACCAGCACCGGCGCGGCCCCGGCCATCTCTATGGCTGAAACCGTAGCCACCGCTGTATGAGAAACGGTGATGACCTCGTCGCCGGGCCCGATTTTACAGGCCCGCAGGGCTACGTTCAAAGCGTCCGTGCCGCTGCCCACGCCGATAGCGTGCTTCACGCCTATATAAGCCGCGAATTCTTTCTCGAAGGCTTCCACTTCCGGGCCGAGTATATACCGGCCGCGCGCCATGACGCCGAGGACGGCCTCGTCGATCTCGGCTTTATGGGCGGCGTACTGCGCGTGAGGATTGCTGCACTGTATCATCAGAGTATCTCCACCTTAGGGACATAGACCAGCCATTTCCCGCCGGCTTTCTTGAAGTCTTTCTCGTTCGCCATGATTTCCCGGGCGTGGTTCCAGCCCAGGAGCAGCGCGTAGTCCGGGTATTTCGCCTTGAACTCGGAGTAAGGGCGGACGGGGATATGCACGCCGGGGCTGAACTTGCCCTGCTTTATCGGCGTGGTGTCGCTGATATACTCCACCAGGTCGGGGCCGATCCCGCAGTAGTTGAACACCGTAGTGCTCTTGGAGGTGGCCGCGTAGCCGACCACGCTCTTCCTCGCCATCTTAAGCTCTTTGAGCAGTTTCACTAGCCCGGCCTTGGAGGCTTCCACGTTAAGGCGGAAGCGCTCGTAAGTTTCAGGCTTGCCTATACCGAGCGCCTCTTCTTTTTCCAGGATGGCCGCGACGGCCGCCGAAACTTTCCTTGCGCCCTTGCGCGCGAGCACGTAGCGCATCGAGCCGCCGTGCACGTCCTGCGGCAGGGCGTCGATAAGCTCGAAGCCGTGCCGCTCGAACATCGCGCTCACCGAGACGGCCGAGAAATAAAAAGCGTGCTCGTCGTAGATCTGGTCGTAGGAAGTCTTTTCCAGGATATCCCCGAGATACGGGTCCTCGAAAACCACCACGCCCTGCGGCTTAAGCAGGGCGTCTATCCCGGCCAGCACCGAATGCATATACGGGATATGGCACATCACGTTCGCGCCCATGAAAGCGTCCGCCTGCCCGTTGGCGGCGACTATCCGCTTCGCGGCCGCCTCGTCGAAGAACTCGCAGACTGTGTTTATCCCTTTCTCCCTGGCCACCTGGGCCACATTGGCCGAGGGCTCTATCCCGAGGTGCTTTATCCCGGCTTCGGCGAAATTGCGCAGCATGATCCCGTCATTGCTCCCGATCTCCACCACGAAAGGGTCCTTCGCCGGAAGGTATTTCTCCTTCACGAAACCGGCGAACCCTTTAAAATGCTCGCCCATCCTGGCCGAGGTGGACGAGAAGAAAGCGTAGTTCTCGTGGAACATCTTCTCGCGGTCCACCAGCTCGGTAAGCTGCGTCATCTTGCAGCTCTCGCAAAAAGCCACGTCCAGCCTGAAGAACGGCTCGTCCTTGAACTGCTCCTCGGAGAGGAAGCCGTTGGCGATAGGCATCTTGCCGAAAGACATGAAAGGTTTTATCTCGGCCGAACAAATTAAGCACTTCTTCATTTTTCACTCCTGCCTGACAGACTGATAAACGCAATTTTATCTAACTGATAATAACAAAGCAATCAGCGCGCCGCCGGAGCGAAGCGCCTCAAACCCTCGTAAAGCGCCACCCCCGCCGCGGTAGAAAGATTAAGCGACCGCACCCTGTCCGAATACATCGGAAGTTTATACAAGCGGTCCTTGTACTTCTCGTACATCCAGTCCGGGAACCCAGCCGTCTCCGCCCCGAAAACAAGACAGGAATCTTCCCTGTAAGGCGCCTCCCAGTAGCTCTCCCCCCCGCGCGTAGAAAAGAACAAAAGCGAAGGATCAGCCGGCAGCGTCTTCAAAAAAGCCTCGAAATCCGCATGCACCGAATACTTCAAAAACTGCCAGTAATCCAGCCCCGAGCGCCGGATCTCCTTAGCGCTCAGCTCGAACCCCATCTTCCCCACAAAAGCCAGCTCCGTCCCCGTTGCCACGCAGGACCGCCCTATATTCCCCGCATTCCAAGGTATATCCGGATTGATCAAAACTATCTTCATAAATTCTCTTCAAAATCCAAGCGACCGGGACGGCATGACGACCGGGTTAGCAAAACCTTCTTGAGGCCGAGGCTTGCATAGCGCCGAGGCCGAGAGAGGAGGGAGGCCACGGTGTGGCCGACCGCGTTTTGCGTTCCGGTCGTCATGACGGCCCCCGCGTTTTGCGTTCCGGCCGGCGCGGCAGTCCGACACGCTCCTCATATCTTAACCCCATCCGCATACTGCCTATGCCAAAGCTCAAGCATCAAAAGCGCCCAAAGCTTATACCCATGGTCCTTGCGGCCCGCCTGGTGCTCATCCCACAACCTAAAAACTTCCTCGGGCTTAAAGTAGCCTCGGTCCAAAGACTTCTTTGAAAGACAGGCCCCCGCCCAATAATCCTTCAGCTCGCCGCGGAACCAGAGCCCAACCGGGATCCCGAACCCCATCTTCCCCCGGCTGTAGATCTCCGGCGGCAGCATATCCCTGAAAGTCTCTTTCAGGATCCACTTCGTCCCCGTCAGCCCCTTCAGCTTCATATCCCCCGGCAGACTAAAAGCGAACTCCAGAACCTTATGGTCGAGAAAAGGCGAGCGCGTCTCCAGAGAATTCGCCATAGACGCTATATCCATCTTCGTCATCAGGCATTCCGGCAGATAGGAGCGCATATCCACATAGCTCATCCGGTTAAGCAGGTCCTCGCCCGGGTTAAGCGCGAAGAACTTCGAGAGATAGCGCTCCCCGTAATTCTTTTCCTTCCCGAGCAGATTTGCGAACTTCACGCTGTAAAGCCCGTCCGCCTCGCCAGGCCCGAAGAAAGAGACCGTGGAAAGATAGCGCTTCTCCAGCGTATCCATCACCGAGAACTTAAGGAACTTCTCCACCCGCCAGAAAAAATTAAGCGGCGCAGTCTTCGGGAACACCCCCACGGCCTTGAGCGCCGCGCGCCGCGCCCAGACCGGGACCACGGCCATAAGACTCTCCGCTTTCATCCCGGCATAGCGCAGATAGCCGCCGAAAGCCTCGTCGCCGCCGTCGCCGTTCAAGGCCACGGTCACATCGCGGCGCGTCTCGCGCGACACGAAATAAGAAGGCAGAGCGCTGCAGTCGGCGTAGGGCTCGCCGTAATGCCAGGCCAGTTTTTCCAGCACGTCTATCATCCGGGCTTCCACCGTGAACTCGGTATGCTTGGTCCCGTACATCTTCGCCACCTGGCGCGCATAGCCCAGCTCCGAGAATTTTTCTTCCTTGAAGCCGATAGCGAAAGTCTTCACCGGCTGGTCTGAATGTTTTGCCATCAGGGCCGTTACGATGGAGGAATCTATGCCGCCGGAAAGAAAAGCGCCCAGCGGGACTTCGGACATCAGCCTTATCTTCACGGCCTCCGAAAGCTCGGCTTTCAGCCTCTCTTTCAGCTCCGGCAGCGGGATATGCCCCTGCTTCTCCTCGCCGACCGGCAGGTCCCAGTATTTTTCCACGGTCTCGCGGCCGTCCTCGAAAACGAGCACGGAAGCCGGCTCGAGCTTTTTCACGGCCTTGAAAATACTGATAGGGCTCGGTATATACTGCAGGGTCAGGAAAGCGTCGATGGCCGCGGGGTTTATCTCGCGCGGCAGGTCTTTTATGGTCAGGAGCGAGCGCAGCTCCGAGGCGAAGACGAGCGAGGACTTCGTGACCGCGTAGAAAAGCGGCTTCTTCCCGATGCGGTCGCGCGCGAGCACCAGCCTTTTGCGTCTGCCGTCCCAGATGGCCACGGCGAACATCCCGCGCAGTTCTTTCGGGAAATCGGTCCCTTTCTCCTCGTAGAGATGGAGGATGACCTCGGTGTCGCTCTTTGTCTTGAAAACATGGCCCTTCGCCAGGAGCTTTTCGCGCAGCTCGTTAAAATTATAGATCTCGCCGTTGAAAACTATCCAGAGCGTTCCGTCCTCGTTCGTAATGGGCTGGTGCCCCGTGGACAGGTCGATGATGGACAGCCGGCGCATGGCCAGGCCCAAATTCTCATGCTCGTAATAGCCCTCGTCGTCCGGGCCGCGGTGGACGATAAGGTCGTTCATAGCCTTCAGGTCTTCCCGCTTTACAGGAAGCCCCGAGCCGTAATTATAAATTCCGCAGATTCCGCACATATCAGTCTTCCCCGTATATCGCGAGCAGCTCGTCGGTCACGCGCGCCATTGAATATTTTTCCACGGCGGTCTTGCGGGCCTGCTCGCCCATCTTGAGGGCCACGCTCCGGTCCGCGAGGAAACCCCGCAGGCAGGTCTTAAGCTCGACCCTGTTGAGCGGGTCGAAAAGGCAGCCGCTCACTCCAGGAGTTACGGCCTGCATGGCGCCGCCCACGCGGCTGGCCATCACGGCCACGCCGCAGGCCATCGCTTCGAGCATCGAATTCGAAAGCCCCTCCGAGATCGAGGGCAGGACGAAGACGTCGGCAGCCCGGTAGTAGGGCAGCAGATCGTCCTTCGGGCCGGCAAGCGTAACGCTGCCCGCCAGGCCCAGGTCGGCGACCGCCCGCTTGAGCGCGGCCTCTTCGGGCCCGCCTCCGACTATGACCAGGCGGATCTTCGGCGCGGGGTTCTCTTCGCTGAAGATCTCAGCCCAGGCTTCCAGGAATTCTTTCAGGCGCTTTTCGGGCGACAGGCGCCCGACGAAAAGGAAAAGCGCGGAATTATCCAGCCCAAGGGCCGTCTTCGCGTTAATTTTTTCATTGTAGAGCAGCGGAGTGTAGCGGCCGGTGTCCACGCCGTTGCGGAACTGGCGCAGCTTGAGCCCTGAAAATTCTTTGGAGGTCTTAAGCCAGTTGAAAACGTCGTCGTTCATCACCAGAAGCTCCGGCCTGGCGAGCCTGAAGAAAGCCAGCTTTAACCGGCCGAGCAGGCTGTTCCCGGAGCGGGTTATCTCGTCCACGCCGCGGCCGCCGCCCAGCTTCACCAGCGTCTTGCGCCCGGTAAGGCGGCCGGCCAGAACCGCGGCTACCGCCGGGGAGGAAGCGAGGTGGACGTGCACGGCTTCATATTCCCCGGCGTGCCGCAGCATCCAGAAAAAGCTTTTTATCATGAAAACCGCGGAATCCACCGCGCGCGGTCCGAAGACCGGAAGGCGCTTCACCAGCACGCCGCCGAGGTCTTCCGCCGCCGGCAGGCCGCCGGGCTGCCTGGTAAGCACGGTCACCTTTACCCCGCGCCCGGCCAGGGCCCTGGAAATTTCCAGGGCCTGCTTTTCCGCCCCGCCTATGTCGGGGTAGAAAGTCTGGCTGAGCATCAGCACTGAGCTCACGGTATGGCTCATTCGGTTTTTTCCCCGCCGCCTGATTTAAAATCGCCCCACACTTTGCCCACGGAATGCCCCATCTGGTAGATGAAGAACACGCCAAGCAGCGTCATTACGATATAGCCCAGCACATGCGCGTAGGAGACATAGGCGAAACCGGTATTTTCCGGCACGCCCCAGGAAGCGAGCACCTTCGTCATGACCAGCTCGTAATTCCCGAAATAGCCGGGCATGCCGGGCACCGAGGCAGCGACGGCGCCGGTAAATACCAGCGCCACGCCCCTGAAGATGTTCACGATATCCCCGAGCCCGAAAGCCAGGGCGAAGATGTAAAAATTCAGGGCGTCCATGAACCACTGCAGCCCGGCGAAGAGAAAGATAAGCGCCCCGCTCTTGAAGGAGTGGAAGCCCTTCACGCCCATGGCCACGCGCTCGAAAAGCAGCCTGACCTTCGGGAAGCGGGCGAAGAGCCCGGAGAACCACTCGTGCGCCACCAGCTCGTCGGCGAAGATCAGCGCGGCTATGCCGACTACCAGCCCGGCCACCAGGCCCCAGAGCAGCCCGCCGTAATTCATGAACCCGCCCGTTATCCCGCCGAACCGCGCCGCCACGGCGAACATTATGAACAGCACGATAACGTCCAGCAGGCGCTCGACTAAAATAGTGGCAAGTACCGTTATCAGCGGGATCTTGAACATTCTGGCCGCGAAAGTGGCGCGGGCCAGCTCCCCCAGCCGCAGCGGCAGGATATTGTTCAGCGCCAGCCCGGCGGCCTCGAGCTTGAAGGCGTCCATCACGCGCACCGAAGGATTGGAGGGGTTCAGCAGCAGGCGCCAGCGCGCCCCGCGGAAAACCAGCTCGAGCACTACGACGATGATGACGGGGACCAGGTAAAGCGGGTTCACTTTGGAATAGATGGCGGCCAGCTTCGAGAACTCTATATTGCGGAGGGAGAAATAGAGCAGCACGCAGCCGACGAGGAAGCCCGCGATGATCGAAAGTTTTGCTTTCATAAATCCATGAACCGCCAACAGGGAACAACGGAGGTTTTCAGGCGCGCCGCCCCTTTACCGCGCCGGCGCCCCTCAAGCCGCGTCTATGCTCTTCAGGAAGGCGTCCTCGGCGGCGGGCCGGCCCAGGAACTTCGCCACCTGCGCCGCCTCGTCGTAACTGCCGCCCGGGGCGAGGATAAGCTCCCGGTATTTCGCCCCCGTCTCCGGGTTCATCACCCCGGAAGTCTCGAAAGCGCCGAACAGGTCCTGGGCTATGACCTCGGACCAGAGATAGCTGTAGTAGCCCGCCTCGTAGCCGCCCATCAAATGGCCGAAATTGGCCTGCGGGTGGCAGTCCGGGCTGAGCGGGATGAGGGAGATCTTCTTCATCATTTTATCGTAGACCTTGGTGGTATCCACCTTGCCGCGCGCGGTGTGGTAGCGCAGGTCCAGCAGGCTGAAAAATATCTGGCGCAAATAGACCAGCCCGGAGTCCATGTTCTTCGCGTCGATCAGCTTCTTTATCAGGGCCTCAGGCAGTTTCTCCGCCGGGTTCTTATAATGGCCGGAGATGCGGCGCAGCACGGCCGGGTCATAGGCCCAGTTCTCCAGCATCTTGGACGGGACCTCGACGAAGTCCCGCGACACGCTGGTTCCGGAGAACTTGCCGTACTTCGCTTTCGTGAAAATATTGTGAGTGACGTGGCCGAACTCGTGGAACAGGGTCACCACGTCGTCGAACTTCAGCAGCGGCTGGGCG
The DNA here is from genome assembly GCA_028713125.1 of Elusimicrobiales bacterium. Lineage (GTDB taxonomy): Bacteria > Elusimicrobiota > Elusimicrobia > Elusimicrobiales > UBA9959 > UBA9959. The sequence goes on along the minus strand of JAQTOU010000003.1, from coordinate 308,677 downwards.
TCGCCGGAAGGCGGCGGGAAATTGGAAACGATGGCCGCGGCGGGCAGTTCGTAAGAACCGTCCGCCAGCTCGCGCCCGTGCCTGATGCCGAAGCAGGCCGCGTGCTTGTACTTCCCCTCGCGCGGGAACAGGTCGAAATAGAAATAGGCGGCCACGGAGCCGTCCGGGTTCTTCACCTCGTAGGCGCGGACGTCCTTGTGCCAGACAGGCAGCGGGGCGGGCACGAAACTGGCGCCGAAAACCTCGCCGAACACGTCGAACATCCCCTTCACCACGGTTTCCAGGGGGAAATATTCTTTTATTTTTTCATGGTCGATGGAATATTCGCTCTTCTTGAGCAGGTTATTGTAATAGCGCCATTCCCAGGCGCGCAGGACCTTGTCATCCCCGCCCTTCAGCTTGAGCCGGGCGCGCAGCTCTTTGCGGCCTTTTTTCTTCAGCTTCTCCTGGGTGCGCTCCATGAACTTGAAAACCGTTTCGCTGTTCTTCGCCATGCGGTCCGCCAGCATATAGTCGGCGAAGCTCGGATAGCCGAGAAGCTTCCCCAGATTGCGGCGGAGGGCGATGGCCTTCTCCATCAGTTCTATATTGACCGGCACGCAGCGGTTATTTACCTTGTGCTCGAGCCGCCTGCGGGCGTCGCCGTCCTCGGCGCTGTCCATGAACGGGACATAGTCCGGGGTGTTCATGGTCACCAGGTAGCCGCCCTTCTCCGTCTGCTTGAGCCGGGCCTTATAATCCTCCGGCAGCCCTTTAAGCTCGGCCGCCGTGACTTCCAGCGCATCGTTCACCCCGCGCAGGTTCTGGGAGAACTGCAGCTCCAGGCCGATGATCTCTTTCATCAGCTTTTTCACTTTGTTCTTTTTTCGCGGCTCCAGCCCGAGGCCGTTGCGCTTGAAATCCCTTAAAGTCTTTTCCAGCAGCCGGGCGTCCACTTCGTCCAGCCTTTCGCCCTTGCCGGCGTATTCGTTCAGCGCGCCGAACACGTCCTCGCGCGTGAACAGGTCCACCGAGTACTGGCTGATCTTAAGCTCCAGCTCCTGGCCCGCGGTCCGCAAATGCTCATTGTCCGACACATAGGCCAGCATGATCGGGACCTGCACCGCTTCGCTGAAATCGCTGACGGCGCTCTCGAAAGCGAGCATGGTATTCCTGAAATTGCGCTGGGAGCCGGGGATATTCACAAGAACTTTGAGTTTTTCCTCAAGCTCCTTTATCACGGCCTCCGAAAGTGTTTTCACCTGCTCCGGGGTATAAGAAAAATCGGGCGCTTTCGACATGGTGCCTCCAATCGCGATAATATAGATATTATATCAATAAGTAGGCCCGCGCTTTAAACCGGGAAAGTTCAAAAGGCCTACGCTTGCCTGGGCCCTAGGCCCCTGGCAGCGGGACCCGCGCCGCATTAGAATATACTCATGATAAAAAAGAACCTTAATCTCCTGTCAGCGGCCCTTTCATTCATCGTCCTCGGCTCCTCCGCCTTAAGAGCCCAGGATTTCGATCTGAACGGGATAAGCGCCGCAGACATCAAAGCCGCGCAGGCCGACAAGGGCATCCTTGATATTTTCAGCCCCGCAAAACCGGAAGCCCCCATGCCCGTGAAAGAATGGACCGTCATGGTCTTCATGAACGCAAAGAACAACCTCAGCGAAAGCCAGCTGCTGGGGCTGTCGGGCAAATGGGCCGTGAAAGACATGGCCGAAATGAAGAAGGTCGGGACCACCGACAAGATAAATATCGTGGTAGAGCACGGCGCCACCGGCAAAGGCTCCCGCCGCCTCCTGATAGAGAAAGGCGGCTTCCTCTCCTCAGGGGAAAAAGTTTACGGCGAATTCCCGGACGCCGACATGGGCGACTATAAGCGCGTGGTGGAGTTCGTGCAGTGGTCCAAAAAGACCTTCCCCGCCAAAAAATATATGCTGGTACTCTGGAACCACGGCCTGGGCTGGATCGACCCCAATATGCAGCAGGCCCCCTCCGGCACCGGGACCGCCAACAAGGGCATCCTTTTCGACGACGAGACCAAGAACTACGTGCGCACCCGCCAGCTGGGCGAGATGATGAAAGGGGCCGGCTACGTGGACGTGCTGATGCAGAACGCCTGCCTGCAGCAGATGGCCGAAGTGCTCTACGAGATGAAGGATTACGCCGGCCTGTTCGTGGGCTCCGAGGAGACCATGCTGGCGCAGGGCTTCGACTATGAAAAGCTCCTGGCCTTCATGAACGCCAATACAGCTTTCACCGACGAGCAGTTCAGCGACTGGCTGATGAACTGGTACAAAGAATTCTACGCCGCCGGGATGAGCGTAGGCCCGCTGACCATGCCGCTGGATACCGTGACCGGAACGCTCTCTACGGTGCGCCCCGCCGCCCTTAATGACCTGCCCGGCTACCTGGACGCTTTCGCCGGCGCCGCAATGCGCAACAATGAGACCGAAGCCGCGAAGGCCGCCATCGGCAATGTCATCCGCTTCACTAGCCTCGATCCGAAGAACGACAAGAAAAAGCTGATAGCCGCCTACGCGGACCTCTACGACTTCGCCGCCCTCTTCGACGCAAATGCCCGGTCGCAGGAGACCCGCCTGGCCGCCAGGAACCTGATGGGCTTCATAAAGAACACCCTGGTGATGCGCTCGGTCGGCCTCCACAAGGACGCCGAGAACGGCTATAACTACGAGAATGTCGGCGGCCTGGCCATCAACACCACCATGAAGATCAAGACCGTGCCCCCGCAGCTGGCCGCCATCTTCGAGACCAAGTACGGCGACCTCTCCCTCTCGAAAGCCTCCCAGTGGGACGAGTTCGTGACCTGGTCGGACGGAGTGTGGCGCAAGTAACCTCCTTCCGCCAGCCAAAAAAGAAACCCGGGAAAGCTCCCCGGGTTTCTTTTTATATCGAGGCTCAACCTCGATAGTATTTTCTGCCGGGGCGAAGCCTCGGCAGGGACTTAGCGGAAATGGTCGCGCATCATGCGGACCAGGCCTTCGGTGGCTTTGCCGGGGATCTCCTCGCCCTCCCAGTTTATGGAGAAATGCGCGTTCTTCTGCGTGGGCTTAACGAAATTCTCGTACATCGGGAGCACGGTGGAGAGGATCTGGTGCTTGATCCCCTCTATGTCGCGGCCGCGCTCGCTGATATCGCGCTGAACGCGGCGCAGCACGGCGGTGACCATGCCGGTGGAGACGAAGATCTTATAGTCGCACAGGGCCAGCAGCTTAGGGAAATGCAGGGTGTAGAGCCCCTCCACCACTATCAGCTGCGTGGGCTTGCACGGGACGGTCTCTTTTTCGCGGGTATGCTGCTTGAAATCGTAGACCGGCTGCTGGATGACCTTGCCGGCGCAGAGGTCGTGCAGGTGCTTTACGGCCAGGACGGAATCTATCGCGTCGGGGTGGTCGAAGTTGTAGGTCTTCCTGTCTTCGAAATCGAGGTGGTCCAGCGGCTGGTAATAATTATCCAGCGAAAAAAGCTGGCCGTCGATGCCTATCTTCCCGCACTGGTCGATGAGCTTGCCGGCCAGCGTGGTCTTGCCGGAGCCGGAGCCGCCGGCTATGCCGAGGATGAAGCGCGATTTCTTGGTGTTGTCCATATTTGTCCCGCCGCCGGAAAAGTATAAGTCTATGATACAAAATAAAAAAAGAGTCTTCACTTTTTGAGCTGAAAGATATACCCGCGACGCGGGGGCGCCACGGGGACCGGAACGCAAAACGCGTTCGGTCACACCGTGGCCTCACTCGGTATTCGCCTGCCGGGCTATGCAACCGGCAGGCTCAACGACGGTTTTGCTAACCCGGTCCCCGCGTCGCCTGTAGCTCTCATAAATAACGATGCAGGGTTTTTTTATAAGATATAGCCGGTGAAATACAAATACCTCTGGGCCGCGCTGATGACGGGCCTTTCAATTCTCCTGTTCGGCTATGATTTCGGGGTGGACCCGAACCTGGCCCAGGTCCTGCCTTATATCCACCGCCTGGCTGACCCCGCGCTCTATCCCGGCGATATTTTCCTGAAGTCTTTCTCTTCCTTCCCTTCGCTTTACCCGGCGGCCGCCGCCTTCCTGGGCCGCTTCGCCCCGCTGGAGACGCTGCATTTGGCCGCCTACCTGGCCGCGCGCTTTTTTTTCCTGGCGCTGGTCTTCGGGCTGGCCGAGACCCTGACGGGGAACAGGAAGACCGCTTTCGCCGCGGTCCTGCTCGCGGCAGTAAGCGCGCAGTCGAACGTCCTGACCCTGATGGGCGAGGACCCGCTGCTGAAAACTTCGCTTTTCCAGAGTTCTCTCGCCGGCCTGGCGGGAACGCTCTCGCTTCTTTTATTCCTGAGGAAGAAATATCTGCCGGCCTTCATTATGCTCGGCGGGATGCTCTTCATAAACGGCCTGCTCGCCCTTTTCCTCGCGGCCCTCTACGCTTCCGCCCTGCGCGGGGCTCCGGACGCCGCGGCTATGCGGCGGGGCTGGGCGGCGCTCGGCGTTATAGCCCTGGCCTGGCTGGGCTGGCTGAGCACGCTGCATAACCAGTTCGGCGGGCCCGGCCCGCATTATTCGGCCATCCTGAAGAGCTGGTATCCGGGCCACTATTTCCCCTCGGGCTGGAGCGCCGCGAAATGGTTCAGGATAGCCGTCTTCCTGCCGCTCAATTTGCTCGCGATCTACGGCGGGCTGGGAAGCTCCGGGGAAAAGCGGAACCTTTCGGCTTTCCTGCGCGCTTTTTATATCCTGTGGGCGGCCGCTTTCGTCTTCGGCGAGCTTCTGCCCCTGCCGCAGCTGGTCAACCTACAGTTTTTCCGCAGCGACGCTTTCTTCTGCCTCTTCGGGCTGATCTTCGCCGCCGATCTCCTGCGCGGCCTTTACGATAAAGAAGAACCCGGCGGCTGGGCGCTTGGCGCGCTCCTCCTCCTGTCATTCATGGAAACAGGACAGGCCGTTTACCCGCTCTTCGCCCTCGCCCTGCTTCTGGCCTGGCGCTTCGGCCCGGCCTGGCTCTTCCGGGCGGCGGCTCTCGCCGGCGCGGCTTTCTGCGCCAAAGAACTCTTCTTCCTGCCCGGAGTTTCGCCGGAGCATAAAAAATACACGGTCGCGCTCCTGTTCTTCGGGCTCGGGGCCCTGGCCGGTAAATCCTACAAAACCGCCATCAGCCCCGGCCGCGCCGCGCTCCTGACCCTGGCCGCCGTGCTCATCCCGTATTTGCCGCTGATAAATTACCGCCTGGCCTCCCGGGCCTGGAGCAATTACGGCGAGGAAACCGCCTCATGGATCGCTCTTCAAAAATGGGCGCGGGAGAATACGCCGGCCACCGCGGTTTTCCTGGTTCCGCCGGACACATACGGCTTCAGGGTCTTTTCTCTGCGCTCCCCGGTTACCGAATGGCTTGACGCCGGCGCGATGCACTGGGCCCCCGGCTTCGAAAAAGAGTGGGAGCAAAGGCTGGCGGACCTGCGCGCCGCGAGCCCCTCGCCCGACGGGCCGGACCAGGGCTATTCCCGCATCCCGCGGAGCGGCTTCCTGGCCCTGGGGCGCAAATACGGCGCCGCCTACGTAGTCCGCAGGAGCGAAGCCCCGCTGGCCTTCAAGCCGCTCTACTCCAACCGCGATTTCACTCTTTACGCCCTCCCGGGCCTGTAATTTGGTAAAATGTCATATACACGCGCGTTATACACCCTGGAGACTACAATGGAGAATGTAATGGAAAACGAAGAAGATTTCGCAAAAATGTTCGAACAGACCTACAAAGAGCCCTCAAGGATGGAGCCCGGCCAGAAAGTGGAGGCCCCTATCGTGAACATCACCCCCGAGTGGGCCCTGATCGAAGTGGGCGGCAAGGGCGAAGGCTATATCGACGTCAACGAACTCAAGGACGCCGAAGGCAATTTACTGGTCAAAACGGGCGATAAAGTGCGCGCCTACTTCCTGCATACCGAGGAAGGCGAGATGCGCTTCACCACCAAGATAGGCACCGGCCCGGCGGCCCGCGCCCAGCTGATGGACGCCTTCAAGAACCATATCCCGATGGAAGGCAAAGTTTCCAAGGAGCTGAAAGGCGGCTTCGAGATCATCATCTCCGGCGGCATGCGCGCTTTCTGCCCCTACTCGCAGATGGGCATCCGCCGCGACGAGAACAAAGAGGCCTATATCGGCGCCTCGATGATCTTCTTCATCATCGAATGCGACCGCCGCGACATCGTGCTCTCCCGCCGGGAGATCGTGGAGAAGGAAAGGCAGGAGAAAATAGTCGAGCTTAAAGCGACCCTCCAGGAAGGCCACAAGATCCGCGGCGTGGTGACCTCGATACAGAAATTCGGCGCTTTCGTAGACATCGGCGGCGTGGAAGGCCTGCTGCCCGTTTCCGAGATGGCCTGGGGCCGCACCGAGAAAGTGAGCGACCTGCTCACCGCCGGCCAGCCGGTGGAAGTGATCATAAAGACTTTGGACTGGGACAATCGCAGGATCTCGCTGAGCCTGAAAGACACGCTGCCCAATCCCTGGGACACCGCGGCGCAGAAATGGCCCGCCGGCTCCTACCACACCGGCAGGGTGTCCCGCCTCGCCCCGTTCGGCGCTTTCATAACGCTTGGCGACGGCGTCGACGGGCTTATCCACGTCTCCCGCCTGGGCGGCGACAAGCGGATCAACCACCCCGAAGACGTTTTAAAGGCCGGGCAGGACATCGAAGTGCGCGTAGAGGCCGTGGACGTGGCCAATAAGCGCATCTCGCTGGTACCGGCGGACATCAGCCGCGAAGAAGAGGAAACTACGGCCACGATGCAGAAATACCAGAAGCAGGAAACTGCCAAGGCCGCCGAGGAACCCGCCATGGGCTCCATGGGCGAGCAGCTCAAGCGCCAGATGGAACAGCGCAACAAGATAGATAAATAAGCCGGAGCAGGCAGCCGCTAAAAAGTCCCTCCGGAAAGCCGGGGGGATTTTTTATAAGAGGATCTACCATGGAACATCTCAACTGGGTGAAGGGCGCGGTAATCTACCAGATCTTCCCGGACCGGTTCGCCAGATCGAAAACGGCCAGGGTCTACGGGGTTTTCGAGAAATGGGACTCGCCGGAAACGCGCGACGGGTTCAAGGGCGGAAATCTTAAAGGGGCGGAAGAGAAACTGGACTATCTCCGCGGCCTGGGCGTGAACGCGGTATATTTCACCCCGATCTTCTCCTCCGCCGCCAACCACAGGTACCACACTTTCGATTATTATTCGGTGGACCCGGTGCTTGGAGGAAATCCGGCCTTGAAGTCTTTCCTTAAAGCGGCCCACAAGCGCGGCATAAAGGTCATTCTCGACGGAGTGTTCAACCACGCCAGCCGCGGTTTCTTCCAGTTCAACCATTTGCTGGAGAACGGGGCGGCGTCCCCTTATAAGAAGTGGTTCCACCCGCACGGGTATCCGCTGAAGGCCTATAATCTTAAGAAAGGCGAGAAGCCGAACTATTCCTGCTGGTGGGGCCTGCCCGCCCTCCCGAAGTTCAACACTAAAAATCCCGAGGTCAGAAATTTTATCCTCGGCGTCGCAAAGTACTGGCTGGAGCAGGGAATAGACGGGTGGCGGCTGGACGTGCCGTACGAGATAAACGACGATTCTTTCTGGCGGGAGTTCAGGCGCGTCTGCAAAGCCGTCAACCCGGACTGCTATATCACCGGCGAGATCTGGGGCGAGGCGAAGCGCTGGCTGAAAGGCGACCAGTTCGACGCGGTGATGAACTACCAGCTGAGCGCCGCCTGCATCTCCTATTTCGGCGGGAAAAAGCTGAAGCTTACCCATTCTTACGCCGGGAAGAAGCTGAAGCATTGCGGGCAGGCCGCTTTCATCCGCGGCATCGAAAGCCTGCTTGGGCAGTACAAGCCGGAAACCACGCTGAGGCAGATGAACATGATGTCCAGCCACGACACGGACCGGATGCTCAGCACCTACGGCGGCGACGAAACAAGAATGAGGCTGGCCGTGGTTTTCTCCTTCCTCTTCCCCGGCGCGATAAATATTTATTACGGCGAGGAACTCGGGCTGGAGGGCGCTTTCAATGCCGGAACGCGGAGAGGGATGCCCTGGAGCGATAAAAGTTCCTGGAACAAAGACCTCTTGGCCCTCTATAAGCGGCTGGCCGCTTTGCGCGAAGCAAGCCCGGCGATAAAAGACGGCAAATTCGAATTCATCAAAGAGCATTGCGACGGAGAAGTCCTGGCCTTCAGGCGCTTCGCCGCGACCGGTTCCCTGGTCTGCCTGATGAACTCCGGCGCCTCCGCCAAAGAGCTGGAATTGAAGCCCGGCGCCCTCGGCAAAAAACCGGGAGCCGCGATAAACAGCGGCGTAACCCTGAAACATTCCGGCGGAAAAATTACCGCGCGGCTGGCCCCGGGAGCTTGCGCCGTCTACCTTATATAAGCCGGCTCCCCGCCGGCCGGTCTTTCCCAGCCCCTTGACAAAAGCCATCCTGACTGCTATAACATTACCGTACTAGTAAGGTAATACAGTTATGATAAAAATAGATCTTCATTCACCTACGCCGATCTACGAGCAGATCAAGACCGGCTTCAAAGGCCTGGTCCGCAAAGCGCTGATGCTGCCGGGCGATGCCGCCCCCTCCATCAGGACGCTTGCCGCCCAGCTCAAGCTGAATCCGAACACCGTGGCCCGCGCCTACCGGGAACTTACCGCCGAGGGCTTCTTCGAATCGAAGCGCGGGGAAGAGAATATAGTCTCCCCAAAAGCCGCCCACCTTGCGGAATCAGACGCTAAAAACCTTAAAGCCAGAATAGCCGACGCCGTAGCGGACGGGCTTAAGAACGGGCTTTCCCTCCGCGATATAGAGGAAATAATAAATAAGGTTAAAAGGGATACTGTATGAAAGACAATGATCCGGTTTTATCCTGCAAAGGCCTTCGCAAGAACTTCGGCTCAAAAAAAGTCCTGGACGGCCTGGACTTTGAAGCGGCTCCCGGAGAGGTGATAGGGATACTCGGCCGCAACGGCTCCGGCAAGAGCACCCTCTTCAAGGTCGTGCTGGACCTTATCGCCCCCGACTCGGGGAGCGTTTCAGCGCTGGGGCTCGCACCCGACGGAAGCGGGAAGCTCCGCGGTCTTATCGGCTATGTGCCCGAGAAGCCTTCTTTCCACGGCTTCATGACCGTTGAAGAAGTCCTGGCTTTCCGCGCGTCTTTCTTCCCCGGCTGGGACAAGGCCAAAGCCGCCGGGCTTTGCAAAACCCTCGGGCTGGACGGCGGCGCCAAAGCCGGCGACCTGAGCAAAGGAACCGCCGCCAAGCTGGCCTGGGTCTGCGCCTCGGCCCATAACCCGAAACTCCTTCTCCTCGACGAACCTACCTCCGGGCTGGACTATTTAGTGCGCGACCATATCCTTAACGGCCTGATAAGCGAGCTGGCCGAAGGCGGCAGGACGATAATCATCTCCAACCACCGGATGGGCGAGATGGGCGGGCTGCTGGACCGGGTCTGCGTTCTGAAAGGCGGGAAGATCTCCGCCGACCACAAAGCCGACTTCATTAAAACCGAGACTTACAAAGTAACCCTGCGGGAAGAAACCCCGCCGGCGGAAGAGCCCGGAGTGAAGATCATAAGCAGGGCGGGCAGCGTTTCGGAACTGGCCGTTTTCGGCAGGGAAAAGCTGCAGGAGCTCAAGAACTCGGAGAGAATAAGCGGTGCGGAGATCTCCGTCCTGGACCTGGACTCGGCTTTCAAAGCGCTGCTGGGAGAATAATATGAAAAACCTCATAAAGCTTCAGCTCAAAAAGAGTTTTTTAAGCTTCGCGGTAATACTCGCGGCCATCCTGTTCTCGGTGCCGCTGGCATTGTGGGTCAAAGCCGCCGCAATGACGCCGCGGGAAGCGATAAACCTGGCCATGCTTTACTGGGCCGCGGCGGGCATACCACTGGTCGTCCTTATTCTTTCCGGCATAGCCGGCGCCGAAGCCGCCAAGGAGCAGGCGAGGACTACCGAGCAGCCGCTGCCCGTTTCGCAATACGGCCTGCTCCTGTCTTCGCTCGCGGCCGTCCTGCTGGAACTCGGCGTCCTTATCCTGGCGGTCTACGCCATTTTGGGCTTCAACCTCCCGCTAGAGACGCTGAGCAAAATACAAGAAGAGATCCTGCGGCTTTATATCTTCGCCATGGTCTATCTCACCCTTTACGGGTTCGTGTTCTCTTACGCGTTCGGGAACGGCATAGCCGGGGCGATGACGGGGGCGGCCGCCGTGGCTTTCACCCTGTACCCGTTCGTCACAATGTCGGTTTTCCAGCAGCTTGCTTTCGAACTGGTCCCGATGTTGTTCATCAAGCCCGCCGTATCCGCGGCGGCGCTGGCCGGCGGCGCGCTGGCCCTGAAGCTGCTTTCGGGGGTAAACGACAGGAAAGCCGCCTGGACGGCCTCGAAACTGACCGCGGTGGTCATGCTCCTGGCCGCCGCGCCGCTGGCCTCGTTCGCCTCGCTGGCCTGGCTCAACCTCAAGGCCAGGAACGTGACGCTGCCGGTAACCAGGATGTTCGCGTCTCCATATGCCGTGGATAAGCACCTTTACGCTTCCAGGGACATAAAAGAAGCCTCGCGCCTGCTTCTGGTCCAGCGGCCGTTCTACGGGGACGCGTTTTTCATAGATAAAGAGGGGAACCGCTCGATGATCGACGCCGGCAGAAAAATACCCGGGCCCGGCTTAAGCTATCTTTTTCCGGACCTTACTTTCGCCAACGCCGAGAGCGTTTTCGCCCCGTCAGGAGTAAGATACCTGCTTTATATGCCGCAAGCCGGCGGGAACAGGATAATGCAGGGAAACGCGAAGACCGGTTTCGCTTTCCGGGCGGCCGTAAAGAACGGCTGGAGTATGGACCTGCTCGGGGGCAAAGAGCCGGGCATACTCCATCGCCGGGACGACGGCTACTATTATTCTCCGCTGACCCCGGAAAAAGCCGGCCTTAACTGGAGACAAATAAGCACTATTAAAGAAGGGTACCTGACTTTCCTGGGAGAAAAATACCGCCGCGAAGGCACGGCCGCGGTTTTCCGCAAAGACGGAAAAACCCTGGAGTACCGGGGCAGGCGCTGGACCATTCCCGGGGCCGCCGGGACGCGGCTCCCGGTTCCAGGCATAGAACTGGCCGACGGCATGAACTTCATAGTCCCCGCCGAGATCAATAAAAAAGCCGTCACTTACCTCTGCCGCCCGAACGGGAAGGCCGAGCTCATCTGGCCGGAATATTTCCGCCTTACGCAGAACCTGTCGCTTACCCCCGACGGGGCGGTATGGGGAGTAGGGATAAAATCACTGCAATCCTACGGCTCTCCGGCGGTTAAAATTATCAACCCGGAGTTTTACATACTTACCGCGGAAGGGACGCCGCTGTCGGCCGTAAACACTCGCGGAATAATGGAAAGAACCGGCGTTACAAACGGCGAGATCCGGCTTCTTAAGGCGGGAGGCGGCTATCTCTGGTTCAACGCGGATAACCGGTATATGGTGCGCGCGGGAATAAAAAACATGGAAGACCTGAAGATCTGGCGGCTGCCGGCTGTCCCCAGGAAAAGGGGCTATTATTACGCCAGGGCAGGCGCGGTATCGCCCTCTCCCGACGGCATTTTCGTAGCGGCGACGGACGGAGTTTATTTCATGGACTGGGAAGGGAGCAGCAAAAAGATCTACTGACCTCTTACCGCCGGCGGGTTGACAGGAATTTCATCCAGCAGCGCCGTGCCTTTTATCTCAAGCTGCACCCGGCGGCCGAGCGCCGACTGCTCGTCTATAAAATTATTAAGCAGGGCCAGGCAGCCCGGCCTCAGTTTGACGCAGCCGTTAGTGTCGCGCCAGCGGAAATCGGAAAGCTCCGGGCGCCCGGCATTCTTAGGATCCGCTTTTTTCAGCTCGTCCTCCCAGCGGTCGGTATGCACCGCGAAGCCGGAGCGCCCGTGCGGGCCGAAATAATATTTCGGGTTATGGGCCAATTGCGCCGCCTGCCTTGCTTTCGACGCCTCGCTTGAAGGCGTCGGCTTGCGCTCGAAGTACGGCACGCCTTCCCCCTGCGTGCCGGCCTGCGAATCAGGGGCCCAGACCAGGTCAACCGGCATAATGCCGCCGGCCGCCGGATACCAGTTCCGCCAGACCGCCGAAAACAATTTTTTCTTTTTCCCGCCGGCTTTAACTACCGGGACGCCTGCATCTTCCCCCGGAGTCCCCGGCTTGCCGAGAAAACTCAGCTCGTAGCTGGCCGGGGAAATATTCCTCAGGTCGTAGACCCCCGGCACAGTGGCGCCGTCGGCCATATCCTCAGGCGCGTAAAATATCTTCGTACCGCCTATAAAGCCCCACTGCCAGCCGTCCGCGGGCGCGGTGGAGGTTATCCCCCGGCCAAGCGCTTCGCACTGGTAGACCCCCGCCCGGCTGCCGGCTTCCAGCTCGAAATTAATAATACCGGCCCGAGCGCGGTCGTTCGGCAGAAGCAGCAGCGCTTTCGACACCTTCCCGCCCTCAGGACCTGAGAGGCCGTTGAGCCCGAGCGTCTTAACCTTCTCCCGCAGCCCGGCAGTAAGCTCCTCCTGAGCCGGGCGGGCGACGGGGAGATAGGAGGGCGCAAGCGACTCCGGCTCCACGGAGAAAGCCGGCGAAGCGGCCGCGAAAAATAAAAATAACGCTGAAGCGATTTTTGTCATGATCAAGTCCCCGACCGGAAACGCGGCCGGCCTTTCAGCCGGCGCCGGTTTTGCCTAATATCTCCACCGCCAGCCCTTGTTTATTGATAGCCTGGGTGAATTTCTCGAACTGAAGCGGCTTGTTCAGGTAAGCGGCGCAGCCCAGTTCCGCGCTGAGCGCCATTTCCTTCGGGTCGTCGCTGCTGGTAAGAATTATTACCGTCATGACCTTAAGCTCCGGGTCCGCTTTGATCCGCCGCAAAAGTTCGAAGCCGTCAAGACGGGGAAGGCGAATATCCAAAAGCATCAGGCAGCCAGCGACCGGCAGGGCCTTGCCAGAGATATAATCCCAGGCCTCCTGCCCGTCCTTTAGATGGACTATTTCATTCGTTACGCCCACCCGCCTGAAAAGGTCTTTCGTAAGCAAAGCGTGCCCCTCATTGTCTTCGACCAGCAGGATGCGGACCTTATCTTTTTCTTCCATACTTCCCCCCGCCGGCCCTATCTTGGCAGCTCCACGAAAAAAACGGAGCCCTCCCCCTCTTTCGACTCTGCCCAGATCCGGCCGGAGTTCCTGTCCACGATGCGCCGGACCAGGGGCAGACCTATCCCCTCGCCTTTTTTTACCCCCGGGACATCGCCGCAGAAGAAGAGCTGCCAGATCTTCGGCAGGTCCGCCGCTTTCATGCCCAGCCCATTGTCGGCCACGCTGTAAACCACGGTATTTCCCTTTATTTCTGCGCTCACCGTTATTTCAAGCTTCCGGTTTTTATCCCGGTACTTGAAAGCGTTGGACAGCAAATTGGAGAAAATATGATTCACCGAATCGGCGTCCGCGGTGCAGGAGGGGAGCGCGCCCGCCTTCAGCATCGCCCCCGTCTCTTCGAACTGGAAGCGCATATTGTCCATTATCTCTTTAAGAGCCGCGTTCACGTCCACGGTTCCAATATGCAGTTCCACCTTGCCCGCGCGGGAGAGCTTGAGCATCGCGGTTATAACCTCGTCGATCCTGCCCACGCTTTCCTGGATGAACTTCAGGGCGGCGGGGAGCCGGTCTCCGGAAATTTCCCCGAATACGTTCCGTTTTTCCTCCGGCAGCGCGCCCGGGTCTATCATCTCCTGCAGCTCCCTGATATCCTTTGCTATGTTCTCGCTGAAGCCCTGGATATTGACCAGCGGCGTGCGCAGGTCATGGGTGGTTATATAAAGAAAGCTGTCCATCTCCTTCTTTACCTCCGAAAGCCGCTCTATCAGGCGCTCTTTTTCAGCTTCTATTTTTTTGCGCTCGGTGATATCGGATATCACATGCACGGCCCCGCTGAACCGGCCATCTTTGCCCGCTATGGGATCCACTATAACCTCGAAAGTTTTCTCGCCGGCCTTAAGCTCCATCGTTTCGCGGCGCATGCTTATTTTCGCTCTTTGAAGCGGGCAGCCGTCTATATGACATTCGGTTCCATGCACTATTTCATAGCAATGCAGCCCAAGGAGTTCATTCACAGGGCGGCCGAAAACCTTTTCAGTGGCTTTATTAGCGCGCGTCAGGACGGAATCCGCGTCCAGCAGCCAGACCACGTCGCTAAGGGCGTCAAAAGTTTTCTGCCAATCTCTCGCGGTCTGCTTTACAGCGGCCTGAGCCTTCTTTGCCTCGCTGATATCGCTTACCGTTATCCGCCATAAAGGCGCGCCTTCGGCCCGCGGCCCCATGCTCGACGACAGCCGGGCCCAGAAAGGGGCGGCGCCGACCATCCTCAGCTCGCAGTCTTTAGCCGCATTTTTTTCAAGCTGCCTGCGGTGCAGGTAAAAGATATCCTGGTCTTCCGGCAGGATGAACTTGGTCAGCGGCTCGCCCGCGAACGGCCTGCTTTCGGCGCCGAACAATTTCGCGGCCGTAAAATTAGCCGTGAGGATGATCCCGTTAGCGTCCAGAGTGAGGTAGCCCACCGGGGCCTGGTCGTAGAGGTCGAAATAGCGGGCCTGGGCGGCCTGCAGCTGCGCCTGGGCGGTGATCAGCTCCTCGTTCTGCAGCTCCAGCTCTATCTGGTGCACCCGCAGCTCATGCATCAGTTTCTTCGCCTGGTCGTGGGTCAGGGCGTGCCGGTTCTCTGGCAGTTCCGCTTCCTTTTCAAGGAACTGCGTTTCGGCCCGGCTGCGCAAAGCCCGGGCGGTAGCCGGCAAAGCCGGACCCCTTTCATTATTTTCCATTGTCCCCCCCTGCCCCTGTCCCCTGCTGCTATTCTTTCACGATAACCCTTTCAGTGGTCGAGATCGCGTACACTTTCCCGGCCCGGTCTTTCAGAGCGGTGGCGGCCACCCAGGCCTCGACGCTATGGCCGTTCTTGCAAATTCTTTTGGCGCGGTAGGGTTTGAGAACTTCCGCGCGGCTGAGCTGTTTTATCCTGCCCAGGGAGGCTTCGCGCTGGTCTTTAGGGACCAGGTCGCGGATATTCATGGCCAGCGCTTCGGCCTCGCTCCAGCCATAGGCCTTTTCAGCCGCGGGGTTCCAGGCCAGGAGCCTGCCGTCCAGGTCCTGCACCATGACCGCGTCGCTCGAGTCGCGCAGGACTACCGCCAGGCGGGCCGCGCTCTCCTGCGCCCTCTTGAGCTCCGTGATCTCCACAAAAGTGATGACCGCGCCTTCTATGACATTCTCGACCGTGCGGTAGGGCCGGATGCGCAGCAGGAACCACTCCCCCGTCCCGGCCTGCACCTCGATATCTTTAGGGCTAAGGGTGTCCAGCACCGCCTTGGTATCCGCCACCAGGCTGGTATAGTCCACAAGGTTGGAGACCAGGTGCGCCAGCGGGCGCCCTTCGTCGCTCGCTATCAGGTTTATCACCCGGGCGGCGGCCGGCGTAAAGCGCATTACGCGCAGCTTATGGTCCACGAAAATGGTTCCGATGCCGGTGCAGGCCATCAGGTTTATCATGTCGTTATTGGCGCGGGCCAGGGTCTCCACTTTAGCCTGCTGCTCGGCGTTCACAGTGGACAGCTCCTCGTTTATGGACTGCAGCTCCTCGGTGGAGGTGGACAGCTCCTCGTTGGTGCTCTGCAGCTCCTCGTTGGCGCTCTGCAGCTCCTCGTTAGCCGACATCAGCTCTTCGTTCAGGTCCGCCAGCCCCGCATTGGCCGTTTCCAGGGATTCTTCCTTGGCCCGCAATTCTTCCTGCAGGGCCGCTACGCGCCTGTCCAGTTCCTCGGTCTCCCCGGTACCCGCCGCGGCGTGAGCCGCCTCCGCCGGCGCCGGCGCCGCCTCGAGGGTCACCAAAAACAGCCGCTGCCCCGGCTCGGGCGTATCCTTGACCTGGCACACCGTTAAATTCACCCAGGTAAAATCGCCATTGGTCTTCACGCGCAGGCCGGTGTGCCGCACCGGCTCATCTTTTACCGCGGCCGCCTGCAGCGCACCGGCCAGCGGCGCGCGCAGGCCTTCGCGGGCCATCTTCAGGATATTCATGCCGACTTCGCCCGGGGCCGGCTCCAGGTAGCGCCCGCTGCGCCCGTGCAGGTAAAGGATCTCGCCGCGCTCGTCGGTCAGGGCGGCGGCCAGGCCCCGCTGCTGCAGGATGGCTTTTTCGGCCAGCTCCCGCAAAGCGGACCTGCGCGCGACGGGCTGAAGCGCCGCGCGCTGCGCGCTGAAAGCCCCGCCGACAGGCGGCAGAGCGAACCGGCCGGCGCCCTGCGTAAGCCCGGCGGCGGCCAGTTCTTTGCGCCGGTAGATCTTGGCTTTGTGGCTGAGCGGCTCGAAGAATTTATCGCTGCCGCCCACGCTTTCCGCGGTGCCGAGGAACAGCAGGCCGCGGGGATTCAGCGCGTAGTGGAACAGCGGCAGCAGCTTTTCCTGGATTTCGCTTCCGAGGTAGATCAGCAAGTTGCGGCAGCTTACCAGGTCGAGCTTGGAGAAAGGCGGGTCTTTCAGCGCGTTCTGCTCCGAGAAGACCATCATGTCGCGTATCTTCTTGTTTATGCGGTAAGCCATTCCGCCGGGCTCGGCGGTAAAAAAGCGCGAGAGCCGCTCGGGGGTCAGGTCCCCGGCGATGCCGGCCGGGTAAACGCCGGCGCGGGCCGTCTCTATGGCCCGGTGGTCGATGTCGGTGGCGAAGATCTGCGCCCGCAGCCCGGATTTCAGCGATTCCTGGAGCTCGGCCATAAGGATGGCCAGGGAATAGGCCTCCTCGCCGGTAGAGCAGCCGGGCACCCAGACCCGCAGCATATAGCCCTCCGGCTTGCCGGCAAAAACCTGCCCGGAGAGAGCTTCTTCCAGGGCTTTGAATTCTTTCGGGTCGCGGAAGAACTTAGTCACGCCTATCAGCAGGTCCCCGAACAGAGCGTCCAGCTCGGGCTGGTTTTTCTGCAGGTATTTAACATAGGCGTCCAGGCTCTCAAGCTGGCGGATAGCAATGCGCCGCTCGATGCGGCGGAAAATAGTGTTCCGCTTGTACTGGGAGAAATCGTTGCCGGTTCGGGCTCGCAGCAGGATGAAGATCTTTTTAAGCAGTTCTTCCTGGGGGACTTCGGAAGAGCCGGGGAGCTTTTTCTCCGATGCGCGGCCGGTATAGGCGATGATCCGGGCGGGCATCTCGGCGGGGGCCAGGACAAAATCCGCCTGGCCGGCGGCAATTGCGCTGCGCGGCATCCCGTCGTACTCGGCCGTTTCAGGGGTCTGCGCCAGGGTCAGCCCCCCCTCGCCTTTTATCGCGCGAAGGCCCAGGGTCCCGTCGCTGCCGGTGCCGGACAGCACTATTCCTATGGAGCGCTCTCCCTGGTCCTGGGCCAGGGAGCGGAAGAGAAAATCTATGGGCAGGCGCGGTCCGTCCGCTCTCGGCGGTTCGAACAGGTGCAGCTCCCCGTTCAGCAGGGCCATGTCCCGGTTGGGCGGGATCACGTAAACGCAGCCCGGCTTCACCAGCATGCCGTCGCTCGCCTCAAAGACCTTCAGGCGGGTATAACGCCCCACCAGTTCGGATAAAATGCTCTTATGGTCCGGGGCCAGGTGCTGCACAAGCAGGAAGGCCATGCCGATATCGGCGCCGGCGGGTATGCCGGAAAAGAAAGCTTCGAAAGCCGCCAGGCCGCCAGCCGATGCGCCGATCCCGACTACGGGGAAGCCCGCGGTTTTTCCCGCGGGCTCCGCCAGCGGGAGCGCCTCCGCTTCGGGAGCGGGGCCTGGCTTTTTTATTTTCTTGTTCTTAATAGTCATGTTTCAGCGGGCGCAATTCGGCGCCGCGGCCGGTTTTTGAATTAAATTCATACAACCGCCCTCACCCAAGGGAAACAATACAAAAAATATCCCTTTTCTTCAATGCCGTTCATCAATATTATTTAGTTTGCTTTTTTTTCAGCAAATCTATTAGAATAGCCCCATAGGTAGGGGTTAACAAAAGCTGACGGATAGACCAGGGCGCCCTGCTTCTCTCCATGAAGGGAAGGGACGGGCTTCCCTGCCTTTATCCGCGGCTGCTCAGAATTCCGCGCGGGCGGACCAAGACATAGGGGGGAAAATGCTCAGAAACATAAAAAGCCTGGTAGGGCGGGAGATACACGCCACGGACGGCGAACTCGGAAAAGTGGACGAGTTCCTCTTCGACGACACGACCTGCAATATCCGCTATATGGTGGCGGAGACCGGGTCCTGGCTCTCCGGCCGCAAAGTGCTTATAGCGCCAGCGGCCCTGAAGAAAGCTCCGGATCCGAGGCTCAGGGTCTTCCCGGTCAACCTGACCCGGGAGCAGGTGCGCACCAGCCCGGACATAGACACCGACAAGACGGTAACCCGCCTTCATGAGCTGGAGCTGTATAAACATTATGCCTGGCCCGTCTATTGGGGCGAAGGCTTCAACACGGGCCGGATGCTTTTCCAGCCGGCCCAGCAGGAAGAAGAAAGCGAGGAGGACCGGAAAGCCCTGGAGGAAGCCCACCTGCAAAGCACGCGCGCCGTCACCGGCTACCGCATCCACGCGGCCGACGGCCTTATCGGGCATATCGAGGATTATATAGTCGACGACGAGAAGTGGGCTATACGCTACCTGGTGGCGGACCTGGGGACCTGGCTGCCGGGGCGTAAAGTGCTTATCTCCCCGCACTGGATAGAGCGGGTGGATTGGGAAACCTCCGAAGTGTTCGTGGACCTTACGCGCGCGGCCATCCAGGCCAGCCCGGGTTTCGATCCGTCGGTGCCGGTCAGCGAGGACTATGAAAGCGACCTTTACGACCACTACGGCCGCCCGAAGTTCGAGGACGCGATAAAGGCCGACCCCGTCCTGCCGCACGGCAGGAAACGTTAGAAGAATAAACGCGAAGGGCTAAAACAGGAAGCTCATCCCGCCCAGGAAAAACACGAAGGAGACCAGAAGGTAGGCGGAGGGCGGCTTTTTCTCCACCGCGCATTCGAAAGCGGAGGCGAAAATAGTGCCCGTGATGGCTATCCCCGAGACCGCGGCGAGCGCCGCGGAGTACCTTATCGCGCTCAAATAGAACATCAGCGACAGGTAGGTTCCGGCTACGGAGCCGAGCGTTATCCAGAACAGGCTGCGGTTGGACAGTTCCTTTAATTTCCCGAAGAACTGGAACGGCTTCAGACGGGAAAGAAGCGCGAACAGAAGCAGAGCTCCGAGGGCCCGGTAGAAATTGCCCTCGGTGGTCCCTATGCCCGGGGAATTATTAAAGACATACCGGGTCAGCAGCACGCCAAGCCCGTCCAGAATTATCCCGCACAGGGCGAACAAAGTGGCTTTCATATTCCAATGGCCGTGCTTCCTGAAAGATTCCAGCGAGAAGATGAAAAGGCAGACCACGAAGAAGAGGATGGCCAGGAATTTCCGCGCGTCCACGGCCTGGCCGAAGGCGAAATAGCTTATCACGCCTATCACCAGCGGCTGGAAGCCGAAAAGAAGCATGGTGCGGCCCGGCCCCATCAGCGAGAAAGACTTTATAAGGAAGACGTCGGCCGCGCCCAGGCCTATGGCGCCGGAAATGAAAAAGAGCGCGGCGCAGCCCGGGCTTATGCTGTGGAAGCCGCCGTGCAGAACTATGGTAAGCCCGAAAAGCGCCGCTGCCACAATGGCCTTGAAGCAATTGACCCAAAGGCTGGAGGTTCGCTTCGCGTAGTGGGTGAAGAACTGCACGCCTATAGCGAAGCTTAAATTGGCCGCAAGCGCGTAAATATAGACTTTTTCCATGGGTTGCCGATTCAGGGTTGCTCAGCTATAATATAAAAATAGCCCTCCGGCTTTCTCGTTCCCGCTAGAAGAAACGGAATTTCAGCTCAAAACAACCCGACAGCCCCTTGTCGGGTTCGTCTGCTAGACTCTTTATATGGACCTGGACAAAAAATTGGAAATACTGGCCGATTCCGCCAAGTACGACGCTTCCTGCGCCTCAAGCGGCTCGGACCGCGGTGGCGCGGGCGGAACCGGCGCGGCGCATATGAGCGGGGTCTGCCACAGCTGGGCGGCCGACGGCCGCTGCATTTCGCTTTTGAAGATCCTGATGACCAATGAATGCGTCTACGATTGCGCTTATTGCGTAAACCGCCGCTCGAACGACTCGCCGAAGGCCATACTTACCCCCGATGAAATAGCCGGCCTGACTTTCGAGTTCTACAAAAGGAACTATATAGAAGGCCTGTTCCTAAGCTCCGGGATAACGGTCTCGCCGGACCGGACCATGGAGCTGATGCTCGAGGCTGTGCGCAAGCTGCGGGAGCAGTTCCGCTTCAACGGCTATGTGCATATGAAGGTCATCCCCGGCGCCGACCGGTCGCTTATCGACCAGGCCGGGCTCTGGGCGGACAGGGTAAGCGTGAATATAGAGCTGCCCTCGGACAAAAGCCTGCGCCTGCTCGCCCCAGGGAAGACTAAAGCCACCGTGCTGACACCAATGAGCCGCCTTGCCGGCAGGATCTCCGCCTCTAAAGACGAGCGCCGCTCCATTAAAAGTTCCCCCGCTTACGCCCCCGCCGGTCAGAGCACCCAGCTTATCATAGGCGCGACGCCCGAGACGGACCGCGAGATAATTAAGCTCAGCGAAGCCCTTTACGACAAGATGCGCCTGAAGCGCGTTTATTATTCGGCCTTCGTGCCGATAATGAAGGATAGCCGCCTGCCCGCCCTCATCAACCCGCCGCTTCTGCGCGAGCACCGGCTTTACCAGGCGGACTGGCTGCTCCGCTTCTACGGCTTCACCGCCGACGAGCTCCTGGACGAAAAACATCCCACGCTGGACCTCTCTTTCGACCCGAAGACCGTCTGGGCGATAAACAATCTCCACCTTTTCCCCCTCGAGGTGAACAAAGCTCCCTATGAAGAGATCCTGCGCGTGCCCGGCATAGGCGTGACCTCGGCCAAGCGGATCTTGCGGGCGCGGCGCGCGGCGCCGCTTAGCCTGGACGACCTTAAAAAGCTGGGCGTGGTGATGAAGCGCGCCGTCTACTTCGTGACGGCCGGCGGCAAATACGCGGGCCTGAAAAAAGAAAGCGAGGAGGCCATAAAGATAAAGCTGCTCGAGCATAAGAACCCGAACGGCCAGCTGGACCTGTTCGGAGAGAAGGAACTTATGAAGGAGGGCCTGGCCGGTACGGTAAGCGGCCAGCTATGAAGACATACCTCTATGATGGAAGTTTTGAAAGCTTCCTGACGGCGCTCTCGCGCGCGCTGGGCAGCGCGGAAACCTGCGCTATCGCGAAGGAGGGAGCGGAGGAAGCTGGACTTTTCTCGGAATTCATGAATTCCGGGACGGACCCCCTGCGCGCCGCCGCCGCGCGGGAGCTGGTGGAGCGCCGCGGCTCAGCCGAGTCCTGGCAGCATGTACGTTTCGCTTTACTGTCGGAGGTCGCTGGCGCCGAAACTGGAATACTGGAATATGTGAAGCTGCTTGCCGCCAAAGGCCCTGGAGCCGACAATATGCTGGCCGACGACAGGGTAAGGAAGGTCCACCGCCTTTCGGCCAGCGTGGGCTGGGAAGCGCACATGTTCAAAGGCTTTGTCCGCTTCAAAGAACTTGCGGACAAGACCCTCTACTCCAGGATCGAGCCGGACCATAATATCCTGGCCCTTTTGGTCCCGCATTTCCGCGCGAGGCTCGGGACCTTCAACTGGGTCATCCATGACGCGAAGCGCGACAATGCGGCGCTTTATTTCAAAGCCAGGCTAGTTTACGCCCCGCTGGATTCCGCGCGTCTGCTCGAGGACGCCAAAGAGGCGGAAGTGCGGGAACTTTGGCAGCACTTCTTCAAGACCATAGCGATCAAAGAAAGAATAAACCCGAAACTCCAGCGCCAGAACGTCCCCCTGAAGTACCGCAAAAACCTCACCGAATTCGAAACCTAAAAAAAGAACCCCTCCGGTCAAGGAGGGGTTCTCTTCTATATAGCCTTAAGTTCTTAGAACTTAACAGTAGCGCTGACGCCGCCGGACATATTGTCCCCGGCGGAACCCGCTTTGGCCTGCGCCAGGGAGGCGGAGGCGTCGACGGTGACGAACAGCATCTTCAGGCCTGCGCCGACGAAGTATTCGTTGGTCTTATTGTCCAGGCCGTCTATCTTGTTCTTAAGGTCGGCCTTCAGGCCGCCGCGGGCGAACAAGAAGCCGGGGATGACGGCCAGTTCGGCGCCGATCCTGGCCTGGTTCTTCTTGCTGTCTTCCAGCTTGGTAGTGGAATAGTCAGCGTCCACGGTGACGATCTTGCCCAGCATAAGGGCCAGGCCGACGGTGGTGGTGGGGGCGAACTTGGTTATGGTCTGGTTCTTTGTAGGAGAGATCCAGTTCCAGGTGCTGCCCGGGGACATGGCAAAGTTATCCTGCCAGACTATATTGCGCTTCAGGTCCACGCTGCCTTTGAAGTTCTTGGCGGAGGCGCCGAGGCGGAGCGCGCCCATGTCGAACAGGAGGCCGGCGTCCATGGTGTAGCCGTCGAAGTTCACTTTCTCGGTGGCGTCGAAGCGGTTGTTGGCGCCGGTATACCAAAGGGCCTCCTGAGTGCTTATCCTGCCGCGCTGGGTGCGCACGATGTCGCCCTTTATGCTGTTGTAGTTCGCGCCCAGGGAGAGCTTGCCCACCTGGATAGCGCCGGTGAGCACCATGGTCTTGAGGTCTTTGGTGTCCAGCTTGTCGCTGAAAGTGTCGAAAGACATCGGGTAGTAGTCCGGCGCCCTGACGGTACCGTACTGGACCCTGGAGAACTTCTTATAGGTGGAAGTCCCTTCCGGCTGTTTGCGGCTGAGGGCCACCGCGAGGGGACCGACATGCAGCGCCGCCCCGACCTGGGTAGGGACGAAGTTCCATTTTGAGGTTTTTTTGCCGGAAGCGTTTATATTTGTATTGCGCCTGCCGACCGCCAGTCCGGAGATATTAATGTGGCCGAGCTGGGTAAGACCGGCCGGATTGTATTCGACCGCGCCGCCAAGGTCATTGGCAACGGCCGTGAAAGCGCCGCCCATACCCATGGCTTTGGCCGAACCGCCGGAGCTCCAGGGCAGGTAGCCGTCTATATTGATCTTGCTCTGGGTTACAAGAGAACCCGGATGGGCGCTGCCGCCCCACACATAGTTCCAGCCGGCAGAAGCGCTGCCCGCCATGGAAATACCGCATACTATCGCCAATAGTGCTTTTTTCATTATTTAACCCCTTGATGTATTTAGTCTTCCGCTAAGCCCGGTATTTTAATGCTTTTTCCCGGCCCCTAACTGTTATTTCCTGAATAATATACCAAAATTAAGATTTCCTCATCCATGAAACTTTTAATACAGTTCAGCTTTTTCTGGCGGCTATGATCTTGGCTACATGCGGCGGAACAAGCTTCGAGACATCGCCTTTAAAATGGGCGATATCGCGCACTATGCTGGAGGAAAGATAGGTGTAGCGCTGGCGCGGCATGAAGAAAACGGTCTCTATGCCCGGGTACAGGGTGCGGTTGGTGGCCGCTATCTGGAACTCGTATTCAAGGTCGGAGATGGCGCGCAGGCCCCTGATGACCACGTCGGTCTTTTTCTTCTTCACGTAGTCAACCAGCAGCCCTTCGAAGGAGTCCACCGTGACATTTTTCCTGCCTTTCAGGGCGGTCCTAAGCATACCCACCCGCTCCTCGAGTGAGAACATGTGCTTTTTAGAGCTATGCACAAAAACGCTTACGATAATATGGTCGAAAATCTTCGCGGCCCTGTCTATAATATCCAGGTGGCCGAAGGTCACTGGGTCGAAACTGCCGGGGTAAACCGCAATTCTTTTTTTCATGTTAAGGCAATTATACAAATAAAAATTGGTATCATCTCCACTATGAAGAAAGCCGCTTTACTCTTGCTCCTGGCAGTCTCAACGCAAGCTCAGGCGCAGGAAATTATCCCTTATAATTCCGGCGGGAAATGGGGCTATGCCGCCCCGGGCGGAAAACTCAGCATACCGGCCCGCTACGACTACGCCGAGCCATTCAGCGAGGGGCTGGCGCTAATACGCTCGGGCGCAAGCTACGGTTTTATCGACAAAGCCGGCAAGAAAGCGATACCCGCCAAATATCAGTCCGCCGGCTCTTTCAGCGAGGGCTGCGCCCCGGTAAAGACCCGCGGCCTCTGGGGCTGCGTGGACAAAAACGGGAAGACGGCCGTACCTTTTGAATACGAGGAGTTGCTGCAATTCAGGGAAGGGGCGGCCCCGGCGAAGAAAGACGGGCGCTGGGGGCTGCTTCTTAAGAACGCGAAGGAATTCCGCGGCGGAATTTACGAGGAGATCTATCCAGTCAGCGAAGGCCTGGCCCGCGTCAGGCTGAACGGCAAATACGGCTATATAGAGCTTTCAGGCAAAGAAGCCCTGCCGCCGGTTTACTCCGAGGCCTTCCCGTTCAGCGGCGGCTTCGCCTCGGCCCGGCTGGGAGATAAGTACGGCTTCATCGGCCGCGGCACGCTTGCCTTCAAGGAGCGGCCCTATGTTTCGATCGGGCCTTACAGCGAAGGCCTGGCCCACGCGCAGCATCTGCAGGGCGAGGGCCGCTGCGGCTACATAGACCAGGAAGGGAAAGAAATTATCCCGGCGGATTTCGTCATGTGCGCCTCTTTCGAAGAGGGGCTTGCCCCCGTCCTCAAAAGCTTCAAAGGCGGCTGGGGCTACATAGATAAAGGCGGCAAGGCCGTTATAGATTTCAAATACGACCAGGCTTCGGGCTTCCGCGGCGGCCTCGCCAAAGTAACGCTGAAAGACCGCACCTTCTACATAGACCAGAAAGGCTTCGAATACCGTAAATAAACCCTGTCGAGGCTTCGCCTTGACAGGGCTATTGAGGTTGAGCCTCGATAGGGCCAAAATGAAGAGTCCGCTAACACCCGTTTATAAGGGCTGCGGACTCACTGATAGTTTAGCAGACAGATTCCAGTTGTCAAGGCCTAAAAGAGTCCTATCAAGGCTGAGCCTCGATAGGACTCTTTCTGTCGAGGCGAAGCCTCGACAGTTCAGATATTAAAATACACCGCTTTTGGATTGTGGAAGACTATCGCGGACACCGAGGCCTCGGGGTCCATCATAAAGCCTTCGGTCAGGCGCAGGCCGGCGTCGGGCTCCGGCTTCAGCAGGTCGAAGAGGACCTTCTGGTTGGCCAGGTCGGGACAGACCGGGTAGCCGAAAGAATACCTTTTCCCCCTGTATTTGCTACGGAGCAGCGGCTTGGCCGGGTCCGCCTCGGCTATCCCCCATTCTTTGCGTATCCGGTAATGCAGCACGTCGGTGAAAGCCTCGGCCAGGGTGAGCGCGAGCGCCTCCACAAGATAAGAGCGGACATAATTCCCGGCTTCCCGCTCGCGCTTTGCCAGGTCCAGCACGCCCTCGCCGCAGGTGACGGCCAGCAGCGCGGCATAATCCTTCCTGCCTTCCGAAGCCGGCGCGGCGAAGTCGGACAAACAGAGCCGCTCCCCCCCCGCCTGGCGCGGGAAGTCGAAAGAAGCCAGCTTTTTCCCGCCCTCTTCGTAAAAATGCATTTCGTTCCCGGAGCTGTTCACCGGGAAGAACCTGTAGACGCCGCGCGCCTTGATCAGGCCTTTTTTTATTATTTCCTCTTTTATTCCCGCCAGCAGTTCATTGGCCTGGCGGCTTTTTTCCTCCTGCGCCTTTTTCAGTTTGAGGAAGCGGAGGTTAAAAAGACCTTCGTCGAGGTTCTCGAACAGCTCCTCAAGGGGCTGGTCCCCGGTAAAATGCCGCCCGAGGTCGGCCGGGACAGGGATATCGGGCGGAGAGAAAAATGAGGACGGGTGGGCCGCCTCGGCCGCGGGTTTTTCCTGCTTCTGGCCCGTGCCGGGAGCGTTATGCTTCTGCTCTTCAGGATGCCCGCTCACGCGCGCCAGGGCGTAGTTCAAACCTTCCATCGCGTCCTTCGCGTAGAAGACCGGGCCGCCGTAATTCGGGACTATGCTGTTATCGGTAAATTTCTCCGTCAAGGCCGCGCCGCCAACCATCAGCGGGACTTTCACACCGGCTTTGGCCAGCTCGCGCGCGGTTATGGTCATCTGCTCGCAGGAGCGCACCAGCAGGCCGGAGAGGCCTATGAAATCGGGCTTCGACTTTACGGCCGCGGCGACTATATCCTCGGGGGCCACTTTCACTCCGAGGTCCTCCACCTCGAAGCCGTTGCTCTCGAAAATTATGCCTACAAGGTTCTTGCCTATATCGTGAACGTCGCCTTTTACGGTGGCCAGCAGCACGCGGCCGCGCTTGGGAGCTTTCTGCGCCTTAAGCGCCGCCTCAAGCGCGGTGACCGCGGTCTTCGCGGCCTCGGCGCTCTGGAGGACTTCCGTCACGATGAGGTCCCCGGCGGCGAATTGTTTCCCCACCTCGGCCATGGCCTGCATAACAGGACCGTTAATGATAGCCAGCGGCGGCTCCTTGAGGAGCAGCGCGGCAACGGCCTCCTCGATTCCGGCCTTGATGCCGTTGAGCACGCCAAGGCGCAGCTTCTCGGCCGGCGGGGCGTCCTGCGCGGCCGGGGCCGAAGAAGCTTTCTTCGCGTCGCGGTAGCGCGCGGCAAAAGCCTGGGCGGCATCCGGCTTCCTGGCGAAGATCAGGTCTTCGGCCAGGACACGTTCCTCGGCGGAGAGGGAAGTATACCGCTTAAGCTTCTCTATATTGACGATGGCCAGGTCCAGCCCGGCCTTTACGGCGTGATGGAGGAAAACGGAGTTCAGGACTTCGCGCGATGCCGGCGGCAGGCCGAAAGAGACATTGCTTACGCCCAGAACCGTTTTTACCCCGGGGAATTCTTTCTTTATGGTCTCTATGGCCTTTATGGTCTCATGCGCGGTTTTGGCATGCTCGCCGCCTACGGCTACCGGGAAAACCAGGGTATCGAAAATTATATCCCCGGCTTTAAGGCCGCAATCCCGCGTAAGAAAAGCGTAAGCGCGGCGGGCGATGGCCACTTTGCGCTCCGCGTCCAGCGGCAGGCCGTTCTTTTTGTCCTCGTCTATGCAGCCGAACACCAGTTTGGCGCCATAGGTCTTCACCAGTTCGGCGGCGGCGCGCGGCTTCTCCGGGCCGAACTCTAAATTAACGGAATTCAGCAGGACTTTGCCGGGAACCAGCTTCAGGACCTCTTCCATCACGGCGATATCGGTGGTATCGGTCATGATAGGCAGGCGCACCGCGCGCGCCAGCTTGGGCATGAGGGTTTTAACGTCGTCCAGCTCGTTCCGCTCAGGGTTGGCCAGGCAGACGTCGAGGATATGCGCCCCGGCGGCGGCCTGGGCTTTGGCGAGGGCTACCGCGCCGTCCCAGTCGCCGGCGGCGACCATATCGCGGAATTTCTTGGAGCCTATCGAATTGTTGCGCTCCCCCACCATGAGCGGCGGTTCCACCTCGTCGTAAAAGAGGGTTTCCACTCCTGAAACCACCCAGGGCGCGGCGGCCTGGGGCGCGCGGGGCTTGATCCCGCTCACGGCCCCGGCGAGCGCCTTTATATGCGCCGGGCCGGTTCCGCAGCAACCGCCTACGACGTTAAGCAGGCCTTTGCGGGCGTAGGAGCCCATTACGGAGGAAAAAGTTTCGGGCGTCTGGAGGTAGCGACCGTTCTCGTCGGGCATCCCGGCGTTCGGCATGGCGAAGACCGGGTACTGCGCGCGGGCGGCAAGGCGCTCCAGGCGCAGGGCGAGGTCCTCGGGACCGGTGGAGCAGTTGAAGCCGAGCGCGGCCAGGGGGAAATGCTCCATCGCGGCGTAGAAAGCCTCGGCGTCGTGGCCGGAAAGCATCTTGTTTCGCGCGTCCATGGTGGCGGAGACCATGACGGGCAGCTCCCTGCCGGCTTTTTTGAAAGCGAGCTTTGCGGCGGCGAGGCCGGCCTTGAGGTTCAGGATGTCGTGGGCGGTCTCGAGGAGCAGCAGGTCGGCGCCCCCGTCGATCAGCGCGGTAAGCTGCTCCAGGTAGATAGCGCGCAATTCGTCGAAACTGAGCCCCCCGGTTACGAAGAGAGCTTTATTGGTGGGGCCCACGGAAGCGGCCACGAAGCGCGGCTTCCCGTCCTTTGAAAATTTATCGGCGGCGGCCCTGGCCAGCCGTACGGAAGCCAGGTTAAATTCCCTCGCGCGGGCGGCGAGGCCGTATTCGGCGAGGACGGCGGCATTGGCGCCGAAAGTATTGGTCTCTATGAAGTCGGCGCCGGCGGCGAGGTAGTCTTCGTGGACTTTTGTTATTACTTCCGGTTTCGAGACGGAAAGCATCTCGTTCAGGCCTTCGTGCCCTGCGAAATCCGACTCTTTCAGGCCGAAGGTCTGCAGGTAGCTGCCCATCGCCCCGTCGAACACCGGTATCCGCTCCGTTAAAAATTTCTTCAGTTCATCAGAAGTCATTATCGCTCCAGGCTTTAAAATACTCCAAATAACTCGAAGGCATTGGCGGTGGTCCTGTCGGCCACGGCGCTATTGCCGACCCCTAAATGAGTGGCCACCATGGCGGCTATTTCAGGGATGAAAGACGGGTCGTTCCTTTTGCCGCGGGCGCTCTGGGGCGGCAGGTAAGGGCAGTCCGTTTCAAGGACTATATTGTCCAGGCCGGCTTTTCTCACGGTCTCGCGCAGGTCATGGTTGTTCTTATAGGTAAAGGTCCCGTTCACTCCGAGCAGGAGACCAAGATCCAGGCCGGTTTTGGCGTCTGCCCAGCCGCCGGAAAAGCAGTGCAGAACTCCGCGGAATTTATTAGCGGGACGGTAGGACCAGGTTTTAAGGGCTTCCAGCAGGTCCGCATAAGCGTTCTGCGCCGGGGTTTTGCCGTTCCTGGCGTGGAAGACGGCTGGCTTGGAGAACCGCCCGCAGAGCGGAAGCTGGGTCCCGAGCAGGGCCAATTGTTCTTCCTTGGTCCCCACGTCCCACCAGTAGTCCAGCCCCACCTCGCCGAGCGCTGCGGCGCAAGGCTTGGCCATGAAAGTTTCGAGTTCCAGTATAACGGCCGGCGAAAGGGTTTTAGTGTATTCGGGGTGAGCGCCGAAAGCGCAGCGCACTTTATCGGGGAAGGCCGCGGACAGGGCCTCGCCCTGAGCCCATTCGCCTGGAGCGCAGGCTATCTCCACGATCTTTGAAACGCCAAGGCCAGCGGCCCGCCCGATCACTTCTTTGCGGTCGGCGTCGAAAGCTTTATCGTTCAAATGCGCGTGGGTCTCGATCAGCATTTATATTTGTTTTGCGCCGTCACTGGTTCGCGGCCGGTTTTTTGTTGTTCGCGGCCCAGGTGAGGTAGGAATGCATGAAAGGGTCCAGGTCCCCGTCCATGACCAGGTCTATCTGAGAGGTCTTGTATTCGGTACGCTCGTCCTTCACCAGCTGGTAAGGCATGAAAGTGTAGGAGCGGATCTGGTGGCCCCAGCCGATATCGCCCTTGGCGTCGTAATGGCGCTCCATCTCGGAGCGCTTCTTGTCCATCTCCACCTCGTAAAGCCTGGCCTTCAGCATCTTCATGGCCGTCTCGCGGTTCTGGTGCTGGCTGCGCTCTATCTGGCAGGCCACCACTATGCCCGACGGGATATGGGTCAGGCGCACCGCGGTTTCCACTTTGTTGACGTTCTGGCCGCCGGCCCCGCCTGAGCGGAAAGTGTCCAGCTTGATGTCCTTGTCTTCCACCTTTATCTCTATCTCGTCGTTGATGTCGGCCAGCACGTCCAGGGAGGCGAAAGAGGTGTGCCGGCGCTTGTTCGCGTCGAAAGGGGAGATTCGCACCAGGCGGTGCACGCCGATCTCGCTTTTAAGGTAGCCGTAGGCGTATTTCCCGCGAACGATGGCGGTCATGCCGCGCACCCCGGTCTCTTCGCCGGGGAGCATATCGGTGACAGAGAAGGTGAAGCCTTTGCTCGCCGCCCAGCGGGTGTACATCCGCAGCAGCATCTGGGCCCAGTCGCAGGCCTCGGTCCCGCCGACCCCGGCGTGGATGCTGATGATGGCGTCAAGCTTGTCCATCGGGCCGGCCAGCTTCAGCTCGAAATCCAGCGCCGAAAGCTTTTTCTCCACCGAGCGGAGGCCCTCCATTATGACCGGCAGCTCGGCGGAGTCGCCGGCGTCGCGCGCCAGGTCGAAGTGCACCTTAAAATCCTCTATCTCGCGCTTTACGGAATCAAGCAGGTCCACGCCTTTCTTCAGGTCGTTCAGGTCCTTCATATGGCCCTGGGCCTTCTGCGCGTCGTCCCAGAAATCGCCGGCGCCGGAAACAGCTTCTTTCTCGCGCAGCACGGCGCGCTTGGCGTCCAGGCCGTAAAGCTTGGCGGAGGCGGCGAGGGCCGCCTCGAGCTCCTCCAGCTTGTTGGCTATGTCCTTAAGTTCCAGCGTTTCTGCCATAGATATCATTTTAGCAATTTTAATTTTGACTGTATTTTAATAGAATAGAATTCTACCGTGGAAGACGGCTCTCTGTGATTTATGGACAAACTTTCCGCCGCGCGCCTGAAAATAGACAGCCTGGACCGCCGCCTGGCCGCCCTCCTGGCGCGCCGCTTCGAGCTGGCCGTGCCGCTCAGGGGACTTAAAAAGAAGCTTACCGACCGAGCGCGGGAGAAGCGGGTGCTCGCAAATGCGGCCGCGGCCGCCGGAAAACTTTACGCTCCGTCCGCCAGGGCCGTTTTTACCGAGATAATAAGGCAATCCAAGAAGCTGCAAGGCGGAAAATGATAATAAGTCTCCAAAAGAACCTCAGCGCCGGGAGCCGCCGGGACCTGGAAGCTGTCCTCTCGCGCCTGCTTCCCGGCTGCGTCCTGCGCCGCAAGGCCGCCGGCCTGGCCGCCGCGCTCGCGGAACCCGCCGCGGACGCAGTGCCGCTCATAGAGAATCTGCCCGGCGTGACCGGGGTCTTCCAGACCGAGGCCGAACTCTGCCCGCTGGCCTGCGCCGGGATAAAAACACCCTTTTCCAAACCCCTCGACTTCAGCCGCGGGCCCGTTTTTATAGCCGGGCCCTGCGCCGTTGAAGAGGAGGCCTCCTACCTGGCTGCCGCCGCCGCGCTCAAGGCGGCCGGCGCGCACGCGCTGCGCGCGGCCATCTTCAAGCCGCGCTCCTCGCCCTACGCTTTCCAGGGCATCGGCTGGGCGGGGCTGAAAATTATCGCCAAGGCTAAAAAAATTACCGGGCTGCCGCTGGTGACCGAGGCCACCGACACCCGCCAGGTGGAGCGGCTCTCCGCCGTCTGCGACGTGCTCCAGATCGGCGCGCGGAACATGCGCAATTACGAGCTGCTTAAAGAGGCCGGCCGCTCCGGGCTCGCCGTGCTGCTGAAGCGGACCATGCGCGCCACCCTGCGCGAATGGCTGCTTTCGGCCGAATACCTGCTCCGTCACGGCGCGAAGAAACTTATCCTCTGCGAGCGCGGCGATTCCGTTTTCTCCCCCGGCTGCCCCGGCCTTGACTTCAAACTGATGCGCGAGGCGAAAAAACTTACGCGCCTCCCGGTGCTGGCCGACCCCAGCCACGCTTCCAGGGACCGGGAAATAGCCAAAGCGCTCGCGCTCAGAGCGCTGCGCTCCGGGGCCGACGGCCTCCTCATCGAAGCCAGCCTCTCGCCGGCTACCGCCCTGGTGGACGGCAGACAGACGATGACCGTTGATTCCTTCCGCGCGATAACCGGGAAATAAAGTGCAAAAAAAGCAGATAAGAGCCGGCCTGCTGGGCCTTCCGCTTTCAAGATCCCTTTCGCCGGAGATCTTCCGCATTTTTTCCCGCCTCTCCGGAGAAGATATCCTCTACGAGCCCCGGGAATGCGGCGCGGCCGAGCTGGCCTCGGTCATACAGGCGGCCAAAGCCGAAGGCTGGTCAGGCTTCAACGTGACCATACCGCATAAACAGGCCGTTTTCAAAATGCTTAATTTGCCGGACCCGGCTTCGCGCGATATCAGGGCGGTCAATGCTGTGCGGTTCGGCAGGAAGGGGCTCGAGGGCCTCAACACCGACGCGGCCGCCATAGTGTGCGCCCTGGAAGAAAGCGGCGCGAAGCCGGCCGGGAAGAACTCCGTCATCTTCGGCTCCGGCGGCGCCGCGGGCGCTGCGGGCTGGGCCCTGGGGCGCTCCCGGGCGGCCTCAGTGACTTTCTGCGCTAGGAACCGCGCCGCGTCGCTTGAGCTGGCCGGGAACCTGGCGGAGGCCTTCCCCAATACTTCTTTTTCAACCGCCCCCTTCTCCCTGCCAGAAAGCCCGACGGAAATTTTCGTGAACGCTACGCCGCTAGGCATGTACGCCCCGGGAAAGCCGCCGGCGGAAGCGAAGCCAGGGGACTTCTTCCTTGACCTGGCCTATACGCCCGGCGGCACGGACTTCGTCAGGGCCGCCGCGGCGGCCGGCGCCTCGACCATCGACGGCCTGGAGATCCTGGTAAGGCAGGCGGTTCTCTCTCTTAAATTCTGGACGGGCCTCCCCGGGGGCGATATTGTAGAATTTAGCAGGGAAGCCCTGAAGCTTCTCAGGGAAAAACTCGGGCAGGGGGATTAAAATGCTGCGCTACCTCACCGCCGGCGAATCGCACGGAAAATTTCTGTCAGGCATACTCGAAGGCTTTCCCGCCGGCGTAAAGATCACGCCCGATTACATCGCGGCCCAGCTCCGCCGCCGCCGGCAGGCCCCGGGGCGCAGCGCCCGACAGGCGCGGGAAACGGACAGCTTCGAGATAATTTCGGGGCTAAGCGGAAATATAACCACCGGCGCGCCGATCGGCCTGCTCATCCATAATACGGGCCGCGACCTGCCCGCCGCGTCCAGCCTGCCGCGCCCGGGCCACGCCGACCTGCCCGGAATGCTCAAATACGGGCTGCTGAACGCTTCGCTTATACGCGAGCGCGCGAGCGCGCGGGAAACCGCGATGCGCGCCGCCCTGGGCTCTTTCGCCCTGCGCCTGCACGAGCTGCTGGATATAAACATTAATTCGCGGGTCATCAGCCTTGGCGGGATGCATATCCTGACCGCGCAAACGGCCGCCGATAAAATTCTCCAGGCGCGCCGTGCCGGAGACACTCTGGGCGGTGTTTTTGAAGTAACGGTGGAAAACCTGCCGGCCGGGCTGGGCGGATTCGCGCAGTGGGACCACCGCCTCGGCGCCCGCCTCGGGGCGGCGCTCCTGGGGATCAACGGTGTTAAAGGCTTCGAAGTCGGCGGCGGCTTCAGCCTGGCTTCGACCGGGGGCATCCAGGCCTCGAAGAACCCCGGGCTTTCCGGCGGGCTGGACGGCGGCATGACCAACGGCCGCGCTCTCGTCCTGCGCTGCGCGGTAAAGCCGGTGCCGGGGCTGCCCGGCGGCACGCTTTCCACCGACCTGAAGAGTTTCCGCAAAAAGCTTTCGATCTCCAAAACCTCCGACACCACGGCGGTGTTCGCGGCGGCCGTGGTGGGCGAACACGCGGCCGCGCTGGAGCTGGCCGGGGCCCTGCTGGAAAAATTCGGCGGTGATTCTTTTTCGGAACTGGAACAGCGGGTGAAAGAATGGCGCAAAAAAACAGGAAAGATCCTGGCCCGGCTCTGAACATTTACCTCACGGGCTTCATGTGCGCCGGGAAAACTTCCGCCGGCGCCCTCCTCGCGCGCGCCCTGCGGCTGCCTTTTAAGGACAGCGACGCCCTGTTGAGAAAAAAAACAGGCGAGAAGCTGGCCGTTATCATCAGGAGGGACGGCCTGGGCGTTTTCAGACGCCTGGAGGCCGGCCTGGTAAAAGAACTAGCCGCCCGCGGCGGGCAGGTCATAGCGCTCGGCGGGGGCGTATACCCCTCCGGGCGCTGGCTAGGCCTGCTGAAAAGGACCGGGACGACGGTTTTCCTGAGCTGCCCGTGGCCGGAACTTGCCAAAAGGCTCAAAGGTGAACGCTCGGGCAGGCCGCTTCTCGACGGCCCCTGGGACAAAGCCCTCCGGCGCGCAAAAAAACTGTACGCCGCGCGCCTGGGTTTTTACCGCCGCGCCGACCTGACGCTGGACACGGCGGGCCTCACGCCCCTGCAGGCCGCTAAAAAAATAAAAAAGGCGCTGATCTAATGAAAACTTTTAACTACACCCTCAGAAGTTCCCGGACGATAAAGGCGGCCCTGGGCCGCGATATGGCCGGCATACCCGCGGACTTCCCCGCCCTGTTCAGGGCGGCGGATAAGATCTGCCTTATCACCGCCACGGACGCCCCGCCCAGCCTGCGGGCCAGGGCCATAACGCTTTTTCCGGAAGGCGGGACGCACCATTTTTACTTCTGGCTCCCGCCTTCGGAAAAGGCCAAGACCCTCGAGCAGGCCGGCAAGCTCTGCTCCTTCCTTTTCGACAAAGGCTTTTCACGCAGTTCCCTGCTGATCGCCTGCGGCGGCGGGGCCGTCACGGACCTGGCTGGTTTCGCCGCCTCCATCTATATGCGCGGCATAAACTGGATCAGCGTCCCGACCACTTTCCTGGCGCAGATCGACGCGGGCCTGGGCGGCAAAACCGCGGTAAACCTCGGCGGCGCCAAGAACATCGCCGGGACTTTCCACCAGCCGGCCCTGGCCGTCTGCGACACAGCTTTCCTCGACTCCCTCCCCCACGCGGAGCTGCGCTCCGGCGGCGGCGAGCTTGTAAAATACGCTATGATAGGCCCCGGGACTTTAAGGCGCGCCATAGAAGGCCATCTTTCTAAAACCCTCGCCGGAGATAAGTCGGCCCTGACCGCCTGCGTAAGCGCCTGCGCCGCCTATAAGCTCAAGCTGGTGGCGAAGGACGAGCGAGACGAGAACGGCAGCCGGGAGGCCCTTAATTTCGGCCATACCGCCGGGCACGCCTTCGAGGCCATGTCCGGCGGCCGCCTGCCTCACGGCGAAGCGGTGGCTCGCGGCCTGCGCTTCGCGCTGATCGCCTCGCGCGAGGCCGGCCTGCTCGGGCGCGAAGCCTTCGCCGGGCTGGACTCTTTGGTCGACGCCCTCCGCCTGCCGCCGGCCGCGTCCGTCCGCCGCGACTTCCGCAGGTTCCTGAGCCTGGTCTCGAGGGACAAAAAAGCTCGCGGGGCCGGGAACCGCTTTTTGCTTATAAAAGCCGCCGGGCGCCTCCAGGCCGCGGAGAACCTGAAGCCGGCGCTCTTAAAGAAAGCCTTCGAAGGAGCTTTAAAATGAACGTCCTGGTGATCCACGGCCCGAACATGCACCTGCTCGGGCGGCGCAACCCAGAAATTTACGGCACGGCCACGCTTGCCCGGCTCGACCTGGATATAAAGAAACACGCGGCGGGGCTCGGGATGAAGATCAGGGCCTTCCAGAGCAATTCGGAAGGCGGGATAATCGACCTGCTGACCGCCAATGCCGGCTGGGCCGAAGCGCTGGTGATCAACCCGGCGGCTTACACCCATTACAGCTACGCAATACGCGACGCTATCGAAGCGCTCGGGCTCCCAGCCGTGGAAGTGCATTTGAGCGATATTTCGAAGCGCGAGCCCTTCCGCAAAATTTCCGTGATCAAGCCCGTCTGCCGCGCGCAGTTCAAGGGCCAGGGCCCGCTCTCTTATTTCAAGGCCCTGGATTTCTGCGCTAAATTGAAATGAAGAGCTACGCCCCGCCGCCGGACAAATCCATGACCATAAGGGCGCTTCTGCTCTCCGCGATAGCGGCCGGCAGCGCGCGCATAGAGAACCCGCTGGCCTGCGAGGACACAGAGGCCGCCGTCCGCTGCCTGAAAGCCCTCGGCGTAAAGATCCTCCCTGAAGGCAACGCCCTTGTAGTGGAAGGCCGGGGCCTGCGCGGCCTTGAAAAGCCCGCCGGGGCGCTGGACGCGGGAGAGTCCGGCGCGCTCGCGCGCCTCCTGGCCGGTATACTGGCCGGGCAGAATTTCCCCTCCGTGATCACCGGCCGCGGCTCGCTGCTGAAAAGGCCGATGGGCGAGCTGGCCGGCGCGCTTAACAACCTCGGCGCCGGGATCAAAACAAAGAACGGCCTGCTGCCTCTTTACATAAAACCCGCAAAGATCAAAGGAGGGAAAATTTCCGGCGTGAAAAGCGCGCAGATAAAATCCGCCCTCCTTCTGGCCGGCCTCTACGCCGGGAAGCCCCTGGAAATAACGGAGAAGGTTCCGACCCGGGACCATACCGAGCGGCTGCTGGCCCTGATGGGCGCCGGCCTCGGCACGCAGGGCCCCCGGATAAAACTTGCGCCCGGCCCGCTTACCGCCCGCCCTTTCACGCTGCCCGGTGATATTTCTTCTGCCGCGCCTTTCATAACCGCCGCGCTGCTCTCCGGAGAGGCCCTTAAGATCAGCTCCTGCGGGCTCAACCCGGCGCGCCTGGGCTTCATAGCGGCGCTGCAGAAAATGGGCGCCGCCCTTAAGCTGGAAACCGCCGTCGCTTTCCCCGAGCCCTGCGGCGGGATCGAAGTCACGCCCTCCTCCCTTAAAGCCAGGACCGTAAGGCCGGAAGAAATACCCGCGATGATAGACGAGATCCCGCTGCTCGCCCTGCTTGCCGGCCGGGCGCGCGGGATAACCGTCATAAACGGCATAGAGAGCCTGCGCGCCAAAGAATCCGACAGGATAGAGAGCACCCTGGCGCTCCTGGCCTCGGTGGGCGTAAAGGCCTCCTATAGCAAGGGCGCGATGAAAATAACCGGCCGGCCTTCTTTTTCCGCGGTTAAGCCGGTGGAAACCTTCGGCGACCACCGCATAGCCATGGCGGCCGGGGCCGCGGCCCTGGTCTGCCCCGGGCTGGAAATAAAAAACCCGGGCTGCGTGAACAAATCATACCCGGGTTTCTGGACCGACTTTAAAAAAGTCTTTAACCTGAATCCTGCTCCATAGAGAAATCAGGTGTTATAAAAATTCCTGCAGGATTCCCCGCGCAGCGGGCGGAGGGCCCAGCGCCATGCGCGCCAGGCCCGACGAGGTGTATGCCTCCCGCAGGGCGCCCGCTATGCGGGCGGAAAATTGCAGCAGCAATTTTCAGGTCAGCTTTTCTTTTTCTTGAACAGCGCCCCGGCCCTGTCTTTCAGGAGTTTAACGGGATCCTTGCTGAACTTCTGGAGGCTGGACAGGCTGGAGAAATAATAAGTTTTCCCCTTGAAATCCAGAGCCGGGGTCTTTTCCGAAACCTTTATTTTTTCCCCGGTGACCGGGCAGGAAGTTTCCTGCCCGAGCTCCTCTTTCGTAACTTTATGCAAGGCGGCCAGCGGCGCTTTCGCGGCCTCCTGCGGGGCCGCCGCCGGCGCGGTTTTCGCGGGCGACGGTTCGGCGGGCGGCGCGGGCCTCTGCACCGCTGGCGCCGGAACTGCCGCCTGGCTTGTTTTGGAGGCCGGAGCGGCGGCGACCGGCTTTACCGGGGCAAAACCCTCCATCACTCCCACCTTCGGGACTTTCTCCATTACCGGCCTGTCTTTGTGCATGAGCTTCGCGGCCTTGCTGTGAACAGCTGAGCTCAGGTCGGTGCCCGCGCTATGGAGCTTCATATGCTGGCCGTCCTTCCAGAACTTGGTTTTGGAAAGGTCGTAAACTATCCCGTCCACCGCCGCGTAAGCGGGCGCCCCGTCCTTGCCGTTATATTTTTTCAGCTCCTCGGCGGTGAACGTGCGGGATTTCCAGGCGTCTTCAGCCGTTATCTTTCCCTGCTCCTGCGCGGCCGCCCTTCCCGAAAGCAGCGCGAGCGTCAACAGAATGGCGAATGTTTTCATTTTTTCCTCACTTAAGAGCCTCTACAAGCGCTTTGCCGTAGTCTTTGGCCGGGACGGGGCCGTTCGCGGTTACAAGCTTCCCGTCCGTCTCCACCTCCGCGCCGGTATATTCCCCGCCGCACTTCACGACCTCCGCCGCGCCTTCGGGCCAGCAGGCGACTTTCCTGCCCTTCAGCAGCCCCGCGTGCGCGAGCGCCACCGGCGAGATGCAGATGGAGCCTATCACCTTGCCCAGCTCCATGGCTTTTTTGAACAGCGCGTGGACCTCCGGCGTGTCCAAATGCTCCAGCGCCCCCGGCCCGCCCACCAACACGAGCGCGTCATACTCGGCAGGGTTTATCTCCCCGACCACCTTATCCACCTGCGCTACGGCCCTGAACTTGCCCCTGGCCTCGCCCTTCGCCGTGGAAACGGTGACCACCTTATGCCCGGCGGCCTCGAGAATTTTTTTAGGCTCCGTATATTCCTCGTCACGGAAGCCCTGGAAAGCTATAAACATCGCTATTTTTTTCATAGATCCTCCCCAGCGCCAATTATAACAATTCGCGGCCGGTGTGCCGCAAGCCGGTCAACGAGTCCTTTACGGCTATATAGTCGCAATGCTCAAGTTATTGTATTATACGTAGTAGCTTTGTTTATTCACGCGGTTTCAGGGGGCGGTAGTCCATTGCAAGGGGAAGGATCCATGAAAGTACTTCTGGTTGAAGATAACGCGCTTACCAGGCACACCATAAAGGCCCTGCTGACCAAACTGGGCCATGAAGTCGTGGCCGAGGCCGAAAACGGCGAGACCGCCCTGGAATATTTCATAAAATTCAAGCCCGAGGTGGTCTTCCTGGATATCATCCTGCCGGGGAAATCCGGCCTCGAAGTGCTTGAGGAGATCCTTGGAATTGACCCGCAGGCCCGCGTGGTGGTTATTACCGCTGTGGACCAGGACGAGATCGACCAGCGCCTTTACGATAAAGGCGTGCACGCCGTGCTGCGCAAGCCTTTCTCTTTCGACGATTTCAAAGTGCTGATGACCGGGCTGGCCCCGAAGGCGGCGGACCCCTCGGGCACGCTCGAGGGGATAGCCGCCGCCAGCATGGAGCGCTGCGCGGAAAGGCTGTCCCGCATCTCCGCCGGGAAATGGACCGTGGTCAGCGTGCGCGTATCGCACGGCAGCATGGCCGAAATAGTCCGCGGGCACACGGTCTCCGGCGCCTCCGGCCTCGCCGTGTATTTCAGCGTGGGCGGAAAATATTCCTTCACCTCGATGATAATCTTCAAGCCGGAGGATATTAACGTCGTCTCCCTCGGTTTCCTCGGCCTGCCCCAATTGCCGGGGCTCAACCAGGCGCAGGAGCTCCTGTTCTCGGAGCTCGCGAACATCATCCTTAACTCCGTCATAAGCGCCTTATCGAACAAGCTGAAGCACGGCTTCCTGCCCTCCGCGCCCAAATCCCTGCTGGGAGAGCCGCGGTTCCTGCTTGAAGCCCTTTGCGATACGCTGGACAGCGAGCAGCACTACTCCGTGGCCGCGATCACGCTGGACCTGAAGTACGGCGAAGACACCGCCCGCAGCGAAGCCATAGTAGTGATCCCGGCAAGCCTGGCCGAAGCTTTGGCCGCGGCCTGAAAGCGCCGCCCTAACCTCATTCCCGCTGGACCCATTATTTAAAAGGTCCTATGGCCCATACGGCCTCCGCCGCATTTTGATTTAATTATCAAAAGCGCGGCAGGGGGCCGCTACCGGACCATGATACATATACTTTTACTTTCTCTCGCCTCGCTGGGCTGGGGCGCCGATTTCCAAAAAGAGACCTGCGTAGACTCCGCTGAGGCCGCCGTCTACAGGCGCCTGCCGGCCCTCAGCGCCGAAAGCGAGGCCGTGAGGACGGTGGTCAAGTTCGACTGCGGCGAGGCCGCGCTGATAAAAGACCTGGACCATCCCGTGGCCACGGCGAGCTCCGGCTTCGACGGCATAATCTCCCTCCTTGAAAAACTCCCGGTGGCCTTCACTAAGAAAAGCCTGGATTACGTAACGCCCTATTGCCGCACCGACAGCGATTATTACGGGTCTTTCTGCATGGCTTCTGATATAGAAGCCGCCAAGGACGTCTTCAGCGACCCGGTACTTTTACAGGCCGTCCCAAGCGCGGTGAGCGCCGTCGCGAAACTGACCGGGCAGAACGGGAACATCGACCTGGTCGGAGCCGTTTCTTCCGTGCTGCCGGCCGGCACAAAAAAATACCAGGCCGTGAAGCTTGCCGGCTTCCTGGGCCTGGACGACAACGGGGTGCAGACCGACCGCCTGAAAGCCGACCTCCTCTGGGCGGGGCGCTTCGAAGATTACGCGCTGGTCTTCGTGCCGCTCAGCCAGTTCGTCTCCGGGAAATACTCCGCATACGACGACGGGACTAATCTCGCGAAGCTTCTTTTCACCACCCGCACCGGGGCCGCGTCCCTTCCCGGCCTCCCGGACGGCGCAAAAAAAACCTATAAAGCCTTCTCGGCCATGTACCTGGGCTGCAAGCTGGCCAGGGACGGTTTCGACCACGGCTTTATAAACATCCAGGCTGGCTCGCTCGGCTTCTTCTACGAAGCTATCAAGGCGCGCGACCTGGCCGATACCGGGCCAGTTATCTCGGCCGGCATTAAAACCGCCGGCGTCATGCGGACGGCGGCGGATTACGGCCAAAGCCTCTGCAGATAGCCGGAACTTAAATAATTAATTATTTCTTTCTGCTTAGAACAAGCTGGCGTCCGTAGCTGTCTTTGAGCGAAAGCCTGTCCTTGCCCAGCGAGATTATCGAATAATCCTCGTCGCCTGAAGAGGAGACTTTGTTGCCCACGCTGGTATAGCGCAGTCGAAGGCGCCCGGGCCCCGGCATGGACCACCGGCTGTAGAGCATCGTAGCCATATTTATAGAGGCGGCCGCGCCGCCGGGGCGCAGCTCGAAGCCCTCTTCCCGCCCGGGCTGGCCGGCTACCGGGCCGACCCAGGAGCCCTCCAGCTCAGCCGCGGTAACGGCCGGGCCGGCTATATTGATATCGTCGTTGAGAAGGTCGAATTTCGCCACGCCGGCGGCGATTACCAGGGCGGCGAGCAATCCCGCGGCTAGAAGAATTTTAGCAACAGGCTTCATATTTTGTCCTCCGTCTTTCATTGAACTAAGCCAGCCAGGTCAGCAGCAGGAAATAGGCCGCCATCAGCGCCGCGCCGAAAGGCAGCGCCGCGCGCGCCCATTCCCGCGATTTGATGCCGAGCTTGCCCGCGCTCACGATATTGGGAATATTGCCGGGTATCAGCATCCCGCCGGAGACCAGCAGGCCCATAAGCAGGAAAGTGATCTGCCGCAGGCTCATCGCCGGAGTTATCTCGGCCGCCGCTATCGTGGCATTGTCGAGCACCGCCGAAATACTATTGATCCAGTACAGGGCCCAGGTCGGGATAGCGGTCAGGAAGCGCTCCGCCAGCGGGGCGAGCCCGGCGCCAAGCAGGATCAGCGCCGCGACGAAGATATAGACCTTTACGGCCCTGAAAATTATGGCGCGGCCGGCTTCCGCCTCTTCGCCCTCCGCCGCGGCTTCCGTTTTTAACGCGCCGGCGGCGCGCGCGGCGAGCCCCGCGCTCAGCAGCACGCCGGGCACGACCCAGATGCCCACGAGGCGCAGCAGGAAAAAGAAATCGGCGTTATGAGGGAGGCCCTTGAGCTTGGCCACCACTATGGTGGAAAGCGGCTCGCCGATAGGCGTCAGGGCCGCGCCCAGGCCGATGGCGTAGCAGGCGTAAACGGTGACCAGGACTTCGCCGCGGCGCTCGAGGTTCAGCGCCGAAACTATCTCGACCAGGACAACCGCCGCTATGATGGCGGTGAAAAGGCTGGAGCCGAGCCCCAGGGCCGCCACAAGCAGGAAAACGGCCGGGCGCAGGCCGAGTTTTGCCGTGAGCGACCGCGTCCAGACGCGGAAGCGGTCCCTCAGCCGGGAGAAGAGCCAGCCCACAAGCCCCACCGCCGCCGTGATGGCCAAAGGTTCCTTAAGGGCCTCGCCGAGCAGGTGCGGGCTCCAGAGGCCGGAGATAGTTACGGCCGCCGCCCCCATGACGAGCAGGAAAGCTTCTAGTTCCTCCTCGACCCGCCGGACCGAAAAAGGGAGGACCAGGGTAAGAGCCATAACCACGGCAAGCCCCGCTACGATAAGATATTCGCTCATAAATTCGATCATTGCACCCGCCTGCCGGCTGGCTAAAAAAGGCCCGGTCCGAATGCTGGTTATTGGGTATTATGCCATTATTTAGATATTTGTTATACTCGTGAATTGAGGGTTAAATATGAATTCAAATAAAAGCGTTCTGCTGGTTGAGCATGACAGCAAAGACCGGGGCCTTTATGAAACCGCCCTCAAAGCCGCGGGCTATGCCGTAACCGCCTGCGCCGACGCGGCCGCGGCCCTGGCCGCCGCCTCAGCCGGCAAGCCCGACGCGCTGATCACGCGCGTGCTCCTGCCCGACCTCGACGGTTTCGAGCTGATAGAAAAGATCCGCGCCTCAGCCCCGAAAAGCCCGGCCATTATAGTCCTCACTATCCTCAAGGACGCCGACACTAGGGCCAGGGCCATCGCCCGCGGCGCGGTCTACCTGGCAAAACCGGCCCCGCCTGAAAAGCTGGTCTCGGCGCTCAACAACTTACTGGCCGCCCGGACGCCCCAGGCGGCCCAGGCCGCCAAGATCCCCGATTTCGCCATAGAAAAATTTATCGAATTCCTGGCCGCTAAAGGCCGCGTCGGCGCGGCGGCGCGCGGCAGGCTTAACGCCGCCAAGCCCCGCAATATGCGGCAGCTGGCCGAAGCGCTGGGGCTCCCTCTCTCGGAACTTACCCCGCTCGCGGCGGAGCATTTGGGCCTTAAAACAGCCAAAGAGATAAAGCTGCAGGAAGTCCTGCCCGGCATACTCAGCCCAAACTATTGCCAGAAGAACAAAGTGCTGGCGCTGAACCATGACGGGGTTCATTGCATGACCGTCTGCGATCCCTTCGACCTTGAAACGCTGGGCACCCTCTACAATGCCGGCGGCGGGAAATTCTCCCTGCTTCTGGCCGAAGAAGAGGCGCTCACCGCCGTGTTCAGGGAAGGCCTGGACCTGATCAGCGCGGAACGCTCCGCCGAGCTGAGCGGCGCGGACGGCTTCGAGAACGAAAAGATAGACGACGCCCACCCGGTGGCCAAGATCTCCGCCG
This sequence comes from Elusimicrobiales bacterium, assembly GCA_028713125.1. GTDB lineage: Bacteria > Elusimicrobiota > Elusimicrobia > Elusimicrobiales > UBA9959 > UBA9959. Next base: position 265,751 of record JAQTOU010000003.1, on the reverse strand, counting down.
AGCTGCTTTCGGAAGCCGCGGCCCAGCGCGCCAGCGATATCCACATAGAGCCGGACGCCGCCGGCGCCGTCGTGCGCTTCCGCATAGACGGCGGCCTGCGCAAAGTGCTCAGCCTGAGGCCCGACGTGGCGGCCAGGCTGGTCACGCGCTATAAAGCCATGGCCTCGCTCGATACCGCTAATTCCCGGAAGCCGCAGGACGGGGCTTTTGAAACGAATATTTCCGGGCGCCAGTACCGCGTGCGCCTGGCGACCGTGGCTTCGGGCTCCGGCGAGGCCGCGGTGCTGCGCCTGCTCGACCCGAAAGCCTCCCCGCCCTCCCTCGAGGCGCTGGGCTTCGCCCCGGCCCAGGCCGCGGAACTGCTGCGCCTGGCCGACTCCCCCACCGGCCTGCTGGTCTTCGCCGGCCCCACCGGCAGCGGGAAAACCACTTCCATCCGCAGCTTTCTCAATCTGGTCGGCACCAGGAAATACAGCGTCATCACCGTAGAAGACCCCATCGAGTACGAACTGCCCGGGGCCAAACAGCTGCAGGTGAACGATAAAGCCGGGGCCGGCCTGGAATCGCTCCTGCGCTCGGTGGTCCGCCTGGACCCGGACGTGCTTTTCATGGGCGAGGTCCGCGATCCCGCCACCGCCGGCATCGCTTTCGATTTCGCCAGCACCGGGCATTTCACGGTGGCGACCCTCCACGCTTCCTCCGCGGAGGAAGTCCCCTACCGCTTCTCGCGCCTCGGCATGGACCCGCATGTGGTTTCGGAACAGACCACGGCCGTAGTGGCGCAGCGCCTGGCGCCCAAGCTGTGCCCGGCCTGCAAAACGGCGACCCCGCCTTCGCCGGAGGAATCCGCGCATCTGGAGTCCCTCGGAGTTAAGCCCGCGCTCCTGTACACCTCTCCGGGCTGCCCCGCCTGCCGCATGACCGGCGTGCAGGGCCGGGAAGTCATAGCCGAAGTCCTGGTCATGGACGCGCAATTGCGCAAGCTGGTCGCGGCCGGAAGCACCAAGGACCAGCTCGACGCCGCGCTGAACGCCAGGCCGGGATACCTGACCCTTTCGCGCCACGCCGCCATGAAGGTGGCCGCAGGCGTCTGCGCTTATGACGCCGCTTTCGAACTGGTGGCCGAACCGGAAAAGAATGATTCGGAGACGGAAAAGCTCCTGGCCAAGGGAAGAAAAGCCTGATGGCCGATTGCACGGTCTGCGGCAATACGCTCAAGCCCGGAGAGGAGGAGGGCGGCCTTTGCTTCTCTTGCCGGGTTGGCCGGCTGCAGGAAAAAGTACCGCAGCAAGCCGCCTCCGCCGGCGCCCCGGCCCCCGCCGGGAAACGCTTCCCTATAAAACCTTTCCTGCTCGGCGCCGTCATCGCCGCCTGCGCGGCCGGGACCGCCGTGATCCTGCCCGGCGCCGTAAAGCAGATGCGCGCCGCGCAGCCGCTGCGCCTCGGGACTTACGATACCGACAACGGCGGGGACTGGTGTATCGGGAATCTCTGGAAAGCCGCGGCCCAGCTGCAGTCCGGGGGAAGCACGGTCAACTATTCCTGCCCCGTAAGCCACGCCGCCTACCTGGTTGAAGTTTCCACCGGCGAGATCGTCGTCAGCTGCCCCAACCCGGAAAAACACGGGCTGAGGGAGTTAAGCGCGAGTTCCGTCGCCCCGGTGCCCCGCGCGATAAAGTAAGAAGGAGCTGTCATGAAAAGGAACGGATTCACTCTGCTGGAAATGCTGACCGTCACGGCGATAATAGCCGTGCTCGGCACCGTTGCCGTAACCCGTTACGGCGCCTCGGTGAAAAAAGCGAAAGCGGCGGAATGCGCCGCCACGCGCTATATAGTGACCGACGCTGAAAAGCGTTTCATGATAGAGCATGAAGGAAAAGCCAGCAAGAGCCTGGAAGAACTGAGGGATACCGGCTACATCCAGGCCCTCCCGGTCTGCAATGCCGGCGGGACCTTCGCCTGGGTCATGGACGCCGACAATAAGGCCAGGCATCTGGCCTGCTCGCTGCACGGCGACGCTATGCCGGACGCTCCACCTACTATTCCTGTCAGCCCGCCGGGTTCAGTTACCCCTCCCGCTCCGGGAAAACCGCCGGCAAGCGCGGCAGATTGCCCGCCAGGCACGGACTTTATACGGGTCGTCCAAGATAAAACCGCCGCGTACATATGCGCGCCTAAATGTCCCGCCGGACAGCTGCACCATCCCATCACAGGAGTTTGCCTTACCCCCGTTTCACACCCGGGAGCGGCGCATTACTGTCCGCCGGGCTGGCATTGGAGCGCTCAGCACAAGAAATGCGACCCCAATAATCCCAACTCCCCAAAACCCAAAGCCTGCTCCGGCGGCAGGACCTGGGATGAAGCCGCCGGCGAATGCCTGACGCCGGCCCCGGCACCGGCCCAGCCGGCCGCGCCTGTCACAGGGACCTGCCCGCGGATGTGGAAATGGGACGATTTGGAGAAGCATTGCAGGCCCAACGCCGCCGCCGCCGCGGCGGCGGTGAGAATAATGGACATGCCCAAAGAATGCCCCGGAAACACGAACTGGGATAAGGCCTCCCAGCAATGCAAATAACTCCTTAAGGAACCGATCGATCATGCTGACAAACTTCGCACTTGAACATTACGGCCTTATAAGCACTTTGGAGGCGCTCGCGGTTTTCTTCGGCATGCTGCTATGCATGGAAGCCGGCAGGCGGCTGGCGCTGAAAAAAGGAGCGCTGGAAGACTCCCCCGGCGCCGGCGCTATCGAAGGCGCGGTGTTCGCCCTGCTCGGCCTGCTGATCGCCTTTACTTTCGCGGGGGCTTACAGCCGCGTCGAGGCCAGGAACCTGGCCGCGATAAAGGAAGCGAACGCGATAGGCACCGCCTATATGCGCCTGGACCTTCTTCCGCCGGCGGCGGGCGCGAAGCTTAAACCCCTTCTGCGGGATTATACCGCGGCAAGGACGGAAGAATATAAAGTTATCAGGAATACCGAAGATCATGCCCGGGCCAGGGAACATACGGCCGGGCTTAAGAAAGCGCTTTGGAAAGAGGCGCTGGAGATCTGCCGCAAGGAAACTTATCCGCAAGCCGCCCAGCTTCTTCTGCCGGCCCTTAACGAGACCTTCGACGGCGCCGACAGCCGGGAATTCATGAGGCAGATACACCCGCCCCGGGCCGTTTACGGCCTGCTCTTCGCGATAGCGATGCTCTCGGCAACGCTGGCCGGCCACCGCATGGCCGACAAGAAGGGCCGGAGCTGGCTGCACCGCCTGAGCTTCGCGGCGGCGACGGCCATCACTATCTTTGTAACCCTGAACCTGGAGCACCCGCTCTTCGGCCTGCTTGGCCGGGAGGCCCTGCGGCTGCCGCTTGAAACCGCGCTTTCGGATATCTCAAAATAGCCTTGGGCCGCCCTTCTCCGGCGCGCGGCCATCGCCCCCGTTTATGATAGCGGCGCGGGTTCCTAAATTCCTATAATAACCATGAAGCGCCGACTTAGCTCAGCGGTAGAGCAACTGTTTTGTAAACAGTAGGTCATCGGTTCAAATCCGATAGTCGGCTTATATTTTTGCCCGCGGCGCCGGGTATTTGCTAAAATATTAGTTCACGGCCTCTTCGTCTAGCGGTTAGGACGCCGCCCTCTCAAGGCGGAGATCACGGGTTCGAATCCCGTAGGGGCCGCCAAATTTTTCAGCAAAGCCGATATAGCGTTTCGACACCGTATCGGCTTTTTCATTATAAGGAACAAATCATGGAAATAGGAATCGTAGGCCTGCCCAACGTCGGCAAATCAACCCTGTTCAACGCGCTCACCAAAGCCGGAGCCGCCTCATCCAATTATCCTTTCACCACCATAAACCCGAACATCGGCGTGGCGTCCGTGCCGGACAAGCGCCTGGACGCGCTGTTCGACCTTTTCAAGCCGCCGAAGAAGGTGCCCTCCTTCATCAAGTTCGTGGACATCGCCGGCCTGGTAAAAGGCGCCTCCAAGGGCGAGGGCCTGGGCAATAAATTTCTCGCGAACATCCGCGAGGTGGACGCGATAGTGCAGGTGGTGCGCGTCTTCAAGAACCCCGACGTGGTGCACGTGCTCGGCGAAGTGGAGCCGATCCGCGACATCGAAGTGATCGAGACCGAGCTGATGCTGGCCGACATGGAGACCGTGGACAAAGCGCTGGAGAAGAACCAGCGGGACCTGAAAGCCAAGACCAAGGACGCCGAGGAAAAGAAGGTCAGGCTCGAGAAGATCAAAGGCCTGCTGGCCGAAGGCAAGCCCGCCCGCGACGCCGGCTATACCATAGAGGAAGTGCGCGATTTCAACCTGCTGACCGTGAAGCCCGTCTTCTTCGTCGCCAACACCTCCGAGCAGCCCGACAAGGAAGTGCTCGCCAAACTGCGCGAATTTATAGGCGCACGCGGCGCCATCCTGGTGGAGATCTCCGCCAAGATAGAGTCGGAGATCAGCGAGCTGCCCGACGAGGAAAAAGCGATGTTCATGAAGGACCTGGGCGAGGACTATACCGGCCTCGAGAAGATGGCGCTGGCCGGCTACAAGCTGCTGGAGCAGATCTCTTTCTTCACCGCCGGCTCGGAGGACGAGGTCCGCGCGTGGAACCTGCACCGCGGGCTCAAGGCCCCGCAGGCCGCCGGCCGCATCCATACCGATTTCGAGAAAGGCTTCATCCGCGCCGAGGTCTACTCCTTCGACGACATCATGAAGTATAAAGACGAGAAAGTGCTGAAGGAAAAGGGCCTGATACGCTCGGAAGGGAAGGATTACGTGATGAAGGACGGGGATATCTGCTTCTTCAAGTTCAACGTGTAGCCTGCAGCAATTCATAGACCGCGGCCTGCTCGGCGTAGCCCTTGAAATCCATCCTGCCCAGGTCTTTGTAGCTGAAATCCACAGAGGTTTTATTTTGCACCGCCGCCGAAACGTAGACGGCGCCGGCCGGGGCTTTGCCCTGCAGCCGCGAAGTGAAATTCACAGTATCGCCCATCACCGTATAATCCATGCGAGAGGCCGAGCCGATATTCCCGGCCACCACCGGTCCGCAGTGCACCCCTATCCCGACGCCGAGCGTCCTTTTACCGCCAGCCTCCTGCTCCCGGTTGAAGGCGGCTATCTCCGCCTGCATCTCCGCGGCGCAGGCCAGGGCGCGCTTTTCCGCGTCCGGCTGCTCGAACGGGTCATTGAAGACCACGATCAGCGCGTCGCCCACGAACTTATCCAGCGTGCCGTCGTGCCGGAAGACCACGTCCACCATCCGGCTGAAATAAAGGTTGAGCAGCCTGACCAGCTCCTCGGGGCCCATCGCCTCGGACATCGGGGTGAAGCCGCGGATGTCGGAGATCAGGATCGCGGCGTGGGTTCGCCGGCCCTCGCTCATGATAGCGCTGCCGTCGGGGGAATCAAGGATCTTGCGGGCTACCTGGTGCGAGACGTACCGGGACAGGGCGCTTTCGGCCAGCTCCCGGCGGACCAAGTTGTGGGCGAACTTCAGCACCAGCCCGCGCATCTTCCTCACCACGTACCCGGAGAAAGCGCCCACCAGCACCATTATCAGGATCTGCAGGACCGCCACATATGTGGAAATAGGGGTCAGCCGGGGATTGCCGAAGGAAAAATACCAGACGGCGGCGTAGCCGGCCGCGGAAAAACCGGCCGAGGCGAAGATAGCGCGGCGGCTGTAGCGCAGCGATGATTCGATTATGAGGACGTAGTACATCGGGACCAGCGGCCCGTTATTGCCCTCGACCAGGACCAGGATAAGGGTCAGGAAGAGCGCGTCCACGCCGGCCGAAACATATTTCATCCAGCGGTCGTACACGCCCCTGCGGTTCACGAAGTGCCAGGCCAGCGCGGCGTAGACTTCCCAGGAGAGCAGCAGCCAGACCGCGCGCATATGAAGCCGGTAGTCCACCACGCCCAGCACGTGGAAATTAAACAGCTCGTTGAGGAAGAATACCGCTATAGCGGCCAGGCGCAGCAGGTTTATTTTCCGTTCGCCGGACCTTTCCTCCGCGGCAAAGAAGTCGTTGAGTTTTTCTTTAGTCACAAAATCGACAGGGGCCGGCCGGCTTTCCGGCGGCCGCGGGTCAGCGGGGGACCCCCGACATGTTGATCTGGGTCACGACGCCGGCGGTCTTCGGATTATTGATCAGGGCGTTAAGGATGGCCGGATTCGTGATCACGCTGACCAGGCCGGGGTTGGCCTTCAGCACCTCGCCAAGGGCGTTCGGATCTTTTAAAAGGGCCTTCCCGCCCGGCGTGTCCATCAGGGCCCCGACCAGCTGGCTGCCGGCCACCGCGTTCACCAGCTGCTGGTTATTAATCCCGTTCTGCACTACGCCTTTGCTCATGAAATTGTTCATGTTCGCCGGATTTTTCAGGTAGTTCGCGAGCGAAGCGGCGCTCGACGTCGCGTTCTTTACCGTATCCCTGGACATAAAGCCCTTAACCACGTATTCATTGTTCAAAAGCGCGGATACGGCTTTTGGATTGTTCATCAGCTTTTCTACCGCTTTGCTGATAGCTCCGCGCGCGAAGCCCAGGGTGCGGGACTTCTTCTCGTCCTCGGGCGGGGCGGCGGGGGCCGGGGCGGGGGCGGCGGACTGGGCCGCGCCGGGGCGCGCTCCGTCTTTGGAGGGCGCCGCGGCCGAAGGCTTATCCGCCCAGATAATTCCAGTATCCCCGGCGGGCTCGTCGCCGGGCAGGTCGTAACCCGAGGTGTCGGGGGCGGCGGGTTTAGGGCTTTGGGGAACGGCGGCGGGCGCCTGCGCTGGAACCGCGGCGGCTGTCTGTTCTTCGGCCGGAGCGGGGCGCGCGGCTTTGCCGGGCTGCAAAGCGAATTTTGTAAGCAGGACGCCGACGGCCATGGCGACCGGAACTATCAGCACCCATATCAGCCAGCTTCTTCCCTGTTCTTCTTCTTCCATGAGACCTCCGCGCCGCACCCGCCCGGAAGGGCGGTCGGAATTTGCAGTCTTCAATATAGCAATTTTGAGTTTGCCGCGCGATAAAAGCGGGGCGCCCCCCCGGGTCAAAAAGACTACGGCCTTTGAAACCGCAGGCGGGCCTTTATGGTCTGGGAGAGAATATCGAAGTCTACTGGCTTAGGCACGTAATCGAAAGCGCCCAGCTCCAGGCAGGAGTTGGCGATCTTCTCGTCTTCATTTCCCGTAACGATTATGAAGCCGGTATCCGGCAGCACGGGAACGAGCTCTTTTAAAACTTCCAGCCCGTCCCTGCCGGGCATGGCCAGGTCGAGCAGTATGATGTCCGGCTTACGCTCGCGCGCCAGTGCTATAGCCGCGCGCCCGTCGGCGGCCTCTATGACGTCATGGCCCTGGGCGTGCAAAAAGCGGACCAGGCCCCTTCTCGATTGCCCGTCGTCCTCGGCCACAAGCACAAGGGAACCGCTGTTTTTCGTGCCTGTGTTTCCGGTCATAAATTCAATCCCCTCTTTTATCCTTCAAATACACGCTGCCCGCGCGTCCCTTCAGGGCTTTAAGATGTTTCTTTATTTCCCCCGCCGTATCCACAATTTTAGCATAATGGGAAAACTTCCTTTTCTCATCGGTGGCGATAGCTATGCTGAGCGTCAGCAGCGGGAACTCGCGGACCTCCCCGGAACGGTCCTTTGAAGAGGTAGAGCCGCGCGCCGCGTCCTCGGCCGAATAGAAGCCGGGGGCCAGAGCGTCGAACCTTCCGGCTATGGCTGCGCCTATCTCTTCTGCTTTGCCCGGGGCGGCGATCAGCACGAAATCATCGCCCCCTATATGCCCGAGGAAGACGTCCTCGCCGGCAAAATCCTCCTGCACTCCCAGCAGCATGGCCGCGGTCTGCTTTATGACATTATCCCCGTTAAGATAGCCATATCTGTAATTGTAGGCCTTAAAATTATCTATATCTATGTAAAAAAAAGCCATCGGGCCTCCGCCGGCCAGGCGGAGCGCCGCCTCCTCCTCTATCGCCGGGCTGCCAGGCAGGCGGGTCAGCGGGTTCGCTCCCAGCATGCGGCGCGCCCGCCTGGCGGCGCCCTCGACGCGGGAAACCAGCTCCAGGGCGTTGAAGGGCTTTGAGATAAAATCGTCCGCCCCAAGCCAGAACTCGCAGGCCTGCTCCTGCGGGCCGCTGTCGCCGCTTATTATTATCACCGGGATCATGGCCAGGCTGGAGGTTTTGCGTATCTTCGAGAGCAGTTCGCGCCCGCCGAGGCGCGGCATGTTCAGGTCGAGCAGGATTATATCGGGCGGCCGCGCGGCTATCCGCTCCAGCGCGCTGATCCCGTCCTCCGCGGTTTCCACGCGCCATTCGCCGCCCTCGAACAGCCTGGTTACTATGCCCTGGAAGTCCTTATCGTCGTCCGCCACCAAAAGCGTTTTCCTCATAACTCCTCCAACCCATCAGCGAAACCCGCACTCTTCCGAGATCCTTGTTTCCAGCTTCAGCAGGTCCGCCACCTCGGACCTCTCCTCCGGGGCGAGGCGGGCGGCGGAGCTGTCCTTATAATAAGCCGCGAGAAGCCTATAGAACCTGGTTTTAACTTCCGGGTCTTTTATCTCGCTGCCCGGATTCCCGGTCAGGCTCTGCCTGCTGAAGCCGGGCGCGCCCATCTTCATAGCCCAGAACCTGGCCTTCGCGTCCACAAGTTCCGAGTTAAGCCGGATTACCAGGCTCTTCTTTCCCGCGCAGGACCCGTTCTCGAAATCGGAAAGGGCGTCCCTGAAGGATGTGCGGGGCACGGAGGACCCGGGGAAGCCGCCTTCAGCCGGCTGATCGTGGTTCATGAGTCTCCCTCCCGGGAGGGGCGGGGACAGGCGGCCGGCCGCGGCTTCAGCCGCCAGCAGCACCCGGCCCGTTTTAATATCTATAAGCCGGGCGAACACCCGCAGCGTCTCGCCGTCGGCGAACACGACGCCGGTGACCACGGCGTCCACGGAGAGCACGTTCTTGAGGACCTCGGTATTATCACCGGAACCGCCGGCGGCCGCGGAAAGCCCGGCTTCCTTCAGGACTTTCTCGAGCAGGGCCCTCTCGATAAGGGAGACCGCCTTGCTGCCCGCCAGCTGCACGCCCATTTTCTCGGCCACATAGGAGGTTTCGCTTCTCTCCGCGCCGCCCTTGGCCGCGAAATCAAGCACCGCTATTTTCTTCATCGAATTCTCCGCCGCGCATTTGGCGATGCGCAGCGAAAGGGACCTATAGGCCTCCGCGCCGGCGGCTGGAAAAGAGAGCGCGCAAACCAGCGCGAGCGCCGCCGAAATCCTTGTTTTAAATACGGTCTTCATATTCCCTCTTGCCTATAGTCTAAGAGAGAAAACTACGCGGCGGTTCCGGCAAACCTCATATCTTTCTCATATCCCGCGGAAGGCGCGGGCCCGGCAAATGAGGAAAACATGAGTTTTGCCGGAGCTTTCGCTTAATCCGCCGCGGTAGACTATTAGTGTGGACGAGGTGGAATTATGAAGACCTGGAAAAACAAAAACTTTAAGACGAGCGCCCTGGTGGCTTCCCTGCTCCTGATGCTTTGCTCCGCCCCCGCCGTAAGCGGCGAATACGCGCAGCTCGCCGGGAACCTGGCCGAGGCCGCGAAAGCGAACGGGATCACCCGGATAGCCATGGGCGCTTTCTCCGCTTCGGCCGGAACTGAGGAGGAAGCCCGCTTCGCCGCCGAGAAAACCGCGAGCCTCCTTTCTTCCAAAATCGGCCTGGAGATACTGGACCAGGCCACGCTTGAGGCCAATGCCGGGCCCAAAGGAAGCTGGCTTTCCCAGCTGCCCTCCAGGCTGCGCCCCCAGGCCTTTATAAAGGGTTCTGTATTTAAGGGAGAAGGGGACCTGACAGTGATGGCAAAACTGGTGGACGCCGCCAGCGGCCGCGTATTGGAGACCATAGAGATCAGGTCGGCCGCCCGGTTCACCGACCTCCCCCCGGTGCCCGAGCTCAACTGGGACAGCCCCCCGGCGACCGCCCCTATGCATGACAATTTGCGCGACTCCGTGGCCGACACGGCCTTCGACTGCAAAGGCGCTTTCCGCGAGATGACCAGGATAAACGACGGCGCAGTGGACCTGAAAGCGCGGTACTGGGCCCTTAAGATGAAGGAGAAAGGCTTCGTTTTCGGCAGCCTGACGCGCAACCCGGGGAGCGAGTTCAGGGACCCGCAGGTGAAGCAGAAGTTCTACGAGCTGCTCGCCAAATACCACGAGCAGGATGCGGCGCCCGCCATCTCCGAAGCCCAGACAAAAAAGCTGGAGGATTTCATGGGGCGCGAGGACGCCGTGATCGACAGGTGCGGCATCTACTGAAGAGCGCGTAAGCAGGGGGAGGTAATTTTATGAACAGGAAACTACTGGTTGCGGACGACGACAAGGCCTTCCAGAACGTCATCAGCCGCGTCTTCGAGGGCACTGACTGGCAGGTGAACTCCGCGGAGGATGGCGTCGCCGCGCTGGAGCAGATCTCCGCGCAGCCCCCGGACGTCATACTGCTGGACCTGAACATGCCGCGCCTGGGCGGCCGCGAGCTGTTGACCCTCCTGCGCAGGGACCCGCGCTTCTCGATGATCCCGATAATAATTATCAGCGGGGACGACAGCCCCCAGGAAAAAACGGCGGAGTTCACCAGCGGCGCCGACGACTTCGTTTCGAAGCCTTTCGATATAAAGGAGCTCGCGGCCAGGATAGAGAGCGCCTCCAGGCGCGCGCGGCGCATGCTCGCCGCCAACCCGCTTACCTTCCTGCCCGGGGGGCCGGCCATAGAAGAGGAGGCCTCCGCGAGAATAAAGGCAGGTTCGCCTTTAGCCTTCTTTTATATCGACATAGACAATTTCAAAGCCTATAACGACAAATACGGCTACCTGAACGGCGACACCGCCATAAAGCAGCTGGCCGCGCTGCTCGCCAGGCTGCAGGCGGGCAGGCCCGGAGATGAGATCTTTATAGGGCACATCGGCGGTGATGACTTCGTGGCGATGACCGACCCGGCGAAGGCCGACGAGATAGCGCGCGCGCTGGCCTCCGGCTTCGACGCGCTGGCGCCAAAATTATATAACCGCGAGGACAGCGAGCGGGGTTTTATTATTTCAAAGGACCGGATGGGCAATGCCCGGGAGTTCCCACTGATGACGCTTACCATCGCCGTAGCGACTAACGAGAAGCGGGAGCTGGACCACTATGCGCGGATAGTGGATATAGTATCGGAGATAAAAAAGCACCTTAAAGGGCTTAAGAACCGCTTCGGCAGCGTCTACCTGAAGGACAGGAGGGTGGATTAGGGGGAAGCGGCCTTGTCGGGGGCGGCGTCCAGGACTTCCCGCAATTTCTGCAGGAGCGCGTCCACCGCGTAAGGCTTGTAGATGAAGGCCATTCCGGGCGCGGGCGTACCTTTAAAAGCCGCGGAATCGTCGGTATAGCCGGAAGTGTAGAGCACCCGGCCGGCCAGCTTGCGGCGCCTAAGCTCGAGCGCCAGTTCCTGCCCGCTCATGCCTGGCATTACAATATCGGTCATCAGAAGGTCCACCGGCTTGCCGCGCTTTTCCATAAGCTTAAGGGCCGCGGGACCGTCCGCGGCGGCTATGACCGTATACCCCGCCGCGCTTAAGACCCGTTCCCCGAGGCGCCGGAGGCTTTCTTCATCTTCCACCAGCATCACGGTCTCATGCCCTTTCGCGGGAACTTCGGGAGCTTTCTCTTTCTCCGCATCCGCGGGCGCGGCTTCAGCCAGGGGCAGATATATGAAGAACGCGGTGCCCTTCCCCAGCTCGCTCTCCACCTGTATTTCTCCGCCGCTCTGCTTCACTATCCCGAAAACAGTGGGAAGCCCGAGGCCCGTACCCTTGCCGGCCGCTTTAGTCGTGAAGAAAGGCTCGAAAATACGCCCTTTGACCTCTTCTGACATGCCGCAGCCCGTGTCACGGACTATAACGCGGACGTACTTGCCCCGCGGCAGATCCGGCCTGGCGGAAAAAAAGTTATCCGCCGGGACCAGGACCTCGGTCTCCAGGGTTATTTCCCCCCCGTTCGCGACCGCGTCGCGCGCGTTCACCACCAGGTTCACTATCACCTGCTCTATCTGCCCGGGGTCGACCTTAGCCGGGCAGGGTGAAGGGAAGAGTTTCACGGACAGCGGGACGTTCTCTCCCATTATGCGCCTGAGCATATTCATCATGTCGCCGATGGTTTTATTCAGGTCAAGGACCTTGAGCACCATTATCTGCCGGCGGCCGAAAGCGAGGAGCTGACGGGTAAGGGCGGAGGCGCGGTCCGCGGCGGTCATTATCTCGCGCATATCCTCGCGGCTGGGGTCCTCCGGGATAAGGGAATTCGTGACCAGGGTGCAGTAGCCTTTTATCGCGGTCAGGATATTATTGAAATCATGCGCTATGCCGCCGGCCAGGAGCCCGACGGCCTCCATTTTCTGCGCCTGCGAGAACTGCTCCTCGACCCGGGAGCGGATGATATTCTCCGCCATCACGTCCGCGGCGGCTTTGATGAAGCGCTCCTGGCTTTCCGTGAGGACGCTGCCGGCTTCCAGGTAGACGTTAAGCACCCCTAAAACTTTGCCTTCCGCCATTATAGGCGCGCAAAAATGGCCGTGCGGCTCCATTCCCTCATAAGTGATCTGGTGCTCCGGGCCTACGCTGCGCGCGGACACTGCCCGGCCGGACGCCGCCGCCTGGCCGCAGAGGCAGCGTCCCAGCGGAACTTTGGCGCAACAAGCCAGGAGCTCGGGCGGCAAGCCTTTCTGGGCCGTCAAAACAAGTTCGTTGCCGCCCGGGGCCGTGAGGAAAACGGCGCCTTTCAAGTCGGGAGAAAGCCAGTGGGCGGCCAGAAGGGCCGCAAGATTAGCTTCCAGCTTGTCGCGCAGCGGCATGTTCAGCAGAGACCGCTTCATCATCTCATTGAGGACCGACTGCATCTGCACGGCTTCCTGGAGAACTTCGGTATAGCGCTTCTTCTCTGTGATGTCCCGGGAGATATCGAGCAGCAGGCTCCTCCCGCCAATGAGCATAGACTTCAATGAAACCTGGACATCAAGGAACGACCCGTCCTTGCGCCTATGCCGTGTCTCGAAGAGCGCGCCGGCCGGAGTTTGAGCCTGCTTGAGCCGCTCTTTCACCGCGGACGCCGGGATTTCCTGGTCGAGAACTGAAATGGACTTGCCGATCAATTCTTCGGAGGAGTATCCATGCATCGCCAGCGCCGCTTCGTTGGCGTCCCAGATCAAAGGCAGGCCGCCCGGCAAAGGCTCAAGGAGCATGATGGAATCCCGGGCCTGGTTGAAAAGCGAGCGGTAGCGGTCCTCGCTCTCCCTGATCGCCAGGCCGGCGGCCTCCAGCCGGCCCGCGGCCTCCAGCTCGGCCAGCACCCTCTTCACTACGGCAGGGAGCAGCTCGAGGAAATTATTATTTTTTATCAGGTAGTCGCGCGCGCCGGCCCTCAGCATCGACACCGCCACGTCCTCGCCGCCGTGGCCGGTCATAACGATGAAGGGCGGGCAAACTTCGCCGCGCGCCTTAAGCTCATCGACAAATTCCAGGGCGTTCTTGCCGGGCAGGGAATAATCGAGAAGCATCAGCACCGGCGGTGCTTCCTTTATGGCGGCGAGGGCCGCCTCCGCGCTGTTAGCCTCTTTTACTTTATACCAGAGGCCGGCAAGGCGCTTCGCCGCGAGCATGACGGTGCCCCGGTCGTCCTCGACCAGCAGGATATAAGGGGCGCGCTTTTCGGTTTCAGTCATGCACGCTCTCCGCTTATTCGAATTTGTAGCCGTGCCCGGTAACGCTTACCAGCCGCGGCGCGAATTTCTTCCCCAGCTTTTTCCTCAGGGAGGAGATATGCGTCTCCACCGTGTGCGGATTGTCGTAGGTAGCCATATCGTAGCCCCAGACAGTTTCCAGGATATACGGCACGCCCAGCACGCGCCCTTTTTTTTCAAGCAGGAGCGTAAGCAGGTCGAACTCCTTGCGGGTAAGCGCCGCCGGTTTCCCCCCCACTTTAACGGTGCGGGCGGAGGGGTCCAGCTCGAGCCCCTGCTCCTTGATCTTTCCGGCGCGCGGCCCGTCATTGGCGGCGTAGCGCCGCAGCACGGCGTTTATCTTGGCCGTAAGCACCGAGAAAGCGAAAGGCTTAGTGAGGTAATCGTCCGCGCCTTTGTCATACCCCGATACGAGGTCGGTATCGCCGGTTTTTTCTCCTGAGATTATAATAACGGGGACGCCGGCCGTCTCGGCCGAACATTTTATGGCCTTGCACAGGCCGAAACCGTCCAGGCCGGGCACATCGACGTCCGTAACCACCATATCGGGCCTGGAGTCGCGCAAGAGCATAAGCGCCTCCGAGCCGTTATCCGTGAAGATAACGGAAAAACCGTGGTTTTCCAGGTAGCGGCGCATAACGTCCAGCATCTGACGGTCGTCTTCCACTAATAATATTTTTTTGGACATTCCGTTCCCCTCCGCGCTTCAAAGCAAATTCTACCCTATTCACTTATCCGGTACAATAGCCGGCAGCCGCCCCCGGCGGCTGTTTTTGACTCGCGCCGGTTTTGCAGTATAATAGGCGGAGGGGGGCACATGAACGATAGATCCATACGTATCCTTTTAATAGAGGACGAACCTCTTTCCGCGAAAATAACGCTCAGGATGCTGCGGGAAGCGGGCCTCGATGCCGATACCAGGTCGGAGGCGACCCTTGCCGGCGGACTTTCCGCCCTTGACTCCGGCGCGGCGGACCTCGCCCTGCTGGACCTCAGCCTGCCGGACAGCGAAGGCCTGGCCACCGTAAAGTCGGTCTGCGGCAGATTCCCCAACCTGCCGGTAATAGTTATGACGGGGACGGACGACGAAGCTCTCGGTCTGGAGGCTCTTAAGGACGGCGCGCAGGATTACCTGGTCAAAGGGCAGTTTACCGACAAAGAGCTTGCGCGCTCCATCCGCTACGCCGTCGAACGGAAAGAGCTGTTGAATGAAAAAGAGGACCTGATAGCGAAACTGCAAGACGCCCTTAAGAACGTAAAAGTGCTCACCGGCCTGCTCCCCACCTGCGCCGACTGCAAAAAGATAAGGACTACGGAAGGGACCTGGGTGCAGATGGAATCCTACATCAGCCGCCATTCCGACGCTCTTTTCAGCCACGGTTTTTGCGACGCCTGCTACCAGAAAAGGATCAAGAGCCTCAAATAATCTTTAACCCTAGATACGGCCCCCGCGCAAGTATTGTAAAATCATCTTTGTGGCCGTCTGATGGGCATAGCCCCCGTTACGGCACGTGCATAGCAATGAGCCTTGACCTTAACCTGAACCCCGCGCTGCTGCCGAAGCTCGGCCTGAATCCCAAACAGGACGAGGCCGTGCAGTATTTCGCCGGCCCGCTTTTGATCCTGGCGGGGGCGGGCACCGGCAAAACCAAGACCCTCACCTCGAAGATAGCTTTATTGATCGCCTCCGACATCCCCCCCTCCCGCGTGCTCGCCATTACTTTCACCAATAAAGCCGCGCAGGAGATGCAGCACCGCGTCGGCAAGCTGGTCCCGTATTCCGGCGGGATGTGGATCCACACCTTCCACGCGCTGGGCGCCCGCATTCTGCGGCAGCACGGCCGCCTGATAGGGATACCGCCGGGCTTCGTCATCTACGACGACGACGACCAGAAAAAGCTGCTCGGGCTGGCCATGGAGGAGCTGGGCTTCGAGAGCGAGAAGAACAAGGCCTCGATGTACCTCAGCATCATCTCCCGCGCCAAGGACGATCTGCTTGATTCGCAGTCCTACCTGATCAACGCGCAGGCCGTGAACGACCCCGCCCGCCTGAAAGCCGCCCAGATCTACCACCGCTACCAGAAGAAGCTCCAGGAAGCCGGCGCGATGGACTTCGGCGACCTGATCGTGCGCACCGTGGAGCTGCTGACCCAGAACGAGGAGATCCGCGGCTATTTCCAGGAGAATTTCCAGTACATCCTCGTCGACGAGTACCAGGACACCAACCACGCGCAGTACGTCCTGGTGAAGACCCTTTCGGCCAAGCACAAGAACCTCTGCGTCGTGGGCGACCCGGACCAGAGCGTGTACGGCTGGCGCGGCGCCGACATCCGCAATATCATGGAGTTCGAGAAGGATTTCCCCGACGCTTTCACCGTGGTGCTGGAGGAAAATTATCGCTCCACCTCCCGCATTTTGCACGCAGCGAACGAGGTCATCAAGCACAATAAGAACCGCCGCGCGAAGAACCTCTGGACCAAGGCCGAGGAGGGCGAGGCGCCGCAGGTGCAGGAATACGCCAACGAGAACGACGAAGCGCGCGGGATCTGCGACCAGGTCAAGCAGCTCACCTCCCGCGGCCCCCTCACCTACAACGATATAGCCGTTTTCTACCGCACTAACGCCCAGAGCCGCTCTTTCGAAGAAGCCTGCCGGCGCTACCGCATTCCTTACAGGCTCATAGGCTCGGTGCGCTTCTACGACCGCAAAGAAGTGAAGGACGTCCTGGCCTACCTGAAGCTGCTGGTGAACCCGGGCGACACTATCAGCCTGCTGCGCGTGATAAACCTCCCGGCCCGGGGCGTGGGCAAGACCGCCCTGGACCGCGTGATGGCGCACTCCCGGCAGAAAGAGATGCCGCTTTACGACGCGCTGCTCAGCGCCGACCAGGTGCCCGACATCACAAATACGGCGCGGCGCGGGATAAAAGAATTTTTAGACCTGCTCGAAGGCGTAAAATCGGACCTGTTCTCCGGAACTCCTACCCTGATGCTGGAAAAGGTCCTGACTAATTCCGGCTACTGGAAGATGACGGAGGACCTGGCGGAGAAAGAGCCCCAGGAATCCCTGGCCCGCCTCGGCAATCTGCAGGAACTCGTGAACGCCGTGAAAGAGTTCGAGGATCACTGCGTGAAAGAGGGGACCGTCCCCACGCTGCACAAATACCTGGAGGAAGTGATGCTGTCCTCCCAGGTGGACAAGCTTAACACCGACACCCACGCCATCACCCTGATGACGGTGCACCTCGCCAAGGGCCTCGAATTCCCGGCGGTCTTCCTGACGGGGCTGGAAGAGAATCTTTTCCCTATCAACGCCGCTAATTCCGACGAGGAGGACCTGGAGGAGGAACGCCGCCTGGCCTATGTGGGCATGACCCGCGCCAGGGAGCGGCTCTTCCTGACCTGGGCCGCCACCCGCAGGCTTTACGGAACTACCTATCCCAACCTGGCCTCGCGGTTCATCTTCGAAAGCAGGGTGGCGCGCGAAACAGCGGTGCGCCCCGGCGAGGAGGACGTGCAGGTGCTCACTTCCTACCAGCCGCCGGCCTCCATGCCGCGCATAGGCAGGGGCAGGCGCGTCATGCACCCGGTGCACGGCCCGGGCCGCGTAGTGGACCAGATAGGCGCCGGCGAATTCGCCAAGGTGACCGTGGTTTTCGACAGCGGCGTGCGGCAGACCTTTATGCTCAAATACGCGCCGCTGCAGCCGATGTAAAGGAGCCAGCTCATGTCTAACAAAGAACATTCCGCGGGCGGCGTGATCCTGGAAGACGGAACCGTGCTCCTGATACTCGTGAAGAACCTCAAGGGCGACCAGGTCTGGACCTTTCCCAAAGGCCACCTGGAGCCGGGCGAAACCCCCGAGGCGGCGGCCCTGCGCGAAGTAGCCGAGGAAACCGGCTGGGACTGCGAGATCACCTCCCCCCTTTATAAGGCGGAATACTCTTTCATGCGCGGCGAGATGCTGGTGGACAAGGAAGTGCACTGGTTCCTGGTCAAGCGCGTCGGCGGCGACGGCCTGCCCAGGACCCCTGACGAGATCCTGGATATGAAATGGCTCCCGCTCGCGGAAGCCGAAAGCGAGCTCGTATACAAAAGCGATCTGGACCTGATAGACCTGCTGAAGAAGTTGTAAAGAAAGCCGCGCGGGAACCGCTTCAGTTCCTCCCCGCTACCTCGTAGAAAGTGAAGGCCGGGAAGAAAAAAGCGCGGCCCCCCCTGACTGAAATTTTATATTCCACCGGCCTGAAAGCCAGGCCCCACAAAAAGAACTGCGCGCCGCGGTTGAATCTGGACGCGGAGCGCGCCGCTCCGGCGGCGGCCTCCACCTGCGCCGTCTCCACCCCCGATAGCGCCTCCGCAAGGTCGCCCGATCCCGCTTTCAGGAGCGCGGCATCCAGCGCCGCGGCCGCGGCGGCCAGCTCCGCGCGCGCCCTGGGGTAGGGCGTATCGGGGAAAAAGGAAGCCAGGTAGCTGTAAAAGGCGTAATCATAAACGCAGGAAAAGCCGGAGCCCGCGGCCCTGCGTTTAAGGCCGAGCAGCCCTTCGTAGGCGGAGTACCTCAGATAGAGCCCGGCGAAATCTTTCTCCGAAGCGTTCACCAGCCGCCCCAGTCCCCCCAGCCCCTCGGCGCCGCCCTCGATCCTGGCGGCCGAAACCTCCAGCCTGTCCTTCAGCCGGACTACGGAAGCCAGCAGCTCTTTGGCGCCGGGCTCCGCGCCGAGTTTTTCCAGCGAGGCGGCCGCGGCGGCCAGGGCCGAGATGCGCGAGCGCAGAGCCAGCGCCGCCAGGGCCGAGCGCAGCTTCGCGCGCAGGGCCTCCAGCCGCGCCGACTCCTGCTCCGTTACGGCGTCCCTCCCTTTAAGGGCGGAAGCCGCGACGATAAAGTCGCTGTAGAGGGAGAAAGCGGCGGAATACGCCCCCTCGATCTCGAGCCGCGGCCCGACGCCGCGGGCGGCCTCCAGATACGCCCCGGCCAGCAGTATTTCCCTCTGCAGCCCGGCCTTGTCAAGCCGGTAAGCCGCGTAGTTTACCGAAAAGAAATTATTGCCCGCGGGACCCGCGCCTCCCGCCCTCACTTCCGGCGCCCCCCCGGCTTCCGACTGCTCCCCCTCATAAAGCCGGCGCGCCGACAGCTCAAGCGCCTCCCGCGACACGGAAGAATTGCCGGCGGCGGAGTTAAGCGCTTTTATCACTTCCAGGAATTTAGCGTTGAATTTCCAGTCCATCTCCCGGGTCTCGATCCTGTCGTGCAGCTGCCCCCCCGCGCCTTTCATGTTCAGGTAGACCTCGGCGGCCTTGGCGGGGTTTTTATGGATCCAGGCAAGGAGAGCGCTTCTCGCCCCGGCATTGGTCTCTACGCCGTCCAGGTTCACGAAACGCCCGGCCATGCCGGCCTCCATTATCTTGTCCGCCAGCTCCCCGCGGAAAAAGAGGCTGGTCAGCAGCCTGTCCTTTACCGAAGAAAGCTCCTCCGCCTGGGCGTTCTGCGGATCGATCCCCGGCTCGGCGCGGAGGGCCGCGCCCTGGACCGACAGAGCGAGGAGCAAGGCGGAAAGGAATATTTTTTTTACAGCCATGAGCGGAAAAGATAGAGGAACTTGGAAACCGCCTTGGAGATGAACGGCCTGCTCCTGACTTCTTCCAGAGTTATCAACCTGGACCTTTTCAGGTCTTCCCTGAAAGCGCGCGCCATGACGCCCCCAAAAGCCCCGTCGTAGACGTTCAGGTTCAGCTCCAGGTTGTAATGGAGGCTGCGGTGGTCCAGGTTATGGCTCCCCACCGACGACCACATCCCGTCGATCACCGCCGTCTTCGAATGCAGGATGGACCCCTGCCACTCGTAGATCTTGACCCCGTTCTTTATAAGGTGCGCGTACATGGCCCAGGAGGCCAGACGCACATAGGGATAATCGGTATCCCTCGGGGCTATGATCCTGACGTCGACGCCCCGCCGCGCGGCTTTTACCAGCCGGCGGTAAACAAGGCGGTCGGGCAGGAAATAGGCGTTGGTGATATAGATGTATTCCACCGCGCGGTCTATTGCGCAGCGGTAGCTGCGCCGGATGGAGCGCACATTCCGGATGCCGCCGGCGTAAACCACCGCGACGCGCTTGTCCCCGGCCTTCTCCGGCTCGGAGAGGGGCAGGCAGGGCTCGGCCGGCCCGCTCAGGGGCGTGGAGGCGGCCCAGGCCTCCCAGAAGATCTTTTCTATGCCGGCGACTACCGGGCCGCTGGCGCAGGTCAGCGTCGCTTTCCAGCCGCGCCCGCCCATGGACTTCGGCGCGTCGCTCTCGGTTATGTTGAAGCCGCCCACGAAAGCGCAGCGCCCGTCGACGCAGACGGTCTTCCTGTGGTCGCGCTTTATCCAGTTCCAGTAGGGCTTCCAGTAAATGACCGGGCGGTACTCAGCCACCTTTACCCCCGCCGCCGCCAGGCCGGCGAAAAAATCCCGGTGAGTGAGGATGGAGCCGACCGAATCGTAGATCAGGTACACCGCCACCCCGTGGCGGGCTTTCTCGCGCAGCAGGTCGCCGAGGGTCCTGCCTATCGAATCGTCGGCGAAAGCGTAAAATTCAAGCAGCACGAATTCGCGCGCCCCGCCGATGGCCGACAGCAGCGCGGGGAAGGCTTCGTCCCCGTTCCGCAGCAGCGTAATTTCGTTGCCGGCTATCGCGTCATGCGTCGAGACGCAGTAGCGGCTCCATTTTTCTTTTTCCTGCATAGTTCTTTTTCCAGTTTTTCCGCCGCGCGGCGGTCGAAGCGGACAAGCCCGCGGCCATAAGGATCGGCAGGGACGGCGGCCGGCGCTCTCCCGAGAATGGCTAGTTCGGCGCAGGCCTCGCCGCCGCGCCCGGAAGCGGCGTAAACCACGGCCAGGCCCAGCCGCGCTCCCGCGAAACCTGGCTCAAGGGACAGGGCGCGTCCGAAAGCGGCTTCCGCCCCCGCGGCGTCGCCAACGGCGGCGAAAGCCCCGCCTTCAACGGCGGCCGCGAAAACGTCCTTAGGGCTCTCAAGAGCGGCCGAGCGGGCGAGCGCCAGATCGAGCGCCGGGTTCCGGGCCAGAGAGGCCTCCCTGTAAGCGCTGGAGATGAATTCCTGCCGCGCGCTGAAAAGCCCGGCAACAGGACCGAGGGCCAGCCCGAAAAAGCAAAGAGCGCACAGGGCCGCGATTAATTTTCCTCCGACAGGAACAGCCGCGCCGCCGCGGGGAGCTGCCGCGCCCACGGCCGGCGCGCCGCCCGCCGAGAAGCCGAGCGAGCCCCAGAAGAGCAGCGCTGCGGCCCCTGAATAAAATATCATATCCGCGCCGCCCTGGATGAAAGCCGCGAGGGCGCAAAGCTTCAGCGGGAATTTTTCCCTGCCGCCGCGATACAGCGCCGCGCCGGCCGTAAGAAGGAAGAGGGCAGCCGCGGGAAAGCCGGCTTCGGCCGCGAGATTCAGGATCTCGCTGTGCGCGTGCAGGGTGCTGTGCCCGTAAAAAGAGAGCCCGTCGAAATACGGGAACTTGAAAGCTTCGAAAATTTCACCGAAGCGGCCGGGCCCCCAGCCGAGCAGGGGGCTGGCGGCGGCGGCGTCCAGCGCGGCGCCCCACAGGCGGGGGCGCGCGAAAGCGCGCGGATCGTGGAACTTGAACAGGATCTCCAGGCCCGAGGCCGGAAGGAAAGCCGCAGCGGCCAGCCCCGCCGCGAAAAGCCCGGCCAGCCATTTCCAGCGGCGCGCGAAGCCGAGGCCGGCGGCGGCGCTCAGGAAAGCCGCCAGTGCCGCGCCCCTCGAGGCGGCCGCGGCAATGCCGGCCGCAAGAAGCAGGGCAAGGGCGGAATACAGGAACTTTTCTTTTTTCTCTTCCGTCCCGGACAGGGCGAGGACGGCGGCGGGAAAGCCCGCCGCGCAGAAGACGGTGGAATAATTAGGATTCGCGCCTATGAGCCCGGTGAGGTACTGCCCCATGATCCGCTGCAGGATGAAAACCGCGGCCGCGGCCAGGCCCAGGCCGTAGACCGCGGCCAGCCAGCGCTTATCCCCCTCTTCGGAAGAGGCCGCGTAGAAAAAGAGCAGCCCGAAAACGGCGTACCTGGAGGAAGCGCCGAGAGAGACGAGAGGCCCGGGGGAAAACAGAGCCGCCACGGCGACCCAGAAAAAAAACAGCAGCGGCGCCGTCAGGCCGGCCCCGGCTAGGCCCCGTATGGACAGGGCCGCCCACGGCAGGAAAACAGCGCCGAAAAGCAGCCAGGTTTCGGGCGAGCGCAACCCGCCCGCCGCCACCGCCAGCACAAGGAAGAAGGCCGGGGCCCAGGGGCCCGCCGCTTCTATGGCGAGGCGAAGCCTCGGCAAGATCATTTAAAGACCTCCCGCCGCCGCCTCTCCAGGCCGGCCGCCCGGGCTTCCTGGCCCGGCTGGGAGTAAATCCGCTTAAGCGCGCCCCAGGCCGAAGCGCTGTACCGGTTTTCAAGCAGGGCCATTTCCAGATATACCGAAGAGCGGAAACCCGGGCCGCCGGCCGTATCGGCGATACCGAGGCGCCCCAGCAGCTCCAGCGCCGGAGCCCTGAAAAGCTTTGTTTCAAGCGCCGGGCGCAGTTCCGCTTCGGCGGCCGGGAGGTCCCGGCAGGCCGCCGCCCGGGCCCTGGCTTTTTCGAAGGCCAGGCTGCGGAGATCCAGCGCCGCCAGGGAGACCAGGAGCAGGCAGGCGAGAGCGAGAGCGCCGCCGGCGGCGCGCCTGGAAGGGAGCCGGGAACCGGCCTCTTCCGACGGAGAGGAGAGCAGCAGGCAGAAGACCCAGAAATTCGCCGGCACGGAGAGGCCGAAATCCACCGTCGAGTGGACGAGGGCCGCTATGACCGAGTATTTCAACAGCCCTTTTTTGGCCCGCGCGGCTGAGAAGAGCAGCCAGAACCAGGCGAGCGCCGCGGGCAGGCCGTTCTCGGCCAGGAATTCAAGGTAATAATTGTGCGCGTAAATCGCGTGCTCCCTGAAAGCGCCCTCCGGCTGGAAAGCCGCCTGCGCCCAGGTGAAAGAAGCGTGCCCGAAACCCGCCAGCGGCCGGAGCGAGAACATCTCCCAGGCGCTGCGCCACCAGGCCAGCCGCCCCGCCACTGAATCCGCCTGCAGCAGGTAAAACACCGGCACGGCCACAACGGCCAGGCCGGCCAGCAGCCAGATATTTTCTTTAAATTCCCGTCCCTTTAAGCGCGAAGCGGCGTAAAAGCCGGCGGCGGCCAGGCCGGCCAGCACGGCGCCCAGCGACTGCGTCCAGACCACCAGCACCACCATGGCCGCGGCCAGCGCCCAGCTCTTCCGGTCCAGCGCTAGCGGTATGACCATGACCGCGTAAAGCGCGAGCGCGTTCAGGTTGGTGAGCGGCGGCCTTTCGATAAAGTTCCCGAAAGCGAAAGCCTGGAGCAGGCATACCGCGAAAACCAGCCAGGCGCCCCAGGCCACGGCGGCCTCCGCCCGGCCGCGCTCTTCCTTATTAAGGAAAGAGGCGGAGAAATAAATAAGCAGGCCGGCGGCGTAATTGCCCCACTCGTTGAAAACATACCCCCGGAACGGGCTGGCCAGCAGCGAGATAAAAGAGAGAGCCGCGGCGGCCCAGAGCGGATAAAATCTTTTTTCAGTCAGGCCGCGCGGGAGACCGGCGCCGTAGGCGCCGACAAAGAGCCAGGCCAGGCAGCCGAGCAGCACGGCCCGCTGGAGGGCGAGCTGAAGCGGCAGGTCGAAGACCGCCTGGAGCGCCGGGGAAAGGCCCAGCACGAAAATAAATATATATGACAGCATTATCGTAAAAAACAAGGACCAGGTCCTCTGCGGCCCTGGTCCTTATTGTAACCGAACCGCGGCCCGGTCAGTCCGCTATTATCCTCGGGGTCACGAAGATCAGCAGCTCCAGGCGCTTTCTCGCCACGGACTTCTTCCTGAAAAGCAGGCCGAGCAGCGGGATGTCACCAAGTATGGGCACTTTGTAAACGTCGTCGGACTGGCTGTCGCGGATAAGGCCGCCTATCACGACTGTCTCCCCGTCCTTGACTATAACGCTGGTATCCGTGCTGCGGGTATTGGTGTTGGGGGGCGTGGTGGCGCTGCCGCCTGAAGCCTGGCTCACCTGGGGGGCGAGATGCATGGCGATGCGGCCGTCGGAATTGATGGTGGGCGTCACCTTAAGGGTTATCCCGGAAGGCACGTAGGTCACTTTCTGCGTGGTGACGGTGGCGCCGCCGGAACCGACGGCGGAATCCGTGGTGGTGTAGGGAACCTGGTCCGTGATGTCGATAGTGGCCTCTTTATTATTGAGGGTCGCTACCTTGGGGTCGGAAAGCACTTTAAGCTTTCCTTTTTTGACCGCGGCGGCTATCACGGTATTAAAGGTAAAGTCGTTGATCTTGCCGAAGAAGGTCAAGGCGCCGCCGAAAGTGCTTCCGCCGGGCGTAGGCCCGGGCAAATTGGTCTCGCCGACCGTGGTGCCCATGGCGTTCTTGAAGTTCCAGTTCACGCCCAGGTCGAAAGAGTTGTCCAGCGCCACTTCCACCAGCTTCACCTCTATCATCACCTGCTTGGGCACGCGGTCCAGGCTGCGTATCAGCCTGGCCGTGGCGTCCAGCCCGAGGGAAGTGTCGGTGACTATCAGGGCGTTGTTGTTCTCGTCGGGGGTGGACTTGGAGCTCCGGCCCTCGGCCATGGCGACGGCGTCTATCTGCGTCTTCATTTCCGCCGCCTTGAAGTAGTTAAGGAAGAAAACGCGCGTCTGCTGCAGGCCTTTCTTCTGCTCCGAGATGAAAGTGGAGGGCGTGGCGATGCGGATTATGTTGTCGCCGACCTGCTGCGCGGCCAGGCCTTTCACGTTAAGCAGGGTCTTGAAGGCCTCTTCGAAAGGAACTTTCGACAGGCTGATCGTGACGGTGCCGGTGACGTCGTCGCTGTAGATGACGTTGAGGTTGGCCTTGGCGGCCATCATGTCTATCACTTCCCGCACCTCGGCCTCGCTGTAATCGAAAGTGATAGGGTCGCGGGACAGATTGTCCATGATATTGCGCGAGGTGGGGGCGGCGTAGGTTTTTTTGGGAGAAATTACCGGCGCTTTCTCGCGGAGAAGGTCGGCGGGCTTGGCGGCCTCGAGCGTCAGTTCCAGCGGCTTCTCGGAAACGGTTTCGGGGGCGATGACCTTGACGCCGGCGGGGACCGCGGCCGGGGAATCTTTTATCGAAGGCCGGGCGGGATTCTGGGAGCGCGCGCCGAACATGACCACGAGCTCGGTGCCCTTGCGGGAGATCTCGTAGACGGTCTTCTGAGTAAGGTCCATCACCACGCGGGAAATGCTCACCGGGGTGTCCTTGAACTGGCCGGTCCGCACCTTGGTCAGCGAGCGGCCGTTAACGGGGATCTCCTGGAGGGTCTTGAGCTTCGAGTCCATCAGTTCCAGCACCAGCCTGGAAGGGTTCTCCGTGGTAAAGGCTTTGTACTGCACCGGCTTGTCGGTGTCGATATAGACGCTTTCCGCGGAGACCCGGACGGACTTTACCGTGGCGTTCTCCACGGCAAAAAGCACCAGCGGGTTCTGTCCGAGCAAAAGCCCCGTCAGGGCGGTCGCTATGAATTTTTTCATTTTTTTCACCTGTTTAGACCTCTGGTCATGCCGTATCAAGAGCTATGCTCATCAGACGGCCACCGTTCATTCTTTCTCGTGCAGGTTAAGCTGCTGGACCTTCTTGTCCTCGGTCATCAGCACTACCTGTTTACCCTTTACTACGCCGGAAATCCCGGGCACCTGCTTCTTCTTCGCGTCGGTCAGGCGCCCGGCCTTAAGAGTATACACCGCCCCGGAGGCGTCCTTAAGCAGGGCCTGCCGGCCGCTGGAGTCCTCCATGATGCCGGTCAGCGTGAGGCCGTAAACCGAGAAGGTTCCCTTCGCCACGGCTGAAGCCGCCGCGCCGCTTTTATCCTTGGGCTTGGCCGTAGTCCCCTTCTGGTCGCTGTAAACGGTGGAAGCGACGAGCGGGTCGCGGGGGTTGACAGGCGCGTAAGCCTGGTCCACGGTCAGGACCGGCGTGGACACCGCCACCTGGGCCGCGGCCGGGGCGGCGCTGAGAACGGAAAGGAGGATCAGGGTAAGGCTCATAATTTAGCCGTTATACTGGTAGGCGACCAGCGTAAAGCTCGCGGTCACGGAAGAGTCGGAAGAGCCGGTGCCGCTCATGGTCAGGTTCTCAGAAGTAAGGATGCGCTCCTCCAGGCCGAGCGCCGTCAGGAAGCGTCCCACGTCGTGGTAATTACCCTTTAAAGAGATGCTGTAGCTGACCTTGGTGAAGTACTCCACCTTGGACTGGCCGGAGGGATTTATCGCGGTGACGCTCACCTTGTACTTTTTGCTGAGGGTGGTCACGGTGCGGATCAGGTCCGGGATCCTGCGCTCATTGGGCAGCTTTTTAACGGCCGCCTCTTTCTCCAGCTTCAGGCTGACCAGCTTGGCCTCCAGGTCCTGGTATTTGGCCTTCTGCTGCTTGGCCTTCTTGATGTCGGCCTCTATCGAGGCGACCTTCTGCGAATTCTCCTCGATCTGCCTGGAGGTCGGCAGCCAGAAGTACTGCAGGTAGAGGAAAATGAACAGCCCGCCGAAAAGCACCCCGCCGGCGATCTGGCCAATCTGCTCTTTAGTCAGCTGTATCTTGCCCATAGTTTATTTATAGTTGTACTTCACCGTGATGGCCACGGTCAGCCTTTTGCCGGTATCCACGTCGCTCACCGAGATGCCCCCGATGCCGACGTCGGAGTAAGGGCCGGAGGTCTCCAGCGAATTTATCCAGTAAGCCAGGTCGTAGGCGGAGTTGGAATTCACGCCCATCGACACGCTTACGGTGTTGCCGGACAGGGAGGTGGTCACGTTGTTGAACCAGATAGTGGAGGGCAGGTCGCTGGTCAGGTCCTGCAGGAAGCGCGTGTAGATAAAGCGGCCCTTGTTTATGCTGTTTATGGAATTCAGGTATTTCTGGACTTCGGCGATCTGGGCCTCGATGGCCTTCACCTGGTCCACGTCCTTCTGCAGGATCACCATTTCCGCCTCGCACTTGGCCAGGGAGGCCTCTATGGTCTTGGCGGTGCCGATGTGCCAGAGGGAAGCCACTACGACCACCGCGGTCACCAGGACGCCGGCCAGCACGGCCTTGGCGATGAGGACCTTGCGGTTTATCCTCGCTATGTATTCGGGCGGAATGAGGTTTATCTTTATCATTCTTCCCAGTCCTTCATCTTGCGCAGCGCGAGGCCGGTCGCAACGGCGAGGGCCGGCAGCACGTCCTTGGGCATGTTCTTGGGGATCTCGGGCAGGAAGGAGAGCGGGTTGACGATCTCCACCGGAACCTTGAATTCCGCGGACAGGAACTTATTGATATTGCCGAGGTTGGCTATCCCGCCGGAAAGCATTATCCTGGAGACCGAATGGTCGACGCCCTGGGAGAGGTAGAAATCTATGGAGCGCGAGACCTCCGTGTACAGGTCCCTCAGCACCCCGGCGGCGGCCTTGGAAACCGCTATGCCGTCGCGGTCGAAGCTCTCTATCGCGGCTTCCTTGTCCTCGTCGGAAACCAGCACGGAGCGGGTCTTCTTCACCGCGTCGGACCCGGCGGTGTCCGTCTTCAGGACCTTGGAGATGGCTTTGTCGAAAGTGGAGCCGGCGATGAATATGTCGCGGACCACGCGCGTCACGCCCTGCGAGATTATGGAGAGGTTCGTGACCTTCTGCCCTATGTTCAGGATCAGGATGGAACTTTTATCGTCCTTGGGCCCTATGCGCTCGTAGAGCGTCTCCAGGGCGAAAGAATCCACGTCGATGATCAGCGGGTCCAGGCCGGCGCCGGTAATTATGTCCAGCTTGTCCTGCACGGCGTCGCGCTTGGCGGCCACCAGCACCGTGTCTATCTTCGGGTCGCCGTCCTCGGAGGTGTCGTTGAGGATGCTGTAGGTCAGGTTGACGTCTTTTATGTCGAAGGGGATGAACGGCTCGGCCTCGACGCTGATGGTGAGGTCGAGCTCTTTTTTGGACAGCTTGGGCAGCTTGACGTAGCGCACGATCACGGCGTTGCCGGAGATGGAAGCGACGGCGTTCTTGGCCTGGATGTTCTTCTTCTTGAGGTAGGTCTTTATCTCCTCGGAGATTATGGCCTTCTTTTCCTCGGGCGGGGTATCCGGCTTTATAGAGAGGGGGATATAGCCCCAATCCTTGAGCGTCAGGACTTTTTTCACCTCGCCGATGCAGACCAGCTTCACGGCGTAGTTGCCGATGTCGACGCCTATTACGTCCTTGACCGGGAACATATGTTTGAAGATATTTGAAAGCATCTATTTATTTTCTGCCCCGCCGCCATCCCTGAAAAAGCCTCTGCCGCCCCGTTTCTCTATTAGCCAGTATAGAACAATTATATTAACTAATTATTACATGTAAAGCAATTTCTTTCGCTCCCCTTCTATTTGCTTAAATATAACTATGTTAAAAGGCGCCTTTATCGGTGGTCCCGGAGCCTTCGGCTTCAGCCCCTCCTCTTTTGCCGGCGGCGATTTCAGGATCACGGCTTTCGCGGCTCCCGGGGCCCGGAGGGAAAGGCCGGCTTTTCCCCGCGAAGCCCAGGAGTACCCGACCATCAAAAGCCTGATAGCGGCGGAACTGCAGCTGGATTTCGCCGCCATAAGCCTGCCGCCGGGCGAAACTTTCGGCGCCCTGCTTCCGGCCCTCGAGCGGGGCCTGCACGTGATCTGCTCCGCCCCGCCCTGCCTTTCCACCACGGAATTCGAAACGCTGCGGGGGGCCGCGGAAAAAGCGGGAAAGGTCATCTTTATCGTCCAGCCCTGGGAGCACGCCGCGCCCTGGCTCGCGCTGAGCAAGGCGCTGACCCGCGGCCTGGCCGGCGAAATAAATTACGCCGAAGTGCAGGCGCTGCTCCCCGGCCCGGAGCCGGAAGGCGGCGCCGTCGCGGCCCTGGGCTGGCAGGCCGCTTCGATGCTGCTGGCCATGGTGCGCCGCCCCCCTTCCGCCATTGAGGCCAGGCTGGACTCCGGGGCCGCCGCGGCCTGCCACGTCCATTTCGGAGGCGCCGACGGTTTCCTGCACCTGGCCTGCGGCGCCCACGCCCCGCGCCTGCGGGCGGCGGTCGCCGGGGATAAAGGACGGATAGAGCTGGACGGGAACCTGCTGCGCCTGGACATAAAGGACATGGCGCCGGAGACGGTGGAACTGCGGCACGAACTGGTTCCCGGGGTCTGTCTCCCGGAGTGGCTGGCCGCCGAGCTTTCGGATTTCAAGAAAGAAATAGAGGGAAGCAGGGAACGCGGCTCCGGGCTGCGCAATTCACGCTACTGCGTCAAGCTGCTCAGGAACGCCTCGTACTCGGCGTCGGTGAAGTCCGCCGCGATACCGTTGTAAAAAGAAATCGGGGATCGAAAGCAGGAAATCAAAGATCGCGGATTAAGGGTCGGGGTGAGCGCGGCGGGACCGTGCTTGCCGGGAGTCAGGGGATAACGGGCGGCTCGCTTTGAGCCGCCTGTTTTTTTTCAGGCTCCGCTTTCTGCGGCGCCGCGGCGGTTTTATAAGGGCGCAGGCCGGCGACGAGGAACTTGCTTATCTCCTCGCTCGATTCATAGACCTGCAGCCCCGCCCTCACGAGGAAGAAAAGGGTGAAGCCGAGGAAAACGGTCTGGTAGGCCCACTCGTAATTCTCGATAAAAGGGAAGATCGCGGCCTGGAAAGCGTAATAGGCGAAAAGCAGCGCCATTATTTTTATCAGGCTGCGTACCAGCCTGCCCGCGCCGGGAATAAAGTCGAGTATCCCGTCGGCCGCCGGGGAGGCCTCGGCCCCGAATTTCACGAAGACGATCACGCTGAGCAGGGAAACGACCGCGTTCAG
This sequence comes from Elusimicrobiales bacterium, assembly GCA_028713125.1. Lineage (GTDB taxonomy): Bacteria > Elusimicrobiota > Elusimicrobia > Elusimicrobiales > UBA9959 > UBA9959. The sequence continues at coordinate 236,113 of JAQTOU010000003.1, read as the reverse complement.
AAAAACGCTGACGGAGAGTTTCAGGCTCAGGAAAGGCAGCGACCGGGCGTAAGGCAGGCTTTCGACGAAGAACCCGATGGCGAACAGCGTGAACAGCGCCACCAGGGTCTTGACGGCTTTTATCAGCAGGTCCCACAGAAGTTCTTTTTTCCCCATACTGAAATTTAACAAATATGACCCGCCGGGCGCAAACCCCGGGAGCGGCCCCGCGGTCAGCTCCGCCGCCGCTTATATATATGAATAAATAATATATTATTGATAAGCCCGCCTTTTTTGTGCTAGTATAGGGGCTTAAGCCGCCCCAAGGGGGCCAATCGCAGTGGAGGAAGAAACCATGATAGTTGAAAGAACAGAATACAAAGGCCAGCCCGTACTCATACTCAAGCGGAACGAGAACGACAAATACCCGTTCTCCTTCGGCCTCTCCAAAGCCCGCCTCATCATAGAGGGCTTCGAAGAAATAAAGAAATTCGTGGCGGAAAACGACAACAAAGAAGAGAAGAAATAGTTTTTCTTCTTTCTTTCGGAAGATAAATGCCGTCTAACAAAGAACTGGCTATCGCCGGGTTTTATGACGGCATTTACCTTTTTTACAGCAAGGCCAACTCCTTCCTGACTTTCGGCCTCGACCTTTACTGGCGGGCCGCCGCCGCGAAGCTCGCCGCGGCCTCGGCGCCCGGCCCGGTCTCGGCGCTGGACGCCTGCTGCGGCACCGGCGACTTCTCCCTCTCCCTGAAAAAAGCCTTCGGCCCGCGCCTGCGGCTGACCGGCGCCGACCTGAGCGAAGCCATGCTTTCCGCCGCCAAGGCGAAGCTCCCCGGCGTGGATTTCGTCCGGGCGGAGATGAAGGAACTGCCTTTCCCCGACGGCAGCTTCGATCTTCTCACTATCGCCTTCGCCACGCGCAACCTGGACATCGACAAAGAAAAACTTCTGGCCGCGCTCAGGGAATTCCGCCGCGTGCTCAAGCCCGGCGGGCTTTTCCTGAACCTGGAGACCACCCGCCCCCGGAACCCCGCCGTCTGGTTCCTGATGCGGCTCTACGTAAAGACGCTCATAGGGGCACTGAACCTGCTGTCCCCGAAAAGCCGCGATTCCTATTCCTTCCTTAAGGACACTATACTCGGTTTTTACGGAGCTGACGAATTTTCCGCGCTGCTCTCCGAGGCCGGCTTCTCCGGGACCTCGCACAAGATCCTCTTCCCCGGCGCCGTCGCCGCCCATACCGCGCGCAAATGATCAGCCGCGCCCGGCGCGCAGCCTGTCCCGGATCATAGCGAGAATAACGAAAGAATCCCTTTCCCGCTCCTCGAGCGACCCGCCCAGGTAGGCTATCGTCTCCCTGCAGTCCGGGATCAGTTTTTTTGAAAGCGCGTTGCAGCGCCGCTGCGTTTTTTTAAGCTCGCGGGCGAGGCGCGCCGCGGAGGTCTCAAGACCGGCGAGCACGCCCAGCCCCGGCAGCGTCTCCCTGAAGGCCAGCATGGCCGCGTCCGCCCCGGCCGGCGTGCCGCCCGGGCCGAAGCGGGCGCCCGGCGGTTCCGCTGCCGCCGAGGCTTCAGGAAGCCTGACGCCCATGAACCGCCGCTCCCGGATCTCCACCCTGTGCCCGTGCCTGACGCCCAGCGCCGCCCTGTCCACGGCGGCGGAACCCGCGTCAAGCTCGGCCTCCCGCAGTTCCGAGAGAGCGCGGGCCAGTGCCTCACGCGCCGCGCCGCGCGCCTTGGCGGCGCGCCCGGCCAGGACACCGAGTTCAAGCAGCAGAAGCTCCCGCTTCCGGTCCAGCAGGCTGTAGCCCTCTTCCGCCAGCTCGAGCTGCCGCCTCAGCGCAAGCAGCGCCGACTTGGTCGCGGGCACGTTCAATAAAGCCATACGCCTACCCTTCCCGATCCCCCGGATTTCCGGTCATCGATCCTTTTTTATAATGCTCTTCCAGCATTTTCTCGCTGACCCGGCGCAGCTCCTCGCGCGGAAGCATCGACAGGATCTCCCAGCCGAGGTCGAGCGTAAGCTCTATGGGCCGGTCCTCGCGCTCGCCCTGGCTGATGAACCTGTTCTCGAAAGCTTCCCCGAACTTCAGGTACAGCTTATCCCCGGCGCCGAGCTCCTCCTCGCCGATAATGTCGGCCAGCGCCCTCACCCGCTTGACGTAGGCGTAGCAGGCGAAAAGCTGGCTGGCCAGCGCCGGATGGTCTTCGCGCGTATAGCCTTTCCCCACGCCGTCCTTCATCAGCCGCGAAAGGCTGGGCAGCCCGGCGATGGGCGGGTAGATCCCGCGCTGGGAAAGCTCCCGGTCCAGCACTATCTGGCCCTCGGTTATGTAGCCGGTCAGGTCCGGCACCGGGTGGCTGATATCGTCGGAGGGCATCGTCAGGATGGCGGTCTGCGTAATCGAGCCCGGCGAACCGTCCACGCGCCCGGCGCGCTCGTAAAGCGAGGCGAGGTCCGAATAGAGGTAGCCGGGATAGCCCTTGCGGCCCGGTATTTCCCCCCTCGCGCTGCCAACCTCGCGCAGGCTCTCGCAGTAATTGGTCATGTCGGTCAGGACCACCAGCACATGCTGGCCGCAGTCGAAGGCCAGGTGCTCGGCCAGCGTCAGGGCGGCGCGCGGCGTAAGCAGGCGCTCCACGCCGGGCGCGTCGGCCAGCGACAGGAACATCGCCACGCGGGAGAGCGCCCCCGACGCCGCGAAGTCGCGCATGAAGTAATCGGCCACGTCGCGCTTCACGCCCATCGCGGCGAAAACTATGGAGAAGCCGTCCTTCTCGCCCGGCAGGCGGGCCTGCCTTATCAGCTGGGCGCAGACCCTGTCGTGGGGCAGGCCGTTGCCGGAGAAGATCGGCAGCTTCTGCCCCCGCACCAGCGCGTTCATCCCGTCTATGGCCGAGATCCCGGTCTGTATGAATTCGCGCGGGTAGCGCCGGGCCACGGGGTTGATGGGCGAGCCGTTCACGTCCCGCCTGTCGCCCGAAAGCGGCGGAGGCCCGCCGTCGGCGGGGCGGCCCAGCCCGTCGAAAACCCGCCCGAGCATGCTCCTTGAGACCGGCAGCCTGAGGCTTTCTCCCAGGAAGCGCGCGCTCACCGTGCGGCCGGACAGGCCGTCCGTGCCTTCCAGCACCTGGACCAGCGCGCACTTGTCGGAGACTTCCAGCACGCGGCCCAGGCGGGGCCTCCCGCCGGGCCCGGTGATCTCCACCAGCTCGTCGAAACCCACATCGCGCACGCGCTCCACGACCACCAGGAGCCCTTCTATGCGCGAGGCCCCTATATATTCCAGCCCCCGGTCCGGGGGGCGGCCGGAGATCTCGCTCATGCCCCCCCCTTTTTCGCGGCCGCGCCGAGCTCTTCAGCCAGCCTGGCGGCCAGCTTCGCCAGGCCCGGCAGGTCGTCCCCGGCGTAGCCGGTCCTGGCGCGGAGTATTTCCGGCACGCAGGGCAGGGCCGAAACCGCCGAAAGCGGCACGCCGGCCTTCACCAGGTCCCTGCCGCCGCGGTAGAGCGCCATTATCAGGCCCAGCAGCGCGGCCTGCTTTGCGGGCGGGCAGAACATATCGTTCTCGTCGTAAGCGCTCTGCGCCAGGAAGCCGTCCCTCATCACGCCGCCGATAAAAAGGAAAAGTTTCTGGCTGTCCGGCAGGGCGTCCGGGCCTATCAGGCGGGCTATCTGCCGGCAGTGCTCCTCCCTCTGCATCACCGCCATCGCCTCGGCGCGCAGCTCGCGCCAGCCGGGGGAAAGCTTCTCCCAGGCCGGCTCGACCTCGTCGAGATAGTCGGAATAGGAACGCAGCCAGTTGATGGCCGGATAATGCCTGGCATTGGCCAGCTCCGTGTCCAGCGACCAGAACACGCGGGTGAACCGGCGGGTATGCTGGGTCACCGGCTCGGAAAAATCCCCGCCCGGGGGGCTCACCGCCCCGACGATGCTGATCGAGCCTCTTTCCCCGCCAAGCGTAGTGACCGCGCCGCCCCGCTCGTAGAACTTGGCGAGCCGCGAAGGCAGGCTGGCCGGGAAACCCTCCTCGGCGGGCATTTCCTCCAGGCGCGCGGCCATCTCCCTCAGGGCCTCCGCCCACCTGCTGGTGGAATCTGCGAACACCGCCACGTCGAGCCCCATGTCGCGGTAATACTCGGCCATGGTTATCCCGGTGTAAATTGAGACCTCGCGCGCGGCCACCGGCATGTTCGAGGTATTGGCGATCAGGATCGTGCGCTCCATCAGCGGCCGCCCGGTGCGCGGGTCCTTCAGCCGCGGGAATTCCCGCAGGACCTCGGTCATCTCGTTGCCGCGCTCGCCGCAGCCGATAAAGATTATTATCCCGGCGTCCGACCACTTCGCCAGCTGGTGCTGCGTTATGGTCTTGCCGGTGCCGAACCCGCCCGGGATGCAGGCGCAGCCCCCCTTGCCTATCGGGAAAAAAGTGTCTATTATCCGCTGGCCGGTCACCAGCGGCCCTTCCACCCGCCGGCGCTCCCGCGCGGGCCGGGGCTTCCGCACGGGCCACTTCTGCAGCATTTTGATCTCCGCCGGGCCGGAAGCTGTTTCCACCACGGCGAGGGCGTCGTTTATAGTATAACTGCCGGCTGGAACCGCCGAGAGAACTTTCCCGCTTAAGCCGGGAGGTATCATCACCTTGTGCTCTACCAGCGGCGTTTCGGGAACCAGGCCCGCCGCCTGCCCCGCCGAGACCTCCTGCCCGGCCCTGAGCAGCGGCTTGAATTCCCAGCGGCGGACGGTATCCAGCGGGTCCGCTTTTTCCCCGCGTTTTATCCAGGTCCCGCTCAGCGCCTGCAGCGCGGGCAGCGGTCGCTGTACCCCGTCGTAAATATTCCCGATCAGGCCGGGCCCCAGCCACAGCGAGAGCGGGGCCCCGGTGCGCTCCACCGGCGCGCCCGGCTTGAGCATCGAGGTGTCCTCGTAAACCTGCACCGTCGCGCTGTCCCCGCGCTGGCAGACCACCTCCCCCACCAGGCCGAGCTCTCCGACGCGCACGACCTCGTACATGGCGGAGCCGCCCATGCCTTTGACGGTGACCACCGGCCCGCTGACCAGTGTCACCACCGTTTTTCCCCCGTCCGCAGAACTCACTTTTCCTCCCCTTCCGCGCCGCGGATTAGCCTGCCGCGCAGCTCCGGCCAGAGCCGCTCCAGCCTGGCCCTGAAACTATTGTCCCAGCGCTGCCGCCCTTCGCCGTCCCGCACGACAACTCCTCCGCCCAGCCCCTGGTCTTCCTCGATCTTAATTTTCAGCGGCCCGCGCCCGGCGAGCCGCTCGATCCCGGCCGCCAGCCCCGCCGCCGCGCCGCCGTCCGATGCCGCCACCACGACCACGAAATTTTCTCCCTCCATCCGGCTTACCGCCTGCGCCGCCAGCCCCGCCAGCACCGCGGCCTTACCCGCCCGCTCAGCCTCCGCCCCGGCCAGCTCCAGGGCGCGGCTCTTTATAGAATCCAGAACGGCCTCCCGGAAATCCGCCCTGAGCCGCCCCGCCTCTCCGGGCACTGCCGCAAGCATCACCTCCCGCCGCCGCGCCGCAGCCGCGAGCGCCGAAGCGAGCAGTTCGCGCTTCGCCTCCGCCGCGGCTGCCCCGGCGTCGGCGAGGATCCTTGCCGCCTCCTCCTCGGCGGCGGATATGATCCCGGCGCTCTCCCGCCGGGCCATCTCCTCTATCTCCCTGGCCAGACCCTTGGCGTTCCCGATAATTTCCATCATATCTCCACGATCAGCGGCCTCGCCCTCTCATGTTTTATTTCCTCAACCTTCTCCCGCGCCAGTTCCGCCGCCGCCCTCGTCATTATTATCACGCCGCAGTCGGCCCGCGCGGCCGCCGCTTCGAGCGCGGCCGCCGTTTCTTCGGCTCCGGACACGGCGCTGCCCTCCACCCCCGCCAGGCGGAACCCGCGCGCCGTATCTTCGTCGCCGATACAATAGAACCGCAGCCCTTCCACTATATCTTCCCGAGCAGCATCATAGAGATCACGAAGCCCAGCACGGCCAGGCCCTCGGCCAGCGCCACGAAGAGCAGGCTGCGTATCAGCAGTTCCGGCTTTTCCGCCGCCGCGCCCATCGCCGCCGAACCTATCCTCGCCACGGCGTAGGCCGAGCCGAGCACGCAGACGGTCATGGTAATCGCCGCGGCGAAGCCTATCCTCACGGCCCTGTAATCGCTTATCAGCCCGGCGGCAGCCTCAGCCCCGCCGGGCGCGGCCGCCAGGGCCTGCTGGCAGAACCATAGCCCCGCCGCCGAAACGGAGAACAACAGCGCGTATTCTTTTCTCATCCTAGCCCCCTTTATTTCCCAGGACGAACGGCCTGAAAGGCCGGCCGCCGCCTTCGAAGAATTTCCCGAAGAATTCATAATACTCCAGGCGCAGCGCCTGAACTGCCGCCACCAGGCCTTCCAGCCCAAGGGCGCCCGCATTGCCTGCGATAAGGGCGAGTATACCCGCGAAACTGTTCGTTCCCCAGGCCCTGTCGGCCGCTTCTTTGAGCGCCCAGGCCGAGGCTAGGAGCGCGGCGTGGCTGATCGCGTAAGCCGCGAGACGGACGAAACTGACGGTATTTGCAAGATAAAGAAGCGCCCCCTCGAAAGCCCCGACCGCAGCTCCGGCGGCGACGGCGGCAAAGCCGTCATTCCCGTCTTTAGCCGCTCCGAGCGGCCCGAACAGATAAAGAAGAGGTTCTTTCAAGACCCAGCAGGCAGCTGCCGCGCCCATAAAGAAAAGCGCGCCGGTCCCGGCCCTGCCCGAAACCAGAAGCAGCGCCGCCCAGTAAAAAACCAGCCCGGCGGCCCCGAACCGGTCCAGCGCGGCGCCCAGCCTGTCGCCGAGCCGCGCGCGGTTGAAAATATTCAGAATTACCCCCAGGCTGATCACGGCGCCCCCCGCCGCTACCGCTGCGGACAGGAGCGCCAGAGGGTCCCCCGCCAGAGGATCCCTCCAGAGCGCGTACTTTTTAAAACTCTCCAGGCCGAAAAAGCTCCCGTAGACCAGTCCGAAAAAAGCCGCCGAGAGCCCGCAGCCGAAGACAGCGCGCCCGGCCTCCCTCTCTTTAACTCCGCGCCGGCGCGCCAGCCAGCCGCCGGCCAGGCAGAGCGCCGCCCCGTGCCCCAGGTCTCCGAACATCATGCCGAACATCATAAGAAAGCTGAGCGCGGCGAAAGCCGTTGGGTCGGCCTCGCCGTAGCGGGGCAGGCCGTAGCCGCTTACCAGCGCCGCGAAGGGCCGCAGCAGCCGCGGAGGCCGCAGAAGCACCGGCGCCCCGCCGCCGGGCGCCGCCTCTTCCGTTTCCACGGCGCAGCGCCCGCTGGAAGCCTTGCCGAGCGCCCGGCTTACCCGGAGCGCGTCCCCGGACGGCGTCCAGCCGGAAAAAAACACGGCGGCTTCGGTACGGGGTAAATTCTGTTCGGCCTCGAGAAGACGGGACTCCGTTATCAGGGCGCGCTCCGCGGCGGCCAGCGGCCCGGCGGCCCGGGCCGCGAGCGAAGCTATTTCCCGCCCGGCCAGTTTCAGGGCCCGCTCCGCGCGCCCCGCCTCGGCCGAATAGAAAGCCGCGAGTTCCCCGAGAACGGCTCCCGCTGGCGCCTCCTCATGCCGGAAGCCGGCTGCTTTCAGTTCGGCCGCCAGGGCCGCGCCGGAGGACCTGCCGGCCAGCGCGGCCAGACGCAAGCAGTTCCCATTTCCGGCCAGCGGGAGCAGCACGGCATTGCCGGATATTTTAGAGCCAAGCGCCGGCAGGCTGCCCGCCGGAACGATCCCGACGGAGCAAAAAAGATAGGAGAAACCGGAGCTCTCCGCCGGGAGCGGCAGCCCGGAGTAAACCGCCAGCCTTTCTTTTTCCGCCGAAAGGCGGGCGGCTTCCGCGGCCAGGTTCCTCCTTTTTCCCAGCGGGGCCGAAGCCCGCAGCTCCCACTCCGCTACCGCGGCGGAGGCCGACTTATAATCCAGCTCCAGCCCGGGAGCCCCGGCACGCCCGGCGACGCCGAGCTCCCTGCGGAGGGCCTCCACCCGCGCTATCAGCCCGGCGCAGGCGGCCAGCGCCCGGCGATTATCCGCCGGGGCGGACGGGGCCGTCTCCCGACCGGGCGCCGGGGCCGCGAGTTCCAGCGCCCCGGCCGCGCCGAGCCCGCGCAGGACGGCCCGTGCGTCCTTTTGAAGCAGAACGGCCTCGAGCCTGGACATTTTCACGGGGCTAAACATTATTCGGCCCCCCGCCGTGCGGAAGCATCCTTCCCCGCAGCTCCTCCGCCGGCGCTCCCAGCCGCAGGCCTTCCGATACTGTCGTAAGATTAGAGACCTCCAGGCGGCGAAGCGCAAGATAGCCGGCCACCGCCCCGAAACCGGTCTGCGTTCCCCTGAAACCGCGCGCGGCCAGGCGCGCGTAGCGCCCCCAGGCCAGCGCCTCCAGCGCCGAGGGGTTTGGCTCGGGCGGGCCGGCCTCCAAGGCCAGCCCGGAAGCCAGGGAGCGCAGCGCGGCCACGCCGCCGGAATCGAGCATTTTCGAGAATCTCCTGCCGTCTATGCCGGAACCCGGGGCGAACAAGCCGGCTAATTTTTCTTTTTCTATGCCGTAAAAGAACCTGCCCCGGGCCGCGAGCATCAGGTCGAAGACGGCCGTTTCCTGGCGCGCAAGCGCGGAGGTATATTCCCGGTCCGCGGCGGAAAGCCCGGCCAGCCTGACCTTAAGCTCTCCGAGGTAATCCCGGTCGAGCGCGGCTTCGTAAAAAAACGAACGGCTCCTGTCGGGATAAACTTCGTAGGCCCGCCTGAGGCTGTCGCGAAGAACTCCCCGCGGGAGGGCCTCCACGAGGGCGTCCGGAGTTTCGGCTTCCGCCGCAGGCCCGTAGACTTCCGGCCAGCCCGGCAGCGGGATAAGAAGCGGCCGCGCGGCCGCCGGAGGAAAACCGGCCGCCAGGGCCCGGACCAGGACCTTCAGGTTTTCCACCTGCAGCCGCGCCGCGGCCCATTCAACGAACCTGGCGCGAGCGCCGCCCAGGACGTCGGCGAGCTCCCGCGCCTCATGAACGAAATTTTCAGCGAGCCTGTTCTGGAGGCGCGCCGGTCCGGGAACGGCGGGACCGGGGAATAAAGCCGCGGCGAGGGCCCCGGTCGTCTCCAGGGCGCAGAGCGACCACAACCGCTCGCCGGCGGCAAGCCGGGCGCGCCGGCCGTGCAGCCTTGCGGACAGATTATCGAGGTCCCCCGCCACTATCATAAGCCCCCTTTACAGCCCGAGCAAAAGCCGCGCCACTTCAAGGGACGCGCGGCGGCGGGCCGCTTCGTCCAGCCCGCAGGTCCTCTCTATTTCTCCCGCCGCTGCTTCGAGGAGAGCGGCTTTTTCCCGCGCGGCCGACTCCAACGCCGCGGCCGAGGCTCTTTCTGCCTCCGCCCGGGCTTCTTCCAGCGCGGCGGCGCCCAGTTCCGCGGCCCGCTTTTTAGCCGCTAGGACTATTTCCGGGGCGCGCGCCCGCGCGGCGGCCGTCAAACGGCTGCCTTCCGCCTCTGCGGCGAGTATTTCGGCTATTACGGCGCGCATGGATAAAAGCCCGGCAAGGTCCGGGCCCTGCTTGCATTAAGTTATGATGATGTTCCCCCAAGGTCAGATTAGCAAAACAAAAGCGAAAAAAGCAATAAAAAAAAATACCCCGCGGGGGCGGGGTATTTTAAGGGCTGGAGGCGGCCTTACTGCGGTTTGTGCTTGCGCCTGAACTCGGCCACTTTCATACGGACCGCGGCTCTCCGCAGGGCCGCATTAGCCTCGTCCAGGTCCAGGTCGCCGTGGCGCAGGACAAGCATCTCTTTAGCCTTCTGGTAAGCCTGCCGCGCGCGCTCCTCGTCCACTTCCTTGGAGAGCTCGGCCGATTCCGCCAGAACCATCACCTTGTCCTTGTGGATCTCGGCGAAGCCGTTCAGCACGGCGAAGAACTCTTTATGCTGGCCGTCCTTATAATGCAGGATGCCTTCCACCAACTGCACCACGAAGGAAGCGTGACCGGGCAGCACCCCCATCTCACCCCCGAAAGCCGGGATCGTGACGGAATCTACCGGCTTCTGCGAGACGACTGTCTTCTCGGGGGTTACGATGGTGAGTAGGAGTTGCTTTTTTTCCATATGCCCAGCTGTGCCGGCCTAGACGGCCTGCTGCTCCTTGGAGCGCTCTATAACTTCTTCTATGCCGCCGGCCATCCAGAAAGCCTGCTCCGGGATATCGTCGAGCCTGCCGCTCAGGATCTCCTGGAAGCTGCGGATGGTCTCTTTCAGCGGCACGTACTTGCCGGCGCGGCCGGTGAACTTCTCGGCCACGGAGAAAGGCTGCGACATGAACTTCTGTATCTTGCGCGCGCGGTTGACGGTCCGCTTGTCCTCGTCCGACAGCTCGTCGATGCCGAGGATGGCGATGATGTCCTGCAGCTCTTTGTAGCGCTGCAGGATCTTCTGGATGCCGCGGGCGGTGTTGTAATGCTCGTTGCCGATCACGCGCGGGTCGAGGATGCGGGAGGTCGAGTCCAGCGGGTCGACGGCCGGGTAGATGCCCAGCTCGGCGATAGAGCGGGACAGAACCACGGTGGCGTCCAGGTGGGTGAACACGGCGGCCACGCCCGGGTCGGTCAGGTCGTCGGCGGGCACGTAGACGGCCTGGATCGAGGTGATCGACCCTTTCTTCGTGGAGGTGATGCGCTCTTCGAGCATACCGATCTCCGTGGTCAGCGTGGGCTGGTAGCCCACGGCCGACGGCATGCGGCCGAGCAGCGCCGAGACTTCGGCGTTGGCCAGCACGTAGCGGAACACGTTGTCGAGGAACAGCAGCACGTCGCGGCCCTTCTGGTCGCGGAAATACTCGGCCTGGGTCAGGGCGGTGAGGCCTACGCGGGCGCGGGCGCCGGGGGGCTCGTTCATCTGGCCGTAGACCAGCGCGGTCTTGGACAGCACGGTGGAGCCGTCGGAAAGTTTTGACTCCTGCATTTCGAGCCAGAGGTCGTTGCCCTCGCGGGAGCGCTCGCCGATGCCGCCGAACACGGAGCAGCCGGCGTGCTGGCGGGCCACGTTATTGATCAGCTCCATGATGACGACGGTCTTGCCTACGCCGGCGCCGCCGAACAGGCCTACCTTGCCGCCCTTCATGAACGGGGCGAGGAGGTCGATGACCTTGATGCCGGTCTCGAAAATTTCCGGGGAGGTCTTCTGCTCGGTGAGCGGGGGCGGGTCGCGGTGGATCGGCAGGAATTCCTTGGTGTCGATGGGGCCGCGGTAATCCTGCGGCTCGCCAAGCACGTCGATCAGGCGGCCGAGGCAAGCTTCGCCGACCGGGACCATGAGCGGGGCGCCGGTGTCTTTAACCTCGATACCCTTGCCGAGGCCGGTCGTCGGGCCCAGCGTGATGGCGCGCACGGTATTGTCGCCCAGGTGGGAGGCAACTTCGGCCACGAGCGTCTTTTCCTTCCCGTCCTCTTTGTATTTTATCCTGAGGGCGTTCAGTATCCTGGGAAGCTGGCCCTGCTGGAACTCCACGTCCAGCACCGGCCCGATTATCTGCACGATTTTTCCAATATTCATTTTATTTCCTTACGCAGAATATAATGCAAACCAAATCAATTGCTGAGCGCTTCCGAGCCGCTGACGATCTCGTTCAGCTCGGTGGTGATCATCGCCTGGCGCGTCTTGTTCATCTTCAAAGTGAGGCCTTCTATCAGCTCCGTCGCGTTCTTGGAGGCCGATTCCATCGCGTTCATGCGCGCGGCCAGCTCGGCCGCCTGCGACTCGAGCAGCGTCCTGTAAAGCTGGGCGCCGAGATTGCGGGGGATCAGCTCGCCGAGCAGGGCGGCCTTGCCGGGCTCGAAAGAGAACAGGCCGCTGGTGAGCTGCGGCGCCTGCCTGTCGTTCTGTATGCTGCGCTTGAGCGGAAGCAGCTGGCCCCTGACGATATTCTGCGTCATCATCGACTTGAACTCATTGTAGATGAAGGTGACGCTCTCGATAGGGCGCTCCCGGTAAAGCTTCAATATGGCGTCCGACAGCATCTGGGCGTGCACGTAGCCGGCCTTGGGGAAGATCCCGACCATCTCGTGGGCGATCTCCAGGTCAAGGCCCTTCAGGCGGTGCATGAAATCCCTGCCCTTGCGCCCGACCGCCACCACGCAGATCTTCCGGCCGCGGTTCTCTTTCAGCCAGGCGGTAGCCGCCTTGAGCAGATTGGTATTGAAAGAGCCGCAAAGCCCTTTGTCCGCGGTGACGAGGAGCAGGCAGAGCGTGCCTCCGGCGGGGCGCTCCTCGAATAGCTGGCTGACCACGGTTCCGGAAAGGTCCTCTTCGCCCAGCTCGTGGTAAAGGTCGTCTATCAGGCTCTCCATCTTGAGCGCGAAAGGCCGGGCGGACAGGATGGAGTTCTGGGCGCGCTTGATGCGCGCCGCCGCCACCATCTTCATGGCGTAGGTGATCTGCTTGATGCTCTTGACCGAAGAGATGTTCTTTTTGATGTCCCTTAATGAGGCCATAAATTAAAGTTTCCCGGCTTTTTCTAAAATTTTAACGTAGTCGGCGATCCCGTCCTCCAGGCTCCATTCCGGCCTGTAGTTCAGGTGGGCCTTGGCCAGGCGCAGGTCGGCCTGCGTCTTGTTCTGGTAGAAGGAGTAAGGGTTATCGAAATAATCCGGCGCCAGGTCCAGTTTCATCGCCTTGTTAAGGGCCTCTATGACCTCGTTGAAATTCCCGGGCTTGCCGCTGGCCAGGTTGCAGACGCAGGATTTTTCCGCGTCCAAAGCGTTAAGGTTCCCGCGCACGATATCCTTCACGTAGACGAAGTCCCGCATCTGCTCTCCGAACTTGAAGATGCGCGGCCGCTTGCCGGCTTTCATCTGGTTGTAGAGCTGGAACATCATGCTGGCCATCTTTCCCTTGTAATATTCGCGGGGGCCGTAGACGTTGAAATAGCGCAGCCCCACCAGCGTCATGTCCTTGTGGTCGGCCGCGAAGTCCCGCGCGACATTGTCCATGATGGCTTTGGAGAAGCCGTAGACGTTCTCGGGCGTGGTCTCCTGCCCTTCGTGCATCGGGCACTTCGAATTCCCGTAGACGGCGGCGGAGGAGGCGTAGACGACGCGCTTCACGCCGTATTTAAGCGCGTAATCCAGGACATTGCGGAAGGCGTCGACGTTCACTTCCATCATCCGGCGCTGGTCGGCCTCGGTCGTGTCCACGATCGCGGCCTGGTGGAAGACGGCGTCCATCTTGCCGGCCTTTTCGAACCAGTTACGGGACTGGATATCGTCCGCGATGACGTCCCCGCCGAACCCGATAAGGTTCTTATAATTGCCGGAGGAGAAATTATCCAGCACCGTGACCTTGGCCTTCCGCTCTTTCTCAAGCGCGAAAGCCAAATTGGAGCCTATGAAGCCCGCTCCGCCGGTGACGAGATATCTTTTCATTCAGTCTCAGGCAAATTTCGTCTTAAAGTCCGTTATAGCTTCGCCGAGGCGCTTCTCCATGTCCGCGTCCAACTGCTTCTTCTCGATGATATCCTTGAGCAAATTGGCGTAGGAGGCGCGCATGAACTTCACCAGGCCGCTCTCGAAAGACTTCACTTTTTCAAGTTCCACGCTGTCGAGGTAGCCGCGGGTCCCGGCGAACAGGACTACTACCTGCTCCTGCACGGGCATCGGGCTGTACTGGTCCTGCTTGAGCAGTTCCACCATCCGCTGGCCGCGCTTCAACATATCCATGCTGGCTTTGTCGAGGTCGGAGCCGAACTGCGCGAAAGCGGCGAGCTCGTTATACTGGGCCAGGTCCAGGCGCAGCTTGCCGGCCACCTGGCGCATCGCCTTGATCTGGGCCGAGCCGCCTACGCGGGAGACCGAGATGCCGACGTTCACGGCGGGCTTGATGCCGGCGTGGAACAGGCTGGACTCGAGGTAGATCTGGCCGTCGGTGATCGAGATGACATTGGTCGGGATGTAGGCCGTGACGTCGCTGGCCTGCGTCTCGATGATCGGGAGGGCCGTCAGCGAGCCGCCGCCGTTCTTGTCGCCCATCTTGCAGGCGCGCTCGAGCAGGCGGGAGTGGAGATAGAACACGTCGCCGGGATAGGCTTCGCGGCCGGGCGGGCGGCGGAGCAGCAGCGACATCTGGCGGTAGCTCTGGGCGTGCTTGGACAGGTCGTCGTAGATGACCAGCGCGTGCTGGCCGTTCCACATGAACTCCTCGCCGATGGTGCAGCCGGTGTAGGGCGCGAGGTAAAGCATGGAGGCCGCCTGCGAGGCCGAGGCGGAAACTATGATCGAGTATTCCATCGCGCCGTTGTCCTCGAGGATCTTGGCGACGCGGGCCACGGTGGATTCTTTCTGGCCGATGGCGACGTAGATGCAGATGGGGCGGGTCTCTTTCGGCTCGTACTTCTGGTTGATGATCGCGTCCAGGGCCACGGCGGTCTTGCCGGTCTGGCGGTCGCCGATGATCAGCTCGCGCTGGCCGCGGCCTATCGGGATCATGGCGTCTATGGCCTTGAGGCCGGTCTGCAGCGGCTCTTTTACGGGGGCGCGCTCCACGACGCCGGGGGCGATGACTTCCACGGGGCGCTTCTTCTTGGCGTTGATCGGGCCTTTGCCGTCTATCGGGGCGCCCAGGGCGTCCACCACGCGGCCCACCATTTCGGGGCCGACCGGGACTTCCATCACGCGGCCGGTGCGCTTCACGCGGTCGCCTTCCTTGATGAGTGTGTCCGAGCCGAGCACTACGGCGCCGACGTTCTCGCGCTCGATATTGAGCACCATGCCGGTCACGCCGCCCTCGAACTCGATCAGCTCGCCGACCACGGCGCTGCTGAGGCCGTAGACGCGCGCGATGCCGTCGCCCACCTGGAGCACCTGCCCGGTCTCGGACAGCTGCGCCTCGGGGATGAATTTTTCTATCCGCCCTTTGATGATTTCTGTGATTTCTTCCGGTCGTATCATAAGATCCTTATAGGGAGAGAGTTTAACCTTTCAACAGTCCGGCGCGCAGGGCGTCCAGCCTGCCGCGCACCGTGGCGTCTATCAGCGCGTCGCCCACTTTTATCTCGAAACCGCCGATGACCCGCTCTGAAATTATCTGGCTGAGGCTCACTTTCTTGCCCGTGACGCAGCCTATCATCTTGTCTATCCTCGCCACTTCGCCCTCGGAAAGGGCGTAGCGGCTGCTGACCTCGGCCTGCACCACGCCGCAGAAAATATCGTTGAGGGCCAGGCACTGCCGCATCACTTCTTCGAACAGCCCGAAGCGGCCCTGCCGCACCAGCAGGCCGGCGAAATCGGCGGCCGGCCCGGTGATCCCGGCGCCGAGCACCTTACCCAGCACCTCCAGCTTTACGCCGCTGTTGATCGCCGGGTGGATAAGTATTTTAAGGTGGGGCTTCGCCGCCGAGAAGACCACGCGCAGGGCCTCGAGCTTGGCGAGGGACGCCGTCTGCGCGGCCGCGCTGTAAGCCTTGCCGTCCAGGTCCATATAGGCCCTGGCGTAGCGTTTGGCGAGTATCTTGGCGCTAGAATCCATTCAGCACTCCAGCTTCAGGTCGGGCCTTTCTTTCTCGAGCTCGGCCAGGTATTTTGACGCCAGGTCCGTATTGGCCCGGTGGTCCAGCTGCTTTACAAGTATATGCTCGGCGGCCATCACGGAAAGCTCGGCCACTTTGTGACGGAGCTCGCGGGCGGCCTCGATCTTCTGGGCCTCGATCTCTTTCCGGGAGGACTCGACGATGACAGCGGCGGCGCTGCGGGCCTCTTCTATAAGGAGGTCCTTCTCTTTCTCGGCCGTGACCCGGGCCTCGTCCATGCGGCGCCCTATCTCCGACTTCAGGTCGGCGAGCTTGGCGTCCAGCTCGGCTTTGAGCTTCTCGGCGTCGGCGCGGGCCGTCTCCGCGGTGGTGCGGTCGTGCTTCAGGGCGCGCTCGCGCTCGTTGACCGAGTCCATCAGCGGCTTCCAGGCCGTCCGCGACAGCAGCAGCACCAGGAGGCCGAAACAGAGTATCGTCCAGAAAGTCAGGCCGAATTCGGGCCTAATCAATGCTTCCATATAATTACTCCAGTCGAGAATCGAGAATCGGGAATCATGAATCCGGGACTAAGAACCGGGAGCGGATCATCTTCCGCGATCCCCGATTCTCGATCCCTGATTCTCGATTCTTTATTTGTGCGCTTCGGTCTGAGCGGCGGCGGCAGGGCCGGCTTCGGACTTGGGCATCGCGAAGTTCATCACGGCCAGCAGACAGATGACCAGGCCGAAGAAGGCGAGACCTTCTATGAGGGCGGCGGCGATGATCATGGTCGTGCGGAGCGCGGGGCCGGCTTCGGGCTGGCGGGCGGTCCCGTCAAGGGCGGCGGCGGCGAGCTTGCCGATACCGAGGGCGGCGCCGATAAGCACCAGGCCCGCGCCTAAACCTGCGCCGATGTAGCCGAGTCCGAGGAATGTCATGTCGTTCATTTTTTACTACCTCCGTGTAATATTAAAAACCGTCGCAAATCTTAATGGGGGTGCATCGCCGCGCCGGTGAAGATCGCGGTCAGGAACACGAAAACGTAAGCCTGCAGGAAAGCCACGAACAGCTCGAGCATCAGCGTGAACAGCACCAGGCCGACCGAGATCGGCGCCACGCCGAAGCCGACTATCGCGCTGAGCGAGCCGAAGATGAAGATAAAGCTGATAAAGGCCAAAATAACGATGTGACCGGCTATCATATTGGCGAAAAGACGGATGCAGAGCGCGAAGGCTTTGGTGACCATGCCGATCAGCTCTATCGGGAAAAGAAGAGGGTAGAGCCAGCCCGGAACGCCCTTGGGAACGATGTGGCTGAAGTAGCCGATCACGCCCTGCTCCCTGATGCCGGCGAAATTTATCAGCACGAAAGTGGTAAGCGCGAGCCCCGCGGTGACAGCGAGGTTCCCGGTGGCGGTGGCCCCGAACGGGACCAGGCCTATAAGATTAAGGGTAAGGATGAAGAAGAAGAGCGTTGAGAAATACCCCATGTAGCCATCGCCCTTATGGCCGAGGTTCGGGTACACGACTTCGTCGCGCAGGAAGAGCACGATGATCTCTATGATGGAGCGGAAAGGGGCGAGCGCCTTGGCGCGGCTTCGGATCAGGAGGGGCAGGCCGACCAGCATGATGAGCGAGGCTATGCCCATCATCAGCAGATGTTTCGAGATCGGGAGGCGGAGGGGCCCCAGGTTTACCCAGGACCAGACATGGTCGACGATGTGGTGCTCAAGTATTTCTTTTAATCCCATTTTTTTTCAGCGGAAACGCCTCGAAAGCCATCTGAACCAGGATAAAGGAAACCGTAAACGAGACTATTAGTATAACTTTTTGATGGCGGAGCATGCAAATTCCGCCCAAAAGAAGCGCGAAGCGCAGAAAAAAGCCCGTCGTGAAAACGAGATAAAAAATTTTATCGGAGGAGTTCAGCACCCTCTTCATGGCCAGCCGCGAACCCCAGCCGCTCAAAGTTCCGAGCGCGGCGCCACTAAGGATAACCGCGGGGATGTTATTTATCAATTCCTCCCCCGTTTTTCTCGAAAAGCTCGCGGACCACCAGGTAAAAACCGCCGGCCATGCCGGCCGCCGCGCCGCCCAGCATCAGCCAGGGCGAAGTCCCGAACTTTTTATCCAGCCAATAGCCGCCCCAGAAACCGGCCATCACCGAGACGGCCAGCTCCAGCCCTATCTGGGCGTATTTCCAGTAATTGTCTTTATCTTCCACAAAGGAATTCTACTATTTAAAAATGTTAGAATCACTAACATGGCTGACAGCCCGGGAAAAAAAATACTCCTCGTGGACACCGACGAAGCTTCCGCGCTCGGGCTGACCCTTTTCCTGCAGGGCCACGGCTACCTCACCCAGACCGTGGCCGACCAGTTCCAGGCCCTGACCGCCGTCCAGAACTGGAAGCCGGACCTGGTGATAATAAACATCCTTATCCAGGCCTTCAACACCCTTGATTTCATCAGCGAGCTCAAGAACAGCCCCTTCACGGCCTCCCAGAAAATAATCGTCTTCTCGCAGACGCCCGACGCCGGCATCGTCACCGGCCCCTCGCCGAAGGTCTGCGGCTACCTTACCAAACCGGTGGACTTCGAAGCCCTCAAGGCCATGCTGAACAAATGCGCGCCGCAGCAGGGGCGGCAGCGGACCGTTATGGTGGCCGACGACGACGCTGAATTTTCCGACCTCCTTAAAATGTTCCTGGAGGCCAATAACTACAAAGCGCTGATCGTAGGCGACCCGCTGCAGGTCATGGAGCGCCTGCGCTCCGGCAAGCCGGACGCCCTGCTGCTGGACATCATGATGCCCGGCAAGGACGGTTTCGCGATCATGCAGGAGATGCAGGACTCGGCCGACACCTCGGAGATCCCGGTGATAGTCCTCAGCGCCCTGCGCCTGGAAAATTACCAGGAGCGCGGCATCCTTACGGGCCTCCCCGAAATAGTGTCGCGCGAGATACCGGGCGATTTGCTTTTAAAGCTTATAGAGGAGCAGACCTCCCCGGACGGCGCGGCCGCCGCGCCGGAGAAAGCGGCCCGCCCGCGCGTGCTGATCGCGGACGACCAGACCGAGCTGCTGCTCCTTATGAAAGAAATGGTGGAGTTCGCGGGCTTCGAAGTGGTCACGGCCAATGACGGGGCCGAGGCTATGACCGCGGTTTTCGAGACGAACCCCGACATCATCGTCCTGGATAACAATATGCCCCGCAAGATGGGCCTGGAGGTGGCGCAGGACCTTAAGAACAACCCGGTCTTCGCTCACATCCCCATCATCATAGTTACCGGCGCCGGAGAGAAAAGCACCAAGCTGAAGGGCCTCAGCATGGGCATCGACGATTACCTTATAAAGCCGGTGGATACGGACGAGCTTATCGCCCGCATAAGGATGATACTCAAGCGCAACAAGCAGGTCCTGGACACCAACCCGCTTTCAAAGCTGCCCGGCAACCCCTCGATACAGGCGCGCGTGGAGCGCGAGATCCAGAAGGGCGGCGAGTTCGCGGTGCTTTACCTGGACCTGGACAATTTTAAGGCCTATAACGACAATTACGGCTTCGAGGCCGGCGACCGCGTGATAAAAGCCACGGCCAACCTGCTGGTGAAGCTGACCATACAGAACGAGCAGTCGCAGGATTTCATCGGCCATATCGGCGGGGACGATTTCATAGTGATAACGGCCTTCGACAAGTCGGAAGAGCTGGCAAAGCGGATCACCAGCGCTTTCGACGAGATCTCCCCCTCCTTTTACAGCAAATCGGACAGGGAGCGCGGCTGCATAGTTTCCACGGACCGGCAGGGCAATATCAAGAAATTCGCGCTGCTTTCAATTTCCATCGGCATAGTGCATAACCATACCCGCCCGCTCCATTCTTTCGCCCAGGTCAGCAATATCGGAACCGAGCTGAAAAAAGTGGCCAAAGCCGCGAACAAGAGCCACTACACTGTCGACCGCCGCAGGGACTGACCAGAAACTCCATAAAATGAAGGGGGCGGCCCGTTGGGGACGCCCCTTACTGCTTGGCCGCTTATTGGCGCGGCGTCAAATCTCTATCGGCTGGGGAGCAGGAACCTCCGGCCCGTAATAGACGGCGGGCTGTATCTGCGGGCCATTCCCCTGCCCGGGATTGTAGATAGCCGGCACGACCTTCGCGGGGCTCTGCTGCTGCACCGCCTTCTGGCGCTGGGCCTCGTCCAGGTATTTCTCCATCTCGCTCTGCGGGATAAGGGAAGCCACTTCCTTTATCATCGTGATATCCTCGCCGCGGCCGCCTTCCTGGGAATAGACATTGGCCCGGCCGGGAGTGTGGGCATAAGGGCGGCTGGGGTCCTCCACTTTAGTTTCGCCTGAATTGTAGACATAGTCCACTCCGCCGCGTACCAGGATCCCCTCTATCTTAAAAGTCTGGGCATTGAAGACCGGGCTGCCGGAATTGCCGCCGAAAGTGTCGAGGTCGGCCACGAAGAACCCTTCTCCTATACTGCGCACGCTGCCATTGGTCGCGACTTTTACCGGCAAGCCGCTGGGATAGCCTATGACCGCGAGTTTTGCGCTCCTGCTGATCTCGCCGCGGTTCAGGGCGAGGGGATAGCGGCCGTTTACTTTGCGGTCCAGTTTCACTATGGCGTAATCCGCGCCATTGTCGTCAACTTTCTGGGCCACTATTGATTTGCAGGAATAAACATTCTCGGCGGGGAAAGTGGAAGGCATCTGGCCGGCGGCGGTCACGGCATAGCCGAAGACCATTTTTACTTTCTCGCAGGGTCCGCCGCGGGGATCGGGCCTGAAACAGTGGCCGGCGGTGAGGACGGTGTCCTCGCCTACCAGGACGCCCGAGCAATAAGCCCCTACGGGCTGCTCGCCGAAGCGCTCGCCTTCCTGGAGATTGTATTTGCCTCTAAGATTAAGGTTCTTAAGTTTATAGCCGCCGGAGGCTTCGTCCCTGGGGAGGGCGGCTTCGGCGAACATGGCTACGGTGGACTCGGCGAACTTGCGCATTACTTTGTCGGCGGCGTAATAATCCACCCTGTCGTCGGTTCCGTAGATGGAAACGGGGATGATATTGGGATTGCCGCGGCCATTGCCGCCGGCGCTCAGGAGGGCGCCCCCGTTAAGGAGGGCGGCCGCGAGCAAGGCTAAAGTCATCATCCTGCGTTTCATATTTATATTATGAGGCATGAGTTGACTAAAGTCAATCCCCATTGGGCCCACAAGTGACCTGGGCCCTTTGGGCCTATAAAATTAACTTCAAGTAAAACAGGGGGCCCGGGGCTGGTTCAGGGGCGACGCAGGGACCGGTTTAGCAAAACCGTCGTTGAGCCTGCCGGTTGCATAGCCCGGCAGGCGAATACCGAGTGAGGCCACGGTGTGGCCGAACGTGTTTTGCGTACCGGTCCCTGTGGCGCCCCGGAGGAGTAACGGGTGAAAAAAAACGCCGCCCGGTTTGACGCGGGCGGCGTTAGGTTTCAGAAATAACTGATTATTTCTTTATGTTCTTGCTGATGATGGTGGCCAGGTCGAACATGGTAACCTGTTTCTTGTTCGCGAAGAGAGGAAGAAGCTTGGCATCGGCATTGATGTTGCGCTTGTTCTTCTTGTCCTGCAGGTTGTTCTTCTTGATGTAGACCCAGAGTTTCTTCACGATCTCGGTGCGGGGAAGGGGCTTCGCGCCAACCAGCTCGGCAAGAGTGTCGTTAGGGGTAACGGGGGCCATGAACTTCGAGTTTGTTTTTGCAGCGGGCATTGTTTTACGTCCTCCTTAAGGATGTACTTCTCAGATACACATATTAACCTATTTTCCAATGAGAATGTCAAGGTAAATGATAGTACTTACCGCACCCCGGCTTTGGCGAGTTTCGGGCCGGCGGCCCTGACTTCGGGCGGGCATTTGGCCTGGAACTTCTTGAAGTTCTCCACGAACAGGGAGCCGAGCTGCTGGTATTTGGACATGTAGAGCTTCTTGTCGCCCCAGGAATTGGCCGGGTTCAGAACCTCGTCGGGCACACCGGCGCATTTAGTGGGAACGTCAAAGCCGAAAACGGGGTCTTTTACGTACTTCACATTGTCCAGCCCGCCCTCGAGCGCGGCGTTCAGCAAAGCGCGGGTGTATTTTATGCTGATGCGCTTGCCGATGCCGTACTGGCCGCCGGTCCAGCCGGTGTTAAGCAGCCAGCATTTCGCGCCGTAGCGCAGTATCTTCTTCCTGAGCAGCTCCGAATAGACCGCCGGGTGGTGCACCATGAAAGGCGCGCCGAAGCAGGCGCTGAAGGTCGTCTCGGGCTCTTTGCGCATGTCCAGCTCGGTCTCGCTTATCTTAGCGGTATAGCCGGAGATGAAGTGGTACATCGCCTGTTCCACGCTGAGCCTGGAAATAGGCGGCATCACCCCAGTGGCGTCGCAGGTGAGCATGACGATATTGAGCGGGTGGCCGCCCATTTTTGACTCCACCGCATTGTCTATGAAGCTTATAGGATAGGCCGCGCGGGTATTCTCGGTCAGGGCCGCGTCGTCAAGGTCAAGCTGGCGCGTGACGGGGTCGAAGACCACGTTCTCGAGCACCGTGCCGAAGCGGCGGGTGGCCGCGTAGATGGCCGGCTCGGCTTTTTCGGACAGGTTGATGACTTTCGCATAACAGCCGTTCTCGATATTGAAGATTCCTTCGTCGCTCCAGCCATGCTGGTCATCGCCGATCAGGTTCCTGTTAGGGTCCGCCGAAAGCGTGGTCTTGCCGGTTCCGGAAAGGCCGAAGAAAAGCGCCGTATCGCCTTTTTTGCCGATATTGGCCGAGCAATGCATTGAGAGCACGCCTTTGAGCGGCAGCAGATAGTTCATCACCGTGAAAACGGACTTCTTTATCTCGCCGGCGTACTTGGTATTGCCGATTATGACCAGTCGGGCTTCGAAGTTGATGATGATGAAGGTCCCCGACTGGGTCATGTCTATCTCGGGCGCGGCTTTGAAGCCGGGCACGCAGACGATGGTGAAGTCGGGCGCGAATTTCCGGAGTTCGTCATGGGTCTCCGGCTCTATGAACATCGTTTTCGCGAAAAGGCTGTGCCAGGCGTATTCGGTGATCACGCGCACCGGCAGGCGGTGCTCTTTATCGGCGCCGCCGTAAAGGTCCTGCACGAAAACGTCGCGGCCTTCGAGGTAGCCCTGCAGGCGGTTGTAAAGAGCGCTGAACTTCTCGGAATTGAAAGGGCGGTTATATTCGCTCCACCAGATATGTTTCTCGCTGTCCCCGCCTTTCACCACGAACTTGTCGTTCGCGGAACGGGCGGTGAACTTACCGGTGTTCACCACGAAAGGGCCCATATGGCCGATCCGGCCCTCGCCCCTGAAAACGGATTCTTCGTAGAGGGAAGGCACCGAAAGGTTCCAGTATTCGGTGTTCAGGTTGGTCAGACCGTGGTTCTGAAGGCCGTATTCGCTTTTCAGGGCCTTGGCTTCTTTGTTCGCCGGGGTTTTGATGCCTAAATAGTCGTTCATTTCCAGTCCCTCACGCACTTCCTGTCTCCGATATAAATTTCCTTGGTCGAATCCGGGTCCAGCGCCCAGCGGATGCGGGCCGCGCCTTCGATCGTGTCCTTCATGCTTCCGCAATAGCTCAGGCGGAGATGGCCTTCCATGCCGAATTCTTTGCCGGGCACGGTCACTACCATAGCCCGCTCAAGCAGCTTCTTGGAAAGGGCCACTGAATCTTTGGAATAAGCGCGGAAATCCGGCAGGCAGTAGAAAGTCCCCTGCGGCTTTATAACTTTCACGCCGTTGATGGCCTCCAGCTCGCGGACCATCACGTCGCGGTTGTTCTGCAGCGTGGCCGTCAGGCTGTCCACATAGCTCTGTATCCCGTTCAGAGCGCCTACCGCGGCCGCCTGAAGCAGCGAGGAAGGGCAGGAAGTGGTCTGCGCCTGCACGTTCGTCATTATCGAGATCAGTTTTTTGTTCGCTACCGCCCAGCCGATGCGGAAGCCGGTCATCGCGTAAAGCTTCGACACTCCGTTTATGACCACCAGGCGGGAGGAATCGGAGAAATTCTTGGCGTATTTGTAGCAGGAGACGGGTTTAAGACCATCAAACATAAGTTTGTGGTAGATATCGTCCATTATAAGGTAGATACCGGCCTTCTCGCAGTATTCAACCAGGCCTTTGATAAGGTCCGCGGAGTAAACCACGCCGGAGGGATTATTGGGGCTGTTCACTATTATCGCCTTGGTGGCGGAGCCCACGGCGGCCTTAATTTCTTTAAGGCTGGGCTCGAAGCGGCCGTCCTCGGGCGTCACTATCACCGGCTTGGCGTAGCAGAGCCTGACCATTTCCGGGTAGCTCACCCAGTAAGGAGCGAGGACGATGACCTCGTCCTGGGGATCGAGTATAGAAACCAGGAGAGAGTAGAGCGCGGCCTTCGCACCGGCGGAGACCATTACGTTCTCCACGCCGACGCGCTTGTCGTAATTCTCTTCGGTATAGCGAACTATCGCTTTTTTGAGCGAAGGTATGCCGTCCACCGGAGTGTATTTCACTTCGGCCGAAGTGAGCTTGCCCGCGGCCGCGATGATCGCGTCGATGGGCGTCTTGGATTTAGGCTCGCCGGTACCGAGATGAATTACCGCTTCGCCCCGCTCTTTTAAGAGCGCGGCTTTTTCATTCAAGGCCAGAGTGGGAGATTCCTGCACCGCTTCCGCTAGCTGACTGATCGGAGATTTCATTTTTAAACCCCTGGGGGCTCTCCTCTTTCTACCCTGCCGGGCGGCAGGAGGGAGATTTCCCCGGTTCCGGCTTGCGCCGGGCTGCTTAAACGCTGAAATTTTAAGGTGCGGGTGGGAATCGAACCCACGAATAAGAGTTTTGCAGACTCTCGCCTTACCACTTGGCCACCGCACCAGTACCTTTATATATTACCAAACTTAAAGAAAAAAGACACCCCCGGCCGGCATCAGGCCGCTTGATAATTCCACGGCTTTCCTAAAGACTTTGGTCATAAACGCTAAAAAAGCGCCGCGGCCGCCGCTATAAAGGTACTCCATATCACAGCGGTCGGGTATTGTAGGGATTAGCGCTGAGGGCTGCGGCTATATGTTCGATGGCTTTCTGGGCGCGGACGCTGTTGCCGGCCGGGTCTACAGGCGGGGAGAAGGCCGCTATGCCGAAGCGGCCGGGGGCTACGGCGATGATGCCGCCGCCGACGCCGCTTTTGGCGGGGAGGCCGACGCGGTAGAGCCAGATGCCGGAGTCGTCGTAGAGGCCGGCCGTGGCCATGACCGACAGGATGCGCGGAACGTATTTCTGATTTATCACCTGCTTGCCGGTAACCGGGTTTTTACCCCCGTTAGCTAGCGTGGCCGCCATGACCGCCAGGTCGGATGCGGTGACCGAAAGGGAACATTGGCGCGTGTAAAGGTCGGTAGTGACGAGCGGGTCGGAATAGAGCCGCTTATAGGAGTGCATCAGCACGGCTATGGCGCGGTTACGCTCATTAGTGTCAGCTTCGGACTTGTAAACTTCCTGGTTCACTTTCAGCTTCCGCCCGGCGAAGTCCTCGTGGATGCCCAGGATCCTGGCCCATTTCTCCGCTTTAGTCTTCCCTTTTATCAAACTTGTGGCGGCGATGGCTCCCGGGTTGACGAAAGCGTTCATCTCCTTGCCTTTCGTCTGCTCTATGGCCATGATAGAGTTGAAAGCCTGGCCGGTGGCGTCGGCCCCGACCATTTCAAGGACGGCCTCGTCCCCGACCGCCTGCAGCGCGCAGGCCAGCGTGAAAACCTTGGAAATAGATTGGATGCTGAACTGAGTATCGGCGTCCCCCGCTTTCGCGCGCTTGCCGTCCACCCCGACGAGGGCGATGCCGAACAGCTTCGGGTCCATCTTGGCCAGGGCGGGGATGAAATCGGCGTTCCTGCCTCCCCTGGTCGCCCGGTATTTTTTATGCGCGGCGTCCACTGCTGACTGATATGGATTTGTTTTTGACATAAGAAGCTCTTTCGCTATGATACCAAAACTTTACCGCCTCACCGCAAATGCGGCGACTTCGGATCGTGGTGTTTAAAGTTCTCCGCGACCATATCCGGAGTCGTCATAACATAACAATAAAAACAGCCGCCGGGGCAGGTATTGTCCATGCCTATATCCACGGTCTTCACGCAGCGGCAGCTTTCGCGCGAAGGGCCGGGAGGCAAAGCGGCTACCTGCCAGCTAATAACCGGCCCGTACGGGGCGAACAGTTCGGCGCCGCAGCATTGGGCGGCGGGGAATCTATCCGTATACTCGGAGTTACAGCAGACGCGCAGCTGCATATCGTATTCCCCGGCTATAGCCGCCAAGTCATCGAGCAGCTTTATTTCCAGCTCGCCTGCCGCCCGCAGTCCGGGATATTTTTTATAGATCGCTGCCCGCTGTTTATCGGTCCGCCGCCAGGTGATCTCATGACCCTCAGGGACTTTATCTATAGCTTTCTGATAAGGTTCGGTAAAACTTACGTTCACTACGCGCGTATGGCCCGACAGCCTGGCCGCAATTTCCTTAAAGTTTTTACGGTGCCAGGCGTGTGTATAGACTTTTGTGGAAATTAATATCGGATCATAGCGCCATTGAATACTTTCAGGTCCGGGGAGCGATTTTGCGACTTTAATGAAATCTTTTATTACCGCCGCCCGCTCAGGGATGCCAGACTCTGTTTCTTTGCCGTAGCCTGTTATCGTGTATTGAAAAACATAAGGGGTCTTTTCTTCCCGCAGCGCTTTAAGCTCGGCGTGAAAAGGGCCGGCGTACTTGGTCCAAAAAAGATAGCCGAGCACTTTTTCCGGCTCGAGCGAGGCCCTGAAATAACCCGCGGCTCCCCCGCCGTAGACCGTCCTGTATTCGGCGAAACCGGCCTTCCGCCTGGCCCTGAACCATTCCGCGTAATACTGCGGTATATCCGTACGCCGGGAGGCGCTGATAATGTGCATAAGGCAATCCTATACAATACGGATACGGGTGTAAACCCGCCGGGCCCGGCGCGGTTATTTTTTGGTATTATTAGCATCTGGCGGGGAAAACGATGATCAAATGTCCCAAATGCGGCTATGAGCATAATAGCGAAGACGCGCTTTACTGCGGGCTCTGCTATGAGCTGCTTAAAAAAATAGCTAAACCGGCACAGCCGGAGGAGGCCGAGACCGGGCCGCAAAAAACGGAAGCCAGTCCTTTCCTTACAATAGCGCTTATAGCCGGCATCCTGTCCGGCGCCGGAGTTTATTTCTACGGGGCTTCCTCTACGGCGGGAGTAAAAGAGCAGGCGGCCCTGGAAGTCGTCCGGCAGCAGGAAAAAGAACTGGCCGCGGACAAACTGCTCGCCGCTTATAACTCGGGGCGCGAGGAGCTGTTGGGGGAATTAGCAAAAACGCCGATAGACCCCGAAGGCTTCAGCCTGCAGGGGCAGTACACTAAAAAATTATTCAAGCTCGAAGAGGATTATTCCAGCGGCATCGGCTCCCTCGCGCTCGGCTGCCCGAACGCCGCCGAGGGAGCTAAAGACCCCGCTTACTCTAAATGGTGCGAAAACTTCGCGGCCGTGGAGACCGCCTCGATGGAGAATTTTAACAAGCGATACCAGGAGTTCATCCAGCGGGCGGGAGCCCGCTGAGCCTAGCCGCCGCAGTTCTGCTTCTTCACCGCGTCCCTCACATTCTCATATTTATAGTCTTTGCGCAGCAGTTCCGTCATGGTCAGCCCGTCCACCTTGATGGCATAATCCACCGCCATGCCGTATTTTAAATCCAGCATGGCGGGATCTTCGCTCTTGCAGATGTCGGGGGGCTGGTATTCACCCGTTCCGCCGGAGAGGCGCTCCGAAAAGCCCCGCAATTTCCATTCGTCCATAAGCAGGAACGAGAGCGGTTCCACTACGCCCCTCGCCATTTCACGGGCGGCGGCCCTCGTTATTTCTACGTCGAGGTCCCGGTGCGCGGCCGCGCCGGGGGCGACGCGCGCCTCGTCCTTGTCGAAGTCCGCGGCGGCTATAAAAATGTAGCCCTTCAGGGGATTCAGCCTGGTATAATCGCCGTGCAGGAAAGGGGTGAAGAAAAGGAAATCGCCGTGCCCGCCGGCCAGGTAGATGTTGAACTTTTTATCCTGGCTGAAAAATTCGGAGACCGAAATTTTATCGTAAACCTTGTCCAGCACGGGTTCAACTTTTTCCGGCAGGGCCCCGCGCGCGTTCACGGTGAAGTTCCTGTAGTCCATGGTCTTATTGTAATACAGGCCGGGCTTGGTCAGGAGCAGCCAGTAGCCGCCCGCGGCGGCGAGAAGGAGAAGGAAAAGTACTTTTTTCATAATAACCTCTGAACCAAAAAACTTAAGCGCCTAAGGGAAAGATACAACATCCGGCCCCGCCCTGTCATCCGGTTTTTTGAGTTTCGGGGCCGGCATATTCAGCCCGGTCGAAGAGGCCGGCCCCGCTGCCGGACCTTTCAGGCCCAGTCTTCGCTTTTAATGCCGCCCTGGATGCCTATCACTATGCTCTTTATCGGGACTTTGCGGCTGGCGGCCGCGGCGGCCTGCTTAACCATGGCAAGCAGCCCGCCGCAGCAGGGGACTTCCATAGTTACCACAGTGAGCGTGTTGATCTTCGCATCCTCTATCAGGGCCTGGACTTTTTCCGCGTAGATCTCCTGGCCGTCGTCCAGCTTGGGGCAGGCTATCACTATGGCTTTGCCTTTTATGAAATCATTATGGAAATTACCGTAGGCGAAAGCGGTGCAGTCCGCGGCTACCACGACGTCGGCTTTCTGGAAATACGGCGCCATAGGCGAAGCGAGGTGCAGCTGTACGGGCCACTGCCGCAGCTGCGATTTCGCGGCCTGGCCTTCGGCGGCCTCTTCGGCGCCGGCATCTCCCCGCAGGTCCATGGTCCGGCTGCCGGGGCAGCCGCCGTGGGCGTGACCTCCGTGGTGGTGCTCGCCGTGCTTGTGCTCTTTATCGTGCGCCATAAGTTCTTCCTCCAGCGGGTTCGGGATATTATGCTTTTCGAGATAATCGTAAGCCTGCTTAAGGAAGGCTTTCTGGGCATGGTCTTTAAGGTGCTTAAGGTGGGCTTTTATGGTATTTGCCCCCTGCTTCACCATGCCGTCCATGACTTTAACCTCGTCGTAGGGAACGGCTTCGCGCGTTTCTATCTTGATCGCGCCCTGCGGGCATTCGCCGATGCAGGCGCCGAGCCCGTCGCAGAGCAGATCGCTGATCAGGCGGGCTTTGCCGTCTATCACCTGAAGGGCGCCCTCATGGCAGCCGGTGACGCAGTTGCCGCAGCCGTCGCATTTCGCTTCGTCTATGTTTATTATTTGTCTTTTTGTTTTCATACCAGGTCTTGTATCGTTATCCCTTCTATATCCAGGAGCATCCGCGCTTCTATCGCTTCTATCCTGTGGCGAAGAAGACAGGCGTCGTGGTCCTGGCAGATTTTTTTACCGAAGACGCATTCGCTTATTTTCAGCGGGCCCTGCAGCGCGGCCACAAGATCGCTCAGCCTGATATTTTCGGGGGTCCGGGCCAGGGCGAAACCGCCGCCTTTGCCTTTTACGGCCTGCAGTATTCCGGTCCTGTGGAGCTTTTGCAGTATTTTGCGCAGGAAAGGCCTGGCAACGTTCACCGCTTCCTGCATCTGGGTGACGGAAACGGTGGGTTTATTAGCCCTGGCCATGAAGATAAGGGCCCTGGCCGCATAATCCACATTTCTATTTATAAGTTTCATTCAGATTAATAGGATACCAGACGGGTATCATTCTGTCAAGGCCTGGAATACGCGCATATTTTTCGTTTTCCCGCCTTTCTTTAGTAGAATAGGATATCGGAGGGTTTATGAAACTGCTGATCTATACCTTTATACTGCTGCTGCCGGGCTTTTGCCGGGCCGATACTTTTATATTAAAGGACGGGGCAAAACTCGAGGGAGAAGTCACCGGCGAAATGGACGGGGCCTTGCTGGTCAAGACAAAATACGGCTCGCTCACCATAAACAAGTCCGATATACAGGAACAGAAGTCCGATCCCGCCCCGGCCTCGCCCGCTGAGCTCACGGCCGCCCTGCCCGCTGCGATAGCGGTTTCAACGGAAACAGGCATAGAAATTTCTACGGCCCTGCCCGAGGCTGCCGTGGCCCCCGCCCCTAAATTGACTTTCCAGACCGTATTCCCGAGCTCGATGACGCGCCAGCTGGTCTACATCGAGAGCGGCTTGGCTATAGCCACCGAAACTTTCGACGCGAACGGCGTCCTTGCCCTGACCGAGGGCTCGATAGGCGACGGGACCTATACCGAATATTACCCGGAAGGCGGCCTGAAAACCGTGAAGACCATGATGAGCGGCAAAGCCAACGGGACACTTAAAGCGTTCTTCCCCTCCGGCGCGCTGCAGATAGAGGCTTATTACCTGGCCGGCGGCAAAGAGGGCCCGTTCAAGTTCTTCACGGAGGACGGAAAGCTTCTTATGGAGGCCGCGTACAAGAACGACCGGCTCAACGGCTGGAAGAAAGAGTTCGGCCCCGACGGCAAGACTGTTTCCGAGTTTTACTACATAGACGACCAGTTGGCCAGGCCCCCCGACCCGAGGGCGGTTCCCGCGGCTGCCGCAGCGGCGGCGGAGGCAAAAACGGTTCCCGCCGAACCTGAGTCCGGGATCACTGTTAAAGTGGCCAGGCAGGCGCGCGGGGAGCTGTTCACTTTCAGGCTCAACGGCAAGTACGTAGGGAAAGTCCGCCTGGACAAAGAATTCAACCTGATAAGCCAGGAAGGCAAGATCCCGGACGGCACTATAAAAGCGTACACGGAGGACGGGAGGCTTCAGAAAGAATTCGTTTATCTGAAGAACGTCCTCAAGACGCTGAACGTCTATGAGCCCGGCGGCCCGCTGAAAGCGGAATATACCTACGTGGAAAATGAAGCCGTAAAAAAAACCGCGCCGTAATTCCCCCACGCTTAAAGCAAAAAAGGCCGTCCCCTGATGAGGACGGCCTTTTAAATTACTGGGCCCGGAAGGACTTGAACCTTCGACCCAACGATTATGAGTCGTTTGCTCTAACCAACTGAGCTACGGGCCCTTAAAGCTTATATTGACGACTGAATAATCATTCTAGCAAATTTTTAGCGCCCCTCTGAAATCAAGCTTCGGCCCTGATCCTTATACCCCAGACTTCTTCCCGCGCTTTTTCTCCCGAGCCCCAGGCCACTACCAGGGCGACGCAGCATGTCGCTATCGCGGCCGGCAGATAGTTCAGGCGCCCGCTGAAGCAGACGGTCATCCCGATCCAGCCCATAGTACTCAGCAATTCTATGTACCCGGCGGGGCCGCCCTGCTTCTGCCTGCTCTTCAGGTCGCCGCGCTTGCCTGGGCGCGGGCTCCAGATCTGTATCAGGGCGGCTGAGACCATCCCGCCGGCGCCGCACAGGAGCAGCGTGGCGGCCGCGGCCGGGCCGCGGGGCGCCCACCAGGCTGCGAGGGGAACCAGGACAGCCAGCACGGGCAGGACGGCGGCGGCGGCTTTTATTCCAAGCACCTTCGATATCGGCACCGGGGCGGTAGCCACCAGCTCCGGCGCGTCCTCGGCGTTGATAGTGATCCAGGCAAGGTTGCCGGCCAGCATGGAGGCGACCGCCACCAGCGCCGGTATTATGACCAGATTCAGCGGCCCCGACTTGAGCCCCACGAATATCAGCGGGATAAGATACAGGATCTGCACCAGAGCCTGGGAGATCACCTGCATGTCCCGCATGATCAGTTTCCACTCTTTGAGCAGCAGAACGCGGACCAGCCCGGAGCGGAAGACATGCCCGGAGCTTTTATCCGCAGAGGCGGAGGCGCGCCCGCCGGTAATAGTTTCCTGCGTGCCGGTTATGAAGCGGCGATAAGTAAGGCTGATAGCGAGCCAGAACCCGCCGGCCCCGACGGCAATTACCGCGAGGAGCGGCAGCGCCTCGCCGAATATCGCGCGCAGCGGCCACCAGAGCGCGCTGCCGGACCCGAAGATACCGGCGTCCAGCACCTGGCTCTTAAGCCAGTCCGCGATATTTTTTTTAACTCCGGCGGACAGGATATTGGGGAGCTGGAAGGCCAGGAAAAAAATGACGCCGATAACGGCGGAAATGATCTGCCCCGCCGTCCTGGCCCGCCGCGCGCCAAGCAGGCGCACCAGCGTCATCGTAAGAAGTATGCCCGCCGCGGCGCAGCCCAGGGCGGTGGCGGCCACCACCGGGTAAAGCGCCATAAGCTCCGGATGCCCGCGCAGCAGCCCTGCATGCGCTAGCGGAAGCGCGGCGAAAGCCGGCAGCAGCGCCGCGCTTACAGCGATACCTAGGCCGCGCACCAGGAAGATAGTGCGCTGCGACAGCGGCGAGGACAAAAGAAGGTCGAGATCCCCGCGCACTATCAGGGCGTTCACGGAGTGCACCATGGTCTGCGAAACCAGGAGCGAGACGCACAGCCAGTAAATGCCTCCCAGGAAAACAGGGACCTGAAGCATGCCCCGCACTACGCCGTAGCCGCCGGGCAAGGCCGTCCAGGCGCCCCAGTGCATAAAGAACCATAAAAGCCCGCCGCCCCAGGCGATAACCTGGAAATGGCTGCCGCTGACGCCGCGCCAGCTCAGGCGCATTTCATTATCAAGCAGCCAGAGCCAGCTCCCGGGTTTAAATTTCATGCCGGCTCCGTCAGCTCGAGGAAAACGTCCTCGAGCGTGCCGCCCGCGGTGCCTATCGCCGCGCCGGTCCGGGAGCGCAGTTCGTCCAGCGTTCCCTGCGCGACGATGCGCCCGTTAAGGATGATGCTTATGCGCTCGGCCAGGCGCTCGGCTATTTCAAGGATATGCGTGGTAAGAACCACGGTGTTTCCCTTTTTGACATAAGCCACCAGCATGTCTTTTACCGACCGCGCGGCGCGCGCGTCCAGGCCGGTAAGCGGCTCGTCGAGGATCATCAGCTTCGGCTCATGGATCATCGCCCCGGCCAGTGCAAGCTTCTGCCGCATTCCGCGGGAGAAACCCTCCACATATTCGCCGCGGTTCCCCCAAAGCTCCAGCCATTCGAGAAGTTCTTTCGCGCGCTTCCCGGCCGGATCGGCGGGTATCGCCCAGAGGCCGGCCACGAACTCGAGGTATTCGAGCGGGGTCAGCTTGCCGTAAAGAAGCGGGTCGTCGGGCAGGAAAGCGGTTACGCTTTTCGCGGCGGTGGCGTTCTTTGAAATATCGTGGCCGAAAATAGACACCGAGCCGGCGTCCGAACGCAGCAGGCCCGCGACCATCCGCAGCGTCGTGGTTTTCCCGGCGCCGTTAGGCCCGAGCAGGGCGTGGAATTCTCCCGCCGGTATGGCCAGTTCTAATTTATCCACCGCGCGCTTCGCGCCGAAGCTTTTGGCCAGGCCCTTCACGGTTAAGGCCGCTCCGGCTTTATCAATATTTTCAGCTGTCATATATTCTTCCTTATTCTCTTCATCCCTGCCCCATCGTTCAAATTTGCAGCGCAATGACAATTATAGTGCAATAAATATGCCAGCGCAAAGAAGAACGCAGACCGGGAGTCTTGCCCGGGCAAACTCTGTTTTAAAGCATCAAGCATTCCAGATTATTTTCATCCGCAAATATTTCTTTTCAAATGAAAAGAAAACGGGCCTCAAAAAGGGCCCGTCTCTTTAATACGGCTAATACTCTTCAGTGCTTATGCGGCTCGCAGGATTCCATGCCGAACAGGGGCTTGCCGTCGGCGAAGGGCGAGATGGAGCGCAGGCGCTCTATGATGGGCGGGAATTCCTTTATTATATAGTCGACTTCTTCCTCGGTGTTGTAGACGCTGAGGGAGAAGCGCACCGAGC
Organism: Elusimicrobiales bacterium; assembly: GCA_028713125.1. Classification (GTDB taxonomy): domain Bacteria; phylum Elusimicrobiota; class Elusimicrobia; order Elusimicrobiales; family UBA9959; genus UBA9959. The sequence goes on along the minus strand of JAQTOU010000003.1, from coordinate 202,784 downwards.
CGTGGGCGTAGGTCTGGGGGACGGCCATGGACATGAGGACGTGGGAGGGCTCTAGGGAGCCGGAGGTGCAGGCTGAGCCGGAGGAGGCGCAGATGCCTTTCTCGCTTATCATCAGGAGGATGGACTCGCCTTCTATATATTCGAAACTGATATTTGTGGTATTAGGGAGGCGGTTAGCGCCGCCGCCGTTGATGCGGGAATTGGGGATCTTTAAAAGGCCGGCTTCGAGGCGGTCGCGAAGGTCTTTTACGTAGGTGTTTTCTTTTTCGAGGTTGGCGGCGGCGAGCTCGGCGGCTTTGCCGAGGCCGGCTATGTACGGGACGTTCTCGGTTCCGGCGCGGCGGCCGTGCTCCTGGTGGCCGCCCATCATGAAAGGGGCGAAGCGGGAGCCTTTCTTTATGTAGAGCACGCCTATGCCTTTGGGGGCGTGGAGTTTATGGCCGGAAAGGGAGAGGAAATCGATCTTGGTGTCTTTGAGGTTTATCGGGAGCTTGCCTACGGCCTGGACGGCGTCGGTGTGGAACAGGGCGCCTTTGGCGTGGGAAATGCGGGCTGCTTCTTCTACGGGGAAGATCACGCCGGTCTCGTTATTTGCCCACATGATGGAGACGATGGCTGTTTCGTGGGTGAGGGCGGCCTGGAGGTCGGCGAGGTTGAGCTGGCCGGTGCTGTCTACGGGGAGGTAGGTTACGCGGTAGCCCTGGGTTTCGAGGAATTTGCAGACGTTGAGGACGGCGGGATGCTCGACCTTGGTGGTTATGATGTGTTTTTTGTCGGGGAAGGCGCGGACGGCGGCCCAGAGGGCGGTGGAGTCGGATTCGGTGCCGCAGCTGGTGAAGACTATTTCTTCGGGGGCGGCGCCGAGGAGGGCGGCGACGCGCTGGCGGGCGAGGTCGAGGTATTTCTGGTTGGCGCCGCCGAAGAAGTGCATGCTGGAGGGGTTGCCGTAGAGGTCGTTGAAGAAGGGCTGCATCTCGGCGGCGACTTCGGGGGCGACGCGGCTGGTGGCGTTATTGTCGAAATAATAGACTTTTTCCATATGATTTCCTCAGAACTGCAACTGCACCGCGAGATGTGAAGTCGGGGCCTACCGCACGGGCCAGAACGCAAAACCGGCGTCGCGCACACCGTGCGCGCGCCTGCCGGTCTCAGGCTCGGCGCTTACGCAAGCCTCGCCTTCCGACGGGCTTTTGCTAACCTGGCCCGTGCGGTCTCCCCTCCGGCAAGCGATTATTCAGCCTCTATTTCTATCGCGGGGTCGATTCTCTCGCGCAATTCTTTCTCCACTACGTTCTTTAAGGTGGCGCCCGAAGAGGGGCAGCCGTGGCACATGCCTAGGAAGCGGAGTTTTACTTTCTGGCCCTGGATGTCGACGAGCTCCATCCAGCCGCCGTCGGCTTTGAGCTTGGGGTTTATTTCTTCGGCGAGGACTTTTTCTATTATTTTTATTTTCTCGACTACGGTCATTTTGTCGAATTTTTTATGTTCGGCTTCGGCCCAGTAGTCTTTAAGGAGTTTTTCTATTTCGCCGTGGCACTGGCGGCAGCCGCCGCCGGCTTTGGTGAAGTTGGTGACTTCTTCTATGGTGTGGAGGTTGTTGAGCTTGATGGCTTTGAGGATGACGGAATCGGTGACGCTGAAGCATTTGCAGACTATCTTTTCGGCCTGGCCGATGATGACTTTTTCGGCTTTGCCGCCGCGGTAGTTCTTTATTGCGGCTTCGAGGGCTTCCATGCCCATGACGGAGCAGTGCATCTTCTCGCCGGGGAGGCCGCCGAGGTAGTCGGCTATCTGCTGGTTGGTGATCTTGGCGGCTTCGTCCAGGGTGAGGCCTTTCACCATCTCGGTGAGGGCGGAGGAGGAGGCGATGGCGCTGGCGCAGCCGAAGGTCTTGAACTTGGCGTCGGTGATCTTGTCGGAGGCTTTGTCTATGCGGAGGGTGAGCTTGAGGGCGTCGCCGCAGACTATGCTGCCGATCTCTCCGATGCCGTCGGGGTTCTCTATCTCCCCCACGTTCTTGGGGTTCTTGAAATGTTCGAAGACTTTATCTGTATAGTTCCACATATTACCTCGGTTGGCGTTTGCCGGTGAGAAAGTCACGGTCCAAAGAAATTGGAGTGGCGATACCTATATATCTTATTAAATCCCGCCCTTCTTTTCAACAGCGGGCTTAGCGTTAGCGGCCACAAGCGCGCGGGCCAGCTTGAGCGCCGCGTCCACCACGCCCAGGGCCGCGCCGGGAGAGGTGTAGTAACCGCTGGTGCGCGTGGTGAGCTGGCGCACCACTATGATGTCCACTTCGCCGGACCGGCTGGACTCGTACAGTATATCGGTCCGGTCCATCCCGAACAAAGCTTTCACGAAGTCGGAGACGCCGGAGCTTTCGGGCCGCACGGTGAACTCTTCATACTTCGCAAGCAGGCCGGAGCCGGCTTTGGCGATAAGCACGCAGTAGAGGTACGGGTAGTCCTTGCCCTGCACGCTGTTCACCGAGAGCTGCACCTGCAGGCCGTAGAAATCTTTGGGCGCGCCCACGAGTTTTACCATCAGCCTTGCGTCTTCCGGAACTTTGCCGCCTTTCTCGGTGGCGTCGAGGGCGAGCATCGGCTGCACCTGCACGTCGCTTGGGTCTTTCAGCGCCTCCATGACCTTCTCGAGCATGTTTATCTTTATGATCAGGCGGTCTTTTTTGAGATAGTCGCGCGTACCTATGAACCACATCGGGAAGATCAGGACAGCGGCGTCCAGGCCGAAATAAAGCCAGGAGCCGTCCGGGAAAGACCACCTTTCGGCGGCCGCGATATAAGCGGCGAGGCAGGCAACTCCGGCGGCAAAGAAGCCCGCCAGCCCGCGTATGCTGCTCCCGTCGAAAAGGTCCTCGTCCCATTTTTTCAGCTGGTCGGCCTTAAGCCGCACTTTGGCGTACTCGTCCGGGGTGACTTTCTCCCAGGTCTCTTCGCCGGTCAGCTTCGGAGCGGCCTCGTAGCCGGAATTTATCCCTATCAGCATCGCCGCGACCAGGGCCCACAGGCCGGGCCAGAAGCCGATTGTAAGCTGCAGGCCCAGGCCCAGGGTCAGAAGCAGCCCCACCAAAGTCATGCGCGACCGGTACGGCAGGCCCTTGGCCAGCATGAATTTTATTTCCCCGTCTTTTTGCGGCGGCGGCAATATGCTCATTCTATCCTCCCCATCGCGGCCTCGGCGGCCAGAAGTTCGGCGTAGCCCGTCTTTTCCCAGTAAAGCGGGCAGCCCCCGTTGCAGACCGCGAGGTACCGGCAGGCTTTGCACTTTTCGTGGGCGAAGCTTTTCCCCCTGAACCAGGCGAAGTCCTCGCGGGCCCAGAGCTTTTTAAAATTCCCGCGCTCATGAAGGATATTCCCAAGCGGCTTCGGGTAGCTGGAGCAGGGCAGCACGTCGCCGTTGGGAGCGACGCTAAGGAGCCCGTCGCAGGCGGCGCAGCCTTTATTGCCCAGCCCGCGGGTTATCGGGTTGAAGATGCAGACGGGCGTGGGCGAATACCACATGAATTCAAGGCCGCGCTTTTCGGCCAGCTCTTTCAGCCTCTCTACCAGCGGCCCCGCCTCGGTATAGGAGACGAAGGTCTCGTCGAAATTCTTCCCCGCGGAGCCCACCGGCATCAGCAGGTTCATCGAGAATTTTTTCAGGCCCAGGCTTTTTACCAGGTCCAAAATGCCTTCGAGCGAATTTTTATTAAGGGCCGAAATAGTCGTGTTGGTGTGCACGCGCAGCCCTGCCTTCATCAGATTCTCTATACCGCGCACAGTTCGCTTAAAAGCGCCTGGGAAAGCGGCTATAGCGTCGTGCTCGGCCTCATTCCCGGCCTCGACGCTGACCTGCGAGGAATCCAGGCCGGCGGCCTTGAGTTTCTGCACGGTCTCTTCCGTGGCGAGGGTCCCGTTCGTTATAAGGTTGGCCCACATCCCGAGCGACTTTGCGTGGGCCACCAGCTCCGGGATCTCCGGCCGGAGCAGCGGCTCCCCGCCGGTAAAGCTGACGGACGGGACCTCGGCCTCTTCTTTTATTATGCTCAATATCTTTTTAAGGTCCCCGGCGGGGAGGTCGGGGTGCTCCTCGTCCTTGCGGCAGCCGCAGCCGGCGTAGCAGAACTTGCAGGCCAGGTTGCAGCGGTAGGTGACGGCTATCTCGCTCAGCACCGGCAGGCTATTGTGGCCCAGTGCGAATTCTTTGGTCTCCACCGCGCGGCGCTCTTCCCGCTCATCGTAGCAGCCCTTCAGCAGGGCCATCAGGTCGCGGAAGAAATAATACATGTCCAAAGAAATTTGCTCCCGCTGATCCTCGGGATATTTCTCCACCACCGAAACGGCTTTGCCGCCGTCGAAGAGGAATTTAAGCAGCTTAAGCCCCTGCGGGTTTAGCTTATGGGTCTGGTTGGGTATTTTTATCAGCAAAGAATCAGCGGGGCGCACGCGCACATAAGGCTTTATGCGCGCGGCATAACCGTCGATCCAGTCCACCCGCTTTACCCACTCTCTTTTATCCATTTATTTTCTCTTGATCTTCGATTCCCGACTCCCGATTTCTTAATTAATGCCCGCTGCTCACGCAGGCCGAATGGCAGGCCCCGTGGCAGGCGGAATGACACGCCGAGTGACAAGCCGAATGGCAGGCGTCGTGGCAGGCCGAATGGCAGGCGTCGTGGCAGGCGGAATTCGCGAAGGCTCCTTCATAGCAGGACTTCGAGCCGCGGAAAGAATCGAACCCGGCGCTCAGGTCTTTCGGCAGCGAAGCCGTGAGCCCGTCCCCGGCCTTGACGGCATTGTCGTAGTACGGGCTGTTCCGGTTGCCGTAATAATGCCGGTGGTAGCCGCCCCAGTAATAGCCCCTGTCGGTGTCCGTCTCCCGGTGGCCGTAGCTTTCTACTTCGTCCCTGTAATATTTTTTTGTAGCCTCCAGGTCGCAGTCCCAGAGCTTCTGCTCCAGCCCGGCGGTCAGGGTCTTCAGGGCTGATTCAGCGACGGCCTGGTCCAGGGTCCCGTCCGGTTTCATCGCCGAAAGCAGGGCCGATTCATAGGGATCGTTGCTCGAGCTTATCCCGGGGAGGCGCTCGACGGTCAGCGGGGAATAGTTCACGACCTTAAGCAGGCCTTTGCGCTCCATATTCGCGACCATGAGGCCGAGCATCTCGGCCAGCGGCAGTCCCATCACCACCCCCGCCTCCAGCGGGCTGAGGTTCTTGGCTATCTTGCCGGGCACGCGGAAACTGCTGACCTGGGTTTTCGGCGGCGTCCAGTCCGCCGCCTCCCAGTTGATATTGGAAATGCCGGCCTGCGCCGTCAGCATCGCATTGTGCTTTATGGTCATGATAAAGAAAGGAATCACGACGAAAGCCGCGGCCAGGGCCAAAATAAGGAACATGGTCTCCCGCCTGCTTACCGGCAGCCCGGCTATCATGCTGCCGGGGAAGTAGCGGTTCATATAATATTTCTCTTCCGCGGGCAGGTATTTAGTGCGGGTCGGCGCGGCTTTGGTAAGGCTGCCGTAGGCCATGGTGTTCAGGTTAAAGGCCGCTGCGTCCAGGTAGACCTGCACCTGGAAATGATACCGGCTCTCTAGGGCCTTGCGGAAGAACCGGACGCTGAAAATGTCCTTCCCGGCGGCGTTCTTGACCGTAGGGTAGTCTATCGAATACCTCTCGTTCACGAACTTCTCGGTCAGGAAGCCCAGCTTCGCCAGGGCCTGCTCGTCAACGGCCGGGGTGGAAAGCTCGGCGGGGAATCGAACCACCAGCGCCTCGTGCTCAAGGGGATCGTCCCACTGCACAGGCGACCAGTTGAAGACCGCAAGGCGCTTGTCGCCCGACATGGTCTGCGTAAGGTTGCCCGAGGCCTGCAGGTCCGCTGCGTAGCGGAAGAAATAAGTGATCTCGCCGCTGGCAAAGGCCTCGCCGCCGGCCAGGACGATATCGTACTTCCTGTCGTTAAGCTTTTTTATCTCAAGCCCGTAGCGCTTGCCGGTATCGTCCAGCGCGTAAGCGCGCTCATAGTCGAACACCGGGTTTTCCTGGAAGCCCTCGAAGTAAAAACCGTGCAGCTGACCGCCCTGGCCGGCCCACCTTACGACATAGGAGATCTGCGCTTTGCCGTCCTTGTCCAGCACGGCCTCGGTCTCGACCCAGTTCATTTTAAAGCCGCCGGCGAAAGCCGCGCCCGAGGCGAGGACCAGGGCCAGCGCCGCAAAGACCTTCAGGACATTCTTTTTCATCGTCTTTCTCCCGGTATTTTAAAAAATTCCTTTCTCAGGTCGCCCCGGTCCAGGGCCAGCGCCCACCACAGGCAAAGGCTGCCCAGCAGGAGCGCTATTATCCTGGCTACGTAAGCCGCCGCTTTTACGGAAGCGTTGAATTCCGGCGCAAGCGAGACCTCTCCGTAAAACAGCGGGCGCGGTATAGCGAGCCAGGGGTAAAGCAGCATCAGCAGGGCGGCCGCGCTCAGCAGGTACAGCATGGCCACGGCCCCGCTCCGCGCCCAGTCCTTGCGGGCCCTGACGCCTAGGGCCAGAACGAAGCCGGAAAGCCAGAAAAAAAGCGAGAAGACAAAAACCGAGCGCATATTGTGGATCATAAGGCCGGCCAGCGGCGGCATTTCCATAGGCACCGTAGCCTTTGCCAAGGCCAGGTAAAAAGCCGGGGTGGAAAAAACTTCCAGCAGCGTGAAAAGGTCGTAAGCGGCCTTAACCGCCATTATGCCGCAAAGCGCCGCGGCCCCCAGCGCCAGCCCGGAAAGACCCCGGGATTTTCCTTCAGGAAGCAGGTTCATAATATAGTTTTGATTATATAACTTTAATCTGAATCCTGTTGTGCAGGATTCCCCGCGAAGCGGGCGGAGGGCCCAGCGCTCTGCGCGCCCGGCCCCGCGGGGAAATGCGGGGTTTACCGCGGGCTCAAAAAAATATTAAATAGTGGTATGGCGATTTTCCCGCCGCTGAGATTATCCAAAAGACTGGAGTCCGGAGTACTTATGCCAGTAAAACTTATCAGGCAATATACAGTGTTCCTTCCCAACGTCCCCGGCGCGCTCGCGAAGTTCGTGGAGCTATTCGCGAACGAGGGCATAAATATAATAGGCCTGGCTTCGGAGATCCGCGACGATTCCGGCGTGGTCCGCATAGCCGTGGACGGCGACCGCAAAGTAAGCCATATCCTCACGGGAGCCGGCTTCACCACGATAGAGACCTCCATGATCTCACTGGAACTCGAGGACAAGCCGGGCCAGCTGCTGCGGCTGACCAGGGTGCTCAGCGAGAACAATATAAACATCACCACCGTCTACGGAACCTCCTTCGGCGGCGCAAGCGGCAGGCTTCTGATGAACGCCTCCGATACCGACAAAGCGCTGGAAGTCCTCAAAACCGAACTGGGCGTATAAAGCCCCCGGAGCAATAAAAAACCGCCGGCTTCCCGGCGGTTTTTCTTTAAAAGGGGACAGGCTGCTTTATTCCAAATAAAGCAGCCTGTCCCCTTTTCTTAAGGCCTTGTAAGCTTCTTGTACTTTATCCTGTGGGGCGTATCCGCGGCATTGCCCAGCCTGGCATGCCTGTCCGCCTCGTATTCCGAGAAATTGCCTTCGAACCAGGCGATCTTGCTGTCGCCCTCGAAAGCCATGATATGCGTGGCGACGCGGTCCAGGAACCAGCGGTCGTGGCTGATGATCACGGCGCAGCCGCCGAAGTTCTCGAGGGCTTCTTCGAGCGCGCGCATCGTATTAACGTCCAGGTCATTGGTGGGCTCGTCGAGAAGAAGCACATTGCCCCCCTCTTTGAGCATCACGGCCAGATGAACGCGGTTGCGCTCTCCGCCGGAGAGGTTCTCCACTTTCTTCTGCTGGTCCTGCCCGCTGAAGTTGAAACGGGCCACGTAGGCGCGGGAATTCACTTCCATCTTGCCGAGCTTAACGATATCCAGCCCGCCGGAGATGACTTCCCAGACGTTCTTGCCGGGAGTAAGCGTGGAGCGGCTCTGGTCGGAATAGGAAAGCTGCACGGTGTCGCCCACCTTGAACTCGCCGGAATCGGGCTTTTCCTCTCCGGTGATCATCTTGAACAGCGTGGTCTTGCCGGCGCCGTTCGGGCCGATGATGCCCACTATGCCGCCGGGCGGCAGCGAGAAGCTGACATTGTCCAGCAGCACTTTGTCGCCGAAGGCCTTGGTCACGTTCTTGGCCTCTATGACGAGGTTCCCGAGGCGCTGCCCCGGCGGGATGTAAATTTCAAGCTCGCGGGACAGCTTCTCGTTCTCCTGGCTCAGCAGGTTCTCGTAGGCGCTGATGCGGGCTTTACCCTTCGCCTGGCGGGCCTTGGCGCCCATGCGGATCCACTCGAGCTCGCGCTTCAGCGTTTTCTGGCGGTCGCTCTCGCTTTTCTCCTCCTGGCGAAGGCGCTCCCCCTTCTGCTCCAGCCATGACGAGTAATTGCCCTTCCAGGGTATGCCCTGGCCGCGGTCCAGCTCCAGGATCCAGCCGGCGACATTATCCAGGAAATAGCGGTCATGCGTGACGGCTATGATGGTGCCTTTATAATCTTTAAGGTGATGTTCCAGCCAGGCCACGGCCTCGGCGTCCAAATGGTTGGTGGGCTCGTCCAGAAGCAGGATATCCGGCTCCTGCAGGAGCAGGCGGCACAGCGCGATGCGGCGCTTTTCTCCGCCGGAGACGTTCTTCACCAGCGCGTCGGGCGGCGGGCAGCCCAGCGCGTCCATGGCCAGCTCCAGGCGGGAATCCACGTCCCAGGCGTTCAGCGCGTCGATCTTTTCCTGCACCTTGGACTGGCGGTCGATCAGCGCGTTCATCTTCTTGTCGTCCATCGGCTCGGCCAGCTTGTCGCTGATCTCGTTATATTCCTTCAGCGCGGCCATCGCCTCGGGCAGGCCTTCCTCGGCTATCTGGCGCATGGTCTTTTCCGGGTCCAGCTTGGGCTCCTGCTCGAGCATCCCCACGGTGTAGCCGGGGGAAAGCACGGTCTCGCCGCGGATATCGTCGTCCAGGCCCGCCATGATGCGGAGCAGGGAACTTTTGCCGGAGCCGTTCAGGCCCAGCACGCCGATCTTCGCGCCGTAATAGTAGGAGAGGTAAATGTCTTTCAGTACGTATTTCTTGTCGTAGATCTTGCTGACATTAACCATCGAGAAAATAACTTTTTTGTCGTCCGTTGTTTTTTCAGCCATAGTATTGTCCTTTAAACCGGTTATAACCATTATCCCAAATAAACAAAGCCCCGGAAAACAGCCCCGGCGTAAAACGGCGCGGGAGCTGTTTTATGGAACTGATGACTGTCGCACCGGCGCCTACCGCTAAAATTAACGGTGTTGCTTCTCCTAAACATGCTGTATCACTCCGGAAATAGGCCGGACACATTAAAGCCCCTAAGATATCACCTGCGATCTGAGAAAGATCTGAACTTTTTTGGAGGTGTTCCGTAATTTCAGCGCATATCCTATAATGTACGGGGGTATTATGAAAAAAGTAATAGAAGTAGACGCCGATCTGGCCGACTTGATCCCTGCCTATCTGCGGAACAGGCTGGAGGAGGTGCCCCGGGTCTACGCGCTGCTCGAGGCCGGGGATTTTACCGCGCTGTGGGGTATCGCCCACAGGCTGCATGGTTCCGGAGGAGGGTTCGGCCTGAACTTTTTAACGGAACTCGGCGAGCGCATGGAAAAGTCCGCGAAGGCTTGCGACAAGGCCGCGCTGTGCGCGCAGGCCGCCGAGCTGAAGGACTTCCTTGATACCGTGGAGGTCCGGTTCGTTACGATTCCCTGACTTCCCATGAGGAGAAACCTGTGTATTTTCCGGATCAGGGGCGACATGCAATAACTGCTCTTATATTACCAGCAGATCGTATATTATGCCGAAAAGGGGAGCTTTATGGAAATTCTTGTTATTGACGATGATAAGGACACTCTCGCCCTGACCCGCCGAGCCACGGAGCGCTGCGGTTATGAAACGTTAGGCGTTTCCGACAGCCGCGAGGCGATAAAAACCATTGCGAAGTCCGGGATACGCATAGTGATAAGCGACTGGGTAATGCCGGAGCTCTCGGGCCTGGACCTGGTTCGGGCGCTGCGGGCCGATCCGCTGCTGCCGTACGTGTATTTTATCGTGCTGACAGGCACGAGGCTGGGGCATATAAATTTCATGGAGGCCATGGACGCCGGGGCCGACGACTATTTGTCGAAGCCGCTCGACCGGGAGCTGCTCAGGGTCCGGCTGCGGGTAGCGAACAGGATACTGAAACTGGACACGGAGATCAACGATCTGAAGAACCTGATCCCGGTCTGCGCCGGCTGCCGGAAGGTACGGCGGGACGACCAGGCCTATGAGAGCATAGAAGCGTATCTTGCCCGGCATTCCGCTATCAGGTTCTCGCATGGCCTTTGCCCGGACTGCGCGAAAAAACTCTACCCTGAGTACACATAGCCGCTGTTCCCTCGGGACTTATACTGTTCAATATTCAAGGAGCGCTATAACTTATGCCTGAAAAGAAAGATCTGTTCAAACGGTCAAAAAGCATCGGCAGGCACCTCTCCAATTATATGGCCGGCGTGTTTTGCCTGGTCATATTGTCCCTGACGATCAGCGCGGATATCCTCGTTAAAAGGGAATTCGCGAACCGGATGGAAATGACGATGACCGGCTGGATGCACATGGTCGAAGTCACGGTAGAGACCGAAATGATGCGCGGCGAGATGGGAAGGGTCAGGGGCATCCTTTCGGATATCTCGAAGATGCGGCAGATAGAGACTATTTTCATTACGGATACTAAAGGCGTCCCGAGGCTGCGCACCGGGCGGGACACGGCGGCGGAATCCGTGCCGGAAAACATATTGAAGAAAGCAGGGGAGAACGACGGAATAACCTCGGTCATCTCCAGGAATAAGGCGACAGGCGGGTATACCGCCGAAGTCTACCATCCAATAAAGAATGAAACCTCCTGCCACCGCTGCCATAGCGCCGACGATAAAATACGCGGCTTCCTGGTAATGCATATAGACGCCGACTGGATGATAAGCGCCATAAGAAAAGCCCGTGTCTACATCGTCCTGAGCGGCCTGGCGGTGCTCGCTCTGCTTGTAAGCGTGATATTATGGCTGGCGAACCGCAAGATCACGCGCCCGCTGCTGCGCATCAGGGATTTCGCGGCCAAGATCGCCTCGGGCGATTATGCGACCAGGGATAATGTTACAACCTCCGACGAGATAGGCAACCTTTCCGAGTCCCTGAATGAAATGGCGGACGCCATCCAGAAGAGTTCCGGAGCTCAGGAGGCGCTGAACTCAGTTTTGCGCCTGCCCCTCAAAGATCTATCGATCGAGCAAAGACTTGAGCATAGCCTTGAAGCGATTTTCAAGATCCCCTGGCTCGGTGTGCAGTCTAAAGGCGCGATATTCCTGAAAGACGAGGACAGTGAAACCATGAGCATGGCCGCCCAAAGCGGCATGACCGGGGCCATCAAGGTTTCCTGCGCCAAGGTCCCTTTCGGGAAATGCCTGTGCGGCAGGGCCGCAGCCTCGGGCAAAACCGTTTATTCCTCCCGCCTGGACCATGACCACGAGACCGTTTACGAGGGTATAGAAGAGCACGGCCACTACTGCGTCCCTATTGTTTTCGAGCACAAAACCATCGGAGTATTATGCCTTTACCTGGCGGCGGAGCACCGGAGGATAAAGGAAGAGGAGCTTTTTTTGGTAGCCGTCGCGGATATCCTGGCCGGAACCATAATGATGGAACAGCACAAGGCGTCAAAGAAAGAGGCCGAAAGCGCCAGCAAGGCCAAGAGCGAATTCCTGGCCACCATGAGCCACGAGATCCGCACGCCCATGAACGCGATAATAGGCATGGGGGAGCTTCTGGAGGAAACGCCGCTCAATAAAGAGCAGGGGCAATATGTCCGCATCTTCAAATCCGCCGGCGAGAACCTTTTGAACATCATAAACGACATCCTCGACTTTTCAAAGATAGAAGCGGGGAAGGTAGAGCTTGAAAGCCTTGATTTCAATGTCCAGGACCTGGCGGAAGGGGTATGCGAGTTCATGGCGCTGAAAGCCCATAAAAAGGGCCTTGAACTGAACTATGAGGTCAGCGAGGATATCCCCGCCCGCATAACGGGGGACCCGAACCGTTTAAGGCAGGTCCTGGTAAACCTTATCGGCAACGCAATTAAATTCGTGGAAAAGGGCGAGATAGACGTTTCCATAAAACTTAAGGATGAGCACGACGGGAAAGTCAGGGTCCTGTTCAGCGTCCGGGACACCGGGATAGGAATAGCCGGGGACAAGATCGGCCGGGTATTTGAAAGTTTCACGCAGGCCGACTCCACAACTACACGCAAATACGGCGGGACCGGGCTCGGGCTCACCATCTCGAAAAAAATAGTCGAACTGATGGGCGGGCGCATCTGGGTAGAAAGCCGCCTGAACGAAGGCAGCGTTTTTTATTTTACCGCGGAATTCAGGAAAGCGGGTGACGCGGTTTTCCCCGGCGGGAAAGCCTCCGACGGCCAGCTGGCCGGGCTTAAGACGCTGGTCGTCGACGACAACGCCACCAACCGCCTGATCCTGTCGAAAACCTTGCAGGGCTGGGGCGCCGAAGTGCGGACCGTTGAAAGCGGGCCGGAGGGGCTGGCCGAAATAGAGGGCGCCGCTATAAACGGAAAGCCTTACGACCTTGTCCTGCTCGACTACTTCATGCCCGGAATGAACGGGCTGGAAGTGACGCAGAAGATAAAGGACCGGCCGGACTTTTTTGCCGGCATAATAATGATGCTGACCTCGGACAGCAGGGGCAGCGAGATCAACCAGGCGAAAGCCCTGGGCGTCTCGGAATACCTGATAAAGCCGGTTAAAAGGTCGGAGCTGAAAGACGCGATACTGGCCTCGTTAGGCAGGAGGCCCCAGGCCACGGCCGCCGCCGCGCCGGCAAAACCCGCGGAAACCGCGGCGCTGAAACCGGTAAAGATCCTCCTTGCCGACGACTCGGAAGACAACCGCATACTGATACTCGCTCATTTAAAAAAATATCCCGTCAGCGTGGACACCGCCATAAACGGCAAGGAAGCTCTGGCCAGGTTCAAAACCGGGAAATACGACCTTATACTGATGGACATGCAGATGCCGGTGATGGACGGCTACACAGCGACAGCCGCCATCCGGCAGCTCGAAAAAGAACAAGGGCTGGCGCCGACAAAGGTAATAGCTTTTACCGCCTCCGTCACAAAAGAAGATATTGAAAAAGCCGTGCTGGCCGGCTGCGACGCCCATCTGCCAAAACCGGTCAAAAAGGCCGCGCTGCTGGAGCTGATACAAAAATACTCCGGCTGAGCGGCTCTGCAACAAAAAGAGGGACCCGATTCCCGGGTCCCTCTTAATTATCAGTGGTAAATTATCCTATATTTCCTGTAGTTCTGCGGAATTGTTTTTATGGGATAAAAGACGAGAACTGCGAAGCCATGGCCACCTGCTCGCCGGAGCCTTCGTCCTGGGCGTTCACATAGTTGACCACGCAGACATCGTCCCTGAGCTGGAGGTCCTGGCCGCCGGCTATTATGATCCCTTCTATCAGGCCGGTGCGGGTATTGAAAACAGGGCTGCCGGAATTGCCGCCGAAAGTGTCCAGGTCCGTCATGAAGCTGTCAGCCTGCACGCTGCGCACGCGGGCTTCGTCCGCCATTTTAAGGGGCAGACCGAGCGGCGTCCCGATGACGAAAACGCCTGCGCCGGCTTCCGGCGGGGCCTGCCTGTTCAAAGCCAGTGGTTCGCGGTCCGTAACGGGCCTGTCCAGGCGGATAACGGCGAAATCGCGCGTCTCGCCGTTGGAAAAACCGATTATTTCCGCGCAGGAATAAACATCCGAAGCCGGGATCCTCGAAGGCCATTCGCCTTTGGCGCCCATCTCGAAACCGAAAACGAATTGCTTCCCGGGGCAGGAAGCAGGCGAAGGGGCGCAATGCCCGGCCGTCAGGACCAGGTCGGGCGCTACCAGGGAAGCCGTGCAGAAAGAGCCGGTAGGCTGGTCGGCGAAACGCTCGCCGGGGCAGAGGCTGTAGCCGGTTCCGAAACCAAGGAGAGGCAGGCTTACCAGCCCGTCCGCCCCGGCTTCCAGGCCGTTAAAGACCGCGGCCACCGAGCGGGCGAGCTTGCGGGTGAAAGGATCGGTCTCTACGACATCCCTGCGGTTGTCTATGCCGTAGATGCTCTTATTGGCCGCGAAAGCTATTGAGGAAAAAGATAGGAGGGCGGGGAACAGCAGGCTGTAAAGCAGAAGGTGTTTTCTCATCTTTAAAGTTTAACTTTAAAGCTGAAGCCTCCGAATGAGCCGAAAGCCCTTTTATTTTATGGGCACAAAGGGCCTAGTTGCCGGTCTTTATGAGCACATAGCCGCCGCAGCCGAAGGCCTCCGTTTTTACGGCCATGGCCTTGAACACCTGCACGTCGGCCGCCCAGTAGGGCTCGTACCACTGCCGGTCCACGTCGAAGATAAGCACCCTGCGGGTTTTTTCGTCATAGGCTCCCACGGGGGAAATATGCGGAAAGGGCCCGCCCGGCGCCCCGGTCAGGGCGTCCTGAGCGAAGTGCAGAAGCATGATATCCTGCGGATTGCGCTCGCTCCCGGCCAGGGCGCGCCTGAAGCTTTCCAGCGCGGCCGCCGACTGGCTGCTCACCGTAACGCTGCTGACGGAAAATTCAACGGCCCCGTAAGCGGCCAGCGCCTCTTTGGAAGCCGCGGCCAGCTGGGCCAGCGTCAGGCCGTGTTTGCCGTCAGCGCCTTCCTCGCTGACCAGCGACTTCCACGGGATCCCGGAAACTTTTTCCACAAGCTTCCCCTCCGTTATATTCTCTTCTTCGTCGCCGCGCTCGCGGCGGGCGCTCAGGAGGGCGTTAAGCGCCATCGCTACCGAGGCGGCGGAGCAGGAAGCGCCGGTGGTCTGCGGAATGTAGAAGCCGGACAGGTTCCAGTAATCATAGGCCGTATTGGCCGGGTTCCTGAAATAAGCGTTATCCTGCGATACGGGCACCGCAAGCGCGCCGCCAACCGGGGAATACTTCGGTGTTCCGGCCGAAGCGGCGGCCGCGAGAAGGACAAGAAGAGGAAGTATGAATTTCATAGCGCCCGGTTCAGTCCGGCGTAGCCGGCTCCAGCCCTGGCGCGGCGGCCTTGCGGCGGCCGTCGTCGACGGCAAGCGCGGCGAAGAAACCCAGGACGGAGACCAGCGAAGCGGCGATGAACACCGATTTATAACCGTAAGCCGCCCAGAGCAGGCCGCCGGCCGCCGGTATGCTCATCGAGAGAGCGTGGTCTATAGTGACGCCCAAAGAAACCGTAGGCGCTATGTCCGCTTTTTCCTGGGCTATCTTGTTGAGGTAGGTGGTGCGGGCTATCCGCGTCGCGAACATCAGATTGTCCAGCACGTAAAGGACATAGAGCAGCGGCCTGAAAGTCGAGAAAGCGAAACCGGCGCAGATCACCAGGAGGATGAGCGCGTCCGCTATGAACATTTTTCTCTCGCCTATCCTGTCCACAAGCGCCCCGAAGGTCTGCCTGAAGATCACGCCGCAGGCCGCGGCCGACAGGGCAAGCGAAGCCATCAGCGCCGGGCTGGCCCCGTATTGCGTCACCAGCACCCAGGGCGCGAAAGTGAGGAAGATCTGCTTGCGCGCCCCGAAAAGGAGGTTCAGCAGGTAATACCATTTATACTTCCACCTGAAAACGAAGCGCGTGCCGCCGGGCGCCGCCTCTTCCCCGCCTTTTTCCATACGCGCGAAAAGGAAAGCGGAAGCCAGCGAGGCCGCCGCGGCCGCGAAGAACGACCACCTGTAGATGGAGGGCCCGGCCAGCTTGGCCACCGCCCAGACGAAGCCGGCGCCGGAGATGGCCGCGAAATTAGTCATGCCGCTTATCTGCCCCAGCCGCCGGCCGTGCCCGCCTTCTTTTGCGAAGCGCAGGCCCATCACGCTTTCCACCGTCATGAATAAATGGCTGCCGGCGCTCCAGAGAAGCATCCAGACTATCATCCAGGCATAGGAAGGGGACATGAAGCCCAGCCCGGCCACCCCGACGGCGGTGAGCAGGCTGGTCACCACGGCCCATTTGCGGACGGGAAGGGCGGTCAGCAGGCCGGTTATGAAAATAGCCAGGAAACCCGGCAGCTCGCGCGGGAATTCAAGGAAGCCGCGCTGCTTGGCGCTGAGGCTGAAAGAATCGTTCAGGTAATTGTTGAAGGCCGCGGAGAGCACGCCGGCGTTTATGCCCAGGAAAAATACGCCGAGCAAAAAAGCCTTGAAAGCGGGGTCGGCGTTTCGCCACCGGTTAAGCAGGTTGTTCATCCCTTAATTTTATCAAACAACTGGGCCGGGCATGTATCGCGAAAGATCAGAGCAGGCACCTTGCGCCTTTTTCAGCGCAGGCCGCTTTTATTTTTTCGCAGAAACTCACGAGAGCCGTATTGGAAGAAGCTTTTTTTCCGCCCGGGTGGGAATCGAGGAAAAGCCGGAGCTCCCGGTCCAGGCCGGACAGGGAAACTTCGCCCGCCAGGACCGGCTGCGCCAGGTTGGGGATATCCAGCGGGCGGAGATACCGGTACTCGCGCTCCGCGACCCAGGCCGCGGGCAGCGCCGAGCGCCTCACCACGGCCGCCACCCTGTAATCCCAGTAGACTACGGCCCAATCTTTCTTCGGCAGGTAAAAAAGATAGGCCGGGCGCCAGAACAATTCCACCTTGCCGCCTTTCAGGCTCTGCCTTACCGGGACCATCGGCTCGTTAAGGGTGACAAGCATCAGGTCGAATTTGTATTTCTCTATCAAGCCGCTCCAGGTCCCGACGCTGGCGCGCGCTTCCTCCAATTCCCTTTCCCGGTCTTCGAACAGGCGGCGCCCGTCGAGGAAGACCTTGTAGTCGGGGGCGAGCTCCCAGCCCAGCCAGCCGCCCCAATCCCCGTTATTATAAAGCCGCAGCCCTGAAAGCTCCTTCTTGTTCGATTTCAGGAACTGCGCGAGGTTCACGGAACTGGTCCTGAAAAATGAAGCGCCCCGGATATAATGCGGCCAGATGAAAGAGGAATAGAACCATACGCTAAGAAGCAGCCAGGAAGCGGCGCCGCCGCGAAGCAGTTTTTCCCAGTGCATAGGCGGCAGCCCGCCCCAGGGGAGTGAGAGCGCGAAAGCCAGGCCGGCGAGCAAAAGAAAAGGCATGCTTCCGGAGCTCTCCGAGGCTGCCCAGACAAAGAAAAGCAGGCAGGCCAGGTGGGCATGAACGATATGCCGCCGCCACAAGGCGAAGTACGCCAGCCCCGCGGATACAGCAAGGACGGCCAGGACGCAGAGCCAGTGGTAAGGGACCCCCCGGCCGGCCGCCCAGCCCTGCAGATATTCGCCGGCGGCCTGCGCGCGGAAAACATGGCCGGCCAGCTCCGGATAGACCTTCCAGCCGTAAGGATTTACAAGGGTCGCGGCCAGGCCAATGGAGAATAATTTTAAATATTCCAGACTGCGGCCATGCCCCGCCGCAGGGCCGCCTTTAAGGCGCGGAAGCAGCTCCGAAAAGAACTCCCCGGCTGCGTACAGGCCAAGCAGGGCAAGCCCGTAGAAGCAGCCGGGGTCGAGATTGATCCAGAGCGCGAAGAACAAGAAAGCCCCGAACCTGAAAGCCAGGCCGCGAGGAAAGCCTTCAAGACGGCATTTCTCCAGCACATACAGAGCGGCGCAGAAAAAAAGCAGGGTAAAATTTTCCGGCCGGAGGTCGCTCCCCCCGGACAGGACAGCGGCCAGCACCGGCAGCGCAAGCGGCAGGAAAGCGGGCCGCTTGTAAAGAAGAGCCAGCCCGCGGAATACAAGCAGGACCAGGCAAAGCAGGGCCGCTTTAAGCAGGAAAAGGGCCCTGAGCCCCCCGGCTTTATGCGCAAGGTAATAAACAAACTGGGAGACCCAGCCAAGATCCAGCCATTCCTTTCCCGGCAGCGGCCAGGAAAGAAAATCCAGGCGCGGGGGCCCAAGGTGCGAGGCGGCGTACTTCCCTGCCGAAAGCCGCCAGAAAATATCCGGGTCCGTCAGCGGCAGAAAAAAGGCAGAAGCCGAGAAAAGGAAGGCCAGCCAGCCGAGATACTTCAGAAACCTGTCTTTTTTAATCACGATATTGGGGGCGGATAACCTTAGAACGATATCCGCGGCAGTCCTGCTATTATAGCGGGAGGGCGGCGTTTTAGCAAGCCGGACAGACTTAACTTCACAAAAAACCCCGCACTTTTGTATTATAAAGATAGTGCTTCATCTAATGGAACATTTTTTAAACACCAGCCCCCTCCGGGAGCCCTCCTGATGGCCGAAAGCAAAGGCCGCGTGCTCGTAGTCACTAGCGGAAAGGAACTCCTGGACGAGATGACCCCTTCCATGTCCGGCAGGGGCCTGGAGCTGGTCTGCGTTCCGAACCTTAAATACGCCGCCACCCGGCTCGCTACCGGCGACTGCTCCGCCATGGTGGTGGACTACAGCCGCGTGCCTCCCGCCGAGCGGGACGGCTTCCTCACCCTGCACATGCAGTACTCGAAGGTGCACATGTTCACGCTGGAGTCCGTGGCCAGCCTGGCGCCGACCATGCCTTCGCCGCTCCGCCGCCTGAGCTGGCCGCTGCCGATGGGCTTCGCGGACCAGGTAAGGGTCACCGCGCGCCCCGTAGTGATACTGGCCGACCAGGTCCTGTTCACGACCGGGGCCGTGCAGACCGCTTTCCAGCAGGCCGGCGTGCAGCCTATGTCCCTCGAGTCCCCGAAAGGCCTGCCCGATTTCATCCGCCAGCAGAACGAAGCCCGCGTCGAAGCCGCGAAGCCCAAACCCAAGAAATCCTGGTCGCTTCTGGGCGGCGACGAAGAAGAAACTCCGGAAACCATCCTTCTCCCCGGCAATGTGATCGTGGCGCAGTTCACTGGGACGATGAAAGAGGCCGACGCCCTCGACGCTATCATCCGGAGCGGCACGCCGGAAGCGGTCTGCTACTACGTTTCGGGGGCGGAGACCGTGCGCTACGCCATCCAGGCGCTAAAGGACGGGCACGACGTGGCCATCCCCCGCGACCAGGCCGGGCGCATCGCCGGTATTATCATCGAGAACAGCGAAGGCGCCGACGTGCGCCTGAAAAAGAGGGAAGTGGAGCGCATTTTGCTTCTGGACAATTTTAAACCCGCCATAACCTCCCTCGGCCAGGCGATGCAGGGCGCGGGTTACGAGGTCTTCTCCACCATGGACGGAGACGAAGCCCTGGGGGTCTGCAGGAAGGGAGCTTTCCACCTGGCCGTAGTCGGGACCTCCACCACTTCGGCGCAATACTCCGGCGCCGAGCTCGCCCAGAAGATGCGCGAGCGCGACCCCGACCTGCGTATCATTTTCATGGTGGACCAGTATCCCCTCCAAGCCGCGCTCAAAGGCGTCAGCCAGGTAGTGGAGCTGGGCCTCGACGACGCTATCTTGAAACCGGTAGAAGCCTCGCGCCTGATCTTCTCGGTGGAGAAGGCCCTGGAGCGGCGTTTCCTGATCCTGGAGAACGAGCGCCTCCTTAAAGAGATGCAGGACCTGAACCGGCAGCTGGCCGCGGTCAACGGCTTCCAGAAAAATTTCTTCGCTACGGTCGCGCACGACGTAAAGAGTCCCCTGACCGCCATCCTCGGCTATTCAGAAGTCCTGGCCGCCAAGCTCAAGAACCAGCCCACCGAAGGCAAATACGCCGCGAATATCCAGACCTCGGCGAAGACGCTCAACGTTCTGATCTCGGACCTGGTGGACCTGGCCGCGATAGAATCCGGAAAACTGCGCGTGGAAATAGGCACGCTGAACCTTCTTTCAGTGGTGAACGATGTCTGTTCCCGCGTGGAGATAGCGGCCCAGAAGCGGAACCTCAGCTTCACCATGGACGCCCCGCCCGTGCTCCCGCCGCTGGCCGGCGACGACGCGCGCATAGGCCAGGTGATACAGAACCTCTGCACCAATGCCATCCAGTACACCAAGGAAGGCGGCAAGATCACTATAAAAGTGGAGACCGCGCCCGACCGGGTGATAGTCAGCGTCATCGACACCGGCATCGGTATTTCCAAGGAAGACCTCCCGCGCGTGTGGGAGCGGTTCTTCCAGACCAAAGAAGCCCAGGGCATGCGCAAAGCCGGCTTCGGCTTGGGCCTCAAGATCGCGCGCGAGATCGTGCTCAGGCACGGCGGCGAGATGGGCATCGAGTCAGAGCTCGGCGTCGGCTCCCGCTTCTTCTTCCATATCCCTATAAAAAAATAGCTCCGGAGGCATAAAAGAACGGCGCGGGCTCTAAAGCCCGCGCCGTTCTTAATTTAAGCCGCCGCCGGGTTTACAGCAGCCCGCCGAAAGGGTGCGCTACGTGGTCCATGAAGCCGGGTTTATAGCTGGTTATCCGGTCGCTCTTCAGGATGTCCACGTCGAACAGGCGCCGCTCTATATCGCCGGCGACGCCGGGATCGGTGACGATAAGGTTCAGTTCGTCATTGTTCTTAAGGCTGCGCGCGTCCAGGTTGGAGGAGCCGAAAGTGGCCCAGAGCCCGTCGATGACCGCCACTTTAAGGTGGGCCATCCGGTCTTTATATTCATAGATCTCCACCCCGGCCTTGAGGAGCCTGGGATAGAAGGACCTGGCCGCGTTCTGGACTATCGGGATATTGTTCTCCTTCGGGAAAACGAGCTGCACTTTTACCCCGCGCTCGCCGGCCCTGCACAGGGCTTTAACGACGTCCTTGTCGGTGAAATAAGGCGTGGCTATCCGGATCGACTTCTGCGCTGTGCCTATCGCCCGCAAATAAGCGGCTTTAATATTCTGGTCGGTCTTGCCTATATGCCCCACTACCTGGGTCACGGCGCCGTCCGGGTATTCGAGCAGCGCCGGGAAAAGCGTCTCGTAGGCGGCTATGCGGCCGCCGGCGGCCTTCCAGCGCTCCAGGAAAGCTTCCTGCAGTTTAGCCACGGCCGGGCCCTGGATCAGCGTCTGCTGGTCGTGCCAGTTCTCCTGGTAGTCCTTGCCGATATTCATCCCGCCCGTGAAGCCCACTTTGCCGTCCATCACGAGGATCTTGCGGTGGTCCAGGTGGTCCTTTATAGACGGCGGCTCTTTCACTATGACCTCGATGCCGCCGGCGCGCATAAGATCTATGAGCTTTACTATCTCCGGGTCATGCTCCACTTTAGAGCCATGCTCGTCGATAAGGAAGCGCACGGCTACGCCGGCCTTCGCCCTTTCGACCAGGATATTGGCCAGGTCCCGGCTTACATTGTCGGGCTGGAGGTGGAAAATTTCTATATGGATGGAACTATTGGCGGCTTTGAGGGCAGGCGTCACCTCCGGCAGGAATTCGCGCCCGTCTATAAGGAATTTAATAAGGTTGCGGCCGGAATGAGAGGTCTCCGTGACCGTGTCCACGTACCTGCGCAGTCCGTCCCAGTCGCCCGGGACCACGGAGTTGCGGGCCCGCTCCACCATCTCTTTTATCCGGCTCTGGGCGGTCACGGCGGAATTAAGCTTGCTCAGGTCCAGGCGGTAATAAACGCGGTCGAAAGAGGCGGCGTCAGGGGCCGAGGCCAAAATACGGAGTATCGCCTGCTCCAGGTCTTCCTGGTCCCGGTCGGGGCCGCTGTCGCCGTTCTGCTGGTTGGGCGTGGAGCGGCTGATAAGGGTCTTGAGCATTTCCACTTTCTGGTCCGGGGTGGCGGCGGCGAACTGGGCGTCGCTCATCGCGATGATAGCGGCTTCCCTGGCGAAAAGAATTTTATTAGCTTTAGTGCCGGCCGCGGCAGCGGGCAGCGGGCTTCCGGCCTCGGGAACGGCCGCCGGTTTCGCCTGGGCGGAAAGCGCCTGGTAAGCGGCGCCGGCCGCGTAAGTTTTACAGGGCAGAACGACCGAAGCGGAAAAAATAAAAATAGCCGCTGTCGAAGCGGCCATAGCTGCATTGGGTTTATAAGCTTTTCTCATGCTTATATGATACCCCTTAGGCGTTATCCGCAAAAGGGCCCTAATGCCCAGAAAACAGCAGCCATTTGGCTGGGCTGAAAGGCCCATAAAAAAACGGCGCCCGCATCGCGGACGCCGTTTCTCTGCTCGCGCTTAGCTTATTTCCAGGAAGACACGCCGTCCAGCAGCGGGCTGACCCTGGCGAAGCTCGCGGCGCGCACCGCCTCGCCCACGGGAACTTCGTCCTTGGAAGCCCTGTAAGCTATCGTGCTCAGGCCGAAGTTCACTGAATTGTCCATTTCGGAATAAGCGATGCGGAAGAAGCCGTTCTCGCCCCAGCCGAGGTCCCAGCTGTTCTTAACGATAAAATATTTCTCAGCGTCATTATAACCCACCAGAAGCACGGCGTGGCCGCCGAGCTGTTTGCCGGTGGTGTAAGAGTAGATGCCGGTCTTATAATGCATGAAGTCCTCATAGACCATGAAGGCTATGGGTAGCGGCCCGTATTTCACAAGCGCGGTCTTTATAGTGTTCAAGTCCTGGGACACGGAGCCCCAGGCGCCTATTTTTTTCGCCCCGGTCTGCCAGCCGGCCGCGGCGGTAGCGCAGGAGCCGTCGGTGGCGGTATAAGGATAGGCTGATTCGGCGGGAAGCCCGGTCTTTTTAAGGAAGCCCGCGGAAAGCCGGCCGCCATTGCAGGAGCCGGCGCCGCTGCAGGAGAGCATAACCTGCTCGGAGAGGTCCAGGTCTTTGCCCGGGGTATTCTCCTTAAGGAGGGTATAGGATTCAAGGCCGCCGGTCATCGAGAAAGCCCAGCAGGAACCGCATTTCTTCTGGTTCTTGGGGGCGGTGACGAAGTTTCCGTTCGCGTCGCGCCAATCGATAGAGGCGGGAAGCTCTGCCGCGGCCACCAGGCCTATCGGCTCGGCGTCCACGGGCTCGAAATTCAGGCCCACAAGGTATTTCCAGTCTTCGCGGGCGGAGGAGATATTGGTCTCGCCGGCTGTCCATTTCGCGCCTTTCTTGGCTATAGCGTCCTGCACTTCCTTGATCTGCTGCTTCACGTCCCCTGAAAGGGTCTGCTGGCTGTAGGACGGCGTCGCCGCTGCGATGAAAGCCGCCGCTAAAATAAACAGGTTTATAGTTTTTTTCATTTTTCCTCCCCTGCTCCGGACTTATCTGAGCAAATTCTACCGTTTGCGGCCGGTATTGTCAAATGTCAAGCCGAAGGCGGGAATTCTACCTATAACCGGGCGTATAACTCCGCATGGCAGGCCAGGTAGTTGAGGGGTATCCTATTAAAAGAAAGGGGGGTCTCGTGACTATTACCGATACCGGGAGGTACAACTCCGCATATCGGCAAAGGCGCGGGAAAGGTAACGTAGTAGTGCAGGTATCGACGCGGGACTTAAGTTCCGCGCATTTATAAGGAGAGATTATGAAAACTCTAATGGTTCTGGCTTGTTTATTCGCGCTAGGTGTCGGCCCGCTGCAGGCGCAGAAGGCCGGCGATTTCGGCGCCGGGATAGTTCTCGGCAATCAGACTGGCGCCACGGCCAAGTTCTGGCTTGACGGCAGCAAAGCGTTGGACGCCGGCCTTGGTTTCAACGATAATTTGACCCTCTACGGCGACTACCTATGGCACAGCTTAAGGGTGTTCCCGCAGCCTGAAGCGGGGAAAATACCGGCCTATATCGGGCTCGGCGCCCAGATAGGTAATTCTTCACACAACGATAGCAGCTTCGGCCTGCGCGCCGTAGCAGGCGTCGCTTACTGGCTGCCGCGCAACCCGCTGGAGATCTTCCTCGAGCTGGTTCCCGTTGTCCACTTTTCCAACCATGGCGGCACGGACATTAATATGGACCTCGGCCTGCGGTATTACTTTTAAAGGCGGATAAAATGAAAGCGACCCTGAAAAAGATAGTTTTTTTCAGCAGCCCGCTGCGCAGGCCGCCGACCAAGGGAGAACTTCTGAGGACCCTCCACGCCCTGACTCCGCGCCGTTCTTCCTTTAAAGCCGGCGCCTGCGCGAAGACCACTCCGGTTAAACCCCCGAAGAAGCCGCGCAAAGAAAGGCGGAGCCAGACGGCCACCCGCCTCCTTCGCCGGTACTTCGCTCTGCAGGTCGCGCAGATCACCGGCCAAGCCGTTTAACGCAACTAAAGTAAACAGGGAGGTTTTATGAAGATACTGATAAATCTGCTGGTCAGCAGCCTGGCGGTTTTCGTTACCGCCCGCCTGCTTCCGGGCGTGACCATAGACAGCTTCGGAACTTCGGTCATGGTCGCGGTAGTGCTGGCCCTGGTGAGCGTGTTCCTGGCCCCGGCGCTGATGCTGCTGACACTGCCCCTGAATATACTGACCCTGGGGCTTTTCACCTTTGTCATTATCGGCGCGCTGGTGCTGATCACGGCTAAACTGGTTCCGGGCTTCCAGGTGGCCAGCTTCTGGTGGGCGCTGGTCTTCGCGCTCGTGCTCTCGGTCATCAACGCCTTCTTCCACGGGATCAAACTTCCCTAAACCTCTATGACGCAAACTCCTGCCGTTACCCCGGTGACCAAGCGGGTACATATCATCACCTTCCTGGGGGCGCTCTTCACCTGCATAGCCGCCGTTTTATGGATGACAGGGCCCTATCTGCTGTCGCTGTTCCTGGGCGGGACGCTGGCCATGCTCACTTATCCGGCCTACCGCTGGCTCCTGGCAAAGAGGCTCGGCCCGCGGCTGGCCGCGACCGCGGTCACGGTCCTGCTCCTGTCGCTGGTCATAGCGCCGCTGACCGGCTTCTCTATCCTGGCCGTAAAGCAGGGGATCACGATCGGACAGAACATGGCCGAGCTCAAGGAATTTTCCCCGAAAGCCCTCGCTGTCGCCCTGAACCGCTGGCAGGTGGTCAGGACGGTGATAGGCGACCCGAAGCAGGTCGACGCGCAGATCAAGAACGCGATACAGACCATCGGCCAGTTCACTAGCGCGGCCGTGCTGAAACTGGGCAAAGGCCTCCCGGAGCTGATGCTTCAGCTTCTCCTGGTCCTGCTCGCCTTTTTCTTCTTCCTGCTCAATGGTGAGGAGTTCGTGGATTGGCTTCTGGGGCTCGGCGTATTCGACCGGAGCGTACAGGAGAAACTGGTCAAGTCGTTCCGGGACACCACTATCTCCGCCGTCCTGGCCGGCCTGGCCGCGGCGGCTTCCCAGGCCGCCCTGATCGTGGTCGGTTTCCTGGCGATCGGAGTGCCTGGCGCGTTTTTAGCCGGAGGACTGACTTTTATTTTCGCCTGGATACCGATGCTGGGCACCGCCCCGGCTTCGCTGGCAGGCGTGATCTATCTCTACGCGACCCAGGGCTCGCCGCTTCAAATGGCCCTAATGATAGCCATTGCTCTCGCGGCCGGCGTGATCGATAATTTAGTGCGGCCCCTGGTGCTCAAGGGCCGGGACGATACGCATCCGCTGGTAGGCCTTATCGCGATCATCGGCGGCCTGCAGATGTTCGGGATACAAGGCGTCCTCATCGGACCGATCCTCGCGGCGATGCTCCTTTCGCTGCTCAAGATCTGGCCGGCCATAAGGGTCCGGTTCGGGATAGTCTAGGAGGCGGGACCAGGGAAATGGTGAATCTCCACAGGGCGGCACGGAGAGGTTAAAAGCGGACTTTGCTTCCGACGGAATATCCAATGAAAGACCTTAAACAGGCCGGCCAAAATCAAATTGTCCTGTTCACGCTGGACGAGCCCCTGTACGCCCTGTATCTTTCGGCCGTCGAGCGGATAGTGCGCGCGGTGGAAATCACGCCGCTGCCAAAAGCGCCGGGGATAGTGCTGGGAGTGATAAACTGGCAGGGAAAGATCCTCCCGGTTATAGATATCCGCAAACGCTTCCACCTGCCGGACCGCGAAATGGACCAGGACGACCGGTTTATCATAGCCCGCGCCGCCGGCCGGCTGGTAGCGCTGGCGGCGGATTCAGTTACCGGGATCCGCGGGCTGACGGAGCAGGAAAGCGCAAGCGCCGCCCAGGCCGCCCCCCTGGCGGAGCATCTCAAAGGCGTCGCCAAAATAGACGGCGGCCTGGTCCTGATCTGCGATCTTGACCGGTTCCTTTCCCTCGACGAGGAACAAAAGCTGGACGCCGCCCTTTCAGGAGCCGGGAAATGAAAACATCTCTCCCGGAAAGCCTGCTGTCACAGTTGAGCGAATATATTTCTCTCAAGACGGCGCTCCATTTTCCCAGGGAACAATGGGAAGACCTGGAGCGCAAAACCGTTTCAGCTGCAAAAGAATTCGATTTTTCCGACCCTGAGGCCTTCGTGCGCTGGGTGCTTGCTTCGCCGCTGACTTCAGGTCAACTGGACACGCTGGCGAGCCACCTGACCATACACGAAACCTATTTCTGGCGGGAGCCGCTGGTTTTTGACGCGCTCTGCGGCCGGATCCTGCCGGAGCTGGTCCGCGCGCGGGCCGGCGGCGAAAAACGGCTGCGGCTCTGGAGCGCGGGCTGCGCCACCGGCGAGGAACCGTATTCGCTCGCGATAGCGCTGCGCCGGGTCGTTCCGGACCCGGAAAACTGGCATATCACCATTTTGGCGACGGACATCAGTCCCCGCGTTCTGCGCAAGGCGGCGGCGGGAGTTTACGGCGACTGGTCTTTCCGGAATGTGCCGCCCTGGCTGAAAGAAAAATATTTCCTCCCCAAAGAAAAAGGGCGCTACGAGGTCGTGCCGGAGATCCGGAAGATGGTCACTTTCGCTTATCTGAACCTGGCTGAGGATATCTACCCCTCGCCCCTGAACAATACCAATGCCATGGATATCATTTTCTGCCGGAACGTGACCATGTATTTTACCCCTGAAAGCACGGCCAAGGTCGGCCGGAATTTTTTCCGCGCCCTGGTGGGCGGCGGCTGTCTGATGGTGGGAGCCAGCGAGCTCTCGCAGCAGGTTTTTAATATTTTTACGCCCGTTAACTTCCCCGGCGCTATCGTTTACCGCAAAGAAGACCGGGAAACCCGGAACTTCCCGGCATTATCCGCCGAAGAGGCGCTTCCCGGCGCGGAAAATTTTGCGCTCCTGCCCGGACCCGCTTCCGCCGCCGGGCAGGAAACCTTAGCGCCCCGGCCCGTGGAAAACGTTATAGTGCGGGCCGTTGAAGTCCCCGCCGCGCGGCCGGCGCCGCAGGTTGCCGTGGAAACCCCGCCCGCCCTGTCGCTCGAGGTGCGGGCCCTGGCTAACCAGGGCAGACTCACCGAAGCCCTGGCCCTGTGTGAAAAAGCCATAGCCGCCAACAAGATGAACCCCGGCCTCCATTTCCTATGCGCGATAATCCTGCAGGAACTGGACCGCAGCGTGGAAGAGGCCTCTTCGCTCAAGCGCACGCTCTACCTCGACCCTGATTTCGCGCCGGCTTACTACTCCCTGGGCAACCTGATGCTGCGCCGAGGAGATGTGCCGGCAGCCCAGAAATATTTCGAGAATGCGCTGACGCTTTTGAACAAGTTCGGACAAGGGGATATCCTGCCTGAATCCGAGGGGCTGACAGCGGGCCGACTTAAGGAAATTATCCAGGCTACCATCCTGACGGGAGCGGACCTATGAAACAGGACCAAATCACTACCGGCGCTGCGGACAAGCGCTTGATCCTCAAAGCGCGGGCCCGCGCCCTGGCGCAGGAACCGGCGGCCGGCGCGGCGCAGGACCTGCTGGAAATAATGGAATTCCGCCTGGCCACGGAAACGTACGCCCTGGCCTCCGCTTATGTGAGAGAGGTCCAGCCGCTGAAAGACTACACGCCGCTGCCGGGCTTGCCGCCCTTCGTGCTGGGCCTCATCAATGTGCGCGGGCAGATCCTGTCAGTAGTCGACCTTAAAAAATTCTTCAGCCTTCCTGGAAAGAGCCTGAACGAGCTCGATAAAGTGATCCTTATCCGCAATGACAGCATGGAATTCGGGGTACTGGCGGACGCCGTTCTCGGCACGCGCCTGATCCCCCAAGGCACCCTCCAGGAAGCGCCCCCTACCGTCACCGGGATCGGCGCGGAATACCTGAAAGGCGTTACCAAAGAAGGCGTGATAGTACTCGACGCGGAAAAGATCCTGGACGACGAAAAGATCGTCATAAATCAGAAAGCGGAGTAAAGCCTGCAACCGGTCAAACAAGGAGCGTTTATCATGAAATGGTTCAACAATATTTCCACCCTCGCCAAGCTGATCGTCGGCTTCGGCGTGGTCCTGCTTTTGTCGGCCGTAGTTATTTTTACCGCCGATAAAAGCCTCACGGATATAGCCGGATCCGAAAAACGGATCGAGGAGTTCAGCTTCAATAAAATAATTAGCCTCATGGAGCTAAGGAATCACTGGAACTACAACCGCGGGCAGATGCTGGAATTGACCCTGGCCGCCAGCAGGGCGGACCAGAAGGCGATAGAGAAGAGCATCACTGAACGCACCCTGTTAATAGATGAACTCATCGAGACCTTGTTAAAACTGGACCCGGATCCCAGGTCCCAGAGCCAGTTCGCGGAAATAAAGAGCACCCTGGCGGAGTATCGCAGAACGCAGGACCAGCAGATCACCCTTATCGCCCAGGGGAAAGCGGAGGCGGCGAGGGAATATTCTCTCGGGATCCAGGCGGACCGTTACGACAAGATCCGGCTGCTCGCGTCCCAGCTTTCGGAGAGGGAGCAGGAGAGTTTAAAGAAAACTATCGCCATGGACATCCAGAGAACAAAATCGTCGGTACAGTTCTTCTGGCTGACGGGGGCTCTCGCTTTTTTCTTCGGCATTTCAATGATCGTGTTCCTGAACAAAACCATCGCCAAGCCGCTCGGCGTCGTCTCCGAGGCGGCGCTGCGGATCTCGACCGGGAACCTGTCGGACAACATTACCGTTGAGGCGCGGTCCGACGAGATCGGCGCGGTAACGCGCGCCGTCCGCCAGATGACGGAAAAACTCCGTTCCTCCATAACGCTCATCAGCGAGGGGGTCTCCACGCTGGGCGCGTCGGCCAGCGAGATCCTGGCCGCCACCACCCAGGTGGCCGCCGGCACCGCCGAAAACGCCTCCGCCATCAGCGAAACCACCTCCACCGTGGCGCAGGTGCAGCAGGCCACCCAGCTCTCTTCTCAAAAAGCGAAGCTCGTGGCCGACAGCGCGCAGCGCCTGGCGCAGGTCTCCGCCGCCGGGCAGAAAGCCACCGACGAGACCGCCGCCGGGATGCGCCTCATCCGCGACCAGATGGAAGCCATAGCCCGCACGATCGTCCGCCTGAGCGAGCACAGCCAGTCCATAGGCGGCATCATCGCCTCGGTGACCGATATCGCCGACCAGTCCAATCTGCTGGCGGTCAACGCCGCCATCGAGGCCGCGAGGGCGGGCGAACAGGGCAAGGGTTTTGCCGTCGTAGCCCAGGAGATCAAGAGCCTGGCAGAGCAGTCAAAGCAGGCCACCACGCAGGTGCGCAATATCCTGACCGAAGTGCAGAAAGCCACCAGCGCGGCGGTCATGGCCACGGAACAGGGGAGCAAAGCGGTGGAGGCAGGGGTAAAGCAGTCAGCCCAGGCTGGGGAGTCCATCCGCGTGCTGGCCGAAAGCAGCACCGAAGCGGCGCAGACGGCAATCCAGATAGTGGCGTCCAGCCAGCAGCAGCAGCTGGGCATGGACCAGATCAAGACGTCCATGGGGATGATAAACCAGGCGGGGGCAGAAACCGCGTCGAGCATGCAGCAGGCGACGACCGCGGCCAGGAACCTGCACGAGCTGGGGCTGAAGCTGAAGGGCCTGGTGGAACAGTTTAAAGTCTAGGGCACGGACCATGGCTACGGAAAACGAAGAATTCCTTAAGCGGCTGAGAGCCACCTTCAGGGCGGAGGCGCAGGAGCACCTGCGCGCGATCTCCTCCGGCCTGATGGAACTGGAAAAGACCCTGGCCCCGGAGTTGCGGGCGCAGGTGATAGAAACCATCTTCCGCGATGCGCACAGTCTTAAGGGCGCGGCCGGCTCCGTCAGCCTGAAGACTATCGAGTCCCTCTGCCAGCCGGTAGAGAGCGTTTTTTCCGCGCTGAAAAAGCAGGAACTCGCCCCGGGCCCGGAATTGTACCAGGCGCTTCACGAGGCGATGGATATCATCACGCAACTCGTAGAGGGGACGGAAGAAGAAACTTCCCCCCAGGTCCAGGCGCGCGCCCGCGAACAGATAAAGAAGCTGGCGGGCATGTCCAGGAAAACCGCGCCGCCCGCAGGGCCGAGTGAGGCGCCCCCGGCAGCGGGTCGGAACATCTCCATCCTGCCTGCCGTGGAGACGCAGACCGAGCCGCGACCCCACCCGGGAAAACCGTCCATGTCGGCCGAAACAGTAAGAATTCCCGCGGCCAGGCTGGACCCGCTCCTCCTGCAGGCGGAAGAAATGATCTCGGCCAAAATGGCCATCGGCCAGCGCGCGGCCGAATTGCAGGAGCTCTGCCGCTCGCTGGATCTGTGGAGAACGGAATCGGCCAAATGGAAAGAGCGTCTCTCTGCAGGCCCGGAGTGGAATGAACTGCTGGAGTGGAACGAGACGCGCCTGAATACCCTTATCCACCAGACTGCCGCCGTGACCCGGTCGGTAGAACAGGACCAGCGCGCTCTCAGGCGCATGGTGGACGACCACCTCGAGAACATGAAAGGGATCCTGATATTCCCGGTTTCGTCGCTGACGGAAAGCTTCCCCCGGCTGGTCCGCGACCTGGCGCGCGGGCAGGGCAAAGAGGCGGAACTGGTCATCCGGGGCGCCGAGGTGGAAATAGACAAGCGCGTCCTGGAAGAGCTGAAAGACCCACTCATCCACCTGCTGCGCAACAGCGTGGACCACGGCATAAAACAGCCCGCGGAACGCGCGATCCGGAATAAGCCGCCGCTCGGAACCATCATACTGACCTTCGCGGCCAATGAAAACCGGCAGCTGGAGATCTCCGTCTCCGACGACGGCGCCGGCGTGGACGCGGGCCTGGTGCGCGGCGCAGCGGTCAAGGCCGGCCTGGTTCCGCAAAAAGACGCCGAGAAAATGAGCCAGGACGAGATCGGCGCTTTTATTTTCAGCTCCGGGCTGTCTACCAGCCCGATCATCACCAGCGTCTCCGGGCGCGGCCTGGGCCTGGCGATCGTGCGGGAAAAAGTGGAAAAACTGGGCGGCGTCATCTCCATGGAGACGCAGGCGCAGGCGGGCACCACGTTCCGCCTGCTGGTTCCCATGACGCTCGCCACCTTCAGGGGCGTCCTGGTCAGGGAGGAAGGGCAGGTCTTCGTGCTGCCCTCCGTGAATATCGAGCGCGTTCTTCGCGTCAGCCGCGAAGAGATCAAGACCGTAGAGAACAGGGAGACCATCCGGCTTGACGGGCAGGTCCTGTCGGCCGTCAGGCTCGGCCAGGCGCTGGGACTGCCGGTCCTCCGCGGCAATCCCGCGGCCGCCGACAGACATGTCCAGGCGATGGTAGTGACCTTCTCCGGGCAGCGCATGGCTTTTTTCGTGGACGAGGTTCTCGACGAACACCAGGTCCTGGTAAAGAACCTGGGCAGGCAGCTGGCCCGCGTGCGCAATATCGCGGGGGCTACGGTGCTCAGCACGGGGCAGGTGGCGCCCGTGCTTAATATTTCCGACCTGCTGAGGTCGGCCTTGCGCGCGGCGGCCTCGGCGCAGCCCGCGGCCGCGGCTGAAAACGCTAAAACCGGGAAAGCGCGCATCCTTGTGGCGGACGATTCCATCACTTCGCGCACGCTGCTTAAGAATATCCTGGAAACGGCCGGCTACCTGGTAAAGACGGCCGTGGACGGCATGGACGCCGTCACGCAGGTCCGCAGCGAAGTATTCGACCTGGTGGTCTCAGACGTAGATATGCCGCGGCTGAGCGGCTTCGAACTGACGGCGAAGATCCGCGCCGGCAAAAAAACCGCCGGGCTGCCGGTGGTGCTGGTGACAGCGCTGGAATCCGCCGAGGACCGCGAGCGCGGCATCGACTCCGGCGCCAACGCCTATATCGTCAAAAGCAGTTTCGACCAGAGCGACCTGCTGGAAGTGGTCCGCAGGCTTTTATAAAGACAACTATGATCAAGGTTCTCATCGTGGACGACTCGCGGGTAGCGCAGGAATTCCTGGCGCATATCCTCGCCTCCGATCCTTCGGTACAGGTGGCCGGCGTCGCCAACAACGGAGAGGAAGCGCTGGAAATGACCAGGATAAAGCGCCCGGACGTTATCACTATGGACATCCACATGCCCGGGATGGACGGTTTCGAGGTGACGCGCTCCATCATGGAAACCCTGCCTACCCCGATCGTAATGGTGAGCGCCAGCTCCACCGCCACGGAAGTCGCCTCCTCCTTCCGCATGCTCGAAGCCGGCGCTTTAGCGCTCATCCTCCGCCCGCCCGGGATCGGGCAGCCGGGGCATGAGGCCGCCGCCCGGGAACTGGTACTGACGGTAAAACTGATGTCGGAGATAAAGGTGATCAGGCGCATCCGGCCCGCGGCCAGGGCGGGCCTCTCCGGGCCGGCGGCACAGGCGGCCGGGGAAATACAGCTCGTCGCCATCGGCGCTTCCACAGGGGGGCCTCCCGCCCTGCACAAGATCCTTTCCGCCCTGCCGCGGGACCTGGCCGCCCCGGTGCTCATCGTGCAGCATATTGCCGCCGGGTTCACAGCTGGCTTCGTGGAGTGGCTGGGCGGGGCCTCGAGCTTCCCGGTGCACATCGCCGCGCAAGGCGAAACTCCGCTGCCCGGGCACGCTTACGTGGCCCCGGACGGTTTTCACATGGGCGTAAGCGGCGGCCCGCGCATAGAGCTGAGCGATCAGGCCCCCGAGAACGGACTGCGGCCGTCCGTCAACCATCTTTTCCGCTCCGTGGCGCGGGTCCTGGGGCCGCGCGCCGTGGGCGTACTGCTCACCGGCATGGGCCGTGATGGAGCGGATGAATTGAAAACCATGAAGGATAAAGGCGCCGTCACCATCGCCCAGGACGAGGCCAGTTCGGTCGTGCACGGCATGCCTGGCGAGGCCGTCAAGCTCGGCGCGGCCACCTACATCCTGCCGCCCGAGGGGATCGCCTCCATGCTGGCCGGCCTTATCGATAAAGCGAACGGGAGAAACAAATGAATACCAGGACAAATTCCGCCAAAAGCGCGACAGAGATACTCATCGTCGAGGACAGCCCCACGCAGTCCGAGCGCCTGCGGCACCTGCTGGAACAGCATGGCTACGAAGTGACGGCGGCCAACAACGGCCGGGAAGCCCTGGCTGTCCTGTCAAAGCGCAAACCGGCGCTGGTCATCAGCGATATCGTCATGCCCGGGATGAACGGTTACGCTCTCTGCAAGAAGATCAAAGAGGATAAGGAAACCCAGGATATTTCAGTGATCCTGCTTACCGCGCTTATCTCCGCGGAGGACGTGCTCGAAGGCCTGGCCTGCGGGGCGGACAGTTTCATCACCAAGCCCTACAGCGAAGATTATCTCCTGGCGCATGTCTCCCAGGTCCTGGACAGCAAGCCCCTGCTCCGCAAGAGCGATCGCCCCCGCGTGGAAACGGAGATCATGTTCGCCGGCAAGCGGCGTTCCATCGCCACCGACCAGCAGCAGATGGTGACCCTGCTCATCTCCACCTATGAAGCGGCGGTGCACCGGAACACCGAACTGATAGAAACGCAGGAGAAGCTGAGCGCCATGAACGAGCGGCTGGAAGAGATGGTTGAGGCGAGAACGGCTAACCTGACAGCCGAGATCGCGGAAAGCGAAAGGCTGGAAACGATCCGCAAAGAACTGGCCGCGACCAAGATCTCCGAAGACGCCGCCCGCGAATACGCCGAGAGCCTCATCAATACCGTGCGCGAACCCCTCATCGCCCTGGACCAGGACCTGCGGGTAGTCTCCGTCAGCCGTTCCTTTTATGAATTTTTCAAAGTAAAACCCGAAGAGACGATCGGGCAGCTTATCTACGACCTGGGCAATAAGCAGTGGGACATCCCGAAGCTGCGGGAACTGCTGGAAACCATCCTGCCGCAGAAGGCCACATTCGACAACTACGAGGTGGAACACGACTTCGCCGACATCGGCCGCCGCATCATGCTGCTCAACGCCAGGCAGATCCAGCGGGTGCTGGGGAAAGAGCGCATCATCCTCCTGTCCATCGAGGACATCACCGCGCGCAGGGAGTTCGAGAACGGGCTGGAAAAGGCCCGCAAGGAACTGGCCGCTACCAAGATCTCGGAAGACGCGACCCGCGAATACGCGGAAAGCCTCATCAATACCGTGCGCGAACCCCTGATAGCCCTGGACCAGGATCTCCGGGTGGTCTCCGTCAGCCGCTCCTTCTATGAATTCTTCAAGGTAAAACCGGAAGAGACCGTCGGGCAGCTTATCTATGACCTTGGCAACAAGCAGTGGGATATCCCCAAGCTCCGGGAGCTGCTGGAAACCATCCTGCCCCAGGAAACCACCTTCGATAACTACGAGGTGGAGCACGACTTCGCCGACGTAGGCCGCCGCATCATGCTGCTGAACGCCCGGCAGATCCAGAGGGCCTCGGGCAAAGAGCGGATCATCCTGCTCGCCATCGAGGACATCACCGAGCGCAGGGAGTTCGAGAACGGGCTGGAAAAAGCCCGCAAGGAGCTGGCCGCCACCAAGATCTCCGAAGACGCCGCCCGCGAGTACTCGGACAGCATCATCAATACCGTGCGCGAGCCGCTGATCGCCCTGGACCAGGACCTGCGGGTGGTCTCCGTCAGCCGTTCCTTCTATGAATTCTTCAAGGTAAAACCGGAAGAGACCATCGGGCAGCTGATCTATGATTTGGGCAATAAACAGTGGGACATCCCCAAGCTCCGGGAGCTGCTGGAAACCATCCTGCCCCAGGAAACCACTTTCGACAACTATGAGGTCGAGCACGACTTCGCCGACGTAGGCCGCCGCATCATGCTGCTGAACGCCCGGCAGATCCAGAGAGCCTCGGGGAAAGAGCGGATCATCCTGCTCGCCATCGAGGACATCACCGGGCGCAGGGAGATCGAGGACGGGCTGGAAAAAGCCCGCAAAGAGCTGGCCGCTACCAAGATCTCGGAAGACGCCGCCCGCGAATACTCCGACAGTATCATCAACACCGTGCGCGAACCATTGATCTCTCTCGACCAGAATTTAAGGGTGGTTTCGGCCAGCCGCTCCTTCTATGAAGTTTTTAAAGTGAACCCCGAAGAGACCGTCGGGCAGCTTATCTATGACCTGGGCAATAAACAGTGGGATATCCCCAAGCTCCGGGAGCTGCTGGAAACCATCCTGCCCCAGGAGGCGACCTTCGACAACTACGAGGTGGAACACGATTTCGCCGGCGTAGGCAGGCGCATCATGCTGCTGAACGCCCGGCAGATCCAGAGAGTCTCGGGGAAAGAGCGGGTCATCCTGCTCGCTATCGAGGATATCACCGCGCGCAGGGAGATCGAGGACGGGCTGGAAAAAGCCCGCAAAGAGCTGGCGGCCACCAAGATCTCGGAAGACGCCGCCCGTGAATACTCGGACAGCATCATCAATACCGTGCGCGAACCGCTCATCTCGCTCGACCAGGACCTGCGGGTGGTCTCGGCCAGCCGCTCCTTCTATGAAGTTTTCAAAGTAAACCCCGAAGAGACCGTCGGGCAGCTGATCTATGACCTGGGCAATAAACAGTGGGATATCCCCAAGCTCCGGGAGCTGCTTGAAACCATACTTCCGCAAAAGGCGACCTTTGATGATTATGAGGTGGAGCATGATTTCGCCGATATCGGCCACCGCATCATGCTGCTGAACGCCAGGCAGATCCAAAGGGCCTCCGGGAAAGAGCGCATCATCCTGCTGTCCATCGAAGACATCACCGAGCGCAGGGAGATCGAGGACGGGCTGGAAAAAGCCCGCAAAGAGCTGGCGGCCACCAAGATCTCGGAAGACGCCGCCCGTGAATACTCGGACAGCATCATCAATACCGTGCGCGAACCGCTCATCTCGCTCGACCAGGACCTGCGGGTGGTCTCGGCCAGCCGCTCCTTCTATGAAGTTTTCAAAGTGAACCCCGAAGAGACCGTCGGGCAGCTGATCTATGACCTGGGCAATAAGCAGTGGGATATCCCGAAGCTCCGGGAGCTGCTGGAGACCATCCTGCCCCAGAAGGCGACCTTCGACAACTACGAGGTCGAGCACGACTTCGCCGACATCGGCCGCCGCATCATGCTGCTGAACGCCCGGCAGATCCAGCGGGTGCTGGGCAAAGAGCGCATCATCCTCCTGTCGATCGAGGACATCACCGCGCGCAGGCGGTTCGAGACCGAACTGCGCCAGGCCAAAGAAGCCGCCGAGGTGGCGAACCGCTCCAAGAGCGCCTTCCTCGCAAATATGTCCCACGAGATACGGACCCCAATGAACGCCATACTTGGCTTTTCACAGCTGCTGCGGCGCGACCCTGAGGCCACGCCCAAACAAAGACAGCAGATAGAGACCATAAACCGCAGCGGCGAACATTTGCTTGCGCTGATAAACGATATCCTGGAGATGGCGAAGGCGGAATCCGGCCGGACGACGCTGAACCCGTCCGCCTTCGACCTGCACGCGCTCGTAGACGATGTGGAAAAGATGATGCGGCAGCGCGCGGAGGACAAAGGCCTGCAGCTGGTGGTGCAAAGGAGCAGCGAACTCCCGCGCTCGGTGCTGGCCGACGAGGGGAAGCTCCGGCAGATCCTGCTTAACCTGCTAAGCAACGCTTTAAAGTTCACGCAGAAGGGCGCGGTCACTTTGCGCCTGAGCGCCAGGCCGGAAAAAGAGCCGGGTTTCAAGCTGACGGCCGAAGTGGAAGACACGGGGCCTGGCATAGCGCCCGAGGAATTAGCCCGGCTGTTCCACCCGTTCGAACAGGCGCAGGCGGGCCGCGCCGGCGGCACCGGAACCGGGCTGGGGCTGGCGATAAGCCGCGGCTATACGCGCCTTATGGGCGGGGATATCACGGTTAAAAGCCGGCCCGGCCAGGGGTGTATTTTCAGCTTCGACGTCGCAATGACGGAAGCGTCGCCCTCCGCCGCGGTCGGGAAGGTCCAGCCGCGCCAGGTGAAAGGGCTCAAGCCGGGCCAACCGCGCTATAAGGTGCTGGTCGTAGACGACAAGGAAGATAACCGGGAATTCCTTGCCCAGCTGCTCGGCCCCGCGGGCTTCGACCTCCGCCAGGCGGTTAACGGACTGGACGCTATCAAGGAGTTCGAGGAGTGGCGGCCGCAGATCATACTGATGGACCTGCGGATGCCGGTGATGGACGGCTACGAGGCCATCCGCCGCATCCGTGTGCTGGCCGGGGGCAAGGAGGTAAAGATAGTCGCGGTGACCGCCAGCATCTTCGGAGAGATAAACCGGGACGCTCGCGGGGCCGGGGCGGACGCCCTGATCCTCAAGCCTTTCAGGGAAGTAGAACTCTTCGAGAAGATGCGGGACCTTCTGAACGCCGAATATGTTTACGAGGGAGAAGGCCCGGCGGCGGCCGCCGCGGCC
Organism: Elusimicrobiales bacterium; assembly: GCA_028713125.1. Taxonomy (GTDB): domain Bacteria; phylum Elusimicrobiota; class Elusimicrobia; order Elusimicrobiales; family UBA9959; genus UBA9959. Next base: position 165,294 of record JAQTOU010000003.1, on the reverse strand, counting down.
GAAGCAACCGCGGCGCTGAAGCCCGGGGCTCTTGCCGCCCTGCCTCAAGAGCTGGTCGCCCAGCTTCGCGAAGCCGCGATTAACGGCGACTTCCATCTCCTGCTCGAGCTGACCGGCCGCGTGGAAGCGCTGGACAGCCGCCTGGCCGGGGCGCTGCGCGCGCTTGCAGGCAAGTTCGATACGCAGCGCATACTCAACCTGCTGGGAAAGGATTGATCGCGTGAAAGATAACATAGCCGGCCGGCGGGGCGTTCCCAGCATCCTGATCGTGGACGATATGCCCGCGAACCTGGAACTGCTCTCGGGGATGCTGAAGGACAGCCATTACAAAATAAGGGCCGCCCTCAGCGGGGAACTGGCGCTTCAATCCGCCCGGAACGAGCCGCCCGAACTTATCCTGCTGGATATCAACATGCCCGCGATGGACGGCTACGAGGTGTGCCGGCGCCTGAAAGCCGACGCGGAGCTGAAAGACATCCCGGTTATTTTCCTGAGCGCGCTGAGCGAACCGATGGATAAAGTAAAAGCTTTCGGCGTGGGCGGCGTCGATTACGTCACCAAGCCTTTCCAGTTCGAGGAGGTCTTCGCGCGCGTGGAAACCCACCTGCGCCTCCGGAGAATGCAGCTTGAACTTGAAAGACACAACCTGCACCTGGAAGACCTGGTTAAAGAACAGGTCGCGGAGATCTCCGACTCGCAGCTGGCGGCCATCATCGCGCTTACCAAGCTGGCTGAATCCAGGGACGACGCCACGGGAGCCCATATCGAGCGCACGCGGAACTTCGCCAGGGCCCTGGCGAAAAAAATGCGGGAGGATGCGGGGCACACGGGCAGCATAACGGAAAGTTTTATCGAAAGCATCTATCACACGGCCTCCCTGCACGACATCGGCAAGGTCGGCATCCTGGACAGCATACTCCTGAAGCCGGGCAAACTCACCCCGGAGGAGTTGGAGATCATGAAAACGCACTCGGTCATCGGGGCGAACACGCTGCGGACGGCGCGCGGCAAATATCCCAGGAGCGGCTTCCTCAATATGGGAATAGACATCGCCCGGTCGCACCACGAGAAATGGGACGGCAGCGGCTACCCGGAAGGGCTGGCGGGAGAAGCGATCCCCCTGGCAGCCCGGATCATGGCCGTGGCGGACGTCTATGACGCCCTGCGGGCGGAACGCCCGTACAAACCCGCTTTTTCGCATGAGAAAAGCAGCGGGATCATCTTAAAAAACTCCGGCACCCATTTCGACCCGGCGGTGATAGCCGCCTTCAGGGGTATAGAATCGGATTTTGCCGGGATATTCGGCGGCACGGAGGCGAACGCCCCGGGCCCGAAGGAAAACAGTCATGAATGAACCAACTTCTTCCCTGACCACGCCGAGCGTTCTGATGGTGGACGACACGCCCGCGAACCTGGAACTGCTCAGCGTAATGCTGAAAATACGGGGCTACAGGGTCCGCGCCGCCGTCAGCGGAAAGCTGGCGCTGCAGGCCGCGCGCAATGACCCCCCCGACCTGATCCTTTTGGACATCAATATGCCTGAAATGAGCGGCTATGAAGTCTGCGCCGAATTGAAGGCCGACGAGAAATTAAAAAATATCCCGGTTATTTTCCTGAGCGCCCTCAGCGAGACCATGGACAAGGTAAAAGCCTTCGGCTCCGGGGGCGTGGACTATATCACCAAGCCTTTCCAGTTCGAGGAAGTAGAGGCCCGCGTAGAAACGCAACTGGAGCTCCGCCGGAAAGAACGCCAGCTGCAGGAGAACTACGATAAGCTGCGCGACCTTGAAAAACTGCGCGACTCACTGGTGCACATGATCATACACGACCTGCGCTCACCGCTGGCCGGCATCTACGGCTTCCTCGAGCTTATCGGCGAAAACACGAGAGGAACCCTCTCTCCGGACCACACCCGCTACATAGCCGAAGCGATGAAATCGGCGAAGCAGATGATCCATATAATCGGCGATGTACTGGACACGAGCAAGATGGAAGAGGGCAAAATGAAGCTCAAGCTCGCGGAATGGGACCTGGTCCGGATCCTCCAGGAGGTCACCCCCGGGCTGAAGCCGGTGCTGGAGGGACGCCAGCTCAGTTTTACCCCGCCGAAGCAACCGGCATTGATAATGGCGGACTGCGATATCATCTTCAGGGTCATCCAGAACCTGCTGGCCAACGCGATAAAGTTCTCGCCCAGAGCCGGCGGCCTGATCGAACTGAAGATCGAGTCCTCCGGCAACAGAGTCTGCCTGAGCGTCAAGGATAACGGGGCAGGCGTCGCGCCCGAATACAGGCAGAAGATATTCGAGAAGTTCGCCCAGGTGGAGCTCCCGGCCGGCCGCCAGAAATATTCCACCGGCCTCGGCCTTACCTTCTGCAAGATGGCGGTGGAAGCGCACGGCGGCAAGATCGGGGTTGACAGCGAAGAAGGAGAAGGAAGCACCTTCTGGTTCGAACTGCCCTTGAACGGTCCCGGGCCGCTGGCCGGCAAGACCTAAGCGCGTTTCCAGTCAAGGAGGGCCCGGAGAGATCCGCTATATCCGCAGGCGGGATATCAGCGTCGGCCGGCCAATACAATGCCGCATACAGGCGAAGAAAAAGTTTCGCGGACAAGCCGCCTTTCCTTCAGTGGTAAAGGCCGGATGCTTCTTGCCGCCTGTATTCTCGGCCCCTCTCTGTCGATTTTCCCCCCCGGCGTCCCGGCGCAGCCTGATGGCGGCCTGCCGGGTTCTTTTTCCAGGCAGGGGGCGGGCGCGCGCGCCCTTGGGCTCGCCGGCGCCTTTGCCGGCATAGCCGACGACGCAAGCGCGATCTACTGGAACCCGGCCGGCCTCTCCATGCTCACAAAACCGGAACTGACGATCAACCATATCACTCTTTTCGGCGGGACCAGCAATGATTTTATCGGCTACGGGATGCCCCTGAAAAGCTTCGGCGCGATCGGGGCCGGGTACACCAGCCAGGGCAGCGGCAATTTCCAGAAGCGGGAGGCCCCTTATGACGCCCCGACCGCTTTCTCCATCACGAACACCATGTTCCAGCTGGGCTGGGCGCTCACGATCCCCGCGATCCAGACCCGCAGTATTCCCGGGCGGATCAGCGTCGGCTTCGGCGTAAAGAATATCGTCCAGAGGATAGATACCGTGAGCGGCTCCGGCTCCGGGGCCGACGCGGGTCTGCTCTACCGCAACGGGAAAGGTTTTTCCCTGGGCCTCGTAGTCAGGAATATCATGAAGCCATCGGTCACCCTGGTGTCCAAAGCGGTTACTTTTCCGAGGGTGATAGATGTCTCTCCGGCTTACGCGCTCCCTGTCGGCAAAGATTTTAAAACCCTTCTGGCCGCGCGGTCCAACTATTATGCCTCAAGGTTCCACCCGGGCATCGGTTCGGAATTCCGATACCTGGAAAAGTTCGCCATCCGCGCCGGGCTGGAGGCCAAAGGCCTTTCACTGGGCGCCGGGGCGCAGTTCACCAATTACCAGTTCGATTACGCGGTCCTGATGCACGAGATAGAGGCAAGCCACATGATCTCTTTCTCGCTTAAATTCGGGATGACAGGCCCCGAGAGGGCCGAACAGATCAGACGCGGCATGAAAAGGCTGGACCAGGAGGAGGCCAGGAGCCTGGCCCGCAGCTATTACCTGGAAGGACTTAATTCGGCCAAAGAGGGCAACCTGGCCGCGGCTATCGGCAACCTGGAAAAGTCGGACCTTCTGGACCCCTCCAATAAGCAGGTAGAGGGGAAGCTTGAAGAGCTCAAGGCCGAAGCCGCCCGGCAGTTCAGCAGCCAGATCTCCGAGAGCTCGGTCATCCTGGCCAGGCAGCAGTACCAGCAGGGAAATATCCTTATCAGCCTTGAATACTGGAAAGCCGCGCTCCAGGTAGATCCCGCCAACGAAGAGGCCAGGCAGGCTATTGAAACTATAAAATCCCGCCTGGGGACCCAGGAGCAGGAAATGCTCGCCCGGGCGCAGAAGGAGATCCTGGACGTCCAGGTTTCGCAGTTCCTGGCCCGCGCGCAGAGCTTCAGGGAACAGGGTCTTTTAGCCGAAGCCGTCGCCGAAGCCAAAAAAGCGCTGGCGGCGGACGGCGCCAATGAGCGGACAAAAACGCTTCTTGCGGAACTGGACCAGGCAACAAGGGAAAAGGTGGAGCAGTTATCCGCGCAGGCCGCCCTCGAAGATGAAAAAAAAGATTTTAAAGCCTCCGTCGCGGCCTACCAGGCGATACTGCAAATGGCCCCCGCCGCTCCCGGGATCAGCGAGAAATTAAAAGCCGCCCGCAGCGCCGTCCACATCAAAATAAAACCCGAACTCAAGAAAGAAGCTGAGCGACTTTATTATGTGGCGGTGGACCAGTACTTAAAGAAGCAATACCAGGAATCATCCAGAACCCTGTCCCGTATCTTTGAACTGGATCCTGGCAACGAGGGGGCTTTAAAGCTTAAGGCCAAGATGGAGGCTGCGCTAAAATGATACGCCTCCTCCTCGCTTATCTTTTGACGCTGCCGGCCCCGGCCGGAGCGGCCACTATCTCCGGAAGGGACCTGGCTGGCCAGAATCTTATCTGCGGACCCGGAAGCACGGCTGACAATTCTATTCCCTGCTCGCCTAACGATGTCCTCAGCGGCGTCTTCACTAATGTCGGGCTCTTCCAGGTAAATGCGGGAACCACGGTCTTCGTGACCCCTGCCACGCCCCTGGTCATCTTCGCCTCCACCATCTCCATACCCGGCCTCCTGAACGGATCCGGCCGCGGCGAGGTCGGCGGGATAGGCGGCGATCCGGGACAGCCCGGCGGAGACGGCGACGGAAGGGGCCCGGGCATAGGCGCCTATACTAATATGGGCGGGGGCGGGGGCGGCTACGGCGGAGATGGCGGCAACGGCAGCGGCTCGGACGGAGTGCTGGGAGACGGCGGCGCCGCTTATGACGACAGCACCCTGCCGGTCTCTACCGGCTCCATTTTCCCCGGCTCCGGCGGGGGCGGGGGCGGCGGCTCCGGGACGCAGACAGGAGGAAGCGGCGGCCAGGGCGGCGCCTCTATCTATCTGGAAGCCTCCTCCTTCACTTTGACGGGCACTATTTTCGTGCGCGGCGTGCCGGGCGGCAACTCCACCAGGCCGGCCGACGCCGGCGGCGGCGGCGCCGGCGGGGGCTTGCTCCTGCGGTGCATGGATTTCGCGACCGTGGACGGCGTCATCAACGCCAATGGCGGCAAGGGCGGGGACGCCGCCGGGGGGTCCGGGGATACGGCCTATCCCGGTGGAGGCGGGGGCGGCGGACGGGTTAAGATCTACTACAGGCAGGCGGCCTTCTCGGTAGCCATCAGCACGGCGGGCGGCTCTAAAGGAGCTAAATCCGGCAGCGGCAGCGAAGGCAGCCCTCACGCCCAAGCCGGTTTCATTGGCGCGGTCTCTTTCGCCACGGTAGCTTCCCCCCCCGCCGGCCTGGAATTCCAGGATATCTTCGCGACCTCCATCACATGGCGCTGGACGGTCGCCCCTGATTGGGGAGACGCGGCCGAAGCTTCAAGGAAGTACAGGCTGTACAGCGGGACCGTAAGCTATCGCACCCAGGACCGCTTACCCCAGCTTGCAACCTCCAGCGATACTCTCTCGGCCACGGAGACCGGCCTGCTGCCTAACACCGCTTACACCCGCTATATAACGGCTTTCACGGACCACTCGGACAGCCTTCCTTCAGCCCCGGTTTCCACCTACACCCTGGCGGGCCTGCCGGGCGCGGCCACAAGCACCTTCACCGCATTGGCCGCCTATTCTTTAAGCCTGAACTGGAGCGCGGGTGAGCCCGCTAATCCGGGCTACACCATTTACGAGGTGAACCGCTCCACCGATATTAATTTCGGGGGCAACGTCTCCGCTTCATATATCACGTCCCTCTCCTCGGCCCCGGCGGGCCTGGCGCCCAATACCACGTATTATTTCAGGGTACGGGCCATCAATATAGCCGGTTTGCCTACGGAGTTTACCTCCATTACCTACACAGCGACCCTGGCAGCTGAACCCGCCGATCCCTCGCTTGCGGGCGTCAGCTCTACCGGTTTTAATTTCAGCTGGAACGGCGGCAGCAACCCGCCGCAGACCCGCTATATCGCCGAGATCTCCACCGACAACTTCGCCTCGCTGGCCCGGTCCTCAAGCACCCTCAATGCCGGCGCCGGCTTCACCGGCCTGGCAATGAATACCCTGTACTATGCCCGCGTCAAAGCTCAAAACCATAACGGCCTGGATACTGCTTTCACCGCCGCCGTCACTACCATTACAAACACAGCGCCCCCGCTGAACGCTTCGGTCCAGTTTATAAACCTCTCGGCCGGCGCCTTAACCTTCAATTGGGAGTCAGGCGGCAACAGCGCGGGAACGAATTACAATCCCGAGCTCTCCACCAGCAGCGGCTTTTCGGCTCCCGTGTCTTCGGCAGTCACCACCAACCTTAATTTTATTTTCACTGGCCTGTCGGTCAACACCACTTATTACGCCCGCGTCCGCGCCCTCGGGGCCGGCGGGCTGGCAAGCCTTTATTCCAGCCCCGCGGTGTCCACGGCGACGCTGACGCTGCCACCCGTTACCGCTTCCCCTCCCTTCACGGGGGTCTTCGCCGGCAGCTTCGCTTTCAGCTGGGAGAACGGGGGGAATCCCGGAGGGACGCTCTACGCCGCGGAGATCTCCAAAGACGGTTTCGTCAGCGTGTCCAGCGCGGTACAGACCAGCGCGCTCAGCGCGGACTTCCCGGCGCTCGAAGCTAACACGGTATACCAGGCGCGGGTGCGGGCCGTGAACTTCGCCGGCATACCGGGCCAGTTTTCCTCTCCTATAGTTTCCACCGCCACGGCTATTTCAGCGGCGGTCAACGCCGCTGTGCCCTTCACGAATCTTTCCGCCGAGGGCCTTACCTTCTCCTGGGGGGGCGGCGGCAATGCCCCTGGAACCAGCTACAACCCGGAAATATCCACCAGCAGCGATTTCTCGGTTCCCGTCTCTTCCGGCTTCACGACTAATCTTAATTACCTTTTCGCCGGGCTCCCGGCCAACACCACCCATTATGCCCATGTACGGGCCGTCGGGGTAGGAGGCAACCTCACCGCCTTTACAGGCACCGTCTCCACGGTCACCTACACTTTGGCCCCTGTCATAACGGCCTCGCCTTTTACGGGCGTCAGCACCAATACCTTGACCTTAAGCTGGAGCGAGGGCGGCAATCCGCCCGGCACGCTTTATGCGGCCGAGCTCTCCAAAAACGGCTTCGATGCTCTTATCGCTTCGGCTTCCACGCTGTCGACCAGCGCGGCCTTCTCCGGGCTGACGCCCAATACCGTCTACCAGGCCCGCATAAGGGCCATCAACTTCCTGGGCGCGAACGGTCCCTACTCCGGCCCGATACGCTCTACGGCCACCCTGGCCAGCGACCCGTTAAATTCGGCCCAGCCTTTCACCGCGGTCTCGGCCGGCACCGCTACGTTCACCTGGGCCGACGGCGGCAATCCCGGCGGAACCGCCTACACCGTAGAGCTGTCAAGCTCCGGTTTCCTGCCCGGCACGGCTATCTCCTCGGCCTCGACCCTTGCCCTCAGCCATACTTTCAGCGGCCTGCTGCCTAATACTACCTACTACGGCCGCGCCAGGGCCGTGAACATGGATAATGTGCCCGGCAGTTACTCTCCTGCCGAAGCGGCGGTCACTTTAACGCTCCCGCCCGCCCTGCCTGCCGCGCCTTTCAGCGGGGTAAACAGTTCTGGCATTACGTTCAGCTGGACGGGCGGCGGCAATCCGCAGAACACCGTGTATGCAGCCGAGCTGTCCGGGAACGGTTTTGTAAGCGTCTCCAGCGCGGTACAGACCACCTCCCTGAGCGCATCCTACTCCGCGCTTTCTCCCAACACGGTATACCAGGCGCGGGTCCGGGCCTTTAACTTCGCCGGCGTCCCGAGCCAGTATTCCTCGCCGATAGTTTCCACCGTCACCGCCAGTTCGGCGCCGGGCAACGCCGCCGCGCCTTTCCCTAACGTATCGGCCGACGGCCTAACCTTCGCCTGGGAAGACGGCGGCAATCCCCCCGGCACGAACTACAATACGGAGATCTCCACGAACAGCGCCTTCTCGGCCCCCGTTTCTTCGTACTTTACCGTCAACCTCAATTACGTTTTCACGGGCCTGTCGGTCAACGCCACTTATTACGCCCGGGTCCGCGCCCTCGGAACCGGCGGGCTGGCAAGCCCCTATTCCAGCCCCGCGGTTTCAACCGTAACGCTCACGCTGCCCCTGTTTACCGCCGCCCCGCCGTTCACGGGAGTCTTTGCCGGCAGCTTCACTTTCAGCTGGGAGAACGGCGGAAACCCGGCGGGGACGCTCTACACGGCGGAGATCTCTAAAGACGGGTTTATCAGCGTGTCCAGCGCCGCCCGGACCAGCTTTACGAGCGCGTCGTTCTCCGCGCTTACGGCCAACACCGTATACCAGGCGCGGGTCCGGGCCGTCAACTTCGCCGGCATCCCCGGCCAGTTTTCCTCGCCCATAGTTTCCACCGCCACCGCCGGCTCGGCGCCGGTCAACGTCGCGGCGCCTTTTCTGAACCTCTCCGCCGGAGGGCTTACCTTCGCCTGGGGCGACGGCGGTAATGCCGCCGGTACCGGCTACAACCTGGAGTTCTCCACCAACGTCGGCTTCTCTGCCCCGGTCTCTTCAGACGTCACGACCAATCTGAATTACGTTCTCACGGGCCTCGCGGCCAACACCACCTATTACGCGCATGTCCGCGCCGTCGGGGCCGGCGGCGATTACACCCCCTACACAGGCGCGGTCTCCACTGTTACCTATACCTTGCCCCCCGCTATTTCCGCCGGGCCTTTCACGGCCATAAGCACTAACAGCTTTACCTTCAACTGGAGCGGCGGCGGGAACCCGCCCGGCACGCGCTACGCGGCCGAGCTCTCCGGGAACAATTTCGACACCATGCTCGCTTCCGCCGCCACGCTGTCAAACAGCGCGGTTTTCTCCGTCCTGGCGGCAAATACCGTCTACCAGGCGCGCGTAAAGGCGATTAATTTCCTCGGGGTGGACGGTCCCTACTCCAGCCCTATACGCTCTACGGCCACCCTGGCCACCGACCCGCTGAATGCGGCCCAGCCGTTCACCGCGGTCTCGGCCAGCACCCTCACCTTCACCTGGGCTTCCGGCGGCAATCCCGGCGGGACCTCCTACACCGTCGAGCTGTCGAGCGCGGGCTTCGCTCCCGGCGCGGCGATCTCCTCGGCCTCGACCCTGGCCCTCAGCCAGACCTTCGGCGGGCTGCTCCCCAACACTACCTACTACGCCCGCGCCAGAGCCGTGAATATGAACAATGTTCCTGGCGGCTACTCGCAGGTAGTTACAGAGGTCACCTTGCCCCTGTCGCCCGCCCTTGCCGCCGCGCCTTTCGGCGCGGTGACCAGTTCGGGACTTGAGTTCGGCTGGACGGCCAACGGCAACCCGCAGAACACTGCTTATGTGGCCGAGATCTCAAAAGACAACTTCGTGAGCGTTTCATTCTCCTCTACCACCCTGAGCATCCCGGCCGCCTTCACGGGGCTGACTCCGAACACAACCTACACAGCCAGGGTTAAAGCAGTCAATTTTGCCGGAAATGCCGGCCCCTATTCCAGCCCCATAATCTCCACCGCGACCCTGGCCATGCCCCCCCAATCCTCCCCATCTTCCTTCACATTGAGAGACAACGGCCTGGCCGTCAACTGGTCGGCGGGCGACAACCCCTCCGGTACGATGTACGAGGCGGAGATCTCCACGCGACCCGACTTCGCGCTCCTGTGGGCAAGTGCCGCCGCCGCGGGGGTGAGCGCGAACTTCGCGCTGGCGGCGAACACGACTTACTACGCCCGCGTGAGCGCGCGCAACTACAACGGAATACCTACCTCCGGCCTGGAGCTCGGCGGCCAGCTGACCTACGCGGCCGCGCCCGCCGTCTCGGCCAGCACCACAACGGGCCCGGTCAGCGTAACTACCTTCAGTTTCGTAAACACGGTCTCCACCGGGACGGGCGGCCTGCTCTTCTACCGCGCTATCTGGGACAGGAACGCCACCCACGCCTGGAACGACCAGGAACAGGGCTGGAGCGCCCTGGAGATCCTGACGACCACCGCCACGGGCAACGGCTTCTGGTTCCTCCACCTGCGCAGCTACAATTCCCAGGCGCTCGGCTACAAGACGGCCGAAGTCGGGCCCTTTCACGTAGCCTTAAGCACGGTGATCCCGCCGGGCCAGCCCGTCCCGGTGCCCGGCGCCTTCACCGCAACTTCGGGGATCACCTGGAACTGGCCGCCCGCCCTGGCCTTCGGCGACACCGCTATTTCCACCTACGTAGTGTCCGTCGGCACCACGCCCGCGGACTTCAACGTCCTCGTCGATTCGGAGATCGGTCCGCTGGCGAGCTTCACCCTGGACCCCGCGGCCAACGGCAAGACCTATTACCTGAAGGTCAAAGCCATCGACGAAGGCGGGATCGTGAGCCAATACTCTCCCGTCTCAAGTCCCGGCGTGCTGGTGGACCGGACCGCGCCCGACCGCCTCGGGGCCGTGCAGGCGGACCGCGAATACTCCTACGATTCCGCCGCGCTGTTCTCCTGGTCCGCCTCCGCCGACCAGGAGAGCGGGGTAAAAGCCTATCTGCTTGACCTGGGGACGGCTCTCAACGGCAATGACCTCTTAAGCGCCAAGAATATGGGCCTTAACCTCTCCTCGCTGGAGACCGGGCTGCCGAGCGGCAAGACCGTTTTCTCCCGGGTGCGCGCGGAAAACAATGCCGGGGGGATCAGTGATTATTCGGATCAGGGGCCGGGCATCCCCGTCTGGTCCCTTAACCAGGAGTCCCCCATGGTCCAGCCTTATAACTGGCCCAACCCGTTCGATCCGATGGCCGGGCCGACCCAGCTTGGTTTTTATCTGAAAGCCCCGGCGAAAGTGACTTTGAAATTATTTACCCTGGAGGGGGACCTGGTATATGAAAAGACGCTCGCCGAAACTTCGGCGGGCAACAAGGTCTGGCCCTGGACGGGACGAAACGGCATGGGAAAGATCGCCGCGCCGGGCGGCTACGTGTGCGTCATAGAAAAGAAATATGCCGGCAAAACTGAAAGGCAGCAATTCAAATTAGCGGTACTTTATTGAACTTATGCTACAGAAAATAAACAAGATCGCGTTAAAGCTGTCCTTATTCGCCTCGCTCTTCGTCCTGGCGCTCATCGCGGCCATGACCTGGATCCTGCTGCAGCAGGGCGAGCAGCTGATGACCGCGGAGATGAAGCTGAGGTCCATCGCCTACGCCCGCTCGGCGGGAGAGGCCATCTCCCCCCAGCTCGACACCTTTACCCTTCATTTCAATACTCATGAAATGCTGAAGGAAAAGGGGGTGGAGTATGCCGGGATCCTGGACGCCGGCCGCAAGGTCCTGTCGCATACGGATCCGCGGAAGATAGGAAGCATCGACGACAGCCCGATCGCCCTGATAGCCTCGAGATCGAAGGAGGCGCTCGTCCAGCAGTATTCCAGCCGCGGAGTTTCCTATTTCGATATTTCTGCACCGGTATTTTCCGGCAACCGCCGGACGGGGACCGTGCATATCGGCTCCACCAGGGCTTCCGTGGCGAGCAGCCTTAAGGACGCGAAGAGGCAGGTGCTGCTGGTAGCCGGTTTCGCGGTCATACTGGACATGCTGGGCACGATCCTCATAGTCGGGTGGATGCTGCGGCCGCTGCCCGTGCTGGCGAAGGCGGCGCGGGCCGTCGGCGAGGGCCGCCTGGACATGCAGATCGGCTTTTCCAGTACGGATGAAATAGGGCAGCTGACGCAGGCCTTCAACCAGATGGTCCTCAGCCTGCGCGAAAAAGAAATGATCCGCAGCACGTTCGGGCGCTATATGTCCAAAGAAGTGGTGGACGGCTTCCTGAACGGCAAAGTCTCCATGGAACTCGGCGGCGGCGAGCTGAAGGAAATGACGGTGCTGATGTCCGACATCCGCGGGTTCACGGAGTTTTCCGAAAAACTGCCGCCGCAGGAAGTGGTTAACCTTTTGAACCGCTATTTCACCGAAATGGTGCATTCGATCGGCGCGCACAGCGGAACGGTGGACAAGTTCATAGGGGACGCCATCCTGGCGGTTTTCGGCTGGCCCGTTTACACACGGGACCACGAGAAGCTGGCCGTCAGCGCGGCCCTGGACATGAAGGCCCGCCTTCTGGTTCTCAACGAGATCCTCGTCAAGGAAGGCCGCAAGCCGATCGCGATCGGCATCGCCATACATTCGGGCAAGGCGGTGGCTGGAAATATCGGGAGCCAGGAGAAGGTCCAATATACGGTTATCGGCGACGCGGTCAACGTTACCTCCCGGATGGAAGCGGGCAACAAAGAGTACGGCACCGACCTGATAGTGAGCCAGCCCGTTTACGCGGCGACCAAAGAGCATTTTGAATTCAAGGATATAGGCGAGAAGCCGGTCAGGGGGCGCAAGGAAACCGTGCACATTTACCAGGTTTTAGGCCCTAAAGCGACCAGCAGGACCCAGCCATGAAGATCCGGCAAAAAGACCGCCGCCGCGGAGGAGATTAAATATGAAAGAGCCAATTCACGCCGAGAATCAATCGGCAATTCTCATGGTAGACGATGTGCCGGAGAACCTGGAACTGCTCTCCGGGATGCTCAAGGGGCGCGGCTATAAAGTGCGCGCCGCCCTTAGCGGCAAGCTTGCGCTGCAGGCCATCCGCAACAACCCGCCGGACCTTATACTCCTGGACATCAATATGCCCGGCATGAACGGCTACGAGGTCTGCGAGAAGCTGAAGGCCGATCCGGACCTTCAGGATATACCGGTTATTTTCCTGAGCGCCCTCAACGAAACGATGGATAAAGTGAAGGCCTTCGGGGCCGGCGGCGTGGACTACATCACCAAGCCGTTCCAGATGGAAGAAGTAGAAGCGCGCGTGGAGACTCACCTGGAACTGCGCCGCCAGAAACGGCGGCTGCAGGAGGCCTACGACAAGCTCCGCGAGCTTGAGGAACTGCGCGCTTCCCTGGTGCAGATGATCATCCACGACCTGCGTTCCCCGCTGACTGGAACCTTCGCCTATCTTAAGCTCATCAGGGACAATGCGGATAATACGCTCTCGGCTGCCCACTCCGGCTATGTCGCCGAGGCAATGAGGGCGGTAATGCAGATGATCCAGATGGCCTGCGACGTCCTGGAGACCAGCAGCATGGAAGAGGGGCGGATGAAACTCAAGACCGCGGAATGCGATCTGAACCGGGTCCTGGAAGACGCGATATCCGGAGTTAAGCCGCTTTCCGGGAAGCGCGACATCCGCCTTACCCCCGCGGCACAGCCCGCTATTGTGCTTGCGGACCGGGAGATCATCCTCAGGGTCATCCAGAACCTGCTGTCCAACGCGCTGAAGTTCACGCGGGACGGCGACCAGATACTGCTTAGCGTCGCGCCCGAGGGAGACAGGGTGCGCGTCAGCGTAAAAGACAGCGGGCTGGGCATCGACCACGCGTATAAGCAGAAAATTTTCGACAAGTTCGCCCAGAAAGAGCTCCGGGCCGGCAACCAGAGATATTCTCCGGGCCTCGGCCTGACCTTCTGCAAGCTGGCGGTGGAGGCTCATGGCGGCAGTATCGGCGTGGAAAGCGAAGAGGGAAAGGGAAGCACCTTCTGGTTCGAGCTGCCGGTGAAGGGCGCCGGGTTGCAATAACCCGCCCCGGCGCGGACGATGCGGTCCGGCCGGCGGCCCCGCGGCAGCCGGTGAATATTACCTATAGCGGCGCGTATTACTCCGTATAGCGGCCATGGGCGCCGGAGGGTATCATATAAGTGTGGGCGCAGGCGGTGCTGTCCGGGCCGCTTTATGGGTGGAAGTCACCTCACCCGCCGCGAAGGAAACAGCTATGACGGATCCGATAAGCTCAAAAAAACCCCCGGCCATCCTTATGGTGGACGATACGCCCGCGAACCTCGAGCTGCTCTCCGGGATGCTGAAAGGGCGCGGCTACAAAGTGCGCGCCGCCGTAAGCGGGAAAATGGCGCTGCAGGCCGCCCGCAACGACCCGCCCGACCTTATCCTGCTGGATATTAACATGCCGGAAATGAACGGCTATGAAGTCTGCACCGAACTTAAAGCCGACGAAAAGCTTAAAGATATCCCCGTAATTTTCCTGAGCGCCCTCACCGAAACAATAGACAAGGTAAAGGCCTTCGGCACCGGCGGCGTGGACTACATCACCAAGCCGTTCCAGTTCGAGGAAGTGGAGGCGCGCGTTGAAACCCACCTCGAAATGCGCCGCCAGAAAAACCGGCTGCAGGAGAACTATAACGAACTGGGCGAGCTGAAAAAAATGCGCGACAACCTGGTGAACCTGCTCTTACACGATCTTCGCCCGCCCCTCGCCAGCATCTGCGGCCAGCTCGAACTTATTAAAGAAAAAGAAAAAACGGCGATATCCGCCGATTCAGCCGGCCGCCTGGCTGAGACAGTGAAAACGGCAAAACACCTCATCCATATGGTCGGCACGGTCCTGGACAAAGGCAAGCTGGAAGAAGTGGTCCCGGCGGATGGGAGCACCCAGAGCGAGGACACGGGGCGCCCCCCCGCCGAACACTATTAGCCTGAATTTAACAGCACCGGACAACGGCGGAAATATGGCATGCAAGACCAAAGACCTAGAAAAGCTGCTTGATGTTTATGCCTTACTGACCTCGACGCTGGACCTTAAAGCCGTCCTGACCGAGGTGCTTAACAAGGCCGGAGCCGCCCTGAAAGCCGAGGCCTCAAATATCATGCTGCTGGACGCGGCCACCGGCGAGCTGGTCTATGAGGTCGCCCTGGGCGAAGCCGGGCCGCGCATCATGGAGCAGACGCGACTTAAGGCAGGGGTCGGCCTCTCCGGCTGGGTGGCCAAAAATCTCAGGCCCCTCCTGGTGGAAGACGCCTACAAGGACCCGAGGTTTTTTCCCGGTTTAGACAAGAAGACGGGCTTTCACACAAAAAGCGTGATTTGCGTACCGCTTTTCGCGAAGGAGCAACTGATCGGCGTGGCCCAGGTCATCAACAAGAAGGACGGGGCCGCTTTTACTCCCGGAGACCAGGTGCTCTTTACCCGGTATTGCGGCGTCGCCGCCATCGCCATAGACAACTCCCTGCTGCACGGCAAAGCGCTCCAACAGGACCGCCTTCAGCACGATATGCGGATCGCGGAGGAGATCCAGAGCGCCTCCCTGCCCTCCGACATCCCTTCCATACGGAACCTGCGCGTCGAATGCCGCAGCCTGGCCTGCCGCTACGTGGCGGGCGACGTGGTCGACATCACCCGGCTGCCCGACGGCAGGCTGGCCGTGCTGGTGGCGGACGTCTCGGGCAAAGGCGTGCCTGCGGCGCTCTTCGGCGCCAAATTCTCGGCCGATTTCGAATATCTCGCGCAAGCCGACCCCGAAGGCGGAGCGCTGTTTAACCGCCTGAACGCCATAGTCACAAAGCGTTCGAAACGGGGGATCTTCATCACCGCCGTTTACGCGGTGATAGACCCGGCCTCCGGATCGGTGGAGTTCGTGAACGCGGGGCATCTCCCTCCCATCATAGTAGGCCCCGCCGCAGGCGCCTGCCGCCTGGCCGGCGCTTCCGATAACCCCCCGCTAGGGATCATGGAGGACATAACATATAAGAGCACCAGGCTCACGCTTGCCACTGGGGAACGCATAGTTTTTATGACCGACGGGGTCTGGGATGCGAAATCGCCGTCCGGCGCCCGCCTCGGCCCGGAGAAGGTGAATGAGATCCTGGCCGACTGCCCGGAGCTGGCGGTGCCGCGGCTTATGAAGGCCATCAGCCGTTTTACGGAAGGGCAGGCCCTGGCCGACGATATCACTGTGGTGGGCGTAGGGTACGGGGATTACGAGGAACGGACTTTTTCATCGGAAACCAAGTCCCTGGCCCAGGCCAGGAAGTTCGTGGAAAAACTGGCGCTGGCCCACGGTTTCGACGACAGGAACACCGGCGCCATCTTGCTGGCGCTTACCGAGGCCGTGTCCAACATAATAAAGCATACCTACCGCATGAACCCCGACGAGAAGATCCGCATAGGAGTGGGGCGGTCCCCGGACCAGTTCTCTGTCCATATCCGCGATTGGGGCGACAGGCAGGACCCCGGCCGCTTCGTCTCGCGCGACCTCGCCGACATCCGCCCGGGCGGGCTCGGCGTCCGCTATATCCGCGAGGTCATGGACGTGGTGGAATTCGACGACAAGCTCTGGGACGGGAACGAGCTACATATGCTGGTGCGCGGAAAAGGAAATAAATAAATGCAGATAAGAACCGAGATCGTAGAAGACGGGGCCCCGGGCCGCACGGTCGTGATAACCGCCGACGGCGAAGTGGACATGCACGAGTCGCCCAGGCTGCGCAAGGCGCTGGCCGACTCCATCGGCTACAGGCCGGCCGCCGTGGTCGTGGACCTCGCGGGGGTCACCTTCATAGACAGTTCGGGCGTCGCCACTTTGGTAGAGGCGATGAAGCTGGCCAAAGCGGCGGGCGTAGCGCTGGTCCTGGCCGGCATGATCGATAAGGTAAAGGACGTCTTCGCCCTGGCCAGGCTGGATAAATTTTTCAGTCTCGCGGCCACGCGGCAGGAAGCGCTGGGAGTATAAAGGCATGGAAAACGCAGCGGGAGAGATCGGCGCGCGGTTCTATACCGGGCTCCGCTATATAGGTGGGCTGGCCTGGCTGCTCGCCGACGCCCTGTATTTCATTTTTATCGCCCCTTTCACCGGGCGCAAACTCCGGGTCCGTGGCGAGCCGGTCCTGGAGCAGATGGTGCGCGTCGGCTTCGCCAGCCTGGGGATAGTCTGCCTCGTACAGCTGTTTATCGGCGTGGTGATCGCCCTGCAGCTGGCCAACCTTCTTAAAACCTTCGGCATCAAGGAATACGTGGGCAGCGTGGTAGGGCTGGGGATCTTCCGTGAGCTCGGGCCGCTTATGACCGCCATGGTCATGGCCGGATACGCGGGCGCGGCGATGTCGGCCGAGCTGGGCACGATGGCCGTCAGCGAGGAGATAGAGGCGCTGCGTGCCCTCGCTATCTCCCCGGTCCGCTACCTGGTGGTCCCGCGGCTCATCGCGGCGGCGCTGATGATACCATGCGTTACCATGGTAGGGGACTTTGTAGGCGTACTGGGAGGGATGGGCATCGCCTGGACCGTCCTTCATATCTCCCCGGACCTCTTCATCCAGAAGATGCTGGAAACGCTGGTCACCTCCGACGTGGTCGTCGGGATCTTTAAGAGCTGGGTTTTCGCCATCCTGATCGCCCTCATCGCCTGTTTTGAGGGCCTGCGGGTCGACTCCGGCGCGGAAGGCGTCGGCAAGGCGGCCACCCGCTCCGTGGTGTACTCTATCGTCATGATCATCTCCGCGGATTGCGTGTTCGCCGCGGTATTCCGGATACTCCTGGGCCGCTAAATTTATGAGCGAAGAACTAAAGAAGCCTATCTTAGTAAGGAACCTGGTAAAACGGTTCGGCGACCAGCTGGTTCTCGAAGACCTGAACTTCCACGTCAATAAAGGCGAGATCCTGGTCATCATGGGCGGCAGCGGCTGCGGCAAATCCACCCTGCTGCGCCTGCTGATCGGCGCTATGCGCCCTACCTCCGGCAGCATCGAAATGCTGGGCACGGACCTGACACGGCTGGACGAAGAGGGGCTGGACGAGCTGCGCAAAAAAACCGGCATCCTTTTTCAGTCGGGCGCGCTCTTCAACTCGATGACGGTCGGGGAGAACATAGCCCTGCCGCTCAAGGAACACACTAAGCTTTCCGCCGACGTGATCGGGATCATGGTCAAGATGAAGCTGGAGATGGTCGGCCTGCGGGACTTCGAGCACCTCAAGCCCTCCGAGATAAGCGGCGGCATGAAAAAGCGCGTGGGCCTGGCGCGCGCGATGGCCCTGGACCCGCAGATAATGTTCTACGACGAGCCCTCGGCGGGGCTAGACCCTGTCGCAAGCGCGATGATAGACGAGCTGATGATGGACCTGAATAAAAAAACCGGGGTGACCTCGATAGTGGTGACCCACGATATGGGCAGCGCTTTCAAGATCGCCCACCGGATGATCTTGCTTTTCAAGGGCCGGGCGGTGGCCGTGGGAACACCCGCCGAAATACGCTCTTCCGCCGACCCGCTGGTGCAGCAGTTCATCAACGGCCTTGCCGACGGGCCTATACCGCTGCGTGTATCGAGAAAAGATTACGCCGAGGACCTGCTTGAGCCGTTCATCGAGAGATTTTAGGAGAGAATATGAAAACACGATCTGAAATAAAAGCCGGAGCGGTCATCCTGGCAGCGCTGTTCATGGCGGGCGTGATCCTGGTCGCCACCGGGAACTGGGGCTCCCTGTTCAAAAAGAAGCAGACGCTGCGCATCCTGTTCACCGATATTCAGGGGCTGAAGGTGGAAGACCCCGTCCAGGTAATGGGCATGGAACTGGGAAAGGTAACGGGCATAGAAGCGGTTCATTTCACGGACGAGGCCGGCCGCCGCGCGGCCGGGGTGGAGGTCACGGCCAGGGTAATATACGCGGAGGCGTTCCCGAAGGATACCAGCGTAGCCGTGGACCGCTCGCTGACAGGCATTTCTATGCTCACGGTCATGCCGGGGCGCGCCGCCGAGAACTTCGCGCCCGGAGATAAAATAACCGGGGACAACCCGGTCCCGATCACGGAACTGGCGAAAAAAGCCGGAAGCGTGGTCCGGCGCATAGATGATTTTATCGCCGCACTGGCCGACAAGGAGACGGTAGGAGCGGCGCACGCGGCCGTTACGAACCTCAAGGAGACCAGCGCCCTAGCCAAATCGGTGATGGCCTCCCTTAACAGGTCCATCCCGGCCGCGGAGCGGGGCATCATCGACGGCGTAAAGAATCTGGAACAGTTCTCGGGCTCGATGAACGCCGCCATCTCCGGCAACAGGGACAGCATCAACGACACCGTAATAAAAATCCACTCAGCCTCCGAGTCCCTGGCGCGGGCGGGAGATAATTTGGACAAGTTCGTGATCAAGAACCGCGACCCGCTCGGCCGCACCATCGCCAACGGGGAGAAAGCTTCCGCAAATCTTAAATCTCTTACCCGGCAGGTCCGCTGGCAGCCCTGGATCCTGCTTAAAAAGCCGTCCAAGGCCGCCGAGCTCGAGCGCGGCGTTTATAACGCGGCGCTGGACTTCAGCGAAGGCGCGGATTCCCTCAACGCCTCGGTCAAGGAGCTTGTGTTCTTCATGAACTCGGCCGGAGCTAAAACAGGCGGGGCGGCGATAGATACGGTAAAGCTTAACGCCCTTATCCAGCAGGCCCATGACAACCTGGAAAAATCCGTGGAGCTGGAGAACAAACTATGGAAGGACCTTGCTGAAAAGGGAGCTAAAGTCCAATAGCCAGCCCCCTGTGATTGCAGGAGAATACCTGCTAGACTATAGGTATGAGACACCTGATCCTGGCTGCTCTCTTCGTACCTTTCACTTTCGCTTACGGATCGCTGCCGGCGCAGCGCGTCTGCCGTTTGCGGATGTTCAATACCCATACCCTGGAGCGCATCGACGTGGTCTACAGCCGGGACGGCGTCTACGACCGTGAGGCGCTGGCGAAGCTGGACCTGTTCCTGCGCGACTGGCGGGTGGGCAGCGTCAGGCACTACGATCCGCGGCTCTTCGACCTCCTGACCGAACTTACGGACAAAGTAGGGCGGCCGGCGGGCGAGATAAATATCATCTGCGGCTACCGCACCCCGAAGACCAATAAACAGCTCCGGAGCCGCAGTTCCGGGGTAGGCGGCAACAGCCTGCATATGAAAGCCGAGGCTATCGACATCCGCCTGCCGGGCGTGAGCACCTCCCGCCTTCGCGACACCGCCCTCGCCCTAAGGCGCGGCGGAGTAGGCTACTATCACGGCTCCGATTTCGTACACGTGGACGTAGGCCGCGTTAGACGCTGGTGATCCGCTACCGGGCCGCGAGCCTCGCCCGCTCTTCGAAAGCCTTGCCTTCCGCCGCGTCGCGGCCGTAGATATCCTCAAAAAAACGCACTTCGCCCCCCTCCTTGACCGCCGCCGTCCCGTACTGGAGAAGCACGCTGACGGGTTCGGCTAGTTTTACCGTCAAAGTTTCGGGCCCCTCCATCGCCGCACGGATGCGTTCAGGAGTCCAGCCGGGCTCGTCGCGCAGCACCCAGGCCGCCAGCGCGCCGGGATCTTCCACCCGGATGCAGCCGTGGCTCAAATCCCGCTCCGATTCCCAGAAGCCCCTCCTTGAGGGCGTGCCGTGAAGGTAGACGCTGTGGGAGTTGGGCATGAAGAACTTTACCAGGCCGAGCGAATTATGGGGGCCCGGCCTTTGCCTAAGATACAACTTGCCGTCCTTGAGCCGGGACAGGACCTCCGCGCTGACCGCCCCGGTGCTGACTATGGCGTCCCTGCCGTCTATAACATCGATGTCGTTTTCCGCCAGGTAGGCGGCGTTCTTTTCCAGTTTCGGAACCATTTCCGCAAGCTGGATGCTCATGGGCACGGTCCACGGAGGACGGAATACCACCTCGGTCAGCTGGCTCGCGAAGACCGGGGTTTCATGCTCGAAAGCCATGCCTACCACCACTTTCTGCGACGGCGCATTGCCGGCGTAAAGGCGGAATTCCGGGATATTGACGAGGATGGGGGGCCTGGAGAAGCGGTGGGGCAGCCAGCGCCACCGCTCAAGGGTAAGCTGAAGCTGGCGCAGGCGCAGGGCCAGCGGCGTATTGAGCTGGACAATGGTCTGGGCGCCGAGAAAACCGTCAGGCGGCAGCCCGTGACGGCGCTGAAAACGCTTCACGGCTTTCGCAAGAGCCCCCGTATAGCGCCTCGGACTGGAAGCGGCGCGGCGCGGAAGGTCGCCCACCAGCTTAAGCAGCCGCGTAAGCCGGGGTATGCCCGGATAGGCGTCCCCGGGCCTGACCGGGGTTTCAGGAACCGGAAGCTGTTCCCCGTCATCCCGGGCGGCCAGCTCTTTGTAGCGCTGCACGGCCTTGACAAGCCGGCGGTAGGAGGGAAATGCCGGCTCCACGGACCGGAAAGCCGCTTCCACATCCGCCGCGGACAGGATCCGTTTCCTGAGGAGGTCCGAAGGGCCGCGTATATCCGGCTCTAATTCGAAAGTGGAGTGGAAAGGCTGGGGATTGATGCGGCCCAGCCTCAGGTCCAGGATATAGCGCATCGCGCAGACAGTAAGGGCCAGGTCGAAACGGAGAAGTTCGGAGTCCGAAGCGTCGCCTGAACTTCCCAGTTCCGCGAGGCGCCCGGCCCACAACGGGCTGTCGTAGTCCTGCGCAAGCAAACCTTCATTGTCGGCCGCCTCCAGCCGCTTTATGACGGCGCGGGCCTTCGCGGTCGCCCGGGATCCCGTGATCCAGGTAAGCGCATAGCCGGTGGAATTGTAGAAATCCCCGAGCTCGGACTGGTACTCGCCGAACTTTGGCCGCTGCAGGATATCCAGGCTCCCCGAGGCCAGGAGCCCGCGCAGTTCGCTTTCGCCGAACGCGGAAAGGCGCTGCGGCTCAGCCGCCGGAGCTTCGCCTTGCGCCGCGGCGGCAGGAGATAACAGCAGGGCGAACAGCGCCGCGCGAAAAGCTCTCCCCATATATTACCGCCTCATAAAAGATTTCATCCGTTCCATCCAGGATTTTTTCTGCTCCCACGCTTTTCCGTCCTTATCGGTTTTTTCGGACTTGTCCGCCTTCTCCTGCTTCTTTAGCTTTTCGGCTTCAGTTTTTTTATCTTCCGCGGCTTTATCGCCCTTTTCATCCCTGCGGACCTCTGCCGATATCTTCTGGACCTTGCTTATAACCGGGCCGAGCTTCAGGCCGAGCTCTTTAGCTATCCTCCCCCAGCCCATGACCGGCGGCCCCTGGCGCAGTGAGACTATTTTATACAGGTCTTCGTCCTTGATGGTGCGGTGCAGGCCCTGGGCCAGGCCTAGCGCTATGGCTATCTCGCCGTAACCCAGCTTTTTGAAACGGAGGCCCATTATCAGGCCGTCGGCAACCCCGAATTCCGCCTTTATCATGTCGGCCACGCGCTGCTGCCCCTCGGAATGGTTTTTATCCAGCTCGGCGGCAACGGCCTCCAGCTTTTTTTCTTCCCCTGGTTTTTCCTGGGCGAAAGAGGAAGCGGCTGCCAGGCACAAAATTAAACCCGTAAGCATAAAATGCAGTTTCAGGTTTTTCATATATTCTCCTTTTACCTTCGCCGGAACCGGCTAGAACCTGCTAATAAAACCCGCGCCTGCCCCGAGGTCGGGGCTTCCGTCCGACATCCCCAGCGTAATTCCGCCCGCGAATTGAGCGCCGCCCGGCATGCTATAAGAAAAAGTCCCGCTTACGCTGCGCGGGTCCGCGTTCCCGTCCAGAATAGCGCTGCGGGTTTCGTAAAGCACGGTAAGGCCGATACTTTTACTCAGCGGGCTGTAAAAGCCGACGTCCAGCATCACCTCATTGTTGAAGTCAACGCCGTCCGGATCCCCTATTATGGTGAAGTAGCCGTCTGAAAGCAGGGTCAGGCCGGGAGTGACTTCTTTGGCGAATTCAAGCCCGGCTCCTTCGTCCATTTCGCCTGTGCCCAGGCCCTTGCTCTTGCTGGCGGTCGGGAGCTTCAGCCTGCCGGCCAGCGCCAGGTCGAAGGACCGAGGGCCGTCCAGTTTGAGCGTGTAGGCGGCGCTTAGCAGCATGTCCCCAGGACCTGACTCCGCGATATTTTCACCGCCGGAGTTCCCGGTGTTTACGCGTACGGGCTTGCCGCCGACGCGTGTTACCTGTCCCCTGGAGGTCTGGCGCAGGTAAGGCGCCGTCACTGCGAAATCAGCGTCATAATATTTCAGCTTCAGGGTAAGAGGAATATAGACCGATTCAACACGGTCCTTCGAGCCGTATCTGCCGGTATCATAGTTGACCGTGGAACTGAATTCCCAGTCCTCCGCCACGGCAGCCGGAAGCAGGAGCGCCGCGCAGGCGAGCGCGGCCGGAATCGCCCGGCATAGCTTCGCCGCCGTCTTTAAAAAAAATCGCATAGTTGTCCTTGATCCGAGGCTATACCCCGGCTGTTCCTGCCGAAGAAGTCCCCGGAAACGGGACAGCGGCCTTAATTACATTGTAATGGCGGCCGCTGTCCCTATATTTTTCCGCTTATGGACTTAGTGCTTGCCGCCCATCTCGGGCTTTTCGCGCTTCTCCATCTTTTCATGCTTCTCCATCTTTTCGTGCTTCTCCATCTTTTCGCCTTTCTTTACTTTTTCGTTCTCCGCTTTTTTATCTTTTTTCGGATCGGCGGACATTTTGTGGACTTTGCTTACTACCGGGCCGAGTTTCAGGTTGAGGCTTTTAGAGATCTTGCCCCAGCCCATGACGGGCGGACCCTGACGAAGCGCCATTATCTTGTCGACGTTCGCGTCGGTGATCCCGCCGGGCAGGCCCTGGGCCAGGCCGAGCGCGATGGAGATCTCGCCATAGCCCAGCTTCTTGTCGCGCAGGCTCTGCACGCGGGCGTCGTCCACGCTGAACTCCGCCTTTATCTTCTCCGCCACGGGTTTCTCCCCTTCGGGCTTCGCGGCGTCTTTATCCAGCACGGCGGCGCCGGCCTCAAGCTTCTTTTCGTCTCCGGTCCTTTCCTCGGCGAAAGCGGGCATGGCCGCCGCGCAGAGGAAAAGCCCCGCGAGCATTAACTGCAGTTTATTGTTCTTCATTTTTTCTCCTTATATTTCCGCGCTTAACTTTTGCGTTAAAATCTCTGGCTGAAACCGCCGCTTACGCCTATTTCCGGGCTGCCGTCGGACAGGCCGAGCGCCGCGCCGCCGAAGAGCTGAACTCCGTCCGGCACATTGTACGCCAGCGTGCCGCTGATGCTGCGGGGACCCGGATTCCCGGAAACTATGCTGTTCTGGGTCTCGTAGCTGACGGTCAAACTCACCCTTTCGCTCAACAGCCTGTAAATGCCGAGGTCCAGCGAGACCTGGTTATTGAAATTCACGCCGGCGGGCTCGCCTATGATGGTATAGTAACCGTCGGCGAGCAGGGTCCACCCCGGGGAAAATTCCTTGGCGAACTCAAGCCCGGTTCCCACATCCATCTTGCCTGTGCCCAGGCCCTTTTTCTCGTCGGCGGTGGGCAGTTTAAGCTTGCCGGCCAGCCCCAGGTCGAAAGATCCCGGCCCATCCCGCTTCAGCCCGAAGGTTCCGTGCAAAATTATATCGCCGAGGCCCGAATTAGAGGAAGTCGCGACCGACACCCTTCCCTTTGTAACGCGCACCGGCTTGCCGCCCACCCAGGCAACCTGCCCCGAAGAGCTTTGCCGCAAATAGGGGACCGTTACGGAGAGGTCCGCGTTGGTTAAATAGCGCTTAAGAGTGAACGGGATATAGACTGAATTAGTGCGGTCTTCGGAGCCGTACCTGCCGGTGTCGAAGTTGACCGACGTACTGAATTTCCAGTCCGCCGCCTGGGCGGCCGCGGGCTGCGGCTCCGCGCGAACGCTCGCTGTCGTTAAGATGCAAACCAATGCCAATAGTATTTTCATGATATTTTCCTCGGCAGGCTTCTGCCCTGTAGTCCTGTTCATATCTTACCCTTCCGGCACCTTTACCGCATATGCGGAATTGTACCCGCTATTATAAGTATATTCACGCGGGAGTATCTTACCCCCCCGGCAAAACCGGGTCGGGCCGCGCCGCCCCTTCGGGAACCGCTTCGGCTTCCTTCTTTTCGGGTCCGGGCATTTCCACCGTAAACACCGCGCCGCCGCCAGGCACGGACCCGGCCGTTATGCTCCCGCCATGCCTCTCCAATATCCGTTTCGCTATCGTTAGCCCCAGCCCTTCTCCCGCCGCCGGCAAGATCGGGGCCCCCCGGTAGAAAAGGTCCCAGACCCGGCCCTGCTCCTCGGCCGGAGAGAGGCCGCGGCCATTGTCCGACACTGTATAGGAAACCGCGCCGGCCGCGCCGCATTTTCCGGAGATATTTATCAGCAGCTTGCGCGCCGGATCGCGGTATTTCACCGAATTATCCAGCAGGCTGAAAAAAACCTGCCCGAGCTGCGCTTTGTCTCCGAAGCAAGGCGGGAGTTCTCCGCATGTGACCCCGGCATCGGCCTCTTTAAAATGGAAGGTCATGGACTTTATAAGCTCTCCGGCAAGAACGTCCATATTTACCGGTCCACGCTCCATCGGCGCGGACCAGATACGCGACATCCTGAGCAGGCCGTTAAGCAGGCGGTCCATATCGGCCACTCCTGAAGCGATATAATCTGACGCCTCCGGCAGTTTCTTGTTAAGCAACTCTTTAAGCCGTCCAGCGCTTCCAGGCCCAGCCGCCAAAAGTCCCGGAAGCTCGGCGCAGTATTTCTTGATGATTCCGGAGAAACCCTGCAGATTCACTAGCGGGCCGCGCAGGTCATGCGAAGCTATATAAATAAAATCCTGCAGTTCGCAGTTCTTTTCCTTAAGCGCTTTGGCCGTACGTGTCAACGCCTCTTCCGCCGTCCTGCGCGCAGCTACTTCCGCTTCCAGCTGGACGACTTTCTGCTGCAGTTTACGGAAGATAACCTCGCTGTGCCCGCGCAGCATCTCTTTTTCACCCACAGGATCCCTGGCGGGGGCCGGCAGCGTCTCCCCGGGGCCCGCTTTAAGCAGCTCCTGCACCAGTTTTTCCAGCGCCTCTATCTTCACCGGCTTTACCACGAACCTGTCAGCCCCGAGGCTCAAGCCGTAAGCCTGGTCCTTAGGATTCGTATATGTAGCCGTGTAAAAAACAAAAGGTATCCGCCGCAGCTGCGTGTCAGCCCTCCACTTCATGCACAATTCATACCCGTCCATGACCGGCATCAGGATATCGGAAATTACGAGGTCTGGCGGCTGTTTTCGGGCAATCTCGAGGGCCTCCTGCCCGTTACTGCCTGAAACCACTTCGTATGAGCTTTCCTTTAACACAGCCTCGAGCAGTTCGAGGTTTGTTTTGTTATCGTCCACGATAAGTATGCGGCTCATAGAGCCTCCTTTTCGCCCGTTCCGCTCCGGAGGGGTTTCCCGTCCGCGCGGCCGCGGTCCTATAATTAAAAGTTCATTTTTTCAGCAGAGTCATATCCGTAGTCTTGTCGGGCAGGTCAAGCCGCACTCCGCCGCCCAGCGCCTCGCCCGGCTCCCTGAGCGGCGAAACCCGTTTTTTGCGCTTTTTTCCCGGCTTCCCGGCAGCCGCGGCCGCTTTAGACAAACCCGGCCCGGCAGCGCTTTGCTTCAGGACCCTCTTTTTTTCTTTAACAGGCTCTACAGCGGGCATGGCGGGCTCGGCGATGTTCCCGGCGGGCGCCGCCGGGAGCGTCCATCGGAGGTAAACGTCACGCTTCTGAAAGAAAAGCGTAAGCAAGGCTGCTATTATCAGCGCGGCGAGCACCATCAAACCGAATTTTATTCTGTCCATATTCAAAAAGCCTGTCCCCCGAGGATGGAAAGCGACCAGCGCGGGCGGTTCGGGCTGCCGTTCAGCGCGCGGGCCAGGTCGATGCGCACGGGGCTGTTCGCGGACGAGCGCGACGGGGCTACGCGCAGCCCCACTCCCACGCTGTTCTTAAGGTCGGACAGCTTCACCGGGCTCGACTGCGGCCATACATAGCCGGAATCGCAGAAGAAGACCATGCCGATGTCCAATAACTTAAACAGCTCGTCCCAGACATAGACGCGGTCCTCCAGGTTGAGCAGGAAACGGCGGTTGCCCGTGAACTGGCCGACGCCGTAGCCGCGAAGGCCGTTGAACTCGCCCAGCACCAGGGGCGCGGCGGGATCAAGCCGCCAGCCCAGGGCCAGGCTGGTGTGGATGGCCATGGTCTGGTACCTGAAGCCGCGCCTGAAATAGGCGGCGTCGAACGAAGCCATCAAATTGCTGTTCTCGCCATCGGCGTACTGGGAACTATAGCCGGAATTCAAGAGCAGGAGCTGCCTCCCCCAGGTGAAGCCCTTGTGCACGGTGACGGCGGGCAGTATCTGCGTCTGCTTGCTCCCCACAGCCCGGATAGCCGGCGCCAGCCCCACGGAGGGGAAGATCCCCAGCCCGAGATTAAAGTCCTCGTCGTGCGTGAATTTTTGTATCCGCCGCGCCGTCAGGAAGTCCAGGTCCTCCCACTCCGCGCCTATCTGGAAGGTCAGCGACCTGGCCCGGTCGGGAACGGGGCCGGTGGACTCCGCGCGCTGGGCGGCGAGGCCGAACTTGATACGCCGCGTCCGCTCCGTGGACGGCGTCATGGAGATGCCGTAGTTCACCCCGGCGGCCAGGGTCCGCCTCGAGACCGGGCCGACATCCACCGTGCCGTAACTGACATTGCCGCCCATAGCGGAACGCGCGATCGAAGCGTAGAAGGGGCGGTCCAGGGCCATGGATAAATTCTTGCTCCCTGAAGCCGCGTGAGCGGCTATAGAGTATTGCATCCGCTTGAAACGCATAAACTGGCGGTCCTTATAGCTCAGGTCCGCTGACGCCGCGCCCCAGTCATTGCTGTACACGGCGGAGCCCGATTTTCCCAAGCCCAGGATATTCCCCTCCGAAAGTCCCGCTTTCATGCTGGTCGCCCCTCCCGCGCGTTTATAGTTGGCTACAAGCTCCAGCGTCCAGGAGTCATAGGTGTGCACCGTCACGTCCACGCCGCCCTCTTTATTGACCACCGCTTCTATCTCGGCGCGCCGCACGAAAGGCAGGGCGCGCAGGTTGCGCTCCGTTTCCGCGGCCAGGGCCGCACTGTAGCGGTCGCCGACCTCAAAGAGCAGTTCCCGCCGGATCGTCGAGTCGCGCGAGGTAAAGTGTATCCGGTTGGCCGCCCGGTAGAGCAATTTATTCTCAGCCGGAAGCTCCGTATCAAAGACATTATGGGAATCTACAGTTACTGAGGAAATAACGAGCCCCGCTGGCAGCAGAAGAGCGGCGCGCGTGGCGGCCTCCAGCGGCGCGGCATGCAGGCAGAGCAGCAAAATCAGATAGCGCATAAGGTCGCCGATAGACTTCTATATTAAGTATAGCCGCGGCCGGAGCAAGGGACCATACGGAGTTATACCCGGCAATGAGGGTAAAATTACGCAGAGCCGCTTTGCCCGCCTTATTCCAGCTGATTTGTCTTCGCCATCGACCGGCCGGCGCTGCGCAGCGCCTCCGGACAGTCCATACGACCCGTATGAATTTCAATGAACACAAGGCACTCCGCCTTCGCGGCCTTGTCCAGCGCGTCTTCCAGCTCTCCTTCCGTGCGCACATCGAAGCCAAGCCCTCCGCCGAAAACCTCCGGCAGCTTATGATATTTCCAGGGCTGGATATCATTATAAGAGCGGTCGGTGATCACCCGCTCTATAGTGTACCCGTCATTATTAATAAGAAAGATGACCGGCTTCAGGTTGTTCCGTATCATCGTGGAGAGATCCTGGCAGGTGACCTGGAAGGAGCCGTCGCCGATAAAAAGTACGGCGCGCCGGTCCTGGGCCGCCACACAGGCCCCGAGGGTCGCGCCGACCGTGTAGCCGATCGAACCGTAAAAAGTCTGGCCTATAAAAGTCGCGCCTTCCGGCATCAGCATCTCCGCGGCGCTGAAGAGGGCAACCCCCGTTTCCGCCACTACCATGGAATTCTTTTCTATGAAGTGGCTCATCCGGTCGAAAAAGCGCTTTATAGTCAGCGGCTTCCCCGCTTCGGGCGCGTAAGGCTCTGTTCTGCGGTGCACGCAGCCGCCCGAGGCGCATTGTATATCAAGGGCCCGTGGATCCCGCCGGGAAAGCTTTTCCGTGAGCCCGAGAATAAAATCGCGCAGGGGAACATTCTCATAATTATGGTGCTTTATCTTTACGGAGCGGATATTGGCGCTTATCAAATTGGCCCCGTCGATATCCGCGGTAAAGCCGCCGGTGTTGAAATCCGTCAGCAGGGCACCGAACTGCAGGATGCAGTCCGCGGACTCTACGCGGTTCCGCACATACTCCCGGCTGCGGTCTCCCTCGTAGAGCCCGATAAATTGCGGGTGCTGCTCCGAAAGCACGGTCTTGCCCAGCATCATAGTGGCGTACGGAAAGCCTGTTTTATCGAGAAAGCCGGAAAACTCCTTTTGCAGTTTGTAGCGTATCAGTTCCAAGTCGCCCAGTACTACGGGGCGCCGCGCTTTATCCAGCATAAGAAGCGCTTCCCTCAGCGCCTCGCCGAGCGCTTCCTTGTCGCTCCCCGCGGCCGCCGGGAAAAGGAACGGCTCCGGCCGCCCGCATTTAGCATTCACCACGTCCGAAGGAAGGCTGATGTAAACCGGCTGGTGGCGTAAAAGGCACGCCGACAGCACCCGGTCTATCTCGGCGGGGGCCGTCCCGTCGGAAGAGAGCTGGGCCGAGGCGGCCGTGATCTTTTCATACATCTTCATCGGGATCCGGTAATCGCCCATGGTATGGTGCAGCAGCGGCCTGGTGCGGAAATTTATCGCGGCCGGCGAGCCGGTAATGACTACCAGCGGAACTCTTTCGGCGAAAGCGCCCGCGACGCCGTTAATGGCGCTCAGTTCCCCTACCCCGTAGGTAGTTGCTAAAGCGCCTACGCCCCTGATGCGCGCATAGCCATCCGCGGCATAGGCCGCGTTGAGCTCATTGCAGGTCCCGATATATTTCACGTCGCTTTTCAGCACCTGGTTTAAAAAGCCCAGCACAAAATCCCCCGGCACGCCGAACAGGTGGTCCACGCCTATCTCTTTCAGCCGGGTTATCAGGTATTCCGCTACGGTGATCTCCGAGTTTGCCATGCTAATTAGCTCCTTCCGCGCCAGCGCTCCTGATCACTACCTTTATCGCCCGCGCTTTCGCGGCGTTCCCGAAAGTATCGTACGCCTTCAGGATCTCCGACAGCCCGAACCGGTGGCTAACCAGCTTCTTCGCGTCCAGGCGTCCGGACTGCACCATCTTGAGCAGCATAGGCGTCGTGCCCGCGTCCACCAGGCGCGTAGTAAGAGTAATATTGGCCGACCAGAGCTTTTCCAGGTGCAGGCCGGCCGGTTTGCCGTGAACGCCCACATTGGCTATATGCCCGCCGGGCGCTATGACAGCCTGGCACAGGTCGAAGGTCGCGGACAGGCCGACAGCTTCTATCGCCACGTCCACTCCGGCGCCCCGCGTCAGCTCCATAATCCGGTCCGCCGCCTTCCCGTCCGAGCTGTTCACAAGTTTCGTCGCCCCGAAGGAGCTGGCGGCCGCCAGCCGGTTGTCGTCAAGATCTATCATTATAATCTCTGCCGGAGAGTAAAGCTGCGCCGTCAGAAGGGCCGCGAGGCCCACCGGGCCGGCGCCGACTATCGCCACGATATCCCCCGGCTTTACCTGCCCGTTCAAGGCCCCGCATTCCAGGCCAGTGGGCAGAATGCAGCTCAGCATGACGGCCGCTTCCTCATCGGCTTCAGGCGGCAGATGGTACAAACCCGTATCCGCAAAAGGGACCCTGACATATTCGGCCTGCGTGCCGTCTATGCTGTTGCCCAGACGCCAGCCGCCGGCGATGCAATGAGAGAACATCCCCTTCCTGCAGAAACCGCACCTGCCGCAGGAGGTAATAAGAGAAACGAGGACCTTGTCCCCCTTGTGAAAATCCGCAACCTCAGCACCGACCCCCTCCACGACGCCCACCCCTTCATGGCCGAGTATGCGCCCGGCTGCGACCGTGGGCACGTCGCCCTTCAGAATGTGAAGGTCAGTGCCGCAGATGGTCGTGGTAGTGATCCTTACAATGGCGTCCGTAGCCTGCGCGATCACCGGCTTTGGTTTTTCCTCAAGCGCCAGGTCGTTCGGTCCGTGGAAGACGAGGGCCTTCATACTATTGGCTTTATGCCGGCCGTTTGGGGATTTTTCTCCGTAAATTTATTTTTTTTCATAAGACTGTCCCTCCTTTTATTTTTAAACCGCTTCTACCCTTTATATCCGCTTTTTTCCGGAACAGGACGCTAAAAATATCCGCTGCGGCGCTATAAAATTCAGGGCGTCGGGGTGCCGGTGGATTGATGGATCATTTTCCCGAATCCGGAATCCGGCTCATCCGACAGGTATTCCAGGCCTCTCATGCTCTCTTTCACTCCGGGCATCGGGATGTCCCATACGCCCATAGAGAGGATATCTCTGACAAATTCCCTGCGGCCCTCGTTCCCGGCTTTTCCCCATTGCGGCGAAACCCATTGGAGCGAGGCCCGCAGGAGCAGGTCCCGCAATATTTCGTCATAATTCCCGACAAAATCATCTATCAGGGGCGACAATCCCGTACGCGGGCGCCTGCGTGAAACGGGCGGATCGCGTTTAACCAGGCCGGCGCCGGCCTGTCCCGTGATCCCGGCTGCGGAGTAGTCCTTGTTATACCGCTCCTCCGACAGGATAATCTTCCACGGATTACCCTTCATTCCGTAAAAGTTGAAACTGGTATTTTTAGTTACATCCCAGGAGGAAACCGCTCTAAAGCCGGAAGACATCGCTTTAAAACCGGGCCGGAAAGACAGAAGGTCTTTAAAGTCCCACCTGACAGAATAATTCAGCTCTACGCGCGAGTCGTCCGAGTTTGTTGATAAATTAAGTGTTAAATCTATTTTCACCGGCGAGGCGGTTCCGGCCGCCGGAACCGTAGAGACGGCCGTTTCCCCCTGCGGCGGCGGGCTTTGCGCCCCCGCAAAGAGTCGCCCGCAAATAATGAGAATTAAAATAAACAGGCACCGCAAAAACCGCGGGCTCGAAGTCCGCCTGATGACACGGGGATGCTGGCGCAAATCGGTCATAAAAATAAACCAAAAGCCGCCCGGGGCTAAAGCCATTCTTCGGGATGCCGCTCAAACGGCTCCCGGGCCGGGCCCTGCCTCCTTTCTCTTTACCGTCCAGGGTTTATCCGAAGGTTTCTTTTCGCCTTCCAGGTCGGTAACGGCATTAAGCATAACACGCCTTAAATTCCCCACATCGAACGGTTTTGTTATGTACCCTGAGGCTCCCATAGTGAGCGTTTTCATCACTACGGTAAGGTCCTCTACGCCGGTAAGCATCCAGACCACGGCGGGGACGCCGGTCGCTTTTATAAGTTTCAGCGCCTCTACCCCGCTTATCCCCGGCATATTGATGTCGAGGAAAACCAGGTCCGGGCGCTCGGCTTTTACAAGCGCTACGGCCTCCAGCCCGTCAGACGCGGTCAGAACCGCATACTCCTCGGCAAACGCCGATTTGAACGTAAAACGGATATTATCGGAATCGTCCACGATAAGTATCTTATGCATACCGGCCTCCAATAAGGCTATTTACCGCGGGAAGAAGAATCAGCGGGGCCCTGCGAAGAGACTTTCATCGCGGCTTCTTTCATTCCCCTCAGCGCAAAGCTTATGACCGTCTCTTCCGGCTTCCGCTCAAGGTCAACCTCTCCCGTGCGGTCGTAATTACCGTCATCGGCGTTTTGTTTCCGCACCGTGATGGAAGCCAGGAAAGTCTGGAAGAAGGCGGAGAGCGCCCCGCGCTCTTCGTTATTCCGGATACTGACAATAAGGCCTTTGTAGCGCACGTAGGAGGAGGCCTTCAGGCTCGCTCCGCGGATCGCCGCCGAAGCGCGGCCCTCAATAAGCAAACCCTTCAGCCGTACGCCGTCGTTCGGCTCGAAGAAAGGGTTCAGGGTCACGAGGTCCTGCCCCGAGATCTGCAAATTAATATCCGCGTCGGGAGCCTTCGCGAAGAATCTGGCCCGGACTTGCAATTTAAATTTCCCGGAATGCTCCAGCAGGCCTTCCGCGCTTGCCTTAACATCTTTATCCCGCAGGCGTTCCGTGGTGCCGACGGGCCCCGCGGCCGCATTTATGCCGGAGACTTCCAGGCTTCCCTTCCGGCCAGGATGCTCCCGCACGTAGGTAAATGAACTTTTTTTTACCTCGATACCCTCTATCTCAAGGTCAAGAGGCCGCGCGGAACCGTCTTTGGCTGAAGACGGTCCATACAGGTCGCCTTCCGTTACCTCCACCGCCAGCTGTTCTATTTCTATCCGGCCTAAGCGGAGGCACCTCTTGAAAAGCGGGAGAATGGAGAACGGCACATAAACATTCCTCGCTTCAGCGTGAACTACGGTAGCGTTCGGAGTCCCGCCGGTAAAACTAACAGCCCTGCCGCTCAGAGCCGGCGGCAGCAGCGAAAGGTCGACGCTGCCCACCGAGAGCTCGCAAGTTTCGCATTTAGCGCGAACTTCAGAAATGAGCCGCCACCGGACCAGTTCCGGAGCGACGGCTTCTTTTAAAATTATCCCGGCCGCCAGAAAAGTCAGGCACAAGCCCAGGCTCCATGCCGCCAGGCGTCTTCTGGTCTTCATAATTCAGCCCGGCCTGCCGCACCCGCGGGGCACACTAACAAAAGGGTTAGCAGTCCTCGGACGCGTCCCCTTTTGTCAAAGTATTGCCGCCGGTTTGCAGGTTACTTCACCAGTTCCCGGTTCAGGTGCGCCCAGGCCCCTTTAAGCTCACCCGTCAAATGCTTGAGTTCCTCAGCGCCCACCTTCTGCACCTTGGAGTAGCGCTCCGTGACCTCGTCCACTATCTTGTAATACTCCTGCTCGTTCAGGTCTTTTATCTCTTCGGCTTTTTCCAGGACCTCGCCTTTCAGCTTGAGCATCCAGCCGGAGATCTTTTCGCGGTTCTCCGCGCCCCTCTTGCCGTAAAGAAGGTAAGTTCCAAGCGCGGCGAGAGCCGCCAGCCCGAGTCCAGCTTCTATCATCTTTTCCGTTTTTGTCATATTGTCTCCTTATCAACCGTCTAAATCAGCCGCGCCCCTGCCGCAGGGCAAGGGCGCAGTTTTTGAAAACGACCTTCGTTTTGCCTACTGCATCCGCTGCCCGGGCGAAGTCAGCTCTACCCGCCTGTTGGCTTTAGCGGCGTTAGTGTGGATCAGATCAGGGTCTTCCTCGAACTCCGCGGGCCGCAGCTCCCCGAAACCGACCGTGACGATCCGGTCAGGCGCGATGCCTTCCTTGATCATGAACGTCGTGACGGCGACAGCCCTTCTCTCGCTCAGGCGCTGGTTATACTCTTCGGTGCCGCTGGCGGAGGCATACCCCGAAACGCGCACTTTGGCCTTGGGATTATCCTTAAGCAGCTGGATATTCTGCCTCAGCGCCGACATGCCGGAGCGCCTGAGGACGGAGGAGTCGAAGTCGAAATGCGAATCTTCCAGGATGACCCACTTGAGCACAACAGGCGGGACCGCGGGCGCCGCGGGCTGGACAAACGCCGTCTGCGACGGAACAGCGGGCGCGGGCTCGGCCGGAACTTCCAGGGCCATGACCACGACCGGTTTGCGCTTTTTGGGGCAATCGAACTTCACGGTCAGGCTCAGGCGATGCGAAGCGCCCAGGTCTCCGACGGGTACGATGGCATAATCAAGCGCCATGGACTGGGTGAACTGGAAACCGATGCCCATGGTCAGGCCGGTCAGGCCGCTCAACTGGGGATCGGGGTAGTTAAGCTGGTAGCCGGCGCGGAGGGCCGTAATATTCTTTTTGTTCTCGGTATTGCCTATCAGGTATTCTCCGCCCACCTGCAGCCGGTCCATCGCGCTTTTTTGCAGCTCGCCTGAAGCCGTCAGCAGAAGGTGCTTGTCCACGGTCCAGGCCGCGCCGAGGCGCAAACCTGAAACCATGTCGCCGATGCCGCTTTTGAGGCTGATATTGGAATAGGTCAGGCCCAGGTCCAGGGAGCGCATCACGTTCCATAACACGCCTATGTCCGCGGCATAGTTGAAATACGTCTTATCAGGGAAGATGGACTGGTTGACCTTCAGCGCCACGCCGCCGGCGAAGTAGGGGAGCAATTTCTTGCCCCAGCCTATGCTGCCGGAAAAGTCCCGCGCTTTATAGTCCCCGATGTTCTGGCCGAGGGTATCCCTGCCGTCGAAACTTCCGTAATCGAGGTAGGAAAAAGAGGCCGCGATCCCGCCCAGGGAACCGCCGTTGCACTCCTTTCCGTCGCATACCTTCTTGGCTTCCCCCAGCGGCATGCCGAGGATGCCGATCTCCTGGTTGATGCCGGCGAGGCCGCTGTTATGATGGAGCCCGAGCTCCGTACATTTGATCCGGCTCAGAGCCGCCGGGTTCCAGAGCAGGGACGCCGAGCCCTGGTCGAGCGCGACCGCGGCCGACCCCATGGCCGTGGCGCGCGCCGTGCCGCCGGCCTGCTGCATGGGCAGGGCGCGGGTGCCCGCGGCGTAATCGGTTTCACCCGCCGAGGCCTGGCCGCACAGTATGGCGGCCGAGATAAACCCTAATCCTATAGATGATATTTTCATGAAATCCTCCGTTAATGCTGCACTACGAATTTCTTTACTTTCGAGGCGGCGGAATTGCCGGCGCCGTAGTCTTTTTCAAGGCGGTAGAGGTAAACCCCGGTCGCCAGCCTGCCCGTGTTCAGCGTCGAGAACTGTCCGCCGGCCGCCCTTGAGTCCTCTATTTTCGCCACCAGGTCGCCGATAGCGTTATAGACAGTGATCCTGACCGTCCCGGGGAGGGCCATGCAGTAGGCGAAGTTGGCCGTATCGCCGGTAGCCGGCGAGGGGAAGAAGTAGTCCTCCCCGCCGCAGACGCCGTTGGCGGCCGCGGGAGCCAGCACATAGGTATAGGAGGCCGAGCAGGTTCCGTTCCCGGTGGTGACCCTGAAGGGCACTACTCCCGGCATCAGGGCGCCCACCAGGGGGTGCCTGGGCACCGTCGCGGTGATCACGGTGGAGGAAACGTTCGCCGTGTAGGCAGAAGCGTTCACCCCGTCGAAAGTCACGCCGCCGGGGCCGGAGAAGCCGTAGAAGCCCGTGCCGGTGACCGTTACCACATTGCCCCCGGGGGTAAACCCGAAACCGGGGGTGATATTGCTGATGGTGCAGACGGACGGCGGAGCGTTGACGTAGTCGTAGACCGCGGTGCACGTGCCGCTGCTGGTATTCAGCGTAAGGAGGACCGAGCCCGGGGTAAGCGTTCCTATAAGAGGACGCCTGGGCGAGACCGCCGAAACCATCGTGGAAGAAGCGTTGACCGTATAGCTGACGGCGTCCACTCCTCCGAAAGTAACGTTGGTCGAGACATTGAGACCAAAGAAACCCGTGCCGATGATGGTGACGGTAGTTCCCCCGACGGTGAATCCCGAGACCGGGCTGATGCTGGTTATCGTGCAGGTAGCCACGGGCACGACGTAGGCGAAGTTCGCCGAGCAGGTTCCGTTAGGCGTCGTCACGGTTAGCGGGACCACCCCGGCCAGGGTATGGCTGGAGGTGACCGCCGCGATCACGGTAGAGGAAGCGTAGACGGTGAAGCTCGAGGAAATTATTCCGTCGAATTCCACGGTGCTGCGGGAGATGTCGAAACCGGTGCCGGTGATAGTGACGGTGTCGCCGCCTATAAGGTAGCCGGAACTGGGATTGACGCCGGTGATAGTGCAGACTACTCCGGGAGGAGGCAGCGGCGCGCCGAACGTGAGCACGGGGGCGATCTTCGTGACGAAGCCGTCGAAGGCGCCCGCGGTTCCGCTGCGGTTTATCGCCTTGGCCGGCGTCGAGCCGTCCATCAGCGAGCCGGTCACTAGAGGAAAGATGGCCGACGGCGTGTAGCCCGCCACGTAAATATTATGGGCCGAGTCGACAGCGATGCCGGTCGCGGCCTGGCCGGGAGGGGTCGCGCCGAGATAAGTGAAGAAAGGCTGGTACTGCCCGGTAGGACCGATAGCCGCCACGAAGGCGTCCTGGCCTCCGGAGGTGTTCTGCGTAGTCGCGCCGGTAACGTTGATGCCGTTGGCGCCGGGGGTCACGGGGTCGGCCGCAAGCGTCCAGTCGGACGAAAGCGTCCAGCCGGCGATATAGGCGTCGTCGAGGTCGTCGAGCGCGAGAGAGTAAGCGCGGTCCGCGCCGGTAGCGCCCAGGTGGGTCGCGTACTGCATTTCAAGGGGGTTGTCCGCGCCGGGGACCGGGTTCGGCTCAGCGGGGTTCAGCCTCAGGATGAAAGGATCGTCGGCGCCTACCAGGTCCTTCTGATAAACTATGGGGCGCACTGAAACCGGCAGGTTGTAATAAGCGGTGGAGGGAAAGCCGGTAGAGGACAGAGTCCAGCCGGCCACGAACACATGGTAAGGCGCCGCGCCGCCATTGTTCAGGGCGATGGCGGTAGCCGCCTGATCCGAGTTGCCGTTGATATAGGTAGCGTAGAGCAGGCCCGTGCCGGCCGCGTTGATCTTAGCGACGAAAGCGTTCGTCGTTCCTATCTTCGAGCTGGAGAAGTGGCCGAGCACCGAGGGAAGCATGCTTGAAGTCGTCATGCCGCCTACCCAGGCCTGGAAACCGGCGTCCACCGTGATAGCGTTGCCGTTGGTTATAACGTCCTGCGGCCCCATGAACATGGAATAGCCTATGGCCGCGCCCGCAGGGGCGATCTTGGTTACGAAGGCCGCCTGCGAAGCGGCGCCCATCGTGTTGTGAGGGAACGGGATGCCCAGGCTGACAGGGAAATCCGTCTGGAAAGTAGTTCCTGTTATATAAGCCGCGCCGAGAGAGTCGACGGCGATGGAATTGCCTACTGTTGAGAGAGCGCTCGCTCCGCCCCAGCAGCCGGAGTAGACCAGGGCGGGGATGTTCGCGGGCTGCTGCAGCTCGGTCACGAAAGCCCAGAGTCCCGGGTTAACGGCGCAATCTTTAAGCACGTTCGCGGGACCGGCTACGGGGTAGGAGGTACCGCCGGCCGAAGCCGTTACGCCGGTGATGAAAACCTTGGGCGTGCTGACGCTTGATTTATCCAAAGCGATGCTGTAAGCCTGTTCGTCGAGACCGCCGCCCAGCCAGGCCACCCATAAAAGGGAAGACCCGTCGGCGCTGAGTTTCGCCACGAACACGTCCGAACCGCCGTTCTCGGCGGGACCCTGCACAGCGAGCGTATGGCTGCCGGCCGGGGTAGTGGAGGGGAAGCCGCCGGAGCCGGTCATCGCGGAGCGGGAATAGCCGGTCACATAGGCCTGCTTCGTCCCGTCCACGGCGATCGCGTTAATTTTGTCTTCGACGCTGCCGCCGAGGTAAGTAGAATAGGACAGCTGGGGGTCGATCACCAGTTCCTTGCTCTTTATATAGTTCCCTACTTCGAACCGCACGTTATTGTTGGAAGCGAGCACGAAGCGCCCTTTCACGGGAACCTGTTTGCTGCCCAGCTTCTGGTAAAGTTCGGGGGCCTTGTAAGTAAGCTCGCCGCCCTCGACGCCAAGGACCAGGTTGCCTTTGGGGTCCAGCCTGAGGCTCTTCGCGCCTTCGAAACCAAGGATGATGCGCGAGGGATTAGCCCCGGGCGCCACCACGAAATCGTATTCCGCGTTGCCTTTGGAGAAGCGATAGACCATGTCGATGCCGGGATAGACCTGGTTGAACTTCACCCTGGAATATTGCTCCGCTCCGACCTGCCATTTTTTCTTGTCGTTCCCGAAAAAATAGCTTGTGCGGCCGGGCAGCAGGCCCACGCCCTGGACGGCCGGCTTGGCGTTGCCGCCTTTCAGCGTCATGCGCACCACCACAGGTTCCTGGCCCTTGACCTCCGCGGCCTTGGGCATCACCGTGACCGATTCGGTCCCGGTCAGGTAGAGGTTATAGCCGGCCGCGCGGGTAAAGAACTTTACCGAAGCGTCGGTCTGGCCATGGTTAGCCTCGAAATACATCGGAAGTTTTGAGTTTCCCGCACTGCGGGGCTGGAGGCTCTGAGTTTTCTCAGCGCCGCCCGTCAGCGTTGCGGCTTCTTCCTTATTAAGGGAAGACGGCGCGCCGGCGAGACCCGCGAAAGCGGGGCCGGTGGGTCCGGCTACCAGGGTCAGTGCCATGAGCAGCCGGCCCATCTGGACTATCGATTTGATTAATCTCATTTTTTTATACCTCTTTGCTGTTCCGCCAATTTGGCTTGATATCTAAGTATAGCCCTTGGCCGTTTAAGTATCTATTAGGAATTCTGCTTAGACAGCTCCGTAGTACTACGGAACTCCCGGACAGATTTAACGACGGACTCCCTGTTTTTTTGCGCTTACGCTAATCCGAAGTTTTCGAACGCCCGATCTCGATCCAGAGCTTCACCGCGGTGATCAGCGGCGGCGTAGCCGTATTGATCGTGGTGCACATAAGGGTGATGGCCGAGCCTATCGAAGTGGTGTCGGCGATGGGCGTCCAGATGCCAGCCACGCCGTTCAGGAGCATCGTATCGTCCGCGGCGCTGGCGCGCAGGGTGTCGACGAAGCTCACGCCGCCGACGGTCCAGGCCGCTTCCACAAAAGTTACGATCTGGCCTTGCCCCACGGCTCCCGAGGCGCAGCCGGTGACGGTAGCGACGTTAGCGGTCCCGGAGAAGGTCAGCAATACCACTCCCGAGCCGTCGGCCGCGAAAGAGGTCTGATTCGTAATTACCACGGTCTGGGCCGCGTTCGCGTAGCCCTTGGCGGTAATGGTCGAGGTAAAGGTGTTCTGCCCGGTGAAAGTCTGGGTTCCGGCCTTAAAGACATCACCGCCGGAGGGAGTTATCCAGTTCGGCGCCGCCGCGCCATTGCTCTGCAGTACCTGTCCCGGCGTGCCGGCTGCAAGCAGACCCGTAGCATCAGCACCTGTCTGGTACGGGAGCTGGCCGATAGAACCGCCGGCTATATTCGCGGCTCTCCCGGCGCTCACAGCGCTGGTCGCCGTGGCGGCATTGCCGCTGATATCTCCGGCTATGGTGCTCGAGAATGTTTTTATCCCGCCTATGGTCTGGTTCCCCGTAGTATAAACGCCGTTGGTCACGGTTCCGGCATTGCCGCTTATTGTGGTCTGGTCACCGGTATTTGTGCCGGACAGGTTCGCGACCGCCCCGTTCGCCAGCATGGCGTTGCCGATAGCGCCGGCGCCGATGGAGGTAGCGTTGCCGACGCTTGTCACTACGCCGGTAAGGTTCGCGTTAGTCGTCACCGTGGCCGCGTTGCCGCTGATATCGCCGGCGATGGCGCTTGAGAAAGTTTTTATCCCGCCTATAGTTTGGTTCCCGACAGTATAGACCGCGGTAGAAAGGGCGAGCTGCAGGGACGTTATCGCCGCCGTCACCGTGGACAGGTCTATCTTATTGGCCGCCAGGCTGGTTATCCATGCCGGGTTGGCGTATGACCCCGTGGTATAAACGCCGTTGGTCACGGTCCCGGCATTGCCCGTTACCGAGACCTGGTCGCCGGTATTGCTCCCGGATAAGTTGGGGGCCGTGATAGCGCCGGTAAATGCCGCGCCTGTGAGGTTCGCCTTCAAGTCCAGCGCCGACTGCTGGGCGGACGAGACCGGTTTCAGCGCGTCCGCCGTATTGTTCACGCTTCCCAGGCCAACCATCGCGCTCGTAATTCCGGTAACAGTGCCGGTGAAAGCCGGTGAATCCAGGTTGGACTTCAGGTTAAGGGCCGTCTGCTGCGCCGTGGAGACCGGTTTGGCGGCGTCCGAGGTATTATCCGCGCTGCCCAGGCCCACCTGCGCCTTCGTAAGGCCGGTGAGGCTCGAGCCGTTCCCGTTGGCCGACAGCTTGCCGCTGAACGCCGCCCAATCCACGGAAGTCAGGTAGCCGTCCGACAGCGAGGTGGCCGCGCCCAGTTTGCTCTTCACCGAGGCGCCGGTTTCGTCTCCGGTATTGGTCCCGGAAAGATTTGTGGCTGATATCGCGCCGCCGAAGGTCGCGCCGGCGAGGTCAGCTTTAAGGTCCAGCGCCGTCTGCTGGGCCGTGGACACGGGCTTGGCAGCGTCGGAAGTGTTTGTAACGTTGCCCAGGCCCACCTGCGTCTTCGTAAGGCCGGTGAGGCTGGAACCATTCCCGTTAGCAGCCAGTTTGCCGTTGAACGCCGCCCAATCAACTGAAGTCAGATAGCCGTCCGCCAGCGAGGTGGCCGCGCCCAGTTTGGTCTTTATCGAACCGGCGTTCTCGTCCCCGGTATTGGTCCCGGACAGGTTAGTGGCGCTGATCGCGCCGCTGAACACCGCCCCGGTCAGGTCAGCCTTCAGGTCCAGCGCCGTCTGCTGCGCCGTGGACACAGGCTTGGCCGCGTCGGAAGTATTTGAAACATTGCCCAGGCCCACCTGCGTCTTCGTAAGGCCGGTCAGGGTCGAACCATTTCCGTTAACCGCAAGTTTGCCGTTGAACACGGCCCAGTCCGCGGAACTTAGGTAGCCGTCAGCCAGGGAGGTGGCCGCGCCCAATTTAGTCTTTATCGAACCGGCATTTTCGTCACCGGTATTGGTCCCTGACAGGTTCACGGCGGAAATTACCCCGCTGAAGGCCGCCCCGGTAAGGTCGGCTTTCAGGTCCAGCGCCGTCTGCTGCGCCGTGGACACGGGTTTAGCCGCGTCCGAGGTATTGGTAACGTTGCCCAGGCCCACCTGCGTCTTTGTAAGACCTGTGAGGCCGGAGCCGTTCCCGTTCGAAGCCAGTTTTGCGTTGAAAGCGATCCAGTCTACTGAAGTAAGGTAACCGTCCGCCAGCGAGGTGGCGGAACCCAGCGCGCTCTTTATGGAAACGGCGGTCTCGTCGCCGGAATTGCTCCCGGACAGGTTCGTGGCGCTGATAGCGCCGGTGAATATAGCGCCGGAGAGGCTGGCTTTAAGGTCCAGCGCCGTCTGCTGCGCCGTGGACACGGGCTTGGCGGCGTCGGAGGTATTATCCGCGCTGCCCAGGCCCACCTGGGCCTTCGTAAGATTTAAAAGATTGGAACCGTTCAAGGAAGGAAGAAAACCGTCGGAGCCGAGCTGCACGAATCTGCCCGCGATATTATGAATGCCGCCCGAAACGGCCCGCGTACTTATCGCCACGCGCTCATCGTCGAATTTTCCCAAAGAGATAGCCGCGGTCGAGAGCGATACTTTCGCGTCGGTCACCGCGTTGTTGGCCAGCTTCACCGTAGTGACGGAGCCGTCCGCAAGGAAAGCCGTGGCTATGCCGGTCAGCAGCGAGCCGTCGACCGCCGGCAATCTCTGGAAGGCGTCCAGGCGTACAAGCTCATTAATATCATTGAAGGCGTTCCCCTGGATAGTAAGGTTCGGCTTGTTGGTTATTGAAGGCCAATCTACGCCGCCGGCCCAGGCCGCGGTGGCGCTGTTCAGGGAATATAAAGAATACGCGGAGGAAACCAGCCTGTAGCGGGGCAGCATCTCCCCGTCTGTCCCGACCGACACGCCCAGCCAGTAAGCGGTGGAGAAACTTATGCTGAAAGCATTGAAAGGCGCTGCCGAGCCCAATAGCACGCTGTAAATCCCGTAAGCGTCAGGGGTCACATCCTGGCTTTCCGTCCAGACCGGCGTGGCGGCGCCGGGGCCGGTATAAAGCCTGAAAACCATGAGGACCGCCGCGGTAACCGGATTCCCGGCCGAGTTCGTAAGCTTTCCCTGGAAATTTATCAATTCAGGAACGGCCCCGAGCGCAGGAGCGGCCGCGGCTGTTAAAGCTATGAACAGTACTAACAATGCATTGTTGAGAGTTTTAAGGTTTTTTATATTTTTCATAGACTGGTTCCGCCTATTTTAATACCGCCGAATTTGATGCCGAGAGAGATCCGCTGGGTTATTCCCAGGTCGGTAAAAGAATTCCAGGCGTAGTCCAGCTGGTAGCCGCCCCATTTTACGCCCAGGCCGGCGGTCAGCCCGGAGAGCGCGCCCAGCTCTTTTATGGTGTCGTCTTTGAAACCGGCCCGCGCCGCCAGCACCACAGTTCCAAAGGCGCGCGTGTATTCGGCTCCGGAATGTAAATTAACATTCCCCTCCATATAATTAAGGTCGGAGGCGATCAGCAGGCTTTTAAACAGCTGCAGGGACCCACCCGCGCGGATCACGACCGGCAGGGAAAATTTTTCAGAGACATATTCGGCCTTTGTACCCATATTCTGCACGGATAGGCCTAAACTGAGTTTTTTCCCCCAGGGCCTGAAGCCGCTGTAGAGCGCCCCGAGGTCGGCGGCGTACGAATGCGCGGTCTCCTCTTCTATGCGGGAGGAAATATATTTAAGATTAGCGCCCAGCGCCAGCGCGCCCCGCTTGCGGGCATAAGAAAAAATCCCCATAGCGTCCACCTGGTTAAAGTTCTCGGCGAGCCGCAGCCCCGTATTATCGACTTTCTGGATGTCTCCCGTATTCAGGACATTGAACGCAACGCCTATGGTCCCCTTCCGCAGTGGCAGGGCGCAGGCGCCGTTGGAATAGGTGATGCCTTCAAGCCAAAGAGC
Organism: Elusimicrobiales bacterium; assembly: GCA_028713125.1. Classification (GTDB taxonomy): domain Bacteria; phylum Elusimicrobiota; class Elusimicrobia; order Elusimicrobiales; family UBA9959; genus UBA9959. The sequence continues at coordinate 121,978 of JAQTOU010000003.1, read as the reverse complement.
GTGCGACAAGGTCGCTTCGCGGCGCTCCAGCCCGGCCAGGCCCGCCGGGTTCCAGTAAATAGAATTCACATCGTCCGCCACGCCGGCGAAAGTCTCGCCCATCGCCGCCGGCCGCGCGCCCACGCCCAACTGGAGGAACTGGAACGCGCTCGTGCCCTGCCCGCCACCGGCAAAAGCATAATTGGCGCCTCCCAGCAGCCCCAAAGCCGCCAAAGCCGCCGCTTTCATGGTCTTTTTAATAGCCATTATCTTATCACCGCGAATTTACCCCTGGCCTTGCCGCCGCCCGGCGCCGTCATAAAATATATGTAAACGCCGCTGGCCAGCTTCTGCCCTTCGCTGTTCGTAACGTTCCATTTGTAGAAATCGACCGTAGTGTCGGTCTTGTGAAGCTTCGCTACCTGTCTCCCGGTTATCGCGAAGACGCTGATAGTCGCATCGGCCGGCAGGTGCCCGAAGGTTATCTCCGCGGCCTGGAACCTGCCGGGGCTGTTAGGTTTGAAGGGATTCGGATACACGTAGGCGTCGTGCAGATCGGCGGCCGGGAGGGCGAGAGTCGGGACCACGAAACCGCCTGAATTATTGTAATTGAGGCTTTGCGCGCCGCCGGCCACGGCCTGCCCGAGGATCCCGGTCTGGATCCTGTAGTTAGCAGAAACAGTGTTTGCGCCGCCGCCGGCCATCACGGGAGCGGAAAGGGAATATTGGGAACTTATCAGCACCTCGGCGTAGACCAGGGAGCCGGTCAGCAAAGCCGCCGCGGCGAGCCAGCGGCTCAAATCAGGAGTTGTTCTTGTTTTTTCCCCGCCATAGGTCGCCATAGGGTTAGTATAGCCCCATGACCGCTCCGGGTTCTATTAGGAGTAATGCCCTGTACGCTAGGTAGTATTACGGAAAATCAGGACTGCTGCCCATCGTCGGCGGTATTTACTTTACACGGCGGGAACAGAAGGGAACCTGCGCCTTCTTATCAGCTTTTCGACCTCCACCGCCAGGAACACTATGGAAGACAGCAGGAAAGCGATGACCAGCTCGCGCGGCGGCAGCGGCGCGGTCCGGAAGATCTTATTGCACCACGGCAGATAAATTACAGCAAGCTGCAGCGCGACGGTCAGCAGGACGGAATAAAGCAGCGGTTTATTGGACAGGAGTCCCATCCGGAAAAGCGACCGCTTCTCCGAACGTATGGCCAGCGCGTGGCCGAGCTGGCTGAGGCACAGCACAGTGAACACGATAGTCTGCCAGTGCGCGCCGGTTTTCATGGCCCAGGCCTGCGTGCAGAGGCAAAGCAGGCCGAGCAGCAGCCCCACCCAGATGACATGCACGCCCAGCCCGCCCGCGAGCAGGCTTTCGCCGGGGCTGCGCGGCGGGTTCTTCATTATGTCCGGTTCGGCGGCCTCCGCGGTCAGCGCCAGCCCCGGCAGGCCGTCCGTGACCAGGTTTATCCAAAGGATCTGTATGGGCAGCAGCGGTATCGGCAGCCCCAGGAAAGGAGCTAGGAAAATAGTCCAGATCTCGCCAGAATTGCAGGTAAGCACGTAGCGCACGAAGCGCCTTATATTGTCGAAGATCCTGCGCCCCTCTCCCACGGCTTTTACTATCGTGGCGAAGTTGTCGTCGAGCAGGATCATGTGGGCCGCTTCCTTCGAAACGTCCGTGCCGGTTATCCCCATAGCGATGCCGATATCGGCCCGCTTAAGCGCCGGGGCGTCGTTCACCCCGTCGCCGGTCATGGCGGCGAACTGGCCGCGGGCCTGCAGCGCCTTGACGATGCGCAGCTTCTGCTCCGGGGCCACGCGGGCGTAAACCCTTATCCCTTCGACTCTCAGCGCGAAAGCCTCAGGCGAGAGCTTCCCGAGTTCCGCGCCGGTCAGCATGGCTTCCGCGTCGCCCGGCTTTACTATGCCCAGGCGCTCGGCTATATTGCGCGCCGTGACCGGGTGGTCGCCGGTTATCATGACCGTTACGATGCCAGCCCCGCGGCATTCCGCCACGGCGGCTTTGGCCTCTTCCCTGGGAGGGTCGGCTATGCCCGCCAGGCCGATAAAGACCAGGTCTTTCTCCGCCTCAGCCGGCGTCGGCGCCCCGGGCAGGGCAGCCCACTGCCGGGCGGCCAGACCTAGCACGCGCAGGCCCCGGGAGGCCATCTCCTCGGCCGCAGCCTGTATTTTCTCCTTGCCGTCCGGGCCGATACCCGAGGAATACATTATGTTCGCGGACTTTTCCAGCAGCCCTTCCGCCGCGCCTTTTGTGACGGAGAAATACGCGCCGCCCTCCCAGCCGGCCAGCTGCCCGGAGTGGAAAGTGGTCATGCGCTTGCGCTCGGAATCGAAAGGCAGCTCGGCCGAGCGCGGGCGTTCAGCGTCGAGCTTCAGCTTGTCGAAGCCGCCGGCGGCCGCAAGCGCGCAGAGAGCGGTCTCGGTCGGGTCGCCGGCCCAGCCCCCGTCTTTCCGGAGCGAATCATTGTTAAGGGCGAAGCCCGTAAGCAGCCGCGCGTAGATCCCTGGCTGCGGCGGGACTTCCCCGGCCTTCACCAGCGTCCCGTCCACGTAAATCTCCTCCACCGTCATCCTGTTCTGCGTAAGCGTGCCGGTCTTGTCGGAGCAGATATAGGTTACGGAGCCAAGCGTTTCCACGGCAAGGAGCTTCCTGATAAGAGCGTTCTGTTTGACCAGTTTCCCCGCGCCGAGGGCCAGCGCGATACTCATCACCGCGGGCAGCGCCTCCGGGATGGCGGCCACCGCCAGCGACACCGCCGTCAGGAACATCAGCGCGGCCGGCTCGCCGCGGAGCAGGCCGAAGCCGAACACCGCGGCGCAGATGGCCAGCACCGCCCAGGCCAGCTTCTTCCCGAAGACCGTAAGCCGCTTCTGCAGCGGGGTCTCCACCTCTTCCTCGTCCTGCAGCATCCCGGCTATTTTGCCCAGTTCGGTGGCCATGCCGGTGGCGGTAACCACGCCTTTGCCCCTGCCGTAAGAAACGGCGGTGCCGCTATAGGCCATATTAAGCCTGTCGCCTGTCTGCAGGTCCTCGCCGGCCATGGCCGGTATACTTTTTTCAACAGAGAGGGATTCGCCGGTAAGCGCGGCTTCTTCTATTTTAAGCGAGGCGGCCTCTACGAGGCGCAGGTCCGCCGGGACGATGCTGCCGGCCTCGAGAACCACTATATCTCCGGGAACAAGCGCGCTGGCGGGCACGGTTTCGGCCTTGCCGGCCCGTATTACCGAAGCATTGGGCGCGGCCATCTTTTTTAAGGCCTCCATGGCCTTCTGGGCGCGGTACTCCTGCGCGAAACCCATTATGGCGTTAAGCACGACTATGGCGGCTATCACGCCGGCGTCTACCAATTCGCCGATGGCCCCTGAAATAGCGGCCGCAGCGATCAGCACAACTATCATGAAATCCTTGAACTGGCCGAAGAGCATGGCCAGCGCGCCGCGCTTCGATTTTTCTTTAAGGGAGTTGGGGCCGTATTTCTCAAGGCGTAGCGCGGCCTCGCCGGCGCCGAGGCCGGCCTGGCCCGAACCGAGCTCCTTTAAAACTTCTTCTATATTTTTTTTATGCCAGTCATTCAGCACGGCAGTATCGGCAGGTATTGTCATAGACATTTATTTACCGCTCTCTCTGTGAATATTAGTATATTTTTTCGCGGATACCACCTCCATAATGAGTTCTGCCCGGCCTGCCAGGTAATATTATGGAAGGCCGGATCGTCGGCAGACATTTTCTTTTCCGCGATCTGAGTCAGCGGGGAACCAGCCGAAAAATAATCACGGTGCTTTTTCATATCGATGGCGTACATGAAAACACGGTCAAAAACTAACGCGTCAGGAAAAGCGGAGCCGACTACCAGCCAGCGGAAATTCATGGCTGAAGAAAAATGGCGGTCAAGGACATAGCACCCGGTATAGTGGGAGGTAACGCTCATTCGCTCTCCCGGGACGCGGCCGCAGGCTCGCCGCCTGCCGGCGGAGACGCCGTCATCCCGCTTCCCCGGTCTGAATCACATGATTGTTTAGCCTGGTTTGAGGCGATATTATTGCGCGTTTCCAGGAGCTGGCCGCGCACGGGGCCATTGTCAGCGGGTGTCCCGGCTTCAGCCTTGTCTATAGCCGCCGCGGCTTCGGCGCAGCGGCCCTGCCGGAGAAAAATGTTGGCCAGCGTATCCAGCACGTACGGCCGCAGCGCGCCGGCGTTCTGGAGCGCCTGCAGCCCGAGCGCCTCCGCTTCAGTCAGGCTGCCATTGTCCGCCAGCAGCGTCATGGCCAGGTTGTTGGCGGCGCCGGAATGTTGGGGAGCGGCTTTCAGCGCCTTGCGGAAAGCGGCCCCGGCCTCCCCGAAGCGCCCGTCCGTGAATTCGTAATTGCCCAGGGCCAGCCAGCACTCGGCGCACTTCGGGCCGCCGCGGACGGCCGCCTGATACTGTTTCAAGGCTTCCTGCCGCAGGCCTTGCGCCTCATACGCGGTTCCCAGGCGCGCATGTTCCTCCGGCGACAGGGCGTCGCGGTAGGCGGCCGGCCGCGGCAGCCCGGCGCAGCCGGCCAACAGGCACGCCAGCGCAAGCGCGAGCGCCCTTACGGCGAGGCCTCCCGTTACAGTTGTGGAGGCTGTATCAGTAAGGCCCATTGTCCGTTCTGTTTCCATTGCTTTTCAAACTTCCTGTAAGGTATCCGCTGGTCGCGCTTCATGCCCGAGTGGGCCAGGATGCACCGGCGCCTGTCGTCGTACCCGGTGATGACCAGGTAATGGCCGACGGGGTAGAAACTGAAGCCGGCGTTGACGAAGGCGATCAGGGGCCGCCCCGCGTCCAGTTCCGCCCTGACCCGGGGAAGGCCGCCCTCCACCATCTCGGCGGAGAGGCCGCGGCTCTCGGCCGCCAGCAGCAGGTCGACGGTCAGCGATCCTTTCAGCCGGGCCCGGTAGATCTCGGTCCGCAGGCGCTCCGGCGCCTCCGGCTTGCCCCAATATTCCAGGACGCTCGCCAGGGCGGACGGCCCGCACTGGTCGGTGTTATCCGGGAAGAACGGAACGCTTAGCGAGACCTGCTTCTCCCCGGCAGCTTTCTGCGGATCTAGCGAGACCCTGTTCAGCGAGCAGCCGGAAAGCAGGCAGGCCGCAAGGACCGGCAGAGCGGCTTTCTGAAAGCCGCCGCGCAGGCCTTTCGGCGCCCGGCTCTCAGGCGTCCCGCCGCAGGTCATAACGCGCGTACGAGCAGTATTATCAGCAGCACCAGGACCACAAGTTCCAAAACACCTCCGCCCGGGCTGAGCGTATTTACGTCCTTGGCCAGCTGGTGCACCTGGTGGTCCGAGAGCTTTCCGAGCCTGGATTCTATTTCCTTCTCGTTCAGCCCAAGCGACTGCAGCCGGTCGCGGACTATCTTCGACTCCAGCGCCGTCTGCACCGCCTTCACGTCGCCAGCCCGGTCGTAGGCCTGGCCCTCGGCCGAGGGCGCGCTTTGCGCGGGAGCCAGCATGGCCCAACCGTTGCCAGATAACATGCATGTCATGGTGGTGCTCAGTATCAGCGCAGCCAGGATACCGCTTCTCCCGCCTGTTATAACAGTCTTTATGTTCATATTTCTTCCTCCTTGTATAGCTGCCCGGTCCGGGCGATTAAAACACGAAATTCAGCGCGAACGTGATCATAGACCCGCTGTCATTATAGGTTCTGCTCAGCGAGCTGGCGTCCTTCGAAGCCACGTCTTTCAGCCAGACATGCCGGTAGGTTCCGCTCAGGAATAGTGATTTATTCATAATTATTTCCAGGCCTAATCCGGCATGCAGTCCAAACCGTGAGGCGCTGTTACTGTAACCGAACGGCCCGTCCACCATCGTATAATACCAACCGACGCCTCCGAGCACGAACGGTTTCACGATTTCACCGGGATTGATATAAGCCAGTAAACTCCCCTGCAGGGGGATGGTCTTGACAGTGGTGAGCGGACCGAAATCGTTCTTCAGATAATCGATGGACGCTTCCAGGCCAAGGTCCGGGGTTAAATGAACCCTGGCTTGAACTCCCGGGGCCCACTGTCCGGAATCCGCGTCCTTCGGCGTGCAGTAACTTGCCCGGGGCCCGACCGAGAGCGCTTTTTTTGCCTCCGCCGTCTCCGCGAACGCGGCTGGCTGCAGGCCCAGAAGCAAAGCCGCCGCCGCTATGCATCCTTTCACTTTCCCGCTGTAATTATTGGTTTTCATATATGCTTAAAGTATACCCCTCCACAAATTTTATATCTATTCGTAATTATGCCCCGCTTGATAGGTAATATTACGGAAAAAGCTGAATAACGGTAAGACCTAAAATCGCGGATCCCCGTGAATACTACCTAGCGCGGAGCGTATAACTCCTCATAGCGTTCAAATTTCCCAAAGAGTACTATATGGAGAAGTCCGGGGAATGCCCCGGAAAGGCGCCATGAAAATAACAACTATCTGTTTTATCTCCGCGCTGTTCTTCTCCGGTTACTGCGAAGCGGGCGCTTTTTTAGTCGAGGCCTCCACGGCGGCAGCCCCGCAGGACGTGAATAATCCAGAAAACACCCTGCCCACCAGCGAGCAGCAGGCATTCCCGCAAAGCGCTTATTTCGGAAAGAAAACGGACAGGCCCGTTTCCGCGCACAAGGTGAATTATTTTTCCATCGACCAGTGGCCCGGCAATAACCACGCGCAGGTCAAGTTCCAGATAAGCATGAAGTTCCGGCTGCTGGAGCCGAACCTGTACGTCCTTAAATATAATTTGTTCCCGGCCTATATCGGCTATACTCAGAAGTCCCTCTGGAACGAAGGCCGGTCCTCGCGGCCCTTCGAAGAAACCAACTACAACCCGGAATTTTTCCTGGATTACCCGGTCAAAGTCAAAATAGCGGGCCGGCTCCGGCTGCGCAATATAATCATCTGCCCTATCGAACACGAATCCAACGGCCTCGACGCCGCCAGGTCCAGAAGCTGGAACAGGCAGTATATAATGGTAAAGCTGGGAGTGGAATCCCGGAAAAAACTGGAAATACCCAATTCCTTCCTCTCGGACAAGGCGCTTTTTTACGTTAAGCTCTGGCAGCCCTCGGGGTATTCCGACCAGGACGCCTACCTTAAGTCTATAGGCAGCGGGGCCAAATTCCTGGACTACATGGGGCGAGGCGAGGTAGGGCTAAGCGTAAGGAACTTTCTCTGGGGCGGCAGCCTGAAGAACCATCAGCTGGATATCAAAACGCCTATTTTCCGCGACAGCGGGAAAAGATCTTACGAATTCGGATTCAGGCAGCAGCTGCCGGAGATGAATTTCGCGATCTATCTGCAGTACTGGTACGGCTACGGGGAAACCCTGCTGCGCTTCGACCGGTTCGGGCGCCGGGGTTTCGCCGGGCTCTCATTTTCTTACTGATCTATTTAAAGCCGGGCAGCCCGCGCCTTATCGTTTCCGAATAGGCCTGGTCCGCTCCGGCGGCTTTGCTGCGCTCGTTGATCAGGCTGCGGCGCTTGAGTTCCGGGAAAGGAAGGGACTGGTCAAGCACGCCTAGCTCGTAAGCCATCTCATCGACATGGCCGCTGGCGAGGATGCGCCAGTCGAACTTCGCCTTCGGATAATAGGGGGCGATATGTTTCCAGATATCAGTAGTGCAGTTCGCCGTCAGGGCGTTATACCATTGGGGCCTGTCCTTCAGGCTATTGACGCTTTGCAGATAGTCCAGGAAGACCTTCCGGATAAAATCGGGGGTCGCGTCCAGGCGGTAGAGGTAAACATTTTCCCCCTTGCGGTAATTTGCGCGAAGCCTGACCACGTCCCGCTCATCGGCCACCACATAGATCAGCTCATACTGCTTAAAAAAGCCCCTGACCGAGGAATACTCCTCGCCTTTCTTTTTCCGCGTCTCTATGGAAAAGCAGACGTATTTGCCCCCCCCGAACCCGAAGCTGAGCATCGTATGCGCGATATGCGGCAGCCCCCAGTCGACGAAATAAAGGTCCAGGCTGCGCAGGGAGCCGAGATCGAAGGTCCGGTCATAGTGCCGGACGGTATAATCCGTTTCGCTCCGGTAATCGCAATCCCGGATATTATGCAGGGTAACGGTGCTGCCGGCGACTTCGGCGTAGGCGAGCTTCGCCACATCCGGCGCCCAGTCCCGCTCATTGCTCGGGGGCAGGGCCAGCCAGAATGCCATCGATATGAGGAATAAGGAGGAGAAGCGGATTATTTTAGTTCTGCCCGCACGCGGGATAAAAACGCTGCATAGCGCCAGTATCCCGAAGACCGCGGCCGCCGCTATACGCGCTCCGTACGGGAAGTTGGAATAGGAAATGGCCATTACCACCCAGCACGACAAGGCCATGAAAGAAAACCAGGCAAAAACCTGTTTTATCCTCATCAGACGCGCCGCCGCCCGGCCCGGTTTTTTTTATTCGCGAGAAGCATATGTGACTTAATTATATATAACTGAAAGTCGCGGCCGCGACTTCCGGCCCGCTTGGTCAGGGCCGCTGGCCTGCCGCCAGCCCCCGCTCCTGGGCGCGCACGCGGGTAAACTCGGCGCCGAAGTACAAAAGCTGCGAGCAGTAAAAAGCCCAGACCAGTACCAGGATCAGCGAGCCCGCGGCGCCGAAAGCCGTAGTGAGGTCGCTTTTCCCCAGGTAGATGCCGATAACCAGATTTCCCAGCGTCAGCAGGATGGACGTGACGCCCGCGCCGGTCCAGACGTCCCGCCAGGCGATGCGCGTATCGGGCAGGTATTTATAGACCATAGCGAACAACAGCGTAGTCACGCCGAAAACAAGGGCAAAATCCATAGCGTACATGGCGGCCTCAGGCACCGGCAGCCAGGAGCTCACATACTTGCCCGCCACGGAAACCGCGGCGCTCAGGACCAGAGCCAGCAAAAGCAGGAAGCCGGAGCCGAGCACGAAGCCAAGCGCCATAACGCGCCGTCGGATAAGGGCCAGCCAGGGGCGGGGCGGGGGCTCCACCCTCCAGATATCGTTCAGCCCCGACTGCAGCTCGCTTACCAGCCCCGAAGCCGCAAAGAGAAGCACCGCCGCGCTGGCGAGAGCGCCTAAAAATCCGCTCTTGAAGGACGCCATGGACCCCATAAGGTCCCTTACCGCCTGGGCGCCTTGTGTCCCGACATGGGCCCGGACCTGCCTGAAGACCTCGTCCTGCGCCGACATATCCCCGAAAAAAGACCCCGCGACGGCGAGGGCGATGATCAGGAGAGGCGCAAGCGAAAACAGCGCGTAATAAGCCAGCGCGGCGCCCATCCGCGGCCCGTGGTCGGAGTCCCAGGCCTTAAAGGTCCGGACAAGCAGGCTCCAGTAATACCCGGCCCCGCCTCCAAGCTCCTTTTTCATAGTCTTTCCCGCTTTAGCGCGACCTGTCAGAGTGTTTGTTAAGTTTTAAGCGAAGTCTCCAAGGGATGTAAAAGATTTACAATCAGCAGACCCATGACTTAAATCCCTTACAATGAAATAGATCACGAAGCTTATCACCGCCGCGAAGAAGCACCATACGGAAGTCAGGCATTTCATATAAAACACTGCTGAAACCATAAAGGACAAGCCCATTATAATGCCAAGAACATACATCCTTCTGATGCCGGAAACCAAAAGGGGGATCACGGTCACCGCGAAATACAGCGCCAGGGCGGCTTTGCCGAAACCGGCGTGCAGGTCGTTCTGGTAGACCAGGTGCCTGCTGCTGATGTCCGCATGTACAGGGTAAAGAACCAGCCCGTACAGATTAGACAACGCGATGTATAGACCGGCAAGGAACAGCGCGACCAGTATCTTTTTTCGTGTTTTATTTTCCTCCAGCAGCAAAACGGAGACAGGGATCATTGCGGGCCAGATAACCTGCGCCATAACGATAAATATTTGCGTGGTTATTGTTTGCAGACCTGAATATCCCGGATGGGTCATGGTCAGCCATAAAACGCCTTCAGCGAATTGCTGTAAAGCGAAGAATATCGTAATACTGGCGAACACGACCTGCGAAGGTTTATTGACTTTTTTTAGCGTTGCCGCACCTACAGCCGTAAGTACCACGCCCGCCGTAAAACTAGCGCCTGCTGAAAAGCACATATTTTCTCCCTCTATCCGGCCTTCGCTTTTCCAGGCTCGGCACATTTTGCTTGTCCTGATCTTCCTGTTTTTTATTCTTTTGCCACCAGGGCTATTTCTATCCTGCGGTTCAGGGCTTTGTGCTCAGGAGTGTCATTGGGAAGTACAGGACGATATTCCCCGAAGCCGGCCGCGATCAGGGAAGCGGGGTCTATATTTGTGTTATTCTGAAGATACCTGGCTACCGCGGTGGCGCGGGCCGCCGAAAGTTCCCAGTTAGAGGGATATTTGTTCTTCAGCTCCCCTCCGATGGGGACATTGTCAGTGTGTCCTTCTATCCGTATATCCTTATCCGTTATCCCTGCCAGGACTCTCCCGATCTGGTCCAGGACCTTTTTTCCGCCGGAGCGCACTTCAGCCATCCCCGACTCGAAAAGAATCGTGTCCACCATGTTGACGGTAAGCCTGCCCCTGAGCTCCGTAATAGTTACCGCCCCCGCGGCTATTTCGGCCTTGAGCCCGTCAGCGAGGTCCGCGTAATTCCTTTTGACCCGGGCCGCTTCTCTTTCCGCGGCTTCCGCAAGGGCCATCTTTTCCGCCAGGGCTTTTGCCAGCTCTTCATCCTTAATCCTGCGGATGCTGATATTTTCCTCCGCGGAAGCGGAAAGTTTCTGCGAAAGCCCGTCTTTTTCTTTTATAAGGCCCGAGACTTTAAGGGAAAACTCGTCCTTCCTGGTTTCAAGGGCTTCATGCAAGTCCGTATTCGATTTCTGGACCGAAGACAAATTCTCGGCGCAGGCGGCATTCCTGGTCTTGAGCACATCGGCATAGTTCTTCGCCATTTTATCCGAGGCGTAAAAGCTCACCTTTGCCGTTTCCAATTCCTGCCGGGCCGAAACAAGTTTGGATCTTTGCTCCCCGAATCTCTCGGCGCTTACGCACCCCGAAAGAGGAATGAGCGCCGCCAGAATTAACCAGTATCTGTTCATATACTATCTCCTTATATTCCCTGTAAACAGCCGCCCGCGGTCAAGACGATACTCTTTCCACACCTTTGACCGCCGGCGCTAATATACGCCTTCTCAGGCGGGCGATATGTTAAACAGTCTTCGCCCCTTCCCGGCCCTGGTTAAAATTGAACCCTGAAATGCACTGTTCCGGATGTAGGCTTGTGCCCATCGTCCTGAGTCTGGCACCTGGCCGTCGCCACGTGGTTCCCCGGCAGATAACCGGACCAGTCATACCACCAGTAGCCTCCGGCCCGGCGGCAGGGCTGCCACTCTTTGTTATCGATCGAGATCTCCACCCGGCCGGCAGTTCCCGCTTCGATACGGAAGGCATACTCGGAGCCGGTAATACATTCTTTCTGCTGCGGATAATTCACAAAGACCTCCGCAACGGTGATGACCTTTTTGCTTTTATGCTCTTTTATCATTTGGGATATCCTTTATAATTAGCCTTACATGTAAGTTGTCCGCATCTGGATAAGGCGCCTGGTTAAAGTTTACATCTGCGCAGCTGCTTTACAAATTCGGAATTATACTTCTCGCGATGGGTATAGATACGGAGGCCTCTAGGTTATCCCGCGCTGTCCTTCAGCGCCGCCCGTACCATTCAAGAAGAGTCGTGACGACATTGCCCTGGGTTTGTGTATTGGTGAGCTCGGTCTGTATCGCCAGGTTGGAAGCGATGCGTTTCCGGAGCTGCACGCCTTTGCTCTGCCCGTCGGAGCCAAGCTGGAGCGTCGCTCCGCCCGGGATCCGGAGCTTGACCGTGTAGGTCCTGGAGACCGGGTCATACCCGACGTAATCGATGGGCGTGGAAGCCAGCAGGTAGAGCGAGGCCAGGCCGAAGGCGCTGTTGGACACCGCGGTCTGCGTATTGGCCGCGCTCGCCTGCTGATCGGAGTCCAGCTTGCCCGGGGATTTACCGAAGAGCAGCATCGCCGTGATGTCGGCCTGGCTCATCGGCGGATCGCTTTCGAACTTGACCTGCGGCTTCTGGGCGGTTCCAAGGAGCCGGATGAAGATCTTGGCCTCGGCGGCTTTATAAACTATAAGGCCGTCCAGGCCCATGACGGGCGAACCTGCGCGGCCGGTGAACTTTATATGGTCGATAGACGCAAGACGGCGGAAGATCTCTACGCGGAACGGCTTTATCTCCACGGTCCCGACCATGCCGCCCGGCGGTATCTTTAAAATAAAATCAAGCCCTACCGGGACAGGGTCCTTGGCCAGGTTCGAGTACAAGATGGCGGGGCTCAATGTCTTGACGCGTATTTCACTCTGAACAGCCGCAGCCGTGCCTTCGGCGGGCCGCTTACGCTCTTCCTCCCGGGCCTGCGCCGCCTTGTTCAGCTCCGCCCCGGTCTTGATGCGGCTGTCCGGAGCGAAAGTCGCCATCCCCTTGAGGTCGAAGCGCGGGAGCTGAAGCGCAACCTCGCGCAGCGCCAACTCCGTTTTGTTCTTGAAGGACCGCTCCGGGGTCCAAAGCCTGGACGCGGCGACCTTCCCCTTCACTTCGAATTTCAAAGCCTGCCGGCCCGCCGCCAGCCCGCTTACCAGCGCGTAGTCGAAATCCTGGATGTCATTAAGGGAATCGCCGCTCCCCTTGAGCGAGACGCTGAGCGGCCCGCGGAAAACGTTGATGGGCGCCGGCACCGAATACGGAGTATGCGCCAGGTACTCTACCAGGTCCTCGAACCTGTCCACTTTAAGCCCGAAGTCGAGCTTATGGCTGATATCCAGCGCCTGGAGTTGGCTGGCGCGGCCGGAGACCTTGCCTTCGAAACTGCCATAAAACTCATACCAGAACTTGACCGGGTTGACCGTCAGGGACACATCCGCGTCGAAATGGTCCCTCTCGAGAAGCCCGGGGGTGGAGCGGGCTTTTACCGACAGCCTGCCCTCCAGGGTTTTAGCCATGCTGCGCCCCGCTCCCCTGACGCCGAAAGTTTCCGGTTCCAGCTCGAAGCCGCTGTCCAGTTTCAGAGTTTCCCATTCAGTGGAATTTTTCTTAAGGCGGGCCCCCAGGGTGAACTGCCTGAGCCGGACGCTCTTGACCGGCCCCGTGGTTTCCCAAACCCCCGCCGAGCCGTTCAGGCGGAAATCCTGTCCTTTTTGAGAGCCTTCAACGCCCGCCTCGATCCGCCGCCCCGGCATACGCGCGTCGGCTTTGAGGCTGAAGACCAGGGCGTCAGCGCCTTTTTCATCCACACGGGCCTGGAACCGGGCGCTTACTCCCTCCGATTTAAGCTGTCCCCGCGCGTCCAGGTAAGTGAACCCCAGGCCCTTTAGAAGATCGGAAGCGAGTGTGGCCTCGCCGCTGTAATGCCTGGTAAAGCTCCCGGAGCTATGCGCAACGTCCACCTTGAGCGCAAGCGGCCTGTCCCCTTCCAACCCCAGGTTCAGGCCGACGCCCCCCTTGAACGAGCCGCCGGCGCTTACGATCTTGTTAGCCGGCAGGTCCACCCTCACTAATTCCAAAGCGAGACCCCGCAGGGCCGCCGGGATCAGGTTAGGCAGAGCGGTAGGCAGCCCCGCGCTCTTTACCGGCGGAGCTCCGGGCCGAAGCCCGCTCAGGTCCAGATTAAAGTGGTCGCCGGAGACGATGAGCCTGGAGACCCTGGTCAGCTTCGCGCCGAAAAAATGAAGGCGCACGCTCAGCCGGACGTCCAGGCTCTTCAGGCAGCCCTCCGCCCCGGCTGCCGCGTTCTCGAAACAGAGGTCGCCGGCCCGGAGGCGGATCTCTTTTTCCGGAAAACTGATCGAACGGATGCCGAAATCCATGTTTTTCCAGCGGGGGTGCCAGGAGCCGCCGAAATTTTTAACCGCGATGGTTACGGTACGGGTCGTAAGGAACCAGTGCGGCTTGGCGATAAGCGTGACCGCCGCCAGCGCAAGCGCGGCGAGCAGCGCGGCGGCCGAGGCGATGGAAACGAGGAGGAGTTTCCTGAACAGGCGCATCAGAACTCCTTCCCCAGGCTCAGGAACAGCCGCCACTGCGGGGTCATGAGGACCTCGGCGGCGGGGTCCCGGCGCCAGACCATGCCGCGCGCCAGCGTGGCCCGGAGCGAGCCTATCGGCGAGGCCCAGCGAAGGCCGAAGCCCGGGGAAAAATAGACGTTCGGGTCGAGGTGCGCGGAACTCCGGCCGGCCATCGCGGCGTCGAGAAAGATAAGCGGCTGCAGACCATGAGGAAAAACGTCGCCCATTCTCAGCTCTACGCCGTCGTAGACCGTAGTCAGAAGGCCCGCGCTGTCGGCCGGGATTTTGTTCAGTTCCGCACCACGCAGGTCGGAGTCGCCGCCCATGAAGATCCGCATGCCCAGCGGGATCTCCCCCGCGGCCAAAAGCGAGTTTTTTACCAGCGTGGTCTGCACTAGATAGCGCGTAGCCAGGATCAGGGCCGGGGGGCTGTACCCGCCAAGGTTCCAGATATGCTCCCCCTGCAGGCTCAGCAGGTGCGCCGTTATGCGGGACTCCAGCCCCGCTATCCGCGACTGCGATTTGAAAGTAAGCTGTCCCCCGGCCTGCGGCTCGCCGGCGTAGTATTCGAACAAATGATCGCGCAGCTCCAGCTGCGTCTCGAAGGCGGGGTAGCTGGTGACCGGCCCCAGCCCCCGGATAGTATGCTCGTATTCCAGCGCGGGGCCCGCCGAGAACTCCCCGCGCAGGCGCTTTGTGTCCCAGCTGAAACCGGGAAGGAGGGCGAACTCCGCGTGCATGGCCTCGTACTGCGGCTCGTTCTGGCGCCCGAAGGTCAGCTTCGGCATAAGGTAAAGCCGCGAGGCCCGCCCCATGTAGTAGCGGAAATTCGCTACGGCCGTCTGCTCGCGGAAGGAAGTGTAGACCGAGGCGCCCATGGAATTGCTGCGCGTGCCGAGTCGGGAATGCTGCCACTGCGCCTTGCCGATAAAGAAACCCTCGGTGTCGAAGCCGACGCCCAGCCGGTAGAGCTGCGGTTTGCCGGCTGTGACGCGTTCGGTGATGACCATGCCGGCCGTGGAGCAGTCCACCTCGAAGTAGGCGTTCAGGAACAGCGAGTCGGCCATGGTCCGCCGGGCCGTCAGGTCCAGGAGCCTGGAATCGAAGCGCTGGCCGCGCCTGAAAGCCTCGTAGCGGCTGAAGATCTGCGGGTACACCTCGTCAGTTTTTTGGGGCCGGATATGGGCGAACACATATACGTCCCCGGGCCGCACCTCCGCAGAGAGCTCCCCCGTGGTCCCGTTGCCCTGCATTTCTATGGCCGGGCAGGCGTAGCCGCGGTTCTGGAGCGTTCCGAGCAGGGCGGCCTTGGCGGCGTCGAGCAGCGCGGGCGTCATAGGCTGCCCTTTGATCTTGCGCAGCGTACGGGACTTTATCTCCGGCGGCAGGCCGGTGACGGTGAAAGACTTTACGATAGTTTTTTTCCCGGGGTCGACCCGGAGGACATCCTGGCCGGGTTCGAACCCGGGCTCCTGGTAGCCCCTCTGCTGAAGGAAAGCCCGCAGGAAACTCTCGGCCTGGTTGAAAGGGATCTGTCCCCAGCCTTCGGTAGCGGCATCGCCGCAGACCAGGCGGGCCTCCATGGGGTTCAGCTCTATCTTTTCACTGCCCGAGAACTGTATCTGCGGGCAGGGCCCGGCTCTTTTCCCGGCTTCGGCCGGAACGGCGCATACAGCCGCAAGTACGGCCAGCGCCAGCAGGGCCGGCCATATTTTGTAATTCTCTGTAGGAAGCATAAAAGACGTTATAGCGGTGGTGAAGCTTTAACCCTGCGTACACCGGGGCGATGACAATTGGTCCGGGCCAGTGACCGGTCCTTTTTCCTACACCGGTGGAATACTTCCTACGGGCACCGCGGGACCCAGCAGAACGGCGATCCACCGCGTGTTTTTATGGTGTTCGCAGGCGAACTTCAGCGTCATGGTGAACGGGATGCACAGGACCGCGCCTAGCAGGCCGAGCATCCTTCCCCAGAAGATCAGCGACAGGAACACTACCAGCGTGGATAACGACATTTTACGCCCCACGAGCTTCGGCCAGAGCAGGTTGCCTATCGTGAACTGAACCAGCACATAGCCGGCAACTACGAGCGCGGCGCGGCCGAGCCCGAACTGGACAAGAGTGAGACTTACCGCGGGGAGCGCGGCGATGATAGAGCCGACATGGGGGATATAGAGCAGCATAAAGGCCAGGAACCCCCAGAGAGCGGGTGAATCCACTCCAAGGATGGTCAGCCAGATCCCGAGCAGGAGGCCCGCGGCCAGGTTGAGCACTGTAGCGACGACCATATAACGCTGGATGTCCGCAAAGAACTTCGTGAACTCCGGGAATACCTGCCTGGGGTCGCCGAGTACTGCGCGGAGTTTTACAGGGAAACTTGAGGCTTCGAGCAGGATGAACATTACCGTGAGCAGGATCAGGACGATGTTGGAGACCGCCGCTCCCAACCCTCCGAGCAGGTCTACGGCCAGCTTCATTATCGCCGCCGGATTCAGATATCCCAGCAGCTCTTTGTCCGTGACAGTGACGCCTTTCTTCGCCAGCAGCGCCGTCAGGGCCGAAACTTCTTCCTGCATCCGCTGCTGATAGGCGGGCAGGGACGCGCTGAAGCCGCCGAGGGAGGTGCTCACCAGCACGCCCCCGACCAGCAGGATCGCGATCATCCCCGCCAGCACGATCAGCACGGCGAGCGCCTGCGGAAAGCCTTTCCGCTCAAGCCGCTGTACCAGCGGCATGCCCAGGACGGAGAGGAAAACGGCCACAAGAGAGGACATCAGCGCCGACTGCGCCTGGTTCATACCCCAGATAATGACCACCAGCGCGGCCGAGATTACAAGGAAGCGCGTACCCCCGGGGAAATTATTCTGTTCGGTCTCCGTCATATCTCCTCCGGGACAAGGATAACAGCCGCCTATTTTACGATCAGATCGTTCTTCAGGGATCTTACCCCTTTGACGCCTTCCGCGAGCTTGCCCGCTTTATCCGCCGCCTCGCGGGAATTAACGAAGCCGCTCAGCTGGACAGTGCCCTGGCGCGTTTCCACTCCGATCTGAAAAGACTTGAAGAAATTGTCATCGGCAAGTTTGGATTTAACCCTGGTCGTGATGACCGAGTCGTCAATGAATTCGCCCGCGGTTTCAGGGGTGCCCGTAGTCGCGCAGGCTGCAAAAGCGGCGGCCATAGTGGACAGAACCAAAGTCCGAAGTATGATGTTTTTTTTCATAAAATTTTTTCCTTATACGGCTAGTTTGAACCTAAAGACCGCCCCGGGTTACTCCCGGCCCGGGCGCTGGCCGCTACAGCACTTTCCGCCCCCTGATGACCCTGAGCACCACGACTATGACCGCTATCACAAGCAGAATATGAATGAAACCGCCCATAGTGTAGCTGCTCACCAGACCTAACAACCACAGGACCACCAATATTACGGCAATTGTTTCCAGCATACGATTCTCCTCTCAGCTTTCCCGTACTAGACTAAGACGGCTCTACCGTCATCAGATTTTTAACTTTCTTTACCCCGTTCACGTCTTTCACGAGCTTGGTTACCAGGGCCTTCTCATCGTCGGTCCTGGCCCGCCCGCCCACCGTAACCACGCCGCGCTTTACCGCGACCGTGGTATAGAGGCCGTTGGTGGAATGATGAAGCACCAGCGCCATCCTGACCAGGGCGGCCACGGAAACGTCGTCTACCTGTTCTTTGGTCGTGCGGGGCGCTTTTTCCAGGGGCACAGCCACTGCCATCTCGTTTATAACTTTTATCACACCTTCTACGTCATTGGCGTATTCCGTCGTCAGGTCTTTTTGCGCCATGCTGGTCGCATTGCCCCGCAGGGTCACGATCCCGTCTTTAACGTCTACCTCGGTGTCTTTTGCGCTGACGCTGCGGTGGAACAAAAGAGTGGCCTTGATCTTCTCGCGGAACCAGGCGTCGGAATTAGCGGTGGGAAGCGAGCCTTTAACCTCCAGCCTGTTGTCCACGCTCCTGACGCCGGGGATATCCGTCAGCGTCACCTCGGCCAGGGATTTATGGAAGTATTCGGAAATGATCCCGGTCAGGGTTACCGCCCCGTCCTTCGATTCGATCTTGATATCGTCGCCCTGCAGGTAATTATTGAATACGTACGACTGCCTGGCCGTGTTTACGATATAAACGTCCATCCTGGACGCGAAGGCGGGAGCGCTGAACGCCAGCAGGCCTGCCGCCAGGGATATTGAAAATATTGCTCTCATTATGGTTCTCCTTAACTGCTTTTTACTCTTATATAATAAGTATAGCCCTGTAGCCGCCACGGCGGCTATTAGGGATAATGCTGGTCCTGATAGGTAGTATTACGGAAGCTGTTCCCGGCTTTTCGGTCCGGCCTTCCCGGGAGGAAGGGCCCCGCTTGCCTTCTCCGCCGAGACAGGCAGGGAGAAACAGAAACAGACGTTCTTTCCCATCTCGCTTTTAATTTCCAGCGAACTGCCGTGCAGGAGCAGCATGTCGTTGCAGATCTTCAGCCCCAGCCCGAACCCTTCGGCCGCGGCCTGGCCTTCGCCTGTCCTGAAAAATTCCGTCTTGATCTTCTCCAGGTCCGCCGCTGTTATGCCCCGGCCGGAATTCTCTATGCGGAAAGTTATCTGGCCGGCTTTTTCGGCCGCGAGCCTGACCGCTATCCGGCCGTTCTCCGGAGTATACTTCACCGCGTTGCCCACAAGGTTGGAGAGCACCAGCGCCATCGCCTCGAAATCAGCGTTCACGACCAGCGGCTCCTGCGTCATATCCAGCGTAAATGAAATTTTCTTCTTCCGCATCAGTTCTTCCATGACGGAGACGGCGCCGGACACCAGGTCGCAGAAGACCAGCGGCTTCTTTTCTATCTTAAACCTGCCGGCCTCCATCCTCGCCTCGCTCAGGATGTTCTTTACGTAATTCTTCAGGGATTTCCGCTCGTAGGCGAGCGTCCTGTACAGGCCGCCCCGGGCCGGGTCGTTTTTCTCCGGCTCGGTTTCCTGCAGCAGGAAAATAACCGCGTCGATCACCGTGAGCGCGTTATTGAATTCATGGCTGACGGTATGCACCATGGCCGATTTTACGGCGGAGGATCTTTGCTCCCGGCGCAGCAGCGACCTTATCTCCAGGAGCAGGCCCATAGCGCCCAAAGCCGCGATGAAGATGATCACCAGCTTATGCTTTGTGGCGGCCAGGCGGTATTTCATGGTTTCGCTGTTGATAGCCACGGCGAGCGTCCCAAGCCGCCTTTTGCCCACCGTTATCGGCTCCGAAAAATAAAAATATTCCAGCCCCCCCGGGCCCTTGAAAGACTGCATCAGCGGCACCGCCGAGGCCCTGGCCGCGGCCGCCTCCGGACTTTCGTCCTGCCCCCCGATCTTATCCGGGTCGGAGTGGGAGCGTATTTTACCCGTCTGGTCAGCCACCACTGCGTATTTTATCGCCTTATCCAGCGCGATGCTGTTTACAAGGAAGTGCAGGGAGAACAGGTCCTCTTTCGGGAACATGGCTTTGCCTGCCATTTTAGAGGAGATCTCGGCGCGGAGGCGGGTATCCTCGAAGACCGATTTCCTGGCGTCATTGAGCATCAGCCTGGCCGCCCCGAGTATGAGCAGGAAGACGAGGGCGGAGAAAACGATGGAGACGTTTACGGCCGTCTCCCTTAGCTTGTCTGTTTTCATGGTTTTTGCGGCGGCGGGAGTTTGTCAGCTGCGGAAACGCTTTTTATCTTGTCCCGCAGTTCCACGGCCGGCGGATAGGAAGGGTACAGAGTGGAGATCTCGTTAATATAGCCAAGGGCCGCGTCCATATCGTTGTTGCCGTAGGCGCCGACCGCCTTGTAATACAGGCTTTCCACTTCCTTCGCGTCCTCCGGGGAAAGCTTCAGAACGGCCTCTTTTTTGACCGCCGCCTCTTTTTTAACCGGCGCCTCCGGCGGCGCCCCGGGCGCCGGTATTTTCCGGGCAGTATGGGCGCAGGCGCAAAACAGCGCCGCGGAAAAAAAAGCGCACAGAAATTTATTAAGGCGGTGGACGGACATAAAAAATAGCCCTGTTTACTTTAGGGAGGTCAGGCCGTGCTGAATGGCGTACTTGGTCAGTCCGGCTACGGTCGGGATATGGAGCTTGTGCGAGATATGTTCCCGGTGCGTCTCGGCGGTTCGCACGCCTATGCCGAGCCTGGCCGCGACGCCTTTGTTCGAAAAGCCTTCGGCGAGCAGAGAAACGACTTCCAACTCCCGCCCTGTCAGAGGGACAGTGCCTGGTTCGGCCTGGGCCGCTTTCGCGGCCGGGGCTAGAATTGCGTCCGTCATGCCCGCGGGAAAATGCAGCCCGCCCTGCGACACCTGCCTGATGGCGTCAAGAAGTTCCGAGGTGGGCTGGTCTTTCACGACATAGCCCCGCACCCCGCACCGCGCCATCTTCACCACGTATTCCTCGCTGGAATGGATGCTGAAAGCTATGATCCTGGATTTCGGGACCAGCCGGCGAAGGCGCCGTGAGAGTTCCCCTCCGTCCATCAGCGGCAAATTCACGTCCACGACGATAACGTCAGGAGCCAGCTTCTTCACTTTCCGGAGCGTTTCCTTGGCATCTGAAGCCTCGCCCACCACCGAGATAGCGCGGCTGGTAAGGTAGGCGCGTACGCCTTCGCGCACTATAGGATGGTCGTCCACCAGGAAGACCCTGATCTTTTTTTGTTTATCTTCTGTCACTTTGATGTCCCTGCTTTTCTAAAATGAATAATTTACCGCCGCCGTAAGCATGAAGCCTTCATCCCTCAAATTCCTTCCCAATGGATGCGCCGCGTCCTGCGAATGTATATCCGGGGTCCAGAGATAGCGGTAAGACCCGCCAAAAGACCAGGCGCTGTTCCTGAAGAACTCTACCCCCGCCCCGGCATGAGGCCCGAAACGGAACCCGCTGCTGTCGGCCGGTGTGTCGACCTGGGTGTAATACCAGCCGCCACCGGCTAAGATATAGGGCGCGAACCGGTAGCCATGCGGCATAAGGTAGACCAGCACTGAAAGCTGGATAGGGACAACGCTCACTTTCGTCCCGGAGAACTTTTCCCGGCGCAAGTCCACCGAGCCCTCCAAAGCCCATCGGCGCGTAAGATGATAACGCACCTGCGCGCCCTCGGCAAAGTCCCCGTGATCGGCGCCCTTGGGACGGGAATAAGCCGCGCGGCCGCCGACAGACAAGCCGGGCCGCGGCCCGTGGCTTTCCTCAGCCTCGTCTTGCGCGCCGGCCGGCAGGGCCGAGAAAAGTCCGGCGGACAGCAGCATAAAGAAAGTAAAGATCTTGCGGATGGTCATAAATATATTTATTTCCGCTGGCATCGCGGTCTCACATAGAGCATACCGCATGCGCTCACGCATGCCAATGCGGAATTATACGCGCAGCAGGACGGGGATAATACGGAGGAGGCTTATTTCTTCGGTGACGGTTTTTTAAAACGGCCGTCTTTGGGACGGGAGGAAGGTCTACGGATGGCGGCTCTGCGGGCGGATCTTTTTATCGCGGACTTTAGCTTCTTGGCCGGAACAACTTCTTTCATGCCCGCGGGGAAATACCTGCCGCCTTTGAATACTTCCCTGATCGCGTCAAGCAGCTCCGAAGTGGGCTGGCTCTTCATCACATAGCCGCGCGCGCCGCTCTTGGCCATCCGCACCACATATTCTTCGCTGGAATGTATGCTGAAAGCTATTATCCTGGACTTCGGGACCACGCTGCGCAGGCCTTCGGCGACTTCCCAGCCGTCCATCGAAGGCAGGTTCACGTCCAGCACTATGACGTCCGGAGCTATTTTTTTAACTTTGCGAAGCGCCTCAGGGGCGTCCGAAGCCTCTCCCACAACATCTATGCCGCAGCTGGTCAGGAAAGCGCGCACCCCGTCCCGAACGATAGGGTGATCGTCTATCAGGAAAACCCTGATCTTATCCTGTTTTTCTTCCTTAATGCTCATTGTTGAGTTGCATACGGACAGACCTAAAACAAAACCGCCACGGCCCCGCGATATGCGCCGCGCGCGCGTCCGGGAAGCCCTGAATTTATAAACCTGTATATAAAGTATACCGCGCGCGGCATCCGCCGCCCATGCGTAACTCTACGCACTGCGGTCAGTAATACTACGGAGAGACTTAAACTTTAGGCTGAACCGGAAGCCCCAGCGAAGTCATCCCGTGCTGGATGGCGTATTTCGTAAGTCCGGCTATGGTCATGATATTCAGTTTATGCGAGAGATGCTCGCGATGCGTCTCGGCAGTGCGCACGCTTATGCCGAGTTTGCGGGCCACTTGTTTATTAGCCAGGCCTTCGGCCAGGAGGGTAAGAACTTCCTTCTCGCGCGTGGTTAACACGGCGTTCTCCTCGCCCTCGGAAGAGGACTTGGACTCCGGGGCCAGAATAGCGTCTGTCATCTCCGGAGGAAAATAGAGGCCGCCTTTATAAACATGCTGTATGGCCTCGACCAGTTTTGCCGTGGGAGCGTCCTTCATTACGTAGCCGTGCGCGCCGCAGCGGGCCATGCGGACCACGTACTCCTGGCTGGCATGCACGCTGAAACCGATGATCTTGGCGCGCGGCACCGTCAGCCGCAGCTTCCGGGCGAGCTCGCCGCCGTCAAGGGAAGGAAGGTTCACGTCCAGAATTATAACCTCAGGGGACAGTTTTTTTGCCTTGCTGAGGGCCTCCCTGGCGTCGGAAGCTTCCCCCACTACCAGGACCGAGCCCTGGTTGGTCAGGTAGGACCGCACGCCCTCGCGCACGGCGGGATGGTCGTCCACTAAAAATACTTTTATCTTGGGCTGACTTTTCTTTTTCATATTTTCACCCTTTCGGTCCTGAGAGCGGTACGCGGACTACCAGCGTGGTCCCGGCCCCCGGTTTGGAATTTAGTTCTAGGGAGCCCCCCAGCAGCTCCGACCGCTCGCGCATGCTTCCGAGGCCTATGCCCCGCCCGGCCGGCTGGCGCTTGCCGCCGAGAGTAAAACCTATTCCGTTGTCGCTTACGGTCAAGACAAGCTCTTTTCCTTTGCGGGAAAGCTTTACCGCGGCCATGCTCGCCTTTGAATGTTTTCCGATATTATTAAGCGCTTCCTGGGCTATGCGGAAAAGAGCCAGTTCCAGCGCGGGCGCGACATCCGTAGGGACATTCCCGGCCTGCAGCGTCACAGGAACGCCAGCCCGCTCTTTGAACTCGCGGCAAAGCGTGCGCAGGGCCGGTTCAAGCCCAAGGTCCACCAGTTCAGAGGGCATAAGGTTCTGGGAGACCCGGCGTATCTCTGAAATCGCCTGGCTCAGCAGCCCTCCCACTTTGATTATTTTTTCCGCATCCTTCCCCTGCAATGAGATTTCGGCCGGCAGTGATTCAAGCCTGAATTTTACTCCGGAAAGTATCTGCCCGACTCCGTCATGCAGTTCCCGGGAAAGGCGCTTGCGCTCCGTTTCCTGGGCTGAAATAGAGCGGGAATGCAGCCCGCGGAGTTCGCGGTCGGCCCGCTTTTGCTCCGTAATATCGCGCTCCGTGGTTGCAACCTCGACCGCTTGCCCCTTCTCGTCGCGCAGCACGGTGACAGTAAGAAGCACGTCCAGGATCCGGCCGCCCCTGGTCAGGCGCTGGGTTTCTATCGGCGCAGCTGAAACCTTCACCAGCTCCTTGGCTTTTATAAGTTTATTTTCAGGCATCAGCCGCTTGATGCTCATCGACAGGGCTTCGGCTTCGGTGTAGCCGTACATCTTCTGCGCGCCTTTGTTCCAGGCCAGGATCTGGTCCTTCAGGTCGCAGATTATGACAGCGTCGTTGGAATCGAGCACCGAGTTCGCCAGGCGGAGCACGTTTTTCTCCGAGAGCTTCCTCTCCCGCTCGGCGCTCTTTTGTCCGGTGATATCCCGTTCGGTTTTAGCGACCTCGACCGGCCGGCCATCCTCGTCCCGCAGCACCGTGACCGTAAGCTGCACATCCAGTATCCTGCCGTCCTTGGCCAGGCGCTGGGTCTCCATCGGCGCCGCCGATACCCGGGCCAGCTCCCGCGTTTTTATTTTCAATTTTTTGGGAATTAGCCGGCTGATGTTCATGCCCAGAGCTTCCGCTTCCGTGTAGCCGTACATCTTCTGGGCGCCCCTGTTCCAAGCCGTGATCCGGCCGTCCATGTCGACAATAATTACGGAGTCATTGGAGTCAAGCACCACCGTGGCCAAGCGGAGCACATTTTTTTCAGCGAGTTTCCTGTCCTGGATATCTATCAGCGCGAGAACGACCCCATCGGTTTTGCTTTTTTCTATCTTATTTTTATCTGTCCGGTAAGGCCGGATGATGAGGTAATACCAGCGGCCCTCGGTATCCCGGATCTCCTGTTTATGGACATGGCCGTTCCCGATCACGTTCAGGATCATTTTTTTCAGGTCCGGAATTAGCAGCGGCAGCCTTATCTCCGCTATGGACCGGCCTATCTTGTCCTGGGACAGGTCGAGCGCTTTCTCCGCCGGCGGCGTAAAGCGGCGTATGGAAAGGTCCGAATCCAGCAGAACTATCGGGATGTCGATATTGGCCAGGAGGTTGGAAAAATCGCTGTTGGCGCGGTTCAGCACCTGGTTGGCGTCGCCGAGCTCCTCCGTAGAAGTTATAAGTTCCTCGTTCGTGGACTGCAGCTCTTCCTTTGCGGTCTCAAATTCCTCGTTCACGCTCTGCAGCTCTTCATTCCCGGAAAGGAGTTCTTCATTGGAGGCTTTAAGCCTCGCATTGGTCGACTCCTGCTCTTCTATGATGGCTTTGAGGTGCTCGCCTGAAACGGCCAGGTCCTCTTTGAGCTCGATGACGCGGCGGCTTTCCTTTCCGCCGGGGACCGCACTGGCCCGCGGCTTGCCGGGTTCCGCCGCGGCGATCTCCTCGAACAGTATCAAGAAATATTCCTGGTTCAGGCTGGCGGAATTGACCGGCAGGACCTCCAGCTGGACGCGCCTGTGTGCGGCGCCGGGCTGAATCATTTCAATTTCTTTACGTACGGCGCAGGCTGAATTTTTTGCCACGTGTATGGAAGTCCGGAGCTCAAGCAGCAGCCCGCCCGGGACCATGCGGCGGAGGTTCATGCTGGGTTTGCCGGGCGCCGGCCTGAGATAAGAAGAAGTATTGCCGAGGAAACGCAGTATCTCCAGGTCGCCGTTCACTACGACTCCATTGGGTATATAGCGGGCTGGCAGCACACCCTCCAGGCCTCCCTGCAGGTCCAGGGCATCCTGGGTCGGCCTGTCCGGCCCCTCTCGTTCGGGACTTTTGAAAGCCGACTCCGTCTCCAGGAACCGGCCGGACTGGGAGAAATCCAGA
Source organism: Elusimicrobiales bacterium (assembly GCA_028713125.1). Taxonomy (GTDB): domain Bacteria; phylum Elusimicrobiota; class Elusimicrobia; order Elusimicrobiales; family UBA9959; genus UBA9959. Next base: position 96,623 of record JAQTOU010000003.1, on the reverse strand, counting down.
GGCATCTTGGAAGGCGAGGTCCGTTCACAGAAAACGTTTTTTTTAGCCTTCAGAATAGAGAAGCCGCCGAAGAAATCCCCGGTAGTCTCCGAATGGCCCAACATCAGGATGCCTCCGGGCTTAAGCGCGTATTGGAAGATCTGCATCGCTTTTTCCTGGAGCGTCGCGCCGAGATAGATAAGGAGGTTGCGGCAGCTGATCAGGTCCACATTCGTGAATGGCGGATCCTGCACCAGGTTCTTTGCGGCGAAGATGCACCGCTCGCGTATCGCAGGGACTATGCGGTAACCGTCTTTAGTCTCCGTGAAGAAACGCCGCAGCCTCTCCGGCGAAACGTTCGCCCTGATCTTTTTGGAGTAAAGCCCCGCGCGCGCTTTGTCGATGACGGCCGGGTTCACGTCTGTAGCAAAGATCTGGAAAGGGACCTGGGCAACTCGCGGGCCGAGGAACTCGACCAGGTTTATAGCGTGGGAATAAGCTTCTTCTCCGGTGGAGCAGCCCGGAACCCAGATGCGGATAGGCGCGGCAGAGGCCCTGTTCTTAAGGAGGCGCGGATAAATAGTGTGCTTCAGGGCCTTGAAAGATTCCGGCTCCCGGAAGAAAGAGGTAACGCAGATAAGTATATCGGCGTAGAGCTCCCCGACTTCTTTAGAGTCGCCCTTGAGAATATGGAAGTATTTCCCCAGATCGCGTAAGCCCTTCAGCGTCATCCGCCTCTGGATGCGCCGGCGCAGAGTGTTGCGTTTATAAAGGTCGAACTCCACGCCCTTGGCGGTGCGCAGAAGCTCCAGGATGCCGGCCAGGGATTCTTCTTCGGTCGGCTTTCCCTTTACCCCTCTCTCCTCCGGGTACCGCCCCTGGCCGCGCGGTAAACAGAGTTTTCTGCCTATCTCCGCCGGTGAAAGAACAAAATCCACGTGGCCTGAAACCACGGCCGTATGCGGCATACTGAGATGCGACGCGGTTTTTTCGTCCTGCGCGAAAGTTTTTCCGCCGCTCTCTTTGATAGCCTTAAGGCCGTCGGTTCCGTCTTCGCCCTCACCGGACAGGAGAACTCCGATCGCGTTCTTCCCCTGGTCTGCCGCCAGGGAGCGGAAAAAACTGTCTATAGGGCTGCGCCAGTCCGCTTTATGCCCGAAGGAAGAAAGATGCAGCGCCCCGCCCTTCATCAGCATCGAGCGGTTGGGAGGAAGAATATAGATCCGGTTCGGCAGGACAAGGTCCCCGTTCTTGACTTCGCTGACCGGGAGCCTGGTATTGCGCGCCAGGATCTCGGCTAAATGACTTTTGTATTGAGGAGCCAGGTGAGGGACTATCACAAAAGCCATGCCCGGCTCCGGCGGCAATGCGCCCAGCAGGTCCGAGAAAGCCTTGAGGCCCCCGGCCGAAGCGCCTATAGCGGCGACCGGGAACGCCTTAGAATTTATTATTTTTTTCACATTGCCCCATAGGTAACTATACCTTGTCTGCGGTGCCCGCACAAGGTCAATAATGATTATATCCTATAGGGAGATGTGAGATAATCCGTACTTTCACGCGCTTTTATCGGTAGTATTACGGATAAGACGATAAATCACAAGCCTGAACGCAGGATAAGCAGAGGCAATTCGGAATCGGCGAAAAGGCGCATAGGCGGGCCCCAGGCGCCGGCGCCGGAAGTCACATAGACGCTGAAGTTTCCGACTTTATACAGCCCGTAGAAATATTTAAACATCTTCCTCTCCATAGGTCCGAAAGGGAAGATCTGGCCCCTGTGGGTGTGACCGCTCAGCACAAGGCCCGACCCGGAAGTGGTTATCTCGTCGAAGCCCTGCGGCTGGTGCGAAAGGAAAATAAGCGGTTTGGAACGGTCCAGCACGGCCGCCAGTTTTCGGACAGCCTCCCCGTCCCCGCGACGCAGGTCGTCCACGCCGGCCACAAGCAGTCCGGTAACAGGCTCATAGACCTGGCCGCGGAGCATTTTCACCCCGCAAGCTTCAAAGAAACCGGCCGCGACCTCTCCGGCAGTGAACATATCGTGGTTCCCGAGCACCGCGGCTTTGCCGTAGCGGGAGTAGATGGCCTTGATTACCCCGCAGGTCCCCTCGGGCATCGGCTCGCGTCTTTCCGAGAAATCACCGGTGATAACCACCAGGTCCGGCCGCGCGGCGTTTATAGTCCCGGCTATTTTTTCAAGCCGCTCAAGTTTTATCATCCTGCCCAAATGCAGGTCGGAGATCTGCGCTATAGTGAAGCCGTCCAGTTTTTTCGGCAGGCCTTTTACGGTTACTTCCACGCGCTTAAGGCGCGGCGCCTCTGCCCCGCTCCAGACAGCCTGCGCCACGAGCCCGGCCGCAAGCAGAAGCACGGCCACAGCCGCGGCCCGGGACCGCGCCCAGCCCGCGCCCAGCGCCTTCAGCAAGGACAGCGACAGGTCGCAAACCAGCAGCACCCAGAAGGAAACAAAGCCGGCCCCGAAACCGAATAAAGCCAGCCAAAGCATAATATCCGCGATGCCGCCGAAATGGTTAGAGGCAAAAACCCGCGCGAGCGGATAAAAAGCCGAAAGGAGAAGCGCCGTTTCATAGACGATAAACCGGCCTTTCGGCCCCAGCCTGAGCCTGAAAGCCAGCCAGAGCGCGATATAAACATTGAAAGCCAGGTAAAACAGCGCCAGCCCCAGCCCGAAAAGGTGAAAAGGATTTTTCATATTTACTATTGAGGTTGAGCCTCGATAGACTGCCTTAAGCCAGCGGGAGGCCGGAGAAAGCCCGGGTCTCCTCATCATGGAACTGCACGATGAGTCCCGTCAGCGCCTTGCGGCCGAGATTTTTTATATGACGGCAGATCGCGTAGTTTTCAGAACGCTCGTCATATTCTTTGATCCAGAGGCGGGCGGCCTCCAGTTCCTCTCCTTCAAGCGGCCATTTGTACTTTATAGCCTTCAGTTTCAGCCGGTGCGGTTTGGGCGTAAGGCGGGCGCGGTAGCAGTTCTGCTTCATGCAGAGCGTTCTGAACAGCGGGTCGGAATAGCAGGCGCGCATCAGGTTCCAGCCGATATCTTTGGGGTCAAGGTAGGCGCCGGTTATTATAACGCGCACGCCTTTGCTGGTCTCGTAAAGCCTGAAGCCAAGGTTCGCGTATTCCGGATCGAGCGCCACCTTCTCCAGATCCTCTATTATCGCGGCCTTGTTCTCCCGTTTTTTAAAGCCGAAAAATTCAAGGAAGCCTTTATGGTGCTGGTCCACGTCTATCATAGTCACGCTTTCGCTGTTGAGCACCAGCGCGCCGTAGCGGTTGCGGGTAACGATATTTTTGGGGTCCAGCTCTTTGACCACCTCTTCTTTTATATCGGCGGAGTAGTCTTCCAGTTCCGGTTCTTCGCCGGCTATTTTAGCCTCCACCTTGCGCAGCCGGACCCTGGCGTCAGAGGCGGCTTCGATCTCGGAAGAGTTGGACCTGCCCAGCCCGGTGATCTTAACCCGCTCGCCGCCCGGAGCGGTTATTTCTTCGGTTACACGCTTCCAGTATTTATAGGTTTTCATTTTTTAACTACCCCCAGCTCTTTGGCGGCCTGCTGCTTTTTATCCTCGGGAAGGAAGGACCCTTCAGCGGCGCATTCAAGGGTATACCTGATATCCTCGAAAGAAAGACCCATTTTCTCCACGGCCAGAAGGTATTCTTTGTTCAAATGTGTGTCCAGGATCTCGGGATCGTCGGCGCCTATGGTGCATTTAATACCGGCCTTGATGAATTTGCCGAGCGGGTGCGCTTCAATGGACGGAACCGCGCGCGTCAGGTAATTGCTCCAGGGGTTGGTCTCGACCGTAATGCCGGACTTTTTTATGAGTTCCATGGTCCGGCCCGACTTATCATCCGCGGCTTTGACTCCGTGACCGATCCGGCGCGGCTTAAGCGTCCTTATAGTTTCACCTATCTGGGAGTAATGCCCCTCTTCCCCGGAATGCACGGTGATCGGCAGGCCCGCCGCATGCATTTTTTTAGCGGTTTCTTTATACAGAACGGCGGGATAATCGGCTTCATTGTCGGCCAGGTCGAAGCCTATGACGGTTTTTTTATTCTTCACGGCGAAAGCGGCGGTTTTTTCCGCGGATTCCACCCCGTAGATCCGGGAAGCGATAAGGATGATCCCGCAGACCATATTGCTGGTTTTTTCGAATTTTACAGCGGTGGAATTTATAAGGTCGTGGGCCTTCTGCCAGTCCAGCCCGGCTTTTTTGAACATAAAGTCCGGGCTGTAGCGCAGCTCGAGCAGGCGGATATTCTCTTTTTTATAGGCGTCTTCCAGCGCTTCGAAGGTTATTCGCTCTACCGCTTCGTAAGAAGCGAAAGAAGACTGCGCAAGCTCGAACATGCCGAGCACTTCCCGCAGCGAAGCGCCGGGGGCGCGCAGTTTGTAGATACGGTCCAGGCCGGCGGGGTCGAAAGTGGGAAGTTTTAAATTATTTTTGCGGGCGAGGTCTATGACGGTACCGACGCGCACGCAGCCCTCGATATGGCGGTGGAGCTCCGCCTTGGGCATCACGCGTATTTTTTCTTCCGCCGTCATAAGGGGTTACTTCTCGGTGTAGGTTATCTCTATCTTCGCGGCCAACTTGGTTCCGGAAGCTTTGGCTTTATAAGGCCTTGTTCCGGCGTTTATATAGGCCTCGAAACCTTTAACGGTTTCAAGCGCTGTCTGGCCGGCCTTGAGCGCGAGCATAATGTTCCAGCCTGCAACGTGGTTCACGGTTCCGTCCGGCCGCTTGAAGCGGAAGATGGAGAGCCAGAGATTTATAGTCCCGTCTATACCGCCGCCGGCCCGGCCCGTGGCTATACCGGTAATTTCGGCCACGCCGGGCTTTCCGCCCACCGTGACCTTGCCGGCCGCTACGGCCGCGCCCTGCGTTTTGTCATAGGAGGACGCGGTGAGCTCGGCGCCCTTGGCGAGCTCCACGTCCGGATCGTAACCGCCGGTATTCTTTTTCATAGCCCCCCCAGGCCTTCGAAGTTGAAAATCTTCGCCGCTTGCCCCGCTTATCTTACATGAAGCGCGTCAACGTACTTATTAAAGCGCGCGCAGATCTCTCCCTTGGAAAGCCCGCCTACGCGCTTTACGCTGAAATCTTCCACGCTGAAAGAGGACATCACCGTGCCGTAGGACATCGCCCGGCGGATCACGTTGAAATTCTTCCAGTCGGGCGCGGCGGCGAGGTACCCCATGAAACCGCCGGCGAAGGTGTCGCCAGCCCCGGTGGGGTCCACCACCTTCTCTATCGGGTGGGCGGGGACGGAGAGGACATTGTCCTTGAAGAACATCATCGCGCCGGCGTCGCCGCGCTTCACTATAATGCCCTTCGGGCCCATCTTCATGATCAGCCGGGCCGCCTTTATCAGATTGTATTCCCCGGTGAGCTGGCGGCATTCTTCCTCGTTGACGAAGAGCATGTCCACCTTCTTGAGCAGCTTCAGCAGCGAGGGCTTCTTGAGGGAGATCCAGTAATTCATCGTGTCGCAGGCCACCAGCCGGGGCTTGCCCATCTGGTCCAGGACCTTGCGCTGCAGGTCCGGGTCGATATTGGCCAGGAAGAGCACTCCGCAGCGGGCGTGGTCGCCGTTAAGCTTGGGCTTGAAATGCTGGAAGACGTTCAGCTCCGTGGCTATGGTCTCGGCGTTCTTGTAGTCGCGGTCGTAGCGGCCCACCCAGTGAAAGGTCTTGCCCGGCATGACCTCTATGCCCTTCTGGCAGATATTCCGGCGCTTCAGGAAACGGCGGAAAGGGGCGGGGAAATCCTCGCCTACCACGCCGACCATCTGTACGGGGGAGAACTGCGAGGCCGAAAGAGAGAAATGCACGGCGGAGCCGCCCAGGGCGCGCTTGGTGCTTCCGTGTATAGTCTGCACCGAGTCGAGCGCTACGGAACCGACCACAAGGATAGTGTTTTTCATGGCTGCAATTCGCTCCCGGAAAGAATGGCGGCCCGGACAACGGGCCTACCTGCCTATAATATCAAAATTGAAAGCACCCCTGCCCTGCCGGAGGTCAAATATGGAATATAATATCATCATGAAGAAAAAGATACTGGTCACGGCTTTCGAGCCTTTTGCCGGAAGAAAGATAAATCCTTCCCTCCAGGTGCTGGCTGCGCTTAAACCCGCCGCTTTTGGCTGCAGTCTTTACCGGGAAAAACTTCCGGTCAGCGGTAAAGCGGTGGAGAACCGTATAAAAGCGCTTGTCTCCAGGCTGAAACCGGATTTCCTGGTCTCACTTGGCCTCGCGGCCGGGGAAACCGGGATAAGGGTGGAGCGGTTCGCGCTTAATATACAGGATTACGGGATAAAGGACAACTCAGGCTACATGCCGGAAGGCAAAAAAATAGACGAAAAAGGCCCCGCCGCTTATTTCGTCAATACGGACCCGCTCAAGCTTGCCGCCGCCGCCCGTAAAGCCGGCGTCCCGGCTTATGTAAGCAATCACGCCGGCGCTTATGTCTGCAACCACCTGATGTACGCCGCTATGCGCTCCATCGGGGCCGCCGGTCTGAAGACGAAATTCGCTTTTATCCACCTGCCGCTCACCACCGAAATGGCCCTGCTTGAAAAACCAGGCCGGGGAATCCCCCCGTCCCTGCCGCTGTCCCTGCTGGTAAAAGCGGTGGAAGCGGCGATAAAGGCAATAAAGTAGCCTGTCCTCTTTATTAAAAAAATATCCGGGCCTTTTAGAGGCCCGGATATTTTTTTGTGCGGCAGGTCGGAGTTCAGGCTACGGCGGCTTTTTCTTTGGGGGCGGGGGCCGTCCGGCCGAGGGCTTCCAAAGTTTCCCGCACTATCAGGTCGGACCACTCTTTGCGCAGCTCCGTGCTCGGCGCGGGAAGGGTCCGGTGCTCTATCTTCATGTCCGAAAGAAGCTCGTTGAGGCGGTTATAGATATCGGCCTGGAACTCTACGCTCTCGGCGTCGCGGATGCCGTCGTCGGTCATCTCCGCCCCGAACATCGGCAGCTTGTAGATCACGTCGTAGGGGAACTCGGCGGCGTAGCCCTGCAGGAAATCCCGGATGAACTGGTTGGTTCCGCAGCGGCGCTCCATATAGGCCAAATTGTCGAACACGCTGCGGTCGCAGACCACAACCTGGTAGTTGCGGATGATAGCGCGCAGCTCCTCGGTGATATGCTGCATCATTATGTACATCTGGGCCGGCAGCGTGGTGGTCTCGTTTATCGGTATGCCCTGCTCGAAAGCGGAAGCGGCTATCTCGGAAAAAACTTTTACTTTCAGCCCGCGTTTTTTAAGCTCGGCGGCCACTTCGTAGCAAAGCGTGGTCTTCCCGGTACCGTGCGTTGAAACAAGAGAGATCTTGTACGGCCGTTTTTTTGTTGAAGACATTTGAACTCCTGTAAATTTTTAAATTGGGATACACTATCTTACACGTTTTCCCGGCAACTGGCAAAGGCAACCCGGCCCATACCGACGGGGGCCTAAAGGCCTAAAAGCGCGGGCCTATTAACGGGACTCTTGCGGACCTATGGCCCATACGCGTTCCCGGGAAAAACGGGATAATATAGGTACGGCGGACTGACGCGCCGTCTATCAAGGATAAACCATGAACAAAACACTCTTCGCGGCGATTATACTCTCGCTTTCCTGCGGCGCCAAGGCCGCCGACTTCAGCGACCTCGCGGTCAACGCAAACTCCCTTAAAGCCCTTTCAGCCGCCCGCACCCTCAATATTACCCCGGGGCCCCTCGACCTCCCCGTCATCTCCGACCCCGGCTCTTCCAAATGGTACGGCGCCGATTCCCGCCAGGCCCGGATGCAGTTCACGGCTTATATGTACTATAAAGTTCCCGCCGGCTATACCGGCCCCGTCTCGCAGATACTTTCAAATTCAACGCAGAAACAAAAGATCTCCGAGCTGATAGACCTGCAGCTGCAGCATATGTACGGCGCTTTCACCACCCATCCCGGCTTCGTGGACGCTCCCGGCATCCCCTCCGGGGATTATAAGGTAACCCTGATAGGCGCGGAAAAAGTCCCGAATGAGAACTATGCCAGAGTTTCTTATTCCTACGACGATATAGTGGTCTTCTCCACCAAGCTTTTCCGCGGCAGCGGCGCTACCCGGATAAATTTCGTCCTGCCTAAGGACCCGGTAACTATCTACAAAAAAGGCTTCCCCACCCCCGGCTCGCGCGTCAACCGCTGCACCGACGAGCACTATAACAGCGAGGGAGATTTCTGGTATTTCTGGAACCCCTACCAGGAAGGCTGCCCCATAGACGGCGGCGACCTGGTCAGCGTTCAGACCGACCTGACCCCGATGAACGTGACGCGCAACACTTACCCGGAATACTCCAAGCTTTACGGCGAGAACGGGAACGGCGAAGTCCTGCAGGTGAGCTACCTGGTGGGCGTGGACGAGAATTTCCAGAGCGGGGACCTCGGGAAAAAGACCTTCACCGACGCTTTCGCCGGCCTCAAGGCCGCGGGTTTCCAGGTCACCGTGGACCAGCCCCGCCGCAAAATGCTGTCCTTCCGCTTCGGGACCAAGCGCGCTTCCATCGAGATGATACTGAGCGACCCGAACTCGGCCGAATTCGCCCAGGAAGCCGTGCGCGGGATGAAAACCGCGGATATCTTCCTTTACGACGGCCATTCCGGCCTCGGCGGCTATCTCAGCCCCGACCGCCTGGCCGAGGACACCGGCCGCCCGCTCGAACTGCCGAAGAACAAATACCAGATCTTCGTCTTCCAGGGCTGCTCCACCTACGCTTATTACAACTCCGCTTATTTCAACCTTAAACGCTCCGGAACCGACCCGAAAGGTACGAAGAACCTGGACATCATCACCACCGGCATCGGCGCTGCTTTCGACGTAGGCGCGAAAGTGGACGTGGCTTTCCTCACCAGCGTAGCGGCCGGCCAGCGCCCCTCCTGGCAGACCATCATAGACCGGGTGCACGCGGCCGAAGGCGAGAACACCGCCCTCTCCCATGTGAACGGCGACGAAGACAATCCCAAGACCCCGAACTAATCCAAAAACGGGACAGGCTACTTTATTTGTAAATAAAGTAGCCTGTCCCGTTTTCCCCGGCCTGAGACCGGGGCTTTTTCGCTGCCGGACCTACAGTTTTCCGCCGCACCCGGAGCAGAAATTGGCGCCGGGCTGGTTCTGCGCGCCGCACTTGGCGCAGGCCGGCAGCTGCAGGGTGGCGCCGCAATTGCCGCAAAATTTACCTTCCCCGCAGGGCTTGGAGCACTTCGGGCAGATGGTCTGCCGCGCGTCCACTTTCCCGGTAAAGACCGGGGTCGCGTCGGCGGCCGCGCCTATATCCTTTACCATCTTCTGGGCCCGGGCGGCGGCCACTTCCACGTTCTCGCGCGGGGCGTCCGCCACGCAGAGCCCGGCCTGCTCGTTCCAGCAGGTCTCGCAATGCCACTTATTGCATTTAGGGCAGCGCTTGAACTGGCCCCTGGCCTCGTTCTGGGCGGCCTCGAACGCTACCTCGTGCTCCTTATGCCACTCCGGCGACATGCCGTTGAACTTCTCGCTGATCGCGTTAGTGCCGCGCGTCAGGCTTGAACCCAGGCTGGACTGGCCGGTCAGCTGCGCCACGACGCCGATCATATCGCCCAGGCCTTTAAAGAACTTCTTCTTCTTGTAGGTGGAGGATTCAATGAACCTGGACTTGTAGCCTTCGCGGCAGGTGTCGCAGAAAAAAGTGAACTGGAAGCCCGCCTCCGTGCTGTTATCGGCATAGTTGCTGGTGAAAGCTATAAGCTGGTCGGACATTATTTTTTTCCTTTAAGCAGGCTGCCGCATTTAGAACAGTCGAGCGACAAAGGAGGCTGCTCCTTACCGCAAGCCTCACAGGTTACCGTCAGGCGCGCGCCGCAGGGGCAGTAATCTCCGAAAAATACCGTCTTGCCGCAGGCGGGGCAGGCGACCTCGAGCTTCAGGCCGCAGCCGGCGCAGGCCTTCCAGCCCTCTTTAATGGAGGCGCGGCACTTCGGACATTTAAGGTCGCCGTAAGGGTTGACTTTCCCGCAGGCGGGGCAGGCGTTGGCGTCGGCGGGAGCAAGCTCACCGCAATACCTGCACGGATGTTTATAGCCCGGCATATTCTCCTCCCGAAGACTTGTTGATCTACGGGAAATATAAGCGCTGTTATCGCTAATTCCCCTGGAAGTTTTTATCTTTCCGCCTGCACGATTTTTTTAAAAAATCGTCTATCCGCTATAATAACAAAAAGCGAGTTGTTTTTTTCGTTTTTTCGCGCGGATCCTCCGCCCTCACTTCGATAGTTTTATCCTTCCTGTTTTCGGCGGGGTCACGGGGCCTTTGGAGAAAGCTTTAAGCATTACGTCGCGCACCGGGAGCAGAGTGTCTTTTATCTCCTTGCCGCCGGCGAAAGCGTCGCCGCCGTTGCCGCCGAAAGCGAGGTAGTTATTTGTAGCCACGGTGAACTCGTCCTGCGGCTTTATTAACCGTCCGTCCCGCTTCAGGAAAATTTTATCCACCCTGCCTTCGGGAGCCGGGTTGAACTCCACTTCGAGGCCGGAAACCTGCATTAAACTCCTGCCTTTGTACAGATTATCGGCCATCAGGCGCTCGAGCTGGGCGCCGTTAAGCTTCATCGTGACGATGGTATTGTCGAACGGGACGGCCTGGTAAAGATCGCGCAGGCGCACTTCGCCTTTTCTTATCTCCGCCCTGATGCCCCTGGTATTCTGGAAGGCGAGCTCGGTTCCGGCGACCTCGCGCGTAATGTCGCAGGCCCAGTTGCCTATAGGCGAATCCAGCCCTTCCGCGCTGAAGCCCAGGTCCCCGACGGCGCTTCCGACTACGCGGCCCATCTCCTGCTCTACCTTCGCGTTAAACCCGGCTATAGTCTTGATCACCGCCGGGTCCTCTCCGCTTTGGTCCGTCCAAAGCGGGACAAGGGTCACCTTAATTCCGTCCAGGCCGCCGGCGGCGTCGTTGAAGTCCAGCTCGGCGCGGGTAACATAGGAAAGACCATAGCCGCTCTCGCCCAGCCATACGCCCGAAACCGGGTCATGGTAGCCTTTCAGGAAGGCGGCGTGGTTATGCCCGCCAAGCAAAAGATCTATGCCCTGCGCGGCCCTGGCCACGCCCAGCGTGCCGAATGGCGGCGGCTCGAAAGTCCAGGTAGAGATATCTACGCGCTTCAGGCCCAATTCATCGCTGAGCCCGAGATGCGCCAGGACTATTATGGCGTCGGGGCTGTGTTTTTTTATCTCCGGCAGCCATTTAGCCGCCTCCGCGGCCTCGTCCCGGAAGTCCAAATGCTTTACGGCGGAGGGCAGGGTGGAAGTGGCGGTATGCTTGCCGAGCAGGCCCAGCACGGCTATTCTTTTCCCGCCCTTTTCTATTATCGTATAAGGCTTAAGGTAAGCCGCGCCGGCGCCATCGGCTTTAGTGTACAGGTTGGCGCCCAAAAAAGTGAAAGCCGCGCTTGAAACAAGCGTCTTCAGATTAGGTTCGCCGAAATCGAAGTCATGGTTGCCGGGAACGGCGGCCGAGTAGCCAAGCTGGTTCATCAGGACCATGCTGGCCATGCCCTTCGTGAGTATACCCTCGGGCGTGCCCTGGAACATATCGCCGGAATCGAGCAGGAGGTAGGGCGTAGTCTCTTTTTTAAGCAGGTCCGAAAGCGCCGCGAAGCCGCCTATGCTTCTGCTGGAATTTTCATTATCCCACAGCGCCGGCCGCGCCGAATACCAGCCGTGCACGTCGGAGGTGTGATAGACGGCTATAGTCGCTGCCTGGGTGTTCAGACAGGTTACTATGGCGAGAAGGGCGGCGATGGAGAATGTTTTGATCATATCTGTATAGATATTGTAAGCAAACCGGGGGAAGGAGGGGAAGAGGCTCAAAAGCGAGAGCCCCCGATGAACGGGGGCTCTTCACCTGGCACACGGGCCAGTAACCGCAACCACACTGGGGGCGACCGGGGGACCGACGGCGCACTAACCGCAGCCGAAGGGCCGGAACACCCTCCCGGGGGGCGCCGCCGAAAGCGGGCCGAACCGGGATCCCGGGAAACCCGCCCTGCCTGTAGCAGACCAGCGGACCGGGGAACCGCGCCGGGGCCGGGGCAAACCCCTGAAGCCCAACCGCCACTGCCGCACCAAGACCAGCTCGACCGCACACCGCCCGGGCCCGACCGCAACCGCACCGCGCACACTTCGCACACTCACAGACCACACTGCACCGCGGGGCCCGCGACCACACAACCGGCGCAACCGCATAAAGAGAGCAAGACTACATTCCGAGTATAACAGAGGAAACTTGACTTGTCAAGGCCCAGACAAAAAATAGCGGATAAAATATATTTTCACGTCGAGCTCGTGGGTTTCAGCGTCTTAAATATATCCGGATAAATTAAAACGGCCCGCTTTTGCGGGCCGGTCCAGGGCTGATAAAATTCAATATTTTGCCAGCGCGGCCTTGTAGACTTTCCACAGCTGGGCCTTGCTATGCGTGGGCTGGCCGTAGGGGCTGCCGGGCAGGGAAGCCCAGACGCCATTGAGCTTCCGCAGGGCCTCGGTGAATTCTTCGTATTTAGAGGATTTGCTCACGTTGCGGAAAGCCCCGCTGCGGCGTATCGCCTCAACGACCGCTTTGTCCTGGCTGGGAGGGGTGAAATCCTTAAGCCCTAGGTCGGGAGCCAGGCCGTCCCAGGTGTCCGAGAGGAACTGGTAGCGCCCCGAAGCGTTAGAGCAGAGCTTTCCGGAACATTTGCGCTTGCGGGGATGGTCCGCGTAGCTTTCGAAAGTAGCGTGGGTGAAAATATAGTTATAGCTCTCGTTGGTTCCCTCGGCGTAAGCAAGCGTGTCCAGGAAAGCCCTGATATTCCTGGGCAGCTCCCAGGCGCCTCCGGCCGAGCTGGAGGAAACCTGCGCTATATAAACAAACCCGCGGCTGAGCTGGCAATCCGGAAGAGGCTCCGCGAGGGTTATTATCATATGCTCGCCTGAAAATTCCGGCTTAGCCGTGGTTTTATAAAGCGTATTCGCGGCAAGCGCGCATTTGCCGACGCCCTCCAGAAGGATGTCGTTAGCGCCAGGCGAAGCCTTAAGGAAAGCCGCCTCTCTCCCTATATAGACGAAGTTTTCTTCCAGGCCTTTATTCCTGCCGGGCCATTCGAAGCCGGGCTCATCGTTATTCGTGGGAAGGTACTGCACCATATCCACGGTTCCGTCGGCATGGGCGGGGATCATTTCGGGGAGGGGGGCGGGCATTAAGCCGCCGCGGGAATTACTAAGAAGTTCCTGAAAAGCGGCATTCTCCGCGCTGAGGGGCGCGGCGATCGCGATAAGGCCTACAAGGGCTGCCAGGATCTTCCTCATACCAATAGTATGGCAGACAGCGGTTGACGGGGTAAGTGCCAGGGGGCCCTGGCAGGCCTGGGTCTTTAGGCCCTAAGGCTTAAGAAAGAAGCGGAAGACGTCCGGAAGCAGTTTGGCCCAGTATTTCTCATTATGCCGGCCGCCTTTTTCTTCGTAATAGATAAGGTTCTTGTTCTTTTTGAAGCCTCTGGCGAGCAGAATATCCCGCAGTTTCCTGGAATCCTGCACGGATTCGGCCGGTTTTTTCAGCTTCCCGGGCCGCCCCCCCTCCTCGGTCCCCATGCTCAGCCAGATCCCCATTTTCTTAGGGTCCGCTTTCCGCCCGGCCAGGGGCAGCAGGGTATGCCCGGCCCAGTGGAGCGAGGGAGAAAGGACCCCCGCTTTAGAGAAAACCTCGGGGTATTCGAGGATAAGGAAAAGAGAGATCAGCCCGCCCAGCGAGGAGCCGGCCACGGCCGTATGTTCCCTGTCGCCCAAGGTGCGGTAAGAGGCGTCGATAAAAGGCTTTACTTCTTTTACGAGGAACTCCGAGTACTCGCGGCCTTTTCCTCCCCCGCGGACAGCGTCCCGGTCCGGGGCGTATTCCGAGATCCGCTCTTCGCCTTTATTATAGATCCCTACTATTATAGCCTCCAAAGGCGGATCCTCTTTAACGAGGGCCGCGGCCGTTTCATAGGCCCCCCACTCCACGCCCGAATAGGAAGTGGAGCTGTCGAAAACGTTCTGCCCGTCGTGCATATAGATGACGGGATAGCGCCTGTTTTTATCCGCGGAGTAAGTAAAGGGCAGGCAGACCAAAAGGGTCCTTTTATTTTTCAGGACGCGCGAAGGAAAGCCGCGGTGGAATTTCATTATGCCCGGGAGCGGATGTTTATTCATTTTTTAAAAACCTTGAGGGCGGCCAGGGCGCCTTTGACCAGGTATTTCAGATCTTCGGTTCCCCTTATGGACAATAGTTTGCGGCTTATATAGGGGAAACTGAAATAATAGCCGCGGCCTATCCCGCCCCTGAGCTTCACCAGTTCGGCCCCTGTAAAATGCTTCGTCCGCCAGGGGACGGAGCTGCCGAAGAAATCATAAACCTGCCAGGGGAGCCCTTCCGGCAGGAAGCCGTCCGCTTTCGCTTTAAGATAGTTTTCGGTGCCGGGGAGCGGCACGCTGATCGCGAGCGAGACCAAATCCGGTTTTATTTCGTGGATAAGCTTAACGGTCCCGGCCAGGTCTTCGCGGGTTTCCTCCGGATGGCCTATCATGAAAAAAGCCTGCGCCTGGATGCCGTGTTTTTTTATAAGCCTGAAAGTTTCTTTTATCTGCCCGACCGTGGTCCCTTTCCTGATACTGTCCAGGACGCGCTGGGATCCGCTTTCGGCGCCCACGGCGATCTTCCGGCACCCGGAGCGCTTCATCGCCGCGAGCATCTCCTCGTCCAGCTCCCCGGCGCGCGCGTCGCAGTTCCAGGTCAGGCCGGGATAATTGCGCTCCAGGTGGGCCGAAAATTCCAGTACCCTGGATTTTTTCAGGGCGAAAGTGTCGTCGTCCACCGTGATATGTTTATAGCCCAGGGCCGCGATCTCGTCCACTTCCCTCAGGACCTTGTCCATGGCCCGCAGCCTCGCGCGCGGCCCGTTTATCACCTGCGAAGCGCAGAAAGCGCAGCGGTACGGGCAGCCCCGGGACGTGAACATCACCGTCCCGCCGGCGGGCACGCCGGGCGTAGTGTAGCCGCCGGCGTAAAGCTCCTTGTCCAGCAGCCGCCGGTCGGGGATCGGGAGCAGGTCGATATCGAGCGGCTCGCCGCGCTGGTTCACCGCCGGCTTGCCGCCGCGCATAAAAGCCAGACCCGCAATTGATTCAAAACTGCCGCCGTTCTTCAAAGCCGTAACGAGCTCAAGCAGCGGCCTCTCCCCCTCTCCTACCACCGCAAAATCGCAAGCCGCGTCCGTGAGCGTTTCGGCGGGCAAGGCCGAGGCGTGGGCCCCGCCGATCACGGTTTTTATTTTCAATTCCCGGCAGAGCAGGCAGATCTCTTTCGCCGCCGGGATATCCGTGGTCATCCCGGTTATCCCGACCAGCACCGGGGCCGAAGCTTCAAGCGTACGCCGCAAACCTTCCGCAGAACTGACTTCCAGGTCGTAAATAGCGGCTTTAAAACCGTGGGCGTTCAGCCAAGTGGCGAGATAAACCAGGTTTATAGGCGGCTGCGAAGCCCCTATCGCTTTGAAGACGCCCATGGCCGCGGCTTTAGGGCGCACCAGGAGCAAGTCGGTTTTAGGCGGAGATGGATTCACTTGTCGAATAATTTGGCGGCTTTCTCGTTGGAGGTCACTATCCCGGTTATCATGGCCGAGCTGAAGCCGTGATGCTCCATTTCATTGAGGCCCTCTATGGTGCAGCCGCGCGGCGTGGTAACTTTATCTATCTCGCTTTCCGGGTGGCCCCGCTTGTCGAGGAGGAGCGAGGCGGCGCCGCGCGCGGTCTGGGCGGCCATGGCGAGGGCTTCTTCGGAATGAAAGCCTATCTGCGTCCCGCCCTGGGAGGCGGCGCGTATCGCGCGAAGGAAAAAAGCGATCCCGCAGCCGGTCAGCGCGGTGGCGGAAAGCATGAGTTCCTCTTTTATGACGAGCGTCTTTCCAAGAGCGTCGAAGATCTCCTTGGCTTCGGCCAGCGCGGCCCGGCTTTCGGGGGCGGCGCAGAGGCAGGTCATCGCTTCGCGTATCGCGATGGCGGTATTGGTCATGGCCCTGACCAGGCTGACCTTCTTTTTCATCCAGCCGGAGATCTGCGCGGTGGTCACGCCGGAGACTATTGAGATCACTATATGCCCCCCGGTCAGCGCGGGGCTTATTTCTTTTACCGCGGCTTCCGCCTCCAGGGGCCCCACGGCCAGGATGACGATGCCGGCGCTCTTCACCGCCGCGCGGTTGTCCGACAGTACCGTGAATTTTTCAGCGCGCAGCTCCTCCAGGAATTCGGCGCGGCGCCGGGTAAGGATTATGTCCTGCGGCAGGAACTTCCCGGAAGCCGCCAGCCCCCTGGCTATGGCCGCGCCTATATTCCCGGCGCCTATGACGGCTATTTTCCCAGCGCCGGTCTCCGAAACTTTATTCTGTTTCATATTTCAAGTTCCTATGGTTCAGCCGGTCAGGAATTTTTTCAGGCCGGTCATTATCATCTGTACGGAAATCGTCACGAGGATCATGCCCATGAGCTTTTCCATCGCGATCAGGCCGCGGGCGCCCATGAACCGCGAGATCCTTTCGGAGAACCCGGCGAGGATGGCCATATTGATCAGCCAGGAAACGATGACCACGGCCAGGGTGCCCAGCCAGCCGCCGGAATTCATGGAAAAAATAAGGATGGTGGTCAGCGTGGAAGGCCCGGCGATTAACGGGATAGCCAGCGGCACGATGAAAGGCTCTCCGCCGGGGAGCTCGCCGAAGGACGAGTGGTTAGTGGGGAAGATCATCTGGATGGCTATCAGGAACAGCACTATCCCCCCGCCCACGCTGAGTGAAACGATATCCAGCGCCAGGAAAGTCATCAGGGATTTCCCGAAGAGCAGGAAGAAGATCATGATGCCGAGGGCTATAAATAGTTCCCGCCTGACCACGGCGCGGCGCCGCTCCTGCGGCACGCCCTTCAGGGCCGTGACGAAAGGCGGCATGTTCCCGAGCGGGTCCATGACCAGCGTAAGCGTGAAGACGGATGAGATGAATTGAGCCAGGTCCATGCTTTAATTTTAGCAAAAGAAAGCGGCCGGGGAGTTTTAGCTCCGCCGGCCGCCGTTCTTTGGGGCGTTATTACTTCTTTTCTTCCGGCGGCTTAACTTCCCCGCCTTCCACGCCGTCGTCTATCACCGGCTCCACGGAGGCTATCTTGTCGCCTTCCTCCATGCGGACCAGGCGGACGCCCTGGGTATTGCGGCTGATGACGCGCAGCGTCTTGCAGGGCATGCGGATGATCTTGCCCTTCTCGGTCATCACCATCAGGTGGTCTTTGTTCTCCACCAGGTAGATGCCGACCACCGCGCCGTTGCGCTCGGTGGCCTTGATGGTGATCACGCCGGAGCCGCCGCGGTTCTGGTGGCGGTATTCGTCGAGGTCGGTGCGCTTTCCGAAGCCCAGCTCGCAGACGGTCAGGAGCGTCTTCTTGGTCTTCGGCTCGGCCACTTCCATCCCGATGACGGTGTCCGTCTTGTCCAGGCGGATGCCGCGCACGCCCATGGCCCCGCGGCCCATGGAGCGGACGTCGCTCTCGCTGAAGCGGATGGACATGCCTTCCTTGGTCCCTATGATGATCTCATAGTTCCCGTCGGTATGCCCCACGCTGGTCAGGATGTCGCCGTCCTCGAGGCCGATGGCGATGATGCCGCCTTTCCGGATATTGGCGAAGTCGGAGATCGGGGTCTTCTTGATATTGCCCTTGCGGGTGCACATCACGATGAAGCTTTCCTTTCCCTTGGCTTCGGCGAAGGACTCGATGGCGAGCACCGAGGTGACCCGCTCGTCCTTGATCTGGAGCAGGTTCACGATGGCTTTGCCGCGCGAAGTGCGGTTGCCCTCGGGGATCTCGTAGCCCTTGAGCGCGTACACTTTGCCGCGGGTGGTGAACATCAGGATCGTGGCGTGGCTGGAGGTGATGAAGAGCTTCTCGATGAAGTCCTCCTCTTTCACGTCCGAGCCGATGATGCCTTTGCCGCCGCGGCCCTGCACCTTGTAGGTGTCGGCCGGGATGCGCTTGATGTAGCCGCCGTGGGACATGGTGATGATGACGTCCTCTTCGGGGATGAGGTCTTCGATATCGAGCTCGGCGGCTTCGCCGGTGATCTCGGTCTGGCGCTTGTCGCCGTACTTTTCCTTCATCTCTTTGAGTTCCTCGACGATGATCTTGAGGACGCGCTTGGGGTCGGCCAGGATGGCGCGCAGCTCGCCGATGAGCTTCATCAGGGCTTTGTGCTCCTCCTCTATCGCGCCGGTCTCGAGGCGGGTGAGCTGGTGCAGGCGCATGTCGAGGATGGCCTGCGACTGGATGTCGGTGAGGGCGAACTTCGCCATCAGCTTCATCTTGGCTTCGAGGGCGTCCTTCGATTTCTTTATGATCTCGACGACGGCGTCGATGTTCTGCAGGGCTATCAGGTAGCCTTCCAGGATGTGGGCGCGGGCCAGGGCCTTCTTAAGGTCGTACTTGGTCCGGTTCACCACCATCAGGCGGCGGTGGCGCACGTACTGGAGCATCACTTCTTTGATGGGCAGTACGCGGGGGCGGCCGTCCACGATGGCCAGCATGATCACGCCGAAGGAAGCTTCCATCTGCGTGTGCTTGTAAAGGAGGTTCAGGACTACCTGGGCATTGCCGTCGCGCTTGATCTCGATGACGATGCGCATCCCGCGGCGGTCCGACTCGTCGCGGATATCGGAGATATCGGCGATCTTCTTCTCTTTCACGAGTTCGGCGATGGTCTCGATGAGGGTGGCTTTGTTCACCTGGTAGGGGATCTCGGTGATCGCGATGCATTCGCGGTTGCCCTTCATCTCCTCGATCTCGGCGCGGGCCTGGGTGGTGATGGAGCCGCGGCCGGTCTCGAAGTAATCTTTGATGCCTTTGCGGCCGCGGATGATGCCGCCGGTCGGGAAGTCGGGACCCTTGATGATCTTCATCAGCTCTTTGGTCTCGATGTCAGGGTTCTCCATCACCGCGATGGTCGCGTCGCAGACCTCGCCGAGGTTATGGGTGGGGATATTGGTGGCCATGCCGACAGCGATGCCGGAGGAGCCGTTGACGAGGAGGTTGGGCAGCTTGCCGGGCAGCACAGAAGGCTCGGTCATGGACCCGTCGTAGTTGGGAACGAACTTGACCGTCTCTTTTTCTATATCGGCGAGCAGCTCGCCGGCGATGCCGGAGAGGCGGGCCTCGGTATAACGCATCGCGGCGGCGGGGTCGCCGTCCACGGAACCGAAGTTACCCTGCCCGTCCACCAGCATATAGCGCAGGCTGAAGGACTGGGCCATGCGGACGAGGGTGTCGTAGATGGAGGCGTCGCCGTGCGGGTGGTACTTACCCATCACGTCGCCGACGATGCGGGCGGATTTTTTAAAGGGCTTGTTATGCTGCAGGCCCATATCGTCCATGGTGTACAGCACGCGGCGGTGCACCGGCTTAAGGCCGTCGCGCACGTCGGGCAGGGCCCGGCCGACTATGACGCTCATGGAGTAGTCTATATAGGAGGACTTCATCTCCTCGCTGATATCGCGGTCGACGATGTTGATGAACATGTTTTCCGTCTGCTTCGGTGTAAGGTCTTTAGGTTCTGCCATTTTATCTGTGCTCCGTTAATTAAATATCCAGGTTGCGGGCGGCCAGCGCGTTCTGCTCTATGAACAAGCGGCGCGGTTCTACTTTATCGCCCATCAGGGTGGTGAACATCTTCTCGGCCTCGGCCGGGTCCTCGAGGGAGACCTTGAGGAGCTTGCGTTTCAGCGGGTCCATCGTGGTCTCCCACAGCTGCCCGGGGTTCATTTCGCCCAGACCTTTGTAGCGCTGGATATGCGCGCCGGCGGCCCCGGCCTTCATCACATTATCCATCAGGGTCCTGAGGTCCTTGGAGGAAGTGATGTTCTTTTCCGTGATCAGGTCGAACAGGTTGGGTGCTTTTTCTTCCTCGACGTGGAAGTCGGCCAGGCTGTAGCCGTGGGCTTTCAGCTTGGCGGAAATATTGTTCAGGCGCGTGAACTCGCCCAGCGTCTGGAAGTCGGGGCCGAGGTCGTCCTCGTCTATCTCCGCCTCGGGCTTCCCTTCCTTGGCCAGGGCGTCCTTCTTTTTCTGCACGTACTCGGCCTCGAAGGCGTCCCACTCGTCCTCGGTGAAGAAGTAGCGGTGCGTCTCCGGCCCGGTCTCTATGCGGTACATCGGGACCTGGCCGTCGGCCTGGAACTTGAGATAGTCCTTCAGCGTCAGGTTCTTGCTCTCGAGCTTGCGGCTGGTGTTCTCGGTCGCTATCGTCAGCTCCATCAGCTCGCCGATCTCCTTCTCGTCCAGCTTCTTGCCTTTGGCTTTTATGGAGATGCCGGAAAGGGCTTCCTTGAGCTGCCATTTCTGGAGCTTCTCTTCATTGTCGAAGTAAGATTCGAACTTGCCCTTCTTGACCTTGTAGAGCGGCGGCTGGGCTATGTAAATATGGCCCTGCTCCACCAGCGGGCGCATCTGCCGGTAGAAGAAAGTGAGCAGCAGCGTGCGGATATGCTGGCCGTCCACGTCGGCGTCGGCCATGATGACGATCTTGTGGTAGCGCAGCTTCTCGATATTGAAGCCGTCCTCGCCCTCGCCGATGCCCGTGCCCACGGCTGAAATGATATTGCGGATCTGCTCGCTGGAGATGATCTTCACCAGCTGGGACTTCTCCACGTTCAGGATCTTGCCGCGCAGCGGCAGGATAGCCTGGAACACGCGGTCGCGGCCCTGCTTGGCCGAGCCGCCGGCCGAGTCGCCTTCCACGATGAAGATCTCTGATTTCTTCGGGTCTTTTTCCTGGCAGTCGGCCAGCTTGCCGGGCAGGCCGGAATCGGTGAGCGAGCCTTTGCGGCGCGCCAGGTCCTTGGCGCGGCGGGCGGCCTCGCGGGCCTCGGCGGCGCCCAGGCCCTTCTGGCAGATCGCTTTGGCTATGGAAGGGTGCTCCTCGAAGAACACGCCGAGCGCTTCGCCGGTGAGGGTCTTTACGATGCCCTCCACTTCGCCGTTGCCCAGCTTGGTCTTGGTCTGGCCTTCGAACTGGGGGTGCGGGATCTTGACGGACACGACCACGGTAAGACCTTCGCGCACGTCGTCGCCGGTGACGGTATAATCGTTCTCTTTCGTAAGCGCGTATTTCTTTATGTAATCGTTGATCACGCGGGTAAGGGACGAGCGGAAGCCGGACACGTGCGTGCCGCCCTCGGTGGTCTTGATGTTGTTCACGAAGGAGAACATCGTCTCGGAGTAGTCGGTGTTGTACTGGATGGCCAGGTCCAGCATCGTGTCGCCTTCCGTCTTGGAGACGAAGATCGGCTCGTCGTTGATGACCTGCTTGTTGGTGTTGAGGAACTTCACGAACTGCTTGATGCCGCCCTCGAAGAAGAAAGTGTGCTTCTTGTCGTCGCGCTCGTCGATGATGGTGATGCGGCAGCCGGGGTTCAGGAAGGCCAGCTCGCGCAGGCGGTTGGACACGGTGTCGAAGGAAAGTATGCCCTCGCCGAAGATCTCGGTATCGGCCTTGAAGTTCACCACGGTGCCGTGGTGCTCGGTGGTCCCTACGGTCTTGACGTCGGCCTGGGGCTTGCCGCGCTTGTACTCCTGCCGCCAGATCTTGCCGTCGCGGTGCACCAGGACTTCCATCCACTCGGACAGCGCGTTCACGACGGAGACGCCCACGCCGTGCAGGCCGCCTGAAACTTTGTAACCGCCGCCGTCGAACTTGCCGCCGGCGTGCAGCACGGTCAGCACGACTTCCAGGGCGGATTTGCCCTTGAGCTTCGGGTCCTTCACCTCTTTCATCGGGTCCACGGGGATGCCGCGGCCGTTGTCGGTGATCGAACAGACATTGTCGTCCTTGAGGATGACGTCGATCTTGTTGCAGCCGCCGGCGAGAATTTCGTCTATCGAGTTGTCCACGACCTCGTAGACCAGGTGGTGGAGGCCCTGCACGCCGGTGGAACCGATGTACATGGCCGGGCGCTTGCGCACCGCTTCCAGGCCTTCCATGACCTGGATATTAGAGGCGTCGTAATTTCCCTCTTTGGTATTGGCTGTCTTATTCGTCATGCTGTCTAACTCCTGTAGGTAATTTAAATCGAGAATCGGGGATCTTGAGAACCGGGCTTATATACTGTTGGCCGTCTTTATCGCTTTTATCCACGGCTTCCTGAAATGCTTGTTAAGGCTCTTGACCAGCACCGAGCTGCGCAGTGAGAGCTCGCTGGCCGCCGTCGCCGAGGAGGGCTTCACCAGGATAACGTCCCGGTCCACTCCGAGCAGGACGCAATGCTCGCCAAGGCGCCCCATTTCCTTCTTCCAGACCGCGTCCAGAAGAGCCAGCCTGTCGGTAAAGACCCCCAGCACTTTCGGGGACGAGCAGACCGCGCTCGCTTTGGTCCAGTTGGCCTTTCTTTTCTCCAGGAACATATTACTGGGTGCGCAGCGGCATCACGATATAGATCAGGTCTTCGCGGCCCTTCACCCGCAGCAGCGCGGGCGTCGCCGGGGAAGTGAATTCCGCGGTGATGTCGCTGTCGCCGGCGGCCTTGAGGATGTCCAGCACGAACTTGGGATTGAAGCTGATCTGGAATTCCTTGCCCTTGTAGTCTATTTCCAGCTCATCCTCGAAATCCATGCTCTGCGAGGCGGAGTTGACCACCAGCGCGTCCTTTTTGAAAGTGTATTTCACGGCCCCGGAGCGCTCGTTGCAGCAGATAGCGGCGCGCTTGGTCACGGCCATGAGCTTTTCGGCGTTGAGCAGGATCTCCATCTCGTGGGTCTTGGGAATGATCTGCTCGAAGGCGGGGAAGTTCCCCTCCACCAGGCGGGAGATGAACACGGTCTTGCCGATCTTGAAACCTATCTGGTTGGAGGACAGGCCCACGGTGACCTCGTCCGCGTCCTTTACGCCGCTCTTGAGGTAGCCGGCGAGCTCGCCGAGGATCTTGGAAGGCACTATGACCTTGAATTCTTTTTTCGCCTTGATCTTTTTAGTGGAGGTGATGGCCAGGCGGCGGCCGTCGGTAGCCACCAGGGAGAAGGTGTCTTTCTCGAACTTCCAGAGCAGGCCGTTCAGGAAATGCCTGTCGTCCTCGGTGGAGGCGGAGAAGATGGTGCTGGTGATCATCTCGCCCAGGAGCTTGGCCGGGATCTTGAAAGAGTTGCTCTCGTCGAGGTCGGGGATCACCGGGTAGTCGTTCTTCGGCGTGCCGCCCAGCTTGAAGCGGGATTTGCCGCTCAGGATCGAGATCCTGTTGTTCTCGTCCACGGCTATGTTCACGGGGGAATCCGCGCCCAGGTTCTGGAGGATCTCCATGAATTTCTTTATCGGGACCGTAATGCTTCCCTCCCCTTTTATCTCGAGGGGGATGTGGTGCTTGATGGCCATTTCGAGGTCGGTGAATACGACCTTGACGCCCTTATCCTCGGTTTCCATCAGGAAGTTCTGCAGTATCGGTATGGTTCCGGTCTTCGAGGAGACGCCGGCCTGTATCGTCTGAATTCCCTTTATCAGGGTTTCCCTGTTACTGTTTATTTTCATGGTCATGATCCTCTATAAGACAGTCTGTTGATAGCGTCAAAGCGTTGGATCTATAGGAGAAAGTTATCAGCAGCTTATCCGATTTTATTAACTGTACCGACAAAACTCCGCGCCGCGGACGTCCTACCCCTGGTTATTAACGGTCTTTATCTTCGAAATTATCTGGTTCAGGGTCTCGTTGAAATACGGGTCGGTCTGCACCATCTGCCCTATTTTATTCTTGGCGTAGATCACCGTGGCGTGGTCGCGGTCGAAAGCTTCGCCTATGTCCGTCTGGGTCAGGTCCGTCAGCGTGCAGGCCAGGTACATCGCTACCTGCCTGGGGAAAGCGATGTTCTCGTTGCGCTTCTTCGAATTCAGGTCCCTGGCTTCGACGGAGTATTTGTCGGAAACCACGGTCTTTATCAGCTCGATGGTCACTTTCTTGTCGTCGTGGTCCTGGTCGCTTATATGGTCCTTTATAAGCTCTCTTACGGCGTCTATGGACGGCTGCACGGGCATATTGGAGAAAAAGTTCACCACGGTGATCAGGCAGCCTTCCAGCTCCCTGATATTCTTTTTGACGTTCTCGGCTATGAAAGTTATCACGTCGTCGGGCAGCTCGAATTTATGCTGCTCTTTCTTCTGGCGGAGGATGGCCATCCGGGTCTCGAAATCGGGGATCTTGATATCGGCCACGACGCCGGAAAGGAAGCGGGAGATGAGGCGCTGGCCCAGCGCGAGCTCCCGCGGCGGCCGGTCGGAAGTGACCACGATCTGCTTCTTCGATTCGAACAGGGAATTGAAAGTGTAGAAGAATTCCTCTTCGCTGCGCTCTTTGTTCACCAGGAACTGTATATCGTCCAGGAGCAGGCAGTCCAGCTTGCGGTACTTGCTCCTGAACTGCTCCGTGGCGCCGCCGCGCACCGAGTCGATGTACTCGTTCACGAAATTCTCGCTGGCGGTATAGAGGATGCGCGCCGAGGAATTATTCTTGAAGATCCCGTGGGCTATTGCATGGAGCAGGTGGGTTTTCCCGAGGCCCGGGGCGCTGTAGATAAAGAAAGGGTTGGCCTGCTGGCCCGGGTTCTTCGCCACGCCTTCAGAGGAAGCGAAAGCGAAGCGGTTGGAGGTGCCCATGATAAAACTTTCGAAAGTATAATTCGGATTGAAGGAATAATAATTCGCGGGCAGAGCGACCGAGGCCGGGGTGGCCTTGGACTGGGGCGGCGGTTCCACCTGGGTCAGGGACATTGAATAATTAACTTTAAGGGTCTTCCCTGTGGCCTGGAGCAGCAGGGCCACTATTTTCCCTTCGTAGCGGTCTTTTACCGTATTATAAATTATCGAGTCGGAAACTTCGAGTTTGATGGTGTCTCCCTCTATTACCAGGGGTTTTATCGGGCGCACCCAAAGGTCTACGGCCTCGGAACCTATCTCGGTCCCAAGGTTTTTTACCACTTCCTGCCAGATTTCCTTGATATCGGTTAAGTTATCCACAAGTTATCCACAACTGTTAGTAATTTTTTGAAATACCCGGAAAATGCTTGTTTTATATACAGATATTATGTTGGCAACTTTTTTTAAACCTATGCTTTGACCGCGTTTCTACCGGGAAAAGGTTGCAAAATAATGAACAGAAAAGGCTAAAAATCGCGCAAAACGAGCTTCTTTTATGGGATATCTATATAGTATATATTTAATAGGAAGTAGTCAACTATTAAAAAATGCATATAAAACAATGGTTTTTATGCGCATAAAAGATCGCCGGAAAGACTAAATTCAGTCTTTCCGGCCGGCTGATAAAATTAGTTTAGCCGTGCATTCCTATCTTGACCTTGCGGAAGCGCGCTGGGCTGGAGCCGTGGCACATCATAGCGGTCTGGCCCGGTTGACCCTTGCCGCAATTCGCCACGCCCCAAAGGCGCCATTCATTGTGGTCCGCGATCGCGTCGCAGGAGCCCCAGAATTCCGGCGTGATGCCCTGGTAGGTGGGGTTCTTTACCATTTTGGTTTTCTTGCCGTTCTTTATCAGCCAGCCGAGCTCGCAGCCGAACTGGAAATTCAGGCGCCGCTGGTCTATGCTCCAGGAGACGTTGTTCTCCATCATGATGCCGTCGCGCACTTCCCCGACGAGCTGGTCCAGGGGCGTGTTCCCGGGCATCAGGCTGAGGTTGCAGATGCGGGTTATCGGTATATTGGAATAGCCGTCGGCGCGGCAGGAGCCCCAGGAGCGCTCCTTGCCTATCCTGCCGCAGAATTCGCGGTTGGTCATATAGCCGGACAGGGTTCCGTCCTTCACGATGTTCCAGCGCTGCGCTTTCACTCCGTCGTCGTCGTAGCCGGCCGTGGCGAGGCCGCCGGGCAGCGTGGCGTCGGCCACCAGGTTCACTATCGGGGAACCGTAGCGGAACTTTCCCAGTTTCTCGGTGGTGGCGAAGCTCGAGCCGGCGTAGGATTCCTCGTAGCCGAGCACGCGGTCGAGCTCGGAAGCGTGGCCGACGGATTCGTGGATCTGCAGGGCCATCTGGTTGCCGGAGATTATCAGGTCCCTCTCGCCGGCTGGGCAGGTGGGCGCTTTAAGCAGCGCGGCGGCCTCGTCGCGCACGCGCTCGGCGTGGGCGGGCAGGTCCATAGCCTCAATTATCTCCCAGCCGCCGCCGAGGGTCTGGCCGCCGTGGGAGCACGGGTAGCCGCGCAGCTGCGACTCGCCGTTCTCCACGGCGGTGGCGGTCATGCTTGCGCCGGAGGAAAGGAGCACCTGTTCCAGGCGGGAGCCCTCGGTGGTCATATGCCACTGGTGCTCGCGCGTAAAGCGCATGCTGGTGGCGGCCACGCGGATCTTGCTGTTCTTTCTCAGCACCGCGTCCAGCCGGAACATCAGGTCCAGCTTGGTCTGCACGGACACGGCGAAGGGGTCCTTCAGGAAAGGGGTCTGCCAGAAGTCGGTGTGGGCCGGCTCGTGGGCCAGGCGCACTTTGCCGTGCATCAGCAGGCGGCTGGCCTTGGCGATAGCGATGGCTTTCAGCGTGGTCTCGGCCACGGCGCGCTCGGTCATGTCCCTGCCGGAGGCGAAGCCCCAGGCGCCTTTGTAGAGCACGCGGATGCCGTAGCCCAGGGTGACCGTGTCGGTCAGGCCGGCGATCTCCCCGTTCTTCACGCCGAGGTACTGGCCGCGGTCCTCGACGATGCGGATGTCGCCGAAATCGACATGGTGCTTGTTCGCTACTTCTATGGCTTTGGAGGCGAGTTTGAACATGATTTTATCCTTTAGAATTTCGTGGAAGAGGAGAAATTGAAGCCCGACAGGCGCATCGCGGGGCAGCGCAGGCTGCCCCACTCGGAGACCAGGCCGGTCTCCGCCGAGACGGCTTCTATGTTATTGAAGGCCTCCACCATGTTCTGGGTGAAGCGCATGTTCTTTATCGGGTAGGCTATTTTGCCGTTCTCCACCATGAAAGTCCCGTTGCGGGTCATGCCGGTCATTTCAACGATCTGGGTCTTGAGGATGTTGGTATAGTGGAATTGGGTGACAAGGATGCCGCGCTCCGTACCCTTTATAAGGTCCGCCAGCGTGCCCTGGCCGGGTTTTACGGACAGGTTGAGGGGGATGGGGCCCATATAGTTGGGCTGGGGCAGCGCGTGGCCGGTGGAGGCCGTCCGCGCCTTTTTGGCCGTTTTCCGGTCGTGGACCACGGCTTTCAGCACGCCGTTCTCCACCAGCGTCACCCTGGTGCGGGGCTGGCCTTCGTAGTCGAAGGTCATGCCGGGCGCGCCGCCGTCAAAAGCGTTGTCCTCGATGGTGAGCAGCGGGCTCAACAGTTTTTTGCCGAGCTTGCCGGCCGCGAACGAGCGGCCCTCGTTATAAAGCTGTCCGCCGAAACCGTAGGCCGCCAGGTACGAGGCCAGGCCGGCCACGGCGCAGGGCTCGAGGACTACGGTATATTTGCCGGGCTTTATCTCCCGCGGGGCGCGGCTGGCCGCGGCTTTCGCGCGGGCGGTCTCGTTAAGGCGCTTGAAATCGATCTCGTTAACATCGTGCGAAGGCTGCTCGGCCCAGCCGGAGCCGTCGCGGTCGCGCACCGTGACGCTGTGGGTGATATAGCTTTCCTTATGCGTCGCGTAAAGGCCCAAATTATTGGCTATCGTGAGCTCCGAGACGCCGTTGTCCACGGTGCCGCAGGCGACCTGCCCGGACTTCCTGCAGGCCCTCGCCAGCTCCGCGGCTTTGGCGGCGCGGAAGGACGGGGACAGCTCCGCCGTTTCCTTTTTAAAAAGGTTCTTGCCGGCCGGTATAGGGCGCGGTTTGGCCAGCGGCAGCAGCGCCGGGTCTTTTTTCTGGCGCCGGAGTATTTCCAGGCCGGAGGAGATGGAATGTTTCAGCGTGGCCGCGTCGGCCTGGTTGAAATTGACCTTTGCCGAGCGGCCGCCGTCGAGCAGCCGCACCGAGAAGTTCACGGAGGAGGAGGCGACGTTCTGGGAGATCACATTGTCGGCGAAGCGGGTCAGCGCGCTGTCGCGGGCCTCGGCCATCACCTCGCACTGCGTCCCTTTTGCCAGCTTGAATATTTCTTTACAGACGGTTTCTATATTTTTCATAAATTCTCGGCTTTCTCCGTAAAATAACCGCAAAGGCGCGGAGGGCGCGGGTAAAAATATCCATGAATATTTCTCCGGTCCTCTGCTCCTCCCTGGCGAAGCTGATATGCTTGATTTTTAAACCCTACAGCGGCGGCTTTTCCGGAGGGGGCTGCACCTGGGCTTCCTGGTGGCGGCTATGGTGCCTGTGGCTTTTTTTGCTCTCCTGCTGCCCCGCCTGCTGCGGGTGCTGGAAAAGGGGAGGAAGGGTCTCCTTCGACTCCATCCATTTCAAGAGGGTTTCTTCGCTGTTCAGGGCGTAAGTCTCGGGGGTGCTGAAAACGGTCAGCTTGTTTTTCTTTGCGCGCTCCACCAGGGTCTCCGCGCTTTTCCCGTGGAAAAAGCCCGGCGCTTCCACGAGCTTTAAATTCTGCTGGGTGAGGCCGAGCAGGTAGAAGGAGCCGTCCTGGTTGGCGCCTATGGCGACGGTCTTGTCGCTTACCGCCTCGAAAGAGAGGGAGAGCCACTCGCTTTTAAGCTCGGGGGAAAGGTGCCGGATAAGGACCGCTTTCTTCGCCCCGGTAAAAAAGGCCAGGCGGAAAGCCTCCTGGATCCGGTCCTCGAGCGCGTGGCTTTTCACTTCGAGGAAGCCGGGATCTTCCGGGTCGAGCCAGGTCAGGTCGGGATGCCGCGGCGTCTTCAGGTAAGAGAGCAAAAGGATGGATTCACTGAAGCCTTTGGCCAGCTTGTAAGCGGAAGAGAGCAGGTCGCTGTTCACGTGGGTGGCCCGCTCCGGGCCGAAGGCTGTTTTGAATTCCTGGCTTATCTTGTCCGGTTCGGGGGGATCAACAAGGAGTATTATGCAGTTGTCGCGTTTTTGTGACATAGTAAGGTAAAGTATATTATACTAAATGGAGCCGCACCGGTGGGCGGGCAGACACTTTATGGCAGAGGAAAAAAGACCTGTAATTATCTACGGCGGGAGTTTCGACCCCCCCCACCGCGGGCATACGGCGCTGGCCGCGGCGGCCCTGTCCCAGCTTAAGCCCTCCGTGCTCTATTTCGTCCCAGGCTTCCACACCCCTTTCAAAGACCTGCGGCCGACGCCTTTTGCCGGGCGCGCCGCGCTGCTCCGGGCGGCGCTGGCCGAGGCCGGGCTGGCCGGCAGGAAGGAGCTCAGGATCAGCTCCTTCGAGGCGGACCAGAAGAAAGTCGTCTACACCTGCGAAACCGTGGAGCATTTCCGGAAGCTGCATCCCGGCGCCCCGCTTTATTTCCTTATGGGCTCCGATTGCCTGGCCGGGTTCAGGCGCTGGCGGCGGCCCGGCTTCATCCTTAAGAACGCGCGCCTCCTGGCGGGGCTGCGGCCCGGCTACGCTATCGGCAAAAGTCCGGGCACGCCTTTCACCGCCCTGGCCGGCCGCTTCCCCAGGGCCGACTCGACCGGGATACGCGCGGAGCTGTTCCTTGGCGGCCGGCCGGCCCAGCTTCACCGCGCCGTGCTGGACAGGATAGAAAAAAAAGCGCTTTACCTTTCGCGCGAAAGGGCGCTCCTAAGGAAGCTCCTTGGCCATGGCCGCTACGCCCACTCCCTTTATACCACTGAGCTGGCCCTCAGGCTGGCCCCAGCCGCGGGGGTTCCGCAGCAAAAGGCCGCGCTGGCCGCCTTGCTGCATGACTGCGCCAGGGACCTGGGCCAGGCGGCACAGAACAGGTACTGCCTGAAGCGCGCCCCGCGCTCCGCCCTGACCAGGCTGATGCTTAAGGAGGCCCCGGTGCTCGCCCACGCCTGGGCCGGAGCCGCCCTGGCCGCTGAAAAATTCGGGGTAAAAGATCCGGAGATACTTGAAGCGATAGAACAGCACGCCACGGGGTCCCCCGGTATGGGGCCGCTGGCCAGGCTGGTCTATGTCAGCGACCTGGCCAACGAGGGACGCGGTTTCAGCGAGGCCGGGCTGGTGCGGAGGCTGGCTTTTAAGGATCTCGGGGCGGCTTTTCGGGCGGCTAATTATGTTAAACTTGTCTATGCGTTTTCCGGCGGGGGCTGGGTGCACCCGCTGAGCGTCGCACTATGGAACAGTCTTCAGGAAAAAAAGAAAGGTTGATGCTCGCCTGCGGGCTCGTCCTGGCGCTTGGAACCGCTGCCTGGCAGTATTTTTCCCCGGCGTCGCGCGAGCTTCTGGCCGGGCGGGACGTGAGCCTGGCCCTGCTAGGAGAACGCGCCTCGGCGCTTCTGGTCTACCATCCTTTTTCGAGCACGGTGAACGCCTTCACCCTGTCCCACCCGAAGCCGAAACCCGGGATCTCCAACTGGCACCGCGCCGCGGACGTCATAAAGGCCGCCGGCGGCGCTGGAACGGGAGAAAATATTTTTTACATCGCGCTTTCTTCCGCCCCTGACCTGGACGTCCTCTGGGGCGCGCTTAATAACTGGCGCGCCGAGCCTAAGCGCGTGCTGCCCGCCGCTTCCTGGCTTTCCGGCCTGCGGACTTCCGGGGCGACGAATTTGTCCGGCTTCGACCTGTTCTCGCTTTCTTCGGAATTCTCGAAACTGACCTCTTCCAATTTCATCCTTACCGAAGTCCCGCGCAGGGCCCCGGCCCCCGAGGCCGCGCAGGAGGAAGGGCCGGCCCCGATGGTGGAGGTCTTCAACGCCTCCGGCATAACGGGCCTGGCCGCGCTGGCGGCGAAGCGCCTGAGGGCGCTGGGCTACGACGTGATAACCGAGACGTCCTACCCCACCCTCCAGAAGCACACCAGCATACTGAGTTTTTCCGCGGATACGGCCGCGGCGCGCAAGCTGCGCGAAGCCATGCGGCTCGACGGGCTCGAGATCCGCGTCAGGTCCTCGCAAAAGAGCGTGGCGGGCGCGGCGGTGATACTCGGGCAGGATTATAAGGCTGACGATACCGAAAAATAGAAGCGTACGGGAGATAAATATGGACATGGTAACTATCCTGAAGACGGCGGTGACGGCGGGCTCGAGCGATATTCATATCTGCGTCAATAAGCCGCCGATGATGCGCCGCAACGGCGAAATGGTGCCGGTGGCCGAAGGCCTGGCGCCGCTTACCGCCGACCAGACGAAAGCGCTGGTCTACTCTACCCTCTACGACGAGCAGCGCGCCAAATTCGAAAAGGACTGGGAGCTGGACTGTTCCTTCGCCGTCACCGGCGTCTCCCGCTTCCGCCTCAACGTCCTGGTGGCCCGCAACGGCGTGGAGGCCGTAATGCGCGTCATCCCCTCCAAGATCCCCACGCCGGAGGAGCTGGGCCTGCAGCCCACCATAGTGAACTTCTCCACCCTGCCTAAAGGCCTGGTCCTGGTGACCGGCCCCACCGGCTCCGGCAAGTCTACCACCCTGGCCGCGCTGATCAACCAGATAAACCAGAAGCGCAAGGGCCATATCCTCACCGTCGAAGACCCCATAGAGTTCACCTACGAGGCCAATTCCTGCGTGGTGCGCCAGCGCGAGATAGGCCAGCACACCCGCTCTTTCAGCAACGCCCTGCGCGCCGCGCTGCGCGAGGATCCCAACGTGATCCTGGTAGGCGAAATGCGCGACCTCGAAACGATACAGCTGACGATCACGGCGGCCGAAACGGGCCACCTGACCTTCGCCACGCTGCACACGCAGGACGCGCCCTCGACGGTGGACCGCATCATCGACGTTTTCCCCCCGCACCAGCAGACGCAGGTGCGCGTGCAGCTGGCGGCCTCGCTGCAGGGCGTGGTCTCCCAGATCCTCCTGCCCAAGAAGGACGGGCACGGCCGCGTGGCCGCGCGCGAGATCATGGTGATGACGCCGGCCATCTCCAACCTTATCCGCGAGGGCAAGACGCATATGATCTACAGCGCCATAGAGACCGGGGCCAAGTACGGCATGATGCCCATGGACAGGTCCCTCGTGATGCTGGTGAAGCAGAACCTGGTCTCCTACGAAGTGGCGCTCGCGAAGGCCCACGACCAGGAATCGTTCAAGAAGCTCTGCACGGGCGGGGTATAAAGGAGGAACTTCATGTCCGAAACAGAAAAACTCAGGAACATACCGCTCTTCCGCAATTTCTCCGGCGACATGCTGAAAGAATTCTCGAGTTCTTTCAAGCCCTCCGCCTATTCGGCCGGGGATATCATATTCAAGGAGCGCTCCGCGGGCGACAGCCTTTACATAATCGTATCCGGCGAAGTGGTCATAGAGAAGGCCATGGACGAGGAAGGCCGCGAGTTCAAGACCCTGGCCATCCTCGCCGCCGGCGACTTCTTCGGCGAGATGGCCCTGATAGACAAGGCCGCGCGCTTCGCCCAGGCCCGCGCCTCCGGCGACTCCGCGCTCTACGAGGTCAGCCGCCCGCAGTTCTTCTCCTTCATCAAGGACCACGCCGAGACGGGCGTGGGCGTGATCAGCGAGATCATGCGCACCGTCTTCCGCCGCCTCCAGCACACCTCGAGCGAGCTTACCATGCTGTTCGACCTCAGCCGCCAGCTGCTGGTCCAGCACAAGTCCCCGGCGGAGTTCTTCTCCACGGTGCTGAGCGAGATGCATATTTACCTGGAAGGGTCCTGGAACGTGAAGGGCTACTCCTACAATATGTTCAACGAGGAATACGAGGAGGTCTACTCGCGGGAGTCCTTTACCCCCGCGGGAGAGCCGCGCGTTCTCCCCGCCAGGCCGGAGAGCGGCTGGACGAACGAGAGCACCTACACGCTGGTCTGCTCCGCGGACAGGCGGCCGCTGGCCTGCGCGGTGTTCGAGCGCTCCGAGAAGCTGTCCGCCGTGGAGAAAAACAACCTCGCCACCATATTTAATACAATATCATCCATCGCGGGCTCCGCGATGATAAATATCGAGCACCAGGCGGAAGCCGCCATGCTGGAAAAACTGAAGAACAGAAAGAACACAATATGACAATGACAAAACCAGGCTTTAAAAAAATCGCGGTCGCGGCGGCCCGCGCGGGAGACTCCAAGAAAGCCTCCCCCGTCACTATTTTCGACCTCGCCGGCAAGTCCCCGCTGGCCGACTACGCCGTGCTCCTGGTCGCCGAGTCGGCGCCGCAGCTCGACGCCATCGAGGAAGAGGTGCAGATAAAGCTGAAGCAGGAGGGGATCTACTGCCTCCACCGGGACGGGATGCGCTCCAAGAACTGGAAAGTGCTGGACTACGGCGGCGTGCTGGTGCATATCTACGAAGGCAAGGCCGCCGAATTTTACGCCATAGACAAAGTTTACGAAGGCTACAAGACCGTGGAATGGGAAGAAGCGACCGCGCCGAAGCCGGAACCCCGGCCCGCCGCGACCGCGCCCGCAAAAGCCCCGGCCAAAAAAGCGGAGCCCAAAAAGCCCGCCGCGAAGAAACCCGCGGCAAAGAAGCCTGCCGCGAAAAAGCCCGCCGTGAAAAAAACCGCCGCGAAGAAAACCGCCGCGAAAAAAACAGCCGTTAAAAAGGCCCCGGTCAAAAAGACCGCGGCCAAGAAAGCGGCCGGGAAGAGCAAGCCGGCTAAGAAAACCGCCGCGAAAAAAGCGAAGCCCGCTAAAAAAACGGCCAAGAAAAAATGAAGCTATCGATCCTCGAAGCCGGCCTTAAAAGCCGCGCGGCGGCGGCCTTTGGCCTGGAAGAAGCGGCTATGGCCGGCTTCCACCTGGCCGCGCCGCCCCCGCATATCGCCGCCGACGTCTCCATAGCCTGGCCTATCGCCGGCGCAAAACTGCTCAGGAAGCCGCCCCTCAAGATCGCCGAGGAGCTTAAAGCCGCGCTCGGCGCGGAATTCGAGGCCGAGTCGGTCCCGCCGGGTTTCGTCAATCTTAAATTCAAGGATTCCGTCCTGTTCGAGGCTCTGAAGGAGCTCGAGAAGCCGGATTGCTTCTCCCGGCCGGACTTCAAAAGCGAAAAAATAAATCTCGAGTTCGTGTCGGCCAACCCGACCGGACCGATGCATCTGGCCAGCGGCCGCGGCGCCACCCTGGGCGACAGCCTGGCCCGCATCTACAGGGCGCTGGGCGCCGAAGTCGCTACCGAATTTTACGTGAACAACGTGGGCAAGCAGGTGGAGATGCTCGGTCTTTCTCTTAAAGCCCGCCTCGCGGGGCAGGAGCCGCCCGAGGGCGGCTACCAGGGCGCTTACCTTAAAGACATGGCCGCGGCCCTCCCGGGAGAGGCCGCCGGCTGGACCGGAACGCAGTTCTCGGAATACGCCGTGGCGGAAATGCTGAAGCTGCACCGGGCGGACATGAAAGCTTTCGGCGTGGATTTCGACCGCTGGTTCCTCGAATCCGAGCTGCACGCGGCCGGCGGGCCGGCCAAAGCGCTGGCTACCCTGAAAGAGCGCGGGATGGCTTACGAGAAAGAGGGCGCCGTCTGGTTCGGCTCTTCCACCGAGCTCGAATCGGATGACAAGGACCGGGTGCTGGTGAAAGCCGACGGCCGCAACACTTATTTCCTGAACGATATCGCTTATCACCTCAATAAATTTTCACGCGGCTTCACGCGGCTGATAGATATCTGGGGCGCGGACCACCACGGCTACGTGCCCCGCATGGAGGCCGCCGTGGGCGCCCTCGGCGCCGGCCAGGGGAGTTTCAAGGTGATCATCCACCAGCAGGTGGCCCTGAAGCGCGGCGAAGAGACCGTGAAGATGTCCAAGCGCGCCGGGGATTTCATCTCGCTCAAGGAGCTGGTGGAAGAAGTCGGCGCCGACGCCTGCCGGTTCTTCTTCGCGGCGCGCGGCCCCCACACCCACCTGACTTTCGACGTCGACCTCGCTAAAAAGAAGAGCAATGACAACCCCGTTTTCTACGTGCAGTACGTGCACGCGCGGATAAGCTCCATCTTCGCCAATGCCGCCGAAAAGGGCATCGACCCGGCCGCCGGTTTCGACCAGGCCAAAGTGGTTATCCGCCCCGAGGAGCGCGCGCTGATCCTGAAGCTGCTCTGGCTCGAGAAGACGCTTTCCGACTGCGCCCGCGACTTCTCCCCCCACCACCTGACCACCTACCTGTCAGAGCTGGCGGCCAGCTTCCACTCTTTCTACGACAAGTGCAAAGTGCTGGACCCGGAGAACAAGGAAACCTCGGCTTACAGGCTTTTCCTGCTGAAGCACGTGCAGGCCGTCATCGCCAAAGGGCTGGGCCTGCTCGGGGTTTCCGCGCCCGAAAGAATGTGAGAAAGAGAGGCTAAAAAAGCGAAACCGCCCTTTAACGGGCGTTTTTACTTTAACGGGGGTTCAAGTCTAAGGGATAAACCATATGGCCGAACTCATAACCGATAAGAACTACAGGTCCAAGCTGTCCCTCCGGGAAACGGAGCGGGCGATCAAGTTCATCAAGGACAGCTTCCAGGTCAACCTCGCCCGGGCGCTGCGCCTGCAGCGGGTTTCCGCCCCGCTGTTCGTGCGCGGCGGTTCCGGCATCAACGACGACCTGAACGGCAGCGAGAGAAAAGTTTCCTTCCCCATCAAGCACGACAATTCCCGCGCCGAGGTCGTTTTTTCCCTTGCGAAATGGAAGCGGATGGTCCTGGCCGATTACAAATTCCGCGTCGGAGAAGGGCTTTATACGGACATGAACGCCATCCGTCCCGACGAGGATTCCCTGGATAATATCCATTCCGTCTACGTTGACCAGTGGGACTGGGAGAAGATCATCACTAAAAAGCAGCGGAGCCTGCCTTTCCTGCGCGCCACGGTCAGGAAGATCTACGCGGCCATGAAAGAGACGGAGCGCGTGGTCCACGCTAAATATCCTAATATCCGCCCCGCGCTTCCCGCCGCCATAACCTTTATCCACGCCGAAGACCTGGCCAAGGAGCATCCTTGCCTAGACCCGCGCGAAAGAGAGCGCCTGGCCGCGGAAAAATACGGCGCCGTTTTCATAATAGGCATAGGCGGAGCGCTGAGCGACGGCAAGCCCCACGACGGAAGGGCGCCTGATTATGACGACTGGACCACGCCTACCGGGGACGGCAAAAAGGGGCTAAACGGCGATATCTTCGTCTGGTACCAGCCTTTGAAAATAGCCCTCGAAGTCAGCTCGATGGGGATAAGGGTGGACCGGGCCGCGCTTTTAAAACAGCTTAAAGAAAGGAACGAGCTCGGCCGGAAGGACCTTTTCTGGCATAAAAGGCTGCTAAACAGCCGGCTGCCGCTGACGATAGGGGGCGGCATCGGCCAGTCCAGGCTCTGCATGCTTTTCCTGAAAAAGATGCATATCGGGGAAGTGCACGCCAGCGTCTGGCCCGACAAGATGCGCGCGAAGTGCTTAAAAACCGGGATCAAACTTCTATAGACGGCCGGGGAGTTCCCGCCGGATCATCTTATGAACAACTTCATCATGATTTCCCCGCAGTATCCGCCGCGCCTGCGGTTTTTCGCAAGCAGGCTCAAAGCCCGCGGCTTCAACGTGCTGGGCGTCGGCGACGCGGACTGGGGCTGCCTCGACGAGGACCTTAGGGCCGACCTCGCCGAATACTGCAAGACCGGCCTGGCCTGCTACTCCGGCAACGAGGAGATAGACCGGGAAAAATACGCCTCCGTCCTTTCCACGGCGCTCTACCTGGCGGATAAATACGGCCGGCCCTCCTACCTTGAATCTTTCAACGAGTGGTGGCTGCCGCTGGACGCCGCGCTCCGTCAGGACCTGGGGATCCCCGGCCTCAGGCCGGAGGACATGCCCCGCCTGCTCAGGAAATCGGTCATGAAAGAGAAGTTCCGGCAGGCCGGCGTCTCTGTCGTCGAGGGCGAAATAGTGACCACCCTCGCGGCCCTCCTCGCTTTCTTCGAGCGCTCCGGGCGGGATATAGTGGCGAAGCCGGACCGCGGCGTCGGGGCCTCGGACACCCGGCGCATAAGGACCAGGGAGGAGGCGGAGAAATTTTTCAGCGGCCGCAACCCCGCTTTCCCGTATTATATCGAGAAGTTCATCTCCGGCCCCGGCAGGGAACTGTTCTCTTTCGACGGCTTCACCGACGCCGCGGGGGAACCGGTATTCTTCACCAGCCATTTTTATTGCGACGGCATCCTGGAAGTGGTGGAGGGAAATCCCCTCAGCTACCACAATCTGCGCCGCGGCGAAATACCGGCGGAGCTGAAAACCGCCGGCCTGGCGGCGCTGAAGGCCTTCGGGCTTAAAAAGAATTTCTTCCACATCGAGTTCTTCCGGCTTAACGGCGTCTGTTATGGGCTGGAGATAAACGCCCGGCCTCCCGGCGTGCTGACCCTGGACATGATAAACCACTCGAAGGGGATAGACTGCTGGGACCTTTACGCCCGGATGTGCGCCGGCGAAAAGCTGGACGTAAAACTTCCGCTGGACAAGGTCTGCTGCTACGCGGCCCGCGTTTTCGACAGGCCCTACCTGCTCTCGCACGAAGAGCTGCTGGCCCGCTTCGGCGGCGAGATCGTACTGCATACGCCGATGGACAGCAAAGTGATGGGCGACTACGCCTATCTGGTGCTCACTGATACGCAGGAGCGGAGGGCCGAGATCCTGGCGGCTATCTCGGAACTGCGCGGCTGACCTGAAAGCGCGAAAAATAAAGAGCGCCGGTCGCTAAGACCGGCGCTCTTTTTTTTATCGCGGTTCGGCTAGTTCCTTTCCAGGCGCCCGTAGACCGGCTGGTACTGGCTGCGGCGCATCAGGTCCAGCATATTCTTCGGCCTGCGCTTGTCCGTCAGGCCGCTCCTGCAGGCCACTTCGGCCACGGCCGCGGCGATGCGGGCCGAGATCTCCCTGATCTGGTTCAGCGCCGGGAAAAGCCGGCCCTGCGCGAGGTCCTTCGGGCTGGTCATCTCCGCCAGGGTCTTGGCGGCCACGAAGAACATCTCGTCGGTGACCCTCCTGGCGCCGCTGACCACCACCCCGAGCCCGATGCCGGGGAAAACATAGGCGTTATTGGCCTGCCCGGGGACTAGGGTCTTGCCTTTGTATTTGCAGGTCGGGAAAGGCGAGCCGCTGGCGTAGATAGCTCGCCCGCCTGACCAGTCATAGGCGTCCTGCGCCGCGCACTCCGCCTTGGAAGTCGGGTTGGAGAGCGCGAAGATGACAGGGCGCTTGTTTATTTTCGCCATCTCGGCCACTATTTCGCGCGTGAATCTTTTAGGCTGGCCGGAAGCGCCGATAAGGATGGTCGGCCTGATCGACTTGACCGCGGCCTCCAGGCTCTTGACCGGCGCATGCCGGTGGGCGAAAGGCTTTTTATGCGCGGCCAGGTCCGTGCGGCTGTCTTCAACGAGGCCGGTGGAGTCCACGAACCAGCAGCGGCCCATAGCCTCGGCCCGGTCGGCGCCTTCGGCCACGGCCGCGCTGACGCAGAGCTCCGCGATCCCGGTAGCCGCTTCTCCGGCCCCGAGGAAGAGCAGGGTCTGGTCCTTCAGCTTGCCGCCGGTCAGGCGCAGCGCGCTGTAGATGCCGGCCAGGGTCACCGAGGCTGTGCCCTGGATGTCGTCGTTGAAGGTGCAGACCTCGTCCCGGTATTTCGCTAGCAGCCGGAAAGCGTTATGATTGGCGAAGTCCTCGAACTGGATCATGGCCGCGGGGAACACCTCGCTGACCGCGTGCACGAACTCGTCCACGAAAGAATCGAACTCCGCGCCGGAGATGCGCTTCTTGCGGATCCCGAGGTAAAGCGGGTCATTGAGCAGGTCTTCGTTATTGGTCCCCACATCAAGCAGTATCGGCAGCGTCTGTTCCGGTGGGATACCGGCGCAGGCGGTGTAGAGGGAGAGTTTGCCCACCGGGATGCCCATCCCGTTGGCGCCCAGGTCGCCCAGGCCCAGGATCCGCTCGCCGTCCGTCACCACGATCACGCGGGGGTCCTTCTCGGGCCAGTTGCGCAGGACCTCCCTGATCCGGCCTTTGTAGTTCCTGGAAATATAGAGCCCCTTGGGACGCCTGAAGATATGGCCGTAGATCTGGCAGGCCTGGCCGACCACGGGGGTGTAGATGATGGGCATGGTCTCTTCGATATTGTCCATGACCACGCGGTAAAAGAGGGTCTGGTTGCGGTCCTGCAGGGCGCTGAGCATGATGAACTTGCCCAGGCCGTCCGGTACGCGCCGGAAATTCTCCAGCACCCGGGTGCATTGCTGCTCGATCGTGCTGACCTGGGGCGGCAGCAGCCCGAGCAGGCCGAAGCGCTTGCGCTCGACCTCGGTAAAAGCCGTGCCTTTGTTCAAATAAGGGTCGTGGAGAAAGTCCGCCGCGCAGCGGCCGCGGCGGACGGGGGTGGAATTTTTACGGCTGGGGAGAGTTGTTTTCATATCTTAATCCTATAATACGGTATGCTTTCTGTACAGTCGGCAGGGCAATAGCCGGGTTATGCGGCGTCAGCCGCCCGGATGCTAAAAATCAAGTTCCCCGGGCGGCTTCGGCGAGGCGGCCGGGAGGAGAGCTATCGGCAGCTTCCGGAGCAAGCCTAAACCGCGGGGACTTCAGGCCGGCTTCCCAGTTCCTGGATAAATTTGACGGCGGCCAGGACCGCGTCCAGCTTTTCGGCCCTTACGATATAGCCGTAATCGCCCATGGCGCGGGCAAGCACGGGAGCAAGCTCCTGGTGCTGCACTATGATATCGCCCAGCCCGTTCATGACCTCTTCGTGGGAGCGCTTGTAATCAAGGCGGTTCTTGCGCCCTATATAGCAGCAAAAATACTTCCGCTTATAATCGAATATGACCGGGGCCCCGGTCATGACGCGCGCCCAGAGCGCGTAAACGTCCATGTCGCAGGAATAGTTGAACATGTCCACGGTGAAGCCGCCGGGCGGCCTGATATTCACTTCGAGGGCGCAGAGCGTCCCGTCCTTCCTGCGGAAGAACTCGAAGTGGAAGAACCGCTCCCGCACCTTGAAAGCGTCCG
Source organism: Elusimicrobiales bacterium (assembly GCA_028713125.1). GTDB lineage: Bacteria > Elusimicrobiota > Elusimicrobia > Elusimicrobiales > UBA9959 > UBA9959. The sequence goes on along the minus strand of JAQTOU010000003.1, from coordinate 56,599 downwards.
CCAGCTTGCGCCCGGCTTTTTCCAGGTCCGCGGGGATCTCCCGGGTGGAATAATAATAGATATGGGAATCGGCCAGGACGGTTTCCATCACGCCCTCGCCGTAGACGTGGGAAGTGCAGAAAACTATTTTCCCGCCGCTGTCGGCCAGGCCGTCGAAAGTCACTATGTCGCCGGGGATGAATTCCTCGGCTATGAACTCCCGGTCCGGCTTGCCGGCGAAGAATTCCCCGATCTCGGCGGCGTTCCTGAGCTTGTAGGTGAAAGCGGCGCCCATCCCGTCGTCCGGTTTCACGATGACGGGAAAGCGCGTTTCCTTCGCGAGCGCCAGGACCTCTTCGGCGGTGCGGGCCAGGCGGCCGCGGGCGTGCGGGATGCCGGCGGCGGCGAAGATCTTCTTCATCCGGGATTTGTGCCGGATGTCGGCGATGGTGTCGTTCTGCACCCCGTAGACGCCGAACTCGGTGCGCAGGCGCGCTTCCGTCTCCAGCCAGTACTCGTTGAGGGAATCCAGCCTGTCTATCTTCCCGAACCGCGCGGTGAAGAACTCGCAGGCCGCTTTGAGTTCGCCGTAGTTATGCAAATTGTCCACTTTATAATACCAGGTCAGTGCCTGCTGCAGCTCCGGGCTGAGCTCGCCGAGCTCGGGCTCGCCTATGGCCAGCACCGTGAACCCGGCCTCTTTCAGGCGGCGGCAGAAAAGATAGTAATTTGGCGGGAAATGAGGAGAAAGAAAAACAAAATTCATATCGGTTCCTTAACTTAATTTTAGCATACTGCACCGGGCGCTGAAATTTAATAAGATTAATGTGGTAATTTTAAAGCGGCCACAGGACGGACAACCATGCAAGTCAACTACCACAAGTTCTTCAGCCGGCACCTCGGTCAGGAGTTCGAGTTCAAAGCTTACGGCTGGTCGGGCAAACCCGTCATGGTTTTCCCCACTTCCTGCGGCAGGTTCTTCGATTACGAGAACAAGGGGATGATCGGCGCCCTTTCCGAGTTCATAGAGAAAGGCGAGATAATGGTGTTCTGCGTGGACGGGCGGGACAATGAAAGCTGGTACAAGCCGGTCAGGGACGAATGGATAGCCCACAGGCATAACCAGTACGAAGCCTGCATCACAGGCGAGGTGATCCCGTATATCCGGGGCGTCTATAATGTGAACGAGAAATTCATGGCCACGGGCAACAGCTTCGGGGCTTTCCACTCCGCCAACTTCTTCCTGAAGCACCCGGACCTGTTCGACTCCGCGATGTGCCTGAGCGGGGTTTACCATATGCAGGCCGAGATCGGAGGCTACTTCGATCCGGGGATCTATTTCAACGAACCGCTCAGCTACGCGCCCGGCCTTAACGACCCGGCCATACTCGAAAAGCTCCGGGAGGGCTATATCGTGATCGCGCACGGCCTCGGGGCCTGGGAAACCTTTAACGCCCAGGCGGAGGCGCTCTCGGAGATCATCAAGGAAAAGGGCATCACCTGCTGGTACGACCGCTGGGGCGGGGAATGGCCCCATGACTGGGAGACCTGGATAGCCCAGGTGAAAGTTTATATGCCGCGCTTCAGGGAAGGCGTGATGTTCAAGGGCGGGATGCTGAAACTGACCGGCCCGGACAGGCGGATAAACCCTATCTAGATATTATTTGCTGGCGCTCTTCAGCGCGAGCAGGAAGAGGTAGTCGGAGAGGCGGTTGAGGTAGACGGCGGGGGCTTTTGCTTTTATTTCCCAGGCGAGGATCTCGCAGATCCGGGTCTTGGTCCTGGCCAGGTGGGCCAGGGCTTCAGTTTCGTTCGCACCAGGCAGGACGAATTTTTTGGGCGGTTTTATGGTTTCCGAAAGCGCGCCTATCAGCGCTTCCAGCGCGGCGGTTTCTTCTTTAAGCCCGCCTTTCATGCCGGCCGCCAGGCCGGAGGCGCGGATAAGCGCTGCCTGCGCCGCCGAAAGCTCTTCTTTGGTTTTCTTGTCCTTGATCCCGGTCTTGACCAGGCCCAGCAGGGCGGAGAGCTCGTCCACCAGGGCGTTCAGCTTTACGCGGCGGTCCGTTTTCGGAACCCGGCCGCCGCCGAAGATATCCGTGAGGCCGAGGTCGCCGGCGCCCATTTCAGGTTTGAAATTTTCTAGCATCAGAGTTTGAAGTCGGAGACCTTTTTCAAAACAAAGAGGCTTATCTGCGGCGGCAGCTCTTTGGCCGCCGCTTCCAGTTTTTTCCCTATAGCCCCGGAGTCGAACAGGCCGTCCACCACCAGAACAGGGGATTCCTTGAGTATCCCGCCGCCTTCCCCGTCGTCGATACCGGTATGCTTGTAGCCGTCCTTTTTGGTCCAGGTAAGAGCGCGCGGCTTGTATTCCCGGTCATAGCAAAGCTGAAAGCCAAAGATAGAGTCATCCTTCTCGAACCAGACGATCAGGTCGAAATACTCGTCGTCGAACCAGCGGCGGCGCGGCTCGCCCGCCGACTGACTTACGTTCTTCGCTTCTTTCAGCATAGCGGTTTATATCTTTGTGATGTCGAACTGGGCGTAATTATCCGCGCCCATCCGGAAGGTCTCGGTCCTCAGCGTTCCGTTGTTCGTGTATTTCCTCACGGCGAGACGCGGGAGCGCGGAATTAGGATTCGTCACGCCGATCACTTCCAGAGCGATGCGCTTGTCGGCGGGGATGACCTGGTTTATCAGATTGACCGGGTTATTGGTGCAGCTGTTGGTGAACATGTTGTACATCTCTTTATTGCGGTTAGTCTCGTCTATCCGCGCCATCAGCAGCCCGAACAGCCTGGCGGTCTGCGCCGGGCCGAGGTTCATGTTCTTGAAGAAAGAGTCCGTCTTTTTAGCCACGATATAGCCGGTATAGCTTTCGAAGGTGGTCGCGGCCCAGATAAGAGGGTACCGGCCGTTCAGGGCGTGGGCGAGAGTATAGCCGTAAGGCTCCCTGCTCCAGCCTTCCGCGCCGAAGGTGAGGGCCCGGACGCTCTTACCGAGGGAATTGACCGCGCCGCCGTCCCTGAAAACGAAGACCAGGAAAGAGTGGCCGACGCCGTAAGTCCTGTAGCCGAAAACGACTTTCTCTATAAGGGCGGTCTTTATCGTGAGGGTATCCCAGGCATAGCTCTTATGGTCGGCCGGGGCCGGGCCCGAGCGCACGTTCTTTATGACGGTCACTCCGCCGGTATATGAAAGCGCAAGCGCGGGCGCCTGGCTATAGGAGAAAGGGGCCGCCGGGTCCCAGGCATTGTAAATAGAGTCCAGGATCGGCCCCCTGTCGGGCAGGGGCGCTTCGGGGATGGTAATGTTTATATCGGAAGTTCCCGCCAGCTGGTCCAGGGCTGTATTGTCCTGAGCTCGGGAAACGGAAAAGAAAGCGGTTATGGCGGCCAGGGCCAGGGCGTGTTTTTTCATGCAGGTATCTCCTTACCTGGTATATTCTACAGTAATGCGGGAGAAGCCGAAAGGGCGCAGGACCTAAACGGGGCCCGGCATTGGGCCCAGCCCGGCCGGGGCCGGCGCGGGGCCGGGAGGGCCGCGGCATGGTATAATTTAATCAGAGGTATCATTATGAAAGACCAAGTAACCAAAGTTATCGAGAAAATAAAGCCCATGCTGGCGGCCGACGGCGGTTCCGTCGAACTGGTAGGCGTGGATGAGAAGAAGGGCGTCGTTACCGTGCGCCTGACCGGCGCCTGCGGCTGCTGCCCCCACGCCACGATGACGCTTCAGAACGTCGTCGAGCGCATGATAAAAGAAGAAGTCCCCGGAGTTAAAGCCGTCACGGTAGGCTAAAAAAGATTTCCGCCGGAAGTCCGCAAGCCGGAGGCAGGCCCTCCGGCGCCTATGGCTTTGATCAACCTCCACAATCACTCCACTTATTCCGACGGTACCCTTACGCCCGCGCTGCTGGCCCGCGAGGCCGCGCGCGCCGGCATTAAATATTTCTCCCTGACCGACCACGATATGGTCGGCGGCTGGCCCGAGATGGAGCCGGCGCTGAAAGAGGCGGGCATCAGCTACTGCTACGGCGTGGAGATAAGCACAGGCCTGCATGAGAACCTCCATATACTCGGCTACGGGATAAACCCGGCGGACCAGGTCCTGGCCGCGCGCCTGGCGGAGTTCCGCGGCAGGCGGGTGGTAAGGATAAAAAAGATACTCGAGCTGCTTAAAGGGCTGGGCGTGGAGATAGCTTTCGAAGACCTGCCTGTGCCGGAGGGCCGCACCGTGGGCCGCCCGCATGTAGCGGACGTAATGCGCTCCCGCAAGCTGGTCCCGAGCAGGAGCCAGGCTTTCAAGCGCTACCTCGCCCCCGGCGCGCCGGCCTATGTCCTCCCCAACGGGCCGACCGTGGAGGAAGCTATCGCGGCGGTGAAAGAAGCCGGCGGCAAAGCCGTGCTTGCCCATCCCGGCGGAATATCTAAAATTTTGGACCTGCCCGCCTGGAAGGCCGCGGGCCTGGACGGGCTGGAGGCTTTTTACCCCGCCCATACCGGAGTCGCCACCCGGGATTTCATCAGCCTGGCCGCGCGGCACGGCCTGTTCCTTACCGCCGGCAGCGATTTTCACGGCCCCGGCTCGGAGCGGGACAAGATGGCCGGCTTCGAATATTCGGATGAATACTTCTCGGAGGTAAAGAAGCTTTTCGTTCAGTGAATCGCGGCGCAAAGCTCCACCCATATGAAAATAATCTCCCACCGCGGCGCCTCGGGCTATGCGCCGGAAAACACCCTTAAAGCTTTCAAGCTGGCCATAGAAATGGGGGCCAAAGATTTCGAGTTCGACGTCCACCAGACCAAGGACGGCATTTTGGTGGTGCACCACGATTATGACCTGAAGCCCACGGCCCACAAAGCGGTCAGGATCGCGGACCTTTCTTACGAGGAATTGAAAAAATACAATGTGGCGGCCCATTTCAAGCGCGACAAGATCGTGCAGCATATTCCCCGCCTGGAAGAAGTCCTGGATATTATAGGCGCCAAGTCGGACTGGCTGAATTTCGAGATCAAGAACGACAAAAATATTTATCCCGGCATCGAGGAGAAAGTCCTCTCTTTCCTGAAGAGCAAGCCGGGGCTTTTCGATAAATCGATAGTCTCAAGTTTCGACTATCCCACTCTTAAGCGCTTCCGCGAGCTTTCCCCCCGCCTGAAACTGGCTTTCCTCGGACACGGGCTAAGCACCCTGTTCCTCCTGCCGGCAATAAAGAAAGCAAAAGCCATAGGCGCCGTGAATTTCCACATGGCTTTGCGCATAGCTTTCAAACTGAACGTCTCCCGGATCAAAAAAGCCGGGTTCAGGGTCTGCGTCTATACAGTGAACGAGAAAAAAGACGCTTTGCGCATGAAGAAGATAGGCGTGGACGGTATTTTCAGCAATTATCCCGATATCCTCGGGAAATGGGAGTTGAAAGGCTGATATGGACGCTTTGAACGAGGAAATCAAACGCCTGACCGCGCTCGGCCTGCACCGCCGCTGCGTGGAGGGAGATATCGCCCGGGTGGCCGGGCTGACGCTAGAGATAAACACTCTTAAAAAGAAGAAGAACGCGGTTATCTGCGCCCATGTCTACCAGACGCCGGACATTATCCTCGGCATCGGCGACCTCGTCGGGGATTCTTACAAACTGGCTGATGACTGCCGGAAGACCGCGGCGGATATCATAGTTTTCTGCGGCGTTCATTTCATGGCCGAGACGGCCAAGATCCTCAATCCCTCAAAAAAAGTCTATGTGCCCTCCAGGAACGCCGGCTGTTCGCTTAGCGAGGCGATCACGGGCGCCGACGTGCGCAAACTTAAGGCTGAACATCCCGGCCTGCCGGTTGTCACTTATATCAACACTTCGGCCGAAGTTAAAGCCGAGTCGGACTGCATAGTGACCAGCGCAAATGCGGAGAAGATCCTGCGGAAGATGTACGAGAAGCATGACAAGGTTATTTTTATCCCCGACCGCTTCATGGGGGCTAACCTGGCGAAGGTGCTGGGAAAGACGCCCGGCAGGGATATCATCCTCTGGCACGGGACCTGCATCGTACATGAACACTTGAATCCGGACCTGATAAAAATTTACAGGCAGAGATATCCGGGCCTCGTCGCGCTGGCGCACGCCGAATGCCCTTCCGACCTTATCGCAGCGGTCGATTTCATGGGCGGCACGGGCGATATGATGCGCTATGTCGAGAACACCAACGCCGCGGCCTACCTACTGGTGACCGAATGCGGCTTCGGCGAGCTGGCCAAGCTCAAATTCCCGCAGAAGAATTTCATAGCCATGTGCCGGCTCTGCCCTTACATGAAGTCCATAACCCTTGAAAGCGTCCTGGCCCTCCTGAAGGACCCGAACCCCGAAGAAGTGACGGTCCCCGCGGAAATAGCCGCCCGCGCCAAACGCTCCATAGATAAAATGTTCGAACTGGCCGCCTAGCCGGCTTTTGCCGGAAAGGGCGCCAGTTTTGCCGCGGAGTTGTGTATAATTGACTTTAGACAACTCTTGGGCCGGTTTAACCATATATTCGGAGGCTAAATGAACAAGAAACTTATAGCGTTATTTTTTGCTTTTGCTTCGCTGGCGGGCTACGCCGCTGCGGCTGACAGGGAAGTGACTTTCGACCAGAGCGGGGATATGGGCGCGATGCTCGGCTCCGCCCGGGAAGCGGCCCAACCGGCCGTCTCCACTCCTTTCTTCCCGGAATTCACCTTTACCGAGTCGGCCGAGCGCGTCGTTTACGCCAAAGGCTTCATAAAGAAAGACCTGCCCGCCTCGATGTGGAAATCTTTCAAAGACGTTAAAGTCGAGATCCCCAACGCCCTCGACCTGCGCCCGGGCCTCACCCAGATAGAGAACCAGGGCTCCTGCGGAAGCTGCTGGGCTTTCGGCCTCACCGCGGCGCACCGCGACGGCCACGCGCTCGCCGGCAAAGATCCGGGCCGGCTCTCCCAGGAATGGATGGTGAATAATTCCACCTACGCCGCCGGCTGCCAGGGCGGCTACTTCGACTCCGCAAATGATATCGTCACCCCGCGCGGCCAGCCGCTCTGGAAAGACTGCCCCTATAAGAACGGCAACGGTAAATGCCGCGCCGACCTCCCGATAGCGGCTGGCATAAAAGGCTGGTTCATGCTTGGCGAAAAAGCCTCCGGCCCCACCGTCAAAGACATCGAGGCTTATATGGCCAGCACCGGCAAAGAAATAGCCATAGCCGTGGCCGCCGGCGTGGGCCGCTGGCAGAGCTATAGCGGCGGCGTCTATAATGCCTGCAAATACGGCCAGATGGACCATATGATCAATATAGTGGGCTGGGACAATGAGGGCGCCGCTTTCGACGAGAACGGCAATCTCCCCCCCGGCAAGGGCGTCTGGATCCTGCGCAATAGCTGGGGAACCTCCTGGGGCGAGAAGGGCTTTATGCGAACCAAGATGACGGACGCGGCGGGCAAGCGCTGCAATGCCGTAGCGGAAGAAGCCGCGGCTTACGACTTCGGCCAGTAAATAATACCGCGCGAAAAAAAGGCCCGCTGGACATCCAGCGGGCCTTTTCTTTCGCCTATACAAGACGGGGCTTTTACTTCATCCCTCTTTTCTGCCAGGCCCCGGCTATTTCCTCGAATATTTTGGGCAGGGGCACCGAGATATCCCATTTGGGGTAGTGGCTCTTCAGTTTGCCCAGGTCGGAGATATAGCAGATATGGTCGCCTTCCCGGTTCTTCTCCACGTACTCGTAGTTCATCTTTTTCCCGGTTATGCCCTCTATTATCCCGAAAGCTTCAAGGATGGAGCATGAATTCCCCCGCCCGCCGCCCAGATTATAGACTTCGCCTATCCTGGGTTTCTCGATGAACTGCTCTATTATCCTGGTCACGTCCAGGGAGTGGATATTATCGCGCACCTGCTTGCCTTTGTAGCCGAACACCTTGTAAACCCGGCCTTCCAGATTCACTTTTATAAGGTAGCTCAGGAAGCCGTGCAGCTCCACCCCGGAATGGTTGGGCCCAGTCAGGCAGCCGCCCCTGAAGCAGCAGGTCTTCATCGAAAAATACCTGCCGTACTCCTGCACCATGATATCCGCGGCCGCCTTCGAGGCGCCGAAGATCGAATGCTTTGACTGGTCGATGGTGAAATCTTCGGCGATCCCGTTCCTGTACTTCTCGTCATCGTATTCCCAGCGCTTTTCAAGCTCTTTCAGCTTTATGCTGTTGGGCGCGTCGCCGTAGACCTTATTGGTGGAGGTATAGACGAAGACCGCTTCCGGCACATGCCGCCGGGTGGCCTCCAGCAGGTTCAGCGTCCCCACCGCGTTCACGTCGAAATCGTCGAAAGGCCTGGAGGCGGCCAGGTCATGGCTGGGCTGGGCGGCGGTGTGCACTATGGCCTCCGGCTTGATCTCTTCGAGGCATTTCAGGACGGCGGCCCGGTCCCTAATGTCTATCGAGGCGTGCTTGAAATTCTTGTACTTCCCGCTTAACTCTTTCTGCCGCCAGCTGGTGTCGCCGCCGGGCCCGAAAAAATCCGCCCGCATATTATTGTCGATGCCGTGGACGGCATGGCCTTTTTCGGCGAAGTAGGAAACCACCTCGCTGCCGATCAAACCGCTGGAGCCCGTCACAAGTATTTTCATGATCCGTCCTTCCTAGTGGAATTTAGTCTTGAACATGGACTGCCGGCACATCTTCAGCATGATCCAGCCGTTCCTGAACCTGCCCGTCATCTTGGTTTCGCCGTAGGTCCTGTCCATATAGTGAACGGGCAATTCTATTATCTTCAGGTTCTTCGCGGCGCCGAAGATCAGGTCGTAGTCGCCCCAGCGGTCCTCGCCCCAGGTCCCGCGGCGGGGTTTTACTTTGTTAAGGTAATCGGTCCGCCACAGGACCTTGGTCCCGCACAAGGTGTCTTTCAGCGGGATGTCCAGGATGAAAGAGAAGAGCGTGGAAAAGAACTTGTTGCCGAGGACGTTCAGGAACCTCATCGCGCCGTCATGCATGGGGTAGACCAGGCGCGAGCCGTTGATGAACTCGCCGTAGCCTTTGGTGATCGCCTCGAAGAAATAGGGCAGCTCCTCGGGGACGACTGAAAGGTCGGCGTCCAGGATCAGCAGGATATCCCCGGCGGCGCTGTCGAAGCCGGTCCAGACGTTCTTCGCTTTGCAGATCCCGGGCCCGGCCACCAGCTTGATGTCTTTTTCGGGATACTTCTTTATCATTTCCCTGACTTTCTCCGGCGTGCCGTCCGTGGATTTGTCGTCGCAGAAAATTATCTCGGTGTGTTTCCCCATCGCGGGGATCCGCTCGACGGCGTTCTGGATATTGCCGACTTCGTTCCGGCAGGGAACGACCACGGAGATGGAATATTCCTTAGGGTCTTTCAGCTGCGGCGTCTTCCTGGCGAAGGAAAGCTGGATCATTGGGAAATTGTTGAAAAAAGGCAGCCTGGCCGCGAACCTGTTCAGCAGCCATGAAAGCAGCGGGATGTAGTAGGGACAGAGCACGATACTGTCGGTAGCGATGACGTCGAGCCCGGACAACCTTAAGAAATCGTCCATATCCTTGGGAGAAACCCAGTTATGCAGCTCCTGGGGATATTTCAGCTTCAGCTTCTCGGCGAGATTGACCAGCGGGTTCCAGAGATAGTTGTAGTTCGTGAGGATTATCCGGGTATGGTTATCGGCGTATTTCGAGACGGAATCCAGGACGGCCTTGATGTCCACGAGTTCCTCTATCGTGGAGACGAGGATATAATCGAAGGCTTCCGCCGTTTCCAGCTTCAGCTCCTCCGGGTTCTGGCAGAGAAAAGAGAGGTTCTTAAGCTTCTTCTGGCTCGCTTTCTCTATCTGCGCCGCGCCGTCGTCCACGCCTACCCCGCGGGACGGGGCCAGCCTTTCCAGGATAAAGCCGGTGCCGCAGTTGATATGCAGCACCGAGGAGCCGGCAGGGATGAAAAATCTGAGGGAATTCAGGATCTGGGAATAGTAATAGGTGTTGCCGGACTGCCAAGCCTCCCTTTCCTGGGCGATAGCGTTCTTTTTGGCGGTTATCCTCGCCCTCAAGTCCTGCAGATATTGAATTTTCAGCATAAGTCCGGACTATATCTCTTCCCCGGCGGTAAACCCGCCGTAATTTGATGTTACTTTATATTTATTGGGTTTTCAATTCAGGAGCTGCGGCGCTAACGGGGCTTTTCCCTGCGGAATTTCTTGTCGAAGGGGACGGCGGCTTCCACGCCGGTGACCGTGGCCGTGCCGCCGGTGACCGAGAACTTTATTTCCCGGTTCAGCATGAAAAAAGCGAGCTCAGCGCCGTCCTTCATCTGGGTCCGGTCCCGGATATTGCGGGGGTCGTGGCGGAGCGTGTCCGCGATCAGCCGGGGGATCTCCCGTAGTCCCGGCGGGTCCAGTTTCTCAATGTCCTTGAGGGCCCGGTCGGAAAATTCCACTTTTAATTCGGGAAAAGTGTTGAGCGGAACCCAGCCGGAGAGCGGGTTGGCGGCTATATCGCTGATCGGCAGATAGGGCTTCACGTCCAGGATCGGGGTCCCGCTTATCAGGTCTATCCCCGAGAGATAGAGCGTATCTTTTTCCACGCGCTCGAGTTTGGTAAGGGAAAGCCCGACGGGATTCGGACGGTGCGGCGTGCGCGAGGCGAAGACGCCGATCTTCCCCCCTTTGAGCCGCGGCGGGTGGATCTTGGGGTGGAAAGTCTTGTTCGTGCTGAGGTGGAACCAGGAGAGCAGCCAGACATGGCTGAATTCGGACAGCCCGGCCAGGGAATGCTCCGGCGAGAACTGCGGATAGATCTTAAGTTTGGCGAAAGAGCCGGGGACCAGGTGGGGCTGGCGCGGCGTGCCGAATTTCTCCTGGAAGCAGGATTCAAGCACGCCGATTATCTTGAAGCCCGGCGCTTCATGGGTCTTCATCGTTTTTTCCTGGCCAGGACGATAAGCCGGTTGGCTTTGGAAGTCAGAGGTTTGCCGCTGAAGCCTCCCCAGAACTTCAAGGACTTTAGGCCGGCTTTCCCGAGGGCGGAGCTGATCTTTTTTTTATCGTACAGACGGCTGAAAAAACCGCGCGATTGAACTTTTCCGCCTTTCTTTTCTATCCTTGTCCAGGTAGTGAACACTCCGTCGCGTACGGCCTCTACCTCCTCAAGGTGGTAATAATCCTCCATCTCCAGCCAGTCGCGCCGGCGGAAATTTTCCCTGACAAAAGCACCGTGGATGACGTCCAGGAGGAAGAGGCCCCCGGGCTTAAGCGCCGCCGCCACGCCTTTGAGGGTTTTCAGGTCGTCGGAGAATTTCTGGAAATAGCCGAAGCTGGTGAACAGGTTCACGGCAGCGTCGAACTCGCCGCGGAACGGCAGCCGGCGCATATCGCCGCGCATAAGCCGCAATGAAACCCTCTTTTTCTTCGCGCGCTCCGCGGCTTCCTTCAGGTACTCCGCGGAAAAATCATAGCCGGTGACGGCCAGGCCTTTTTTGGCGAATTCCACGGCGTGGCGGCCGGGGCCGCAGCACAAGTCGAGCAGCGCCGCGCCTTTTTTCAATTTAAGCCGCTTGAGTATGAAGGCCGCTTCCGAAGGGGCATGCTCCACCGCCGCCGGGGAGGCGGGGTTGTAGAAAGAGTTCCTGAAAAAATCTTTATGCCACTCGTGCGGGACTTTCATGGGCGCGGCGGCCTATTGCCTCGGCCCGGCTTTTATAAGGTTTTTGTAAACCCCGGGCTCGGAGCCCTCGATGACCGTGGCGCCGACGGTCTTCCTGAAGAACTCCACCGGCCCGGCCCAGCCTATCGCGGCGTAGCCGTAGCCCGCGTCGCGCATCGCTTCAAGCGTGCGTATCAGCAGCGCTTTGCCCAGGCCCTTCTTTTTCACGCTCTCGTCCACTCCGATGGGCCCGAAAAAGCCTTTCAGGGTGGAATCGTAGCAGGCGAAACCGATTATCTGCTTTTCCTTTATAGCTATGAAGCAGGTTACGGGCTGCGCCGAAAGAGCGACGTCGCACTCGGAAGCCCAGGAACGCGAGAACTTCTTCTCGGCCCATTCCACTATAGCGTGCTTCTCGGGACCTATAGCGCGGCGTATCTCTATCCCGTCTTCGCGCAGTTTTTCAAGCGCCTGCGCGGACTGGGGAAGATCGTAAAGCTTGACCAGGAGGTCGGCCATTACTGTCCTTCCTCCGGCGATTTGGTAGCGCTTTCTTCTTTTATATATTTTGAATCGTCGCCGGCCGGCTTTTTGGCGGCGGGCTTGGCGGCGCCTTTCTTTTTAGGCGGGGCTTTTACTATCGGGTTGGCCTTCTTGTCGAATTTATAGGTCGGCACGGCCTCGGCCGCGGTGAACTTGTATTCGGACACGGGCTTGGCCGGTTTTTTCTTTTTCTTCGCCGGCTTTTTTTTAGGAGCCGGTTTTTTAGCCGCGGGTTTAGCCGCCGGCTTGGCCGCGGGTTTTACCATCGGCCTTACATCGCTCTCCGTAGTGGTTCCCGCCGGGGGCGCGGCGCCCTCTTCGTCCTGGGCGGAAAGCGGCAGGCTGAGCGCCGCCGGAAGCAGCAGGGCGATAATAAGTTTCAGGATAGTTTTCATGTGAGTATTATTCCTCTTTTCTCCGTTTTGACGGCCAGTTCGGCGGCCTTCACGGAAGCTTCTATCAGGCAGGCCAGAGTGACGGGGCCCACGCCGCCGGGCACGGGGGAAACGGCCGCTGCTCCGTCTTTTATATCCTCGAAGTCCGCGTCCCCGCACATCTTCCCGTTCTCGTCGAAATTGGTCCCCACGTCTATGACCGTGGCGCCGGGCGGGAGCAGGTCTTTCTTGAGCCACTTCGCTTTTCCCACCGCGGTGATGACCAGGTCGGCGCGCTTGAAGATCTCGGCCGTGTTTTTAGTGCGCGTATGGCACATCGTCACCGTCGCGTCCAGCGCGGTGAGCATCTGCGCAAGCGGCCGGCCCACCACGGCGGAGCGCCCGGCTACGGCGATATTCATCCCGGACGGGTTTATCCCGTGGAATTTCATAAGGCGGATCACGGCTAGGGCCGTGCAGGGGGCAAAATAGCCGCCCTCTTCCACCTCGGAGAATTTCTTAGCCAGGAAGAGCCGGCCCATATTGAGCGTGGACAGCCCGTCCACGTCCTTCGCGGCGGGCAGGGCGTCCCAGGTCTCCAGCGTCTCGAAGCCGTCGGGGAGCGGGCGCTCTATCATTATCGCGTCGTAATTAGGATCCGCTCCCAGCCTGGCCAGCAGCGCCTTGAAGGCCGGGTAGCCTTCCTCCGGCTTCGGGGCGAAGAGCTTCACGGATATCCCTAGCTTCTCGCAGGCGGTTATCTTTCTCTTCACGTACACGGCGGAGGGAGAGTCCGCGAAATAATTTATGATAGCGAGCGAAGGCGGCCGCTCCAGGCGGGCCTTGACCGCGTCGATGCGCGCCGGCAGGGCGCCCAGTATTTCAGCCGAGAGGGTCTTTCCTTCGAGTAATTTCATTATCGAGTCCTTAAATAAAAACGGCGGCCTTTTAAAGCCGCCATTTTTGTCCGTGCCCCGTATTAGCCGTGCACCGGTTCCGCGGCGCGGAAACTGTTAAGGCTGGTCTTCGACGTAGATCGAGCCGCTGAGGTAGCCCGAGCCGTTGAGGGAAACGAAGTTGCCGCTGGGCCAGCCGGAGACCGAGATGCTGCCGGTCATATTGGCGGAGCCTACGGGTTTGCCCTTGTAGGAGAACTGCGCGTAGATATTGGGCCAGACCGTCTGCATGACGTACTGGTTGGGGTAGATCCACATCGAGGCGTAGACGTTGATGTAGGAGTTATTGCTGGTCACCTCGCCGCTGGAATCCCTGAAGGAGGCCCAGCCGCTTAGCGGGACCGAGGTATAGCCGCCGGTGGGGCCGGAAATGAAGCCGTTGCCGGTGAGGTTCACGTAGCCGGAGACCTGCACGTAGCGGCCGGCTTTGGCCCTGGCGGGCTTGGTGACCGCCGGGAGCTGCACTTCGGGCGCCGCGGTTACCGCGTTGAGCTGTTTGGCGAAAGAAGCGTCGGTGAAATTAAGCTTTTCAGCCGCGCTAAGATTGGCGGCGAAAAGGCCGCAGACCGCCGCAAGAATAATTTTTTTCATTGTACCCTCCTGAAATCTCTGTCCCTGGCTATATTATACCAAACATTTCATTGAGCTTTTCCCAACCTGGAAAGCGCCTGTTCCGCGTCCCGCTTCTCCGTTCCCGGCCGCGCCGCCCGGAGCGCCCTGGCGTAGGCTTCGGCGGCTTTTTCTTTTTCAGCCGCTCTCTCCAGCGTAGCGCCCAGGTTCATAAGCGCCGAGAAATTAGAAGGATCGGCCGCGACCGCAGCCTCGAAATCTTTGCCCGCCCCCGCGGCGTCGCCGGAGAGGCTCCGGAGCACCCCGCGGTCATTTAGAAGCAGCGAGGAACCCGGGTTTTCGCGCAGGGCAAGGCCGGCTATCTCAAGGCCTGTCTTATAATCCCCGGCCTCCTGGGCCGCGAGCAGGGCCAGGCTCCAGCCGTTCTTATCCAGTTTATTTGTAAGGGCGGCCGCTTTGGCCAGGGCCACGGCCTCTTTTTTTCCGCCTTTTTGCGCCCAGGCCAGGGCTCCCGCAGCCAGCGGATAGGGGCGGTTCTTAAGAGTTCCGGCTGCCGCTTTAAGAGACTCGGGGCTGAAGTTCTCGCTTTCCAAAAGTACCAGGGCATAGGCGAAATTCCCGGGATCCGCCTCCGCCAGCCTGCGGGCTTCGGCTATACGGTCCTTTCCCGCGGACAGGTAAGCCCGGGCCGCGGCCTTTACCGCTGCGCCGGCGCACTCCCCGCAATGCGTGTCGAAAATCGAAACGGCTTCCCCGGGCTCAAGGTCCAGGCCAAGCAAAAGACCGAGTTCCCCTCCTGTTCCTTCGGGCGCGCGCGCTTTTCCAAGCAGCTCCGCGGTCAGTTCACGCGCCGTTCCGCCCCACTCGAATTCGGCTTCCGGCAGCTCGAATTCAAGCTTTTTCCGCAGTTCTTCTTTCTCGGCTTTTTCAGCCGCCGACAGGTTTTTTTTGTTCCTCAGCAGGATCGCGCGCAGCTTGGGCGTCAGTGGAGTAAGCCGCGAAAGCAGGACCAGGGCCCCGGCGCGCTTTTCCGGCGGCAGATAGGCCAGGGCATTGGGCAGGTCCATATCCCAGAAAGTCTTATTGCTTTCTTTTATCCGCGCCAGGTTATTTTCATCCTCTTTGAACTGCGCGCCTTTTATGGAGTTTTTTTCTCCACGCCAGTTCTCCAGCGCCGCTGCCAGGATTCCCTTTGCCGCCGCTTCCCGGCCCAGCTCGAGCTCCCTCATGAGCTTGACCAGCTGGAGCTCATAATAATTTTCAAGCGGAGGCGGGTCCTGGGGAGCGGAGGACTTCATAGCCCCGGAGATATAACACAGGTCCCGCGCCCCGGATAGTTCGCAGGCCCGCCCGAGGGATTCCAGGCCTTCCGCGGTGAGGTCCAGCGAAAGAAGTATCTCGCCGCGTTTCCTGTGCAGCCAGGCGTCGGAGGGATATTTTTCAAGTTCCTGTGTCACGGCGATAAGGGCGGGCTTGGCCGCTCCGGGATAGCGCCAGACCACTCCGAGGGTCGCAGCCGAGGCGGCGAGGACCAAAGCGAAAAGCGGTACGGTAAAATTATCCTTCCCCTTTTCTTCACCGGTCAGACCGGCTTTTTTAGCCAGTTCCCAGGCCCCGCCGGCCGCAAGCAGGGCGAGCACATAGCGCAGCGGGTAAAAATAGCGTTCTTCTATCGAGAGCAGGCAGTGGACCAGGATGAAATATGAACTAAAGAAGGCAAGCAGCCGCGCCAGCGGGTCCTTCCGGCTTAAAAAAAACCCCGCGCCGGCAAGGAGGAAGAGCAGCGGGAACATCAGGAAGACGCGCCAGGCGCGCTTGACCACTGAAAGAGCGTAGCGGACCGGGTTTTCCAGCACCGTCTTTACCGCCCAGGGATAAACGCTTTCCGTCCGGGATAGCCCGGCGAAAGCGCGGGCGTCGCCCTCGATGGTATAGACTATCCCGCTTGCCCCTGTGATGATATTGCAGGTGGAGCGCTCTTCCTCGAAAATTATCAGCCGCCCGAACACGCTGTGGTTCAGCCGCGCCCAGGGAGCGAGCGGGAGATAAGCGCAAAACAGGAAAAAGGCCGCGGCGGCCAGCCAGCCGGCTTTGCGGCCGGGCGAAAGGCGCCGGAATAAAACCGCCAGCGGGGGAAAAGCGAAGAGCGGAGAGCGGATCAGCATTGAAGCGCCGGCGGCGAGGCCGGCCGCGGCCGAGGAGACGAGGCTTTCGTCAGACTGCCGCCTGAATTCAAGGCTGAGGAAAACCAGGAGGAAAAGAGAATAGATAACCTGCTCGGCTTCAGGGGCGGCGCAGGTGAGCGTGGCGGCGGCCGCGGCGAGAGCGAAAAGGGCTCCCCGCGCCCGCCCCCCCGCGCGCGCCCCCAGGCCGTAGGCCGCGAGGCAGAGCAGCGCGGCGGCGAACCTGGCCGGCTGGGCCGGGTCGAAAGCGAAATGGCCGGCGGCCGAGACCAGCAGGCTCAGGAGCGGCATGCTGTAGCTTACGGCCTTGCTGCTTACCGCGTGGAAAAGGAGTTCGCCGCGGTCGGCGTAATAAGCGAAGTTCTGCACCGAGGCCGGGGCCCGGCCAAGGAAGGCCCAGGCGGCAAGAGCGGCGGCCGCGGCGGAGGCGCCGTAGAAAAGCCATTTTTCACTGGAGCGGTTTGCCCGGGTTTTCTCCATAACTTTCATTTATTGTAGTATATAAATCAAGAGGCAGGCCGCCGCCGGCCGAAGGCAGCGCGAGGACACTATGGAAAGAATAACCGAGCACCCCGTACTCCAGCCGGAAGAGCGCAAAACCATAAAATTCACCTTCGACGGAAAGCCCTGCTCCGGGCTCGAAGGAGAGATGATCTCCAGCGCCCTCTTCGCCAACGGGATAAAGATTTTCAGCCGCCACAAAAAAGACTCGGCGCCGCAGGGCATCTTCTGCGCCAACGGGCAGTGCGCCCAGTGCTCCGTCATCGCCGACGGGCTTACCGTGAAATCCTGCGTGACCCAGGTGCGCGAAGGGCTGAAAGTTGAAACCCTGCGCGGGGAGGCCAGGCTGCCGAAGACCGCCTGCGTCCAGGAGTTCGGGCGCGTGGAAGAGCTGGACGTAGACGCCCTGATAATAGGCGGCGGCCCCTCCGGCCTGGCCGCCGCGGCCGAGCTGGGCAAGCTCAACGTGAAAACCCTGGTCATAGACGACAAAGCCAGGTTCGGCGGCAAGCTGGTGCTCCAGACCCATAAATTTTTCGGCTCGGTGGAGGACTGCTACGCCGGAACGCGCGGGATCGATATAGCGGAGAAGCTGGAAGCCCAGCTGAAAGAATATCCTTCGGTGAAAGCCTGGACGGACGCCTGCTGCCTCGCGGTTTTTTCGGATAAGAAAGTCGGGGTCCTGCGCGGGGACAAATATTACCTGGTTCGCCCGAAAGCCTTGATAAGCGCCACCGGCGCGCGGGAGAAAAGCCTGGCTTTCCCCGGCAATACCCTGCCCGGAGTCTACGGCGCCGGCGCTTTCCAGACCCTGGTTAACCGCGACCTGGTGCGGCCCGCCAAAAGGCTGTTCATCGTCGGCGGCGGGAACGTCGGGCTGATAGCGGCCTACCACGCTCTGCAGGCCGGCATACAGGTGATCGGGCTTATCGAGGCGCAGGGCCATTGCGGCGGCTATAAAGTCCACGAGGATAAAATAAAGCGCCTGGGGGTGCCCGTCTACACCCGCCACACCATACTCCGCGCCGAAGGCGGGGACGGGGTGGAAACCGTGACCATAGCCGGAGTGGATGAAAAATTCTGCCCGCTGCCGGGCACCGAAAAAACTTTCAAGGCGGACACTTTGCTTATAGCCGTCGGCCTCAGCTCGGTGGACGAGTTCCACGCCCAGGCCCGCGAGGCCGGAATGGAAGCCTTCGTCTGCGGCGACGCCGAGGAGATAGCCGAAGCCTCCGCCGCGATGTTCAGCGGGAAGATCACCGCCCACAAAGTGCTCAAAAGCCTGGGCGTGATGTCCGGGCCGGTGCCGCAGTTCTGGTTCGACCGCCTGGAGGTGCTCAAGTCCAGGCCCGGCGCGACGGAGACCGCGGAAGTTAAGCGGCCGCCCAACCCCGTCTACCCGGTAATGCACTGCCGCCAGGAGATCCCCTGCAATCCCTGCGTCACGGTCTGCCCGAAGAAATCTATAAAGCTTTCCGGCGACAGCATCATGACCACCCCGAAGTTCTCCGGGGACTGCATCGGCTGCTTCAAGTGCCTGATAATCTGCCCCGGGCTCGCCGTGACCATAGTGGACCGCCGCAAAGACCCGAAGAACCCGTCGGTGGCCCTGCCTTTCGAGATAGGGCGCGGGCTGGTGAAGAAGGGCGACAAAGTGAGGCTGACCGGCCGGGAGGGCGCAGACCTCGGCGAGGCCGAGGTCCTGGACGTGAAAGATTTCAAAGCGGAAAATACTCTTATCGTCATAGTGAAGGCCTCCCAGGAAACGGCGGACCTGGCCGTTTCACTGAAACTGTACCCCGCGGAAGCCGGGAAGAAAGCGGCGGCCGAACTGGCCAAGTCCGACGACGAAACCATAATCTGCCGCTGCGAGCGGGTGAGCCTGGGCGAGATCCGCCGCGCTATCCGCGCCGGCATGCGCGACCTGAACCAGCTCAAAGCGGTGACCCGGGCCGGCATGGGCGCCTGCGGCTCCAAGACCTGCTCGACGATGCTGCTTAATATTTTCCGGAGCGAAGGCGTGGACCTTAAAGAGGTCACCTCCTTCACGAGACGGCCGCTGTTCGTGGAAGCGCCGCTGGGCGTCTTCTCCGGAGTAAAATGCCGCACTGACGCCGAGGAAAAAGCCGATTGGGGAGGCTTCTGATAAACAGCAAGCCGTGGGGCCGGGATCGGGGATCGAGGATCGGGAATTTTTATGAGCGAGAATAATTTTGATGTCATCATAATCGGCGCGGGCAGCATAGGGACGCCGCTGGCCATGGCGCTGGCGGAGCGCAAGCTTAAGACGCTGGTCCTCGAAAAAGAGGCCTCCCCCGGCCAGGGCCAGAACAAGTGCGCGATAGGCGGCGTGCGCGCCACCCACTCCGACGGGTCCAAAATAAAGGCCTGCCTGCGCAGCCTGCGGATCTTTTCCACCTGGAAAGAGAAGCACGGTGACGATATAGGCTGGATAAAGGGCGGCTATCTTTTCCCCGTTTATAAAGAGCGGGACGAAGCCGTGCTGAGGGAGCTGCTCAAAGTGCAGCAGGGTTTCGGCCTGGATATAGACTGGGCCGCGCCGGAGAAAGTGCGGAAACTGGTCCCCGGCATAGCCGAGAAGGACCTCCGGGGCGGGACCTGGGCCCCCGGCGACGGCTCGGCTTCGCCGCTTCTGAGCGTCAACGCTTTCTACCGCCGCGCCGTGAAACTTGGCGCCGAATTTCACTTCAAAGAAGCGGTGACGGAAATAGCGGCCCAAAAAGGCGCCGTTACGGGCGTGGCGACCCCCCTGGGCAGCTATACCGCCAAATGGGTGGTCAATGCCGCCGGCGCCGACGCGGCCGCCGTTTCAGAGCCCGCCGGGATAAAAGTCCCGGTAAAGCCGGACTGCCACGAAGCGGGAATAACCGAGCCGGCCGAAAGGTTCTTCGAGCCTATGGTAGTGGACATCCGCCCGGGCGACAAATCGAAGAATTATTATTTTTACCAGAACTGGGAAGGGCAGATAGTGTTCTGCATGACGCCGCAGCCTCCCATCTGGGGGCACGACAGGCGCTCCACTTCGGAATTCCTCCCCGAGGTTTCCCGCCGCATGATCTCCCTGATGCCTAACCTTTCCAACCTCAAGGTGCGCCGCACCTGGCGCGGGCTGTACCCGATGACACCTGACGGTTTCCCTATAGTCGATTTCCCGGCCGCTCTTAAAGGCTATGTCCTGGCCGTGGGGATGTGCGGCCAGGGCTTCATGCTCGGGCCGGGCCTCGGAGAGGCCCTGGCGGCGCATATAGCCGGGAAGCCCTCCTCCGAAGACAAGGAGATCCTCGCGGGCTTCAGGCTTGAGCGCAGCTTCGAGGGCCAGGAAAAGCTGAAATAAGGCGGCTTATTTACCGCTCGGTAAATAATATGCAATAAAACCGGGCCCGCCTGCGTTGTATTGGTATGCAGCTCATCCACAAATCCATGACCATCAATAAAAAATTATTCCTTTTACCAATGATCCTGCTGCTGGCGGGCCGCGCGGCGGCACAGCAGCAGCTCAGCCTCGACTGGGACGCGGCCAGGCGGCTGGCCATGGCCAATAACCCCTCGGTCAAGGCCGCCCGCGCCTCGATGGAGCAGGCCGGCTACGACTACCTGGCGGGAGCCGGGCTTAATTACTATATCTCGAATATCGGCCTCTCCCACTCAGTCTCCAGGTCCGGCGTCCCGGATTCCCCTCCCGGCAACTACAGCTGGAGCGCAGGTATCTCCATGTCCGAGAACCTGCTGAACCTTAAGGCGGCCTCAGCGGTTAAAACCAGCCGGATAAACAAAGAAAGGGCGGAATCTGATTACAGGTCGGTTTCGGCTTCGGCCAGGCAAAGCCTCGCCGCCGCCTTCGCCGACCTGCTCTTCGCGCAGAAAAGGATAGAAGTGCAGAAGAAGATCCTCTCCATAAGGGCGGAGAACGCCAAGCTAATCAGGCTGAAGTACGAGAGCGGCATGGAATCCAACGGGAACGCGCTTTACACAGAGGCCCTGGCCGAAAATTCCGGCATCTCCGTAAAAAAAGCGGAGCGCCAGGTGGCCGTAGCCCAGCGCGCCCTCCTCGAGGCCATGGGCCTGGAGGGAAACATCCAGGTTAAGGCGAACGGCGACATCAGCGTTCCGGCTTTCAAGCTGGATGAGGCCCGCCTGGCCAGGGCTTTGGAGCAGGCGCCCGGTATAGTTTCGGCCAAAAAGACGCTTGAGTCCGCGAAAGAGAAGAACGAATCCGCCCGCTATTCAGCCTACCCCACGCTTACCGCCAGCCAGGGCTACAGCTGGAGCGGCGACACCGAATTCCCGCAGGACCCGAGCTGGCGCCTCGGGCTCAGCCTGAGCATCCCCATTTTTTCCGGCGGCCCCACCGCCTACGTCAATAATCTGGCTTCGGCCAAAAGGTCCCTGGCCGCCGCCGAAGAGAACTTCAAGGCGAAAAGGATCTCGCTGGCCTCCTCGCTGCGCTCAGGCTACGACGATTACCTGAGCGCCGCCGAAACCGCGCAGGCGAACGTTTCCCTGCTGAAGGCCAATGAGGAGCGCTTCAAGGAAGCCCAGATCAAATACATGGCCGGCAAGATAAGCTTCATAGACCTGGAGAACGTTGAGCAGAATTTCGTGGACTCGGACCTGAACCAGCTTGACTACGCCCGCGCAGCCCACAGCCGCAAGCTTGCGCTGGAGCAGCTTCTGGGCGTCGGCGTAGAGGAATAAGGCGAACAATATGAAAAAACTGATCATCATCCTTGTCATCGCGGCGCTGGCCGGCGGCGGCTGGTACTACTATAAGAAAAAGAACGCGGACACCGCGCCCAGGTACGTGCCCGTGCAGGCGGAACTAAAAGACCTTTCCGAGGTTGTGGACACTACCGGGGTCGTGGCCCCGGAGAACCGCGTCGAGATCCAGCCCTCCTCCTCCGGCCGGATAGAGGAAATTTTGGTCGACGAGGGCGAAACCATAAACGCCGGCGAGGTCCTGGCGCTGATGAGTTCCTCTGACCGGGTGGCCATCCTCGACGCCGCGCGCGCTTCCGGCGACGACCAGTACAAGCAGTGGAAGGAGACCTACAAGCCTATCAAGATAATTTCCCCGATAAGCGGAACGCTGATTCTCAAGAACGTGGTGGAGGGCCAGACCGTGGGCGGGAACACCGTGCTGTTCGCCATCTCCGACAAGCTCATAGTTTCCGCCAGCCTCGACGAGTCGGACATCGGCCGCGTAAAAATGGGACAGCGCGCGTCCATAGTGCTGGACGCCTATCCGGACAAAAAAGTGACCGGAACCATATTCAAGATCCTCGACGAGGGAACCACCAAGAGCAATGTGGTCACCTATACCGTCAAGCTGCGCCCGGACCGCGTCCCTCCTTTCTTCCGCTCGCAGATGACCGCAAATATCAAAATAAGCATCTCGGAGCGCAAAGGCGTGCTCCTGCTCCCGGCCATGGCCGTCACCACCAATGCCCAGGGGGAAACGGCTGTGATAAAAGAGCTTAAAGACGGGGTTCCCGTTTACGCCAAAGTGCAGACCGGCCAGAACGAGGGCGATATGGTGGAGATAACCTCGGGGCTCGGGGAAGGCGACACCGTTTTTTACCAGAGAAAAAGGTACACGGCGCAGGTGGATTCCGCGGGGAAGAACCCGCTGATGCCGAGCCGCCCTAGCATGCCCCGCGGGGCGGGCAGGGCAATGGGCGGGCGCTAGGCTGAAGGACGGCGGCGGCGGAATATCTTTATGATCGAACTCAAAGGCATAAAAAAAGTCTACCAGATGGGCGGCGAGCCGCTGGAGATCCTGAAAGGCGTGGACCTTTCGATAAAAGAGGGCGAGTTCGTGGCCATTATGGGCCCGTCCGGCTCCGGCAAATCCACCCTGATGCATATCCTCGGCCTCCTCGACAGGCCCACCGCCGGTTCCTATAAGCTTTTCGGCAGGGAAATTTCGGAACTTGACGACGTAGAGCTGTCCTACCTGCGGGCCCGCATCCTCGGCTTCGTATTCCAGCAGTTCAATCTGCTTCCGCGGATCAGCGCCGCCGCCAACGTGGCCCTGCCCCAGATCTACCTGGGCGAAAAGGCCCGCCCGCACGAAGCGATAAAATACCTGGAACAGGTCGGCCTCGCTGACCGCACCGACCATAAGCCCAACCAGCTCTCCGGCGGGCAGCAGCAGCGCGTGGCGATAGCCCGCTCCCTGGTGAACGACCCGAAGATCATCTTCGCCGACGAGCCCACCGGCAATCTGGCTTCCGCCCAATCCAACGAGATAATGGAGATCTTCCGCAAGCTCAACGACCGGGGGATCACCGTGGTCATAGTCACCCACGAGCCGGACATCGCCGCCTGGGCGGACCGCGTCATTAAACTTAAAGACGGCATGATAATCGAAGACGTGTCCAGGAAAGCCCCGGCTAAAAAAGAAGAGTCCCTGAAGCGCCTCCATATCCCGAAATCTTTTTTCCTGAGCTGGCGCGAGGTGGCCGAGAACCTCGGCTCCTCGGTAAGCTCCATAATCAGCAATAAGACCAGGTCACTCCTGACCATGCTGGGCATAATAATCGGCGTCGGCGCGCTTATCGCCATGCTGGCCGTAGGCACCGGCGCCCAGCGTTCGATACAGAAGCAGATGTCAGGGCTCGGGACCAATTTGCTCAGCGTGATGCCGGGTATGTTCAGGCAGGGCGGGATGGGGATGGGGGCGGGAGCGGTCAGCCGCCTCACCATAGAAGACGCCAAGGCCATAGCGGCAGAAGTCCCGGACATAACAAGGGCCGACTGCAATGTTTCCGGCAATGCCCAGGTGGCTTACGGCGCGAAGAACCAGCGCACCAGCATCACCGGGGTGACCGCCGTTTACGCCTCGATGCGCAATTCCCAGCCTTATTACGGCAGGTTCTTTTCGGACCAGGAGGGCGCGCGCCTGGCCAAGGTGGCGCTGGTCGGCAATACCGTGGTGAAAGAGCTTTTCGCCGGGGAGAACCCGGTCGGCAAGACCATCAAGATAAACAGCAAGTACTTTACCGTGATCGGCGTGCTGCCGCTTAAGGGAGCCGGCGGAATGCGCGACCAGGACGACGTGGTGATCGTTCCCCTGCAGACGGCGATGAAAGTAGTGCTGGGAAAAACCTTTCTCGACTCGATCTGGGTGGAAGTGTCGGACTTCAGCCTGATGCCTGACGTCCAGGCCGGGATAAAAGCGCTGATGCGCAAGCGGCATAATGTCCCGGCCCACAAAGACGACGACGTAATGCTTATGAACATGGCCGAGATGCAGACCATGCTGACCGGCACGATAAAGACCTTCAGCACGCTGCTCGGCATGATAGCCGGCATCTCGCTCATCGTCGGCGGCATCGGCATCATGAACATCATGCTGGTGAGCGTGAGCGAGCGCACCAAGGAGATCGGCCTGCGCAAAGCCATCGGGGCCACCAGCCGCGCCGTGCTGCTGCAGTTCCTGATAGAGGCGGTCATCGTCTCGGTGGTGGGCGGGGTGCTCGGCATAATGACCGGGGCGGCCAGCTCCATCATACTTTCAAAGCTTTCCGGCTGGGCGGTCTATATCTCGCCTTTCTCGGTCGCTTTGGCCTTCGGCTTCTCCGCCGGGGTGGGCATCGTCTTCGGCTTCTGGCCGGCGAAGAAAGCTTCCCTGCTTTCCCCTATAGAAGCTCTCCGCTACGAATAATTTAGTAATATATACGATCACTGAGCGGCTCTCCGCAATAGCGGGCCGGCCGCCTGACTGTCTAGCTTGAGTTTTCTGGAGGTTCACTATGGTAAGCGTTCTCGTTAAATGTCCTCATTGCAACAAATCGCTGATGAATCCCAAAAAGAAGCTGGACAATGCCTCCTCCATCGAGGTCAATTTGACCTATGCGGGCAAGCACGCCCCGCTGTACATGAGCTCCCTTTACGGCAGCTACCTCATCGAGACGGACCTGCAGATGCCGGTGGGCAAAGTGGCCGGTTTCCGCTGCCCCCACTGCAAGGCCGACCTGAAGAGCACCCGCAAGTGCGACGCCTGCGGCTCCCAGATGATAGCTTTCGAGCTTAAGGACGGCGGCCAGGTGCAGATCTGCTCGCGCCGCGGCTGCAAAAAGCACGTCCTCGAGTTCCAGAACGCCGACAGCGAACTGCAGGCCTTCTACAAGTCCTACCTGAAAGCGCTTAAGTAATTGCGCCGCGGGTAAGGGAGACCGTAAGGCGCGCGCGCGTTTTACGGTCCCCGTATTTACATGGCGGAAATCGAACATAAGAGCTTCTTCCGCACCCACAAGGTGCTGGCCTTCATCCCGCTGCTCCTGCTTGGCGCCGGGGTCTGGTATTTCATACACGCCCGCACGGAAAGCCGCGGGGCCGAGTCTTCCGGTGCGCAGATGAGCGGGCTTTTCGGGAAGCCGCCCGCTCCCGCCGCGAAGCCCAAGGCCGCCCCGGCGCCGGAGGCCGCCGCGCCCGGAACCGGGGCGCCCGTAGTGACCGCCCAGGACGCTTACGACCCGAAGGCGGGCATCGACATCCAGGGCCCGCCGGAATTCAAGAGCCAGGTGACGCACGCGCTCAAGCTGATCTGGATGGCCGACCGCGAAACTTTCCTTTTTCTTAAAAAGAACCTGTACGTGATACGGAACGAGACCCAGACCGGCTTTTATATGGAGAACGGGAACCCGGTGGCGGCGCTCTCCACCGCCCACGCTTTCCGCTCGCTCACCTGGTGCGCCGGGATCCTCGCCCACCAGGGCTGGCACGCCTGGTATACGCTGACCAAGAAGAAAAAAAGCCGCCTGGCCCCGCCGCTGCCCGGCGACAAGGACGAGCGGGTAATAGACATCAACCCCATGCGCTTCGATTACAAGGGGATGGACGCCATACTTTACGTCGAAGACAAAGCTTCCGGCTTCCAGCTGGAAGTCCTTAAGAAAGTCGGGGCCCCCGCGAGCGAAACGCGCCCTATTTTCCGCCGGGCGCCGCGAGATTTCCAGTACGCGCACGACGGCAATTACGCCATAAACCCGTGACTAAAAACCTGTTGCGCCCTCTTTCCATAGGAGTCGTAAACCTCAAGAACAACCTCGCGCTGGCCCCCATGGCCGGCATCACCAACGCCGCCTTCAGGATCCTCGCCGCCGAGGGAGGCGCCGGGCTGGTGGTCACCGAGATGATCTCCGCGGAGAGCATAAAATACGGGAACAAGAAATCTTTCAAGATGCTCGAGCTCCTGCCGGGCGAGCATCCGGCCGCGATCCAGATCTTCGGCGCGGACCCTTCCTCCATGGCGCTGGCCGCCCAGGCCGCCGAGCGCGCGGGGGCGGATATCGTGGATATAAACGCCGGCTGCCCGGTAAAAAAAGTGATACGCTCCGGGGCCGGCTCCGCCCTGATGAGGTCGCCCCTGCTGCTGGCGGACATCGTTTCGCGCATGGTAAAAAGCGTGAAGGTCCCGGTCACCGTTAAATTCAGGATAGGCCTTACCGCCGGGGAAAATCTCGGCCCCCTGCTTGCGCGCGTCTGCGAGGAGGCCGGCGCCGCCGCCATCACCCTGCACGGCAGGCCGGCTTCCCAGTTCCACACCGGGCCGGTGAACCTGGAGGCCATGACGGAGACCGCCGCCGCGGTAAAGATCCCGGTTTTCGGCAATGGCGGAGTGGAGAACGCCGCCGGCGCCCGCGCGATGCTCGCTACCGGCTGCTCCGGGATCGCCATAGGGCGCGCGGCCGTGTTCAACCCGGCCCTCTTCGCGGAGATCGCTTCCGGCCTGGCCGGCGGCCCGGCCGAGCCCGTCACTTCCGCCGTCCGCATTAAACTTTTTCTGCGCTTCCTCGAGCTGAACGCGGGGATCTACGGCGAGGAGCACGGCATGGCGCGCGCGCGCAAGCTGGTGGGCTACTGGCTTAAAGGGCTCCCCGGCGCTTCCTGTGCGCGCGGAGCTTTTATGAAGCTGAAAACCCTTAAAGAGGCCGAAGACCTTTTGATACAATATACGAAGGACTAGTCGAGAATCAGGAATCGAGAATCTTTAAAGAAATACAAATACTGATTTCTCCGGCTCCTTTGTTTTTGATTCCCGATTCCCGATCCCCGATTTTCTTATGACACAAGTAGAAACCCCGGAAACCCCCCTGATGCAGCAGTACCAGTCGCTGAAGAGTTCCTATCCCCACGCCCTGCTCTTTTTCCGCCTTGGCGACTTTTACGAGATGTTTTACGATGACGCGAAGACCGCGAGCGCGGTGATCGGCCTCACCCTCACGGCCAGGCAGGGCGTCCCTATGTGCGGGGTCCCCCATCACGCCGCTTCCAATTATATCTGCCGTCTCCTGGCCGCCGGCCACAAAGTGGCCATCTGCGAGCAGGTGGCGCCCTCCGGCGACGCGAAGAAAGCCAAGCTGTTCAAGCGGGAAGTCGTGCGGCTTATCACCCCCGGCACGGTGGTCGAGGACGAACTTCTTACGCCCAGGGCCTCAAGGTACCTGGTCGCGCTGGACCTGGACATAGTAGGCTGGGGCCTCTCCTCTCTGGACGCCTCCACCGGCGACTTCCTGGCCACGCAGAACCTCAACGACCCGGACCTCTACCAGCTTCTCTCTTTTATCTCTAAAACCGGCCCCGCCGAGATCCTGGCGAACGCCCGCACCGTGAAAGAGATCAAGAAGCGCGGCCTGGACTTCGGGCCGGTGCCGATAACGGAATACACGATGCATGAAACGGCCCTTCCGGCCTGGGCCGCGCAGGCCGTGTGGCAGAACCACAAGCTGGCCATGAAGACCGCGCTGGAAATTACCGCCTACGTGCGCCAGACCCAGCCCGGCCTTAAAGAAGTTTTCTCCCCCTTTTATTACGAGCCGCTGAACCGGCTGCAGCTGGACGAATCCGCTATAAAGACGCTGGAGCTCGTCTCCTCCCCTGACGGGGACGATTCAAAGACCCTCTGGGGCGTGCTGGACCTGGCCAAGACCGCAATGGGCTCGCGCCTGCTGCGCCGCTGGATCCTCGAGCCGCTGACGGACATGCGCGAGATCCTTTCCAGGCAGGCCTTCACGGCCTTCCTCGCCGAGAACCGCGAGGCGCGAGAGCAGCTGGGCGATATCCTCTCCCAGGTGCCCGATATCGAGCGCCTCCTTGGCCGGGTGATCAACCTGAGCGCCTCGCCTCGCGATCTCGCGGCCGTGCGCAAAGCCCTGGGCCAGCTGCCCCGGCTGAAACTTCTCCTGAGCTCCGCCGGCTTCTTCGAATGCGCCCCCGAGCTGGCCTCGCGCCTGGACGCGGCCTCCCACGCTCTCAACGGCCTGCGCGCCGTGCTTGAAAAGGACCTTTCCGAAACCCCTCCCGCGCGGCTTTCCGACGGCGGGGTCATCCGCGAGGGCGCGAGCGCGGAGCTGGACGAGCTGCGTTCCGTCCGCCGAGACAGCCAGCAGCTGCTTACGGATATCGAGCTTCGCGAAAAAGAAAAGACGGGTATCTCCACGCTGAAGGTGGGCTATAACGGGATCTTCGGCTATTTCATAGAGGTGTCCAAGGCGCAGACCCCCAAGGTCCCGCACTATTTCGTCCGCAAGCAGACCCTGGTCAACGCCGAGCGCTATATCACCGAAGAGCTCAAGGTCCTCGAGAACAAGATCCTGGGCGCCGAAGAAAAGATGTCGAAGCTGGAGGCCCACCTCTTCGCCGGGCTGCGCGAGAAAGTGCGCGCCGCGATAGGCGAGATAAAGACCTTCGCCTCGGGCGCCGCCGAGCTCGACGTTTTCTTCGCCCTGGCCGAAAGCGCGGTGCGCTATGAATTCGCCCGCCCCCGCGTCAATTCAGGCGACCTCCTCCGGGTCGAGGAAGGCCGTCATCCCGCCGTGGAACGCTTTCTGCCGGCCGGGACTTTCGTCCCTAACGACCTCGAGCTGGGCAGCTCCTCCGCGAGGATCATAATCCTCACCGGCCCCAATATGAGCGGGAAGAGCGTCTACCTCCGCCAGGCGGCCGTGGCCGTGATCATGGCGCAGATGGGCTCTTTCGTCCCGGCCAGGGCCGCGGAGATCGGGATAATCGACCGTATCATGACGCGCATAGGCGCCCAGGACCGGATGGCCCGCGGCGAATCCACTTTCATGGTAGAAATGCGGGAGACCTCGGCCATCATGCGGCTGGCCACCCCGAAGAGCCTGATCCTCCTCGACGAGGTCGGGCGGGGAACTTCGACTTTCGACGGGATCTCCATCGCCTGGGCCGTGGTGGAGCACCTCTATAAGCCCGAGGGCGGCCCCAAGGTCCTGTTCGCTACCCACTATTTCGAACTTACCGAGCTGGCCGAAAAATTCGACGGGATAAAGAACTGCAATATAGCGGTGAAAGAATGGACCAACGCCCTGGGCAAGACCGAGGTGGTCTTCCTGCACAAGATAGGCCAGGGCCCGGCCGACAAATCCTACGGCATCCACGTAGCGCAGCTGGCCGGCCTGCCCGAAAGCGCCATACAGCGCGCCCGGGAGATCCTTCATATCCTGGAGACCAAGGGGAATATCCAGGTGGCCTCTAATTTCGAGGAGCAGACCCCGCTCCTCCCCATCTTCTCCAGCCACCCGGTGATAGATGAAGTCAAAATGTGCGATACCGACAACCTCACGCCAATGCAGGCCCTTGCCGCCATAAGCGATTGGAAAAAAAGACTTAAATAAGAGGGATCAGCTAAAGCGGCGAAGCCAGGATTTTATCCGGGCTATGAGCTGCCAGCAGGAAAACAGCGCGCCCGGCAGGGCCGCGGAATAAGCGTGGGCCGCCCTGGACACCGCCTCCGTGTCCCCGTCTATGCAGAGCGCCATGTCTAGAGGGGCGAACAGTATATACTTGAGGAAAAAAATTAGCTGCACGAAGTTCTCGATAAGAACGGCCGGGCTCGCGAATTTAAGCCGGAAGAAAAGCGCGGCCCCGAGCCCTCCCTCCAGGCCATAGAAAGCGAGGTTTCCCCACAGGGACCCGCCCGTTATCACCCCGGCCCTCAAATTCGGCCAGAAAAACTGTTCGACCAGGAACCAGAGCGGCGCGGCATAATAAAAGTAATCAAGCCGGTTCTTTTCTTTATCCATAGTACCCACCAGAAACATGGCCTTTAGGCCCATACAGTCCTGTCGCATAACTATTATAATTAAAGGGTACAGGGAGGCTCAATGCTTAATAAGATCATACTCGCCGGTTTTTCAGTTATAATCTTAAACGTCCAGTCTTTTTCCCAATCCTTCAGCCTTAACTCCGCGGCTCTCCCCGACATCACTGTTTCTAAACCGCCGCTGCCCTATGGGCCGACGCCCGTCACCCCTCCCGGCGTTACCATAGCCGCCTATACTACAGATGAGACCGTAACTTTTGAAAGCCAGGCGAAACCGGCCATGGACGCCCGCATAAACGCCCTTAAAGCCGCCGGCATAACCACTTTGGGCGGCCGCGTGGTCCCGCTGGGCAACGATTACTCCTACGTCATCGACTATATTCCCACCGTGAAGAACGGCGCGGTCCTCCCCCCCGCCGTGCTCGTGGAAACCTACAAGAACGGCGCCGCCTATTGGCTCGACAGCGACGCCACGGCTACCATGAACGCCTGCTCGGCAAATTTCCGCGCGGCCAGGCTGGCCGTGGTCGGTTCCTACCTTTACGATGTAGGCAATGACAGCGCTTTCGCCGTGGATTATTTGGTAAAGAACGTCCTGCGCCCCACGCAGGAATACGACGTTAAATTCATGAATTACACCGGCGGGAAATTCACTTTCGAAAGCGAAGCTCTTAAAGCCGTCCCCTCCTACCTGGCCCTGTTCAAGCAGGCCGGCGTCCCGGCCATCCGCGGCAAAGCCGTCGCGCGCCAGGACGGGGACTACGCGGTCCTGGTCGAATATGTGGTGAAGACCAACCGGTTCGGCGCCCGGCCCCAGTATTCAGTTTCCCGCTACGAAGCCCGCGAAGTTTTCCCTTTCGATAAAGACGCCCTGAAGGCTTCCAAAGCGCGCCTCCCCGACTTTACCGCGGCCGGCGTCCCCCCTCTATCCTCCGTAGTAAGGCCGGAAGGTAACGATTACTCTTACAGCGTCGATTTCCTGGTAGAGAACATCTACCAGCAGGGCGGTGTTATCCCCTCCGCCGCCATAGAGACCTACCAGGCCGCCGAAACCTTTACCTTCGACACCGAGGCAAAAAAAGCAATGGCCGAAAAAGCCGCCGCTTTCAACGCCGCCGGCCTGCGCGTGGTTGGCTCCGCGGTCACCGGTTCGCTTGGCAGCTTCACCTACGTAATAGATTACGTGGCCAAAGCCGGCCAGCCCGGCCCCGGCCCGCAATACCGCTGATCTGCGGCCCTGAAGCCTACTGGTCCCGGGCGAAAGCCCGGGACTAGTAATTTACGGGACTTTGATATAAGCCGCCCGTCTTCAAATTGCTAAAATATTTTTATGCCGGAAATTAAGGTTCTTCCAGAGGACGTCGTCTCCAAGATCGCCGCGGGCGAGGTCATCGAGCGCCCCGCCTCCGTTCTCAAGGAGCTCATAGAGAATTCCCTGGACGCCGGCGCTTCGAAGATCGAGATCGAGATCAGGAAAGCCGGCCGGGGCCTCATCCGCGTGCACGACGACGGGCGCGGCATGGACCGCGAGGACCTGCGCCTTTCCCTGGGCCGCCACGCCACCAGCAAGCTCAATGTTTTCGAGGATATTTATTCTCTCGCCACTTTCGGTTTCAGGGGCGAGGCCCTCTATTCTATCTTCGCCGTTTCCCGCCTTAAAATAACCTCCTTCCGCGCCGGGGCCGAATCCGGCTATGCCATAGAGGGCGAGGGCGGCAGGGTTATAGCGGAACTGCCGGCCCCGCCGGTGAAGGGCACCACCATAGAAGCGGCGGACCTGTTCTTTAACACGCCCGCCCGCGCAAAGTTCATGAAGAGCGACGCCTCGGAGCGCGCGCAGCTGATAAAGACCGTCGAGGAAGCCGCCCTCGCCAATCTCGGGGTTTCTTTCCGGCTGGTCATCGACGGCGCCGAGATCCTTTCCCTGCCGACGCTTCCCGGCGGGCTGTGGGAGAATCTTAAAAGCCGCTCCGCTTCCATCTTCGGCAAAAGCACCTACGGCGGCATGGCCCGCGTCGAAGGGAAAACCACCGGCATGGCCGTCTACGGCTTCGCTTCCCGCCCGGACGCGCTTTGCGCCACGCGCGTCAACCAGCATTTCTTCGTGAACCGCCGCCCCGTCTCCTCGGCCCTGCTGCGCCAGGCTTTTTACCGCGGCTACGGCCACATGCTCTCAGGCCGCCATCCCGCCTGCGCGATTTTCGTGGAGCTGGACCCCGGCTCTTTCGACGCGAATATCCACCCGCAGAAGCGCGACGTGAAATTCTCCGGCGAGAACGAGATCTTCAAGACCATCTCCAACACTATTTACGAGGAGCTGCTTTCGAAGCAGACCGCCGCCGTGAACATGACCGCGCCCGCCGGAGAGGTGAAGTTCGGCTCCCCCGACGTCCCCGCCTACCGGGAAGCCGCGGCGCCTCCACAGGCCGCCGCCGGGCCCGGTTCCGTCCAGGACAGGACCGGGCAGTATAATTCTTCCCTGCCTCCTTTATCGGGAAACGGAACCGGCGGTCTTTTCGACCAGCACGCGGCCGCCGCGCCGCAGCCCGCCGTCCCCGCCGACTGGCGGGGCCATGAGCTGAAATACCTCGGCCAGCTGGCCAAAAGCTATTTGCTTTTCGAATGCGAGGCCGGCCTGCTGGTGGTGGACCAGCACGCGGCGCAGGAGCGCGTTCTTTTCGAGAAATACCTGGACGAATTTTCAAAGGGCGCGGTAAGGGTCCAGCCCCTGCTGGTCCCGCTCGAGACCGAGCTTTCCCGCTCGCAGATGGAAACCGTCCTTAAATGGCGGGATTGGCTCAAGACCGCCGGCTTCGAAATAGACCAGCGCGGCCCGGCCGTGGCCCTGCTGCGCGCGACGCCGGCGCTGTTCTATTTCACCCAGCCCGCCTTCTCCGAATTCCTGGGCTACCTGTCCGAGGTTCTGGGCGAACCCGAAAAGGCCGCCGAGGATATGAAGCGCGGAATAATAGCGACCATGGCCTGCAAGAAATCCATCAAGGCGCACGATTTCGTCAAGCCGCAGGAGGCCATGCGGCTGATGGAAGACCTGAAAAAAGCCAAGGACGGCTACCACTGCCCCCACGGCCGCCCCACCTTGTTCCACCTTTCCGGCTCCGACATCGCCCGCCGCTTCCAGCGCTCGGCCGCGCTCTGAAATAATTCAGTCCAGGAGAAAACCGCATGGAATGGCTGATAGACCCGCAAATTTGGATCGCGCTGATAACCCTGACCGTGCTCGAGGTCGTCCTCGGCGTGGACAATATCATCTTTATCGCCATTTTGGCCGGCAAGCTGCCTGAGTCGCAGCGCGACAAAGCGCGGCGCGCGGGGCTGGCGCTGGCGATGCTGACGCGGATAGGGCTGCTCCTGTCCCTTACCTGGATCATGAAGCTCACCGCGCCGCTGTTCACCGCCCTGGGGCGGTCCATCAGCGGCCGGGACCTTATCCTGCTCGTCGGCGGCCTGTTCCTCATCGCAAAGAGCACTTTCGAGATCCACGAGAAGCTGGAGGGGATCGAGGGGCACAGTTCTGCCAAGGCCGCGGCCACTTTCCGCGGCGTGATAATCCAGATCATGTTCCTGGACATTATTTTTTCACTCGACTCCGTGATAACGGCCGTCGGTATGGCGCAGCAGGTGGGCGTGATGATCGCGGCGGTGGTGATAGCCGTGCTGTTCATGATGTGGTGGTCGCGCGCTATAGGAGAGTTCGTGGAGCGCCACCCGACCATCAAGATGCTCGCGCTGAGCTTCCTGATCCTTATCGGCGTCAATCTGGTGGCGGACGGCCTCGGCCAGCATATCCCCAAGGGCTACACCTATTTCGCCATGGCCTTCTCGGTGATGGTGGAGATGATAAATATAAAAATGCGGTCGCGCGCGGAAAAGCCGCTGCATTTGCGGGAAGCCTATACCGAAACCCCGGTCCCGGCAAAATAAAATATTACGGTTTTCTGACGTGGTGTGGCATGACGGCCGGGATCTCGAGCGAGATCTCGACCAGGCCGGCGGTTTTCCCGTCTTTCAGCCAAGGCGCCTGGTGGATCAGTTTTTTAACGCCGTTCTTTTCTATCGTATAGGTATTGCTGATATTCCCGGCCAGCATTTTTTTGATCATGGCCCGGGACTTTTCGGCGTGGCAGTCCAGCAGGCTCTTTCCCACCAGGCCGGCCCCGCCGAACTTTGCGAATGTCGCCGCGGCTTTAGCGTTCATCTCGGTAATTATCCCGTCCGCGTCGCAGACCGTTATAGCGAAGTCAACCCCGTCTTTCCAGTTTTCCATTTTGATCTCCGGTTTCCCTGCTCCCGATTCCCGATTCCGATTCTTACTTATATTATAAAATATGCCTATGCACGAATCCCGCTTTCTCAAGCTGGCCGCGGAGCGCCGGAGCATCCGCAAATACAGGAGCACGCCCGTGGAAAGGGCGAAGCTGGACCTCTGCCTCGAGGCCGCGCGGCTCGCTCCCTCCGCCTGCAATGCCCAGCCCTATAAATTCGTGGTCATAGACGAGCCGGCCCTGAAGGAGAAGTTCTGCGCCGCGGCCTTCAGCGGGGTCTACGCCGCCTGCAAATTCGCGGCCTCCGCGCCCGCTATCGTAGCCGTGGTTTCCGGCAAAGGCAAAGTAAGCGCCTGGCTGGGAAACCAGGTTCAGGACACGAATTTCCGCCTCATGGATATAGGCATAGCCGCCGAACATTTCGTCCTGGCGGCGGCGGAGCAGGGCCTCGGGACCTGCTGGCTCGGCTGGTTCAGCGCCAAAGGCGCCGCTAAAGCCCTCGGGCTGGGCGCGGGAAAGAAGGTAGAGGTCCTGCTGTCGGTCGGCTACCCGGATGAAGCTCCCGCTCCGAGGCCGAGAAAAAAAACGGAGGAGTTCTGTTCCTACAATAAATTATGAAAAGAAAATTTATCATCCTCGCTCTGCTTCTGGCCTGCCCGCCCGCTTTCGCCGAAACCGATTGCTCGAAAACCCAGGACGCCTGCGCCGCCGGGAATAAAAAAATGTCGCCCTTCGTCGCGGCCTCGCTCCGTGAAAGCTCTCCTCCCCATATCGAGGCCGCTGCAAAAAAAGCCTCCTCCCCCGCCGTCGCCGCCTCCTCCGCCGCAATTACTCCGGTTACGGCCGGAATCCCTGTGGAGCCCGGCGGCCGGCTTTCCAGCCCCGCCTGGCTTTTCCTCGTGATCGCCGGGTTTACCGGGCTTTATTTTTACCTGCGCGAGGGATCTAAAAAAAGGAAACGCAAGTGACCATAGATTACGGAGATTTTACAAAGGCGTCGAATATCATCCATTGGCTGCAGGGCGGCGCCCTGCTGACCCTCGGAGCCGCCGAGGCCTGGTCCCTGGATAATAAAGGGAAGGCGCTCGCGCAGGCCGCTTCGCTGGTCCTGGCGGCCTTCGGCGCGGCCATGCTGGCCGCCGTGCTGGCGCTTCCCGGCGGCTGGAGCCTGGAGCAAATGTCCCTGGCCCTGCAGACGCGCCGCGGCTTTCACCTTTTCATAGCTTTCGCCTGTCTCTTCTGCGCGGCCGGCCTCAGCCGGTTCATGTATGAATCTTTCGGGCGCGGCGCCTGGCGCGCGTTTTTTTTATTCCTGCTCGCTCTTACGGGGACGCTTTACTTCGCGATGGCCTGGCGCGTTAACGAGGAAGCCTGGCGCCAGGTCCTGGTCTGGCATTCGGCTATCGGCTTTACCCTGCTCCTGGCCGTGGCCGTTAAGACCGTGGACGTCTTCGTCGGCCGCCGCGCCCTGCACCTGGCCTGGGCGGTGCTGCTCCTGATGGCGGGCCTCCAGCTTGTCACTTACAGGGAAGCTTCCGAAGCTTTCGCCCCCCACCTGGTAACTTTAGAAAGCGCTCCTGTCGTTCCCGCCACGGCCGCTCTTAAAAATGAAAAAATTACTGATAAAAAACGGCCTGGCAATTGACCCCGTCTCGGGAGAGGCCTCCGTCGATATTCTTATAGAGGGCGGCCGGATAAGCCGCCTTGCCCGGGCGATCAGGCCCCCTCCCTCCTGTGAAGTCCTGGACGCCGCCGGCTTATGGATCTTCCCGGGTTTTATAGACGTCCATGTGCACGCCAGGGAGCCCGGAGCCGAGGCGGCTGAAACGCTGGAAAGCGCCGCGCTCTCCGCCGCCTCCGGAGGCGTGACCTCCGCCCTCCTGATGCCTAACACTTTCCCGGCGATGGCCACGGCCGCGCTGGTGAAGAAATACCGCCGCCGCGCCGCGAAGCTCCCAGTCAATTTTTATTTTTCCGCCGCCGCCACCGCCGGCCGTTCCGGAAAGACCGTCTCTAACCTCGCCGCTCTTAAAAAAGCCGGCGCGGCCGCATTTACGGACGACGGCTCCTGCCTGCCGCGCGGCCTTCTCTCCGAGCTTCTTAAAAAGGCCGCCGCGCTCCGTCTGCCGCTGATGGACCACCCCGAGGATTTTTCCCTGACAGGCGGCGGCGTTATTAACGCCGGCCCCGCGGCGCGCAGGCTTAATTTGCCGGGCATCCCGCCGGAAGCGGAGCTCCTGGCCGTGCTGGCGGATATTCTCGCCGCCTCCTCGGCCGGGCCCATTCACCTGCAGCATCTGAGCCTCGCTTCTTCCGTCGCCGCCCTGCGCGCGGCAAAAGAAGCCGGTTGGCCGGTTACCGGTGAAACCTGTCCCCATTATTTCACGCTTTCCGACGCGGATATTAAAAAAGACGATGCTAATTATAAAATGAAGCCGCCGCTTCGCTCCCCCGCGGACCGCCGCGCCGTGCTCGCCGCCCTGGCGGACGGAACCATAGACCTTATAGCTACCGACCACGCCCCTCATGAAGCCAGGCTCAAAGCCAATGGTTTCAAGGGCTCTCCTTTCGGCATTATCGGCCTTGAAACCCTGGCGCCGCTCTGCGTGACGGAGCTGGTCCTTAAAAAAATAATTAATAAAAAGCGCCTGGCGGAACTTCTTTGCCTGAACCCCGCGCGAGTTCTCGGCCTCAAGAAAAAAGGCCGCATCGCCGCCGGCTACGACGCGGACCTTTCCCTCTTGGACCCGCGGCGGCTAAAGCGCGTCCCTCAAGTCTTTGTGTCGAAATCCTCAAATTCCCCTTTCTCGGGGAGACCTTTGCGCGGCTGGCCCGCGGCGACCATAGCTGCCGGTAATATTATTTTTCGCTGCTCCTGCCTGCGGGAAAATTAAACCGCTTTATAATAAATTCTACTAATAGTGGGCTACCTCTCCGCTTTAAACTGTCTTTTTTAATGATCTTTAAATCTGTTAATAACCCCGCAAACCATGTCAGTACTCTTCCGTTTTGTCAGGACTGTCAGTGAATTCGGATGGGCTGTTGATAACTTCTTCTTATGATTTGAGCCTGATTCACATTATTAACAGCCCCTCTTATAGATGACTATGATGATGAAATTAGATACTACTCTAGCAACCCGGAAGAGAACCTTTTTAAAAAAGGGCTTTTCCTTCTATTAAAGACCGGATAAGCCGGTACGATTAAAAGATATCAGGAAGAGACGCTTTTTCCAGACCTCATTATTGCTAAAATAAATACACAACTATGGGCTTCTTATACAGGAAATTCGTCCGCCAGCTTCTCTTCAACCTCAATCCTGAAGTAGTGCATGACGCGGTAATAAAAACGGCCCGCGCGGCGCAGCGCGTGGAATTCTTGAATTCCATGGTAAGGCTGCTTACAAAGGCCAAAGATTTCCCTCTAACGGTAGCTGGCTTGAAATTTCACAATCCGGTAGGGCTGGCCGCCGGCTTCGACAAGAACTGCGAGGCCGCGCGCTTCCTGGCCGGGCTGGGCTTCGGCTTTCTGGAATTAGGCACGGTAACGCTCCGGCCGCAGCCAGGAAACCCGAAGCCGCGCCTGTTCCGCCTGCGAGACGATCACGCCATAATAAACCGAATGGGTTTTAATAATGCCGGCGCTTTCGACGCGGCCCGCTCGCTCGAGCGCCTGCTCCCGCTCCCGGTGCCGGTAGGGATAAGCGTTGGAAAGAACGCAGACTGCTCAATAGATGAAGCCCCGAAGAACTACCTGGAGACCTTGAAGATAATGTACGACTACGGGGATTATTTCGCGGTGAATATAAGTTCCCCTAACACGCTCCAGCTCCGTTCCCTGCACGGCGCGGATAAATTAAAGCGCCTGGTGGAGCCGATGCTCGATTTCGCTTCCGGGCAGAAAAAAGTAAAACCTTTCTTCGTTAAGATCGCACCGGACCTGGAAGATGCCGACCTTGAGTCCGCCGCCGCCCTAGCCCTGGAGAAAAATTTCGGCCTGATCGCGACTAATACCACGGTGAACCGCTCCTCGGTCCCGGCTTATTGGCAGTCCTAC
This sequence comes from Elusimicrobiales bacterium, assembly GCA_028713125.1. GTDB lineage: Bacteria > Elusimicrobiota > Elusimicrobia > Elusimicrobiales > UBA9959 > UBA9959. The sequence continues at coordinate 18,427 of JAQTOU010000003.1, read as the reverse complement.
GAGGGAGGCTTGAGCGGGAAGCCTCTACGCGCTTTATCCAACGCGATGCTCTCTAAAACGGCGGCGCTGGTAAAAGGAAAAGTTCCTCTTATCGGTTCCGGCGGGATCTTCGACGGGGCGACGGCCCTTGAAAAACTGAATTTGGGCGCGGACCTGGTGCAGGTCTATTCCGGCCTCGTTTATGAAGGGCCTTTCCTGGTAAAAGAGATACTTGAATACCTGGAAAAGAAGAATTGGCAGCCGCGCAGGTAGGATCTGGAAAAGCTTCCCGGCTTTTCGCGGAGAAGACAATTAATCACCCGGGGGGCAGCCATGACCATACTTAAATTCCCTAAATTATTCCGGCGTATTTACGACAATCAGCGGATAGCGGTCGCCCTGGCAAAAGCCGCGGCGGCGGCCCCCCTCCGCCGCATAGACGAGACCGATCCCCTGAGCTGGGAGTTTTCGGCTTTCAGCCAGAACGGGGAAGACGGGATCATTGATTTTCTTACCAGGAAGCTTCTTTCCCCGAACCGCTACTTTATAGAGATAGGAGCCTGCGACGGCATAGAGAATAATACGGCCTGGCTCGCCATCGCGCGCAAATACAATGGCCTGATGATAGAAGGCGACCCGGCCGTCAGCGCCAAAGCGAAGAAGGCAATAAAGAAATACTCCCTTGGCGTGGAGTGCCTTAGCTTGTTCGTGGACAGCGAGAATATCTCGGCCCTGGCCGGGAAAGCTTTTTATAAAGACCCGGACGTTTTCTCCCTTGATATAGACGGGATGGATTACTATGTGGCCGAAGCGGTCTTGTCCAAGGGATTTAAACCTAAAATATTAGTGGTCGAATATAACTCCGTATTCGGCCCGGACCGGGCGGTCACCGTTCCTTACCGCAAAGACTTCAGCCACGCCAAGGCGCATCCTTCCGAACTTTATTTCGGCGTCTCCGTGGAAGGCTGGCGTAAAGCGCTCGGGAAATACGGCTACCAGTTCCTGACGGTGGACAGCAACGGGGTAAACGCTTTCTTTATAAACCCCGCGGCCTTCCCCGAAGACTTCCTCCTGAAGATTAAAGGTAAAGCCTACGCGCAGAATATCTCCCAGCTCCAGAAATTCCGCGGAACCTGGGAAAACCAGTTCTCGGAGATCCGCAGCCTCCCTTTGATGGATATCCCCGGTTAGCTCAGCGGGAACCAGAGCCGCCTCTCCACAGGCTAAAACCAGCCGGGCGGATTTTATATATAATTTAGCCGGCGCTTCCCGCGCCGACTATGCATAAAACCGAACTTATTGTCGCAATAGACACAGATACGCTTAAGTCCGCCGAGCACCTTATTGAAAAGCTCGAGGGCCAGGTAAAATATTTCAAGATCGGCTCCGTGCTCTTTACGGCAGCCGGGCCCGCCGCCGTCGACCTGGTGCATAAGCACGGCGGAAAAGTGTTCCTGGACCTGAAGTTCCACGATATCCCGAATACCGTGAAGCATGCCGTCAAGAACGCGGCCGCCATGGGAGTTTACTCCGTCTCCCTTCACCTCTCCGGAGGAGCCGAGATGCTTAAGGCCTGCGTCGAGCTTGAAAAGCGCCCTAAGTTGTGGGGCATAAGCGTTCTTACCAGCTTCGACGAATATAACCTTTTCCGCTCCGGTTTCCGCGGCGGAATAGACAAGACGGTAAAGCTTCTTGCTAATCTGGGCCTGGCGAACGGCGCCGACGGCGTAGTCTGCTCGCCGCTCGAGGCGGCCAGGTTCAAGAGCCAGTTCGAGGGAAAGCTTAAATTCATTACCCCGGGCATCAGGCCCGCTTCGCTCGGGGACGACCAAAAGCGCGCCGTCACCCCGGCCGCGGCCCGCGCCGCCGGCTCCGACTTCATCGTGGTAGGCCGGCCTATTATTGCCGCCAAAGATCCGGCCGCGGCCGCCGCCGACATACTCAAGGACCTTAAATAATGGATGATGCTGAACTGAAGGCTTACCTCACCTCCTCCGGCGCTTTCCTCGAAGGACATTTCCTTCTTTCTTCCGGACTGCACAGCCCGAATTACGTGCAGTGCGCCCAGGCCCTTAAGAATCCCGTCTGGGCGGAAAAAATGGGCGCGGGGCTAGTCGCCGCCTGGAACCGCCCGAAGCCGGACATCATCCTGTCCCCGGCCATGGGCGGCCTTTTCATCGGTCATGAAGTCGCCCGGGCTTTCGGCCTGGACCTTGTCTTCACAGAGCGCGAAAATAATTTTATGACGCTGCGCCGCGGTTTTTCCCTGAAGAAGGGCTCGCGCCTTATAATAGTAGAGGACGTTTTCACCACAGGCAAATCCACCCTGGAAACCGCCGAGGTCGCCAAATTCTACGGCGCGGAAACCGTAGGGGCGATGTCAGTGATAAACCGCATGGGCGATAAAACTCTTCCTTTCCCGTCCTTCAGCCTGCTTACGCTCGACCTGACCGCTTACCAGCCGGCTGACTGCCCGCTTTGCCGGGCGGGGGTTCCGGTGGTGAAACCCGGCTCCAGGAAATTCCCGTGACAAAACTCCTCGCCGCGCTCCTGGTCTTTTCCAGCCTGGCGGCGGCGCGCGCGGAGAATTTTAACAAAGATAACCGGGAATTCTATTCCAAGAACGGTATTTATACTCTTAAGGCCGGCTATTCGGCGCAGGGCGGCGGCGGCCGCGCCAGGCTGGAACTTCACGGTGCGGGCGGCAAGAAGATCTCGGTTTTCGAGACCGAGCGGGCGCCTTTCACCGTGACCATTTCCGGTGACGGGCAGCGGCTTTTCTTTTTTTGCGGGGCCTGGGGGCAGAGCGTAACCATTTACACCCTTAACGTACACAGCGCTTCGGGCGAGCTCCTGGCCGGCCACCAGGTACAGATGCAGGGCCCGGCCGGTGAGGATTTTTCCGAAGACTTCTCCGTTTACGCGCTCGGCGCCGACCAGGGCTCAGCCTGGTCTATCCTTGTCCTGAACGCCGAAACCGGCGAACTCCTGTGGCGTAAAAAATTCAAAGAGAAGCTTGCGGGGCTTAAACTTTCGGGTTCGGGCGAAAGGCTGCTGGCTCTTTTTATCACCGGAGAGAGCGGCCGCCGCGCCGTAGTTTTCGATAAAGAAGGTAAAGAGCTCTGGAGCAAGGCGCTCGCGACCGGAAATAATCTGGTCCCGAGGTTTTTCAGCGGCGACGGCTCCGAGCTGGAAATTGTGGAAAGCAAAATGGTTTACGAAGAGAAGGACGGCTACTGGCACGACAAAGTGCTGAAGAAGCATGTCTACCGCTTCTCCCCGGACGGCTCCGAAGAGCCGGGTTCGGAGATAAGCGTTAAAAAACCTAAATAACCTCCCGGGCCCGGGAGGATTCAGACCAGGAAACTGAGTTTATCTAAAAATAAAAGCGCGCCCGCGGCGGCGAGCAGGCAGCCCGCGGCTATTTCCACGTAGCGCATCGCGGATTTGAAGCGCGCGATCAGGGTGAAGAATTTTGCCGTAAGCAGGGCGGCCAGCAGAAGCGGCAGCGCCATCCCGGCGGAATAAACCAGAAGCAGAGAAATCCCTTTGACCGCGGTCCCGGAGACCGCCGCCATGCCTAGGATCACGGCGAGGATAGGGCCTATGCAGGGAGACCACCCCAGAGCGAAAGCGAAGCCCATCAGGAAGGAGCCGAGCGGGCCCTGCACCAGGCCGCGCGTTGAAAAGTGTTTATCGTAATTCAGGATATTGAGGTTGAAGAGGCCCGCCATATGCGCGCCCATAAGGACCATTACCACGCCGAATATCTTTATCAGGGTTTCTTTATGCGAGGCCAAAAGGTCTCCCAGGGTGGAGGCCGCGGCTCCCATCAAGGCGAAAGCCAAAGTGAAGCCGGCTATGAAAATAGCGGCGTTCCCTACTACTTTCTTAGTAACCACTTTCGCGTCGCCTTTCACTATCTCCGAGGCGGAGAAGCCGGAAAGCATGGAAAGGTAGGCCGGCAGCAGCGGAAGTATGCAGGGCGAGAAGAAAGACATAAGGCCGGCCCCGAAAGCCGCGATATACTGGGCCATATTAAATCCTTTTTTCCCCGGCGGGCGCGGCCTTCAGGGGCGCGCTTTTCAGCTCCAGTTTGAAGATATCCAGGCCGCCCCATGGTCCGTTCTGCAGGTGGAAAGCCACCGTCACTTTTTTTCCGGCCGCGTCTTTGAAATTGGCCGATACTATCCGCCCGCCGTTTTCCCCGGCTTCAGCTTTGGGTTCGATGGAAGAGAGCGCTAGCCTGTAGATCTTTTTGGAGGCTTTGTCTTCGATGAGGAAGGCCCCTTTAAGCTGCATGTCCTTGCGGATATAATCCGTCACGAAGGCCGCCAGGTCCTCGTCGCTCTGCTGGATCAGCGCCAGGTCCTCGTCCTCGTCGCCGCTTTTGACGGTCTCGGTGGAGGCCGCCGCTTCCGTCAGTCCTTCGTCCTCGAAAGCCGCAGCCGCGGGACCCGCGAAGCACAGCGCCAGCGCCGCTAAAATAAAAAATTTCATTTCTTCCCCCCGGTCTTTGAAAATCTTACTATTTTCATCGGGCTTTTTTTGATCTGCGGCCAATGGGCGGTCTCCACATAGTTCATCACGGTCTTCCAGTGCCCCTGGCTCTTAAGTATGAAATCGCAGGCTTCGCGCACCGCGCCCAGGCCGCCTTCTTTCCTGGTCACTAAATGCGAAGCGGCTTTAACTTCGTCCAGGGCGTTCGCCGGCGCGCAGGCCAGCCCGGCTTTTTTCAGGACGGGGATATCGGTCCAGTCGTCGCCCATATAGGCGACGTTCTCGGGCTTGAGGCCGGTGGCGGCCAGGATCTGCATGAGCGGCTCCAGTTTCGAGAGGAAACCCTGGTAGGCGTAGCCCATGCCAAGCCCGCGGGCCCTTTCCTCGGTGCCCGGCGATTCGCGGCCGGTTATCACGCCGGTGGCTACGCCGAACTGGTTTAAAAGCCGCAGGCCGATCCCGTCGAGCGAATGGAAGGCTTTGATCTCCACCATGTCGGCGCCCTTGCCGGGGATATAGTACATTTTACCGTCTGTAAGGACCCCGTCGACGTCCATCAGGAAGATCTTTATTTTTTTCGCGCGCGCGGCGTTATTTTTCAGGCTCATAGTTTCATTATCCATTTTCTCGCCAGCTCTAGCTCGCTTTTTCTTGAAGCGTAATTCGCCGGGGCGGGCCCGGTATAGCTGAAAAGATACCAGTTTATCGTTTCCTCAAGCCAGGCCGCGGCCGGGGTCGAGGCCCAACCGAGCTCTTTTTCGGCTTTCGAGATGTCCAGAACGAAGTCCCCGCCCATCGAGAAGGGTGAGGCTTCGAAATTAAAGCCGTTTTCCTTGAGCCAGGCATAGTCCGGGTAGAGGATCTCGGCTTCTTTGTGCATCACCCGGGCGGAGATCTTCACGAAATCGTCGAGCGTAAGCGGCCGGGAGTCCCCTAGATTGTACGCCTTGCCATAGGGCTCTTCCGAATAAATAAGCGTTTCTATTGCCCGGGCCAGGTCTTTGGAGAAGATAAAACGGTTGTTAAAAGCGAAACCGGGCAGGAAGATCGGGCCACCCCCGGCCAACCGCAGCCAGTAGGAATAAGCCCGCAGGGTGGGATCGTTGGGGCCTATCACCACCGGCGGGCGTATTATCGCGGCCGGGAATTTCTTTTCAAGAAAGGCTTTAAGGTATTCGCGCTCGGCGGCGTATTTCCCCAGGCCATAGGCGTATTTTTCTTTAAGCTGCGGCTTGAGGGCAAGCAGCTCCGTCTGGTTCTCCCTGAACGGAGAGGAGGAGCCCTCCAGGACCGAGTAGACCGAGGCGGAGGAGGTGAAAAGGTAGAGCCCCGTTCGGCCGCTGAAAACCCTTATAGCTTTCTGCGCGTCCTCCGCGTTAAAGCAGATATTGTCTATTATTACGTCCCAAGGCTCCACCGCCATCCGCGAGAGGTCTATTTCAACGGTGCGGTCCCCGCGGGTCTGGCGTATGTCGAGCGGCAGCCCTTCCACCGGGGCGCGCCTGGAAAAAACGGTAACCTCATTTCCCGCTTTTTGCAGGCGTATAGCCGTTTCTTTGCCGAAAAAGCTCGTGCCGCCGAGGATAAGTATTCTCATGATTGGTAGCCATAGTATATAAATTTTCAGTACTATCCAAAAGTATAATGGCCCGGGAAGAAATGCCGGCTTACTGGCTATTTTGTTTATCAGGTTAACACAAGTTAACCAGTGTTGATCGTGTGAATAGTGTTGACAGCTTTAATATTTCCATGGAACCCTTGATATTGCATTTATGGTTAACATAAGTTAACATAAAGCGATGGGCAGGGAATATTTTTCAATACCCGAGGCGGCGGCGAGGCTGGGCCTTAGCCGCATAGCTGTTTTTAAAAGGGTTAAGAAAGGCCAGTTGGAAGCTCTGCGCTTCGGAAGGAACTGGGCCGTGCCCGCGGCTGCTCTTGAAAAAGCCGCGGCGCCGGAAAAAGCCGCTGTCCAGCCCAAAACCATTCTCCCTCAGCCCCGGAAAGCGGCGCCGATCACGGCGCCAGCGGCGAAGACTTCTCCCTCGCCGGCCCCGGATTCAGAAATGGATTCGATGGGTTGGGATTAGTTCCCGGACCTGGAACTTCAGGCGAAGTTCAACGCCCGCAGGGTCCGGGTCAATACCACATCGGCGAAAAAGCCATGAACCGCGCAAGCGGGAACTCGGTGTACGGCCTGTCGTCCGTTACGGCCGGATATCGCGCGGACATCGAGTCCACGCCGGCGGTGTCCATTATCCGCGTGTCGGTTATGAAGCGCGCGGTAACATAAGGCAGTTCGCTTTGCACTTTCCCGCTCTTTATCCTGCCGTCCAGGGTTTTAGCGTCGGCTTCTATCTTATTGTTCGAAGCCAGCGCCAGGAAACCGGGCTGCCTGGGGAAACTCCATATATTTACCTGCGGAAATACGTCTTTCAGGGCGCGCAGTATCATGTAATAATCGCTTTCGAAGCAGGGCAGCGGTATCCAGAGGCTGAGCACCCCGGTCTTTGAAAGCTTCGAGCGGACTATTTTAAAAAAATCGCGGCTATAAAGGTTCACCGCTCCCGAGCTGTAGATCGGCGGGGTGACGTCCACCACGATAGCGTCGTAAAGTTTCCGCGACCGCAGAAGTTCGTTCCGCCCGTCGTTAAGTCGGACTTCGAACCTGCCCGCAGCTTTGTCTTCTTCCCAGCTGTCCGAGAAGAGCGGTCCCGTTTCGCGCACCGCCGCCAGCAGCTCGGCCACCGTCACTTTTACACCGTGCACTACGCCCGAGCGCAGCGTATTGGCCGCGCCCTGGCCTATTATGAACATAGTCTCCGGCTTTTCCTGGAAAAGAAGAGGGAAATGCGACATAAGTTTTCCCGCGTCCCCGTTCCCTGAGACGGCGACTCCGTTTATATACAGTGATTTCGCCCGGTCGCCCCTTGAGAAAACCACGTCGACGGCGCCGGCGCGGTCCTCTTTATGATAGACCAGGCGCCCGTTGAGGTGCGCGGCGAAGCGCCTGTTAATAGTGTTGAAAACCGGGTCCGGGAGCAAGAATGAAGCCCCGGCAAGTATCAGTGCTCCAGCCAGCCATGGAGTGAAGCGGCGTTTTTCGGTTTCTCCGGCCATCGTGGCCAGAAGCGTCCCTGTAAGCGCGGCCAGAAGCGCGGACAGAATGAAGCTGAATTTGGTTCCAAGCTCCGGTATCAGTATGAAGCCGGTGACCAGCGAGCCAAGGATGGTTCCAAGCGTATTTGCGCCGTAGAGCGGCCCTATAGCGCCCACCCTGCCCGCGGCGCGCACTCCGGCCTGGGCGGCCAGAGGGAAAAAGAAGCCCATAAGCAGCGTTACCGGGGTTATGATAGCCAGGGACCAGCCGAAAAGATGGAAAATATCCGCCGCCCGGTTAAGTGGCGTATAAAGGTACTTTATATCCAGGGTCGTACTGCCTGAGAAATAGAAGGCCGCCAGGCCCAGCAGCGAGAGTCCGGCTATGGCCGCCTGGGTCCTTGCAAGCAGCGGCAGGTGGTCCTGCCCTGAATCGGCGCGGCTTTCAGCGTAGAGGCTGCCCAGCGCTATCCCCAGCAGGTAAGAGCAGAGCATGGCGGAGAAAGCGTAGACTGAGCTTCCTATGGTCAGAACCAGCAGGCGCGCCCAGAGCACTTCAAGAGCAAGCGCGGTGAAGCCGGAGGCCCCCATTACGAGAAGCATCCGATTATAGCCGCGCGCGCCCTCGGCTGTCGGCTGCGCTGGCGCCGCCGGTGCCCTGTCGGGCGGGTTCGAAAGAAATATCCGCAGCGCTATGGCCAGGTTCAGCGCCGCGGCCAGGGCCGCCGTGCCTTTTTCCCCGATATGGCCTATCAGCAAATAGCCCGCAGCCATGACTCCCAGTGCGGCGCCCAGCGTATTCAGAGCGTAAAGCTTCGAGATCTTCCCCCCCGAATCGGCCGCGCCGGAGGAGAGGCCGCTTGCGAGCAGGGGCAGCGTGGCGCCCATCAGCGCCGTCGGAATTATAAGTGCGGCCGCGGAAACAAGCAGGCGTATGGAGGTAATTGCGGCGGCGGCGCCGGGCGCGCCTCCCTCGGGCAGGAGCGGGGCTATAAGCTCCGGCAGGCCGGCCATGAGCAGCGTCGCGCCCAGGGCCGACAGCGCTATCAGGAGCTCAAGCGCGGCGTAAATTTTAAGCGGGTTCTTGAGCCCGTCCGCCTTTCTTCCGGCGAGCACGGCCCCCAGGGCCAGGCCGCCCATGAAGACGGCCAGCACGGTGCTGGTGGCTTCGAGCGTGGTCCCGAATACCCGGATCAGCATGCGGAACCAGACGGTTTCATAGGCCAGCCCGCTCAGGCCGGAGATAAAGAACAGCAAAGGGATATTGGGAGTACTTTTAAAAATATTTTTCATTAAGCGCCTTGTGTCGGACCAGGTGTTATATTTTAAATTATTTAAGGCCGCGCGTGGGCGGCGGCCCCTCTGTCCGGTCAAACCGCCGTCGTCTTTCCCCCCGGCCAATAAATGTATAATCTTTTTATGAATAATTCTTTTTTCGACGACCTGGATGATATCATCGGGGAATTTAAGAAACAGTTCATTAAGGAATCTGACAAGAATAACGGAGGAAAAATGGAAAAAGACTTTGCGGGTAAATTGCTGCTGCCGGTCCTGGTAGTTGTCGCCGTAGTAATCGGTTTTTCGTCCTATTTTATCGTCCCTCCCGGCGAGGTGGCCATAAAGACCCGCGTCGGCGCGATCATCGGCTCTTATAGCGAGGGCCTGCACTTCAAGCTGCCCTTCCTAGAGAGCATTACGAAGTTCTCGATACAGATACAGCGCGCGGACATAAAGACGCAGGCTTTCTCCAAAGACCTGCAGACCATGAACAGCCACCTGGTCGTGAACCACCGAATCCAGCAGGGCACCGCGGTCAGCATCTTCAGGAACCTCGGGCCAAATTACGTCGAGACCATAGTAGACCCCACCGTGCAGGAGATCTTTAAATCGATCGCAGCCAAGTTCTCCGCGGAAAGGATAATAGCCGACCGGAACATCCTGGTGGAAGAGATCAACCAGGTCGCCAAAGATAAATTAATGAAGCAGGAGATCATCGTTACGGACATCTCCGTCGTGGACCTTGATTTCACGGAGCAGTTCCTTAAAGCGGTGGAGGACAAGCAGGTGGCGGACCAGCAGGCCCAGATGGCGGGAAAGCTCGTCGAGAAAGCCAAGCGCGACGCCGAGCAGCAGATAGCCAAGTCGCGCGGCGAGGCGGAGGCGCTGCGGATGCAGCGCGAGCAGGTTACCCCCTCCCTGATAGAATTGCGCAAAGTGGACGCGCAGCTCAAGGCCATCGAGAAATGGAACGGCGTGCTGCCGGGCTATGTCGGAGCCGGCGTCCCGTTCATCTCGATAGAAAAAGGCAAATAACTCCTTGCCCGCCGCCGCTTTTCGGGCGCCGGGCGGATTTTTCGGCGCGATTTGCCTGGAAAGGCCCGCAAGCTTAAAGCCGCGGGCCTTTCTTTTTATTCTGGTATAATTATTCCGTGAAATTCCTGAAGAAGCTCGGTTTCCCCCTCCTTTTTGCCTCTATTATCGGGTTTAAGCTGGCGGCCAGTCACGGCGGCATGGCTTTGTATTACGTTTCGGGCGGGCTTATGATGGCCGGGGGGCTGTTTATCGTCGCTTCCGTGTTCATCCGGCCGGACGAAGAAGGGCCCGCGCCGGACCGCCCTCCCGCCCCCGCCGCGGAGAGCGACTGCTCCTTTCCTCTCTCCGCAGGCATCGATGTCCCCAACCCGGTCCCTAACCTGGTTTATATCGCCGGAGGGCTGGCCAGCGCGGCCGGCGCCCTGGTCTTCTTTACCGGGCCGAACGGCGTAAACCGGACCAGCGTGATATCTTTCGCCCTTATTCCCGCCGGAGTACTTTATATCCTCGGTGCGACTTATTTTTACGGCGACCCGGCCGACCGGCGAAATATCCTGCGCGGCGCGGCGGCGCTGATCTCTTTCCTTATGATATTCGGCGGCATAATGACTTTCGTCTTTATAGCCGCGGGCGCTTTTGATCTTGGGCAGGGCCGCCCTTACGCCGTCCTGGCCGTTTTATCCATAGTTTTGGGCATGTGGGGCGCTTATTACGGCATGAAATACCAGCAGAGCGCCGAGGGCCGGGCGATCGGCCGCAAGCTGGGCTTTACCGACGCCGACGGCGCGGTTTCTTCCGACGGGGCTTACGATTCCAAGGGCGCAATGAACGGGGTGGAAACGCTTTTTAACGTCGAGCCGCAGAGCGGCGGAAAGAATTCCCCACCGTTTTTCACCCTAGAGGTTCTCTGCCGCTGCCCTAATTCGCGCGGCGTGGCTCTTTCCGTCCGGCCCGAGGGCTTTTTGGGCAAGCTGACCATCTCTTTTAATTCCCTGCCGCGCCTGCCCGACGTGCCGTACTGGGATTTTTACGAAGTGCGCTGCGACCGCCCGGAGTTCGCGCAGAATATTCTCGCCGAAGCGAGGCGCGGGGGCAATATTTTTAACGATAAAGCCGGTTTCCTGGAGATGTCCTTGGAAGGAAGCGCTTTTAAATTTACTTTCCGCTCTGAAGGTTACGCTGATACGGCTTATGTCCAGAGCATATTGCAGGGAACATCTAAATTAGCCTCTCTTTTTCATTAAGCCCCCCGCCTTTTTACTCTCTATTATATTTTGTTTGGTATTTGAATTTATTAAAACGGGTATTGACAACTTTAATAAATTGCTTTATACTATAAACATCGTAATCAATAAATTGATAATATCAAGGAAAAGATTGATAATATGAATATTCCTAATAAGTGCCCATCTTGCAACGGAAAAGTAGTCGTAGCGGAATTATGCTGCTCGGATTGTAAAACCACGGTAAAAGGAAGTTTTGAACTTCCTTCTTTTGCGACGCTATCTCGGGAAGATGAAAGTTTTTTGCGGGTTTTCCTTGCGGCGCGCGGCAATATAAAAGAAGTCGAGCGGCAGCTCTGTATATCATATCCTACCGTTAAGGGCAGGCTTGACGCGCTTCTAAATAAGCTCGGATTGGGCAGTCTGCAGGCAGAAGCGAAGAAACGCCGGCTCGAGATCGTGGAGAGGCTGGAGAGGGGGGAAATAACCGCCCAGGAAGCCATCGGCCTGCTGAAAGGCCTCGAAGCCTGAGGATAAAATATGAATGAAGAAAAACTGCGGATACTAAAAATGCTCGAGGAGAAAAAGATCAGCTCCTCCGAAGCTATGGAGCTCCTTGAAGCTTTGGGGAAAGCCGCCCCGGAAGCCGGCGCCGGCGGGAGGGGGAGAACCCTTCGTATCAGAGTTTACGAAAGCGGCAGCGTCGAGCCTAAAGTAAATGTTAACGTGCCCCTGGGTTGGGCCAAGTTCATGGCGCCCTTTATAGAAAGCAAGATCAAGTCCAAGCTGGCTGCTAAAGGTTATGACGTAGACCTGGAGAAGATCCAGGAGGCCATAGACAACCAGGAGCCAATGAAAATAATAGATGTCCAGGATGGCGGAGATAAGGTTGAAATATTTATTGAATAAGCATGCGGGAAAAGAGGGGGGAGGTGTTTTCACGTGAAAACCGCCCTGTCTGAAAACACCATGAAGAGGTTTTTACCCCCAAAGTTCCGGCTTTGGGGGTATTTTCTTTATTAGTTTGATCGTAAATGTTTTCACGTGGAAACAAAATGATTTATATCCGGCAGGCGCTTGTTTGAGCGCAGTGCGCTGTACAGGTTGCGCTTCGTTTCGTATTGGAGAGTATTTGACTTGTTTGGATTAAAACTATAGAATAGTTTATCGGTCCAAAGTAAAATATGTTTTCACGTGAAAACTAAGAGACCGAATAGGTATATAAAACAAGGGTTTGGAGCATATATGGCTGAAATAGTGGCGATAGCGAACCAGAAAGGCGGCGTGGGCAAGACCACCACATCTATTAATCTAGCTGTGGCCCTGGCGGCGTTCGATTATGAGACGCTCCTTATAGACTTCGATCCCCAAAGCAATGCCACCTCCGGTCTCGGCGTGGACATTACTAAAAATAATAAAAATATTTACGACGTGCTCTGCGGCAAAGCCCCGGCCGAGTCCGCTATACACCAGACCTCCGTCGAGTGGCTGGATATTATTCCTACCAGCCATAACCTTGCCGGCGCGGAGATAGAGCTTGTAAGCGAATTCTCCAGAGAATCCGTCCTTAAGCGCTCTCTCGAGAAAGTTAAAGGAATGTATAAGTTCATTATAATAGACTGCCCTCCTTCCTTGGGGCTGCTTACTATTAACGCTCTTAACGCTTCAAATTCCGTCCTTACTCCCGTCCAGTGCGAATTCTACGCGATGGAAGGGCTTGCCTATTTTATGAATACCGTAGAGAAGATCCGCCAGGCTCTTAATCCCGGTCTGAAGATAGATGGCGGCGTTATAACTATGTACGATTCCCGGATAAATCTCGCCAACCAGGTGAGGGGGGAAATAGGCAAGTATTACGGCGACAAGCTTTACAAGACGGTCATCCCGCGAAATGTGCGCTTGGCCGAGGCTCCCAGTTTCGGCCAGCCGATCTTTATTTACGACCCTAGTTCCCGCGGCGCCCTTGCTTACAAAGAGCTGACTCTGGAGTTCCTTGAGCGGCGCGGGGTAGACACTGCAGTGCATAAAAAATCCGACCTGTACGTAACCGAAGAAGCCGGAGAACTGGAATACGATCTCGGTGGCTGAGTTCCGGGGCTTCGCCTCGACAGGGAAACTATTGAGGCTCAACCTCGATAGTAAAGCTAGATTTGTGCTTGTAGTTTAAGGAGAATATATGAGAAAGGCTTTAGGACGCGGGATAGATTCGCTTATCAGCAAGGTACAGGACAATGATATTTCCGGGGATATCGTGCAGAGGATCCCTATCGGTAAAGTGCGCCCTAACCGGCATCAGCCGCGCAGAAATTTTGACGAAAACGCCCTGGCGGAGCTGTCGGATTCAATAAAGACCAGGGGGCTTTTGCAGCCCATTTCCGTGTGGAAGGATGCGAACGAAGATTCCTACGAACTGATCGCCGGCGAGCGCCGCTTGCGCGCCGCGAAGCTGGCCGGCCTGGCCGAGATCGACGCTATCGTTAAGAAAAATCTTAACGAGGAGCAGAAGCTTGGGCTCGCGCTGATGGAGAATATCCAGCGCGAGGACCTTAACGCGATCGACACGGCGCTGGCCTATAAACAGCTGATGGATAAATTCAGCGTCTCCCAGTCCGAGATCGCCAAGCAGGTGCATAAATCCCGCGGCGCGGTGTCCAACACCCTGCGCCTCCTGGAGCTAGATGAGGATATCCGCCAGGGGATACAGGCGGGGACCATCAGCGAAGGGCATGCCCGCGCGCTCATCTCCATTCCCGATTCGGCCAAGCGCCGCGAATATTACCAGCGGATAATGACGGAGAAGCTTTCCGTGCGCGACGTGGAGAGCTTCGCCCAGGGCTTCCACGCCGACAAGCCCCGGGCGCCGAGGGCGCCCCGCGCGGGCTCGCGCCGCACGCCCGAGGTCGTGGCCCTTGAATCCTCGCTCGAGAAAACCCTGGGCACCAAGGTGGAGGTCTGCCCCGGGCCCGGCCCGGAGAATGGTAAAATAATCATACACTACTTCTCGCTGGACGATATCGAAAGAGTGACACAGATTTTAAAAAAGTAGCACGATAGGAACTATCAATGCGCTATCAGCTCGCGTCGGCCCTGCTGGCCCTCGCTTTTTCCGCAGCCCGCGCCCAGGCGCCCGCTTCCGAGCCCGGGAAGGGGCCGGTGTTTTCCGCCAGGTCGCCGGTGCCGGCGTATTTCTCGCCGGAAAAGAACCTTGGGCGGCATTACCTGTACGCCGACGGCGGCTTCCACGCGGACTGGTATGTCGGTTATAATAACTGCTGGATCATAAAGCTGCCGCCGGTGCCCACTGGCGGCTTTTCCAAAGCCTTCCTCGGAGCGAAGCTCGGCCGGACCAAGATAATGTCCTGGCCCGCCTCCTGGGACACGACCCCGATACCCGGCAAGATCTATATGGCGCTCAACCAGGCGCCCACCTTCAATTCCGACCATACCTATTTCCTCGTCGACGCGGCGGACCTCCCCCGCGAGCCGCTGCCCAACGACTCGCTCGACGGCGTCGATTCCGCGCGCTGGGTCTGGGCGGAGATCCCGCTCTCCCGGGTCTCCGCGGAAAAAGACAATTACCTGGCGCTCTGGTCCTCCTCGCGCTATTTCACTTCGGCTTCCAGCTCGCCCATCCTGGCCGCGGCTATGAGCGGCGGCGAGGCGGAGGACGTCTGGATCAACCGCTCGATAAGGGGCAATGCGCCGTCGGGCGAGGGGGTGCTCGAAACCCCTATCTCGGGCATCAAGCCGGCGATGGCCATCAAGCTGGTCCCGCTCAACGAATACAAGGTTTATGTGAAGGGCTTCGCGGCCGAACTTACCCAGTCGGAGATAAACGTCTCTTTTTCCGTCATCGGAGAGGATATCCGCGCCGCCTGGCTTGAAGTTTCCTACGACAAGTTCGACTGGCAGCGCGTAACGCGCTATTTTTTCAAGGCGCCGTATTTCTGGACCTTCAGGCGGGACGCTATCTCCAGGGAAATGTTCTACCTGCGCGCGGCCGCTACCGATAATCTTGAGAACGTAGGCTACTCGATGTCGATAACCGTCCCCGCGATGCCCGGGGCGCCCGCCGCGCCGGCGGCGCCGGCAGCGGAGCAGCAGGGCGAAAGCGAAGATTAAGCTATGAAAAAATTTAACGTCGCGGTAGTCGGAGCCTCGGGCATGGTCGGGGGGGAACTGCTGGGCCTGCTGGAGAGCCGGCGCTTTCCCGTAGGGGAATTTTACCCTTTCAATTCCGGCAGGAAGCCGGCCTCCGTTCTTTTCCGCGGGAAAAAATACGCCTGCGCGGCGCCTTCTTTAGAGGCGCTGAAAAAAGCGGAGATAGCTTTCTTTGTTTCCACCGACGAGGTAGCCGAAGAGTTCGCGCCGCGCCTGGCCGCGGCCGGGACCTGGTGCATCGACGATTCGGCCTTCTTCCGGCTCGCGCCGGGAGTCCCGCTGGTCATCCCCGAGGTGAACGCCGCCGAGCTCGGGCCTTCTAAAAAACTTATAGCGGGGCCAAACTGCACTCTTACCGGCGCGGCGGTGGCGCTGGCCGGGATACACCGGAAGTTCGGGATCACCGAGCTAAGGCTCGCCACCTACCAGGCCGTTTCCGGCGCGGGAAAAGCCGCGATGGGCGAGCTTGAAGAGGAATTAAAGGCCTATTTCAGGAAAGGCGCCGTGCCGAAGCTTAAAGGCGGAAAGTTCCCGCGCCCCATCGCCTTCAATCTTTTTCCGCAGGTCGGGGGCTTCGACGAGGAAGGAAATTCCGGCGAGGAGAATAAAGTGGAGGCCGAGCTGAAAAAGATCTGGAGCGACAAAAAGATCCGGATAAGCGTCACGGCCGTCCGGGTTCCCGTGCTTCGCGGCCATTCGCTGGCCGTCTGGTTCAAGGTCGCGCGGCCCTGTTCCGAAGGCGCGCTCAGGAAAGAGCTGCGGCGCACCACGGGCCTCAAATTCTTCGAGAAGCCCGGCGATTACCCGACGCCGCTGGAGAACGGCCAGCGCACGGAGATAGTTTACGCCGGGCGCCTGCGCCGGGCCAGGACCGCGGCGAATGAATTCCAGCTCTGGATAGTTTCGGACAATCTTTACAAGGGCGCCGCGCTCAATTCCGTGCAGATAGCCGAACGGATAGCGCGGCTTTAGTCCCGCTCTTCGGAGCGGCCAGGTTATAAGGGGGAGCGAACATGAAAACTTTTTTTACGCTAGCGCTTATCGCGGCCGCCGCCGCGCTGGTTTCCTGTAAGAAGAAACAGCCGGAAAACGTGCCCGTGCCCAAGACCGAGCCGCCGCCCAGGACCGCGGCGGCCGTCTCCACGGCGCCGGTTTTCAGCCAGAACCCGCTGGAGGCGCCCGGCAATTATCTTAAAACCACCGTCGGGCATGTGAAAGAGGCCAAAGCCGCCAAAGCTCTTTTTGAAAAAACGGCTTTGAACGAACTAAAAAGCGCGGACGTGAATAACACCGGCGGGAACTGAACACGGGCGCTTCGGCGCGGCTGCCGGGAAATTTGGGTCGTTTCGGCCGGGGTTATGAAAGACAGGGGGGGAAATGAATATTTATGTATTGCTGGCGGCGGCTATCGCCGCTGCTATCGCGGTCAGCCAGGTCTTAAAATACCTGAAGGGACAGCGCGGGCGCGACATGTCCTCCGTGGCAGTCTCGGCTTCGGTGGATCTCGAGGAATACGGACCGGAATTAAAGCTGCTTGAAAGTACCGGGCTGCCTTTTTTCGTGGACGGCCGGAGCGGCGTCGGAAAATACCTGCTCAGGTTTCCGGAGGAAGACGGGGCCAAGGCTTATTATTTCGACTACTCCTGCCTGCTTGGCGACGGCGATGGCCAGCGCAAACGCCAGTCCACCGTGGCGCTTTTTGATTTCAGCAAAGGGGCCTTTCCGGACTTCCACCTGTCCGCCGAAGGTAATTTCGAGAAAGAAACGTCCGGGCTGGAGCCCGTGGATATGACGCTCTTCAAGGGTTTTCCGAAAGGAGCGAAGCTTTACGGGCGCGACCTGGCCGCCCTGCAGAAACTGTTCACTCCCGAGATAGCGGCCTGCTTCGCCGAGCATCCCGGCTGGAGCGCGCAGGGCTCCGGGCCTTATCTGGTGATGTATAAAGGCCATAATCTCCTGAGCCCCGGAAAATATAAGGACTTCATGGCCGAGGCCGGGAAACTGGCCTTTAATCTGGCCTAGAAACAAGCAAGGAGAGGAAAAATGAACGACATTTACTCCCACCCGGTGTTTATTTTTTTCGGCGTCGCGGCTGTTTTTTTCGCCCTGGTCTGGTTCTTTAAGTGGAAAAGAACGAAGGACCTGGGGGAGCTGGCCGCCTCGATGGGGCTGCAATTCCTGCCTGACGGGCCCGAACTCGGAACCCTTGAAAACACCGGGCTTGAGATCTTCAGGCTGGGGCACTCCAGGAAAGCGGCCAACCTGGTGCAGGTCCAGTCCCGCGCCGGGACGGTGAATATTTTTGACTACCGCTTTACCATTGGCCACGGCAAAGGAAGCAGTACGCGCGCTTATACGCTTGCGCTTATGGACTGTTCGCGCTGCTCGATCCCTGTTTTCGAGCTGAAACCCGAGACCCTGCTCTATAAAATAGGCGAGGCGATAGGCTTTAAAGATATAGACTTGCCGGCCTTCCCGCTGTTTTCTGACAAGTACCGTCTGACCGGGCCTGATGAGTCGGCGGTGCACATGTTCTTCACGCCCCAGCGCGCCGCCTGGTTCGAGCGCAACCTCGGCCTCCGGATGCAGGGCGCCCCCGGCCATATCGTTATGTTCAAGCAGGAAGCCCAGCTCCCCGTGAATTCCTGGCCCGATTTTATCGAAGAAATAAAAGCCTTCGCCGCCGAAGTTCTAAGGTAGGGACGTGCATGACTTTTTTGTTGGCAATTGAGGCGAGGGTTGTGGACAAATAACAATAAGTCATAAGCGTCCCCCGACACCAAATTCATTCATTTTTGTTAAGCGCGGACCCGGAGCAGGCTGTTTATAGCTATGAGACCTGCCAGGCCGATGTTTTTCTGGACAAGGATAAGAGCTATGTCGAGATTTGTTGTATCGGATAAAGCGCGGTAAAGCCTGCGGCTGGGTTATATGCAGCCGCGCGATCAATGTTCGCACCTCCCCTTGAAAGCCCGGGTTTCCTCTGGTAGGCTATAAAGGGACTCGTTATGAAACGCGCTTTATACCAGGGCTGTCCCAAGAAACTTTTTTAAGCGAAGGGCAGGAATGGCTGTAAGTCCCCGTCACGTATCCTGTTCAATCGGTTTTGATTCAAATTTAAAGTGTCCAACAGCGATAATCGCTCCATTAAA
>JAQTOU010000008.1 GCA_028713125.1 Elusimicrobiales bacterium | reverse complement strand
CTCCAGCTTCTCGGCTATGCCGAATACCTTCTTCGTTTTCATCCTTCCTCCTTGGATTTCCGGAGGCCAGAATGTCAACAGATTTAGGCTACAGAATATGTTTCAATTATACAGGACGGGATAGCGGACGATCCCACCGGAAGGCAGAGGGAAGCGAAGATAATAAAAATAGTTAAAAATATTAAGCGCATGGTTGTGGCGTGGCAAAGCATTGCCGTGGGCATTTCCCCTATCGCAAAGAATATAACTTCCGTTATGGCCATTGCAATGGAAACATTAACATTACTGGAATTTCAGCATAAGGTCCGGATTGGCGACTCGGATGACGGCGCAGACCATGGCGCCCGGCAAATCCTGGCGTATACGGCAGGCCAAAGACCGATATTATTGAAATATCCCCCGCTTGCCCCTGACAGGTTGGAGGTGCGCTGCCAAATATCCGGCGTAAAGGTTTACGTTACAAACTGTAAAATAAGGAATTCAAAGATGGTGCCGTATTGGTGCCATTCGCGGGCCCAAATTCAGCAAAATCCGGCTTTCTGCAGCAAAGCCGGAAAACGGGTTTACGTCGGAGAACAAGGTTTGTAAAGGTCTGGCAAACTGGGCGGGCCTTTTAGAAGGCAGGAGCTCTCCACAGGAAATTCACGAAGAATACGAAATCCATATAGATACCCCTATTTATTCACAGCTTCTTGGTGTCCATATTGGTGTCCATCGGCCCCTAAAAATGGCTAAGCCCCGCTAAACATCAGCGGGGCTTAATTAGCCGTTTTCTATATGAGGACTGAGTTTGGCCCAACTTCGCTAAACTCGTCCGGGCGGATTTTCAGACCAGTGCTCTACCACTGAGCTACCGCGGCAAAAGGTGGTAAGTACTGCGCTTTCAATAATAGCATTTTTTGAAAACGCTGTCCTATTTCAACTTCAGAACGTCGAAGAGCCCCGGGCCGTAGGAAACCAGCGCCACTTTGGGGTAAGGATAAACGGCGCAGACCTTCTCCAGGGTCGCCATGAATTTTTTAGCCTGACCGGTGAAGCTCTTTATTCCGCGGGTAACGTCCGCCCCGTCAAGCAGGTCGATGTGCGTTATCGCCAGCCTGGTAGCCGAATTGATGCTCACGGTCTGGCGGGCGACGTCCATATCGAAGCCGCCCACCCGGCGCAGGCGGCCGCTGACGCTGCCTACCTCGCGGCCCGCGGTGTGGTACTTGGACAGGACTTTCATATCTTTTATCTCGTTGGCGACCATCCCCGGGCCGACGCGCGTGACATAGGGTTTGAATACCGCATAGACTTCCCCGGCGTATTTCGGGCCCAGGCCGGCTTCTCCCATAAAGGTGGAGGCCGTAGTGTCGCGAGAGGTGACGAACGGGTATTCGCCGTGCAGGTTGGAAAGCTTCATACCCTGCGTACCCTCCAGCAGCATCCGGGAGCCCTTCGCCAGGGCTTTGTTCAGCAGCTCCGGCACGTCCTTGATATATTTTTTCAGGCGGGGCTCGTCCTTGGCGAAGCGCAGGGGCTTGCGGTCTATGCGGTCGCGCACGGCGGCGCCCAGCCCCGTGCCTACGCTGCCTATCGTGCCCATCATGCGGGTATCGGCGCGCTCGGATTCCGTATGGCGCGGCTCTATGATCACCGCGTGCGGATCGATCATCAGGCGGTTTTCCGCCCCGGTCAACGCTATTTCCTTTTCCAGCCAGTCCGTTATGATATAGGTTCCGGCGCCCAGCACCAGCTTCGCGCGCTTGTTGACGAAGCCGCCGGGCATGGTCTTGAGCGTGTAAATTTTATCATTGAAAAATATCGTGTGCCCGGCATTGGGGCCGCCCACCCTTATGGAGTAATCGTAGTCCCCTTTGCTCGCCAGATACGCGCAGATCTTTCCTTTCCCCTCGTCACCGCCCTGGCCGCCTACAACGATATCTACAGGCATTGTATTACTCCTTGCGTTTAGCTATTTTTTCCGAAAGCCCCGTGTAGTTAAGGGGCGAGAGCCGCTTCAGCTCCGCTTTTATCGCGGGCTTCAGCTGAAGCCCGTCTATAAATTCAGCCAGGCCGGCGGCGGTGACTTCGCGGCCCCGGGTGAACTTGCTTAGAAGCTCATAGGGGCCGGTTTCGCCTTCCCGCCTTAAGATGGTCTGTATGCCTTCGGCAAGGACTTCCGGGTGCTGCCCGAGTTCGGCGCGGGCCGCGGCTTCGTCCACCGCGGCGCGGGAAAGGCCGGCAAGCACGGAGCTATAGGCCGCCAGCCCGTGCCCAAGGGCCACGCCGAAATTGCGCTCCACTGTAGAGTCCGAGAGATCGCGCTGCAGGCGGGAGACGGGCAGCTTCGAGGAGAAGAAGCCAAGAAGCGCGTTAGCGAGGCCGAGGTTCCCCTCCGCGTTCTCGAAATGGATGGGGTTAACTTTCTGCGGCATCGTCGAGGAACCCACTTCCCCGGCCACGGCCTTCTGCTTTACCAGGCCGGCCGAGATATAGCGCCACATATCCTGGCAGAAGGCCAGGAGGATGGTGTTGGCGCGGCGGAGGTTATCGAACAGTTCGGCGTAGCTGTCATGGGGTTCTATCTGCGTGGTGAAGGGGTTGTATTCCAGGGCGGGCCCGGAGCCGGAATTAAAACTTTCTATTAATTCTTTCGAGAACTTCTGCCAATCCGCGGCCGGGAACGCCGCGGCGTGGGCATTGTAGTTGCCGGAGGCGCCGTTCAGCTTGGCGCAGATGCGGGCGGACCTGAGTTGCTTTACCTGGCGGCGCAGCCGCGCGTGGAAAACGCGGAATTCTTTCCCGAAAGTGGTGGGGACGGCGGGCTGGCCGTGGGTGCGCGCCAGCAGCGGCGCCGAGGCGTGCTTCAGGGCCAGGGCGTCCAGCGCCGAGAGGATCTCCTCCAGGGCGGGAAGGATCTCCGCGCTAAGGCAGTCCCTGAGCATCAGCGCGTAGGAAATATTATTGACGTCTTCAGAGGTGAGCGCGAAATGGACGAACTCGGTTATATCGCGGAGGGAAGTGCGCTTCAGCCTCTCCTTAAGGAAATACTCCACCGCTTTTACGTCGTGCCTGGTAGGCGGGATCCGGCCGGATCCTGTTTCTTCGATGGCTATTATCTGAAGTACGTCCTTGTCGGAAAGCAGCGGCAGCTTCCGGAGCAGGTCTTTTTCGGCGGGCTTGAGCCTTCTTATGGCCACGCCGGGCGTGGCGCAGAGCTTCTGAAGATAGGTACATTCTACCAGCGCGCGGTAGCGCGCCAGCGCGGCTTCGCCGAAACCCCGGCCCAGGCCGCCCATTTTGCCGGAATATCTTCCGTCCAGGGGACTTACCGCGTTTATATTCCGCAGAGCCGGCATAGAGTCGCCTCCCCAAAAAAATACCCCGCGTCCGCGTCGGCAAGCAGGGGTCTTGCAAGTAATTTTAACACATAAAAGCTCGCCGTGTAAAATCGGCCGCCCGCCGCGAGTTTTGCTACAATATCTCCATGAAGATCTCCGCCGAAACCGCCGCCATCCTGCTGGAGTCCATTGAGCAGGCCGACGAGACCGTCCTTCTTACCGACCTGGATGGCATCATAATCTACGCGAACCCGGCCTTTGAAAAGATTACCGGCTACTCCCGGAAGGAGGTCATCGGGAAAAACCCACGGATCCTGAAAAGCGGCGAACACACGCCCTCTTTCTACAAAGAGATGTGGGAAACCCTGAAAGCCGGCAGGCGCTGGAACGGCCGCATCACTAACCGCCGCAAGGACGGCGCACTTATCAATGAAGAGGTGCGCATCTCTCCCGTCCTGGGCTCCGACGGCAAACCCAGGTATTTCCTGGTGCTGCGCCACGACATAGCGCGGGAGGCCCAGCTGGAAGCCCAGCTTAGCCATAGCCAGAAGATGGAGTCGATGGGCCTGCTCGCCGGACAGATCTCGCACGATTTCAACAATTTGCTGACCATAATAATCGGCTCAATGGAGCTTATCGGAGAGGACCTGGAACCCGGCTCGGTAGGGGCCAAGCTGGCCTCCGAAATACTCCGTTCCTCTAAAGTGACCGCGAACCTTATCAAGCAGTTGATGGTTTTCGCGAGAAGGCAGGAGATAAGTCCCGTGCGCACCACTATCAACGCGCCGCTGGCCGAGCTTAAATTAATGCTGGATAACCTGCTGGGCAAGGGCATCACGGTCTCCTACGAGCTGGACAAGAAGCCGGCGACCGTCAAGATAGAGCCGGAACAGTTCAAGCAGGCCGTGCTGAACCTCGCCGTAAACGCCAAGCACGCGATGAGCGACAACGGAAAAATATTTATAAAGACCTATACCGTGGGGCCGGATGAAGCCCCCCCCTCGCTGAAACACGGAACCTACGCCGTTTTTGAGCTCTCCGACACCGGGCCCGGCATCCCGCCGGAGGTGCTCCCGCGCATGTTCGAACCCTTTTTCACCACCAAGCCCAAAGGCAAGGGGACCGGCCTCGGGCTTTCCACCGTCTACGGCATAGTGAACCAGAGCGGCGGCCAGATCATAGCCGCTAACCTCCCGAAAGGCGGCGCCGTTTTCACGATCTATTTCCCCGTGGCGGAGTAACTCCCCCCGGCCGGCCGGCTGTTAATGCCGGAAATGCCTTATCCCCGTAAGCACCATGGCCACGCCCAGCTTGTCGGCCGCTTCCACCACTTCTTTATCCTTGACCGAGCCGCCCGGCTGTATCACGGCGGTAGCGCCAAGTTTTACTCCCTCTTCCAGAGCGTCGGGGAATGGGAAGAACGCGTCGGAAGCCATGACCATGGTGGCGGGCCTCGGATTGTCCTTTAAAAAGGCCTCAAGCTTATGGCCGGCCATGAAGACCGAATCCACCCGCGACATCTGGCCAGCCCCTATGCCTACCGTGCGGCAGGTATCGGCCAGCACTATGGCGTTCGAGCGCACGTACTTGGCGGCCGTCCAGGCGAAACGCAGCGCCTCCTCTTCCTGGGGCGTCGGCTTGCGCTTTGTGGGGACTTCCCATTTGTCGCCGAGCAGCAGCTTGTCGTCGGTGCTGACCAGGACTTCGTCGCCGACGGAGCGCAGGACCAGATTGTCGGCGGGGAAGCTATCCCATTTCAGGAGGCGCAGATTGGTCTTTTTAGCGAAGATCTCCAGCGCCTTTTCGTCATAATCGGGCGCGCAGATCACTTCCACGAACCTTTTGGCGAGGAACTCCGCTATGCGGCCGTCGAGCTTGCGGTTAAGGGCTATTATGCCCCCGAAGGCGGAAAGCGGGTCGGTGCTCCAGGCGCGCTCGAAAGCCTCGGCGATATCGGTCCCTGTCCCGAGCCCGCACGGGGTAACATGCTTGAAGATGACGGCGGCCGGCTTTTCGAACTCGCGCACGGCCTGGTAGGTTCCGTAAGCGTCCAGGATATTGTTGTAGGAAAGCTCCTTGCCCTGCAGCTGAGCGAAAGGGAGCTTTCCCTTCCTGGAGTAGAGCGCGCAGGCCTGGTGGGGATTCTCGCCGTAGCGCAGGTCGTTTATCTTCTTAAGCGGAACCTCGAGGCTGGCCGGGAAGCCGGCGGCGCCGGACTTGCCCAGCTCTCCGGCTATCGCTCCGTCGTAGGCGGCGGTATGGGAGAAAGCTTTTACGGCCAGCTCTTTCTTCAGCCAGAGAGGCACGGAGCCCTCGCCCGCGCAGATAGCCGCAAGTACGGGGTCATAATCGGCCGGGGAGGTCAGCACGGCCACCGACTGGTAATTCTTGGCGGCGGCGCGGAGCAGCGCTACGCCGCCTATGTCGATATTCTCTATCAGCTCTTCGGACCAGGGAGCGGCTTTCTTGGCCGTCTCGGAGAAGGGATAAAGGTTCACGACTACCATGTCTATGGGCTCTATGCCGAATTTAAAAACAGCCTCGGCATGAGCCGGATCCTCCCGCCGGTAAAGTATCCCGCCGTGCACGGCCGGGTGCAGCGTCTTCACCCTGCCGTCGAGCATCTCCGGGAAACCTGTAAGGGTCTCCAGGGCGCGCACCGGCACGCCGGCCTCTTTGAGCAGTTTATAGGTCCCGGAAGTCGAAACTATCTCTACACCCTCCGCGGCCAGGCCCCTGCAGAACTCCACCGCGCCGCTCTTGTCTGAAACGGAGATAAGCGCGCGGCGCACTTTCCCGGTTTCAGGCGCAGGGCCCGAGATCTCTACTTTGCGGCCCGCGACTTTCAGCCGGCCGGCGCAGTACAGGGCCGCCGCTTTCGGATATATGGCGAGCTCGGCGGCGTTCACGCGCTTTGCCAGCTCTTCGGCCGAGTCGCCGGGCAATACCGGGACCGGCTGCTGTATTATTATCGGGCCGCAGTCGTAATTTTCGTCTACGAAGTGGACTGTGGCGCCGCTTATCCTGGCGCCGGACTCTATTACGGCCTCGTGGACCTTCATGCCGTAAAAACCTTTACCGCCGAACGCGGGCAGGAGGGCCGGGTGCACATTTATTATCCGGTCCTTGAAAGCGGACAGCATTTTCGGGCCGAGCTTCAGCATGAAGCCGGCCAGGCAGACCAGGTCGGCTTTATGCTTGAGGCAGAGGGCGGCGAGGTGCTCGTCGTAGGCTTCGGGGGTCTTAAAATCTTTCTGGACGGCGGTTTCGGACGGGATACCGGCCTTTTTGGCCCGTTCAAGGGCGCCGGCCCCCGCTTTATTGGAAACGACAAGGGATATCTTCCCTTTTATGCGCCCATCTCCGGCCGCGTCGATCAAAGCCTGCAGATTAGTCCCGCCGCCCGAAGCGAATACGACGATATTTTTCATAGGACTCCTATAATATTGTTTTCCGCGAGATGCCAAGTCGGGGGCCTGGCAAGGGTATGGGCCCGTCGCTCACGGCGTCGCGCACACCGTGCGCGCGCCTCCCCTCTCGGCCCTCGCGCTTATGCAAGCTCGGGCCTCCGAGAGGTCGCTCCGAACCCATACCCTTGCCACCCCTCGGTAAAGAACTTACTTTAAAAGAACTTCGTTATTGCCCTTGATAATTTCACCGATGAGCACGGAATCTTTAAGGGTTTTAAGGGCCGTTTTTACGGCGGCGGGGCGGACTACGGCTATCATGCCCAGGCCCATGTTGAAGGAGTCCCACATGTCGGCCTCCGGGATATTGCCTAGGCGCTGGATTTCGCGCATTATCGAGGGGGTTTTCCAGGAATCTTTATAGACTATGGCGCTCAGGTTCTTGGGGAGGACGCGCGGGAGGTTGCCGGGGATGCCGGAGCCGGTGATATGGGCGAGGGCGAGGACGTCGTGTTTCTTTTTGCGCAGGGCGTAGCGGAGCTTATTGACGTCCTTGACGTATATTTTAGTCGGCGTGAGCAGGCGGGCGGCGTATTTCTTCAGGAGTTTTTTATCGTCCAGGACTTTCCTTATCAGGGAAAAGCCGTTGGAGTGGAAGCCGGTGGATTTCAGGCCGATCAGGACGTCGCCGGGCCTGACTTTTTTCCCGTCGAGAATCTCGGAGTTCTTTACGATGCCGACCGAGAAGCCGGCGAGGTCGTATTCGCCTGGCTGGTAGAAGCCGGGCATTTCCGCTGTTTCGCCGCCGAGCAGGGCGGATTCGCCCTGGCGGCAGCCTTCCAGGATGCCGTCTATTATTTTCTTGGAGCGGGCGAGGTCGAGCTTGCCGGTGGCGTAGTAATCGAGGAAGATCATGGGGCGCGCGCCGCAGCAGAGCAGGTCGTTCACGCACATGGCGACCAGGTCGATGCCGATGGTATTATGTTTATCCAGCAGGAAAGCGAGTTTCAGCTTCGTTCCTACGCCGTCGGTGGAAGCGACCAGGCTGAACTCGTTCCTGCTCTCGGCTATGGGCAGGAGCCCGGCGAAGCCGCCGATAGCTTTGGACTTTTTCTCCAGGAATTCTGTGAATTTATCAGAAAGCTTTATATCCACTCCGCTTTTTTTATAAGTCGTCATTATGTCTCCTGTACCGGGAAAATGTGTTCTTCGGGCGCTCACAAACCTATGTCTTTCCTGTACTGCATGCCTTCGAAATGTATTTTTGAGACGGCGGAGTAGGCGCTCTTCCTGGCTTCTTCCAGGCTGGCTCCGGCGGCGGTCACGGAAAGGACGCGCCCCCCGCTCGTTATATAGCCGTCTTCTTTTTTCTCCGTTCCCGCGTGGAAGACCAGCGCCCCGGCGGGAACTTTATAGAGGCCGGTAATCTCTTTTCCTTTCTCCGGATTATCCGGATAGCCGCCGGCCGCCAGGACTACGGAGACGCAGGCTTTTCCGTTAAGCTCAAGTTCTTTCCCTGCCAGTTTGCCGTCGGCGCAGGCTTTGAGCAGCGACAGCAGGTCCCCCCTCAGGAGCGGCATTATCGCCTGGGTTTCAGGATCGCCGAAGCGGCAGTTGAACTCCAGGACCTTGGGCCCGTCGGGAGTGAACATTATCCCCGCGAAAACGACTCCGCAAAAAGGGATCTGCTCTTTTTGTACGCCGTCCACGAAGCGCTGCAATATTTCTTTTTTGATTATTTCCAGGTCGGTGGCGGCGATCTCGACGGGAGCTACCGCGCCCATCCCGCCGGTGTTGGGGCCCAGGTCGCCGTCGCCCAGGCGCTTGTGGTCCCTCGCTATGGGGAGCAGCAGGAAAGACTTGCCGTCCACCAGGGCCAGGACGGAGGCCTCCCGGCCGGTCAGGAACTCTTCCATGACCACTTTCGAGCCGGAAGAGCCGAAGATCCTCTTTTCCATGAAATCCGAGACGGCGGAAAGGGCGTCGCCCTCGTTTTCGCAGATGCGCACGCCCTTCCCGGCGGCCAGGCCGTCGGCCTTGATCACCACCGGGTATTTCTTGTTCTCTTTTATTTTTTCCCTGGCGAACTCAGCGGAGTAAAGGATGGTGAAGGAAGCGGTGGGAATGGAATTCCTTCCCATGAACTCCTTGGCGAATTGCTTTGAAGCTTCCAGCAGGGCGCCCTTTTGGGAGGGGCCGAAAACCTTAACGCCCTTCGCCGTCAGGAAATCGCTTATCCCTTTAGCCAGGGGCGCTTCTGGGCCTACCACGACCAGCTCTATCTTCTTCGCGAGGCAGCAGGCGTGTATTTTCTCGAAATCGTCGACCGCTATGGCATGGCATTCGGCCAGGCTTTTCATCGCGGCGGAGCCCGGCACGGCGTGCAGCTTCCCGAGCTGCGGGCTTTGCCTTATCTTCCAGGCCAGGGCATGCTCGCGGCCGCCGGAACCGATAATCAGTACGTTCACAGCCCCGCCTTGGCAGGGAGCCCATAGGCCTTTGCCACCGCGTCCACGCGCGTATTATATTTTCCGGTAAAGCAGGAAACGCAGAAATTCCTGTCCTTTTTATCGCCGCATGCGGACACCAGGCTCTCCAGGCTTAGATAATAGAGCTCGTCGGCCCCGATGAAGCGGCGGATCTTCTCCAGCGTCAGGTTACAGGCTATCAGTTCCTTTTTGCTCGGAGTGTCTATCCCGTAGAAACACGGGGAGATGATGGCCGGGGAAGCGATCGCCATTATTATCTTCTTAGCGCCGGCCTTTTTGAGGCTCTTCACTATCTTGCGCGAAGTCGTCCCCCGCACCAGGGAATCGTCTATCAGTATGATGGTCTTGCCCTGTATCACGTCCCTTATGGGCGCCAGCTTGAGGTGGGCGGTGAATTCCCTGAGGCGCTGGTCCGGCTGGATAAAGGAGCGGCCGGTATAATGGTTGCGCATGAAGACGGTCTGGAAGGGGATCCAGGATTCGTCGGAGAAGCCCAG
This sequence comes from Elusimicrobiales bacterium, assembly GCA_028713125.1. Classification (GTDB taxonomy): domain Bacteria; phylum Elusimicrobiota; class Elusimicrobia; order Elusimicrobiales; family UBA9959; genus UBA9959. The sequence continues at coordinate 143,539 of JAQTOU010000008.1, read as the reverse complement.
GGCGTAGACCGTCCCGGAATCCGGCACGCCGGACACGATGTCGGCCTTGACGCCCTTCAGCTCGCGGGCAAGCAGGGCGCCGATCTCGTAGCGCGCCGTCTGCACGCTCCTCCCGGCGACTATCGAATCGGGCCTGGCGAAATAAACCTGCTCGAAGATGCAGCGCGTGAAGTTCCTGGCCGGGGCGAAGCGCCTGAAGCTGGCTTTCCCGCCCTCTATCGTCACCATCTCTCCTGGAGCGACCTCCCTGACTATCTTTCCCCCCGCCACTTCGATAGCGCAGGTCTCGGACGCAAGCATGAAAGACTTTCCCAGCTTGCCCAGGACCAGGGGCCTGAACCCGTTAGGGTCGCGCGCCCCGATAAGTTTGCCCGGCGCCAGGAAGGCGAAAGCGTATGAGCCCTCCAGTTTCGGAAGGTTTTTTGCGAGCGTATCGGCCAGGCTCTTCCCGCGATGCTTCGCCATCAGGTGCAGTATTACTTCGGTGTCGCTGGTGGACTGGAAGATGGCGCCGCCTTTCTGGAGCTGCTCCTTAAGGCCGTCGGAGTTTGTAAGGTTGCCGTTATGCGCTACGGCCACCTGCCCGAGGTAGGAATCGAGGACCAGAGGCTGGGCGTTCTTGATATGGCTCGAGCCGGTAGTGGAATAGCGGATATGGCCGATAGCGCTGCGGCCCTTAAGGGTTTCAAGCGCGTCCTTGGTGAAGATCTCGCTTACGAGGCCCATGCCGATGCTGTGGCGCAGGGCCCCGTTGTCGTCAGTAACGATGCCGGCGGATTCCTGGCCGCGGTGCTGCAGGGTGAAGAGCCCGACATAAGCCAGCCTTGAAGCGTCCTTATTATCCGAGATAGCGAATATTCCGCACATGTGTTTTCCTTTTACCCGACGTAATCCACCGCGTTCTTGAAGAACTGGTAGCCCGCGGCCACGGCTTCCCTGGCGGCGGCAGGCCGGTCAGGGTTCTGCCAGGCGAAGAAGTTCCGCTCCGGGTGCGGCATCAGGCCGAAGCAGGTGCCCGAGGCATTGGTTATCCCGGCGATATCCAGCATAGAGCCGTTGGGGTTTTCCGAATAGGTCATAGCGTGGAGCTCGCGCGCCGTCAGGTCCGACATTATTTTCCTGTCCTCGACTATGAACTTCCCCTCGCCGTGAGCGATGGGGAGCTCGATCTCGTCCGGGAGGCCCTTCGTGAAAATGCACGGGCTTTTTTTATTTATCTTCACTTTTATCCATTTGGCAAGGAAATGACCGCAGTCATTGGTGTAGAGAGTGGAGACCTGGGCGTTCCCCCTGTTCTCTGGCAGGAAGCCGGTCTTTACAAGTATCTGGAAACCGTTGCAGATTCCGATGACGGGCCTTTTATCCTTGATGAAAGCTTCGAAATCCGATGTGAGGCGGCTCATCTTCACGGCGTAGATCTTGCCGGCGGAGATATCGTCGCCGTAGGAAAAGCCGCCCGGGAAAGCCATCAGGGAATAATCCAGGACCTTCTTCTCTCCGGACAGAAGCTGGTTTATATGGACCAGCTCCGGCTCCGCACCTACATATTTAAAGGAATTGAAAGTTTCGATGTCGCAGTTAGTGGCGGTGCCACGCAGGATTATCGCCTTGGGCTTCATATGAGCTCCCTCTTCCAGCACTTTTTAAGCGCGAAGATGTCTTCCCTGAAAAGCGGCGCTCCGGAGTCGTTAACGTCCAGCGAGGGCTCCTCGTTAACATACCCTATTTCGCCGACAGGCAGGCCCTTTACGAGCTTGAGGAACTCCGCCTCCCTGTCCTTCACCACCTCGAGGACAAGGCGGGAAGGGCTTTCGCCGAACAAAAGTTCGAGCGCGGACAGGCCCTTCTCCCGGCCCGCGGCGGAAAGGTCTATCTCCGCCCCGAAGCCGCCGGAGAAAGCCATTTCGGCGAGAGTTACGGCGAGCCCCCCCTGGGACACGTCGTGCGCGGCGCAGACGCAGCCGGTCTTTATGGCCTTCAGGAGGGCCGTATACATCTTCACGGCCGCTTTCATATCCAGCGGGGCTATATAGTTATTGCCGGCTACCATCATATCGCCGTACACGGAGCCGCCGAAGCCGCGGCGGCTTACGCCGGCCAGGTAAACCGGGTTCCCGGCTTCCTTGAAGTTCATCGTTATGGCTTTACGGATATCTTCCACCGGCGCGGTGGCGGAGATCAGCAGCGAAAGCGGGATCGGGTATTCCTTCCCGTCGGCGTCTTTGGACTGGTTATAAAAGCTGTCCTTGCCGGAGATGAAGGGCGCGCCGTAGGCCATAGCCGCGTCATGGCAGCCTTCAGCCGCCAGGACCAGGTCCCCCATCACTTCCGGGTCGCGGGGACTAGCCGCGCAGAAATTGTCCAGGATGGCCGTGCGCGAGATCTCCGCGCCGACGCAGAGCAGGTTCCTGACCGCCTCGTCGACCGTGTGCAGCGCCATCTGGTAGGGGTCTATCTTCCCCGCCGCCGGGTTGAAGCCGTGAGTAACGGCGAAGCCGGCGAAATCGTTCAGGTCCAGCGTCGCGGCCTGCGGCCAGATCACGGCCGCGTCCCCGGGCCCGTCCCCGTATTTTCCCTGCAGCGGCTTTATCACGGTCCCGCCCTGCACCTCGTGGTCGTACTGGGTTATGACGGAATGCCTCGAGCACACATTGGGGTGCGCCAGCATTTCTTTAAGCAGCCCCCCGTAAGTCTTCGCGGGCTGGAGCGGGGCCCCGTCGAGTATCTTCACTTTGCGCCGCGCCGCCTTCTTCTCGAAATTAGGAACCCCGCCGTGCAGGAAAGCCATGGGCAGGTCCACTATTTTTTCTTCGCCGTGCGTCACCAGGAGCTGCCCGTCCCCGGGGAAAGTTCCCAGGACGCAGTATTCGCAGCTCTCCGCCCTGAGTATAGCCTCGAGTTTCTTAAGCTTGGCCTTCGGCACTGAAAGTATCATGCGCTCCTGCGACTCCGACACCCAGATCTCCCAGGGCTCTATGCGGGTATCCTTAAGCAGCGCGTCCTCAAGGCGTATCCGCGCGCCGGTCTCCGAGCCCAGCTCGCCGATGGCCGAGGAGAAGCCGCCGGCCCCGCAGTCGGTCACGGCATTGTACAGGCCGAGGTCGCGGGCTCGCATCAGCACGTCGAGGGTCTTTTTCTCGTTCACGGCGTGGCCGATCTGCACGGCCGAAGCCGAAGTGTCCTCTTCTATGTTAGCGGAGGAAAAAGTGGCGCCGTGGATCCCGTCGCGGCCGGTGCGCCCGCCTATGGAGACGACCAGGTCGCCCGGCACGACTTTTTTGTCTATTTTATCGGTCGGGATAAGCCCGGCGCAGCCGACATAGACCAGCGGGTTAAGCAGGTAGCCGTCGTCGAAATAGAGGCCGCCGGAGGCGGTGGGGATGCCGATGCGGTTGCCGTAATCCCGCACTCCTTCCACCACGCCGCGCATGATGCGCTCCGGGGAATGCGAATTTTTAGGAAGCTTCTTCTTGCTGTCCAGATAGCCGAAGCAGAAATTGTCGGTATTAAGCACCGGTTTCGCGCCAAGGCCGACGCCCAGGATGTCCCTTATCACGCCGCCCACGCCCGTCTCGGCCCCGCCGTAAGGCTCCACCGCGCAGGGATGGTTATGGGTTTCCGCCTTGAAAGCCAGGCCCCATTTCCCGTTCTTGCCGAATTCCACTATCCCGGCATTATCGGTAAACACGGAAAGGCACCACTTCCTGTTCAGGGTTTTAGTCGCCTTTACTATGGTTTCTTTAAAGAGGTTCTTGTATTTCTTGATCTTGCTTCCGGACTTGAAGGAAACCGGGCCGGAAAAAGTTTTATGCTTGCAGTGCTCGGACCAGGTCTGGGCCAGGGTCTCGAGTTCCCCGCGCGAAGGCTGCCTGCCCATTTTCCTGAACTCCCGCTGCACTTCGGCGAGCTCCAGCGCGTTCAGCGACCAGCCGCAGGCCCTGTCCAGCTCCGCCAGCTGCTTTTCGCTTAAAGAGGTAAAATTAGAAAGAGGGTTTTGCATAGTTTCTCAGCATTTCTCGATTTTAAATTTATTTACCACTTCGTTCACCAGTATCTTCGAGACGGCCAGCTTGAGCTTCAGCTCGGACGCGCAGGGCACATAGTAGGCCCGGCCGAACCTGACCGCGGCCGGAAGCTTTCCCGCCACGTCGGCAACGGCCTCTTTCACGCTTTCCCCTACCACATCGGTCACGGAGTCCTTCAGCCAGACTTCCACCCTGTAGGCGCTCTTAAGCCCCGCTTTCCCGGGGGTCAGGGAGCAATGCTCTGTTATATTGTCGGTCAGCAGGTCCGAAGCTATTCTGGAGAAGTCCGCTTTGGTGAAATCAGCGTCCACCCGGTAAAGGCGGGAAAGGCGCGCGGTTTTCACCTTCAGGCCGGCATGAGCCAGCCTGGCGATAAAAGCCGCCTCCTCGTTCCCGGCGTATTTCTCTTTGGTCCAGATCTCTATTATCATTTTTTAACCTTATCTCCGGAAAGATCCCAGTTTCAGGGTAAAAGAAGCCGCCGGGCGGCACTTCACCCGGCGGTTATTTTGTTAAGGGCTTCCTCGTACTTTTTGAGGGTGCCCCGCACTACTTCAGCGGGCAGCGCGGGCGGCGCGGAATTCTTGTCCCAGCCGCTCCCCTCGAGCCAGTTGCGCACGTACTGCTTGTCGTAGCTCTCGGGACTGGTCCCGATCTTATACTGAGCCTTGTCCCAGAACCTGGAGGAGTCCGGGGTCAGCGCTTCGTCTATCAGTATCAGCTCCCCGTCCAGCAGGCCGAACTCGAATTTGGTGTCGGCCAGAAGTATGCCGCGGTTCTCAAGGTACTCCGCCGCGAATTTATAAAGGGCCAGGCTTTTCTCGCGTATCTTCCCGGCCAGCTCGGGCCCGAGCGCCTCGGCCATCTGTTCGAAAGTCACATTCTCGTCATGCCCCTGGTCGGCTTTGCTCGTGGGAGTGAACACCGGCTCCGGCAGTTTCTGGGCCTCTTTAAGGCCGGGCGGCAGCTTTAAACCGCAGACGCTGCCCTGCTTCTGGTATTCCTTCCAGCCCGAGCCGGTAATATACCCGCGCACTATGCACTCGAAATCAACGCGCTTGGTCCTGTGCACCAGCACGGCGCGTCCCGCCAGCTGCGACCAGTCCAGGGCCGAACAGTCATAGCCGGCCAGCTTCGCCTTTATCTCCCCTATCTCGGAGGCGACTATATGATTTTTAAGGATATTCCCGGTCCGGGCGAACCAGAAGGAACTTATCTTGTTAAGGATGGCGCCCTTGCCCGTGATAGGCGTAGGCAGAATAAAATCGAAAGCGGAGATCCTGTCGGATGATACTATAAGGAGGTACTTCTCACCCGCCGCATAGAGGTCCCGCACTTTGCCCTTGTGAATGAGTTTCAGCTCAGCCATGCTCATCTCCTTATCGGTAGACTGCCGGTTTGTACTGCGCCCGCTGTTCACTTCATTTCTTCGAGATATCTCTTGTAGCCTTTCTTGTCCAGCTTCACCGTCTTAGCCAGGACTTCCTTCTTCATCGCCGCCCTGTAAACCTTAAGTTTGGCCCGGAGCCTGGTTTCTTTGACAGCCAATATCTGCACCGCCAGCAAACCGGCGTTTTTAGCGGCGTTCACGCCCACCGTAGCCACGGGGATGCCGGAGGGCATCTGCACTATGGACAAAAGGGAATCCAGCCCGTTGAGGGAGGTGGCGTTCATCGGAACTCCGACTACAGGCAGCACGGTGACGGCCGCGAGGACCCCGGGCAGGTGGGCCGCCCCCCCCGCCCCGGCGATGATGACGCCGAACCCGCGCTTCTCGGCCGAAGCGGCATAGGCCAGCGCGGCTTCCGGGGTGCGGTGAGCCGAGAGGATCTTGATCTCGAAAGGAATGGAAAAATGCTCCAGGATACCTGCGGCGGCGGACAGTACTCCCAGGTCCGAATCGCTTCCCATGACGATGGCTGCTTTGAGCATGGTCACCTCTGCTAAGGAAAGATTACCGCAGAACTATTCTACGATTTTAAAACCTCCGGCACAAATCCCGGGGCTTTTCTCCGTCGCGGGAGCGCAATACCGCGTATTGCGCTTTTTTGTCCGGACCGGAAGGCCCTTGACATCCTCGATTTGTATTGGTATAGTTATACCAGATTACTAGTTACGCCGGAATTCAAACTATACCAGGAGAATAATAAATGAGCGACACAATGTTCTGTTACCAGTGCGAGCAGTCGGCGAAAGGGACAGGCTGCACCACGCAGGGAGTCTGCGGAAAAGACCCGGAGACGGCGAAGATGCAGGACCTCCTGCTCTGGCAGGCCAAGGGGATCAGCATGTACGCGCGGCGCGCGGCCGTGACCGGCGGCCTGCATGACAGGGAGATAAACAAGTTCGTGGTGGAAGCTCTTTTTACCACCGTGACCAATGTGAATTTTGACGCGGTCAGGATCGAGCATATTATAAGGAAAGGCCAGGCCGTAAAGGAAAAGGCCAGGCTTATGTACGAGAGCGCCTGCAAAAAGTCCGGAACCCCCCCCTCCAGGCTGGCCGGGCCGGCGACCTGGAACCCGCCCCACGAATACAAGGCTCTTCTCAACGAGGCCCCCGAGAAGGGAATAAATACCAGGAAGAAAGCCCTGGGCGACGACGCCGCCGGCCTGCAGGAGCTTCTTACCTACGGGCTCAAGGGCATGGCCGCCTACGCCGACCACGCGCTGATACTCGGCCAGGAAGACGAGAACGTCTACGCCTTCATCCACGAAGCGCTGGATTTCCTGACCAGGACCGATCCGACCGTGGACGAGCTGGTCGGCTATAACATGAAGTGCGGCGAAGTGAACCTCCGCGTCATGGAACTGCTGGACAAAGCCAATACCGACGCTTACGGCCACCCCGTCCCCACTAAAGTGCGCGTGAACCCGCTCAAAGGCAAAGCCCTGCTCGTCTCCGGCCATGACCTTAAAGACCTTGAGGAAATTCTCAAGCAGACCGAGGGCAAAGGCATAAACGTCTACACCCACGGCGAAATGCTCCCCGCCCACGGCTATCCGAAGCTCAAGAAGTTCAAGCACCTGGCCGGCAATTACGGCGGCGCCTGGCAGGACCAGCATAAAGAGTTCGACGCCTTCCCGGGCGCGATAGTGATGACCACCAACTGCATACAGAAGCCGCTGGCCACCTACAGGGGCCGCATCTTCACCAGCGGCCTGGTAGCCTGGCCCGGGATCGAGCATATAGCGGACGCCGAATTCGCGCCGGCCATCGAAGCCTCGCTCAAAGCCGACGGCTTCAGGAAGGACGGGGACGACAAGACGATAATGGTGGGCTTCGCGCATAACGCCGTGCTCGGGGTGGCCGACAAGGTCATCGACGCGGTCAAGACCGGCCATATAAAGCACTTCTTCCTGGTAGGCGGCTGCGACGGCGCCAAGCCCGGCCGGAATTACTACACCGACTTCGCCGAGCAGGCGCCGAAGGACACCGTCATATTGACGCTGGCCTGCGGCAAGTTCCGATTCAACAAGCAGGAATTCGGCGACATCGGCGGCATCCCACGGCTGCTCGACATGGGGCAGTGCAACGACGCTTACTCGGCCATACAGGTGGCGGTGGCGCTCTCAAAGGCCTTCAATGTGGGCGTCAACGAACTGCCGCTCTCGCTGGTGCTCAGCTGGTACGAGCAGAAAGCCGTCTGCATACTTCTGACCCTGCTCTTCCTCGGCATAAAGAACATCCGCCTCGGCCCTACCCTGCCGGCCTTCGTTACCCCGGCGGTGCTCCAGGTCCTGGTGGACAAGTTCAATATCATGCCGACGACTACCGCGGAGAAAGACCTTGAGGCCATACTTGGAGCCACTGCCGCGGCCTGAACCGGATAAACCGGGGGCGGAGGCCGGTGAAGCTCCCTCCGCCCTCTCGATCTAAAGGAGATTATTATATGAACGACTCTAACGAACTGCAGAAAAAGGTGGAAGCCGCCCTGGCGGAAGTCAGGCCTTACCTCGAAGCCGACGGCGGGGGCGTGCAGCTTGTCGGCATCGACGAGGCGGCAAAGATCGTAAAAGTACGCCTTACCGGCGGCTGCGCCTGCTGCCCCTCGGCGGGCATGACCCTGAAGAACGGCGTCGAAGCGGCTATCAGGAAGAACGCGCCGGAGATAAAGAGCGTAGTGGCCGTATAGAACGGAGGCAGCCCATGGACAGATACCTTGAGCAGAACATCAAAGACATCATCTCCAAGTACCCCGGGGTGGGAGATATCCTTAACGAATACAAGATCGGGTGTACCGCCTGCGCGGCCGGAACCTGCCGTCTTAAGGATATAGTGGAGATACATAACCTGCCCGGAGAGGAAGAAGAGAAGCTGATGGGAAGGATAGCCCTCGCTATCTCGCCTCGCGGCGGGCTCAAGGTCCCGAAGAGTTCCCGGAAGGCTGCCGCGCCTTCCGGAGGGCTTAAGTATTCCCCGCCCCTGAAGAGGCTGGTGGACGAACACACGCTTATTAAGCGGCTGCTGGCCTTGATCCCGCGGTTCGTGGCGAGCGTGGACCTGAGGTCGGAAGAAGGAGCGGGGCTGGCGCGCGGCGGGCTGAAGTTCATCCGCGCTTACGCCGACAAATACCACCATGCGAAAGAGGAGGAGATCCTCTTCAAATATTTCGACGGCGAGCTGGACGTCATCAAGACCATGCTGCAGGACCATGTAACCGGACGGGGCCACGTAAAAGCGGCGGACGAGGCCCTGGCCGCGAAGAACGGGGCCGCGGCCGCAGAGCATTTTCTCGCCTACCGCGACCTGCTCTCCGAGCATATAAAGAAAGAGGACGAGATCCTCTACCCGTGGATGGACAGGAACCTTTCTCTTAAACAAGTCGGGGAACTGTTCAATAAATTTAACGAGGCGGACGAAAAATTCGAGCCGGCTCTTATCGCCGAGTGCGAGGCGGTAGTGACAGGCCTCGAAAAGCTGCTCGGCGCCGCCGGGAAAAGTTTAAAGGCCTGAACATGGAGCAAGGAAGAAAGCCCGCGCCGGCCGTCTCCGGCTGTAATGAAAGCGGGACCTGCCCGAATTCCCTGGGCGGAGCTTCCGGCCTGAGGCGGCGGATGGAAAAAGTTCTGGAAGAAGAAGGCCTCGCAGCCTGGATAGGCAGGATGCTCCCGGGGCCGGCCCTGGCCAGGCACGCTTTCAGGGCGGCGGTCGCGGAATGTCCCAACGCCTGTTCCCAGCCGCAGATAAAGGATTTCGGCGCGATTCAGCATAGCCTCCCGGGCAAAGGCGGGGCGGCGTGCACGAAGTGCGGCTTATGCGTGAAGGCCTGCAGGGAGAACGGCATAGTTCTCGACGGGACGGGGCCTTCGATAGATTTCGGACTTTGCGCGCGCTGCGGAGCCTGCGTCAGGGTCTGCCCCACGGGGACGCTGCGGCAGGAAAAAAAAGGTTTCTCGGTTTTGGTCGGCGGAAGGCTGGGCCGGCACCCGAGGTTCGGTGTCCGGGTTATAGAAATGACCGATGAAGAAGGCGTCCTGCTCGCGCTGAGAGCCGCGGCCAGGGCCTATATCAGGGAAGGGCGGCCCGGAGAGCGGTTCGGCGACCTGGCCGACCGGCTGGGCGTCGGGCGGATAAAAGAAGAGATAAAAGCGGCCTTTAAAGACCGCAATTTTAATTTTAGTTAAACAAGTCAGGAGGAAAATAATATGGATAAGAAACATGCGCATGGCGGACATGAACCCTGCGGCTGCCCCGGGGCGAAAATGATGGACCTTAGGGAAGAAGCGCCCTCGGATTCCGGTCCCGCCGGGAAAGCCCCTTCGATGCTCCGGCAGTGGCCGTTGCAGCTGCACCTCATCTCCCCGATGGCCCCGTATTTCCAGAAGGCCGATTTGGTGGTGGCCGCGGACTGCACCGCTTTCGCCTACGGTAATTTCCACGCGGAATTCCTTAAAGGCCGGGCTGCCGTGATAGCCTGTCCCAAGCTGGACGACGGCCAGGAAGTCTATATCGAGAAGATCCAGGCCCTGATAGAGGACGCCAAGGTCAACACTCTCACCGTGCTGACGATGGAAGTCCCCTGCTGCGGCGGCCTGCTCGCCATGGTCCAGCAGGCGGCGCGCAACGCCAAGAGGAAAGTCCCGGTAAAGAGCATCGTGGTGGGGATAGGCGGGACGATCAAGAGCGAAGAGTGGGCTTGACGGCGGAATAAACCGCGGGGCGCGCACGATACTGCGTATTGCCGCGGCCCGGCCATTTCGGCAATATCAAGGTTATACGGGTTTGGAGGTTTTAATGGAAGGTCTCAAAAAAGCGGCGATAGCTAGTTTCCTTATATCCATGGCGGTCCTGCTGGGCGGGGGCTGGCTGGCCATCGACAGGGTCCCCCCCTACCCGGCGCTGATCATAGCCAACGGGCAGGAAGTTTCAGGCAAGACTGAGATCATAAAAGGCCAGAACGCCTACCAGCGCTACGGCCTGATGGACCTGGGGAGCGTCTGGGGGCACGGGACCCTGCGCGGCCTCGATTTCTCGGCCACCACGCTGAACCTCATGGGGAGCTACATGAGGGAGTATTACGCCGGGAAGGCGGGAGGGCCTTACGCCTCGCTTCACCCCGACGTCGCCGCCGCCATAGACTCGAGGGTCATAAGGGAAATAAAGACCAATAACTACGACAAGGTCACCGGCGTGCTTACGCTCGCAGAGTCCCAGGCTTACGCTTTCGCGAAAATAAAAGATTACTGGCGCGACGAGATGGACAACGGGAACAAGACCTACGGCCTCCAGGCCAAGGCCATGAAAGAAGTAAGCGAAGCCCAGACCGTGGGCGACTTCTTTTTCTGGACCGCCTGGGCCGCGGGAACTTTAAGGCCCGGCGCCGACTCCACCTACACCAATAACTGGCCGCCCGACGCTACCGTAGGCAATACCATGATGACCGACGCGCTGCTCTGGAGCCTGGCCGGCATCCTGGCTTTCTTCATAGTCCTGGGCATCGTCATTTACGCTGTGCACCGCTACCGCATCCTTTACGGCGAGGAGAAAGCGGTCCAGACCGGCGACCTGATGATGGAGCTGCCCCTCACCTTAAGCCAGGTCAGGGCGGCTAAGTTCTTCGTGGTCGTGACGGCGCTGTTCATCCTGCAGACCTGCATGGGCGGCCTGCTTGCGCATTACACCGTAAGCCCCGAGACTTTCTTCCCGGACTTCATCGCGACGCTGGTTCCATATACCTGGGCGAAGAGCTGGCACCTGCAGCTCGCGATCTTCTGGATCGCCACGACCTGGATCGGCGCTTCTATCTACCTGGCCCCCGTTATCAGCGGCAAAGAACCTAAAAACCAGGGCCTCCTGGTGAACATATTGTTCGGAGCCGTGGTGCTGGTAGCCGTAGGCAGCCTGGCCGGAACCGCGCTGGGCGCGAAGGGTTACTTCACCGACGCCACCTGGTTCTGGTTCGGCCACCAGGGCTGGGAATTCCTCGAATCGGGCAGGTTCTGGCAGTGGCTGCTCTTCGTGGGCCTCATCGCCTGGCTGGTAATAGTCTACCGCGGCATGAAAGACAAGCTCTTCGGGGCGGACTCGGACAAGAGCGGCGTGGTGATGTTCTACCTTATGAGCGCGATCATGGTGGTCGGTTTCTTCGGCTTCGGTTTCTTCTACGGGAAAGGTTCCCACCTTACCATAGCTGACTACTGGCGCTGGTTCGTCGTGCACCTGTGGGTAGAAGGCATCTTCGAGTTCTTCGGCGTGGCGATAATCTCCCTGTTCCTTGTCATGATGGGACTGGTCAAGAAAGAGTCGGCCATGAGGGTGGCGTATTTCAGCGCTATCCTCGTGTTCGCCAGCGGCATCATAGGGACCGCGCACCATTACTTCTGGTACGGCGGGCCTTCCTACTGGCTGGCCCTGGGAGCGGTGTTCGCCTCTCTCGAGCCGATACCGATGATTCTCCTGGTGGTCCGGGCCTGGAAGGAATACCAGTCCATCCAGGACGCTGGCAAGGAATTCCCCTACCGCTGGCCGCTGTTCTTCCTGACGGCTTCCAGCTTCTGGAACTTCCTTGGCGCCGGGATGTTCGGGTTCTCCATCAATTTGCCCATAATCAATTATTATGAGCACGGGACCTACCTGACGGCGAACCACGGCCACGCGGCGCTCTTCGGCGTCTACGGGATGCTGTCCATCTCGCTGATGCTGTTCTCCTGGCGCTCGCTGGTCAGGAACGAGTACTGGAACAACGGCCTGCTGAAAGCTATCTTCTGGCTCCTGAACGGCGGGCTGCTCCTGATGGTGCTCTCCGTGCTCCTGCCCGAGGGACTGATCCAGACTTTCATGGTCTACAAGCACGGGGTCTGGTTCGCAAGGAGCCCCGAGTTCTACAATATGCCGGTCATCCTGGCGCTGAACAAGTTCAGGATAGTTCCCGACACGATAATAATACTCGGGGCGACGCTCCTCGGCTGGTTCCTGGTCTCCACTTACTTCCGGATAAAGCCGGTGAAGTGCGGCGAGGGCGAGGATATCTACTACGGGAAGACCTGCAAAATGCTGTAAAAGAAACAGCTGAAGGCCGGACTCGAGAACGGCAATAACAGGACTCCAGCGGGAGACTTGTTATTGCCGCCTCGAATTTATGGTACAATGTAGTATATGAGTACCATAATAAAGATCTCGGAGGCAGCGGTAATAGCCATCCACGCCGTGGGCCTCATCGCGAAGTCGGAAGGGAAGCCCTGCGCCACCAGGCATATCGCCGGGGCGCTGGGCGTTTCCTACAACCACCTCACCAAGGTCCTGCAGCGCCTGACCCGCGCCGGGCTCCTGGTGCCGGGCCGCGGGCCGAAGGGCGGCTTCATCCTTTCTAAAAAAGCCAGGACCGCCAAGCTGCGGGACGTCTTTGAAGCCATAGACGGGAAGATGTCGCTTTCGACCTGCCTGATGAAATCCAAATCCTGCGGGAAGCTCGGCTGCATCCTCGGGAACCTGCTCGCGGAAACCAACGACAGTTTCCGGGCGGCTATGGATAAGAGCATAAATGAATTGCTGAAGTGAAACGTCCGAAGATCTATGCCGCCTAAACGAACCTTCCTCGAAGAAACCTACCGCAGCTACAATAGGCCGGAATTCATACACCCGGACCCGCTTGAATTCGTCTGGCGCTATAAAAGCCGCGCCGACCGGGAAATAGTCGGGCTCATAGCCGCCTGCCTGGCCTACGGCAATGTGACGCAGATACTTAAAAGCGTGGAAAAAGTCCTGGGCCCGATGGGGAATTCCCCCGCCGCCTGGCTGAAGACCGCCACCCCGGCCGCTATCAAAAAGACTTTCGTTTCTTTCAAGCACCGCTTCACGACCGGGGCCGAACTGGCCGTCTTCCTCCTTAATATAAAGCACGCGCTTGAAAAGCACTCCTCGCTTGAAAAGCTGTTCCTGCAGGCTTACGACGAGGACGCGGCCACGGTTGAAGAAGCGATCTATGAATTCGTGAACAAATTCAACGCGCTGGGCTGCGCGCCTTCACTGACACCGTGCCCGGAGCACAAAAGCTCTTTCAAGCGCGTGAACCTCTACCTCCGCTGGATGGTAAGGAAGGACGCGGTGGACCCCGGGGTCTGGACCGGGGTTTCCGCCTCCAAGCTGATCATACCTCTGGACACCCATATGAGGCAGGTCTCGATGGGGATGGGCATAACAAAGAGGAAAGACACCTCCATGAAGACCGCCGCGGAGATCACGGCGTATTTCAGGAAGGTGGAACCCGCGGACCCGGTAAAGTACGATTTCGCGCTTACCCGCGCCGGCATACGCAGGAACAACGTAAAAGACTAGCGGTAAAGGTGAATTTTAGTAGAATGTAATCTCTCGCAAATTTTTGTCGGTGGGGCCCGGCAGCGAGCCCCTAATCTGTCGGCCAGGAGGAAAAAATGAACATAAAAGGTACCAGAACTGAAAAGAATCTGCTTGCAGCTTTCGCGGGAGAGTCGCAGGCACGCAACCGCTATACTTATTTCGCCACCGAAGCCAAGAAAGAGGGTTATGTCCAGATCGGCATGGCCTTCGAAGAGACCGCCGCCCAGGAAAAGGCCCACGCGAAGCGCTTCTTCAGGTTCCTCGAGGGCGGGGACCTGACCATCACCGCCACTTTCCCCGCCGGGACTATCGCGGACACGAAGACGAACCTTAAGGCTTCGGCGGCCGGAGAGCACCACGAATGGGGCAGCATGTATCCTGATTTCGCAAAGATAGCCCGCGAAGAGGGCTTCGAGCCCGTCGCCAAAGCTTTCGAAGCCATTTCCGTGGCCGAGAAGCAGCACGAAGCCCGTTACCTGGGTTTCCTCAAGAACCTTGAGGAAGGCAAAGTTTTCAAGAAGGATAAAAAGACGCGCTGGCGCTGCCTGGAGTGCGGCTATGTACACGAGGGCGAAACCGCTCCCGAGAACTGCCCGGCCTGCGCCCATCCCAAAGCCTATTTCGAAATGCTCGGGGAGAACTGGTAGAACCGTAAAGGAAACTATGGACGAAAATATAAGCGACGAAGCGAAAAAAGAAGCCTTAAAGCGCACGGTGACCATGCAGGGCCGCCCGATGGCGCTGGTCGGCGAAGAGATCAAGGTAGGAATGACGGCCCCGGACTTCAAAGTGACCGCCAACGACATGCTGCCGATGAAGTTCTCCCGCACTTACGGCGGCAAAGTGGCCGTGATAAGCGCCGTGCCCTCATTGGACACGCCGACCTGCGACCTGCAGACCCGCCGCTTCAACAAGGAAGCCGAGGCGCTGGGCCCCGACGTGGGCGTGCTGACCATCAGCATGGACCTGCCTTTCGCCCAGAAGCGCTGGTGCGGAGCGGCCGGCGTGAAAGCCGTAAGGACTTTCTCAGACTACCAGAAGGCCGATTTCGGCAAGTCCTGGGGCATACTGATAAAGGACCTGCGCCTTCTGGCCAGGGCAGTCTTCATCGTGGACAAGGACGGCATAGTTAAATACGTGCAGCTGGTGCCGGAAGTCAGCAAAGAGCCCGACTACGACGAAGTCCTCACCGCCCTCCGGGCGCTGGTGTAAGAACGATAAGACAGTATCAAGGAGAATAATATGGCCGAAAGAATGGAAGTTTACAAATGCGAGCTTTGCGGGAATATCGTGGAAGTACTGCACGGCGCGGCCGGCGCGCTGGCCTGCTGCGGACAGGACATGAAGGCGGTGAAAGAGAACACGGTTGACGCCTCCAAGGAAAAACATGTGCCCGTTATCGAGAAGACGGAGAAAGGAATAAAAGTGAAGGTAGGCTCGGTGCCGCACCCCATGGAAGAAAAGCATTTCATAGAGTGGATCGAGCTCATAGCCGACGGCAAGGTGTTCAGGGAGTTCCTGAAACCCGGCCAGCCCGCGGAGGCCACTTTCTGCCTCTGCTTCACCCCCAAGACCCTGACCGCGCGCGAATACTGCAATATGCACGGCCTGTGGAAAGCCTGAATCAAGGAGAAAACAATGAAAAAATACGTATGCAAGCTTTGCGGATACATCTATGACCCCGCCGTGGGCGACCCCGATAACAATATCCCCCCCGGCACTTCTTTCGAGAAGCTTCCCGCCACCTGGCTCTGCCCCGTGTGCGGCGCCGGAAAGGAAGAGTTCGAAGTAGAGGCCTGAACCTCCGTAATAATAGAAAAGGCCTGGGTCGCCCCAGGCCTTTTTTTATACCGCAAAACCACAAAAGAGCGGGCATTGAATATTGCCGGATAAAAATCTATTTGATAAAGTCAGGTAATGAGCTGACCGGGGACTATTTTGCGGGACCCGGGGCTGTACTTCCAGGGATACGGCGATCCGATCCTGTCCGCTCCGCGCGACTTTCGCGATAGCTTGGCGCACATATGGACCTTACCACCATTGCCATAATTATTTTTTTTATAATGGCCGTAGGCCTCGTCTCGATATGGCAGCACCGCCTGGAGCGCGAGCGCGACGCGGAGGCCGAAGCAAAGCTCGAAGAACAGCTGAAAGAGGGCAAAGAGCTCGGCACCGACAAGCCTGTAACTCAATCCGCCCATATCCACGCGGATAAATGCATAGGCTGCGGCAGCTGCGTCCTGGCCTGCCACCAGGGCGACGTCCTGGCCGTAGTCTCCGGCCTCGCGCGGGTAGTCCACGCCTCCCATTGCATCGGCTGCGGCAATTGCGAAAGGGCCTGTCCCGTCTGCGCAATTGAAGTAGGCCTCGGGGACGTCTCAAAACGTCCGGACATACCTATACTAAGTCCGACGCTTGAATCCAGCGTCCCCGGCCTGTACATAGCCGGCGAGCTCGGCGGGATCGGCCTGGTAAGGAACGCCATAGAGCAGGGCAAAACGGCGGCCAACGATATAGCCAGGCGCCTTAAACAGGAACCGAAGCCCAAGCTCCCCGGTGTTCACGATATCCTGGTGGTCGGAGTCGGGCCGGCCGGGCTTTCCGCACTCTTCCGCGCGGTGGAGCTCGGGCTGGATTACGCCGCCGTCAGCATCGACGACGTGGGCGGCACGGTCTATAAGTACCCCCGCCGGAAGCTCACCCTGGTACAGGCCGCCGAGATGCCGCTTCACGGCAGGATCAAGGAAGGCGAATATTTCAAGGAAGACCTGCTGAAGATGTGGAGCGATACGGTATGCAGGCACGGCATAAAGGTCCAGATAAACGCGGCCGTGGAAATGATCGCCCCGGTGGACGGCGTCCTGGAAACCAGGACCAGCGCCGGCGTCTTCAAAAGCCGCTTCGTAGTGCTGGCCCTGGGGCGCAGGGGCGTGCCGCGCAAACTCGGAGTTCCGGGCGAAGAGGCAGAACATGTCCTGTACGAACTGGCCGACGCCGCCGCCCTGAAAGGGCAGCGGGCGCTCGTGATCGGAGGCGGCAACAGCGCGGTGGAGGCGGCCCTGGGTTTAGCGGGCCAGCCCGAAAACTACGTGGTGCTCTCCCACCGCAAGAGCGATTTTTCACGTCTGACCGGCCGCAACAAGGAGCGCCTGGACAAAGCCGTGGCCGAGGGAAAGATCCACCTGATAATGTCTTCCCAGGTCAAACATATCCAACCGAAGAAAGTCGTCCTCCACTCCTGCGAGCCAGTAGGTAAGGAAGTGGCCAACCTCGATAATGACTGGGTGTTCGTCTGCGCCGGCGGCGACCCCCCCTTCCCCCTACTGCAGAAGATAGGAGTTAAATTCGGAAAAGCCCCGGGAACGGAAGAGCCCGGAGCCCGGGAAGCAGGAACTTCCGAAGGGAAAGCCCCGGGCAGAAAGGAAAAAGAATGAGCGCCCCGGAGAACCGCACCGCTTCCGTCGTATTTACCATCCTCGGCTCGCTTTGCGGCGCGGGCCTGGCCGCCATGGCCTGGATGGGGCGCTACTATTACCTTCTTCCCGCCGCGGAGAGGCCGCTGAGCGAACTCCACTCCCGGCTGCGCCCCTCCGGCTCGATCGGCCTGGTATACGGCATCATAGGCCTCACCCTTATAATCATGAATCTCGGCTATCTCGTCCGAAGTTCCTTCGTCCGCCTGGACTGGATGGGCAGCCTGAGGTCCTGGATGTCGATGCACGTTTTTACCGGCATCACCGGGGCGCTCTTCGTGCTGCTCCACAGCGCTTTTCTGCTGCGCAATCCGATGGCCGCCCTGGCCGCCGTCTCGCTGTTCATCGTGGTCGGCAGCGGGATCGTGGGGCGCTACATCTACACCCACGTCCCGCGCTCCCTGCAGGGCAGGGAACTTGAGCTCGCCGAACTGGAAAAAGCCATAAAAGAGCTCCACCAGGAACTGAGCAAAAGCGGCGTAGAATTGGCCGAAGGGACCGGGGAAAGCGAAGCGGCGTCCAAGAGGAACGTTCTCTCCGCCCTGACGGGGATAATAAGCTCGGACCGCGCGGAAAAAATTGAATTCGAGAACCTGCGCCGGGCCGTGATGGCCTCCCCGCAGATGGCGGCTTCGGCCGCAGGGATACTCCCGCTGGCCCGCCGCTATCTCCGCGAAAAGAGCGGACTGGCCCGCTACCAGGAGCTGCGCGAACTTATGCGCTCCTGGCGCGTTTTCCACCGCTGGTTCTCGATCATGATGCTGATAGTAGCTGTCCTGCATGTACTGGTGGCCACCAACCTGGGAGGACTGGGTCTTTCCCTGCCATGAAACGGCACGCGCCCCTCATCGTAGGAATACTTCTCGCGGCCGCCCTCGGCGCTTCGCTGCTTCTGTTCCGCTCCTCGCCGGGAGACCTTTCCGCCCCCCACATGGCGGTGGCCGGGTCCTCTTTCATAGGCAACTGCCGCAAATGCCACGATTCAAAAGGGCTGCCGGCAGGCTGCATGTCCTGCCACCCCGAGATAGCCGCCCAGATAGCCGGGCATAAAGGCTACCATGGCCGCGTTATCGCCGACAAGGCGCAGAACTGCGCCAAGTGCCATTCCGACCATAACGGCACGGCCTTCCCGCTGGTGAACAAAGTCTCATGGGGCGGCGCCGAGCCGACGACTTTCGATCATTCCTACTCCACTTATACGCTGAAAAGCAGCCATGACAAGCTTGCCTGCGCCGACTGCCACGTTAAACACGCGCCGCCTTTCTTTCTCCCCGACTTCCCCAAGGCACGGCGCGCGGCCACTTTTCTCGGCCTGAAACAGGACTGCGTGTCCTGCCACAAAGACCCGCATAACGGCGGCCAGGCCGCAAGCGCCTGCGAGAAATGTCACTCCCAGGACAAATGGAAGCCCGCGCCCGGCTTCGACCATGACAAGTCCTACCCGCTGCGCGACGCCCACGTGAAAGTCGCCTGCGGGAAGTGCCACGCCGCCGGCCCCCCCGCCGAGGGAAAGATCTTCGGAAAGATCCCCGGGAAGAAGTGCGCGGACTGCCACAAGACGCCCCACCGGACAAAGTGGAACCTTGAGTGTGAAGCCTGCCACACAAAAAATGCCGTGCCCTGGGACACCGCGAACCAGCGCATGACCAAGCCTCAGCACCTGGTCACCGGCTTCCACATAGAAAAACCCCACGCAAAAACCGCCTGCAAGGCCTGCCATGACCCGGCCAAGCCTTACGCCCAGCGCTACTCCCGGCCCGGCGCGCCGGGGCGCGCACGCGCCCAGAAAGTCTGCGAGGCCTGCCACAAGGACGAACATGCCGCGCAATTCCTGCCGGCCCATCCGCGCTGCCTGGATTGTCACAAAGAGACCGAGTTCAAGCCTTCGACCTACGCCGTCAAAGACCATACGACCTGGCCGCTCAACGGGGCCCATAAGAAAGCCCCCTGCGCGTCCTGCCACGTACGCGACGCGGTTTTAGGCGCGGTGCGTTTCGTTAAAGTCCAGAAGGATTGCGCTTTCTGCCATAAAGACCCTCACGCGGGACAGTTCCGGGCCGGCGGAAAGACGGTCTGCGAGACCTGCCATCGCGACGAACTTTCCTGGAAAAAGATTATTTTCAACCACGAAACCATGTCCCGCTTCAAACTGGACAAGGCCCACGCTAAAGTCGCCTGCAAAGACTGCCACCCTCAGGCGCTTACCCCGCAGGGAAGGA
Source organism: Elusimicrobiales bacterium (assembly GCA_028713125.1). GTDB lineage: Bacteria > Elusimicrobiota > Elusimicrobia > Elusimicrobiales > UBA9959 > UBA9959. Next base: position 124,024 of record JAQTOU010000008.1, on the reverse strand, counting down.
AAGTGACGCTGTACAAGCCGCTGAAATACGCCTGCGAAGACTGCCACGCGGTACCGCGCTGAACTCCGCTCTAAACTTGCCGGGGTCTTTGCAGGAGCTCCGGGATTTGATTATTATTTGCGGATTTAATGAATTGGGCTTGATTCAGCTGTGGTATAAATTAGCTATGACAGAACCTAAAGGCTTCCCCGGTGTAAATTCAGCTAATACCCTCCCGCCCGGCGCCAGGCTCGCTTTATGGAGCCGGTCATCCCGCCTCCCCCTTTTATTCCTTATAGCTATAGCGCTGGGATTTGCGCCGGCCGCTTACGCTGCTTCGCCCGTGGAGACGAACCGGACCTCTCCGGCCAAGAGAAAAAATCCGGCCAGGAAAGCCGTGACCAGGCCGGCAGTTACGCCGGCCGCGGCTCCGGCCGCAACTTCAACCCCGGATCCCTCGGAGGTATCGGCGCCCCCCTCCGCGACCGCGCCTGCAGAAGCGCTGTCGACCTCCGCGGCGGCAGGGCTTCCGGGGCAGCTCCGCTGGGAACAGGAGTGGGGCCCGCTGGTTCCGCATAAAACTTTTCCCCGCGACTGCTCCCTCTGCCATCTGCCCAGCCGCTGGGACGTCATTCGCTCCGATTTCAAGTTCGATCACCTAAAGAAGACCGGCTACGCGCTGGAAGGCGCTCATTCCGAAGCGGCCTGCCTGCGCTGCCACAACGACCGCGGCCCGGCCAAGACTTACTCCGCGCGCGGCTGCGCCGGCTGCCACGTAGACCCGCACAGGAGCTCCCTCGGGCGAGACTGCAAGCGCTGCCATAACCAGAACACCTGGGAAAGGCGGACCAGCCAGGGAACCCAGATAGCCGACCACGCCCGCACCCGCTTCCCCCTTACCGGCAGGCACGCGATCCTGCGCTGCGAGCAGTGCCACCTTAATGCCGCCTCGGGAGATTTCCAGGGAGCCTCCAAAGAATGCTATTTGTGCCATCAAAGCGAGTTCGCTTCGGCCCCGGGACACACCGGCCCCAGCTATACGCGGGACTGCACTACCTGCCATAAGACCACCGCCTGGGCGGGAGCTGGGTTCAAACACTCTCCCGGCGCTACTAATTGCGTTTCCTGCCACCTGGCTAACTATCAGACGGCGCCCAATCACGTGGCCAAGAGCTACGCCCAGACCTGCGCCCAGTGCCATAACCAGAACAGCTGGCTCGGCGCCGCTTTCGTGCATTCACCGTCAATGACGAGCTGCTCTTCCTGCCACCTGACTAACTACCAGGCCGCGCCGAACCACGTCGCAAAGAGCTACTCCCAGACCTGCACCCAGTGCCACAGCCAGAACACCTGGCTCGGGGCCATTTTCGTGCATGCGCCGTCCATGACCGACTGCGTCTCCTGCCACCTGACTAACTACCAGGCCGCGCCGAACCACGTCGCAAAGAGCTATTCCCAGACCTGCACCCAGTGCCACAGCCAGAACACCTGGCTCGGGGCCGTCTTCGTCCACGCGCCCTCCATGACCGACTGCGTCTCCTGCCACCTGTCCAACTACCAGGCGGCGCCCAACCACGCCGCAAAGAGCTATCCGCAGACCTGCGCGCAATGCCACAATCAGGCCACCTGGCTCGGGGCTACTTTCGTCCACTCAGGCTCTATGACAAACTGCGTTTCCTGCCATCACGCCGATTTCACCGCGGCGGCCTCTCCGGTGAACCATCTGACGCAAGGTATTATCGAGAACGCCTGCAGCCAGTGCCATACGAATAGCGGCTCCCCCTGGCAGCCAACATCCTACAACCATGGGAACTGCTACGATGACGTTACCCACAAGGCTCACAAAAACGCGCGGTGCGTACAGTGCCATCCGGCCGGCTACCCCGCGGCGAGCTGCACCGCCTGCCATAAGAACTACTCCTCATGCGACTAATGAAACTGCTTTCCCTTACGTTCATTCTCCTCGCCGGCCTGTACCTTCCCGCCCGGGCGGCGAATGAGAGCATCCAGGGCCATATACTCGGGATCCCGGGCTCGGCCGTCAGCGTGGACATGGACGTCTTCCACGAGCTGAAGCCGGGGGACATAGGCATCCTGAACCGCAACGGGGTACGCATAGCTTCGGTGGAAGTAGTGCGGGTGGAGCAGGAGAACGTTTTCCTCCGCGCGCTGGACAGCGCCAGGGATTTCGCGCCGCAGGCCGGAGACATAGCGTATTTCACGACCGCAGATCATCCTTCCGCCGGAACCGGCGCGGGCGCCGGGCTGGGAGGCGAAGACCTGGTCCCGCTCCTCACTCCTGTGGCGGAGGCGCTCCCGGAGATAAAAAAGCCGGCGCGCAAAGTCTCTTCCCGGACGCGCGGACGCATACAGGCCAGGGAGTTCTACCAGACGGTAACTCCGGGGAACTATAACCAGCGCATAACGCGGGCGGACACGGACGGCGCGGTGGACCGCATCGGCGGCGGCCCCTGGTCCTTCCAATGGTCCGGCAACGGGAGCTATCTCGACGGCAACCGCACCTCCGCCTCCAGTAATTTCCGGAACTTCCAGCCCCGCGCCCGCCGCCTTGCCTTCTCGCGCCCGCTCGGAGAGAATGGTTTTTTAACGGCCGGGCGCTTCTTTCCGAAAGAATTGCCGGGGCTGGGGACCGTGGACGGCGCGGCCGCCGAAGCCCGGGCCGGCTGGCTGAACGTCGGGGCAGTGGCGGGAGCGCGGCCGGAGCGCCGGCTGCAGGGCTTTTCATCGCATGAGCTGCTTGGCGCGGTTTACGCCTCGGCCGCGAAAGGCACGCCGGGCAAGGGCTCCTACGCCGCCACGCTCGGGCTCATGCACACCACCTGGCTGGGAAAGTCCGACGAGCTGGCGGCGCTCTTCGACCACAATTTCGACCTCGGGCCGCTCCTGAGCGTCTACCAGACGGTGCAGGTGGACGTTAACGACGACGCGGCGAAGTTCAACGAGGGCGCCCGCCTGACCCGCATGGACCTGTCGGCGAACTCCACCTTGAAGAAATGGCTGACGCTGCGCGGCGGCGTCAACCATTATGAACCTATAGATACGGCCGCCGAGCGCGCATTTATAGGCGGGGATTCCCTGGTCAATATAGACAACGGTTACTGGCGCTGGTGGGTCGGTAGCGGGCAGACCCTCCCTTGGGGCCTCGGGCTGGACGAGGAGATCTCATGGACCGATACCCAGGGGAAAATGCAGCCGGGGCTCTGGCGGGCGACGCTCTGGCGCCAGGGCCTCCCCTGGCTGCCTGAGGGCAACACTTACCTGACGGTCTATAATGTCGCCGGGCTGCATGGTGACGACTACGGCAGCGCCGCCGGGCTCACGCTGCCGCTGCTGGAAGGGAAATTCATCGTGGATGCCGGCGCAGGCTTCCATTACGACAGGAGCACTTCCTCCCGCAGGAACCTGAAGCTGGGCGACGCCAGCCTGCGCCTGGACTGGCGTCCGAGCAAGGTGTGGCAGCTGGATACTTCACTGTCCAAAGTATGGAGCGGAGCGACCCGCAGCTACAGCTTAAGCTGCGGGCTGTCGTACAGGCGGTAAGATAATTCAAGTCACTTCTCCGAAGAGATAAAGACATTCGGCCCGGGCCATTGCGGCGCCGGGTTTCGGCCGCTCTACATGCCGCGCCCGAGCGCTTTCCTTATGTTTTTGTAAAGGCTGTGGGCGGCCGAGAGGGCCGCGTCCACGCAGGAGAGCGAGATCGGCTTGAAAGTGGCCGCGGCATTGTTCGGGATGCAGTAAGTGGAACAGTATTCGGAAAGCTTAGTCCTGGCTTTCGCCAGCGCCGCATTGGCCGCCGCGTCGGTCGGGTCGGCCTCCACGGTCCTGAGCAGCACCGGGAACTGCATCCGGCTGTAAGCCGCGTCTATCTGCTTTTCCGCGTCGGGGTCCCTGCCGGCGCTTTTTTTCCATTCATTGACCAGAGATACGGGGCGCAGCCTGGAAAGTCTATCCTTGATCAATTCTTTGCTGCCGGCCAGGCCCGCCCTGACCGTCCTGAGATCGGAGGGCGAAACGATCTTGGACAGGGCCGCCTCGAAAGCCTCTATGTCCTTCGGCGTGACCTTTCCGGCGTCGAGCTTCCGGATAAAACCCTCCCGGGCCACCCTTAAAGTCTCGTTCTGCAGATCGGCCAGATATTCCTCTACGTCCTGGAGTGAAACCAGGAAAAACTCGGTCTCGCTCGCGTAAGAGGACGGCAGCGGGCCGGTAAAAGCCTTAAGCGCGACGATAAGCCTCGATTGGATCTCTACTTTTGCCATATGTCCCCCTCGAACCGGAACTGCCGGGACCCCGCTCGAGGCCCCTCTCTGCGTTTATAATACAAAAAAACTGGCGGCTTACTCCGCGCGCAGCGCGTCCGCCGGCTTGAGACCCGCGGCGACCCAGGCGGGGTAGATAGCGAAAGCGAAAGCGGTGAAGGCCGCGATCAGCACTGAGACCAGGGGCATCCAGGGTTTTATAGGGCTGCCGCCCATCCCCAGGATCACTTTTATAGGAACCCCCCACAGGTAGCCGAGCGCGGAGCCCAGCACGCCGCCTATCAGGCCGAGCATCACGGCCTCCACGATGAACTGAAGCATTATATCCCGGCGGCTCGCGCCTATGGCCCGGCGTATCCCTATCTCCCTGGTGCGCGCGAAGACCGTGGCCAGCGTGACGTTCATTATGCCTATCCCGCCGGCGATAAAGGCCAGCATCCCCAGGGAGATCGTGACCAAGGCGCCCTTTATGCTCGCGGCGATCCTCTCGCGGATGACCTCGAGCTGGTTCTCGACGATGAAAAAGTCCCCGTCGCCGAAGCGGATCTTGAGGAAATTATTTATCTTCCGCATCGACTCGTCAAAATTCTGCTCGCTGCCGGTGTCGATGTTTATGTCCAGCGACTGCTGGCCGATGAAATTATAATGGACCAGCGTCGTGACCGGCGCCAGGACTTTATACTCCTGGCCGCGGCCCATGATAGTGTCCGGGCGCTTCGAATACGGGAGCTCCTCGAGGACGCCGATCACGGTGAAAGTGAAGCCGTCGATATTGACCGTCTTGCCGACCATATCGTTATGGGCGACCAGCATGTCGAAGCCGCCGGTGAAATTATATTTCTTCATCATGCTCTTATTGAAGCTGTTGCCGGGAGGAGGGGCGGCCTTTTTGACCAGCACGCACACCCTGAGCTTGTTCTCCACGTCGTGCCAGTCCAGGAAGCGGCCCTTCAGCGTATAAATAAAATCCCTCTTGACCCACTCCGGGGTCACGCCCATGAGGCTGGTGGTCATGCGCTGCTCGCCGTAGACCAGGACGTTCCGCCAGTCGCGGCCCTCGGGGGAGACCATGTAAAGCTCCGGCATCTTCTCGCGCAGCCTCAGCACGTCCTCGTACCGGAAAACGGGCGGCGGGACGTAGTCGTCGGGAGAGGAGTAGGTCTGGCTGTAGTTCTGGGAGATCTTCATCCTGGCCATCCCGGAAACCTGCTTCTGCCTCTCCAGGTGGGCGTAGGTGGCGAAGATGGCCGAGAAGGCGTCGATGAAGACGACCGACCCGGCCGCGATGGCGAGGAAGCTGAGCACCGAGCGCGTCTTATGCGCCCAGATCTCGGTAAAACCCGTTTTGACGGCGTTAAGCAGGGCTCTCACGGTTCCAGCCTCCCGTCGCGCATACGGAGGTTGCGCCCGGCCCTGGCGGCCAGTTCTTTGTCGTGCGTCACCATGATCACGGTTATGCCTTCGGCGTTGAGGTCCGTGAGCATCTGCATGATCTCTTTGCTAGAGGCGGAATCCAGATTGCCGGTAGGCTCGTCGGCGAGGATAAGCTTGGGGGAATTGGCCAGCGCCCGGGCTATGGCCACGCGCTGCCGCTCGCCTCCGGACAGCTCAAGCGGGATCTTCTTTTCCTTGCCGTGCAGCCCCACCCTGCGCAGGAGGGCATGCGCGCGCTCGTGCATCTCCGCGCGGCCCGCCCCGGCGTACATGAGCGGCAGGGCGACGTTCTCCACGGAAGAAAGCCTGTTCAGAAGGTGGAAGGACTGGAAAATAAAGCCTATCTCGTCCCGGCGGGTGTCGGAGCGCTCCAGGTCGGAAAGGGTGAAAACATTCCGCCCGTTAAGCGAGTATTTCCCCCCGCTCGGCTCGTCCAGCAGGCCTATGATGTTGAGCAGCGTGGATTTTCCGCAGCCGGAGGGGCCGGTAACGGCCACGAACTCTCCCGGTTTAATATGGAATGAAATGCCGCGGAGCGCCGGCCATCCGGAGTGCCCGCCTTCGTAAACCTTGGTAAGTTCCGAACACTTTATGCTCACTTTAAGCTCTCCGGGGCCGCCGTGAAAAGTTTATCTCCGGGCTTGACCGGGCCGGCCAGCTCGACTTCGGCCTCCGACCTGAGGCCGGGGAAGACTTCCAGTTTCTCGTACTCGTAGCCTGACTTCTGCCGGTAGACATAGTGGTTCAGGCCTTCCTGGAAAAGGGTCTCTATCGGCGCCTTAAGCACGTTCTTCTTCGCCTGCATATTGGCGGTGACGACGGCGCTCATGCCCACGCGCATCTTCTGGCTGGGCTTGTCGATGTTTATCACCACGCGGAAAACCTTGGTGCCGGTGCCGCCCCAGTTATTGGACTTGCTTTCGGCCATGGGGGCGACCACGTCTATCTTTCCGGAGAACTTCTCGCCCGGGATGGACGTAAAGGTGATGAAGACCGGCATGCCCAGCTTGAGCTTGAAAATATCTATCTCGCTGATCTGGAGGTTCACCGCCAGGGTGTTCATATCCACCACGCGGGACACGCAGGAGCCGGAGCCGTCGACGCGCTTGCCCTCGCGGACCTCCTCCTCGCTGCCGCCGCGCCAGCCGCTGCTGATGCAGCGGGTGAGCAGCCCGGAGCGGGGCGCCACTATCGGGACCGGCACGTATTGGCTGGAGTCGATGCGCTCGCCGCCCTTGAACATCATTATCTTCTCGCTCTTCTCGACGTACTGGCCTTCTTTCTTCAGTATCTCCACGATAAAGCCCTTGCTGGGAGGGAAGATGTCCACGGCGTCGCGCGAGACCAGCTCGCCGGATTCCTGCATATCCAGCTTGAGGTCGCCTTTGCTGACTTCCCTGATAAAATCCGAGAGGTCTTCGCGGATGAGCATTTTTTTATAGCGCGTATAGCCGGCGAAGCTGAGGGCGCTTACTAGCGCCAGTATTATAAGCCATAAAGCGGGTTTAACTATTTTTTTCATAAGGTCTCCGGCTGAGCTATTCCCAGATCTTCTCTCCGAGCAGCACTTTGTAGTTGGCCAGCGCCAGGTCGAGGTCGTTCGCGGCCGTGATCTGGCCGTTGCTGGAATCAAGCAGCTTCGTCTGCGAGCTGTCCAGCTGCAGGAAAGACGCGCCGCCCATGGAATATTCCGAAAGCAGATTGTCTATGGTCTCGCTCTGCGCCTTCACCTGGAACTCCAGCAGCTGGCGGGATTTCACCTGCAGCTCGATATCTTTCTGCGCCGAGAGCACGCTGGTTTTAAGCGCGCGCACGGAATTTTCCAGTTCGAGCTCCGCGGAGCTGAGCGCGGCTTCCAGGCTTTTCACTTCCAGGTAATTCTGCGCTCCGAGGAAGCCGAAAGGCAGGTTTAAAGACGCGCCGAGGCTGTAGGCCGGGTTGCCGGGGCCCGATCCGCCCGGGGTTCCGAGCAGGCCCAGGGCGGATTTCCTCCAGGCGGCGTCCACCCGGAAGCGGGGATATTTGGACAGGACTCCGGAGCGGTTGGAAAGCCTCGTTTTTTCCAGCGAGAGCCGCTGCTGGCGCATACCCAGGTTATTTTCAAGCGCTTTCGCCACGTCCTCTTTCGGCAGCGGCAGTTTGATCTCCGCCGACTTCGTGCTTATCTCCACCGCCTGCTGGGCCTCGGGCTCGGCGTTGATAAGCTCGTTGAAAGCCATCAGGGCTTTGCGCTCGGCGGTTTCCGCCTGCGCCAGGGAGAGCTCGCTGGCCAGCTTGTCGCCCTCGCTCTGCGTCACCTCGATATGGCTCCTGGTCCCGGACTGGAACTGCTCGTTGGTGTCCTTGTACTGGCGCTCGCGGGAAGCCAGGTTCATCTTGGCGGTGCCTATGCGGCGCTGCGCCGAATACAGCGCGTAGAAGCGGCCGAGCGCCTTCACGGCCTCGTTCTGCTTCACGGTCAGGAAGACCAGGCGCGCGGACTCGAAGTCCTTCTTCGCGACTTTCAGCTTGTGCAAAGGGCTGGAGGCGGAATCGTACAGGTTCCAGGAAGCCGACAGGCTGGAGGAGACCTCGTCCCGTTTGAAGCGCAGGTTCCTGTCCAGGTTGTCATAAAAGGTGTCTGACAGGTTTAGAGTGAACGAGGGGAGGGCGGCGTCGAGCACCGCGGACTTATAGGAATACTCCGCCTGTTTGAAGGTCTGCTCCGCCTGGCGCATGGTCGGGGAGGCGTCGAGGACGGTTTTTATATAGGATTTCGGGCTGAAGGGCTCGGCTGAAACCGCGGAAGCCGGGACCGCTAAAAAAAGAACCGCCGCGAGAAGTTTGGTCATAAGAAGAGCAGACTCCGATGAAATTGCGAGTATAGCTAGTTTATAAAAAATAAAGAACTATTTCCGCGCTTTTTTTACCCTGGCGACGGGAACGTCATAGTCAGCCAGGGCGCCGCGGATAGTGGTCATCAGCAGGGCGCACTCCGGGCATTCCACGCCCGCCTTGATAGTATAGCCCAGATAGGTTTCAGCTTCCTTATAGCGCTTCAGCTCGTAGCAGACAAGGCCTAAATGCTTCGAAGTAGCGGCAAGGACCGGCCTGGGGGCGCGGACGGTAAGGCCGGTCTTAAGAGAATCATAAGCGCTGGCGAAATCATTGAGGCCCTCATAGGCCGAGGCCCGGGTATTATAGTAAGGATGGCTCTTCGCTCCCTCGAAGGCGCCGGCGGTATCCAGTAGGTTCAGGGCTTCACGGAATTTTTTTTCCGCTATATAAGTCTCGGCCAGCGAGATATAGATCTCCGGCGCCCTGCTGCCGTTCTGTACCGCGAGCTCCAGGTATTTCCTCGTTTCGGAGGAGCTCCCTTTCCTGCTCTGCACCTTGATAAGCGACTCATACACGGCGAGAAGCTGCGCCGGCGGGAGCTGCGCCGCGACATTGATCGAAAGCAGCTCGTTAAGGTCGGCGAGGACCTCGTCCCACTTCCCCTCTTTTTCCAGGAGCTGCGCGCGCCTGAGCAGGTACGGGCCCTTAAAACCGGAGGTATGCTTGCCGATGAGGAAAGTGCAGGCCTCGATAGCCTGCGCCCCGCTCCCGCCCTGGCAATCTTTCTTCTTAGCGTCCAGGAAAAAATTAAAGGCGATGAAGGCCGCCCCCGATAAGGCGAAAGTCATGAAGATCCATTTAGTATATTTTTTCATCTTCGGTCCGGGCTATTTTCCCGCGCGGGCGTATAGGCAGTCGGCCTCGGCGTTGCGTCCTTCACGGTCAAAGAGGGCGGCCAGCTTTTCCAGCCCTTCCCTGTCCGCAGAAAGATTATACACAAAAATCGAGTAGCCCGCCGTAAAAACAGGCTTGCGGGCCTTCAGCCACGAGAAGGTTTCTTTATCCGGGTAATAGGTACCCTGCAAATTGGTAGCCGAGACCGCCAGGAGGACTTCTTTCATGCCGCAGACTTGCGCTCCTGTCCCTTTCAGGTCCACATTTGAATAAACCCCCAGCGGGACATAGTTTATGCCATAGCTCTCAGGCCTGGCCACCCCGAAATAGGAGAAGATCATCGGCGGATTCCCGACGCTTTTTAAATAGTACGCCACCCCTTTCACTCCCTGGCCCCAGTCCAGGTTGGAATCCACGAAAAGGTTGTAGCCGTTCGCCGGCCCCCCCGCGGGCTCGTTGAAATAAGCGAGGTAGTGCGGATGCACGCGCAGGACCGAAACGGCGTTGAGCGCGAGCAGGCCGGCCGCGAGCCAGGCGCCTTTTTTAAGCTCAAGCAGGCGCGCCAGGGCCAGGCCGGCAAGCACGGCCAGGAAAGGCATCACCGGCATTATATGCCTGTAGCCTATCTGAACCTTGGCGGTCAGCGCGACCGCGAAAAAGATCGCCGGCGGCAGGAGGACCCATAGATAGTCTTTCCGGAAATTTTTCAGGGCCAGCCAGCCCCCCGCCAGGGCGCCAAGGAGGACCAGCAGCGGGGTTTTTACCGCCAGCGCGGCGGGGAAATACCACCAGACGCCTTTCAGCGTATGCCGGCCCATCACGAAAGAGGAGCGGCCGGTATCCAGGCGGCTGAGCGTAGCCGAAAGGCCCTTCCAGTAAAGCCCGAGGTCGAACTTGTAAACCAGGGCCACCACCAGCAGGCAGGCGGCGGCGTAAAGAAGGAGATAGCCGAGAAGCCTGGTGAACTTCATGCGGGGCCAGAGCAAATTATCGGCCAGCCAGAAGGCGGCCACCAGGGGCGGGACGATGAACATGCTGAATTTAGAGGCGAGGGCCAGCCCCGACACCGCCCCCGAGAGCGCAGCCCACTGCCACAGCGCGCCCGGCAGGACCGCTTCGTTTTTTTGTCCGCGCTTGACATCCTTCATGACCGGCCTTACCGAGGTAAAAAGCCAGCCGAGCGCGAAAGAGCCGAAGTAAAATACCGCGGCGGCCGAGTCCGTGCTGATAAGCGCGTCGTTGGAGATAAAGACCGGCATGAAGCAGAAGACGGCCAGGCTCAGCGCGGCGGCGGCAGGAGATTCCAGTCGCGAAACGAACAGCCAGATAAACCCGGCGAAGAGCGCGGTCCAGACGATAAAGGTAAAAATGCGGGCAGTATTCAGGAGCCGCTCCGGCGAAAGGAGGTTCTGGTACAGGAAGAGGTCGCCGTAATGGTAAGGCATGAAATTGGCGAAATACGGGTGGCCGGTAAAAGTCTGCGGCTTCAGGGCAAGCAGCGGCAGGGCGGAGAGCATCTCGGAGAAAGGCGGATGGTCCATGATATTCATCACGTAGCGCCCGGTGTAAAGGTATGAGTAGCCGCTCGAGAGATGCACGGTCTCGTCGTAGGTGGCCGCCGCCGAGCGGATGAAAGAAAAGCCCGCGAAAAGGTGGAAAGCCAGCGCCGCTGCGGCGACGATAACGGGGAACCGGTATTTCTCGCTCATATTGCACTTATATAATACAAAAATTAAGCCGCCGCCCCGGCAATAGGCGGGCGGATTTTTGGTAAAATATAAATATGAAAATACTGCTCGTCATAGTTTTCGTGGTATTCGCGGCCGCGGCCGCTTCCGCCTTTGATTTCGGCGGCCTTTTCACCGGCTGCGGAAAGCCCCACGCCTTGAAAGACCTGGCTACGGCCGAAGTTCCCGCCGCGCCCGCTGCGGAGCCCAAGCCGGGAGACCGGGACTTCCCCCTGAACATCAAGCCCGCCCAGGTCCGCGATTACCTGGAGCAGCAGCGTCCCGTCTTCATAGACGTGCGCACTCCGGAAGAGCACGCCGCCGGCTATATAGAGAAGACGGACCTGGTCATAGACTTCAAAGCCACGGATTTCAAGGACAAGCTCTCCAAGCTGGACAGGAACGTCAAATACCTGATCTACTGCCGCAGCGGCCACCGCAGCGGGCTGGCGCTCGCTATGATGAAGGACCTGGGTTTCGCCGAGTACCACGATATAGAGGGCGGGATCAACGCCTGGACGGCGGCCGGTCTCCCCGTAGTAAAATAAAGCCCGGAGCCGGGAACGAAAAAGCCCGCTGCCAAAGCGGGCTTTTTTCTGGAGCTGTGAAATGCCGTTCGAATTGGCGCTCTATTTAAGCATCTTTACCAGCTGGCTGCTCTCGCTCGGCTTTCTATGGCTGTTTTTACGCCGGCGGCTCGAGGAGGAGTCCTCCCCGGCCGCGGCTCTCCTCCTCCCTTTGGCGATAGGCGTCCTGGCCGTGGCGGCGGCGCTGCTGCTCCCCCCGCGCAGTGGCTACGACAATGAGCATGATCTCTCGCTAATCTGCGCCGGCTTCTTTCCTCCGGACTTAAGGATGATCTTCTCCTTTAAGGAGGTCTCCCCGCTTTTTACGGACCTGGCCTCCAATCTTTTAAGCGGCTATTCGCTCAACGCCCTTCTCTGGAAGAACAGGCTCCTGCAAGCCGCTTCCGTCCTGCTTTTCTTTTCCGGCTTAAGGCGGCTCGGGGCGGGCCTCGCTGTCTCCTTCTTTTCCTGCGTTTTTTTCGCTTTCAATTTCCTCGCCCTGCTCAACGCAAACACCTTCTCCTCAACTCCCGCCAATGTGTTCATCTGGTTCCTCTCCCTGCTTGCGCTCGCGGAGGCCTTCAGGGCCGAAGAGCTGAAGCCGCGGCATGTCCTTTGGCTGGGCTGCTCCCTCGTCCTGACAGCTTTCGCCAGGTATGAATTCGTTCCAGTGAATCTTTTATTTCTTCTCGGAATACTTACCGGCCGCGAATACTCCGGGCGCAAAGAGTGGAGGTCGCCGCCAAACCTCGGGCTCTTCGTATTTTTTACCGTTTTACTGGTTGTCTGGGGATTTAAATTGCACTCGATAGACACCTCGCCGCGCTCCCTCCTTGGCGGCGTCTTTACCCCGCTGGCCAACTTCCTGTACCAGCTTGGCGAGCGCGGCTTCGGGGTCGTAGCCGGCCACGGGAAAGCGCTTGCCGCGGGCTTTACCGCTTTTTTCGGTCTGCTTGGCCTGGCTGGCGCCCTGCTGGCCGGTGAACGCCGCCGGGCGGCGATCTTGTTCATGGCAGCGCTCGCCGTCTGGGCGGCATATTTCTCGTCTATCTATAAGCCGGCGGATGAATACCCCCTTCACCTGATGAGACACCAGCTATATTTTTTAATTCCTTTTGTCTTCCTGTTCGCTTCGGGCCTTGCGGGGCTGGAAAAACTCTGGGCCGCGCTTGGGTTTAATAAATATGTATTTGCGGCGCTTTGCGGAATTTTCATATGCGCCTATGTCTTTCTAAACGTCAGGGCCGCCGTCGGCCTTAACACGGAGCTGCGCAGCAATGACAGGGAGCTGGCTTTTCTGGCCGCGGCGAAGAAGGCCTGGCCTGAAGACGGGGAATTGATCCTGTACCCGTGCGGCGACCCTATGAGCTCCCTGCTGAAGGGTTATTTCCCGGTTTACGACGCAGCAAGCTCAGCGGCGGGAAACGAACTTTACATTTACGCTCCGCTCAGGAACCAGGTCTTTAACGAAACAGTAGGAGACCCGGAATACTGCCGGGCCGCGCCGGCGGCCGGGGACTACGCTCCATGGCTTGAGAGTTCTTTCCCCCACTCGTTTTACACAGGCTGGGCCGATATTGAAACAAGAAAAAGCGTTCCAGTGAAGATCGGCTTTTATGCGGCGGGCACTTCCGAAAGATCCCTTGAGCTGAACGCCAGAGCGTCCGATCTTCTCAAGAAAGGGCGGCCCCATGACGCGCAGCTTATGCTGCGGGAGACTCTCGATAAATATCCTTACTGCGGCCTTTGCCGGGCAAATCTGGCTTCGGCGCTGCTGCTTTCCGGGAACAGGGAAGGCGCGCGCGAAGAGCTGCTTAAAACCATAAGATTCTTCCCCTCGCTCTCCAATGGCCAGTATGTAAAAGCTTTTCTTCTCGCCTGCGACGGCAAAGATGAAGAAGCCGACGCCGAGCTGGAAAAGATAGCCGGCGGCGCGGGCAGCCCCCGATTTACCGAACTGGCAGCCACTTTAAGGAAGGGCCTCGCGGCTAAAAGCCGCGGAAAGAACTGATACCCGGGAAGATAAATAAGTTTACCGCCGGTTTTCCGCCTGCCCATTTCACCCGCAAAAAAACCGGGCCCCTTTCGGAGCCCGGCTTTTTATTTTACTTACGCTGCGGTTAAGCTATCAGTAGCAGGAACCCTGGTACGTATTGACCTTGCGCGTATCGGAGGCCTGGCCCGCGTAGTTGGCAAGGTTCTTCTCGCCCTGCACGAACTTGGCGTTGATGTCCCGGGTTGTGGTTTCGTAGTAGAAGCGCACCTGCATATTGCCGGGGCGGTTGACCCAGACGGTGCTGCAATTGGGCGTATGCACGGGAGGATTGTTGAACTGGCCGGGATACTGACCGGGGAACTGGCCGGGGTACGGGCGATACTGAGGGTTGGGCACGGAGGGGATCTCGCCGGCTACGACGTTGGAGTCGAGTTTGGAGATCTCGGCGGTCGCTTTTTCCGCAGCGGGATCGGCGCTCTTGGCGGAGCGGCAAACCGTCTGGGGGTACTGGGTAGTGCAATATTCCCAAGCGGACTCTTCGGGGGTCCTGGTCACTTTGGTGATCAGGGTTCCGGTCATGTCGAAGTTCTGCCCGAGCTGCGCGGCGGTGAGGGTGAAATTCTCGCCGATATTGATGTTCTTGTCGAACTTCATTTTGATCACAGTGGCGGGATTGGCGTTGGAAACTTCCATCGTCATCAGTTTATCCTGGCCGGACTGGCCCATGATGATCTTGGTAGAGTACTGGCCCGGGTTCAGGACGGCGGTTCCGCCGGCCCTGGATAAGTCCACCTCTACGAGGCGGCCGTTAGCGGGGCCCCTTGACTGGGTGAAGGTCATCGGCTCGGTGACGCCCAGGGAACCGTTGAATTTTATCTCGTCGCAGCCGGCCAGGACGGCCATCATCGCCGCGATACCTACACTAGCGAATATTCTCTGTTTCATTAATTGTCTCCTAATTTTCCCCGCTATGATTTGGTGCAAAACTATGGTGTTCAGCTTCAGTATCAAGTAAACAAAACAATACCGCCGGACCGATAGCGGCTTAGGGCCCAGAGAAAGCCTGTAAAAGGACCTAGACGAAATTAGGACCTTTGGGCAACAGGTAAAACCTGCCGCTTCAAACCTGAATCCGCCTTTTGATATGATTTACGCTATGAGCCTGAAACAATATTTCTCCGAGATGGAAACGGTGCGGGCCGAGATCTCCGCCTCGCCTTTAATGAGCGACTCACGTCCCACTCTGGGCGCCGGTCTTTCCGGTTTCATGGCGCGGATCAAGTTCGGCGCGATGCTGATCCTGACGGAGAAGGAACTCATAACTTTCTCGCTGCTGCAGTGGATCTGCATAGCGGCGGGCTATTTTCTCTGGGTGCAGATGATAGGGTGGATCCCTGAGGAAGTGTGGAAGATGTCGGAACACTCCAGGAAGGCTTCCCTGCCCGACCTGATCCTCTTTCTCTGGTCCTTCGTATGCGTCGGCCTGGTCGCCTTCCCGCTCGGGATCCTGTCCGGCTGCATGGGCGCCGTGCACGTGCAGCACCGGCTGGGCAGGGAGTCTACCATAGCCGCCTGCCTTAAGATGGTGCTGCCGCGCGCCTGGCCGCTCTGGATCTTCCATTGGATAGACGGCTGGTGGACGGTGAACCGCATCCTCGACCGCCTGCCGAAGAAGAACGACAGGCGCACCCCGCTGGAAAAAGCGATGAGCGAGGCGCTTTATTACGCCTGGAAAGTGGCTACTATCGGGATTTTGCCGGGCTTGGTGACCGGCCGCGGGCTTATCGACGCGGGGAAACGCTCGGTGGGCCTGGTGCGCGCAAAGACGGTGGACGTGATGATCCTGCGCAGCGGCTATTCCGCGCTTTGCTGGATAATAGGAATAGGAACTTATATAGGAACCATAGTCATGTTCATCAAGTACCCCCAGCTGGCGGACTTCAAGGCGCCAGTGGAGAGCCAGATCTACAAATTTTATTTCTGGGCCGGCGTGCCTATCGTCATCTCGACCGGGGTGATCATGATGTTCCTGCGGCCCATCTACCTGATCTCGGCCTGCGATATCTACGCCGACTATGTGCGCGAGCGGCAGGAGAATCTTGTCCTCCCCCCGCCGCCCAGGGGCATGGTGAACTCCGATACTTTCGCCTTCGTCGTCGCCGCGATACTGGCCTTCCTGGTCCTGGCGGCGGTAAAATACCGCGGGGAACTGGGGATAATGAGGATGCTTGGTAATTAGCCGTTCGCAGGTTTTCCCAAAGGTCCCGCCCGGACTTACCCCTTTATGCTCAGGCGGCAACTCCGGTAAAGGGTCTATAATATAAGCGTGAAAAGAATATCTTTCCCTAACGCTTTGCTTTCTCTCCTGTTTTTCATCGTTCCCCAGGCGCGCGCTTTTCAGCTTGAAACTCTCGGCGCCAAAAACCTGCCCGCGACTGAAGTTCCGGCGGCACCGGACCCCGGGCGCCCCGCCTCCTCGAAAAAATGGACGGTGCTTATCTATGTGAGCGCCCGCAATAATCTGGGCCTTGAGGCGATAAAGGACGTTAACGAGATGGAAGCCGCCGGCTCCACGGACAGGGTGAACGTGGTGGTCGAGATGGGCCGCATCAAATGCGACCCCCCCTTTAACCCTTTCGCCAGCGTCCAGGAGCCTCTGCCGCCGCAGGCCGACTGGACCGGCGTGCGCCGCTTCCTTATAAAAAAAGATTCCGACCCGCTGACCATAAATTCCCCGGCGCTTGCTTATTATCCGGACGCGGACATGGGCGACTGGAAGCACCTGGCGGAATTCATCTCCTGGGGCAAGGCTAATTACCCGGCCGAGAAATACCTCCTGGTCGTGGGCGGCCACGGCAGCGGCTGGCGCGGGGTGAAGCCCCCGCCCGGCGCGCCCAAGGGGATCTCCTACGACGAAGTTTCCGGAAACCATATATCCCCCGCCGAACTGGCCCAGGCTATCAAAGCCGGCGGCGGCGTAAATGTCTACGCCTCCGACGCCTGCCTTATGCAGACCATGGAAGTGATCTATGAGCTTAAGGATTCCGCCGAATACATAGTAGGCTCGCAGGAAACCACGCCCGGGAGCGGGTATAATTACGAGGTTTTCCTGAAGGCCCTGGCCGCGGCCCCCGGAGACGCTTTCTCCGCCGCGCAGTCGATAATGAAAGGCTTCTCCGAATACTACGGGAGCGGGCCGCAGCAGCAGTCGGTCACCATGTCCATCGTGCGCCCCGCCCACGCGGCGGAGATGGCCGCGAAGATGGATAAGTTCGCCCGCCTTGTGGCGGCTTCCCCCGCCGACATGAAGCTTTACCACGATAAAAAATTCGGCCTGCGCTCCTACGACGACGAGGACGCGCGCGACCTCTACCAGCTGATGAAGCTTTACTATGACAATACGCCCACCCCGGCGGTGAAAGAGGCGGCGAGGGAGATAATAGTTTTACTCTCCGAAAAGCTGGTGGCCCGGAACGACGCGGTGGGCTATAAGTCCAAGGACTCCAACGGGCTCTCGGTTTACTTCCCTATCTTCTACATGAACTACAAAGCCAAGTACGAATACCTGGCGTTTTCCGCCGCCACCTACTGGGACGAAATGGTGAAAGCCGTCGTAGAATCAAAGAAATAACTTGGCGTTCATACCGGTTTAAAAAGGCGCTTTATGCCCGCCGCGGAATCTGCTATATTTTCACTTGAGGAATTTGCCAGTATTTTCTAAATGGAACATCTATGAAATTATCTGAATTCATCCGCCCGGCCAGCCTGGCCGAGGCGCGAAAAGCTCTGCGCGAACTTGGGCCCAAGGGCATGCCGCTTGCCGGCGGAACCGCGCTCCATTTCATGCAGAGCAAGACCCCGGTCACCGCCGTTGACCTTACCGGCCTCGGCCTTTCCTTCATCCGCCGGAAAGGCGGCTTCTTCTCCATCGGCGCCGCCACCCCTCTCTCCGACATCCAGCGCTACAGAAGCCCCCGCTGGGCCATGCATGAGATCTGCCGGCGCATTTCAACCCACCAGATCCGCAACGTTTCCACCATCGGCGGCAATATCTGCCGCGTCTTCCCCTGGGCGGACCTGCCCGTGGTGCTGCTCGCGATGAACGCGCGCATGGTCATCTACTCCGGCAAGGAAAGCGAGATGGGCGCCGACGAATTTTTCTCGTCCCAGCCCGCCAGGCTTTTCAGCGGAGGAAACCTCCTCACCGCCGTAAAGATCCCGGTCCTGAAAGCGCAGCACGGCTTCGGTTCCGTGAAGGCCAACCGTAACGCGGCCGCTTTCTCCCTGGTCACCATCGCCGCCCTGCTGGAACTCGACGGCACTACGATCAAGTCTGCCCGCGTGGCAGCCGGGAGCGCGATACCTTTCCCGAAGCGGCTGCCCGAGGTCGAGGCCGCGCTGGTCGGCCGCGAGGCCGTTACCGACGTTTTCAAGAAGGCCGCCGCGGCAGGCGGGACCGCCGCTAAATGGAACGTGCGCGAAGGGATGAGCGCGGACTATATGAGGCAGCTGGCCGAAGTCTCGCTGCTGGACGCCCTGGAAAGGGCCGCTGAATTTGCCCGCGGGAGGGTTGACTAATGACCAGGACGTCCCACACCGTTTCCTTTACCCTCAACGGAGAGAAGAAGACTTTTGATACCAGGCCCGACGAGAAGCTGCTTACCCTGCTGCGCCGAGAAGGCTACCGCGGAACCAAGTACGGCTGCGGCCAGGGAACCTGCGGGGCCTGCACCGTACTGGTGGACGGCAAGGCCACCTATGCCTGCCTGCTCTACTCCATGCAGGCCGAAGGCCGCAAGGTCCGCACCATCGAGAGCGCCGGGACCTTCGACAAGCCCGGTGAATTCCAGAAGGAGCTCATCGCGGCCGGCGCCGTGCAGTGCGGCTACTGCATTCCCGGCATGGTCATGAGCGCCACCGCGCTTATGGAGAGCGAAAAGGATTTCAGCGACGAGATCGTCAAAGAGTACATGGACGGCAACCTCTGCCGCTGTACCGGCTACGAGAAGATCTGGGTCGCGCTGCGCAGGGTGCTGGACCGCCGGGAGGCCGCGACCGCGAAGAGGCCTGTCGCCGGCAAGAAAACCTCCTCGAAGGGGGCGAAGAAATGAACAGGCACGAAAAAGCAAAGAATTTCAAGCAGGTCAACCATTCCGTCACCAAGATCGACGCCCTCCAGCTCGCGCTGGGCAAGGATTCCTACGTCGCGGACTTCGTGCCCAACGACGCCCTCATCATCAAGATGCTCTGGAGCCCGCACGCTCACGCGCGCATAAAGAAGATCGATGTCTCCAAAGCCGAGAAGATGCCAGGCGTTAAAGCCGTCCTCTGGTACGGCAATGTGCCGCGCATCGTGCACTGTACCGCCGGGCAGGGCTTCCCAGAGCCGTCCCCGTACGACACTTTCATGTTCGACAGGAAAGTGCGCTTCGTAGGCGACCGCGTCGCCGCCGTGGCGGCCGAGACCGAGGAGCAGGCCCTCGCCGCCCTAGAGGTCATCAAGGTCGAGTACGAACTCCTCAAGCCCGTCTTTTCTATCGACGAGGCCATGGCCCCCGGCGCCCCGGTCATCCACGACGAGCCCGAAGCGCATGTCCCGATCCCGGTCCACTACGAGCCAAAGAAGAACCTCGTGGCCCAGGTAGGCTGCGAGGCCGGCAGCTTCGAGAAAGGAATGAAGGACGCCGATTTCACTTTCGACGAGACTTTCGAGACCCCTTACGCGCAGCACTGCCCCATCGAGCCCTATGTTTCGATGGCCCAGATCGCCTCGTCGGGGCGCATCGTCATCACCACTTCGACCCAGGTTCCGTTCCACTGCCGCCGCATCGTCGCCCAGACGCTCGGCATCCCGGTGCAGCGCATCCGCGTCATCAAGCCCCGCATCGGCGGCGGCTTCGGCTGCAAGCAGGAAGTCCTGCTCGACGACGTCACTGCGATGTTCGCGCTGCGCACCGGCCGCTCCGTGCTCTGGCAGTTCACCCGAGAGGAGACCTTCCGCACCGGCCGCACCCGCCATCCCTTCCGCGTCCGGCTCCGCGCCGGTGTAAAGAAGGACGGGACCATCAGCGCTATCGGCTTGGACTGCATCAACAATACCGGCGCCTACGGCGGCCACGGCCTCACCGTGGTCTCCTGCTCCGGCGGCAAGACCCTGCCGCTCTACCACTGCGATAATATCCACTTCGACGGCAAGTCCTACTACACCAACCTGCCCGTCGGCGGCGCGTACCGCGGCTTCGGCGCCACCCAGGCCTTCTTCGCCATAGAATCGGTCATGGACCAGATGGCCGAGGCTATCGGCATGGACCCCAAGGCTTTCCGGCAGATGAACCACATAAGGGAGAACGAAGGTTCCCCTATCTTCGCCGCGCTGGGCGAGGGCCGGGAGGGCACCCCGATGACCGTCGGTTCCAACGCACTCGGCGAATGCATCGTGCAGGGCGCCGAGGCCATCGGCTGGGACAAGCGCACGGACTGGCGCGGCAAGACCGGCCGCTTCCGCCGCGGCGTCGGCATGGCCTGCCTGATGCAGGGTTCCTCCATCCCGGACATCGACATGGGCGCCGCCGCGATCAAAATCAACGAGGACGGCTCCTTCAACCTCACCGTCGGCGCCACCGACCTGGGCACCGGTTCCGATACAGTGCTGGCGCAGATCGCCGCCGAGGAGCTGGAGACGACCACGGACAAGATGATCGTCTACTCCTCCGACACCGACCTGACGCCTTTCGACGTCGGCGCCTACGCTTCCTCCACCACCTACCTCTCCGGCGAAGCGGTCCGCAAGGCCGCCGCCGACGCCAAGCGCCAGATCCTGGCCACCGGCGCCGAGATGCTCGGCCTGCCGGTCGGGGAGGTCTTCTGCGAGAACGCCGCTGTCCTCAGCCGGAAGGACGAAAAGAAGAAAGTCAGCTACAGCGACATCGCCAACTATTCGCTGTACCAGAAGAACCAGTACCAGATCATCGGCACGGCCTCGCATATCACGAAGAAGTCGCCGCCGCCCTTCGCCGCGCACTACGCGGAGATAGAGGTGGACACCTGGACCGGCTTCATCCGCGTGCTAAAGTACGTCTCGACCATAGACTGCGGAACCGCCGTGAATCCGACGCTCTGCGAAGGCCAGACCGAGGGCGGTACGCTCAACGGGATCAGCTACGCGCTGACCGAACAGTACCTTTTCCAGAACGGCCGGATGATGAACGCTTCCTTCGCCGACTACCACATCTACTCGATGCGGGACCGGCCGGCGCTGCAGACCATTTTGGTGCCATCTTACGAGGATACCGGGCCCTTCGGCGCCAAGAGCGTCTCCGAGATTTGCATCAACGGGCCCGCGCCGGTCATCGGCAACGCCATCTACAACGCTACGGGAGCGCGCGTAAACGAGTTCCCGTTCACGCCGGAGAAAGTGCTTGCGGCCATCCAGGCCTTAGAAAAGAAAAAGTAGAGCGCCAGCAAAAAGAGAACCGCCGCCGCACTCACAAGTGCGGCGGCGGTTCTTTTTGAAGAGAGAGGGTCAGCCGCCGGAGAACGGCGAGAGCAGGGTGACCAAATCGCCGTCCTTTATAGGATCGTCCCACTCCGACATTTTGTTGTTTATGATGGCTTTCGAGATATTGGTGGTCAGCGGGATGGTATTGCCGGCTTGCAGCTCATGCAGCAGTTCCCGGGCGGTGCCGGCCTCCGTTTCGTAAGCCTCCGTCTGGGTGCCGCGGCGCTCGCCTATCAGGGCGAAGTATCGCAGCGTTATTTTCTTTTTCATTTTGTCCCGCCGGCGGCCGGCGCATGCAGGTACATAAAAGCTTTCTCGGGAGTAAGCGGCAGTGAAGGCGCGGCTTTGTCCCTGCGCACGCCGCGCAGCGCTTCCAGGATGGCGAAGTAAGCTCCCAGCCCGTGCACTAAGGGCGGCTCGCCTATGGCCTTGCTGTTGCACACGGCATAAGGGTTGCTTGAATCCTTCAGCAGCGTAACGTCGAAGCGCTTCGGCACAAATTTGATATCCGGGACCTTGTAGGCGCTCACGCCGGTCAGAACTTTGCCGTCGGCGCCGTAGCGGAGCTGCTCCAGCGTGGCCCAGCCGATGCCCTGGACCACCGCGCCGTGGATCTGGCCTAGGTCGACTTCTGGAGAGAGCGATTCGCCCACGTCCTGCACAATGTCGATGGCCTCGATGGTATAGGTGCCGCGTACGCAGTCCAGCAGAACCTCGGTCAGCGAGGCAGCGTAGCTGTAATAAGCGAAAGGCCGGCCGCGTTCCGCCTTGAGGTCATAATGCAGGTTCGGCGTGGCGTAGAAAGCGTGCTCCGACAGGTCGACGCGCGCCCACTGCGCGGCCGCCACAAGTTTTTCCCAGGTCAGCCCGGCGGTCTTCCCGCCGTCGTATATTATCCCGTCGCGGATAACGATCGCGGCGGGGTCGGCCTGGCCGAGTTGTTTGGCGGCGAAGTCCCGCAGACGCTCGTAAAGCTTCTCACAGGCGAACTTGGTGGCCATGCCGTTGAGATCGGCCCCTGAGCTGGCCGATGTGGGCGAAGCATTGGGGATCCTCGAGGTATTGGTGGTATCCACCCGTACCCTGTCCACGCTGGCGCCCAGCGTGCGCGCCGCCACGACGCGGATCTTGGTGTTCACGCCCTGCCCCATCTCCACGGCCCCGGTGCTTACAGAGACGCTCCCGTCGACGTAAATATTGACCAGCGAAGAGGCCTGGTTAAGCGCCATCTGCGCGAAAGAGATCCCGAAACTGACCGGGACCACGGAAAGACCGCGCTTTGTATCGGTGTGGTCATTGTTATATTCCACGACCGCCGCGCGCCGCGCGGAAATATTCACTTTCTTGTCCAGCGTCTGCCAGCAGCGCACGGCGTTCACGGAGTCGAGTTTCACGCCGTACGGCAGGGTATCGCCTTCGCGCAGCAGGTTCCCGCCCTTGAGTATCTCCGCCTCCAGCCCCATCAGTTCCGCGGCGTGGTTCAGCGCCGCTTCTATAGCGAAAGTACCCTGGGGCACGCCGAAGCCGCGGAAAGCGTTGTTCGGCGGGATATTGGTGCGGCAGCTTACCGCGGAAATACGGATATTGGGGATATTATAAGAACCGGAGACGTGCAGGAAAGAGCGGCCCAGCACGGCCAGGGAAATGTCGGCGCAGGCGCCGGCATGCTGGAAAAGGTCTATTTCATAGGCCAGGATCTTCCCCTCGGCGTCCAGGCCCAGTTTATAGTCGTACTCGTAGGCGTGGCGCTTCCCGGTGGTGGCTATATCCTCGTTGCGGCCCAGCACCAGTTTGACGGGGCGCTTAAGGATGAAAGCGGCCATGGCGGGCGCCACTATCCAGACCGCCGTAGATTCCTTACCGCCGAACCCGCCGCCGAGCCGGCGGATGTCGAGCTCCACCTTGTGCATAGGGATCCCCAGCACTTCGGCGAGGTGGCGGTGGAAAGCGCCCGGCGACTGCGCGCTTGCATGCACCTTGATGGTGTCATGCTCGCCCGGCACCGCCAGGGCGCGCTGGGTTTCGAAATAGAAATGCTCCTGCGGCCCGCTCGAAAGCCGCCCTTGCGCGACGATCTTGCACTTGGCGAAAGCGGCCTCGGGGTCGCCGTTCACGAGGACGCGCCTGGCGCCGTGGATCAGCCCTTTCGCGGCGGCTTCCCGCGGATCGAAAACGGGCTCGAGCTTTTCGATATCCGCGCTGATGAGCTGCGCCGCGCGCCTGGCATTGCGCGGCGTATCGGCTACCACCAGCGCGATGGGCTGGCCTATGTATTCCACGCTGTCTACGGCCAGCAAAGGCTGGTCCTTAAGCACATGGCCGACCTGGTTGAGGCCCGGAACGTCGCGGTGCGTATAGACCGCGGCTACGCCGGGGGCGGCGGCGGCCCCGGAGATATCGAGCGAGAGTATTTTACCGCGGGCTACAGGGGACGTAAAAAGGACCGCGTGCAGGCAGCCTTCGGGAGCGGGAATATCGTCCACGAACCGCGACGTGCCGCGCACGTGCATGTCCATATCTCCGTTCTTCATACAGCACCCCCCGCCGCGGCGGGCGCGGCGAAATGAGCGCGAACAAGCTGGCCCGTAAGCAGCTTTTTATAAACCGCGGAGCCACGGATATCGTCTATAGGCTTAGCCGCGGCCTCGGCGGCCCTGGCGATGGCGTCCGCCGTTACCGCGTCGGGCTTCCGCCCGTAGAAAGCCTCGAGGCCGCCTACCAGGAGCGGGGTCGGCCCCACGCCGCCGGCGGACAGGATAAGGCCGGTGATGGCGCCGTCGGGACCGGTAGTCACTCTCAGCGCGCTATTGACCGCCGCGATGTCGAGCGTGGCCCGGTTGGAGACTTTCTCGAAATGGTAGCGGGCGCCGGCCTGAAGCAGCGGGATGACGATCTCGCTTACGAGCTCGCCGCAGGCCAGGTCAGTTTTCTTGTAGCCAAGGTAGAATTTCGCCAGAGGGACCTCGCGTTTGGCGCCGTCCGCGGCCGTGATGACGAGGCTGGCGTCAAGCGCCAGC
The DNA here is from genome assembly GCA_028713125.1 of Elusimicrobiales bacterium. Taxonomy (GTDB): domain Bacteria; phylum Elusimicrobiota; class Elusimicrobia; order Elusimicrobiales; family UBA9959; genus UBA9959. Next base: position 99,813 of record JAQTOU010000008.1, on the reverse strand, counting down.
AGGATGATGGCCGCGTCGCCGATGGGCGAGGCGTTTACGATATTGCCGGCCAGGGTCGCCTTATTGCGCAGGATGGCGGAAGAGTGAAGAAGCAGGTCTTCCCGGAGGCCTGGGAAATGCTCCCGCACTGGCGCCGCATTGCGGAAGTCCTCTATAGTTACCGCTCCGCCTACCAGCAGCCTGCCGTCATCTACGCGGACATAGTCCAGGTCGCGGCGCTTCGACAGGAAGCAGAGGCCGCTTTCCATCAGCTGCTCCGGCTTCTGCACGAAAAGGTCGGTGCCGCCGGCCACGAACACCGCGTCCTTCCCGCAGGACGCCGGAGCCGCCCGCAGTTCCGACAGTTGGCCGGGTATCGCGCGGAAATATTCAGGCACTACGCCCGAGAAAATGAGCGAGTCCAGGCGTTTGGAGGGGACGGCCGTCGTCCCGGCCAGCTTTTCGCACAGCGCCCGCGCGGCGTTCCGGATGGAGACGTAGCCCGTACAGCGGCAGATATTTCCGTCCAGCGCGTTAATAGCCTCTTCGTAAGAAAGCGAGGGACTGCCAAGGCAGAAACCAGTGAGGGACAGGACTATACCAGGCGTGCAGAAGCCGCACTGCGAGGCGCTGTTCTCCACGATGAGCCGCTGTACTAGCGTCAGGGGCTCGCCTATGAGCCCCTCGACGGTCACGATATGGCAGCCGTCCACGTCGCCGATGGGCAGCAGGCAGGAGGCGCAGGCCTTATAGGCCACGCTGCCGTCAGCCTGCCTGGCGCCCACCAGCACGGTGCAGGCGCCGCATTCGCCTTCGCGGCAGGCTTCCTTGGTGCCCGACAGGCAGGCCGTGCCGCGGATGAATTCCAGCAGGACCAGGCCCGGGCTTTCGTCGGTGGAGACCACCCGCTGGTTAAGAATGAAACTCGGCATAAACGATTCCTTGAAATTCAGCTGCCTTTACCTTTCGGGCCGGCGCCAGTCACGCTCATATGCGCCCCGTCGCGCTTGTAATGCAGTTTCATGATCTCGGCCAGCACGGAGACGGCTATTTCCCCCGGGGTTTTGCCTCCCAGGTTCAGCCCGACGGGGGAATGCACCCGGGGGTCCTTGAGCGGGTAAAGCTTTTTCTTCCCGAGCAGGCGGAAGATCTCGCCGACCTTGTCCTTGCTGCCTATCATCCCGATATAGGCCGCCGGGGTTTTCATCACGGCCTCGAGGCACTCCCGGTCCAGGGCGTGGCCGCGCGTCAGGATCACGGCATAAGTATCTTTGTCCGGGGCGGCCAGCGCGACGGCTTTATGCGGCGCCTCGTTGATTATCGCCCGCGCTCCGGGGAAGCGCTCCGGATTGGCGAACTCTTTCCTGTCGTCGGCCACGGAGTAGGGATAACCGGCCAGGCGGCAGGCCTCGGCTATCTTGACGCCGACATGGCCGCCGCCGAGTATCAAAATTTTCAGGGGGTCTTTATATACGTCGATATAAACTTCCATCTTGCCCATGCAGATCATCCCGGTATTCCCGCCGGGCTTTAGGTCGAAAACGAACTTGCCGCCTTCGCCTTTCTTCAGGCAGTCCACGGCCTGCTTTATGGTCAGCGCTTCGATGGAACCGCCGCCCACCGTACCCTCTATGGAGCCGTCAGGATAAACCAGCATTTTGGCGCCGGCTTCCCTCGGCGTGGAGCCGCCCACGGAGATAACGGTGACAAAGGCCGCACCGCGCCCGCCGTCGATGGCCTCGGAAAGGAGTTTGATGATATTTTTATTTTCTTTCATGGCGTAATTATTTTACTAATTTTAACTAAACTACCTTATAGAGCTCCATCGTTTCGGTTTTGCCTTTAAGCGCGACCTTACCGAGGGGAGCGAAGGAAACCGAGTTTCCGAGGGAACCGCGGGCCATCTCCAGCGCGGCCCCGCTGACGATTATATCGGTGTTCAGTTCCTTGGTTTTCGACTCCAGCCTGGAGGCGATATTTACGGTATCCCCGATGAAAGTATATTCCAGGCGGAAGGCCGTCCCGACGTTCCCGCCCACCAGCTTGCCGGCGTGTATCCCTATCCCAAAATCCACTACCCCGGGGGCCTTTCCGGAAGCGTTCAGCTCGGCCAGCGCCTTCCGCATCCCGACCGCCGCGCGCACGGCGTCGGCGGCATAGTCCTCGGAGCCGAGCAGCGGGGTATAGATCGCCATCACGGCGTCGCCCATGAACTTGTTGATGACGCCCTTATTTGCGGTTATCGGCGGGGTAATATAGTGGAAGTAGTTGTTCAGGAAATCCACCAGCTCCGAAGCTGAAAGCTTTTCGCTGAGCGGAGTGAAGTTCCGGATATCGCAGAACATCACGGCCGCCACCATGTCCTCCCCTCCCAGGTTCACCTTCTTGTTCTTTATGAGCTCCCTGGCTATCTCTATAGACAGGTACTTGCCGAAGGTATCCTGCAGCTCCTCCCGCTCCTTAAGCCCGTCCACCATTTCGTTGAAGCCGGCTTTTAGATAGGCGACCTCGTCGGAGAAATAAATGCGGGTCTTTACGAAATCCCCGCCAGCTACGCGCTTCATCTTGGCTATCAGCCCGTCCAGCGGGACCTGAACGCCGTTGTAGATGGAAGAAAGACCGCCGAGCAGAAGCACACCGGAGAGGAAGAGCATCATGCCCAGGTCAGCCGCGAAAACATCCCAGGGAACCCTGTTCAGGAAGAGGATATAGATGAGGATAAAAGGGATAACCGCAAAACCTATGATCAGCGAAGAGACCTTCACGTAGAGGGGAATGGAGAAGCCAGACCGCAGGCTAAACAGTTCCTCTGGCGCGTAAAGAGCCTCGATCAGTTTCTTCTGCTTGGAAAGGTGGGCGTCTATCTGCGCTATCACCAGCGCGGCCTGGGCGAGAAAGGCTATGCCGGCCGCGGCGTAATGCTGCCAGGAAAGACGGCCTGTAAAACCCGGGACGGCCAGCGCGATGCCCTGGGCGATGACAAGCATGAGGAAAGCGTCGCGGTATACATTCCCCAGCCGGACCCGGATCTTGGCTTTTAGTTTCTCATCCGGATTTCTGACGTAAAGGTAGGCCGGGCGGCCCCAGATATAGACCATGACGATCATCAGGATGAACCCTGTCCCGATATTGACGCCGGTATGGCGCGCTCCAAGGCTTATATTCGTCAGCGTGGCGTTGGTGTCGCTGCCGCCCTGGCCGCCGGTAAAGGCGACCATCGCTATCCGGAAGAAAGCCGAATTCACAAAGGCCAGGAAAAGCGGGATGGTGAGGAGGTTGAAGAACTCCGTCATCTTCTCTTTGCGCGCAGCTTTTTCAGGATCGCCGAACAATATAATATTCTTCATATGTACCTCAGGAAAACCCAGTATATTATGCCATTTATAAAAGTCAGAGGAACCCCGACCCGGGCGAACTCGAGGAAGGTTATGGTGGCCCCGCCTTTTTTCTCCGCGTTCTGGATTATTATCACATTGCTTGCAGCGCCCAAAATGAACAAATTGCCGGCAAAAGTGGAAGCCGCCGCGAGGGCCATCAATTCCGGCGTTCCCGCTCCGGCATGCCGCAGCATAGGCAGATACAGCGCCACCAGCGGCACATTGGAAATAAGCTGGCTCATCAAAACACTGACAGCCATTATAGGGCCGAGCCCGGCTATGTCCGCCCCGGACCTGGCGATAAGGGCCTGGAAGAAGCCGGTATCCCAGACGCTCCGCATCAGGATGAACATCGCTGCGAAGAAAGCCAGCGTGCTCCAGTCGGTCTTGCGCAGTATCTCGAAGCGGCGCGGGCTGAACAGCAGGCCGGGCAGGGCGGCGGCCAGTGCTATCCAGGTAAGCCGGAAATCAAGCGCGGGGTTTATGGAGACCAGCACGATCTTCGCCGCTATCATCATGCAAAGCACCCCCGCCGTAATTTTTGCGAGCAGCGCCAGCGCTTTATCTTTTACCGGTTCCTGGGAATGGGTCAGGGCGACTTTCCTGAATTCCTGCCGGTAGAAAAAGCGCACCAGCAGGAAGACCGCTCCGAGGTTTATAAATGTAGGGATCGCGAGATATTTGAAGAAAGTGTGGAAAGGCGCCGCCACCTCCCCTTTTACGGCCACCAGCAAATTCTGGGGATTGCCTATCGGGCTCATAACGCTGCCGACGGTAATAGAAAAAGCCAGGGCAAGAAGCAGAGCCTTGGGCGCGATCCCGTGTTTCCGGGCCAGAAGCAGCGCCACCGGAGTTCCGATTATCGCCAGCGTATCGTTCATCAGGAAAGCCGAGGCCAGGCCCATGAAGAAAACCAGCAGGAGAAGAAGGCTCTCCTCGGTGCGGGCCCGCTTGAAAACTTCGTACTTCGCATGCGCCAGCCAGCCGCTCAGTTCGAAGACCTGCCCGGCGGCGAACATCCCGAACAGGAAAAGCATCACGTCCGGATCGATCGCGGCCAGGGCGGCAGCCGGCTTTATCCCTCCGGAAAGAAGCACGGCGACCGCGCCGGCGCACATCGCCTGCCAGATCTCGAAGCGGAAGCTTCCCACCTGCCGCACGGCGATGAGGAGGAAAACGGCCAGGAGTACTATTACCGGGAACATCAGCCGGCCTTTACAAGCGCCTCGTAATCTTCCGGGGTATCGAAGTCGCGGATTATTTCGGGGTCTTTTACTTCAAGATCGAGGATCTTTACGGAAGGATGATGCGTCACCCAGTGCAGACCTTTGTCCAAAGGCCCCTCGAAGCAGAGCTGCCGGTGCGCCGCCGGGATGATGATGGGATGGCCGCGCTTAAGGCGCGAATCCGAAGCTCGGAAAGTCCGGGGTATGACTATCGAGTCTTTATTTAAAAGCCAGCAGTCTATGACCTTTTTATAAGTGTCGGGATCTATGGTCGGCTGGTCGGCGAGGCAAACCAGGAACGCTTCAGAGAACTCCGAAACCTCTCCTAATCCGACCCGCAGGGAAGAAAGCTGACCATGCTCCGGCTTGAGATTAACCGCGACCTTCTCTCCCGTCGGTGTCCAGGCGGACAGTATCTCTTTCGAGGCGCTCCCAAGAACCGCCACAAGGTCTTCCACCCCGGCGCTCCGCAGGGAAGAACATACATGCTCTATGAAGGGCTTGCCCCTCCATTGGAGTATGGCCTTGGGCCGCCCCATCCTGTCCGATCCTCCCGCCGCTAATATGATGGCTGAGATCATTTAGTCTCCAAAAGTGATGCCCAGGTCGCGAGCCGTCACTATCGTATCGCAGTCGAGCGGGACCACTTTCATCCGGCTGGTGGCCTCTTTCAGCGGCACATAGCGCACTACCGGCGGGTCGAGCGCCACCATCACTCCGGAATAACCCTCTTCGAGGGCGCGCACCGCAGCCGCGCCGAAGCGCAGCGAGATAAGGCGGTCGAAAGTCGTAGGGCTGCCGCCGCGCAGGAGATGGCCCAGAACCACGGTGCGGCATTCCTTGCCGACAAGCGGCTCTAGCTCTTTAGCGACGCGCTCGCCGGCGCCGCCAAGCTTTTCCGCGCGGCCAAGTTCTTTGCTGACCACGGAAACCGCGCCGCCCTTGGGCTTGGCGCCCTCGGCCACTACGACGATGGCGTAATGCTTCCCGCGCTTTGGCCTTTCTTTAAGAGCCGCGGCTACTTTATTTATATCGTAGGGTATCTCCGGGATAAGTATAGCGTCGGCATTGCCGGAAACCCCGGCGTTGAGCGCTATCCAGCCGGCATAGCGGCCCATCACCTCGACGACCATCACCCGGCGGTGAGCGTCGGCGGTGGAGTGCAGCCGGTCCAGGCATTCGGTGGCGAAAGAAACTGCGGTATCGAAACCGAAAGTTATAACGGTCTTGTCCAGGTCATTGTCGATGGTCTTGGGGACGCCTATTGCGCGTATGCCTTTTTCGGCCAGGACATTCGCGATGCCGAGCGAGCCGTCCCCGCCCAGCGCCACCAGCGCGTCCAGGCCGTTCTTTTTAAAAGCCGCCACCAGTTCGTCGCTGCGGTCTTTTTCATACATTTTACCGTCCGGGCCCATCGTCGGGTATTTGGTGGGGTTCCCCTTGTTGGTAGTGCCCAGTATCGTGCCGCCCAGGTGGGTTATACCGCGTACGCTGTGGCGGGTAAGCGGGATAAGGCCGCCCTCGGGATAGTCCTCGGGCTTCATGAGCCCGTTATAGCCGTCCCTTATCCCGAAGCATTCGTAGCCCTTGTTAAGGGCGGAGACCACCACCGCCCTTATCACGGCGTTCAAACCCGGCGCGTCCCCGCCGCCGGTATTTATGGCGATCCTCTTGATCTTGTTTTTCTTCATCTCCCCCCCTCAGAGCTCTAACAGCCGGCTTTCCTGTAAAGAGAAGCCGCGGCTTTATTCGCGCGCTCGGCCAGCTTGAATTCATCCACATTTACAAGGCGGCCGTTCCTGACCACTACCTTGCCGTTGACTATGGTGTATTTTGTCCGGTGCGAGGCACCGCAGAAAAGAAGCGAAGCCAGCGGGTCCGACTTCGACCCGGCGAAATCCAGGCCGCTCACGTCGAAGATGGCGATATCCGCGGCTTTACCTGGCTCGATAGAGCCGATATCGGCGCGGCCAAGCACGAAAGCCCCGCCGTGCGTCGCCAGCTTAAAAGCGTCGCGCGCGGGCATGGCTTCTACGCCCGCTTTTACGCGCTGAACAAGCATGGCCTGGCGGATCTCGCCGAGCATGTCCGAGGAATCGTTGGAAGCCGAGCCGTCCACGGCCAGGCCCACCGGGACCTTATGATTCAGGAACATCCTTATGGGCGCTATCCCGGAACCCAGGCGCAAATTCGAGCAGGGGCAATGGGCCACGCCGGTACGGGTCTTCCCCATCTTTTTGGCTTCCGCCTCGTTAATGTAGACACAGTGGGCGAACCAGGCATTGCCTTCGGAGACCCAACCGACGGACTCCATATATTCCAGCGGGCGCATTTTGAAAAGTTTTTTGCAGAAAGCTTCTTCGTCTATAGTTTCCGCGAGATGGGTATGCATCCGCACGCCCCATTTCTTGGCCATCACGGCGGTAAGCTTAAGAAGCTCTGTCGTTACGGAGAAAGGCGAGCAGGGCGCAAGCGCCACCCGCGTCATCGCGAACTTTTCCGCGTCGTGGAATTTATGGACCAGCCGTTCGCAGTCCTTCATGATAAAGTCTTCCGCCTGCACCACGCTGTCCGGCGGGAGCCCGCCTTTGGAGCGGCCGCGGGACATGGAGCCGCGGGTGGCGTGGAAGCGCATGCCGAGCTCGCGGGCAGCCTCTATCTGGGTGTCTATGAAGAAGCCGCTGTTCTGCTTCGGAAAAAGATAAAGATGGTCGGAGCTGGTGGTGCAGCCGGTCAGGAGCAGCTCGCCGAGGCCCACCTGGGTGCTGGCGTATATCGCCTCGGGATTTACGTGCTTCCAGATATCATAGAGGTAAATAAGCCAGTCGAAAAGCTTGGCGTCCTGCACCTTGGGGAGGTTGCGGGTGAGTGTCTGGTAAAGATGGTGGTGGGTGTTCACGAAGCCGGGCAGGACTACGCACCCTTTAGCGTCAATGACAGTGTCGGCTTTTACTTTAAGGTTCCTGCCGACTTTCTTTATTTCGGGCCCCTCGATATAGACCTCGCCGCCGTTCATCTCCCGGCCTGCCCCATCCATGGTGGCCAGCACCAGCGCGTTCTTTATCAAAAGGGTCTTCTGTTTCATAATAGTCTCCTGAATTATATTATAGTAAAATCAAATTGTCGGTTCGGGCTTGCAAATGATGGAAAACGGCGCCGAAATAAGCGGGCACAAGATCACCGGGGAACTCGGCCGCGGCGGCATGGGTGTGGTTTACAAGGCCTATGACAAGACGCTGAAGCGGGACGCGGCCATCAAGATGCTACTCCCGGAGCAGGCTACGGAAACCAATAAAAAAAGATTCCTCCGCGAGGCGGCCGCCATCGCCAGGTGCGGACATCCGGGCATCATAAAGATCTATTCCTACGGCGAGCACTCCGGCCTGCCCTACTTCGCAATGGAATTCGTCGACGGCAAACCGCTGGCCTCTTTCCTGGACCTGGCCCGGACGATAAAGAACTCGGCCGATCTCGAGGAACTGAAGAGGTACGGCTACCTGCAGCCGCCCGCCCCCGGCGACGAGGACCTTCCCTATTTCCTGCGGCCGCTGTCCGCCTCCCCGCTGGCCGACGGGGATTACGAGAACCACGCCGCCGCGCTTATCGCCGGCGTGGCCGACGCCCTTTTCGAGGCGCATTCCCTGGGGATATTGCACCGCGACATAAAACCGTCCAACATACTCCTCTCCAGGGTCGGCCCGCCCAAACTCGCGGACTTCGGCCTGGCCAAGATGACCGACTCGGGAGACATAACCACGGGGCAGCCCAGGCTTGGAACCTTGAGATATATGGCTCCGGAGATGTTCGCCAGCGCGGAGGGCGGCCCCGCCGCCGACATCTACGCGCTCGGCACGGTCTTATACGAGCTACTGACGCTGACCCACCCTTTCGAAACGGACAATACCGCCGCTTTCATAAAGGCGGTTACGCAGGGGAAATGCCCGCCGCCGTCGAAGCGCAACAAAGAGCTCTCCGCCGCGCTGAGCGTCGTCACTATGAAATGCCTGGAAAAGGATCCCGCGCGCCGCTACGGGGACGCGCGCGAGCTGGCCGACGCGATACGCCTGGCCGCCAGGCCGAAAGGGCTGAAAACCCAGATACTCGACGGTATAAAGGGCCTGTTGAACCCCGATGAGCGGGTGACGGCGCCGGCCTCGGCCGAGGAAAAGCCGCCGCAGGTCTCAGCGGCCGACAAGAAGGAAGCCGCGCAGCTCCTGGAAGAAGCCAGGCGCGTCTACTTTTCGGATTTCTCCGTCCCCAAGGCCTACGGCCACTTGCTTAAGGCCCTGAAACTGGACCCCTGGTCGGTCGACGCGAACTATCTGCTGATCGTGCTGTCATACCATATGGGGATGCAGTCGGCCGTGAACAAAGCCGCGCCGAGGATGGCCCGGCTGGCGAAGGCGGCGCCGGACCAGGACACCCGCCTGCGGGCCGGGCTGCTTGCCGAATACCTCGACGGCTCCAGGAACTGGCTCAAGACGATGGAGACCTACCTGCGGGACGGCCGCGAAGACCCCTGCGCCCTCGCCATCTGCGCCCGCGCCAGGATGACCACGAACGACTACGCCAAAGCCAGGGAATACGCCGACCGCATCGCCAGGGCCGTCCCGGGCGCCGGGCTTTTCGGCTGGTTCGTGGACGCCTTCTCGCACGCCTGGCTGGGAAAGCATGAAAAATCCATGGAGATCACCCGCGCCGCGATAAAGCGCCACCCGGAGAACGTCATGCTCAGGTTCGCGCTTGCTCAGGGCCTGCTCGAGCTGGGGAAACTGGACAAAGCCGAAGAAGCCATGAAAGAAGCGGCCGGCCTTCCCGAGCAGAACGATTTTTTCATCTTCCTCCTGGCCGAACTGGCTATCCTGAGGAAGGACTATAAGACCGCCTGCGTGGAGCTCAGGAAATTTATAGGCGCCGGAAAGCATGACGCGATGGCGAATACTTATTACCGCCTTAACACGCTTTACTCACTGCGTGGGGACAGGAAAGAGGCGCTCAGGCACCTTGAAATAGCGCGCAACCTGGCCCCGGAACTGCATTTCAAGAGCAACGAGGAACTGGCGGCGCTGGTGGAAGGGAGCGTGGAATTCCGCTCATCCTTCGAGGACCTGCCGGTGGAGTGCCTGGAGCTGAATTTCTCCAGGGGGAAACAGGCCCTGCTGGAAAACCTTTTCTCCGCGTGCAATAACTGCGGCTCCGCCTCTTCCACCGTCTATATCTTTGAAAAAGATGCCGGGCCCAAAGCGGTCAGGACCTGGATGTTCTTCAACGGACACAATCTGCGGGCCGCCAGGAAAACCAATATTTTCCTCCCGTCGCTGCCCCTGTCCAACTTCACCGACGCGAACGGGAACGTCCTGAAATGCGAATTCGCAAGGACACAGTCCGAGTACGGGAGATACCTGGCCGCGGTAAATTACGCCGCGCCGCTGAAGCACCTGGCGCTTGGCCCCGTCGAAGTGCAGCTGAACATGGAGGGGCTCTGGAAGGAAAGACAGGGAGAACTCCTGGACTTCCGCCTGGACGAACCCTGCAACCTGCCCGGGCACCGCTGCCACATACTCGCGCTGCCGGCCGATTCGGAGATCAAGGAGCTGTCGCCGAAGCCGGACAAAGAGCTGCTCCGCGGCCGCTTCCGTTTCCTGGTCTATTCGCGCTTCTTCTTCGACAGCGAACATTTCCGCCTCAACGCTAAATTCCGCCACAAGAGCCGTTAAATTTATAAAATCTAATATCTTCGGAAAGGTGCACCATGAAAAATAAAATAAACTTCCTCACCGACGCGCAGCTCAAGACCGAGGCGGAGCGCTGCCTTTACTGCGAAGAGAAACCCTGCAAGACGGCCTGCCCGGCCGACTGTTCCCCCGCCGACTTCATCATGGCCGTGAGGCAGATGGAAAATTCCGATTTCAAAAGGTCAGCCGCCCTTATCATGGGGCACAACACTTTCGGCGGCGTCTGCGGCGCGGTCTGCCCCGACTGGTTCTGCGTGAAGGCCTGCTCCCGCAAGCTCTTCGATAAACCGATAGAAATACCCGCCGTGCAGGCCGCCGTGGTGCAGAAGGCGAAAGAACTGGGCGTGATGCCGCTGTTCAAAAAAGCAAAGCTCAACGGGAAGAAAGTCGCCGTGGTCGGAGCAGGCCCGGCGGGCTTCGCCGCGGCGGGAACGCTCGCCCAGCTCGGCTACAGTATCGATATTTTTGAAAAAGACAAAAAGGCCGGCGGCGCCTGCAATTTGATCCCCGAGAAGCGCTTCCCGAAGGAAGTTCTGCGCACGGAGATAGAATTCGTAAAAACCCTCGGGGACATCTCCATAAAAACAGGCTCGGCGATAAAAGACCCCGCTTCGCTGCTGAAAAAGTACGACGCGGTCATCGTCACGGCCGGAGTGGAAAAGCAGCTCAAGCTCGGCATAGAGAACGAGGCCCTCGGCGTGGAAGGCCTGGAATATTTGCGCAATTTTAAAAAGTATAAAGTGAAAGGGAAGAACGTGGCCGTAATAGGCGGCGGCGCGGTGGCGGCCGACTGCGCGATGAAAGCGCTGGAGCTCGGCGCGGCCAAAGCCGAGATCTTCACCAGGAAGAATATAGGCGACATACAGCTGCCCGAGCATGAACTGCGCGACATCCTCAAGGCCGGCATCAATATCAACGCGAAGAGCCGCATCACCGCCATACTTAAAGGCGGTAAAGGCATAAAGATAGTCCGCCTCGACGATAAAGCGAAGGACATTGCAGGGACGGAACAGGCCCGCACCGACCTGGCTTTTGTAGTGCTGGCGATCAAGAACCTGCCGGTTTTCGAGGATAAAAAGCAGAAAGGCGTTTTCCTGGCCGGCGACTGCCGGAACGGCGCGGCCACCGTGGTTGAAGGCGCCGCCTCCGGCAAGAACGCCGCGATGGAAGTCCACGCATTCATCCAGGGTAAAAAGGCCCCTATAATTCCCAACAACCTGAAGAGCACCGTCCTGCTGGCCGGGCGGGACATGCTGCCGGTTCCGCTCGAGACGGACTTCTTCGGACGCAAGCTGATCTCCCCGTTCATCATCTCCGCCTCCCCCCACTCCGACGGTTACGACCAGGTGAAGCGCGCTTACGAAGCAGGCTGGCCCGGCGTGGTCATGAAGACCGCTTTCGACGGGTTACACATACATATCCCTTCGGAGTATATGGTGACCTTCACCGAGAACACCTACGGGAACTCCGACAATGTATCCGGCCACCCTCTGAACCGGGTCTGCGCCGAAGTCGCTCGGCTGGTGAAAGAATACCCCGACCGCCTTACCGCCGCCTCCACCGGCGGGCCCGTGACGGGCGACGACGAGGCGGACAAAAAAATATGGCAGGCCAATACTCTTAAGCTGGAAAAAGCCGGCGCGATGGCCATAGAATATTCCCTCTCCTGCCCGCAGGGCGGAGACGGGACCAAGGGCGATATAGTCTCCCAGGACCCGGAACTGGCCGCGAAGATCATAGACTGGGTGATGGAAGTTTCCAATCCCGAAGTTCCGAAACTCTTCAAGCTGACCGGCGCCGTGACCGCTATCTGGCAGGTTGTGAATGCGATAAAGCAGGTCTACGCTAAATATCCGCACAAGAAAGCGGGCATAACCTTGGCAAACTCCTTCCCGGCTCTCTCTTTCCGCAAGCGCATGTCAGGGAAAGGGCGCTGGGACGAAGGCATGGTGGTCGGCATGAGCGGCGAAGGCGTGGCGCCTATAAGCAATCTCACCATCGCCAAAGCCGTTAACCTGGGCGTGCCGATCTCCGGCAATGGCGGGCCGATGGATTATAAAGCCGCGGCCAATTTCCTGGCCCTGGGCGCTAAGTCCGTGCAGTTCTGCACCGTGGTCATGAAATACGGCTTCGGCGTGATAGACGAGCTTAACTGGGGCCTCAGCCACATGCTGGAGGAAAAAGGTTTCAAATCGGTGGGCGAGTTCATAGGCTGCGCGCTGCCGGGCCCGATAACCAACTTCCCCGACCTTACCCCGGTGAAAAATATTCCCGGCGTCGACGCTGACCTCTGCCGGCACTGCGGGAACTGCGAGCGCTGCGGCTACCTGGCCGTCAAGCTGGACGGGAACAAGGTCCCGAAGTTCGACGCCTCTAAGTGCATAGGCTGCTCTCTCTGCGTGAAGAAATGCTTCTCCGGGGCGCTCAAGATGAGGAAACGCACCCCGGCCGAGCTCAAAGTTTGCCCGGATTAACCATGAAAAAAACGATACTAATTAAAAACGGAACCATCGCCACGCTCGGCGAAAAGAACAAAGTCCTGGCCGGCCACGCCCTCCTGATAGAGGACGGGTTGATCAAGAAGATCGCCCCGCAGAAAAACTTCAAGGGCAAGTACTCAAAAGTGATAGACGCTTCAGGCAAGCTGGTCATGCCAGGCTTCATAAACGCCCATATGCATTTCTACAGCACCTTCGCCCGCGGCCTGGGCAAGGCGGCGCCGTCCAGGAACTTCGTCGAGATACTGAACAACCTCTGGTGGAAGCTGGACAAGCAGCTGACCAATGCCGATTCCTATTACAGCGCGGTGATACCGCTTATAAACGCCGTCCGCAAAGGCACAACCACCATCATCGACCACCATGCCAGCCCTTTTGCCATCACCGGCTCCCTGGCCGCGGTGGAAAAAGCCGTGCGGGAGACCGGCCTGCGCGCTTCGCTCTGCTACGAGGTCTCCGACCGCGACGGAAAGGAAAAAGCGAAACAGGGCATAGAGGAGAACGCCGCCTTCATCGCCGCGGCCCAGGAAAAGGACGACAATACCATAGCGGGCTTGTTCGGCCTGCACGCCTCCTTCACTATCTCGGACGAGACCCTCGAAGAGGCGGCCTACCGCGGCCACAAGCTCGGCGCCGGCTTCCATATACACACCGCTGAGTCCCAGGCGGACCAGCTCCAATGCGAATCGCACCATAAGCTGCGCGTGGTAGAGCGCCTCCGCGACTTCGGCATCCTCGGCCGCAGGTCCATAGCGGCCCACTGCGTGCATATAAACGAAGCCGAGATGGAAGCCCTGAAGGAAACAGGCACGGCCGTAGTGCACAATCCCCAATCCAACGCTAATAACGCCGTCGGTATCGCGGATATCACCGCAATGGCCGCCAAAGGAATACTGGTCGGACTCGGTACCGACGCGATGACCATGAACATGATGGAAGAGCTGCGCGCCGCGCTTTGGCTGCAGCACTTGAAACGGGACCCGTCGCAGGGCTTCATGGAAACGGCAAATGCGCTGCTTGTAAACAACGCAAAAATAGCCAACCGCTCCTTCAAAAACCTGGGCGAACTGAGGGAGGGCTTCGCCGCCGACCTCGCGATAATAGATTATCTTCCCCCCACGCCGATGGACGCCTCCAACTTCGCCGGGCACCTTATCTTCGGCATCAGCCAGAGCGCGGTGGACACCACCATCGCCGCCGGCCGGGTGCTGATGGAAGGCAAGAAGCTTAAGCTGGATATCGACGAGGAAGAAGTCTCCGCCAAATCGCTGGAGCTGGCGGCGAAGCTCTGGAAGAAGTTCTAGCCTCTCCCGAGGCAAATAAAAAAGCCCGCGCAAGCAGCGCGGGCTTTTTCAATTGGAGCAAGCTTCACTTTAAAGGCGTTTTCCCTTCTACGCAGACGCTTGTATTGGCCTTGCCGTTCGCCTTGACCACGTCATAAAGCGTCTTTGAATCCGCTTTGGACAGCCTTATACAGCCGTGCGAGGCGGGCTTGCCCAACAGCCATTCGGCTTCGGTGCCGTGCAGCGCTATGTTGCCGTTAAAAAAGACCGAATTAGGCATAGGCGCGTTATTGTAAAGAGTCGAGTAATGCATCGCCTGTATAAAATCCGGGGCGAAGCATCTGCCGCTGCCGGGCGTGGCGAACTTGGGCGCGAGGCCGGAGGAGATCTTGAAAACCTTGCTGAACTTGGGCGCCTCTACGCTCAGCCGCTGCGCTCCCAGGTCTATCTTAACGCGCACTAAAGCCTGCTTCGCCTTGGCGCTGTCGATGACGTAGCGGGACTCGTCGGACAGGCCGAACACAAGGCCGACTTCCTCCGGAGTATGTTCGTCTATAAATCTATCAGGGTAGGCGGCGGCTTCCGCGCGCAGCGCTTCCAAGTCCGCTTCAGCCGCGGCCTCCGCCGAGCCGGAGATCTCGGAACCGTCTATGCGCGGCAGGCTTGCCGGCGGCAGCGAGACCACGCCCGAAGCGTTATTAAGGCCGGGCAGGTCAAAAGCGAAAGCGGAGGTAGTTAAAGTGAGGAGAGCCGCGATCAGAGCGGCATTTGAAGTTTTCATTAAGGATATTCAATCAAAAACAAGGAACGGCTGAATGAGCCGAAAGGACCTGAAGCAGGATATCTTTTGGACCAGCCTTTAGTAGGTCCTTTGGTTTTAAAAGGTCTGAGTTACTTTATTAAGACCCTTTGGATTATCGGGGTTCAGGCCTTTTGAAAGGGCGAGGCGCAGGGCGAGCGTTTTCATGCGGATATCTACGGGGATACAGTTGAAAGGGAACTTGAGTTTGCCGGGGCGCACAACTTCATAGGGCGTCCCACGCTCGTCCAGCGCTTTCTTGACCTTAAGGATATCCTCCGGCAGTTTGTCGGAGGGAGTGAACAGGAAAACAAGGTCTTTGGCCGTATAGGCGCCTACCGGGCCGTGCAGGAACTCGGCGGCGGAATAGCCCAGCGCGTGGGATTTGGCCATCTCCCTGAACTTGAGAGCGGAGTCTTCGGCGACGGCATTATAAGGCCCGCGCCCGACGAAGCCAAGCATAGGGGCTTTTTTTATCCTCTTCAGCAGTTCTTCCCCGCCGTAATTGTCCGAAATGGCCGCGCTGGCGGCGGCGACAGTATCTTTAAAATCCTTCGGCGAGAAGCAGCGGCTCCAGGTCTGCGCCGTCCAGAGCACGGCCCAGAGCTGGAGTTCGAAGCTCTTGGTAGCGGCGACAGGAACTTCTTTTGAATTAGAAAGGAGTATATGGCGCCCGGCCAGGCGGGCCAGGGGATTATTCTTAATGTCGGCCTCATTGGTAACGGCGACGCCTTTCGCCCCCCACTTTACCAGCTTCTCAAGGCAGGCGGTTATGTCCTGGCTGCGGCCGGACTGCGAGAAAGCCCAGACGGACTGGCCTTTGAAATTAAGCGGTTTCCTGGCCTCGAAAATAGAATGCGGGTGGATGAAATTGGTTATAGTTCCGGAATAAGCTTCCCAGATATACTTTGCGAAGAGGGTGGCCGTGCCGGAGGAGCCGCGCCCGACGAGGTAGACGGCTTTGTCTTTTGAACGGAGAGCGAGCTTCTTCAGCTCTCCGGAGCGGGCCGAGAATTTTTCGAGCAAAGCCGGGATCTCCGCTATGTCGCCGTAGGTGAGCGTGTTTTTTATATCCATTTTAATTCAGCCTGTGATCTTCTTTTTAGCTTCCCTCAGCCGCTTCATGCCGGCTTCTATATCTCTCAGGTCGGTCCCGGTCCGCCCGTAATGCGCGTGCTCGATGGGCGAGTCCGGGCAGATATAGGTCCCGCGGCTCACGCCTTTCGGGTCTTTTTCCAGGCCCAGCCAGATCAGCCAGGGCTTCATGTCGGAAAAATCCTTCGCCATCAGCTCCGGGTTCGAGCGCATCAGCAGGCGCGGATCCCCGAAGCCGTCAAGCACCGCGCCGCTGTGGTAGCCCGCTTCCTTCGCGGCCTCGACGTCGCGGTGGGTGTCCCCTATCACGAAGACCTCCCTTTGTTTTACTTCCGCTTTAGCGATCTTAGCGGCCCGCTCGACGGCTTTTTGCAGGACTTCGCTCCTGTGGTGCGAATCGCAGCCGTAGCCGCCGAAGGCGAAATGCTTCAGCAGCCCCGACGGCTCGAGCTTTATGAAAGCGCCATCCTTCAAATTGCCGGTACCGAGACCGACCAGCACGTCTTTGCGGCCCGACAGCTTTACCAGGAACTTTTCCACGCCTTTCACCTTAAAATACTTTTTGGCCTTAACGGAAGCAAGAACTTCTAGCGGGAGGCGGTCGACGTATTTCTGCGTAAGGGCGGCTAATTGTTTAGCGGTCGGCTTGCGGCCGGCGCCTGCCTTGAAAGCGTTCTCAAAGTTGGCTTTGTCCGTGGCGCCCTGCAGCTGGACGGACTTGCAGGCCTCGGGATGGCCGGTCATAGCCTCTACTGCGTAGTTCAGGGCCCGCGCCCCGGCGCCCCCGGCCTTGATAAGCGTGCCGTCGATATCGAACAGGATAATTTTCATAATAATGCCGCGGGAACTCGTCGGGAGACCGTCAGCTGTTTCGGCTGTAAACAACGCTTCCTTTTTTGACCGTCAGTACGCACTGGTTCGCGCCGAAGTAATAGCAAAGCTCGCGGTAGTCGTCGGCTTCGAAGAAAGCCAGGTCGGCCTGCATGCCGGGGACGACGCTTCCCACCCTGTCGCCGATACCCAGGGCCCAGGCCCCGTTCACCGTAGCGGCGCAAAGTGCTTCCTCC
The DNA here is from genome assembly GCA_028713125.1 of Elusimicrobiales bacterium. Classification (GTDB taxonomy): domain Bacteria; phylum Elusimicrobiota; class Elusimicrobia; order Elusimicrobiales; family UBA9959; genus UBA9959. Next base: position 82,754 of record JAQTOU010000008.1, on the reverse strand, counting down.
GGCGTCATGCCGCAATGGGTGCAGGCCGCGGAGAGCACGAACTGCATGTTCCAGCAGGGGCAGGTTCCCGGATTGAAGTCCGTAGCCAGCGCCACCGGGACCCCGGCGGCGATAAGCTCGCGCGCCGGCGGATATTTGGCCAGGCCGAGGTAATAGTTGGAAGCCGGGAGGAGCGAGGCTATGGTTCCCGCCGCGCGCATCGCGGCTATGTCCTCGGCGTGGACATAGTCGGCGTGATCGGCGCTTATGGCGCCGGCAGCTATCCCGGCGCGCGTCCCGCCGTAGTTGGTAAGCTGCTCGGAGTGGACCTTCGGTTTCAGGCCGAGGCGGGAAGCTTCCTTCAGGTAAGCGGTGGTCTGCTCGGGGGTGAAATAGCCCTTCTCGCAAAAAATATCGGCGAAGACGGCCAGGTTTTCGGCCGCGACCTTGGGCAGGATCTCGGCAGTCACGTAATCGAGGTACTTCTGCGTTTCCCCGTTGAACTCCGGCGGAACCCCGTGGGCGGCCAGAAGCGTGGGAACCATCTCGAGCGGGGTAAGCTTCTGCGCCTCGCGCACGGCCCGCAATATTTTGAGTTCGGAATCCAGGTTCAGGCCGTAGCCGCTCTTGACTTCCGCGGTGGTAGTCCCGCATTCGAGGAAGCCGGTCGCGCGCATCGCAAGCTGCTCGGCCATGGCCCGCTGCGGCTGTTTGCGCACTGCGCCTATGCTTGAAACTATCCCCCCGCCGGCCGCTTTTATCTCCTGGTAAGTGGCCCCGGCGGTCCGCATCGAGAAATCCTTCAGGCGCGGCTCGGCGAAAACCGCGTGCGTATGGCTGTCCACGAAACCCGGCAGGCAGACGCCGTTCACCTCTATCTTCCTGGCTTTTTTCGCCATCCGGTGGTGGGACACCTCGGTCCAGGTCCCGGCGGCGACCACGATCCCGCTGTCAACCAGCACGGCGGCGTCCTTGACCAGCCCTGTTTCGCGCATTGCTTCGCCAGCGCGCGGAGCTTTATCCCCTGCAAAGGTCAGGAGCTGCTTGATATTAGTGAAAAGTGTGGACATTAGATCCTTATCTGAAATTCTCGAACTGCAGGGTTATCCCGTAGTCGCCGCCGCGCAGGAGGGTCATCACGGCCTGCAGTTCGTCCTTCGACTTGGAGGTGACGCGCAGGGTATCGCCCTGGATGGCGGTATTGGCCTTCAGTTTATTGTCCTTGATCGCCCTGATTATTTCCTTGGCTTTCTCCTGGGGGATGCCCTGCTGCACTTTTACCGCCTGCTTGGCCGTGCCGCCGAGGGCGCTCTCGACTTTCTGGCCTTCGAAATTCTTTACCGGCAGGCCGCGCTTGGAGATCTTCATCAGGAGCACGTCGTAAAGCGCCTTGACCTTGTAAGCGTCGCTGGACTGCAGCATTATGGTATTTGCCTTTTTGTCGAAGTTGATCTCGGAGTTGGAGCCCTTGAAGTCGTAGCGGTTGACGATCTCCTTCATGGCGATGGCGATAGCCTCGTCCACCACGGTGTACTCCACTTTTGAAACCACGTCAAAACTAAAGTCTGAAGCCATAATTATTTCCTCCGTTATTTATTTAATCATCGGGATCTTGACGCCTTTCTTTTTGGCGAAGTCCGAAGCGATCTTATAGCCCGCGTCGGCGTGGCGAAGCACGCCCATCGCTGGGTCATTGGTGAGCACGCGCTCGAGGCGCGAAGCCATTTCTTTGGTCCCGTCCGCCACGGTCACCTGCCCGGCGTGCAGCGAATAGCCCATGCCCACCCCGCCGCCGTGGTGGAAAGAGACCCAGCTCGCGCCGGACGCGGTGTTTATCAGGGCGTTAAGGATAGGCCAGTCGGCGATAGCGTCGGAGCCGTCCTTCATCGATTCGGTTTCGCGGAAAGGGCTGGCGACGGAGCCGGAATCAAGATGGTCGCGGCCTATCACTACGGGGGCCGAGATCTTGCCTTTCTTTACAAGGTCGTTTATCCGCAGGCCCATCAGGTGCCGCTCTCCGTAACCCAGCCAGCAGATGCGCGAAGGGAGGCCCTGGAACCTGACTTTTTTCGTGGCCATATCCATCCAGCGGCGCAAATGCTCGTCCTTCGGGAAGAGCTCGAGGACCAGTTTGTCCGTTACCGCGATATCCTTGGGGTCACCCGAAAGCGCCGCCCAGCGGAAAGGCCCTTTCCCTTCGCAGAACAGGTCGCGGATATAGGCGGGGACGAAGCCGGGAAAGTCGTAAGCCTTCTTGACGCCGTGCTTGAAAGCCATCGTCCGGATATTATTGCCGTAGTCGAAAGTCACGGCGCCGGCCTTCTGCAGTTTCAGCATAGCCTCGACGTGAATGGCTATGGACTCCATTGAAAGCTTGAGATACTTTACCGGGTCTTTGCGGCGCAGCGCGTCCGCCTCTTTTACGCTGTAGCCCCTGGGGATATAGCCTTTCAGCGGGTCATGCGCCGAAGTCTGGTCGGTCAGCACGTCTATCTTGACGCCGCGGCGCGCCATCTCCGGCAGGACCTCGGCGCAGTTGCCCAGCAGGCCGATGGAAAGGGCCTGCTTCGCCTTCATGGCTTTCTCCGCCATGGCCAGCGCCTCGTCGAGGTCGCGGCACATGATGTCCACGTAGGCCGTGTCCAGGCGCTTCTGTATGCGCGTCTCGTCAGCCTCTATGATTATCGCCACGCCGCCGTTCATGGTCACGGCCAGGGGCTGGGCGCCGCCCATCCCGCCGAGCCCGCCGGTCACGGTCAGCTTCCCCGTCAGGTCGCTCTTGAAATGCTTCCGCGCGCAGGCCGCGAAAGTTTCGTAAGTGCCCTGCAGGATGCCCTGCGTGCCGATATAGATCCAGGAGCCGGCCGTCATCTGGCCGTACATCATCAGGCCTTTCTTCTCCAGCTCGTCGAAAGTTTCCCAGTTGGCCCAGTTCCCGACCAAGTTGGAGTTGGCGATGATCACGCGCGGGGAATGCTCGTGCGTGCGCAGAACCCCGACGGGCTTGCCCGACTGCACCAGAAGCGTCTCGTCGTTCTCTAGCTTTCGCAGCGAGTTCACGATAGCGTAATAGCAGTCCCAGTTGCGGGCGGCCTTCCCCCGCCCGCCGTAAACTATCAGGTCCTCGGGCCGCTCGGCGACCTCGGGATCCAGGTTGTTCATCAGCATGCGCAGGGCCGCTTCCTGCTGCCAGCCCTTGCACGAGATCTTATTGCCCCTCGGCGCGCGTATATTAGTATTCGCTGTTGCCATATTCATATCCTCCGATGCGGGCCTACCAGGAGTTTTTAAGCTCGCCTATCTCTTTATGGACGGCGTCCAGGACCACGCACTTCCTTACGGCCTCGGTCATCGCGTTATGGTCTATGAAAAGAGGGCGGTCCACGTCCAGGTGCTTGACCACCTTGCGGATGGCGGTATGGGCGGCGCGGGTGCCTTTGCCGACGCAGAAGTGCCTGAAATCCACGGCCTGCGCGGCTGCTATCATCTCGATGGCCAGGACGCTGTTGGCATTATCCATTATCTGCCTGGTCTTGAGCGCCGCGTTCATGCCCATGCTGACGAAGTCTTCCTGGTCGGCGGCCGCGGGGATGGACTGGATGCAGGAGGGCGCGCTCAAGATCCGCTGCTCTACGATAAGCATGTCCGCGGTATACTGGCTGAGCATCAGGCCCGAGAACATCCCGGCGCCCTTGGTCAGGAAAGCGGGGAGCCCGACGCTGAGGGCGGGGTTCAGAAGGCGGTTCAGGCGCCTTTCGGAAAGCACGCTGACCATCGTAACGCCGGCGCCGACCATATCGAGGGGCATGCTCACCGGCGTGCCCTGGAAATTCGCGCCGGTCAGGACCGTGTCGCTGTCCGGCAGGAAAATAGGATTGTCGGCGACGCCGTTGATCTCTATTTCGAACTGCGTCCTGGCGAAAGCGAGGTGGTCCCTGAAAGCGCCTATGACCTGCGGCGTGGAGCGCATGGAATAAGCGTCCTGCACTTTCACCTTCATCTTGCCGGTGACCAGGTCGGACCCGGCCACTACGGAGCGGATGTTCGCGGCGGAGGTTATCGCGCCCTTGAAGCCCCTCAGTTCGTGAAGGCGGGTATCGTACGGCTTCATATTGGCCATAAGCGCCTCGAGGGACATCGCCGCGGTTATTTCGGCCTGCTTGACCCAGCGCTCGGCGTCGTAAATTTCAAGGCAGCCCATGCCGGTAAGAAGGTTGGAGCCGTTTATAGCGGCCAGGCCGTCGCGCGCCTCCAGCCCGGGGATGGGGATGCCGGCCTTGTTCATGGCCGACTTGGTGGTCATGCGCTTGCCGGCGTAAAAGCTTTCGCCTTCGCCCATAAGCGACAGGGCAAGCTGGCTCATCGGGGCCAGGTCGCCGCAGGCGCCGACGCTGCCCTTCTCGCAGACGACCGGCGTGACGCCTTTGTTCAGCATCGCCACGTAGGTCTGGGTTATTTCCGGCCGGCAGCCCGAATGCCCCCGGCTGTGAACGGCTATGCGGAGCAGCATAGCGGCGCGCACGTGCTCTATAGGGGCCGGCTTGCCGATCCCGGCCGCGTGGTTATAGATAAGGTAGCGCTGGAACTGCTTCACCTGCTCGTCGGTAAGGACCATCTCGGAAAATTCGCCTATGCCGGTGTTCACGCCGTACATGATCTCGTGGGCCGTGATCTTTTTCTCGAGCATGGCCCTGCATTTCCTGAGGCGGGCCACCGCCGCCGGGGTCAGCTCCACTTTGGCGCCGTAGCGGGCGACGTTGACCACATCTTCTATCGTGAGAGAGTTTCCGCCTACTTTTACGTTCATTGATCGGTCCTCCTGAAAGAATTTTAAAATTGTTTTTTCCCCGCCCGGCACTTCTCCAGCAGGCCGCCGACGGTAGAGATCCCGGCGCTTTTGAAAGCCGAGATAAAATGCTCGAAGAGCTTGCGGGTCATCTCAACGTCGCTCAGCGCGCGGTGCCAGCCCTCGTTGGAGAAATTGAGCTCGGCGGCGATATTGCCGAGGCGGTTGCTCTTGAACTTCCAGTTCTTCCTGGCGATGGCCAGGGTGTCCACGACGTGCAGCTTCGGGAACCTGAGCCCGACGCGCTCGAACTCCGCCTCCAGGAATTTCAGGTCGAACTCCGCGTTATGCGCCACGATAACGGAGTTTTCCAGCATGGCCAGGAGCCGCGGCGCCACCCCGCTGAAAGAGGGGCTGTCCTTCACCATGGAATCGGTGATGCCGTGTATGCGCGTGACCTCCGGCGGGATGGGCTTGCCCGGGTTAACGAGCTCCGCCAGCGTGCCAAGGCGCTCGGCGCCGCGGAAATTGATGGCGGCCACCTCGCAGACGCGCTCGGCGCGCGGGGAAAGCCCCGTCGTCTCCACATCTATAAAGGTAAAGACGGCCTCGTCTATACCGAGTTTTTCGATAGCTTCGAACATGCCTTCCTTAAGTACGCCCGCGGCCGTCACAGGTAGCCGTAATACGCGAACCGCGTCCACAGGCCGAGCAGGACGGTGATCGCCACGCTCAGCCAGACATTAGCCCTGGACAGATCGATAATGCGCTTGCGCTTCAGGTAGAAAAGCTGGAAGACCCAGGCCGCGGCGAAAGGGATCCACCAGTAGCCGGCCGCGAAGAAGAAAGCCCAGAGCACCAGGCGCTCGAAGATAAGGAAATACTTCTCGTCGAAACTTGGAAAACCTTTTCCGAACATATCCTTTTCGAAGAAGTAGACGAGCACCGTGGTGAAATGCGTGACCAGCACCAGCATGGCCGCGATAGCCGCCCACTTCTCCCCCAGCAGCAGGTCGGGGCCGTTGATGACTATTGGAGAGATCATGAACAGCACGTAGAAATGCACCACCTGGTCCGCCAGGAAGCTGAGCGTATTATCCCTGAAGTGAAGGACCTTCATCCCGTAGACGCGCAGCTCGTCGGTGGCGAAATGGGCCGCCAGCATTATCCCAAGCGCCCCCCACCCGCTGACCGCGAGCGGCCCCAGGGTGAACCAGGTCTCCGGCAGGGAATTCCAGGTGAGGGCCGCCGACACGACGAAGTGGGTCAGGCAGTGAAGCAGCATCCCCCACACGCTCTTCCGCTTCAGCCGGTTGACGACGTCGAACTGAAGCGTGAAGTCGGCGAGCAGGTGCGAGAGCAGCAGGCGCCAGAAGATTATCATTTAGCCCTTTGAAGTAAGGTTGAAAGACTGGTCCCAGTCCTTGGGCGGCTCCTTGATATAAAGCTCCGCCTGCTCTATGTAGAACTGCGAGGGCCCGTCGTTAGGACGGGCCGCCAGCGCGGCCTGGAAGTCCTTCAGCGAGCCGGCGTAATCGGCCTTGTAGAACTTTTCTATCCCGGCTTCGTAGCTTTTCAGCATCGCCTTAATTTCCGGCGCCGCCTCGCCCTTGCGGGCGAAAGGTTCGTAAACCCTCACCGGGATGGCCTTGCCCACCACCCGGATGCTTCCGAGGTAGCGGTAGTCGAAGACGTCCTTGAGCTCGGCAAAAGTCGCCTCGCTGGTCATGATCTTCGAGTGGAAGAACTTGTTCGCGCCCTCCAGGCGGGAGGACAGGTTCACGGCGTCGCCCATGACGGTGTAGGAAAGCCTGGTCTTTGAGCCCATGTTGCCGACGACCATCGGGCCGGAGTTCACGCCGACGCGGGCCGCGGGCTTTATCGTGTACTGCGTCAGCGCCTCGTTCAGGCGGCCCATTTCCACCTGGCAGTCCACGGCCGCCAGCAGGGCGAGTTTCTTGTGATCGGCCTGGTCCAGCGGGGCGTTCCAGAAGGCCACGATACAGTCGCCGATGTATTTGTCCACCGTGCCGTCATGCTTGAGGATGATCTCGGTAAAGGCGGACAGGTATTCGTTGAGCATGGTGGTCAGCTCTTCGGGCGTCATCTTCTCGGACATGGTCGTGAAGCCGGCCAGGTCCAGGAAGAAAGCGGTCATATCGCGCTTCTCGCCGCCCAGCGACAGCTTGGAAGGGTCCTTGGTGATGATGTCCACGACCTTGGGCGACAGGTACTGCCCGAAGGTGTTCTTTATCCACTTCTTCTCCTGGCCCTCGGCCAGGGCTTTGTTGACCGTGACGAACACGAAGGGCAGTCCCATACAGACCACGTAGTAGCCGAAGGCGAAATCATACTGCCTGTTAAGGAGTAAAATATCCAGGCCCAGCAGCAGGACAAAGGCCGCTCCCACCACCATGGTGATGACCGAGATGGAATACCTGATCAGCCAGATCGGGAGCCAGATGGAGGCGAGCACCAGCAATGAAAACAGCAGGCCGTTCACCGGTTTCAGGAAATCGCCGTTGATCATGTTATCCAGGGTATTGGCGTGTATCTCTACGCCCGGCATATTCGCCTGGAAAGGGGAGGGGTAATGGTCGTAGGCGCCTATCGCGGTCGCGCCGACCAGGATCATGGAGCCCTTAAGCGACTCTTTCTGCTCTTTCGAAAGCTTCCCGTCCAGGATATCCTTGACCGAGATCTGCTGGTACAGGGAATAGGTCGTAGAGGGGTCGTTCTCCCAGCCGGGGTGGGACTTGCGAACTTTCGGAAAGCGGAAATTCAGGGAAAGCGAATCTCCGCCGAAAATGCTGTAAACCTCGTTGAGTTTCATGCCGTGGTAAACGGCATAGGAGACGGCGGCCAGGCCGGCAAGGCCCAGCGGGCCGCATTCGGTCTTGGGACACTTTATCTTCAGGCCCGGGACATCGCTATAAGTCGTATCCGGGTCGAAGAGGTAGACTTTTCTCACGACATTGTCCGACTGGCCCACCGTCTTGTCCATGTTGGGGATAGCGATATATTTGCTCGCTATGTCCAGGCCCTTGATCGGAAGCTGGTAGGTCTTATTATTCCTGTCCCAGTCTATGATGCTGGTAACGTTCCCGGCCTTTTCCACGGCCTGCACGTACTGCCTCTCGCTTTCAGGGCCGGCCCTGTCCGGGTCTATGGTAAACACATCCATCACTATGCTTTTAACGCCCAGCTTGTTGAGATTTTCGATCATCTTCCCGTAATATTTCCTCGGGAAAGGGTAGCCCAGGGTATTGAGGGTATGGGAGTCTATAGCGGCTATGATAATGCGCGGGTCGGCGGGCTTATTGATAAGTTTGCCGTAGGAGTAATCGAAAAGGCCCGCTTCATCTTTAAACACCACCGCCAGGTAAGCGGGAGAGTTCAGACGCAGGTTCACCCAGGCGTTGTTTATCCCGCGCAGCCAGCCGCCCGACGGATTGGCCCACTGGTAGAGCAGGGTGAAAGTTATCAGCCCGGTAAAAATGAAACCGAAAAGCAGCACGATTTTGCCGCTATTGCCATGAGTTGTTTTGTTCATATTGCCCCTAAGTTTATAAGCCGCTGACGATATGCGCGTGCTCCCCGGCGCCTAAGGCGCGCGGGCTCTTATTATTATAATAATAATAAAGCGGATTCGAAAGCCGGCCGGAGGATCGGCGCCGCGCGGGAACGCGGGCCTAAGTTCCCGGCGGCAGGATGAAGGGGTGCTCCACTGGGGAGAGGTCCCTGCGCGGGAAATACAGTTTCAGGCGGCCGGAGACGCCCTTCAGCAGCAGGAGGAAGACATAGGCGTTCGCCAGCGCCTGCCAGCCCGGGACCGCCCTTTGCAGGCCGAACAGGCGGAGATAGCCCAGCACGGTGGTCAGCAGGAGATAGGCGACGTAGAGAAGATACCCGGAAAACAGGACCGAAAGCGCGTCGTAAGCTTTCCGGAAATATTTCAGGCGGCGGTCATCCCGGTACGCGTCAGTCACGTCCTTCCAGCACCAGTACCCGTCCGTGCTTATCAGCGGGTTGAGGTTAAAAAGAAGCAGGTAGAGGATATAAAAGACCGCCGCGAGCAGTATCTTTTCCCGGCTGGCCGCGTAGGCGAGGAAAAGCAGGAAAGCGAAAACGCTTTGAAAAGCCAGCCCGCCCAGGTTGACCGAAAGCCTTCTCTTCAGCGGCAGCTCCCCGACGCCGGACACGTTGGTGTAGAAGACCGGGTAAACCAGGTAGACCGCGAAGCCTATCGGGCGGAAACCTATCCCGTTGAGGTGCGCCAGCGAGGAATGCCCCAGCTCATGCACAAGGATGCTGAGCAGGATGATGGCGGGCAGCAGCATGCCTCCCGGCGAAGCGCTGCCGGCGGCCCGCCAGTCGAAGAAGAGCAGCGGCAGGGCTGACAATAAACCCGCGACCGACGCTGCGGCTGTGAACCGGAAAAGCGCCGCTTCGGAATAGGCCCCGGCTTTGAGGAAAGATAATAGTTTGTGCTGGACGCGCCCGGAGATCAACCCTATGGACGGGGTAAGGATGGACCGCAGCAGTTTTTGGCGTGAATACCAGGGCAGCGCCGGGACCAGGCAGCCGCTGCCCATAAGTTTACCGAGTATGCGCTCCGGCTCGGCGGCGCCCAGGCGGCCCAGCTCGGCAAGGTACTCCGGCTCGCCGGCCTTGGCCGGGAGCTTTGAGAGCAATTTATAGGTTGGAACGCTGAGTTCATGGCAGGAGGTCGCCCCGATAACGTAAAGGGACTCCCCCCTCTGCACGCAGTATTCGTCCTTAAAGATGTTCAAGAGCATATTACGTCAGGCCGGGCTTCCGGCCTGCTTGAACATCCCGGGCACCGGCTTAAGAAGAGGATTCTCGAACATATTATCTTCGGCCGATTTCAGGATCAGCCCATGCCCTGAGGAGAAATAGAAATAGCGCAGGATCGAAGCGGCGGGGCCGCTGTCGGAAGTCCCCCAGCCCAACGAGGAGCTCAAGTCGTTCCGGAGGCCGGCTACAAGGGAATTCGTTTCCTCCGTCTCCTTCCGGATCTCGGGGAGGGCCTGGTAGCCGTAGCTGACAGGCATATCACCCGGAGGGACCTTTGCGGCGACCTTGAAAGCGGAAGGGGCGTTGAACATCTTCGATCCGGGGAGCAGGTCGAACTGGTTAAAAACATAGGTCCCGTTCTTCATGTCCTTCAGGAAATTCTTGACGAACTCCACGGTATGCCTGAATTCCCCGGGGAGCTCGCCAGGGAACCCGCCCATGAAACTGATATGTATCCCCACCCCCGCTTCCTTGACCGCGCGGAACAGCTTCTCTATGTCGGCGAGCTTTACGGGCCCGTCGTACTTATGCATAAGCTCCTGCACTCTTTCGGAGGAGGTCTCCATCCCGAAAAGTATCTCCCTGCAGCCGGCGCTGCGCATAAGGCGGAAAAGCTCCGGGCTCCACTCCATATCGCACCTGCAGCGGCAGGACCAGTGGATATCCAGTTTCCTTTTCAGGATCTCGCCGCAGAACTTCCCGAGATTGGCCGCGCCGATGGCTTCGTCCGAAAAACTGAGCTTCCGGTAGCCGGCGGCCGCGCAGTCCGCGACATACCGGGCGGACGCTTCAGCGTCGAAAGCCGTTACCGGCACGCCGGGCTCGCCCTGGTGCCCCTGGGCGCAGAAGTTGCATTTGCCCCAGTAGCAGCCGGCGTAGCTTAGGCGGGAATAAAGCACGGGCTCGGGGCTGAAGGCCGGCGGATAATCGGGCGGGACCCTTACGCAGTCCAGCGGGTTAACCTGCTCGTCATACATGCCGTTGCTGAGAAAACCTGAGACCGGCTTTCCGTCGTGAAGCCTTTCAAGCATGGCGGCTATCAGCCCCTGGGAGCCGTGCCCCCGCTCCACCACGGAATCGAAGATCTTCAGCAGCGCGCCGGATCTTTTCAGTTCCTCCATGAAAGGGTCCAGCGAAAAGAACTCGTAGCGGTGCTCGGCCAGGCATATGTGCGTCCCGGGAAAGCGCTCTTTGATGACCACGGCCGCGCTCATCGCGGTAAGCAGCTCGGTGTGGCACTTCAGCGACATCAGGACCACCCCGCCCTTGCCTATCGAGAAATCGGACAGGGACGAGGACGTAAGCTTGTAGAGCAGCGTATCGCGCCGGAGAGCGTACTCCGCAAGTTTGGAGCTCGAAGAGTAATCAACCCCGTAGACGTGCGGCGGCACGCGGACCGCGAAATCTATTGATTTCTGCACCCGGTTAACGGCGTCCAAATGCTCCGCCAGGCCGGAAGACAGGGAAGAATAGGTTCCGGGCGAAGAGAAGGAGGCTTCGTCGCACAGGCCGTCGAGGGCCGCGGAGGCTTTTTCCGCGGAGCGGCCCAGGTCCACGCCATTAGCTTCCCAGGAGCGGAGTACGCGGTCCCGGTGGTCGGCGGGAAGGAGCGAAAGAAGCTCTTCCTTGAATTTCGGCGAGCAGACCGTGCGCCACATCCTGTAGCTCGCGCTGTAGGCGGAAATTGAAAAGCGCTCTTTCTGCGGCGCGGCCCAGCTGTACCAGGCTCCCACGTCGTGAGTTATGGTCAGCAGCTTGCCGGCGGGAATAAATCTTGATATTTCCATAGTATAAGCTCACTCCTTCTTCTGGCTGCGGATAAAGCCGTCCAGGAGGACGTCGAGGTCCTGCCTGGGGGTAAAGCCCGCGGTTTTATAGAATTTAGACGAGTCGACATAAGACCTGCTCTGCGGCATAGGCACGTACTTCGCGCCCGGGGGCAGGTCCTTCGCGAGCGCGAATTTAGGCTTGAACCCGGCTTTCCCGCAGATCGTTTCTATCAGGACGCGCCAGGTGCAGAAACCGCTGCTGATATTAAAAGGGCCGGCGGTCTTAAGCTCCAGCGAATCCACCAGAGCCCGGGCAAGGTCCTCCGGCCCGACGAAGGAGGAGCCGGCGGTCTCAAGGGCCTCTTCGGTTTTGAACGCGAAAACGTCCCCGCGGGCGCAATGAGGGTAAACCGACTCAAGGAACTGGTCCCCGCGGCCGTGACCGCCGGGTCCGAACAAAAGCGCCATGCGCAGCGGCACCCCTACCCCGCGCCCGGGTTTCGGCATTTCTATGGCGATCTGCTGCTCGCAGCAGGACTTCGCTATATCGTACCAGCACACAGGGGAAAGCGGGTGGTCCTCGGTCAGGGACCCGCGCGGGACGCCGTAAACCGACTGGCTGCTCATGTAAACGAAGTTCCCCTTTCGCCAGCTGTCGAGCAGGAGCCCGGTGCCGTAAATATCTTCCCTGACCACCGGCGCGCGCTCCACGCTGCGGGTCGACGCCAGGTGGATCACGCCGTCGGCTGACGCCACCTCTCCGGCGTATTTTCCAGCTTCCGACAGGCGCGCCTGTATGGTGCGGCAGCCCTCAAGCGCTGAAGTCCTGTGCACCAGGACCGTCGCCTCGTAGCCGCGCCGGAGGAGCTCGGCCAGCACCGGCCGCCCCACATTGCCCGCTCCCCCGGTAAGGAATATCTTTGACATTGAGATCCCCGAATAAGTCGGAAGCTCCGCGTCCGCCCCGCCGCTCTGCTCTCCCTCGACCTGTTTCTTCGATAAAGATTATACTTTTTTCCCCTCTGCCCCGCTCTTACGGGCTTTTCGCCGGCGGCTTACCCCCTGACGCCAAGGACCGAGGTAGGCCTGATGATCGTATCGCCCCACTGATTCAGGACAGGAACCAACGTTTCCAGAGACAGGGCCTCGAAATAGACGCGGCCGTCCAGCTCTTTTACCGCAAGGCTTTCCTCAGTCACCAGGTCTATCGAGGTCTTAGCGAGATTTTCCATTTTGTGTTCTCCTTACTTTTCGTTTTCTGCTTACGCCAAATACAGAGCATTTTATATGCCAATTGATAAAATCGCACAATATGTGTCAAAACGCCGAACTTCCGCCCATAAATATTTTCATTTGAAAATATTATTTTCATTTGAAACGAATATTTGTAGATGCAGGAACTATTATGGAAAGGAATAAGGAGGATTTAAGCTCTGGCGAGGATAAACGCGTCCAGCAGTTCGCCAAGGCCCTGCCTGGCCGAGAAACCTGCAAGCTCTGAAAACCGGGACGCATCCACGAAGGATACGGATTGCGGCATCCGCACATAGTGGCAGCCAGCCGGCAGCCCGGTTAAAAGCGAGAACCTGGGGACGAAGCCCCCCCTGCGCCCCAGCTCTCCGATCAGGTCCCGCCAGGTGCAAAAGCCGCAGCTCAAATTATAAGTCCCCCCGGTTTTAAGTTCCAGCGAGTCTGAAACCGCCCGGGCCAGGTCCGCCGGCCCCACGAAAGAAGTCCCCGCTGTCTCAAGAGCCCTCTCGGACTCAAAGGCGAAGACATGCCCCTTCACGCAGTGCGCGTAGATGTTCTCAAGGAACTGCACCCCCCGCCCGCCGGCCCCGGGGCCGAAAAAAGGAGGGAGCCGCAGGGCTATGCCCACCCCGCGTCCCGGGCGCGGCGGCTCGATAGTCAGCTGGTCTTCGCAGCAGGCTTTAGCTATATCATACCAGCACATCGGTGAAATAGGATGATCTTCGGTCAGCGGGCCGCGGGGTATGCCGTAGACTGTCTGGGTGCTGGCATAGATAAAATTCCCTTTTCTCCAATTGTCCAGCATATGGCCGGTCCCGGTAATATCCTCGCTTATAGCCGGGTTCCGGTCCGCGCTCATGGTAGAGGCGAGGTGTATAACGCCGTCGCAGCCGGCGAGAACCCCGGCATACTTGGAGACCTCGGAAATCCTGGCCTGTATTACGCCGCACCCCTTCAGGTCCTTGTCCTTGTTAGCCAGGGCAATGACCTCATGCCCGCGGGAGAGAAGTTCCGCCAATACCGGGCGCCCCAAATTGCCTGAAGCGCCGGTAAGGAATATCTTTGACATTATATCTCCGAAAATAAAAAGTGGAGGCGGACAAAAGCCCGGGGTCTCCAGCCGCGGCCCGGGCGGCTCAGGCACGCCCTTGTTCTAACCTGAGGGCGACCGGGGGGCCTTGAAGGAACTCGCCCTTCCGGCTGTTTTACCGCCGGCCCCCCGCTCTGATTTCTTCGCTAAGATTATACCCTTTTTCCCGCGGCGCTCTCCGCGCTGCGGTCTTAGCCTCTCACTCCAAGCACAGCCGAGGGCTGGCGGATCTCGAAATTCACCTCCGGGCCGTGCAGCACGGGCACTATCGTTTCCAGCGGCAGGGCCTCGAAATACACGCGGCCGTCCAGCTCTTTCACAGCCAGGCTTTCCTCGGTCACCAGGTCTATAGATATTTTAGAGGGATTTTCCATTTTTGATTCTCCTTACTGTTTTTAGTTTTCTGCTTACGTCGCCTACAGAGCAATTTATATGCCAGGATTAAAAACGAACAAAATATCCTTCATTAAGCGTAAATACCCGGTAAATGCCCGCTACCGGGCAAAATATATTTTCGAATGAAAACGTTATTTTCAAATGAAAATATTTTATGGTATTTGAATTATTATGGTACCCGCGTATTTGGAAGGGCGAGGATGGCGGGACGGCCGCCGGCTTCCCTCAATGTGGAATACTTCTATACGTTAAGGCTGACGATAAAACACGAACCTTTGCCGGGAGCGGACTCCGCCCGGATCTTTCCGCCGTGGAGCTCCACTATTTTCCTGGAGATGGCCAGGCCCAGGCCGAAGCCCGCTTCGCCCTCCCCCGCCTTGAGCTGCTTGTATTTCTCGAAGACCGCCTCCAGCTGGTCCGGCGGGATGCCGGGGCCGGTGTCGGAGACGGTGAAGGTAAGGCTGCCGTTCTCCACTCCGGCCGAAGCCGTTACCTTCCCCCCCTTTGGGGTGAATTTCCAGGCATTGGAAACGAGGTTCTCTATCACCCTGCGCAGCAGCGAGGAATCCGCCGAAAACTGCGTCTTTCCGGCCCCCGCGGTCTCTACGGAAAGAGCCACGCCTTTCTCCTCGAAAATAGCCCTGAAGCTTTCTACCGCGGAGGAGAGGAACCCGGCCGCGTCGATCTTGGCCAGGTCCGGCTTCAACTGGCCGGCTTCCATGCGCGAGATGTCCAGGATATTTTCAAGCAGCTTGAAGAGGCGGTCGCTGGAATCCTTCACGTTCCTGACATAGCCGGCCTGCCTGGCTTCCGGCGGGAATTCTTTTTCGAGCAGCTTTATATACCCCTGCATCGTAAGCAGCGGGGCGCGCAGGTCGTGCGCCACGGAATGGAAGAAATCTTCTTTCATGCGCTGGATCTTCCGCTCCAGGGTGATGTCGCGCAGCACCATGAAGACGGCGGGGTTCTGCGTCTTTGCGGAAAGCGTCTGGATGCTGGCGCGGTAGAATTTCTTTTCCCCGCCCTGCTCAAGCTCCACCACGCCGTTCCTTGAATGCGCTCTTTTATCCACCAGGCTCGCGATCTTCCGCCTGACGGTCTCGTTCTCACCGGGCGCGGCGGCCTCCGGGCCCAGGAGGGCTTTAGCGGCCGCGTTGGCGTAGAGCAGTTCTCCCCGCATATCGGCCAGGATGATAACGTCGTGGATCAGGCTCACCAGCAGCTCCAGCTTCTGCTTCTCCTCGAAAATTTTCTCCACCTGTATACCGTGGTAGCGGTCCATCTCGCGCATCATCGAGTTGAAGGCCCGCAGCAGCGCAGAAAGCTCGGAGAACTCCGTCTCCTCGCTCACCGGCACTTTGAACTCTCCCGCGGACACCCGCCCCGCGCCGTCCATCAAGGCCGCCACCGGGCCGGCCAGGCGGCGGGTGAAGAGCAGCGCGGAAAAATAAAAAGCGGTGATCACGGCCAGGAGGAAAAAGGCCATCAGCCAGGAAACCCGGTTCACCCAGGAAAAGGCCTCGGCCTTGTTTTCAAGGGCGATGACAAAAAGATCCAGGCCGCGCACCGGGGAGGCCGCGCCGATATAAGGCCCGTTCCTGCCGTCTATTTCGAAGACCGGCCCGCGCTTCAGGATGTCCCGGATCTCGACGCTGTTGAACCGCTCGAAAGCTCCGGACAGGACCAGGGCGTTGCCCGCGGCGTCGGACAGCATCAGGCCGCCGGTGGCGCCAAGGCGCTGGGAGCGCAGCTTCACGAAAAGATCTCGCAAATTGACCGCCGCAAAAGCGTAATAGCCGCCGCCCAGCGGATAGACCAGCCGGCAGACCGGCATATCGTAGATCATCTCGAACTGGCCCAGCGCGGCGCGGCCCTCGCGGGAGGCCTTCATGAACTGGGCGTCCCCGGACAGGTCCAGATAGCCGAAATACCTCTTAAGCTCCGGCACGCCGCCGCTCAGCACCTCGCGGCCGTCGGCGCGGGTGAAGGCGAGGAAAAGGAATTCGGGGTTGCGTTTAAGGGCGCTCTCCAGGCCGGCCTGGCTGACGTAGTGCGAGTCCGTGTCCCACATCCGCTCGAAGCGCCGGGACAGGTCCTGCGCCTCGCGCTCCATCATCAGGGAGCCCATCTGCGCCACGTTCTGCTGCAGGTTTGAGATATCCTGCCTGGTCCTGGACTGGAAATAGAACAAAAAGATGCCGGCGGGGGCGAGCGGGATCAGCCCGGCCCCGAACACTACCAGCAGCAGTCTGTTCAGCAAGGTCATTATTTTTAAAAAAACCTGACCCTAAACCGTAACAAGCTCAGGAGGCTCCCGAACCCGGAACTATTTGGCGTCCACCGTCTAATTCTTCTTGAGAGCTTCTATAAGCTTTGGCAGTATTTCGTGAACGTCTCCCACGATGCCGTACTTCGCCACATTGAAGATAGGGGCGCTGGCGTCCTTGTTCACGGCCACTATCACGTCGGAGGCTTTCATGCCTACGATATGCTGCACCGCGCCGGAGATACCGAAAGAGAGGTAGAGCTTGGGCGAGACGGTCGTGCCGCTCTGGCCCACCTGGTGCGTTTTTTCCTTGAATCCCATATCTACGGCCGCGCGGGAGGCTCCCACCACGCCGCCAAGGAGTTTCGAGAGTTCGTCAAGCTGCTTGAACTTCTCCTTGGATTTCATGCCGCGCCCGCCGGAAACGATGATCTTCGCGTTCTCTATCTTCATCCCGCCGCCGTCGTGGGAGATCTTGCGCTCGAGCACCTTCACGCGGCGCAGGCTCTTGTCGAGCTTCGCCGATTCGCGCACCACCAGGGCGGAGCGGCCCAGCACAGGCTCGTTCATCTTCATCACGTTGGGGCGCACGGTGGACATCTGCGGCCTGGACTTCGGGGCCAGGATGTCCGCCATGATATTGCCGCCGAAAGCGGGGCGGGACTGCAGCAGAAGGCCGTCCTTTATCGCGAGGGCGGTGCAGTCCGCGGTCAAACCCACATAGAGGGAGGACGCCACGCGCGGGGCGAGGTCCCGGCCCTGGATGGTGGCGCCGTAGAGCATGATGGACGGCTTGTGGCGCGTCACCAGCGAGACGATCACGGTGGTGAAGATATCCGTGTTGTACTCAAAGAGCTCGTCGTGCTCCACCATGTACACTTTGTCGGCCCCGTAGGCGCCGAGCTCTTTCTCGTAATTATGGTTCTTGTCGGTCAGCAGCACCGCGCAAACGTCCTCGCCAAGCTCGTCGGCCAGCCGGCGCGCGGAGGACAGGAGCTCGAAAGTGACCTGCTTTATCTTTTTGGCGTGCGTCTTGTCGCCGGTCTCGGTGAGCTCGACGTAAACCCAGACGCCCTTGAAGCCGGAGAGGTCCCTGGCGGAGGCTTCCTCGCGGGTTATGGTTATGGCCTGCACGGGGCAGACCTGCACGCAGACCCCGCAAAGGGTGCAGGCCTCGTTCATCACGGCCATTTTGTCTATCATGTTGATCGCCGCGAAAGGGCAGACCGGCACGCACTTCGTACAACCTATGCACTTTTTAGAAACTTCTATCATCGTATTCTCCTGTTGTTTAAATGGTGTAACCGGGCCTAGTCTTCAAGAAAATGCTCGGCCTTCATTATCTCCAGTATCTTCGCCATCCCCTCGTTGCCGGAGCCGGTGAACATCGCGGCTTTCTCGCGCTGGGGCGGAGGATAGATCCGATCTACCTGGGTGGGCGAGCCCTTGAGGCCCAGGAACTGCGCCTCCGCGCCTATATCCGAAGCGCTCCAAATGTGGAAAGGCTTCTTTAGAGAGGCGTTGATCGAGAGGAAAGAAGGATAGCGGGGCACATAATCCTTATGCATTATCATGGTGAGCAGCACCGGCGGCCTGGCCTCGACCACTTCGTACCCGCCGTCGATCTGCTTGTGGGCGATTATCCGGCGCCCGTCCACGTCCACTTTCTCGCAGAATGTGACCTGGGGCATGCCGAGCTGCTGCGCCACGCCGGGCCCGGTCTGGGCGGTGTCGCCGTCGATGGCCTGCATCCCGCAGAAGATCAGGTCTATCTTGCCTATCTTCCTGACGGCCTTGGCCAGCGCGTAGGAGGTGGACCAGGTATCGGAACCGGCGAAAGCCATGTCGGAAAGCAGGACGCCTTCGTCGGCGCCGAGCGCCATGCCCATCTGCACCACGCTTTTCGCCTGCGGGGGCCCCATTGATACAATGGTCACTTTGAAATTATGTTTTTTCTTCAGCTCCAGCGCCGACTGCAGGGCGAAGTGGTCGTAGGGGTTGATGATGCTCGGCACCCCGGCCCTGATAAGATGCCCGGTCTCGGGATTGATCTTTACTTCGGTACTGTCGGGAACCTGCTTTACGCAAACTACGATATTCATGCTATTCTCCTTAAAAAACTGTCTGGAATCGAGAATCTAGAATCGAGAATCGTCGAGTTCTTGATTCCCGATTCTCGATCCATGATTCTTCATTTCGCTTTAAACGTCTGCTTCAGCTTCAGGGAAACCAGGTCCATATCGGCGATCATCCCTTTCTGCTCGATCTGGATGGCTTCCATGTTAACGGCGTCGGCCAGGTTCCCGGCCGAGTCGGCCGCGCCCAGCACGAGGGCAAGGCCTTCCGCCGCGGTGTTAAGGGCGGCTTCGCGGGCGAAGATCCTCGCCATCGCCTGCCAGCCCTCGCGGTCGAAGCGGATAGTTTCGCTGTACTTCGGAGCGGCGGCGGCTATGGAAAAGTTCCAGGCGGTCTCGGCCGCGCAGATAAGCCTGCCCAGCGTGAAAGTGACATGCTGGTGGCGGGTGAGTTTGTGCACCCGGCATTCTTCCAGGATCGCGGCAAGGGCCCGCAATCCCAGCGCCGAGGCGTGCGCGCCGACCTTCGGCTCATTGGCGTGGAGCTGGTCGAGCTGGTCGGCCATGTCGAGGTAATACCTGCCGCGCGATTTCAGGTGCTCCTGCCAGCGGCCGCGGTAGATGGTCATCTCGAGGACTTCGCTGGTCCCCTCGTAGATGCAGGTGATCTTTACGTCGCGCTTGATCTTCTCCACCGGGAAATCCTTGGTGAAGCCGTAGCCGCCCAGCGCCTGGATGGCGTCGTCGGCGGCCTTGTTCCCCCATTCGGAGGCGCCGTACTTGGCTATCGCGCCCTCGGTCTGGAGGCCGTGCTCGCCGGAGTCCAGCTTGAGGGCGGTATATTCGATATAAGCCCGTGCGCCTTCGAGGCGCACATAGTTCGGAACCAGGAGTTTGTGGGTGTAGCCCTGCTTTTCGGAAAGCGGCCCGCCGCCCTGTATGCGCTGCTGGCTGTAGCGGATAGCGTGCTCCAGGGCCTCGAGGCCGCAGCCCAGGCCGAAAGCGGCCACCATCACGCGGGTATAACCGAAAACGGCCTGCGCCTGCAGGAGGCCTTTGCCCTCTTCGAGGCCGATCAGGTTCTCGGCGGGAACGTAAACGTTGTCCAGCGAAAGCCCGGCGGTATTTGAGAGGCGGATGCCGTGCTTGTCCTCGTGCTTGTTGGCGGAAAAGCCTTCCATTTTGGTCTCTACGATGAACCAGGACGGGCCGCCCGGGGCCATGGCCAGAATGGTATGCATATCGGCTATGCCGCCGTTGGAGATCCACTGCTTGTTGCCGGTTATGCGGTAGCCGGCGATCTTGCCGTTCTTCACCACGTGTTCGGCGCGGGTGCGCATGTTCACCAGGTCGGAACCGGCGTCGGGCTCGGTGGCGCCGTAAGCCACCAGGAGGTTCTCGGAGGCGATGCGCTTGAGCCACTTCTCCTTCTGCTCCGTAGTGCCGCCCTGGTTGAGCGGGTCGGTGCCCAGGAAGGTGGCGAAAACGCCGGTGGCGATGCCGAGGTCGATGCGGGCCAGCAGTTCGCAGATGCGGTAGATGTCGAATGTGCCGCCGGAGACCCCGCCGTACTCCTCGGGGATCATCAGAAGGTGCACGCCCAGGGAGTCCTTGTCGTACATCTCCTTGAGGATCGCGGTGGGGCATTCGTTCTTCTCGTCGAGCTCCCGGATCAGGTCGAAGGGGATCCGCCGCTTGGCGTATTCCCTAAGGCTGTCCAGCATCAGGTTGCGTGAAATAGTGTCCATGCTTGCCATTAATTGCTCCTTATATTTTCACTGCTTCGGCCGTCAGAGGGGCATAGCCCTTTGATACGGCACTTGCATAGCTTCGCAGCAGGAGAGATAACCTTTTATCTCGGCCAGTATTTTTTCGGCGAAGGCCTTGTCCTCAAGGCCCTCGGCGTTTATAAAAACGTTCTCGGCCGCGCAGCGGATGGCGGTCTCCAGCTGGTAGCGGGCGCTGCGGTAGTCCGACGCCACGTGGTTCGAGATCGAACCGCCGCAGACGCTGAGCCCCGCCAGTGCCTCGGAAGCAAGGCGGGCCGTTTTAAGAGGGACTTCGGCGGCGTGCTTCAGCGCGGCCTGCATCTTTACCTTGCGCTCCGGGTTGTCCTTGGGGATCTTCATGGCCTCCATGAAGCCGTCGAAGGAAGCCGCGTCTTCTGCGACGCAGCCCTGCAGCGCGGCTTTATGCCCGCCAAGGCTCTCGAGCAGGGAGCGCAGCGCGGGCCGCTTGGCCTCGTCGAGCTTCTTGCCGCGGAGCGTGATGCCGATGGCCATCTGGCCGAGGGCGCAGCCCATCGCGCCGTTAACGCCGGCCGCGGAGCCGCCTCCGGGCGTAGGGTCGGTGGTGGCCAGCGCGTCCACAAAAATATTGGCCGCCCCCTGCCAGGAGCTGAGCAGCTTCAGCAGTTTGGTTTCAAGCACCTGCTCTTCCTTTTTAAAATCCTTAACCTGGAGGGCTTCCACGGCGTAGTCGGTAAGCGCGTCCTGCGTGGTCAGGCCGATCAGCTCCGTGCCGGTTACCGATATGTTTTTAGGTGTGAGCTCTTTGGCCATTTCGTCCATCACGCGCTTTACCGAGGTGGTCCGGTAGTCGGTCAGCACGGTGGACATCTGCACCTGGCCCTTCGATTCGAGGAAAATTTCCTTTGCGCGCAGGGCGGGCAGGCCGCCGCCGGAAGTGCGGATCTTCTTGGCCAGGCCCTTGGCGAATTCCATGTCGGTGGTGGCCAGGTTCACGTTGAAATTTATGATCTGGTTGCGGGCGCCCACGGCCATGGCGCCGGCGGTGGGGTGGATATGGTTGGGGCCGAAGTCGGGAACGCGCTCCGGGTTTTTGCCTATGTCCTCGCGCAGGCCCTCGAACTGGCCTTTGCGGACCTTGGCCAGGTCGCGCCTGTTCTCATTGCGGGCGGCCCTGTCATAAAGGTACACGGGGATGTTCAGTTCGCGGCCTATCCGCTCGCCGGCGGTTTCGGCCAGCTTTATGCAGTCCTCGATGGTGGAATCCATTATCGGTATGAAAGGGGCCACGTCGGTGGCGCCCATCCGCGGGTGCTCGCCCTTATGGTGATTAAGGTCGATAAGCTGGGCCGCTTTTTTAGTAACGGCGAACATTGCGTCCGCGGCGGTCTCCACCGGGGCGATGAAAGTCAGCACCGTGCGGTTATGGTCGGCGTCTTTTTCCACGTCAAGGACCAGCACGCCGGGAACCGACCTGGCGGCTTCCACTATGGCATTTATTTTAGAGAGGTCGCGGCCTTCGCTGAAGTTAGGCACGCATTCCACAAATTTTCCCATAGAACCTCCGTAAGCGCGGGCTCGGTAAAACCCGTATAATATAGATAATTATAACTAAAATGTGAGGAGGACGGAAAGACCGGGGCCATTCAAAAGCGAAAACCCGCTTTTGGCGGGTTTTCGCTTCCCCAGATTACGGGGAGTTTTTTTTGGAGGTCGCCTATGGCTGACGTCCGAACATATTGTAGCAGGCAAACCTTGACTTGTCAAGGGGCTTTCTTATCTTTCCAGACGCCGTAAGTGACCACGAACATAATGTTAAAGCTGTCCGCCGAATCCAGGCTAAGATTGGTCCCTTTCATATTGAAAATATGATGCCAGCGCAGGTCCAGGCCGGCCATGGTTTCCCACCAGAAGGGGTACGAGACCCCCCCGCCCAGATTGATCCCGCCGCTTGAGCCGGAATCAGAACCGTACCGGACGCCCGCGGAGGTGAAAGGCTGCTGCTTCCACTGGTAGATCCCCGCGCCAAGTATGCCGTAATAAAGTTTGTTCCCCTGCGGGAAGGATGCTTTCAAAAAAGGCGTGAGGGAAAAAACTTTCACCTTCAAGTCGCTCATGACCCGGTGCCGGTGGCTCATCGCATAGGAGGACTCCACCCCCAGGCTCAGCAGGGCGTCGATCCTTTTGGAAGCCGCGAGACTGGCGATATGAGAGGGCTTGAAACCCGCTTCCGTATCCCCCCAGTGCCCGCCGAAAGGGAGCGACCAGCCATAGCCGCCGGAAATATAGCCGGCGAGGTAGCGGGTCGGCTCCGGCAGGTCCCCCAGGTCGGGGAGGTTCTGTGCGCCGGCCGGCAGGGCGCAGGCGGCCAGAAGCAGGGCCAGAAGCAGTCTCATCTGCCCGCCCCGGGCACTACGCCTATCCCGGCTTTCACGCGGTCGAGGGAGTAAACCCCGTCCTTCGAAAGAAAGGAGGCGCCGCGCATCCCGCTGTCTTTTATGAAGAAGGGCGTATCCAGGTCTATGAAATCGAAGCCGCCCAGCCCGCCGGCGAAATGCGCCGCCGCCGCGGAGGCGAGTTCGCTCTCAAGCATCTCACCCATCATAAGCTTGATGCCCGAGGCGCGGGCCAGCGCCCAGACCTCGCGCGCCCGCAGGAAGCCCAGCTTGGTGAGCTTTATATTCACGGCGGTCACGGCTTTTTTCCGGACCAGGTTGAAGACGTCGTCGAGGGAATAGGCCGACTCGTCCGCGCAGACCGGCATGGGCAGGCGCTTCGAAAGCCAGGCCAGCCCGTCGATATCGTCCTTGGGCACCGGCTGCTCCAGCACCTCCGGGCGTATCCCGCGGCGCGCCAGGTCCTTTATGAATTTCTCCGCTTCGCGCGCGCCGTAGGCGCAGTTCGCGTCGAGGTAAATAGCGCAGCCCGGCGCCGCTTTCTTCACCGCTTCGAGGCGCCTGAAATCCTCGTCCATGTCGGAGCCGGTCTTCACCTTGAAGATACGGAAGCCGCCGCGCCGCATCTTCAGCGTGAAGTCGTAGGCCGCGGCCGCGCCGCCTATCACCACGGTGATGTCCGTCTTGAGGCGCGGCGCTTTCCCCCCGAAAAATTTATAAAGCGGAACGCCCTGCAGGCGCGTCGCCAGGTCGAGCAAGGCCATCTGCGCGGCGGCCAGGGCGGCCCTGTTGCCATCCAGCGCGCCCTCCAGCAGGCACATCGCGCCCAGGTAGTTGGCCGCGTCGCGCCCGGCGAGGAGCTCACCCGCCCTGCGCAGGCTCTTGACGGTGCGCGCGCGGGTTTCCCCGGTGATATGCGTGGCGATCGCGGCCTCGCCGAAGCCTTTTATCCCCCCGGCCGCCTCGAGAGTGAAGAGCACGTTCTCAAGGCTGCGGTGGCTGCCGCTCGAGATCGTGAAAGGAGTAAAGAGCTCGGCGTCGAACTCCCTCACCGAAAACTTTTTTATAACGGAGTCTTTCATAAAGTTTTTTCCTTGCCGCCCGTGACTTCGCGGCCCAGTATCATCAGCGCGACCACTATCAGGAAAATAAGCACGCTCTGCGCCAGCAGCAGCCAGGTCCCGGCGGTGGAAGCCGTATGGCGTATGTTCCAGGCGCCCAGCCCGAGGCAGATATTAAGCACGACTATAAAGCCCACCGTCTGCTCCACGCTCATGCCGAGCTTCATCAGCCGGTGATGAAAATGGTCCTTGCCGGCGTACTCCAGCCATTCCTTCACGCTTCTCACGCTGCCGTTGCGCACGCGGGAGATAGTGGTGTAGATGATGTCGAAAATAGGGATGCCCAGGATCAGCAGCGGGGTGGAAATGGAAACGGCGGGATTGTCGGTGGCCCAGCTGCCGTAAAGCGCGAGGCAGCCGAGGATGAAGCCGATAAAAGTGGAGCCTGAGTCGCCGAGGAAGACGCGCGCGGGCCGCCAGTTCATGCGCAGAAAGCCGAAGCAGGCCCCGGCGAGCGCCGCCGAGATAAAGGAAAGCGGGTACTGGTTGGACTTCCAGCCTATCCCCAGGAACAGAAGCGCGCAGACCGCGCCCATGGTGGAGGCCAGCCCGTCTATCCCGTCCATAAAATTAAAAGCGTTCACTATCCCGACCAGCCAGATCACGGAAAGAACGGTGGAAATGGCCAACCCGAATGGCAGCTTCGTCGGCAGGCTGAGGTGCAGGCCGAAAAAGGTTACCGCGAGCGCGGCCGCCGTCTGCCAGAAAAGACGGGTCCGGGCGGAAAGGCCCTTCCAGTCGTCGAAGAAGCCGAGGACGAAAATTATGGTCCCGCCCAGCATGATCCCGTAAATTTCCCTGGAGAACTGCTGGTTGCGGATTATAGCGGCCATGAAACCAAGGAACACCGCCGCGCCTCCGATGCGCGGAACCGGGGAAACGTGCATTTTGCGGGCGCTGGGAATATCGATGGCCCCGATGCGCCCGGCCAGCCAGGCGCTGCCGGGGGTCAGCAGGAAGACGGAAGACATCGCGATGAGGAAAAGATAGGACCAGCGCAGGCCCTCGGTCCAGGTCCAGGCCGAAAAGCCGCCGGGCGGGAGCAGCGCAAGCAGCAGCGCCAGGACGACAAAGGAGAAAACGCCTCCCTCTCGCCGTATCATTTGCAGCCCAGGAGGTGGTCCAGGAGCAGGCGGCGGGAGACGAAGCCTTCCGCGTATTTCACCCTGTCCTGGTAGCCGCGGAAGATGGCCGCGGCCTTGGCGCTTTCCACGATGGAGAGATTTTTCACCCGGGTCTTGTAGACCTGGGAACTATGGCATTTCAGAAGCGCCACTTTTTTAGCGATGACCGGGCCGATATCCGTGAAAATACCCGGGTTGAAATCCATGGTCGTGGGCACTTCATAGAAGAGCAAATTCTTCATGTAGCGCGCCGCGGTCTCCACCGCCAGGGCCACGTTGCGGTGGTCCTGGTGCGTGTCGGAGGAGTGGTTCACAAAAACGAGGTCCGGCTTTATAGCCTCTATGCGCTCCTCTACGGCGCGGATAAGTTCCCGGTTCAGGGTTACGCCGGTATCCTCGAAGCCGCCCCAGTGCAGTTTCGCCTTCAGCATCGCGGCCGAGCGCTCCTGCTCGGCCTTGCGCAGCTGCGGGTCCCCGCCTACGGAGCCGCAGGTCATGACCAGCATGTGTATCTTGTGGCCCTTCCGGGCCAGCTTGTAAAAAGTACCGCCGCAGCCTATTTCCAGGTCGTCGGGGTGCGCGCCGATTCCGAGTATTTTCATAAGTTCAGGGTCTTCCCGCAGGAGTTACCTGCTGCTTTCCACGCCTTCCGTCACCAGGGCTTCCGTTATCTCGTGCTCGCCCTTGGAGAAGGCCGCCAGCATGCTCATGTTGGCGATATTATTTATCCACCGAGGTATGCCGCCGGAGCGCTCATAGATCAGCTCCATGGACCTCTCGGTGAAAATATTCCCGACAAGGCCCGCCACTTCGAGCCGGTGCGTGATGTATTTCACGGTCTCCTCGTAATTAAGCGGCTTAAGGTGGTAGCTGAGCGTCACGCGCTGGCTGAACTGCTTGTTGGAGTCCAGCTTCTCCTTCAGCTCCGGCTGGCCGCTCAGGATCAGCGTCAGGAGGAAGCGCGTCTCGGTCTGGAAGTTCATCAGCAGGCGCAGTTCCTCGAAAACGTTCTCGTCGCCTATCAGCTGGGCCTCGTCTATGGCGACCACGACGTGCTTGCCGTCGTGCATCGTGTCCTGGAGGAAGCGCTCGATCCCCATCAGCACGTCTTCCTTCCTGGCGGGGACATTATAGCCGGTAAAATTATGGAGGATTATCTTCAGCAGCCCCAGGTCGTCCAGGCGCGGGTTCTGCACGAAGGAAAAAACATAGCCCTTCTTCCTGAACTGCCGCTCCAGGGCCTTCAGGATGAGGGTCTTCCCGGTGCCGTAAGCCCCGGTAATGACCGCGCAGGCCTTCTTCTCCTCCACGACGTAGGAAAGCCGCGAGAAAGCTTCCTCATGGTTCTCGGATTCGAAGAAAAATTCGGTATCCGGGGTATTCTCGAAAGGAAGTTTCTTCAGGTTCCAATGCTTCTGGTACATAAAAGATATTTAAATATATATGGGGCCGGAAAGCAAGAAAGCAAAAGCGCCGGAAAAAGAAAAAAGCCGCGCTCCCGCGGCCGCCCCTTATCTTCGCCGGCTTCAGCTATCTGACCCAGACCGAATAACCCTGCCCCTCGGCCGCTGTTTTCCAGCCCGCCCCGGGATCCCACATTCTGTCTCCCAGTCTGACCGCGACCTTACCGTCGATAAAAGCGGCGTAGAGCCCCTGCTCGGCTTTCACGATGCCTACGGCGCTGGAGGAAGTTATCCCGGCCCCGCGGCGTATCTTTATCAGCGCCGAAAGAGGCTCCTTGAGCCCCCAGTCGAAGA
The DNA here is from genome assembly GCA_028713125.1 of Elusimicrobiales bacterium. Taxonomy (GTDB): domain Bacteria; phylum Elusimicrobiota; class Elusimicrobia; order Elusimicrobiales; family UBA9959; genus UBA9959. The sequence goes on along the minus strand of JAQTOU010000008.1, from coordinate 56,178 downwards.
AATGGGGCCAGTAAACGCAGGGGACGCCCGGGTGGGTAAGTATGTAGGCGTAGCCGGCCATCACCTTGTCCGAGGGGAAAGGCCAGGCTTTGTCCTTCAGCTTCCCCCGGGGGCTCGGCCCGGTGTCGTGGTTGTCGATAAAGGTCACGGCGTTGGACGGCCACCAGCCGATAAGGCCGGAGGGGCGCCCGTTGACGTCGGAAAGGCGCCAGTATTCGCCTGAGCTTACGGCGGCCTGCAGTATGCCCTTGGTGGTAAAGTCGAAAACCTTTATCTCGCCGTTAACGGAATCGATCCAGTCTATTGAGGCCTGGCGGTGGGCGTCGGTATTGTTCAGGTCGAAGTCGTCCCAGATCTCGGCCACGGCGAAAGAAGGCGCGCTGGCCCTGTTGTAGGCCAGCAGGTAGGCCGGGGAGAAGCCGCGCGCGTAATCGTAGCGCCACCCGTCGTAGCCTGGGCTGTTCTTGAGGCCCGGAAGCCAGGATTTGTAGAAGTCCTGGACATAGCGCTTGGTATGGTCGATATCCCTCGCGGCGTGAAAACCTTTGCCGGTATCGGGCGCGCCTGTTCCCTGGCCCCACTCGTCGTCGGAACAGACCGAGTCCGGGCTCCAGGCCGGCGCGGCGAAATCCGCCCAGCCTTTCACGCCCACGCGGTGGTTCGCGACTATATCGGCTATAACCCTTATCCCGGAAGAATGCAGCGCCTTAACCGCCGAATTCAATTGCGCCGCCGTGCCGTAGCTGGAATCCTGCACTTCCAGCTTGCGGGGCATATAGCCCTCCGGGGAAAGCGAGTCCGAAGAGGGAGGAAGCCAGACCAGGTCGATGCCGGCCTTCGAGAGTTCGCCGGCGCGCTTCCCGACCTCGCCCCACCAGGGTGCGGTCTTCCAGGAAGTCCAGTGGAAGCCCTGTATCATCACGGTGGACTCCCCGCTCTTGGCGGCAAACAAAGGGACGCACTGGCTAAAAGCCAGGCCGGTTAAAAGCAAAAAGGCGGCAAGGAAGTTCTTTCTCATCCTTACCTAATTTTTAGCAGATTTTGGAGTAATGTCAAGGGCCGAACGGGAAAGGCCTTACCCCAGCTTCTTCCTGAGGTAGTCCGCCCGGAAAGCGTCGCGCTCCGCCGGGTTGAGCTCCCGCCCGGCCGCGGCCTGGATATGCGCCGGCTGCATCAGAAGCGTCACCTGGTTGAAAGTGCTGAAATCCAGCCCCATGTTCCAGCCCATGGCGGCGCCCATGCGGGCGAGCGAGATATTCTGCATGAATTCCTCGTAGGAGAGCGTGCGGGCGTGCTTCAACAGGCCCAGCGCCCTGAAGACGGTGTCCTCCGTCTTAAGCTTCAGCGGGGCTTTCAGCAGCGTCTCCCGGGCGGAGATCTCCTGGCGTATCAAATTGCGTATAACGCGGTCGATATTATTGCAGAAATCCTCTTCATTGCGCCCGAGGCAGGTGGCGTTGGAGATCTGGTAGAAATCGCCCAGCACGTAAGTGCCCTCCCCGTAGATCCCGCGCGCCGTTACACCCAGGTGGGAGAGGCTTTCGAGCACCTGCGGCATCTGCCCCAAGCGTGAAAGAGCGGGCAGGTGGGCCAGGCAGGAAACCCTCATCCCGGTGCCGGTGTTCGTAGGACAGGCGGTAAGGAAGCCGAACCTGGGGCGGAAAGCGAAAGGCAGTTCCCTCCCCAGCGCCTCATCCAGCTTAAGGGCGGCCTTGAACGCCTCTTCGATGGCGAAGCCGGCGTTGAGGCACTGCAGGCGCAGGTGGTCCTCTTCGTTTATCATCGCCGAGAGGTCCTCGTCGTTAGCCACCACCGCCCCCGCGGGCAGCACGGCCGAGGCCAGCGCGTGCGAGACGTGGTGCCTCTCCACGAGGAAGCGCTTGTCGAGCGGGCCCAGAGCTTCTATCTTGAAATAATGGCCTTTCGGGAACAGGCCGGTCCTCTTCGCGGCGGCCAGGGCCAGGCGGCGTATTTCCGCCAGCTGGCGCGGCTCGGCGCGGTTGGGAAATGGAAAGCCCTCCAGGTTGCGGGCGAAGCGCACCCGGGTGGAAAAGATCATGTCGGGCCACGCGCCGCGGGCATTGGCCCAGGTCACGTAGGGGCGGAAGGTTTTAATCGCGTCCACGCGGCGCCTCCAGCTGCCTCATAGCGTCCCGCAGCCGGGCCGCTCCCTCGAAATCTTCTTTAGCCACGGCGTCGTGCAGCGCGCCGCGGAGTTCCTCGAGACGCCGCGCTTTCTCCGCCTTTGAAAGCTTAAGCGCAGGGCCGCCCTGATAAACGCGCCCCGAATGCTGCGAGGCGCCGTGGATCCTGGACATCAGCTCGCCGAGCTGCGCCTCGAAGCTGAGGTAACAGTCGGGGCAGCCCAGGCGGCCGGTCTCTTTGAATTCCGAATATTTGAGGCCGCAGGCGCCGCAGCGGAGGGTCTTTTTTTCCGGCGGCAGGAAATCCTTGAAATAGCCGCTCATATTCCCGACTATGTCGGAGATATTGAAGGCGCCGGTCTCGAGGCCGAAGCCCATACCTTTCTTCGCGGCGCAAGCCGGGCAGAGGTGCAGCTCCGTTACCTTGTTGTTTACTGCGAGCTTCAGGAAAACGACCGCGTTCTTCTCGCGGCATTCTTCACACAGCATTTGTCAGCTTCCCCCCGCCCATGCGCAGCATCCTGTCCGCGCGGCGGGCCGCCTCTTCGTTATGCGTCACCATCAGCACCGCTGAGCCCTCGCCGGCCGCGCGCTTCAGGTCGTCCAGGATCACGCCTGAATTATGCCGGTCCAGGTTCCCCGTCGGCTCGTCGGCGATCAGCAGGGCCGGGCCGTTGCGCAGCGCCCGCAGCATGGCCGCGCGCTGCTTTTCCCCGCCGGAGATCTCCATCGGGAATTTATGCGCGATGACCTCAAGGCCGAAGCGCGCCAGCAGCTCCAGGCCGCTGCCGGGCACGTCCCCGCCCAGCAGCCGGGCCGGCATCTCTATATTTTCAAGCACCGTAAATTCGGGCAGGAGCGAATCGAACTGGAAAACGAAGCCGATATTCTTAAGGCGCAGCACGGCCCGCTCGGCCTCGTCCAGGTCTTCCAGCCTCCGGCCGAAAAGCTTTATTTCCCCGCTGTACGTGTCGTCCAGCAGGCCGATGATATTGAGGAAGGTGGACTTACCGGAGCCCGACGGGCCCACGATGGAAACGAACTCCCCTTTCGAAATGGAGAAGTCGAGCTCCTCGAGCACGATTATCTGCTCGTGGCCCTGCGTGTAGGCCTTGCTCAGCCCGGAGATCTCGATGATCTTATCCATAGCGTATCGCGTCGATCGGGCTGACCTTCGAAGCCCGGAGCGCCGGGTAAACGGAGCTGAGCATGCACAGCGCGTAGCTGACCGCGGCGGTGGCCAGGATGTTCCAGAGCTTAAGCTCGACGGGGACCTTCGTGACGTAATAGATGTCCGCCGGCAGCTCCACCACCGGGTAAACAGAAATAAAAACGGAGATCCCCACGCCGAGCAGCACGCCCAGGGTTATACCCGTAAGCGCGATCAAATTGCCCTCCCAGAAGAATACGCGCCTGATGAAGCCCGGCCCGGCCCCCAGCGCGCGCAGGATGCCGATGTCGCGCAATTTCTCCACGCTCATCATCAGAAGGTTGGAAGCTATGTTGAAAGTGGCCACCAGGATTATCAGGGCAAGCACCAGGGACATCACGAATTTTTCAAGCTTCAGCGCCGCGAAAAGGGTCTGGTTCATATCGGCGTAGGTTTTCACCGTGTACGAGAAGCCCAGCGTCTTGCGCAGGTCGGCGGCGGCCGCGGGAGCCAGATTTATATCTTTGAGGCGGACGCCGACGCCGTTAGCCCCGCCGCCGAGCCCGAAGAAATCCCCGGCGGCGCCCATGGAGCAGTAGGCCATGGTATTGTCGAATTCATAATAGCCGGTGCGCACAAGGCCGGTTACCTTGAACTTTCTCATTTTAGGAAGGATCCCCATCCCCGTGGAAGCGCCTTGCGGCGAGACCAGCACGGCCTCGTCCCCGACCCAGAGCCCGAGGTTCTTGGCCAGTTCCTCGCCGAGGACCAGCGACGGGAGAGCGCCCTTGGCCGGGTTTTCTTCCCACCATGCCCCGCGCGTGAGGGAATTCTTCAGGTTATTCACATTGAATTCGGAGGCGGTATTGAAGCCCTTCACCACCACTCCGGAGGAGCGGTTGTCGAAAGTAAGGATGGCCTGCCCGAGCACGAAAGGGGATTCGGCGGCCAGGCGCCCGTCGCGCTCGAGTGCGGCGCGGACCACCTCGAGGTCGCGCTGCTGGATGCGGCCATAGATATTGATATGCGCCTGCGCGTCCACGATCTTTTTCTTGATGTCCGACTGGAACCCGTCCATGATGGCCAGCGTCACTATCAGCGCGGCGACGCCCAGCGCCACGCCGGCCACGCCTATAAAGGTGGTTATCATGACGAAGAGGCCCTTCCTCTTTGCCAGCAGATAACGCCGGGCGATAAAGAATTCTGTGGACATATAGTTTGGAAGCTTAACCCCTTTGACCAGGCTGCGCGGGGACCGGAACGCAAAACCGGCGTCGCGCACACCGTGCGCGCGCCTGCCGCTCTCGGCCTCGGCGCTACGCAAGCCTCGGCCTCCGAGGGGCTTTTGCTAACCCGGTCCCCGTGCCGCCTGGGAGGTTACTACTTCGCAGCTTCGGTATCGGCTGGGCGCAGCAGCGGGAAAAGGATGACTTCGCGGATGGACGGCTTGCCGGAGATCAGCATGGCCAGGCGGTCGATGCCTATGCCGATGCCGCCCATCGGGGGCATCCCGTATTCCATCGCCTCGATAAAATCCTTGTCCAGGATATCCGCCTCGCCGTTGTTCTCTTCTTCTTTCTGGCGCAGCTGTTCCTGGAGGCGGCTCTTCTGGTCTTCCGGGTCGTTCAGCTCGGAGTAAGCGTTGGCTATCTCTTCTTTGCCGGCAAAGAATTCGAAGCGCTCCACCAGGGACTCGTCCCCGGCCTTGCACTTGGCCAGCGGCGTGACGGCGGTGGGATAATCCATCACGAAGGTGGGCTGCTCCAGCTCCGAGATGATCTTCTCGTCCATGATATTGTCGAAGAGCTTGGCCGGGGTCGTGTCGGCGCCGAAGCCGATCCCGAGCTTGGCCGCCAGCTTCTTCAGGTTTTCCTTGTTGAAGGCTTTGCCATTGAGAACGTTATGGATATCCTCGCCGGTCTTCTCTTTCCAGGCGTCGGGCAGGGAGAGCCGCTTGAACGGCGGCTTCAGGTTCACTTTCATCCCGTTATAATCTATGGTGTCCGCGCCGAGGATGCCGATGCATTTCTCGAAAACGCTTTCCACCAGCTCCGCCATGCCGTTATAGTCCGAGTAGGCCTTGTAAGCCTCCAGCGTGGTGAATTCCGGGTTGTGGCGGGTGTCGACGCCCTCGTTGCGGAAGACGCGGCCTATCTCGTAGGCCCCGTCGAAGCCGCCGATGATGAGCTTCTTGAGCGGCAGCTCGGTGGCGATGCGCATGTACAGCTCGTACTTGTAGGCGTTGTGGAAAGTTATGAAGGGGCGGGCCGAGGCGCCGCCGGCCTGCGAGCAGAGCACCGGGGTCTCCACTTCCAGGTAGCCGTCGTTATTGAGCACGTCGCGGATAGCGGCCACTATCCGGGTGCGGCGGATGAAGATAGTGCGGGACTCCTCGTTGGAGATCAGGTCAAGGTAGCGCTCGCGGTAGCGGGCTTCCGCGTCGGTCAGGCCGTGGAATTTTTCCGGCAGCGGGCGCACGGATTTGGACAGGACGGTGAGCTTCTCGGCGCTGACGGTCAGCTCGCCGGTATGCGTCACGAACAGTTTCCCCTCCACGCCCAGGAAGTCGCCAACGTGCATCTGCTTCTTGAACAGGTCGTAGGCTTCCTCGCCTACGGCGTCTTTCTTCACGTAGATCTGGATCTTGCCGGTGCCGTCCTTCAGGTGCGCGAAGGTGGCCTTGCCCATGACGCGCATGAGCATCATGCGCCCGGCTATGATCACCGGGGTCTCGGCGGGGCACTTCGCGGCCTCCGCTATTTTATGGGTCAGCTTGAAACGGTGCGGAAAGGGGTCGATGCCCTTTTCCCTTATCGCTTTTATTTTCGCGTAGTTGTTGGCGACTATTTCATTGATGCCGGAATTAGGGGTTGTAGTCATTTTTTTGAAGCTATCGCATCCTTTACTATTTTTACCAGGTTCTTGGGCTCAAAGGGTTTCTCGACGAAGGCGAAGATATTGGAAGCCAGCTCGAACAGGTCCTTCATCTGCCCTTTGGCGGTGAGTATCACTATAGGGATATGGCTGAGTTCCTCGATCTCCTGCAGCTTCGACTGCAGCGTGTAGCCGTCCATCTCCGGCATCATGATATCCAGGATTATCACGTCGGGAATGATCTTGTTGGGATCCTTGGCCGTGAGTTTATTGTAAGCCTCAAGGCCGTTATAGGCCTCAAGCACTTCCAGCTTTTCGCGCTCCATAAGCACTTTTATCAGGTACACTACGTCTTTCTCGTCATCGACAACCAGTACTTTGGACATAAATCTCCTGTAGGCTCCGACACAGATTCCGGACCGCCGGCGGCCCATTAATATAATCATTTATTTTACAAGAAATAGCGCGAAGAGGACAAGCATCTTCAAATCGCCGCGCCAGGAGCCATGCCCCGCGGCAGGCCGGGGCCTCTGGTCAGCGGACGGCCAAACAATGTAGAATAATTCTTTGATTTATCTAAAGGACGATGCTTCACCAATGAGGTTGATCGCGGCTTTTGCCGCCGTTTTAGCTCTCTGCTCCGCGCTCTTCCCGGTGAGCGCCGCCGCTCAGGCGGAGCGCGAGGAGGAGCGCGTCACGCTTGCCACCGAGGACGGCTGGAACCTCGGAGCGCGCTACCTGAAAGCCGCCGCCGGCGCCCCTACGGTGGTGCTCATACACACCCAGAAAAGCGACCTGACCGAATGGGACGCCTGGTTCAAGCCCCTGAAGCGCTACGGCTTCGGCTACCTGGCCATGGACCTGCGCGGGCACGGCAACAGCTTCGTGAGGCCGGACGGCTCCACCACCACCTGGCGGGCTTTCGCCGTGGACGGGCAGGACAATGAATACAACAAGATGCTGCGCGACGTGGAAGCGGCCCTGGTCTACCTCTCCACGCATTCGGTAGCCCCCGAAAGCACGGTGCTCGCCGGCTCCGTGCTGGGCGCCAACCTGGCGATCAAGGCCGCGGCCATACACCCGGAAGTAGCGATGGTAGTAGCCATCTCGCCGGTCCTCAACGTGAACGCGGTACTGTCGGTAAACCCCCTGCGCGCCTACGGCAGGAGGCCGCTGCTCCTTATAGCGGGGGCCGACCGGGCCCGCCAATACACCGAATTCCAGATCCTCAACAGCACCGCGAAAATAGCCTGCGGCAAAGAAAACACGTCGGTGATCGTAGAGGCCAAAGGCTTCGGCCCGGGGCTGGTGAACAAGTACAATGTGCGCCGGGTCCTGGACTGGATACTCAACCCGCGCCTCCCCGAGATCGTGGACTTTTCCACCGCCGCGGCCTCCGGGCTCGCCCCGGGGACCACAGGGCAGGCCGAAACCGCCCCGGAAGAGCCGGGAACGATGCCGGACTATACCAATGAATAATAGAAAGAACAGCGACGCTTTCACGAAGTATTCGAAGCTCCCCACCGAGCAGAGCAACCCGCGCACGCGCGACCTGGACCGGGTGCCGCTGCGGCGCGTGCTTGAAAAGCTGAATTACGAGGACAGCCTGGTCCACCGCGCCGTGGCCGCGGCGATACCGCAGATAGAAAAAGCGGCGAGGGCGGTCTCGAAAAGCTACCTGGCCGGGCGCAGGATCTATTTCATAGGAGCCGGGACCAGCGGCAGGCTGGGCGTGCTGGAAGCCGCCGAGATCCCCCCCACCTACGGGGTGGCGCCGGAGATCTTCACGGCCCTGATGGCCGGCGGACAGATGGCCGTGTTCCACTCCAAAGAGGGCGCCGAGGACGTTTTCGAGAACGGCAAAAAAGAAATTTCGCGCCTTGCCCGCCGCGGCGACACCGTCATAGGCATAGCCGCAAGCGGCATAACGCCGTACGTGCAGGGCGGCCTGGCCGCGGGAAAAAAAGCCGGCGCCGTGACGGTGCTGGTCACCTGCAACCCGCGCGAGAAGGCCAAAGAGGCTTCCATCCGCGTGGCGCTCGACGTGGGCCCCGAGCCGGTCTCCGGGTCCACTCGCATGAAATCCGGCACGGCTACCAAGCTTGCCCTGAACATGCTTTCCACGTCCTCGATGATAATTTCCGGCAAGGTTTACCGCAACTGGATGGTGGACGTGAAAACCACCTCTAAAAAACTTGTGCACCGCGCCGAGAGGATAACCGCCATCGTGGGCGGCGTGGACCAGGGCGAGGCGCGCCGGCTGCTCGACCTTACCGGCAACGACGTGAAGACGGCCATAGTGATGGCCCGCCTTGGTGTCTCAAGGGCGAAGGCCGCCGGCCGCATAAAGAAGGCCCGTGGATTCCTGAAGAATATCCTTGGCTGAAAAAGGGCGGCACGGCCGGAGACTTGGCCGTCCGGCCATCTGGCCGTCTGATGCACATAGCGCTTGTTACGGCACAGGGATAGCCTTGACAAAATGTGACTCTGTGCTAAACTCTCTTTGATATCGAAGTGCTGAACCGCGCGGTTATAATGGAGAATGCTTTATGAAAGTGCTTATAGTGGACGACAACGATATGATGCGGGAAGTTATAAAGACTTTCCTTGAACAATTAAAGCATGAGATATTGGGCGAAGAAGAGAACGGAGACGGCGCCATAAAGTCTTTTATCGCCCTGCGCCCGGAACTGGTGCTGATGGATATGGTGATGCCGGGCAAGTCGGGCCTGGAAGCGCTGGAAGAAATACGCAAAATAGATCCCGCGGCCAAAGTGATAGTCATCACGGCCGTAGAGCAGGACGGGATAGATAAAATGATCTTTGAAAAAGGCGCGGCCGCCATCATCCGCAAGCCGTTCTCCTGCGATGAGCTTGAAAAAGCCATCAACCGTCTCGCGTAAGGCTGGAAATTTATGAATCCTACAGAGAACACGGTAGTGGGCCGCCTGGCGGCGCTAAGTCTTGAAAAATGCCTGGTCCGGCTTTCCAAGGTTTCCGCCGGAACCTGGCAGCTGGTGGATACCACGGAGCTAAGCGGCACGCCCGGCACCGCGGTCGGCCAATATAATTTCGGCAAACTGCCGGCCGCCGCGGTTTATTTCGACATCAAGGGGCAGTTTCCCATGACCTCCCTCATGATCTTCGACCCGGCGGACATAGACTGCATCTCCAAGTGTTTCCTGGGATATTCCTTCCCCAAGCAGGGAGGCATCTCGGCTTCAGACGAGGTGATGCTGCTCGAGCTCGGCAACATAGTGCTTAATTCCCTGAGCAATTCCGTATTCAACGCCCTGGGCCAGAGCTTCATGCCCTCGGTGCCGCAATTCGTCGCCGGAGACGCCGTCCGGATCGCGGAGAGCATCAGGGCCGTCGCCGGGGCCGGAGTGACCTTCCGGATAGTGGCCTCCACTCTGGCTATTCAGTGCGACAACCGCAACAGCATCAGCAAAGTGCTCGCCCTGGTCCCGGAAGAGATGGCCCAGGCCCTGGAGCGGACTAAAGCTTGACGTCGGGGAAATACGCTTATGCCGCCGCCGAGAATCCTGGCCCTTCTGCTCTGCTTCTCTTCCCTTTCCAGCGCCGCCGGCGCGCTCACCTTCGAAGAAGCCGAAAAAGCCATGCTCGCCGCCAATCCGCAGGCGGCGTCGGCCTCCCTGGACCTGGAAGCCGCGCGCTTAAGAGTGACTGCGGCCCGCGCCGGGTTCTACCCCAGTTTCTCCGCCAGCGCCTCCTATAGCCGTTCCGGCTCCCAGGGCCTGCCGGCCGGCGACTCCTACGGCTACGGCTTTTCAGGCTCCCAGCCGCTGTTCGCCCCCTCCGTGCCCGCGGCGCTCAGTTCCGCCAAAGCTTCGCTGCGCATGACCGAAGCCGCCTATGACCGGACGGCCTCCGCGCTGCGCTTCCAGCTCAAATCCGCCTTCGCCGACATCCTGAACGCCCGCGAGACCCTGAAGCTCTCCGCGGAAACCCTGAAGCGCCGCGCCGAGAACCTCGAGCTGATACGCCTGAAGTACCAGGCCGGCCGCGAAAACAAGGCCGCGCTGCTTGAAACCGAAGCGGTCCTTAAGACCGCGCAGTGGCAGCACGAAAGATACAGGAAAAATCTCCGCCTGCTGGAGCGGAAGCTTAACCGCCTTCTCGGCCGCCCCGCGCAGTCTCCGGCGCCGGAACTGGCGCTGGAGCCGACGCCCGGGCCGCCCGAAGACTTTTCAGTATTCGCGCAGCGCCTTGAAAATCACCACGCCCTGCGCTCGGCGCGCGCCGCGGTCGACTCCGCCGCCGCCTCCCTGGCCGGGGCCAAAGGCGCGAGGCTGCCGGACGCCTCCGCTTCGGGAAGTTACCGCTGGTCCGGAGCGGACTGGCCGGCCTCGCTCAACAGCTGGTCGCTCGGGGCGAGCCTGAGCCTCCCCCTCTTCTCCGGGGGGCGCCTGTCCGCCGATCTTTCCGCCGCGAAAACGGCTCTCCGCTCCTCGGAGGCCGACTTGAAGAACGCCGGGGACGAAATTAACCTGAACGCCGAGGACGCCTTTCTTTCCTGGCGCGAAGCCAGCGCCTACATGGACGTGGCGAAGAGCTCCCTCGACGCGGCCGAGGCCAGGGCCTGGCTTGTCAGAAAACAATACCTGGCCGGGCAGACCTCCTATTTCGAATGGCGCAACGTCGAAGAGCAGCTTATAAGCGAACAGAACCAGTACCTGGCGGCGGGCCGCGGCCTCATAACGAGCCACGCGGCCTTTACGCAGGCCCTTGGAGAATAATTTTAATGAAGAAACCATTTTACAAGACCAAAAAATTCATTTTCGCCTTCATCGCCATCGCCGTCATCGGCGGCGGCTGGCTCCTGGTAAAGCAGGCCAGGGCCAAAACCGAAGCGAAGCGCGTAAGCGAGCTCTCGCCCGTCAGGCCGGTGCGCGGCGTCCTGGTAATTAAAACCCAGGCCACCGGGAACATCGAACCGGAAAACCGCGTGCTTGTCACGCCGTCCGTCGGCGGCCGCGCGGAGGAGGTCCTTTTTACGGAAGGCCAGGTGGTCGCGAAGGGCCAGCTCCTGGCCTGGGTCAGCTCCGGCGAGCGCACCGCGCTGCTGGACTCCCTCAAAATGTCCGACTCCACCCCGGCCGAAAAAAAGATGGTCGAGGAGGCCTATAACCTCACCCCCGTAGTGGCCCCGATCGCCGGGATGGTGGTTAAGCGCTCCGTGGAGCCTGGCCAGTCGGTCAGCGCGGCCAAGGAGCTGGCGGTGATCTCCGACCGCCTTATCGTCAAAACTTTCGTGGATGAAACTGATATAGGCTCCGTAAAAGCGGGACAGAAGGCCGATTTCTACCTGGACGCATTCCCGAAAGACAAATACGAGGGCCGCGTGCTGGCCATCTCCCATGAATCCACGCTTAAGGACGGCGTTATAGTTTACGAAGTCAAGATACTTCCCTCGCGCGAGATCCCCGTGCTGCGCTCCGGCATGACCGCCGACGTGCTGGTTATCACCGGCAGCAAACAGAATGTCATGACCATCCCCAGGAAATCCGTCAAATACCGCGACGGCGACGCCCTGGTGTCGGTAAAGACTTCCGCCGCGGACAAGCTGACCGAGAAAAAGATCGTAGTCGGCGCGACCAATGAAAGCTCCGTAGAGGTGACCTCCGGCCTCTCCGACAGCGACACGGTCTACTATTCCACCGGCATCGCCAAAGAAAGCTCCGGCTTCAGCGTCTCCCACTAATGGCCCCGCTTATTGATATCAGGAAGGTCTCAAAGACCTATATCACCGGCTCCTTCCGCGTGGAAGCCCTCAAAGAGGTCTCCCTGCAGATAAACGCCGGAGAACTGGTATCGCTGATAGGGCCGTCGGGCTCGGGCAAATCGACGCTGCTGCATATCATGGGTTTCCTGGACCGCGTCGACAGCGGGGAATATTACTTCGCCGGCCACCCCACCGCCAGCCTCGGTGAAGGCCGCCTTGCCGCCATCCGCAGCCGCATGATCGGCTTCATCTTCCAATCCTTCCATCTTCTGAAGCGGACCACGGCCAAAGACAACGTGCTGCTGCCGATGGTCTACACCGGCCTCGGCACGAATTCTCATAAAGCCCTCGAGTGCCTGTCCCTCGTCGGACTCTCGGACCGGGTCAAGCACAAGTCGAACGAACTTTCCGGCGGGCAATGCCAGCGGGTGGCCATAGCGCGGGCCCTGGTGAACGACCCGCTGGTGGTCATGGCCGACGAGCCCACCGGGAACCTCGACGCGGTAAGCCGCCAGGAAGTGATGCAGGTCATAAGGGACCTGAACGCCCGCGGCCTCACCGTGGTGATAGTCACGCACGACGACGAGGTTTCGGCCATGACCGACCGCGTGATCCGCATGAAGGACGGCGTCATAGTTTCCGACGAAAGCCGCAAGCGGGCTGGGCAGGCGCCGGAGGCGGCCAGGACGGACCTCCCCCCCGCGCGCCTCAGCTTTTCCCCGTCCGAGTTCTTCGAGCAGCTGAAGGTGGCCTTCAAGGCCATCTGGAGCCACAAGATGCGCAGCGCGCTGACCGTCCTGGGCATCTTTATCGGCGTAGGCGCGATCATCTCGCTTATGACGATAAGCGAAGGTTTCATGAAGAGCCTGCTCAGCGGGGCCAGCGAGGACGACGCGAAGAAAGTCTGGGTAACCCCGAGCTGGCAGCACAACAGGCCGCGCCGCCGCTTCACGATGGGCGACGTCGAGACCATAAAGACGAAGGTCCCCCTGGCCGAGAAAGTGACGCCCGTGCTCACAAGGGACCTGAAGATCTCAGCCGGGGACAGGCACGTGGAGTCGAGCGTCCAGAGCCGCGAAGGCTATACGCAGGAAGAGCAGCTGCCCCGCGATAAATTTTTCGAGAACCGCAAGCTGACCGGGCGTTTTTTCACCAGGACCGAGAACCTGAACAAGGCCCGGGTCGTGGTCATAAACCAGACCCTGGCGAAGAAACTTTTCGACTCCGTGGACGCCGTCAACAACGACATCAGGATAAACGGCATAAATTTCAACGTCGTAGGCGTGGCCGAGGACGGGAAAGCCGAGCAGATCTTCGGCGGGAACCCCACGGCGTACATCCCGCTGAATACGGCGGCCAAGCGGGTCTTCGGCTCCACGCGCCTGAACTATATCGAGATAACCGCGCCAACGCCGGCGGACGCGCCGGAAACCAGGCGGCAGGTGATCCTGGCGCTGCGGTCGGAGCGCGGGGCCAGGGAAGGCGCCGAGGACGACTTCGACGTGAAGACTTTCGAGGCGCAGATAGAGATGTTCAAAAGCACGATGGGCAAGCTTTCGCTGGTGGTTTACAGCATCGCCGGGATCTCGCTGCTTGTGGGCGGCATAGGCATCATGAACATCATGCTGGTCAGCGTGACGGAGCGCACGCGCGAGATAGGCCTGCGCAAAGCGCTGGGCGCGCGGAACTCCGACATTTTAAGCCAGTTCCTGATAGAGGCGGTGGTGCTCTGCCTTATAGGCGGGGCGCTGGGAGTGGGGCTGGGCTACGGGCTGGGCTGGGCGGCGTACTTCTTCATAAAAGTCCCGCCGACGCTGGGCGCGGGCACGATCTCTTTCGCTTTCGGTTTTTCCACCCTTATCGGCGTCGGGTTCGGCTTCTGGCCGGCCCTGCGCGCCGCCATGCTCGATCCTATAGAAGCCCTGCGCTACGAATAGAGGAGTCAGGATGGCAAGGGTATGGGTTCGGAGCGACCTCTCGGAGGCCGACGCTTGCGTAAGCGCGGAGGCCGAGAGAGGAGGGCCGAGCACGGTGTGCGAGAGCCCGTGAGCGACGGGCCCATACCCTTGCCATCCCCTGGGATAGCTAATAATTTTTGTATAGCTCGAGCAGGAGGTCCTCGTGGAGCTTGTCCAGGGAGGCGGCGGGGGCGGAGTAGTTGTTCATGATGGAAGTGAAAGCCAGGGTTTTCCCCTTTTTAGTCTTCAGGTAGCCTGTATAGGCGCGCACGCCGCTCAGGGAGCCGGACTTCAGCCTCAGGTTCTTTTCCAGCGCCGTTCCGTTCCCCATTCTTTTCAGGTGGCCGGTCGCGTCCGGGTCGCCGGGGGAAACAAGCGAGCCGTAAAAATCCGGGAAATATTTTTTCCCGTAGACCAGCCTCAGCACGTCCGTAAAAGTCTCCGCTTTGACCTTGTCCCTGGTCGAAAGCCCGCAGGCGTCCGCCAGGTCCAGCTCGGAAACGTCCGTGCCCGAGCCCGCGACGAAAGAGCGCACCTCCGCCAGGCCGGCGTCGGGTTTGCCGCCGCCCAGCAGCCTCAGGAGGAGCTCTGCGTAAAGATTGAAGCTCCGCTTATTGGTCACGCCTACCACGCTTTTAAGAGGCGCTGAAACTGTCTCGTCTATGAGAACAAGTTTTGCCCCGGCGGCCGGCGCGCCCCTGTACGGTTTTTTATTCGAGTTCACGCCCGCCTTCATCAGGTAGGAATTAAAACTCTGCGCGGTGAAAAGAGCGGGGTCCGGCAGCGCCCCTTTTATTGCGAATTCAGTCGTCCCCTGCGGAATGCTCCCCCTCAGTACCGCCAGGTCCTGGCCGGGGAAAGCGTAGACATAGCCGTTGTCGCCGGAGCCTTTCGGACCGGTCTTCATATAGTTGTCGAAGCGCAGTCCGGCGAGATACGGCTCGGTGCGCAGCACCGCGGCCTCCCCGCCCACGGTGTCCGACGGTCTGAAATAAATTTTATACAGGTTATCGCCGAAGGTAAGCGCCGAAGGCTGGGCCGCGTAGTAGTTCCCGATGTCCTCCCAGTCCCAGGAGCCGGGCTGAACGCTTTCGAAAGCGGAGTCGTCGCCGACCACGGAGCCGTTTATTACGTTTATCCCCGCCCCTTTTACGGCTGCCGCCCAGGCCTTGAACACTTCCTCCGCGGGGGCGGCCTCCTTGACGAGCGCCGAACCGAGGGAAGCATCCCCGGCGCCCTTGATATAGATATTGCCGTTAAGAAAACCGTTGGAGACGGCGCCGTCGTAATAAAGGCGGGTCGCCAGTGTTTTTTCCGGGCCCAGCCTGTCGAGGGCAGCGGCCGTCACGAAAACTTTTAGTATGCTGGCCGGGATAAGGTTAAGGCGCGGGTCGCGCTCAACTATGATCTTACCGGTCACGGCGTCTTTTACGCTGAGCCCCCAGGAAGCGTTTTTGATCCCGGGAGAAGCCGCGATCCGGCTTACAGCAGCTTTTATATCCGCGGCCCGAAGGGCGCCGGGAAACAGGAATAATGCCGCCGCCAGCACAGTTGTTTTCATAGGGAAAAGTATAGCAAATCAAAAAATGCTAAATTATGGTTCTTATGAAGCTTCTTTTAGCCGCCGCCCTGGTCCTTGCCCCCGCTTTTGTCCGCGCCGAAGAACCGCCGGAAAAGAAAACCACCGTAGAAATAGAGCTGGACCCGTATTATTCCGCCATAGGCGTCTACAACAGCCTTACCGGCAAGCCCATCCCGCACCTGGAAGTCGACTCCGAGCTCGAGATCTACAAAGAGCTGATAAGCAATTTCTACAAACCGCGCACCTTTATAATCGAAGCCAGCCTGAACCCCCTCCCCTACGCGGGCACCCTCATAAAGCAGCACCAGCCGGGGTTTTACAAGGATATGCAGTGGGCCAGCAACCTTAACGTCGTGCAGGCCGTCACGGCCGGCTTCGAAGAGCCGTGGGCCCTTTCCTTCTTCTTCGGCAACGTCGTTTCCTTCGACACCATAAACAAATCCTTCCAGGGCAAGCGCAACGGCTATTCCGGCCTACTTATAGACGTCGGAAACTACCATATCAAGGACAACGCGCTGGTGCACGACAACTGGGTGCAGATGGAAGGCAAGCTCAAAGGCGAACAGATCCTCTCCGACAGGAGCCTGCGGTGGAGCTTCCGCGGCGGCGCCAAGTTCCACGCGAACCGCTATATCGCCGACTCTTTCTTCATAGGCTTCCGCCGCAGCCGCACAGACTTCAAGGAGACCGGCGGCAATTTCTGGCTCCACAACAGCGGCTTCGAATACGTCTCGGACTTCTCCCAGAAAAAGATGGAACCCATCCGCCACATGCTCGTAGTGGATAAAAAATTCCCCTTCAAAAAATCCCGCGCCGCCTTCACGCTGGGCCTCGGCTTCGTCTGGACCGCCGACAAAAAATACACCGGCCCCCTCTCCAACGCCGCCCCCGGCATGAAAACCCCCAACAGCTTCCAATTCATCCTCCGCCCCAACCTCGAGTTTTAAATCGTTTTCTGCGACACCATACGACTGCGTATGACGGCCTGGCCGGGTTAGCAAAACCCTCTCGGAGCCCGACGCTTGCGTAAGCGCGGAGGGCGAGAGCGGGAGTTGCGAGCACGGTGTGCGAGACAACGTTTTTGCGTTCCGGCCAGGCCGGCATACGCTCGGGATATGAGTTCGCTTATTTTCTGCTGTAGCGCTTGCTCTTCATAGTGTCGAAGTAAGCGACATCGGATTTAGTGAGGAATCTCGGAGTGAATTTAAGAAGCTTGATGCAGTCCAGGATATAGAAGAGGGCCGTAAGCACCTCGTTGACCGCGTCCATCCCGCCCTTCCCGTCCAGGTCCGCAGGCCCGCAGTAAAGCGCCTGGTCGGGCGAAAGAACATTTTCAAGGATAAAATCCCTGCCGTAATGGGCCAGGCGGGCGGCATTATGCTCGGAGAGCCCGGCCGAAGGCTTTACCACTGGATAAGGCGGAAGAGAAAGGCCGCGGCGGATATTCTCGTTCACCCGCTCGTTCAGCTCGAGCGCGCCCTCCGTCCCGGCGTGGGCCACCGCCAGCCCGTGGTTCCCGAGAAAAAAAGTCTGCGGCCCCGAAGCCCGCGCCCTGTCGTTTATCGCCGAGCAGAGCTGCGGCCCCGGCGACTTGTAAGGCAGGAACTCCGCGCCCGGGAACATTTCCCGGCCCAGCGCGTGCCCCTCGGCGCTCATGTTCAGGATATTGGCGTATACCGAGTGCGTATGAATGACCACCGTGTTCAGCAGCGCGTGAAAGCCCGTCTCTATGGAGGGATCGGCCCGCCTGACCCCCTTCACCGGCAGCGCCTGCGCGCAGATAAAATCGGCGAATTCGTTCTCGCCGCCCGGGCCGGCGGCGATCCGGCGGCGGATATTCCCGTAGTTAACAAGAGCATAGCCGCCGGCCGGCGTGATATCCTTGAGCTGCACGCCTGAAGCCTTCACCAGCATCCGCTCTGCGCCGATCTTTATCGAAACGTTCCCCCCGCCCCCCTGCGTCAGGTCCGGGCGCGAGCCCGCAGCGCGGGCCGCGCGCGCCAGCAGCTGCGGGGCTATATCAAGCTCAGGGTCGAAAGCCATAAATTATTTTCTCATTCCAGTTTCAACGCCAGGTTTCCCTATCATCTATTCCCGATTACTTCTTGGATCTCGGATGCGCCTTGTCGTAGACTTCTTTCAGGCGCTCGAGCGAGACATGCGTATAAATTTCAGTGGTCTGCAGGTTCTTATGCCCCAGCATCTCCTGCAGTGACTTCAGATCGCAGCCGTGGTCAAGCATGTGCGTGGCGAAGGAATGCCGCACCGAATGAGGGTTCATCGGCCTGACAAAGCGCGCCCGCTTCGCCATCTTCCTGAATATCAGCGCGATGCCGGCTCCGGTCAGGCGGCTATTCTTATGGTTCAAAAAAAGCGGCAGGCCGTGGGCCAGCGGCTTCGGCCTGGTATCAAGGTATTCCCTTATCGCCGTCAGGGCCTTATCCCCGACTGGAACCAGGCGCTCACGCGAGCCTTTGCCCATCACCCGCGCGAAGCCGGAATACAGGTCCAGGTCCCCGATATTCAGCCCCGAGGCCTCGGAGCGGCGCAGTCCGCTGGAGTAGACCAGCTCGAACAGGGCGTAGTCGCGGAGAGAATGGAAATAAGTTTTCTCCCTGGCGTTAATTTCCTCGGGCCGGTTATGGTCCTGCAGCCGGCCCACTTCCCCCTCCGTCATAAAGCGAGGCAGGCGCTTTTCTTTTTTGGGGATGGTGATCAGGTCGAAAGGATCTGTCTCCAGCTGTCCGGTCTCGAGCAGGTAGTGAACAAAAGAGCGCACGGCGGAGATCTTGCGCAGCAGCGTATTACGAGAAACCTTCCTGTCGCTGATGGAGGCTATATAGCCACGCATCAGCAGGCGGTCCAGGCTCGCGGGCGCGGCCGCCCTGTTGGCGGCGGCGTAAGCGTTAAACTCGGTAAGGTCGAACTGGTAGGCCTTGATCGTATTGCGGGCGAAGTTGCGCTGCGCCTTCAGGTGCAGCAGGAATTGGTCCACCAGCAGTTTCATAGTGAAATTTTAGCATTTCCAATTCTGAACTATTCAGACCTTCCTGAGCAGGAAAGCGTGGGCGGACAGCCCGGCCCCGAAGGCCAGCATCACTATCAGTTCGCCGGGGCGCAGGCCTTCCCGCGTCATTTCCTCCAGTATGAACCAGACCGTGGCCGAAGACATATTCCCTAACCCGGAAAGCACCTTCCGCGTGCAGCGCATATCCTCATCGGACAGTTCCAATCTTCCCTGCACGGCGCTGACAACGTTCTCGCCGCCCGGATGCACTGCCCAGCGGCTTATATCGCCGCTCTTAAGGCCGTTGGACGCCAGGAGTTCCTCGACCAGAGAGCCCGCCGTTTCCGCGGCCAGGCCGGGGAGCCTGGCTGAAAGCTGGTTGTGGAGCTGGCCGTCCTTGTGAACGAACCGTATGTCCTCCCGGTATTCCGGCGCGAAGCGCGAAGCCGAGTCCACCATGGCGAAGCCGCCGGGGCTGGCCCGCACCACGGCGGCCGCCGCCCCGTCCCCGAAGAGAGCGTTGGAGATTATCAGGCTAGCTTCGTCGCCCATCTGGAAAGTGCAGCTGCAGATCTCGACAGACACGCTGAGAACCGCGCCGGCGGGGTTTTCACGGGCAAGGGCGCCGGCCAGCTGCAAATTGGGGACCGCGCCGCCGCAGCCGCTCCCCACCAGGTCATAAGCCCTGACGGAGCGGACCAGCCCCATTTCCTCGATAAGATAGGTAGAGATACCGGGACAGAGGTAACCGGTGCAGGTGTTCACCACCAGCCCGTAAATATCGCGGGCCTCCAGGCCGGCTTTCTTAAGCGCGGCCCGGCCGGCCTCGGCGGATAGCCTCAGCGCCCAGCGCGTGAACCGTTCGGCTCTCTTGTCCGGGTCCTCGTCCACCAGCGAACCGAGGTCCGTAAAGGCGAAACGGCGGCTTTTTACCGACGGGTGCGCGAAAACTTTCTCCATCAGCTTTATGCTGCCCGGCCTGAGCCTGCCGGAATAATTCTCCTTAAGGAAGGCGGAGCCCGCCTCCTGCGCTATGGCCAGCGGCGGAAGCGCCGTAGAAACCCCGTCCACGAAACAATCCTGAGTTTTCATTAATTCGCCCCTATGCAGCGCAGTCCCCGCCTTATGAAACGGGTATGCTTCCACAGCGGCTGCCTAACTCCCGTGAAATGAGCCAGTCCGCAAAGTCCGGAAAGAAAAGGGAGCGCCAGCGTATCGGAAGCGATAAAATTCATATTATCCCTGGTCGCGGCCGCCAAGGTACCCAGCAGCCACTCTTTGTCCATGTCGGGAGACAGATAAAAAACCGGCTCGAGCATCTCCGCCCGGGGCACAGTGAGCGAGCCGTCCAGCCTGGCCGCGGCTTCAAGCGGCGTACCGGGGTACAGCCGAACCCCGGCGTTAAAAAAGACCGTATCGGAAGACCGCACGCGGCGACGGGCGAAATCGAGCGTGCGCCGCACCGTGTCCCTGGTCTCGCCGGGACCGCCGAGCAGGAATACCCACATACAGGGGATATCGTGTTTCTCCACGGCCGCCGCGGCCCTTTCCAGGTGCGAAGAATCGTAGTTCTTGCCGAGCGAGGCCAGCACCGCGTCGTCGGCGCTCTCGGCCGTTATCCCGATGCCGGCGAAGCCGGCCCGCTCCATCGCTTCCAGTAGCGGCTCGTCGGTAAATTCCGGGTTAAGTTCCATGGTATGAAAGCGCGCGCCGGTGCGGTTCGCGGCCAGAAGGCCGCAAAGTTCCATCGCGTGCGCGTACGGGGAATTAAAAACATTATCCACGAATTCTATATCGCGCACTCCCGAGGCCGCCAGGTCCCGCACGGCCCGCAAAGCCGTTTCCGGCGGGCAGAGCCGGTAGCCGGCTCCCTCGCCGGAAGGATAGGTGCAGTAAACGCAGCCGAAAGGGCAGCCAAGCTTGGTTTTCAAAGGGACGGAGACCATCTGCCGGGAGTAAGCGCGAAGGTCTATCCAGCGGCCGAATTCAGGAAAGAGCCCCTCTCCCGCCGCTCCTGAAAAGTCAGGCGGGTTGGCGGAAAACTCCCCGTTCACGACCGCGCACACGCCGGGGACGGAAAGAGGATCGTCCCCCGCCTCCAGCGCCGCCAGGAAGCGAGGGAAAGCCGCGGCCGCGTCGCCAAGCACGCACCAGTCCGCGCCGGTGCGCCGCAGAAGGGCCTCCGGCATTATCGCCGCCGCCGCCCCGCCCAGTACCAGCTTCGCGCAGCCCGCCAGGCGCGCCGCGGCCATGAGCGAGGCCGCCTCGGCCGTATACGAGACGGGGTTCCTCATATCGTTATTATCTATATTGCGAAGCGAAAACCCGGCCAGGTCGGGGCGGAACCCGCGGCAGGCCCGCTTAAGGGCTTCAGCGGGATCTTTTACGAACATCAGGTCGAGAAAGCGCGTTTCATGGCCGCAGGAAAGCGCGGCCTGGGCGGCCACGCAGGCGCCGTACGGGATAACGGGACCGGGCTGGCGGTTACGGTTCACGCTGACTATAAGTATCTTCATTTGGTCGCTTGCGCCGCGGAAACCTGCGCCGGCCGCCTGCGGTCACCCCTCTTCCCGCGGAGCATGTCAGGGCGAAAAAAAGCCCGGGTTCAGCGCCCGGGCTTTTTCATCCTGCCGGGCTCAGGCCGGCTTGTTCTTCACTCCTGTCAGGCGCTCCACCTCTTCCGGAGTGGGCTGCTCTATGTTACGGCACTTGGGGAAACCGGAGCAGGCGAGGAAGTAGCCGCGCGCGCTCTTGCGCAGCAGCATCGCGTTCTTATTGCACTTGGTGCAGGTCTTCTCCGTTTTTATCGGCGAGAAATATTCCTGCTTGTTCCCTTCCTTGTCCAGCGGGACCTTGCCCTTGCACTTCGGGAAGCGCGAGCAGGACAGGTACTTGCCGAAGCGGCTTTCGCGCTGCACCATCGGGCTGAGGCAGAGCGGGCACTTCTCATCGGTCTTGATCACGTTCGGGCGGGACTTGGTCATGTCCTTTTCGGCCGTGGCCAGGTCCGCGGCGAACGGGGTGTAGAATTCCTGCATGAACTTGACCCAGTCCATATTGCCGTCGGCTATATCGTCGAGTTTGTCCTCGATGGAGGCCGTGTAGGAGATCTCCATGATCTCCTTGAAGAAATCCTTGAGCTTCTCCGTGACCAGCGCGCCCAGCTCGGTGATCAGGAGCTTCCTGTCCTTTTCGCGGTTGATGTAGCCGCGGTCCACGACGTTCTTTATGATGACGGCGTAGGTCGAGGGGCGGCCGATGCCGTGCTTTTCCAGCGTCTTGATGATGCTGGCTTCGTTATAGTTCGGCGGCGGGCTGGTCCGGTGCGGCTTGGTGGAGACGTCCTTGAGGGTCACGATGTCCCCTTCCTTGAGCGGGGGCAGGGCGGCGGAGCCTTCCTCGTCCTCGCCGGACACTTCTTCTTCCTTTTCCTCCATGTAGATCTTCAAGTAGCCTTCGAACTTCACGGTGCGCCCGCTGGTGCGGAGGACCGAGCGGCCGTTTTCGTCGGAGAATTCCACGCTGAGCGAGTCGAAGATGGCTTCTTCCATCTGGCTGGCCATGAAGCGGCGCCAGATCAGGTCGTAAAGCTTGGCCTGGTCGGCGCTCAGGAACTTGCCCATTTCCTCGGGCCGCTTATAGGCCGAGGTCGGGTGGATAGCCTCGTGGGCTTCCTGCGCGCCCTTCACCTTCTTAAGGTAGGTAGGCGGCTTGGCCGGGCAGAAATCCGCGCCGTAGATCTCGGCGATGAACTTGGCGGCCTCTTTCTGCATGTCCGCGCTCACATTGAAAGAGTCGGTACGCATGTAGGTAATAAGACCCGAGCGCTCGCCGCCCATATCCACGCCTTCGTAGAGGCTCTGGGCGACCTTCATCGTGCGGTCCGACGAGAAACCCAGCTTGTTGTAGGCGTCCTGCTGGAGCGTGCTGGTGATGAAGGGCGGCTTAGGCTTCTGGCGGACCGCCTTGGCGTCCACCTTCGAAACCTTCAGCGTGGAATTGCGCAGGTACGTGGCTGCTTCCACCGTATCCTCTATCTTCTTGAAGACGGAGGTCTTGTAGCGGTAGTCCTCGGCGAAAAGCTTAAGCGTGACCGTCTGCTCCACGGGCGCGGATTCCCAGCGCACCAGCTTGGAGTCGAAATCCTTAGAATCGCCCTTGGCCAGCTTCGTGTCTACGGTGTAGTAATCCTCTTCCTTGAAGGCGGCTATTTCCTTGGCGCGCTCCGCTATCAGGCGCACGGTGACGGACTGCACGCGCCCGGCGGAAAGCCCGCTCTTGATCTTGTTCCAGAGAAGCGGGGAAAGCTTGTAGCCCACTATGCGGTCTATTATCCGGCGGGACTGCTGCGCGTTCACCAGCGCCATGTCCAGGTCGCGCGGGCTCTTCAAAGATTCAGCGATGGCGGTCTTGGTGATCTCGTGGAAGCTGATGCGCTTGAACGGCGCGTCGGTCTTTATCACTTCCCTAAGATGCCAGCTGATAGCTTCTCCCTCGCGGTCAGGGTCGGTCGCCAGGTAAATGACGTCCGCGTTCTTCGCGATCATATTAAGGTCCGCGATAATTTTCTTCGCGCGCTCCACTAAGACATACTTGGCCGCGAACTTGTCTTTCACATCCACGCCAAGCTCTTCCTTCGGGAGGTCGCGCACATGCCCGAAAGAGCTGCGCACTATATAATCGGAATCGAGGAAGCGGCTTATCGTCTTCTCCTTGGTAGGAGACTCGACAATAACAAGGTGCTTCGTCCCGGCTTTGGAGACTTTAGGTTTTTTCTCGGCCGCGGGCTTGGGAGCTTCCTCAGCCGCGACTTTGGGCGTTTCTGCCGCAACAGCTTTCGTAGGTTTTTTAGCCATAATAGATATCTATAATATTATATTTTATCCTTATAAGGCAAAAGTCGGGGAGCCTGACAGGCAAATTACGCTTAAAAGCCGGAGAGTTTTTGCGCGCCCGGAGGGACGGCAAGGGTATGGGTTCGGCGGGCCTTCCCGCAGGCCGGAGCTTACGTAAGAGCGGAGGCCGAGGGGTGAGCGCGGCCACGGTGTGGCCGATAGCGCGCCCGACGGGCCCATACCCTTGCCAGGCCCGACCAAACCGTAAGTTAAGTGAAAGCCTATACCGCTCTGCAGTAGCGGCCGCCGCGGGAGACCAGCAGGGAGGAAATTTCAAGCTCGAACAGCGCCGCCGCCGCCCTCTGCACCTGCCAGGCCAGCTTCGCCGTAACTTCGTCCGCGTTCAGCCCCCCCTCCGCCGCCGCGATAATATTGTAGGCCTCGAGCGCGTCGGGAGAAAGCGCCCTCAGGGCGGAGGCCTCGGGGCCCTTAACGGCTTCAGCGGCGAACGGTTTCAGCCCGAACAAATATTCCGGAGGGAAGCAGGCCACGATATCCGCCGCATTCTCGGCGAGATAAGCCCCGTTCTTTATAAAGTGGTTCGGACCGCGGCTCATCGGGGAATCCAGCGGCCCCGGCACAGCCAGAACCTCCCGCCCCTGGTCGAGCGCGAACTTTGCCGTGATCAGCGCCCCCGACTCGAAGCCGCCCTCCACGACCACCGTGGCCAGGGAAAGCCCGGAAATTATCCGGTTGCGCCTCGGAAAATTCGCCGGAAGCGGGCCCTTGTCCATCGGGAACTCCGAGATAAGCGCCCCGCCCGCCTCCACGATCCTGTTCGCCAGCTTTTTATTTTCCCACGGATAAATATCGTTAAGCCCGGTACCGAGCGCCGCCCAGGTGACGCCCCCGGCCTCGACCGCCGCCTGGTGCGCGGCGGTATCTATACCGCGGGCCAGCCCGCTCGCCACCGCCACGCCGGAAGCCGCAAGCTCTCCCGCCAGGCGCGCCGCGGTGCGCAGGCCGTAAGGCGTGGCTTTCCGCGTGCCCACGATGGCAGCCGCCGGAACGGACTTCAAGTCCCCCCGCACATAGATCACCAGCGGCGGGTCGTAAATTTTCTTAAGCAGTTCAGGATAAGCCTCATCCAGGACGGTGAGGACTGTTACGCCGGCTTTCTCCGCGGCCAGCAGCTCTTGGTCCGGGTCGGCCTCTTTGGTCTGCGCGACCAGCCTCTCGGCCGTTTCCATCATCACGCCGCCCTCGGCCGCGATCTCCGCGGCGGGCCGCTTTAAAAGCTCCGCCGCCCCGCCGCACAGGTCCATAAGGCGCAGGAGCCAGTCGCTTTTGTGGCAGGCGAAAAAATTAAGCCGCACCCGGGCCAGCTTTTCCGTTTCTGTTTTAGCCCCCATACTCCCCCCGTTAAAGCCCTACTTTTTCTTGACTATATAGCCTTTCGCGATGGCCGTGACAGCGTCGATCACGCGGGCTTTTACTTCGGAGCCGCGGACGCTTACGACCTCGGCCAGCCCGGCGGGCTGCAGTTCGCGGCCCAGCCTTTGCCCTGATTTGGAATAAGCGTCTCCGCCCTTAAGATAAATGGCCAGGTAGTCGCCGGGCTTCACCATCCCGGAGCCGGACATTGAAATTTCTATCTCTTCGCCGCTGAGGGAGAAACTTTCATCCATGCTGTCGGTACTTCCCTTTAGCTTGGCCGTAATCTCGCCGTCCTCGCTCCAGCTGTCGGGGACGATCTTCAGCCCGTCCGACCATTCTTTCTGGTCCTCAGGCATCTCCTCGGAAAAGAAAGCCTGGTCAAAATCTTTGAGTATCTCGCCGGGTGCGGCCAGCTCCGCGCGGCTCACTTGCGCGGGGGCGGGCCGCCTGCCGGAAGAGGATGAAATTTCTCCGAACTCGGAATCTTCTGCCGCGGCAAGCGTTTCAGACTCAGCCGCCTCGGCGCGGCGGTAAGGGATCACGATATCGTTAATGTCCGGTATGATCAGCTCCTGCGCGGGATTTATGCGGTCAGGGTTCGCCACGGTTTTGAAATTGGCGTTATAGATCTTCCCCCAGAGGAAAGGATTATTATAATACTTGCCGGAAAGGTCCCAGAGAGTATCCCCCCTTACAACAGAATACATCTTGCCGACCACGAACCCTCCCGACTCCAGCGCTTCACGGGGGATCCCCGAAACTGCGGCAAACTCTTTTGAAACGACCTGGGACGCCGGGTCCTGCTTAGGCAGCACCAGCCTGTCCCCCGGCTTGGCGGGATTCCCCGGTCCGACCGGGGCCGCTGGCTTGGGAGCGGGCGCTTTTTTAACGGCGGCGGTTTTTGCGGCCTTTGCCTTCGCCGGCGCCTTAGCTTCCACCGGCTTGGCGGCCGCTTTTACGGAGGAGGAAGAAACCACTGCAGCAGCGGCCGCCTTGGCTTTCGCAGCCGCCGGGGCGGCAGGCACTTTGACTTCGGTCTTTTTTACCGCCTTTGGCTTCGCTGGAGCTTTAGCCGCGACCGGCTCAAGCGTAGCCGCCACTTTAGATTCCGCGGCTTTCTCGGCTTTCGCCGGCGCCGCGGCTTTTACGGACCCGACGTATTCCTCGGGAAATTCAGGGTCGACCGGTTTGGCTTCCTGCGCGCAAAGCAGCGCGGGGACGATCAAAGCGAGAGTAAGCAGGGATATTTTTTTCATTAAGTTCCTCCAAAACTAAAAACCGGCCGCAAGCGCGGCGGCTTTATCAAGCATTCTGTACTGCACGGCTTCGATGATGTGTTCCCGCTTTATGCCGGAAGCCCCTTCCAGATCGGCGATAGTGCGGGAGATCTTCAGGATCTTGTCCAGCGACCTGGCCGAGAAGCCCAGTTTGTTCATGGCCGTTTCGAGCACGGCCGAAGCGCCCTCCGGCAGCGCGCAGTGCCGCCGCAGCTCGGCGCCGGCCATAAAGGCGTTGGCTTTTGCCCCGCCCTTAAAGCGCTTTCTCTGTATCTCTATCGCCTTCAGGACGCGCCCAGCTATCTCGGCGGAGGATTCGCCCCTGGGCAGGGCCTCCCAGTCGGCGTATTTGACGGCCGAGAGCTGCACCTGCAGGTCGATGCGGTCCAGAATCGGGCCGGAGACCTTGGCGCGGTACTTGTGCACCTGCAGCGGCGTGCAGGCGCACTCACGCGTAGGATGGCCCAGGTAGCCGCAGGGGCAGGGGTTCATCGCGGCCACCATAAGGAACCGGGCAGGATAGGCCACGCTTTCCCTGACCCGCGAGACCGTAACCTTCCAGGCCTCAAGCGGCTCGCGCAGGGCTTCTATGGCGGGACGGGAAAATTCGGGGAACTCGTCCAGGAAAAGCACGCCGTTATGCGCCAGCGAGACTTCGCCGGGCCTGGGGCTCGAACCGCCGCCGATAAGCGCGGCGTCGGAGATAGTATGGTGCGGCTCCCTGAAGGGACGCTCCCCGATAAGGCGGCCAGTTACCGCCAGCCCGCTTACGGAGTAAAGCTTCGTGGTCTCGAGGGATTCGTCGAAGGTCATCGGGGGCAGCAGGGCCCCGAAGCGGCGGGCGAGCATGCTCTTGCCGGCGCCCGGAGGCCCGACGAGCAGAACGTTATGGAAGCCAGCCGCGGCTATTTCGAGGGCGCGCTTTGCGAAGGGCTGGCCTTTTACCTCGGAGAAATCATTGCCCGAACCGGAAGAGGTCCGGACCGTCGCCGCAGCCGAGCAGGCCTTAAGCTCGGTTTCCCCCGCCAGCCAGGAGGCTACTTCCTTAAGGCTGGAAGCCTCGAGGGAATTCACGCCTGAAATGGCGGCTTCGGCCGAATTGCCGGCGGGAACCACGGCCGTGACTCCGCGGCCTTTGAGCGCGAGCAGCATAGCCAGCACCCCGGCCACCGGGCGCAGCGCGCCGTCGAGGGCGAGTTCTCCGATGAAATAAGTGTCGCTGAATCGGGCGGGAGGCTTTTTACCGAGCTTGCCAGAAGCCGCTATCACGCCGAGGGCGATGGGCAGGTCGAAGTGGGTCCCGGCCTTTTTAATTTCAGCCGGGGCGAGGTTTACGGTTATGCGCTTTGCCGGGAAGTCGAAGCCCGAGTTGCGCACCGCGGCTACCACGCGGTCCTTGGCCTCTTTCACGGCCGCGTCCGGCAGGCCGACGACGGAATAGGCGGGCAGGCCCGAGGCGATATAAACCTCGGCCAGGACCTCCCGCCCGTCTATGCCTTTAAGGCATAATGTGTTCAGCTTGGATAACATAAATCCGCCGATACCGCCCGGCGCTAAGACCGCCGGCTGAATTTACTTTGAAAGCCGGCAGATATCGCCGGCCTTGGGCGTTCCGCCGGAAGCCTTCGTGAACTGGGCCTTGGAACAGTCCCCGGAATCTCCGCACTCACCGGTCACTTCGGCCCTCCCCAGCGTCTCCTCTACGTGGCCTATGACCAGGTTCGAGCGCGGGTCGCGGATCTCGGCGCCCAGCCTGTAGCAATCGAGCTTCATGCCCCTGGTAACCCCGGAATCCTGGCCGGCGTTAAGATAGAGCTGGTCGGCGGAGGCCGCCGCTATCATGCAGGACCACGGCTTCTTGTTAAGCTGGCTCGCGATATTGGTCACGAACTGCACCAGCGCGGCGCGCAGGGCCTCGCCCTCCAGGGTCTCGTCGTAGCCGCCCTTGGTCCCCATGCCGAGGAAAGAAGCCTTGGTGGACTTGGCCATGCCCTTGCCGGAGTCGGCGAGTATCACCTGGCCGCTCTGCACGTCTATCAGCCGTATGTCCACGGTAACGTCGGCTACCTGGCGCTTTGACTGCGTCAGCAGGTAGTCGGAGCCCTCTTTCTTCACGCCGAACTGCGAAACCGAGCCGACCACTATGGCCTCTAAACCAAGTATCTGCCCCATCTTGGCGACGGTCTGGGGATCGGTCATGCCCTGGGCCTGGAACTTCTGCTCCTCCATTATCTTGTTCATGCGGTCCCGCTCCACCACTATGAACTTGCCGGACTTCACCAGTTCGGTCACAAGTATATCCGAGGCGGCCCCGCCGAGGCGGCCCTGGCCGTAAGCGGATTTATTCTCGAATTCCACCACGCCTATCCTGCGTTTGGGTCCGGTATACTTCGAAGCGACCAGCTCGGTCTCGTTCACGCTGGTGGCCTGCTGCTGCTTTACCGTCTTCGACGGCGCGCAGGCCGAGGCCAGCAAAGCCGCCGCGGCGGCTATCATCAATTTGTTTTTTTTCATATTATCCTCCGGTTTCTTTTATAGGTCCTGAGCTATCTTTGCTTCCCGCCCCCTACCTGCGCGGCAGCCTGTCGAGCGCCTTCCAGGCCGCGGCTTCCGCCTCCCGCTTAAGCGGGATCTTCAGCAGGTTCTGCACCAGTTTCTCCGCCAGCTGCTCCACGAAGGCCGCCTTGGCCTCGTCCTTGTTGAAATAGACCTTTATGTCCTTGCCGGAACCTGTGCCCTCGTAAAGAATCTCCCCGCTGGAGGCTGAAACTATTTTAACGCGCAGTATCACCGACTTGCGCACCACGAAGCCCAGGTTCTGGAAGGTAAAATCCTCCACATCCCCGTAGCACAGCAGGTCCGCTCCGAGAGCCCGGCCTATGTCGGCGGGCTTGAGCCCGGGCAGCTGCCCTCCCTCCGAAACGCCCAGTCCCGACAGCTTCCCGTCCACTTCGGCGAGAGGCAGGTACGGATAGCCCCTCTTTTCAAAACCTTCCGCGGCCAGCCCGCGCATTATGTCGGCCGCGCCGACGTCCGTGCTCTGGTTGTCGAAAGGCAGCACGGCCACGCGGAGATCGGCCGCGGTCCGCAGCGACGGCGAAACCAGGTACGCCCCCCCGCCGGCGCAGGCGCCGGCGAAAGCGAGCAGGAAAGCGCAGGCCCCTAGGCGACGGCGAAAAGTCATCCGGCTACCTGGGCAGGGAAAAGACAACTTCCTGCGCCCCCGTTCCGTCCAGCTCAAGGCCCAGCGTGTCGCCGCGCAGAACGGTGCTGGCGAATTCCTGGGGATCGGACCGGCGCGGCACCGCGACGAAGACCGCCGCGCCTTCCGAATAGCTCTCCAGGCGCAGACCCTTAAGGTCCATGCGCAGGAACTGCGCCTTAAGTTTTTCGAGCACCTCGAGACCGCCCAGCCCGAGAACCTTTACTTTTATCGGGGTCTCCTGCTTCACAAGGCGGTCGGTCTTTCCGACGGCGGCCTGCGCCAGGAGCTCCCCTGCGGAGGCGAGGGACTTGCCGAAAGAGGCGGTTATGGAGGAATCTATGGCGTTGGACTGGCTGGAAAGAGCGAGGAGCTCGGCGCCGGTCTTAACGTCGTAAATTTTCAGAGAGGCTTCGGCCCGCGAGGGATAAAAGCCGGTGCTGAGCCCCGCCCCGGAGGAAGCCGCCGCGGCCGTGGCCGAAAAGAGCAGGTCCGCTCCGGCTGAAGCGGCCGCCTCGAGCAGGCGAGGCTCCGGCCCGGAAAGCAGGGCTTCGTCGGAAGCGAAAGGGAAATCCTTAATAGCGATAGGCGAGCGCCTGGAGAAAGCCTCC
Organism: Elusimicrobiales bacterium; assembly: GCA_028713125.1. GTDB lineage: Bacteria > Elusimicrobiota > Elusimicrobia > Elusimicrobiales > UBA9959 > UBA9959. The sequence continues at coordinate 26,355 of JAQTOU010000008.1, read as the reverse complement.
CGGAAAGCCGCGGCGAAACCTTTGTCCGCGGCGCCGCGCTGCACGAAAGCGGCCACCGTCCCGGGCGTGCCGGAGCCGGCGAGATTCATGCCGCGCAGCGCGGAGGCTATCTTGTCATGGTAGACCCAGACCCTTACCCGCGCGCGGTAGGAGGAGCCGTCTTGTCCCTCGGAAAGTATCTTGCGCTTCGCCGTATAAAGCTGGGTCGTCCTCAGGAGGCCTATCTCGAGCGCGCCGTAATTATCGGCCCTGGAATCCTCATCCATAAAAAGCTCGGCGGCGCGGCGCACCGCGTTTTTCTCGGCGTCGAGAACGGCCAGCTCGCTGGAAGCGCCGGGGTTGCGCGCGTCGAAGGGGGCGGAGCCTTCTACCGTAAGCGGCTCCGGCGCGGCCTTGAAAGATCCAGGCGCCGGGGCATGGGCGCAGGCGGCCGCCGCGGCCAGCGAGGCCGTGAATATGATTTTTTCAAAAGTCTTCATTATTTATCCCCTCTACTACACGGAAGGTCTTCAGCGCCCGTCCGTATTCCCCTGCAGCTTGGCGATCGGCAGGGCGAAGCAGAACCTGGAGCCCTTCCCTGGCTTCGATTCCAGCCAGATCTTCCCGCCGTGCTTTTCCACCACCGATTTAGAGATCGCGAGGCCCAGGCCGGTGCCCGGCACGGTGCTGGCGCTGGCCTTGCCGCGGTAGAACTTGTCGAAGATCATCTTCTGCTCTTCCAGGGGTATCCCCGGCCCGTTATCCTCCACGCAGATGACCACGGCCTCGCCCTTGTCGCTGCCGGTGACCTTCACGCTGGCTCCGGCCCCGGCGTACTTTATCGCGTTTATCAGGAGGTTATCCACGACCTGGCCTATCCACCTCGTATCGGCGTGCACGGGCGGCAGGTCCTTCAAGGTTTCATTTGCAATGGAAACGTTCTTTTCCGTGGCCTTAAGATGCATCGAGGAAATGGAGTTGCGCACCAGCTCGACAAGGCTTACGCTCTGGAACTCCATCTCCACCTTGCCGTTCAGCCTGGAGAGGTCAAGGAGGTCCGAGATAAGGTGCGTCAGGCGGTTCACCGACTGATCGGTGACCGTCAGGAAATTTATCTGCTGCTCGTTCAGCGGCCCTACTTCGCCGCTCAGGATCACGGAAACGAAACCTTTTATCGTGGTCAGCGGGGTCTTCAGCTCGTGGCTGACCGTGGCGAGGAACTCGTCCTTGAGCTTGTTCATCTGGGCCAGCTCTTCGGCGGTCTTCGAGAGGTTCTCGTAGAGCGTGACCATCTCTATGATGATCGCCAGCTCGTCGGCGATGATGGTCAGGAACTCGAGCTGGTCGGGGGTGAAGAAATCTTTGCGGCGGCTGCCGACGCGCATGACGCCGATGATCCGGTCGTGCAGCGAGATCGGAACTATCATCAGGGAGTGGATCTCCCAGAGCTTGGCGTAGCGGGAGATCACGTCGGGATCGCTCTGCGCGTCGTCGGTTATAAAGGGCTTGCGGCTGAGAAAGGTGCGCACGGACGCGCTGGAGTGGTTGCTGACCGGGATGCTGTAGGACATGCGGTCCTCGTCCGGGATGCCGTAGGCGCCTGGGCTCACTACCAGCTCCCCTTTCGCCTCGTCGAAGAGCAGGCAGGCCACCACGTCGCCTTCCACCATCTTGGCCACGATATTGAGAATGGCCGAGCAGCCGTTCTGGGCGTCGCCGCCGGGCCCGGTGACTTTCGTGACCACCTCGTAAAGCGCTTTGCGCTCGCGCGCCCGCTGGATCAGGCGCGAGCCGGCCACGTCGAGCTCTTTGACCACGGCGTTCACTTCGTTCTTCAGCTGGTCCGTCTCTTTTTTCAGGGAAAAGACCTTGTCCGAAACCTTGGAGATGGAGGAGAGCTGCGAGGCGACGAAGCGCAGGTAGGGCAGGGCGGCGTCGAAAAAGGACGGGCCCGCGGCGCCGAAAAGGATCAGGCGCTCCGGGGCGCCGGCGGCGGCCCTGAAAGGGCACATCAGCGCGGACTTTATCCCGAAGGCGGAGAACAGCTCTTCCACGCCCTGGTAGTCGCCGGCGTGGACGTCGTCGAAGCGCAGCAGCTCCCCCTCGATGGAGCTGCGGTCGAAAGCGCTCCACTTGTAGGAGGTGAGCAGCTTCGGCTCGGCCTTGAAATACTTCAGGTAATTGACCAGGAGCCACTGGCCGGCCCCTTTCTCGAAAAGAAGGATGGAGCTGTCCGGGAAGGACTTGTGCAGCTTCATCAGGTAGTAGCTGGTGATATCCCCGTAATGCTCCGGCTGTTCGGGGGCGAAGGCCCGCTCCATGGTTTCCCGGGCGAAGACCGTAAAATCGGCCAGGGCTTTCCTGGAGGCGTGCAGCGAGCTTTCCATCGGCAGCACGTCGCGGAATTTAAGATACCAATAGGCCCCGAAAGCGCCCGCGGCGCCCAGGACCCCGGCCCCGATAAGTTCTCCCGTCATGATATTAGACCAGGTCCATAAGAATTTTAGTGTAAGCCGCCTTGGATTTAAGCTTCTCGCCGGCCAGCCAGGCGCCCTTCACCAGGTAGCTGTCCAGTATCTTGAAAGTGATATGCCGGAATTCCGACTCCTGGGCGCCCAGCGCCGAAGTGGGCTGCGGGCCTAGTATTATCACGCCGTTCACATTTTTTTCGCTGGCGTAATTGCCTATCTTGAAAGGGATGCCATAAAGCTCGTCCGAGTCGTACTCCTCGATAAAGATCTGGCTCCACTCCGGGTTAAGCCCCAGCTCTTTGGCCCTCTCGTGCAGGGTGAAAAGCGCGAAGTCCGCCTCCCTGCGCATAGCCTTGGGATGGAAGATCCCCCACTTGAAAAAGGCCGAATCCTGCAGGGTGGGGCTCCAGGCCGAGACGTGGTGCGTATCCTCTTCGGTTATGGCCGCGGGCACCGGGGTTTCCCCGAAACCCAGGATCATATCCAGCAGCTGGGCGTGCGTTACGCTGGGCATGGAGCTTATCACGAACTTTTCAAGCTTCTTCATGTTCTCCAGGGTCTTCCCGACTTCGCTGAACGGGACGGAGCTGCCGGCGAAAATATTATTGGCTTCCTCGTCTGACAGCTTGATATCCAGCCCCTGCATCAGCTGGTTGAGGATGGCTTTATAGGCCTGGGCCTGCGGCATCTTCAGGTCGACCATCCAGCCCTGCGTGAACTGGAAGCCGACGGCGTCCTCGAGGCCGGCCAGGGACTTGGGAGGGAAGACCGAGCTCACGACGACCTGCTTGTTCTGCGCCACGAAATCGTTGAGCCACTTTGAAATATATTTTTTATTGGCCTCGGAGACCATCAGCAGGTGCACATCGTCGATTATCAGCACCTTTACCTTGGCCAGGAGCTCTTCCAGGCGGGCGACGCTGCCTTCCTTTATGGCCAGCTCCACTCCCTTGGAGAATTTTATTCCGTCGGTGACGAAGATATTGCTTTGTCCGATGGAGGCGGAAAGGCCGTAGGAGATAGAGTTGATAAAATGGGTCTTCCCGGTGCCCGGCACGCCGAAAACAAGCAGCGGGTTGTAAATAACTCCCGGGTTTTCCACCACGGCCATGGCGGCCGCGTGCGCGAAGCGGTTATGCGAACCGGCTAAAAGGGTCTGAAAGCTGTAGGTGGGGATAAGCGGCAGCTCCATCGACCACCGCGCTTTTATCCTGGAGGAAATGGACGGCGCGGAGGCGGCCGGCGCGGGAGCAGGGGCGGCAGCCGCAGGGGCCTCTTCTTTTTTCGGGCGCGAGGCGGCGGAAGGGACGAAGTTCCCGGTAGGCCTGCCAGTTACGTGGGGCTGCACCGGGGGCGGCGCTTTGGCGGCGGCTGCCGGGAGCTCGGGCGCGGGCCTCGGAACGGGCTGAGGCGCAGGTTCCGGCCTGGGCTGCTCCACGGGCCTGGGGGCCGGCTGCGGCGCGGGCGCAGGCTGGACCGCGGGAGGAGGCTCCGCGGGGGCGGGGCCGGTCTTAAGCTTGGGTTTTGGGGAATCGAACGGCGCAGGCTCTCCGCCGAAAGCGTCGTCGGCCTCGGCCGCAGGCGCCGGGGCGCTGAGCTCAGAGGTAATAGCCTTCAGCTTCTTCATCGTGTCCATTTCCAGCTTGGACAAGTAGATGATAAAGTCGAATTCGCCTGAAGTTTTTTCCGGCCGGGAACACAGGCTGCCGAGCTTCTTGACGATCAGGAAGATGTCTTTCATCTCCCCTTTTATCAGGAGCTTATGGCGGCCCGGATTTTTCTCATTAGGCGCCGGGGCGACGTCCCACTTTTTAAGCATAGTTTTACCGGATTATCAGGTCCGCCACCAGGTCGAGCGCCGACGAATGGTTGAAGGAGGAGGAGTCAAAATACCTGAAGAAGCCGCCCGCCGAAGTCAGCGCGTTCTCGATCTCATAAACCTTATCCTGCGGTATGGCCCCCACGCAGACGAGCCCGATCGCGCCGGAGTCGGTTACCGACTGGCTGACGAAGTTGGCGTTGGCGTCGGTCTCGCAAACCTTGACGTAAGCGCGCTTTATATACATCGGCTTCGCGGCCGACTTGAGGCAGATCGCGTCCAGCTCCGCCAGCACGCTGGCGCAGAGCGTCTCGTCCCCCTGGGAGTAGAGGAACGCTATTGAGCGCATGCGCTCGGGCGGAATTCCTTCCGGCTGCTGCCTGGCGGAAAGCGAGGCGAGGTCGCTGGCCTGCGCCCTGGCGGTTGACGACGGGCTGGCCTGGAAAATAACGGTTTTTTCCTCTTCGCCCTCGGCGCCCGCCCTGGGGGCGATGACTAAAGTCTCGTCTCCCGAAGGAGTTTGCGGCGCCGGGGTGCTGCCAGGCAGGGTCTCGTCCGGATTGCCGAAGGACACCGGGCTGCCTCCGCCAAGCTCTATGCCGGGCGACAGTTCGATCCCGGAACCGGCGGCCGGTTCCGCGGCTGACCCGAATTGTATCCCCTCTCCTACCTCGAGCTTGGGTTCAACTTCGAGCTTGGGTTCAACTTCGAGCTTGGGTTCAGCCTCTAAATTGGGTTCAGCCGCAGGCTCGGCGGGCGCGCCGAACTGGATCTCCGGCCCCGCTTCCAGTTTAGGCTCAGCGGCCGGCTCGGCGAAAGCCGCGAATTCCGGCTCGGCGGGCTGGGCTTCCGCGGGCTGCGGCTCCGCGGCAGGCGTCTCCGGAGCCTCCGGCGCGGGCTCCAGCCTCAAGGTCTCCCCCCCGTCCTGGGCGGACGCTGGTTCGGGGGACGCGGGGTCAAAGGTAAAAGCTTCAAAAGAATTTTCGGACTTCTCTTCGGGCTTCGCTTCAGGCTCTATCACGAAGTCACCGGGCTCCATCGCGGCAGGAGCCGCTTCAGGCTGCTCCATCCCGCTTTTTTCCATTTCAGGCTCGGCTGCGGCCGGGGCCTGCTCCACGGCGGCAGGAAGCTCCGGCTCTGCCTGGGCGGAAGCGGCGTCAAAGGCTTCCGGGAAGCCGCCGGCAAGGGGCGGGCCGTCCGTTTCCGGGGCCGCCCCCGGATTGAGCCCCGCCTCGGGAAGCGGCTGGCCCGACGGCCCGGCCGCGGGCTTCTCCACCTCCGACATCTGCATGAGAACGTCTATGTCCGGGATGCCGAAGTCGCGAGAAGACTCAAAAGATGCGGGCGCCGGCTGTTTTTCCGGCGCGGTTTCTCCGGCGTTAAATGCGGCGGGCGCCAGGTCATTCAACTGGCCGGAGGACGCGGAAGCGTCGCCGGCCACGGCTTGCGCTTCTTCGTTATCCCGGTTGAAAGTCATATCGTCCGGGGCGGGTTCCGGGATCCCGGGAAGGCCGGCCTCCGGGAAAGCGGAGACGGGCGCTTCGGCGCCGGAAACCTCGGCGGCAGGAGCGTTCGCCTCTGGCGCGGGCGGGGTAAATTCGGAAATTGAAAGCGAAGGCCCGCTCGCGACGTTTCTGACGGGCTCTTCCGAAGGAGGTTCGAGCGGGGCGCCTGAAAGCTTGACGGGCCCGGCGGCCGCCGGCTTTTCAGCCTGTGCTTCCTCGCCGAACATAAAATCTCCGAGGCTCTGCACCGCCAGCTTTTCCTGCCCCTGGGCGGGAGCGGCTTCCTGCGGCTCGGGAAAAGATTCTATAACCAAAGGTTTCTCCTCTTCGGCAGGGGCGTCGGCATCGCCCGCCTCAAAAGAAGGGAGCTCTTCAGGGACTTGCGCGCCCTCGGAAAGACCCGAGAAAGATTCAAGGACCACTGTTTTATCCGCGTCAAAGGGTTCCGCGGGGATATCTTTTTTTGGCTCCGGCCTGGGGGCCTGCGGCTCCGGAACCTCGGCCGGTTTCACGTATTCCGCCGGCTGCATCTCGGGCATCTTGATACCGTCAAGGATGGACGGCATTTTATTGAGCAGCCCGTTAAGGTCTGAAAGTATTTCGTCTATAGACTCTTTTTTCTTATCGTATTTATTGTCCATGATAAACCGCCCCCCGGGCCAAATATAACTATATTCGCGCGTTACTTTTTAATTATAGCAAGTTGTTCGCGTAATTTTATCCCTCTTTTTGCGGCCTCGGCCGAGGCGGCGTCAAAACTGTCCTTTGAGGCGGAAAGAAGGAGGCGGCCGGCCTCCGGCGAGGCGGAATAAGACAGGCAAAAGAGCGCCTCGCTCCTGAGGTCCGGATCTTTTCCCGCGGCGGCCTGGAGAATATACGCGTGGCCCTCGGCATGGCCCAGGCGGGAGAGGGAACACGCCGCGTAAAGCTTGGCGCTTGTGGAAGGGTCGGACAACAAGGTCTCAGACATCAGGCCTGAAAGGTCTTCCAGGCCGGCCATAGATGAAAGGAAAAAACCAGCGGCTTTAAGTTCCGGCTCTTTCTGAGCCGCAAGCCCTGCCGCCGCCTGCCTCACCCGCTCCAGGTACGGCTGGACGGGGAAGCCGAAAGCCGCGGCGAAACCGGCCTCCAGCGCGGCCTGCCGGCGGACCACGGGTCGGCCGGTGGAAACGGCGCCGAGAAGCGCTTCGAACCAGAGCCGCCTGAGCGCCGCGTCGGTGTCGGAGCGCGACCACTCGCCCAGCAGCTTGGCCGCGGCGTAGGCCACTTTGTCCTCCGGGCTTGAAAGCAGCGGAAGCACCCGCCGTTTATCGGCCTCGGGCAGGAAGCGCATCGCGGCCATTTTATCCAGGCCGTAAAGCACGCCTTCGTAAGTAAAGGAGTTCTCGTCCGTAAAAGCGTCCTCTCCGCTTTGGAGCGGCGCCTCCTTTTTCCAGGGCGAATTCTCCATGAAAAAGACCACGGCGCCGCAGAGCAGGAGCAGCAGGCCGGAGAGGACCATCAGGCTCGGGCGGCCTGATTCTTTTTCCTGGACCGGGTCGGACTTTATCCGGACAGCGGTAATATCTTTGGAGCATATGCCGCATTTAGCGCCCGTATCGGGATTTCCGTAGCCGCAGGAGGGACACTTTTTCATATAACTTCCGCCAGGCAGGCGCCGTCGCGCGCCGCCGTAATGCGGCAGCGCACCAGGCGCCCCGTTTTCTGCGGGCCCGGCAGCTCGATATTTACAAAGTTGGAAGCCAGGGCCAGCGCGCGGCCGTCCTTGCTCTTCAGGACCAGCCCCGTGTACGTTTTCCCCAGCATGGAGGCGGCGAAAGCGGCGCGCAATTCTCCGTCGAGAGCGCGCAGCGCCGCCGAGCGGGCGGCTACCGTCTTTTGCGGCAGAGATTTAAGCGCCGCCGCCTTTGTGCCGGGCCTGCCGGAGAAGCTGAAAACGTGCAGCCCGGAAAGGGCGCAGTCCCGGACGAATTTAACGGCGGCCGCGAAATCCTCTTCCGTTTCAGTCGGGTAGCCGGCGATTATATCCGCGTAGATCCCCACGCCGGGGAAAATTGCCCGCAGCTCTTCGAGTTTAGCCTTATATTTCGCGGTATCGTAAAGCCGGCCCATCGCTTTAAGCACGGGGTCGGAGCCCGCCTGCAGCGGCAGGTGAAGATAGTCGCAGAATTTAGGACCGGCGGCTTTTAAAACTTTCAGGAGTTCGGGCGTCAACTCTTCGGATTCAATCGAAGAAAAGCGGATCCGGAAATCGCCGTCCAGGGCGAACAGTCTCTTCACCATGTCCGCCAGCGTAGCGCCGGACTGACAGCGGTATATCCCCAGCCGCGTGCCGCAGAGGACTATCTCGGAGAAACCGGAATCTATAAGCTTTTTGATCTCGTCCACTACCGCTTCGACCGGCTTGGATTTCAGCTCGCTGCGCGCCAGGTTCACAAGGCAGTAAGCGCACTTGAGATTGCACCCGTCCTGCACTATGACGAAAGCTCTCGTCTTACCGTGAAATTTGGTTACCGGAAAGAAATCTCCCGACGGCGCCGAGCCGCAGAACTGCGCCGGGATATTCCCTTTTTCTTTGTTGGTGAACAGGGTCGCGCCGGGCGCGGCGGCAAGGATTTTATCGGGTTCAAGGGTAGCTAAACAGCCGGTCACGGCTATAGAAGCCTTCGGGTTCGCGGCCGCCGTTTTGCGCAGGAAAGCGACGCAGTCCCGGTCGGCCTTTTCAGTCACGGAACAGGTATTGACGACCACCAGGTCGGCGTCTTCCGGCTCCGCCGCCGCGGTGTGCCCCAGCGCCATGAATTTCTCGCGGAGACTCTCCGTCTCCACCTGGTTCACCCTGCACCCCACGGTCTTAAAATAAACTTTCACAGTCATATTTTACAATTTAAGAGGGCTCTCCCCCTCATTACTTAAAAACAGCATAGCACACCAACCCGACAAGGGCGTGTCGTGGACAAAATACATCTAAGGAAGTTTTACGAAGGGGAGACCGCAGGGGCAGGATAAGAAAAACCGTCGTTGAGCCCGCCGGTTGCATAGCCCGGCGGGCGAATACCGAGTGAGGCCACGGTGTGGCCGAACGTGTTTTTCGTTCCTGCCCCTGCGGTAGGCCCCGACTACGCATCTTGCGGTCTTATTTCTTTTTAGAGCGGAGGGTTTTTACTTTTATGCCGGCCATTTCGCGGATCTCGAAGAGACGGTCGCGGAGTTCCACGGCCAGTTCGAAATTAAGGTTGTCGGCGGCGCTTTTCATACGCTGCTCTATTTCCACTGCCATAGCTTTTATCGAGGACTTGGGAGCGTCCCAGCGCGGGAGCGGCTCGGCGACGGAGAGGCCCTGGCGCTTCGCCTGCGTGCGAAGTTCCTCGAACTCCACAAATTTCTTAATGATGGTTTTCGGCTCGATACCGTGCTTCTTATTGTAGGCCACCTGCTGCTCGCGGCGGCGCTTCATCTCGGCGATCGCCCGCGCCATGCTTCCCGTGATCCGGTCCGCGAAAAGAATGACCTCGCCGCAAAGATTGCGCGCCGCGCGCCCGGAGATCTGTATCAGCGTCGTCTCGCTGCGCAGGAAACCTTCATTGTCCGCGTTCAGAATAGCGACCAGAGTAACCTCGGGAATATCCAGCCCTTCCCTCAGCAGGTTGATGCCCACCAGGGCGTCGAACTCCCCCTTCCGGAAAGCGGAAAGAATATCAAGCCGCTCGAGCGTATCCATATCAGAATGCATATACCGCGCCTTCAGCCCTTTCTCCCCCAGGTAGGCGCTCAGGTCCTCCGCCGTCTTCTTCGTCAGCGTCAGCACCAGCGTGCGCTCTTTCTTGGCGGCGCGCTTCTCGATCTCCGCTGTCAAAGCTTTTATCTGCCCCGTCACCGGCAATATGGTGATCTCCGGGTCCACCAGCCCGGTCGGGCGGATGATCTGTTCGACAACGTCCTCTTTCCTGCAAGTTGCCAGTTCATACGGCCCCGGCGTAGCCGACACGAAAATAGTGGAAGGCCGCAGCGCCTCGAACTCGTCGAACTTGAGCGGCCGGTTGTCCAGCGCCGACGGCAGCCGGAAGCCGAAATCCACCAGCGTCTGCTTGCGCGCGCGGTCGCCCGCGTACATCCCGCGGATCTGCGGCACGGTCACATGGGACTCGTCGACAAAAAGCAGGAAATCCTTCCCGAAATAGTCGAACAGGCAGTCCGGCCGGCTGCCCGGCGCCCGGTTAGCCAGGTGGCGCGAATAATTTTCAACGCCGTTGCAGTAGCCTGTCTGGCGTATCATCTCCAGGTCGTAGCGCACGCGCTGGCCCAGGCGCTCGGCCTCAAGCAGTTTCCCCTTGCCCTTCAGGTCAGCCAGGCGCCCGGCCAGCTCGACCTCGATAGCCTTGGCCGCCGTCTCTATCTCGCCGGCGGTGGACACGAAATGCTTGGCCGGGAAGACCCAGATTTCCGGCATCTCTTTTATCGTATCTCCCGTCAGCGGGTCTATCTCCCTGATGGACTCCACGACGTCGCCGAGCTCCACCCGCCAGGCCGTTTCGCCGTCGCCGGGGAAAATATCCAGGTTCGCCCCGCGCATCCGGAATGCGCCGCGCGCGAACTCCGTCTCGTTGCGCTCGTAATGAATATGCACGAGGGAAGTCGTCAGCGCTTTCCTGTCCGCTTTCTGCCCCTTCTTTATGTACACGCACTTCTCCGCGAAATTTTTCGGCGACCCGATATTATAAATGCAGGAAACCGAAGCCACCACCAGCGTATCCGGCCTGGTCAGGATCGACGTGGTGGCCTTCAGGCGCAGCTTGTCTATATGGTCGTTTATCGAGGCGTCTTTTTCGATGTAAGTATCGCTGGCCGGAATATAGGCCTCCGGCTGGTAATAATCGTAATAAGAAACGAAATATTCGACCGCGTTCTCCGGGAAGAAAGTCTTGAATTCCGAATAAAGCTGGGCGGCAAGAACTTTATTGGGAGAGATGATAAGCGCCGGGCGCTGCAGCCGCTCGACGAGCGCGGCCAGAGTGAAGGTCTTGCCGGAGCCGGTAACGCCCAACAGGGTCTGGTTGGCTTTGCCGGCCTTTATCCCGGCGCTAAGAGCGTCGAGCGCCGCCGGCTGCGACCCGGAGGGCTTAAATGGAGCCACAAGTTTAAATTTGCCTGCCATGTAATGCTCAATATAACTTGACGTTCTTAAGATTTATGCGCGACAATTCCGCCGGGGCCGCGGTCAGGACCCAGAGATATTCCCCGTTTATGGCGAAGCCCGTTACGGCGCCGCGCGGCAGAAGGGCTTTTACGTCGGCCGAGTTCAGCGGCTCCGGCTTAAGGCCCAGCCTGTAGGAGGACAATTTCCCGCTCTCGGGGTCGAGCAGCCAGAGCTTCTCGCCCGAGATGGAAATGCCTACGGTCTCGGTTTTAGGCATAGAGAAGATATCTTCCGGCTTCAGGGCCTGGCCCGCTATATAGCGCGTCAATTCGCCCGCCGAGGAGGCGGCCCAGAGATGGTTCCCGTCCCAGCAGAGGAAGGAAACCTTCTGCCACGGCTTGTAAGCGGAGAGCGCGGCATAGCCCCCGGCCGGGCCGTGCCGCCGTATGACATCCCCGTCGGAGCTCCAGAAGGATGAACCGTCGAAAGCGAGCGCCTTAAGGCCCTCCGAAGGAAAAGACTGCATAGCTTTTATACGATTTTCAGCGATCACGACCGTAAGCAGCACCTGCCTTTGCGGGTCGACGAGGAAAACACGCCCGCCTTCGGGGTCGAGACAAAGGCCGACCGCGCTGCTGAAAGGCAGCTGCAGCGAAAATTTATCCAGGCCGGCGTAATACTTGTACAGCCCGAAGACGGCAGCGCAAACGGCGGCAGCGGCGATAAACCACGCCGGAAAGCGGCGCGGGCCGGGGCCCGGCTGCAACTCCGGCTCCGACTCCGGCTGCGCCGCCCGCTCCGCCGGGACGCCGGCGGCGGCGGGCTCCTTGAAAAGCTCCGGAGCCGGCTGCGCCGGCCGGCTCTTTGAAACGGCCGCGATATCTTCCTCTATCCTGGATTTTATATCCAGCAGCTCCAGCTGCCGCTTCGAGAATTCATCCTGAATATCCTGCCGCGCCGCCGCCAGCTCCTGCAGGACCGGATATTTGCGCGCCTCTTTCCCGGGGAGATCCGCCAGGACGCGCGGCAGCGCGGGAGGGCGCAGCTTTACCCCGGCAAGGAGCGCGGAATATTTTTCCAGCAGCGCGTCCTTGCCTTCTTTAACCGTCTTTTTTTTCCTTTCTTTAAAGCCCATTTTCTAATTCTGCGGCTTCTGGCCGGCGATCTCGGCGAGGAGCTTCCGCTTCAGGCCTTCCAGTTCCGACCTTTTAGCTTCATAATCCCTCGCGAGTTCCCCCGCGGACGCGGCCAGGTTCGCGGCCTGTCCGCGGAGCTCTTCCTCCACCGTCCGGGCCTTCGCCTCCCTGTCCTGGAACTCATCTATAAGCCGCTTGTTAAGCTCCACCAGTTTAGCCTCTTTCTGCGCGTAAAGCTTGTCGATGCCGGCCGAATTCGCGCGCAGGTCCTCGAGAATAGCCAGCTGCCTTTTCTCGAACTCCGCGTGATAGCCTTTTTGCTCGGCCTCCAGCGCTTTGTGCCTGCGGGTCCAGGCTTCCTCCATCTCTTTTTCTTTCTGCTCTATTTCCGCGAGCTGGCTTTCCATTTTTTTTGACCGCTCGGCGTCTTTTTCCGTTTCGGTTTTAAGGTGCTTTTCCCTGGCCAGGACCAGCTCCTCTTCCAGGGCGGCGCAGTCCTTCAGCACTTTGTCCAGGTGCTCCCTGGCGCCTTTAAGCTCCTCTTTCAATGAAGCGGCGCGGGCGCTCTCCAGCTTGAACTTCTCTTCGAATTCAGGGATCTCGATCGCATAGCGTGATTTAGCCTGCGCGGCCAGCTTTTCATTTTCCCGCGCAAGGATCTCAAGAGCCGCAATGCGGTCCCGGAGAGGCTGCGCTTCTTTTCCCGCGTTTTCCTCTATGCGCTTGCAGTTTTCCTCGCGGGCCGCGAGTTCCGACCGCCATTTCTCCAGCTCCGGCCCCTTTTTTTCCCATTCTTCAAGGCGTTTGAGAGCGGCCGTTCTTTCCATCTCGGCCATTTTCGTCCTCTGCCTTGCCTCCGCCGCGGCCTCGTTCAAGGCCTCCTTTTGGCTTTCAAGGTCTTCAGCCGCCTGTTTAGAGCCGGCCGACCGGGACAAGGATTCTTCGGACTTAAGACGCCATTTTTCGGCCTCGCGCTTTTCCTGCCGCAGCCCGTCCTCCAGGGCGGCTATCCGCTCGCGCAGCGGCTGCGCCTCGGCGCGCGCTTGCTCCTCGAGGCGCCTGCAGGCTTCCTCGCGGGCCGATAATTCAGAGCGCCATTTATCGAACTCCGGGCCTTTAGCATCCCATTCTTCCAGCCGTTCGAGCAGGGCCGCTTTTTCCATTTCAGCCAGCCTGGTTTTCTGCCTTGCTTCCGCGGCGGCCTCCTTAGAGGATTCAAGGGCGCTTTCAAGTCCGGCGGCCGCCGTCCTGGCCTGGGCGAGCTGGGCCAGCGATTCCTCGGCCTTCAGCTTCCACTTCCCGGATTCTCCGGCCAAAGCGTCTTTTTCCATTTCGGCCAGCTTGCATTTCTGCCGGGCTTCCGCTGCGGCTTCTTTCGCGTTTTCCGCCGCGCTTTCAAGATCTTCCGCCGCTTTCCTCGCTAAAGCCTGCTGGGAGAGCAATTCTTCGGCCCTGACTCTCCACTTCTCCAGGTCGGCCGCTAAAATAGTTTTTTCTTTGCGGAAAGCCGCTCTTTCATGCTCGAACGAAGCGGAAAGCTCTTCGGCGGTAGCCCTGCGCGCCTCTTCCACCTGTTCCTTGAAATGTTTTTCCGCCTCGGCGACGCCCTTCTCCCTGAGCGCGCATTTCTCGTCGCGGCTGGCCAGCAGGGCGGCTTTGGCGGCGTACTCCTTTTCAAGTTCCGCCTGCCGCGCCGAAACCGTCCCCTCCGCCCGGGCGGCGAGCCTTTCTTTCTCCCTTCCCAGTTCATGCCTGTCCCTTTCGAGGGAATTCTCCAGGGCCACAAGGTCGTGCTTCTGTTTTACCAGCTCGGTCACTTCCATTTCCCCGGCGCGCCTCATTGCGTCCGGCCGCATCAGGAATTTATGTTCCAGTTCCATGTACTGGGCTTTTAATTTTTCCAGCTCCGCGCCGCGGGCGTCATACCTGTATTTCAAATGCTCCAGGTCGGAGGAATAGCGCGCGAGCGCGGCCTTTATCGAGCTGATATCTTCGTTTTTCTGCTCCCAGTCCGGGTGGTGAAGCGCGTGGATGCGGTCTATGATGCCGTGGATAGGCTCGACCGCTTTTTCAAAGCCGGCCCCGACCTCGTTTTTTTCGCTTTTTGGGTCCTGCATAGTCGTCACTCCCTGGAGCCGCTTTTCCGCCCGTTCTCCGGAGGCGGAGCAAAGTAGTATCCCATCTTTGAAACCGTCTCGATCATTTTAGCATGCCTGCCCAGCGCCTTGCGCAGGCGGCTGACCACCGTGTCGACCGCGCGGATATCGGCCGAGGTGGTCGAGTTCCAGATATTGTTAAGCAGGTAGTTCCGGCTCAAAACCCGGCCCGCCTTAAGCATCAGGATTTCCAGCACCGCGAATTCAAGCGGCCGCAAATTTACCCTTATCCCGTCCACGAGGCAGCGCCGCTGGCTGGGATCGATCTCGATCCCGCCCAGGGCAAGCGGCCCCCCCCAGTGCTCCATGGCCTCGAAACGGCGGCGGAGCACGGCCCGGATACGCACCCGGAGCTCCCTTATATCGAAAGGCTTCTGAATAAAGTCGTCTACTCCAAGCCCGAAAGCCGCGGCCAGGGCCTCTTTCGACTTGTTCTGAGAGATGAAGATCACGGGAAGCTCCCTGCCGTAGGCGGTTTCCCGTATCACGCGCAGCAGCTCCATTCCCGGCATATCAGGCAGGTCGGAATCAAGCAGAAGAAGATTGGCCGACCCGGAGCGCAGCCTTTCAAGCAACTGATGAGCGGTACCGAAAGACTCTACGGCAAACTCATCCCCCACCTGCTGCATATTTTTTGCAGCTTCGGCATTGCCGGCCAGACATAAGTTGTAAGCCATTCCGGAATTATATCAAACCGTGACAAGATTTTGACAAGAAAATGTCAAAAGAATGACAAAAGACTGCAAAATCCGTTCTGTATACTATTTTCATAAAGCAACTGAGGTTATAAATACACTTGGGAGAATTTTATGAACAAAATGCTTGTAATAGACGATGACCACATTATGTCCTCGATACTTAACCGCATCTTTACCGCCGAAAAATATGAGGTGAAGAATGCGAAAACCGCCGAGGACGGATTTAAGGCCTGCCTCAAAGAATTGCCCGACATAATTATTCTTGACGTTAACCTGCCTGACGGCACCGGCCTGGACCTGTGCCGCAGGATGAAGGAAAACCCGCGGATAAAACACATCCCTGTAATACTGCTTACAGGGGACGCCACCTCCGTAGATAATAAAGTGCAAGGGATAGAGAACGGCGCAGAGGATTATGTGCTCAAGCCCTTCATAACCGACGAACTTGTAGCCCGCGTGAGCGGGATCCTTAAGCGGAGCTTCAAACTTTAGGCTAAAACCATGAAAAGAGCCGCCCTGTTCTTCCTCGCTTTCTCGCTCGCCGCCAACTGGCAGCGGGCGGAAGCCGTCGGGGAAATGAGCGGCGGTTCAATGAACGTGGCGCGCTGGGCCGGCAACTCCCAGGGGCAGGTGAGCTCCGGCGGCGGCTTCTCGCTTAACACTTCCATCGGCGAAGCCGCGTTCTCGAGCGTCTCCGCCGCCGGCTTCTCGGTGAACCCCGGCTACATAAAGCTGGCGGCGCAGCCAGGCAGCGTGGTTTCGATAACCGCCGTCTCAAAGAGCACAGGCACGCTCGAACTCGCCTGGGCGGCGCCCGGGGCCGACGGCTTCCTTGGCTCCGTGGGCAACGGGGTCTACCGCCTGGATTATTCCAGCGACCAGGCACACGCTTTCGGGCCTACCGTATTCAAAACCGAATTTTCCACCTCGGTCGTTCCCGGGCAGGCCCAGCAGCTGGCTATAGAAGGGCTTCAGCCCAATACCACCTATTACACCAGGATCTACCTGGGCGACGCGGAGAAAGTAATGGCCGCGAACTCGGCCCTGAGCGCTGAATCCACCATCTCCGACCTGCCCGTAAACCCGTACTTCTCGGCGGTCTCGGCCTGCAAAGCCACTATCAGCTGGCTCCTTCCCTCCGGCGGCGCCGCCGGCTACAGCTCCGACGCTTCCACTACCAGCTTCGGCATACTTTCTCCTGGCGGCTCGATAAAGACCGCCTCCACGCCCAACGGCCTGCAGGTCAGCCTGACGATAAGCGGGCTTTCCCCCCTCACCAGCTACTTCTTCAGGGTAGCCAGCCTCAACTGGCAGGGGGAAAAGAATTTCACCACGCTGATAACAACTACTACCCGGTCCGGGACCTGCCTCCCGGGCGTCTCCGACCTGAGCGCCGCCGGCAATGCCCGGTCGCGGGCCATTTCCCTCACCTGGCTGAACCCGTCGGGCCCCTCGCCGGAGGGCATAGTGGTCATGCTCAGCACCAGCGCCGCCTCCGCCGGGATCGCCGACGGCACGGAAGTCTCCCCCGGCCAGATCCTGGCCGACGGCTCCGTAGTGAAATCCACGCAGGCCGCGGCTTCGCTTAACGATTCCGGCCTTACGCTGGACACGACTTTCTTCTACCACCTCATGGCCAAGTATACCGGCGCGCTCTACTCGGTCGGGGTTTCCACCGAAGTATTCCTGGACCTGCCGCCGATGGCTCCCGCCGGCCTTACCGCCGCGCTGAATCCCGCCCGCACGGCGGTGACCCTCAGCTGGAAGCCGGTCACGACCAACACCGACGGCTCCGGGTTCAGGGCGGCCGGCTCCCCGATGGCGGCCGAGCTGTCGCACTACCGCATAGAGAAGTCCTCCTCGGTGGGCGCGCCCTCCTGGATAACCGTCTCCACCCTGCCGATAAACGCGCAGACCTATACCGAAGCGGTAAACCCGGGCGACCCCGCCTATATCTACAGGGTCTCGGCGATAGACTCGCTGGGCGCGGAAGAAAGCGCGATGGGCGTGGACACCGCCCAGGGCATGTACGTCTTCTCCCCCGACCAGGTGGCGAGGCTTGAGATCCCGTCGGACCTCAGCGGCGAGCTGCTCGCGGCCAACAATCCCTCCGGCTCCGACGTCCTGATACGCGCCGTGGACGAAGGCTCCGACGCGCCGAAGAACATCTTCAGCTCCGTGCGCTTCGAAGCGGTAAAGAACCACACCGGCGAGGTCCTGGACGGCTTCAAGTTCTCCCGCCCCGGGCTTTCCGTCGCGGTGCGCTACGAGGTTTCCGGCAACAATATCACCCCCTCGGCCTTCAGCCCGCAGGGGCAGATCTCGGCGGGCGACGCGGCCCAGCGCCTCGGCCTCTACTGGAACA
Source organism: Elusimicrobiales bacterium (assembly GCA_028713125.1). Classification (GTDB taxonomy): domain Bacteria; phylum Elusimicrobiota; class Elusimicrobia; order Elusimicrobiales; family UBA9959; genus UBA9959. The sequence continues at coordinate 9,089 of JAQTOU010000008.1, read as the reverse complement.
ACGGCGAGAAATACGTGAAGCTCTACGGCAAAGTGGACACGGTCAACCAGCTGGTCAGCGTAAAGACGGCCATGACCGGCAACTACCAGATACGCGGAATCTACCGCGACCTGGGAGTGCATTTCGACATTTCCGGGCTGACCAACAGGGCGATAACCCCCAACGGCGACGGGCTGAACGATACCGCGGTCTTTATTTTTGACAACCCGCGCGACTCAGCCTTCTCCGGCAAGATCTTCGACCTGAGCGGCGCTTTCGTCGCCGCTATGGCCCCCGGCCCGACGGACAATACCCTGCAGTGGGACGGCAAGGCCAACGGACGCCCGGTCTCCGGCGGGGCTTATGTGTACCAGATAAGGGCCGAAGAAAAAACTTTCAACGGAACGCTCCTGGTGATAAGATGAACATGAACGGCGGAAAAGAACGGCTTGCTAAAGCCTTTGGAACGGCCCTCCTGGCCGCCCTCCTCCTTTTCGCCGGAACCGCCCGCGCCGCTTTCGAGGACCTGGGCGCCGGCGCCCGCGGCCCCGGCCTGGGCAACGCCTTCACCGCGATCGCCGACGACGTCTACGCGATCTACTACAACCCCGCCGGGCTGGCGCAGCTCCAGCGGCCCGAACTGGCCGCGTCGCATACCCAGCACCTCGCCGGCCTCTCCGACGGCTCCGGCATCAACACCTCCTTCCTCGGCTACGCGCACCCGCTGATGTACGACAAGGGCACCATCGCCGCGGGCGTGCAGAGCTTCAGCATAGACGGGAGCTTTTACAGCGAGCAGGCCTTCTATCTTTCCTACGGCAGGGAAGCCCCCGCGAGCCTGGGCCTGTACGACTTCTACTGGGGGCTCAACCTCAAGAACCTGCGCCGCTCTTTCGGCAGCCTGCCGGAAGCCTCCAGCGCCTACAGCGGTATGACCGCCACCGGAGTGGCCGACCCGGTGCTTTCAGGGAAAAGCGCGGTAAACGCTTTCGACGCCGATCTCGGCCTGCTGTACAAGCTTAACAGGAATTACACCGCCGGCCTGGAGCTGATGCACCTGACACAGCCCAATATGGCTTTTTCATCCGCCGATACGGACAAGCTGCCGCTGCACGCGAAACTCGGCCTGAGCTATAACAGCCTGCTTTCCAATATAGTGGCCCAGTACGAAACCCTCACCGCCCCTACAGGGACCCGCGACCACAGGGTTACCATGGCCATGGAAAGATGGTTCCCCTGGCTGCTGGTCGGCAATATCGGCGTCCGCGCCGCCCTTAGCGTGGGCAGCCGCGAATTCCGCCAGGCTACGGCGGGACTTTCCTACAGGTCGGGCCGCGTAGGCGTCGACTACGGCTTCGCCATGCCGATAAACAGCATCGCTTCCACCTCCGGCTCCCACCGCCTGAGCTTCTCCATACGCTTCGGGCCCGCCAAAGAGGAGGAGGAATCGGTTAAGCTGGTGCTCGAGGCGATGCGCAGGCTGAAGACCGGCAAAGCCCCGGAGCTTAAAGCTGCCAGCCTGGTTTCCCCCGCGCTGAATACAGCCGTGAACGAACGCCTGAACCGCATCCGCTTCATGGAAACCGAGGGCCGCTTCCCGGAGGCCTCCGAAGAACTTTCAAAGGCGCTGGAGCTTAACCCGCAGGACGCCCAGCTGCTCAGGCACCAGGACCGCCTGGATTTCGCGGCCGCCCGGCTCGGCCGCCTTGACTCCTATAAAACCGACGCGGTGCAATCGGCCCTGTACCGCTCCGCCATAGCCTACCTCAACGGCTCCGACGAGGAAGCCGTCGACCAGGCCGGCAACGCCCTGAGCCTGCGGCCCGGCGCCGGGAACACTGGCGCCTACCTGGCCCAGCTCGAGCAGAGAACCGGCCTGAAGAGCAGGAAGACGGAACTGACGCCCGAAGCCGCGATAAAAGTCGACAGCCTGCTGACGATGGCGGCGGAGGCTATCGAGAATTCCCGCTATGAAGAGGCGGTCTACATGAGCGAAGCGGTCCTGAAGAACCAGCCAGGGAACCTGACGGCGCTCGAGAACCTGGGCATAGCTCATTTCGCCCTTGGCAGCTACAAGAAGTCGATCGAAGCCTGGAAAAAGGCCTATACGCTCGAGCCGAGCCGGGCGAGGCAGGCCATGATAAATTCACAGCTCGACTCAGTGGAGAAAGTTATCAAGCAGCAGAAGCGCAAGCCCGCCGTCACCGTAACCGCGAAGCCGGAAGCCGCGAAAACGGACGGCGCCCAGGCGCAGAAACTTTACAGGGAAGGCCTGGACCTTTACAGCGCCGGAGAGCTTGAAAAAGCGAGAGCGGTATTCAATAAAGTGCTTGAGGGCGACCCGGGCAATGTGCCAGCCGCCAACGCTATTAAGCGCATACAGCGGGAGCTGAGGTAATTTTATGAAGATACAGACCCGGATAATGCTTCTTATGACGGCCATCATCGCTTCGGTGGTGGGCGGCATGATAATTACCCTGGTGGCGCTTGAGCACCGCCAGGTAGCGCGGCTTGAACGGGAAAGGGTGTCTACCCTGATGGACAACATTACGAGGGAAGCGAAGGAATCCCTCAGCCTGCACGACGACCTGATGCTTTTAAGCTATCTCCGCTTCAAGATCAGGCAGTCCAATGAAATAGACGTCTGCCTGGTGACCAAGAGCGGCTATACCACTATCCTCGGGGAAGTTAAAGGGGAGCTGGATTACCATACGATAACCGAGACTTTGAATTCCCGATCCTCCCAGCCGGCCGAATCAGTGACCGTACAGGTCGGCTTTTCGAAAAAGGCCTGGGAGGACAGGCTGCGCATGAGAAGGAATGAAACCCTGACCGCGGTCCTGAGCGTGGCGCTGATCGGGCTCGGCCTCGGGTTTGCCGGCTCCCTGCTGATGAGCCGCAAACTGGCCAAGCCGGTTTCGGAGCTTTCAGAGGCGGCGGACAAGCTGGGAAATGGCGCGCTGGAAACTTCCGTGGCCGTGGCGGGCTCCGACGAGATCTCCACGCTCGGCCTCGCCTTTAACCGCATGGCGGGAAATATCCGGGAATCCGTAAGAGCCAAGGAAGACCTGCTGAGCACGCTCACGCACGAACTTAACAACCCGCTGGCCGGCCTTAAGGCCTATATAGCCCTGTTGCGCGATCCAAGGCGCGTTTCCACGATACAGGACACCTTCCAGGCTTATGAAACCATGGCCAACGCCGTCGAGCAGATGGAACTCATCCTTTCCAATGCCCTTGAATTATTCAGGACCTCGGCCAAGCCCGACCTGGACCCGGAAATGGTGGATCTCGCGGATATGACGCGCGAGGTAATAAGCCTTTACGGACCCGTCGCCCGCTCCAATCATATAGACCTTAAACTTTTGGTCCCGGAAAAAAGCCTGACGCTGATGGCCGACAAGAAGCTCCTGCGCAGGGTCATAATCAATCTGGTCTCGAACGCTCTGAAATACACGCCTGAGCGCGGCTCGATTACGGTAATGGCGCGCGAGAAGGAAGGCGCGGTGGAGTTTTCGGTAACCGATACCGGCTACGGCATAAGCAAAGAGGACCAGGAGCAGCTTTTCACGAAGTTTTACAGGACGCGCGGCGCCGACGGGAAAAGGACAAAGATCCCCGGCTCGGGCCTGGGGCTCGCCATAACCCGGCAGGCGGTAGAGCTTCACCGCGGAAAGATCTCGGTTGAGAGCGAAAAAGGCAAAGGTTCCACTTTCACCGTTTCGCTGCCGAAAGGGGTTTCGGGAGAACTTATATGAACACTAAAAGAATATTCGGCTTTTTAGCGCTGGCCGCAGCCTGCGCCCTAAGTTTTAACCTTACTGCGGCCGCACAGACCACCCCTTCGATAATAAGTTTCCAGGGACGCCTGACGGATAACCTTAACAACCCGCTGGCAGGCAGCTACAACTTCGACTTCGCCATATACGCAACGCCGACCGGCGGCTCTCCTCTCTGGAACGAGACCCAGCTTGGAGTGACCGTGGCGAACGGCGTGCTTACGGCGGAGCTGGGCTCCGTCACGCCTATCGCCGAGACTGTCTTCGCCTCGGCGCAGCGCTACCTCGAAATAACGGTGAACGGAACCACCCTTGCGCCCAGGCAGCGCCTGCTGTCCGTCCCTTACGCCATGAACGCCCAGACCTTCAACGGCAAGGCTTATGACACCCTGGTCACCACCAACACGGCGCAGGCGATCTCCGGCGCCAAAACCTTCTCCGGGCAGACTGCTTTCCTCGGCCAGGTTACGATCTCATCCGACGTCTACCTGAGCTCCGGGCGGATAAACCTGCAGGGGAACCTGGTAACTACCGCGGCGGGCTTTCTCGACGCCACCAAGCTCGCGAACGCCGTGCCAAATTCCTCGCTGGACACCTCCTCGGTCACGAAACGCGGAAACTCTTTCAACGGCGCGGGGCAGCTTGTGCTGGTGGACGCTTCCGGCAAACTGCCGGCCATCGACGGCTCGCAGCTTATCAATGTAGCGGCGGGCAGCGTGAGCGCCGCTACCGTCCAGCCTGGGACATTTGTCTCCGGCGTCCTGCTCCCTGCCGCCCAGGTCCAGGCGGGAAGCCTGAATTCAGGGGTAATTGTTTCTTCGCTGGCGGCCGGCGCGGTGTATCCAGCCAACCTGCAGTCAGGGATTTATAATATAGGCATATTCGGGAACGCGGGTACCGTTACTAACGGGGTCTACACCACCGCCACGTATAATAATCCGCCCTGGCTGACGGGACTGGCCGCAAGCAAGATAGACTTGTCCACGGTAACCGCGGCGCTGGCCGGGAAGCTTTCAAATTCGCAAACCGTCCCCTCCTCCCTGATAGATCTTTCGACCGTGACCGCGGTTCTCGACGGTAAACTTTCGAATGCCGCCACTGTCCCCCCCTCTTTGCTGGACTTCTCGACCATCACCGCGGCGCTGGACGGGAAAATATCCGGCGGCGCATCGATACCGCAGGGGCTGGTTGACCTTTCCACGGTCGCCGCTGCGCTCGCGCTTAAGGCCGACTCGGCCTCAGTGCTGTCAAACAGCGCCACCGTCCCCGCCGGCCTGATCGACCTTTCCACCATTACCGCGGCGCTGGCCGGGAAAGCCACGACAGGCTCTTTAACCGTAGGACTGGCCGGCAAATTATCAAATACCGCCGGAGTCCCGCCGGGTTTGATAGACCTTTCCACCGTTACAACCGCGCTGGCCGGAAAAGCCACCACGAGCGCTTTGACCCTGGCCCTGGCGGGTAAATTATCCAACACGGCCCCTGTCCCGGCTAACCTGGTCGACCTTTCTACCGTCACTGCGGCGCTGGCCGGAAAGATATCAGCCGCGGCGCCCATACCTTCCAATCTTATAGATCTCTCCACCGTGACGGCGGCGCTGGCGGAAAGGCTGTCGAATACCGCCACCGTGCCGTCCGACCTTATCGACCTCTCCACGGTGACGGCGGCGCTGGCCGGGAAAGCCTCTGCAAGCGCTTTGACCCTGGGCCTGGCAGGAAAATTATCCAACACGGTCGCCGTGCCGGCTAATTTAGTCGACCTGTCCACAGTTGCCGCGGCGCTGGCCGGCAAACTGGATATCGCCGGGAACGGCTCCGCCCTCACCGGCATCACCGCCGCGCAGATAGGGCTCGGCAATGTCTCGAATGTAGCGCAGCTAACGGCTTCCTCCCTGGATACGGATGGAACCATGTCCGCCAACTCCGACGTAAAAGTGCCTTCGCAGAAAGCGATCAAGACCTATATCGACACCGGACTTTCGACGAAGGCCGATGCCGCCGCTTTAAGCTCGGGCCTGGCAGAAAGACTCTCCAGCACCGTTACCGTGCCTACGGCCCTGGTCGATCTCTCCACCGTCACCGCTGCTTTAGCCGGAAAACTTTCCACTAACGGAAGCGGCGCCGCCTTGACCGGCATAACCGCTGCGAACATTTCCTCCGGAAAGCTGGGGCCCGCCGTAGTCGCCTCTTCCCTGGCGGTAAACAGCGTTTATGCCGCAAGCATACAGGACGGCGCGCTTTCTTTCGCGAAGATCGGGCTGAACAACTGCGGTCCCGACGAAGTTTTGCGCAGGAACATCGCGAACACGCTCTGGATCTGCGGACCTGACCAGGGCGGAACTACAGGGACTTTCACCCTTGCCCCTGCCTCGCCGCTCAATGACGCCTCCGGCAACGCCTCTCTTTACGTCAACGACACCGGCGGCGGGAATTTCATGACCTTCCAGGAAGGCGGGGTCGACAGGTTCACGGTGGACAACTCCGGCCGGATAACCGCCGGCGGCATAAGCGCCGGGCAGATAACGGCCGGCCCGCTTTCCTCCGACGTTATAGCGTCCTCCGTCGCCGTCAGCGCCGTTTATCCTGACAGCGTGCAACCCGGCTCGTATAACATCAGCATACTCGGTAACGCCGCAAGCGTTTCCAACGGCATCTACAGCAACGGCTCCTATTCCGATCCCGCCTGGATCACCAGCCTGGCCACAAGCAAGATCGACCTCTCCACCGTCACCGCCGCGCTCTCAGGAAGACTATCCAACGCGGCGACAGTTTCGCCCGCGCTTATCGATCTCTCGACCGTGACTGCCGCGCTCGGCGGCAAGCTTGATGCCGGCGCGCAGGCCGCCTCCGTGGCTAACGGCGTTTATACCAACGGCGCTTACGCCAACCCCGCCTGGATAACCAGCCTGGATACCAGCAAGATAAATCTGTCCACGGTCGCCGCCGAATTTGCCAACCTCAACGCCTCCAATTTGCTCTCCGGCACTTTGCCGGACAACAGGCTTTCCGGGGCCTATTCGTCCGCGCTGACTTTCGGCTCCGCCTCCGGAGGGCCGATCTCGTTCTCTACGAACGTTGTGGTCTCCGCCTCGCAGTTCAGGTTAGGAAACTTTAACGGCAGCCCCTCCACCAACGCCGGCACAGGCGCTATCTATTACGACACTTCCGACGGCCTCCTCCGGTATTCGAACGGCTCGACCTGGACGGCTTTAGCGGCCGGCGGCGCCAGCCCCTGGACCGGCGGCGGCAGCGGCACCGTTTCGCTGGTGGCTGCCACGGATAAGGTGACCATGACCAGCACGGCCGCCGACGCGCTCAAGGTTTCCGGCGGTATAACGGCCGGCTCCGGGAACGTCGGGATAGTGGACACGACAGGCAGGATACCGGCTCTTAACAGCACATATATATCAAATCTCAACGGCTCCTCGCTTACCGGCCTTACCGCCTCTATGGTAGGCCTTGGGAATGTTAACAACACCTCCGATGCGAATAAACCCATATCTACAGCGCAGCAGACCGCGATCGACCTGAAAGCTAATCTTGCTTCACCTACCTTTACCGGAACCGTCAGCGGCATCTCAGCCTCCATGGTCGGACTTGGCAATGTGGATAACACCTCGGACGCAAACAAGCCTGTCTCTTCGGCGCAGCTTACCGCACTTAACGCAAAGGCTGTTTACGAGGATGTCCGCCTGGCTACCTCCACTCTGAGAACTGACCTTAACCTTAAGGCTTCACTCGCTTCCCCCACTTTCACCGGCACTGTCGGCGGCATCACCGCCTCCATGGTCGGCCTGGGGAATGTCAACAACACCTCTGATGTGAACAAACCCGTGTCTACCCCACAGCAGACCGCCATTGATCTTAAAGCTAATCTAGCTTCGCCTACCTTCACTGGTACCGTCGGCGGAATTTCAGCTTCCATGGTCGGACTTGGCAATGTGGATAATACCTCCGACGCTAACAAGCCTGTCTCTTCAGCCCAGCTTACAGCGCTTAACGCCAAGGCCGTTTACGAGGATGTTCGCCTGGCTACTTCAACTTTGAGGACTGACCTCGATCTCAAGGCCAATCTTGCTTCACCCACCTTCACCGGAACCGTTGGCGGCATCACCTCCTCCATGGTCGGTCTTGGCAATGTGGATAATACTTCTGACGCGAACAAGCCTGTATCGTCAGCCCAACTTACCGCGCTTAACGCTAAAGCAGTTTACGAGGATGTTCGCCTGGCTACTTCCACTTTGAGGACTGACCTTGATCTAAAGGCTAACCTTGCCTCACCAACCTTCACTGGAACCGTTGGCGGAATCTCGGCCTCCATGATTGGTCTTGGCAATGTGGACAATACCTCTGACGCTAACAAGCCTGTCTCTACCGCGCAGCAGACTGCGCTGGACCTTAAGGCCAACCTGGCTTCCCCTACCTTCACCGGCACTGTCGGCGGCGTTACCGCCTCCATGGTAGGTCTCGGGAATGTTTCCAACGTAGCGCAGCTTCCCGCTTCCTACCTCGATACCGATACCGCGCTTGCGACTAACTCGGACGTTAAGGTAGCTTCCCAGAAAGCGGCTAAGGCTTACATAGACTCCGGGCTTTCCACGAAACTGTCGCCCACTGGCGACGGCTCGGGACTGCAGAACATCATAACCTCCACCGCAGTTATCGTTACCACGCTTAGCGGTAAGTATGACGCTGGCAACTTTGTGGCCGGAAACAACTATCTCGCGCCCAACGGTGATGGGTCAGCTCTACAGAACATCATTACTTCCACCCAGGCTATAGTTACCACACTGGGTTCGAAGTATGACTCCGGCAATTTTGTGTCCGGGACTAACTATCTCGCTCCTAACGGCGATGGTTCCTCGCTGCAGAACATCATTACTTCCACCCAGGCTATAGTTACCACACTGGGTTCGAAGTATGATTCCGGCAACTTCCTGGCGGGTACTCATTATCAGGCGCCTTTGATTGCCGGGACTAACTACCTCGCCCCCAACGGCGACGGTTCGGCCCTACAGAACATCATTACCTCAACACAGTCGATCGTTACGACCCTGGGCTCAAAGTATGACTCCGGCAATTTTGTGTCCGGGACTAACTATCTCGCTCCTAACGGCGATGGTTCCTCGCTGCAGAACATCATTACTTCCACCCAGGCTATAGTTACCACACTGGGTTCGAAGTATGACTCCGGCAACTTCCTGGCGGGTACTCATTATCAGGCGCCTTTGGTTGCCGGGACTAACTACCTCGCACCTAACGGTGATGGTTCCTCGCTGCAGAACATCATAACTTCCACCCAGGCGATAGTTACCACACTCGGCGCCAAGT
>JAQTOU010000007.1 GCA_028713125.1 Elusimicrobiales bacterium | reverse complement strand
ACAATGTGTTATAATGTGACATAAGGAATCCTCCGTCGGTAAGGACTGTTTTCTAAGCAAAAACATCTTACCATTAACGGAGGATTCTCTTTGTTTTACGGATTTTCCTGGGACAGCCCTGCCTTTGGTTCAACGCTGACGCTGTTATCGGCGAGTAAAGGCCTGCGCGGGATGGGAGCCAGGCCGCCGTCACTAGGCCAGTCGCTGAAAATAAAAACCCCCGGCCTTTTGGACCGGGGGTTTCTATTATTCAAGACGCTGACTTAGTACATGTCGGCGCCGGGGGGCATTCCGCCCATGCCGCCGCCTGCCATCGCGGGAGACTTCTTCTCGGGGATGTCGGCGACCAGGCACTCGGTGGTCAGCAGGGTGCTGGCTATCGAGGCGGCGTTCTCGAGGGCGGTGCGGGTGACCTTCAGGGGGTCAACGATACCGGCCTTCATGACGTCCACGTATTCCAGGGTGTCGGCGTTGAAGCCGATCTCCGCGGAGGAGTTCTTGATCTTCTCGATCACGATGGAGCCGTCCACGCCGGCGTTCTCGGCGATGATGCGGAGCGGGGCGTAGATGGCGCGGCGCACTATGTTGATGCCGGTCGTCTCGTCCTCGTTCGCGCCCTTCACCTTGTCCAGGGCCTTGGCCGCGCGGATAAGCGCTACGCCGCCGCCCTGGATGATGCCTTCCTGCACGCCGGCCTTGGTGGCGTTCTTGGCGTCTTCGATCTTGGATTTCTTGGCCTTCATTTCGGTCTCGGTGGCCGCGCCCACGCGGATGACCGCCACGCCGCCGGACAGCTTGGCAAGGCGCTCTTCCAGCTTTTCCTTGTCGTAGTCGGAGGTGGTGTCTTCCATCTGCTTGCGGATCTGGGCGGTGCGCTTCTTGATCTCTGTCTTGTCGCCGGCGCCGTCGACGATGGTGGTGTTCTCCTTGTCGATGACGATGCGCTTGGCGGTGCCGAGCTGCTTGACGTCGGTCTTGTCGAGCTTCATGCCGCGCTCTTCGCTGATGACTTCGCCGCCGGTGAGGATGGCGATGTCTTCCAGCATCTCTTTGCGGCGGTCGCCGAAGCCGGGGGCTTTCACGGCCGCGCCCTTAAGGGTTCCGCGCAGCTTGTTGACCACCAGGGTGGCCAGGGCTTCGCCGTCCAGGTCCTCGGCGAGGATCAGGAACTGCTTGCCGGTCTGCACGATCTTCTCGAGCACGGGCAGGAGGTCGCTCATGGCGGAGATCTTCTTGTCGGTGATAAGGATCATCGCGTCTTCGAGCACGCATTCCATCCTTTCGGGGTCGGTCACGAAGTAAGGAGAGACGTAGCCGCGGTCGAACTGCATGCCCTCGACGACTTCAAGTTCGGTCTCGGAGGATTTGCCTTCTTCCACGGTGATCACGCCCTCGTGGCCAACTTTCTCCATGGCCTGGGCGATAAGGTCGCCTATGACCTTGTCGTTGGCGGAGATGGTGGCTATCTGGGCTTTCTCTTCCTTGGTCTTCACGGGCTTCGCCATCTTCTTGAGCTCTTCGACCAGGGCGGTGACGGCTTTGTCGATGCCGCGCTTGATCTGGGTTCCGTTGGCGCCGGCGGTGATGTTCTTGAGGCCTTCCCCGAAGATCGCCTGGGTCAGCACGGTGGCGGTGGTGGTACCGTCGCCGGCGATGTCGTTGGTCTTGGAGGCCGCTTCGCGGACGAGCTGCGCGCCCATATCTTCGAAATGGTCTTCAAGCTCTATCTCTTTGGCGATGGTCACGCCGTCGTCGATGATGGTCGGGGAGCCGAACTTCTTCGAGAGGATGACCGTCTTGCCTTTGGGGCCGAGGGTCACTTTCACGGCGTTGGCCAGCTTGTCCACTCCGGCTTTAAGCCGCATCCTGCCTTCTTCCGAGTAAATTATCTGTTTTGCCATTGTATTTTTCCTTCCTTATATATTAGCGCACTATGCCGAGGACGTCTTCCTCGCGCATGATGAGGTACTCTTCATCGTTGATCTTGATTTCGGTGCCGGAGTACTTTCCGTAGAGCACGGTGTCGCCGGTCTTTACTTCCATGGGGATAAGCTTGCCTTCTTCCGTCAGCTTGCCTTTGCCCACGGCAACGACCAGGCCTTCCTGGGGTTTTTCTTTCGCGGTGTCGGGGATGATGATCCCGCTCTTTTTTACTTCCTTGGCTTCCACGGCTTTTAAGATAAGCCTGTCGCCGAGGGGCTGGATCTTAATCTTGGTAGCTGTCTCTGTCATAAGTTTTGCCTCCTGTGATTTTCTGGAAATTATATTTAGCACTTGAACTCTGCTACTGCTAGTTTACCAAAAGGGGTCCGGGGTGTCAATAGCACTCTTGACGCCTGATTGCTAATAAAGAGACCGCCGGGTCGCGGCGGTCTCTTCGTTCGTCGGCCGGGAATAGCCTATTTTTTCAGGAAGAACCTGAAGCGGGTCGCGCCCACCTCGAACGTGTCGTCATCCTTCATCATTACCTTCTCGGTAAGGGGATTGCCGTTGTACTTGGCGTAGCCTTCCTTAATAGGGTTAAGGTAGTAGCCCTCGGGGCGCATGGTTATGACCAGGGCGAGCTCCGGCCCGCCGCCGAAGAGCCCCCCGCTCTTATAAGGTATGGCCGCCTGCGCGGATTTCCCGATGTAGGTGGAAAGCGCGGTCAGTTCGAAGTCCTTCCTGGCGTCGGCCGGGTTCTCAAGCACTTCCAGAGCGCCCATGGGCGTCTTCGGCCTCTGCTGGGGCAGCGGCTGCTCGGCGGGAGCCGGGGCGGCCGCTTCATCGGCGTAAACCAGAGAGAACTTTACCAGGTTGATGGTATCGCCGTTCTTCAGCCCGGCCTTAAGGGTCTTTTTCCCGTTAACGAAAGTCCCGTTGGTGGAGTTAAGGTCTTCCACGTACCAGGTCCCCCCGGACTCGTACATACGGCAATGGTGCCCGGAGACGGCGGCATTGTCCAGCGGGATATCGTTGTCCGGTTTCCGGCCTATAGTGAAGGACGGCTTATCCAGCTTTATCTCGCGGATAAAGGCTGCTTCAAATTTAAGCATCAGTTTAGGCATATGATTTCCTGAACATGTCCTTTAAGGTTTCTTTGAGCGGCTTTTTAAGAACGGTCCCTATTATCACCGTTATGTTGTCCGGCCCGCCGTTCTCGTTGGCGGCGGTCACCAGCCCGGCGCAGGCCTTGGCATTGTCCGGCTGGCTTTTTATCATCTCGTGCAGCTTGTCTTCCTTCACGGCCTTGAACAGGCCGTCGGTGCAGAACAGCAGCCTGTCCCCGACTTCAAGCGCGGTCTCCACCAGGTCCACCGCGGGGGCTTTCTGCGTTCCCAGCGCACGGGTAAGGATGTTCTGCAGCGGGGAGACTTCCGCCTGCTCCCTGGTCAGCAGGCCCTTTTTCACGTGCTCCATCACCAGCGAATGGTCCTCGGTCAGCTGCTGTATCACGCCCGAGCGCATCAGGTAGATCCTTGAGTCGCCGATGTGCGCGATCGAAAGCTTCGAACCGTTGAGGAGGGCGGCGCTCAGCGTGGTCCCCATGCCTTTGTTCTCCGGCCCGGCCGTGCCGGCCTCGTAGATCACGGAGTTGGCGAGCTGCACGGCGAAGCCGAGCTGGTTGGCCTCGAGGGAAAATTTGTCGTTGTACGGGTTCGGCTTCATCCCGGTGCGCTTCATCGATTCGAACTTGTCGCGCGTTACTTTGACGGCCAGCGAGCTCGCCACCTCGCCTGAGTTGTGCCCGCCCATCCCGTCCGCCACTATGGCCAGCTCCAGCTCGGGGGCCAGCAGCCAGCTGTCCTCGTTGTTCTTGCGGACCTTCCCCATGTCGGAGGCCCCGGCGAAATCAATTTTAAGCGTCATTTCTTTTCCTCATCCGGGAATATAACCGGAAAACTGTCTTCGAAATTGGCTGTGGCCGGTTTGGGCGGGGCCGGGTTCGGCACCGGCGCCTGGACCGGCTTCGTTTCAGTCGGCTTCGCGGCCGGCTCGGGGGCCGCCGCTTTCATGGTCATTTCCAGGCCTGCCCTTGGGGCAAGCTCTATGCCCGCCGGCGTCGGCGGCTGAAGGACCGGCTTGGTCTGCGCCGCTGGCGCCGGGGCCGTCGCCGCGGGCCTGGGCAGAACCGCGGGCTTGGGCAGAACCGCGGGCTTGGGCGCAGCCGTAGTCGCGGCGGCTGCCGCCGGTTTAGTCTGCGCCGCGGTGGCCGCTGTCGCCGCGGGCTTGGGTTGCGCCGCAGGCCTGGTCTGGGCCGCGGGCGCGGCAGTCGCAGCAGGCTTGGCCTGCGCCGCGGGCGCGCCGGCTGCCGCGGGTTTTGATTGGGACGCGGTCGCGGAAGCCGCCGCCGGTTTGGTCTGTGCCGCGGGGGCGTTGGTCGCCGCCGGTTTGGTCTGTGCCGCGGGGGCGTTGGTCGCCGGGGGTTTGGTCTGTGCCGCGGCGGCAGGGGCTGCCACGGGTTTAGTCTGGGCCGCAGGCGCGGGGGTCGCCGGGGGCGCGGAGTTAAGATTAGGCGTATTCCCCGCCATGACCGCCCTTATCGCTTCGGCCATCTCGGTGCCGGTCTGGAAGCGCTCGTCCGGATTTTTCTTGAGGGCTTTGTCTATCACTGGCACTATCGCGGCCGGCAGGTCGGGCCGTATGAGCATGGGGTCAGGGTAAGGGTCTGAGGTTATCTGGAACAGGAGGGTCCCGATAGATTCTCCCCCCTTCCAGGGCCGCTCTCCGGTGAGCATCTCGAAAAGGGTGACGCCCAGGGAGAACAGGTCCGCGCGGCCGTCCACTTTTTTCCCGGCTATCTGCTCCGGGCTCATGTAATAAGGCGTGCCCATCACGGTGCCGGTGGCTGTCTTGGAGGATTCGGTGATGCGGGCGATGCCGAAGTCGGCTACGCGGATGTTCCCGTCCTCCAGCAGCATGATGTTTGCCGGCTTGATGTCGCGGTGCACGATGCCGTTCTTATGCGCATAGCCCAGCGCGTCGGCGGCGTCGCGGATGTACTCGAGCACCTTCGGGACCGGCAGCAAATTGTCTTTGGTCGCCCATTTCTTGAGGTCGTCGCCTTTCAGGAGCTCCATTGCGATGTAAGCTATGTCCTGCTCCTCGCCGGCGTCGTAGATCTTCACTATGTGCGGGTGCGTGAGGTTCCCTGCCGCCTGCGCCTCGCGGAAGAACCTGTCTTTCTGGTCCTTCATTGCTTTCTCGTCGAGGCCTTCCTCGAAGCGCATGGTCTTGATCGCCACGGTGCGGTTGATCTTGGGGTCCACGCCCAGGTAGACTATGCCCATCGCGCCTTTGCCGAGCTCTTTCTTTATCTCGTAGCGGCCCAGCATCGGCGTCGCGGAGGAGCCGGCCATCATCATGGTGGCGTCGCTGCCGCCGCCGCCCTTGCCGCCCACGCTGCCGAAAACCGCGCCGTCGGCGGCCTTTTTAAGCACGTCTATCTTGGCTTTCACGTCCTTGAATTCCGGGTCCTTGTTGGAGATATGCTCGTAGATGGCCACGGCCTTGTTGTACTGGCGCTTGCGCTCGAAGTCCAGCGCCAGGTTATAGAGCGTGTCCTTCATATTGTCGTCGAGAGGGCAGAGGCGGAACTTCTCGAAAGCGAGGTCAAGCATGCCCTGGCCCTGGAAAGAAAGGCCAAGCATCTTGTTGGTCTCTATCTGCGAAACTTCGATAAGCTCCTTCGACTTCTCGGTGGAGAAGAAGCGCTTGGTGATGACGAAGATATAGCCGGCCGTAAGGACTACGGCGGGGTACATGATCTTGAGCCACAGGCCTTTAGAAGTGAAGAGGAACATGCCGGCGGCCAGCAGCGCCGCGAACATGCCCCCGGCGAGCACCGCGCCCATACCGGCCTTGAGGCGCGGGAGTACGAAGGCCGTGAAGACGCCGGCTATGAAAATAAGCGCTAGTTCAACAGGGAGCGCCCAGTTGGGCCGGGAGATGAAGCGCCCTGAAAGTATATTGTCCACGACGTTGGCGGTAAAATCCACCGCCGACATCGCGCTGTCCGTGGGCGTGACGTAAAGGCTGCCTACGCCCTGAGCGGTCAGGCCTATCAGGACGATCTTGTCCTTGAAGGCTTCCGGAACCACCTTGCCGTTCATTACGTCGTAAAAGGAATAATATTTAAAGGCCTTGGTGCGGTTGTAGGCGATCAGGGCGGAGGAGGAGGAGTCCAGTTTCATCGTGCTCTTGCCGAAGACCGCCGAGTCCCCCGGCGCCAGCGTCACCTGTTCTGGCGTCAGTCCCAGCTGCACCCGCACTATTTCGGCGGCGAAGGACGGGTAGAAGTTCTGGCCGTAGGGAATGAAAGGGAACTCCTTGCGCACGGCACCGTCCATGTCGCTGAACACGTTCACGTGCCCGG
This sequence comes from Elusimicrobiales bacterium, assembly GCA_028713125.1. GTDB lineage: Bacteria > Elusimicrobiota > Elusimicrobia > Elusimicrobiales > UBA9959 > UBA9959. The sequence goes on along the minus strand of JAQTOU010000007.1, from coordinate 161,802 downwards.
CGCCGGCGGCCGAGGAGGCGAGGACGTCTATGGGCGCGGTTATGGCCGAGCCCTCTTCCGCGACTTCCGCGGGGCCCGCTTTATGCGAGATCGAGGGAGCGAGCCGCTTCATCCAGGCGGGCTCGGGCTTGGGCTTGGAGACGGGGATGCCGGTGTCGAAGAAAAGCGGGAGCACCACGTTGCCCGCCGAGGCGACGGCTTCCGAGAGCTTCAGGTCATTGTCCATGGCCTTCTTGGCCTGTTCGATGGCGCGCAGGAACTCGGAGTCCTTGCCGGTTTCCCTGATCTTTTTTTCCGCCACCAGCGCGGTGTATTTGTTCTTGAGCAGGTCGGCCAGCTGGGCGTCGCTGTTCTTCTCGGGTTCGGAGAAGAGGATGTTCAGGCCTATCACGGAAGGCTTCGCCGGCGCCGAGGAAAGCAGGACCAGCATGTCCGCTATCTTGGAGCGGGGCCAGGGCCAGCGGCCGACCTTCGAGATGCTGTCGTCGTTTATCTCTATCACCGCCACGTCGCTCCTGGCGGGAACGCCGGCGCTGAGGCGCGCGCGGAAGTCGTAGAATTTCAGCTCGGCCGATTCCAGTCCGGTGCCGGTGAAATAGAAGAAAAGGGCGGTCAGCGTGAGCGCCGTGCCCCAGAGAATATCCGAGAAAATGAATTTGCGCATTGTTACCTGTTCCTCACACGCCCCGCGGCTTAATAAAGTTCTCTCTCCCTGTACGCGGCTACGAGCTCGTCCACGAAGCAGGCGTTCGCCATCAGGGCGAGGAAAAAAGCTATGAAGATTATGCCGGCGGAACCGGCCAGCGTGCCGCTTATCCGCAGGCCCAGCGTCTTGTAGTAGTCCAGCCTTGCCTCGGTGCGCAGTTTGCCGCTTTCCGGGGGCTTTACCTCGTCGGGTTTACGTGGCAATTTGGGCTCCAGCGGGCGGCCCTCCTCGTCGTAAAGGATCTCGGCCTGGGCGGCCAGGACGGCCTGCTGGTAGTTCTGCAGGTTAAGGCGGTTCGTCTGCGCCGCCGTTTCGGCCTCGGCCTTTATCTTCTGGGCCGTAATATTCTCAATCTGGGGATTGGTGAACATGGAGAACATGGCCAGATTTGCCGCCAGGAAAAGGAACTGCGGGTTGAAGAACAGGGAGAATTCTTTCTGGGTAAGCGCCGCGACCAGGCCCAGCACGGCCAGGAGGCCGCCTATCGCCAGCCAGAGCTGCTCGGGGACTATCTGCGCCCCGGCCTTGAAATAGAAGTAGGTGAGGGCGAGGCCGCCGAGGTAGGCCGCGACCGACAGGACCTTGAAGATCCAGTTCCCTTTGAAAACGGCTTTCGACGCCGCCAGGTAGAGGAAAAGGGCGTAAACAATGGTGTTAGCGCCGGAGAACATGTTCTCGAGGCCTATCTTGATGGCCAGGAACCCCTTGCTTACGACATCCGCGTCGGCCGGAGCCGGGATATAGGCCCCGCCGGCGTAAGCGGCGGCCGCGGCGGAAAGGGCGAAAAGGCTGTACACCATGGTGAATTTGAGCGGCTTCTGCCAAAGCGCCCAGACGTACAGTACGACCCCTGCCCCGGCCAGCATCAGCGCCGTAGCGGGGTTAGAGTCGAGGGGCGAAGTAATGGACCCGGGGATGGTGCCTGAGGCGCCGGCCAGAACGAAGCAGCCGGTGGCGACCATCGTCAGCGCCAGGTGCATGGCCATTTTAAGACTGTTGTGAAGGGAGGCGAGCTGGAGGGCGGGTTTCAGGGCGGGCGGCTCCATCTGCGACTGCCTGAGCGTCGGCGCGGGCGGCGGAGGAGGCGCCTGAGTCCTTCCGGAGGGCTTGGGATCGGACCTCTCAAGCGTGGCCTGCGGCGTCTCCTGGGCGGCGGTGATCCTGGCCGTGACTTCAGGGATATCGAAGGTCCTCTCGTTCGAGGTCGGCTCGACATATTCCACGTCGGAGCTGTATTTGTCGAATTCGGCGACGACCTCGCTGGCGGACTGGTAGCGCTCTTCGGGCTTCTTGTTCATCAGCCGCTCTATCACGCGGGAGGCCCAGATCGGGATGTCCGGCCTGATCAGCATTACGTTCGGAACGGGGTTCCCGATATGCTTGTGAATGACCTCGATCGAGGACTTCCCGTCGAAAGGGTATCTGCCGGTGAGTATGTAGAAATACGTCGCCCCGGCGGCGTAGAGGTCGGCGCGGCTGTCCACGGTGCCGGCCAGGCCCTGCTCCGGCGACATGAAATAGGCCGTCCCCACCATCTCCCCCGCCATCGTCAGCTGCTTCTCCTCGCTGATGCTGCGCGCCAGGCCGAAGTCCACTATCCGCGGGATCTTGTCCAGCCCCACAAGGATATTGGCGGGCTTTATGTCGCGGTGTATGATGGACTTGGAATGGGCGTGGCCCAGGCCTTTCAGCACCCCGGACATTATATCGGTGGCTTCCTTTACCGACAGGGGACCTTTCTCGGCTACCAGGTCCTGCAGGGTCTTCCCCTCCACGTAGGACATCAGGATGAAGTAAGAGCCGTTTTCCTGGCCGAAGTTGTAGATCTGGACTATGTTGGGATGGTCGAGCTTGGCCGCAGAGCGGGCTTCCCTGAGGAAGAAATCTATATTGCGCTGCTCCCGCGCCAGCTCTGGCGCGAGCAGCTTTACGCAGACGATCTTGTCCAGGGCTTCCTGGTGCGCTTTGTAAACCGAGCCCATGCCGCCCTGGCCGAGCTTGCAGATTATTTTGCAGCCGGCGAAAACGGTGCCGGCCAGGTTAGGTTCTGTGTCCATGCTAGATGCGCCTGTCCCTTACGAATATGCTCCCGCGCCTCGACGTCAGCTCTTTGGCGTAGTGCTTTAGCTCCGCCGCGCTTTCCACTATCTTGGCGTAGTGCTGCTGCGTGCGCGGGGCCACTATCGCCACGGTCAGCGACATTATCGGGAAATCTTTTGTCTTGTTCTTGCGGTCCATGGTGGTGATGAACCCGCGCTTCTGGTCGACCTCGTTGTAGAATTCCGGGATGAACCGGTCGAACTCCTCCGTGATGGCCCGGGCCGCGGTTTCGCAGGTTTCGGGGGAGGTTATCAGGACGAAATCGTCCCCGCCTACGTGCCCGACGAAGTAATCGTGGCCCGCTACCGCCTTCCCTTTTTCGCCGAGCAGCTGGGCGATGCGCTTGATCACCTCGTCGCCCTTGGCGTAGCCGTAAACGTCGTTGTAGGCCTTGAAATTGTCGGCGTCCACGTAGCAGAAAGCGAACGGCTCTTCGTCGGTAATGCGCCGGGTCACTTCCTCTTCTATGGCCGGGCTGCCCGGCAGGTGGGTAAGCGGATTGAGCGCGGTGTCGGCGCTTTTGCGCTTCAGGATGCGGTTTATCCTGGCCCTGAGCTCGCGCACGTCGAAAGGCTTCGTTATGAAATCGTCGGCACCGAGTTCTATCGTGTTGACCCTGGCGTCCACCTCGGCCACGCCGCTGAGTATGATGACCGGGATGTCCCTGGTGTCCGGGGCCTCGCGTATGCGCTTGCAGAGGGTGTACCCGTCGACGCCCGGCATGCGCAGGTCCAGCAGGATCAGGTCCGGCTTATTGTCCTTAAGGAGAGCGATAACCTCCTCCCCCTGGTAGCAGGTGGTCACTGAATAGTTATACTTTTTCAGGACGGCGGAGATGAGCAGGCCCACGTTCGGGTCGTCATCCACCACAAGTACTTTTTTTCCCTGCAAGGTTCCCCCTGGCCAATGGCCGTGCCGTAACAAGAGCTATGCTCATCAGGCGGCCAAAAAATCAAACAGAAGCTGCCGTCAGCCTGCATATCATTATAAAAAATAATATATAGGAAAGCAACCCGCAAAAAAACTGGGTGTATAAGGAAGAAAGTCAAGAAGCCGGCCGGCCGATCCTGATGCCGGGATGTGTTTCAGGGCAGGTTTCCTTTTAAAGGTCCAAGCCGGGGCTTGCAGCCGTTTTCGGGCGCGTGGGTCTTGAAAATCCTTGATTTTCTGCTATAATAGTAAAAAGGCAAAAAATCACAAAAGTCACAACACCGGAGAGAATTGATAATGCGACAAAAAATTTTTAGTACTTTTGAAATAGCCAAGATGCTCGAGCTTTCTCCCGGCACCGTGGCTAACTGGGTGGACGCCGGGCGCCTTAAGGCCTACAGCACGCTCGGCGGGCACAGGCGGATCAAGGCGGAGGACCTGGAGGTCTTTCTTAAGGAGAACAAGATCCCGGCGCCCCCGGAGCTGGTCGAGCGCCTGCACGCTGAAAAGAAAGTGCTTATCGTCGAGGACGACGTCAAATTCCTCAAGCTGACGGAGCGCTTCTTCAAAACTTTCCGCAGGAAGTGGGAGGTCTTTACGGCGCGTGACGGATTCCAGGCGGGCGCCCTGGTGGGCAGCGTCAAGCCCGACGTGGTTATCCTGGATATAATGCTGCCGGACATAAACGGGTTCAAGGTTTGCGAGATGATCAAGGCCGCCGGCAAGCAGACCCTGGTCATAGCCATTACCGGCTATGATTCCGACGAGATCAGGCGGAAGATACTCGCGGCCGGCGCCGACGCTTACTATGCTAAGCCTTTCGATTTCGAGGAGCTGGTGGAGCGTATCGAGTCCTGGGGCGGGAAGTAGGCAGTTTTACGGATCTGCAGGGGGTTGGGTTAGGGAGGCGCGGCCTCCGGAAGCCCCTGTTCCGATAGCGGGACAGGGGCTTCCTCTTTTCCGCGCGGCCGCGGCAACTGCCGGCAGCCGGCCGGGTATTTTGTGCATATAGACGCTGTGACTAAAGTTACACTGCCCCTTGACAACCGTTATACCGGGTGGTAGAATAAAACTGTCAGGGCTGCCTCCCTCACCCTACCCCCCATAGGCAGCCCTGCCTTATTTTATCCCGCAGTATGACAAAGACCCTCAAGATAATTCTGGCTTCGGCGGCAGGGGCCGCGCTTTTGCTGGGCGCCGTTTTTTCCGCCCTGGAGCGGTCCGTGACCGCGGAGGAGGAGCGCCTTGGCTGGAGCGAGATAAACAGCATCGCCGCTTCTCGCGGTCTCGGTGAATCGGTCTTTGAAGTGGAAAAGCGGCTTTCGGCCCATCCTAACGACGCCCTGATGCATTATTACCGGGCCCGGCTTTATTACGAGTCGGGCCAGGGGAAGGAAGCCCTTGAGGAGGCCGACAAGGCTATAAAGCTCGGCTATGCGCAGGAAATTTCCCACCTCCTGAAGGCACTGGTCTATGGCCGGCTTTTCGGAGATCATGAAAAGGAAAAGGAGCTGGCCTCAAAGGCCCTGTCCTATGACCCGACCTATGACGAGGGCTACCTTGTTAGGGCTGAGGCCGGCTACGCTCTTGCGGACTATAAAGCCTGCGCCTCCGACGCGGCCTCTTTTTCCCGGCTTAAGCCGAAGCAGGTCGACGGGTACCAGCTGAGCATGCTCTGCCTGGAACAGCTCAAGGACTACCAGGGAGCGGAGAACGCCGGGCTTAAGTTCCTCGGGCTGAAGCCCGACAGCCACGTCGTGCTGTGGCGGCTGGGGATGCTCTACGCGGCGCAGGGGCTTCATAAGCGAGCGGTAAAAAAATTCTCGGAAGCTATCCGCCTGAGCGGCGGCCGCCCCAAATATTATCTGCACCGCGGTTTTTCCTGCGAGGCGCTGGGCGATTTCTCCTGCGCGGCCTGGGATTATTCCTACGCCATGGACTGGCAGCAGATCTCGGGCTACGCCAGCTATTATTATCTCCTGGGCTCCGCGATGCACCGCGTCGGCGAGGTCAAATACGGCCTCGAGGCCGCCGAAACGGCGGTTGAAAAAGCCCCGGACAACCCGCTCAACTACGACCTGCGCGGCCGCCTGCGCGCCGAGCTCGGCGACGCCCGCGGCGCAAAAAAAGATTTCCTCAAAATGTCCGCCCTCGACCCCGCCCTCAAACCCCAAGCCGACAGCCTGATAGAACAACTCAAGAAGAAATAAGCAGAGCGGAGCAGACCCGCGAGATGCGAAGTCGGGGGCCTGTCAGGGGTTCTGCCCCGCGAACCCTGGAAGATGGAAACCGTTGCGCGGTTTCCCCCCGCCTTGGGAAATTATGGCGGGGCCCCCCCTTCCCCAAAGGGTTCGCGAAACAGAACCCCTGCCACCCCTCCGCTCACTTTCTCAGACAATAACCCTTTGCATTAAAATCGAGTAACCTGGCGGAGACCGTGCGGGCCGGGTTAGCAAAACCCTCGGAGAGCCCGCCGGTTGCATAGCCCGGCGGGCGAACACGGAGTGAGGGCACGGTGTGCCCGAACGCGTTTTGCGTTCCTGCCCGCACGGTAGGCCGCCAGCCGTCCCGCGCTTTCTTTGTTTTCCCATAGGCGCTTAATAAGTTATAAAATAAATCCCGTATGGATGGAATTGAGCGGGACGGGGAAAAGCTGTTTACGCCGGAATTTGTTTTCGCGGCGCTGCTGGCTTTCATACTTGTCCCACTGTATATTTATTGCCTGCCGCCGGTGCTGCCGCCTTACCGCGACTCGGGGGAGATGGCCTGCGCCGCGTGGACTTTGGGCGTGGCGCACCAGCCGGGCTACCCGCTCTATATAATTTCCGCGAAACTGTTCTCCCTGATCCCGCTCGGCAACCCGGCATGGCGGCTCAACCTGTATTCCGCGCTGGCGGGCATCGCGGGGGTCCTGGTTTTCTGGCGCCTGGCCGCGGCTTCTTTTTCCCCCCTCGCCGCTTTCTTCGCGGCGCTCCTGCTCGGTTTTAATTTCACGCTGCGCACCGTTTCCAGCGTGCCGGAGATGTACTCGCTCAATTTCCTTTTCGCCGCCCTGCTGCTCGCCTCGGCTTCGCAGCGGGGAGCCCGCGCCGTCATGCTGTCTGCTTTCCTGCTCGGCTTCGGCATGGCCAACCGCATGGACCTCGTGCTGTCCGCTCCGGCGCTGTTCGTCCTGCTCTGGCCTTCGCTGAAAGAAGGCGGCTGGGCCGGCCTTTTAAAGTCGGCCGGCTTCTTTTTCCTGGGTTTTTCGGTCTATCTCTACCTGCCCTTCCGCTCGTCGGGCTGGCCGCTCTTCGACTGGAGCCACCCGGCCGACCTGAAAACCTTCCTGGCCGTCATCACCCGCAAAAGCTACGGCTCAACGCTGGACCTGATCTCCCTGAACTACGCGCCCGGCGAACTTTTCCTCCCGGGCCTTAAGTATTACGCGCTGCATCTTTGGGAGAATTTCAGCCTCGCCCTCGCTTTGACCGGGGCCGGGATCTGGGCGGAATGGAAGAGCGACCGCCGCCGCCTGCTGGCTCTAGCCGCGCTTTTCGTCTTTTCGGGCCCGGTCTTTATTTTCATGGCCAATATGCCGCCCAATCCCCATGCGCTCGCCATCGTCGAGCCTTATTATCTGCTGCCCGACCTGGCCGCGGCCTTCTGGGCCGCCGCCGGGTTCTTTTATCTGGCCGGCCTGCGGCCGCGCGCCCTGCCCGGCCTGGTCCTGGCCGCGGCGGCCGCCTCGGCGCTGGTGTTCCATAACGGGGCTCACGGCTCGGCCAGGCGCTGGCTTTTCGCCGCCGAGGATTTCGCCTCCGACGCGATGCGCGGCGCGCCGCCAGGCTCCGCCCTCGTCGCGAAAAAAGACGTCCAGCTTTTCTCCCTCTGGTACCTGCAGGCGGTGCGCGGCTTGCGGCCCGACCTCGAGCTGGTGGCGCAGGGCCTGAGCGCGTCGCCGTGGTACAGGGCTACGAAGAGCCGCTACACGCCGGGATTGTCGCTTTTCAACCTTAACTCCGGAGACGAGGGCGAGTGGAGCAAGTTCGCCGCCGCGAACCCCGGCGGCGTTTATTCCACTATGGACGCGGATCTTCCCCGCGCGGTTCCGGCGCTTCCCCGCGGGACGCTCAACCTGCTTTATCCGGCTGCGCGCCAGCGGGAAGGCCGGCCGTGGCTTTTCTACTCCTTCCCGAGGCTGGACAGGGATTACAGGGACTTCTTTGACAGGGATATCGGGACTTCCTACGCGCAGGCTTTCCTGGCGGGGGCCGCGGGCCGCAGCGCGGCGGGCGGGCTGGACGCGGAGTCGCTCCGGGACCTGCGCCTCGCCTCGCTGCTAGATGGGGATCTTCCCGACGCGCCGCTTTACGAAGGTTTTTATTATTCCTCGCGCGGAGACTGGAAGGCGGCCAGGGACTGCTTCCGGGCTTCCGCGGACACTTATGAAAGGCTGCTCCTGCTGAGCCTGAAATATTATTCCCTCCCCTCCCTCAGGGCGAGCCTCTCCTCCTCTAGCGCCTACGCCTGGCTTAATTACGGCGTGTCGCTGGAGAAACTAGGAGAGAAGGAGGCCGCGGGCGCGGCGTACGATTTTTCGCTTAAGCGGAACCCGGCGCTCGCCGACGCGCATTATAACCTGGCCATCCTTTACTGGAACAGGGACTGGGATAAAGTGCGCGCCGAATTGACCGAAACGGTGCGGCTTAATCCGAACCACCCCCAGGCCGCTAAATACCTGGCGCAGCTGAAGGGCCGGTAGCGCGGCTGGAAAAAGCAGGACGGAAAAGAAAAAACCGCGGGAACGCGGTTTTTTTATTGGGGCCGGCTTGCTCCCTGCCGCCCTATCTCGGCAGGTAATTGTACCTGAACTGGAACATTCCCATCAGGTCCCAACCGCCTTTGAAGGTAAGGTAGGAAATCTCGAAATTTAGCTTGAGCAGGGTGCCCAGGTGCAGGTTGTAGAGCACGGGCCGCAGCGGGGCGCCCTGGGGGATCATCAGCTCCAGGCCGAGGGGCGAGTCTTTTTTGGGGAGCCACATCATCCCGCCGAAAAGCATCCCGGTCGGTATCTGCACGTCGGTAGTCTCGCTGCGGTTGTAGCTGCGGTTGATGGCTCCTTTTGAAAGGAACTCGGAAAGGCTGTAGATGACCTTGGGCATGTCGCCGTCGGAATAGCCGGCGTTAAGTATGAATTTGGGGTGCAGGCGCTTCGTGAGTACCAGGTAGGCGTTGGCGAAAGTGTCCGTTTTTTTCCCGGTCGCCTTGACCGTCAGGTTGAAGGTCCCGTTTATCGGCGGCTGCGGAGCGTCGCGGAACATGAAAATACCCTGCACGCCGGCAGCCATGGCGGGGCGCCATTTTCCCTCGGTCTGCACCTGCATCTTGGAGTCGGCCGAAAGCAGCCACAGGCCGACGCGGTCGATATAGTTGGTTTTTTCAACGGTCCAGGCCAGGGTGTTCTTCCCGTAAAGGCGGCCTATGTAGTAGGCCGCGTTGAAGTCCAGGCCCAGCCCGATCGCGTTCTTCCCCCTGCCCCTGTACGCGGTGGGCATAAGCACCAGCCCGCTGAGCGAGGCTTTCCCTTCTTCGTAGCGGACGGGTTTGGTCGGGTCCTGCTTGACCGGCGGCAGTATGGGGGCGGGCATGGCCGGCATATAGAAGGCGCCGGCGGGGGCGGTGCTGCCCGGCAAAGGGTTTTCCTGGGCCGAAAGCGGCGCGGCCAGGAGCAGGGGTAGCAGGATAAACTTGAGTCTCATAGGTAATATCTGTAGAGTAAAAGCGCGGCTAGCCTTGTGAGCAGGTTGGCCTCTACTCCGGCCAGCGCGTCATCAATAATTATACCAAAACCCCCGCTGCAGCTGGTTTCAAGTTTGTAGATGGGCCAGGGCTTCAGGGTGTCCAGCGCGCGGAAAAAAACGAAGGCCGCGGCCAGGTTGAAAGGCGTCCTGTCCAGGAACAACAGCGCCAGCCAGTAGCCTATCATCTCGTCGATAACGATGCGGGGGTCGTCATGGGTGCCGTAGCTTTTGGAGGCCAGGCCGGCGATCCATACCGAGAAAGGGAAGAAGGCGAGGCAGAAAACGGCGAAGGCCGTTTTATTTTCCGGGAGGAAAGGCACGAGGGCCAGGGCGACGAGGGTTCCGGCCATGCCGGAGCCCGTGAACTTTTTAAACCCCGTGATGCGGGCGGGCACGTAGCTTATAAAACCGCCGCTGGCCAGGAACCGGATCAGGAAGTCCTTGATTGGCATCGGGACGGGAGCTACTGCCCTTTCTCGTTCCAGGATTTGTAGATCAGGTCGCGGTGGTTGGCCAGGTAGATGGCCCCGCTGATAACGGTGAAGAAGGCCGTTATCACCGTGAGCCACCAGCTGGCCGGCCCGTCGAAGGAGCCCAGGTATTCGAAGAACCGCGGCAGGGTCTGGACCTTGGACCACATGCTGAGGATGAGCAGCACCAAAATGATAAAGGCCGAGGTTAGCTGGATGGTGGTTTTGATCTTCCCCGCCCGCTCGGCTTTAAGCGCCACGCCGTTGAGGGCCGCCAGCACGCGCAGGGTGGAGATCGTAAGTTCCCTCAGCAGGATAAGGAAAACGGCCCAGATGGGGATATCCAGTTCTTTCAGCGAGGCGAAAGACAGGAAAACCGACATGATCAGCAGCTTGTCGGCGAAGGGGTCGGCTATGGCCCCGAACGGCGTCGAGGTCCCGGTCCGGCGGGCTATCGCGCCGTCCACGCCGTCGGAAATAGCGGCTATGGTGAGCAGGAGCAGGGCGACCAGCTCCGCCCAGAGGGTGTTGGTTATGATAAAGGCGAAGATGGCGAGGCTGAGGCCCATGCGGCCCATCGTTATGCGGTTAGGTAGTGTCATCGGTTAGTTCTTGAACTCCAGGACTTCGACGCCTTTGGGCGGAGAGAATTTGAAGATTTCCTTGTCGACGGCGCCGTTCTTCTCTACGGAGGAGAGGCGGGTCTTTATGATCGTGCCGTCCACTGCCAGTTCCGCCTCTACGGGAAAAAAGTCCTGCGGCGAAAGCTTCAGCGTAAGCGTATAGCCGGCTCCCGAGCGCGGGGTGAAGACTATTGTTGCCGGGCCCCCGCCGGCCGAAGGCGTCGCCAGCACGCTGTTCCTGGCCGCGAGCGCCGAGTAATTGCCGAAGTCCAGGATGCCGGAGAAGTTCTGGTCCTGGGTGCGGCGCCAGGCGTCCCACGAGGTGCGCACGGCCTGGTTGTCGGAGGGCTTGTAGATCCAGATATTTTCTTTGTCCGTCACCACGATCTGCGCGGCGGGCTTGGAGTGCTCTATCCGCAGCAGGTTGGGCTTCACGTAGCGCAGGTTCCCTTCGATGGACTGCTTCAGCCCGGCTTCGGTAAAGTTCACTTCCTGGGTAAAGTTAGCTTTGAGGGTTTCGAGTTTGGCGTCCCAGGCTTTGAGCTTCTCGATTATTTCAACGGCGGGGTCGGCCGCCTTCTCCGCCGGGGCCGCCGCGGCGGTTTTGGTGGAAACGGAAACGGCGGCTTCCTTTTTCGCCGGCTGGGCAGCGTCTTTCTTTTTAGGCTGCGCGGTTTCCTTCTTCTGCGGCTGCGCGGCTTTCTTGGGGGCCGGCTTCTGCTGGGCGGAGGCCCCGGCGGCTAGGACGAAGACCAGGAAAAAGGTGAATATTTTATTCATTTCTGGAGAACTCCTCGCCGGCAGGCTCTTCCGCTTCCGCCAGCGGCTGCGGCCCCGTGACGGCGTTCTTTTTAAGATGGTCCTCTATCTTGTCGAAGTAGATCTCCCAGCGGTTGGACCCTTCCGGCTTGTGTATGAACCCGCTCATTTCAAGGATGCTCAAAATATTGGTGGCCCGCGACGAGGAGCCGAAGTGCGCCTTAAGCAGGTCCTGCGAAACGCGCTTGCGCTCCAGCACGAGGCGAAGCGCGGTCAGCATTTCCTCGGAGGAACTGCCCTTGCCGGTGCCCTGGGTTTCCTCGTCCTCGCTGAGCGGCTGGTAGTTGGGCCTGGCCTGCGCCTTCACGAAGTCGGAGACCCGGCGTATCTCGTCCTCGCTCACGTAAGCGCCCTGGATACGGGAGGGCTTCTGGGCGTCTATCGCGAGATAGAGCAGGTCGCCTTTTCCGATGAGGGCCTCGGCGCCCGGGCAGTCCAGGATCACGCGGGAATCGGTCTTGGAGGTCACCTGCAGCGCGACGCGCGACGGGAGGTTGGCTTTTATGACGCCGGTGATCACGTCCACCGAGGGGCGCTGGGTGGCGAGCACCAGGTGGATGCCCACGGCGCGGGCCATCTGGGCCAGGCGCTGGATGGCGTCCTCGACGACGTTCTTCTGCTGGAGCATGAGGTCGGCGAGCTCGTCGATGACCACGATGATATAGTATTCCTGGGGCTCGGAGTTCTCGAGCGCCCACTTGTTGTAGGAGGCGATATTCTTTACGCGGGCTTTCTCGAATTTCTTATAGCGCTTCTCCATCACGCGCGTGAGGGCCACGAGCGACTTGGCGGCGTCCTTGGGATCGGTTATGACGGAAACCCTGTCCGGCGATTCCTTGGGGTCGTAGAGGTACGGGATGTCCTCGTAGAAAGTCAGCTCGAGGCGCTTGGGGTCGATGAACAGGAACTTGACCTCGTCGGGCTTGTTGCGGAAAATGATGGAGAGGATCAGCGACTGCATGAAGACGCTCTTGCCGCTGGCGGTAGCGCCGGCCACGAGCAGGTGGGGCATCCCCTCCAGGTTCGCGGTGGCCACCTTGCCTTCGGCGAAGCGCCCCAGGGCGACCGTAAGCGGGGAGCTTGCCCCGTTGAAAGCCGGGTCCTCGAGGAGCTCACGCAGGCAGACCTTGGCCCTGGTATTGTTCGGGATCTCGAAGCCTATCGCGTCCTTGCCGGGGATCGGGGCGATGACGCGGATTGCGCCCGCCGACTTCATCCGGAGCGCGACGTCGTTGGAAAGGGAGACTATCGAGTTGATCTTCACCCCGACCCCGGGGGTGACCTCGTAGCGCGTGATGACCGGGCCCGGGTAAACGCCGGAGACCTGCACGTTCACGTTGAAGCTCTTGAAAGTGGTTTCGAGCTGGAGCCGGGCGCTGCGGATCTCGTCGTCGTCGGGGCCGATGGCGCTCTGCTTCGCCGGAGGTTCAAGAAGGTCGGTGCCGGGCAGCTTGAAATCCTTGAAATAAGGGTCCGCCAGCTTCGTCTTGTCGGACTCCGTTTTTTTCGCCGCCGCGGCGGGTTTGGCCGCTTTCGCGGCGGGAGCTTCCTGCTGGGCGCGCACGACCACGGGCTCGGGAGCGGCAAAAACCGGCTTTTCTTCGGCCGGCTCTTTAGCCCTGACCACTGGCGGCGGTTCGGAGATGGGCTTGACGTCGTAGGCCTGGCCTTCGGCCTGCTCTTTGTCGGAGATGTTCTTCAGGCGGGTGTTCAGCTCGCGGCGGGCCTGGAGCCAGTCCCGGAAATCGGCCGCGACCGCGGCGGATACGGTCTTAAGGACCTTCTGCCAGGAGATCTTGAACAGGACCTGGATGCCGGCGAAAAGTATCACGGCGGAGAACAGCCCCGCCCCCACGCCGCCGAACATTTTGGAGAGGGTCTGCTCCAGGAAGTAGCCGAGCCAGCCGCCGTCGAAATGCTCCGGGCCGAAGCGGGAGCTGAGGAGGCCGATGATGGCGGACATCGAGCCCAGTATCATCAGTATGCCGGCCGTGAGCGTAAGCACGCCTTTATGCGGTTTTTTGAGGTTGACCAGAATGGCTACCAGGCCGTAAAGGAATATAAAAGGAAATATATAGGCGGTATTGCCCAGGAAATCCTTGAAAGCCGAGGCGACAGGGTCGCCTATAAAGCCGTGAGTCCCGGAGGTGAACAGCACCCAGATGAACCAGAGGCTGAAAGCGAAAGCCCCGACCCAGTATAAGACATAGGAAAGGGCCGAAGTTTTTTTCTTCCCCTGCGCGGAAGCTCTGTTTTTTGCGAAGTTGCGCATGGTATGGGTAAGAGTCGGGAGTCGAGAGTCAGAGGTCCATAAAGACCTCTGGCTTCGGCCGTTACTAGCCCCTTCCCGAATCTGTAAGGACTACCCGGAAATTAAGTTCTTTCGGGTAGAGGGCGATCTTTCCCTGGGCTGCCAGCCAGCCAAGGGCCAGGTAGAGCGAGGAACTTGAAAGGTGCAGTTTGAATTTGAGGTCCCAGGAGGAAGCGTCGCCGCCGGAGGCCTTAAGGGCCTCCAGCAGGTTCGCGGCGGTCTGGGCCAGCGTATCAGTGTACTTGGCTGTATCCTCCATGCTATTTCTTCACCAGGAAGAGGTCGGCGTTGGGCTCCACGGGCTTGCCGTTCTCCTGCAGCACTTTCTCGATGACGCAGGTGAACTCGGCCTTTATTTCGTTGAAAACCTTCATGGCTTCGATCACGCAGATGACCTGGCCTTCCTTTACGGTGTCGCCCTCGCGCACGTAGGGCGGGCTGGACGGGCTGGGCGCGCGGAAGAAGATGCCGGACATCGGGGTCTTGATCGTTTCCCCGCTGACGGCCGCGGGCTGGGCTTTAGGCGCGTGGCCGGCGGCCGGGGCGTGGGCCGCGGGGGCGTGGGCCGAAGGGGCGAAAACGGGGATCTGGTGCACGGCGTTATTATGTTTGCGGACCAGTTTAATGTAGGTGCTGTCCTTGGAGAATTCTATGACTTCCAGCTTGTTGGAGTTCATGAACTGGTAGAACTTCTGCACCTGGTCGAAAGCTGTTTCCTGGGGTTTTACGGTTTTTTTCATCGGTGTTTCCTCCAGTAGATATTCCGGCCCCCGCGTTGGACGCGGGGGCCGGATCTAGTTTACTTCCTTACGGGCTGCACAGGCTGCCCGGGCTGCTGCATAAGCACGCGGCGGGAGAGGCGGTACTTGCCGTTGTTCTCCTCGATGCACTTCACTTCTATTTCCTGGCCCATCTTCAGGACGTCGTCGACGCGGTTGATCCGCTTTACGTCGATCTCGGAGATGTGCAGGAGGCCTTCTTTGCCGGGCAGGACTTCCACGAAGGCGCCGAAGTCCACGATGGACACGACTTTGCCTTTGTAGGTTTTGCCCACTTCCACTTCCATGCTGAACTGCTCCACCATGGATTTTGCGGCTTCAAGGCTGGCCTTGTCGCAGCTGGAGATGAACACTGAACCGTCGTCCTCTACGGCGATGTCGGCGCCGGTGCGCTCCTGGATGCCGCGGATGTTCTTGCCGCCGGGCCCTATGAAGGCGCCGATCTTGTCGCGGGGGATCATCAGCTTCACGATGCGGGGCGCGAACTCGGAGATGTCGGCGCGGGGCGCCGCCATGGCCTTTTCCATGATATCCAGGATGTGGAGGCGGCCGCGGGTGGCCTGCTCGATGGCTTCCTTCATGATGTTCATCGGGATGCCGCTGGCGAGCTTCACGTCCATCTGGAGCGCGGTCACGCCTTGGCGCGTGCCGGTGATCTTGAAGTCCATGTCGCCGTAGTGGTCTTCCAGGCCGGCGATGTCGGACAGCACGGCGAACTTGGAGCCGTCGGTCACCAGGCCCATCGCTATGCCGGAGCAGGCGGCCTTCATGGGCACGCCGGCGTCGAACATCGCGAGGGAACCGCCGCACACGGTGGCCATCGACGAGGAGCCGTTAGACTCCAGGATGTCGGACACGAGGCGGATGGTGTAAGGGAATACTTCTTCGGTGGGAAGAAGCGGCAGGAGCGCGCGCTTGGCGAGGTGGCCATGGCCTATTTCGCGGCGGCCGGGGCCCCTGTCGGGCTTCACTTCGCCGACGGAGTAGCTCGGGAAGTTGTAATGCAGCATGAACCGGTCGTAGGTCTTGCCTTCAAGGGCGTCCAGCATCTGCTTGTCGTCGGCGGTGCCGAGGGTGGCCACCACCAGCGCCTGGGTCTGGCCGCGGGTGAACACGGCGGAGCCGTGGGTGCGGGGCAGGAAGCCCGGGTCGATGTTGATCTCGCGGACCTCTTCGGTCTTGCGGCCGTCGGTGCGGATCTTTGTGTCGAGGGTGATGCGGCGCCAGACTTCGGAGAGGAGATCCTCGAACACGGTCTTGGCCTGGTAGGAGGCCGTCGCGTCGGTCGGGTACTTCTCGACCATCGCGGTGTAGGCCTTGATCCTGATCTCTTCGAGGGCCTTCTCCATGGCTTTCTTCTCGGGCTTGGAGGAGAGGATCCTCTCGATCTCAGCCTTCACCATCGTTTCCACGGCGGCCTTGAGGTCGGCCTTTATCTCGGGGGTGGCGATAGCGGTCTTGGCTTTGCCTACCTGCTGTTTCATCTTGATCTGCAGGTTGTTGAGTTTCTCAAGTTCGGGCTTTGCGGCTTCCATGGCCCCGATCAGGTCGGAGTTGGGGAGCTCTTTGGCGCCGCCCTCCACCATCAGGATGCCGTTGAGCGTGCCGCAGATGACCATTTCCATCTCGGAGGTCTCGCGCTGCTCGTTAGTGGGGTTCATTATGAACTTGCCGTCGATCTTGCCGACGCGCACGGCGGAGACGGGGCCGTTCCACGGGATGTCGGAGATCATCAGGGCCGCGGAGGCCGAGTTGATGGAGACCACGTCGGCGTCGTTAACGCCGTCGTAGGACATCACCATGTTGACCACCTGGGTCTCGGTGTTGAAATAATCCGGGAACAGGGGGCGCACGGCGCGGTCCGTCAGGCGGGAGGCGAGGACTTCTTTCTCGCGGGCTTTGCCCTCGCGCTTGAAGAAGCCGCCGGGTATCTTGCCGGCCGCGTAGGTGCGCTCTTTGTAGTCGCAGCTGAGCGGCACGAACTGGGGCGGAGTGTCCTTGGGCTTGTTGGCCTGGACCGCGGTCGAGAGCACCATGGTGTCCCCGATGCGGATGATCACGGCGCCGCCGGACTGCTTGGCTATGGCGCCGGTTTCGAATGAAATGGACTTATCCCCCACCTGTTCTTCCAGGCGGAGCGGTTTAGGGTAGTTTGTCATTTGTTATTTCCTTAAGCCCAGGGCTTTGATGACCTTCTTGTATTCTTCCCTGTTATTGGCTTCAAGGTAGCTAAGAAGGCGCTTGCGCTGCGAGACCAGCTTGGTGAGACCGAGCTGTGAGGCGTGGTCCTTAGGGTTGGTGGTATGGTGCTTGGCAAGATACTGGATGCGCTCGGTGACGAGCGCTACCTGCACGGAGGCTGAGCCGGTATCGTTGGGTTTTGCGGAGAATTTCTCCGTTATTTCTCTGATTTTGTTCTTGGTTGTAGACATGTTTTTCTCTCTTTGTAGTGGTTTTATCCGTTTGCCTATTATATTAATAACCTCTATGGCTAGTCAATGCTTCAAGTCCCCGGCGAACCCCGGGCTTTCCCGGGAAGCGCGCGCCGCGCCCCGGGCGCTGCCCGGCAAATAGCCAAGGCGCGGGGTAAATTTGTTATTATTCATGACATGGAGACTACCCCGCACCCTGATCGCAGCACCGAGAGAACCAGATGGTTCCGGCTCGCGGGAATTCTCGCGGCGGCCTCGCTTCTTGTCTTGGGCCTGTTCCTTCTCCGGGACGACCTGGGGCCCGGCTTCGAGGAAGAAGAGCTCCGCGTTTCCTCCGGCACTTTCACCGGCCCGCTCGACGGGGTCTTTAAAGCCGAGGGGCTCAGCGACGCGGAAAGGGCGCGCGTCTCTAAGCTGCTTTCCCCGAAGATCAACCTTCGCCGCCTGCGCCTGGAGGATTCCTACAGCATAGTTTTCTCGACCTGGGGCGCGATGAAGTCGCTCGTCGTGACGAAGGACCTGAATACCTATCTCATTTCCATTTCCACCGGCGGAGAATTCTCGCTCCAGGTCCAGCCTGTGCAGGTGGAATTCTCCTCCGCCTCGGCCTCCGGGGTTATAACTTCTTCCCTTTGGGAATCCATGACCGCCGGCGGAGTTCCCCCCGCCGTGATCCTGGATTATACCGACGTGTTCTCCTGGTCCGTGGACTTCCTGACCGAGGTCAGGGAGGGCGACCGCTGGGCGCTTTGCTGGAACTACAAAAAAGATCCGGCCGGCAGAGTGATCTCCCCTAAGATCATCGCGGCCGCTTACGAGGGACCGGAAACGGGCCGCAAGACGGCCGCGGCCTGGCAGGGCTCCTACTACGACGAAAAAGGCGAGTCGCTCAGGAGCATGTTCCTGCGGGCTCCGCTGCACTACCGCCGCATTTCCTCCTACTTTACGAACCGCCGCTTCCACCCGGTGCTGAAGATCTTCAGGCCGCACCAGGGCATAGATTACGCGGCCCCTTCCGGCACCCCCGTTTCCGCGGTGGCCGACGGCACGGTTTCCTTCTCCGGCTGGAAGGGCGCCAACGGCAGGCTGATAGTCCTGCGCCACGGGGCCGGCTACGAGTCCACGTACGGGCATCTTTCGCGGATCGCAAGGGGCGCCGGCAGAGGCCGCCGCGTCAGCCAGGGCGACGTCATCGGTTACGTCGGGTCTTCGGGGCTCTCGAGCGGGCCGCACCTGGATTTCCGCGTGAAGCTGAACGGCACGCCGCTGAATTTCCTTAAAATAAAATACCGCTCGAGCGGTGGCGTGAGCGGCAAGGCGAGGGAAGCTGTGGCGGCGGCTATCAGGCTGCTGGGCTCTCCGGCGCCAGTGAAAAACTAGCGGCCCGCTAACCCACCAGGCCGAGGTACTTCAGCAGGTCCACGGCCATCGGGATCATCTCCACCGCGATAAGCACGATTATTATTATTTCCAGCCAGTGGCTCCGGCGGGTGTTCACCTCGCCGTGCAGTATCTGGCTGATCTGCGCGAGCGTCTCCATCTTGCGCGAGATGCTTTTGCGCCAGTCGTCGAAGTGGAACTCCGCGGCTGAAGCCCTGAACGCGACGGCCAGGTAGGGGTCTCCTACCGTCTTAAGGGAGTTTTCCACGCGCCCGAGGAATTCGGAGAACTCCATGTATTTGCGGCTGGAGTCCTCCGCGATATCGGCGTATAAATTCCTGAAAATATTCGCCACGCTTTCCCGCTTCTGGTCCATGGCGTCGTAAAGCTCTTCCAGTTTCCGGCCCAGCATCTCGTCGTAATAGCGGAACTCCAGCAGGTGGGTGAGGGAAAATTCGATGACGTCGGCGATATCGCGCTGGCCGTCAGGCTCTATCAGCAGGGCGGAGTTCCAGTCTATTATCGCCAGGTCGGAGCTGGAGTACTGTATCGCGCTCTCTATAAGGAAGGCGCGGTGCTCGTCCACCAGGTGTTCCTTCTCCTCTGCCAGGATCAGCGCGGCCACGTCCACCTTCTTGATGAAGTCCCTCGGGTTCTCGAGGCCGTCGGCCTTCTCTATGATATAGGTTATGTAATCCTCGTGGATCTCCCATTCCGCCGGGTTGATCACGGCCTGCATGATGCGCTTTTTCAGGGCGTCCTTGCGCGAGACCGCCAGCAGCTCTATCTCGCCGGAGGCCTCCAGTTCGGAGGCTGTCCTGACGAGCCTGCCCCATTCCGTGCCGGGCGGGATGGCCAGCTCCAGCGTGACGGAGATGACGCCGTAGTTCCAGACCCTGGCGAAGATCCGCACCGGCAGCTTGCCCGAGGGCAGGTCCAGTATTTCTTCTCCCAGGTCGGCTTTGAGCGGGGAGTCCTTTATGATGATGGCTTTGCGCGTATCGGTGGCGAACTTGAGCCGCGGCCCCTTGGCGTCGGCGCTAAGCAGCTGCTCGGCGCGGACGAGCGAGATCTCTCCGGCTATGTCGAAGACCCGGTGGACCAGTATGCTGCCTTTCTGTATTGCCGTGGACATTTTTATAGCTCCGGCCGCTCCGCTCGCCGGCGGGGCCTTTTGGCGGCTTCCCGTTTACTTTTTCGCCAGGACCGTTTCCACCGCTTTTATGATGGCGGAATCGAACGAAGGGTCGTAACCTTCCCAGACGTCGTAGATCTCATGCTCTTTGTTGAGCAGGTAGATGTATGGCACGCCCTGCGTGCGATAGTTGCGGGAGATAGCGCCGCCCTTGTAAACGATGGGGAAGGTAACTCCCAGGTCGGCGGCGAAATTCAGGCCGGGCTGGGCGCTGTCCTGTATCAGGACGCCGATGACTCCGAGCCCTTTCACGGAGTAGGAGGTATAGACCTTCTGTATGAAAGGAGCGGCTTTGCGGCAGTAGGGGCAGGTTTCGGTGAAGAACATCACGATCGCCGGCTTCCCGGCGTAGGCGGCCAGGTCGATCTCCCCCCCGGCGGCATTGGGCAGCTTGAAATAGGTGTCTTTTTTTACATATGACGCGCTGCCCGGGGAGGGCTGGGCCGCGCCCGCCGCCTGTTTTTCTGGCTGTTCGAGCGGCAGCTCTTTTTTTCCGCAGGCGGCAAGTACGAAGAAAACGGCTGTCAGCGCCAGGGCAGTTCTTTTCATGGTGTTCTCCTTAAATCAGCGGCCGGCATTTCCCGGTCCCTCTTATTTTATTACTTTTCGCAGCTCGTCCAAAATAAAATTAGCCGCGCACTCCCTTATAAAGGGGCGCGTGCCGCGGAACTGCCTTTTGAAAACGGCGGTGCCGCGAGGCCCGGCCAGCCCGAAAAAAACCAGCCCCGCCGGTTTTTCTTCCGTGCCCCCTCCCGGCCCGGCTATGCCGGTAACCGAAAAGGCGTAGTCGCTGCCGAAAATTTTCCTTGCCCCGGCGGCCATCTCCAGCGCGCATTCCCCGGAGACCGCGCCGGCTTTCTCAAGCGTCCCGCCCCTGACGCCGAGCAGTTTTATCTTGGCGGCGTTGGAATAAGTTATCGCCCCGCCGAGGAAATACTCGGAACTGCCGGGGATATCCGTGACAAGCTTGGCTGCCAGGCCGCCGGTGCAGGATTCGGCGGCGGACAGGGTTCTGCCCCGCGCTTTAAGTTTCGCGCCTATGGCGGCCGCGAGAGTGTCCTCCCCTTCGCCGTAAAGTTTATCGCCCAGCTCTTTGCGGCAGGCGGCCCCCGCCCTGCCGATAAGCCCGCGGCTGTCGTCGCCCGAAAGGATGAACTCCACCGTGCCGGGCCCGGCCAGGATGGTAAAGCCGGCGAGAGGGAAGCGCCGCATGACGGGGCGAAGAAGTTTCTCGGCCTGCGGCTCCCAGAGGCCGGCTATCTTCAGCTTCAGCTGGGCGACAGGGGGGCGCCCTTTGAAGAACGCCCTTATTTCCTCGTCCAGGAAGTTATGGAACATCGGCTCCCATTCTTTCCTGGGGCCCGGCAGCAGGACGAGCATTTTCCGGCCCCGGGTCAGGACCTGGCCGAAAGCGGTGCCATTGCTGTTCTCCAGCGGCTTCGCGCCCTCCACCAGGAGGCACTGGTCCTTGATATTGGGCGGCAGGGCTTTAAGCTTGTAGTTGAAGGAGAGTATCTGCTCGCAGCTTTTTGAATGGAACAGCCGGCGGCCCAGCACCGCGGCCGCGGCCTGGCGCGTCAGGTCGTCGAAGGTAGGGCCGAGCCCGCCGCAGGCTATTACCAGGTCCGCCCGCCGCAGGGAGCCGGCGAGGCAGTCTTTAATGTCGGGAAGGCTGTCCCCGCAGGACTGCTCCCTCGTTATGGCAAAGCCCAGCGGCGCCAGGAGCTCGTGGAAAAGTGGCACGTAAAGGTTAAGCTTTCCGCTCAGCAGCTCCGAGCCGGTGCAGACGATTTCGGCTTTCCCGGTTTTCATGCTAAAAGATTAGCATAAACCCGGCCCGATTGACACGTGGGGGCGGATTTGGTAGTTTTGAGTTTCGGCGCGCCATTTCGAGGCGGAGATACGGAGAACTAATATGATCAATGATACTCTTTCGAAGATAGAGGCGGCGATAGCCAGGGTCGAGTCCGGCAATTCGCCGGAAAAAGCCGAGCTGGTGGCGCTTCTCAAGAAGCTGAAGTCCGAGCTTTCCGCCCTGCCGGTTTCAAAGATCGACGACATCCGCAGCGTAGGGCTCTTTACGGAAGCCGCCGCCCACGAGGCTACGCGCAAAGACTCAAGCCTGCAGCTCAGGAACCTTTCTATCTCCGGCATCTCCTACGCCGTTAAAGGCTTCGAGGTTTCCCATCCCGAGCTGGTCTCGGTGGCGAACGAGATCTGCATGATCCTCGCGAGGATGGGTATCTAGGCCGCAATTTCCGGCGCGGTTCTTAAAAATATATTAAATGAACGAACATGAGTTTTCCGCCATATTCGCCTTTGCCTTCATAGCCCTGGGGCTTTCCGGCTTCGCCCGGGCCGCCGAGCCGCCTAAGGCGAAGAAGGTTCCCCACGCGCTGGAAAAACACGGGCAGGCCAGGAACGACGAGTACTACTGGCTCAAGGACCGGAAGAACCCCGAGGTGAAGGCTTACCTCAAGGCGGAGAACGATTACGCGGCGGCGGCGATGCGGCACACGGAAAAACTGCAGGCTAAAATTTTCACGGAAATGAAGGGCCGGATAAAAGAGGACGACTCCACCGTGCCTTTTAAATACGGCGGCTACTATTATTATAAGACCTTTAAGAAGGGCCTGGAATACCCGGTCTACGCCAGAAAAAAAGGTTCAGTCGACGCCGCCGAGGAAGTACTGCTGGACGTGAACGAGATAGCCAAAGGGAAGGCTTTCTGCTCGGTCACGTTCCCGGCCATCCGCCCCGACCACAATGCGATCGCCTATGCCGTGGATACCGGCGGCAGGCGCTTCTACGACGTTTATTTCAAGGACCTCGTCACCGGCAAGCTTTACGGGGACAAGATCTCCGCCACGTCAGGAAATATGGCCTGGGCCGCCGACAACCGCACGCTTTTTTACGTCAAGCAGAACCCGGAAACGCTGCGGTGGGAGCGGGTCCTCGCGCACGAGCTCGGGCGCTTCAGGGACCTCGAGGTTTACTTCGAGGCGGACGAGACCTTCGAGGTAAGCCTGTCCAAGTCCAACACGGACAAGTATATCTTCCTCCGTTCCGGCTCCACGCTGTCCACCGAGTACCGCCTTATAGACGCGGGAAAGCCGTCGGCCCCCCCGGCGGTTTTCCAGGCCAGGCAGCCCAGGCTCGAGTACGACATCGCGGACGGCGGCGACAGGTTCTTCGTGCTGAACAACGACCGCGCCCGCAACTTCAAAGTTTCCGTCTGTCCGTCCTCCGCCACTTCCAGGGCTTCCTGGACCGACCTGGTCCCGCACCGCGAGGATACGCTGGTGGAAAACCTGGAGGTCTTCGAGAACTGGCTGGTGCTGAAGGAGCGCTTTAGCGCGCAGGGCGGCTTTCATGTCATCAGCCGCGCCGGCGGCGCGGAGACACGGGTAGGCTTTGACGAGCCCGCTTACATGACGGACCTGGGCGATAATTACGAATATAGGACGGACACGCTGCGCGTCACCTACGAGTCCCTGACCACGCCCGATTCCGTTTATGACGTAAATCTCAGGACTGGCGAAAAGCGGCTGCTGAAGCGCCAGGAGGTCCTGGGCGGCTTCAAGCCGGAGGATTACCAGGCGGAGCGCCTGTGGTTCACCGCGCGGGACGGCGAAAAGGTTCCCGTCTCCCTTGTCTATAAAAAAGGGATCGCCCTGGACAGCGGGAAAAACCCGGTCCATATCTATTCCTACGGCTCCTACGGCTACAGCTCGGACCCGTATTTCAGCTCGGGCCGGCTTTCCCTTCTTGACCGGGGTTTTATCTGCGCCATCCCCCATATCAGGGGCGGCTCGGAACTGGGCCGGCGCTGGTACGAAGACGGGCGCCAGCTTAAGAAGAAGAACACCTTCTACGATTTTATAGACGCTACCAAGTATCTGATCGGGCTTGGCTACACTTCCCCCGACCATATCTACGCGGAGGGCGGCTCTGCCGGGGGGCTGCTCATGGGGGCCGTCTCCAATATGGCACCCGAGCTTTATAAAGGCATCATAGCGGCCGTGCCTTTCGTGGACGTGGTTACCACGATGCTGGACCCGGATATTCCCCTTACGACCTCCGAGTATGACGAGTGGGGTGACCCCAATGTAAAAGAATATTATGACTATCTGCTTTCTTACTCTCCTTACGATAATGTGGAGAAAAAGGCCTATCCGAACCTGCTCATAGAGACCGGGCTTAACGACTCCCAGGTACAGTACTGGGAGCCGGCCAAGTGGGCGGCCAGGCTGCGGGACAGGAAAACGGACAAAAACCTCCTGCTCCTGAAAACCGATATGGACACGGGCCACGGAGGCAAGTCCGGCCGTTTCGAATCCCTTAAACTTGTCGCGTTCGAGTATGCTTTCATGCTGGACCTGGAGGGGATTAAGGAGTAAAGCCCTTATTGCCCCGCCGCCCATTCATTTAGTAGTATAAATGAAAGCCCCCCCAAGGGGTTTTTTATACCCCGCACCCGCGGGCCGGATAGTTAAACATGCGTTTATGCCGTATCAGGCGCTCTGCGCTTCGGACGGCCAAATAGTCTACAGGAGCCAAAACATATGCCAAAGACTGCCGTTAAATCAAAAACCAAAGCGTCCGCCTCTAAAATTTCAAAAAAAGTAATATATTTCTTCGGCGGCGGCAAAGCCGACGGGAAGGCTTCGATGAAGAACCTGCTGGGCGGCAAAGGCGCCAATCTCGCCGAGATGGCCGGCCACCCCGACCTCCGTCTCCCCGTTCCCCCGGGCTTCACTCTCACTACAGAAATTTGCACCTATTACTGGGCCAACAAGCGCTCCTATCCCAAGGGCCTCACCCAGGACGTCGAGAAGAACCTCCGCAAGGTCGAGGAACTGACCGGCAAGAAATTCGGCGACGCCCAGAACCCCCTCCTGGTCTCGGTCCGCTCCGGCGCCCGCAGCTCCATGCCGGGCATGATGGAGACCATCCTTAACTGCGGCCTCACTTCCGAGACCATCCCCGGGCTGATAAAGCTCACCAATAACCCCCGCTTCGTCTACGACTCCTACCGCCGCCTGATCATGATGTACTCCGACGTGGTCATGGAGAAGGCCGCCGGCATCGAACCCGCCGACGACAAAGGTATCCGCAAGCAGCTCGAGCGCATCATGCACGACATGAAGGCGAAGAAGGGCGCCAAGTCCGACACCGACCTCACCGCCGAAGACCTGCGGGAGCTGGGCGTCCTGTTCAAGGCCAAGGTCAAGGAAGTCATCGGCAAAGAATTCCCCGACAATCACATGGACCAGCTGTGGGGCTCCATCGGCGCCGTGTTCGCCTCCTGGATGGGCAAGCGCGCCATCTCCTACCGCCGCATCGAGGGCATCCCCGGAGAATGGGGCACCGCCGTCAACGTGCAGGCCATGGTGTTCGGCAATATGGGCGACGACTCCTCCACCGGCGTGGGCTTCACCCGCAACCCCGGCACCGGCGAGAACGCCTTCTTCGGCGAGTTCCTCGAGAACGCCCAGGGCGAGGACGTGGTGGCCGGCATCCGCACCCCCCACCCTATCAACGAAAGCAGCCGCAACGAGCAGTCGAAGAACCTCAAGTCCCTCGAGCAGCTGATGCCCGCCGCCTACAAAGAGCTGGCCGCCATCCGCGCCAGGCTCGAGAAGCATTACCACGACATGCTCGACATAGAATTCACCATAGAGAAAGGCAAGCTGTATATGCTGCAGTGCCGCGTCGGCAAGCGCAACGGCCTCGCCGCCGTGCGCATGGCGCTGGACATGCATAAAGAAAAGCTCGCCGCCAAGGAAGACGCAGTGATGCGCGTCACCCCCGACCAGCTCGACGAGCTTCTCCACCCCATACTCGACCCCAAGGTCGAGCTCGCGACCAAGCCCCTCGGCAAAGGCCTTCCGGCCGGCCCCGGCGGCGCCGTAGGCATGATAGTTTTCACGGCCGAAGAAGCCGTCAAGTGGAAGAAGGAAGGCAAGCACGTCATCCTCGTCCGCGAAGAGACCAACCCTGAAGACGTCGAAGGCATGAGGGCGGCCGAGGCCATCCTCACCGCCCGCGGCGGCATGACCTCCCACGCGGCCCTCGTGGCCCGCGGTTGGGGCAAATGCTGCGTGGTGGGCTGCGCGGACGTGAAGATCGACCTGAAGGCCAGGACCCTCAGCCTCGGCGGCGCGGTCCTCAAGGAAGGGGACTGGATCTCCCTGAACGGCTCACGCGGCTTAATCTACTCCGGCAAGATGTCCCTCGTCGAGCCCGGCGAGACGACCATGGCGATGCTCGCGGAATTCCTCAAGTTCTGCAATTCCATCCGCGCGCTGAAAGTCTGGACCAACGCCGACACTCCCGCCGACTCCGCCCAGGCCCGCATGTACGGCGCCGAGGGTATAGGCCTTTTCCGCATAGAGCATATGTTCTACGGCAAGGGCTCCGACGCGGCCCTGTTCCAGCTCCGCAAGATGATCATGTCGAAGAACCTTGAGGAGCGCAAAGCCGCGCTCAACGACCTGTTCCCCCACATGAAGGCCGACCTGAAGGCCACCTTCAAAGTGATGGAAGGCCTGCACGTGACCGTGCGCCTGATGGACCCCCCGCTGCACGAGTTCGTGCCCCGCGAGAAGGCGAAGCTGGAAGAGCTGGGGAAAGCCCTCAATATTTCCTTCGAGGAGCTCGAAGCCCGCGCCAACGGCCTCCATGAGTCCAACCCCATGATGGGGCACCGCGGCGTGCGCCTGGGCGTCACCTATCCCGAGATCACCGAGATGCAGGCCCGCGCGATCTTCGAGGCCGCCGCCGAGCTTCATAAGGAGGGCGTGAAGGTATTCCCCGACATCATGATCCCCGTGGTCTCCCTCGAGAACGAGGTCACGAACCAGTCCGAGATCATCCACCGCGTCTACGCCGAGGTCATGAAGCAGAAAGGCGTGAAGGTGAAGTACATGATCGGCACGATGATAGAGATCCCCCGCGCCTGCCTCATCGCCGGCAAGCTCGCCGAGACCATGGAGTTCTTCTCCTTCGGGACCAACGACCTTACCCAGATGACCTTCGGCTATTCCCGCGACGACTCCGGGCCCTTCCTGGCCGAATACATAAAGGACAAGGACAAGGACGGCAATCCCAAGACCAAGATCATCCCCGTGGACCCGTTCCAGACCATAGACCAGGACGGCGTGGGCGAGCTGATCAAGATCACCGTCGAGCGCGGCCGCAAGACCCGCAAGGACCTGAAGATCGGCATCTGCGGGGAGCAGGGCGGAGAGCCTGCTTCCGTGGAGTTCTGCCACAAGGCCGGGCTTAACTACGTGTCCTGCTCGCCGTTCCGCGTGCCGATAGCCATACTGTCCGCGGCCCAGTCGCAGATAAGGCATCCGAGAAAGAATAAATAGTGCGCCAAAGGAAATACAAGTACTTCCCGATGGTCATTTCCGCCCCTTCCGGGGGCGGAAAGACCGTCGTGCGTTCCGCGCTGATGAAGCTGGATAAAAGGTTCGCCTTCAGCGTGACCTGCACTACCAGGCCGAAGCGCCCGGGCGAAGCGGACGGGAAGGACTACTACTTTGTGACCGCGGAGCAGTTCGCGAAGCTGAGGAAGGAAGGCAAACTGCTCGAGTGGGCGCTGGTGCACGGCAACTATTACGGCACGCCGGTAAAGTCGGTCCTGGACGTGCTGGGAAAGGGCCGTATCCCGCTGATGACGATAGACGTGAAGGGCGCGCGCTCGGTCAAGAAAATATTCCCGGAGGCGGTAACGGTGTTCCTGCTGCCGCCGGACCTGAAGACGCTGGTGCAGCGGCTGCGCGGCCGGGGCGAGGCCCCGGAGAACGTTTCCGTAAGGCTTGAGACGGCGCGCTCGGAGATCAAGGTAGCCTCCAGCTTCGACTACCTGGTGATAAACGACAAGCTTCCAGAGGCCGTCCGGGAAGTGGCCGCGATAGCGGACCTGGAGACGCACAAGACAGGCCGCAACCTGGAGAAGGTAAAAGCCTTCGGCGAACAGCTTTCAAAGAAAAGGGTTTTTTAATCACGGAGGACGCAATGACTACTCAAGTTAAAGTGCAGAAAGAAGCCGACCTGGAAAAACTTATCTCGGACTACGGCCCGTCCAAGTACCTGGACATCGTGCGCGCCATGCAGTGGGCCCGCCACCTGCGCCGCCAGGAGGAGTTCCGCAACGTCCCGATGGCCGAGCTGATAGACCGCGCCCTTTTCGACGTGGTAAGCGGCAAGGTCAAGGTCCCCGAGATCGAGGAATCCGTTAAGGCCGACCAGCTCCTGGAAGAGAAGCTCGCCTCCAAGCGCTCGGACGAGCCCCGGAAGCCCCGCGCCGAGAAGCCGGCCAAAGACGCCGCTTAAACAATGAAGCGGGAGCTGGCGGAAGCGGCCAAGGACCTGGCCGCCTATATCAGGGAGCTGGATGAAAATCTGGCCGAGCCCGCGCGCGCCGGCGCCGCCGCGGTCAAGCCTCTGCCCCTTCCGCTAGCCGCTGCCGTCCCGGCCGAGGAGCCGGCGCGGCGCGCCGCGGAGCAGGAAACGCCCGACATGGACTCCCTCGCCGAGAAAGTTAAGAGCTGCAGAAAATGCGGGCTCGGCCACGCCAGGCTCAACGCGGTTTTCGGCGTCGGCACCTACAAGGCTAAAGTGGTCTTTATCGGTGAGGGCCCGGGCTTCCAGGAAGACCACCAGGGGGAGCCTTTCGTCGGGCGCTCCGGGCAGCTGCTGGATAAGATCCTCGAAGCCGTCCTTGGGCTGAAGCGCTCCGACGTCTATATCGCAAATATCGTGAAATGCCATCCGATGAAAAATCCGGAAAACCCGGAGGCCCATGGCAATGACCGGCCGCCCACCCAGGAAGAAATGTCGGCCTGCCGGCCATACC
This sequence comes from Elusimicrobiales bacterium, assembly GCA_028713125.1. Taxonomy (GTDB): domain Bacteria; phylum Elusimicrobiota; class Elusimicrobia; order Elusimicrobiales; family UBA9959; genus UBA9959. The sequence continues at coordinate 133,405 of JAQTOU010000007.1, read as the reverse complement.
TCGACGAGCAGCTGCGCTTCATAAAGCCGGCCTGCATAGTAACCCTCGGCTCCGTGCCCACCAAGGTCCTCCTGAACATAGATAAGGGTATCTCCACCGTCCGCGGTCACTGGTACGATTACCCTGTCGAACTGTTCGGCCCGGGCCACCCCATAAAAGTTCTCCCCACCTACCATCCCGCGGCGCTGCTCCGCAACCCCAACCTGAAGCGCGACACTTGGGAGGATATGAAGATGCTGAAGTCCTTTCTTGAAACTGGTAAAATAGCGGATTAGGGTCGATGCGGTAAGGCTTAAGCTGCTTACTCCCGGACCCTTGCGGCTTGATTATGCTGGCAGAAATTTCATTCCCCATACCGCTGCGGCGGACCTTTTATTATCATCTCCCCGAGGAGATGGAACTGAAGGCCGCGCCGGGCTTGCGCGTTCTGGCCCCGCTGAGCAAGCGCGAGGCCGTGGGGATGATAATCCGCGTCCTGCCGGAGAAAGACGCCGACCTTACTAAATTCAAAGAGCTCAAGACCATAACCAGGCTGCTCGAGGAGGAACCGCTCTTCCCGGAGGACGCGCTCGCGCTGGCGAAGTGGATGTCCGGGCGCTGGGGCTCCCCCTCCGGACTTTGCCTGGGCGCTTTTTATTCCCACGCCCCGAAAGACCTTCCCGCTCCGGAGCCGCTCCCTCAACCCGGCCTTGCCGCCCGGCCCGCGGAGCCGCCCGAGCTTAAAAAATTGACCGAAACCCTCTCAGCCGGAAAGCCGGGAGCCTATCTCCTGCGGCTCGCGCCGCTGGAGCGCCGCGAACTTGTCTACCCGGCGGTCTTCGCCTCCGCTCTAGGCGGCGGCGCGCAGGGGCTGCTGCTCGTCCCGGACCTCACTTTCATTCCCGCCCTGGCGGCCGCGCTGGAACCTGTTTTCCCGGGCAGGGTCGGGATCTGGCATGCGAGGCTGACCCCTAAAAAGCGCTCCGAGGCCTGGGCCGGCGCTTTCAGCGGAAAGTCAAAGGTGGTTATCGCCACCCGCTCCGGGGTTTTTCTTCCTTTTAAAGAGCTGCGCCTCGGGCTTCTCGACGGGGAGCATGAGGAGGTTTACCGGCAGGAGGAAGCCGAGCCGTTCTATCACGCGCGCGAGGTTCTTCTCAAGCGCATCAAAGCGCTGGGCGGGCAGGCCGTGCTTGCAAGCCCCTGCCCCTCCATAGAAGCATGGGGCGGCGCCGCCTCCGGCGAACTTGTCCGGTTCGACGCGGTTCCATCTAAAACCCCGGACGGCCCCGCCCCCGGAGTGCGGGTTTTGGATATGGCCGGCTACCCGGGCGATATCCTGGCCCGTCCGTTGGCCGACAGCCTGCGGCGCGTAGTTGCCGCAGGGGGCCAGGCGCTCATTATCGCGGGCCGCAAGGGCTACGCCTCCCGCCTTTTTTGCGCCAACTGCGGCTGGATGAAGCGCTGCCAGGCCTGCGGCCCCGGCATGACCCTTTTAAAGACGGCGGACGGGGTCCAGCAGCTGGTCTGCCGGCGCTGCGGAAAGAAGGAACCGAAACCCGTAACCTGCCCGAAATGCGCCGGAAAAGTTTTCCGCGACTACGGGGCCGGGACGCAAAAGACCCAGGAGGCCATTTCGAAACTGCTGCCCGCCGCCAGGATAGCCCGCTTCGACGGGGACGTGCTGCGCGGCTCCCTTAAGACGATGCGGGCGGAACTGGAGAGCTTTTCAAAAGGAGAGGCCGACGTCCTGGTCGGAACCCGCATAGCCCTGCGCGAGCTGGGCGCGCCCCGGCTCGAGCTGGCGGCGTTCATCGACGCGGATTCCGACCTCTCAAGCGCGGATTTCCGCGCCTCTGAAAAAGCCTTCCGGTCCTTTTACGGGGCCTGGCGGCTCCTTGGCGCCAAAGGCGAACTCTTCATACAGACTAGGGAAGCCGAGCATTATGTTTTTTCGCGGCTGGCCGAGATGGACTACCCCTCTTTCGCCGACGGCGAGCTGGCGGCCCGCAGGGATTTCCTCTATCCGCCGTTCTGCCATATCGTGAAGGCCAGGTTCGCCTCCTTCGACCGCGGCGCGCTGGACGCCGCCGCGGCCGATTTCCTCAAAGCGCTGTCTTTCCTGGGAGGCCCGGGAGACGAAAGCGAGATCCTGGGGCCGGTCACGACGCCGGGCGAAGAGAAGCGCAGGTTTCACAGCGAGTATTACCTGGTCAAGGCCTCCTCGGAGAAGGCCGCAATGCTCTGCCTGGAAAAAGGACTGACGCTTCCGCAGAGGCCCGGGGTCAAGTACTTTATAGAGGCGGACCCCCACGGGTTTCATTAAGAAGCCATCCAGAAACCCCTCCGCGCCTGCAAACGCGGCTTTTGTCCTGCTGCTGCGTTGCCTGTACGAAACCTTGAATTGTGCTTCGCACCCCTCGCTTACAGACCGCCGGTATGCTCGCTCGTCGCGCCTTGCCGCCGGCGCAAAATCCGCGTTTTCGCGTGTCAAAGAGGTTTCTGGATGGCTTCTAGCGTGCCGCGCCCGAAAATAATACAATTACTATTATGAATACAGATGTGAATTTAGACGCGATACTGCGCGGTACTGTCGACCTGATCAGCCGGGAGGAACTTGCTAAAAAGCTGTCCTCGGGAAAGAAGCTGCGCGTCAAGTTCGGCGCGGATCCCACCAGCCGCGACCTGCATCTCGGCCACAGCGTCGTTCTTTCGAAGCTGCGCCAGTTCCAGGACCTCGGCCATACGGTAGTGCTTATAATAGGCGATTTTACGGCGCAGGTAGGCGACCCCTCCGGCCGCGATTCGACCCGCCCCGTCCTGGACCATGAGACCGTGGCCAACAATTCCAAAACCTACACGGAGCAGGCTTTCAAGGTGCTCGACCCGGGAAAAACGGAAATACGCTTTAACAGCGAATGGCTCAAGCCTTTCTTCGCCAGCCCGGCCGCCGGCGTTTCGGATTTCATCAACGCGGCCAAGGGCGTCACCATTTCCCGGCTGCTCGAGCGCGAGGATTTCAAGAACCGCATGGCCGCCGGAACCCCGGTAAGCCTGCTCGAGATACTCTATCCGGTCATGCAGGGCTACGATTCGGTGGCCGTGAAAGCCGATATCGAGATGGGCGGCCAGGACCAGCTCTTCAACCTGCTGATGGGCCGCGACCTTCAGAAGCTTAACGGCCAGGAGCCGCAGGCCGTGCTGACCATGCCGCTCCTGGTCGGCACCGACGGCGAGAAGAAGATGTCCAAATCCTACGGCAACTACGTCGCGCTAAACGACCTGCCCAACGATATGTTCGGCAAGATGATGTCGGTCTCCGACGCCCTGATGTATTCCTATTACGAGCTGCTTACTATGGAGGACCTCGCCGCGGTGAAGGCGGAGCATCCCATGGAAGCCAAGAAAAAGCTGGCCGGCCTCATAACGGCCCGCTATCACGGGGGCGAGCAGGCCCAGGCGGCCAGGGCTCATTTCGAGCAGGTTTTTTCCCGGAAGGAACTGCCGGAGAATATGGAGGTTTTCCGCGCGGAGAAGCCCGGCAAGCTTTCCTACCTGATGGTGGCCGCCGGCCTGGCCAAGGGCATGAACGAGGCGCGCCGCCTGATAGACCAGGGCGCGGTGCGCCTGGACGGGGAGAAGGTTTCCGGAGATATCGTGTTCGAGCCCAAGGACTGCGTGCTGCAGGTGGGCCGGCGCCAGTTCCGCAAAATAGAGAAGTGAATTTCAAGGGGACGCATTTAATGCCGATAAAGCCAATGTTGAAGACAGCCCTGCTCTGCGCGCTCATCGCCGCCGGTCCCGCCGCCTATGCCCAGGACGAAGAGATGAGCCAGCAGGATTACCAGCAGATGATGGTGCAGCAGGCCATGAAATCGGGGAATTACGGGCAGAGCCAGTCCCAGTCCTGGGACGCCAGGCTGAAGGTCGTTTCCGGCACGGTGATGGTAAAGACGGTCGCCGGCGACGAGTGGTCTAAGATAACCGGCGAGATGCCCCTGGACCCGAACGATGTGGTCAAGACCTCGGCGGACGGGATCGCCGAGCTTTATCTCGACGACAAGGGCTCTATCACCCTCGGGCGAAACACCGAGCTGGAGATAACCGAACTGGTGCAGGAAGACGCCATTTTCACGCTTAATGTCGGATCGCTGGTGGCGAAGGTAAAACACTTTCTTAACGAGAAGTACAAGATGCAGGTGCGCACCCCCTCCGCGGTCTGCGCGATACGGGGAACGGAATTCGCCGTCGAGTATTCTCAGATGGGAAAGGAATCCTCCGTGGCCGTTTTCGACGAGGGGCGCGTGGCGGTGACCCAGGCCGACGACTCGGGAAAGGAGCAGCAGGAATACCTGCTTGAGAAGAATACCGAAATTCACTTCGACCCCGCGCATAAGCGTTTTCGCGCTATCCCGCTTTCCCGGATGGGCAGGTACCGGGGTTCGATCGTGACGATGCGCACAAGGCTCGCCTCCCTTAAAGGCTGGCGGCCGAGGTCCCTTACCAAGAGGGCCGATCTCCGGAACCAGGCGCTTAAACGCAAAGTTATCAGGAAGCAGCTGAAAGAGAGGGGAGCCAACCCCAAGGCCAAGCGCGGGGCGAAGGCCAGGGCCGCGGCCGCAAAGCGGGCCAAGGCCCGCCAAGCCGCCGCGGAGTCAGAGGAATAGAGTGCGCCTCTTTGTCGCCTCCTCCTTCGAGCCGGGCTTTGTGAAGAACCTTGAGGCTATCGCGGGCCATGCGCGTGAGCTTTCGCGCGCCGGAGCGGTTAAATGGATAGCGCCCGCGAATTTCCATATAACCTACGCTTTTCTCGGCGAACAGGACAGCTCCGCGGCGGCTGCCGCGGCGAGGGGCATAGAGGCCGGGCTTGACGGTATCGAAGCTTTCAGGATCTCTTCCGGCGGCCTGGGCTTTTTTCCCCCTTCCGGGCGCCCCGCCGTTCTCTGGGTGGGGATAGACGAGGGCGCCGCCGAACTGAGGCGCGTGGCCGCGAAGCTGGCAGCGGGGCTGGCGGCCGAGGGGCTGGTCTTCGAAGATCGCTTCGAGCCCCATGTGACCATAGGCCGGATAAAAGACGCCCTGCCGGACAATTTCCTGGGCCGCGCCGCGGATTTCGCCCGCTCAATGAGATCGGCAACCACGCTTTCTTCCGTGGATCTTATTGAAAGCGTGCCCGCTCCCGGCGGCCCGGAGTACAGGCGGGTTTATTCGAAGCGGCTTTCAGGCGGCGGTTCCTTATGAATAAATTAATAAAACCGGCGGCCATTTTAGCGTCTTGCCTGGTCCTGCTGTCGCTTTATTTTTTCTGGCCCGGCCGGCCGGTAAAGGTGTCGATACCCGAGGGCGCCGGGGCGGGGAAGGCCGCCGCGGAGCTTAAGCGCGCGGGCGTAATAATAAGCTCCACCTGGTTCAGGGTGCTGGTGAAGGTCACCGGCACCGGCAAGCGCCTGATGCCGGGCGAATACGCGCTCCGGGAGCGCATGTCGGCGGAGGAAGCGCTCTGGAGGCTTACCCACAGCACCTATGTAAGCACCGTACGCGTCGTTATTCCCGAAGGCTGGCGCATGGAGCAGATAGCCGAGAGGCTCGAGGCTAACGGCGTAGTTCCCGCCGCCCAGTTCCTGGAACTGGCCCGCGCGCAAAATCTTGAGGGTTATCTTTTCCCCTCCACCTACCACCTTAAAAAAAATATGCTGCCACAGGAAGTTGTTAATTTGCTAAAATCTGAATTCGACCGGCAGATAGTTCCGCTGTTCTCTAAAGGTTTTTCGCAGGGTCTGGATGAGCGCAAAACGCTGATCATCGCCTCGATAGTCGAGCGCGAGGCGGTGGACGACAGCGAGCGCCCCCTTATCGCGGCGGTTTACATAAACCGCTACCGCAGAGGGATGCCGCTGGAGGCCGATCCGACCACGCAGTACGCGCTGGGCTACTGGAAAAAGGCGCTTACTTACAAGGACCTGAAGTTCAAGTCCCCCTACAATACTTATGTGGTAGGCGGCCTGCCCCCGGGCCCTATCTGCAACCCGGGCTTCAGTTCTATAGCCGCAACGCTGTCCCCGGCTAACCTGGATGCGCTATATTTCGTGGCGGACAGGAAAGGGAAGCACATTTTTAACTCGAATTTCGAGGATCACAAGAGAGCCAAGCGCAGAGTGGAGCAGGCGGCAAAAGACCAGCAGTAGGTCAAAACAGTTTTGGGCGTGTAGCTCAGTCGGGAGAGCGCCCGCAGGGCGCTGGAGGCCACCAGGCCGACGAGCCCGAAGTGAGCAACGAGGAGGTCGCAGGTTCGATCCCCTCAGGTTAGTAAAACAGTTTTTTGGGCGTGTAGCTCAGTTGGGAGAGCGCCTCGTTCGCAACGAGGAGGTCGCAGGTTCGATCCCTGTCACGTCCACCAGATTTGAGAAAGCCTCGAACGAGGCGCTGGCGGCAGCAGCCGCCGGAGCACGAGTGAGCAACGAGGAGGTCGCAGGTTCGATCCCTGTCACGTCCACCAGATTTCTCAGCATCCACCAACCCCGGGGGCATCACAAATGGCCGCAGAATATTTTCCGCTTAAAGAGCAGACCCGCTACGAATATAAGTTCACCAGCACCGAATTCGAAGGCGACGCGAAGATCTATATCGACATCCTCGAGGTTAAGAAGAAAACCGGCAAGACGGTCGCCCAGGCCCGGATGATCTTCGAGCTGCGCGACTCCCATACCACGGAATACACTATCACGCGCGACGCGAAGTGGTTTACGACCGCCGACGGCGTAATAACCGGCGGGCGCCGCGAATTCCCTCTTCCCGTCAAAGAGGGCGCGAAGTGGAACGAGTATACGGACACCAGCGAGATAATTTCCCTCTCCGACAAGGTTTCGATCAAGGCCGGGAAGTTCGCCAAGTGCATGAAGATAGTGACCATGCTGGCGGGCGGCGACGCCGGCAAATCCGTGCGCTACTACGCGCCGGGCGTCGGCTATATCCTCGAGGAGTATTACGGCGAGGACAAGACCTGCGAGCTGGAGCTTCTCGCCGTTTCCAAGGTTCCGGAAGAAAAGAAGAAAGGCAAGAAGTAAAACCCCTCTCCCCAAGGACGGCAACATGGCGCTCCCCACGATACTCGAATTGCTCAAAAGCCCCGGGCCGAAGGCCGGGGCGACCGCCCGCGGCTGGATAAAGACCCGCCGCGACTCCAAAGTAATGTCTTTCGCGGAGCTCAACGACGGCTCCTGCCGCGAGAGCCTGCAGATCGTGTTCTCCCAGGAGAACGGGAATTTCTCCGAAGTTCTCCCCTCCCTCGTGACCGGCGCCGCGGTCGAGATCCAGGGCGACCTGGTCGCCTCCCCCGCCGCAGGGCAGAAGTTCGAGCTGCAGGCGAAGCAGGTAAAGCTTTACGGCGGCTGCGATCCGGAGAAGTACCCGATACAGAAGAAAAAAGCCTCCGACGAATTCCTCCGCACCGTGGCCCACCTCCGCCCGCGCACCAACAAATACTCGGCCATGCTGCGCATCCGCGCCGAGCTGGCTTACTCCGTGCACAAGTATTTCCACGATAAAGGCTTTTTCTACGTCCATACGCCCATTATAACTTCCTCCGACGGGGAAGGCGCCGGGGAAATGTTCACCGCGACGACCCTGGACCTGTCCAATCCGCCCAGGACCGAAAAGGGCGAGATAGATTTCTCCCAGGAGCTTTTAGGCAAAAAAACCTACCTGACGGTCACCGGCCAGCTGGAGGGCGAAAGCCTCGCGCTGGCGCTCGGCAAGATCTACACCTTCGGGCCCACGTTCAGGGCGGAAAATTCCAACACCTATCGCCACGCCTCGGAATTCTGGATGATCGAGCCGGAAATGGCCTTCTACGAGCTGGAAGACGACATGGAGCTGGCCGAGGATTTCATAAAGTCCATAACGAACAGCGTCCTCGAGAAATGCCCCTCCGATATCGAGCTTTTCGCGAAGTTCGTCGAGCCGGCGCTGATGGATAATCTTAAGAATATCACCGGGAACAAATTCGAACGCCTGACCTACACCGACGCCGTAAAACTGCTCGAGCCCGTGAACGAGCGCTTCGACGTGAAGGTGAGCTGGGGCGTGGACCTGGCCTCGGAGCACGAGCGCTTCCTGGTGGAGCAGTATTTCAAGAAGCCGGTGATACTTTATAACAAGCCGAAGGACGCCGCCGCTTTCTACATGAAGCTTAACGACGACGGACGGACCGTGCGCGGGATGGACGTCCTGGTGCCGCGGATAGGCGAAGTCATCGGCGGCAGCGAGCGCGAGAACCGCCTCGACGTGCTTGAAAAGAAGATGGCCGACGCCGGGATCGATCCTGCCGGCTACTGGTGGTACCTGGACCTGCGCCGGTACGGCTCAGTCCCCCACTCCGGCTTCGGCCTGGGTTTCGAGCGCATGATGATGCTGGTAACCGGCATTTCTAACATACGCGACGTGACCGCCTTCCCCCGCGTGCCCGGCTACGCGGAATTCTAGATCCATGGAACGCCAAAAAGCCCTAGAGCTTCTCAGGACGCATTTAAAGAACGAGAACCTGGTCCGGCATTGCCTGGCCTCTGAGGCCGTGATGCGGGCCCTGGCCGCGCGCCTCGGCGCCGACGCCGGGCTCTGGGGCCTGGCCGGGCTGCTGCACGATATCGACGTGGAGCTTACCGCCGGGGACCTGGCGCGCCATACGCACGAGGCCGTCCGCATCCTTAAGGAGAACGGCCTCCCGGAAAGCCTTATCGAAGCCGTAAAAATGCATAATGAAGCGGCTCACGGCGGGGTAAAGCGCTCCGAGACCTTCCACAAGGCGCTGGCCGCCGGCGAGACAATAACCGGCATGATAACGGCTACCGCCATGGTTTACCCGGACAGGAAGCTCGCCAGCGTGAAAGCCTCTTCCGTCACGAAGCGGATGAAGGATAAGCGCTTCGCCGCTTCGGTGGACCGGGGAATAATAATGGAGTGCGAGGCCTTGGGCCTAAAGCTGGACGAATTTGTGGAGCTTTCACTTGGTGCGATGAGGGAGATAGCGGCCGACCTGGGCCTGTAGCAAGACCTGCCTTAGGGCGTAAAAAAACCCGTCCGCTTTTAAGCGGACGGGTTTTTCTGTTCTGTATCGGCCGGCTTACTGGAAGAAGTACATGTTAAGCAGGTAGTTGAAGGTGTGGTCGCCGGAGGTGAACGGCTCATCCAGCTTCAGCACCTTGGAGGCTATGAATTCCTTCTTGTTCTCCGCGAGGAATTTCTTGTAGTTCTCCAGGGAGACCGCGGCGGCGGCGGTGTCGGTGGCCAGCTTGGACTTGAAGCCAAGGAGCTTGCCGATATAGACCATGGAGAAGGAAGCGTCCTTCTTGACCAGCTTAACGGCATTGGCCAGCAGGTCGAAGTCTATGTCTTCGCCGTTCTTAAGCTGGCGGAGCTGGACCTCGTGGTCCATGTTCGCGTCGGGCTTGGTGAGGTAATAGAGCTTGAAAGTGGGCCTGAAGACCTCGTTCTTTATGTTGAGGGCGGCGATGGGCGTCATCCCGGCCTGTTCGAGCGGCTCGAGGAGCTCGTGCTGGAGCTTCACGATCGTGGTCGAGCTGAGGGCGTCGTAATTCATGTCCTCGGCCAGGAAGTCGCGCACTACCAGGCCTTCGGGAGATTCGTAATTAAGTATGCCGAACTCGTTCTTGTATTCGGTGCCCGTTACCTTCATACCGAACTTGTTCAGGATGGGGGTCCACATGGCGGTGAATTCCTTGAATTCGGCTTCGTTCTTGGCGTAGGTGAAAAGCAGGCTTTTCGAAGTCTGGGGCATGAGGTACAGTTTGCTCGTTATCTCCACGGTGACGTGGTTGCATTTGGCCGCTTCGACCGGCTGGAGGACCGGGGCGGGGATGTCTATTTTGGAGATCTTTATGTATCCGGCGGAAATGGTATTGAGTTCGGCCGCGCTTAACGCCGAGGCGCTCAGCATGGCGGCTGCTATCAGGGCTAATCTTTTCATTCAGTATTCCTCCTGCTTAACCTTTAACTACAATGTAATTCTACCTTTTCCCCCCGGGTTATTAAAGGGCTAAAGGACCGCGGAAATATGGGCCGTAATGCCTATGATTTTAGTCAACCGGGGTCTCTTCCGGCGCAGGTTCGGGGCCGGGCGGAAGCAGGAGGAAATTATAGGCTCGGGCCATAGCCAGGCATAGCCAGGGGAGGAAAACCAGGGTCTTAAGCGCCGCCGCCGCGACGGTCCACGGCTTAAGATCAAGGCTGGCCGAGGGAGTTTTCAGCGGCCCGGTGACGAGATAGATGTCGGGAACAAAAACGTTTATAAGCACTATAAGGCTGAATAGGACCAGGAGGCGGCTCTTCCAGCCTTCTGTGATCGCCGCGCTGAGCGCGAAAGATTCTTTTATCCCGGTCCGGCGGTCGACGACGGCGTATTCGCTGAAGCAGTAGGCCAGGTACAGTACGACGCCCGGCACTATCAGGAGAAGCGCGCCGCCCATGGTTACAAAGCCGAGGACGATACTTACAGCGACCGCGCGGTGATAGACCGGGAAGGCGCTGAACAGGTCCGTGAAGCGCGCGCCGCTGCCCCTGGCTATCTTGATGTAGAGCAGGTTCGCCCCGGTGGAGACGGGTGTCAGCACGAAAAGCATATAGGGCATTGCGGGCAGGAGCGAGCGGAAGCGGCTTATAAGGTAGAAGGTTCCGGAGGCAAGCGCGGCCTGGAACAGGAGCGCCGGGAGCAGCAGCGGGAGATTGCCCGCATAGTCGTCCCATGCGCGGGTAAGCCAGGATAGAGCTTCTTTGTCTTTTTGAAAGTTGTCCATTAGGTGTCTTAGAGAGGCTTCGCGGCGGCCTCCGCGTAAAGGCGGCTTGCCCGGTAGGAACTACGTACCAGCGGGCCTGACAGCACGGCTTTAAACCCGGCAGCCCGGGCCTTTTCCCCCCAGCGGGCGAATTCTTCTTCGGTATAGTATTTTTCGACTGGGCGGTGGCTTTTCGACGGCGCGAGGTACTGCCCCAGCGTCAGCAGGTCGCAGCCGTGCGCGGCCAGGTCTCCCAGGGCCCTGAGCAGCTCCTCGGGCTTTTCCCCCAGGCCGAACATTATTCCGGACTTGGTGAATATGTCCGGCCTGAGCTTTTTGGAATTGGAGAGCAGCCGCAGGGAGCGGCCGTAGTCGGATCCGGCGCGGGCGCCCGCGTAAAGGCCGGAGACCATCTCCAGGTTATGCCCAAGTACGTCGGGGTTGGAGTCCAGGACGGTTTCCAGGGCCTTGATATCGCCCTGGAAGTCCGGGATGAGCGGCTCCGTCCTTATGCCCGGCGAGAGCTCCTTGATCAGGCGGTTGGTTTCGGCGAAATGGCCGGCTCCGCCGTCGGGCAGGTCGTCGCGGGTGGGCGAGGTGAAGACAGCGTATTTAAGCCCCCACTTTTTACAGAGCTCGGCCGCGCGGCGCGGCTCCCCCTTGTCCGGCGGCAGCGGCTTCGCTTTTTTAACGGCGCAGAAGCCGCAATTCCGCGTGCAGGTGTCTCCCAGTATCAGGAAGGTGGCTTCGCCTTCGGAGAAGCAGCGCCCCTTATTGGGGCAGCGGGCTTCGTCGCAGACGGTGTGGAGGGCGCGCCTGGCCAGCTCGCCGGCGGTGCCGGCAGCCGCGGAGCCGCGCAGGTCCGCCTTGTTGCGGCGAACCTCGTCCACTATCCATTTCGGGAAGGCCATTAATCAGTGATCTTAAGATGCAGCTCTTTCAGCTGCTTCTCGTCGATAATTGACGGGGCGTCGCTCATGAGGCAGGCGCCGCTGGTAGTCTTGGGGAAAGCTATGACGTCCCTGATGGAGTCCGTCCCGCAGATCAGGCCTATAAGCCTGTCATAGCCTATGCCTATGCCGCCGTGCGGGGGCGCGCCCAGGTCCAGGGAGTTAACTATCATTCCGAAGCGGCGCTGCACCTGCTCCTTGTCGTAGCCCATCAGGCCGAAGATCTTTTCCTGCATCGCCCGGCTGTGGTTGCGCACCGAGCCGGAGCCGAGCTCGACGCCGTTGAGCACCAGGTCGTACTGGCAGGAGAGCACGTTGCCGGGGTCGGTGTCGAGCTTGCCTTCCTCGCCGGGCAGCGGCGCGGTGAAGGGGTTGTGCGTGAAGGTCCAGTTGGGGCTCTCGGGGTCTTTCTCGAGCAGCGGGAAATGGCGGACCCAGAGGAAGGCCCTTTTCGTCGACGGGGGCGGCTTAAGGCGGGAGATAAGTTCGGTGCGGAGCGCGCCGAGGCAGGGCGCGGCCACCGCGGCTTTGTCGGCGGCTATGAAGACCGCGTCGCCTTCGTTCACGGCGAGCAGGTCCTTGAGCGCGGCGAGCTCGGGTTCGGTCATGAACTTGAGGGTCGGGGATTCGAATTTACCTTCTTTAAACCGGAGCCAGACCAGGCCTTTGGCACCTCGGGCTTTGACCAGGTCCGTCAGGCTGTCCATGTCTTTGCGGCTGAAGGCGGCGGCTTTTTCGCCTTTAATGGCGCGCACCACGCCGCCGCCGGCGAGGGCTTCGGAGAAAACCTTGAAGCCGGAGGCTTTGAAGACCTCCGAGCAGTCCTTGATCTCGATGGCGTAGCGGAGGTCGGGCTTGTCGGAGCCGTACTTAAGCATCACGTCTGAGTATTCCATCTCGGGGAAAGGGGCGGAGACTTCCTCGCCCAGGGAGGCGAAGACGGCCTTCATCATGCCTTCCACGACGCGGGCGATGTCCTGCTCGTCGACGAAGGACATCTCGAGGTCGATCTGGGTATGCTCGGGCTGGCGGTCGGAGCGCAGCTCTTCGTCGCGGAAATTGCGGGCGAGCTGGAAGTAGCGGTCCATGCCGGACATCATCAGGACCTGCTTGAACTGCTGCGGGGACTGGGGCAGGGCGTAGAACTCGCCCGGGTTGTTGCGGGAGGGCACCACGAAGTCGCGCGCGCCTTCGGGGGTGGACCGGGTGAGCAGCGGCGTTTCTATCTCGTTGAAATCCAGGCCGTAAAGGTAGTTGCGGACTACCTGGGAAAGGCGGCTTCGCAGCACCATGTTCTTCGCCATCCGTGGCCTCCGGAGGTCGAGAAAGCGGTATTTAAGGCGGGTTTCTTCGGAGACTCCGGCGTGCTCGCCCAGCTCGAAAGGGAGCGGCTGGGAGGGGTTGAGGACGGTTATTTCGGAGGCTTCGATCTCTATTTCGCCGGTGGGCATGTTCTTATTGGCGTTAGCGCCGGGGCGCAGGGCTACTTTGCCGGTCACGCGCAGGACGTATTCGCTTTTGGCCTCTTCCGCCGTCTGGAAGACGGGGCTGCCGGGGTTGGCTACTACCTGGGTGACGCCGTAGAGGTCGCGGAGGTTTATGAAGAGGACGCCTCCGTGGTTGCGCTTTACGTCGGTCCAGCCGGCGAGGGTGACGGTCTGCCCGGCGTGGGAGGCGTTGAGCTCGCCGCAGGTGTGCGTGCGGAGGGCGGTGCTTTTTGAAGGGGTTGTTGTTGTCATATGTTGCCTTTTAAAGAATTACTTTGGGTATTGTTCCGCGAGATGACCAGTCGGGGGCCTGTCAGGGGTATTGCCCGGCGAACCCTGGAAGATGGAAACCCTTACGTCGGTTTCCCCCCGCCCGGGATAATTAGGGCGGGGCCCCCCCTTCCGCAAAGGGTTCGTCGAGCAACACCCCTGCCACCCCTCCGTTAAACTGACGCGAAATATGGTTCTTTAGTTTTACAGCAAAAAATTAAGCCTTCAGAAGCTTGCTTAGGTGTGAAGGGGCGTCTTGGAGCGGGACCGTTTGCTGCTCGCCGTGCTCTTTAAGGGACTTCACGGCGCAGGTTCCTGCTTTGAGTTCGTCCTCGCCGATTATCAAGGCGAAGGCGGCCCCGCTCTTGTCGGCGGAGCGCATCTGGGATTTCAGGCTGAGCTCGAAGTTGGAGAAGTCCGAACTTATGCCGGCGGCGCGCATGGACGTCAGCAGGGCGAAGGCTTTGTCCCCTGCTTCCTTGGCGGCGGCTACGATAAAAGTTTTGGGCGCGTTATCGGGGGCGGGTTTGTCCTTGAGGAGCATGGCTACCCGGTCCTCGCCGATAGCCCAGCCTATGGCCGGGGCTACGGGGCCGCCCATGGACTTTACCAGGTCGTCGTAGCGGCCTCCGCCGCAGAGCGCGTCCTGGCTGCCGAGCGCGGTGGTCCGCACTTCAAAGACGGTGCCTGTGTAATAGTCCAGTCCGCGTACCAGGCCGGGGTTGACCTTGTAGCTTACGCCGGCGGCTGCGAGCAGATGCTGGGTCTTATCAAAATGCTCCGTGCATGAGGGGCAGAGGGAGCGCTTGGGGCCCGCTTCAGCCAGGGCGGGGCCGTCTATTTTGCAGTCCAGCGCTCTGAGCGGGTTGCGCTCTATGCGGCCCCGGCAGGGCTCACAGAGCTTCTCGGCCCGCGCCCGCAGGAAAGCCAGCAGGATCTCCCGGTAGGCTTTGCGGCATTCGGCGCAGCCAAGGGAGTTTATCTCCGCCGAGCAGCCTTCTACTCCCAGCTTCTCCAGCAGGCGGATCAGCATCGAGATGCTTTCCGCGTCGGCCGCCGGCGACGGATTGCCTATGTGCTCCGCCCCTATCTGCGTGAACTCGCGGTAGCGGCCCGCCTGGGGGCGCTCGGCCCTGAACATGGTCCCGATATAGAAGTATTTGCCGTTGCGGCCGGTCTGTCCAAGATTATGCTCGATATAGGCGCGCACGATCCCGGGGGTTCCCTCAGGACGCATGGCGACCTCGCGGCCACCGCCGTCGGTGAAGGCGTACATTTCTTTTTCCACTATGTCGGTGGTGTCGCCTGTGGATTTAACGAACAGTTCTTTCTTTTCCAGCGCGGGGATCCTTATTTCCTGGTAGCCGTACAGGCCGAACACTTCCCTCGCCGCGGCTTCAATGCGCGCGAAGAGGTCCGACTCGGGGGGAAGCAGGTCGCGGAAACCGCGCAGGGAGTTTATCATGCGGCGGCCGTCAGTTGGTTTTCCCGGCGATGGAATGCAGCCGGGCGGAGTTCAGGATGATCAGCTCGCCGCGGCGGTAGTCGATGACGCCGCTGCGCTTTAGCGTACTGATGGCGCGGCAGACAGGTACCCGGGTGGTCCCGAGGTACTGCGCCAGCTCGTTCTGATTGATGGCCATCTTGACCGGCTTGGAGTGCTTGTCCTTGGAAAGTTCCAGGATAGCGTCGGCCAGCCTGCCCAGGATATTGTGGAACAGCATCGATTCCACGTCCTTGTTGCACTTGTTGAGCCTTTCGACCAGCGTGTGCAGCAGCTTGAGCGTGAAGTCGGGGTTCTCGAGTATCAGCTTCTTGAAGTTCTTTTTCGGGATGACGAACAGCTCGCTGTTCTCGGCGGCCTGGGCCGAGGCCGAGCGGGTCTTTCCGCCGAGCAGGGACATCTCGCCGAAGAAATCGCCTTTCTTCAGGAAGGCGAAGGTCTTTTTCTTTTCGGGGCCCACCGAGGTGAAGATCTTGATGCGGCCGGACTTGACCACGAAGAACTGGTTCCCCAGGTCCGCCTTGGCGAAGACCATCTGGCCGGCGGCGTACTTCTTTACCCCCGCTATGGCGAGCACTTTGTTAAGTTCGACGTTGCTCAGGCCGTTGAAAAAAGAAACCTGCTTGAGTAGAGCTGATACCATTTATTTTTTCTCCGTCATGTTCATTCCGCACTTGGGGCATTTGCCCGGCTTGTCGGATTCGGCGCATTTCATGGGGCAGGCGTATTTCTTGGAGACCTTGGCCTCTTTTTTGCCGTGCTCTTCGGGGCAGCCGGCCTTCATGTGTTCCTTGGCGGAGGCGGCCTGGATCTTCTTTATGGCCGCGGGAGTCTTGCCGATGAGGAGCACTTTCACGCCGGTGGCGGTGTTCTCTACCTTGGACTCGGCGCCCTCTACCCTGGCGGGGCACTCTTTGTCCATAGTGTCCTTGTTGCTGTAATGGACCAGGGTAAGCTCCTGCACCTTGGCGATGGTTTCCGGATTTTTCGCGGTCATAGTTATTTCTACGCCGGTGGCCGTGTTCTTCGCGACGGTCTCCACG
Source organism: Elusimicrobiales bacterium (assembly GCA_028713125.1). Classification (GTDB taxonomy): domain Bacteria; phylum Elusimicrobiota; class Elusimicrobia; order Elusimicrobiales; family UBA9959; genus UBA9959. The sequence goes on along the minus strand of JAQTOU010000007.1, from coordinate 117,388 downwards.
CCTTCCATCGCTTCGGGGCACATTTTGTTGGAGCACTTCTTGGCGGCGGCCTGTTTATGCATCGGGCAGTCGGCGCAGCTGCTCTTTGCCGGGGCCTTATGGGCCTCTACGGCGAAAGCCGGGCCGGCGCTTAAGGCCAGGGCCGCTATGGAAATCAGTATGGTCTTTTTCATTTTGTTTCTCCTGTTCTGTTTGTCGCTAAATCTACCCTATAATTATATATATTTATGCCTTTCAATAGAACCTTTCGCTGTAGGACCCGGCACCCGGCATTTAACCTCTTCCTTGACAAGCCTCTTGGTTATCTTGCCGGCCTGAACCCGGACAGCAAGGACGCGCAGACGCGCATGAAGATCGGAATGCCTTTTTAAGTGAGCCTGCGGTGGCCGCGCCCGGAAGGGCGGGCCCTTCAAAGGCGGGTTAAGACCGAACTCTTGAAGAACTCAAAGAAACTGTCCCGGTATTTCTCTATATTGTCGACGATAGCGCTTCCGTGGGTGTGGGCGGGCGTGTCGGTCACGAATTTGAAGACGTAGCATTTCTTCCCGAACTTCCTGCAAGTCTGGATGAAGGAGGCGCTTTCCATGTCCACGAGCCGCGCCTTTTCCGCCAGGACCCGCCTTTCCGCGGCCGCCAGCACCGGGCGGTCCTGGGTGGCGATAGCGGCCAGGGAAAAGCCTTTCAGGACTTCGGGACTGTGCTCGTGCGGCAATTTCGTTCTCAAGCCAGGCCTGTCGAATTCCACGGCGAGGTAGACGTGCAGGTTCGCGCCGAGCGGGAGCGCGGCGTCCGTGGCTCCGGCGGCCCCGAGGTTGACGAGGAGCCGCGGCCCGAGTTCCAGGCAGGCGTAGGCGGTCGCCATGGCGCAGTTGGCCTTGCCGATGCCGGAAATGACGGCGGCGAGGTTCCCGGCCCGGTATACGGGGAAAGGTTTTGAGGAGGTTCTTTTCAGGGAAAGCCCCTTTATGAACGGCTCCGCCTCCAGCAGCGTAGCCATTATGAGGCAGGTCACAGGCTTTCTTTGCATCTTTCCTCCAGGACCTTAAAAGCTTTTCTCCCCGCCTCGCCTATCGAAACCGAGAAGTCGTTCACGTACAGTTTTATGTGGGCGTCGATTATTTCATCGCTCGCGCCCGGGGCGTGGCCGCGGATGAAAGCGCGGGATTCTTCCGGATGGGCGCGCGCTCGGATCACGGACTCTCTTATCAGCCGCTCTATGTTCTCCCGGTGGGGCGCGGTGTCCGGGCCTTTCCTGAGCGCGATGCAGCCGAGGGGTATCGGGCAGCCGGTCTCATTTTCCCACCAGGCGCCCAGATCCGCGACCTGGACGCAGTCGTAATCCCGGTAGATAAACCTGCCCTCATGTATAACCAGCCCCGCGTCGTATTTGCCGGCTTTTATCCCCGGAAGTATCCTGTCGAAGCGCTCCTCGACAAGGTTCTTCAGCCCCGGGTTCCAGCTTTTCATCAGCAGCAGGGCCGTAGTGTTGGCGCCCGGCACCGCTATCCTGGAGGCGGAGGACAAAGAATGACCTTTTGCCGACACCACGAGCGGGCCGCAGCCGAAGCCCATGGCCGCCCCGGAATCAAGCAGCTCGTAATGGTCCCTGAGCCGGAGGTAGGCGCCCGTGGAAAGTTTGGTGACCTGGAAGCGCCGGGCGAAAGCGGCCGTGTTCAGGGCCTCTACGTCGTCGATACTGGCGGAAAAGGAGTAATCGCCCGTGTCTATAAGCTTGTGGAGCAGGGCGTGGAAAATAAAAGTGTCGTTCGGGCAGGGCGAAAAGGCGAGGGTCAGCGCGGTCATTTCAGCCTCCCGCCGGGCCGCCGGTCCAGGATCTTATAGTCGGAATCCCGCAGGACCGGTATCTTTCCCGCGTTCTTTATAAGGTCGATGAATTCCGCCATTCCCGCTTTGGTCCCGGCGCCGGTAGCCTTCACCACTTTTTCCTCGGTCAGCACGCCGCCCATATCGTTAGCGCCCATTGCGAGGGCGATCTGCGCGAGCTTCAGGCCTTCCGTAAGCCAGCCGGCCTGTATGTAGCGGATATTGTCCAGGAAAATACGGGAGACGGCCACGATCTTAAGATAGTCGATGCCGGTAGCTGGAGCCATGCTCTCCATCTTAGTGCGCTTTGGCGAGAAAGACCATGGGATAAAAGCCCTGAAGATGCCGGTCTCATCCTGCACTCTTCGGACCACTTCCAGGTGAGCGATCCTTTCTTTTTGCGTTTCCCCCATCCCGTAGGTCATGGTGGCGGAAGACTTCATCCCATGGCGGTGCAGGGCGCGCATTACTTCAACCCATTCGTCCGTGCGGATCTTTTTGCGGCTGACTTTCGCGCGTATCCGGTCTACCAGCATGTCCGCGGCGCCGGGCACGGAGTCGAGGCCGGCGCTCTGAAGATCGGCGATAACGCGGTCCAGGGGAACCGCGCTCTTCGCGGAGATATGCGCCAGTTCGCTTGGAGAAAAAGAATGGAGGCAGACAGCGGGGAAGCGTTTTTTTATTTCCCTGACCATGCCGGTATAGGTGGCGAGCGTGTGCCGCGGGTGAAGGCCGCCCTGCAGCATTACCTGCGTCCCACCCAGAGCCTGGAGCTCCTCTATCTTGGAAAGGATCTCAGGCATGGAAAGCTCGTAGGGCTTAAGGGCCGCCCCGGCGTGGAAGGCGCAGAAGTCACAGGCTGCTTCGCAGACATTCGTGAAGTTGATGATCCGGTCCAGGATAAAACCTACCGTGTTCACCGGGTGTATAAGCCTGCGCCTCATGTCCGCGGCTCCCCCCAGCTCAAGGAGGTCCCAGGAGAAAAGGGCGTCCGCTTCGGCGGGCGAGATGCGCCTGCCGGCCAAGATCTTTTTCTTGAGGCTTTCTTTCGCGGTCATAGGTTTACGAATTCAAGCGCATTTACTTCCTTCAGCAGCCCCAGCTCGGAGGCGGCCGAAAAATAATATTTCAAAGCGGCCTTCCGGTCGTCGGTGAACTCGTAGCGCAGGGTATCCAGGTAATCGTTTATATCGCGGGTTACGCCGGGGTATTTAAGCGCGGCTTTGGCTGCCAGCGCCTGCTTTTCCTCAGCGAGGCAGCGCAGGGAGGCCCTGTAGGAGTCGACCACGGCCCTCACTCCGGAAGGGTCGGACCCGGCCGCCGCCTTTGTAACGGAGAAAACGGCGAAGACTACCGGGAGCCCGGTTTTCTTCAGCCAGAGCTCGCCCAGGTCGTACCTGTAAGGCGCCTTGTCGATCTCTTCGGTCATCGCGTCGTCCCCTATCAGCAGGGCCGCTTCGAAATCCTTAAGGCTTGGGCGCGGCCCCGCCGCGCGGTAAACCGGCTCGACGCCGTAAAACTTTTTCAGGATTATCCTTAGCAGCACGACGGAGGTGCGGGAGGCCGAAGTGAGACCGAGGGCTTTTCCGCCCAGGTCCTCTATCGGGAACCGGCTGGCCAAGATCACCGATTTCACCAGCCCCGTGGAACTGATGCAGAAATCCGGCAGCAGCAGGGCGTCCTGTTTTATGTCCGCGTAGGCCGCGGCGGAGACGGGGCTCATGTCCAGCTCCTTCTTCGCCATCATCCGGTTCAGTTCCGAGGGCAGCGCCGGGTAAACGGTGACGCCCCGCAGCGGCTCCTTTTCCAGCATATGGTAATAAAAGGGATAGCAGTTCAGGTAGTCTATGCGGCCCAGTTTCATTTGCGCGCTCCGTAGGCGGCGGTCGTGCGCACGGGCTTTAGCCCGGCGTTGAGTATCAGCCGCCTGAGGAAGGCTTCCGTGCCGCGGTCGGCGGTCGCGGCTCCGGCGGCGTGCACCACCTTTTCTCCCGAGTAGGTGCCGGAGAAATCGTCCACGCCGAACCGGAGGAGCACCTGCGCCATTTTCTCGCCCAGGTACATCCAGAGGGCCTTTATATGCGGCACATTATGCAGGAAGATCCGGCTGGCGGCGTAAATGCGGATATCGTCATAGCCGGTGGTGACGGCGCGCTTAGCGGCTATCCCGGTGTTCTCTCCATGGAAGGGGAGCGGGACGAAAGTCTTGAAGCCGCGGGTTTCCTCCTGCAGGTCCCGGATCCTGCCGAGGTGGTCTACGATATCGGCATCCGTCTCCAGGTGGTTGTAGAGCATCGTGGCATTGGTCTTGAGGCCGGCCAGGTGGGCGGTCTTCATTATTTCAAGCCAGCGTTTGCCAGGGATCTTGAGCGGGGCGATGGTTTTCCTTACGCGGTAAGAAAATATCTCGGCGCCCCCACCCGGCATCGCGCCGAGGCCGGCGGCCATCAGCCTCCTGAGCGTTTCCTCCAAGGAGATGCCCTCGTTGCGGGCAAAATAATCTATTTCCACCGCGGTGAAAGCCGTTATGAAGATGCCGGGTTTTATGGTCTTTATCAGCCGCAGCATTTCCTCGAAGTAGGACAGTTTCAACTCCGGGTTGAGCCCTCCTACTATGTGGACTTCGTCCACCCCGTCCGCGACGGCGTTCTTTACGCGCCTTTCGATATCGGCGAGCGCGAGCAGGTAGGCGCCCGGCTCTCCTTTCCCGCGCGAGAAAGCGCAGAGCGGGCAGCGAAGCTCGCAGATATTGGTGAAATTCAGGTTGATGCTTACTCCGTAGTAGGCGGCGTCGCCGTGCAACTTCTCCCGGACATGAGAGGCGATCCTGCCCAGGTCCAGGATGCTGTTCGTGGCGAGCAGCCGGCGCGCGTCCGCAGGGGACACGGGTTTTCCCTCGTAGACTTTTTTAGCGATCGGGCGCAGCGCGCTGTCGCTTATGGTGTCGGGGAGTTTTTTCATCTGTTGCTGAAATGGTCAGGGGGCTTTGCGCTTCCCGGTTTTAGCGGCCGTGGCTGAAGCCTGCTCTTCCCAGCTTTTGAAAAGGCGGTGCTTTACTCCAAGCAGGTTCAGTATTTTCCCCGTCACGAAATCCACCATGTCGTCTATGGTCCCCGGGCGGGAGTAAAAGCCCAGGACTGGCGGCAGTATCACCGCGCCGGCGCGGGAGAGCTTAAGCATGTTCTCGAGGTGTATCGCGCTGAGAGGCGTTTCGCGCGGGACAAGTATAAGTTTCCTTTTCTCCTTCAGGGCCACGTCGCAGGCTCGCGTGATGAGCGAGTCGGCGTAGCCGCTGGCCGCGGCTGATAGCGTCTTCATCGAGCAGGGGGCTACCGCCATCGCTTCGAAAGGCGAAGAGCCGCTGGCTAAAGGCGAGAAAAAATCATGGCTGTCGAATTCTTTTAACAGCTTAAGCGAGGAGGTCCTCCCCCTCTTTGAAAGGAGCGCGGCCAGCGGGGCGGGCCCGGCCTTCCTGTATGAAAGTTCGTGCGCGATCACGCTCCAGGCGGCATCGGAAACGACGGCGTAAACGGGCTTCCCGGAGTTAAGGAGCTCTTCTATCAGCCTGATGCCGAGTATCGGCCCGCTGGCCCCGGTTATAGCTACTGCGATCATAAAATCTCCATTATCTTAGCAGGCTGTCGACAAGGGCGCCCGCGAGCAGGGCAGGGGAGACGTACATATTAACCCTGAAGATCTTAGGCATAGCCGAGAGGATGTCGGCGCCGCGCGCCGCTCTTTGCTGGTACGCAAAAAGCCCGGCGACGCAGAGCAGCGCGGCCCAGTAGGGAAATGTCATCCCGGTCATAAGTCCCGCCGCCACCAGCGCGCTGAAAGAGGCACCGTAGCAGAGCGCGGAGGTGGCAAGCGCGAGTTTGTCGCCGTAAGCTGCGGGGATAGAGTGCAGCCCCGCCTGTCTGTCGAAATCTTTGTCCTGCAGAGCGTAAACTATATCCAGGCCCGCTATCCACAGCATTATGGCGGCCCCCAGCACCAGGGAAAGCAGGTCCAGGCGGCCGGTGACCGCGAGATAGCCGCCTATAGGGGCGGCGGCCTCGGTAAAACCGAGGCAGAAATGCGACGACGCCGAGAAGCGCTTGAAGTAGGAATAGCCGGCGAGGAGCGCCACTGCGGCGAAAGACAGGTAGAAGCACAGCCGGTTCAGCATGAAAGAGGCGGCTATCAGCGCGAGGCAGGAGATAAGCGCCAGCCCGACGGCTTCTATCCTCTTCACCTCGCCTTTGGGAATGGCGCGGTCTTTGGTGCGCGGGTTGGCCGCGTCTATGCGGGCGTCTATCGCCCTGTTGAAAGCCATGCCGGCCGTCCGTGCGGCGGCGAGCGCTACGGTGACCAGCAGCCAGGTGCGGAAGCCGTGGCCGCGCGCGAAGAGGACGCCGAGCCAGGCGAAAGGCAGCGCGAACAGCGTCTGCTCCGGCATCAGCAGCCCGGAGAGTTTCTTAAAGTCCATACTCCTTCCAGCGGCGCGTGACTTTCTCTTTGATTTCGGCTGACATCACTATCTCTTCCGGCCAGTCCCTGCCCATGCCTTCCTCGCGCGTTTTGCGGGTGGCGTCTATGCCCATTTTGCCGCCGAAGTTGGCGTGCGGGGCGCTGTGGTCGAGCGCGTCGAGCGGCCCCTCCGACATCAGCAGGTCCCGCTTCGGGTCGGTATTGTTCAGCAGTTTCCACAGGACCGTGCCGGAATCGCGCAGGTCGATATCCTTGTCGAAGACGGCTATGAATTTGGTGGACGCCATCTGGCCCAGGCCCCACATGGCGTTTATGACCTTTTTCGCCTGGCCCGGGTATTTCTTGTCTATCGAAACGAGCGCGCAGTTATGGAACACTCCCTCGATGGGGAGCTCCATGTCCACGACTTCCGGGATGACCATTTTAAGCAGGGGCAGGAAGAGCCTTTCCGTGGCCTTGGCCATGTAGCAGTCTTCCATCGGCGGTTTCCCCACTATGGTGGCCGGGTAGACGGCGTCGTTCCGGCAGGTAAGCGCGGTTACGTGGAAGACGGGGTATTTATCGGCGGCGGAGTAAAAGCCGGTATGGTCGCCGAACGGTCCTTCTGTGCGCTCCTCGGCGGGGTCCACGTAGCCTTCGATTATGAAGTCGGCCTCGGCGGGAACGAAGAGGTCCACGGTTTTGGCCTTCACGATCTCGACCGGCTTGGAATCTATGAAGCCGGCGAACAGCAGCTCGTCTATATCCGGCGGCAGCGGCGCGGACGCGGCGTAAGTGACGGAGGGCGGGCCGCCCAGCGCCACGGCCACTTCCATCCGCTGGTTTCGCGATTTGTATTTGTCGAAATGGCGGGTGCCGTCCTTATTGTACTGCCAGTGCATGCCGGTGGAGGTATTGTCGTATTTCTGCATCCGGTACATGCCGACGTTTTGGGCGCCGGTATCGGGATCTTTGGTTATCACGGCGGGAAGGGTGATGAAAGGCCCGCCGTCTCCGGGCCAGCATTTAAGGATGGGCAGCCGGTCCAGCAGGGGGCCGTCGGTATAAACTTTATCCTGGCAGGGCGCGCCGCTGACTTTTTTCGGCATGAAGCCGGCCAGCTCTTTAAGCGTAAAAAGCATCTTGATCTTTCCCAGAAGGCCTTCCGGCGGGCGCATCTTTATGTTCGCCTCTATCCTGGCCGCGATCTCGTCGAAAGAGCCGCAGGACAGCGCGAGCTGCATGCGCTTGTAGCTGCCGAAGGCGTTTATCAGGAGAGGATATTCCGAGCCTTTTACATTTTCAAGGAGAAGCGCGGGGCCGGCGGTCTTTGAAACCCTGTCGGCTATCTCCGTGATCTCGAGGTCGGGGTCGGTTTCGGCCCTGATACGCCGCAGCTCGCCCGACGCTTCGAGCGTATCTATGAATTTCTTCAGGTTTTTATAAGGCATAAGAAGACCTGCGGGTATCGGCGGCCTGGGGTCTTGGTGGAGCTTTGGGCGGGTGCCGCCCGGCAGCTGTTTTCCCGCCGTATACAGTCATTGTATCAAAGTTGTTTTGTGGATGGCAAAAGGCCCGCCGGACTTCTTCAGAAGCGCCTGGCGGCGCATGTTCGGGGAGCCCCCGCCCTTTCAGCGTATTTCTTTCAGTATTCGGGCCGCTATCTCGGCGTAGGCGCCGCCGAAATGATGTCCCCCGCCCAGCTTGACGACGGTGAAGCGCGCGGGGTCCAGGATTTCGCACAAATTACCTTTGTCGGCCTTGCCGTAGAAACATACCACCGGGGAGCCCGACCAGGCCTCCGCCTCCGGTTTTATCGGCATGCCGCCGCCGCTGTCGCCCAGCCAGTCGGTCAGTTTGAATTCGAATTCCGCTTTGCGGCCAGGGCCAAGCAGCGCAAGCAGCGCCACTTTGGCCTTTGCTTCCGGCATAAGCCTGTTGGCCGCGAACGGGAGAACCTCCGCGCCGCGAGAATAGCCGACCAGGAGGACCTTTTCCTTCCCCCAGTCTTTTGAGAAATGGTCTATCACGCGGGAGAGGTCAGCCGCCACTCCCTCGGGCTTCCTGGCCTTCCAGAAATATTTAAGCGAGTCCAGCCCGACTACCGGCACACCGTCCTTTAACAGCGCCGAGGCCACCTCCCGGTCTATACCGGCCCAGCCGCCGTCGCCGGAAATGATGACCGCGAAATAGGGGCGTTCGGTCTTTGCCGGCAGCTGTATCAGCGGAAGGTCGGCCACCGCCGCCGGCTGGGCCGTGGGCTTCTCTATCGCCGTGAGGCGCTTGAAGACCGCTTCGAACTGCGGCACCCAGCGCTTCTGCACGCCGAAGCCGTGGCCTACTTTCGGGAGCAGTACTATATCCCCGCCGCGCACGTCTTTCACAAAGCTCTCGGTAGCGGCCGGGTCGCAAACCTTGTCTTCGAGCCCCTGGAAGGCCACCCACGGCGCCGGCATTGCCGCCGGGGCGTAAACATAGCCGGTCTTCGGAATGAAAGGCCCGTGGGCGAGGCCTGAACCTTTACACAGCGGCTTTGGCGTATCGAGGTCGGGACAGAACCCGAGACTGACCGCCGCCTTGAAAGTGTTGGGCGGGGCCTGGGCCAGAAGCGCGTAAGCCAGCGTGGCGCCCGAAGAGAAGCCGGCCACTACGGGCCTGATATATTCGGGCAGGCCCAGGTCCTTCTGCGCGAACTGGCTCAGGGACTCGAAGTCCGCCGCCGGGTACCAGCAGTCGTCATTCGACGCGCGCATCGCCTTGAAGTATTTAGTTATGTCCACGCCCAGGACCAGCGCCCCGCTGTTGCGCAGCATCCGCGCCATGTCCACCACGCCAAGGTTCCAGCCGCCGTCTCCTGAAATGAAGATGACCACGCTTTCTATTTTTTTCGGCCTGTAGACGGCCACGGTCCCGAAGCGGCCGAACTCGAGCGAGCTTTCGGCCGCATACGCGGACGCGCCGGGCAGCAACAGCAGGGCGGCCAGCAGGAAAGCTTTCATCTCGAGACGGCTCCCTTGATGCCGCCGGAGACCAGCGCGGTGACGTCCATTATTATCCCGGGCAGAGCGAGCCCTCCCGGGGAGGCCAGGTAGCGAGGGGACCAGAGCGGGTCGAATTTCTCCTTGTAGGAGCGCAGGCCCTGGAAGTTGTAGAAGTTCTCGCCGTGGCGGTAGAGGAAGCTGCCCAGCCGGCTCCCCAGCGGGGAGAGCGCGTGAACCTGTATCCCGGAAAGCGGCGCCATGCCCAGGTCGAAAGCGGCGTAGCCGCCCTCCTTTCCCCACAGCATCAGTTTCGTGAAAAGGTAATCCATAACGCCGTTGGGGGAACCTGGCACGTAGCGCATCAGGTCCACGGAGACCTCTCCGGCGCCGGTCCAGATATTGGCGAAGGCGAACAGCGCCCCGTCCTTCTTTACGAGGGCGCAGGGGAAATATCTTATATAATCCTCGCTGAAATAGCCGAGAGAGAAGCCTTTCTCGCGCGTTTTCTTCTCCGCGAGCCAGCTGTCCGAGATACGCCGGAGCTCTGGCAGCAGGGCCGGAACCTGTTCCCTGGGGACCACTTCGAAGACGAACCCCTCCTTCTCGACCTTGGTCACGGTCTGGCGCAGGGCCTTGCGCGCGCCGCCCTCCAGGCTGAAACCGGCGAGCGGGACTTTCCCCTCCTCGCCCAGGTTAAGGAAGGTCATCCCGAGGTCCGCGAAGGAAGCCAGGTCCGCCGCCGGGACCTCGTAGAAAACCGGGCGGCCGCCGTGCTCGTCGCAGAGCTCCGCGAAGCGCCATAGCAGCTCCCTGCGCTCCGCTTCGGGGCCGACCGGGCCGCCGAGGCAGACCCAGCTGCGGCCGCGCACCGAGTACATCAGGAAGGCGCCTTTCTTTTCGCTGAAAATAATTTCTTTATCTCCGAGCAGGGCCAGCCAGGCCGAAGTGTCGCCTGAGGCCGCGGCTATTTTAGCCGCCAGTTCCAGGTCGGGGGCGGACGGGGAAGTAATTTCGGGCCGGGCGGCCCTGAAAAGCCGTGAAAGCGCGAACAGCAGCACGGCCAGGGTGGCCCCGGCGCTGCCGCGCAGGAAGCGCGGGGCGTTATGAGCGGCCTCGAACTGCCACCAGAGTGAATTAGAATACTCTACATGCTTGAAGGAAAAAAGGCCCAGCCAGACCGAAGCGCCGACAGCCAGGAGGACAGCGGCTATCCAGCCGGGGCTGAAGCTTTCGGCGAGGAGAGAAGCTTTGCGGTAGAACTCACTGCGTGAGACATAAAGCGCCGCGAGCATCGCGGAGAGCAACAGGGCTTCTTCTACGTCCAGGCCCTTGAGGACCGAGAGCACTATGCCGGCTCCTAGGAGCAGAGTGGCGGCGTGATAAGCGGCGTCCAGCCGGCGCTGGAGGCCGCGCGCTATCACCAGCAGCGCCGCGCCGCCGACGCTGGCCAGGAAATGGGAGGCCTCGAGCAGCGGCAGGGGCAGGAAAGCCCCAAGCAGCAAAAGCCGGGAGTGGACTCCGGGCGTAGCCCCGGAAAAAAGGAGCACCGCGCCGCCGGTAAAGACCACTATGGACAGGGCCTGCGGGACCAGCCCGGGCGCGAGGCGCAGCAGGGCGCCGGCGCGGCGCGGCAGTTCGTGCAGGGCCAGGTAGGCCGAAGCGGCCAGCAGCGGCAGCAGGTAGTAAACGACGCGGTAGGCGAGCAGGGCGCCCATGACCTGGGCAGGGTCGGTCTGCCGGCCCGCGAAGACGATTATTATGGTCTCGAACACGCCCAGGCCGCCAGGGACCTGGCTGGCGAGGCCGGCGACCTGCGCCAGCATGAACACGGCCAGCAGGTCGAAATAGCCGAAACTGCCGGAAGAGGGAAGGAGAACGAAGAGAACGCCGGCGGCTACCGCCCAGTCCACTGCCGAGACGGCCAGCTGCATCAGGGCGAGGCCGGGGCGCGGCAGGTTCAGCTCGAAGCCGCGCAGGCTGAAAGGCTTCGCGCGGACTGCCAGCCCCAGGTAGAGCCCCGCGGCGGAAAGCATGAACAGCCCCAGGGCCCGCAGCGAGGAGAACGGGAGGGAAAAACCGGCCGGAAGCGCCGGCGGGTGCAGGAGGAAAACGGCGCCGCCGAGCGAAAGCACTCCCAGCCAGAAAGTGGCTATGCCAAACCCTATTATCCGGGCTATGTCGAGGGAGGACAGGCCTTGCGCCGAGTATAGCCTAAGACGGATGGAGCCGCCGGACAGGGCGGCCATTCCGATATTATTGCTGAAGGCGAAGGCGGTAAAAGAAGCGGGCGCTATTTTGGAGTAGGGCTGTGCGCGGCCCAGGTACCGGAAAGCCAGGAGGTCGTAGCAGGTCAGAATGGTGTAGTTGAGACCGGTCAGCAGGACGGCCAGCAGGATCCTCCAGTACGGCAGCGATCTGAACTCCGCCGCTATCTGGTGGTAGGAATAATGCTGCAGCTCGTGGTGGAGCGCAAGCATGGCCGCCGCGAAAAGCGCCACGCCGAAGAAGGGAACCGCATATCTGGCGATCTTTTTCATAACAATGAGCTTCTTTGATCCCCGCGGAGGGCCGCCGCTCAGCGCTTGACGGCGATGCAGTCGTACATTGCCCGGTCAGGTTTGTAAAGGGCCCTCGACCGCACGAAGACCTTATAGCCCCCCGGCTCGAAATCCTGCTTTTCGGCCAGCTGTCCGAGATCGGCGGCCTCGATTGCGCGGACCAGTTCCGCGTCCTGGGCCAGCGCCATGTTCTTGGACCCGTTGCCGGTGATCACGTAAAAAGGTACTAGCCGCTCGAGGCCCTGGGCCGTGAAGCAAACCTCTCCAGCCGCCTGGGCATGCTTCGCCTCCAGCTTTATCATGCGGGCCTTGGCCTGCGGCATAGTGTTGTCTATGGACGCGGAAACCCAGTTCAGCAGCTCGTTGCGCACGTCGTTGAGGGACGCGGCCTTCTGTATATTCTCTATCCCCTGGCCTTTCTGTATGGCCTTGGCCAGCCCGGAGAGTTCCTTAAGGTAAGCCATCCGCTGGTTGCCGGGTATGTAGTACATCACCAGCAGGTGAACCTTCGCCTTGTCGGGGGCGCCGTAATCTATGCCGGCCGGGCTCCAGCCGAGCACCGAAAAAAGCTCCCCGTCGCCTTCCACGCGTATATGCGGGCAGGCCCAGCCTTTCCCGATGCCGGTATTGGCCTGGCCCTCGCGCTCGAGCACGCCCCCGGCCACGTCGATATTAGAGCTGACCTCGGGGATGGCCTCCATGATGTTGGCCATGTAGCCCAGGGCCTTGTTCTTGTCGGTCTCAGGCAGCTCTATAAGCCTGCCGTCCTGAAGCGCCGTTAAAATACTTTTCATTTAGTCGTCTCCAAACTTGCGGTAGAACCAGACTTTTACGTTATGGGTGAGCACCGCGTAAAGCAGCAGGAAGCCGCCGAGCCACAGCCAGTAGACGCCGGGCAGAGGCACGAAGCCCAGCTTGTCGGCGAAATGCGTATGGGGCAGGAACACGCCTATGGTTACCGCCATTACCGTGGCGAACACCATCGGCAGGCTGGGCACGCTTTCCAGGAAAGGGATCTTTTTAGTGCGGATGATATAGACGATGAGGGTCTGCGTCAGCAAAGATTCCACGAACCAGCCCGTATGGAAAAGTTTCTCCAGGTGGACCTTGTCAGCCAGCGCGGCGCCCGGGGCGGAGAAGGCGATGCAGCCGAAGAAATAAAGCATCAGGAAATAAGTGGCGTAGTCGAAAACGGAGCTGATCGGCCCGACGACCAGCATGAACTTCTTTATATTGGCGATGTTCCATTTCTTGGGCTTCCTGAGATACTCCTCGTCCACATTGTCCGTCGGGATGCCGATCTGGGAGATGTCGTAGAGCAGATTGTTCATCAGGATCTGTATCGGCAGCATCGGCAGGAAAGGGAGGAAGTAGCTGCCGCCGACCACGCTGAACATATTGCCGAAGTTGGAGCTGGCGCCCATCTTGATGTATTTGGTGATATTGCCGAAGACCTTGCGCCCTTCTATTATCCCCTCCTCCAGCACCATCAGGTCCTTCTCCAGGAGGATGATGTCGGCGGACTCCTTGGCCACGTCCACCGCCGTGTCGACGGAGATCCCGACGTCCGCCAGGTTCAGGGCGGGCGCGTCGTTTATCCCGTCCCCCATGTAGCCGACCACGTGCCCGGCCTTCTGCAGCGCGGCGATGATCTGCTCTTTCTGGGAAGGCGAAAGCCGGGCGAAGACAGTGTTCTTCTCCGCGGCCGCCGAGACGCCCGCCTCGTCCAGTTCCGCCAGGGCCCCGCCGGTTATCACGCTCCCGGAAGCCAGCCCTACGTCGGAGCAGATCTTCTGCGTGACCAGCTCGTTGTCGCCGGTGAGTATCTTTATGCTTACGCCCATCTTCTCCAGCCCGGCCAGCGCCTTGGCGGCGGAATCCTTGGGCGGGTCGAAGAAGGCGAGATACCCGAGCAGCACCAGGTCCCCCTCGTCCTGCACTCCGAAGACGGTCTTGTCCCTGGCGAATTCCCTGTAGGCGACGGCCAGCACCCGGTAGCCGGTCCTGGAAAGGCGCTCGTATTCCTCCATCAGGTCACGCTTCATCACGTCTATCAGCGGGAGCGCCTCGTCGTCGATCTGGCACGAGCCGCAGACGCTGTAAACGTCCTCCACGGAGCCCTTTGTGATCATAACGTGGGAGTCTTCGTATTCAATGATCACCGACATGCGCTTGCGCTTGAAGTCGAAAGGGATCTCGTCCACCTTCCTGCAGGTCTTCTCCACGTCCAGCTCGGTATGGGAAAGGATGGAGCGGTCCAGCAAATTGCGCAGGCCCGTCTGGTAATAGCTGTTCATGTAGGCGTAGCGCAGCACGTCCTCGCTGGAGCGGTTCGTCACGTCCACGAACTTCTCCAGCACTATCCTGTCCTGGGTGATAGTCCCGGTCTTGTCCGTGCAGAGTATGTCTATCGCGCCGAAATTCTGTATCGAGTTCAGGCGCTTTACTATCACTTTTTTCTTCGACATCACCAGCGCGCCCTTGGAGAGGTTCACGGTGAGTATCATAGGCAGCATTTCCGGCGTGAGCCCCACCGCCACCGACATGGAGAAGAGCAGCGCGCTCACCCAGTCGCCCTTTGTGAGGCCGACTATCAGGAAAACGCAGGTGACCATCACGGCCATGAAGCGGATCATCAGCCAGGTGAAATCCTGTATGCCCCTGTCGAAGCTGGTCTGTCCCTTCTCGCCGGTGAGCTTGGCGGAGATGGAGCCGAGATATGTGCTCTCGCCGGTGTTCACGACTACGCCGCGCGCCGCCCCGCTGACCACGTAGCTGCCCTGGAAACAGGCGTTCGGCAGCTCTATGACGTTCTTCGGCGCCGGGCCGGGCAGCTCGGCGGACTTCTCTATCGGCATGGACTCGCCTGTGAGCGCCGACTGGCTCAGGTAGAAATCCTTGGCCGAGACAAGGCGGAGGTCGGCGGGGATTATTGCCCCGGCGTGCAGGACCACGATGTCGCCGGGAACCACCTCTACAGTGGGGATCTCCGTCTCCCTCCCGCCGCGGATGACCAGCGTGTTGGCCTGGACCATCTTCTGAAGCTGCTCCACGGCCTTGCCGGAGCGGGTTTCCTGGACATAGGAAAGGATGACGCTGAGGAAAACCATCGCGCCGACTACCACCGCGGAGCGGTCGTCGCCCATCCAGAGAGAGATCCCGCCGATGATGAGCAGCTGCACCGCGAGCGGGTTCTTGAACCGTTCGAGGATCTCGAAAACGAAGAATTTCTTTTCTTTGCGGGTGAGGGCGTTGAAACCGTAAAGCTCCCTGGCCGCCTCGGCCTGGGCGTCGCTTAAGCCGTCTTTGGAGGTCTTCAGCTCCGAGAGGGCCTTCTCGGGCGGCAGTGAGCAGCTATCCAGAAGCCTATGGTCGTTCTTCGACAGTACGGCCGCCTGCGATCTTACTCCCTGCCTGACCAGGGACGGGACCAGTTTAGTGAAGGAAAATCTCATACGTGCGTTGTGCCGGCGTACCGCCAGGCGCCCATCGTGAAGGCAGCGCTAGTTAGCGGGCGCGTCAGAAGCCGGAAGATAAAAACCGGCTTTAGTTCCCTTTCCTTTTTCGCTTTCTATGTTAAGCGAGCTGCCGTGGGCCTGTATTATCTCCCTGCACAGGTTAAGCCCGATCCCGAAGCCCTTCGCCTTTTTCTTGCCATCCTCCGTCCGGTAGTAGGGAGTGGCTATTTTTTCCAGCTCTTCACCGCTCATCCCTATTCCGGTGTCCTCAACTTCGAAGAGGGCTTTTTCTCCGTCAAAGCTCAGGCGTATACTGATCTTCCCGTTCTTCGGAGTGTATTTTACGGCGTTCCCGGCCAGGTTCGTGATCACCAGCAGCAGCGCGTCCGGATCGGCCAGGACAAGCACCGGGCTTTCCGGCCTGCTTATGGTCAGCTCCAGCCCCTTGTCCGCCACCAGCGGGCTGATCAGGTCGGCGGTGCCGGAGATCACTTTAAGGGGATCGGTCAGCACCTTGTCCATGACGAGCTTCCCTTCCTGCATACGGGCCTGGTTGAGAAAATTCAGGGAAGTCTGCCTTATGACGGAATAGACGCTGGCAAGTACGTCGTACATGGTTTTTCTTCTTTCGGGAGAGGACGTCAGGTTCTCCTCGTCGAGGAGCGCGAGCGTCATGTTCATGCTTGTCAGTGAATTGTTAATTTCGTGGCTTACAAAAGATATCATCCGGGTCTTCATTTCAGAAATGGATTTCTCCCTTTTCAGGGTGCTGTTCAGCTTCGAGATAAGGACTGAAACCACTAAGAAGAAAGCGCACCCGACCAGCGAGTTCCAGTAGGAAACCCGCGAGTAGCCGTATTTCTGATGATCGAGAAGGAAATCGATGCCTATCCATACCGCGCTCCCGGCGAGCGAGACGGAGATCCCGACGTTCCGGCCCATGCTCCAGGCGGCAAAGGAGATGGGCACCAGGTAAAATATAGAAAAGCTGTACTCTTCGCCAGTCGCGTAATCAAGAACGCCGACACAGCACATGGCGGCAAGCACGAAAACGATCGCTATCCGCCGGTCTTTCTCCAGAAAAGCATAAAGGTCTTTTAAAGGGCTGAGGGTCTTTGCCGGCTGCTTGGCTTGAGGCATAAAAGTTCCGTTTAAGGAGATCCCGGTACACTGTTATTGAAACATATTTTGAGCTTGAAATATTGCGGCCGGGGCGGGAGTCTTCGGGCCGGAGGACTAATAGCGGAGCATCCCTTTCTCCATCTTTTCAGCCCAGGCGTCAAGGCCGCCTTTCAGGATTGAAACTTTCTTAAAGCCTTTCGCGCGGAGGGCGCGGAAGGCCGCGGCCGATTTGCTCTGGCCTTTGCAGTAAAGGACGATCTCTTCGCCCGCGCCGAGGCCCGCGCCGTTCTTAAGAAGCTCGTCGAAGTCGATCCAGGCGTCTCCGGCTATATGGCAAAGGTCATGCTCCCAGGGATAACGCAGGTCGAGCAGGCGCGGAGGCTTGCCGGAATCCAACCTTGCTTTCAGCGCTTCCGGAGTGATAAGGTCGACGGAGAGAGCTTCGATGAATTTGGTGTCAGCGCCGGCTTTCGCGCCGCAGACAGGGCAGTCCGGGCTTTTTTTCAGCTCAACGACGTTGAAATCCGCCAGCTGGAAGTCAAGCATCGCGAATTTTCCCTTCAGGGTTTCAAAGCCGAGTATAAGTTTAAGGACCTCGAGGGCCTGCATTGAGGCTATGGCCCCGGCGGCCGGGCCCATTACGCCGGCTTCGGCGCAGGCCTGGTTTTCCTGGGACTCGGCTCCGGGGGCCAGGCAGCCCAGGCAGGGCCCGCTATGCGGCTCGAAGACGGCCAATTGACCCTCGAACTGGAAGACTGCGCCGTGAACGTAAGTCTTTTTCAACTGTAGGCAGGCTCTATTGATAGCGGCGCGGGTCAGGAAATTGTCAGTGCAGTCCGCGATATAGTCATAGCCGGCCAGAGCGGCGCCGATATTGTCGCCGGTAAGGATGCCTTCGTTCGCGTTAACTTTTATTTCCGGATTTATCTCAAGCAGGCGCTTCTTTGCCAGCTCTGTCTTTAGCTTCCCGATATCTCCGGTGCCGTAAATAAGCTGGCGGTGAAGGTTTGAAAGCTCGACCGGGCCGAAGTCGAAGACGCCGATCTCGCCGACGCCGGCGCCGGCGAGGTAGGCGAGAACCAGGGACCCGAGGCCGCCGGCGCCGATCACGGCTATTTTGGCGGCCTTGAGCTTCTGCTGGCCCTCCGGTCCCATGCCGGGAATGACCAGCTGCCTCGAATACCGGATAAGCTCTTCTTTTGTCAGGGACATACTAGCGTTTAAGGGCGCGCTCCAGATCGTTTATCAGGTCCCCTGAATTCTCGATCCCGGCCGAAAGGCGGACCAGCCCGGCGGTTATCCCGCGCTTCAGGCGGTCTTTCTCGGGGATGGCGGCGTGCGTCATCGTCGCCGGATAGCAGGCCAGTGACTCCACCCCGCCGAGGCTTTCGGCAAGCATGAAGATCTTCAGCTTTTTAAAGAAGGCGTCAGCGGCGGGCCTTCCCCCCTTCAGTTCGAAGCTTACCATGCCGCCGAAGCCGTACATCTGGCTGTCGGCCAGGGCGTGCGCGGGATGCGTAGTGAGCCCGGGATAATAGACTTTGGCTACCGCCGGGTGGGCTGTAAGGAAATCAGCTATCTCGAAGGCATTGGCCTCGTGGGCCATCATGCGCACCGCGAGGGTCTTCATCCCGCGCAGCGTAAGCCAGGAATCCCAGGGCCCGGGGATACCGCCGGCCGCGTTCTGGTGGAATTTCACTTCCTCGTAGATCCCTTTGTCCGCCACGGCCATCAGGCCGCCTACCACGTCGCTGTGGCCGCCCAGGTACTTTGTGGAGCTGTGCACCACGATGTCGGCGCCCAGTTCTATCGGGCGCTGGAAGTAGGGCGTGGCGAAAGTATTGTCCACGGCGAGGATGGCCTTGTGCTTTTTAGCTATCTCGGCCAGCGCCGCTATATCGGTTATGTTCAGCAGCGGGTTGGTGGGGGTCTCCGCCCAGATAAGCCGGGTATTGCGGCGCATCGCTTTTTTGAAAGCAGCCGGATTCTTGGAGTCCGCATAGGTGACTTCCAGGCCCCACTTCTTGAATACTCTCTCGAAGAGACGGTAGGTCCCGCCGTAAACGTCGTCGCCGGACACCACATGGTCGCCCTTCTTGAGCAGGCTCAGGCAGGCGGTCGCCTCGGCGGCCAGGCCGGAAGCGAAAGCCAGGCCGTACTTCGCCCCTTCGAGCGCGGCTATGCAGTCTTCAAGGGCCTTGCGCGTGGGGTTGCCGGTGCGGGAATATTCCCAGCCCCGGTCCTTGCCGATAGCGTCCTGTTTGTAGGTGGAGGTCTGGTAGATCGGTACATTGACCGACCCTGTCTGCTTATCGGCTTCCTGCCCCGCGTGCATCAGCGCTGTTTCGAATTTCATTTTACTCTCCTTGAATTGCTTCAATTACGCCAGCGAGCGCCGCAGGTGGTTAAGCAGGTCCACGCGGGTTATAAGGCCGTAGAACTTCCCGTCGCAGTTGAGCAGCCCCACCAGGTCCTTGTTCAGGATAGTGGTTATCTCCTCTAGGGAGGTTGAAGGCTGTACCGTGACCAAATTGTGGGTCATATGCTCTTTTACGGGTTTGCGGTAGTTGGAGACATCCTTGTGAACGGCCAGGAGGATGTCCGACTCGTCCAGCAGCCCTACCACGCGGCCGTCTTCCATCACCGGGAGCTGAGAGTATTCGTACATCCGCATCCGGAGGAAGGCGGTTACCAGGGCGTCACCGGGTTTTACGGAGACCACCGAGCCGGCCGAGCAGGGGCGCCCGACCAGGTCGCGCAGGTCGCCGAACTCGGTTCTCTTTATGAAGCCCTGGTCGGCCATCCAGTAGTCGTTGAACATTTTCGAAAGATATTTATTGCCGCTGTCTCCGACGACGGTGACCACCCGCTTGGCGGTCTTGCTCTCGCGGCAGTATTTAAGCGCAGCTGCCAGGAGGGTTCCCGTAGAGGAACCGGCCAGGACGCCTTCTTTCTTGAGCAGTTCGCGCACGGCCGTGAAGCTCTCGGCGTCGGTTATTGTGTAAGCCTTCTTCACCAGGGCCATGTCGGCGACAGAGGGTATGAAATCTTCGCCTATGCCTTCTACGTACCAGGAGCCCGCTTTTCCGAGCTTGCCGGTCTTCACATAGTCTGCCAGCACCGAGCCGGCCGGATCGGCGAGAACCATTTCGGTTCCAGGCGAAACGCGCGAGAAAAAGCGGCCGAAACCGGTCAGCGTGCCGCCGGAGCCTACGCCGCAGACCACGGCGTCCACGCGGTGCTCCATCTGTTCCCAGATTTCGGGAGCGGTGCTCTCCTCGTGGGCCGCCGGATTGGCCGGGTTGGCGAACTGGTTTATAAAGTAAGCGTTAGGAGTTTCTTTGGCTATCCTTTCGGCCATGTCCTGGTAGTATTCCGGGTGGCCTTTCTCCACGTCGGAGCGGGTATTTATTATCTGCGCGCCCAAGGCCCGGAGATGGGAGATCTTTTCCTGGCTCATCTTGTCAGGGATGACGAGGATGAGTTTGTAGCCTTTCTGGGCGGCTACCAGGGCCAGCCCCAGCCCGGTATTGCCGGCTGTGGCTTCCACCAGCGTTCCGCCTTTTTTAATTTTGCCTTCCTTCTCGGCGGCGGCTATCATGGAGAGAGCGATGCGGTCTTTTATCGAGCCGCCGGGGTTCTGGCACTCAAGCTTGAGGAAAAGTTCGCATTTCCCGGTGTCCAGGTGTTTTACCTTCAGCAGCGGGGTATTGCCTATAAGGTCCAGCACAGTGTCGACAGTCTGCATATTTTCCACTGTTTTTAAGATCATATTTCTCCATGTGGCGGTCTAAAGGTTCCTGCCGCCTCGCATTCCTGAAAGCGTTTCCTGCAGTATAGTGTGATTGTATCAAAATTAAAAGACTCCCTCAGAAGGTCCAGGGGAGTCTTTTTTGTTAAGAAGCGCAGGCGCTTACTCCACGCCGTAGATGCCGCAGGAAAACGGGTCAGGATCGTGCCAGCTGCGGGTGAGTATTTTCGCCCTGGCGCGGCAGCCGCCCATACATTTAGCGAAATGGACGCAGGCTTTGCACTTTTCCAGCTTGTTCCAGTCCAGGTCCACTGGTACGGCCCGGCCGTCCTGATATTCCCTATATATGGTTTCCAAAGATCTGTCGGCCAGGCTCCCCATGCTTTCTCCGATGTTCTGGAAATAATGGCAGGCGTAAACCTGGCCGTCCGCAGAGATGAAGCACTGGTTCACACCGGCCTTGCAATATAATTTGCGTCCTTCGGCAAGCCTGGCGATAACGCCGTCGCCGTCCCCGGGAGCCGGTATCAGCCCATCGTTGTAGAGTTCCTTCGTTTTCGCAGCGGACAGCCCCAGCTTTGGCGAATCCTTGGCACTGCCGATGGGCATGACAGCGGAGAACTTAATTCCGGAAGCCCCGAGTTCGCCCAGGCAGAAGTTTTTAAATTCCTCCAGGCGTCCCGCCGTGCTTTCCTGCACCACGGCAGAGATGAAGACCGGCAGTTTCCTGGCGATAAAAAACTTTATCCCGCGGACGGCCCTTTTAAAGGCGCCGCTTCCGCGGATGGCGTCGTGCGTTTCTTCGAAGAAATCCAGGCTGACCAGTACTTTTGCCACGGCGTTGTCTTTCAGGAGCCCGGCGGTTTCTTCGGTGGCCAGCGTAGCGTTTGACATCACTGTGACGCGCAGCCGCCGCGCCCGCGCCTGCCGCAGCGCCTCCGGGAGCAGCGGGTTCAGCAAAGGTTCCCCGCCGTTGATCGTCAGGCTTACCGGTTCAAGGGCGTCTATCCCCGCGAATACCTTCTCAAGGGTTTCCCGGCTCATATCTTTTTGTGAGAGCGCGGCGAAGCAGTGCGCGCAGCTAAGGTTGCAGCGGCCGGAGAACTCCAGGTCTACCGAGGACAGTCTGCTCTTCTCCCTTAGAAAGATCCGGCGGTCTTCTTCGCGGCCGGTGTCTTCGCCGGCGATGCCTTTGGCCGCTAACTTGTCGTAGATCAGCTTCTCCTTTTCCGTCATTTCGGCGGCGCCCAGGCGCGCGGCCATGGCCTCGAGGACGTCCAGCGCCTCCTGGTTCATCTTTACTTTGTAGCCGCTGGCCGTATGATACAGCCAGATCCCGTCCTGGGAGCGCTTTAAAACGCAATCTTTAATTTGCATAGTTCAAATTGAAAAAGTAATGGGAGGGCAGCCTCCGCGGGCCCCTGCTCTTGCCAGGACTTGCGCGGAGGCTGCCTCCTTTTACTTCAGCAGCGCTTAGGGCTGCTCATCGCACTTAGGCTTCTCGCAGTGGAGCTCGCTCACTATCACAACAGCAACTTCATTGTGTTCTTCGAACAGCATGCGTAACCTCCGTGACTTTTTACTTCTCCCGGGCCTGTACAAGCCGGCCCGGAAATTTCTATTTACTTCTTCTCTAACAGGTTCATCCCGCACTTGGGGCATTTGCCCGGCTTGTCGCCCTGGTAGTCGCCCATGGGGCATACGTAGATCTTAGCCTGCTCAGCCTTCTTTTTGTTCAGGTACTTCTCCGGGCTCGCGATGAACCCTTTGTCGCAGCCGGGGCAGCAGAAGTAATACACTTTGCCCTTGTAGGAAGCCGATATTGTCTCTTCTGTTACTTTGAATTTCTCACCGGTCACAGGGCAGACCGCCTCTTTGCCGATCTCTTCCTTCGCTATTTTGCGCAGGACCGCTTTCGGAGCCTTCGCTTTAGCGGCGGTTTTAGCTTCTTTCTTCTGCTCCTGGCCCTTGTTCTCCGCTTTCTCCGGCTTGGCGCCTTCGGCGGCGAAAGCCGCGGAACATGACAATACCAGGGCGAATCCGCACAGTATTGTTAGTTTCTTATTCATAATTTCCTCCATTGACCGCTCGATTTGTCCCGCCTTAAATCCCGTACACCGCGTATTGATATTAGGCGTCCAGGCTTAGCGGATCGCACAGGCTCTCCGCTTTTCCGGCGGTCCGGCCGCAGGCTTTACAGATGAACCGAGCGTTCTTTGCCGCCTCTTTCACGGCTTCAAAGGCGGCTTTATCCGCCATCAGGTCGCAAAGGTGTTTCTTCGCGCGGCAGTCTTTTTTAGTTTCTTCCATAGCAGCTCCCTCTTCGATTCAGTTAAAAGCGTTCTCCTTCTTTTTCCAGAGGAAGAAGACCACCGGGTAGATCAGCAGCTCCAGCGCGAAACTGGTGAACAGGCCGCCTATCATCGGCGCGGCTACGCGCTTCATCACGTCGGAGCCGGTGCTGAGGGCCCACATTATGGGGACCAGGCCCATGAAGGCCGCGGCTACTGTCATCATCTTCGGGCGCACGCGTTTTACGGCGCCGTGTATTACGGCTTCTTCAAGGTCCGCGGCGGAGTTCATCCGGCCGGCCTTCTTCATATCGTCGTAGGCCAGGTCCAGGTAGAGCAGCATGAAAACGCCCGTCTCCGCGTCCAGGCCCATCAGGGCTATCATGCCCACCCAGACCGCGATAGACATGTTATAGCCGAGCAGGTAGACGAACCACACCGCGCCTATCAGAGAGAACGGCACGGCCAGCAGTACGATCGAGGTCTTGACCGCCGACTTGGTGTTCATGTAGATCAGCAGGAAGATGAGGAAGAGGGTCAGCGGCAGGACAATTTTAAGGCGCTCGCGCACCCGCAGCATATTCTCGTACTGGCCGCTCCACTGCAGGGAGTAGCCTGCGGGAAGTTTGAGTTTCTCCCCCACCAGCTTCTTTGCGCTGCTGACATAGGTCCCGACGTCGACGCCTTCGATATCCACGTAGACATAGCCGGAGAGCATTCCGTTCTCGTCGCGGATCATCGCCGGGCCCTGGCGGAACTCTATGTCGGCGATCTGGGCGAGCGGGACGTTCACGCCGCTCTCGGCGGTGACCAGGACGCGGCCGAGCTTGTCCACATTGTCCCGGAAGTCGCGGGCGTAGCGCACGTTCACCGAGTAGCGCTCGCGGCCTTCCACCGTGGTGGTCAGGTTCTGGCCGCCGATAGCGGTCATAAGGGCCATCTGCGCTTCCTTCACGGTGAGGCCGTAGCGGGCCAGGGCTTCGCGCTTCAGCGTGAAGTCCAGGAAATAGCCGCCGGCCGTGCGCTCGGCGTAAACGCTTCTGGTCCCCTTCACCTGCCGCACCAGTTTTTCTACCTCTATCCCCGTCTCCTCTATTTTTTTCAGGTCCGTGCCGAAGATCTTGATGCCTACCGGCGTGCGCACGCCGGTGGTGAGCATGTCGATGCGCGCCTTTATCGGCATGGTCCAGGCGTTCGAGACGCCGGGGAACTGCATTTTCGAATCGATATCGGTGATCAGTTCGTCCCAGCTCAGACGGTCATGCCAGATATGCCGCAGCGGCGCCTGCGCGAAATCCGGGAGCCAGGAGGAATACCAGCGGTCTTTCTTCCTCCATTGGTCCTGCGGCTTCAGCACGGCCACGGTCTCCATCATGGAGAAAGGCGCGGGGTCGGTGGAGGTTTCGGCGCGGCCGGCCTTGCCGAAAACGCGCTCTACCTCGGGGATGGACTTGAGGATGCGGTCCTGTTCCTGCAGCAGGCGCTGCGCTTCGGTGACCGAGATGCCCGGCAGCGTGGTGGGCATATAAAGTATGGTTCCCTCGTTCAGCGGCGGCATGAACTCGGAGCCGGTCTTCAAATACACCGGGATGGTCGTCAGTATAAGGAAAAGCGCGGCGCTGATAACTTTCTTCGGATGCTCCAGCGTCCAGCGGCAGACCGGCTCGTAAATTTTAAAGAGCCGGCGCGAGATAGGATGCTTTTCCTCGGGATAGTATTTCCCTACGGTGACGGCGTTAAAGATGTTCGACAGCCAGGCCGGTTTGAACTGCGAATAATCCATGCGGGTGAACATCATCCGCAGGGCGGGATCCAGCGTGATGGCGAGGAGCGCGGCCACGAACATGGTGAGGTTCTTGGTATAGGCCAGCGGCTTGAAGAGGCGGCCCTCCTGGTCTACGAGCGTGAAGATAGGCATGAAAGCCACGGCGATGACGAGCAAAGAGAAGAAAACCGCCGGGCCGACTTCCTGGAGGGCCTCCAGGCGCACCGCGTGGAAATCGCCTTTGCGCCCACCGCTCTGCCAGTGCTCCAGCTTTTTATAGGCGTTCTCCACCTCCACTATCGCCCCGTCGACCAGCACGCCGATAGAGATGGCTATGCCCGAGAGGGACATGATATTGGAGGAGATGCCCAGGAAGTACATCGGGATAAAGGCGAGCAGCACCGAGATCGGTATGGTGACGATCGGGATAATTGCCGACGGGATATGCCAGAGGAAGACGAGTATGACCAGGCTCACTATCAGCATTTCCTCGGTGAGCTGGCGCTTAAGGGTGGCGATGGCTTTTTTTATCAGGTCCGAGCGGTCGTAGACCGTGAGTATCTCCATCCCCTCCGGGAGGGAGGCTTTGGCCTGCTCTATCCGCTCTTTGACGCGCTCGATGACTTTAAGCGCGTTCTCGCCGTGGCGCATGACCACTATGCCGCCGACGGTATCCCCCTCGCCGTCCAGGTCGGAGACGCCGCGCCGCAGTTCCGGCCCCGAGGTGACGGTACCAAGGCTTTTTAAAAGAACCGGCGTGCCGCGGCCGCCCGCGACTACGATATCCTCTATATCCTTAGCGGACTTCGCGTAGCCCTTGCCGCGGATCATATATTCGGCGCCGGAGTATTCTATCAGGCGCGCGCCGGCTTCTTCGTTGCCGTCGCGGACGGCTTTAAGAACTTTGTCGATGGAGATATTGTAGGCGGCCAGGGAATTAGGGTTCAGGTTCACCTGGTACTGCTTCTGGAAGCCGCCGATAGCCGCCACTTCAGCCACGCCGGGTACCGACTGCAGCTGGTAGCGCAGGTTCCAGTCCTGGAAGGAGCGCAGCTGCGACAGGTCATGGCGGCCGGACCTGTCCACCAGGGCGTACTGGTAGATCCAGCCCACGCCGGTGGCGTCCGGCCCCAGCTCGGTCTTGACGCCGTCCGGCAGCTGCGGGAGTATCTTGCTCAGGTATTCCAGCACGCGCGCGCGGGCCCAGTAAATATCGGTTCCGTCCTCGAAGATGACATAGACGTAGGAAAAGCCGAAGTCGGAGAAGCCGCGTATGGTCTTCACTTTGGGCAGGCCAAGCAGCGAGGTTATAACCGGATAGGTCACCTGGTCTTCCACTATGTCAGGCGAGCGGTCCCACTTCGAATAGACTATCACCTGGGTGTCAGAAAGATCGGGGATGGCGTCCAGGTTAATGTTCTTTACGGCGTAAAATCCGCCGACGCAGGCGGCGAGCGCGAAGATCAGGACCAGTGCCCTGTTTCTAGCGGAGAAAGCGATGATATTTTTGATCATAACGGCCGTAAAAAAATATTCGACTCCGACCCTACATTCTATTTCTTAATTTCCTAGCGCCGCTTTCATCCTGGATTCGGAATCTATCATGAAATTAGCCGATGTCACCACTTTCTCTCCGGCCCGCAGTCCGGAGACTATCTCGGCGTAATCGTCGTTGCGGCGGCCCGTCCTGACCTCGCGCGGTTCGAAAGTCCCCTCGTCCTTCATGACAAAGGCTATTTCATTCTCGCCGGTATTGAGCACGGCGGAGACGGGCACGGCCAGCATCGTCCCGAGCTCGGCCTTTATTACGGCTTCCACATACATCTCGGAGCGCAATTCGCCTCCCGGATTGTCGGTCTCGATGCGCGCGCGCAGCGTGCGCGTCTCCTCGGAGAAGATCGGGTCCACGGAGCGGACTACGCCGGTGAACTCGCGTCCGGGGTAGGCGCGGGAAGTTATAGCGGCGCGCTGGCCCGGCTTGACCGAGGCCGATTCATACTCGTAGATCTGAGCGTAGATCCAGACTTTCTCACCGGCGATAAGCAAATTGTCGTATTCCCCCGGGGTCTTGCGCATTGATTCCAGCTGTTCCTCGCCTATGCCGAGCTGGCGCAGTTTTATCTTCGAAGACTCCACCACCGCTTTGGCGCGGTCTATCGCCTCCTGCCAGGTTCCCGCCTTGATCTGCTCATAAGAGGCCAGCGATTCCCTGTATTCGCTGATAGCGCGGTACAGGTCGGGGTCGTAGGCGACCTTGCCTGAAGCGCGAACAGTTTTTGAAAGGGTCCTGTAGGCCGCTTTTTCTGTTTTAAGCCCTATCATCCTCTGTTTTTCGGGAGTAAGCGAGACCGTTCCGCGGCCGGCCACCGAAGCCTTTCCGGCCTCCTCTTCATAAACCGGGAGATAGTCCATGCCCATCTCGTCCTTCATCGGAACTTTAGAGGTGACGGCGGGGTTCATCGGGTTCCTGTAGAACCTGACTTTACGCTCTGCCGGCGCCGTTCTTTCTTTCTTGACCAGGTGCATCCCGCAGATTGGGCAGTCCCCGGGCCTGTCCGAAGTGTAATCCGGGTGCATCGGGCAGTAGTAAATTCCGGCCTGGGCCTGCGCTCCGTGCCCGGAGTGGAAATGCCGGTAGGAGGCTAGCCCCCCCCCAAGGAGGGCCAGGGCTATTATGCCGGAGATAAATGCTTTCCTGTTCATAAACTTTCTCCTGTCAAACTGCCGAGGCGGGCCAGCCAGGAAGCGTAGGCGGCGGCGTATTCGTAATATTCCCGCTTGGTCTCGATCAAAGTGCGGTTCGCGTCCATGAGGTCCATAAAATCGGATTCGCCGGACTGGTAGGCGGCCTCCGAAGCCTTCAGCGAAAGCTCCGCCTGCGACAGCACCGTGCCGCCGTAGAGGTCTTTCAGCCGGCGGTAATAGTCCAGCTTCACGGTGATTTCCTTCAGCTCCAGGAGCACCGCGTTCTTCGCGGCTTCGAATTCGGCGGCGCTCATGTCCCGCTCGGCGCGGGCTTCCTTGTTCATATCTCCCTGCTTGCTGAACCAGAGCGGCAAGGTGAGCCCGAGCGAGACGTCATAGGTCCCGTCCATCGCCGCGTCTTTGGAGCCGCGGCGGCGCCAGCTCAGCATGAAATCCGGCGCGTATTCGGCCCGGGCCAGCGCTAATTTATTTTCAGAAGCTCTCCGGCGGGCGGCCATCGCCTGCAGGCCCGGGTTCTTCGCCGTAACCGCCGCCGCCAGAGCTTTATAATCCGCGGGCGCCGCGGAAGCGTCGAAGGCTTCCGGTTCGGCAAGCGGCTCCTCGGGATCCTTTCCGCGCAGGTTGTTGACGCGGGCCCCGGCCGTTTCCTTCTCCTGCTGCGCCGTGATGAGCATGTTCATCGCTTTCGAAAGCTCCACCTGGGCTTTTATAGCGTCGCTTTGCGAGCCCTGGCTTATGGAGTAGCGGGTTTCCGCTATCTTGGACAGTTTCTTGGCCAGCTCCATATTTTCAGCGTAAATTCGTTCATACTGCCAGGCCAGGGCGTATTCGTAGTAGGCGGCTCTTGCCTCGGCCAGAGTGCGGTTGACCCTGTCGTTCTTCTGCGCCCCGAAATAGCCGCTCTCCGCGTCCGCGGCCTTTCTCTGGAGGCGCATTTTCCAGGGGTTCCGGAATTCCTGCCGGATCATTATATTGCGCTCCGCCGCGCCGCCGCCGAGGGCGCCGGCAGCGTACATCCGCTCGAACTCCAGGGTAGGGTCCATCGGCAGCCAGGACTGGCTGACCTTGGCGGAGTAAACTTTCGACAATGCTGTCGCGGCGGCTATTTCAGGGTTGCCGGTGCGCACTTCGGCCAGGTAGCTCTTGAGATTAAGGCGCGCGGCCTCCTCCGCCATTACGGCGGGGCTCAGCGCTAAAATCAGGAAGCCCGCGGCCAGTTTGTTCATGATTATTTTGCCAGATGCGAAGCCAGTTCGTTAAGCATGGGCATATGGAAGATGAAAACGCCCGCCACCACCGCCAGGTAGGCGAGGCCGGTTATGATAGCGGCCATTGCAAGTTTCTGTCCATGCGGGGTGAGCGAAGGGTCCTTAAGGGCCATCGTTCCGAAGGCCACGGCCATGCCGGCTTTTTCCACGCCGAATAAATGAACGAAAGAGAGCGCGGCCATCGTAAGGGCCGCTATTGCCAGTTTAGTGGACATGATGTTCCTCCATATTCTTCATAGCCTCGGGCTTCCCGGGCTGCTGCATCTTCTCCATTTCGCAGTCCTTGCAGGGACACAGGCTCTTTTTGCCGGCTTCGTGCATGCACAGGCACATATATTTATTGCACTCGCCGCAGAGGCGCGCGATCGCTACGGGATTTATTATGCTGGCCGGCCTGACCAGCTGCGCCACGACTTTGCGGGCAAGTTCCCGCCGAGGGCCGTTCTCCATCGCGTTGATATTGAAGGCGAAGGTGAAGAGGTTGATAAGGATGAAGGAGACCATCAGCGCCATCGCGGGCACCGGCAGGCGGAGGAAGCGCCGGAAAGAAACGATTTCCCCGCTATGGGAGCGTGCCGCCGCCGCGACCTTAGCGGCGAAAAAAGGATTGGGCGCTACGGGCGGCAGCAGCCTCATCCCGCTGTCGACCGCTGAATAGCTGAGAAGTTCCGCCGAGCAGGCCGGGCATTTGTCGAGATGGGCTTTAAGGCCGGCCCGGTCTTCGGGCGAGAGCTCCCCGTCCATATAAGCGGAGAGTTTTTGGCCGACTTCGGTACAGGATTTGAATAGCATAAGGTTTGCCTCTTAAGCTATTTAACGTAAAAACCGCGGAAAACTTGCGGTCCCTATTTAAGTTTTTTCGAAAGGCCCTGGCGGGCGCGGAAAAGAAGGGATTCTACGGAGGCGGCGGAAAGGTCCATTATCTCCGCTATCTCGGCGTAGGAGCGGTCTTCATAGACCCTCAGGATGATGGCGAGCCGCTGCGCGTCCGGCAGCTCCGCCAGCGCCGCGGCTATCTCTTCGTTCCTGAGGTTCGCTTCATAGATAGCGTCGGGGGTTGCCGCCCGGCCGGCGGCCGGCTCGCCGTGACCGGCCGACGGAGAGTCGAGGCTGGACGTGGGAGCTTTATCCGAGCGGCTTTTGCTCTTGCGGGCGTAGTCCACCGCCAGGTTATAGGCTATTTTGTACAGGATGGTGGAGAGTTTTGCGCTCCCCGGCTCCAGGTCGGCGGCGGCCCTGTAAAGGCGCAGGAAAGCTTCCTGGGCTATGTCTTCGCTGGTGCTTTGGTTCCGGGTGTAGCGGTGGAGGAAATTTATCAGCGTGCCGGAATGCTTTTCTACCAGCCGGGTGAAAGCGTCCTCGCTGCCCGCTTTGAATTGAGCCAGCAGGTCAAAGTCTTCCTGCGGCTCTCTGGATCTCTCTTCCGGCATGCCATATTTTACTTTATTTAAATATCGCCGGAATCCCGGCCTTTTAAATAATGCGGATACACCCAACGGGCTATTGAAATTCGCAATTTCCGGAGTTAAACTATATTCGGGGAAGGGGTCTCTCCCCTGGGATGAGCGAAGTACAGTTGAGACCCATGCAGAGGGCGGGCCATCGGGCCCGCCCCGCTTTTTGGGCTTATAAGCGGCGCTTCAGGTCGCTTCGTGGAAGGTCGTGTCTCCCACTACTTCACAGCGGATAGTGTTGGTGGGGCGGCGCTTCCCCAGGGGGCTTGAGGCCATGAAGATCAGCTTCTCGCCGTTCTCTATCGCCCCCCTCTTAAGCAGGAGGTCTATTATTTTTCCGGCCACGTCGCTGAAGCGGAGGTTTTCCGGGTCCTCTATCAGGAAGGGAACTACCCCCCAGTTAAGAGCGAGCTGGTGGTAAAGCGTCTCGTGGTGGGTGAAGGCGTAGATGGGCACGCCGGGGCGGAACTTGGACAGGGCCCTGGCCCCGATGCCGCTTGCGGTTATCACAGCGATGCCTTTGGCGTTCCAGTCGTGGGCCGTGTTTACCACGCTGTAGGCCATGATATTGGTGATCTCGTCGTGGTTGACATAGTCGTGCGTGATGCGAGCGAGCGTGTGGTAGTCTATGCCCGATTCGGTGCGGTCTATTATCCGCCCCATCATATTCACTACGCGCTTCGGGTGCGCGCCCTTGGCGGTCTCGCCTGAAAGCATCACTGAAGAGGTCAGCTCAAGCACCGCGTTGGCGATGTCGGTTACTTCCGCGCGGGTGGGATATGGCATTTCCGTCATGGACTCGAGCATCTGCGTCGCGACTATCACGGGCTTGCCGGCCATATAGCAATGGTTGATAATGGTCTTCTGCATGCCGGGCAGCTCTTCAATAGGCAGTTCTATGCCCAGGTCGCCGCGCGCTACCATGATGCCGTCCGAATCCCGGATAATTTCGTCAAGGTTGGCCAGGGCCTGCTTGTCCTCTATCTTGGCGATCAGCTTTATAGGCGAATCGGCCCTGGCGGCTCGGATGATACCGCGCACGTCCGTGATGTCGCTGGCGGTCCGGACGAAGGACAGGGCTATGTATTCGAAGCCGTTATCTACGGCGAAGGCTATATCTTTTTTATCTTTTTCCGAGAGGAACGGGATGGGGTAGTGCACCCCGGGGATGGCGAGGTGCGCTTTGTCCTTAAGTTTCCCTTCGTTAAGTACCCGCAGGCTGACCGCCCCGGGCCATTCTCCGTGAAGCCGGGAGACTTCCAGCTCTATAAAGCCGTCCTGCAGCAGGACGCGGGTTCCTACCCGGCAGAGCCTGTCTATCCGGGGCAGATTGGTGTAAAAATGGCGCTTCTCCGGCGGGAGGCAGGTGATCTCCTCCGGCTGTTTCTCCGTGCTCTCGACATAAAGGGTTTCCCCTTTGGATATTGCCACGGGCTTATTGTAGCCGAACAGCCTGACTTCCGGCCCTTTGGTGTCAAGCATGATGGCCAGCGGCACATCCATTTCTTTGCGCACCGCCCGCAGGACGCGGATCCTGTTGAGGGCTTCGTCATAGCTGCAGTGGGAAAAGTTCAGCCTGGCGACGTTCATCCCCTCTTTTATGAGGTCCCGTATGCAGGTTTCGCTCTCGGAGGCCGGGCCTATGGTGCAGACCACCTTGGTCCTGCGCGTAGTGTAGAGGTTCTTCGTAAAAGCGTTGGCCATCATACTGTCGCCCCTGCCGGGCGGCGGAGCTGGAAGGTGTCTGACATGTTGTTCACAGTTTTCATCCTTCTATTATAGTAAATAGGCGGAAGGCCATTTTTTCTATGGCGGGCGGCGCCGGTTTTAGTAAAATTACCGCTAAGAGATTCGTACGGGAGGGACCATGGCTGTATTTATAGAAAAGCCGAGCATAGTGAAAGCGGCCGGTAATAAGCCGAAGGTTATAGAAGAATTCATAGGACGGGTCAATACCGCGAATACGACGATAAGCGTTGCCCGCATGGTGAGTCCCGCCGGCTGGGAGGAACCGCCGCAGGCCCCCCGCTTCTCGGAATACACCCTGGTCCTGAAAGGGATGCTCAGGGTAGAGACGCCGTCGGAGACTTTCGAGGTCAGGGCCGGCCAGGCTATAACGGTGGAGCCGGGCGAGCGGGTGCGCTATTCCACCCCCGAGCCGGAGGGCGCCGAATACATAGCCATCTGCCTGCCGGCCTTTTCCCACGAGACCGTGCGCAGGGAAGGCTGAGCAAATAAAACCGGAAAAAATAACAGGCCGCTTTTTGAGCGGCCTGTTATTTTTACGCCATCCGGGACTTCAGCTTTACCGGCTTGCCGGCCACGATAAAGTCTTCGCCGCCGCGATGGTGTATGGTTCTGGGGTTCTTCTTTGAAGTATCGACCCAGGCCTTCCGCACCTTGAATACAAATAAATTGTATTTTCCCGCCATGCGCGCGTCGGCCAGTTCGCATTCCAGGCTGGCGTAGCATTCTTTTATCAGCGGGGCTTTGACCGTAGAGGCTTTTTCCGGGGTCAGTCCGAATTCCTTGAACTTGTCCGCCCTGGCTCCGGAGACATTCCCGCAGGCCACGGCTTTCTTAGCTATTTCCAGCGTCGGGATATTGATGACGCATTCCCTGGTCTTTTTAACGATGCCGAAAGTATAGTTCCGGTCGCTGATCACGCAGCCCACCAGCGGCGGGTTGAAATCTATCATGGTATGCCAGGACATGGTCATTATATTATTGCGCCCTTTCAGCGCGGTGCTCACCATGACGACCGGCCCGGACTCTAGCAGGCTGTAAACCTTGGACAGGGGAAATGATCTTTTCATATTTCAGACCTCCGCTCATTGTTTGGCTTTAAACCGGGAGATAAGGACGCCTATCAGGGCGCCGGGGATGGCGCCTGCGTAGCCGAGCAGCATGGCCGCGCCTATTTCGAAGGGCCAGAGGTTGTGGGAGGTGGGGTCCACCATGGTCGTCTCTACGATCACGCGGACAAGGGCGGCGGCCGGCATGGCCAGGGCGGCCGCCCTGGTTATGCCGGAAAACCTGGCGGCCGGTATGCGCAGGCGCGCGACAGCGGCTACGGCGGCGATGATCGCGCCGCCGATAATTACGCCGGCCGTGCTGGTTTTATTGTAAGGCGTCAGCCAATGCGGCACGCCCACCAGGAAAAAAGCGGCGAGGAATTCCGAGGTAAGCGGCCGGCTCTTAAGGTTCATCGGCTTTCTTCCTTTATGTCCTGAGGGCGGCGGCGGAACCGGCCAGCCCTTTCAGGAAAACGGCGCCGCGCAGCCAGCCGGCGGAAATGCAGGAGACCGCTATCGGGGTGAACAGAGTCTTTATGGTCTTGTTCCAGAAGGGATAGTTCTCGTCCGCCAGGCGCAGAAGCCCGGCGGAGACTACGAGGAAAACTACGGGCGACAGCCAGAGTTCGCGGGGCAGGACGGCCAGCAGGCTTTGCTTCGTAAGCAGGGTCGAAAGTCCTACCGCCGCCGAAAGCGCCCAGATCAGGAAGCTGGCCAGGGCGAAGATCACGCCAGTCAGCATCATGCTGAGCGTGTACTTCTTCCACAGAAAAAGGAGGAAAGAAAACACGACCAGCGCCGAGGGGATGAACCAGAGAGCGTAGGCCATCGCCGCCTGGTGCTGGCCGTAGAAAGTCAGCAGATCCGACCGGAAGGATGAAAAGCTCTGGAATTTTGCGGGCTCCCGCGTCTTGAGCCGGTTCATTATTTTACCGGCCGCTCCCGGAAGCGCCATTCCGCGCGGAGAGGCGGCGCCGCTCCCGCCGGCCAGGCCCAGCTGCCTGGTAAGTTCGTTGGACTTGAACTGCAGCTTCGGGGCGGCGTCGCGCATCAGCCCGCGCTCCTCGTCGGAAAGCCCCGCCGCCGACCTCGGCTGCGGGTTGCCCAGCGATTTAAGCTCGGCCACGGTGTTCTGTAGGTCGGCTAATTCGCGGCCCATCTCACGCGAGCTTTCGTCGGATGCCCCGGCCGCGGGCAGCCCCGGTATTCCGGCAGCGGGCAGCCCGGAGATCCCCCCCAGCATATTAGGAAGGCTGGAGGCGCCCGCCGACAGGGCGCCCAGCAGAAGAAGTTTAAGCAGGTTCTTTAACATCTTCTCCCTCGTAGAAGCCCACGACCCTGCCGATGGTCTGCACATAGGCGAAACCCCGGCCGGGTTTATCCAGCTCGACTTCCTTTACTATCCCGTCGAGTATCTTGTCCGCGGTTTCCTTCGTCGCGGCTATCAGTATCACCTGCTTCTCGGCTTCGATGAACATCCCGAAAACGCTCAGTTTCTGCCTCACGCCGGTGCCGCGGCCGTAAAAGCTGGTAACGCCGGGCGCGCCGGATTTAAGCGCCGCGTCTATGGCCCGCTGCCCGTCCTTGCGCTGCACCACCACGGTTATTAGCTCCATGCTCCTGCTCATTGATCCTCCAGTGCCGGAATAGGTTCTCGTAAATACCGCGTAAATATTATGTTGCCCCGCCGCAGTCAAGTATATCAAAAAATATAAACTGCCGGCCCGGAGCGATTTATGGATGAGAAGGCGGCTGTGCCTTGGCGGGTTTAACCGGCGCCGGCGCGGCCGGCCCGGGGAGGTTCTGGCGCCTGGCCTTTTTCCCGGGACAGACCTTGTCCAGCGCGCGGGACAAAGCCCCGTATTTTTTAAGGCGCGGATTTATCCGGATCAGGGCTCCGGCGGCGGCAGAGCGCTGGCGGCAGTCCTTCGACTTGAAAGCGATCCATAAATCCGGCACAGCCTCGAAGGCTGCCGGCCCCATGGCGCCCAGCGCGGCGGCTGCCGTGATCCTGGCTTCCTGGTCCGGGCTTCTAAGCGCGGCCGTCAGAGCGGCCGTATCGTTCGCCTTTGGAGCCGGAGCCGCGGGGGCCGCTTTAGCGATGGCGGTCTTTGCCCAGCCGGCGGCGGCGTCGGTCCCGCCGGCCGCTTTTTCGAGCGCGGCGGCAAGATTCTTTGGCAGGGAACTATAGGAGGCGGGAGGATAGGAGGCGAGGGCCATGGCCGCCTGGCCGCGCACTTTTTCGTCGGCGTCTTCAAGCGCGCCTATAAGAGCTTCAGCTGCCTCCGCCGGCGGGGGGGTCATCGAAGAGAGGACCTTCGACGCCCCGGCGCGCGAAGAAGGGTTAGCGGATCTTAAGGCCGCGGCCAGCCAGAGCCCCGCCGGGGCGCCGACCGCGGACAGTGCCGCGGAGGCTTGTCCTGCCACCGCCGGGTCATTACTTATGGCCGCGCGCGCCAGGGCCGGGACAGCGCTTTCAGCCGCCGGACCCATCTGGCCAAGTACGGCCGCCGACCACAGGGCCAATTCCTTTTTCCCCTTTTCGAAATTCTTTATCAGCACGGGCACTGCCGCGGCCCCTTTGTAGATAAGCGCCTGGCTTACTTTGGAGCGGAGGGCGGGATCTGTGGTAATGAGGGCCGCTGCAAGAGCGGGTGTGGCCGCGTCCAGCCTTTTAAGAGCCCTGTCGGCGGAGTCTGCTACGTCCGTGTCCGCGTCGTTGAGCGCCGCTATCAGTTCCGGGATCGCGCCGGCCGCGGCGGGCCCGAGGTCCTCGATCGCGGCGGCGGCGCGGGCCCTGTCCGGGGAATCTTTATTTTTCAGGATCTTCTTGAGACGCGCGACCGCTTTATTTTTTGACTTCTCGCCGGATTTAGCCACGGCTTCTATCGCCTCCGACCTTACGAGCGGGTCGTCCGCCAGCAGGCGGCCGGTGACGGAGGAACAGCCGGCCTGCAGCAGCGCCGCGGCGCAGATCGAGAAAATAGCGAGGCGTTTCATAGCTGATATAAGGATACAATACTTGCGTATATGCCGTCACACCGCTATCCGCGGGACGCGCCTCCGTCAAGCCCTAACACGGGCCGTAGAGAACTTACGGTTTGACCGGCCGGCGGGCGGGCCTGGTTTCTTCAGGAGGGGCGGCGCTTAAGGGCGTAAGTATGAACGCCGCGTCCTCCCCGCCTTCTCTTACCGCCTTGTAAATATAAAAAACTGAAAGCGGTTTAAGTTCCAGGTTCTCCCCCTCCAGGCAGACCTCAAAAACCTCCTTTTTTCCCGGGGGGATCTCGCGGGGCTTCGCAAGAAGTTTCGCTCCCCTGCTCCATTCCCGGAGCGGCCTGCTGTAGCAGTGCTCGATTTAGGCGGCAGGGGCTTGCACTCTTCTATGAACTCCTGGCTGTATAATTCCGCCTTCTCCGACTCTACGTCCCCCTCGCCGGCGCCGAGCTCGAGGCTGGCGCAGTCCCGGCTGAAGTACTTATTCCCGTTATGGGACCTGGACGGGGCGGGGACCTCTACCCGGGCGGCGCTTTTCATGAAATATTCCAGGTCCGTGACGAACCAGGTTTCCGCGGCTGCGGCCGCGGCGGGACACATAAGTACGGTTAACGCGAGGGTCTTGAGTTCCATGCCTTTTATTCTCCTTAGTGCTTTTAGCGCGCCGGGAAAACAAAAACGGGAAAGCGAAAGGCTATGCCTTCTCGTTTTCCCGTGGGTACACCCCGTTAAGGCGGGGTCGCGTTTCACCCCGGGGCCGATCCCCCGGATTACACAGAGTTTATGTTCGCTGCGCCTGACTACCTGGTTATTGTAATTATTTAAGCCGGTCCGCGCAAGAGGCAGAAAAAACACGCCCGGGGAAGGCCCCGGGCGCGTCTTCTTAAGCCGGACCGGTTTTAGTCGAAGCTTATTACCCTCGACGGGGCGATATCGCCCGCGCCTATGGCGCTTGAATCCATCTGCCGCACTTCTACCCCTTCCTCGCCGGCGTCTTTATTGGCCTTTTCGCCCGGCAGCTTCGGGATGGAGGCCGAGAGGGCCGAGATCTTGGTCACGTCCTCGCCGCGGCCGCCGGTCTGCTCGTAGGTGGCCATCGTGGTGCAGCCCGCGGGGCTGTCCGCGAAGTCCTCGTCGCCGCGGACCAAAATGCCTTCGATCTTCTTGGTCCTGGTGTTGAACACGGGCGAGCCGGAGTTGCCGCCGAAAGTGTCGAGGTCAGCCACGAAGTAGCCGATCTTGGAGAAGTCGCGCACGGTGGCGCCGCCGGCTACCTTGAGAGGCAGGCCCACGGGGTGGCCGATCACGGTGATCCCGTCGCCTTTCTTGAGGTTGGCCGACCTGTTGATAGCAAGGGGCTTGTGGCCGGTTACCTTGCGGTCAAGCTGGATCAGCGCGAAGTCCGGGCCGAGAGCCTGGCCGGTGGGGTTGGCTGAGCCCGGCTCGCCTCCGAGGAAGCGCTTGATTATCTTGGAGCAGCTGTATACTTCAGAAGCGGGCATGGCGGTTATGGCTTCGCCGCCCTCGCTTCTCACGGAGTAGCCGAATACGATCCTCGCGGCCGCGCAACCGTCCGCGTCCTTTATGCAGTGGCCGGCGGTCATTACCAGGTCCGGGCCCACCAGGGAGCCGGAGCAGAAAGCGCCGATAGGCTGCTCGCGGAACTTCTCGCCGGGGCAGAGATTGAGGCGGTCGCCGAAGTTCATGGTCTTGAGCTTAACGCCCCCGGGGTTGAGGGTCTCAACGGAATCGGCTTTCCACAGGGAAACTACCGAATCGGAAAGGGTCTTCATGTCCTGGGAAGCGGAAAAGTATTCCAGGCGGTCGTCCGCGCCGTAAATGCTTTTGGCCTCTTCAGAGTAGGAGAGTAAAGGCAGTATCAGCAGGGCCGCCGCCGCGCTCAGGGTTGTTTTTACAAGGTTCTTCATAACTCCTCCGGTGACTGCAGCGTTATCTTCCGCTATGTTATACAGCACGGGTTGACGAATGTCAATAGGTGCCGGGCCCAGGCCCTAACGGTCAAAGGACCTAATTAAATATAGGTCCTTTGGGCAATGCTTCTAGGTTTTATCAGCAGGAGAGGAGGAAGCTGTATATATTAAGGAAGGAGCAGAACGCCGGCACGCGGTTAAGTCGTGCTGCCCGGCTTTATCCGCCCTTCTCTATAAGGGCGGCTAGCAGGGCCGCTGCCCCGAGGCCGCGGGGGATCCCGGAAGTCTCCAGCCTGGAGGCCATCTCGGCCACCTTGTCGGGGTTTTCCATGAAGTTCCTGATCGCCGCGGCGAGCTCCGCGTCGAAGTCCGGGCTTTCTTCAAGGCAAAGAGCGGCGCCGCTCCCGGAGAGGGCCAGCGCGTTCTCTTTCTGGTGCCCGCCGGCCGAAGAGGGCAGCGGTACAAGGATGGCCGGCTTTCTGAGCTGGACCAGCTCGGCCACCGTGCTGGCGCCCGAGCGTGAGATGACAAGGTCGGCGGCGGCGTAAAGGGCGGGCATGTCTTCCCGGTAGTCGAAAACCTGCAGGCCCGGAGAATTCTCCAGGCCGGCCGCGGCGTAGTCCGCCTTCACCGTTTCGAAATTCTTCCCGCCAGTAAGGTGCACCGACTGCAGGTCCCCTTTCATGGCCTTGGCGGCGCTGATAAAGGCGGCGTTGAGGCGTCGGGCCCCCTGGCTCCCGCCGAAGACCAGCGCCGTGAATTTGTCCGGGTCGAGGTCCAGCGCTCTTCGCGCGGCGGCCCGCGCCGGCATGGCGCGGAAGGCTTCCCTTATCGGCGTGCCGGTCAGCGCCGATTTGCCTGCGAAAGGATTATGCCGCATCGGCAGGCCGAGCGCGGCCCTGCGGCAGAAAAAACCGGCCAGGTAATTGCCGAGGCCCAGCTTGGCGTTCGATTCGTGCAGGTAGACCGGAACCCCGGCCAGGCGCGCCGCCAGGAGGGCGGGGAAGGCCACGTAGCTGCCAGTACCTATCACGGCGTCAGGTTTGAAATCTTTCATTACCCTGAAGGCCAGAGCCAGCGAATTCAGGAACCTGAAGAAGAAAGCCGCGTGGGCGAATGGGTTCAGGCTGCGCGGCAGGGAGACCATATCCAGCTCGGCGTAAGGGAGGTCGGCCTCTTCCAGGGCGGGGCGCGAGAGATCTTCCTTCTTGACCAGGAAAAGGGTCTGCCACCCGCGCTTGCGCAGCTCGACCGCCAGCGCGAAGCCGGGGTAGAAATGTCCGCCGGTGCCGCCGGAGGCTATGAGCGCCCGTTTTTTTTCTACCATTTCTGTCCGCTCCTGTGCGCCGAGATATTGAGTATTATCCCCACCATGATCATCGACGCCCAGATGGAGGAGCCGCCGTATGAGAAGAAAGGCAGAGCGATGCCTTTGGTCGGCAGGATGCCGATGTTCATACCAATATTGTAGAAGGCCTGCAGGGAGATGAGCAGGGTGAGGCCGAGGGCCGCCAGCGCGGTGTAGAGGCTGGGAGCGTTGCGCGCCACCCGGGCCCCCTTCAGCAGGAAGGCGGTGAAGAGCCCGGTGATGAAGAGTCCCCCCACGAGGCCCAGCTCCTCGGCCACGACGGAGAAGATAAAATCCGTGTGCGGAACGGGCAGGTACATCAGCTTCAGCTTGGAGGCGCCGATGCCTTTTCCGAACCAGCCGCCCGAGCCGACGGCCAGCATCGCCTGCACCAGCTGGTAGCCGCTTCCCTTTGCGTGCTCCCAGGGCGAAAGCATGGCCCTGACGCGCTCTATGCGGTAAGGGTGCAGGATAAACTCCGCTATCACTACCGGGATCGCGGCAAGGACCGGGGCAAGCGTGAACTTAAGAGGCACGCCGGCGGCCCCCGCCATGAACAGGGCTACTCCGAAGATCAGCGCGGGGATGCCCAGGTCGGGGCCGGCGGCTATCAGGCCCATGATGACCAGGCAGGTTACAAGCGGCTTGAGCAGTTCCTTCCAGTTCTCCTTGATGCGGCTCATATTGCGGTCGAAGAAGTCGGCCAGGTAGAGCATCACTACTATCTTGGCGAACTCGCTGGTCTGGAGCTTCATAAAGCCCAGAGGTATCCAGCGGCGCGCGCCGGCTACCTTCGGCATGAACAGGGTTACCACCAGCAGCACGGCGGTAACGATCAGCGCCGGCTTGATATAGGGGCGGATGCGCTCAAGGTTTGCGCGGGCGGCCAGGGCCATCAGTCCGAAGCCCGTGAGGATGAACAAAGCCTGCTTTTTAGTGTAGTAGAGAGTGTCAAAACCTTCGTTCGTAGAGTAGAGCGCGCTTGCAGAGAAGAGCGAGACCAGGCCTATCATCAGCAGGATGATGACCACGAAGAAGAGCGGGTAGTCCATGAACCGCAGGCTGCGGTTCTGTATAGTGTTGAAGGTCGGCTTGTGCCGCGTGGAGGCGTAATCCATTAAAGGAGGGTCCTGATGAAGGTTTTGAATTTGCGGCCGCGGTCCTCGAAGTCCTTGAACTGGTCGAAGGAGGCGCAGGCCGGAGAGAATAGGGCGATGTCGCCGGTTGCCGCCATTTTCAGTATCGCGCGGCAGGCTTTTTCCATCGTGACGGAGCTTATCAGGGGGCAGCTGCCGGCCAGCTCCTTTTCTATCTTCGGCGCGGCGGCGCCGATGGTCAGGACGGCCTTCACGTGTTTGCGGATAAGCGGCAGCAGCGGCGCGTAAGGGCTGCCCTTGTCCAGGCCGCCCAGTATAAGCCAGGTGTTCTTTCCCCGCCCGAGCGCCTTCAGCGCCACCAGGGTAGAATCAACGTTGGTAGCCTTAGAGTCGTTTATAAATGAAACGCCGCCGATCTTCCCGGCCGGCTCTATGCGGTGCTCGACGCCGCGGAAAGCCGCGAAAGCTTTTCTTATTACGGCGGGCTTCGCCCCGCAGTGCAGGGCCATCAGCCCGGCGCACATTGCGTTCTCCAGGTTGTGGGCGCCGGGGAGGCCTGGCGGCCTGGCGGCGAAGACGACCGCGCCCGCTTTAAAAATTATCTTTCCTCCCGCGGCCCAGGCGGACAGTCTCCCGCCGGCGCGCTTCGAGGAAAAGAACAAGACCTTTGACGGGCAGGTTTTTGCGAGGCGGCGGCAAAAGACGTCCTCGTAGTTGAAAACGCAGCAGGCCGCCGGGTCCTGGAATTTAAATACTTTCTCCTTGGCCTTCACGTAAGCCGCCATGCTGCCGTGGTGGTCGAGGTGGTCCGGGGTGATGTTCAGAACGCAGGCGGCGTCCGGTTTGAGATAGGCGCTGTCCTCGAGCTGGTAGCTGGAAACTTCCATGACTACCGCGTCGCGGGCCCGGGCTTTCGGGGCCGCTTCCGCCGCTGGAATGCCGACATTGCCGCAGACCAGGGCGCGCCCGCCCGAGGCGGAGAGCGCGGCGTTCATTATTTCGCCAAGCAGCACCGTGGTCGTGGTTTTGCCGTTGGTCCCGGTTACGGCCAGCAGTTTGCCGGCTCCGGAGAAGGCGAGGGCGATCTCTATTTCGCTGAAAACGGGAATTTTCTTTTTCTTCAGGGCCGCTATGAGCGGGTTGGTATGGGACATCCCCGGGCTTTTTACGGCGAAGCCGCAGCTGAAAACCCCTTTACCGTGCCCGCCCGTTTCTACCTCTACGGAGCGCGCCAGTCCTTTAAGCTTTTCTTTGACGGCGCCGGCTTCTTTCTCCTCGGTGAGCAGGACCGCGAAGCCTTTGGAGGCGAGCAAATTGGCGCAGGCCGCGCCGGATTTTCCGGCGCCTATCACCAGCGCTCTTTTGCCTTTGAAAATTTCTGGATTGAACATATGCTTAGCCGGTCCGGGCGGGCCTAGCGGATCTTCAGCGAAGCCAGCGCGGTCAGCGCAAGCATGATGCCGACTATCCAGAACCGGACCGTCACCTTGGATTCGGCTATCCCCTTAAGCTCGAAGTGGTGGTGTATGGGCGCCATTAGGAAGAGGCGCTTCTTGTTGCGAAGTTTGAAGGAGCCCATCTGCAGTATCACCGAAAGCGTTTCAAGCAGGAAGATCCCCCCCGCCACCGGCAGAAGCAGCTCCTGTTTGGTGGCTATGGCGGCGGTGCCTATTGCGCCGCCGAGGAACAGGGAGCTGGTATCGCCCATGAAGACCTCGGCCGGGTAGGCGTTGTA
The DNA here is from genome assembly GCA_028713125.1 of Elusimicrobiales bacterium. GTDB lineage: Bacteria > Elusimicrobiota > Elusimicrobia > Elusimicrobiales > UBA9959 > UBA9959. The sequence continues at coordinate 75,858 of JAQTOU010000007.1, read as the reverse complement.
CCAGAGGAAGCCGAGGCAGGACCCGATCATGGCCGCTAAAAAGACCGCCATCTCGCCGGCTCCGTCGACGTAAATGATCTTAAGGTACGAGGCCACTTTTACATTGCCGGCCGAATAGGCCAGGATGGCGAAGGTCAGGGCCGTAAAAACGATCGAGCCGGCCGCGAGCCCGTCGAGGCCGTCGGTAAGGTTGACAGCGTTGGAGGAGCCTATTATCACCAGCATTGCGAGGGCCGCGTAGAGGAAGCCGAGATTGATGTAAAGCTCTTTGGTGTAGGGGATGGAGAGCCAGTTGGCGTACTGCGGGTTCGGCGGGTTCGTAGCCAGGTAGCCTACCACGCACACCGCGGCGAAGATCTGCAGCGAGAATTTAAAGGCGGAAGACGCTCCTTTAGGATTCTTTTTAACCAGCTTGGTGTAGTCGTCCAGCCAGCCGGCGAAGGCCAGGACCACGGTGGTGAACAGGAGCAGAAGTATGAACCGGTTGTCCATCCTGGCCCAGAGACAGGTGGTAATTACCAGCGTCAGGAAGATGAGCAGTCCGCCCATGGTGGTCGTGCCCTGCTTGGCCAGGTGGGTCTGCGGGCCGTCGGTGCGCTGCACCTGGCCTATCTTGTAGCTGCGAAGCTTGGCGATGAGCCAGGGGCCGAACAGCAGGCTCAGGAGGAACGAAGTCATAACAGCCCCGCCGGCCCGGAAGGTGATGTACTGGAAAACGTTCAGCGGGCTGAAGAAGTCTTTTAAGTAGTGCGCGTAGTAAAGCATTGTTTCCTTGGGGAAAAACTAAAAATTCGTCCGGACCGCGGAGTTTATCTTTGTCCTTACATTTTATTATTTTTTGGGCGCCTTGTACGGCCGGCGGGAGGAGGCGGGTCCCAAAGCGCGGAAATTCCGTTCGCCGGCCAGGGTCACGGGCTCGGCTTATAGAAAAAAAGCGCGATAGTAAATTATTACCGAGGCGCTCAGGGAGAGCACTGCGGCAAGGCCGAAATAATATGCCGTCCGGCTTCTGGCCCTCAGCGCCCTGAGCCCTTCCGCGAAATAGACCGGGTACAGCGGCGCGAGGAACATCACATAGCAGCTTTTCAGCGGGCCGGCCCCCGAGTTGAATTTCCACAGGAAGCTCCCGGTGGACAGCAGCGACAAAAGCAGGAACAGGTTCAGGGGCAGGAACTTTTCTTTCTTCGCGCCCGAGACGATCCCGGCGCAGGCGGTCAACAAAGGCGCCAGGGCGAGGCAGAACACGGCGTTCCGCAGTGTTATCTCCCGTGCCGCCGTATTGATCCAGTCGAAAGAAAAGAAGGACGCAAAAAAACCGGTGAGGATTGAACTGGACTCATGCCAGTCGTTGAACCGCGAGTAAAGCAGGCCGATGAAGCGGAAGCTCAGGTAAACATGCTCCCGCACGCTGGAGTAGCCGGGCATATAGAGCGGGTTTCCCCAGATGGAATAATTGGTCCAGTAATACCAGCCGGCCAGCGCAAGCGGGATGCCGCACGCCGCGAGGGCCGCGCGGAAGTACTGCGCCCGCGGCAGCCTGTGCCGGAGAAGGAGGCCCAGCAGTACGGCCTGCAGGTAGATAAAGCAGACCAAGCCCGGGTATTTTATTAGCAGCAGGAACGAGCAGAGAAGGCTGAGGTAAATTACCCTTACGTGGCTCAGAGGCTCCTCCCCCAATTTCAGGGAAAGGAGCAGGAATAAAAGGCAGACGGGCGCGAACAGCACGTCGTTGTTGGCAAGATTGGCGAAAGAGATATGCCCCGGCAGGAAGAGGAGCAGGCAGAGCGCCGGGAAGGTCAGCTCGTAGTCGTCCTTGTAAAAATGGCGCAGCAGCAGGAAAAGCAGCCAGAGCGCGGCGAGGTTGCAGAGCAGCGAAAATATTTTTACCGGGAGGGCCGTATCGGCCGGATAAAGCGAGGCGGCCAGCGCGCAGCTCAGGTAATAGACTGGCGGATGCCACCGCATCCGGTTCTGGAACCCGCGCACGCTTTTGGAAAAATTATAGCCGTCCAGCTTCTCCCGCAGGCCCGTGTAAGGCTCCGCCGCGACGGCCGCGTAATGCGCGCGGACCTCTTCGGCGTATTCGAAATGCGGGTCGTACTCGGCAAGGCCAGGGATCCGGGCCACCGTGTGCACGCGCAGGGCCAGGCCCGCCAGCAGCAAAGCGGAAAACAGGGCGAAGAAGATCTTTTTATGCGGCATTGAAAATCAGGGGGCCTGTCCCAGCTTTTTAAGTTCTTCCCGTACGCGGATCTTTTCCGCGGCGGGGAGCCCGGGGCTTTCAAGGGCTTTTCTGTAAAATGAGGCGCTTTCCGACGGATTCCCCCTGCGCGAGTAGATCGCCGCGAGGCTTAGCGCCGGAGAATATGCCGCCCGGTCCTCCGCCAGGGCCTGCTTGAAGGCGGCTTCGGCTTCTTTCTCGCGGCCGAGGAAAAGCAGGAGGACACCCAGGCTGTTCCTGAGCACGGGATTGCGCGGGTCCCGGCCGAGCAAAGCGCGGGTTTCAGCCATCGCTTCTTTGTAAAGGCCCAGGTCCTGGTAAAGAAGCGCCAGTTTCTCCCGGCCCGGACCTGTCAGAAGCGGCGACTTCCCGGCGAAGGCCGCCAGGGCCGCCGCTTTTTCCCGCCCGTCTCCCGAGGCCGCGAGCGCCTCCGCCGCCGCAAGCATGAAAAGCGGGGAATTGTCGAAGGCCCGCGCAAGCGCCGAAGCGGCTTTGGCTTCCTCCGCCCGGTTTCCTTTCAGGGCCAGGTACCTAAGCAGCGGGTAGAGGCAGCTCCCGGGGCTTCTGCGGGAGATCCCGAGGGCTGTCCGGGCCAGCCTGTCCATGTCGGAGGAATTAAGGTACAGCTCGACGAGGTTCCCGGCGGAAGGTCCGGCCCTGAGGAGAAGCTCGGCCTCCGCTCCGTTTTTTCCGGCCGCGGCCAGGGCGGAAAGCAGCGCGTCGAGCCGCGGCGGCAGCGCGCCGGCTTCCGGCTTTGAGAAATACGGGGTTTTCACTAGTTCCCGGGCGTAGGCCAGCGCGGCGTCATACCCCTGCGTGTCCTCTTCTCCGGCGGCCGAGCGCACAGCGGCGGCCCCGAGGGTTTTCAGCGCCGGGGTAAGGCCGGTTATCCCGGCCAGGCGCTTTATGATGCGCGCGCGGGCTTCCGGAGGGAAATATGAAAGGGCAGAATAAATATTACCGTCCCAGAAGCTTTTGTTGGTTTCGATAATGCGCCGCAGGTCGGGCCCGGACGGATCCGGCGAACCGCCCTTTATCATATTGCTTCTCTCCAGCCAGAGCGCATGGGCGGCTTTGAAAGTTTCCGCCGCCGCGGCGTCACGGTCCAGCTCAAGCTCGCGCAGCATCTTGACCAAAAGAAGGTCCCAGTCTCCGGCCGCCTCTTTTGGCGGAGCGGGCGGCTCATTGGCTCTGAGGACTGCGGTTATATAGCACGGCCGTGTGCCGCCGCTCTCGGCGCAGGCCTGTGAAAAAGCGTCCAGCCCTTCCTCGGTAAGGTCGAAGGAAAGAAGCGTCTCCCCTTTTTTCATTAAAAGCCAGGGCTCGGCCGGGTGCCTCTTCAATTCAGGCAGCAGGGCTATAAGCCCGGGTTTCGAGGCCGCCGGGTAGCGCCATACGAAGCCAAGCGCGTATACGGCCAGGGCCGCCGTGAGCAGGAATAAAGGCGCGGTCAAATAATCCCGGGAAGGCCTTTCAGCGGCCAGCCCGGTTTTTTTAAGCAGTTCCCAGGCGCCGGCGGCCGGGATAAGGGCCAGTGCGTACCAGAGTGGCTGGAAATAGCGCTCCTCGACGGAAAGCAGGCAGTGGATGGAAATAAAATAGCCGCAGAAAAAAGCCAGGAACCGGGTTTCCGCGGAGCGGCTTAAAAAAAGCCCGCAGCCGGCCAGGAGGAAAAGGAGCGGGAACATCAGGAAGACCTGCCATACCCGCTTGAGCACCGCGAAGACGTATTTTACCGGGCTGGCCAGAACCGTCTTTATCGCCCATGGATAGACGCTCTCCGTGCGCGAAAGCCCGGCCAGGGCCCTGGCGTCCCCCTCTATGGTGTAAACCATGCCCATCGCGCCGGTTATTACATTGGCGGCCGGGCGCTCCTCCTCCAGAAGGTTGAACCTCCCGGAGAGACTGTGGTTCAGGCGGGCCCAGGGCGCCAGCGGCGCGTAGGCGCAGATAAGGAAGAGCAGGGACCCGAGCAGCAGTTTGCGGCTTCCGGCCTTAGCGCTTAAAAACCTGTAGAGGGCGGCCAGCGGCGGGAAAAGGAAAAGCGGCGAACGGATCAGCAGGGTTACTCCGGCGGCAGCTCCGGCGGCCGCGGAAATGAGGAGGCCGCGGCAGGACTGGCGGAGCAGCTCCAGGTTCAGGAAGCTGAGCAGGGCGAGCGAGTAGATGACCTGCTCCAGCTGCTGTGTTTTGAGGTGCAGGTTCACGAGCAGGGGCGCCAGGGTGAAAAGTATGCCGCGGGCCGGGCCGCCGCCGCGCGCCCCGATCGCGTAGGAGGCCAGGCAGACCAGCAGCCCCGCCACCTGCGCGGGCAGGGCCGGGTCAAAACCCAGGTGCTGCTGCGCCGCGGCCAGCAGGCTCATGAGCGGCATGCTGTAGCCGACTCCCAGCCCGCGCACGGCGTGCAGCATCATTTCCCCGCGGTCTGAATACGGGCCGAGGCTCTGAACCAGGGTTTCCGGGCAGCGGCTGAACTGAAGAGCGGAAAGCCCCGCGGCCAGCGCCGCGGAGCTCCAGAACAGCAAGCCGGCGGAATTTATCTTCCCGCCCGAGCCGCGTATCTTTTTTAATGTCACGGGTCCGCTTATTAATGCCCCTCGACGTGTATCACCGGTCTGTCGGTAATTTTCTCCCCCCGGAGTTCCCTGCCGAGGAAGCTGTGCTTGCGGCTGTAGGCGAAGTAGATCACCAGGCCGAGAGCGAGCCAGACGAAAAGCCGCCACCAGTTCGCGGCGGGCAGGGAGGTCATCAGAAGGAGGCAGGTCGCGATCCCGAGCATAGGGATCAGCGGAACCCAGGGGCAGCGGAAAGGCCTTTCTATGTGCGGGTCTATCTTCCTCATTATAAGAACCGCGGCGCAGACCATAACGAAGGCGAAAAGCGTGCCGATATTCGTGAGGTGCAGGAGGGCGTCGATGGGCAGCAGGCCGGCCAGGATGCAGACAAAAACCCCTATGGCCATGGTGCTTTTCCAGGGGGTGCGGAATTTCGGGTGCACGTCCGCGAAGAACTTGGCCGGGATCAGCCCGTCGCGCGCCATCGCCAGGAAGACGCGGGGGCCGCTGAGCATCATGACGAGGAGCACCGAGGTGATGCCGGCTACGCCGGCCGCCGCTATGATGAACTCGGCCCAGGGGAGGCCGGCCTGCTTGAAGGCGTCGGCGACCGCCGCGTCCTTGCTGAGCTGGGCGAACGGGACCATGCCGGTCAGGACTCCGACTACGGCGATATAGAGCACGGTGCAGATGACGAGGGAAGCTATTATTCCTATCGGGATGTCCCTTTTGGGATTGATCGCCTCCTCGGCGTGAGTGGAGACCGAGTCGAAGCCGATGTAGGCAAAGAAGATTATCGCCGAGCCCGCTATCATCCCGATCGGGTCGCCGCCGGCGTTCATCTGGCCGAACATGTGTTTGCCGAAAAAGCCTATCCCGGTCCAGCCGAAAGGAGCGAACGGAGTATAGTTCGCGGGGTGGATGTAGAAAGCCCCGACGCAGATGACAAAGAGCACGGCCGCCAGCTTGAGAAATACCATCGCGGCGTTGAATTTGGCGCTTTCGCTGATGCCCTTTATCAGGATAAGGCTGACGCAGATCACGACGCAGATAGCCGGCAGGTTTACCCAGGAATTGGTGACCACGAAATGGCCGTTGTCGTAGGCGAAATGCGCTTTCTGAAGGTACTCCGGAAGGGCCAGGCCGAACTTGGCCATGACGCTCTGGAAATAGCCGGACCAGCCGTTGGCTACCGTCGCGGAACCTACGGCGTATTCGAGGACGAGGTCCCAGCCGATTATCCAGGCGAACAGCTCGCCCATGGTGGTGTAGGCGTAGGTGTAAGCCGAGCCGGCCACCGGCGCCATCGAGGCGAATTCAGCGTAGCACAGCGCCGCGAAGATGCAGGTGATGCCGGCCAGCGCGTAGGAGACCATCAGGGCAGGGCCCGCGACGCCCTTCGCCGCCGCGCCCGTAGCTACGAAAATGCCGGCGCCGATTATCGCGCCTACGCCGAGAGAGGTCAGCGTGACAGGTCCGAGCACCCTTTTAAGGCGGTTGTCGTCCTTCATCTCGTCTAAAAGTTTTTTAAGGGATTTTCTTGCGAAGATATGTTTCATTTTGGGCTCCCTGCAATATGCAATTAAGGACTAATTATATCGTTTTATGCGCTCATTTTGACAGTAGAATCCTTACGGCCGGTGGCAGGCGATAAAAGCGTCCGCGGCGTCACTGGCCGCCGGCTGTTTTTTTGCTTTTGGAAAGCTCGTCCAGAAGTTTCCGTGAGGTGAGAGTGATAGCGACCTCTTCCGCGCCGCCTCTCTTTACCAGGGAGGTGTCGATGTCGGTATCCGCGGCTTTCCATACGCAGGTTAAGTTGTTCGCCTCGCCGTCGCTCGCGCAGCTCTCCGGCCAGGAATAGATCTCGCTTACCAGGAGCCGGAGCTGCTCCAGTTCTGCCTGGGCCAGGCCCGGAGGCGGGAAGGACAGGCACGCCGAAACAAGCCTGCCGTCCAGGAAACGGAATTCCGACAGGGCGTGCACGCCGCCGATCTCGGACGAAAGCCAGTAGCGTCCCGGAGAGATCTCCGTAACGGCCGCTGCGCTCTTTTTAAACTCCTCTGGAGACATGCCCCAGCTTAAGCTCTCGTAGGCCAGCGCGGCTTTAAGCAGGTCCTTAAGCGCCGCTAGGTTCGGGATCATCTGGTCCAGGTTGCGGCGTAATTCAGCCTTGCCTTCCGGAGAGGTCTTGGCGGCGAGATGCACGGGCGCGGTCATCGCGCTGTAGTAGGCGTCGATAAGGGCTTTTTGCTGCCCGCTGGAGGAGTAGACGAAAAATTCGCTGGTTTCCAGCTGCAGAACGTTAAGGTTGGCTTTCTGCGGGTTCAGCTCGGCGGGCGCCGTTTTCCCCGCGGGGGCCGGGCTTCCGGAGATCTTCTGCTTAAAGAACCTGTCCACCCTGCTCATATTGTAGAACCAGGAGATCCCGTCGGAATACGGAGCTATCTCATCCGGGCTGCCGCAGTCGGTATAGGCTACCAGGCCGGCCATAGAGTTCCTGTAGCGGGTGACGCATCTCAGGTCCTGGGCATAAAGGTGAGCGCCCTGTGTCGAACCTAAAATGAGGCAAAAGAAGAGCGCTTTCATTTATTCCCCCTCTGTGATACGGACCGCAGCGATGCCGGTCGGCCGCGCTTCAGCAAAGCTTGCGGGCATGGTCAACGGCCGTTTTCAGCTCTTTATAAAAACTTTCCCTGCCTACGGTTTCGGAGATCCCTCCCTGCAGAAGCCGGGTCATTACCTGGGGCTGAACTCCGCAGAAAATGAATTTGGTGCCGGAGCGCGCGAAAATTTTTAAGGCCTCTTTCAGCGCGTTAACGCCCGTGCTGTCTATGAACGGGACATGCGTCAGCTTTAGGATGATCACTGCCGGCGGGCGGCTTATTTCCTCAAGGGCCTCTTTGAATTTATAAATAGCGCCGAAGAACATCGGTCCGCTGATCTCGTAAAGCATGGCTTTCTCCGGCAGGAGCGCGGAGAATTTTTCGTCCTCGTCAAAGTCCGTTTCCGCGCCCCCGTCCTCCGCCTGGAGGGCCTTTATCATCTTGACATTGCTGGCCGCGCTCATTCCTCTGATGAAGGCCATGGTGGCGAGTATCATGCCTATCTCTATGGCGACGGTGAGGTTTACAAGAATGGTCAGCCCCAGGGTGACGAGGGTTACGGCCGCGGCCCCCCTCGAGAGTCGGACAGTCGCAAGTACGGAGCGCCATTCGCTCATGTGATAGGCTACGGACATCAGTATCCCGGCCAGGCAGGCCAGCGGGATGTGGCTCACGAGGCCGCCCAGCAGCAGGACTATCATGAGCAGGGTAAACGAGCTTATCAGGCCGGCGACCGGGGTGCGCCCGCCGTTCTTTATGTTCGTCGCGGTGCGGGCGATCGCGCCGGTGGCCGGAAGCCCGCCGAAAAGCGGGCTGATTATATTCGCAGCGCCCTGCGCCACCAGTTCCATGTTGGAATCGTGGCGGCTGCCTATCATCCCGTCGGCCACCACTGCGGAGAGCAGGGACTCTATGGCCCCGAGCATCGCTATAGTGAAGGCCGGGCTCAGCAGGCCCCTGATAGCGTTAAAATCGAAGACGGGCAGGGCCGGGTGCGGAAGCGAGGTCGGAAGCTGGCCGAACCTGGACCCGATCGTTTCTACAGGGAAACCGAAGAAGTAGGCGGCGGCCGAAGCCAGCAGGATGGCGAGCAGCGAGCCGGGGATCCTTTTGGTCACTTTACCGGACAGCCAGATGGTCAGCAGGGTGAAGGCGGCGAGGCCGAAGGCGTAGACGTTGAACTTGTCCAGGTTTCTGCCCATCATGCTCATTTTCTCGATCGCGTCGGCGGGCAAATTAGTGAGCGCCAGCCCCATGAAGTCCGGTATCTGCCCTATAAAAATAAGGACGGCGATGCCGAAAGTAAAGCCGGTGATGACGGAGTACGGTATAAATTTTATTATGGAGCCCAACTGGCAAAGGCCGAAGATCACCAGTATGATCCCGGCTATTATCGTGGAGAGGAGCAGGCCGTTATAGCCGTACTGCTGGATAATGCGGTAGACGATGATGACGAAGGCCCCGGTGGGCCCGCCTATCTGGACGCGGCTGCCGCCGAAGGCGGAGATGATGAACCCGGCGATGATGGCGGTGTAGAGCCCCTTGTCGGGAGTGGCCCCGGAGGCTATGGCGAAAGCTATGGCCAGCGGCAGGGAGACTATGCCTACGATGAGCCCGGCGGTTGCGTCTTTCGAGAATTTCTCGGCGGAATAATCCTTAAGAGTGTCAAATAATTTAGGTATGAGCATAGTTCGGGATTTATAAGCGGGATGTAAAACTACAGGCCTTCTACTATTCTTTCAAATTTCATCGAGCGGGAGGCTTTTATAAGGAAAGAGCCTTTTCCCGCGGAGATGAGTTCGCGCGCCTCGGGCAGCCAGTCTTCAAGGCTTTCCCCGTATTCCATGCTGCTTCCCCCGGCCCTGCAGTAAGCTCCGGCGGCGGCCTTCATTTCCGGCCCGGCCAGGAAGACCTTCTCCGCGCCCATATGGGCCAGCGCCGCGCCGAGGTCAGTGTGGTAGTGCGCTGAATGCTTGCCGAGTTCCTTCATGTCCCCAAGCATCAGGTAAAGCGGCCTGGGCTTCCCAAGCATCGCCTTAAGAGCCGAACCGACTGACTGCGGGTTAGAATTGTAGGCGTCCAGTATGACCGTCGCGCCTTTTATTTTAAGCTCCTGCAGGCGCATAGGCGGGGGGGTGTAGCTCTCAAGTCCTTTGCGTATGGCGGTGAAGTCCAGCCCGGCCGCTAAAGCGGCCCCGGCGGCCGCGGCCGCATTGTAATAGTTATGTCCGCCGGCGTGCGGCAGGTCGATCTCATGTATCCGGCCGTCATACTCCAGCTTCAGGCGTTCCCCTTCAAGTATGCGCAGGTCCGCCTCGGGGCTTCTGCCGAAAGTGAGCTTCGGGAACTTCCGCCCGTTCAGGCGCGAAAGATACTGGTCGTCGTAATTGTAGACGAGTACCCCCCCCGGCGCCAGGCAGTCCGCGAGCTCCGTCTTGGTTTCGAAGATAGTTTCCATGTCGCCGAAATATTCAAGGTGCGACGGGCCGATATTGGTTATTATCCCGCAGGTGGGGCGCGCGACTTCGCCTATCTCCTTTATGTCGCCACGCCGGGAAGCGCCCAGCTCGAAAACCCCGAACTTATGGGCTGGGGCAAGCTCAAGGAGCGAAAGCGGCAGGCCGAACTGGTTATTGAGGTTCCCGGCGTTAGAGCAGGTCTCTCCGGCGGCCGAGAAAATGCTCTTCAGCATCTCTTTGGTGGTGCTCTTGCCGTTCGAGCCTGTTATCGCCGTAAGGGGTATTTCGAAGCGCTGCCTGTGCCAGGCGGCCAGGTCCTGCAGAGCTTTAAGAGTGTCCTTGACCGCCACAACCGAGGGCGGCAGGTCTTTCAGGGCCGCCAGCGCGTCTTCCCTGGCCAGGAACCCGCCGGCGCCGGGCAGGGCCGTGGTCAGGAAGTCGTTCGCGTCGTAGGAGGCGCCTTTGAGGGCCCAGAAAAAATCCCCCGCCTTCTGCTTGCGCGTATCGGTGATAAATGTGTTGAAAAGCGTTTCGGGCTTGCCCTTTACAAGCTTTCCTTTAACCGCTTCCGCCAGCTGCCCGAGTGTAATTTGAAGGTTCATGCGCCCTGCTTTTCCTTTATCGCCGCGGCGGCTTCTTCGGTGTCGCTGAAGTGTATGGTCCTGTCCTTCAGTACCTGGTAGGTTTCATGGCCTTTCCCGGCGATAAGTATTATGTCGCCCTTTTCCGCGGCGGCCACGGCTTTGGCTATCGCGGTCTTCCGGTCGGGGATAATTTCGTAATTAGCGAATTTCCCGGCTATGCCTTTTTCTATATCTGAGAAGATCTGCGCAGGATCCTCGGTGCGCGGGTTGTCGCTGGTGACTATGGCGAGGTCGCTCAGCGAGCAGCTTACCGCGCCCATCGGGCCGCGCTTGGTCCGGTCCCTGTCGCCGCCGCAGCCGAATACCGTGATTATCCTGCCGTGAGGCATCAGCCTGAGGTTCGAAAGGACGTTCTCGAGGGCGGCGTCGGTGTGGGCGTAGTCGACGAAGACGGTGAAGGGCTGCCCCAGGTCCACCCTTTCGAGGCGGCCCGGCACATTGGCCAGGGCCTCGACGCCGTCGATAGCGGCCCGCAGGTTGTACCCGCCTGCCGCGGCAGCGGCGATGGCCGCCAGCGCATTGTAAATGTTATGCCGGCCAAGCAGGGAAAGTTTAACGGGCAGGACCTCCGCGCCGGCTTTCAGCGTGAAGCGGGTCATGCTCTCGAGCACTTCCACGCCGCCGGCCCTGAAATCGGCGCCGTTCTCTATCCCGAAGGTCAGGGTCTTTACTTTTCCCTTCAGGCGTTTGATCAGCCAGGGGGCGCGCTCGTCGTCGGCGTTGATCACGGCGCATTTCTCGTTCTTAGGCGAGCGCTCCAGCAGGTCGAAGAGCCGGGCTTTCGCCTGAAAATAGCTTTCCCTGTCCTTGTGGAAATCAAGGTGGTCGCGCTGCAGATTGGTGAAGACGGCGCAGTCCAGATCCACGTCGTCCGCCCGGCCCAGCGCCAGGGCGTGGGAGGAGATCTCAAGCACGGCGGTAAGAGCGTCGGCCGCGACCATTTTAGCCAGCAGCTCCTGAAGCGTGTGGGCCAGCGGCGTGGTGTTCGAAGCCTGGGCAAGGACGCGGCCGTCCACCCTGTAATCGATGGTCCCTATGACGCCGGGCCTCGAGCCGGCCAGCCGCAGGATGCTCTCGAGCAAATAGGCGGTGGTGGTCTTCCCCTTCGTTCCTGTTATTCCGAAAACCTTGAGCCTGGAAGACGGGTGGCCGTAAAAATTAGAAGCTGTCTTCGAGAGTGCCGCGGGCAGGTCGACTGCTTTGAAAAATACGGCGGCAGGGTAGGCGGCGCACAGTTCCGGCGGGGCTTCGACGCCCGAGATCACGGCGGAGGCGCCCTTCTCCAGCGCCTGGCGCATGAAGTTCGCCCCGTCCGTCTTCGCGCCGGGAAGGGCGAAAAAAAGCGCGCCCGGCCCGGCCAGCCTGGAGTCGTTGATGACGGCGGTTATGTCAGGGTCCGCCCCGGAATGTTTTATTCCGGAATTCTCCAGTATGCGGGACAGCTTCATCGTTAAATGATAGAAAATTTGAGGCGGCTCCGGAACAGCCGGGCCCGGCTTTTTTCGCTCAATCCGACACCGGAAGGGCGGCCTCCGGCTCCTTTCCCTGCCGGGGCAGCGGCAGATCCGGTTTCAGGCCCCTGAGGTTAATTATCTTCCCGGCTATTTCGCGGAAGGCCGGGGCGGCCGTTTCTCCGCCGTAGGTCCGGCCTTTAGGGTTATCCAGGACCACCAGGATGGTGTATTGCGGCTCCGGCACCGGGAAGAAGCCCGCGAAGGAGGCTACGCTCTTGCCTTTCTGATACTTGCCGGTCACCGGGTCTATCTTCTCCGAAGTCCCCGTCTTGCCCGCGATGGAATATCCCGGTACGTCCGCCGGCTTGCCGGTGCCTTTTACCACCACGGCCCGGAGTATCGCCTTGACGCGTCCGGAGATGCCCGGGCTGATGACCTGCCTGATCACGGCCGGCTCGCTCTTGAACACTTCCTCCCCCTCGAATTCGGTTATCTTCTCCACCAGGCGCGGCTCGTAAAGCCTGCCGCCGTTCGCGATGGCGGAATAGGCGTTTATCACCTGGAGCGGCGTGGCGCCGATGCCGTGCCCGTAAGAGCCCACGGCCAGGTCTATCTGCTTGAAGCGCTCCAGCGGCCGCAGGATGCCTGCGGATTCCCCGACGAAGCCAAGCCCCGACTTCGCCCCGAAGCCGAAGGCTTTGGTGTAAAGATAAAAATCCTTGACGCCGAGCTTGAGGCCTATCTTGGCGGTGCCGATGTTGGATGAACGCTCTATTACCCCGGAAAGAGTGAGCGTCTGTTCGGGCTCGTGGTCATGCAGGGTTACCTTGCTGTTGAAGGCCCAGGCCCCGTTCTCGCAGAAGAACGTGGAGTTCTCGCTTACGATGCCTTTTTCAAGCGCGGCGGCCAGGGTCACGGATTTAAAGGTGGAGCCGGGCTCGTAGACCCACTCGACCGACTCTATCTTTTCCAGGTCCAGGGGCCAGGAGGTCATTGCCAGGATACGCCCGCTCCGGGGGTCCTGCACTAATGCCATGCCAAGGTCCGCCCGGCTCTTCTCCACCGCTTTGCGCAAGGCCTCCTGGGCGAAATACTGGATGTTCTTGTCGATGGTAAGATGCAGGTCCCGGGGCCGGGACTCCTCTTCTTTGGCCTGGAAGATCACGCGGCCGGAGGCGTCGCGCACCACCTCGCGCCTGCTGACGCGGCCGCTGAGGACCTTGTCGTAAAGAAGTTCTATCCCGGTGAGCCCCTTATCTTCGCGGGTAACGCCTATTATGCTCCTGGCGAGATCTCCGGAAGGGTAATAGCGGCTCTGCACCGGGTCCAGGACCACGCCTTTCAGGTTAAGGGCTTTGACGCGCTCGTAAGTCTGTCTGTCCAGGCCCCTTTTCAGCGGGACGAAATTTTTGGCTTTCCGGAATTTTTCCCGGAAAGAAGGAGGCAATGAAAGTATGCGGGCAAGGTCGGCGACGGCCCGGGCGGGCTCGTTCATGTCTTTCTTGAAAAGCCCGGCGTCCCAGGCCATTATCGACTCGGCCAGCAGGTCGCCGGAGGCGCCGAAGACGCGGCCCCGGGGCCCTATTTCGGATACGGTCCTGTTGAACTCCTTAGAAGCGGTAGCGGAAAGATTTTCGTGACGAAAAGTCTGAAGCCAGAACAGCCTGGCGCAGATCAGAAAGGCCGGAAGCGCGGCTATACCGGCGCAGATCTGTATTCTTTTTTTTAAGGTTTGAGCTATCATGAACGGCTGCCACCCGGGCGAAGCCGGATTCCCCGTGGACGGGGATTCTGTCGAACAGATTCCTGAGGTTGTTTGTATCCGCCATGTACTCTCCCGGCGGAGGCGGCGGCTTTACGATGCCTTATTGAAATTGAAAAGCTTAGCCAGCCAGCCCCGGCCCGCCTTGGCCGCTGCCGGCGGGCCGTCCAGGATGACGACGGCGCCGGGCTCCGGGTAAACCATGCCGAGCTTCACTGCCTCGGCCTCCAGTTTCTCCGGCGACAGGGAAGCCTGTATTTCCTTCTTCAGGTAGGTGTTGGCGCTCTCCAGGTCTTTTATCTCCCGGCGTATCTTCTCGATGCTGTACCCGTATTTCAGGGCCTGCACGTTCTGCCAGGCGAACAAAAAGCCCACCATGCAGATTCCTACGAGCGCCGCCAGCCTCAGGTTCCTTGTCTTCTTAAGCATTTGTGTTGTCCTTCCAAAAGTAGTTTATTCCATGCTGAACAGTTCTATCCGCTTTATCCCGTGCTTCTCCCAGAGGTAGAAGATCTTGGTGGGGTTCATCGAAGCCTTAAGCCCGTTGAACTTCGTCCTGGCCGACTTGCCGTGGATGAGCTTGTTGAACTTGGCGCCAACCTTGAGGATGTTTTCAGGATACATAGTGCCTCCTTATAGTTCCGCTTTACAGCTTTTCTATAACCCTAAGCTTCGCGCTGCGCGCCCTCTTGTTGGAGGCTATCTCCTCCTCGGAGGGCTTAACCGGCTTCCTTGTCACCAGCTGCCAGCCGCCCATATTGGCCATCAGGCGGAAGGTCTCTTTCACGATGCGGTCTTCCAGTGAGTGAAAAGTTATTATCCCCATCCGGGCGCCCGGCTTGAGCAGCGGCATCACTTTCTGGATGCCGCGGGTGAGGTTGTCGAATTCGTAATTGACCGCGACCCGCAGCGCCAGGAAGGTCTTGGTGGCCGGGTGGATCTTCTCCCCCCTGGCCGGCGCCACGCGCTCTATCAGCGCGGTCAGCTCCGCGGTGGTTTCCAGCGGCTTCACGCGGCGGGATTCGAGGATCGCGCGGGCCAGGCGCCTTGAATGGCGCTCGCCGCAGATGCGGATCAGGTGCTCTATCTGCTCGTACGGCCACTGGTTGATGATGGTGTAGGCGGTAAGCGGGTTGTCCGGGTTGATGCGCATGTCCAGCGGCCCGTCGTGCTTCAGGCTGAAGCCGCGGGAGGGCTTGTCGAAGTGCAGCGAGGAGATCCCGAGGTCGAACAGTACGCCCGAAAGCGAGCGTATCCCCTCGCGCGTCACGATCTCGTCGATATTGGCGAAATTGCCCTGGGCTATCTTTACGCGGTCGCCGAAGGGCTTGAGATTGTTCGCCGCGACCCCCGCCATTTCCGGGTCCCAGTCTATCCCCAGCACGCTGGCTTCCGGCGGGAGGGCGTTGAGGAGGCACGCGGTATGGCCGCCCATCCCCAGCGTCGCGTCGACGTAGGTCCCCTTCTTTTCGGTTATCAGCAGGTTGACTGTCTCTGCGGCCAGGACGGAAACGTGTGAATACTCCGTCATAGGTCGAAGATCTTGCTGAACTTTTCCACCGAGGGCCCCATTACGTCTTTTTTGTATTTTGTCCAAGCCTGCGCATCCCATATTTCAGCCTTATTGCCCACGCCGCGTATCAGTATGTCCTTCTTCAGAGAAGCGTACGTCTTCTGATTCTGCGGCACTAAAATTCTGCCCTGGTCGTCCAGCTGAGCTTCCGCGGCATTGCCGAAGAAGAAGCGCTTGAAAGCGCGCTCGTCCTCTTTGTTCTCGGACTTGAAAATTTCCATATTGTTGGCTATAAGTTCTTCCCACTTCGACGGGAGAAAAATATACAGGCAATGGTCCAGGCCGATACTGAGCATGAAATAGTTCTTCTCTTCCTTGCGGAGCTCGTCGCGGAAACGCGAAGGAACGAAGACGCGGCTTTTCGCGTCCATCACGTATTCGTATTCTCCGTAAAGTGAGCTCATGATCTTAATTAAATCTGTTCTTTGCGCTTCTACAGTTTACAACATTAATTAGCCACTATAAAACACTGTTAACCACTTCCCACCACTGAAACCAAGTATACAGTAACCCCCCTATCTTGTCAATACCTGTGAAAAAAAACGCTTATTCTAACGGCGTATTTTATTAAATGAGGGTGCCAGAACAAGCCTAAAAACAGCTTGATATTTGTCAACCGCTATATATAAGGAATAGGAAAGAGGAAAAAAGCGAGGTTATATATTGTCAGGCGGCCGCGGGTTTCGCCGCCAGAGGTCACTGCCTTATGGTATTTATCCCGGCGATCTTGCCGGTCTTCAGGTCGTAGCGCCAGGCGTATTCGAGCGAGGTAAGCTTGTTGTACGGCATGCCGTAAGCCTGGTACAGCGCCTGGTGGGCAGGGTTGCCCTCGCGCAGTTTTTTGCAGAAGGTATAAAAGGCGTTGCCCGCCTTCAGCTTCATCAGGAAGCGCACCACGCTGTAGGACTGCGCGTACCATAGCCGCACATTGTCCTCGTCCGCCCCGTGCATGTCCTCGATGCGCACCAGGTCGTTCAGCTTGAAGCCGCTGCCGCCCTCGAGCAGCTTCAGGTTCTGCTCCAGCCAGTTGGGCGTCGAATAGCCGCGCTCCGACTGGATGTAGGTGGCTATGCCTTCGCTCAGCCAGAGGGGGCTGGGGTTGGAGGCCGGGAAGAAACTGTCGAAATAAATATGGGTCAGCTCGTGCGCCAGGATGCCGAAGGCCTCGTCGCTTTTGTAGACGTAGATCTTGCGCTCGCTGAGCGAGGCCGCGCCGCCCGACCAGTTGGGGCGGCCCGTGAGGCGGCGGTAAGCCTCGGGGGTCTGGGAATAATAGATATAGACTTTCTTTTCGCGCGTCCAGGGCGAGAAGGCCACCAGGTCGAGCATGATATTGCCGTGCAGCGACTCGAGCGTTTCGTAAAGCTGTTCGGAAACTTCCGCGCCCTCCTCGTAAACAACGAAATGCTGCGTCACCTTCATCGCGAAGCCGGCCGGGGCCGCCGGGTAGTTCCCCTCCTCCGCTTCGTTCGGCGCGGCGGCTTTTTCCCCGGCCGCGTGCTCTGGGATCAGGGGCGTGCTGACCACGTCCTTGACGTCGCCGGCTTCGACCAAATTAAGCGAGCTCTGGGGCTTGGGCGCCGGTCCGGGCTGCTGCGGGGCCGCTCCCTGCGGCTGCTGCGGGACGAAAGGGGCGGGGATGGGATATTTATGCAGGGTCGGGCGGGGCTCGGAGCTTGAGGATAAAGGGTTCTTCCCGATCTTGAAGCTCTTCAGTGAGGACATATCCTCGCTCATGTACTGGTACATGAAAAGTCCCCAGAGGCCTATCACAAGGCCCCAGAAGAGTATGCGAAGTTTATGAAGTATGTCCATCGCGGCAGGATGTCAGTAGCAGGGATCGGGCGCAGGCGTGACTTAGCCGGGCGCCTGACCGCTTTTACCTACCTGTTAGAGTCCCTCACTTTCACTATCATCTCGGCCATGGCCGAAGTGAACATCGAAAAAAAGATTATGAAGACGGCCTGGGTAAGCGCCATCCCCCAGATCTGGGAATTGTCCAGAGCCTGCTTCAGGGCGGCCGCCAGGGTTACCCCGCCCGACTCATCCATCATCGCGAAAGCTACGCCCTTATAGAGATAGATACCCATCATTATCGCCGAGGAGGCGACGGCGGTGGCGAAGACCTGCCATTTCTTCATGTACATCGCGCTGGCGGCCGGGGCGGTCAGGAAGAGCAGCCACATCGGGGCCCAGTACGAGGAGAGCAGGTAGAACAGGGCGGCGCTGACTACCAGGTTTATCCAGACGGTCACGGCGCGGATGTGGCGGCTCCAGCGCATGAAGCGGTACACGTTCTTGCCCAGCCAGTAAGTCGCGACGAAAGCCGCGGCCAGTATGCCGAAGGAGGCGTAGGTAACGGACCGCTCCGGCTCGGAGAAGAAGATGGCGAAGAATATCAGTATGACGGCGAACGGCGTGAAATAATAATTAAGTATATGCATAAGTTTCCTAGCGGCCCCCTCTCACCTGCTTTCTAAAAACGAGTATATAGCGGTCTTCCTGCTCTCCCGGCAGCCTGTATGGTAAGGTTTCCGCAAGCTCCCCCCCGGCCTTAGCCAGGGCAGCTTCCACGGCTGGCCTGGGCTGCGCCAGCTGGGCCGCGCTCTGCCAGGCCAGGAAGAGCCCGCCCTTGCTCAGTATATTTAAGCATTGAGGCAGTATGTTTTCAAGCTGTCCCATCGCGCGCTCGGTAACGGCCGCGTAGCGCTGCTCGGAGCCTGGGCCCCCCTCGCCGACCCGCCGGTTGAAGACCGCGGCGTTGCGGGCGCCCATCGCGGCGGCGGCTTCGCCGAGGAAGTCGCAGCGCCTGATGCGGGAATCGAGCAGCTGGAAATTGAATTCCTGGAGCGCCGCGGCGAGGGCCAGGCCGGGGAAGCCTGCGCCGGAGCCGGCGTCGGCTATGAGCGCGCCGGGCTTGAGGCTGCGGCGCAGCAGCGGCGCCGCGGCCAGCGAGTCCAGCATATGGCGCTCCCAAAGCTGCGGCATATCCTTCTCGGAGACCAGGTTCTGTACGGCGTTCTTCTCTTTAAGCGCCGCCGAGAAGATCTCCAGCTTGCGCAGGCTTTCCTCGGTAAGCTGCAGGCCCCAGTCCTGGAGAGTTTTGGTCACGGCGTCGTTCATGGTCGGCCTCCTTTGCGCTTCTCGAGCAGGACCCAGAGCAGCTGCACGTCGGCGGGGGTGATGCCTGGTATCCTGCCGGCCTGCGCCAGCGAAAGCGGCCGGTTCTTCTCGAGCTTATGCCTCGCTTCGTTAGGCAGGGCCTTCGCGGAGGCGTAGCTGAAATCCGGGGGGATGCGCAGGTGCTCGAATTTTTTCATCTTCTCGGCTTCTTTGCGGTTGCGCTGGACGTACATGGCGTAGATCTTTTCTATCGCTGAAGTAGCCCGGGCCTTTTCCATCGTCCAGGGCCCCGGCGGAAGCTTCGCCGGCTTGCCCCCGGCCAGGATGGTTTCCGCGGCGGCGCGGTAGGCCTCGAAATTTTCCTTAAGCGCCGGGTCCAGGAGCCCCAGAGCGAAGCCGCGCGGCGCCAGCCTCAGGTCGGCGTTGTCGGTCCTGAGCAGGAGCCTGAATTCGGCGCGCGAAGTAAAGATCCGATACGGCTCGTCCACGCCTTTGGAGACCAGGTCGTCGATCATAACGCCGAGATATCCCTCGTCCCGGCGCAGCACCAGCGGCTCCCGGCCGGAAACTTTCAGAGCGGCGTTGATGCCAGCGACGAGGCCCTGGCCGGCCGCCTCTTCGTAGCCGGTAGTCCCGTTCACCTGCCCGGCCATGTAAAACCCGGTCAGCGCGCGCGTCTCAAGCGTGTAGTCGAGCTGGCAGGGGTCGGAGTAATCATACTCAATCGCGTACCCGGCGCGCATTATTTCGGCCTTTTCGAGCCCGGGGACGGAGCGCACGATGGCGACCTGCACTTCCTCGGGCAGGCTGGTGGACAGCCCGTTCACATAATATTCCTCGGTGCTGAACCCCTCGGGCTCGAGGAAGAGATGGTGCGCGCCGTGGTGCGGGAACTTCACCACTTTATCCTCAATCGACGGGCAGTAGCGGGGACCCGTCGATTTGATCTTGCCGCTGTAAAGCGGGGAGCGGTGCAGGCCGGCCTTTATTACTTCCGCGGTGGCGCTCCCGGTGCGGGTTATCCAGCAGGGCAGCAGGGTATTTTTAATTTCGGCGGTGAAGTGAGAGAATGGCGCCGCCGGAGAATCCGGGTCCTGGCGTACGCACTTGGAGAAATCTATGCCGCGCGCGTGCAGGCGCATCGGCGTGCCGGTCTTGAGCCGGCCCAGCTTGAGGCCCAGGCCGGACAGGCTTTTTGAGAGCAGGTTCGAAGGCGGGTGGTTGTATCTGCCGCCCGGGAACGAGTCCATGCCTATATGGATGATGCCGCGCAGGAAAGTTCCGGCGGTAAGGATCACGGTCCTGGAGTTATAGCGGGTATTTCGGGCTGTCAGGACTCCCGCCGCTTTTCGGCCCTTAGTGAGGATCCGCGCCGCTTCGTCCTGTACTACCCGGAGGTTGGGCTCCCGCTCCAGCGCGCGCTTCATCGCTGCCTGGTACATCTTCTTGTCGCACTGCGCGCGCGGCGAACGCACCGCCGCGCCTTTGGAGGTGTTCAGCATATGGCAGCTGAGCATGGAAAGATCGGTAGCTTTGCCCATTTCTCCGCCGAGAGCGTCTATCTCGCGAACCAACTGGCCTTTCCCAACTCCTCCAATGGAGGGGTTGCAGGGCATGAGCCCGATGGCGTCCAGGTCCTGGGTGAGGAGCAGCGTGCGCGCGCCCATGCGCGCGGCGGCCAGGGCGGCTTCGCACCCGGCGTGTCCCGCGCCGATCACCAGCACGTCGAAAGAGTCAGGGTAATTGAAGGCCGTCATAAGTTATGCGCCGAGCAGCAGCACCTGGAAAAGCTCCTGCGGAAGCAGATGCAGATTGAACAGCAGGAAAATAAAAGCCGCTGACGCCAGGATGGCCAGCACCGCGGCATTGGCGGCCCTGGGGCGGGCGGTATCGTAGATCGCCGCGGCGGCCCTGGACAGCCATATCAGGGAGAAAAAGGAGAAAAAATACTGCGAAGCGGTGTAGCTCCCGACCGAGCCGGCAAGCATCGCGGCCCCCCCGGCCAGGTCGGCGGTTATATTTACGGCGGAGAGGGAAAGCATTGCTTTCAGGATGGCGGCGTAGCGGCGCCTGTCGCCGAGCGCCGTCCGGAGAGCGAAGGCGGCCGCGGCGAGCGCCGCCGCGTAGCCGGCCGGGCGCAGCGCGTCCGAGCCGTGCAGGGCCGCCCCGAGCAGGCCGCAGGCCCCTGTCGCCAGCGCCGCGAGCGGCAGCCGGAGCGAAAGCCGGCCTTCACGCAGGAAGACGGTAAAGGCCGAAAGGATGGCACAGGTAAAAAGCGCGGTCAGAAAGCCGCCGGGCAGCGAGACTGCGAAGTAAAACCAGAAGCCGCGCCCCAGCGGCAGGGCCGCCCCCTCAAAAGACTCGGCGATGAATTGCGGCGGCAGGACTGAAAGCAGGAAGGCGGAGCCGGCGACCGATACGGCGTAAAGGGCGAGCGGCCAGCCCCAGCCGGTCTTCCCCGAGGCGATGGCGGAGAAAGTCTCGGAGGGCCTTAATAAAACCTTAGCCGGAAAAAAATCTTTTACCATAGTTAGGCGGATCCGCTCCCGGGCCTCATTTTCCGACGCAGAAATTTTTGAAGATATTCCCGAGCACTTCTTCCGGCGTGGTCTCGCCCAGGAGAGAGGCCAGGGCCGCCAGCGCGCCGCGCAGGTGTTCCGCGGCCAGCTCGAGCGGGGGTCTATTCTTTTTCAGGACCGCCTCGAGCCCTGCCAGCTCGGCGGCCGCCCCGGACAGGGCGGCGAAATGCCTCGCCGAAGTCACCACCGCCTGGGCCCCGTCCCGGAAAACTTTCTTTTGCTCGGCTACCAAGGCGGCTTTAAACTTCGGTAACCCATCTCCCGTTTTGGCCGACACCAGAAGGCAGCCGGGGGCCCGGCGGCTTTTTCCCGTGAGCAGGTCCGCTTTGTTAAGGACGCGCAGCAGCCGGGTCCCCTTGAGGGCGAGCCGCGCGGTTTCGCGTTCAGCCCTCCGGTCGCCAGGGCTTTCTTTAACAGAGGCGTCCTTTACCAGCACTATGGTATCGGCCAGAGCGATGGCTTTTTCGGCGCGCTTTATCCCCTCCCGCTCCAGGGGAGAGGCCGCGCGCGCGTTAAGCCCGGCGGTATCGGTGAAGAGGATCGAAAAGCCGTCGATATCGAGCGACGCTTCAAGCGTGTCCCGCGTGGTTCCGGCCCGGCGCGAAACCATCGCCCGGTCGTAGCCCAGCAGGGCGTTCAGGAGGGACGATTTCCCGGAGTTCGGCGCGCCGGTTATTACCACCTTGACGCCGTCGCGTATGCCCCTCCCCGCTCCGAAGCCGGCGGCCAGCGAAAGCGTTTTCCCGCGGGCGGCCGCCGCCCGGCGCGCGAAAGCCCTTGTCTCCAGGGCGGGGATCTCCTCGTAGGAATCGTCGAGGCGGGCCTCGATCTCGGCGAGCAGCCCGGCAAGGGCGGTCCGGATCCCGCGCACTTCCGCCGAAAGGCCGCCCTCCGCCTGGGTGATGGCGGCGCGGTGGGCGCCGGCGGAACCGGCGGCGATAAGTTCTCCGACGGCTTCGGCCTGGGCCAGGTCCATCTTGCCGTTGAGGAAAGCGCGCAGGGTGAATTCTCCCGGCTCCGCGGGCCTGGCGCCGCTCTTTACGGCCAGGTTAAGTATGGTCCTGATTATGTACGGGGAGCCGTGGCAGGTAATTTCCACGGTGTCGTCCCCGGTGTAGCTCGCCGGCGCGCGAAAAAAAACGACTACGGCCCTGTCCACCAGGGCTGGCCCGTTCTTTACGGAAAGGAGCCTGGCGGCGGAATGCTCGGGGTCGCGCTGCGCGGGAGCGAGAAAGGAGGAGGCCGTGCTGAAGGCGGCCGGGCCGGAGATGCGTATTATCGCGAGGGCGCCGGCGCCCGGCGGGGTGGCCAGCGCGGCTATGGTGTCGCTCGTTTCCGGCAGTTTCATTCTTCTCCTAAAAACGAACGGCGTGACAGCGCAAGCGCCGTCACGCCGGGTTGACCAGACAGCTTACTTCTGCTCGGTGGTCTGCGCTTCCGGCTGGGCGGCGGCTTCAGCGGGCTGCTCGGCCGGGGCCTGTACAGGCTGCTCGGCCGGAGCCGGTACGGGCTGCTCGGCAGGCGCCTGCGCGGGCTGTTCCGCCGGCTGCTGCGCGGCCTGCTGAACGGCGGGCTGGGTCCGCTCTATCTTATGTATCGCGACCTTTCTCCAGCGGCCTTCTCCCTCCGACGCCGTTTCCATGTCGGGGTATTTGGTCTTTATCAGGTTGTGCACTATTTTGCGCATCGAGGCGGGCATCGGGTCCAGGCGGCTGGGCCTGTTATTGGTCCTGACGTCGTTCACGGCCTGCTCCACGCGGTCGGCTATTTCTTTTTCCTTGCTGTCCCAGTAGCCGCCGGTGTCCAGGCGCAGGGCCAGGTGAGGCTCGCGCTTGCGGCTGACTATGGAGTTGAGCACGAACTGCAGCGACTGGAGGCCGCGCCCGTTTTCGTCGGTGAAGACGGCGGAGTCGGGGCAGTCGAAGCGGATGAACAGCAGGTTTTCCGACTGGTCAAGGCTGGCTTCCGTTACGGTCGCCTGCATGCCCATCAGGGAGAGCATTTTAAGCAGGGCGGTCCTGGCGTGCTCTACGGGGTCCTGCGCCGGCTGCAGGGCGATGTAATCGGCGCTGAGGGGCTCCTCTTTGTAGACGCGCTCGGTGCGGTGGCGGTCTTCGCGCGGGCGCCTGTTTTCGCTGTATTGTCCCTCTGAGCTGCCGCGCTCCTGGCGGGGCTGCTCTTCCTGCGGCGGGAGCCTGGCGTCCTCGTAGCCGTAGCGGCCGGGGCGCCTGGGGGCCGCGGACGAAGCCGGGCGGGCGTCGCGGCTGGGCGCGGGTCCGCGCCCGTCGCGCCTGGGTCCGCCTCCCCTGCCGTCGCGCCTGGGCCCGCGCCCGTCGCGCCTGGGTCCGCGGCTCTCGCGGGGCTCGTCGCCGCCGCGGCCGCCGGGCCAGTGTTTCTCCCTCAAAATAACGCAGGCTTTCTTCGAGCCGAAGCCGAGGAATCCTTTCGTGCCTTCGCTTACCACCACTACTTCCACCTGGTCGCGCCGAAGGCCCATTTCCGCCAGGCCCTTCTCGACGGCGTCCTGTATCGTTTTAGCTTCTGTCTTTGTTTCTCTCATTTGAGTATCTCCTAGTCTTTCAGTTAAAAAAACTACTTGCCCATCGTCTTCTGCAGGTACATGGTCTGCGCGAAGCCCCAGGTGCTGTTTATGAGCCAGTAAAGCACCAGCCCCGAAGGGAAGGTCAGGAACATGAAGGTGAAGATCACGGGCATCCACTTCATCATGGCCGCCTGCGAGGGGTCCCCGGTCTGCGGGCTCAGGTTCTGCTGCAGGAACATGATCCCGCCCATCACTATTGGCAGCACGTAGAAAGGGTCCTTCGCCGAGAGGTCCTTTATCCAGAAGATAAAAGGAGCCCCGTGGAGGTCCCAGGAATTGCGCAGCGCGGTGAAGAGCGAGAAGAAGACGGGGATCTGCAGCAGCATTGGCAGGCAGCCGCCCAGCGGGTTCGTGCCGTGGCGCTTGTAAAGGTCCATGACCTCGGTGTTCATCCGCTTCGGGTCGTCCTTGTATTTCTTCTGGATAGCCTGCATCTCGGGCTGGATCTTCTTCATCACCGCCATGGCTTTGAAGCTCTTGAAGCTGAGCGGCGTCAGCAGCAGCTGGATGATCACGCTGAGGATTATGATGGCCGCGCCGTAATTCCCGGTGTGCTTGTGAAAAAACACGATTGAGGAATTCGCGAGCTTCGCCAGCGGCGAGAAAAAGCCGAAATCCACCGAGCGGTCCAGGCCATGGCCGAGGGCCTGCAGCTTGGCGTAATTCTTGGGGCCCATGTAGAACTGGGTTTCCCAAGTCCGCTTTTCCCCCGCCCTGAGCTCGGCGGCAGGAACCTGTAGCGCCAGCAGCGGAGCCTTATTTTCCTTTATCAGCGTTTCCCTGCGCACCGGCCTGATGCCGGTGAGCCCGTCTCCGGTGAGGGCTGTAAGGAAGTAGCGGTTGTTGATGCCGGCCCAGACCCACTCCGCGCGGGCCGGCTCGTCTTTCAGGTCCTTCAGATCCTTGATCGTGGGATGCTTGCGGCCCTCTTCCTTGTAGGTGTATTCGGCTTTCCAGAGCTTTGGGTTTTCCTTCTCTTCGCTTTTAACCGTGCCCAGGCCGGGGCCGATAGAAAGCTCCCATGCGGGCAGCACCTGGGCCCTGGAGGAGGTATTGGAAGCGGTTATGGACAGGGAATTCAGGGAGTTGTCCGGAGAGAAAGTGAATTTCTTGGTGAGGACCAGCCCGGGCTGCGGGCTGGCTTCGAACTCCAGGGAGTCCGCGGTCTTGGACTTGAGCCTGAAGGCTCCGGGCAGAGAGGAGGCGAAAAAGCCCGTCTCCTGGTCGGGGATGAGCTCCACAGGGGCGACGGGACCCTGGTAAATCACGCTTTTCATCGCCGCTATGCCGGAGTAGAATACGAATTCGGCTTTCCCGGCCTTAATGGAAACGGTATCTTTTTTGAGGTCGGCGCTCACCGGTATTGCCGCCGGCGCGGGAGCGGCGGCGGAAGCGGGCGGAGTTCCGTCCACCTTCGTGCCGAGCTGCTGCGCCTGGGCTGCCTGTGGCGGCTGGATCTTTTTCTCCATGTAGGAGTACCAGCCGATATAAACCAGCGAGGAAAGGACGACCGCGAGTACAAGATTCTTCTGCATTTAACCTCCGTCGCGTTTGGAGGCTTCAGGGAGGGCGCTAGGGCACCGGGTCGTAACCGCCCGGAGAGAAAGGACGACAGCGGGACAGGCGGCCTGCGGCCAGCCTGGTCCCTTTTAAAATCCCGTGTTTATCCAGCGCCTGGAACGCGTAGTCGGAACAGGAGGGTTCAAACCTGCAGGTTCCGGGCCCGAGGGCCGGCCTGATAGTCCTGTATGCCGAGCGCAGCGTAACAAGCGCCAGTGATTTAAGATTTTTTGATCCGGTCTTATTTACCGTCATCGTTAAGGCGCGCCTTCAGCCGGAGCGTATCCAGCTCTTGCCGGGCCTGTGCCAGAGTTCTCATGGCGCAGCCCGCTTTAGGGTAGATGATGAGGCGCGTGCCTTCCTTTAACTCTTTTCTAGTCAGCCTGAAAGCTTCCCTTAGAAGCCTTTTTAACCTGTTCCGCTTCACCGCCCCGCCGGTCTTTTTAGAAACCATGAGGCCGATCTTCTTCTCTTTATCGCCGGCCGGGGAATGCCAGGCCACCAGATCTTTGGTGACGGTCTTTTTCCCTGCCGCGAAAACGGCCTCAAATTCTTTTTTGAGGCGCAGGCGTGAAGCTCTTGAAAAGGCGAACTGTTTCACTGTTTAAACCCGCACGGGCTTGCCGTTTTACGCGGGTTTTATGGGTATTAACTGCCAGCGGCCTTTGGCGCGCCTGCGGGCGAGGGTTTTCCTGCCGCCCGCGGTTTTCATCTTTGCGCGGAAGCCGATATGTTTCGCCCGTTTCCGGACATTTGGTCTGTAAGTAGGTAGCATAGTGTTTTAATTATATAAATAAATCTGATAAAAAGCAAAGGAGGAAATGTGGACTGCACCTGTTTCGGCATGACTTACGGACCGCGAGATGCGAAGTCGGGGCCTACCGCGAGGGCAGGAACGAAAAACACGTTCGGCCACACCGTGGCCTCACTCGGTATTCGCCCGCCGGGCTATGCAACCGGCGGGCTCAACGACGGTTTTTCTTATCCTGCCCCCGCGGTCTCCCCTCCGCTCGGCTTTGAAGGCCGGAATGTCTTTCGTTAAATAGAGTGACCTGGGCGGAGACCGTGCGGGCAGGGTTAGCAAAAGCCCGTCGGAGGCCGACGCTTGCGTAAGCGCGGAGGCCGAGACCGGCAGGCGCGCGCACGGTGTGCGCGACGCCGGTTTTGCGTTCCTGCCCGTACGGTAGGCCGCCCGAGCGAGCGCATACTCTTCCGCTTTTGCGTCCACAGTATTATACTGGCAACTTAACCGCGCCCAACTCTAAAGTAGTAAAATTATACAAATGATTTTCTGTGATTACGGGATTGTATTGCAGCGGCGGCCTTTGCGCGAGAGCGACAGGATCGTCACTGTGTTCACGCTGGAGCACGGGAAGCTCGAGGTGAACTTCAAAAGCGTGCGGCTGGCCAAGGGCAAGCTGCGGGCGCTCAGCGAGGCGGTGACTTGGGGCGACTACCGTTTCTTTTTAAAGAAGGGCTCTAATTTCCCCGTCTGCACCGGCGGGCGGACGCTCGGCGTCTTCAGCAATATCCGGAAGGACCTGGAGAGCCTTTACCTGGCCCAGCATTACTGCGAAGTGGTGAACAAGATCACGCCCGCCCAAAGCCCCTCGCCGGAGAAATACGAGCTGCTGCTCGGCGCCCTCCAGGACCTCGACGAGAACGGCACGGCCTTCTGGCTGCGCCGGGCCTTCACGCTGCGCGCGCTGGAGCTGGCCGGTTTCGGCTTCAGGGAAACGGCCGCGGGGCCGGAGGCGGAGCTTTGGGAAACGCTTCATGCCGGCACCTGGCAAGCCGTCCGGGCGCTGAAGGAGGACGCCGCCACCGCGGATTTCATCGACGGCCTTTTTAACCGCTTTTTCGGCGAACACCTGGGGATCGAGCTGCGCACCCTGCCTTTCGTTAAATAGGTATAATATTCACAAATATAAGTGCCGCCCGGCGGCGGCTTACCGGAGGCTACAGTGAATTTCCAGGATTACATTTTAAAATTGAACCAGTACTGGGCCAAGCAGGGCTGCGCCCTGATACAGCCTTACGACCTCGAGAAGGGCGCGGGCACTTTCAACCCGGCCACCTTCTTCGGCTCCCTCACTTCCAAGCCAAACAGCGTTGCTTACGTCGAGCCCTGCCGCCGCCCCGGCGACGCCCGCTTCGGCGAGAATCCCAACCGCGTCGGCAGGTATTACCAGTACCAGGTCATCATAAAGCCGCCGCTGGAAAACATACAGCAGATCTACCTGGACTCCCTCAAAGCCGTCGGCATAGACCACGCGGAGCACGACATCCGCTGGATCGAGGACGACTGGGAATCCCCCACCCTCGGCGCCTCCGGCGTGGGCTGGGAAGTCTGGCTGGACGGGATGGAAGTCACGCAGTTCACCTATTTCCAGCAGATGGCTTCCTACGAGCTTAACCCGATCAGCGTGGAGATCACTTACGGCCTCGAGCGCCTGGCCATGTTCGTGCAGAAGAAGAAGCGCATCTCCGACATAATGTGGACCGACCGGCTGACCTGGGGCGACGTGCACAAGGGACAGGAGGAGCAGTTCTCTCATTACAATTTCGAGGAAGCTGACGTGGAGAACCTGCGCTCCAACTTCGGCCACTGGGAAAAAGAAGTAAGGGGGCTCGCGGCCAAAGGCTATTACCTTCCCGCCTTCGACCTGGTGATGAAGTGCTCCCACAATTTCAACCTGCTCGACGCGCGCGGCGCGATCTCCGTCTCCGAACGCGCCGTGCTGATCAAGCGCATCCGCGACATCGCCAAAGCCTGCGCGACCGCCTACGTGGAGCACAACGAGCCTTCGGAAAAGAAGGAGCCCTCCAATGCTTAAAGACGCCCTGCTTGAGATACGCATCGAGAATATCCCCGCCCGCTTCGTCATTTCCGCCGAAGAGCAGCTGAAGAAATACGCTGCCGAACTGCTGGCCGAAGCCAATTTGCCCTGCGCCGGCATAGAAGCCTACGGCACCTATAAGCGCCTGGTGCTCCACCTTACCGGCGTTCCGGCTAAGACCGAGGAGAAGCTGCAGAAATCCTACGGCCCCGCCGCCCGCCTGCTTAAGGACGAGAAAGGCGATTTCACCCCCCAGGCCGCCGGCTTCGCCCGCTCGCGCGGCACTACCCCCGACAAGCTTGGAGTGGAGACCGTGCCCAACAAGGGTGAAGTTCTGGTCTTTGAGACAAAGATACCCGGCCGCCCGTCGGTGAAGGCCCTGGCCGAGATCTTCCCGCAGGTCATCGCCAAGCTCCAGTTCCCCAAGAACATGGTCTGGGAGAAGACCCGCTTCCGCTTCGCCCGCCCGATACGCAGCCTGCTTGCGCTATACGGCGATAAGTCCGTGGTTTTCAGCATAGCCGGCATAAAGTCAGGACGCCTGACCGTCGGCCTGAGCGCCAAGGGTTCGCGCCAGCTGAAGATAAGCTCCGCGGATAAATATTTCAAGACGCTCGAGCATGCCAATGTTATAGTTAAGGACGCGGAGCGCCTGGAAATGCTGCGCGGCGAGATAGCGGCGCTCTCGAAGCGTATGAAGCTGGTGGTGGAGGCCGACCCCGAACTGCTCAGCGAGAACCTTTACCTTATAGAGTACCCGGTCTGCGTGATGGCGGGATACTCCCAGGATTTCCTCAAGCTCCCCCATGAGCTGGTGCACCTGGTGATGAAGAAGCAGCTTAAGTTCTTCACCGTGGCCAACGCGAAAGGCGTTCTGCAGCCCTACTTCGTGGGGATCCGCGACGGCGTCTCCAAGGGGCAGCGCAACGTAGAGGAGGGCTTTAAAAATGTCCTGGAAGCCCGGTTCAACGACGCGTTCTTCTTCTATAACCGCGACCTGGCCGTCCCCCTGGCCGATTTCAAGGGAAAGCTCGCGGCTATAACCTTCCAAGCCAAGCTCGGCACGATGGCCGATAAGACCGCCCGGGTTGAAAAACTGGCCGCCTGGCTTTGCGGCAGCTGCGGCGCGTCCGTCAATAAGGAAGACGTCACGGCAGCGGCCGCCCACGTCTATACCGACCTTACGACGAACCTGGTAAAAGAATTCACCGAGCTGCAGGGCATAATGGGGTACTATTACGCCAGGAACGCCGGCATGAGCGAGAACGCCTCCCGCGCCGTAGGGGAATTTTACTGGCCCATGTCCGCCAAGTCCCTCCTCCCGTCCTCCAAAGAGGGCGGCCTTGTGTCCTTGGCCGGGAAGCTGGATACTCTGGCCTCCGACTTCGCCCTGGGGCAGATCCCGTCCGGCAGCGAAGACCCCCATGGCCTTCGCCGGGCGGCGCTTGGCGCGGTACGCATCATCCTCGAGAACGGCTTCCGCCTGAACCTGCGCGCCGCGGTCTCGGCCGCCTTCGACCAGCTCCCTCCCGAAGCTTCCGGAAGGGCCGCGGAACCGCTGCTGGATTTCATCTGGCAGCGCGCCGAGGTGGTTTTCGCCGAGGCCGGCTACCGCTTCGACGAAGTCAAGACCGTCAGGGAATTTTTCATGAGCGGCGGCGACCTGCTGGACTGCCAGGGCCGGGTGAAGGACATCAATGCCCTGCGCGGCAACCCGGACTTCGCCGGCATAGCCATGGCTTTCAAGCGGGCCAAGAATATCCTGCGCCAGGCAAAAGCCCCGCTCAGCGGCTCTCCCGACGAGGGCTCTTTCCAGAAAGACGAGGAGCGCGCCCTTTACGGCGCTATAAAGGCCATGTCCGGCAGGCTTAAGGCGCATATCGACAACCGCGACTATGCCGGCGGCCTCTCGGAACTGCTTTCGATAAAGGGCAGCCTGGATAATTTCTTCGAGAAGGTGATGGTGATGGACGAGGATCCTAAAGTGCGCGACAACAGGCTCAACCTGATAAAGTCGCTCGTGAACCTCTTCGAGGGAGTGGCGGACCTTTCGCAGCTGCAGTAGGCCGGAGCCTGCCGCTAATTGCTGTCTCCCAGGTAGATCTGGCCGCTCAGCCGGCCGGTAGGGCCGATGAGCGTTTTCAGCGGCGAAGGGTAAAGCTTTATAGTCCCCAGTTTCTTCAGCGGTATCCAGCTGACGCCTGTCTGCCTCGCGTCCAGCTCCCTGGTCCCGCCCTTTACCCGCTTGATATACTCGCAGAGGAACATGACTTCCACCTGGTGGAAGCCTTTGTCCGCCGCTGAAAATTCATGGTTTTTCGCCACGTAGTCGCGGATATAGCGCGGCACTCCGGGCCGGACCAGAATCCCTGTCTCCTCCAGGCACTCCCTTACGAGCGCTTCGTGCAGGGTTTCCCCGTTGTTCTGCCCCCCGCCCGGAAGCAGGTAATAAACTCCGGAGCGGTCGCGCGCCCGCATCAGAAGCAGTTTGCCTTTCCTTATAATTATAGCCTTGGCGGAGATCCGCACTTTTTTATTTTTGAGCGTCATCGCGGTCAGAACGGATAGCCTATTTTTATGATGGCGTTGGTCCCTTCCGAGCCATAAGCGAAGTCTACGGTCGCTACCAGCTGCGGGCGGATGACCAGGCGGGCTGAAATGCCCGGCCCGTATTTCAATTCGCTGGCGCGGAAATCCGAGACCCTGTCGAATACTGTTCCCACGTCGAGGAAAGGCGCGATCTCGGTTTCGCTGATGAACTTCAGGAACGGGGTTTTGGACAGCGTGATCCGCTCTTCGATGTTGAAGACGAATTTGCCGCGGCCCGTGAAGCGGCCGTCTCCCGCCATGCGCAGGCCCGTGCTCTCGCCCAGCTGGGGCATCGCGTAGAAAGGCAGGGCGTCGCCGCGCTGGAACTGCAGCAGGTAATGCACGGCCGTGACGAAGCGGCCCTGGTTCCTGTAATTGAAGTAGTTCTTCACCTGGAAAGCGTAAGTCCGGTACTCGTAGTCCGAGCCCAGCTTTTTATTGGAATAAAGTACCGAGGCGCTGGCGTAGGTTCCGACCTTGGGCAGGTAGGGATGGTCGGTGTTGTCGTACACCAGCGAGACGCGGTTGGTCAGAAAGCGGTCGAGGTCGGCGGCCCTGGCATAGTCGGACGGGAAGATCTCCCTGATCTGACCGTTGCTGACCGGGCCTTCACCGATCTTCTTATCATACAGCGAGCTGTTGAGGTTAATGAACAATTCCCGTCCCAGGGGCACGTCCAGGATGACCTCCCCGCCGGTCATCTGAAGCGCGTAGTTGGCTTTATCGCCCCGGCGGGAGTTGATCCCGAAGCCGTAGAAGGACGGCTTCCCGGTGATCCAGTGCTTGGCCTCCAGGCTCAGGCGGAAGCCGGAGGAAAAAACGCTGGGCGTGTAATAGTACGACATCAGCTCCCGCTCCACCCGCTCCGAGCGCGAGGCGCGCAGGATGAAATAGCGCTTTTCGTCGGGGAAGATATAGTGCCGGTAGGTAAGCGTGGTCCGCAGGTTCTCATTGTAGCTGACGGACGGGACTATCACGGACTTCAGCTCGCTGGTTTTTTTGTCCTTGATGGCTATTACCGGCATCATGCCGAAGCTCGGGCCGAGGTCCTTGCTGGAGTCCACTACGGGGAATGGGATGATAGGGCCGTTGGGGGTGTCTATCGTGATGGCGCTCAGCATCCTGGCAAGGAGGCCCTCCTTCGGTGCCGGCCGGTCCACCGTCTTCATGATGTCTTCCCTGGTGCTGGGTTCGGGCTTTACCAGCTCTTCCTTGGCCTTTGGCCCGTGTTTGACCAGCACGCGTTTCTTCGCCTGCTGGGCGGAGGCTGTGGCGGCGCAAAAACCGATAGCCAGGAAAAAAATGAGAAGGCGCTTTGGCATGGGGCTGGATCGTGTCCGTGCCGGGCGGGAATCGGCCCGGCGGGCGGCTTATTTTATGAAGTGCAGGGCTTTCACTATCGGCATCTTCCTGCCGTAACCGAATGATTTTTCCGTAACCTTAAGGGCTATCGGAAGCTGCTTCCTCTTGTACTCGTTAATTTCCACGCGCCGCAGTATCGAGAGCACAAGTTTCCGCCCGAAGCCGCGGCCTACTATTTCTGACGGGGTTTTATTCTCCTCGAGGTAAAGCCGGAGGATCTCGTCCAGCTGCCCGTAGGGCGGCAGGTCGTCCTGGTCTTTCTGTCCCGGCTTGAGCTCCGCTGTGGGCGGCCGTTTTATTATCGCGTTCGGTATTACTTCCCCGCCGCGGTTAAGGTAAGCGGCCAGCCTGTAAACCTCGGTCTTGAAAAGGTCCGCTATGGGGGCAAGGGCCCCGGCGGTATCGCCGTAAAGAGTGCAGTAGCCCACGGCGATCTCCGACTTGTTTCCTGTGACGAGGTTCAGCCAGCCGTTAGCGTTGGCGAGGGCCATCAGGAGGCTGCCGCGGGAGCGCGCCTGGAGGTTCTGCATGGTAAGCGTCACCTGCCCCGGGGAAGCTTCCGCTTTAAGCCCGCCGAGGAAGGCCTTGTATATTTTCCTGATCGGGATAGTTTTCGTCTTTATTCCGAGGTTGCGCGCCAGCCGCAGGGCGTCTTCGCCGCTTTGCCGGGAGGTGAATTCCGAGGGCATCAGCACGCCCGTGACGTTTTCCGGGCCGAGCGCGCCCGCGGCCAGCGCCGCGACCACGGCGGAGTCTATCCCCCCGCTCAGGCCGAGCAGGGCCTTGCTGAAGCCGAGCTTGCGGAAATAATCTTTTATTCCCAATGTCAGCGCGGCGCAGATCTCCGCGGTCACATCTTCCGATAGCTGCGCAGGGGAAGAACCATACTGCCCTTCGGACCCGTACTGGCCGGCGGCGGCGCGGGTCCCGGTGTCCACGAGCACCAGGTCCTCGCCGAAGGCTTTGGCGCGCGCGGTCACCTTGCCTGCCGGCGACAGGGCGAAGCTGTTTCCGTCGAAGATAAGCTCGTCGTTAGCGCCCGCTTGGTTAACGTAGATCAAATGGGCGCCGAGGTCCTTCGCGAGGCCGGAAAGTATCCGGCGCCGCAGCGCGTTCTTGCCCCGGTAGAACGGAGAGGCGGAGATATTTATCACGATCGAGGCTTTGGCGGCGCACAGGGTCCTGGCGGGGTTGTCGCGGTACAGCTGGCGGTTCGGCAGCAGTGCGGTGCCCGCCCAGATATCCTCGCAGACGGTGAGACCCAGGACCTCACCTTTGAACCTGACCGGGGCGTTCCGCGCGGCGGGCTCGAAATAGCGGGCCTCGTCGAAAATGTCGTACGTGGGAAGCAGGGATTTGTGCCTGACTGCGGCGATCCTGCCGGAGTGTATGAGAGCGATGGCGTTGTGGAGGGGCTTGCCTTTTTTTGCGGGGTTGCGTCCCACGTAGCCGACGGCGATCCCGATATCCAGCTTCAGCGCGGCGAGGGCCTTGAGTGCTTTAAGGTTTTCATCGATGAAATTTTTCTTCTCTAGCAGGTCGAGCGGCGGATAGCCGGTCAGCGCCAGTTCCGGGAAAACGGCCAGGTCCGCGCCAAGCACCTGCGCCGCGCGGGCGAAATCCTCGATAAGCCGGAAATTGCCGGGAATGTCCCCTACTCTCGGATTGATCTGCGCTATGGCTATTTTCATATTCTCCGGCATTCGCCAGTATGCTAGTATAGAAAATATAGAGAGGACGTGTAAAAAGCCTTGCGGGACGCGGTTTAATCTGGTACACTTATACTAATATACTTTGACTTGGAGATCTATGAGTCGAAAAAATATCAGGGTCCTTGTTCTGGCCGCGCTTTCCGCGCTGGCCTGCGGCTGCGTGCGGGTTCACCAGGTAGACCGGGAAACTCTTTCCAGGCAGATCATGCAGCTCGAACCGATGGGCGGCCGCCAGGCTTTTCTGAACGATTTTCACTCCATAAGAGAGGGCGCTTCGGGCGGCGTGGGCCAGAGCGCGGGAGGCGGCTGTGGCTGCAATTAGACGCTTCCTTTTTACCGTCGCGCTTATGCTCTGCTTTGAGCGCGCTGCCCTTTCCAAAGTCAATACGGAATTTGCCGTCAACACCATGTTCCAGAGCGGGCATGGCGGCAAGCAGGTCTACGACGGCTCCGGCGACCAGTCCATCGACCTCTACGAGCCGGTGCTCTATATCAACTCGCAGATAGACCATAACACCAGCATTTTCGGCAGCGTGGTGTTCGACGCCCTGAGCTCGGCTTCGGCCAAGGCCTTCGATTCAGGGACAGGCGCCTCGGGCGGCAACGCGGCCGCGGGAGGAGAGGGCGAAGGCGGAGGAGGAGAAAGTCTCCTTCCCGGCTGGCAGACGCGCATAGGCCTCGACGGCGGCTATTCGAAGAAGGTAGGCACCTGGGTTTTCACTCCCACTGCGGGTTATTCCAGCGAGCTTTCCTACAGGTCCCTTCACGGCGGGCTGAACGTGCAGAAATTCATGGCCGAGGATAATTTCGTCCTTTCGGCCGGAGTTTTTCATTTTTCCGATTCCGCCAATCAGTGGAGCCTGAGCAAAGCCGGATTCCTTGGTTTCAAATCCAAGGCCACTAACTCCGTTAATATCAGCGCCTCGCAGCTCCTCAGCGAGAAGGACCTTATTCTGTGCGGCTTAAGTTATACCCGTCAGGCCGGCTTTCTCGGCGGCACCCGCAACACGGTCAGCACCGGCACGGTAGTTACCGACCGGGCGAACGAAGTCCTTCCGCAGGGGCGCGACAAGTTCACGGCTAATGCGCGCTATGTCCGCAGCCTCGGCGAGAGACTGGCCTTGCACCTGGACTACCGATATTACACGGACAGCTGGGCTATACGCGCCCACACTTGGGAACCCTCTCTGGCGGTTTCGTTCTCGGAGGAAAAAGGCGTTTTCCGCGTCCTTTACCGCCGCTATTCCCAGACGGCGGCCAGATATTACGCCGATTCTTTTTCTTCCGGGATCAAAAGCAGGATGACTTCGGACTCTGACCTCGATAAATTTACCGCTAACGAGGCCGGCGTCCAGGTCTCCTACGCCCTGGACCAGGGCGGGAACAGCCGGCATGAGTGGTCGTGGAGCGGCACCGCGCTTTATTACAAGCGCTCTAACGACCTGCAGGCGCTGGTCTTCCAGGCGGCGCTTAACATGAAATTCTGATGGCCGAACCGCTGATCGTCTCACGGACCTGCATGGGGTCCCCTTTCGAAATAACCGCCTACCCGGGAGGGACTTCCGGCGCCGCCGGGGCGGCTGTCATGACGGCCTATGCGGAGATCGAAAGGGTGGAGGCGCTGCTCACCGATTTCCGCGACAGCCCCCTGAACGCCTTGAACGCCGCGGCCGGCGGCCCCCCCGTAAAAGTTTCCGCCGAGCTTTTAGACCTGGTCTCTTTCGCTCTGGAGATCTGCCGGGAGTCCGGGGGCGCTTTCGATATAACTTTCGCCGCCGCGGGCATGCTCTGGCGCGAGGCTTTCCGCACCGGGATTCCCCCCTCCCCCGGGGAATTGGAGCAGGCGATGCGCCTGGTGGATCATTCAAGAGTAGAGATGGACAGGGCGGCCTGCACGATACGCCTGCCCGAAAAGGGCATGCGCATCGGCTTGGGGTCCATCGGCAAGGGCTACGGAGTGGACAGGGCCTTCCGCGTTATGAAAGATCTCGGCCTTGAAAATTTCTGCGTTAACGGCGCCGGCGACCTCCGCGTCTCCTCGGGCCCCGGGGCCCCGCGCCCCTGGCGGATCGCGGTCAAGAATCCCTTCGCGAAAGACGGCAGGGCGGCCGCCTTCATGGACCTGCGCGGCGGGGCGCTGGTCACTTCGGGCGATTACGAGCGCTATTTTATCCACCAGGGTAAAAAGTATCACCACATAATCGACGCCCGCACCGGCGGGGTAAGGGATGACATCGCCAGCGTAACGGTGCTGGCGTCCACCGCGGCGCTCGCCAACGCCTACACCATTTCCGCGATGGCGCTGGGCCCGGAGGACGGGGCGGCTTTCCTCCGCCGCAGGCGCGAGGCCTCAGGCGTGATCATCGCCTCGTCCGGCGCGGTCACTAACTGCAATATGAAGACAGCCGAGCATAAGGGAGTTAAAGCGTATGCCGCAAATTAATCTTGAAACAGTTTCGTTCATGACTTTTCTGGCGGTTTTCGTCTCCGGGCTGCTTACTTCCCTTACGCCCTGCGTCTACCCGCTGCTGCCGATCGTCGTCGGCTATCTCGGCTCGCGCGAGGGCACCGCGGGCAGCCGCTTCATCGCCAGCCTCTCGTATATCCTGGGCATGGCGCTCGTCTACTCGGCGCTCGGTATGGCCGCCGCCCTGACCGGCTCGCTCTTCGGCTCGCTGACCACCAACACCTACGTCTACCTGGCCTTCGGTGTGCTGCTCCTTTTTCTCGGCGGCAGCATGATGGACTGGTACTATATCCCGATGCCGCATCTCCCGGGCCTGGCCCCGGAGTCCCTGAAGAAGTCCCCTTTCATCGGCCCTTTTGTAATGGGCCTGACTTCGGGCATGGTGGCCTCTCCCTGCACGGCCCCGGTGCTTGGTACCCTGCTGGTCTATGTCGCCGCTAAAAAAGCGGTGGTTACCGGGACGCTGCTTCTTTTCACTTTCTCCATGGGGCTGAGCAGCATGCTGCTCATCATAGGCTTTTTCGCCGGCAGCCTGATGCCGAAATCAGGGGCGTGGATGGTCAAGGTGAAAAAGGCGCTGGCCTTCCTGATACTCGGCGCCGGCATCTATTTCATATACGCGGCCGGAAAGCTGGCCTAGGAAGACTGGAGGACATTTATGAAGAAAATAATTATTTCAGCGTTCGCGGTCCTGGCGGCCGGCTGTCTGCTTTACGCCGGGGAGGTAGCGGTCAGCGACTTCACGCTGGCTAAACTCGACGGCAAGCAGTTCAAGCTCGAGG
Organism: Elusimicrobiales bacterium; assembly: GCA_028713125.1. Lineage (GTDB taxonomy): Bacteria > Elusimicrobiota > Elusimicrobia > Elusimicrobiales > UBA9959 > UBA9959. The sequence continues at coordinate 38,971 of JAQTOU010000007.1, read as the reverse complement.
AGAACCTGGGTAAAGGCTATATAGTCCTTAATTTCTGGGCCCGCTGGTGCGCCTCCTGCGAAGAGGAGGTTCCCGATCTGGCCGCCTTTATGAAGAGCCCCGGCGCCGACAAGGTCCTCTTCGTCGGGGTCAATGTGGGAGACAACGAGGCCAAGGCCTCCAAGTTCGTCGCAAAGACCAAATACCCGTATCTTGTTGTCCTCGACAAGGACAAGGCGGTGGCGAAAAAGTACGGCGTCATGGGGCTGCCGGCCACCCTGATAATTTCGAAGGACCGGAAGATAGTTTACAGGGGCTCAAGGCCCCCCAAAAGCTTCGATTTTACGAAGTGAGCCCCGCCAGTCCGCCGCCCCCGCGCCCCGCCCCGTTGAAACCGGGGGCGCCTATATGATATTATAGAAGCGTTGAAATCCTGCCCCGAGAGGGCGGGAAAAGAAACGAATAGTACACGAGAACGGAGGATAGTAAAAATGTTAAACGTATCAATGAAAAGCATGTTGGAAGCAGGCGTCCATTTCGGCCACCAGACCTACCGGTGGAATCCCAAGATGGCCCGCTACATATTCGGCGAGCGCAACGGGATACACATCCTGGATCTTCAGAAGACCGTGAAGGAAATAAAAAAGGCCTATACCTTCGTCAAGGACAGCGCCAAAGCTGGCAAGACGTTCCTTTTTGTCGGAACCAAGAAGCAGGCTAAAGAGATCATCCGCGAGGAAGCCATCCGCGCCGACGTCTCCTGTATGCACGAAAAATGGCTGGGCGGCACGCTCACCAACTTCGAGACATTGCGCAAGTCGCTCAAGCGCCTCGAGGAACTCGAAAAATTCGAGTCGGACGGCCTTTTCAAGGTCATGTCCAAGAAGGAAGTTTCCCGCCTCAGCAAGGAGCAGGCCCGCCTGGTGAAGCTGCTCAGCGGCATCCGCAACCTGCGCGCCCTGCCCGACGTAATGTTCATCGTGGACCCTATAAACGAGGCGAACGCCCTGAAGGAAGCCCACAAGCTCAAGATCCAGGTCGTGGCCGTCTGCGACACCAACTGCGATCCCGACCAGCTTGACTGGCCCATCCCCGGCAACGACGACGCCGCCCGCTCCATCAGGCTGTTCTGCGCCACTATGGCCGACGCCGTGATAGACGGCCGCGCCGAAGCGGAGGCCGAGAAAGCCGCCGCCTACCAGGCTACCCAGGAAGCGACAGCGGTGCAGGCCGGCGAGGCCCAGCCCGAGGGCGAGGAACAGCAGCCCGTCGTGGAAGAGCCCGTCAGGACCGAAGAGTAACTGTTTTTCGAATTCGGGGGGCGCGGGCTGACTACGCCGGCGCCCCTTTTGCTTAACTCACTTCTTAAGGAGATTAAATATGGCAGCAATAACCAGCGAACAGGTGATGACGCTCAGGGGCCAGACCGGAGCGGGAATAATGGACTGCAAAGGCGCCCTCAACGAGTCCGGCGGCGATATCGCCAAGGCCGTGGACATTCTGCGGAAGAAAGGCCTCGCCGGCCTCGCCAAGCGCGCCGGCCGCGCGATGAAGGAAGGCGTGGTCGTGGCAAAGGCCTCCCCCTCGGCCGTTTCCCTGCTCGAGATCAACTGCGAGACCGACTTCGTGGCCAAGAACCCCGACGTAAGCGGCTTCGCCTCGGCCCTCGCCGCCGAAATGCTGTCCGACGCGTCCCTGGCCAACCCGGCCGAGAGCGAGAAGGCCAAAGAGCGCCTGCAGGCCGTAGCCATGAAGATGGGCGAGAACATGCAGATACGCCGCGGCGTCGTTTATACCGCTTCCGCGAACACCGTCTCCAACTTTTACGTCCACAGCGACAACCGCAAAGGCGCCATCGTCGAGCTTTCCTTCGACGGCAGCATGGCCGCCGCCAAGGCCGACCTCGAAGCCCTCGCGAAGGAGCTGGGAATGCAGAGCGTGGCGATGAGCCCCAAGTACCTCAAGCGCGAGGAGGTCCCGGCGGACCTGGTCGACAAGGAGCGCGAGATCTACCGCGCCAAGATGGAAAAGGACGAAACCGACGCGCAGGCTAAAGCGGCCGAGCAGGGCAAGCCCTACAAGGCCAAGCCCGCAGAGGCCATCGCGAAGATGCTGGAAGGCCGCGTCAACAAGTTCTTCCAGGAATCCTGCCTGCTCGAGCAGGCCTCGATCCGCGATTCCAAACTGACCGTCAGCCAGGCGGTAAAGAACCTGGGGACGAAGCTGGGCGGCAATGTCGCCGTCACCCGCTTCAGCTGCTTCCTGGTCGGCATAGAATAGCATTGCACGGAGCCGGGGGGCGGGAGCCGGGAATTTTGATCCCCTCCCCTCCCCGGTTCCAGATTTCCGGTTCTAGACTAGCATCGTTTACGGGAGGCTTATGTACAAGAGCGTGCTTCTGAAACTCTCCGGGGAAGCGCTGGGCTCGCCCGGCGACGGCCGTTCTATCAGCCCCGCTTCCCTCACCTACATCGCTAAAGAGATCTCCTCGGGCCTGAAGCGCGGCACGCGCCTGGCCATCGTGATCGGCGGCGGCAATATCTGGCGCGGCGCCCGCGACGGGCACGGCAAGATAGACCGCGTCACCTCCGACAATATGGGCATGCTGGCCACTATCATCAACGCGATGGCGCTTCAGTCCGCCCTCGAGCACGAGGGCGTCTCCACCCGCGTGCAGACCGCCATCGAGATCTCCCGCCTGGCCGAGCCCTTCATCCGCCGCCGCGCGCTCCGCCACCTGGAAAAAGAGCGCGTAGTCATTTTCGCGGGCGGCACCGGCAACCCCTATTTCACTACTGATACCGCGGCCGCGCTGCGCGCCGCCGAGATAAACGCCGACGTGATCTTCAAGGCCACGCAGGTGGACGGAGTATACACCGGCGACCCCAAAAAAGATCCCAAGGCGAAACTCATCAAGGACATTACCTACATGTCCGCCATAAACAAAGGCCTCAAGTTCATGGACGCCAGCGCTCTCACGCTCTGCATGGAAAACCATATCCCGATACTGGTCTTCAACCTCCATACGGCGGGCAACATACGCAAAGCCCTGGCCGGAGAGAAAGTCGGCACGCTGATAAAGCAGGGTTAGTATGGAAGGAAAAATACTTTCCGCGATCATGCAGCACCAGGCAGCCGCCGCCGCTCTGGCGGCGGACCCTTCCGCCATCGAAGCCATCGCCGATGCCATGGCTAAAACGGCTCTCGCCGGAGGCAAGATCCTTATCTGCGGCAACGGCGGCTCCGCGGCCGACAGCCAGCATATAGCCGGGGAATTCGTAGGGCGTTTTAAAAAGGAGCGCCGGGCTATCGCCGCCGTCGCGCTCAGCACGGACACCTCCATCCTGACCTGCCTCGGCAACGACTACGGCTTCGACCGCGTTTTCGAACGCCAGGTAGAGGCGCTGGGCCGCCCCGGCGACCTTCTCCTGGCTATCTCCACCTCCGGCTCCAGCCCGAACGTGCTTAAGGCCGCCGTGAAGGCCAGGGAACTGGGCATGCAGGTAGTAGGTTTCTTCGGGAAGAAAGGCGGCTCCATATTGCCTCATTGCGGCCTGGCCTTCCTGGCCCCCGAGACCGACACCCCGCGCGTGCAGGAAATGCACATCCTCGCGGCCCATATAATCTGCGAACTTGTTGAGGACGCCGTAGCGGCTCAGTAAACAGCCGGCCCCCTTTAAATATAATATAATTATCCTTGCGAGGCCGGTCCCTGCATTTAATACCGGCGAACGCACAGGAGGGGCTTTTATGGCGGAATTTTCAATGGAAGATGTAATCGCGGAAGCTGAGATGGAAATGCTCGAGAAAGTGGAGAAATTCAAGCGCGAGCTGATGTCTTTGCGCACCGGCAGGGCCAACCCGCAGCTGCTCGATAACGTCTACGTGGAATACTACGGCTCCAAGGTCCCCCTTAAGCAGGTGGCCGCTATCTCGATACCCGAGCCACGCACCATCGAGGTCCGCACCTGGGACGCCGGCGCCGTGGACGCCGTCGAGGAAGCCCTGCGGAAAATGGATTTCGGCTCCTCCCCCTCGCGCAACTCCGGAGTGATACGCATTAACCTCCCCCCGATGACCGAGGACCAGCGCAAGAAGATGGTAAAAGTGGTGCACAGCATGGGCGAGGACTCCCGCGTGCAGATGCGCAACGTCCGCCGGGACGCGCTGGAAAAGGTGAAGAAGGCTCAGAAGGCCGGGGAAGTCTCCGAGGACGACCAGAAGCGCAACGAGGAAGCCGTGCAGAAGCTGACCGACGCCAACGTCAAGACCGTGGACGAGATAGTAGCCGCGAAGGAAAAAGACCTCCTCACTATTTAGCGGCCGCCGGGATGGTGCACAGCGCAGAGGTCCCGGCCCTGCCCCGCGTTTTCATAGTGTCAAATGGCTGCCGTGAAAAAAACCGATACTTTAGATCCCGCCCGCCTTCCCGCCCATGTCGCTATAATCATGGACGGCAACAGGCGCTGGTCTAAAAAGCGGGGCCTGCCCTCCGTGGCCGGCCACAAGGCCGGCGTCGATTCCGTGCACGCGGTAGTCCGCTTCGCCAGCCGCGCCGGCATAAAGGCGCTCAGCATCTACGCTTTTTCCACGGAAAACTGGCGCCGCTCGAAGCTTGAAGTCAGCGCTCTGATGTTCCTGCTCAAGCGGACCATCATCTCCTACGCCGACGAACTGGACAGGGAGGGCGTTAGGCTTATACTGAGCGGGCGCATCGAGGAGCTGCCCCGCCCGGCGCGCGAAGCCTTGCGCGCCGCGGAAGAGCGCCTTAAGGGCAATACGGGCATGGTCCTGAACATCGCCCTCAACTACGGCGGGCGGCAGGAAATACTGGACGCCGCCAACAGGGCGCTGGCCTCCGGTCTGAAAAGCGTCGACGAGGAGTCCTTTTCCAAACTGCTTTATTCCCCCTCGCTGCCCGACCCGGACCTGCTGATACGGACCTCCGGCGAGATGCGGATCTCCAATTTCCTGCTGTGGCAGACGGCCTACAGCGAGTTCTACGTTACCGACACCTACTGGCCGGACTTCCGGGAGGAAGAATTTGCGAAAGCCCTGCTGGAATACCAGGAGCGCGAAAGAAGGAGAGGAAAATAATGCTTTTACCCAGGGTACTTACCGCACTGTTCGGCATCCCGGTAGTTCTGTTCTTGATCCACACCGGCGGTCAGGCTTACGCGGTTTTCGTCCTCACCATCATAGCGCTGTCGCTGTACGAATACTCCACGCTGATGAAGCTCGGGGCGAAGCCCGTACAGACGCCCACGCTGTTCCTTTTCGGCCTTTTGATCCCGGCGGCCCTGTACTTCGACCGGTACAGCGCGGCGCAGGCCGGCGGGAATAATTTCACCGGCCTCGTCCTGGCGCTTACGGTAATAGGCGTGATGAGCTACGAGCTGTTCTCGCCCAAAAAGTACCTGGAGCGCATAGGCCTCACCCTCCTGGGGATCTTCATGATCTCGTGGTGCCTTTTCCACCTGGTCGCCATACGCGACATAAGGCCGGACGGTTTCGCCCTGACCCTGATCCTGATAGTGACCGTCTGGATCATGGACACGGCCGCCTACTTCCTCGGGAAGTCCTTCGGGCGCCGCCAGCTTTCCACCATCAGCCCCAAGAAAACCTGGGAAGGCGCGGCCGCCGGCTTTATAGCCGCGATCGTTACCGCCTGGGGGGTCAGCAGGCTGACGGGCGGCACCGTCTCCCCCGCTTTCGCCGCCGGGGCGGGCGTGCTCATCGGGATCTTCGGCCAGGTTTCGGATATCGCGGAGTCGATGCTCAAGCGCGCCGTGGGCGCCAAGGACTCCTCCAGCCTGCTGCCCGGCCACGGCGGCATACTGGACCGCTTCGATTCCTATATCTTCCTGGCCCCGGTTATCTACTACTACGCGGTGTTCGCGCGCTGACCCCGGCACATAGCAATGAAAAACGTCGTAATACTCGGCTCCACCGGCTCCATAGGCGCCAACGCCATCAAAGCCGTCAGGAACCTCGGCAAAGGCTGGCGGGTGCTCGGGCTTGCGGCTAATTCCAATCTTAAAGCACTGCGGGCGCAGGTCAGGGAAGTGAAGCCGGCTTACCTTGCGATCTTCGATTACGCGGCCTGGAAAGAATTCAGCGCAGCCGTCCCGCGCGGCGTGAAACTGCTGGCGCCCGGAGTGGAAGGTATGGCCGAGCTGGCCTCCCTGAAAGAGGCCGATATCGTGCTGAGCGCCGTTACCGGGGCCGTCGGTTTCGGCCCGCTCCTGGCCGCTATCCGCGCCTCGAAACATATAGCGCTGGCCAATAAGGAGCCGATGGTAATGGCCGGCGAGCTGCTGATGAAGGAGGCCGCGCGCTGGCAGGCCAGGATCATCCCGGTGGATTCAGAGCCCTCCGCTATTTTCCAGTGCCTGGCCGGAATAAAGCCCGGGCAGTACGACGCCGAGGTCTCGAGGGTTTTCCTGACGGCTTCCGGCGGCCCATTCTACGCGGTCAAAGGGCCGCTGGCCAAAGTCACCCCGGCGCAGGCCCTCAGGCACCCGCGCTGGAGCATGGGCCCTAAGATCACGGTGGATTCCTCGACGCTGATGAACAAGGGCCTTGAGGCCATAGAGATCAAAAATCTTTTCTCGCTGCCGGTCTCGAAAATAGAGGTGGTCATCCATCCGCAGTCCGTGGTCCATTCGGGAGTGGAATTCAGGGACGGGTCTGTGCTGGCCCAGATGTCCCCGCCAGATATGAGGCTGCCGATACAATACGCGCTGACCTGGCCCGACCGCGCCCGCTCCCTGGCGGAGCCGCTGGACCTTTTCAAGCTTTCAAGGCTGGACTTCGCCCGCCCCGATTTCCGCAGGTTCCCGTGCCTCGAGCTCGCTTTCGAAGCGGCGAAGCGCGGCGGAATTTCCCCGGCGGCGCTAAACGCCGCCAACGAGGTTGCGGTGGAGCGTTTTATCGCCGGCAGGCTCCGCTTCATAGATATCCCGGCGGTGGTTGAAAAAGTGCTGGCGGCCTGCCGCGGCGATTCGCGCGAGCGCCTTACGCTGGCCGGCGCGGTTGAAGCCGACAGCTGGGCGCGGCAGAAAGCCGCCGAAACTGCGGACAGATTAAGAGGTAAAAAATGATCATCTCGATACTTGCGGTCTTGTTCACTTTCGGCCTGGTTATTTTTCTTCACGAGTTTGGACATTTCGCCGTATGCAAACTCGTCGGCATAAGAGTTGACGCGTTCTCCTTCGGGTTTGGCAAAGAGCTTCTGGGGTTTACTCGGGGTGATACGCGGTATTCTCTCAGGCTTATTCCTCTTGGCGGATATGTCAAACCGGCTGGTGAGGATATCGAAGAAGTTTTTGCCGAGCAGAAAAAACTTCTGGAGAATTCCAAGCCTTCTGTTTTATTGGAAAGCAGTAGCCGTCCTGTGGCAGAAAAAACCGATGCAGTGCCGGTCCCGGCGGAGAACGCGGTGTTGGCCCCGTATATGTATTTCGCGAAGCCCTGGTATGTCAGGCTGGGCGTGGTTTTTGCCGGGCCCTTCATGAATTACCTGCTTGCCTTCGTGCTTTTCTCCGGAGTGATCCTCTTTGTCGGCGAGCCGATGCTCTCGGAGCTGCCGGTATTGGGAGAGATCTCGCAGGGTTTTCCCGCCGAGGCGGCAGGGCTGAAGAAAGGCGACCTGGTGACCAAGCTCGACGGCGTGGCCGTGGCGACCTGGTCCGACATGGCCGAAAGGATATACAAGAAGGTAGATAAAGAGATCTCCATAACCTACCGCCGCGGCGGCGCGGAGGCCACGGTAAAACTTAAGACCCGCAAGTCCCCGGACGGTTCCGCGCGCGGCGTGATCGGCATAGCCCATACGATGGACTACAGCTATAAAAAAGTGCCGTTCTTTAAAGGCATAGCCATGGGCGCCCACCAGTGCTGGTACTGGACCGCTTTCACGGTAAAGACCTTGAAGTCCAATTTCGAGAAGCGGGAAAAGCCGGACCTGGCCGGCCCGATAGGCATAGTGAACATCGTCAGCAAAGCCGCCCATACCGGCCTTACCGACCTGTTCTTCCTGATAGCGCTCATCTCCGTGGCAGTAGGCTTCTTCAATCTGCTGCCCATCCCGATACTGGACGGCGGCTGGGCCGTGCTCTACCTTTACGAGGGGATCTCCCGGCGCAAGCTCACCGGGAAGATCATGCAGTACGTGAACGGGGCCGGGATGGCGATGCTGCTCTCGATACTGCTTTTCGCCACCTACAACGATATCGCGCGCATAGTCTCTTCCCACGCCGCCAAGAAAGCGGCCGCCGCGCAGCCGCAGGAGAAATAGATGGGCTGCTCCTCCCACGGGAAACTGCGCAAGACCCGCAAAGTCAAGGTCGGCCGCTTCAGCATAGGCGGCTCGAGCCCCGTGTCGGTGCAGTCGATGTGCAACACGGACACGCGGGACCTTAAAGCCACCGTGGACCAGATACGCCGCCTCGAGGAGGCCGGCTGCGAAATTATCCGCGTGGCCGTGCCGGACATGGAGGCCGCCTCCAACCTTGGCCGCATAAAGCGCGCTATCTCCATCCCCCTCGTAGCGGATATCCATTTCGACTGGCGGCTGGCCATAGAGTCCGTTCGCCAGGGCGTGGACAAAGTGCGCATAAACCCGGGCAATATCGGGGACAGGGACAAGGTCAAAGAAGTCGTCGGGGTCTGCAGGTCCGCCGGCATCCCGATAAGGATCGGCGTCAATGCGGGCTCGCTCAAAGCGCTGAAGGACAAGCCCCGCCCCGCCTGGAAACCTTTTGATTGGGCCAGGCAGATGGTAAAGGAAGCCCTGGACGAAGTCCGCACCCTTGAGCGGCTTAATTTCCGCGACATCGTTGTTTCGCTGAAGGCGGACGACATAGAGCGCACCGTGATGGCCAATACGCTTTTCGCCTCCAAGTCCGACATCCCCCTGCATCTCGGGGTTACGGAGGCCGGCAGCTTCCTGGCCGGCACGGTAAAGTCCTCCCTGGGGATAGGCCTGCTGCTCACGAGGGGGATCGGCGACACCGTTAGGGTGTCTTTGACCGAAGATCCAGCCATGCAGGTGCGCGCCGCTTACGAGATCCTCAAAAGCCTGGGGCTGCGCCTCTACGGGCCGGACCTGGTCTCCTGCCCCACCTGCGGGCGCTGCCAGGTCAATGTCGGCAAGGTGATCCACGAACTGGAAGACAGGATCTATTCCGACCGCAATTTGCTGAAGCAGTCCGAAGGGATGAAGATAGCCGTGATGGGCTGCGTCGTGAACGGCCCCGGCGAGGCCCGCTCCGCCGACTTCGGCGTCGCCGGCGGCAAGGGCCGCGGCATCTGGATAGAGAAGGGCAAGCAGATCAAAGTGGTGAAAGAATCCGAATGGGTGAACGAAGTCATCCGCAAGATCAGGAGCGCTAAATAAAGCGGCGCCGGAGCCGCTTAACGTGCCGCGCAGCTACGAGGATAGATCTTATTATGAACAAACCAGAGAACAAACAGAAGACGGAAGCGGCGGCGGTCACGCCCCGGGCGCAGGATTACTCCCAGTGGTACCTGGACGTCATCAGCAACGCCAAGCTCGCCGAGCATTCCTCGGTGCGCGGCTGCATGGTGATCAGGCCGCACGGCTACGCCATCTGGGAGAAGATGCAGCGCGAGCTCGACGACCGCTTCAAGGCCACCGGCCATGAGAACGCCTATTTCCCCCTTTTCATCCCGCTGTCTTTCTTTTCACGCGAGGAGAAGCATTCCGCCGGGTTCGCGAAGGAATGCGCCGTGGTCACCCATCACCGGCTTAAATCCGTGAACGGCGAGATCGTTCCCGACCCCGACTCCAAGCTCGAGGAGCCGCTCGTAGTTCGCCCCACCAGCGAAACCATCATCTGGGCGCAGTATAAGAACTGGATCCAGAGCTACCGCGACCTGCCGCTGCTGATAAACCAGTGGGCGAACGTCGTGCGCTGGGAGATGCGCACGCGGCTGTTCCTGCGCACGGCGGAATTCCTCTGGCAGGAGGGCCATACCGCCCACGCCACCGAGGCCGAGGCGCTGGAGGAGACCTGGCGGATGCTCGACGTCTACGCCGATTTCGCCGAGAACGTGATGGCGGTGCCTGTCATAAAGGGCCGCAAGACCGAGGGCGAGCGCTTCGCCGGGGCGCTGGAAACGCTCGCCATAGAGGGCATGATGCAGGACGGCAAAGCCCTGCAGATGGGCACCAGCCATTACCTGGGGCAGAACTTTTCCAAGGGCGCCGATGTCAAGTTCCAGAACAAGAGCGGCCAGCTCGAGTATGTTTACGCCACCAGCTGGGGCGTCAGCACCAGGCTAGTGGGCGCGCTTATCATGACGCATTCAGACGACGCCGGCCTCGTGCTTCCTCCGAAGCTCGCACCGATACAGGTCATCGTTATCCCTATTTTCAAAACCGAGGAGGAGCGGGTCAGGACCGTGGAAGAGGCGAAGAAAGTTCTCGCGGAACTCAAGGCCCTCGGCGTCGCCGTCCGCCTCGACGACAGGGACGGCATCATGCCGGGCGCGAAGTATTATGAATGGGAAGGCAAGGGCGTTCCGCTCCGGATCGAAGTAGGGCCGAAGGACCTTGAGAAAGGATCTCTCTGCATCGCGCGCCGGTTCGTTCCCGAGATAAAAGGCGAGGCGCCCGACGCCCAGCGCCGCCGCCGCAAATCTTTCCTGCCCAGGGCGGAAGCGATCGCGTCGATCGTCCCCACGCTCGGAGCCATGCAGCAAGAGCTGCTGGAGCGGGCCCGCGCTTTAAGGTCCGACCGGACCCGGGTGCTGGATAAGATAGAGGATTATGAGAAGTTCTTCAAGGGCGAGGGCGGAGGTTTCGCCTGGGTGCACTGGGCCGGGAGCGCGGAGCAGGAAGAAGAGATGGCCAAGCGCTTCGAAACCAGCATCCGCTGCATCCCGTTCGAGGACCAGATCCCCGCCGAGGCCAAGGGAGAGGGCCTCTGTATTCTCACCGGCAAGCCCTCTAAGCAGAGAGTGCTGATGTCTAAATCGTACTGAGCCGGAGCGGCGCAAGGTAAACAAGTGGATAATATTTTCAATACCGCGGTCTTCATGCGCCACGCGCTGGACGCTATCCCATCCCTGGTTATGGTGACCGACGAGGATGTGCGCATCGTTTACAGGAATGAAGCCGCCAAGGCTCTGCTAGAAGGCGAGAAACTCTACGGCAGCCGGGCCGGCGACATAATGCACTGTGTTCACTCTACGGACGCCGAGGGCGGCTGCGGGCAGGGACCGCATTGCGCCGACTGTCTGGTCCGCAATTCCGTCAAAGATGCTTTTTCAGGCAAGAAGGTCTATCGCCAGCGCGCGGACATTACTATCCAGGCGGATAAGAAAATTCTTAATATACCGGCCCTGATCTCGGTTTCCCCGTTCAGCTTCGAGGAGAGGCTATACTCCCTGATGGTCATCGAGGATATCTCCGAGCTGGCGGAGCTTCGCTCGCTGCTGCCGATCTGCGCTTCCTGCAAGAAGATACGCGCCGAGGACGATACCTGGGAGAGCGTAGAGGGCTATATGAAGCGCAATATCCAGGGGATTACGCTCTCGCACGGCCTCTGCCCTTCCTGCGCAAAAAAGCTTTACCCTGACCACTGCGATTAGCCCTCTGAACCCGTCTCTGCGGGCAGGCCGTTCTCCAGCATTTCCCTGCGTCCTTATATCCTTTATTTACCCCCCTGCATTTGTTAGAATTTCCCTATAGGCAGCGCTACTCAATGGAGGTCCCGCGATGAAACCCAACGACTTTATGAAATTCATGGAAAAGGCCAAAATGTACGACCTTACCCAGCCGCTGAGCATCCATACCCCGCCGTGGCCCAGCTATATGCCGCTGCAGCTCCAGTATTTCAAGCGCATAGCCGGAGCCCATATGGGCCAGGGCGCCAACGGCCAGATAATGACCACCTCCAACCACGTGGGTACCCACATGGACGGCGAGATCCACTTCTATAGCGCCGGGCGCACTATCGGCGAAGTTCCGATGAAGGAATGGGTCGGTAAGGCTGTCGTCGTGGATATTTCCAAGGACGTAGGGGATTACGACCTTTATGAGCCCGAGCTCCTTATGAAGCGCGCCGACATCCGGAAGGGCGATATCCTGATCATAAATACCGGCTATCATAAGTACGCCTGGTACGAAAAAGGAACCTGCGACGAGGTGCGCTATTTCTGCAAGCACCCGGGCCCCGGGCCGCGCTTCCATAAGTGGGCGCTGGATATGAAGTTCAAGTGGATAGGCGTGGACTGCGGCAGCGCCGACCACCCGATGAACACTATCATCCGCAACTGGCACCCGAAGCTCTTCGTTGAGGCCGAGAACAAGCTCGTGGCTAATTACGGCAAGAAATGGGACGAAATGTTCCCCCAGGATATTTATTACCAGGTCATGCACCTGAAGCTGTTCCCCAAGCGCCTGGTCCACGCCGAGAACATAGGCGGCGAGATCGAGAAGCTTTCCAATAAGCGCTGCTGGCTGGGCTTCTTCCCGCTTAAGGGCATGGAACTGGAATCAGCCATGGGCCGTGTCGTCGCCTGGACCGCATAAATAATCTGGAATCTAAGGTCGAGAATCGAAAATCCCGGAAGGGAACCGCCGATTCTCGATTTTCGATTTGCGATTTTAGACCGCAGTGGAGGAAATATGCCCATTACCACGGAATTTGAATACATTAAGCCGAAGGACATGGACGAAGCTCTCCATGTCTTTTCGGTTTACAAGGAGAAGGCCAGGGTTCTCGCCGGCGGCACGGACCTGGTGGTTCACCTTAAGGAAAACCTTGCCCGCCCCGAGGTCGTGGTGGACATAAAGGCCCTGCCGGAGCTGGCCGGCTTTACGCTGCGGGACGGGACCCTGCGCCTGGGCGCGCTGGTAACTTTCTCCGACCTGATAGCCTCCCCGCTCATCAAGAGCAAGTTCCCCCTCCTCTGGGAGGCGTCGCTGACGGTAGCCTCGGTCGGCGTGAGGAACCGGGCTACCGTGGCCGGGAATATCTGTTCTGCCGTTCCGTCGGCCGACTCCGCCCCTGTACTGGCCGTCTATGAAGCTGAAGTGCTGACCCGCAGCCTGAAGGGCGAGCGCCGCATCCCCATCGCGGACTGGTTCACCGGCCCTAAAAAAACCGCGCTCCTGCCGGAAGAGATAGTTACCTCTATCGAGCTGAAGCTGCCGGAGAAGAAGCACGCCGGGTGCTACATGAAGCTTTCCCGCTACGAGGGAGAGGACCTGGCGCAGGGCGGCATCGCCGTCCTGGCCTTCGCGGACAATACTTACCGGCTGGCCACCTGCGCACTCGGTCCAAAGCCGGCCCGCTGCCCCGGTACAGAGGCCGTCCTTAGCGGCGCCAGGCTTGGCGAGAAGCTGCTTTCCAAAGCAAAAGAAACGATCCTCGGCGAAGTTTCCCCTATCAGCGATATCCGCTCTTCAAAAGAGTACCGCCTGCATATGACGCAGATAATGCTCGGCCGCGCGCTCGGGTCGGCCGTGGCCCGCCTTTTCGGGAAAGGGGCGAAATATGGGACGGAGAATATCTGCTAGGAGCGCTAACCATGAAACAACACAATATACAATTCTGGCTGAACGGAGAAAAAGTCTCGCTGCAGGTCGAGCCTAGCGACGTGCTCCTGGACGTGCTGCGCGGGAAACTCGGCATCAAGAGCCCCAAGGCGGGCTGCGACCGCGGCGACTGCGGCACCTGCACGGTGCTGATGAACGGCAAGACCATCCGCTCCTGCCTGGCCCTGGCCGTCGAGGCCGACGGGGCCGAGATCGTGACGCTCGAAGGCGCCAACAGCCGCAAATGGACGCAGAGGCTGCAGAAGACTTTCCACGAAAAGAACGCTTTCCAGTGCGGTTTTTGCGCGCCCGGCGTGATACTTTCCGCGACGGAGCTGCTCGAGAACAATTCCAGGCCGACCACACATGACATAAAAGAAGCCATCGCCGGGAACCTCTGCCGCTGCACCGGCTACGAGCCGATAGTGGAAGCCATAGAAGAGACGGTCAAGGGGAAGTAATATGGACCTGCAGAAACTTATTACCAAGCCTAAGAAAGGCGCCAAATCTATAAGGGCCGGGGAAGAACTTACCGTAGTCGGCCAGTCCGTCCCGCGCATAGACGGCTGGGAAAAGATAAAGGGCGCCGCCAAGTATACTGACGACCTGGAGTTCGGGCCGGGCCTGCTCTACGCGGCGCTGGTGGAGAGCCCGTTCGCGCACGCCCGGATAAAATCCATCGACATCTCGAAGGCGGAGAAGCTGCACGGCGTGGTGAAAGTGGTCACGGGCGGCAACTTTACGCAGAAGTTCGGGCTGTACATGAACGACCGCTACGTCTTCGCCACCGACACCGTGCGCTTCGTCGGCGAGCAGGTGGCGGCCGTAGTGGCCACCGACCCTAAGATAGCCCTCCGCGGCGCCGGGCTAGTGAAGGTGGAATATGAGGAACTGCCCGCGGTGATGGACGCGGTGAAGGCGCTGGAGAAGGATTCCCCGCTGGTCCACCCCGACCTGAAAAGCTATACGCACGTGCCCTGGTTCTTTCCCAAGCCGGGCACCAATATCGCCCATTGGCGCAAGATCCGCAAGGGCGACCTGGCCAAGGGTTTCAGGGACGCCGACCTGGTGATGGAAGATACCTATTCCGTGCCGCGCTACGCGCATTGCGCTATCGAGCCGCACTCGGCCATAGGTCTCTACGACGCCTCCGGCCGCCTGACGATGTGGACCTCTTCGCAGTCCCCCTTCACGCAGCGCCACGTGTTCGCTGAAACCCTAAAATCCTTCGGCCTGAGCCACAAGGACGTTCGCGTTATCAGCACCTACATCGGCGGCGGCTTCGGCGGCAAGGCCGGCGTCACGATGGAGATCATCGCCGCCGCGCTGGCCCTCACCGTGCCCGGGCGGCCCGTGAAGCTCCTGTGGAGCCGCGCGCAGGAGTTCTACAACACTTACCAGCGTCTCGGGTGCACCGCTAAAATAAAAATGGGCGTATCCAAGGCCGGCAAGATCACCGCCCTGGACTTCAAGCTGCACTGGGACGCGGGCGCTTACGTAGAGTACGGAGCCAACGTCGTGAACGCTGCCGGCCTTTCGGCCAGCGGCCCCTACAAGGTGGATAATCTGAGCATCGACTCGATGTGCACCTATACCAACCTCCCGCCCTGCGGCGCCTACCGCGGGTTCGGCTATTCCGAATTCCTTTTCGGCCTGGAGTCCCATATTACCCGGATGGCGCGGGAACTGGGCCTCGACCCCGTCGAGTTCCGCATGAAGAACGCGATCAAGGAGGGAGACACCCTGCCTTACGGCGCGCACATGAACCCCACCGGCATCAGGGACGCCATCGAGCGCGTACGGAAGGAGATCCGCTGGGGCGTTAAGGAAAAATCCAAAGACCCGAAGAAAGCAATCGGCAAGGCCCAGGTCTGTTTCTGGAAATCCCCCGCCATGCCGCCCAATGCCAGCTCCAGCGCTTTCCTGAAGTTCAACGAGGACGGCAGCATCAATATCCTCGTTTCCGGGATGGAGATCGGCCAGGGCCTGCTCACCGTGATGGCGCAGATAGCTTCCGAAGTTCTGAGCGTCCCCGTGAGCAAGATCCGGGTCGAGACCCCCGACACCGACCGCAACCCGTACGAGTGGCAGACCGTCGGCTCGCACGTGACCTGGGGCTGCGGCAATGCGGTCAAACGCGCAGCGCTCGAAGCGCGCGAACGCATCCTGGACCTGGTGCAGCGGGTGCATTGTCTCGACAAGAGCGCCCTTTACCTTGAGGACCAGCATGTGAAGTGCCGCACAAAGCCGGACTTCGCGCTGCGCTTCAGCGACTTCGTCATTAACGGCATCCAGGCCGAAGACCATACCTTCAAGGGCGGCCCGATCATGGGTTCCGGCGTGTTCATGCCCGAGTTCGCCTCGGCCATCAGCGACCCCGAGACCGGCCAGGGCGGCCACCCGAACGTGCACTACACCACGGGTTCGGCCGGCATCATCCTGGAAGTTGACCGCGAGACCGGAAAGATGAAGATCAAGAAAGTAGCGCTGGCCGTGGACTGCGGCAAGGCTATAAACCCGGACCTCGTCAGGGGCCAGATAGTGGGCGGCCTGCTGCAGGGCTTCGCCACCGTGCTTTACGAGGATATGCGCTATAACGAGAAGGGCAGGCTGCTCAATCCAAACTTCTCGGACTACAAGATCCCTACCGTGATGGACATGCCGGACCAGGTGGTCCCGATCATCATCGAGGTCGCGCAGCCCGACGGCCCGTTCGGCGCCCGCGGCGTGGGCGAACATACCATGATCCCGTGCGCGCCGCTGATCGCCAACGCGGTGGAAGACGCCGTCGGCGTACGCATCAAATCGATGCCGGTCACCAAAGAAAAAGTCGCGCTGGCGGTAAAAGCGGCCAAAAAGTAGCGGCTTCCCGGAATTTTAAGGAGAAAATATGAAACTCGCGCTGTGCCAGTACGATCAGAAATGGGAAGACAAAGAAGCGAACAAGAAGAAGATAGCCTACCTGCTGGCCACCTGCAAATGCGCCGGGGACATCGACTGGCTGGTCTTCTCGGAGATGACGCTGAGCGGCTTCACTATGGATACCGCGGTAGCCGAGCTTACGGACGAGGACCACGCTTTTTTTTCCGGCCTTGCCGCGGAGTATAACTTCAACGTTTCCTACGGCGGCGTGGAGAAGGGCTATAACAACCTGATCACCCTGGACCGGAAAGGGAAGAGGGTGAACACCTATTCCAAGATACACCTTTACGCTTTCGGCGGGGAAGATAAGCACTACACGCCAGGCACGAAGCAGGAAGTGTTCGAGCTCGAGGGCTTGAGCGTGATGCCCGCCGTCTGTTTCGACCTGCGCTTTCCCTACCTGTTCTGGAACATGGCCAAGAAGGCGGACGTCTATGTCGTCATCGCGGCCTGGCCAATGCGCCGCTCCGAGCACTGGATGACGCTGCTGCGCGCCCGCGCCATCGAGAACCAGGCCTACTGCATCGGCGTGAACCGCGTCGGGCTTGAAGGCAAGCTCGAGTATTCCGGCAACTCCATGTGCTTCGACCCGCTCGGAAAGACCGTGGTGGACGCCGGCACGGCCGAGGGAATTTTTATCTCCGAGGTCCCGGTGGACAAGGGACTTGTGGCCAAATCACGGGAAAGATTCCCGTTCATCGGCGAAAGAAAAGTTTTCCCCTGGCAGTAGTTCGGAGCTGACCGGAACGCAAAACGCGGTCGGCCACACCGTGGCCTCCCTCATCTCTCGGGCTCGGCGCTATGCAAGCCTCGCCCTCAAGAAGGTTTTGCTAACCCGGTCAGCTCCTCGCGCGGTGTAATAATATGGATCTACTTTCTTACGGCGACAGCATTCCCGAGGGCGATTACCGCCTGCACTCGGCGTTCGCCAACGCCCTGAACTTCCGGAAGGGCAGGATCATCGTATCTCTTGTGCCGCCGCGCACCGGCGCCGGGCCGTTCAACCTGGTCCTGAAACAGTTGCCCGCGGGAGCCTCCCGCCTGCGCGCCTCGCGGTTCTATTTCTATGTTGACGAGAACCGGTTGCGCAAGGAGCCGGCCGTGCTTTATTCCTCCGGCATGCCGCGGCTGGACGCCGAGCCGGAAACCGTAAAGGCCAATACGATCGCGCTGACCGAAATACTCGTGCGCAAGGCCCCGCCCATGAGCCTCGCTTTCATTTACTACCCGGAGCTGGAAAAAGCCTTCACCCGCGTCTTCGAAAAACACCTCCTGGCCCGGTTTAAAAAAGCCGTCGTATACCTGTACGCGGGGGACTATTCGCATGCAGTCAGGATACTGCGGGGCCTTGGCCTCGGGCTTACTCCGTCCGGAGATGACTTTATCAGCGGCCTGCTGACGGGATTTAATTTCGCGCTCCGGAACCTGCGTTTTGACACGGAAGCACGGATAGAGCAGATCTTCTTTTACGCCGAGGGCAATAACCTCATCTCGAACGTTTCGCTGCGCTGCGCCTACGAAGGAAAGGTTAACGCGAAGGTCCGCCGGCTTCTTAAGGCCCTGTCCGGAAAGAGCAGGAAGGAACTGGAGGCGGCGGCCGCGGACGCGCTTAGAAGCGGGCATACTTCCGGGGCGGATTTCTGCGCCGGCCTGGTCTTCGCGCTGCTCGACGTGCTTACGGCCTGATATTGCCTATGGAGAACATATGATAAAGACGGTTATTAAAAAAGGCGCATATTTTGACTCGGTTTCGCTGATGCAGGTGGCGAAAAAAATTAACGCCATCTCCGGGGTAATAGACTCCGCCGTGGTCATGGCCACTAAAGAGAACAAGGGCATAATCAAGGCTTCCGGACTCCTCACGCAGGAGATCCTAAGCGCGGGAGACAGCGACCTGGCGATAGCGGTCAGCGCCAAAACCCAAGAGGCCGCCGCGGCGGCTTTGAAGGCCGCGGACGACCTCCTGAACAAGAAGCCCTCCGAGGCGGCCTCCGGCGCGGACCGCAAAGCCGCCGGGCTGGACGACGCGGTAAAAATGCTGGGCGGCGCCAACCTCGCCGTTATCTCCGTGGCGGGCCGCTTCGCCGGCGCTTTGGCCGCGGACTGCCTGGATAAAAATTTAAACGTAATGCTCTTCTCCGACAATGTCCCGGTCGAGACCGAGCTGGCCCTGAAGACGGCGGCGGTTAAAAAAGGTCTGCTCCTGATGGGCCCGGACTGCGGCACCGCGATAATAAACGGCGCGCCCATAGCTTTCGCCAACTCGGTCAGGCGCGGGAATATCGGGGTCGTCGCTGCCTCCGGGACCGGCCTCCAGGAAGTTACCGTCCTGATCTCCAACGAGGGAGCCGGGATCTCGCAGGCCATAGGCACCGGCTCGCGCGACGTAAAGATCGAGATCGGAGCGCTCACGCTCCTGCAGGCCCTGAAAATGCTGGCAGCCGACCCGGCGACGGAAGTCCTGCTTATAGTTTCCAAGCCCCCCCATCTGCAGGTGCTCAAAAAGATAACCGCGGAAATAAAGAAAATAAGGAAGCCGGTAGTTGCCGTATTCCTTGGCGGTGAGATAAAAGAAAAGATAAAGGACGACTTTTATCCGGCTAAAACTCTTGAAGAGGCAGCATACAAAGCCGTCTGCCTCGGCAAGGGGTGGAAGCT
The DNA here is from genome assembly GCA_028713125.1 of Elusimicrobiales bacterium. Taxonomy (GTDB): domain Bacteria; phylum Elusimicrobiota; class Elusimicrobia; order Elusimicrobiales; family UBA9959; genus UBA9959. The sequence goes on along the minus strand of JAQTOU010000007.1, from coordinate 19,842 downwards.
GGGGAGGGCGCGCGAGATAATCTACGACATGACCCTGAAGGTCGGCGAGCTGGCGAAGAAGGAAGCCGCTAAAAAAAAGAAGGCTTCGCGCCTGCGCGGCCTTTTTTCCGGAGGCACTTTCGTCAGCGAGGCGCAGCTGATACTGCCGGAACTGATCGGCGATACCTGGTCCAATGCCCCGCTCGATAAGAAATGGAAGCTTAAAGATTCGCTGAAGCTGTCCGGGAACGCCGTGATTGACATGGGCGAGGACGAGTTTACCGTGGGCCGTCCGCACCCGATGATAGACTTCAGCCTGCGCAATAAAATGATAGTTTCTGAAGCGAGAAAGCCTAAGTCTCGGTGCTGCTGCTTGACGTCGTGCTGGGCTACGGATCCAACCTTAAGCCCTTGGAAGACATAGTGCCGGCCATAGCGGAGGCGTTCCTCCGCAACCGCGAGCTGTCTATAGTCGCCTCCGTAACCGGCACCGAGACCGATCCGCAGGTGCGCTCTAAAGTCGTGAAAGGCCTCGAGGCGGCGGGAGTTCTGGTAATGCCGTCCAATGCCGGGGCGTGCCGGCTGGCCGGCGAGATCGTCAGGCTGGGCGCGAAGAAGGTGAATTCATGAAACTCTTTGAATCCGAACTCAAAGTCGTCAATATCGGCCTGGAGTCGTTCAGGCAGGGGCTTTCCGACTCCGGCGTGAAAAGCGTCCAGGCCCAGTTCAAGCCCCCACTCTCCGGCGAGGCGGAGCTTTTTTCGAAAGTCCTTAAATATTCCGCCCGCATCGGAAAGGCGAATGAAAAGGCCCTGGCGAAAATCCTCGAGGCGAAGCCGGCGCTTGTCGGCATGGGCGCGGCGCTTGACGTTATCCCCGGCATGAAAAGGGACCTCATACTTCACGCCGGCCCCCCGGTGACCTGGGAACGAATGTGCGGCCCGATGCGCGGCGGCATTATGGCGGCCCTGATGTACGAGGGCCTGGCTAAAGATCCCAAAGAAGCAGAGAAACTGGCCGCTTCCGGTAAAATTAAATACGAGCCCTGCCACGAACACGGCGCCGTCGGGCCAATGGCCGGCATCATCTCGGCCTCCATGCCGGTCTTTATTATAAAGAACGAGGCGGCGGGTAATTACGCCTACGCGACGCAGAACGAGGGGCTCGGCAAAGTGCTGCGCTACGGCGCCTACTCGCCCGACGTTATAGAGCGCCTCAAATGGATGGAGGCCGCGCTTTATCCGACACTGAAAGCCGCGATAGAGCTGCTAGGAACGATAGATCTGAAGGCCATAGTGGCGCAGGCGCTGCACATGGGCGACGAAGTGCACAACCGCAACCGCGCCGCGACTTCTTTGTTTTACCGGGCTATAGCGCCCGCCGTTATAAAGACAGCGCGGGATACTGAAACCGCCGCCAAGGTCCTGGAATTTATCAACGGCAACGATCATTTCTTCCTGAATCTTTCTATGGCGCTTTCCAAGGCCTCTCTGGACGCCGGCCGCGGAGTGAAGGATTCCAGCCTGGTCGTAGTTATGGCGCGCAATGGTACCGATTTTGGCGTGCAGCTTTCGGGTACCGGGGGCAAGTGGTTCACCGGCCCGGCCCAGGTCCCCGACGCTCTCTACTTCCCCGGCTACACCAAGGCCGACGCCAACCCGGATATCGGCGACTCCGCCATCACCGAGACCAATGGCCTGGGCGGCTTCGCCATCGCCGCCGCCCCCGCCATAGTCCAGTTCGTCGGAGGCACGGCGGCCGACGCGGTCAGCTACACTCTCGCCATGTACGAGATCACCGTGGGCGAGAATAATATCTACAAGATCCCCTACCTCAACTTCCGCGGAACCCCCACCGGGATAGACGTGATAAAGGTGGCCAAGTCAGGCATATTGCCGTTCATCGACACCGGCGTAGCCCATAAAAAAGCCGGCATAGGCCAGGTAGGCGCCGGCGTCCTCAGCGCCCCCCCCGAGCCCTTCGCAAAAGCTTTCGAGTACTTTGCGCGGAATCTGAAGTAAGAAGAAGACCGCGAGAAGCCCAGTCGGGGCCTACCACAGGGGCAGGAACGAAAAACATGTTCGGCCACACCGTGGCCTCACTCGGTATTCGCCCGCCGGGCTATGTAACCGGCGGGCTCAACGACGGTTTTTCTTATCCTGCCCCTGTGGTCTCCCCTCCGTACGGCTTTCTTGTCTGCACGCTCTTCATTAAAACGAGTAGACTGGCGGAGAGCGTGCGACCGGGTTAGCAAAACCCTCTCGGAGCCCGACGCTTGCGTAAGCGCGGGAAAGGGCGGGTGGCCGCAGCGGCCACTGCAGTGAGCGGGAGTTGCGAGCACGGTGTGCGTGTGGAGCGAAGCGACAATGCTCCGACAACGTTTTTGCGTTCCGGTCGCCACGCTATGCCGCCAAGCAAAATCCGTCCATAAAGCCATTTTCCGCTGATTTTTCTTGTATTTTTCCAGGCTAATTGCTAATATATATATGGAAGGTGGCTGAAGTTCAGCCGCTTTTTTTTGTATCGGACGCGCTTTTAAGGGATATATGGACAGGGCTAAAATAGAGACTGAAGTTGAGAACGCGGTGGCGACCAGCGGCTTTGAGCTGGTGGATCTGCGCACGGCCAGCCATAATGGCAAGCCCCTCCTCCAGCTGTTCGTGGACAGGGAAGTCGGCGGCGTCAACCTGGACGACTGCGCGGCTTTGAGCGAGAAAGTAGGCGAGTACCTGGACGCCAACAACGTTTACGAGGACGGCTATTTCCTGGAAGTTTCCTCCCCGGGCGTGGACCGCGTTATAAAGAAAGAAAAAGATTTCAAACGCTTCGCGGGGCAGCAGGTAAAAGTGCGCCTGAAGCGGCCGGTCAACGGTTCGCGCGTCTACTACGGCGCTATCGACGGCTTTGAGAACGGACAGGCCCTCCTGTCCGGCGGCTTAAAATTCAACCTTGAGGATATCGAAGAGGCGAGACTGCATCCCGCCGACGACGAGATCTTCAAAAGAAAATAAAACAGGGGTAAAGAAAAATGACTACTAACAAGGAACAAAAGAACAAATCCGACCTTCTGCTGGCGCTCGAACAGCTTGAGCGCGAGAAGAATATCAAGCGCGAGGATGTCTTCAAGACCATCACCGACTCGCTGGTGAGCGCGCTGCGCAAATATTTCGGCAAGACCGCCCAGATCATGGCCGGCATAGACCCCGATACCGGCGAGATGGCCGGCTTCCTGGTCAAGAAAGTCTCGGATCCCGTCATCACCCCCGAGCTGGAAATAACCCTGGCCGAAGCCCAGGTCCACCAGCCGGACGCGAAGCTCGGCGACGACGTCCATATCCCCGTCCCGATACAGGATTTCTCCCGTATCGCGGCCCAGACCGCCAAGCAGGTGCTGATACAGAAAATTCGCGAGATCGAAAAGGTCCGCGTCTACGACGAGTACAAGCCCCGCGAAGGCGAGGTCGTCACCGGGCTCGTCCACCATGTGGCCGGCCGCGACATCTTTGTCGACCTGGGCAAGGCCGAGGCCATCCTCCCCTTCTCCGAGCAGATCCGCCGCGAGCATTACAGCGTTAACCAGCGCGTCCGCGCCATCATCCACCGCGTCGACAAAGAGAACAAGGGCCTGCAGATCGTCCTCTCCCGCGCTTCGGGCGCTTTCCTGAAAGCCCTGTTCGAGGCCGAGGTTCCCGAGATCTCCGAGAAGGTCATCGAGATCCTGGACGTGGTCCGCGACCCCGGCTTCCGCGCCAAAGTCCTGGTCCGCAGCAATTCCCCCAAGGTTGACCCCGTGGGCGCCTGCGTCGGCATCCGCGGCTCGCGCATCCGCGTCATCATGAACGAGCTCGCCAACGAGAAGATCGACCTGATCCCCTATATCGAAGACACGCTCACCATGATAGCCAAGTCCTTCTCCCCCGCCACGGTCAGCTCCGTGAAGATCCTGGACAAGGAGAGCAAGAGAGCGCAGATCATAGTTCCCGACGACCAGCTGGCTATGGCCATCGGCCGCGAGGGACAGAACATCCGCCTCGCCAGCCGCCTGACCGGCTGGGAGATCGAGGTGAAGTCCGAGGGCCAGCGCTTCGAAGAGAACAAGCGCACGACCGACATGGCCATGCAGGACCTCCTCAAGATCGACGGCATCGGCGCCAAAGTGGCCGAGACCCTGATCACCATGAACGTGCTGGATATCCGCACGGTCGCCGGCCTTACCGAGGAGGAGCTCTGCTCCCTCGAGGGCATAGGGGAGAAGACCGCCCAGAAGATCATCGCGGGCGCGAAGAAATTTCTCGAGGAGAACCCTAACTACGGGCAAGCCGCCGCACAGGAAGAAGCCCCCAAGACAGAAGAGGTAAAAAATGAGCCCGAAAAAACCGAAGGAAAATGAAAATTTAGAAGCGAAGAAAGCCGAGGGAGCGACGGAACAAGAAGCGGCCGCCAAAAAGAAGGCAGCCGCCAAGCCGGCTGCCGAAAAAAAAGCCGCCGTCAAGAAAACCGCGCCCAAAGCCAAGAAAACGGAGGCGGAAGCCCCCGCCGCGGAGAAGCCGGCGAAAGCCCCGGCCAAGCCCAAGAAAGCGAAGGCCGAACCTCCCCCGCCCGAGCCGGAACTTCCGAAGAAGCCGGACCTCAAGCGCTTCATGTTCTCCCACTCTACCACCGAAGGGACCATTGCCGCCGGTCCCACCGGGCAGAAGGAAGAGCCTAAGCCGGTCGAGCCGCCCAAGCCGGCCGCCCCTCCGCCTCCCGCCGCCGCGCCGGCCAAACCCACATTCCCGGCGCCCGCCGCCAAGCCGGCCTATACTCCTCCGCCCGCGAGGACCGGAACGCCTCCCCCGTATTTAGTCAGGCCGACGGCTCCCGCGCCCAGGCTTGTGATTCCCCCGCTCATAAAGCCTTCCGCGCCGGCAATGCGCCCGGGTCCCGCGGCTCCGCGGCCCCCGGCGCCTGTTTCCAGGCCTGGCGCCACCGCGCCCGCCCGCCCGCTGCATCCAGCCGCGAAGCCCGCGGCTCCCAAACCTGCCTCTCCGGCTCCCTCGGCCGCGCAGCCGCTCGCCGAAGGCGAAAAGCCCGCGCTGCCTAAACTGAAGGTCTCGACTAACGTTATCGTACGCGAGCTCGCCGAAAAGCTGGGCGTGAAGACCACCGACCTCATCAAGAAGCTGATGGGGATGGGCGTGTTCGCCACCATAAACCAGCGCCTCGACGAGGACGCGGCCATGCTGATCGCGGCCGATTACGGCCATGACCTGGAATTCATCCCGATGTACGGCGAGGAGGAGCTTAAAGAGGAGATCGAGCACGAGAAGTCCGAAGACCTCAAGCCCCGCTCCCCCATCATCACCATCATGGGCCACGTCGACCACGGCAAAACCACCCTGCTAGACGCGCTGCGCGAGTCCAACGTAGTAGACACCGAGGCCGGGCAGATAACCCAGCATATCGGCGCCTACATGGTTAAGACCCCGCGCGGCAATATAACCGTTCTGGACACCCCGGGCCACGAGGCGTTCACCGCCATGCGCGCCCACGGCGTGAAAATAACGGATATGGTAGTCCTCGTAGTTTCCGCGGTCGACGGCGTCATGCCGCAGACCCTGGAAGCCATGAACCATGCAAAGGCCGCCGATGCTCCCATAATCGTGGCGATAAATAAAATAGACCTTCCCACTGCCAATACTCAGCAGATAAAGCAGCAGTTGGCCAACCACGGCCTGAACCCGGAAGAATGGGGAGGCAAGACGGCGATGGTGGAAGTTTCCGCCAAGAAGCGCCTTAACCTGGACAAGCTGATGGAAATAGTCAGCATCCAGGCCGAAATGATGGAGCTTAAAGCGAACCCGGACAAGCCCGGTCAGGGCATAGTGATAGAATCCAGGCTGGATTCTAAGAAGGGTATCGTCGCCACCGTCATCAACGTGACCGGGACCATCCGCGTGGGCGACCCGTTCACCGTCGGCGCCGCGCACGGCAAGGTCCGCGCCATCATCGACGACCACGGCAACAGGCTCGAAGAGCTTAAGCCCAGCCAACCAGGAGAGATCCTGGGCATCAGCGGCGAAGTTCCTACAGCCGGCGACGTGCTTAAAGTCGTGGAGAACGAGAAAGAAGCCCGCCACGTGGCCGACAAGCGCAAGCTTAACCGCCGCGAGGAAGCCCTTTCCCACCAGAAGCACGTGACGCTGCTCTCGCTCAAATCGCAGGTGGACCAGAAGCTGCTCCGGAACCTGAACGTGGTCCTGAAGACGGACATGTTCGGCTCCATGCAGGCTATCAAGGACTCGCTCGAGAGAATGAGCACCCACGAGGTGGCCATACAGATGCTGCACACCGGCATCGGCAATATCACCGAATCCGACGTCCTCCTGGCGAAAGCCTCCTCCGCCGTCATCCTCGGCTTCCATGTCGAAGCCGACAGCAAGGTGCGGGAAGCCGCCAAGGACGCCGACGTCGAGATCCGCGACTACAACATAATCTACGACCTGCTTGAGGACGTGCGCGCCGCGATGAGCGGCTTGCTCGCCCCCGAGGTCATAGAGACCGTCGCCGGACGCGCCGAGATCCAGCAGATCTTCGACCTCAGCTCCGGCAAGGTGGCCGGCTCGCTGGTGCGCGACGGCAAGCTGGTCCGCAACCAGGTCATGCGCGTGATGCGCGGCAAGGATATCGTCGGCACCGGCAAGATCTCCGGCCTCAAGCGCTTCAAGGAAGACGTGAAAGAAGTGGAGAAGGGGATAGAGTGCGGCATCCTTCTCGAAGGCTTCAAGGACTTCCGCGTAGGCGACCTGATAGAAGTTATAACCAAAGAGGAGCGCATCCGGCGTCTAGCGGCGCCGGGCGCTTAGTTCTATATGGGCGTAAAACGCAACCAGAGGCTTAAGGAGCTGTATCTCCAGGAGATCAGCGCGGCGATCAGGAATATCAACGGCATCAACGCCAACGGTATCCTGACGCTGACCGGGACAGAACTCACCAAGGACAGCAAGGTTCTTTATGTCTACTACTCCGTGCTCGGCACCGACGCGGAGCGGCAGCGCAAGGAGTTCCTCCTCAAGGCCAATTCGCGGGAGATACGCACGCAGCTCTTCAAGCGGCTGTGCGTAAAGAACGTCCCTGAACTGGTCTTCAAGTTCGACGAGACCCCGGAGAAGGCCGCGCACATAGAGAACATATTCAAGCAGATACGCTCTGAAGAATGAAAACCCCGATGAGAACCCTGGACCTCGAGACCGAGTTCAAGCGTCTCGAGGACCTGATAGAGAATTCCGAGACGTTTTTCCTGTCCGGGCACCTTAATCCGGATGGGGACAGCATAGGCTCCATGCTGGCCATCGGCTCCGTCCTTAAGCGGCTTGGCAAGAAGGTGCGCATGTTCTCGCAGGACCCTGTTCCCGAGAACCTGCGCTTCCTCCCCCAGGCCAAAAGCATCCGCTCGCGCCTCCCCTCCGCCTCGGCCAAATTCGACGCCGCCATACTTCTGGAGTGTTCCAACCCGGCGCGCGGCGGCAACCTGGAACCGGTGCTGAAACGGTCCGCCAAAGTGGTGAACATCGACCACCATAAGACTTCCGAGTTTTACGGCGACATCAATATCGTCGAGCCTCATTCCTCCTCCACCGCCGAGATCGTCTACCGGCTTTTCTACAATATGAACGTGCACGTGACCAAGCGCGAGGCCGCCTGCCTTTACACAGGGATCGTCACCGACACCGGCCGCTTCCATTTTCCCGCCACCAGCCCGCGCACGCTGGAGGTGGCCTCCCGCCTGCTGGAGACCGGCTTCAAATTTTCCCGCGTTAACGACCTCCTTTACGCCACCAAGGCCTGCGAAGGACTTAAGATCCTCGGCCGGGCGCTTGAAAGCCTGGAGCTGAAGGCCGGCGGCAAGCTCGCCGTGCTTACGATTAAAGCTTCGGATTTCAAGGACCACGGGGCCCGCGCCGAGCATACTGAGAACGTGATAAATTTCGGCCTGATGCCCCCCGGCGTCAAGGCCGCCGTGATGTTCCGGGAGGAGCACGACCGCATCGGCGTGACCTTCCGCTCGCGCGGCCACCTGGATGTCAGCGCGGTGGCCAAAACCTTCGGCGGCGGCGGACACCGCAACGCCTCCGGCTGCCGGATGAAGGGCTCCCTGCACGCGGCCCGGGAAAAAGTCCTCTCCGTGCTTACGCGGCTTCTGACAGCTAAGCCATGATCCCCCATTACCCGCAGCCTTCCGGCCTGTTCCTTTTCGACAAGCCGAAGGGAATAACTTCGCACGACGCGGTAGAACTGCTGCGCGCCAAACTTTCCATCAAAAAAATAGGCCATACCGGCACGCTGGACCCCATGGCTACGGGGCTGCTGATCTTTATGGTCGGCTCCGCCACCTCGGGCCAGTCCGCGATGCAGGGCCTGGCCAAGATCTACGGCGGGACCATTATGTTCGGCGCTGAAACGGATACCTGGGACGCCGAGGGCAAAGTGACGGCGGAGGCTCCAGTCCCGGAATTGGGAGAGGAAGCCGTTAAAAAGGCTGTCGAGGCTTTCAACGGGAGGATAGTTCAGCAGATCCCGCCTTATTCCGCTGTCCGTATGAACGGCAGGCATATGTATAAGCTGGCCCGCGCCAACCAGGTCATGCCGGAGGTTAAGCGGGAAGTTGTGGTCCGCTGGATCTCCTGGGCGGTAAGGTCCCCGGCGCTCGATTTCGAGATAGATTGCTCCGGCGGGACCTATGTGCGCTCGGTGGCCCATGAAATGGGCCGCGCGCTTGGCTCCAGGGCCCATCTTTCGGTGCTGCGGCGCCTGTCTATCGGTACCTGGAGCGTCAAAGACTCTATTACCGCGGCGGAGCTCGCGGCAATGCCGCGTGAAGCCGCCCTGGCGAGATTGCTTCCGGTGACTGGTGCCGCTCATGCGTAACTTCCTGGCTATAGGAACTTACGACGGCGTCCACCTGGGGCACCGCAAGATAATAGGCGCCGCCGTGCGCGAGGCCGGTCGTCTCGGCATGAAGAGCCTGGTGGTTTATTTCCCCCGCCCTCCCAAATTCTTTTTCTCCGGCGAAACCGCTAATTGCCTTATAACTCTTCCTGAGGAGCGCGAAAAGCTTATCAAGGATATGGGCGTAGGATCGGTGGAACCAATTCATTTCGATCCCGCGCTCTCCTCGATGACCGCCGACGAGTTTTTCTCGCGCGTGATCCTGGTGAAGTACAAAGCCGGCGGTCTGTGTGTGGGCCCGGATTTCGCCGTCGGGCGCGGCCGTGAAGGTCACCTGGATTATCTGAAGTGCGCCAGCGCGGAAGCAGGTATAGCTTTCAAGTCCGTTCCCTTCGCCCGCCGCGGCGGCCACAAGATCTCTTCAAGTCTTATCCGCGCCCACCTGCGCGCCGGCGCGGTGGAGGAAGCTAACCATTGCCTGGGCTGGACTTATACCGTAAGCGGTCCTGTTATTAAAGGCGCCGGCCTGGGCCGCAAGATCGGCTTCCCGACGGCAAATATCGGCGCCCACCCCGCAAAGATCCTCCCCCCTGGCATCTTCGCCGCCAAAGTAAAGATCGGCCGCGAAACTTTCAAAGCCGTCCTGAACGTAGGCCGCCGCCCGACGGTAGACACCCTCGACTGCAAAATGGTCCTCGAAGCCCACATCCTCGACTTCTCCCGGATGATCTACGGCAAGACCATGGAGGTCGCCTTCCTGAAACACATCCGCCCCGAACGCAAATTCCACTCCCTGGACTCCCTCATCCTCCACATCAAATCCGACATCGCCGCCGCCCGCAAGTACTTTAAATAGAAGACCGCGAGAATCGAAGTCGGGGCGGCAAGGGTATGGGCTCGTCGCTCACGGCGTCGGCCACACCGTGGCCGCGCCTCCTCTCACTGCAGTGGCCTGCTGGCCACCCGGCCCTTTCCGCGCTTGTGCAATCTCGGGCCTCCGAGAGGTCGCTCCGAACCCATACCCTTGCCACCCCTCCATTCAATATATCCGCCAGCACATCCTTCGCAAATCGAGCTATCCCCACGGTAGGCCGCCCACGTGCCTAGAGCCTCCGTCGTGCGGCCGAACGTGTTTTTCGTTCCTGCCCCTGCGGCAGGCTCCGACTTAGCATCTCGCGGTTCCTATATTATCTGCGGTTTGGTGCGGTGCTGGAATTGGCCTGTGAAGGACTTGGGTGCGGTGAGTTCTCCGGATTCGGCGATTATTTGGCCGCGGAGGATGGTGTATTTGGGGAAGCCGGAGAGGGTCTGGCCTTGCCAGGGGGAGAAGTCGGTGTTGTGCTGCAATTTGCGGGCGTCCACTTTGACGGAGGCATTGGGGTCTATCAGGGCGAAGTCGGCGTCGGCGCCGGGGCGGATGAAGCCTTTGCGGGCGGAGAGGCCCATGATGCGCGCGGGGTTTTCACAGAGGGCTTCGACCAGCTTACCGAGGGAGATCTTGCCGGCTTTTACGCCGTAGGTGTAGGCTACAGCCAGAAGGGTTTGGGCGCCGGGCATGCCCATCGGGAGCTTCCTGATATCTCTCCCCCAGGCTTTCTTCTGGGCGCGGGTGAAAGTGCAGTTGTCAGTGGCGACCACATGGAGCTGACCCTTTTTCACAGCCGACCAGAGCGCCGCATTATCGTCCTTTGTTCTTATCGGGGGACAACAGGAATATAGATAGCCGTCCTTACCCTTGAAGCGGCTCTCGTCCAGCGCGAGGTACTGCGGACAGGTTTCCCCAAGCACCTTGAGTCCGGAAGCACGCGCGGAGGCTATGATAGCCGCCGAGCCGGCGGCGGAGAGGTGGACGAAATATACAGGAGCCCCGGCAGAGGCCGCCAGCACCGCGACACGGCCCACAGCTTCCGTCTCAGTGAAAGGCGGGCGGGAAAGAGGAAGCGCTTTTATCCCCTCTTTCCCGGCATAGGTCTCGGTCAGCAGATCTATAACAGGGCCGTTCTCGGCGTGGACGCAGATAAGCGCGCCCAGTCCGCGGGCCGCTTTCAGCGCCGCGAAAAGCGCCGCGTCACCAGCCATCAGTCCGCGTGCTCCGTAGGCCGTGAACATCTTGAAGGTCGGAACCCCGGACTTCACGCACTTTGACATCTGCGCGGCCGGGTCTTTCATCTTCTCCCAGCCCGTAAGCATGCAGTGGAAAGAGAAATCCGTGTAAGTCCTGCCGGCGGCTTCTTTAATGCGCGCTTTAAGACCTGCAAGAGGACTTTCGCCGGGCCCCTGCCCCGTATAGTCTATAAAGGTCGTAACCCCTCCGCAGGCGGCGGCGGCGGACCCGGAGGTAAAATCGTCGGCGGTGTATTTGCCTGGGCCGAGGCGCAGCCGGAAATGGGCGTGGGCGTCTATTATCCCCGGCAGAACAAGCAGGCCGCGCGCGTCTATAATGCGTGAGGCCTTCCTGGAATTAGTTGAGTGCGGGCGTATTGCGGCTATCCTGCCGCCCTTAACAAAGATATCTCGCGGGACGGCTTTGCCGTTTATAACGGCTTTGCCCCCCCTGATGACCAGGTCAGCGTCCATTTTACGCCTTATTTAATTGAGAGTGGTGGTGAGGGTCGATGTCCCTCTCGTGGTGCCCGAAGATTATTACGTAAGCCAGGAAGGTAGCCGAAACGAAGGTGAAAGCGCACATTACCAGCCAGGCCCAGAGCATCTGCGGGTTTGATTCAGTCTGGAGAACGATATAGGCCAGGAAACCGAGGAAGCCGGTCGCCACTACCCAGAATATCGCGAATACTCCCCGTATGATATTAGCCATTAGTTTATTTTATAGTTTAAGCCAAATTAAGTCAACAAAGCCGGCAGGGAAAACTTCTTAACGGGCCGGCTTGAAGCTCGCCATGATCTTCTTGAAAACGGCAAGGTTCTCTTTCTTCAGGTCCTCAGGGGCGTGGTAGATCAGGACGTAGATCCCTTCTTTTTTGCCTGGGAAGACCACGCGGTATTCGTAGACAGGTACTTTTTTAGGGTCCACGCCGTAGGGCGGGATAAAATCGAAGGTTCGCCGCTCGAACTGCTTCGCCGGACGGTGGGCCACCACTATCGCGCTTACCCGGCTATAGGTCTCGCCCTTTATCGTCAGTAGCGGGTCGGGCCGCGAGTTGAGTCGCAGGTACTTCTCTACGGTCTTGAACCTGGCGTGGTCCGGTGCGTAGTAGAGGAGGGTAATTCGCAGATAGGCCCCGTCTTTGCTTTTAGGGCCTTTCAGGCTCACCCCGAACTCCCTGTTCAGGCGGCCTTCGCTGATCGATTCGCTCTTGTCCCAGTCGACAGGGACTTGGGCGGTAAAGAAAGCTCCGTCCGAGGTGTATTCCTGGAATCCTGCCGGCATAGCCTGGCTCCTTTCGCTTTGCTGGGCCGGCAGGCCCGGCTGCAGGGCGGCAAGAATAAGGACCGTAAGCGCGGCGCGCGTGAATTTTATCTTCATATTAACCGCCCATCCCCGGCATTACAAAGTCGCTCTTTTCCTCGCCGTCCAGGTCCTTGATGGCCTTCTGGAAATATTTGGCTTCCTCGGCGGACTTCTTCATGCTCTCTTTGTACCAGGGGTAAATAGCGTTATATTTTTTATTCAGTTCCGCTGTGGTCTTCCCGTAGCCCCTGGCCGCGTCGATCCGCGCTTCTTCTTCCGGGTTTTTGGACGCCGCGAGCTGGCGCAGGGTCAGTTCTTTCTTCAGGTCTTCGTATTCCGCGAAAGTCTTCGCCGCCACTCCCTCCCTGCTCGGGACCTTGTAATACATCACGGATCTGCCCACGCCGGCCGTTCCTTCGGCCTTTAGCAGCTTGGCTTTGTCCACGTCGGATTCCGCTATCTGCGTGGAATAATATGGGTTGCCCTTTTTCTGCTCCGCCTGGGCTTTTTGAAGGACGAAGAGCGAGCCTTTTGAGAAGGCCTCCGTTTCCTGACCGATATAGTAGTGGTCGGGGATATTCTTGCTGTCGGCCCATGCCGTCTGCTTCTGGTGGCCGTCATATTCATGTACGAAGGTAGGCGCCACGTACCGGCTGACTTTTTTCAGGGCGTCGGTATTTTTCTCGTCCATCAGCTGGTCGGCCGTTACGCCTGTTTTGCGCATGGCCGTCTCTAGATAGGTCAGGTTTACTTTCACTTCGGATTTGCTCGGATAGAAAACCCCGCGGGTATTGTCGCTGTCGAGCCTCGCCACCGAAAATTTCAATTCTCCGCCCGGCGCATTCGTGAAGGCTATAGCCTCTTTGCCTATGGCGGTGTCGGCAAGTTCTCCTTTGGGGCCGAGCAGGGCCTGCTGGACGCGCGGCGAAAGCTTTGCCGCCTGGGCGTCCGTGAGCGTATACGAGCCGCCGGCCGGGGTCTTCGCTGACGCCGGGCCGGGCGTATCGGTTCCGGCCCTGGAGTTGTCGAAAGCCCCGTTCAGGAAGCCGGCGGCGCCGCCCGGGCTCGCGTTGAGCCCCTGCACTTTCTGTGTCAGCGCCTCATACTTCTTTTCCAGGGCGCCGCTTTTCTTCCCGCCCGCTTCGGCGGCTTTCTTCGCGGCCGCCATGGTCTCTTTCATGCCGTTAAGAACTTCGTTCATTCGGGTGCGCTGGGCTTCAGTAAGGTAAGGCCAGATAGCTTTAAGCGTAGGAAAATACTTATCGGTGTCCAGGCCTTTTGCCCCCGGGGGCAGCATTTCGTCGAATTTCTCCGTGGCCCAGGCTTCAAGCTCGCTCTGGCGCTCGGAGATGGTCAGCCCGGCCCAGGCGTCGCGGGATTGCCCGCGCGCGGCCAGCTGCTCCGGCGCCGGCGGGGTCAGCCCGTCCCAGTCCATCGCGGCTTTTTTCGTGTCCGGCAGTTTTTTTTGCGCGTAGATGTCGATCCATTTATAGAGCTTGTCCGGCTGCGGGCCGAGTTCGAGGCGGCAAAGAACGCATGGCGTGGCCTCAAGGCGGACCAGCAAACCCTGCTTGATCACATATTCGTCTTCCGCGTCCTTGTAAAAATCGCCCAGGTCTTTCAAGGCGTTCATATAGGCCATAAGCCGGGAGAGTTCTACTTCCTTATAGCTCTTGGCCCTGTCCAGCAGGGCATGGTCGTTCTCGTCGAGGCCGATAAGGCAGTTCTCGGCTTTGGTCGGGGAGTAGATCTTCCTGGTGATGTTTTCGGAGCAGGAGTCCAGGAATTTAGAATCCTGCTCCGTCAGCTGGGAGTAAGCCGGCCGGGAGGGCCCCAGCAGCATCAGGCCGAAGGCCGCGGCTATCAAAGCTTTCATCGGACGTGAAGTCATATATTTAAGTATAAAGGGCTATCCCGATATTGTCAATGGCCCTTTGGCCCGAGCAGGGCCGAATGGAGGGCCCTCAGAAGTTTTTCCCCCCCGGCCGCCGGCACGCGCAGGAGTATCGTTTCCCTGGAGATCTTTTGCGCCACGGGCCGCAGTCCCGCCGCGGCGGCAGCGGCCGCAGCCTTGCGGGCGTGCACTGAGGTCAGCTCGAGGCCGATAGCCGAAACGAGGGCGAAGCGGCCTTCGCGCTTCAGGGAAAGGCAGGTGACGCCGGGCCTTCCTCCCTGGGCGGTTACCAGCGTGCCGCTCTCGTCGTGGAAAGAGGACCTCAGGTGCAGGGGCAGGGAGTATTTTCTCGCGTACTCGATCGCGCGGAGCTGGCGGACTTCGGTGCCGAGCTCCGCCAGCGCGAGTATCTCCTTATAGGAAATATTGCTGATCTTGCGGGCCTCAGGCACTATGGCGGGGTGGGCGGTGTAGATACCCTTTACGTCGGTGCGGAATTCCGTCAGCGCCGCGCCCAGCGCGCGGGCCAGGGTTACGGCCGTCAGGTCCGAGCCGCCCCGGCCCAGCGTGGTCAGGTTCCCTGCTGAGGAAAGGCCCTGGAAGCCGGCTACCACCGGGACGCGCCCGGCTTTAAGCTCTTTTTTAAGGCGCCGGGCGTCGACCGACTTTATCCCGGCCGCCGAGAAGTTTTCGTCGGTAAGTATGCCGGCCTGGAAGCCGGTCAGGGAAACCGCCCTGGCGCCCTCGGCTTCGAGCGCCAGCGCGAGCAGGGCCGCGCTGATCTGTTCCCCGGCGGCAAGCAGGGCGTCGGTCTCCCGCGGGCTAAGACTTTTTCCGCCTGTGATGGCGGCCAGGCCCAGGAGTTCGTCGGTGGTGTCGGCCGGGGCGGAGACGACGACTACCGGCGAGAAGCCCCGGCGCCGGGAGGCCAGGGCCATGGCCGCGGCGCGGCGGATCTTCCCCGGGTCTGCCAGGGAACTTCCGCCGAATTTGATTATTATTATTTTCATGACCGCCTTAGGCGGTTAAACCATCGTCGCGGTCACGCGGATGATCTCGGCCAGGGTCGTTACCCCCGTGCGGGCCTTCAGTATGCCGTCCATCAGCAGGGTGCGCATCTTGCCGGTGCGTATCGCCGTGCGCTTGATCTCGTCGGTGGGGGCGCGGTCCAGGATATGCTTGCGGATCTCCTCGTTCATCAGCATCAGCTCGAAGATGCCGGTGCGGCCCATATAGCCGGTGTTGCGGCATTCGGGGCAGCCCTTCTCCACTTTGTAGGCGGCGCCGGGCTTGAGGATAAGCTCTTTCACTATCTTCCCCTCTTCGGGGTCCATGTTCTTTATGAATTCGTTCACGACCGGCTCGGACGGGGACGCGGCCGGCTGGGCGCACTTGGGGCAGACCTTGCGCACCAGTCGCTGGCTCATGGCGCCGAGCATGGAGGATCCTATCAGGAAAGGCGGCACGCCCATCTCGAACAGGCGCTCGATGATGCTGGCCGAGTTGATCGTGTGGATGGTGGTGAAAAGCAGGTGGCCTGTGAGCGCGGAGCGCAGGCTTATCTCGGCGGTGTCGAAGTCGCGGATCTCGCCCACCATGATGACGTCGGGGTCCTGGCGCAGGATGGTGCGCAGGCCCTCGGCCCAGGTGAAGCCGGTCTTGGCGCTGATCTGTGCCTGGTTTATGCCCTCCAGGCGGTATTCCACGGGGTCCTCGAGCGTGATGATGTTGATCATCGGGGTGTTGATGTTCTTCAGGATCGCGTAGAGCGAGGTGGTCTTGCCTGAGCCGGTGGAGCCGGTTATGAAAAATATGCCGTAGGGGTTGCGGATTAGCTTTTTGATCAGCGTCATCGCGTCCTGGTCCAGGCCGACCTGTTCCAGATCCAGGCCGAGCTGCTGGCGGTCCAGCACGCGCAGCACCAGCTTCTCGCCGTTGACGGTGGGGAAGGAGGAGACGCGCACCTGGATGGCGCGGCCGGCCAGCATCTTCTGGAAGCGGCCTTCCTCGTTGCGGAAAGAGGTCGGGGGCTCGGGGTCGAAGCCGGCGAGCACGCGGATGCGCTGGGTAAGCGGGATGTCGGAATTCTTCGGGGAGGAGAGCATGTCCTGCAGGATGCCGTCCACGCGGAACCGCACGCGGAGGTTGGCGCCCTGGGATTCTATATGGACGTCGCTGGCGCGCTCTTTTACGGCGTGCTCGAGGATCATGTCGCTGAGTTTTATCGCCAGGTCGATGCCCGGCGCCCTGCCTTTGGATTTGACGATGTCGTTGTAGCCCTCTTCAAGGGTTCCCTCGACATTTACCTGCGCCTGCTGGCCCGGCAGGGGGCTTTCGCCTTCCTGTTTGTTTCCCCAGAATGCCATGTTTTTCTCCTAGCGAGGGCGGAAGAAACCGCCTTAACCGATGACACCTAATTATAACACTTAAAATTATTTGTACTCAACCTTGAGGATGGCGAGCTCTTTTTCGCCGCTCGGCAGGCGCACCTTTACCGTGGTCCCGGCCCCGGAGCCGAGCAGGCCCTGCGCCAGCGGCGAGCTGACCGAGATCTTCCCGGCCGAGGGGTCCGCCTCGTCCGCGCTTGAAAGGGTATAGGTGAGGGTGGCCTTGGTGTTCTCGTCCCGCATGGTCACGGTGGCGCCAAGGCGTATTTCGTCTTTGTTGATGGCGAGGGAATTGTCCACTATCTTCGCGGAGCGCAGCCGGACTTCCAGCTCGTTGATGCGCGACATTACCTGGCTCTGCTTCTCTTTGCCGTAGATATAGCCGGCGTTCTCCTTGAGGTCGCCCTGCTCGCGCGCTTCGTTGATTTCAAGGGAAAGCTCGTTCTTCTGGCGTTTAAGCTCCGTCAGCTCCGCCTGCAGCTTTTCAAAGCCGTCTTTGGTAAGGTATACATCCGGCATTTTAAGACCCCCCCGTTAAAAAAAAGCACCGTCCCGCTTTTGCATTGCTGTCTTGCGGGACAGGGCTTGCGTGAAATTTGGCCGCCTGACGGGCATAGCCCTGTCGCGGCACAAACAAAATTTGTGGCACCGGGAGGAATCGAACCTCCGACCTAGCGCTTATGAAACGCCCGCTCTTACCATCTGAGCTACGGTGCCACGAAATCCATGGCGGGCTGGTTTCATCACCGGAGACCCATGTCCTCGGGTGAAGCTAAAGTATATCAAAAACTTGGCTCAAAATAAAGGTTCAGAAACTGAATTTATAGTTTTTAAGGCCCAGTTCCGCCTGCATGCCGAGTATTTCTTTCTGGGTCTCCCGGTTCAGGGGCACGCCCCTGTTCTTGCGGTACAGGCGGGCGAGATGCTCTTTTTCTCCGGCCGTATAGATCTTTTTGGCCCCCGGCATCTTTTTTGAAGCGCGAAGCTCTCTCAGGATGTCGCCGGTGATTTTTTTAAAGGAGCGGAGCGTGGTGAAGGCCTCGATATTTATGGCCATGAAGAAATGTCCCAGGTGGTACGGGACCTTTTTGCCGTCCTTCAGCCCGAGCAGCATTTTCATGTACGCGCCCTGCTGCAGCGCCGCGGAGAGTATCTCCACCACGGTGGAGTAGCCGTAGCCCTTATACCCGCTCATCTCCTCGCCTATCCCCCCCAGCGGGACGAGCGCGGCGGTGCCGGCCACGAGCTCGTGGAGCACGGCGCCGGAGTCCGTCCTGGACTCGCCCTTGTGGTTGATGACCCAGCCCTTCGGCATCTTCTTTCCGAGCTTGGCGTAAACCTCTATTTTCCCGCGCTGCGTGGTGGAGGTGGCGCAGTCGAGCAGGAAAGGGAATTTCTCGTCGGTCGGCATGCCGAAGGTAAAGGCGTTGGTGCCCAGCATGTTCTCCGTTCCGAAAGTGGGAGCTACGGAGGGCCTGGCATTGGTTCCGGTGATGCCGATCATGCCGGCTTCCGCGGCCATCAGCGCGTAGTAGCCCGCGATGCCGTAATGGGTGGAGTTCCTTACCGCCGTCATTCCCAGCCCGTATTTTTTCGCCTTCCGTATGGCGATCTCCATGGAGCGCTTGGCTATCACGTGGCCCATGCCGTTGTGGCCGTCTATGACCGCCGTGGTCGGGGTCTGGCGGACTATCTCGAATTTGGTTTTCGGGAACTGTATGCCCTGTTTGATGCGGTCGTAGTAGATGGTCTTGAGGCGGGAGATACCGTGCGAGTCGATGCCGAGCTTGTCCGCCGTTATAAGCACGTCGGCGCAGACCGCCGCGTCGGCGGGAGGCACGCCTACGCCCTTCAGCACGTCGGCCATGAACCGCTCCATAGTTTCGAACTTTACCCACTTGGAGCCTTTTTCGATTTCCATCTTTCCTCCTGCGTCTGAAATATACGACGGACCAGTATAAATGATAGCTACTATTGCGGTACCTATGCAAGAAAAAGGGCCGCCATTGCGCGTCTGCGCTAACGGCGGCCCCTTTTGTGCGTCTGCGGCTGCTTAAGCCGGGGTTCCTACCTTGGCTTTGGCGGCGATGTCTTTCAGCATCTGCGTCGTCACCGACTTGGGGCGCTCAAGAGGGAAGAAAACTCCCCTCGCCCAGACGGCCTGCGCGGTGATGCCAAGCGCGCGTGAAACTCCGAAGATGACGGTGTAGAAGTCAGTCTCGGTCACGCCGTAATGCTGCTGCAGGCAGCCGGTCATCGCGTCCACGTTGGGCCACGGGTTCTTGACCTTGCCGAGGGCCCTGAGCATCGGGGGAATGACCTCGAACATGTTCTCTACCGTCTTGTAGATGGGATCTTCCGGCAGGTACTTCGCGCCGAATTCGCGCTGGGCTACGTAGCGCGGATCGGTGTTCCTGAGCACGGCGTGGCCGTAGCCCGGGATCACGTGGCCGTCGGCCAGGGTCTTCTTGGCGTAAGCCTCCACCTGCTCCTTGGTGGGCGTGCCGCCGTAAGCTTTCATCAGGCCCATGATCCAGTTCAGGCATTCCTGGGTGGCGAGGCCGTGCAGCGGGCCGGCCAGGCCGTTAAGCGCGGCCGAGACCGAGTAATAGATGTCGGACAGGGCGGAGCCGACGAGCAGCCCGGTGTGGGCGCTGACATTGCCGCTCTCGTGGTCGGAATGGAGGAGGAGGTAGAGCCTGGCGAGGTTCTGGTAATCCTTGTTCTCCACGCCCATCATGTGCGCCATGTTGGCCGCCCAGTCGAGGTTATTGTCGGCGGGGATCATCTTCCCGTCCTTGTAGGAGCGCCGGTAGATGAAGGCCGCGATCACGGGCAGGCGGGCGAGGAGGGTCAGCGAGTCCTCGAACATCGCGTCCCAGTGCTCGTCCCTTTTGAAGCCCTGGCTGTACTTCTTAGCGAAGACGGAGTCTTTCTGCAGCGCCAGCACGCCGATGGACAGCTGTACCATGGGGTGTATGTCTTTGGGGAGGGCGCGCAGGGTGTCCAGTACGTAAGCTGGGAGTTCCGCGCGCTTCCTGACTTCCGCCTCGAGCTCCTGCACGGCGGCGTCGGTGGGCATTTCGCCGGTGAGGAGGAGGTGCCACAGGGCGAGCGGGGACGGAACGGCGCCGGGAGCGGGCTTGGGCAGCTTCTCCCTGACTTCGGGGATGGTGAAGCCGCGGAAGCGGATACCTTCCATCGAGTCGAGGTAGGAGGTGTCGCAGGGGAGGGCTTTGATGTCC
>JAQTOU010000039.1 GCA_028713125.1 Elusimicrobiales bacterium | reverse complement strand
CCCCAAGGGGCGTTAGGGGGGACAATACCGCCGCCAGCCGGGCGCCAGCGTGCTACTTTGGTTTTTCTTCTTTGGTAGCGGGGCCCTTGCCCAGCATTTTCAGGCCCAGTCCGGCGAGGCGGGTGCCGGCGCCGAGCAGGAAGAACAGCAGCAGGAAAAAAACGGACAGGTTGGCCGCCTGGTTGATCTGCGGCGGCATCGGGATATGCATGGTGGCGCCGTTGGAGAGCGTCACCGTTATGTCCCCCGCCAGGCTGAAGGGCTGCGGGAAAGCCAGGCCGCCGTAAAAGCTGGCCAGCGCCAGCGCGGCGCCGCCCACTATGACGGCCGCGCCGCCGTAGACTAACAGGTAGCCGGTTCCTTTCTCCATATCAGCGCAGCAGCGGCCGCAGGGCCGCCATGTCGGATTTAAAATCGGGGCGCTTGAGCAGCTCCTTGTACAGCGCGTCGGCCAGCGCCTTGCCGGCCGCGGTGTCGGTGGGATGGTGCACGCCGCCTATCACGCGGAACAGGGCGGACTCGTCGGCCTTGGCCATGAACTCGGCGCGGCGGGCGGGCACCAGGTCGGAAAGGATCAGGGCGAACAGGCGGGCCATAGTGGAATGGCCGCTGGGATAGGACAGGCCTTGTACCCGGGGCAGGCAGGGCTTTATGCGGGCGTCGCGCACGAACGGCCGCTCGCGCTTGTAAACGTCTTTCAGGTATTTATGAGCGGCCACGGAGTCGTCGGCCACGTTCTTGAAGAATTCCTTCACCGGCGCCGGGGCCGGGCTGCCGAAAGGCGAGATCGCGCCGAAGAAAACGTCGTAATTGTGGCTCATCTCGGCCTTGGCCGCGTTGCATTGCTCAGCCGTGCGCCGGGCCTGCCAGTCCAGCAGCACGCGGAAATCCTCGCGGTCCTCGTAGGAACCGTCCGCCGGCGCGGCCGGCACGGCCCGCAGGTCCAGGCCGTCCAGCGACAGGTAATGGCCGGCTGCGGCTGCGCGGTCGGCGGAAAGCGCAGAGGCGGGCGCCGGTACCGGCAGCAGGGCCGTACGGCCGGGGCTTAAGTATAAGTCTTCAAGAGCTCCGGCGTACCCGGCTACGGGCAGCAGCGCGGCTAAAGAGAGGGTTAAAAGGGCGCGGCGGAAATATAAATGAAGCATCCCTGAAAGTTTAACACTATTCAGGGATGCGGCAAAGGGCAGAAAGACCTAGGGACCGGCCGGCAAAAGGACCAGCCTAGACGGCGGCTTTTTCCAGGGCGGCGGGCACAGGCTGGCGCAGGGCTTCCAGGGTTTCCTTCACTATCAGGTCGGCCCATTCCTTGCGCAGCTCGGTGGTGGGCGGCGGCAGGGTGCGGTGCTCTATGCCGAACTCCCCCAGCAGGGCGTTGAGGCGGTTATAGATGTCGGCCTGGAATTCGTGGCTCTTGGCGTCGCGGATGCCGTCTTCCATCAGCTCGCCCACCATGGGCAGCTTGTAGATGACGTCGTAGGGGAAGGTGTCGGCGTAGGCCTTCAGGAAGTCGCGCAGCATCTTGTTCTCGCCGCAGCGGCGTTCCAGGTAGACCAGGTTGTCGAAGACGCTGCGGTCGCAGACCACCACCTGGTAATTGCGCAGCGTGCCGCGCAGTTCCTCGGTGATATGCTGCATCATGATGTACATCTGCGCCGGCAGGGTGGTGCTCTCGTTTATCGGGATGCCCTGCTCGAAAGCGGAAGCGGCGATCTCGGAGAAGACCTTAACTTTCAGGCCGCGCTTCTTAAGCTCGGCGGCGACTTCGTAGCAGAGGGTGGTCTTGCCGGTGCCGTGCGTGGAGATGAGCGAGATCTTGTAAGGGTGCTTCTTGTTGTGAGACATTAAGGCTCCGGGAGACCGAAAAATTGGGATAACGGTATACTTCACTTTTTGGGCCCTGCCGCAAAGTTTCTCGCCGTAAAGACTGGCGCGGGGCCTAAAGGCCTAAAAAAGGCGGGGCATTTTAACTCCAGCCGGCCCGGGCTTAAGGCCCAGCCCTTTTCCCGCCGCGGCGGCCATAATATACCGGGGCCCCCGCGGGCGCCAAGGACCAAGCATGAAAAAAACCGTGTTCACCGCCCTCATTTTCGCCCTCGCCGGCGCCGCAGGCGCCGCCGACTTCACGGACCTCGCCGTTAACGCCGCCTCGCTCAAAGCCTCCGCCGAACAAAAAACTTTCGACGTAACCCCGGAGATCTCGGACATCCTGGCCTCCGCCGCCAAGGACGGGCGCTGGTACGGCAAAGATTCCCGCCAGGCACGCATGCAGTTCAATTCCTATATGCATTACCGGGTGCCGGACAATTACACCGGGGCGGTGTCGCAGATCCTCAACAGCTCCTACCACAAGCAGAAGATCTCCGAGCTGGTGGACCTGCAGCTGCAGCATATGTACGGCGCCTTCACCATGCACCCAGGGTTCACCGAAAACCCCGGCATCCCCTCCGGCGACTACAAGGTGGAACTGCTGGACGCCGAGAAGGTGCCCAACGAGCCCTACGCGCGCG
>JAQTOU010000038.1 GCA_028713125.1 Elusimicrobiales bacterium | reverse complement strand
ACCGAATAGTAGCCCGGGGTTTTTCCGGCATGCTTGTGGGCCAGGATCCCGGCTCCGCCGGGGCGGCATTCCACCACGGCCCCAGTGACCGAAGCCTTCAATCCCACCAGCGCGGCTGCCAGCCCCGCAAGGAAATACAGCCCGATCAGCGCCATCACCGGCCCCCAAACGCCGCCCGGAGAACCAAGCAGCTCGCGTATTTTTTCGAGCCCTTTCGCGTACAGGGCCACGGAACCGGGCCCATAGATCAGCAGCATCTTCCCGATCTTATGCACCAGCCCCCAGCTCATTATCAGGCCGCCGCCCAGCAGATAACCGGCGGCGTTGGCGCCGAGCAGGCGCACCGCCAGCTCAGCCAGAAGGCCTTCCGTAAAGATCGCTATCATCGGGCTCAGCAGCACCGCGCTGGGCGATACCGACTTCATAGCCGCGCAGACCAGGCCGGTACGCCAGAGCAGGCCCTTCTCCGGCCACAGGCGATGGCCCGCCACCAGTATCGCTATACCTATGCCGGTAAGCAGCCTGCCGGAAAAAGGAATGCGCGCATTATGGAGAAAACTGCCGAGCACGATCTCGGAGGCGGCCCAAAGGCTGCCAAGCACGGCGGCTTTGCGCCAAAGAGGGTTATTATCTGAAGTTGTCATCCCGATTATTTTATCTTACAAAAAAAGAAAGGGGCGCCCGTAAGAGCGCCCCTTTCCATCTGTCGCGAGTTATATCAGAACTTGAAGGTCAGGCCGAGGTCGTAGGCTGATTCGGACAGTTCGGACTTGAGCGTTATCGCCCCGGAGCTGTCAGTTTCGCTTATGGTCTTAGCCAGAGCTTTCTTGTAGCCCAGGTTCAGGGTGAACTTGGGCGAGAACTCGTAGCCGGCGCCCAGCGTTATGTGGTGCTCCACTACACCGGGGAAGCCGATCACGCGGAAGTACTCGTAACCGAAGGTGCTCATTTTCGTGCCCTGCACATCGGTCCCGGTCGGGCTGGCGGCGTTGAACCCGTTATGTTTCTTAAGGGGGTTCTTGCCGTAGTTCCAGCCGGCGCGCAGCGTCAGTTTGTCGGTGGTCTTGTTCTGTACGCCCAGGCCGAACACGGTCTGGCTCCGCCAGTCGAAGTCCTTGTAGCCGTCGGCGTTAGCCCAGTCTATGTACTTAACGTCCGCGGAGAACAGCCATTTATCCATGCCCTTGTAGGCGGCGCCGAAACCGAACTGCGCCGGGTTTTCCAGTTTGAGGTCGTCGAAAGAAGTGCTGCTGCCGAACGGGGCGGCGTCGAAATTATAGATGCGCTTGTGCTCCACGTTCTGGGGCGTAACATAGGTAAGGCCGAAAGCCCACTTCTCATAGGCATAGGCAGCGCCGAGCCGCAAGCCTAGGGCGTAGTTATGGGAAAGGCCCGCGCCGAAGTCGGCAGCCTGGTAGTCTATGTCGAGACCGGCGCCGTAGGAGAAGTTACCGTTCTTGTAGGAAACGGCCGGGACGAATTTCATCACGGACACCTTGGTATTGGTGTTCATCGGGTCTTTGTTCCGGTAGTCCACGCCCATGCCGGACACGCCGTAGGCGGCTATGCCGAACATCATCTTGTCGCTCATCGGGGTGGACAGGCCTATGGCCGGGATAGCGTAAGCCTCATCCTGGCTTTTTGCGCTCCAGTTGCCGACCCCGGCGGCGGGGGCAGGCGACACCACGGTGGCTTTCACGGTCGGTGCGAAATACGTGCCCGCGAAGTTGAACTGCGAACCCTCCAGTTGCGACATCGCCGCAGGGTTGGAGAAGATGGCGCTGATGGCGTCCTGGGGGGCGGCTATGCCGGTACCGCCCATGGCGCGGGAAGTGGGGCCGACGCCGATCATGTTGTCGCCGTTGGTGGCGAAAACATTGACCGCGAGGCCGGTTATAACGAACGCAGCGGCAAACACGTTAACCGATTTTTTCATTTTTCCTCCGTTAATTTTCCAAAATTATATGAACAGCGAAGACTTGCTGCTGCCGGCCTCGGCCAGGAACTTGGCCACCCCGGCGCTCTTGAGATTCGGGTAATCTATCATCTCTTCCATCTTGTAGCCCATCAGGTCCATGCTCATCTGGCAGACGTAGATCTGCACGCCGGAATCGGCCGCGGTCTTCATCAGCTGGGGGAGGCTCATCACGTTGTGCTTCTTCATGATGCTCTTTATCATGGCCTTGCCCATGCCGCCCATGTTCATCTGGGACAGTTTGGTGCCGTCCGCGCCGTTGGGGAGCATGAGCTCGAACATCTTGGAGACCGTGTCCTTGGAGATGGTCTTCTTGGGGTCCTTCAGGGCCGGGATGGACCAGAAGGTAAAGAACATCACCACCTTCTCGAACATGGCCGCGGCACCGGTGGCGATTATAAAAGAGGCCAGCAGCTTGTCCATGTCGCCGCTCATCACCACCATCGAAAGTTTGTCCTCGGGCGCGTTGGCCTTAAGGGTATCCACGTCGGCTTTAAGGGCCGCTATCTGCGCTTCCAGTTCTTTAATGTCCGCCATATCTTTTCTCCTTAATG
>JAQTOU010000037.1 GCA_028713125.1 Elusimicrobiales bacterium | reverse complement strand
ATCGCAACGCTGTAACCCTGGTCGGCCAGGTCGAGCGCGGACTGCAGGCCGGCTATGCCCGAGCCTACCACCAGCGCGTCCACTTCTATCCTTTCGGTATAGCTCATACGGCGGCCACCGCCTTTTCCATTTCGGAGATCTCTTTGAGGAAGGCCGCGCGGCAGACGGTGCAGATGGTGGTGAGTTTGAGCCGGTTGGCGGCTATTCCCTTGGCCTTCATCTGCTCGTAGACGCGGGCGATGCGCCGGGAAAGCCGTTCGTAGGCGCCTTCGTAGGGGCAATCGGAGCCGGAGGACATGATGATGATGCCGCCTATGCCTTTGTCGAAGGCCCGGAGGTAGAAGGCCTCGGGGAACATGACGGGGTCGGGAACGCGTATGATATAGGTATTGGCGTCATAGCCCATCCTGGCCTGCCCCACGGCGTCCGCCCCGGGGTAGGAACTGTGGTTGGTCGTGATTATCAGTATTTTTTTAGGCATGTGCGTCTGTCAGCGCAGTCTTTCCATGGCGCCGCCGCTGCAAGTTCGGGGTCCTGTCGCCCGGACCGGTTTCCCGGTCCGGGCGCCACCCCTCCAGCTATTGGCGGCGCGGGGTCGTGGAGTTAATTTTTATTTCTTGCGGGTCACGAACAGCGAATCATAACCATCGTGTTCGAGGACGCCGAGGTATTCGTGGCCGGACTTGCCGCACCAGGCCGGGATGTCCTCGCGGCTGCCTTTGTCGCCGGACTGTATTTCCAAGATGCCGCCCACGGGCACGCCGGCTATGCCTTTCTTGGCTTCCAGCAGGGGGCCGGGGCAGGCCATCGAGCGCGCGTCCACAGTTTTGGCTGCTTTTATCTGGCTAAGGTCCATAGTTCCTCCTACCGCGGTATCAAAGTTCGAAATTCGGGCAATAAAGCTTCTTGATCCTGGCGATAAGGTCCGCCAGGTTGGGGTCTTTGATGCTATAGAAGATGCGGTTGCCGTCGCGGCGCTTCTGGATGAGGCCGCGGTCGGCAAGGACGCGCAGGTGCTGCGAGATGTTCCCCTTGGTCGTGCCGAGTTTTTCTATAACTTCGTGCACGAACATTTCCCTCTTCAACAGCATACATATTATCATGAGGCGGGAGGGATGGGCAATGCAGGAAAGCATGCCGGCGATGCCCTCGGCCTTGGAAAGCATGGTTTTGTTCATGTATAGTAGTTTAGCATATTCTAAACTAGTTGTCAAGAGCAGGGCCCCGCGCCTTCCGGCCGCGGGGCCCTGTATTACCGCAGCACTTCCCTGGAGAAAGCCTTGGCTTCCTCGATGAACCCCTGCCAGGCGTCCGCGGGCAGCCGGGTCTCGCGCTTGAAGAACAGCACGTGACCGGGCGCGCCCTGCACGCGCAGGCCCAGGTTGCGCTCGAACCAGGCGGCCCGCGACGGCGTAAAGAACAGGTGCGCGGCCGTCTCGTCCGGGGCGGTAAGGCGGTATTTATCCGAGAAAACAGGGAAGGCCGGCAGGTCTATGTCCTTGAAGCCGACCATCTCGCCTATCTTGTACATGAAGGTTTCCGGTTTCAGGTCGAAATGCGGCACCTGGCAGGCGCTGTAGAGCAGGGCCACGGTGAGATTATGGGTCTGGGCGTGCTTGCCGCTGCCGATAGTGTACTTGTAGTCGAAGACCTGCACGCGGCCGCCGGAAACCGGGGGCTCCATCAGGTTGCTGGCCTTGCGCGAATGCCCCAGCCGGAAAAGCTCCAGCCCGGAGGATTCCAGCAGGAACTGGTCCGGCCCGTCCTTGGAGAACTGCACCCCCATCGAGGCGGCCAGCTCAGCCAGGGCGTTGCGCCGGCGCCAGTCCAGATAAAAAACGAAGCCGATTATCAGGGCGAAAGCCCCGATGACCACCGCCACCATGTTATCCATCAGCAGTTCCATACGTCCTCCCCGTCGACGCGGTACGGCATTTCAGTTCCCGCCGGTATTGTTCAGGTCCGCCGCGGCGGCCTCTGCTTTAGCCGCTTTTTCATACAGGGCCGCGGCCGCCTTGGCATTGTCTATCTGCCCGACCGTGGTTTTAAGGTAGGCGCCCGGCGCCTCCAGCGGGTTGGCGGCCGCGGCTGCGGTGGAAACCGCCGCGGCCTGGGGCTCGACCTTGGGCTGAGGAATATTTTCCGGGGCCTTCTTCTTGCAGGCCTCGACGGAAAAGGCCAGGGCCAGTAAAGCCGCGGCTAAAAAGATCTTCATGTTCCCCCCTAAAGCTTCGCTATGCGCTCGGCTATCTGCACCGAATTAAGGGCGGCGCCCTTGTAAAGGTTATCCGACACTATCCAGAGCTGGAACTCGCTGGGCGCGGTCTTCGCGCGGCGCAGGCGCCCGGCATAAACTATCTCCGTGCGCTGGGCGTCGTCGAGCGGGGAAGGGTAACCCTCCGGCTTCGCCCGGAACTGCAGCCCGGGCGTGCGGAGCAGTTCTTTTTTAAGCGCGCCCGTGGTAAAGGGTTTGGCCGTTTTGGCCCAGACCGCCAGAGAATGGCCGCGCAGCACGGGCACGCGCACGGCGGTGGAGCTGAT
>JAQTOU010000036.1 GCA_028713125.1 Elusimicrobiales bacterium | reverse complement strand
GGGATGAAGGCGGAATAGTAGACGCGCTTGAGCGCCATCTTGCCGTACAGCGCCTCGCTAAGTTTTCTGATCTCGCGGTCGGTCTCGGGCGTGGCGCCGATTATTAATTGCGTGCTCTGGCCGGCCGGGGCGTAGGCGGGGGAACTCTTTATGGAGCGCCGCTCGTCCTTGTGGGCGGCTATCTGCTGGGCCAGGCGGTTCATGGGCCGCAGCACGGTGTCCTTGGTCTTGCCGGGGGCCAGCAGCTGCAGGCTCTTGTCGCTGGGCAGTTCTATGTTGACGCTCACGCGGTCGGCCCAGAGGCCCGCCTGGTCTATCAGGTGCTGGTCGGCGCCGGGTATCACCTTCATATGCACGTAGCCGTTGAAATGGAAATTCTCGCGCAGCTTGCGCACCGCCTCCAGCATCAGTTCCATGGTGCGGTCGGGTGAAACCACTATGCCGGAGCTCAGGAACAGGCCTTCTATATAGTTCCTCTTATAGAACTCGAAGGCGAGGCCGGCTATCTCGTCCGGGGTGAGGATGGCCTTGGGCGAGTCGTTGGAGCGGCGGTTGACGCAGTAGGCGCAGTCGTACACGCACTCGTTGGTCATCAGGATCTTGAGCAGCGACACGCAGCGGCCGTCGGATGTCCAGCTGTGGCAGACGCCGCTCTGGTGGGCCGCGCCCGTGCCTTGCCCGCTCCGGTTGGAGCCGCTGGAGGCGCAGGAGGCGTCGTACTTGGCGGAGTCCGCCAGTATTTCAAGTTTCTGCTGAAGGTCCATATAAAAAAAGTATAGCAGGCCACCCCGACAGCGTGCTGTCGGGTTCAAAAAGACCGCTATTAGAACTTAGTAAGCCAGTTCTTTCGCTACTATAGGCCCGAGCAGGGAGCGCTCGTAGCCCTTCTTCAGGGTTTTAAGGAAAACCTGGAAATCCATGATGTAGGAGAAATGCCAGCCCTTTATGCTCTTGAGGAAGAACAGGTCGCGCAGGGCGGCGGGGCGCAGGGAATGGTCCAGCTCGGCGGCTCGCTTAACCTGGGCTTCCAGGGGCTTGGTGTCGCCGTCCACCAGCAGGTTGCGGTCGGCGGCCTGGATCTGGTTGGAGAAGAAATCGTTATTGGCCCAGAGGTTCAGCCACTGCGCCACGTTGGCCGGCTTGGCCACGTAGCCCTGCAGCTGGCCTTCCTTGATCTGGTACTTAAGGAAGAGCTCCAGCCACCAGCTGGAAGGCACCAGCGGGGAGCCGAGGGTGATGAACTTGTCTATCTTAACTTCCGGGGCGCGCTTGGCCAGGCGGTGCAGGGCGGTATGCGAGAGGATGGTGCCCCAGCTGTGGGCTACCAGGTAAACGGGGCGGCCTTCGGCTTTGGCGGCCCTGAAGATGCGGCGGATCTCGGCTTCCACCAGGGGCAGGGCGGCGGCGCTTTCGTCAGGGTCGCGCGACCAGCGTATGGGGGCGATGTCGTACATGCCGGGGGGGAGCACCGCGGCCAGGCGCGAGTCCAGGTAATTATCCGGCAGCTTGCTGTAGGCCTCGTTGCCTTCAATGTCGGCCCGCACGGCCTGCATTTTTTCTTCAAAAATGGAGTTGTCCAGCGCGTGCATGCCGGTGTAATGCTCTATTATCTGTTTGAAGTAGGCCAGTTCCAGCTTGCCTATGCCGATCTCGGCGAAATCCACGCCGACTATGGTGATGACTACCGGCTTGCCGGCGGCGCGGGCGGGCACGGGTTCGGGAGCGGCCTGTACGTCCATGGCGGCGGCGCAGGCGACCGCGGCGGTGTCGAAGCAGGAAGCGGAGGAAAGCCGGGGGAACAGGGCTAAAGACAGCAGGAGCAAAAGAGGTTTAAATCCCATGCGCTCATTATACTTATTTTTTCCGGGGCTTGACCGTGGTCAGGTTTGCTATCATAGTGCTGCGGTTTTCCGGCCTGACATCTATGGAACAAGTCTACATCTACGCGCTGGCGGCCAACCTCAGCTTCGCCATAGGGGTGCAGTTCTTCACCCATTACGCCCGGCGCATTTCCAGCCTGTGGGTCAACTGCTTCAAGGCCGTGGTGGCCGCCGCCCTCTTCGCGCTGACCATCGCCTTCCAGGGCGGTTTCCACCAGGTAACCCCGCTCTGCGCCGGCCTTTTCTTCGCCTCCGGCATGATGGGGCTGGGGCTGGCAGATATCTTCCTTATAAAGTCGTTCTCGCTGATGGGGCCCGGCCGCACCATGCTGCTGTTCGGCTTCCAGCCAATGGTCATAGGGGTGATCAGCTATTTCGCCTTCGGCCAGTCGGTGGACCCGCGCAAGTTCCTGGCCATATTCTTCTTCATCGTCTGCCTGTTCATCTTCTCGCTGGAATCCTTCCGCCGGCACGGCCACTGGAACCTGAAGGCCACCACCTTCGCCCTGCTGGGCATAATCCTGGACGGCCTGGGCGTGCTGGTGACGCGCTACGCTTTCAACAGCGCGCCCGGCATCGGCACTACGGAGGGCAACTTCTACCGCGCCCTCGGCGCGCTGGCCCTGTTCGTAGTGCTGTCGCGGGTGAGGCCGTTCCAGTTCTTTGGCCGGCTGCGCGCGCTGGGCCGTA
>JAQTOU010000035.1 GCA_028713125.1 Elusimicrobiales bacterium | reverse complement strand
CCGCTATCCCGTCCTGTATAATTGAAACATATTCTGTAGCCTAAATCTGTTGACATTCTGGCCTCCGGAAATCCAAGGAGGAAGGATGAAAACGAAGAAGGTATTCGGCATAGCCGAGAAGCTGGAGATAGTGCAGACCCGGCAGCAAGGGTTATCTCTTGCTGACGTAGCGAAGATGTATGGGGCAAGCCAGTATTCCATCAGGCGATGGGCGCAGGCATACGAGCGCAGCGGTCTGGCGGGCCTGGAAACCGCGCCGACCGGCCGCCCCCGCAAGCTGAGCCAGAAAGTTCAGGCGGCCGAGCAGATAGTCAAAGACGTGGTGAAGGCCGAGCCAGAAGCCGGGATAGGGAAGATCCAGGGCGCGCTGTCCCGGCAGGGCTTCCTTCAGATGGCCCGGGAAACAGTCCGTAGCCTGCTGCGGCGCAACGGGGTGGGGCCGCAGGAAGTGAAGTTAAAGCGCCGGAACAAGCCTATCCGGATAAAAAGCTTCGAGCGCGCCTGCCCCAACGATCTTTGGCAGACGGACATTATGACGTTCATGCTGAAGGGGCAGTACCGGGTGTACATGATTGGGTTCATGGACGACAACAGCCGGTTCCTCGTCGGGTGGGGCCTGTACCGGTTTCAGAAAGGCGAGAACGTGATGGAGGTGTTCCGGGCCGCCATCGAGAAGCGCGGGATGCCTAAAGAAGTGTTATCGGATAACGGGCGGCAGTACCACAGCTGGCGCGGGACGAGCAAGTTCACGTCGATGCTGACGAAGCTGGGGATACGGCATATCCGCAGCCGGCCGTACCACCCGCAGACGTGCGGCAAGATAGAATCCTTCTGGCGCAACCTCAACCAGGAGTGCCTGACAAAAGTACCGCTGGCGACGTTTGAAGAGGCTCAGGGGAAAATAGGAGAATATGTCGAGTACTACAACTTCAAGCGGCCGCACCAAGGGATAGGGAACCTGATCCCGTCGGACCGGTATTACGGCGTAGCGGGGCAGGTGAAGCAGATAATAGCCGGGAACACGGCGGCGGTGCAGGAAGCCATGCCGACGGCCGCCGGGTACACGCCGCCGACATACTTGGTGGGCAATATAGGCGGCAAGGAGCTGCGGCTGGTGGCTAAGGACGCGGAAGTAACTTTAACGGGGCCGGAGGAAAGACTCGATGGGAATGCAGACAAAACTGGCGAGCCCGCAGGAGCGGCTGGAGCTGATCCTGCTGGGGATAGGGCGGCAGGAGACGGTGGAAGCGTTGTGCCAGCAGGCGGGAGTATCGCGGGAACTGTTTTACCGGTGGATGAAGCTGGTGCGGGCGGCGGCGCTGAAAGTGCTGGAGGCGAAGCTGCCGGGGCCGAAGGCTGCGTCGGAGAACCCGGAGAAGGAGCTGTCCAGGGCGCGGGCGCGGCTGGAGCGTCAGGATCAGGAGCTGGCGAAGCTGCGCAAGGCGCTGAGCTACGAGAAGCTGGTTGCAAAGACTGCCCAGCGGATAATTCGGCGCAATGCCTGGGGGCCGTTCCCGGGGTCTGACGCTAAAAAAAACGGTACGCGTCCGTAGAGACCCGCGCGCTGTACCTGCGGGAGTGGTTAAAAGAGAAAACCGCAGGTATCAGCGCCGGGGTGTTCCGCAAATGCTGGGGAATAAGCGCCGGGACACATTGGCGGTGGGTAAGCGGCAAGTGCGTGGCGGTCAGGAAGAAATCCATGCGAATATCCGAGGAAGTAAAACAGCGGGTAATAGAACTGGACCGGCGCTGGCGTAGCACCTGGGACGTGCGCGCTGTCGCGCACGTCGTGGGGATAGGGCATAATAGCGTGGCGAAGATCCTGCGGGAAGAACGAGGCCCGAGGCCGAAGAAGACAGAGCCACCGCACAACGGGCGCACGCGGATAACCCGGCGGGACGTGATGTGGTCTTCGGATTACACCGACCTGCCCGACGGCAGCAAGTTATTGAAGACGCTCGACGAGATGTCGCTGAATAAGTTGGCCTGGGACACAGTGAAAAGCGAAAACGCAGAAGAACTGGTTTCGCATGCGCGGAAGCTGGTGGAGACGCTGGGGCGGGCGCCGCTTGTGTGGAAGTACGACAACGGCAGCGCGTTTAAAAGCGACACCTTCCAGGCGTTCCTTGCGGAGCACAAGATAATTCCGTTCCCGATCCCGCCGCGGGCGCCGTGGGTAAACGGCCGCACCGAGCGGGACAACCAGGAGATACAGAACTGGTTGTTGCCGCTGCAGGGCCGGATGGTAAGCCGGGAAGAACTGGCGCGGGAGCTGAACGAAGGGATGCTGATGCTGAACTGCATAAAGCCGCGTGCCGTTCTGGGATTTAAGCGGTCGGCGGAGGTCTACCTGAATTGCCTCGGCGTGGCTGATACGGACCGAGAGGGTGTGGCGTTGGACCTGTACTGCATCAAGCAGGAAATGGCACCCGACTGTGAGAAAGTCAGCTGGGCCATTCACCGCAGGGCGGTAAGAGCCGTGTTGAGAAAGTGGATGTTACTTGAAGAATGGGAAGCAGAACCGGAAGATGCTAGAATCTGTCAACAGAACTAGGCAAAAAAATGTTTCAGATTAAACTGGACAGGACA
>JAQTOU010000034.1 GCA_028713125.1 Elusimicrobiales bacterium | reverse complement strand
ATCTGGGGGGAACCCATCCTGAGCGTGCTGGTGCGCCCGTCCCGCCACACCCACGCCATGCTCAAGACCGCCACCCATTTTTCCGTATGCGTGCCGCGCCCCGGCGAACTGAAGAAAGAGCTCGCCTTCTGCGGCGCCAAGTCCGGGCGCGAGTACGACAAACTGCGCGTCTGCGGCCTCAAGCTGAACGACGGCGCGGAGAAAGGCTTGAAATACCTCGACGGCTGCGCCCTGGTCTACCAGTGCGCCTTGCACGGCAGCGCCGTGCTCAAGCGCGAAGCCCTGGCGCCCCAGGCCCTCGCCAAGTACTACCAGCCCGGCGAAACCCCGCATACTGTCTATTTCGGGAAACTCATAAAGGCGGAACACTTCAAATGAAACCCGGTAAACTTTTCCCGCTGCTCCTGGCCCTCGCCCTCTCCGGCTGCGGCATACTCAAACAGAAAGCCGCCGAATACCACCTCGGCAAGGCTCGCAAGACCATAGCCGCGACCGCCCCCGCGCCGGCCGAGATAGAGGCCGCCTTCGCCAGCATAGACAAAGCCCTCGCCTACGCGCCGGGTTCGGACCGGGCCGTGGAGATGCTGGAGGAGCTCTCCTCCGCCGCCGCGAAGAACGGCTATGCCAAAGCGCAGGAGCTCGAGGCCGGGTCGCTTAAAAAGGTCCTGGCCGCCAACCCCGCCAACTGGCACGCCAGGCTGGCCCTGATAGATTTCCTTTCGGCGCGCGGCGATACCGGCGGCCTTGAATCGCAGGCCGCGCAGGCGCAGGCCGCCGGCGCCGGAGAGGCCGCCCGGTACTGCGGCCTGCTGGCCGCGCTGGCCGCCCGCTCCTCGGCCCTGCCCTGGCTCGAATCCGAAGGCTACCTGGCCCTCAACAAGTCCCCCGAAGTCCTGCTGGAAAAGGCCGGCGCCTACTCCGCCGCCGCCGCCAGCATCCAGGCCCTTAAGGCCGAGGCGCAGAAACTGGCGGCTTCGGACCCTTCCCTCAAGAGTTCCGCCCCGCAGGCGCTCAGTTCCGCGGCGGAGGTGGCTTCCGCCGACGCCCTGCGCGATCCGCAGGCGCTTAAGCGCGAGGCCGACTTCAGCGCGAAGACCGCCGCGGAGGAGCCTTTCCGCAAGGCCGTGGAGCTGGCCGTGCAGGGCAACGCCGCGCTGGTGAGGAAGGAGTATTCCAAGGCCCGGGCTTTCTACCAGGGCGCCCTCAATCACTATCCCGGCCTGACCGACGCCCGGCGCCAGCTGGCTGAGACCGATTTCCAGGAAGGCGCTTCGCTGGCCGCCGCCGGCGGCGACCGCAAGACCGCCGCCGGGCTGCTGTACAAGGCCTACGGGGGCGCGCGGGAGATCATCGAGTCCGGGGCCGGCAGCGTGCTGCCTTTCGTAAAGCCTGAAAAATTTCTCGGCGAGATCTACGCCCTCAAGGCGGCCGACCTGGCCGCCCTGCGCGCCGTGGAAGGCAAACGCCTTAAGAACACCGCCCGGCTGGAGGCGGAGTTCAAGGCCGCCCTGGACGAGGCCCTCAAGCTGAACCCGGAGGGCCGCCTGGCCGGGGAACTGCTCGACCGGTACAGCCGGGAAGGTTTCTGATGGCCGGCCGCCTGGGACTGCCGGGGCTTTGCGCCCTGCTCCTTTTCCCGGCCGCCGCCGCCGCGCAGCCTTCCGCGGGCGCTTCCACCGCCGCTCCCGCCGCCGTCCAGAGCCCCCTGATGCTGAATATAACCAAGGACGCCTATAATTCCAGGGTAGGCCTGGATTATTCGCTGCGCTGGGATTTTTCCGACCTGGGCTCTTTCCGGCCGCGCCTCGGGCTTATCACGGAAGGGGTGCGGGCCATCGTCTCCTGGGATATAACGGAGAACACGCGCTTCAACTATTACGGCCTCAGCACCAACCCGTGGCGGATGATAATAGCCAGGGAAAGGAAGAACGCCCCGCCGGCGCCCGGAGGCGGGGGAGTGGTCTCCGCCGCCACGCCCGAATACCGCAAGCGGGTGCGCCTTTCCATCTCGCCGCTGGTGGACGACGTCAAACGCAATTTCGACGAGGGGCTGCGCGACTTCCTGCTGCGCAGTTCGCTCAAGAACCTGTCCCCGGAATGGGAGCGGACCGGCCGGTCGGGCCGGAAAGCTTTCATGAAGGACGTGCTCTCGCTGGGTATCTGGGACGCCGGCCTGCCGGTGGTGAAGGAGACCGGGGAGGGACTGGACTACATCAGCCGCTGACGGGTAAGCCCAGGCAAAAAAAGAGCCGCCCGGAGGCGGCTCTTTTTTTGAGCTGCATTCAGGCCGCCACGGCCCCCCGGCCTTCCGAGCCGTCTATGCGTATGTCCAGGGGCGGATCGAACCGCACGTGGCGTATGTAGGCGGCCTCGCTCACCGGGGTCATCGCCTCTATCCGCGCCCAGTTAATGAAGGAGTCCTCGGCCGTTTCGTGCACAGTCAGGTAGCCGAGGCCGAGCGACGTGACGTTGTGGAAGAAATGCGTGCCGTAGGACGGGTCCACGATGAAGTCGCCGTAGGCCGCCTCCACGATTATCCGGGACCCGGAGATGTGGTTCCACTTGACCGGGATGCCCAGCAGCGGGTCGCTCGAGCCCCAGCGGCCCGGCCCTATGATGATATAAGGGCGGCCCTCGGCCCGGAGGCGCGCGTTGAGAACGTTGATCT
>JAQTOU010000033.1:1837-2676 GCA_028713125.1 Elusimicrobiales bacterium | reverse complement strand
TCCTTCCTGGAAGCCTTAAGCGCCGCGGCGGCCTGCCGCGACTGAGGGTGGGGCGGGTTAAAAGCGAAATGTTCGTGCGCCGGGGCGTGGAAGAACAGCAGGGCGGCGGCCTGCGGCGGCTGCTTTATAAAAGGAGGATTGACCAGGCTCTCCGAGGTGAAGGCGGGCAGGAAGGCCGTGGCCTCCTCGGTGAAAGGCGCCACGGCGTACAGGGTGGCTCCGCCGGCGTTCTCGGGAGCCACCGGGATGACGAGTTCGCCCAGCCCGGAGAAGAGCGGCAGGGCGTCGCGCAGCCGGGGCGGCGCGTTGTCAAAAATGTTAAGATTTACCGGGTTATCGGCCACGCCTATATTTTAATATATTTCAGCGGGTTTTTTACCGCCGGAGCGTCATGGAAAAAGAACTGGTCATAGCGACTTTCAACCGCCATAAACTGGAAGAGATCCGGAGCATCATGCCGGCGCTGCGGCTGCGCCTGCGGCCCCTTTCAGACTTCCCCGGCGCTGCGCCGGCCGAGGAGGACGGGCTTACCCTGGAGGAGAACGCCTCCAAGAAGGCCCTGGCCGCCGCGCGCTGCACCGGCCTCTGGTCCCTGGCCGACGATACCGGCCTGGAAGTGGACGCGCTGGGCGGGGCGCCCGGGGTGCGGTCGGCCCGTTTCGCCGGCGAGACCGCCGGAGCCGCCGAGAATAACGCCCTGCTGCTGGAGAAACTTTCCGGCCTGCCCCCGGAAAAACGTTCCGCGCGGTTCGCCTGCGTGGTGGCGCTGGCCTCGCCCGCGGGCGAGGTGACGCTGGCCCGGGGAACGCTGGAAGGCCGGATCGCCTTAGCGCCCCGCG
>JAQTOU010000033.1:0-1827 GCA_028713125.1 Elusimicrobiales bacterium | reverse complement strand
CCGGTACGCTGGCGGAGCTTCCCGCCGCCCGGAAGAACGGCCTCAGCCACCGCGCCAGGGCGCTGGAGGGGATAGCCCCGCGGCTGGCCGAACTCTGACCCGCGCGCTCTCGGCTGGAGCGCGCCAACAATGCTATAATCGTAAATTGTGAAAACCATAAGGTTCAGGCTGCTTTATAAGTTCGTGGCCGTGCTGGTCCTGGTCTCGGTCCTGCCGATGACCCTGCTCGGCCTGCGGCTTATAAACCTGGGCCAGACCGGGGTCATAAACGCCCTGATGGAGCTGCACCAGACCTCCGCCGATAAGCTCGCCTCGGAGATCAACACTTACGTCAGGAGTTCCGACCTGGGGCTCCGCTCTTCCATGGCCGCCATGCTGCAGATGGACTGGGAGAACAAGCAGACCATGCTGTCCGCCCTGCTGGAGACCCGCCGGGAGATAAAGCAGATCTCGGTGCTTTCCAAGGACGGGGCCGAGCTGATAAAGATGCTTTCGCCTTACGGCGGGACCGAAGAAGGGCTTAAGAAGTACGCCGGGACGGAGGGCTTCAAGGCCGCCAGGAAAGGCGCCCGCCACGTCTCGGTGGACGAGGCTACCAGGTTCGCCGTGCTGTATTATCCCTTCGGCAAGGACATGGTCCTGCGCTCGGAGCTGGACCTGCCGGCCTTCATCGCCTCCCTCGACCTCAAGCGCGTCGGCGCGGAAGGCTTTCCCGTGGTGCTCGACGCCGCGGGCAAGCCGATAGCCTGGCCCGGGGACCTGCCGGCCGAGGCCGCCGCCGAGGCCGCCTCCTGGGAATTCTCGGCCAACGCGGTCAAATCGCTTTCCTCCGGCTCCTCCGAGATCCGCACC
The DNA here is from genome assembly GCA_028713125.1 of Elusimicrobiales bacterium. Lineage (GTDB taxonomy): Bacteria > Elusimicrobiota > Elusimicrobia > Elusimicrobiales > UBA9959 > UBA9959. The sequence goes on along the minus strand of JAQTOU010000033.1, from coordinate 975 downwards.
GCCTCCGGGCGTGAGCTGCTGGCCGCCAATTCCCCGATAACCGAACTCGGCGGCGCCGTGGTGGTGGTGCAGCCCCGCAGCGAAGCCTATAAGTACGCCATGTTCATGGAACGGCAGGCCATCTACGTGGTGCTGCTGTTCCTCGTGCTCACCGTGGCCGCGGCCTGGTTCTTCAGCCGCAGCCTTTCAAAGCCTATCACCGTGCTGACCCGCGCCGCGGAATACGTGGCCGCCGGGGATTTCTCGCGCAAAGCCGAGGTGCATACCACCGACGAACTCGCCGACCTGGCCGAGACCTTCAACAAGATGACCGCGCAGCTGAAATCCTATTCCGACATGCAGGTGGACCGCATCATCCGCGAGCAGAAGAACACCGAGGCCATCCTCTTCTCCACCGAGGACGGCATCATGATGACGGACATGGCCGGCCGCGTGCAGGTGGCCAACCGCACCGCCCGCTCCGTGCTGGGCATCCCGCACGACGCGCCTGTGGAGGGCAAGTCCCTGGAGAGCCTGATCCCCGCCGAGGCGATCAGGGAATCCGTGCTCGACGTGTTCGGCAGCAAAAAAGAGAATTATTTCAGGGAGATAGAACTTTCGCAGGAGACCTCACACCGCTTCTTCAGGTGCTTCGCCGCCCCCATCACCGCGCCCGGCCACCCGGAACCTTTCGGCAGGCTGCTCGGTTTCAACGACATCACGCTGGACAAGGAGCTCGCCCGCATCAAGGACGAATTCCTCCACTCCATCACGCACGACCTGCGCAACCCGATGGGCGCGATCAAGGGGTTCGTGGAGTTCATGCTCAAGGGTATCCCCGGCCCCATCAACGAGTCGCAGAAGAAGATGCTGATCTCCATAGACCGCGCCTCGTTCCGCCTGCTCGGCATGATCAACAACATCCTCGACTCGGCCAAGATGGAGGCCGGCAAGATGGAGATCTCCATCGCGCCCGTCAACCTCCGGGAGGTCGCC
>JAQTOU010000032.1 GCA_028713125.1 Elusimicrobiales bacterium | reverse complement strand
AACTGAAACTGGGCGGCTGGCGTTTTCTGGTGTTCCGCCGGTTCTTCTACGACTGCGAACATTTCCGCCTTAAGGCCAGGATCCGTCATAAACGGGTCTAAAATTAATAAAATCTATTATCATCATTTGACGAGGTACTTTTTATGAAGACGATTACTTTTCTTTCCGACGCGCAGCTTAAGACCGAGGCGGAGCGCTGCCTCTACTGCGAGGACAAGCCCTGCCAGAAAGCCTGCCCGGCCGACTGCTCCCCGGCGGACTTCATTATGGCCGTGCGCCAGATGGCCGACTCCGATTTTAAACGCTCGGCCGCGCTGATCATGGGCCACAACACCTTCGGCGGCGTCTGCGGCGCCGTCTGCCCCGACTGGTTCTGCGTCAAAGCCTGCTCCCGCAAGCTCTTCGACAACCCGATAAAGATACCGCCGCTGCAGGCCGCCATCGTGCAGCGGGCCAAGGAACTGGGCGTGATGCCCGAGTTCAAGAAAGCAAAACCCAACGGCAAGAAGGTCGCCGTCATCGGCGCCGGCCCCGCCGGTTTCTCCGCCGCCGGCACGCTGGCCCAGCTCGGCTACAAGGTGGACGTCTTCGAGAAGGATAAGAAAGCCGGCGGTGCCTGCAACCTTATCCCCGACGCTCGCTTTCCTAAAGACGTGCTGAAGACCGAGATGGAGTGGGTCAATAAACTGGGCGACATAACGGTAAAAACCGGCGCCGGAGTAAAAGATCCCGCCGCGCTGCTCAAAAAATACGATTCCGTAATAGTGACCGCCGGCGTGGAAGAGCAGCTGAAGCTCGGCATCGAGGGCGAGGCCCTTGGCGTGGAAGGCCTGGAATACCTCCGTAACACTTCGAAGTACAAGGTGAAAGGCAGGAACGTGGCCGTGATCGGCGGCGGCGCCGTGGCGGCCGACTGCGCCATGAAGGCGCTGACGCTGGGCGCCGCCCGCGCCGAGATCTTCACCCGCAAGAACATCGGCGACATCCAGCTGCCCGAGCACGAGCTGCGCGACATCCTCAAGGCCGGCATCAACATCAACGGCCGCTCCCGCATTACCGGCATCCTTAAGGGCGGCGGGATAAAGATAGTCCGCCTCGACGACAAATCCAAGGACATCCCCGGCACCGAGCAGGTCCGCTCGGACATACAGTTCACCGTGCTGGCCATCAAGAACATCCCCGTCTTCACGGACAAAAAGCAGAAGGGAGTGTTCCTGGCCGGCGACTGCCGCAACGGCGCGGCCACCGTGGTGGAAGGCACCGCCTCCGCCAAGAACGCAGCTATTGAAGCCCACGCTTACATGCAGGGCCAGCGCGCACCGGCGGTAAAGGACAACAAGAAGAGCCATGTCATCCTGGCGGGCCGCGACCTGCGGCCGGTGGACCTGACCACGGACTTCTTCGGCCGCAAGCTCAAGTCCCCGTTCATCATCTCCGCTTCCCCCCACTCCGACGGCTACGAGCAGGTGAAGGCGGCCTACAAGGCCGGCTGGCCCGGCGTGGTGATGAAGACCGCGTTCGACGGCCTGCACATACACATCCCGTCGGAATACATGGTGACCTTCACCGAGAACACCTACGGCAACTCCGACAACGTCTCCGGCCACCCGCTGGACCGCGTCTGCAAAGAAGTCGCGCGGCTGGTGAAAGAATACCCGGACCGCCTGACCGCTGCCTCCACCGGCGGCCCGGTGACCGGCAACGACGAGTTCGACAGGAAAGGCTGGCAGAGCAACACCCTTAAGCTCGAGAAGGCCGGCGCGATGGCCATCGAGTACTCGCTGTCCTGCCCGCAGGGCGGCGACGGTACCAAGGGCGACATCGTGTCGCAGGACCCGGAACTGGCCGCCAAGATCATCGGCTGGGTTATGGAAGTCTCGGACCCGAATATCCCCAAACTCTTCAAGCTGACCGGCGCGGTCACCGCCATCTGGCAGGTGGTCAACGCCATAAAGCAGGTCTACGCCCGATACCCGCACAAGAAGGCCGGCATAACCCTGGCAAACTCCTTCCCGGCGCTGGCTTTCCGCCCGCGCATGTCAGGCAAAGGCGAGTGGGAAGAAGGCATGATAGTGGGCATGAGCGGCGAGGGCGTGGCCCCGATCAGCAACCTCACCATCGCCAAGGCCGTCGGTCTCGGCGTGCCGATCTCCGGCAACGGCGGGCCGATGGACTACAAGTCAGCCGCGCATTTCCTGGCGCTGGGCGCCAAGAGCGTGCAGTTCTGCACCGTGGTCATGAAATACGGCTTCGGCGTGATAGGCGAACTGGAAAGCGGCCTCAGCCACATGCTGGAGGAGAAGGGCTACAAGTCGGTGGAGGAGTTCATAGGCTGCGCCCTGCCCGGCCCGGTGACCAACTTCCCCGACCTCACCCCTGTCAAGAATATCCCCTCCGTGGACGCCGACCTGTGCCGCCACTGCGGCAACTGCGAGCGCTGCGGCTACCTGGCCGTAGAACTGGACGGGCAGAAGGTTCCGCACTTCGACGCTTCCAAGTGCATAGGCTGCTCGCTGTGCGTGAAGAAGTGCTTCTCCGGCGCCCTCAAGATGCGCCGGCGCACGCCGGCCGAACTGAAGGTCTGCCCGGAATAAAACCATGACTAAAACTATACTTATAAAGAACGGCATCATTGCCACCCTCGGCGCCAAGAACAAAGTGCTCACCGGCCACGCCCTGC
>JAQTOU010000002.1:548504-729573 GCA_028713125.1 Elusimicrobiales bacterium | reverse complement strand
TCAGCCAGCCGGCCCCGGCTCCCGCTCCCGCGCCTGTCGCGGCCCAGCCGGTCCGCGCGGCCTCACAGCCCGCTTCCTCGGTCGACGAAGAAACGGTCAAAGCCGAGATCCTGACCATGATCGCCGACAAGACCGGCTACCCCAAGGACATGCTCGAGCTAGACCTCGATATGGAAGCCGACCTCGGCATCGACACGGTCAAGCAGGCCGAGCTCTTCGCCGCACTGCGCGAGCATTACAATATACCGCGCAAAGATAATATCTCCCTTAAAGACTACCCGACGATAAGGCATTGCATAAAGTTCGTGATCGAAGAAAAGGGGGGAACGGCCGCCGCGCAGCCCGCGGTCAGCCAGCCGGCCCCGGCTCCCGCTCCCGCGCCTGTCGCGGCCCAGCCGGTCCGCGCGGCCTCACAGCCCGCTTCCTCGGTCGACGAAGAAACGGTCAAAGCCGAGATCCTGACCATGATCGCCGAAAAGACCGGCTATCCGAAGGACATGCTGGAGCTAGACCTCGACATGGAAGCCGACCTCGGCATCGACACGGTCAAGCAGGCCGAGCTCTTCGCCGCCCTGCGCGAGCATTACAATATACCGCGCAAAGATAATATCTCCCTTAAAGACTACCCGACGATAAGGCACTGCATAAAGTTCGTCCTCGAAGAAAAAGGGGGAACGATAGTCGAGAATCGAGAATCGAAAGTCGAGAATCATACTGCAACTGCGGCGGCGCCCGCTCCTAAAGCCGCGCCCGCCCCGATCCTGGATTCTCGACCTGTGATTTCCTCGACTTCTTCCGTTGACGAAGAAACCGTTAAAGCCGAGATCCTGACCATGATCGCCGAAAAGACCGGCTATCCGAAGGACATGCTGGAGCTAGACCTCGACATGGAAGCCGACCTCGGCATCGACACGGTCAAGCAGGCCGAGCTCTTCGCCGCCCTCCGCGAGCATTACAAGATCCCCCGCAAGGACAATATCTCCCTCAAGGACTACCCGACGATAAGGCACTGCATAAAGTTCGTCGTGGACGAAACCGGCGCGGCGGCCCCCGCCGCCCAGCCGGCCCCCGCGGCGAAAACTTCTGTCCAGCCCGACCTTATGGACCTTACCGCCAGGCCGGCTGAAAAGCAGGCCAAGCCCGAGCATCCCAAGCGCCACATCCGCCACGTCCCGGTAGTGATACCGGCCCCCGTCGAGCAGGAAGTGATAAAGAAGCTCTCGCCCAAGCGCCCCGTGGTCATCTTTGCGGAGGACCTGGACCTGGCCAAGCTTTTCCGCGCGGAGCTCAACAAGCACCGCGCCGATTCCTATATCTTCACCCCGGCCAAGACCAAGGTGAAGGACGCCATCACGGTGGACTTCAAGGACATCCCGGCGCTGGAGAAAGCGCTCACCGACTTCGCCGCCGCGCACCCCGACACCCAGGGCATAATTTACCTGCCCGGCTGCATGGTAAAGTCGCTGTCGCAGGAGACGGCGGCCACCGAAGACCTGAAGCGCTACGCGCTGCCGCTCTTCCTGTCGGCCAAGTACCTCGGGGCCGGCCTGCTGAAAGCGGACCCCGGCCACGCCACGTTCATGGCCGTGATCACAACGCTGGACGGCGGCTTCGGCTACAAGACCCGCGAGGCCTACGACCCGATCTACGGAGCCATCCACGGCCCGACGCTGTGCCTGCGCAAGGAGTTCGAGAACAGCACCGTAAAGCTGCTCGACTTCGAGCCCTCCTCGACGAACCAGACCATAGTGCAGAAGACGTTCTACGAGATCCTCTACTCCGACAAGCGCCTCGAGATAGGCTACGCGGACGGCAAGCGCTGGACGCTGGTCGGCAAGCCGGCCGCGCTGGACAAGTCCAAACAGACCACGCCGCTGCAGGGGAAGAACGTGATCATCACCGGCGGCGGCCGCGGCCTCGGTGCCCTCTTCGCCAGGATGCTGGCGGAGCAGCATAAGCCGAACCTGGTCCTGCTCGACATCATAGACCTCAGCGACAAGGCCAAGCGCCTTAACGCGATGAGCCCTGACGAGATCAAGGCCTATAAGACCGGCGAACTCTGGAACGAGATAAAGGCGACGGCGGATAAGCCTACGCCCGCCCTGCTCGAGCGAGAATTCACCAAGCTGAAGGACGCCGCGGACATGCACAGGAACCTGGAGGCCATCCGCGCGCTCGGCGTGAACGTCTCCTATTACCGCTGCGACCTGAACGACGCGGCGGCTTTCGCCTCCGTGATGCAGAACCTGAAGGCCGACTTCGGCCAGGTGGACGGGGTGGTGCACTTCGCCGGCCTGGAGCGCTCAAAGCTCGCCATGGACAAGACCGTTGAAGAGTTCATGCTGATCTTCAAGACCAAATCCGACTCCGCGATCAACCTGTGGAAGTCAGGCGTCGTCAAAGAGAAAGGCTTCTGGGTGATGGTCTCCTCCATCGCCGGGAAATTCGGCAATCTGGGCCAGACCGACTATGCCGCGGCCTCCGACTATATCGCCAAGTTCTGCCTCAGCCAGGCGAACCGCGGCGTGCGCGCCGTCAGCGTGGACATGACCGGGTACGCCCAGATCGGCATGGGCGCCAGGCCCGGCGTCGAGGCCTTCCTGAAATCGCAGGAGATGGACTTCCTCTACCCCGAGGAAGGCATGCAGGTCATGATCGACGAGCTGGCCTACGGCAAAGTCCCGGAGATCATCCTCTCCGGCAGCCTCGGGAAGATGGACTGGGACAAGCAGCTCACTTTCGAGCCCAACTTCTCAGCCTCCACCACCACCGGCTTCCACTTCGCGCCCAAGGTAGAGGACCTGATGAAAGGGGAAAGCCTCTCCGCGGCCAAGGACTTCACGCTGGAGTCCGACCCCTACCTGCTGGACCATTCGATAAACGGAACTCCCTACGTGCCCGGCGTCATGGGCCTGGAGACCTTCGCCGAGGCCTCGGCCGTAGTGAACGGGACGCCCCCGAAAGTCCTCGCCAACGTGCGCTTCGCCGTGCCGATAAAGCTGCTCAGGAACAAGCCGGCCGAAGTGAAGATAAAGGCGGCCGCCGGCGCCGAAGGCCTGGAGATGCGGATGGAATCGGATTTCGTCAGCCCCAAGGGCCTGCGACTGGGACAGACGCGGACGCATTTCAGGGCCACTTCCGGCTCCGACGCGCCCTCCTCCTGGAAGGCTTCGAACCACCCGGTCCTCCCGAAGACAAAAAAATACAAGGCCGACTCACAGACCATCTATAAAACTTACTTCCACGGCCCCAGCTTCCAGGTCCTCGACGGGATAATCTCCGTGGAAAAGAATTCGGTCCTGGCAGTGTTCAGGCGGCCGCAGGCCCCGCTTTGGAAGGCCGGGCACCAGAAGCTGGTATTCCACCCGCTGGTGTTCGAGGCCATGTTCCAGGCCTGCGGCTGGCGCGACATCCAGTTCGACAGGGCCATGGCCCTCCCTGACGCCGTGGGCGCCGCCATAGTCTACGACCATGAGCCGGTGGACCCGGAGACGCTGTTCATCTACGGCGTCTTCAAAGGCCGGACCGAGGATAACCGCAGCCTCTACGATGCCTGGGCTTTCGACTCCGAGTTCAACCTGGCGGCCGAGATCCGCGACTACGCGATGATACCCACCCCCATCTAGGGAGAGCCGAAGCAGCTAATGACTACAGCGATGTCAGAAGGCATAGAAGAGTGGGCGGAGACCGGCGCCAGCGTAAAGTTCGTCAGAGTGGACGGGCTTGAGGCCGGGGACGCCCTGTCTCCGTCAGAGGCCCTCAGGTACGCCGCTTTCCGCATGGAGAAGCGCCGCAGCGAATGGCTGGCCGGGCGCCTGGCGGCCAAGACCCTGCTGGCCGCGGCGGCGCCTGAAAAAAAACTATCCTCCTATGAAATAACTATCGACAGGCTGGGCCGGCCTGCCTGCGGCGGAGCGCTTCTTTCCATCTCGCATTCTAACGGCTGGGCCCTGGCCGCGGTGAAACCGGGCTCCGCCTTCCTTGGCGCCGACCTGGAGAAAATAGAGGAGCGCCACCCTGCCTGGTACCGCGATTATTTCCATCTCTCGGAGCTTCCCAAGCCTGACCCCTCCGAGGCTACCAGGATCTGGGCGATAAAAGAGGCCCTCCTTAAGGCGCTCGGCCTCGGCCTGATGGCCGACCCGATGGACATAAGGACGGACGAGAAGATCAGGTTTACCGGCAAGGCGCTGGAGCGCTACAGGGAGCTGGGCAGCCCGCCTTTCTCCGTTGAGACCCGGCCGCTGCCGGAGGGCTTCTGGACGGCGGTGGTGGCTGATAATACCCGTAAATAAAAGGTAATATATTATAAAGCGAGGAGATAAACAGCATGACCGATTTAATGGGAGATCCGATAACAGGCGCCACTGGCGCGGAGAGCACCGGGAAAAAGGCCCACCCCAAGAAAGTGCGCGTGGTTCCGGATACGCTTAAGAAGTTCCGCGAAATACACGCGCAGGCCGCGGCCGGCGGCCCGCCCGAAAAAATAGCGGCCCAGAAGGCCAAAGGCAAGCTGACCGCACAGGAGCGCATAGCCTACCTCGTGGACGAGGGCTCCTTCCAGGAAATAGGGCTCCTGATGGAATCGCGCTGCACGGATTTCGGCATCAAGGACAAGCACATAAAAGGCGACGGCGTCATCACCGGCTTCGGCAGGATAGGCGGCCGCCCCGCGGCGATCTTCTCGGAGGATTTCACCCAGCTCGGCGGGTCCCTCGGCCGCACCCACGCCGACAAGATCACCCGGCTGATGGACATGGCCATAGACGCCCGCATTCCCATCATAGGGATACTCGACTCAGGCGGCGCCAGGATACAGGAAGGCGTTGATTCGCTCGACGGCTACGGCGAGATCTTCCTGCGCAACACCCGGGCCTCCGGTGTCGTTCCCCAGATCTCCATAATCCTCGGGCCTTGCGCCGGCGGCGCCGTGTATTCCCCGGCCCTGACGGACTTCGTTTTCATGGTAAAAGGCATAAGTCACATGTTCGTGACCGGCCCCGAGGTGGTGAAAGCGGCCACCGGCGAAGAGGTGGACTTCGAGACCCTCGGCGGCTCCATGACGCACGCTTCCAAGTCCGGCGTCTGCCACTTCGTGGCGAACTCCGAATCCGACTGCTTCAGGCAGGTGAAGGAGCTGATGAGCTTCCTTCCGCAGAACCGCTCCGAGAGCGCCCCGGTCCAGGAGACCAAGGATTCCCCGAACAGGAAGATAGCGCTGCTCGAGAAGCTCTGCGAGATAGACGCGCGCAAACCCTACCGCGTGCATCATATCATCTGGTGGCTCTCCGACGACCACAAGTTCCTGGAAGTCCACCACGCCTTCGCCAAGAACATCGTAGTGGGCTTCATCCGCATGGGCGGCCAGGTGGTGGGCGTGATAGCCAATAATCCCTCGCACATGGCCGGGGCGCTCGACATAAACGCCTCGGACAAGGCGGCGCGCTTCATCCGCTTCGTGAACGGCTTCAATATCCCCATACTTACGCTGGTGGACGTGCCCGGCTACTGGCCCGGCGTGGCGCAGGAGCACGGCGGCATCATCCGCCACGGCGCCAAGCTGCTTTACGCCTACTCCGAGGCCAGCGTCCCCAAGATAACCCTGGTGCTGCGCAAAGCCTACGGCGGCGCCTACATCGCGATGAGCTCGAAGTTGATGGGGGGAGACATAAACTTCTCGCTCCCTTCGGCCGAAATAGCCGTCATGGGCCCGCGCGGCGCGATCGAGATACTCTACTCCCGCCAGATAAAAGAGGCGAAGGACGAGGAGAAGGAAGCCCTGCGGGCGAAGCTGGCCAAGGAGTACTCGGACAAGTTCGCCTCTCCCTATCAGACCGCCTCCACCGGCTCCATAGACGAAGTGATAGAGCCCGCTGAGTCCCGCACCCGGCTTATAGAAGCCTTCCGCATGCTCGCCGGCAAGCGCCGCCCCGGCCAGCAGGAGCGCACCGGCAACATCCCGCTGTAACCAAGCCGGGTAAACCACTAAAGAGGCCGGCGGCAACGCCGGCTTCTTTATTTTAGGAAGAGTAACTCGTCCTTTATTGTTACGGCGGGGGAAAATCGTTTATAATTTATGCATGGGCGCTAATTCTATTACCTCCTGGTTCGATACCAGCCTTATACTCGGAAACACTCCGGCGGCCTACGGGTTCGCCGCGGCGGCTTTCGCCGTAGCGCTGACGCTGCTGCACCTTGTAAAGACCGTCGGCATAGGCCGCCTCAAAGCGCTGGCCGAAAAGACGGAAACCGATTTGGACGACATAGCGGTAGCCCTCATAGACCATATCCACTGGTTCGAATACCAACTGATCGCCTTCTACATAGCCACCCGCTACCTGCAGCGCGACCCGGCTTTCGACAAGGCGCTTAAACTTGTCATCCTTTTCGTCTTCACCTACCGCGCCATCGCCATTATCCAGACCCTCCTTTCCTACTGGATAACAAAGCTGGCCTCAAAGCGTGAATTATCGGCTGAAGCGAAAGCCTCGGTAGTCAACAGCACCCAGGTGATAATGCGCGCCCTGGTCTGGGTGGCGGCCATCCTCTTCGTGCTCGAGAACATGGGCGTCAATATCTCGGCGGTACTGGCGGGCCTGGGGATCGGCGGCGTGGCGGTAGCGCTGGCGTCCCAGGCGATACTGGGAGATATCTTCAATTTCTTCGTCATCCTTCTCGATAAACCCTTCATCGTCGGTGACTTTATAGTGACGGACACCATCTCGGGCACGGTGGAGCACCTGGGCCTTAAATCCATACGCGTGCGCAGCCTGTCCGGAGAGCTGCTGATAGTCTCCAACTCCAAACTGCTCGGCGTGGAAGTCAAGAACTACAAGCACATGACGCGCCGCCGCATCGTCATAAAGACCTCCGTGACCTACCAGACGCCGCTTGAAAAACTGAAGCTTATCCCCGGGATGATAAAAGAGGCCGTCGCCGGCCTTGAGAAAACCGCCTTTGACCGGTCCAATCTGTCCGGCCTGGGCGATTTCTCCATAGATTTCGAGACGGTCTATCTCGTGGAATCTCCGGACTACGCCTTTCATATGAAGGTACAGGAGCAGTTCCTTCAGGCAGTGATAGCTAAGTTCGGCAAAGAAGGCATAGAGTTCGCCTACCCGACGCAGACGCTTTTCGTGAACAAATAAGAAGAACGAAGGAGCAGCATACTATGAAAAAGACAATTATAACGACAGCGGTACTCGCTTTTTTCGCCACGGGACTCTGCGCCGCGGAGAAAAGCGCGAACGTGGCCCTCGTTAACGGCCAGAAAGTTTCCTCCGAGGAACTCACAAAAAAACTCTGGTGGCAGTACAGCGCGCAGGGCCTGTCCGAGCTTATAGATGAAAAGCTGATACTCGAGGAAGGCGCCCGCCTGGGCGTGAAGGCCGATGAAAAAGAAGTCGAGGCCAAGTTCGCCAGCCTGGCCGCCGGCTACGCCGACAAGGCCGTTTTTGAGAAGAACCTCAGGTCCGTGGGCTGGTCCTCGGCTGAACTGCGCGACCTCATCCGCCGGCAGCTTATCATGCGCGGCACGGTCATAGCCGCCAAGAAGATAGCGGTTACCGACGAAGAGACGGCCGCCTTCTTCGAAAAGAACAAGGAAAAGCTGGGCACCCCGGCCTCGGTAAAGCTCAGCCAGATCTTCGTTAACACGAAAGCCGAGGCGGACGACGCTTACGAGTTGCTCACCACGGTGGGGGCGGATTTCGGCAAGCTCTCCAGCCTCAAGTCGGCCGACGCCAATCTCCGCAAGAACAACGGGAGCCTCGGCTACATCTCCAAAGGCATGCTGCTGCCCGAGATCGATAAGGAGATCTTCGCCCTTCAGGACGGGCAATATTCAAAGCCCATGGCCACGGGCAACGGCTTCAGCATCTTCAAAACGGAAGAGCACAAGCCCGGGAAGGAAGCCTCCTTCGAGGCTATGAAAGCCGACCTGAAAATCGCCATCCTCAACCAGCTCATAACCGCAAAGCTCCCCGAGCTGGCCGGAGAACTCCGGCAGAAAGCGAAGATAGAGATAGTTAAATAGAAACCAGGCAAGCTAAAGACGCAAAAAAAGACGGGCCGGATATTCCGGCCCGTCTTTTTTACGCGCTGCGCGCGCCGCCCGCCTTAAGCCGCTTCTTCCTCGGAAGCGGGTTTCCGGCCCGAAACGAGCCAATGAATAACGAAGTAGATGACCATGGCAGCCAGGATGGCCTGGGTGGCGTAGAAATAGCTCGCCCCGGAGAAGGTGAACAGGTCGTCGAAGCGCCCGTAGAGCAGCGAGAACCGGGCCATGACGGTATTGCCGAAAGCCGCTCCGAAGTAGATCATCAGGAAGTAAATGCCCACATTGGAGACTTTCTTAAGGTGGCCCTTATGCTCCACCGAGAAGAAGAAGTAGAAGAGCACGCAGATGGTCCCGGCCGCGACGATCAGGGAGCTGAGGATGGAGAACGGCGTCATGGAAGCCAGCTTGGAAAAAGGCCTTATGGTGCCCTCTATCTGGCTCATGAAGTCGGTGGAGAGCCCGGCGGGGATAGCCAGGCCGGAGCCGTAGCCCATCATGAAGGTGAAGCCGTACCGCGACAGCCAGGAGATCTTGGGGATGAACTGTGTCAGCAGCAGCAGCCCCATGACGGAGGGGATGATGACCAGCAGCTCGCCCTTGGAAACCGGCTCCCAGATCTTGGGGATCCAGACGCTGGTAACCGAGACCTGGAACAGCCAGCCCATGCCGGCGCCGAGGTACAAATGTTCGGCTATTTTAAAGAACGGGTTGTCCTTGTAAAGGAAGCTGAAGAGAAAGATCGTGAGTCCCGCTGCCAGCCAGCCGCCGGCGATGATCGATGTATCTAATGCCATATGCACCTCTTAGTGAAAACTATCAGAAATATTTAACGAACAGCAGAATAATGTTCGAGGTCAGGATAAGCACCAGCACCAGCAGGTGGGCCAGGTTGAGCGCGTCTATACCCGACGTGCCTTTGCCGGGCTGCTTGATCAGCGACTCGTACTCCGCGGCGCCCTTCATGCCGCCTATCAGGCCCTTAAGCTGGTTGGTCTGCAGGTAGGGCCCGTAGCCGGGCTGGCTGATCGCCGTGACGCCGCCGGCCACCGGCACGCTGTACTTGTCGCCCACGTAGGCCACCCAGTAATCCAGGATCGCGGTCCCGGTGACGCAGACGACGAGGGACATGTCCTTGTAGCTCTTTACGCCCTTCAGGACGGGCATACCGGCGATGGGCGTGCCGTTCCTGTCCTTGGAATAGATCCCGTACATATCGGAAGACATCTGGGTCATGACGGCTAGGATGTTGGGCTGGTACGGGAGGATCACGTAATCGGTCCCGTCTTTTTTATTGTACTCTTTGCCGACCTTGGCGAAGAGCTCTTCTATCAGGCCGGTGGAGCCGGCTATATATGTGACCACGCCCACGCGCAGGTTCCTGGAGAAAGCGTGGCGCACCAGCGCCATCGCCATCGGGTGCAGCTCGGGCCGCGTTGAAGGGTCGTAGTCCAGCGAGAGGAGCAGGAAAGAACCGGCCGGCAGTTTCTCTATATTCTCGTAAACCCGGGTAGTGGCCTGGGAGATGCTCTTATTAGGAAGGCCGATAGGCTTCACTATCGGCACGAAGAGCGTGACCGCCAGGAGCAGGAAGATCCAGCGCCTGTCTATCTTGAAAAATTTCTGAAGTGTTTCCTTCATATTCCTAGTCCTTCCCCATGTACTGTTTTTCGATGCCGAAAATTATCTTCAGCGAGGTGACGATGGCGCCGATGGAGATGCCGATCATGATGCCGCGCTTGCCGGCTACCGCGGGCACCTGCATGATCCATTCTATGACCGCAGAAACTCCCTGGCCGGTCCAGCCGAGGGCGTAATCCCAGATTATCTGCCCGAGCGGGACCTTCCCGAGGATCAGGATGAAGGCCGCCACGAACAGGACGAAAGCCTGCGCGGATTTTATCCTGAAAGACCTGTAGGCCGTAGAAACGATGTAGAAGGCCAGGACGGCGAACATGGTTCCGCTAAGCGCCGTGTAGATGTACTTGTACGACCAGCCCAGCGGCGTCAGCATCCCGTCGACCATCTGCTTGCCGTGGCTGGTATAGGAGGGGACGACCATCGCGAGGAAGCCGATGAACACGAAGATGCTGTAGCCCCAGCCGTCCGCCTTCCGGGTGATCTTGTGGTAATGGGAGAAGAACAGGCTGATCAGGCCCAGCAGGAAAGCGAAGGCGACCACGATATTCTCCCACTTGTTCATGGTCTCGATATAGTCCACCGAAACCTTATGGGGAACATAATAGGAGATCAGGGTAAGTACCCCGGTTATGAACACTATGGCTAAAGGTATTTGTTTTTTTATCAGTTTCATAAGATCAGAAGTTCTGGAACAGGTTGAGGACGGAGCTGACGAAAGCGCTCCAGCCGAATTTGGCCCCAAGGACGACGCAGATCATGCCGAAGAAAACGGAGATCATGACGAAAAGCTTGCCGAAATCCTGCACCTTGAGGGCGCTGACCAGCATGGGTTCCCGGGACAGGTAGGCCCCGGCGGCGTAGAGCTCCTCGCCGATAAGCGTGTAGTCGCAGGCGGTGAAGAAGAAAGGCAGCTGGTGCTCCACGTCGGTGCCGGCGATCTGGATGGCGCCGGAAGTGGCGCCGACTTCGGCCAGGAGCAGGGACTCGGCCATGAAGTAGCCCATATAGAAACAGGCGGCAGGCTTCTCGCGGGAGATCATGCCGTCGACGGAGGCCGCGTAGGAGAACTGGTCGGCGCTTACGAACTGGTTGATGTCCTCGCGGTAGGAGTCCGGCCGGCCGGCCTCCATATAGGACTGCTTGACCACTTCTTTGCAGACCGTCATGACGACGGGGTCGTAATGGGGGACCTTGATCTGGCTGTCGTACTGGGCGACCTTTTTGGAAACCTCGCCCAGGATGAAAGCCGAGGCGATGGTGGAGATGGAGCTCATGGAGCCGATGCCGGGCACGTAGAAAATGGGCTTGCCCATCTCGGTTGCGCGGCCGATGGCCTCGTCGATAGCGTCGAGGCCGGCTATGCGGCGGATGAAAAGGCCTTTGCGCTTGGCATGGGAGACGGCCCAGAAAAAGATCACGATGATCGTGATGAGCAGGACGAGGTTGTTCATGCGGTCCAGGCGGAACCAGTTGCCCACCGGCGTCACCGACACCGGCATGGACTCAGCTATGACCTGCTTGTTCTTTTCGGCCGCGACCTTGAACTGGAAGACCGAGCCGGGCAGGGTGTCGCCGTAGGTATTATTGAGCTCGACCTTCACCGCGTGCTCAAGGGAGGAGCCATCCCAGGCCCAGAAAGGCAGCTCGACGTCCTTGCCGGTCTTTGCGGAGGAAACGAACCTGTCGGCTTCCAGCCAGCCGCCGGCCTCGAGCGAGGAAACGTAGACCACGTAAAATGTGTCGGCGGCGTCGGCGGGGTTCACGGCCCACTTGAGGATGGCCGCGTTTCCGGCGTCATAAGGCATGTCGACCGCCGTGAGGCCGGTGATGACCGCCGGTGCGGGCGGCGCTGCTTTTTTTGCGGGGGGGACTGGTTTGGCGGCGAAAAGGCCGCTGACGGCGAAAAGGGAGAGGAACAAGGTGAGGAGAGCTTTATGTTTTATCATAACTTGTAATAATATACACTTTATCGGTTTTTCAGGCAAGCATCATTTTTTATCGAGATTCTTCATGATAATTTCTTTCATAACATTGAAGGCGGAGGGGGCGCCGGAGGGGAGTTTGTCCGCGAGCTCGTAGACCGAAACGCGGTTGAAGACCTGGCCGTTCTGCGCCTCGTCGAAAGAAAAAACCTCCCTGACATGCCGGTCCCAGAAGGAGTAGAAAACGCCGCGCGCGCGCTCGTCCCAGTAGAACATCCGGTAACTCGTGCCCAGCCTGATAGCCTCGGTCGTGTTAAGAAGTATATGGGTAATCCCGTCCGCTTTAAGCCGCGCGTAGAGGTCCTCGCCGTCCCTGGACGCCGCGGCGTATTCTACCGCGGCCGTATTGTCATAGACCGAACTGACGATAAAATCCCTCTTGAGGTAATAGCTGCGCTCGTCGCCGATCAGCAGCACCTTCGAGCCGGGCGGGGTTTTTTCATTTATATACTTCACCGCAGAGTAACTGCTGTAAGGGTAGGTGGGCTGGGTATGGCTCAGGTAGTCCTCGGCGGTAACGGCCCCGGTCAGGGGCCGCCAGCGGCCCTGGGAATAGAAGATAACGCCGGCCCAGTAAAGCCCGGTGAAACAGACGGCCAGCGCCGCGGCTTTAAGCGCGCCTTTCAGCGCCCTGTGGCCCGGGGAAAAAAGATAAGCCGCCATTATGAGCCCGGCCGCGGGGTAGGCCGGCATGAGGAAGCGCGCCATGGTGGAAGAAACCGAGAAGCCTCCCCAGACGGCGAGGAAAAAGATCCAGAGCCCAGAGAGCGCGGCGCCGGCGGGCCCGGAAAGGAGGAAGGCCCCCGGCAGCATCAGGATAAAGAGCGGGCTGAAATATTCCGAGTTCGGGACCTGCCCCATAGTGATCTTCCAGGGATTCATCAGCCAGTACAGCGGCTTCAAAGCCCCTATCTGGCCGGCGTGGCCTATAAAGTCCTTAAGCTTCTGCGGGTCCGAATGCGGGTCCGCGCCGAAGAGGCTGAGCGCGAAGGGGAAAACCGGGTTGCCCTGGTAAAGGTAATTCTTGACCAGCCAGGGCCCGACGAAGAAAGAGGCGATCAGCGTAAAGAGCGCGAGGTTTTTAATCGCGGTCAACGGTCTGGAGCGGGCCGGCCAGGCATAAACCAGCATAACGCCCACGGCGGTAAAGAAGCCCGTGTACTTGACGCCCATGGCCAGGCCGCAGAAGCAGGCCGCCAGCCAGAGCCAGCGCGGCTCTTCCTCGCTGCGGTTAAGGGCCGCATAGAGCGCAAGCGTGGAGAAGAACATCAGCAGGGCTTCCGTACCGGCGGACCAGGAGGCGAGCATGGCATGGCCGACGGTATAAAATATGGCCGCGCCCCAAAGCCCGGCACGGAGGGAGAAATGGCGCGCGCCGAGGGCCAGCACGGCCCCGGCCGTAAGGAGTCCCGCCCCGTAATTTATGAACTTGGCCAAGGTCTCCCCTTTAAGCAGAAGCGCCGCGCCGTATAGCATCCCGTGCGTAAAAGGCAGGTCGGAATAAAAATTATAGGGCATCGGGGCTATCCCGTGTTTTATCACGAAATAATTGGGGACCGCGAGATGATAGACCAGGGCGTCGTAGAAAATTTCCGGGCTGAGCGTCCCCGCCAGGTTAAGCAGCATAGCCAGCAGCAGCACCGCCAGGGCGGCGAAATCGGCGGGTCCGAAATCGGCGGGGCTGCCGGCGGCGCGAAGAGGCTCCTTGCGCAGAAAATATATCCCGGCGGCGCACGCCAGGACAATGAAGGCGGCCACGGGCCAGAAGTAAAGGAGCTTGAAAGCGGCCAGGATGAAAACGTAAACGGCAAGCAGGCCGAAACCCGCGCCGCAGGAGAAAACCGTTTCCTCGAGCGCGCCGGCAAAACCGAAGCCGGCCGCCCTAAGGACCGGGCGCCCGGCCGAGAAGCAGGCGAAAAGGAAAACCGCGGCGTACAGGACGTTCAGGAGGTGCCCCGGCAGGACGCTGAAAAGGCCGGCGGTGTACTGCTCCGGAGCCAGGATCACAGAAAGCGACTCGAAATTGAGAGGGAACTTTGAATAGTAGCTTTTAAGGACAAAAGTGCCCCACGCCGCGAAGACCGGCCAGACGAGCCAGGCCGGGAACCGGTCTTTCGGCTCCGGTGCCGGCGCCGGTTTAAGAGAGGTTTTTTTGTTTTTTTTAGCCATAGCGGCAAAAATAAAGGCAAAGGTGCAGGTATAGACCGCTATACCTCCGCCTCTGCCTTTACCTTGAACTACTTCTCCAGCACTTCGATATTCGCGCGAGGGACGACGATGACTTCCCCGCTGTCCAGGGTCACTTCCAGCACCCGGGCGTGGCTCTCGCTGCCTATCACCGTAAGCTCGGGCGGCAGGGATTTGACCGTGCCTATCACGCCGAAATGAGGCTCGCGGATTATGCGTATCGGGTCGCCGGGCTCTATCCAGCCGCGGCCCTGGTCCTTCTTGGACTCCGTCACGTTCTTGGGGAAGCCGGGCACGATGATCTCGGGGCGCATCACGCCGGCGCGGATCTGCGTCGCGCCGGACACCGAGGCGCTCTCGCCGTTGCGGGAGGCGAGCAGCTTGAAAGTATACTCCGCCATCGGGATCATGCCGAACCCCTCGGTAACTATCACGGTGATCCCAAGCTGCTCGTGGCCGGTCACCGCAACACCGATATCGTAGCCCAGCAGCTGGCGCAGGTCGCGGTCGTGGATGCCGCCCACAACTATCGCGTTGACGCCAATCTCGATGGCGCGCTTTATGGTGGAGAGGCTGGCGTGCTTTCCGCCGATGACTATCTTGCCCCTGTGGTTCTCCTTGATATCTTCGGTCGTCAGGTCCTCGTCTGGGCTCGCGACGGCCATGCAGATCTCGCCGTTGGTCTCGCCGCCCACGCCGAAGATTCCCTGGATGAAGGTGCCCTCGGTCTCGATAGCGACGCCGAAATTAGGAGTGACCTCGACGACTTTGCCTTTCACATAAGCTTTTATCGGAAGGACTTTCGGCGGCTCGCGCAGCAGCACCTGCCCGGTGATAAGGGAGACGGCCTCCACGGTGCCGTCCACGGGGGACTCGACGGCGGTCTTGAACCACTTCAGGAAGGGCTTGTTCTCGGCGATGATCTCGCCTTTCTTCACGGTGTCGCCTTCGCCCTTGGTCATGAAATTCTTAATTTCGTCGGGCCCGACGGCCAGGCGGTTGGCCACGTTGACGGAGAAGACCTTACCGGGCAGTTCGGTCTGCGCGACCACGTCCAGGGAGTCCACCTGCCGGCCCATTTCGGCAAGCACCTTTCCGGGAATAGGCAGAAGCCTCTTCTTCTTCAGCAGCGTGCAGGGCATTACTTTAAGTCCGGGTGTGTAAGCGTGCGCCATAATATGTTTCCTCCAGAAAAGCTGTCGTCTATACCGGGTACATCCCCATCGCTTTGTACCACTTGTTCAAGTCGTCGCGGCGCTTTGCCGGCTCCTTGGAAAGGTTGAAAGGCCTGCCGCGCCCGTCCAGCACCAGGCCGACTACGCCGCCTTCGATGTCAGCCTCGACGCGGCTGCCGGAACCGGCGCCCATGTCAAAACCCTTCACGGGTTTGGCAACCAGCCTGGCCTTGGGGGCGGCGAAGGGGACGTGGAGGATATCGCCGAAGCGCAGCTCGCCGGCCTGCCTGCTGCCGTCGGAGCCGGTCACTTCCCACTCCATGATAAGCTGGCCTTCCTTGGCCAGGCCCTTAGGCGCGAGGCACGTGCCCAGCCTCACCAGGCAGTCGTTGTAGAACACGTCCAGCGCGGCTTTCTCGCTTATCTGCGCCAGGACGCCCAGGTGCGGCATCATGAAGATCGAGTCCACCGCCATGCGGGTGATGCCCTCGGGCTGGTAGGCGTCTATCATCATAAGCATCGACTGGGTGCGGCGGGGGGAATGCGCGAGGATGCCGCCCGAGCCTATCACATAATCCAGCCGCATCACGTTGATGAGGCTTGCACCGGAGGCGGTCTGGTCGAAAGCGTCGGAGATGGAGCGCTCCTGCTGGACGCCTTTCAGCCCGACGGCCAGCGCCTTGTGCTGGTCGAAAGCCAGGCGGAGAGCCTCGCGCGCGACCGCGTGCTCGATCTGCAGGTCCTCCACCGTCTGGGGGATGGTGGTGGGCCTTATCATCTTGTTCTTCAGGCGGTTCCTGAGGTCCTGCTCGTCCATGTCGAAGGGGAGCCAGCGCAGGATATTGGCCAGGCCGGCCTCCGCCATCACGTTGGAGATGGAGTAGCTCATGCCCAGGTTCGCGCTGACGGTGCGGTTGAAAACTTCGGAGAAGACGGAGAACACGTCTGTGGTGGCGCCGCCGATATCGACGGCCAGGACGTTGAATTTATTTGCCTTGGCGAACTTTTCCGTCATGGTGCCTACGGCGGCGGGAGTGGGCATTATCGGGGCGCCCACCATCTTCATCAGGCGCGGGTAGCCGGGGGCCTGCTGCATCACGTGCTCGAGGAAGATGTCGTGGATCTTGTGGCGGGCCGGCATCAGGTTCTCTTTCTCCAGCGTGGGGCGGAGGTTCTCGGTGATGATCAGCGCCGTGCGGTCGCCGAGTATTTCTTTTATCTGCGCGTGGGCCTTGTTGTTGCCGGCGTAGATCACCGGCAGCTTGTAGGAGGCGCCCAGGCGGGGCTTGGGGTCGGCGGCCTTCAGGAACTGCGCGAGCTCGACCACGTGGGTGATGGTTCCGCCGTCGGTGCCGCCGGAGAGCAGCATCATGTCCGGGCGGAGCTGCCGGATGCGCTCTATTTTCTCGTGGTCGGCGCGGCCGTCGTTGGAGGCCAGCACGTCCATCACGATGGCGCCGGCGCCCAGGGCGCAGCGCTGCGCGGATTCGCCGGTCATGGCCTTGACGGCCCCGGCCACCATCATCTGCAGGCCGCCGCCGGCCGATGAGGTGGAGACGTAAATATCGGCGCCAGTAAGCCCGCTGTTAGGCGTTATGATCCTTTCGCCGTCCAGTATTTTCCGGCCGGAGAGTTCCTCGACCTCGGTGATCGAGTTCAGCACGCCCTTGGTGACGTCCTCGAACGGGGCCTCTACCGTGGTGGGGGCCTCTCCGCGGAAAGTCTGGCGGTAGGTATCGCCTTTCTTCTCTATAAGGATGGCTTTCGTGGTGGTGCTGCCGCAGTCGGTGGCTATAATGATTTCAAGGTCTTTTTTTGACATTGGGGGCTTCCTTTTCTTCCGTCTCGGCGTTAAGCCGGCTCGCTAAATATTTCATGGCCTTGCCGTTCTCCAGCAGGGCCCTGTACTTCTCCACGTCTTCTTTTTTAAACAGCATCGTAAGCGCGGGCTCGATAAAGGTCATGCCCTGCGCGCCCAGGTTGTGCAGGGGGGCGGTGCTTTCAACCGTGAAGGCGGCTATTTCTCCCAGCCCGCGCCGCGAGACCTTTTCGACGAGGACGTCAAGCAGCTTCTTTTCTTCAGGAGTAGGCTCCGGGGGCTCCGGTATTTTAAAAGCGTTTTTCCAGATTCCCATGTAAGATTATTTTACTATAAAAATATATGTTTATAACCTTTGTACCTCTAAAACAGCGGGCCCATTATGTTGTAAACTCATATATTATGAGGGTATCCATCCTATGAACTACAACAGCCAGAACAGATCCGCGAATAATTTCAGCCCGAAGGTCCTCCTGATCCTCGGACTCATACTTACCATCGCGATAATATTCGGAATAAAGCTCCTGGTCGTAGAGGACGCCGGCGACTCCCTGCCTCGATCTTCCGCGCAGGACTCCATTTTCAAGGATGAAAGGTCCGGCAGCGTCCTCCCCGGCAGCATTCCCGCCGCGAGGTCCGAAGCGACCAGCGGGGATTCCCTGGCGATCTTCGAAAAGGCGAACGAAGGCTATTCCAGCGACGGCGCCGCCTCCACGGCCGCGGCGCGCCAGGCGCCGCAAACAGGAAGAACTCCTCCGGCTCCGGCCCCGGTGAAAAAGAAAGCCGCCGCCGCTTCAAAAAAACTCCGGCAGGGCACGGTAATACCCCGCCTGCAGGGAGGCAAGTCCTTCGGCTCGGGGGGCCAGGAGAAGCAGGGGCTGCCGAATGGCGCCGACATGTCTGAAATTCTGAAGCAGGCCGGGCAAAAGCGGGAAACCGGCAACTAGCGATGGAGGAAGCAAAAGGCGGGCGCAGGCCCGCCTTTTTTATTTGGCGGGCGGCGGGGGGAAGGAAATCTTTATTTTGGAGCCGGGCTTTACCCGGTGCGCGCGGGCGGTACCGGCGGGGAGCTCCAGGACGCAGACCGCGGGCGCCGAGACCCGCGCTACCTCGTCTTCCGACTGGCCCGCGGTCGAGCGCGGCACCCGGTGGAAGACTTTTACCACCTTAAGGCCGGCGTCCAGGAAAACCATATCCAGGTCTATAAAAGTGTTCTTCATCCAGAAAGACCTGAGCTCCAGCCCGGCGAACACAAAAAGCATCCCCCGGTCCCGCCGCAGCTCCTCGCGGAACATCAGCCCCTTCGCCTGCGTTTCCGGGGTTAGAGCAAGCTCGACCTTCACGCTGAAGCCGTCAGGCAGGACGAGCTCGGCGGAGGAAGCCCCGCGCGGAACAGAAAGCGCAGGGGCGCGGCCGCAGAGCAGCATGAAAACTATCAGCAAAAGACTAATTTTTTTCATCTTTGGAGAGCGCGGGGGCGGTCGAGGGCCGGACGCCGGCTTCCGCCGGGGACGACAGGAAAAGCGGCATCCTGAGGTCGGCCGCGGCCTTAAGGCGGCCGGCCGCTTCAAAAATAACCATGGCGTCGGCTTCGTGTTTTTTGGCCAGCCCCGTGAAGCCGCCGGCTTTTGGGAGTTCCGCGGCGAGTTTTTTAAAGGGGACCGAAGTCTTTTCGGAAAGCAGGAGGACGGCCGCAAGTTCCTGCCTGTAAATACCGGCGCGCAGGTAGCCGAAGATCTCCTTCTCCGGGTCCGTGGACTCGAAAACGGAATACAGCGTGGAGGTGCTGACCTCGGAGCTGAGCGCCCAGGCGAAAGCGTCCTCGCCGTCGGTATCTATCTTCCCTGAGTCCGCCTTCATGAACGCGTCGGGCCCCACTTCCGCGCCCAGGAATAACTGGGCCCGGGCGTGGCCGGCGGCAAAAGCCAGCAATAGACAGGCGATCAGTGAACGCATAAGCGGAAAGTGAAACGGCGCCCGGTGGCGGAAAATTCAGCGGATAAAGGTTAAGGCGGGCTTTGCCCGCCCGCCTCCGGACGGCCCTCCTAAAGCGAAGTGGTGACCAGCGTCTCAGTGGAGAGCACGCCCGGGATCGAACGTATTTCCTGCACTACTATATTGGAAAGCGCCGGCAGGTCGTCAGTCTCCATATCGAGCACCAGGTCCCAGCGCCCGAAGACGGCCGACATATGAACGACGCTCTTGAGGGCCTTCAGCTTGCCGAGGGTCTGCTTTTCTTTGCCAGGCAATAATTTCACAAGTACAAGTCCGGTTACCATATTTTTCCTTTGCGCGGGATTTAGCTGTTCCGCGCGGCTACAGTTAATTATACAACCGGGCACCGACATATTCAAGCCTGTCCGGGATCCGCCCGCCCGCTTAGCGCCGGAGTGCCGGTCCAACGGCGGCCCGGGCGGGCGCTAGTGCGGGAGTGAGGATAAATTATTTATAATGATTCTATGAGGGCGCTTATACAGCGGGTAAAACGCGGCGGGGTAAAAACCGCCGGCGCGCATGAAACTATAGGCCGTGGCCTCGTGGTGCTGCTTGCGGTGGGGGAGGGGGACGCGGAGGCGGACGCGGAGCTTCTGGCCGAAAAGACGGCCAACCTGAGGGTCTTCTCCAACTCCTCCGGCAAATTCGACCACTCGCTGCTGGACGTCGGAGGCGAAGCCCTGGTGGTCTCGCAGTTCACTCTTTACGGCGACGCCTCGAAAGGCCGACGCCCGGATTTCACCGCGGCCGCGAGGCCACCGGAAGCCCGCAGGCTGTACGAATATTTTATAAAAACGCTGCGGGGGAAGGGCGTGGCGGTCAAGACCGGCGTCTTCGCCGCGGACATGGAAGTGGAAATAATCAACGACGGGCCGGTGACCCTGTGGCTGGACAGCAAAGCAAATCGGGAACCGGGAGTCGAGAATAGGAAATCGGGGACCGGGGAAAACAGCTAGGATGAAAAAATATATTTTATTAGGGGCGGCGATCGCGGCCGCCGCGATATTTACCGCGGGCTGCAGCCCCGCGATATTCAAGAAAGGGGCTTTTGCCGCCGACGACTGGGAAACCTGGACGGGCTGGAACGACGAATACGGCTCCCATGAGGTTAAAGGCGACGGCCTTTACTACCATCTTACCGCCCGGCAGGACGACAGCCGCGACGATCCGTCGGACGGCTACGCGCCGGGCCTCATACTTTCGCGCGAACTTTCCGGAACGAAATGGCAGGCGGACCTGGAAGCCGATTTTAAAATTCCGCCCGGCCAGATGAAGCGCTTCTCGTACGGCATCTGGGTGGGCGGGGACGCGGCGCGGCCGTCCATCGGGAACGCCTCCGCGGCGCTGAAGGTCCTGGTGCAGCGCCAGAACGGCCCCCGGCCCGCGGACGACAGCCTCACGCTCTTCTGCCTGCCCGGCGGAAAGCCCTTCCCGCTCCCGAAGAAGCTCAAAGTGCTCCGCTTCGAACGGGACGGGAACTATTTCACGGTTTCCTACGCCATGAACAGGAAGACGTTCATCCCCGTCCTCCGCCTGGACGCGTCTTCGGCCATGGACGCGCCGTCCCAGAAATTCTTCCTGGGCGGCTTCGCCGGCGGCGACCCGCAGGGCGCCTACGCACGGTTTAAAAGCCTCAAAATTAACGGCGAGGAAACCTTAAGATGACAGATATAACCGCGCCCCTGCTCGAGGTCCGGGACCTTTCCGTCTCCGTCTCCCGCGACGGCGCGCCCACCAGGATCCTGCGCGGCGTAAGCTACCGGATCTACCCCGGGGAAACGCTGGCTATAGTCGGGGAATCCGGCTCCGGCAAGACCATAGGCGCGCTTTCCGTGGTGCGCCTGCTGCCGCCCGGCGCGAAGATCGACTCCGGCAGCGTACTGTATAAGGGAAAGGACCTGGCCGCGATCCCGGAAGAAGAGCTGCGCGGAGTGCGCGGCGCGGGGATCTCTATGGTTTTCCAGGAGCCGATGACCTCGCTCAATCCCGTGCTCACCATCGGCCTTCAGCTGGCGGAGCCGCTTATGGAGCATAAAGGACTTTCTTACGCCGAGGCCCTGCCGGCTTGCGAGAAGCTGCTCGAAAAAGTGGGGATCACCGACGCGAGGAGCCGGCTCGCCCAGTACCCTCATAATTTTTCCGGCGGCATGCGCCAGCGTGTCATGATCGCCATGGCCCTGGCCTGCGGCCCGGACCTGGTGATCGCCGACGAGCCCACTACTGCCCTCGACGTCACTGTGCAGGCCCAGATACTCGACCTGGTGGACGCGCTGAAAGAAGAGAGCGGCCTGGCGCTGGCCCTCATCACCCATAACCTCGGCATCGTGGCCCAGCGAGCCGACTATGTCCTGGTCTTTTACGCCGGGCGCGTAGTGGAGCGCGGACCGGCGGAACATTTCTTCAAAAGCCCCTCCCATCCCTACAGCCGCGCCCTTCTGAATTCGCTGCCTAAAATGAGCGACATGCCGGGCGAACCACTCAAGACGATAGAGGGCCTGCCCCCGAGTTTCGACGAGGACCTCCCCGGCTGCCCTTTCGCTCCGAGATGCCCGGAAGCCTTCGACAAGTGCCTTTCGGCGGAGCCGCCGGAATTCAAAGCCGGGGAAAGGCGCGGCTCTAAATGCTGGCGCAGCGAGCCAGGCTTTAAACCATAATATGTCCGTCATACTTAATATCGACAATGTAACCAAGCGTTACCGCAAAGAGGGCGGCCTCTTCAGCTCCGGGGGGCGGCTCTTCACCGCGGTGGACGGCGTTTCCCTGGCGCTCGAAAAGAACACGACGCTGGGCATAGTCGGGGAATCCGGCTCCGGCAAGACCACCCTGGCGAAGCTCATCCTCGGCATCGAGAAGCCGGATTCCGGGCGGGTCACCCTGGACGGCAAAGAGCTCTCCTCTCTTTCCGGCGGGGCGCTGCGCCGGGCGCGGCGCGGCGCGCAGATGGTCTTCCAGGACCCGTATTCCAGCCTGAACCCGCGCATGAAGGTTATAGATATCGTCCTCGAGCCGCTGAGGGCGGCGGGGGAAAAGGTCGCGGACGGAGAAAAGACCGCGGCGGCCCTCCTTGAAAGAGTGGGGCTCAAGCCGGACGCGCTGCTGCGATACCCGCACGAGTTCTCGGGCGGGCAGAGACAGCGGGTCGCCATAGCCCGCGCCCTCGCCACCGGCCCCGGCATGATCCTGGCCGACGAGCCCATCTCCAGCCTGGACATCTCCATCCAGGCCCAGATAATGAACCTGCTAAACCAGCTCAAGAAAGAGCTGGGCATCTCCTATATTTTCATTTCCCACGACCTGGCCGCCGTCCGCTACCTCTGCGATTTCGTCGCCGTGATGTACAGGGGCTGCGTGGTCGAATACGCGCCCGCGGCCGAACTTTTCCGCGATACCCGGCATCCCTACACCAGGCTTCTCCTCTCGGCGGTGCCGGACCCCGACCCCTCCAGGAAAACGGTCCTGGAGGAGAGGAGGGACGGGAGCGCCGGACCGGAGCCGCAGGCCTGCGTATTCTCGGACCGCTGCCCGCGCGCGTCCGAAGTCTGCCTTAAAAAGCGGCCGGACTATGAAGAGACCTCTCCAGGCCACTTCGTGCGCTGCGCCCGCGTGGATGACAGGGCCAACTGATATAATATTGAAACTAAAGATCTAAGGAAAAAATGAGACCACATTGGAAGAAAAAAGAAACACGCGGCGCTTCAGGCGGACATGAGGCTATAGTCGAGGGCGTAATACAGCACAAAGGCACTTTCGCCTTCCTGCTCTCGGAGAAGCCGGGCGTCGAAGACGTCTTCATCCGCGGCCGGGGCCTGGACCTGGCCATGGACGGGGACCGCGTGCAGGCGCGCGTGCGGCCCGAGAAGACCGGCCGCCTTGCCGGCGAGATAATAGCCGTGATAAAGCGCGCCCGCACCTCCATGGTGGGCATCCTCAAGCGCGTAAAGAACGATTGGGTCCTGTTCCCCGAGAAGGGGAACGCTCCCCCGGCCCTCGTGATCGGCTTCGCCCCCAAAATAGTCCCGATAGAAGGCGCTTTCGCGGTGCTGCAGGTCACCCGCTGGCCGTCTCCGGACTCCGGCGCCGCCGGAATGGTGAACGAAATACTGGGAGATCCCGGAGATATGCGCGCCCGCATAGACGCCATACTCCGTACCCGCGGTATTAACGAGACTTTTCCTCCGGAAGTGCTCGCACAGGCCGAAAGCTTCGGCGCGCGGCTGGAGCCGGCGCAGTGGCAGGACAGGGAGAACCTGATAGACCTGCCCATCTGCACCATAGACGGCGCGGACGCCAAGGATTTCGACGACGCCGTCTCCCTGGAGGACCTGGGCGGAGGAATGCTGCGCCTGGGCGTGCACATCGCCGACGTGGCCCATTACGTGAAGCCCGGAACCGCGCTCGACGCGGAGGCTTACGCGCGCGCCACCAGCGTTTACCTGCCCGACCGCGTGGTGCCCATGCTGCCGCCGGCGCTTTCGGATAATCTCTGCAGCCTGGTGCCGCGCCAGGAGCGGCTTACCATGTCCGCTTTCATGGACATAAACTCCGCCGGCAAAGTGGTCAAGAGGCGCCTCGCGCAAACCGTCATCCGCTCGTGGCGTCGCTTCACCTACGACGAGATCCAGACCATGCTCGAAGGCGGCAAGGTTCCGGACGTGCACAGATCCATAGGAGAAGCCGTCGCAAGGATGGGCGCCCTTACCGACGTGCTCTACAAGCGGCGCGTCGCCCGCGGCGCGCTGGATTTCAACCTGCCTGAATACAAAATAAACGCCGACCCCCACGGCAGGCCGCTGGGCGTCAGCCTCCGGCCGCGGCTCAAGAGCCACCGCCTGATAGAGGAATTCATGCTGTTGGCGAACGAGGCCGTAGCGACTGAGCTTTATGCCGCGAAAAGGCCTTTCCTGCACCGCCGCCACGACAATCCCGACCCGCTCAAGCTCAAGAACCTTTCGATCGCGCTGGGCGAACTCGGGCTTACCGCCGGCCATATAGAAGGGTCCAATGCGGCGAAGGGCCTGCAGGACGTGCTTCGCCAGGCCGAGGGACATCCGCTGACCACCCTGATAAATTCCCTGATGGTGCGCAGCATGCGCCAGGCGGTTTACTCGCCCGAGTCGGAAGGGCATTTCGGCATAGCGACGCGCTTTTATTCGCACTTCACTTCGCCCATCCGCCGCTACCCCGACCTGATGACCCACCGCGCCGTCAAAGCGCTCCTCGCGGGCACGAAGGAGAACCACACGGCGCTTCCTCTCGACAAGGCCGGCGTGCACTGCTCCGAGCGGGAGCGGGCGGCCGCCGACGCCGAGCATAAGTCGGTGGACATCATGCGCGCGGAGATGATGAAGGAATTGGTAGGCTCCATAATGGACGGGGCCGTTACCACCATTATCGACAGCGGCGCTTTCGTGATGATCGGCGACACCGGGGCGGAAGGCCTGCTGCGGGTGAACGGCCTTAAGCCCGGCACGAAGATAAAAGTTATGATCGCGGCCGTGGACACGGCGGAGGGGAAAATAGACCTGTCGCTGGAGGGCGGGCGCCCGCCCCAGGCGGCGCAGGGTCAGCAGCCGCAGGGAGGGAACAGGCCCCGTACGTCCGGCAGCGGCGGCAAAGGCAGGCAGCGGCCGCCGCTGAATTTCGCCCGCGTCGCGCGGAACAAGGGCCGCGGAGGCGGAAGGGGCAGGGGGCGCGGAAGGGCAGGGGGAAGGTAGCGCGCCGGGAACAGCATGTCAAACTACAGGTTCTACCGTATCAGCCCCGCCGGAGAAAGGCTGCCCGAGCCGTCGGTCACGGAGGCCGCGCGCAGCGCGCCGGGCGGCGGTTACGCCTGGCTGGACTTCAGGAACCCTTCGCCCGAAGATCTTAAACCCCTCGTTGAACTGCTGGGAGTGCACGCTCTGTCCGTCAAGGATTGCCTTGACGAGGACCAGGTCCCGAAGATAGACAACTTCGAGAAAAGCACCTTCGTGCTGATCAACTCCTACTCGTACAAGGACGGCGTCCTCATTACCGGGGAGATAGACTTTATCCTGGGCAAGAATTTCCTGGTGTCCGTCGGAGGCCGCGGCAAAGCCGAGCACTGGAACGACACCGACATCGAAGCCGTTTTCAAACTGGAGCCCCGGACCCTGGGGCAGGGCCCCGATTTCCTGCTGCACGCCCTGATGAACCAGGTGATAGACGGCAAGCACAAAGCGATCTGCGCGCTGGAAGCCGAAGTGGACGAGACAGAGGAAAGCATCGTCACCGACCTCTCCGGCTTCCGCATGTCGCGGCTGGTCCACCTGAGGAAGAACATCCTCCTCATGAGGAAGAGCCTTTTCTACGAAAGGGAGATCCTGATAAAGCTCTGCCGCCGCGACTCGTCTTTTGTGGGGGAAAAAGCCGTTTACCACTTCAGGGACAGCTACGACCACATCACGAAATATTACGAGGAGGCGGAGATCTACAGGGAGGTTATCCTGAGCCTCACCGAGATGTACCTATCGATGGTGAACAACCGGATGAGCCTTATCGCCAACCGGACCAATACCACCGTCAGGCGCCTGACCTTCATAACCACTATTTTCATGCCGCTGACGCTCCTGGCCGGGATAGGCGGGATGTCGGAATGGAGCATGATGACCGGCCCGGCCAACTGGAAAATTTCCTACCCTGCCTTCGGCCTGGGGATGGCCGTCATAGGCGCCTTGACCTACGCCGTGCTTCGCCGCATGGACGCGAAGCTTAAATCGAAGAACGAATAAAGCGCGGGAGCGGAACAAAAAACCGGGGGCAAAAGCCCCCGGTTTTTTGTCGCTCCTGAGGCGCGGCCTCTATTTAAGCAGCAGGGCCTTCATTTTTTCTATGTCTTTGCGGTAGGCCTCGGACTTGAGGAGTTCGTCGTGGTAGATATCGGCGAAGGCCTTGCCTGCCGTTATGTCGGCCGGGTAATGCACGCCGCCGATGACGCGGTCCCGGGCTATCTCGTCCGCTTTCGCGAAGAATTCGGAGCGGCGGTCCGGAACGATGTCGGCCAGCACGCTGGCGAACAGCCTCGAATAAAGAGCGTGCCCGCTGGGATAGGAGAAGCTCTCGGGTTTTTTAATGCAGGGCTTGGCTTCGGGATAAGCCATAAAGGGGCGGGGGCGCCGGTAGCGCTCTTTCATGTTCCTGTCGGCTTTCCCCAGGTCAGAGGCCAGCCGCTCGAAGAAGTTCTTAACTTCGGCGGGCAGGGGCTCTGGAAAGGGGCTTTTGCCCGCCCAGAAAGAATCGTAGGTCTCTTCCGAGGTTCGCCGCGACTTCGCGCAGTCGGCCTCGGTGCGCTTGTTCTGCCAGGAGAGCACTGCCGCGATATCGGCCTCCTGCTGCATAGAACCGGGAACGGGGGGCGGGCTGAACTGCGCGCTTTTAAAAGGCTCGGCGTTTACATAGTAAGCCTGCTGAGCCGGCTGCTGCCCGGTGAGCTCGGGCTGGTTATGGGCGCAAGCCCCGAGCGCGAGCGCCGCGAAGATGAGTAACGATTGTTTTTTCCAGACGTTCATAGCTCAATTGTACTAAATCCTATGCCGGTCTTTGCCCGGGGCCGTTTTCTGAAATAACCCTTAATCTTGTACACTTTCAGCATGCTTAAGCCGACCTTTGTCCTGCTGCTGGCAGCTCTCCTGACTTCCGGCGCCCATGCCGGCGATAAACCCGATACCCGGGCAAAAGCTCAGCGCGCCGCGGTAAAGCGCCTGGAGATACGCGGCGGCCCCGTCTTTACGGCAAAAACAAAAGAAGCCCTCGCCCTGCTCGAGGGCTCCACGACTTTCACTACCGTATCTCCCTACATAGCGGTCATAGAAGAATCCACGCGCAGCGGCATGGTGGCCTGGACCGCGAAACCGGTTTACCAGGTCGGCAGCGCCACCTGGAACCACGGCGCGGCCTGGTACGCAGGAACCATCGCCCACGACGGCTGCCACTCCCTGCTCTACCACAAAGCCAGGGCCGCCGGCAACGGCAAGGTCCCCGCCGAAGCCTGGACCGGCAAGACCGCGGAACAGGACTGCCTCAAGGTCCAGTCCGAAGTCCTCCTGGAAATAAAAGCCGATACCCGCCTCATAACCTACGTGAACAGCCTCATTGAAAACCCCGCCTACCAGAACATCTCCTACAGCAGCCGCAACTGGTAAAATACGGCGCCGCGCGGGACTAGGTGGAATATTCATTGTAAACGCGCTTTAAAATTTAAATAATAGACATATGACACCGGCAATAAACGAAAAGCGGATGGTGCAGCTGTTCTGCGACCTCGCGAAGATAACCTCCCTCTCCGGCAAAGAGGGCGCCATCGCGCGCCGCCTCTCCATACTCCTGAAATTCATGGGCGCCGAAGTTGACATCGACGACGCCGGGCGCAAGATAGGAGGAGAAACCGGCAATCTCATAGCCCGCTTCCCCGGCACCGCCCCCGGCGAACCCTTCCTGCTCTCCGCCCACATGGACACCGTAGGCCCCGCCGACAATGTCCATCCCCACGTCACCAGGGACCGCATCACCTCGGACGGGACCACCATACTCGGCGCCGACTGCAAGGCCGGCATAGCCATAATCCTTGAAGTCATAAAGACGCTCGACGAGAACAAGATACCGCATCCTCCCATAGAAGCCGTCTTCACCATCAGCGAAGAGATGGCCCTTATGGGCGCCAAGTACCTGAATTACTCGAGGCTCCGCTCCCGCTACGGCCTCATTTTCGACAATGAGCAGGGCCTGGAGAACGTGATCACCAGCGCCCCCGCCGCCGACAGCATGGAGATAAAAGTTTACGGCGCCGCCGCTCACTCCGGCGTAGCCCCCGAGAAAGGGATCTCCGCCATAAAAGTGGTTTCGAGCGCCATAGCCGGCATGAAGCTGGGCCGCATAGACTCCCAGACCACCGCCAATATCGGCTTCATCTCTGGCGGCAACGCCATCAACATCGTGCCTCCCCTGGTGGAGCTCTCCGGAGAAGCCCGCAGCCACGACCCCGCCAAGCTCAGGAAGCAGACCAAGCACATGGAGGACTGCCTGAAAAAAGCCGTCAAGAAAATAAGGATCATGGCCGACGGAAAAGTCATAACCCCGCGCTACGAATTTCTTATAGAGAACAAATTCCCCAACCTGCGCATAGACAAAACAAACCCCGTCCTCCACCTGATAGCCGCGGCCATGCGCGAAGAAGGCCTCAAGATGAAACCCTCCGCCTCCGGCGGCGGCACCGACGGGAACATCCTTTACGGCCACGGCATAAAAGCCCCGATCTTATCCACCGGCATGCGCGATGTCCACACCACTCACGAGTACCTGGACCTCAAAGACTTCTTCGGCTGCGCCCGCCTCACTCTGAAAGTGATAGCCGGCTGGACCAAAGCCGGGGATACCAGGAATTAAAGACGGCCAGGAACCAGCGAAGCTTTAGAGGAAGAGCGGACCGGCCTTCGCGGCGCGCCGTGCAGGAAATCACTGAAATCTATGGCACATATATTCGACCCTGAAGATAGAGCGAAACTGGACAGCCCGGAGCGCAGGGCGGAGATGCCGCCCGAAGAAACCCTCGTCAAAGCCGGGATAAAGCCGGGAGATGTTTTTCTCGACATCGGCTGCGGCACAGGCTATTTCTCGCTGCCAGCGGCCCGGATGGTCGGCCCGAAGGGCCTCGTCTACGCCGTCGACGCTTCAGGCGTGATGCTGGCCGAGATCAGGTCCAGGGTGGCTTCGCTCGGCATTTTCAACATCCACACGCTGCAGACGCCCCAGGGAAAGCTGAAGCTGCCGGAGGCCGACGCCACGATGGCCTTCATCTCCGATACCCTCCATGAAGTGGAGGACAAGAAAGCTTTCCTGGCCGCCGTCGGGACCGGCCTTAAGCCCGGCGCGCGGCTGGCCATTATTGAATGGGTAAAGAAAGAGACGCCTAAGGGCCCGCCGCTGAAAGAGAGGCTGTCCGAGGACGAAATGCAGGTGCTCCTGAAAAAAGCCGGCTTTACCGAGCCGGCATGCATGGAGCTTGGCTCCTCCCATAACCTTTTCACCTGCAAAAAAGCCCTTAGTTGACGGGATCAGGCACTAAAACATGAAACGCTCACACCGCATACTCTGCGTGGACGACGAAGATTTCAACCTGGACCTGCTGGAGGCGCTGCTGCGCCCGCACGGCTATGAAACCCTGACCGCCCTTAACGGCCGCGAGGCCCTGGCGGTGCTGGCCGAAAAACCGGTGGACCTGGTGCTGCTGGACATCAACATGCCCGTCATGAACGGGCACGAGCTCTGCAAAAAGATAAAATCCGACCCGCAGCTCTCCCATATCCCGGTGATCATGATCACCTCGCTGGACTCGAAAGAGAACAAGATGAAAGGCATGGAGGCCGGGGCGGAGGAGTTCCTCTCCAAGCCCTTCGACCAGGCCGAGATGCTCCTGAGAGTAGGCAACATCCTGCGCTCGGCCGAATACGAAGACGCGTTCGAATACCTTATCCTGGCCCTGGCCCGCGCCGCCGAGGCCAACGACATCGACACAGGCAACCACATCATGAGGGTGGGGGAATACGCCGGCCTGATGGCGCGCGAGCTGAACCAAAGCGAGAAATTCACCGAGCTGATCCGCAGCCAGGCCACGCTGCACGACGTGGGCAAGGTACATATCCCCAGCCATATCCTCAAGAAAGCCGGCCGCCTTACGCCGGAGGAAATGGAGGAGATGAAGAAGCACACCACCTTCGGGGCGCTGATAATCGGCGACCATCCCCACCTGGAATTCGGCAGGCGCATAGCGCTCTGCCACCATGAGCGCTGGGACGGCACCGGCTACCCGAAGGGTCTCAGGGGGACGGAGATCCCTTTAGAGGCGCGGATCACGGCCATCTGCGACTGCTACGACGCGCTGCGCAACTCGCGAGTCTACAAGCCGAACTACGACCATGACGGGGCGGTGGGCATAATCACGAAGGGCGACGACCGGATGAAGCCGGAGCACTTCGACCCGGAAGTCATGGCGGCCTTTATCAAGCTGACGCCGCGTTTCGACGAGCTTTACCGGAAGATGCGGGACGGCGAAAAGGCGGAAGGCTGATGCGTAAGTTCCTCCTTAAAAGGGCCCTGATGCTTCCGCTGGTAGCGCTGGGCGTCACGTTCCTGCTCTTCTCGCTCACCGGCCTGCTCCCGCCGGAGATGCGCGCTTCCATCTACCTGCAGGACCAGCGCGAGCTCACCCCGGAGCTGATGCGCGAACTTATAAAGGAGCACAAACTGGACGCGCCGCTGGTGGTGCGCTACGGTTCCTGGCTGGGCAACCTGCTGAAAGGCGACCTCGGCTATTCCGAGACGGCCAGGATGAAGGTCACAGACGCTATCAAGACCTACCTCAGCGCGACCCTGGAACTGACGATCTTCGCCATCATCCCCATCTTCTTCATCGGAACCCGGCTGGGTACGATCTCCGCCGTTAAAAAGGACAAATGGCCGGACCAGCTGACCCGGCTGCTGGCCATCACCGGCTATTCGCTGCCCACCTTCGTTTTCGGCCTGCTGGCGCTGATGTTCTTTTACGGCTGGCTGGGCGTGCTGGGCCCGGGCAGGTATTCCTTCGAGACCGACATGCTGATCCATTCGGACGCTTTCAAAAGTTACACCGGCCTCCTTACGGTGGACTCGCTCCTGAATTTCAAACCCGCTGTTTTCTGGGACGCCGTAAAACACCTGATCCTGCCGGCCTCGGTGCTCTGCTTCGGCAGCGTGGCCATGCTGATCCGCATAACGCGCACCTCGATGCTCGAGGAGCTCAACAAGGACTATGTGCGCACGGCGCGCGCCAAGGGCCTTAAGGAAAGCTACGTCATCGCCAACCACGTGCGGCGCAACGCCATGATCCCGGTGATAACGCTGGTCAGCCTGCAGTTCGTCAGGCTGCTTGGCGGCGTGGTGATAACGGAAACGGTTTTCGATTTTCCCGGCATAGGGCGCTGGGGCGTGAAGGCTGCGCAGCAGCTGGACCTGGCCGGGGTGATGGGCTTTTCGCTCATGAGCGCGCTGCTCTTCGTAATGGCGAACACCATCTCCGACGTGCTCTACGCGGTCATGGACCCGAGGATACGGTACGGCGAGTAAGAAATACCTATGTTCGACGCGAGAACCATAAAAAGATTCAAGAAAAGCAAAGCCTCCATCTTCGGGCTGGGCCTTATCGCCGCTTTCCTGCTGCTGGCCCTGTTGGCGCCCTTTATCGCGAAGCCGCAGGGCTCGGACCCTTACCAGATGCCGCAGTCGGGCTACTCCTCTGAGCCGCAGAAGCCTTCGGCGGGGAAAATTTTCGGAACCACGGAATCCCAGTACGACCTGTTCTACGGCGTGGTCTGGGGAGCGCGCACGGCTTTCAAGATCGGCGCGGCAGTCATCTTCGTCGCCCTTGCCGCCGGGCTTATTATCGGCGGGCTGGCCGGCTACTACGGCGGCTGGGCGGACGAAGGGGCGATGCGCCTTACCGATATAATCCTGGCCTTCCCGGGGATAGTCCTGGCAGTGGTCATCGTGGCAATGCTGGGGCCGGGGATAGAGAAGGTCATCTTCGCTATCGCCGCGGTCTCCTGGCCGGCTTACGCCCGCCTTTTCCGCGGCGACATCCTTACGGTTAAAAAGCAGGATTATGTCACGGCCTCCCGCCTGATGGGGGCGGGGGACTTCTGGATCTTCACGCGGCATATACTTCCCAACTCCATCTACCCGGTGGTGGTGGTGGCCAGCCTGGACATAGGCAGCGTGGTCCTCACCGCCGCCGCCCTGAGCTTCCTCGGGCTCGGCGCCCCGGCGGGCTATGCCGACTGGGGCCAGCTGGTGGCCATGTCGCGCAACTGGATCCTCGGCGCCGCCGGCAGCCCCTTCGCCTACTGGCATACCCTGCTGATCCCCGGCGGAGCGATCTTCTTTTTCGTGCTGGCCTGGAACCTGCTCGGCGACGCCTTCCGCGACGTGCTCGACCCCAGGCAGCAGTAAGATAAAGCGGCGCTTTTTTATTGACTTGGGAGCGGACCGAACTATGACCGGAGAAAATCTTGAAGCAATTATCCTGACAATGGACGAGGCGCTGTTCACCGCCTGCAGGTTCAGGTTCGCCGAGAGCCGCGTCTCCGTCACGCTCGCCATGGACTCGGACGGTTTTAAAAGCGCGCTCAGGGAAAAGCCCGTAGACGCGGTGATACTGGACTCCGCCTGGTCGCGCGCTATCCTGGGCCTGAGCGCCGAAGAGGCCGTAGTCAAGCTGGCCCCTTTGCTTGCGCCGAGGATAATCATGGTCCTGGCCGAGCAGGACATCCTTCCCGAGCAGGTAGTGAAGCTCCTCAAGCTGGGCGCCCACGACGTAGTCTCAAGGCCGATCAAGCCGCGGCTCCTGGCCGAACAGCTTAAGGCGCTGGTGCGGGTGTTCGAGCCGAAGAAGAAGCCGGATAAAAAGCTGTTAGCCTCCCCTTCAGGGGCCCTCGTCATGGACTATCCGCGCAGGAAGTGTTATATCAATTCTGAAAACAGGAGCGGGGCTCCCGCCGGGAAGGAGATCAGGCTGACTAAAATAGAGTTCCAGGTGCTGTACGTGATGCTTCAGAAAAAAGGCGCCGTGGCGACCTATGAAGAGTTCAGGGCGCATTTATGGCCCACCGCCTCAACTTCAAAAGAGATAATACATACCCTGCACCAGCTGACCACGAATATCCGCAAAAAGATCGCCGCCTGCCCCGTAAAGATAGAGAACCTCAGGGCGGAGGGCTTCAGGCTGGCCTGACAGACAATGAGCATTAAATACAAACTGATGCTGGCCATAGACAGCCTGGTGCTGCTGACCGTAGTGATGTTCGGCGCCATTGTTTACACTTCCGAGAGATCCATGCTGCAGCGCCAGATAGTCTCGGAAAGGGAAAACGTGCTGCAGTCCCTCGCGAATGTGGCGTCGGAAAGCATCCTGAGCCATGACAATGAGATGCTGGTCAGCTATACCGCGGGCCTGACGCGCATAATAGCCGAGCTCGACCTCGCCTATGTGACCGACGGCAAGAACAAGATCCTGGCGCATACGGACAGGACCCTGGTACCCCGCCCGCTTCCGCTCTCCTACACGGGCCAGCGGATCCGCAGCGCCGAGGATAAACTGACGGTAAAATCCAGCCTGCCCGCCGAAGACGGGATAGAGGTTTCTTTTACAAAAAAAAAGGTGATCGTGAACGGCAGCCCTTATACGGTAGCGGTCGGCTACTGCGATCTAAAAACGCGTAACCGGATACAGGCGAGCCTGGATTCGGTGCTCGACCATATACTCAAGGCCGGCCTGGTGGTCATCTGCGCGGCCACGCTGCTTGCGCTCTGGCTCGCCGGCCGCCTGACCCGCCCGATAAACAAGCTTGTAAAAGCTTTCGCCGTCACCGGCGGGGGAAGCCTGAACCACAAGCTGGAAGACACCGGCCGCAGCGACGAACTGGGCACGCTAAACAGGGGCTTCAACGGGATGATGGACAAGCTGAAGGAGCTCGACCAGCTCAAAAAGGATTTCGTCTCCTCGGTCACGCACGAGCTGAAATCCCCGATAGGCGCCATAGAGTCCTACCTGGACCTGATGTCCTACGAAATTTCCCGGAGCGCCGGCGACCCCGGCTCCTGGCCCGCGAAGCTTCCCCGCTTCCTTGAGAATATCACCTTCATCAAGCAGAATACGAACAGGCTCCTGCGCTTCATCGCCGACCTGCTGGACGCGGCCCGCATAGAAAAAGGCAGATTCGAGATCTCTAAAAGCCGGGCCAGGATGGAAACGGTGATCCAGGACGCGGCAAAGCTCTTCCTGGAGAAGGCAAGGATTTCAGGTATAGAGCTGAGTTTCGCCGCGCCCGCCGAGAGACTTCCGGAGATCAGCATGGACGCGGAGCGGATCTCCCAGGTCCTGATCAACCTTGTTTCCAACGCCCTGAAATTCACCCCTAAGGGGGGGAAGGTCAGGATAACAGCCGCGCTCGTCCCAATGCCCGGCGCCCCGGCCGCGCCCAACGTCTGGAACCGCGCTCTGCGCGTCTCGGTAGAGGATACCGGCATAGGCATTCCCCGGGCGGACCTTGAGAAAGTTTTCGAAAAGTTTTACCAGGTGCCCGGGGGAAGGAATAATGTGACCGGGCCGAAGGGAACCGGGCTCGGCCTGTATATCGTAAAAAGCATCGTCGAGGCTCATGGCGGGAAAACATTCGCCGAAAGCTCCGGGGCCGGCAGCAGGTTCGGTTTCGAACTGCCGGTTTAAGCAGAGGGATCCGCTATGAAAAAAGTTCTCATTCTAGAAGACGAGCAGGATTACGTAAACGTTTTAACCCAGCTGCTTGAGCCGGAAGGTTTCAAGATAGTGGCGGCAGGCACCGTCAAAGACGCCCTGAACCTTATCGAGATGATAGCGCCCGACCTCCTTATAGTGGACTGGAACCTCCCCGACGGGACCGGCCTTGAATTCATCAAGGAGGTGCGGGCCCAAAAGAAATTCAGGAAGGTCCGCATCGTCATGAACAGCATAAGGGACGCCGAAAGCGACCAGCTCGCCGCCTACATGGAACACGTCGACTTCTATTTCACTAAACCGATAAAGCCGGAAATATTCCTGGGCAAGATCAAAAAAATTTTAGACGCTTGAACAGCGCCCCGCCTCCCGCTTGCCCCGCTATTTATACCAATTATATCGTTGATTATTCATTGATTATTCATTGATTGACTTGCCTTGATTTTAGTGGTATTCTTTGAGTACTGCTGTTTTCATTGATATTAATCAGAAGATAGAGCCAACAGTCGGGATTTCGGAACGAGCGGGTATGAAATACAAGTGGTCCGCCTTAGTTCTCTCACTACTCTTGTGCCTGGCCGATAAAGCCGGCGCGCTGACAGTTTATACCGAAAATACCGAAGCGCAGTTCACGGCGGGCTCGCACAATTCCACCTATATCACCGGCACCGGCAGCAATGTTACGCTTAGCCTGGACTATTACGGCCACGCCGCCGGCCTTTCAGCCCCGGGTTCCGACGACTGGTTCAATGCCGCCTGGAAATACAGGCAGCCGCTTTCCCTCAATTCGACAAACCAGTCCGCGCTGACGAATTACCCGGTAGCGTTCACGCTTAACACGCAGGACGCGATAGCCGCCGGCAGAATGAACGCCGACGGTTCGGATATACGCTTCACTACCGCTGCCGTCTCCGGCAGCGCTGCTTCGCTCTCCTACTATATCGAGTCGGGCATCAATACCAACGCCACGAAGATCTGGGTAAAAATTCCGTCCGTCCCGACCGGCGCCGGGACCATCTATCTGTACTCCGGCAGCACCTCGGCCGCGGCCGTCTCCAGCCTTGCCGACACTTTCACGATGGGGAACAACTTCAACGCCGGGAACGGCACGGTCCCCAGCACCGCCGCCTGGTCGAACATCGAGTCGGCGGCCCCGCAGACAGGCTCGGTTAGGGATATCCAGTTCAACCGGCTGCGCCTGCTCTTCGGCAGCCCGCTTAACACCCGCTACTTCGGCCTGCGCAGCGCCAGCCAGTATTCCTTCGCTTCGGGCAGGCACTACCGCGTCGACATGAACGCCCGAGACACCGGCAGCGACTCCTGGTCCAGCTTCACGCTGTGCCAGGCGATCTACAACAACTCCTACACCCAGGACGACTGGCTCCGTTTTTCAATAAAACATTCCGCGTCCGGGCCGCTTTATACCGTGGAACGCAGCGACTACGGCACAAAGACGACCCTGGCCTCCGGCTCCGTCGCCGCCGGCTTCCACGGCGTGGACGTGCTCGTCAACGCCTCCTCTTTCACGGTCCTCCTGGACGGCACGCAGATCTACAGCGCAGCGAACAATCTGGCTTTCAACAGCCCTTACCTTTACCTGGAGGCGGCAAGCGCCTCCTCCTCGCTGGAAGAATTCCTTTTCGACAATGTCTTCGTCCAGTCCTATTCGAAGCCGGAGCCAGCCTACATCTCTCCCGGCGCCGAGCAGGGCCGCCGCTACGCTTCCGGCAGCTTCACCTCTCAAATAAAGGACAGTTCGTCGACAGGCACGAATTATAAGGCCGCGGACTGGGCTGCCGTAATGCCCTCAAGCTCCTCGGTCGCTCTTGAAGTCCGCGCGCATGACACGAATATCCTGCTGAGCACCTTTACCTCTGTCGCCAAGGGCGGTGACCCCTCGATCTTCGGACGCTACGTTCAATACCGCCTTAACCTGGCAACGCTGGACCCGCGCTATACCGCCTCGGTCAGCAGCCTGACGCTCACCTACGGTTCCCCTCCGCTGGCGCCCGGCGGCGCGGTCGGCGCCACGCTTTCGGACAGCTCTATAAAATGGAACTGGACAGACACGTCTTCGGGCCAGTTCCAGGAGGACGGCTTCCAGGTGCTTGACGCGACCGGGGCCCTGAAAGGATCCCTTGCCGCGGGCGCTACCTATTGGATAGAAACCTCGCTGAACCCGAATACGCTGTACACGCGGCAGATAATCGGCTATAACTCCGCAGGCAACGGCGCCTCCACTTCGACCTCAAAGTACACTTTTGCCGCCCCGCCGAACGTGGGCTGCGACAAGTCTACCGGGACCTGGCTCTCCGGCACGCTTACCTGCACCAATTTGGCCGGCTTCGGCAATAACGGCGTTTCTTATTACCGCTATGCCTGGACGCAGACCCCGGACCGGGCGGCCTGGACCGGAACTGAAACCCAATGGACCTCCGGCCAGCTGCTCAATACCGCGGCCTCCTCCGGCTTCTATTATCTTCATGTAAAGTCCTATAACGGGGAGAACGTGCCGCTGTCGGGCTACCAGACCTACGGCCCGTACTGGTACGACAAGAACGCGCCCTCTGTCGCCGGCTTCAGCCCTTCCTCCAGCCCGTGGACCAACTCCGGCCTTTCCTCGATTGTCTCGCTTTCCGACACCGGCGGCGCCAAGCTTTCACGGGTAAGGTACCGCTGGACGACTTCCAGCGACAAGCCGGGCTCCGGCTGGCAGGCCTGGGACTACACTATCTCGGGCAATGACTCGGCGGTCCCCAGTTTCACTATCGGGAGCGCCGGGCAATGGTACCTGCACGTGGAAGTGGAGGACACCGCCGGCAACACCGGCTACGCTTACTCGGGGATCTACAAGATAGACCTCACCAATCCCACCGGGAGCATAACGATAAACAACGGCGATGCCTACACGCCCCGCACGGATGTCACCCTTTCCCTGACCTACGCCGATTCAGAATCGGGAGTAAAGAACCTGGCGTATAAGAACCTCGGCGGCGGCTGGTCGCCGACTGAACTGCCGCAGGCCACTACCGCCTGGGTCCTTTCCGCCGGCGACGGCAGCAAGCAGGTCTATGTGCAGGTGACCGACAACTCCGGCCGCACCTATCAGAACGCCGATACCATAATGCTGGATTCCAGGACTTCGCTTCTCGGCGCCCCGGTAAGCGGCACGGCCAGCGGCGTGATGGGAGAAGCGCCCGGAAGCTTTGCGGCCAGGGCCTCCCTGAGCTGGACTCCGACGGGAGATAATCTGCAGGGCAAAACGCTTTCATTCTACTTCAACGGCTCCACAAAGACGGCGCTGACGGACTCCCTGGGGGCCGCAACGACCAGTTTCTACGTGCCCGCGGCCACGGGGACTTATATATATTCCGTCTCCTTCTCTACGGACGGCGTATATTCGGCAAGCTCATCCACCGGCACCATGACGGCGGCGCAGCGCCCCGCCTCCGTTATCACCGAGGACGTTAATACCAACTCAGGGGCCGACTTCGTCGCCAAGGCTACCCTCAAGGACTTTGCCACCGAATACCTGATAACGGGCGCTACCGTCACTTTTGTTTTCGAGGGGTCGACAAAGACCGCGGTGACCAACGGGATAGGCGTGGCCACTGTGACCTTTACGGCGCCCATACCGGTCGGGTTCTACCCTTACACCGCCTCTTATGCCGGCGGCCCGGTTTACGCCCAGAAGAGC
Source organism: Elusimicrobiales bacterium (assembly GCA_028713125.1). Lineage (GTDB taxonomy): Bacteria > Elusimicrobiota > Elusimicrobia > Elusimicrobiales > UBA9959 > UBA9959. The sequence continues at coordinate 691,723 of JAQTOU010000002.1, read as the reverse complement.
GCCTCCAGCCTGATAGGGGTCGGACTGCGCATCACCAGCCTTGTAGTCCCAGGCCTTACTGTCTTTGCCCAGGACGTGTTCACCGCCCAGGCCACGCTTCTAGACGGCGTCATCCCGGTCCAGGGCTCTACCGTAAGCTTCGTCTTCCAGGGTTCGACCCAAACGGCCTTCACCGACGCTTCGGGCATTGCGGTCTCGACCTTCTCCGCGCCTTACTCCTCCGGGACTTACACCTGCGCCGCCTCCTACCCCGGCGACGGGACCTACGCGGCCAGCACCGGGAGCGGGAACATGACCGTAAACCGCCGGCCGCTGGGCCTGGCCGGCGACCTTCTGCAGGGCTACGTGAACGCCACTTTCCAGGCCCGCGCGGTCCTCTCCGACGGCAATAATGCACAGAAGGTGGCGGGGAAAACCATTGTTTTCGTCTTTGAAAGCTCTTCGGCTACGGCCCTGACGGACGCCAGCGGCGTCTCCACGGTGTCCTTCAATTCAGGCTCCCTGCCCCGCGCCTCCACCTGCTATTATTATTTTGCCGGTGACGCCGGCTATACCTTCGCGGATTCCACGGGCTCGGTTTCCATCGACCGGCGCCCGGTATCGCTGGCAGCCTCGGACGCCACCGCCCTGCTGAGCTCCAGTTTCACGGCCATAGCCGAACTGAAGGACACGGCATTCACACCGGCGGCCCTGCCGGGGAAAACAATAACCTTCAGCTTCCTGGGTTCCACCCGGACGGCCGTCACGAACTCGCTGGGCGTAGCCTCCGTCACTTACCAGACCGGCCTCTCCACCGGCGCTTTCGAATTCTACGTTTCTTTCGACCAGGACGGAGTCTACCTGGCCGACAATGACACCGGCACCGTTACCCTCGGCAAACGGCCGGCTGTGGTTTCCGCCTATCCCAAGTTCATGTTCACTTTCGACTCCATGCAGGCGGTAGCAGACCTGAAAGACGGCGTGACAGGAGAATACTTAAGCACCCAGACCATATCTTTCAACTATAACGGCGTGCTCCAGTCCACTACCACGGGCGCCTCCGGCGGGATCTCCGGGCGGGCCTATTCGGTGTACCCCGGCACAGGCGTGGCGGCTACCTACAGTTACTACGCGGAATTCGCCGGCAACTCTCTTTATTACGCGAGCGGCAGCACCGCCACCATATCGGTTTCCCAGCGCCCGGTAAACCTCTCCGCCTTCCCGCAGACGTCCATATGGGGCTCCACCCTTACCGCCACCGCCGAATTCCGGGACGGCATAACCAACGCCCCGGTGAACGGCAAAAACCTGAAGCTGGTCTTCATGTCCTCCACCGTCTATTCGCTGACCGCCGGGGGGGGCTCGGCCTCCGCCGGCTTCGACTCGCCCGCCAGCACCGGCTCGTTCAACTGGTCGGCGGAGTTCGCCGGCGACCAGGCGTATTCATACGCCAGCTCTACCGGGACGATCACCGTCAACAGGCGCGCGCCCACCCTGACGGCTATAGCTTCGACCAAATACGTCTGGGACTCCGTCTTTTTCAGCGCCACCTTCTTCGACGACGGGGCGCCGGTCGCCTCCAAGCAGCTTTCCTATTTCTTCCGCGGCTCCACCCTGACCGCGACGACTAACGGCTCCGGCCTGGCTACCGCCGGGCCTTTCGCCTCGATAAGCACCACCGGGCTTTACGGCTACACGGTCCAGTTCGCCGGGGACACAAACTACTCAGCGCAGTCGGCCAGCTCCACGCTTGCCGTCAGCTCCAGGCCCTCCAATATAAGCCTCGGCCCCGTTTCCGTCATCGCTAATTCCACTTTCACGATTTCAGCCACCCTGATAGATTCGCTCTGGGCCACGGGCGTATCGGGAAAAGCCGTCAGTTTCACTCTCCAGGGCGCCACTTACGCGGTCTCGGCCGTCACCAACGGTTCCGGCATAGCCACCGCCGTATATCCCTCCTCCACTACGACCGGCCCTTACACCTATTCCGCTACTTTCTACGGCAACAGCAACTATGCGGGCACGTCCAGCAGCGATACCGTCACGGTGGGGCTGCGCCCCACCGTGATCGAAATGGCGGATTTCTATCCGGCGGCCGGCAGCACCTATACGGCCTCCGCGGTGCTTAAAGATTTCACCACCGGCGTCACGCTTTCGACCAGGACGATCTCTTTCCTCTTCATGGGGACCACAAAGAATCCGGTCACGAACGCCGTGGGCTACGCCTCCGCCACTTATGTCACGCTGTCAAGCACGGCAAGCTACCCCATAAGCGCCTCCTACGCCGGGGACGCGCTATACGCCGGAACCTCTATTAACAAGACCGTTTACCCAGGCAAGCGCAATACCGCGCTGCAAACCTCTGATATCCTCAACGCCGTGGCGAAAGACACCTTTACGGTTACGGCCCGGCTTGCCGACTATGACCTTGGGACCTATATAGCCGGCTCCACTATAACTTTCTCTTTCACCGGCTCCTCCTCCGCGTTCACGATCACGGCCTTCACTAATGCGTCGGGTATAGCCAGCGCGGACTTTACCGCGCCTGTCTCTACCGGGAACTATACTTACAGCGCCTCCTTTACCGGCACCGCGCTATACAACGCCAACACGAACACCTCCATGGTGGCGGTTGGCCGGAGGACCGTAACCCTCCTGCCCGGGGACCTCACCTCCATCCCGGCCGGCAGCACTTTCACCGCCTCAGCCCTGATGACGGACGGACTGACGACGCTTTCAACCTATACACTGACTTTCAATTTCTCTTCTACCAATAAGAACGCCGTCACCAACGGCATAGGCGTGGCCTCCACCTCCTTCGCGGCCCCGCTCAGCACGGGGACCTCCAATTACTCCGTCTCCTTCGCAGGGGACGCCCTCTATAAGCCGGCTACCGCCAACGGCAGCGTGGAGACCGTGCTCAGGCCCGCCAAACTGGAACTGGGCCCCGTCTCGGTTATCGCCATCTCGACCTTCACCCTGACCGCCACGCTCTCCGATATCGCCACTGATCTGCCGATAATCAGCAAAAGCGTAAGCTTCACGCTGCAGAGCGCCAGCTATACGCTTTCAGGCGTTACCGACAGTTCCGGAGTGGCGCGCGTAGTCTACACCTCCTCTTCAACGCCCGGGGCTTACGCATACTCCGCGACTTTCGGCGGAAACTCCAGCTATAGCGGCGCCTACAGCAGCAATACCGTTACCGTTACGGTGCGCCCCACAGTGCTGGAGATGGCGGACTACAATCCGCCCGCCAACAGCACTTTCACGGCCTCCGCTGTGCTCAAGGATTTCACCACCGGCGCCACAATTTCCACAAAAACGGTTTCTTTCCTGTTCATGGGAAATACCAAGACGGCTAACACTGACTCGGTCGGCTACGCTTCCACCACCTATCTAACGCTGGCCAGCACTATCAGCTACCCCATCAGCGCTTCCTACGCGGGCAGTTCCCTTTATTCAGCCGCCTCCATAAGTAAGGTCGTTCTCCCCGGCAAGCGCAATACGGCGCTCCAGACCTCGAACATCCCGAACGCCGTGGCGCTGGATACTTTTACCGTCACCGCGCGCCTGAGCGACTATGACCTGGGAACCTTCCTGTCCGGATCCACCATAACTTTCTCGTTCAGCGGCTCCTCCCAGCCTTTCACTATAACCACGCTGACAAATTCCACCGGCACGGCCAGCGCGATCTTTACGGCGCCGACCGCTACGGGAACCTATACCTACAGCGCCACCTTCGCCGGAGCTTCCCTTTATAACGGGACCAGCAGCACCTCCACGGTCCTGGTGGACAGGCGCACCATCACTATCGAACCGGCGGACCTTACCTCTATCCCCGCCGGCAGCACTATCACCGTTTCGGCCCTGATGAAAGACGGCGCCATAACGCTTTCCACCAAGACGCTGAGCTTCGTGTTCTCTCTCACCAAGACCGCCGTCACCAACGGGATAGGCGTGGCCTCTACGACCTTCCTTGCACCGCTCAGCACCGGGACTTTCTCCTACACGGTGTCTTACGCCGGTGACGCTCTCTACAAGCCCGGCTCCGGCTCAGGCAGCGTGGGCGTAGTGCTCAAGCCCACCGTGCTCGAAGTGCTGGACGTGCCGGACGCGGTGGTAGGGCTCAACTTCGAAGGCACGGCCAAATTGCGTGACATCGAGATGGGGAACGCCCTGGTGCCTTCTACCAAGTCAATAACTTTCATATTCACCACAAGCACCATTCATTCGGTCACGAGCGTAGGAGTCGCCACGGCCTCAATGGTCGCGCCGCTGATCGTAGGGACTTATACCTACACTGCCTCCTTCCCGGGTGACTCGACCTACGGCGCCAGCCAGAGCACGGGCACCGTTACCGTAAAACGCCGCCCGGTCATCTTCTCCGTCGACGTCCCGGCCGGAGAGCCTTACACCCTATCCACCTTTACCATAAAGGGGACCCTGGTCGACGGCAAGACAGGCGAGGCGCTGGCCGCGCAATGGGTGGATATTTATTTTAAGGTCGCGAACACTACCCATACGGTCCAGACGGACGCCGTCGGCATTGCCACCACCTCATTTTACGCGGGGATCTCTTCAGGCAGCTACCTTTATTCCGGCACTTACGGAGGCAACGCGAGCTACGACACGAGCGAGGTCAACGAGCAGACCGTAAAAACGATAAAGATCAATCCGCGGCCCACCTCGGTCCTCGCCAATCTCGGCAACGGCGAGGTGACCTGGAACTACGCTTTCTGGCCACAGAGCCCTACGGTATATGTATTCGACCCCCTGGCCGGCAACATCGGCGTCGCGGGGCTGACGGTAAGCTTCATCGTAAACGCCTCGACCATTACCGGCGTCACCCTGGCGTCGCCGCTCGGCCAGGTCACATCCTCCTCGCCGTTTACCGGCACTTACTTTGAGGTTGCGGGGACCACCCCGGCTACTGCCAGGTTTGACGGAAACCAGACATATGCCCCCAGCAGTTTACCCGGAGGTACTAATTGGGCAGTGCCCCAGGAGGGAAAAATACGGACCGAGCAAGCTCCGGCCACATTTGGCATGGATGCAGTAATAGAGACCTATCCCGACATGGACACCGTGGTTTCCGCCACCCTATTGGATTGGTGGAACAGACCTTACCCTAATAGCAAGCTAAAAGACATCCCGGTAAGGTACAGGTTGTCGACTACCCCTTGTACCTTACCCGCCTGCGCCGAGGCGCGAACCTGGGATGGCGGACACTGGGGCACGGTTAATTCCGTCAACGTAGCCACTGCCACTATCCATTCACCTACGGAGCAGGGCGATTACCCCATCGACTACTATTTCGCGACCACGCCCTCATTTGTACACTGGCAGTCAGCGGAAGTCCAGCGTGTTTTACGCGTAGGCCTCAGGCCCACCGATATCGACGCCGCGACTTCCGACCCGCTGGAAGTAGGCGCGCAGATGCCGATCACTATCAAAGTGAAACTGAAGAGCACTTCCCAGGGCGACATAGGCGTGGTCGGGAAATCCGTTGTAATAACTTTCAACGGCGGCGCGCCGCAGACCGTTACGACCGTAGCCGGCGGCATCGCGCAGTATACTTTCGCGGGCATGCCGGTAGGCACCTACAATTATACGGCTACCTTCGCCGGAGATACGGCCTATAACGCCGCTTCCTTAGTCCCGTCGGGAACGGTCTCGGTCGTGAAGAACACCACCTTCCTCGTAGGGACCCCCGTAACCAATGTGCCGGCTGGCAACGACTTTACCGCGAAAGCCACCCTGAACGTCCTGGTAGGCACGGCGCAGGAGCCGGCCGCCGGAAGGACCATTACTTTCACTTTCACCGGCAATGCGGACGCGAACGCGGTCACGAACGCCCAGGGCATTGCCCAGGTAACCTTCACCTCGCCCCAGACGCCCGGGAACTACAGCTTCACGGCGGACCTGCCTACCAACGCAAACGACCTGGCGGCCACCGCTCTTGACCCCACTAACAGGGTGCAGGTCATCAAACGCCGCACCACCCTTGTTTCAGTGTCGGCCAATCCGGTATATATCCTGGACAACTTCACTTCTACGGCCACTTTAACGGATACCGACGCTCCGCCGAACCTCGCGAGCCTGATAGGACAGACCATAAACTTTACCCTGCACAGAGGGGGGGCGGAAGGGGACATCGGAGGCACCGGCGCCACGCTCGCTTCGCCGCTCGGACAGGCGACAAAGGTATTCCTCTCCCCTGCCTCTTCCGGCTCCAAATCCTACACGGCCGCCTTCGCCGGCACCGCGCTTTATGAAGCGGTCACGGCGGCCGACGTCGGGGTTAACGTGCTCAAGCGCAGCACCGTGCTCTCCGCCACCTCGGAGCCCACAGCGCCCACCAATACCATCTTTACGGCTACCGTTACCCTGCGCGACAATACGCCCACCCTGGGCGCTTCCATCCCCATGGGCACCGGCGTCAATGTTCCCGTAAAATTCGTCTACGACGGCGTCACCCGCTACGGGACTACCAATGATTCCGGCGTGGCTACGGCCACTTTCACGGCGCAGGCCGTAGCCAGCGACTACACCTGCGATATCACTTACGAGGGGAACGCTACCTACGCCCTGTACAACCTGTCGCTGCCGGTGCATGTAATAAAGAGAACCACGCACGTGACCGGGACGGCGATCCTCAACCAGCCGGCGGGCGCCCAGTTCGTCGCGCAGGCCACCCTGACGGACGATATAACCGGTTCAGGCATTAACCTCGCCCTTATCAACTTTGTATTTACGGGAGGGGGAACCTTCAACGATTCGGGAACTACCAATGTTTCCGGAGTGACTTCCGCCGTCTTTACAGCCCCGCTGAGCACCGGGATATACAACTACACGGCCTGCTACCCCGGCGACAACACCTATGCCGGGTACTGCGACAACGCCAACAGCGTCACCGTGGACGTAGCCTCCACCACGCTGGCCACCCCCGACGGAACCGTTACCGTCAACAATATCTTCTTCGCCACCGCCACCCTTAAAGGCAAAGAGAGCGGAGTCGGGGTCGCAAATAAAACAGTGAGCTTTACCTATAACGGGGTACTGAAAGGAACACCGGCCACCGACGCAGCCGGCATCGCGATCCAATCTTTCGTCCCTGCCTCCACCGGGACCTTCCAGCTGGACGTCTCTTTTGCGGGCGACTCCGCTTTCTACCCCACCACTTCCTCGGCCACGATAACGGTGACCAGGCGCCTTTCAGGCATCGCCCTGCCGAACCCGGACACGGAGGTTGACGCCCTGTTCATAGCCACAGTAACGTTGCGGGACCTGACCTCCGCCCCCAGCACCCTGCTGGCCGGCAGGACAGTGGATTTCATGTTCAACGCCACCGGCAAATCCGCGGTAACCAATGCGCTGGGAGTGGCTACGGTCACCTATACAGGCCCGCCGGCCGCAGGCTCGTACGCTATCACGGCTTCATTTGCCGGAGACCCTATCTACATCTCCTCCGCCACCCCGGCCTGGGTTAATGTGGCGAAGCATAACACCGGCCTTACCGTGGTCAGCAACACTTTGCCCGCCCTTGAGCTTTTCAACGCAACAGCCACGCTCAAGTGGGGACTCACTCCGGTGCCCGGCAAGGTAATACACTTCACGTACAAGGGAGCCGGCGTCGACTCCGCTCCCACGGACGCCAACGGCCAGGCTTTCTTCCAATACAACTCCGGCCCTGTCTCCGGCCCGTGGCAGCTGGACGCGGCCTTCCAGGACGGCGCCGATAGCGCTTACAATATCAGCAGCGGAACGAACACCATTACGGTCCTGCCCCGCAACTGCCTGGTCAGGCCGGACAACATCACCATGGCGACGTTCGACACTTTCAACGCCACCGCCACGTTCAAGGATGTGGCCAGTTCAAGCACCCCGGCAGGCAAATATCCCAAAATCGCGCTGGCCTGGGTCGTCCCCGATACCGCTACCGTGCCTTCGCCCACTGACAGCGCCGGCAAGGCGTACCGGACGAGCCTGACGGCGCCCTCATCCTCCGGGACTTACAAAGTGGAAGCCTGGTACGCCGGCGACGCAACTTACGCGCCCAGCCCGGCCTCCACCGCCACCGTCATCGTGCTGCCGCGCGCCAGCCAGCTTTCGCTGGCCGACGCCGCGGCAATGATAGGCAGGGTCTTCACCGCCACGGCCACGCTTAGGAACGACACTACCCTGCTCGGAGATAAGGACGTCGTCTTCACATTCGAGGGAAAGAACTTCAGCGCGAAGACCGGTACCGGCGGCCTGCTTGGCGTCGCGGTAGCTACCTTTACCGTAACTCTTTCGACCGGCCCAAACAGGATCGACGCCAATTTCGCGGGCGATGCGTCCTACTCGGCCAGCCCTCCTTCCTCCGCCACAGTAACGGCCGGCATGCGCCTGACCTACCTTTCCACCGCGGCTACTTCCGCCATAGCAGACAGGGACTTCATAGCAACGGCCACTTTCAGGGACGCGGACTTCCAGCCGGGAAAGGATATGGGAAGTGTCTATCTCGCTACTGAGACCATTTCTTTCCTATTCAACGGCGTCACGCATACCGCCGTTACCAACTCGCTGGGCGTGGCCACCGTCACTTTCACCGCCAGCGTTTCCACCGGCAGTTGGCCCGTCGCGGTATCTTTCGCCGGGAGCTATAAATATATCTCCACTTCCACGGTGATCCCGCTGACCGTGAATATGCGCCCCACCAGCCTCGTGTCCGCGGGCAACATCGTCTCGCCTGCCCTGGATATCTTCACTGACACCGTCACCCTCAAGGACCTGGACAACCTGACCCTGGACGCAAAGTCCCTGCGCTTCGTCTTCTCCGGCAGCACTTTCACCAAGATCACGGCCGGAGGCGGCCTGGCCTCCTCTACCTTTACAGCGCCGGCCTCGGCGGGAACTTACTTCGTCAATGTTTATTTCGACGGGGACACCAAATACTCTTCCAGCACAGTAGCCATCACTCTTACGGCGCAGCAGCGCCTCACGGCTATAGCGCTCAACAGCCCTTCGGCCACGGCTCTGGACCTGTTCAGGACGACAGCCACGCTGACCGACCCTAATAATGCCGCACTCAAGGTTTCCACCAGGCAGGTCACCTTCAGCTTCAGCGCCTGGGGCAGCACCTCCGCGGTTACTGACGGCGTAGGAGTAGCCACCGCGTCTTACCAAGCCACCGCCACTGCCGGGGCCTATACCCTCACAGGAACCTTCGCCGGGGACTCCACCTACGCCTCTACTACTACAAGCGTCGCCTTCCCCGTGGCTAAGCGCAGCGGCTTCGTAACCGGCGTCTTCGTCTCCACCCGGGTCTACGACGTGTTCACCGCCAGCGCCACTTTCCTGGACAGCGCCAGCTCCGCGCCCGTTTCAGGCCGCACCGTCAAGTTCTCCCTGCAGGGCGGCGGCACGCTGTCCGCCCCGACTAACGCCTCCGGCATAGCCGCAGTGAACTTCACTGCCCCGGCCGCTTCAGGAACCTACAATATTTCCATCTGGTCCGACGGTACCTCGGACCTCACTTACAGCACGACCACGGTCTATGTAAGCAGCGTAACTCTTGCCCGGCGCGACTGCTCCATAACCCTGACCGGGCCGGCCGCCTCTATTATTAATAGCTCCTTTACTCCGACAGCCACGCTGGTCGACCCGCTTCCTGCCGGGAACCTCCAGTCGAAACTGATCTCTTTCCTGTTCCAGGCCTCCACCGTAACGGCGACGACCGGCGGGTCCTGGAGCACCAGCACGGTTTATACCGCCAACCTCTCTTCCGGCCCCTACCAGCTGCAAGCCTCTTTCGCCGGCGACGCAAGCTACAATCCGAGCGTCTCCGGCAGGACCGTGACGATGCTCCGGTACCCGACCCTGATCACGGCCCCGGCGATAACGGTCGTCATGAACGAGGTCCTGACGGCCACGGCCACGCTTACCGATTACAGGGCCAGCACGGTGCCCGCCAAAGATCTGGTCTTCTATTTCCAAAGCTCTTCGCAAACCGCGACGACTAACGGGCTGGGAGTGTCCTCCACCGCCTATACCGTCTCCCTGGCGTCCGGCGCCTACCTCCTCCCGGTTTCTTTCGCCGGCGACGCCCTCTACGACTCCACTAACACGACCATACCCGTGCTGGTCAACAAGCGCACCGCCGTTTTCACTCCGGACCCGGTCTCCGCAAAGGCCCTGGATATTTTTACTGCCACCACCACGCTCTCGGACCTGCGCAACCCCGGGCTTAAAGTGCAGGGGGAAACCGTGACTTTCAACTTCCTGGTGGCGGGAAGCACCTTCCCGAACTACGGCGTTACTAATGTCAACGGCGTCGCGGCCTCAACCTTTACCGCTCCTGTTTCCTCCGGCACCTACCAGATACGCACCTTCTTCGCCGGCAGCGCCACCTATTATCCGCTCCTGGTCTACAGCACGATAACGGTCGTCTCCCGGCAGACCATGCTGATGCAGGACAACTCCGGCGCGGCTATCGATGAAATTTTCCGGACCACGGCCACTCTTGTAGACCTGGCCACACTGCAGGTCATCGCCTCAAGGACAGTGGCCTTCACCTTCGGCTCGAGTTCCTCCGGGGTTACCGGGGCCGACGGAAAAGCCACCGTCACCTTCGCCGCGCCGCCCGCCTCCGGCACCGTCCAGCTTAACTCCGCCTTTGCCGGAGACGCTACCTACCAGGCCGCCTCTTCCACGGCATCGCTTGTCGTCAGCAGGCGTCCCGCCTCCATGGCCGCGCCGGATATTTCAGGCATAATAGACGAAGTGTTTACCGCCACCGTCACGGTTTCCGACGGACTGAACGCCGCGAAGGCGGCAACCCGCACGATAGCTTTCGTTTTCTCCGGCAGCACTTTTACGGCCGTGACCAACGTCAACGGCGTCGCGGTGTCCACCTTCTCCGCGCCTGTCTCCAGCGGCGTCTACTACGCGGCCGTCAATTTTGCCGGTGACGCCAGGTACCTGCCTACCGGGACCACGGTCCAGCTGACCGTGGACAGGCGCCCCTCTCAGATAAGCCCGGATGTAATTACGGCCTGGACGGCGAAAGTTTTCACAGCCACGGCTACGCTGCGCGACACGCTTAATATTTCCTCCAAGCCGGCCGGCCAGCCGCTGGTCTTCTATTTCGCCGGCAGCAGCTTTACCGCCCTTACCGACGCGAACGGGATAGCCGTCTCCACTTTCATGGCTCCCGCCTCCAGCGGCACGGCCAGGCTGGATATCTCGTTCTCCGGCAACAGCCGCTACCAGGCAAGTTCCTCCTCTGCCGCGATATCGGTGCAGCGGCGCCTGACCGATATTGCGCTTAACCCTGCCTCTATCAGGGCCATGGAAGTTCTCACGGCCACTGGCACGCTGACCGACAGGACAAGCCAGGGCGCCCTCATCAGCGGGCGTCAGCTGGTCTTCTCGTTCTCAAGCGTTAACTTTACCACGTCAACCGTCGCCGGCGTGGCCGTTTCGACTTTTGCGGGCCCCGTTTCATCAGGCACCTACCTGCTGGAAGCCAGCTTCCCCGGCGACGCTCTTTACGACGCCGCATACTCGAGCGGGCTGGTTTCGGTGACCCAGCGCCCGGCCAGGCTCATGCAGGATAACTCCGGCGCGGCCATCGACGAGCTCTTCTATACCACCGCCACCCTGGTCGACCTGGCCACCTCCCAGCTTATCGCTTCGCGGACGGTAGGCTTCACTTTCGGCTCCACCAGTTTCGCTCCCACCGGGGCCGACGGCAAAGCCGCGGCCGGTTTCACCGCGCCGCCCTCCTCCGGCGCTTACCAGCTGAGTTCGGCCTTCGCCGGGGACGCTACTTACGCGGCCGCCGCCTCCACGGCCACGCTGACGGTGATAAGGCGCCCCGTATCCATGGCCGCGCCCGACATCTCAGGGATAATCGACGAAGTCTTCACCGCCACCGTCACAGTTTCCGACGGGCTCAACGCAATAAAGGCCGCCGGCCGCGGCATAGCCTTCGTTTTCTCCGGCAGCACTTTCACTGTCGCGACCAATGCCGAGGGCGTCGCGGTCTCGACCTTCGCCGCGCCCGCTTCCGCCGGCCTCTACTACGCCGCGATAAATTTCTCCGGCGACTCGAGGTACCTGCCGGCCGGGACCACCGTACAACTCAGCGTGGACAGGCGCCCTTCGGGAATAAGCGCGGGAGCGATAACCACCAGGGCAGGCCAGGTCTTCACGGCCACGGCCACCCTGCGCGACACGCTTGATATTTCCGCCAAGCCGGCCGGCCAGCCGCTGGTCTTCTATTTCTCGGGCAACAGCTTCACCGCCCTTACAGACGCCGACGGCGTCGCTTTCTCCACTTTCATGGCCCCTTCCTCCAGCGGCACGGCGAGACTGGACATCTCCTTCGCCGGCGACGCGCGCTACCAGGCCAGCGCCTCCACGGCCGCGGTGACGGTGCTCCGGCGCCAGTCCGCGATAACGATCGACCCGGCCGCCATCAGCACGATGGACCTGCTGACCTCCACAGCCACCCTCTCGGACCTGACCGACCCAGCCGCTTTCGTGAACGGGCGGGAGCTAAGATTCACGTTCTCCGGGGAAAACTTCCTCTCGGTCACCGACGCCGGCGGGATAGCCGTTTCCACCTTCGCGGGCCCGGCATCCTCCGGGACCTACCTGGTGGAAGCCGATTTCGCCGGCGATGCGATCTACGAAGCCTCCTACTCCAGCGGCTCCGTGACCGTCATACAGCGCCAGGCGGGCGTCTCAGCGCCGGACACCAACGCCTATCCTTTCGAGGACCTCGTCGTTTCTGGTTCTATTAAGGACCTGGCGACCGGGGTCGCCGTGGCCGGCCGCGAACTCCTTTTCGTCCTGGACGGCGTCTCGACCGGGGCGCTGACCAGCGCGGTGGGCGTAGCCACCGCCCCGTACACGCCGCCGGGCGTTTTCGGCGATTACCGCCTGGACGCCAATTTTACCGGCGACGCCACCTACGCCGCCGCCAGCTCCACGGCCACCGTCTCCGTCCTGCAGCGCCCCACCGGCATGGCCGCGCTCGACGCCGGCGCGATAGCCCTGGACGTCTTTACGGCCTCCGCCACGCTCTCCGACGTAAGGTTCTCCACGGCGGTGGCCGGGAAGGAAGTCGTCTTCAACTTCGAAGGGCAGCAGAGCTCCGCCACCACCGACTCTAACGGCCTGGCTATGACGCATTTCGACGCGCCTGTTTCCTCGGGGGTTTACTTCTACGGGGCGGAATTCCACGGTGACCTGGTATACGCTGTCTCCTCCACCACCGGGGCCATCACCGTCGTAACGCGCAATACCCGGGTGGTCGCCCGCGACACCAACGCCAACGTGGGAGAACCTTTCGTGCTTGAAGCCCAGGTGCTGGATCCGGCCAGGGAGGAGCAACCCGGGTATTTCGTCCCCAACGCCGAGGTCGAGTTCAAATTCAAAGACCGGAATAACGTGGTCATCGACACCAAATTCGGCACGACCAACGAGATAGGGAAGGCCACCGCGGCCTTCAGCGGCCCGGGCCTGCCCGACGTATATTATTATACGGCCAGGTTCACCGGGAACTACACTTATTCGACCAGCAGCGCCACGGCCATGGTCAAGGTCGGCCTGCTGACCTCCATGGTGGCCTTCGACGTAGAGACCGTCGCGCTCGCGGATTTCAACGTAAAAGCCAAACTCACCGATTACCTCGCGACCACGCTGGACGACAAGACGGTCAGGTTCACCTTCCTGGGCACTACCAGGTCCGGGATGACCAACGCGGGGGGAGACTCCGGGGTGGTCACCTCCTCCTTTACCGCCCCGGCCACCGCGGGCGCATACTACTATAACGCCTATTTCGACGGAGACTCCATCTACTCCGCCAGCAACGCCACCGCCACCGTCGTCGTCAAGCTTAGGCCGTCCTCCATACTTACCTATCCCGCGGCGACCATGGCCTACAGCTCTTTCACCGCCGTGGCACTTTTGAAAAATACCCTTTCCCCGTACGACAACATAGGCGGCAGGGAGGTCAACATAGCTTTCAACGGCAGCACGGTGACGGTCAACACCGACCCTGCCGCAGGAACGGCCAGCGCCGTTTTCTTCGCTCCCGTTTCCTCCGGCACCTTCAACTTCACGGCGTCTTTCGCCGGCGACGACACGTACGACGCCTCCTCCGCGGTAGGAAGCCTGATCGTTACGCTCAGGCCGACCAGCATGCTGTCCTACGGCGTGTCGGACCTGACCGCCAACAGCACTTTCACCGCCAGGATACAGATCAAAGACAATGCCAACCTGCCCATAGCCGGGCTCAGCGTGGACTTCGATTTCGGAGGGACCTTCGGCATAGGCGTGACCGACGCGCAGGGCTACGCCGAAACGATCTATACGGCCCCCGCCTCAAGCGGAGTTTACTCCTACTCCGCTACCTTCTACGGCGACCCCTACTATTCCGGCAGCGCCGCCTCGGGCAGCGTCACCGTCGGCCCCAGGCCCACCATCCTGTTCACCACCGCTGCCTCCGGCAAGCTGGGCTCGCCGGTGGAGCTGTCCGCCAGGCTTCTGGACGTAAAGAACCAGGCCGGGATAGAGGGACAGACCCTTAACTTCTACTTCAACGGCTCCACTTTGACCGCGCTGACCGACAGCTACGGCGGCTCCACGGTGACTTTCGCCTCGCCGGTCTCCACCGGGAGCTACTATTACGAAGCGGTCCTGGACGGGGACGGGATAACCTATATAGGCAGCTTCTCTTCAGCGCCCGTGACCATCGCCCTGAACCTTACGAAGCTGGAAGCCAAGGACGGCATCTCGCTGAAGATCTACGAGCCCCTCAAGGTCGAGGCCGTCATCAAGGATTCCCTGGGCCTCCAGCTGCCCGGCCTGCCCATAAACTTCTCCTTCGAGGGCCAGAACTTCTCCGGCCTGACGAACGAGGTCGGCAAGGCGACGTCGACCTTCTCCACTATGAGCCTGCCCTCTACCGGCACCTATAATTACTCCGCGGACTACACGGGAGATACGCTCTTTGTCGCCTCGATCGACACTTCCAACATAGTTACCGTCTACCGGCGCGACTCGCTGCTTATAGCCAGGGACGCCCAGAATCCGCCGAACAAGGCCTTTATCGCCGAGGCCAGGTTCTACGACAATGTGAACGGCAGCGCCTTCGTGGGCAGCGCGGTCTCGGGCAAGGGCATAATATTCGAACTCCACGACTCTACCTATACCCAGACCCGCGGCGCCGTGACCTCGGCGCTGGGCGTCGCTACCGTGACCTTCGTCTCTCCCGTCTCTACCGGAACCTACCTGATGACGGCCAGGTTCGCCGAAGGCGACCCCGTTTACGAGGCCGCCCTTTCGACCGCTTCTATGGTCGTGCTCTTCGACGACGGCACCGGGGCCATAAAAACCAAGATGCGCGTGGACAGCGCGGTTACTTACATCAACCATGTGTTCACGGCCTCCGGCACACTGACCGCGTCCGACATCCCGGTGGCGGAAGTGCCCGTCCTGTTCGAGTTCTTTAACGGGATAGCCACCTATACCGCGGCCGGAGTCACCAACGGCGCGGGCCTGGCCGTCTCCACGTTCATGGCGCCGGCCTCCTCCGGCACCTACATCATCACGGCGGCTTTCCCCGGCGACGTGGTCTATTCCGCCGCCACCGGCACTTCTACCGTATCTGCCTTCCGCTACCCGGACACGCTGACCGCCCAGGACGTAGCCGCCTTCATCGGCGAGGATTTCCGCGCCAAGGCGGTGCTGCGCGACGAGCTGACGCTGGCCTACGTGGCAGGGAAGACGATAGCCTTCGAATACTTCGACGGCGTCTCGACCATAACCAGGACCGCGGTAACCAGCTCCACCGGCTCCGCCGAAACCAATTTCACCGCGCCCGCCGCGCTCGGGAACTATACCTACACGGCCCGCTTCGCCGGCGACGCTCTCTACGCGGGCAACACGGATACCGCCTCCGTCCTGATAGCCGCCAAGGGCTCAAGCACCTTCCTGGTGGGCTACGACGTCTTCATCGGCACCGGCGAGGTGTTCGCGGCTTCGGCCACTATTACCTCTAAGGGCCTGCCGGTGCAGGGAAAGGCCGTCAAAATAACCTTCCAGGGCCTGACGCGCGTCTCCACCTCCAACGTCCATGGCCTCGCCTTCTCGACTTTCACCGCGCCCGCCTCGAGCGGGACCTTCACGTACGACGCGGAGTTCATCGGCGACATGGATTATAACGCCGCGCTGACCACGGCCGCGGTCTCGGCGGTCTTCAGGAAGCCCATAGAGCAGCCTATCTTCAAGGTCGAAGTGACCTCCAGCACGGTAATTTTCGCCCTGCCTAAATCCTCGGGCACGGCCACCTTCACCATTGAAGAGTCCGCCTCGCTGCGCGGCGTGACCACCTCCAGCGCCTCGGTAGCGGCCAGCACCGGGACGACAGGCTATACGGCCCAGATCGACCCGGACAAGGCCACCTTTATAAAGGTCAAGAAGAAGCTGGACGACAACCAGGAAGGCCAGGCCACCCTGATCGTCGAGATCCCGAGCAAGGCCGAGGACCCGGAGCGCGTGCCGAATTACTACTACATGAGCAAAGAGGAAAATAACTGGGCCGCCTGGGTCAAGATCCCGGGCAAGGTCATGGACAAGGTCGGGGCCGCCGACTTCTCCATGGAAGTAAAGAAGGATGTCAACCCGGCTTTCCTGGCCGCCTACACCATAACTTCTTCGGGAGCCTCGGCGGACCTGGCCTCGAACCTGAAGGCCTCCAACAAGAACGGCGTCAAACTTACCATCGCCTATCCCCAGGCCGGCGCCGTGGCCTCCGCCGCGAGCGGCCAGCTGGCCATCTACTGGTTCAACGGCATCGAATGGATCAAGCTGGGCGGGGAGATAGACGTGCTGACGGGCGAAATCTACACCTATTCCCGCGTGCTCGGCCAATTCGCCATCAGGGCCGCCCCGCTCGCCTCCGTCTTCACGGTCACCAAGGTCGCCCCGCGCATCTTCAGCCCCGACGAGCCGGATCCGCTCGTCAACCGCGCCAGGTTCTATTTCGAGAACCCCGGCGGCGGAGAGGTCACGATCAGGATCTTCGACATCACCGGGGCGCTGGTGCGCAGGAACCTGGAGTCCGAAGGGTCCAACATAATGTTCTGGAACGGAAAGGACCAGGCGGGCGTGCTGGTGAGAGGCGGAATCTATATTTACCAGATCGAGGCTACGGACAAGGTAATTACCGGCACCGTGGTGGTGGCGAAGTAAACGATAAAATTATGAGCAATATCCTTTCAGCCTTATCAATGTCGGCAATGCTGGCCGCGCCGCTGGCTTCAGGCTTCAACCTTACCAAGGTGGAGCAGCGCATCTTCAGCCCCAATGTGCCGGATACGGCCGTTAACCGGGTGAGGTTCCGCTTCGCCAATCCCGGCGCCGGCGAAGTCACCATCCGCATCTTCGACCTCTCCGGCATCCTGGTCCGCAGGAACCTGGAGTCCGAGAGCGCCGGCGTGATGTTCTGGAACGGCAAGGACCAGAACGGCGCTTTCGTAAAAGGCGGCGTCTATCTTTACCAGGTCGAAGCCTCCGACAAGGTGCTCACCGGCACCGTGGTGGTGGCGAAATGACCTGTCTAGACCGCGGCAACAGGAAAAGTATGAGGACTATCATTTCAGCTCTATGTCTCTCCGCCCTCCTGGCGGCGCCGGCCGGCGCCGCTTTCGAGGACGTCGACTCCGGCGCCAGGGCCACGGCCATGGCCGGGGCCTACGCCGCCCAGACCGAGGGCCTCTCTTCTATTTTTTACAATCCCGCGGGCATCATCGGGATGACCCGGTACGAAGCCGTGCTCTCCCAGGAAAAGTTATTCATGGGCCTGACCGACGGCAGCTCCCTCTCCCGCGGCGGCCTCGCCATCGGCGCCCCGGTCGTATTCGGCGGCAAATACTGGGGCAACGCCGCTTTTGCCATAGACACTTTAAGCCTGGACAGCCTCTACAGCGAGTCCAGGATGAGGCTGGGCTACGCCCGCCCGATAAAGGAAAATATATATATAGGCTTCGCGCTGGCCCGGATGGGGGTTACCTACGGCAGCGACGAATATACCGCGGTCAACCCGGTCCTGGCCAGCGCCACGGGCAAATCGGCCATGGGGATAGACCTCGGGGTCATCTACAGCCTGCCGTCCATGGACCTGGGCCTCTCCATACAGAACGCTAACGAGCCGGACCTGGGGATAAAATATCCCAACAAAGTGTCCAGGAAAATAAGCCTGGCCCTGGCGCGCAAGCGCGAAGCTTTCACCCTCGACTTCGACCTGGCAATTTCGGGCTCGGACCTGCGCCTGAAGACGGGGGCGGAAATTCCCCTGATGACGGAAAAATTCAAAAGCCGCGTGCAGGCCCGCGGCGGGTTCAGCCTCGGCTCACGCGACTACCGCTCGGCCTCGGCCGGCTTCGGCTATAACGGCGGCGCCTACCGCGTGGACTATTCCTTCGTTTACCCGCTGAGCGGCATTTCCGGGACCATGGGCTCCCACCAGCTGGGCGTCGTCGTCGCCTGGGGAGAGGCGCGCGGCCCCATGGCCGACAGGAAGAACAAAGAAAGCAGGATGGACGGGAAGGACGGGAAAGGCGGCGCCGGCGGCGGGGGGGACGGAACGCCCGCTGAACCGGTCAGGACCGAGCCTACCAAGGGCGATATCCTCAGGGCTGAACAGCTTATATTGACGGCCGGGGCCGCCATGAAGCGCGGCGCCTATAAGGACGCCGAGAGGAACTTCAAGAAAGCCGACGAGCTACTGATAAAGAACCAGGAGGTCAAGGACTCGTACGCGAAGGCATCGGCCATCGCGGATATAATCCCCGACGCGACGGCGCCGACGGACAAGGACGACCTGGTCCGGAAGGCGGTAAGCCGCTTCCTCGACAGGAACACCGACTCGGTGCTTTATATCACCTACGCCCACCAGAAATGGCCGAAAGACACCGCGCTGACAAGGTTGTATAATATTGTGGCGCGGGAGTTCCCGGAGACGGCCTCGGGGATGCGGATACTCCCTGATATAACGATCATTGACCAGCTGCTGCAGGACGCCCTGGATTTCATCAGGACAGGCCGCTACATACAGGCAATAGGGACCCTGCAGAGGGTGCTCCAGCTGGAGCCGGGAAATATCCCGGCCCTCACGCGCATGGGCTCGGCTTACTGGGCCATGGAAAAGAAGGATGTGGCGAAGAAGAACTGGGAGAAGGTTCTGGAACTTGACCCGAACAACAAGGAAGTTCTCTCATTCATGAAGATGAATTAAGCGGGGCGGCAGCGTCGGGCGGGACATTTATCCCGCCGGCGCCGCCGTATTTTATCGTGGCGGAGAAAATATGAAGATAAAAAAATACTTTACAATAGCGCTGCTGTGCGCGGTCGCGCCGCTTGCAGCTTACAGACCCGCCGCGGGCCAGTCTGTCGACGCCCTGCGCGGGAAGGTGGCGCTCGAGGCCCAGATAGAGGAAAGACTTCGCTCCATGCTGTCTTCCTACCTTAACACCAAGGATATCGCGGTAGCGGCGAAAGTAAACGTGCAGGTAAAAAAAACCGAGGCGGACCAGGGCGGAGTAAGAAAATGGGACGAAAAAGAAGACTTGATCCTGCCCGGGGTGCCGGCCGCGACCTCGATGACAAAAGATAACACGGCGATAAAAGCCGCGGAGGCGGCCAAGAAGCAGGTGCGCCTGGGCGTAGCCAGCGTGAACATCTGGATCATCGTAGGAAAGCAGGTCACCAAGGACCAGGAAACAAAGATCAAAAAGCTGGTTTCGGACGCAATGGGCCTTGACTCCGAACTGGGTGACACTATCTCGCTGGAGAGCGCGCCCGCGGAGAAGGCCTCACGCGCGATAGATATCTCCGCCATAGTGGTACTCGTCTGTCTGCTGGTTCTGGCCGTCTTCCTCTACGGGCCGTTCAGGGGTTTCCTGAAGCGCCTTAACGAGAACCTGGCGGCTATGGCCGCGGCGGGGGGGAAAGCAGTTGAGGTCAAAGGCGGGGGAGGAGGCGAAATTACGCTTGCCGGAGGCGGGACGGACGACATCGGGAATGAAACGACCATGACCGGCGCGCTGAACATCGCCGGCGGCGGCGGCGCGGCGTCGGTGCTCACTTTCGATTCGGGCGAGAATATGCCGCTCGATAAATACGTCACCAAGGATAACGTGGACGACCTGATGCTCATCCTTCACGACGAGTCCCCTGAAGTCATAGCCAAGGTGGTCCAGCGCATACCTCAGAAGCTGGCCTTCGCGGCCATCCCCAGGTACAAGATGGAAGAGGTGCTGGCGCAGTACCTCAAGCGCGAGTTCGTCGAGCCGGAAAAGATAAAGGACCTGCTGAGCCGCATCAAGGACAAGATGGCGGGCAGTTTCGGCGGCGAAGCGCGCCTCGGCAACCTGATGCAGATAATGGATAAAAAGTCGCAGGACAGCACGCTCTCCTTCATAAAGGAACGGGACGAGGCCTTCGCGGCCAACGTTGCGACCCGCTTCTTCAGGTTCGAGGACCTGCTGCGCTACGACGAGACGTCCATCCGCAGGGTCTTCCGCAAGGCCGGCGCGGAATCTTTCGCCCGCTGCCTCAAGAACTGCGATAAGAACACGGCCGAAGCTTTTGCCGAAGCCCTGGGGCCGGCCATCCGCGACCTGGTGGCGGCGCGCATGCAGAACATGCTGATGACCGGGGACAGCAACGACTCCGAGCTTACGATACTTCACGCTGTGACCGCGCTTGCGGCAAAAGGCCTGATACTTCCCCTGGCCGACGTAAAAAAGCCGTCCGAATCCGAGCAGAGGGCGGTCGAGGCTTCCGCTGATATCCCGGCCGCCGGCCCGGCGGACGCCCCCGAGGAAAAACAGAGCCCCGCTTAAGACGAAACGGTGGAAAAGATAAAGGAGACATAAAGTGGATCTTTCAACTATACTAGGACTGCTTCTCGGCGTAGGCTGCGTTTGGTATTCCATGGCCGCCGGAGACATCATGGGGCTTCTCTGGGATAAACCCTCTTTTATCCTGGTAGTCGGGGGAACTATAGCCTCCACCCTGATGACGTTCCCGCTGGACGTGATGAAAGACACCCCGCGCTCTCTTTTCCTCACGTTCTTCCCGCAGAAGATCACAAAGCCCCGGGCCGTGATCGAGCGGCTCTGCGAGCTCGCCGGCTCGGTCAAGTCCAAGGGGGTCGACTCACTGGCCGAGGACACCGTCAAAGACGATAAGTTCCTTAAAGCCGGTGTCAAGCTGATACTGAGCGAATGGGACGAGGACGCCATAAAGGAAACCATGGAGAAAGACATGGAATTCATGATGGAGCGGCACCAGCAGGTGCAAAAGGCCTTCGCGGCCGCGGGCGGCTACGGCCCGGTTTACGGCCTGCTCGGAACCCTCATCGGCATCCTCGGCGTCCTTCGCTACCTGGACAGCCCCAAGGCCATGGGCGCCGCCATGACCGTGGCCATCGTTACGACCTTCTACGGCATCTTCGTCGCGAACTTCATAGCGCTGCCCACGGCCGGCAAGCTTGAGAACTACAGCAATAAAGAACTGCTCGGCAAGCAGCTCATCCTGCTCGGGCTGCTGGCCTTCAAGAAAGAGGAGCCCCCTCTCGTGCTGCGCCGCAAGCTGGAGAAGCACGTGGCCGCCCATCTCAGGAAAGAGGAATAAGGCGCTCGCGCCGCCAATTAAAGAATGGCCGTAAAGAAAAAGAAGCTGAACGTCCCGGTCGTCTGGATGACGGTCTACAGCGACCTCATCACGAACGAGGCCCTTTTTTTCATGATGCTGTTCGCCAGCGTGCTGATAGCGTATCAGAAAGGCATGACCCAGCAGGAGTTCAGGGATTATATGAAAGGGGTTTCCTCCGCCATCTACCACAAAGAGGCCGCGGCGAAGGCCATGACGGAGACCGGGAACAAGCTCGCCAAAATAGCGGGTGTTTCCGGAGTTAAATTGAGCGACAAGGACCTGCGCATCGTTCTCCCGGAGCAGGTGCTTTTCGAATCGGGCCAGGCGAAACTGAAGGACGCTGCGCGGGAAGTGCTGACGAATGTCGGCCATACGCTTGCGCCCACGCGCTATATACTGACGGTCGAAGGATACACAGACGACGTCCCGATAACCCAGACCGCGCCCCCCGGCCTTAAGCGCTGGCAGCTGGCCATGGCGCGCTCCACGGGGCTCGGCCCCTATTATTCGAACAGGGAGCTCTCGGCCGCCCGCTCGCTCCAGGTGCTGCAGTTCTTTACCCGGGAAAGGCTCCTTCCCCCGGAGCGGCTCTCGGCCAGCGCCTACGGAGAGTTCATGCCGGCGGCCCCTAACGACAGCGACGCGAACCGCGCCAAAAACAGGCGGATAGAGATCAAGCTGGTGCTGAAAAAGTAATCGACAAGGATGAAAAAAAAATCGCTGGACATGTCGGGAGCCATGAGCGCCTACATCATGCCGTATATCGGCGTGATGACGATCCTGTGCATTTTCTTCCTTATAGAATACGCCGACTATTCCGAAAGGCTGAAAAAAAAGAACGAGGAGCGCAACGAGAGCATAGCCCAGACCGTAAAGGAAGACCTGAAAGAAATGGAGGACGTGAAAGTGGAAGTGCTCGATGACGGGATAAAGGTCACCCTGCCCTCTTCGGTGGTATTTGACCTGAGCGTGGCTAAACTTAAGGACTCGGCGCTCCCTACCATGCAGAAATTCGCGGCCAGCATAAAGAAACTCGACAGCCGCTACCTGGTGACGGTGGACGGGCACACGGACAATGCCCCCGTGTTCTACGGCGGGGATTTCTCCTCTAACTGGGAGCTTTCCTTGTACCGCGCCATCAGCGTCATAGATTTCCTCGTAAAAGAGGGGAACAGCCCGGACCTTTTCGTGGCGTCCGGCCACGGGGAATTCAGCCCTCTCGGCCCGAACGACACCCCGGAGCAGCAGGCGGCCAACCGCAGGGTCGAGATCTTGATACGCAAAAAAAGCGCCCCGTCCGCCCCTCTGGCGGAAGTCATGGCCAGGGACCAGGGCGCCGGCATTAAGGCAGCACAGTAAGTCCAGACCGAACCAGGAGAATTATAATATGAGGATACTTATCGCGGACGATGACGACGAACTCAGGGACCTGACGGAAATGGTGCTCAGTTCCGCCGGCTATAACGTTTCATCTTTCCCCAACGGGAAATTGGCCTGGGAGGCCCTGAAAAAAAGCGGGGCGGACATGGCCGTGCTGGACATCAATATGCCGGAGATGGACGGCCTCGAGCTCCTGGACCTCATCCGCGCCGACGAGCGCTTCAAAGAAATGCCGGTCATGCTCCTCACCGCCCGCAAAGGCATGAGCGAGCGCGCGCAGGGCCTGGAGCGCGGCGCCGACGATTACCTGACGAAACCCTACGAAAACGACGAACTTATAAAGCGCGTCAAGCTGCTCGCGCAGGCTTACCCGGCGAACGGCTGAAGAAAATCGGGAGTCGGGAATCGAGGATCGGTGAACGGGAGAGGGAAAAGGATGAGGAAGGGGAAAATATTCATTACGGGACTTATCATCGCCTGCTGCGCGGCGGCCTCCGCCGCCGCGCCGTCGATGATAGTCCTTTCCTCGGCCGCCTATGACTCCGGCTCGGCCGACATAGCCTACGCCCTCTCCGCCGACGCGGGCGGGAATATTTTCCTCACGGGGAACAGCAGCAACAACACCAAATATCTCTCCCAGAAGTACAGCAAGACCCTGGTGCTCAGCCCCTCCGCGCAGCAGTTCTTCACCCCCAACTTCACCGGCGGCAAGGCTAAAAGCATAGCCATGGACGGACAGGGGCGGATCATCGTGGCAGGGGAAGAGATGAACTCTTCCGGGAACATGGATAACCTGGTCCTGAAATACAGCCCGGACTTCGCCGCGCTGCTCTCCTCCGCGGTATACGACGGGGCCGGGTTCGACTCCGGGGCCGCCGTAAAGACCGACAGCCAGAACAGCATATTCGTGGCCGGCTACACCGAAGTGGCCAGTAATAAAAATTTCCACGTCATAAAGTACAGCCCCGAGCTCAACGCTCTCACCACCGCCTACTACGACGGCGGAGACGCCGACGAGGCTTCCGCCCTTGCCATAGACCACAACGACAACGTGATAGCGGCCGGCTTCACCCTGGCCGCCAGCAATAATTTCCTGGTGGTAAAATACGACAACAACCTGCGGAAGCTCTACGAAGCCACCCTGGACGGCGCAGCCGGAGCCGACGACAGGGCCACCGGCCTGGCGGTGGACAGCGGGAACGACATCATAGTCACGGGCAGGCAGTACGATGGGACTACCCAGAACTACTGCACCCTGAAATACAACAGTTTTCTCCAGCTGATCTCCTCCGCGGTGTACGACAGCGGCGGCACGGATATTCCCACCGGCGTGGCCGTCGACGGCAGCGACAACATAATAGTTACCGGGCAATCGGCCAATAACTACTTCACCATAAAATACGACCAGAACCTCAACGTCATCTCCACGGCGTCCTACGACGGAGGGTCTACCGACATTTCCAACGCGGTGGCGGTGGACGCAGACGACAACGCCATAGTAACCGGCCAGAGCAACAACGGCCTCGACTCCGATTATTTCACCATTAAATATAACGCCTCGCCGAAAATAACGGCCGTTTCTCCGCTCTACATCGGCGAGACCTCGAATGTCACGTTCACGGGCAAAGGCTTCCTGTCTGACAGCGCCGTTTCCTTCCAGGACACCGCCATTTCCACCGGCGCCCTCTCGCTGTCGGCCGGCCAGATAACGCTCTCCGTCGCTCCGTCCACGGCCGTGATCCTCGGCGTGACCACGGTCACCGTGACAAATGCGAACGGCGAAGCCGCGGCCAGCACCACCCTGGCGTACACCAGGATGCGCAGGACCATAGCCGCCGGGCTTGGCGATACGATAAACGCCATGACGAAACTCGGGGAGGTGACGGTCGACGTCCCGGCCGGCTCTTTCCCTTACCAGGAAACCATAACTATCTATACCGTGCCGGTAGCCGCCGGAGACCTGCGCCAGGTTGGCGAAGCGCTTTATTTTTCAGTGACCAACTCCTCCGCCCCGGCCGTGAACGCTTCCATAAAGCTGCGCTACAGCGACGCTGACCTGGGGACCTACCCCGCCGCCTCGCTCTCGCTGGCCTACTGGGACGATGTCCTGGGCTGGGTCGGAGTGACATCTTTGGTCAATACCTCGGCAAAGAGCGTCACAGGCTTCTCCAAGTCCATAAATGTTAAATACGCCGTAGTTAAAGAAGCCATAGGCAGCGGGGGCGGAGGAGGCGGAGGCGGCGGCGCCGGCGGCAGCGGCATCCCCGCTAAGGTATATCCGAATCCATATCGCCCCGGCAGCGGCGGAAGCTTCGACCAATCCACCCTTGGAGAGGGAATTGTTTTCGCCGGGCTCGGCGCGAACCAGGCCTTCAAGCTGACGATAGTGGACCTGGCCGGCCAGCTTGTTTTTCAGAAGTCGGCGACCGCGGACAGTTCCGGCAACTATCTCTGGGATACCAAGACCGTCTCGGGCGGTAAAGTGGCCACCGGCGTCTATCTTTACTTTATAAAAGCGGGCGGGGAGCCCAAAAAAGGCAAGTTCTCCGTGATCCGTTAGCCCTATGCAAATGAAGCCCTTAACCATTTTGCTCCTGCTGGCGGCCCTGCTCTCCGCCGCGGCCGGCGCGCGGGCCGCCGGGACTTCCTCCGCTGCTTTCCTGCGGGTGGGCTGGGGGGCCAGGCCGGCCGCAATGGGCGACGCCTTCACCGGCGCGGCCGACGACGTGGACGCCCTGTACTGGAACCCCGCCGGCCTGAATTATATCAAGCGCCTCCAGGAAACCTTCGGTCACAATATCTGGCTTGACGGGACCAATGCCGAACACGCCGCTTTCGCCTTAAGGCGCAGCCCCGCCTACGTAATAGGCGCGGGCGTAGGTTCGATGAGCACCGGGGACATAGAGCGCGGGAACAAATACGGCTACACCGAGGGTTTCTACAGCGCGAGCGACCTGGCGCTGATCTTTTCCTATGCCCGGCGCCTCAAGCCAAAGCTCGCCGTCGGCGCTAATTTCAAGGTGATCAGGGAGCGGATAGAAAGCGCCAGCGCCCAGGCCTTCGCCCTGGACGCCGGGGCGGTGTACGAAATGTCCCCCAAGCTGAAACTTGGCGCGACCCTTAAGAACCTTGGCACCGGCCTGACCCTTGAAAAGACGCCCTGCCCCCTGCCGATGTCGCTCCGGGCCGGAGCCGCCCTGCAGTACAGCAAAAACCTGCTGCTGACCTCGGACGTCAGCCTGCCTTTCGACGACTCGCTCAGCCTCCACTTCGGCGGAGAATATCTCTATCCCTCGCCCATAAAAGGCGTCCGCCTTACCCTGCGCGCCGGCTTCAAGACCTCCGCCATGAGCTACCTCGGCGCTATGTCGGCCATCTCGCTGGGCTTCGGCGCCGAAGCCGGCGCCATAGGCCTGGATTACGCGCTCAGCCCCTACGGCGACCTGGGAATGACGCACCGCCTCAGCCTGAAAATTAAATTCGACTCGCTCTCGGCAAGGCCGGAGGACGAAGGGATTACGGTGCTAAAAGGCGGGAAAACGATAAAGCGCAGCGCCGCCGACCTCTATAAGGAAACCATGCAGTGGTTCTACGCCAAAGCGGCTGCCGAAAAGCTCAACAAGGACGAGCAGGCCCTTATACTGCAGCGCATCGTGGACAAATTCGCCCCGCTGGGTGTGGACGTCACCGAAGCCAGGCAGAAACTCGGAGGAGGGGCCGGTGCGCCTAAGAATTAAACTCTCCGCGGCCCTCCTGTTCCTGACGCTTTCAGCCGCGGGGCCGCTGTGCGCGCAGGACGCCCTGGACAAAGGGGCCGGCTTTTTTCTATCAGGCAGAGTGGACAGCGCCATAACTTTTTTTTCGGCGGCCATAAAAGAAAACCCGAAGGACTCCAGGGCGAAGGAAATACTGGGCTACTGCCTGGCGATAAAAGGCAAGGGGGATATACAGCAGGGCCAGTACGCGCAGGCCCGCGCGGCGCTTGCCAGGGCGGAAGAGCTGCTGCCCGGGAACCGGGACCTCAAACTGCTGGGCCTCCTGGCCGAGCTTGAAGAGAACGCGCCTACCCCCTCCATAATGATCTCCACGGCCGCGCTGGACGCCACCGCGGAAACTAACGCGGTCTTCGAGTGCCTCTTCGGCGACGGACCCTGCGCCAAGGGGGGTCGCTACTCCGTACACATCGTCCGCGAAGGCGAGACCATGGCCGAAATAGCTGTCAAATATTACGGCGATTTTTCACAGTGGGAGAAGATCTGGGCGGCCAACCCGCAGCTTTCCAACCCGCACCGCCTCGAAAAAGGCCTGAAGCTGCTTATACCGCTGGACAAATAAGTTTTCGCTCGGCTCATTATTATCTACAATAAAACCACGCGCCAAGCCCCGCCAAAACACATGACCGAGCCTAAAGACCTTTATTCCTGCCTCGCGAAGACCGCCGGCAAATACCCGGGCGATTCCGCCTACGTGACCGGGGACGACCGCCTTTCCTGGGCCGAGGTCCTTTCCGCCGTAGACCGCGCCGCGGACCTGTTCCGGCGGCTGGGCCTCCGCAAAGGGGACCGCGCCGCCATAGTTCTGCGCAACTCGCCGGAGTTCGTGATAGCCTATTTCGGCCTGGTAAAGATCGGCGCGGTGGCCGTGCCCATAAATTTCCTGGTCTCCAAGGCAGAGGAGATCTGCTTCATCCTGGAGAATTCCGCCTGCAAGGGAGTCGTTACCGAAAAAGAATTCATTAAAACATATGCCTCGGTAAAGAAGAAGCTCCCCGGCCTGTTCATCATCTCCGCCGATCCCTGCGGCGTTGAGGGGGTGACGGAGTTCTGGCCTTCCCTGGAGCACGTCCCGCATGCCGCCAGGACGGCGGCCCACGAGCACGACGTAGCCACGATACTTTATACCTCCGGCACGACCGGCCACCCGAAGGGCGTGCTGCTGACCCACCACAACATGATAGAGAACTCCAGGGCCGCCATGCACACCCTGGAACCGACCCGGAAAGACGTGTTCATGGCGCTCCTGCCGATGTTCCACACCTTCTCCTGGACCGGCAACGTGATAACGCCGATGCTGCTCGGCTCCAAGACGCTGATCGTAAAGAACATCACCCCGCCCAAGCTCTGGCTGCAGGCAATGGGCCGCGAGGGGGTAAGCGTACTGATAGCCGTGCCGCAGATCTTCGGCGTGCTGGCCAAGGAGGCCAAAGGCCTCAAGAAATTCTTCCTCCGGTTCTGGAGCCTGCGCCGGGTCCGCCTCTGCCTTTCCGGCGCGGCGCCGCTCAACCACACTATCTCCCAGCACTTCCACAAAGCTTTCGGCCTGCAGATCCTGGAGGGGTACGGCCTTACCGAGACCAGCCCGGTAGTCACCATCGTCCCGCCGAAATCGAACAAGCGCGGCTCGGTAGGCAAGGCCATCCGCGGCGTCACTATTAAAATAGTGGACGAGAACGGGAACCACCTCAAGCACGGAGAGGAGGGAGAGATCTGCGTGCAGGGCCCCAACATAACCCGGGGCTACCACGATAACGACAACGCCACGAAGGAGCTGTTCACCCAGGACGGCTGGCTCAGGACCGGCGATATCGGAGTGCTCGACACCGACGGTTTCCTGTTCATCCGCGACCGCAAGAAGGATATGGTGATAGTGAAGGGCCTCAAGGTCTTCCCGGCCCAGATCGAACAGGTGATAAACGCGCACCCGAAGGTGCTCGAGAACGCCGTGATCGGCATCCCCGACGGGACCGGCAACGAGACGATGAAATGCTTCTGCGTCGCCAGGCCCGGGCTCCCGCTGGATAAATCCGAAGTGATGAAATATATACGGGCGCACCTGGACCCGTACAAGCGCCCCCGCGACGTGGAAGTCGTGGCGGCCCTGCCCAAGAACACCCTGCAGAAAGTGCTGAAGCGCGAGCTCCTGAGGCTCGAGCTTGAAAAGCGGGCCGGCGCGGTAATGGCGGAGCTGCAGACCGATAATTGAACTCAGAAAGTAAGGCATATCAATGAACCTAACAGCCGACATAACCGGCATCTTCAAAGAAGTTTACCTGGTAGGGGGGGCTCT
This sequence comes from Elusimicrobiales bacterium, assembly GCA_028713125.1. Lineage (GTDB taxonomy): Bacteria > Elusimicrobiota > Elusimicrobia > Elusimicrobiales > UBA9959 > UBA9959. The sequence continues at coordinate 662,584 of JAQTOU010000002.1, read as the reverse complement.
GCGCGACGCTCTCCTCAAGCGCCCCTTCAAAGACATCGACCTGGCGGCGCCGCCCTCCGCGGATTTCAAGGCGAAAACCCGGCGCCTGGCCCGCAAGCTGGACGCGTCCTGCTTCCCGCTCGACGAAGAAGCCCAGATCTTCCGCCTGGCGCAGCGCAAGGCCCCGTTCTGCCAGCTCGACATTATGCCCTTTGTCGGCGGCAACCTGGAATCCGACCTGGACAGGCGGGACTTCACGGTAAACGCCCTGGCCTATAAGCTTACTCCTTCGGCGGTTTTTACCGCGGATAAAAAAACCGGGGCTTTCAGGCTGCGCCTAGACAAGGCGAAAGTTATAGACCTGGCCGGGGGACTTAAAGACCTGGCCGCAAAAAAAGTCAGGCCGGTTTCCGAGGGGATCTTCACCGATGACCCGGTCCGCCTGCTTAGGGCCTTCCGAGTGGCCGCCGCGCTTGATTTCAGCGTGACGCCTGACGCGCTTAAAGCCGTGAAAAAGCACGCCGCCCTGATAGCCTCCACCGCCCAGGAGCGCGTGCGGGAAGAGCTTTTGCGGCTTTTCGAAAGCCCGGTCTCCCACGAATGGCTGGCGCTGATGCACAAGCACGGGCTGCTAACCGCCATTTTCCCCGACCTGGCGGCCCAGGAAACCTGCGCCACCGCCTACTACGGCAAGGGCGGGGTGCTCAAGCACACTCTGCTGGTGGTAGAGCGCATGGACCACCTTTTCGAGAACCTCCCCGCCTACCTGCCTGAATACAAAAAAGTGGCGGAGCTGCTGCCGGCCCCGCGCACGCTGAAGTTCGCGGCCCTGCTGCACGATATAGCCAAGCCGCCGAAGGCCGCAATGATAAAGGGGCGCCTGCGCTTCTTCGGCCACGAGGAATTCGGCGCGGTGATGGCGGAGAAGGTGATGGAGCAGCTGCGCTTTTCCCGCGAGGACATCCGGCTGGTCTCGAAGATAATAGGCACGCATCTGCGCCCCGGCAATCTGGCCGCCAACGATATCATTTCCGACAGGGCGATGTTCCGCTTCTTCAGGACGATGGGGGAATATACCATCCCGCTGCTCGCGCTTTCCTGGGCGGACCATGCCAGCTATATTTCCTCCGGCCAGCTCAAAGAGATGAGGAGGAAGCTCCAGAACCCGCCGGCGCCGCTCCCCGCCGGCCTGCCCTACAATTCGCCGAAGAAGACCCTGCGCTACATGCAGGTGCTCAACCAGCTCTTCAGGGTTTACATCAAGAAGAACATGAAGTCCCGCTCGGCCAGGCTGATAGACGGCAACGACGTGATAAAAGCGCTTAAAATACCTGAAGGCCCGAAGGTGGGGGAGCTCCTGGAAAAAATTCACCTGCTGCAGTTCGAAGGGAAGATAAAAACCCGCGAACAGGCCCTGAAAGCCCTGAAGGGTATGGGGTAAAAAACATGGGTTACCCGAAAGGCCTACGCCGGCGTAGGCCTTTTTTATTTATGAATGCAGCCGCATGGCCCATGCGGTTCCTCCCTCCGGAAGGTAGACTATATCTACAGGACGGAGGACAATAATGAAAAACAGATCCATACTTTCAGCGGGGCTCATACTTATAGCTGGCCTGGGCCTGGCTTTTGCGGACACCGCGGAAAAGACGGTCCTCGTCCAGACGCCTTCGGTAAAACAGCAGGACGGCAAGATCAAAGAATTCAAAGATATCCTTTTTAAGCTCGTGCGCCAGGACGAATACCTGGACGAGGCCCTCGAGACCCTGGATTCCTCCAGCGGCCCCGCCGGGGCGGAAGACCTGGCGGCCCTCGGCGTCAGCCTGAAGACGATAGCCGGCAACCTCAAGCACATTTCCTCCCTCAACAAGACGGAGTTCTCCTCCATCCAGCCCGGCTCCACCCTGTCGAACTACACCAACACCATCCTCAGCTACAGCCGCAAGGTCAACCGCAAGGTGGGCCAGGTGAACGTCCTGGTGGCGCAGCTGGCCGCCAAGAACAAGAAAGCTTCCATGCGCGACGCCGTCTCCTCGAAGGGCGGCAAGAAGGTCCGCGGCAAAAAGCTGACCCAGATCCTGGACGAGAAGGCCGCGGTCGAAAAGCTTTCCGCCGACGTAAAGAACCTGCGCGCGGCCTCGCGCGACCTCGCCGCTTCCAGCAAGTGGCTGTATATCGCTTCGCAGTAAGCCGGAAAGAAAGCCGGTTCGATCGGCGAAAAGATCCTCCGCCCCGGGCGGGGGATTTTTTTATGCTTTCAAAACTAGTAAAATTATCAATATGAAAGACCCGCTTGAAACGGCAGCACTGCAGATCCTTAACGCCCTGGGCGAGAACCCGCGCAGGGAAGGCCTGAAGAAAACCCCGCAGCGCGTGGCGCGGGCCCTGCGCGAAATAACCTCCGGCTATAACGCCGACATGAAAAAGGTCTTCAACGGCGCCTTTTTCAAGGCCGAATACCACGAGATGGTGATAGTGAAAGATATCGCTTTTTATTCGCTCTGCGAGCATCATATGCTGCCTTTCTTCGGCAAAGCCCACGTGGCCTATATCCCGAACAAACGCATAGTGGGCCTTTCAAAGATCCCGCGGCTGGTGGAGGCCTTCGCCCGCCGCCTGCAGGTGCAGGAGCGGCTTACCGTGGAAATAGCGGACACCCTGTTCAAGGAACTCAAGCCGCGCGGGGTAGGGATAGTGATGGAGGCGGAGCACCTCTGCGTCAGCATGCGCGGGGTCAAGAACGAGACCTCTTTCGCCACCACCAGCTCCATGCTTGGCGTCTTCCGTACCGACAACAAAGTAAGGGAAGAATTCCTGAATCTTATAAAGAACACGAGTTCAAATCGCTAGTGCAACAAAATAACAAGACCTGCTGTAGAATAATAGGCAGGTATGAACTACACGCATCTAACGAAAGAAGAGCGGGATAAGTTGGCCGTATTGCGGAGCAGAGGTTGGAAACTGCGAGAAATAGCCGAGAAGCTTGGCCGGAATATAGGAACCCTTTCTAGGGAGCTCAAACGGAACAAAGCCCATGGCACCTATCTGCCGCACAAAGCCCAAGAGCGAGCAGAACGGCGCGAGGCCGAAGAACATAAGTGTAAACGCTTGAAGACCTACGCTTTGCAACACGATATAGAGCGGCTGATTATGGAAGGCTGGTCGCCTGAGATAATAGCCGGCAGGCTAAAAGAGGAAAACGGGGATAAGGCTGTGATAAGCCATGAGGCTATTTATCAGTGGCTGTATTCCTCAATGCCGCACTTGATCGGATATCTGCCCAGGGCGCATAAGGAGCGCTATCCGAAACATTCTGGCCGCAGTAAAGGATTAAGAATCCCCGACAGAGTTTCGATAAAAGACAGACCAGAATCGGTTGAGACGAGAAAGGAGCCTGGAGACTGGGAAGCGGACCTTATGGTGTCCAAGGCAAGCAAGAAAGCCCTTCAGGTTTGCGCGGAGCGGACATCCAGACTGACCAGAATAAGGAAGCTGGAGAACAAGACGGCGGTCCAATCACGAGAGGCGCTAGAGAATATTCTTAAAGGTTATCCAAAAGGGCTGAGGCGGAGCATAACCTACGATAACGGTTTGGAGAACATTGAGCACGGTAAGCTTAATGAGGCAATTGGTACGCGGTCATATTTTTGCGAGCCATATCACAGTTGGGAAAAAGGAACGGTAGAAAATACGAACGGACTGATAAGGCGGTTTTTGCCAAAGAAAACCGATTTCGCTAAGATATCGGAGGAGCGCATCGCAGAGATTGAACGTTGGCTTAACAATCGGCCCAGAAAGTGTCTGGGCTTTAAGACACCGGCAGAAGTCTTTAACCGTTTTGTTGCACTAGCACCTTGAATGTGCCGAAACAATAATAATATTGATATAGACGATTGTTTTAGGTAAAATTTAAAGGTATTAGTTTCTTATACAGTTCTTTTTATTAACGGCAGAATAACGCGGGCGTCGTACAATGGTAGTACGAGTGCTTCCCAAGCATTAGACGTGGGTTCGATTCCCATCGCCCGCTTTTTCAGCGTTAGTGCGGTTTCATTATTTTCCCATAGCCACATTATGCGTAGGCGATGGGAATCTTCCTTATGGGGAGAGCTCGCTGACGCTCGCGTGTCGCCCGCTTAAGAGAAGAGGGGATTGGGGATTTATCCGGGAAGCTCGCTGACGCTCGCCTGATAAAGAAGATTAAGAGAAGAGTAATTAATAAATTCGATGACAAAATCTAAAAAATTCTGGGCGGCCGCGGCGCTTATCAGCCTGGCCGTCATGGCTTTTGCCGGCTATTCCATCTATGAGCGCATGTCCCTGCATTTCTCCGGCGACGCTATCGAGGTGAAACCGGTACCCCTGCCCGTCGCGCAGGAAGAAGAAGCGGACGCGTCCGCCGCCAGGGCCGCGGCTATAGCCAAAATGAACGAAGCGGACAAAGAAGATGAAGGAGAAGAAGCCAAAGCCGCTAAAGGAACTGCCTCTCCCGCCAAAGGCGACGCCGATAAGACAAAAGCCGTAAAAACAGCTTTCGAATACAAGGACGCAAAAGCCAAATCCGTGCTGATAGCCGGCAGCTTTACCTCCTGGAAAGAAAAAAAGATGACGAAGAAAGACGGCGTCTGGAAAACCGACGTCTATATCCTGCCGGGCACCTACCCCTACCATTTCACCGTGGACGGCAAAAAGAAACTGGACCCGGGCAAACCCAAAGCACCCACCGGCGACTCCCTGATAAGCGTGAACTAGCTAAAGTTCAAATTTTGTTAACAATCCTGTAACAGGCTTTTTGTAGACTATTCGTGGGCGCTATATGAATTTTAGAAAAGTCCTTCCTTTATTGGTCCTCGCTCTGGCTTCTTTCCTGCCCGACGCGGGGGCGTTGCTTCTGCCTAGACATAGCCAGGCCACCGTGTTGCTCCCCAACGGCGACTTCATGGTCATAGGTGGTGTGGTAAGTAACCCTAACACTCCGACGGCTACCGCCGAAATTTATTTTACTTCCGCGGCGGCATGGGGTTCCGGAGGCGTCATGACGACCGCCCGTTCATCTCACACCGCTACTTTGCTTTCAGACGGCAGGGTATTGGTTGCAGGCGGATTTAACAACGGGACCCCGCTACAAAGCGCGGAGATATACAACCCTCTAACTAAATCATGGACCTATTTAGGCGTAGCTGCTATGACCTCCGCGAGAGGGGCACATTCCTCAACACTTCTCAGCAAGGGGTCCAACTCCGGCAAGGCCATGATCTGCGGCGGCCAGACCGGGGCAGCCTCAGCCATAACCGCCACGTGCGAACTTTTCAACCCTGCGACCGACACTTTTGCCAATTTCATCCAAATGACCAGCCCGCGCATGGGACATACGGCAAGCCTGCTACCCAATGGGAACGTCTTCGCCTCTGGCGGCTTAGCCTACAGCGGCGGATTCATATATCTTCCCACGAACGAGCTTTTCGTACCTGAAGTTAACGCATGGCGGCCGGCCGCAGCCCTTCTTGAAGGTAGGGCAGGGCAATCGGCGACCGTCATGAACAATGGAAATGTAATCATCGCTGGCGGCATCAACGCCGTTGATCAAGAGGACTTGTCCTCAAAGGATTCTCCTGCTGCCAAACTGGCACAGAACCAGGGAACTAAAGGCTATCTGGAGAGTGTTGAGATGTTCGACCCATACGGTGCCAGAGTCGCCCTTTCCGGCAAAGATTATGATGTTATGCCTTACCGAAATACCAGTCACGGAGCAACGCTCAGGGGGGATTCAAGCCTTCGATTGACCGGCGGCCATGGCAATATCCCGGTTTCTTATGTCAGCGGAAACTCATATGTGCCAATAGGGAACTCAATTGACCTACAACTGACCCCCTCAGCCACAGCCGGAACCGCTTACGTGACCGGCGGGGTTATAAATCTTTACTATAAGGTGCAGCTATCACGCAAAGCTACAGGACGCATAATAAACGGCAACTTCTACTTCTCCCTGCCACCCGACAAAGCAGATCCTAACCTTAAGATCGGGGACACCGAATTTTATCTCGGACGAACAACTATGACCCTGGACGGGTTCCCTATTATAAAAGACGAGAATACGGGAGAAGGAGGATGGCTGGACACACTTCTCAACGTCCCCGCGCCGACATTGGGAACCGGGGCCCGCGTAGTTTACGCTGATATCACCGCCAGTGCATCCTCCGGCGCCAAGTTCGCGAGTTCTTCACTCAACTTTGCCAACCCGGTGCCACCCTCAAACAGCGGTGATCTGATCTCGACATCCGTGATGACGATTAATAATCTCACAGTGTCTGTCCCTGATATATATGAGGGCTCGCGAATGGCCTGCTACGCCGAGATTACCGGAGGCAGTTTTGTAAATTCCGCTGCACTCTATTCCGTGAATCTCACCACTGGCATAGCTAATTTTACAACGGGAATAGTAACGAACGGAAAGGTGACAGCGAACAACGTCGCGTTTACACTGGTCGGCGGAATGATATCAAACACCACCGATTACAACCTGACCTCCGGCATTAATGCAGCCGGACAGAGCCTGGATTCATTGGGATTGGATATGAAGTGCACCGGCGATATAGTAAAAATTTTTGCAACAAAAAAGACCCCTATCACATTTCTCGCGGATATATCGACAGTCGTGGTAAGAGAAATGATATTTTCCGACGATCTAGGATATGACCCGTCACAGGGCATATGGGATTTTAGCAAAACAGTAGTTATCTCAAATAACGGCGAACCGGGTATGTCCACCCCCAAATTCGATCACAACGACCTGCTGACACCAGCTGGGGATATAGTAGATATCGGAGGACGGAATTGCGAGGCCAGCACCGGCACGTACTGCCTCAGAGGCACCAGGAGATTCGACCCGATACCTGAGAGTACGGCTTATATTTTTCAAAACACGGGCTGGAACGCGGGCCCGGCACTCAATTCGAAACGAGCCGCGCATACAAGCACCCTCCTGCCCGATGGAGATATTCTTACATGCGGAGGCACGGACGGAGCACGGACGCTGAAGACCTGCGAACTCCTGAATTCAGGCAAATGGGGATATGTAGGATCGATGGGTTCTCCCCGGGCGGCCCACACAGCCACCCTGTTACCCAACGGGAACGTCCTTTTAGCCGGAGGAACCACAGGTGCGTCCACAGCATCCGTCAACACCGCCGAAATATACTACCCAGAAACTCACAGGTTCGTCCCCACAGCGCCTATGAGTGAACCCCGCATGAACCATACCGCGACCCTTCTACCTGACGGCAACGTGCTTATGGTAGCCGGCAGTTCCGGCACGGCCTACTCCAACACATCGGAGATATTCATAACCTCCGCGGCCAAATGGCAGGTAATTGAGGATTTATTGGGGACCGCACGGGCACAGCATACAGCAACCCTGCTAAAAGACGGCCAGGTGCTGGTGGCAGGAGGAGTGTACGGATTCGGAGCACTGAACAATGTAGAGATTTATGACCCGCCTACCAGGCAATGGAGCAATGGCCCAGCCAGCCTTATCATGGGCAGGTATGCCCATTCGGCCAACCTGCTGAAAGACGGAAGGGTCCTTGTCACCGGCGGCTCTAACGGATCGCAACCTTTGAAATCGGCTGAAATATATGACGGCACAAACTGGACATATACGACCAATTTCCCTGCAACAGGGGCAGGGAACGATATGCTCACAACGCGTGCGAATCACACTAGCACCGTGCTGCCTAATGGAAAAGTGCTTATTTGCGGTGGAGAAGGCCCCAGTGTTTCACGCGGATTCGCCGAGGGGTTCGACGTGGATTTCAGCACCTGGCAGAACCAGGGGACTATGGGCAAACGAACCAGCCACACCACTATATTGGCCGCCGACGGCAACCTCATTAATATCGGCGGTTTTGATGGGAACAAGTACCTTGACTCAACCGATGTTTCTTATTTTACCTACATACCTGACCAGCAGGGCTTAGAAACCGTGGTCCAGCGTCAGCCCTCCATCTCTACCAGCACAACTTTTTTTGACCTGGGGTCTACCATCACACTGCTCAGCGGCACCTCTAATTTCCACGGCATCACAGAAGCCTCAGGCGGCGGCGCGGGGGTTGGAAATTCATCGTACAGTAACCCGCGTGTATATATACAACAGATAGACAACCAAAGCAGCTTCATGACGGACATTTCCACAAGGATATACTCCCTGTACGGCGGGACTAATACCAACTGGGAAAAGACCCTTTCATCTATAACCATAATAATGCCCTCAGTCTCCGCTGAACTCCCACACGGCTGGTATCATATGCGCGTGGCGGCCAACGGCGTCTTCTCCGACGGCCGCACCGTACAGGTGACCATACCCCGCCCTGACGGAACCCCATCCGTCGCCACCGGCACCGTTCTTGGCGTAAGTTCGATTACCTGGTCCTGGACCCGTGGGAATGTGACGGCCGCTGAAGGCTACAATGTATATTCATCCACGGACAACGTGTTCATAACCACAGTGGCTTTCTTCAACGATTCGAACACCGTCTTCTACACCCAGACCGGCCTGGTTCCCAACACCCCGGCTTCGATAATGGTGTCGGCCTACAACCAGGGAGGCACAGGGGCGCTTTCAAAATCCGCCACCTACTATACTCTGGCAGCCATTCCCACCCCGCTCAACATAACCGCCGCCAGTTTCGAAACCGCAGCGCTGGAATGGGCCCGGAACGAAAACTCGGAGATCACGACCTACGAAGTTTCCATGTCCCCGACCAAGACGCCTAAATTCTCCAGCACGCTGGATATTTCCACGCCGGTCCCTTTCAGTGTAAATTACACCAGCACTTCCACCGTAATAGCACAGCTCTCCGCCAATCAAAAGTACGACTTCCGCGTCAGGGCCAAGAACGGCGCCGGTGTTATTTCGGACTTCACAAACTACGCCACCACCATAACGGTAAGCGCGGTAAATAACTTTACCGGGGAGGCCCTGAGCAGCTCTACCATCAACTGGTCCTGGGATGTAGCGCTCGGCGCCACTTACTACGAGGTATACGATATCACGTCGGGCAGCATGACCCCTGTCTTCCTGGGCTCGGCCACCGCCAACAATTTTTCACAGACCGGCCTCTCAGCCAACAGGCGGTATCAGGCCGCCGTCAACGCGGTCAACGACGCGGAAGGAAGCGGCCCCATCAGAGGCCCCATTTCCTGGGCGGCTCCGGTCTTTACGCTAACGGTGGCGGCGCTTCCCGCTACGCCCAACATATATACCAATGTAAGCACCGGCAGCATTAACGCCAACTGGATAACCAACGGCAACTCCACCTGGACCGTCTACAGGCTGACGGGTTCGCTCGACAGTACTTTCGCCGCTCCCACCACCGTGGAGACCACGAACAACTATTACTCTTTCACTACGCTGTCGCCAAATATCCGCTACTATCTGCGCGTCACGCCTATCAACGGAGACGGCAAAGCGGGAACGACCCTGGACCTGGGCTCTAAATACACTCTGGCCCAGGTTCCGGCCAGCCTAACCGCAACGAATATTTCCATGTCCGGGATCTGGCTGCAGTGGGATACCGACAATAATTCGGGAGATACCATCTACGAGATCCGCAGCTCCACTAACGAGAATTTCTCCGATCCGATAACGACTCCCGTCGAGTTCGCCCGCCACCTCACCGACAATACGGCTTTCGTGAACGGCCTGCTCACCTCCACCACCTACTACTTCGACGTGGCCGCCCGCAACGGGGAGAACCTCGTGACGGCCCGCAAGCGGGCCCCGGCCGCCTTTACCCTGGCGGGTCCCGCCGGCGCTCCATCCGGAGCCATCGGCGGAACCAGCGACCCTTACGCGGCGGCTTCCATCTCCGGCAGCCTGCCGAATAACCGCACCGTGGATATGTACATCCCGGCCGCCTCCTTCGCCTCGAAGACAGCGATAGCCATCTCTTCCTCCACCCGCAACGACTGCGGCTACCTGCCCGGCGGGATCCCGGTGGGGGTGGAGATCTTCTCGGAGAACGGCGCCCAGCCCCAGAGCCCGATAACTTTCACCCTGCATTTCGACAAGGACGCGGACGCGACCAAGAACGATATCATTACGAACGCCGCCAAGATAGTCCTGGCCCGCTACAACCCGGACACGCAGCAATGCCTGCCGCTGGAAACGGTGGTCAGCGTAGGCGACCGCACGATAAAAGCCACGCTCAACCACTTCAGCCTGTTCCAGATCATGAAACGCGTAGCGGCTTCGAACCTAGGCTCCGTGCTTATCTATCCCAACCCTTTCTATCCCAACCGCGGCCAGGGCTTCGTGACCATAGACAAGATTCCGGCCAACGCCAAAGTGCGCATCTACACTCTCTCCGGAGACAAGGTCTGGGAAACCACCTCGGGAACCACCGGCGTCGTGATCTGGAAAGGCGTCAACAAGTCCGGCTACCTGGTGGCCAGCGGCATCTACCTCGTTGTGGTGGATTCCACGTCAGGCAGAAAGGTTTTCAAGCTGGCGGTGGAAAGGTAAGTTTATGAAAAAGACTTACACCAAAGCGGTGCTTACGGCCTCCCTGGCGGCCGCCGGTCTGGCTTTCTCTTTTTCCACGCCGCTTTTCGCCGCGGAGGACCCCAGGTATTTTTCGAACAAAGCGGTGGGCACGACCACGGCCGACTTCCTGAACCTGGCGGCAGGGGCCAGGGCGGCGGCCATGGGCGGCGCCTATTCCGCCATAAGCGACGAAGCCTCCGCCGTCTACTGGAACCCGGCCGGCCTCGTCCAGATCCCCAAGCTTTCCGCCGTGTTCATGCGCGCCCAGTACCTTGAGGAGATAAGCTACCAGTACGCGGCCTACGCGCACCGCCTCTCCTACGACTCCGTGCTGGCCGGCTCGGTACTGCTTACCGACATCGGCGCGATAACGGAAACGGATATCTCCGGCGGCATAATGCCGTCGGGCAGCTTCACCCCGCGCGACCAGGTTTTCACCCTGTCGTACAGCAAGGCCATACTTGAATTCTCGGATAAAGACATCGACGTCTCGGTGGGCGTCTCGCTTAAATATATCAAGTCGAGCATAGTCGACTCGGCGAAAAGCTACGCCGGGGACGTGGGCATAATGACCTACAATTTCGGCGACATCCCCTACCGCCTGGCCGTCACCGCCACTAATATGGGCGGCGGCCTTACTTACGACAAGGAATCCAACCCCCTGCCGCTCACCTTCAAGCTGGGCGCGGCGGTAAACCCTTTCCGCAACCTCCTGGTAGCCACCGACGTGGTGCTCCCCAAGGGGAACCAGCCCAACGTGCTGCTCGGCGTGGAGCTGGCGACCACCCCCAACGAGCTCACCCGCCTCTGCATCCGCGGCGGCCTCAACGCGCAGCAGATGAGCGACGGCCTGGGCGGCCTCTCGATAGGGCTCGGCGCCACGCTGCACTTCTTCAGCCTGGACTACGCTTACGCCCCGATGGGGGAGCTGGGAACCACCCACCGCATCTCGCTCACTTTCGATTTCCCTTTCCGCAGCCCGATCTTCCAGCGCCGCGACCGCACGGTCTTCACCAAGATGAAGGGCGTCTCGTTCAAATAAAGAACAGCCAGCTTCGGTTGACACTCCACGGCAAATAATATAGATTGTTAGCCGGAATTACCCGCGGGAACGGGGGCCGGAACGGCGCTGTCCGCCGCAGATTTTCAGCATTCAGCAGCATCGCTATCGCAGATATGGAGCCTTATGAAAAAAACGAAAAAGACGGTAAAAAAAGCGGCGGTAAAAAAAGCCCCCGTTAAAAAAGCGGCCAAAATACTATCGGCGCCCCACCGGCCCCCGGCCGCAAAAGCGGCCCAGGCCTCCGCGCCTAAAAAGACCCCGGCGTCCGAGGCGCTCACAAAAGCCGAACTGGCCGAGATCGCGGCCGGCCTCAGCGAAATGAAGACGGACATCGCCAAGAACGTAGAGGACAAGAAGAACCTGGACCTGCTCGAGCCCGAAGTGGGGGACTCCATCGACCAGGCCACGCAGAGCCTGGACAAGGAGATCCTGTTCGAGCTTTCCGACAATGAGCGGAAGATCCTGCGCGACATCGAGGCGGCCCTGCGCAAGATGGAGAAGGGAACCTACGGCCTCTGCGAGCACTGCAAGAATATCATAGAGAAGAAGCGCATCAAGGCGCTGCCTTCGGCCCGCTACTGCATGACCTGCCAGAGCGGCTCCGAAAAGAACAGGGTATAAGCCGTAAGCGACCCGGTTAAAAAGAAAGCCCCGCGCTTACCGCGCGGGGCTTTTCATTTGCCAGGACCGGGGACCCGGCGGACGGCTTTTATTGGATAAGGGGCGGTTCGGGGGCGTCCACCCTGGACTGGATACGGACATCGGTCTTTCGCCAGTTCCTTGCCTTGGCCGTTATCTGGAACCTGCGGCCGTTAGAGGAGATTATAAGGGTGTCGGGCGCGAGGGTCTCGAAAAGCTCGGACCTGACGGCGTTAACGTTGCCGGTGAGGTCCGCCAGCTTGCGCAGGTCGTTCGTGTAATGGCCTTCCCTCTTCATGTATATTTCCTCCAGGGTAGCCAGCTTGGCGATAGTGCGGTGTGCCGCCACCACCTGCTTTTTCTCGGCGGGCGTAACCTTAAGCACCGTATTGTTCAGCCAGGTCCCGGCAAGAATTATCATTATGCCCCAGGAGAAAGCCAGGACGATGCCGTTGCCCCAGTCGCTGCGCTCCCTGATGCTTACGACGCGGCTTCCCGCGACGAAATCGTGCAGCGCCCTCTTGTCTTTGGTCCACAGCGCCATCAGGTAGCCCAGGTTAAAGGTGGCGGAGCTCAGGAAATAAGCCGCGGCCCTGATAAAGGCCTTGCGCAGCGGGAGATCGCCCCCGTCGCTGGCCTTTACCCGGATGTTCAGCAGGTACTTGCCCAGCGTGGCGCGGCCGCCGCTGGATAAAATAGTTTCATAAACAATATAGAGACCTATCCAGAGGAACTTCCAGAGCCACTCATTGCCCGTGGTATAAGTCAAAAGCCCGGCCGTGACCGCGACCTTGAACGTCGACGAGGCGGCCAGCACGAAAGGCAGGGCGTCCACGACATAAGCCACGAAGCGCTCGTTGAACCCGGCCGGAACCGGGCCCTCCGCGCCGAGAAAAGAGTCGTCTTCCTGCCCGGGTATTTCCGGCAGCGGCCTGATATTAAAATCGTTGTTTTCCATTATCAACCCCATCTGTCCGCGATCTATCTGGAAGCGTCCTGCCTTTTAATTATATCAACTTCGCGAAGTATTTGAATACCCCTCGCAAAATTGTTTTAATATCTATACATATGTGCAGAATAACCGCGGTCCTGTCTTCCCGCCCGGCCTCAAGCAGGGACCTGCTTTACGGGAACAAGAAAAGCCTGCTCGCGCAGGCGGACGCCGTGGAAGGAAGATTCCAGGACGACGGCTGGGGGATAGGCTTTTTCCGCGCCCGGACCCCCGTCGTGGTAAAGAGCCCGGGAGCCGCGCGCCTTGAAAAGCCCGCTTTTGAAGCGGCCGCCGACGCCGCCGTTTCCCGGATCACCGTCGCCCATCTCCGGGACGCCTCCAATCCCTCGGGCCTGCCGAAGGCCAGCCTTATCTCCAGGAACAATACCCAGCCCTTCTCGGCGGGCGGCCTGGTCTTCGCGCACAACGGGACCCTGTTCATAAAGGACGAGATCCGCGCGCACCTGGGCAAGTACGCCTCCAAAGTGAAAGGCGCCAATGACTCGGAAGTTATTTTCTGGCAGGTAATTAAAATGCTTGACGCCTGCGGCTCCCCGGAAGCCGCGCTGGAAATGGCCCTGGACGAGATCCGGACGGTTTGGAACTCCGCCAAAAAGAGCCGCCCGGAGCTGAAGGCCCCCTATCGCGGCCTCAACCTCTTCCTAGCCTCGGCCGACAGCCTCACCGTGCTCTGCCATTACCAGCTGAAGAAAGAAGGGGGCAAAGGCGCGCTGCTTACCCCCGGTTGGGAATTCGGCCGGATCGCCTGGCGCCGGGAGAAGGACAGGGTAGTATTTTCAAGCGAACCGGCGGACTCCGGCAAGGGCTGGAAAAAGATGAACGACCCGGAGATAGCGCGCGCGGAAATGCGCGGGGGAAAACTGCGGCTTAGTTTTAAAAGGATCACACTATGAAATGGATTTTGATGGTTCTTATTTTTCTCGCCGGCGTCTTCTACCTCGTGAACCAGAACAAGAACGAGGCGAAAAAGAAAGAGATGCTGCAGCTGGCTAAAAAAGACGAAGTAACCTCCCTGCCGGACCCGACCCTGCCCGTAAAGCCGGAAAAGGTCTACCTCATCAAGTTCTCCATGGAGACCCTCAAGACTCTCCGCGGCCTTACGCAGGACTCCAACGAGAAGGTGCGCTTCGCCGCCGCCGAACTTCTCTGGCAGCTGCAGGACGAGAGCGCCCCCGGTGTGGTAAAAGCCATGTTCGAGAACGAGACCGAGCTCTTCGTGAAAAAAAGCCTCATAACCATGCTTTCCAAGGACAAGACCAAGCTAAGCCTTGCCCTGCTCACCGAGGGGCTTAAGGACTACGACAAAGAGACACGCCTGGCCGCGATCACGGCCATAGGCACTTTTTCCAACAAGGAAGCCATCCCGGCCCTGAAGCCCGCGCTGCAGGACTACGACGAGGAAGTAAGGCTCAAGGCACTCGAGGCCGTAAACCGCATCCGCCTGGATATAGAGGCGCACAAAGAGCAGCAGCTGCGCGAACTGGATTCCAAGCCCCTCTTCCGGATAGAGTAAAAGGCGGCCCGGCTTGACAAAAAATTCCCGTTTTTTTTAAAATTTTCAGACCGCGGGCTGTCGCCATGAACCGCCCGGAAAAAACCGAAGAAAACAAGGACCAACCTATGGACTCGGAAATCTCTAAACTGAACCAGAAAATTCAGCAGGATGCTCTTTTCATCCAGGACCTGCGCAAGGAGCTGGCCAAGGTGGTAGTCGGCCAGGAGGACCTGATAAACGGCCTCCTCGTCGGGCTTATAGCCAACGGCCACGTGCTGGTGGAAGGCGTGCCCGGCCTGGCCAAGACGCTGACCATAAAAACGCTGGCCCAGGCGATCTCGTCCACCTTCCAGCGCATACAGTTCACCCCCGACCTGCTCCCCGCCGACATCACCGGCACGCTGATCTTCAACCCGAAGGAAGGGACCTTTTCTGTGCGCAAAGGGCCCATCTTCGCCAATATCCTGCTCGCCGACGAGATCAACCGCGCCCCGGCCAAGGTGCAGAGCGCGCTGCTGGAAGGCATGCAGGAGCGCCAGGTCACCATCTCCGATTCCACCTACAAGCTGCCGGACCTTTTCATGGTCCTGGCCACCCAGAACCCGATAGAGCAGGAAGGGACCTACCCGCTGCCCGAAGCGCAGGTGGACCGCTTCATGCTGAAGATAAACATCACCTACCCCACCAAGACGGAAGAGGCCCGCGTCCTGGAGCTGATGGCCCGCCAGACTTTGCCTGCCGCCGGCAAGGCGGTAAGCATCGAGCAGGTGCTCAAGGCGCGCCAGACCGCCGACCTGATCTACGTCGACGACAAGATCAAAAATTACGTCCTGGACCTCGTGATAGCCACCCGCGAGCCGGAGAAGCACGGCCTCGAGAAGATCAAGCCCTGGATAAACTACGGCGCCAGCCCGCGCGCCACGATCTTCATGATACAGGCCGCCAAGGCCTACGCGTTCATCAACGGCCGCGGCTACGTGACGCCCGAGGACATCAAGGCCGTGGGCTTCGACGTGATGCGCCACCGCGTGCTCCTTACCTACGAGGCCGAAGCCGAGAACATCGGCTCCGAGGACATAATCAAGAGCATCTTCGAAGCCGTCGAAGTTCCGTAACCGTTAGCCAGCCCGCCGCGGGCAGTCGGTTTATTATGAACACAGCTGAAATCCTCAAGAAGGTCCGGCAGATCGAGATCAAGACCGGGCGCCTGGTCAGCGAGACTTTCGCGGGCCAGTACCAGAGCGTGTTCAAGGGCCGCGGAGTGGAATTCTCGGAAGTGCGGGAATACGTGCCCGGGGACGATGTCCGCTCCATCGACTGGAACGTGACCGCCCGCAACTCCAAGCCTTTCGTGAAGCAGTTCATCGAGGAGCGCGAGCTGACGCTGATGATCCTCTGCGACATCTCCGCCTCGCAGTCCTTCGGCTCCTCGGCAAAGCCCAAGAGCGAGGCCGCCGCCGAGCTGGCGGCCATGTTCGCTTTCTCGGCGCTCAAGAACAGCGACAAGAGCGGCCTGCTGCTCTTCAGCGACAAGACGGAGCTCTATATCCCGCCCAGGAAAGGCAAGAACCACAGCCTGCGCATAATCCGCGAGCTGCTCGCCTACGCGCCCAAAAGCCGCGGCACCGACATCGCCATGGCGCTCAAGATGGCGAACAGGGTGATGAAGCGGCGCGGCATCATCATCCTCATCTCCGACTTCAACGCGCCGGACTACACCCGCGAGGCGCGCCTGACCGCCCGCCGCCACGACCTGATACCGGTGGTGATCACGGACCGCTTCGAGCGCGCGCTCCCCGAAGCGCGCGCCCTGCTGGTCACGGAGCAGCTCGAGGGAGGGGAACACTTTACGGCCGACCTCTCGAGCCCCGCCTACCGGGCGGCTTACGCGGCCGCAGCCGCCGCCCGCCGGGCGGCAATGGAGGCGGTCCTGCGCTCGACCGGCTCGGACTGGATAGATGTGGACCCGGCCCTGCCCGTGCACGGCCCCGTGGTGAAATTCTTCCGCCAGCGAAAAAAGAACTTCAAGCTCCTATGAGGCGAACGACCATCCTGCTGCTTGCAGCCTTCCTGGCCTCCGCGCCCGCCGCGGCGCAGGAAGCCGTGTCGCTGAACGTAACTCCGCCGGCGGGCAAAATAAAGCTGGCGGACTCTTTCAAGTTCAAGGTCGAGGCTTCCCTGCCGGAAAACTATCTCCTTAAACCGGATACCTCCGCCCCCGAAGGCTCCGGGTTCGAACTGGTCTCCTTTACCAGGACCGGCGAAACAAAAAAGGACGGCCGCAAGACCGAGACTTTCGAGATCGAGGCGAGGGCCTTCGCCCTCGGGATAAGCACCTTCCCGGCCCTCTCCTGGCGCCTCTCCGGCGCCGACGCCCCGGCGGACGCGGAGGTAAAAAGCTCCTCCTTTACCGTCGAGGTTCTTCCTCTCTTCAAAACCAAAGAGGGGGAGGGCATCCGGGATATCTACCCGCCCTTCCGCTATATCCCCTGGCTCTGGCTGCTTGCGCTGGCGCTGGCCGCAGCGGCGGCGATTTATTTTTACCGCCGCCGCGGGCGGACGGCGGCGGGAGCCCCGGGCCTCGCCTGGCTGGACTCCCGGTCGCCCTACCAGAGGGCCCGCGACCGCCTGGACGGCCTTGAGAAGTCCCCGCTGACCGCCGCCGGCAAGCTGAAAGAATTTTATACCGGCCTTACCTCCGTGCTCCGCTTCTACCTGGCCGAGGAGTTCTCGATAGACGCCGCCCAGATGACCACCGCGGTACTGGGCCGCGAGCTTAAAAAAACCGGGGCGGATATCAAGACCGCGCTCAGGGCCAGGGAGCTGCTGCAGAAATCGGACCTGGTAAAATTCGCCCGCCTCAAGCCAGCCGACGCCGCTGAAGACTCCCGCGCCCTCGAAGAACTGCTGATGGAATTCAACCGCGCGGCAGAGAACGCGCGGGTGCTGGCGGCGGCCGCCGCCGCGGCCGCTCAGAAACAGGGAGGGGGCAAGCCGTGAACCTCTTCAAGCACCCGTGGATCCTCCTGCTTATGCCCCTGCTCGGGGTCCTGGCCGGCATCGCGCGGTCGCAGTCGGCCAGGCGCCTTAATTCCGCCGGCGTGCCAGCAGCGCTCCCGGCGCTCAGGACGGCGCGGACGCGCCTGTTCTCCATAGTTCCTTTCTGGGGCAGGGTGCTGGCGATAACGCTGCTTATTTTCGCGCTTGCCCGCCCGCAGAAGGCCAGCCGCGGGGAAGTCCCGCCCGCCGAGGGCATAGATATAATGCTGGCGCTGGACACGTCCTACAGCATGGCCGCCGAGGATTTTTCCCCTAACCGCCTCGAGGCCGCCAAGAAAGCCGCCGCGGACTTCGTGAAAAAGCGGAAGAACGACCGCATCGGCGTCACGGTTTTCGGCGGAACGGCTCTGCTCACCTGCCCGCTCACGCTCGATTACCAGTCGGTGCTGGAGATGCTTGAAGCCGCCTACCTGAACATGACCAGGGCCGACGGCACGGCTATAGGCGACGCCATAGTCACAGCGGTTAACCACCTGAAAGAGAGCAAGGCCAAAAGCAAAGTTATCGTGCTTCTGACCGACGGGCGCTCCAACGTAGGGCTGGTGACGGACCTCTCCCTGGCGGCCAAGACCGCGGCCGCCTACGACATAAAGATCTATACCATCGGCACGGCGGGAAAAGGCAGGGCGCAGATCTCTACCGGAGATCCGACGCAGCCCGTGATCTATATCGACGAGGACCTGGACGAACCGACGCTGCGGGAGATCTCCGGCCTGACCAACGGAGAATTTTACCGCGCCAAGAGCGCCCAGGACCTGGAAAAGATCTACGGCAAGATCGACTCCCTTGAAAAAACCAAGTTCGAGGCGAAGACCTACACCAACTACGCCGACCTGTACCTCTATTTCCTTTCACCGGCGCTGGCCCTGCTGGCGCTGCTGTTCATCCTGGAGCGCACCTATTTCAGGACGGTGCCGTGATGGAACTTTTCAGATATCCTTTAACTCTTGCCTGGCTGACCGCGGCTTTCGCCGCGCTGGTATTCTTCCGCTTCAGGGCGGAGGAGCGCCGGCTCGAAGCGGCGCGCGGCCTGCTGGGCCCCGCTTTCGACAAGCTCGGCTCCGGTCCGGAGGCGGCCCGCAGCCGCCTGCGCGGCCTGCTTTATTTTACCGCCCTCGGCCTGCTCGCGCTGGCCGCCGCGGGACCGCAGTGGGGCGTGGAGCTTTCCCCGGTCACCGACCTGAAGGGTAATGTAGTGATAGCGGTGGACACGTCTCTTTCCATGGGCGCGCGGGACCTGAAGCCGGACAGGCTTTCCAACGCCCGCCTCCTGCTCGGGGCCATAGCGCAGAAATTCGCCGACTACCGCATAGGCGTGGTGGCTTTCGCCGGCGAAGCCTATATCCAGTGCCCGCTCACCACCGACCAGGACGCGATCAGCTATTTCGCCTCGGGCCTGAAGCCGGGCATGCTCCCCTCGCAGGGCACCGATTTTTCCGAGGCCGTAGAGACCGTGCTCGGGATGCTCTCACGCTACGGTGGGCAGAAGGTGATGGTCCTCATAACGGACGGCGAGGACCATTCCTCCGCGCTGGACACCTCCCTTAAAGCGGCCAAAGAACAGAACCTGAAGATCTTCACCATCGGTATAGGCAGCCCCGACGGGGACCTCGTCCCCATGACGGACTCTATCGGCAATACCCTGGAGTACAAGAAGGACAAGTCCGGCAAGACCGTGGTGAGCAGGATGGACGAGGCCGCGCTGATGAAAATAGCCAGCCGGACCGGGGCGGCCTACCTGCGCTATACCGACCCTGATTCCGCCGCCGAGGCGGTCCGCTCGGCAGTGGGCGCCCTGGACCTGGAAAAGAGCCAGGGCAAAGGCCGCTCAAATTTCAAGAACCGCTACCAGTGGCCGCTGGCTATGGCGCTGCTCCTGCTTTTGATAGAATTGATGGTGATGGAGAAAGGGTTCAGGTTTACGCCGCCGGACTTTAAAAAGCTCTCGGCCAGGCTGCCCCGCTTTAAACGCGGCGCGGCCGCGCTCCTGTTGCTGGCCGCCGCCTCGACCCTGCATGCGGCCGGCCCGGGCGCCGACGCCCGCAAAGGCGGCTCCGCCTATAAAAAGAAGGATTGGCAGGCCGCGGTGGAATATTATTCCCGCGCAATGCAGAAAGCCCCGGCTGACAAGCGCCTTAATTTCAATATCGGCGACGCCTATTACCGCCAGGAAGACTACGCCAAGGCAGGGGAATTCTTCGATCAGGCGGCGGCTTCGCCGAAGGTGGCCGCCCGGGCGCATTATAACCGCGGCAACGCGCTTTTCAAAAGCGGGGACGTGGCCGGGGCCATAGCCGGCTACCGCAAAGCCCTCTCTTTCGACCCGAAGGACGAGAACGCGAAGTTCAACCTCCAGAAGGCCCTCGAGCAGCAGAAGAAGAACTCCTGCCCGAACCCAGACGACAAGAAGAAGGACGACAAGAAAGACCAGGATAAAAAGAAGCAGGGCGACCAGGACAAGAAAGAGGACAAATCCGGCGGGGATAAAGAAAACCAGGAGAAAGAGAAACAGAGAGAGCAGGAAAAGAAAAAGGCGGAAGCTAAAGAACGGAGCCGCCAGATACTCGAGATGATGAAAGAAAAAGAAAAAGCCGCGGCCAGGGATCCCGAAGCCATGAAGCAGGCCGCCATGCAGAAAGGCAAGCCGCCCCCGCAGGACCGGCTGGAGGACTGGTGAATAAATTCCGGGCCGCTTTTGCCTCGTGCGCCCTGGCGCTGCTGCTCGCCGCCCGGGCGTCAGCCCTGCTTTCCGTCACTGCCTCTACGGACCGCGACTCGGTGGAGATCAGCGGGAACCTCTATCTTACCGTCACCGTCTCCGGGGACTCGGCCAGCGTGCCGGAGCCGAAGCTCCCCAACATGCAGAGCTTCAACGTCTACTCCTCGGGGCGCAGCCAGAGCATCTCCATAATCAACGGCAAGATCACCACCTCCGTCTCCTTCACCTATATACTCTCGCCCCGCTTCCTGGGCCTGCAGACCATCCCTTCCATCACGGTCTCCAACGGCAAGGAGAACGCGGCGACCAACGAGATGCAGGTCACCGTCACCAAGGCCAGGCAGCCCTCGGCCCAGCAGCGCCCGCAGCAGCCCTCCAGGCAGCAGCGGCAGGCCCAGAGCAAAGCGGCCGGCAGGGGCGAGCAGATCTTCCTCAAGGCCGAGACCGATAAAAAAACGGCCTATCCCGGAGAGCAGATAAATATCAGCATAAAGTTCTACACTTCGGTCCCGCTCAGCTCGAACCCGCAGTACGTGCCGCCGGCTTTCAAGAACCTGATCTCGGAGGACCTCCCGCCGGTGCGCAACGGCGAAACGGACATAAACGGCGTGCGCTACGCCTACAGCGAGATCAAGGCCGCCCTCTTCGCCCTTAACCCCGGCCCCGCCGAGATAAGGTCCGCCACCGTCATCGCCCAGGTTCCCTCCGAGGAGGCTATAGACCCGTTCGACCCGAACTTCTTCCAGAAGTTCATGGCCATAAGCGGGCAGCAGGGGCAGAGCAGGGAATTTTCCACCGAGCCCCTGTCGATCGACATAAAGCCGCTGCCCGCCGGCGCCCCGCCCGACTTCAGCGGCGCCGTCGGGAATTATACCATCGCCGCGGTGACCGACCGCCCCGAAGCCCGCGCGGGAGAGGCGGTTAATTTTTCCATAACCATCAACGGCAGCGGCAACCTGAAGGCCGTCTCCGCCCCTAAATTCCCCGACCTGCCGGACTTCAAGGTCTTCGACACCATGAGCTCCCTCGACGTAAAAAAGGAGGGGGACCTGATCAGCGGAAAGAAAACCTTCACTTATATCCTGGTCCCCCGCAGCGAGGGCAGGAAGACCGTCCCGCCGATAAAGTTCTCCTTCTTCGAGCCGCGCTCCGGCTCCTACCGCGAGCTACAGACCAACCCCGTCACCCTGGTAGTGGAAAAGGGCGGCCAGGCCGCCAAAAGCGTCAATTTCAATACCGGCAGCGGCGGCGCGCCGGTCACGGCCTCCGGCTCCGACATCCGCTACGTCAGCGAAAAACCCGGCTCTGACCTGCTGCCCTTCCTCGCCGCCTCGGTGCTGGCCCTGCCTTACTGGACGCACTCGGTCCCGGTCGTGCTCCTGCTCCTCTGCTTCTGGCTGGCCAGGATGAACCGCTTCAAGCTGGCCAACCCGCTCCTCTTCAGGTTCCGCAAGGCGCGCAGCGAAGCCTCCCGCGACATAGACGAAGCCGAGGCCCTGATAAAGGCCGGCAAGGCCAACGAGGCCGTCTCCGTGCTTTACGATTCCTTCATGAACTACCTCTCCGACAAGTGCGGAGTGAAAGTGAGCGCGCTCACCATCAGGAAAGCGGCGGGGCTGGTAAAGAGCCGCTTCCCGTCGGCCACCGAGCGCTCCCTCGACGAGATCTGCGAGCTCTGGGCCGCCCTCGAGCTGCGCCATTTCTCCCCGGAGGCGGCGGGCTCGGAAGGGGCGTCCGACCTGGCCAAGAAATATTCGCTTCTGCTGGAACTGCTGGAGAAAGAACTGAGATGAAGAAAATTTTCCTGGCTTTACTCTTAGCCCTGCCGGCGGCCGCGGGAGCTTACGACCGCGGCGAGCTGGCGGAATTCAACGACCTGTACAGGAACGGCCAGTACGAAGAGGCCCTGGAGGGCTATAAGCAGATAATAGCCAAGGAACCCGCCAACCAATGGGCCTGGTACAATGCGGGCAATACCCTCTTCCGGCTGAACCGCATCGGCCCCGCCGTGTTCAATTACGCCAGGGCTTTCATGCTGGACCCGCGCTCGCAGGACATCCGGGCCAACCTCGACTTCGCGCTGCGCCAGACCGGGCAGTCCCTGGTGCCGGAAGGCGCGCCCGCGGCGCTGCACTATGTCTACTACCTGGTTTCGGAAACGGAGCTCAAAGCCTCGGCCATACTTCTTTTCTGGCTGGCCTGCCTGGCCGGCGCGGCGGCCTTCCTGCTCGACGGCGGCAGGGGCGGCATAGCCGCCGGCCGCGTTTCGCTCGCGGCGGCCGGGCTCCTCGTTTTCACCGCGGTCTGGCTCGGCGCCAGGCAGTCCTCGCCTTTCAGTTCCTCCGGCGTAGTGGTAAAGGCCGGGGGGACGCGGATGCTCAGCGGGCCGGGGGAAAAGTTCAAGACCTACGCCTCCGCCCCGGAAGGGCGCCTCGTCAGGATACTCGACACGGGCGACGAAGCCTACTACGAGATCGGCCTCCAGAAGGAAGGCATAAAAGGCTGGGCGCTGAAAACCGAAATAGAGAGGCTTTAAAACAATATGAAAATAGCTATCGCGAGCGACCACGCAGGATTCCCTTTAAAAGCGGCTCTTATCCCTTTCCTTAAAAAGGCCGGCTATGAAGTCTCCGATCTGGGCACCGACTCCGCGGAGAAACCGGTGGACTACCCGGATTTCGCGGCCAAGGCCTCCAGGGAAGTCCTGGCCGGCCGCGCGGAAAAGGCCATAATAGTCTGCGGCTCCGGCGTGGGCGCCTGCATCGCCGCCAATAAGCTGGAAGGCATCCGCGCCGGCCTCTGCCACGACACTTACTCCGCCCACCAGGGCGTGGAGCACGACGATATGAACGTGCTCTGCCTCGGGGCGCGGATAATAGGAGAGGCCCTGGCCTTCGAGATCGCCGCCGCTTTCGCCGCCGCAAAATTTTCCGGCGAAGAGCGCCACATGCGCCGCCTCAAAAAGATAGACGAGCTGGAAAAAGGATTTTGATGCTGACCCGGGAGGAGATAAGGAAGACCGGCCAGAGCCTCTGGCTGGACAACCTCAGCCGCCAGCTCCTGTTCTCCGGCGGCCTCTCCAGGCTGGTAAGGGAGAGGGCGGTGACCGGCCTTACCTCCAACCCCTCTATTTTCGAAAAAGCCCTGGCGGGGGAATATTACGCGGCGCCGATAAAAAAGCTGGCCGCCGGCGGCGCCTCCGCCGAAGAGATCTTCGAGGTCCTCGCCGTAGAGGACATCCAGCGCGCCGCCGACCTGCTGCGCCCCGTCTACGACGCCTCCGGCGGGCTGGACGGTTTCGTAAGCATGGAAGTATCCCCGAAGCTTGCTTTCGACGCGGCCCGCACGGAATCCGAGGGGCTGCGCCTGGCCGAACGGATAGGGCGCAGGAACCTGATGATAAAAGTTCCGGCCACGAAGCAGGGCCTGCTGGCCGGGGAGAACCTGCTGAAAAAAGGCGTCAGCGTCAACTTCACCCTTATCTTTACCGTCAACCGCTACAGCGCGGTTACCCAGGCCTACACCCACGCCATGTCCTGGAGGCTGAAGCATTCGCTGCCCGTGGAAGGGATCGCCTCCGTGGCGAGCTTCTTCGTAAGCCGCATAGACACCGCCGTGGACAAGCTGCTTAAGGCCCTGCCGCCCGGCCCCGCGCGGAAGCTGGCCGGCCGCGCCGCCGTCGAGAACTCCCTGCTGGCCTACAGGCTTTACCGCGACCTTTTTTACTGCCCGGGCTTCAGGGCCTCCGGCATACCCCCGCAGCGGATACTCTGGGCGTCCACCAGCGTCAAGGACCCGGCCTACCGCCCGTCCCTTTACATGGAGGAGCTCGCTCTCGACGGCTCCGTGAACACCGCCCCCGAGGAAGCGCTCGAAGCCTACTTCTCCGGCGGCAGGATCAACGCCGGCCAGCTCGCGGCCCGCTTCGCCGCCGCCGAGGCATATTTCGCGGAGCTGAAAGAACTCGGTCTTGATTTCGGCGCGATACTCGAGGACCTGGAGAAGGACGGGATCGAGAAATTCGCGCGCTCGCACGACGGGCTGCTGGCCCGCATCCAGAAAGAAATAGCCGCAGTGCCGGAGGAAAATATGCAGGAAGAACTTGCCGGGATAGACACCTCAGCCGCCGTAAAAGAACTGGCCGCGATGAATTTCGCCGGCCGCCTCTGGAAAAAAGACCCGGAGCTCTGGAAGAAGGACGAGGCCGCCAAAAAGCAGATCTCCGGAGCTCTCGGCTGGGTGGACATCCCCTATAAAATGCTGGCGAGGGTGAACGAGATCGAGGATTTCGCGGAGGAAATACGCGCGGCCGGCTTCACCCACGCCGTCCTGCTCGGGATGGGCGGCTCGAGCCTGGCCCCTGAAGTCATCCGCGGCGTTTTCCAGAACCCCAAATTCCCGCGCCTGCTCGTCCTGGACACTACCGACCCCGCCTGGATAGACTCCGTGGCCGGGCAGATAGACCTCAAGCGCACGCTCTTCATCTTCGCCAGCAAGTCCGGCGGGACCATAGAGCCTTCCAGCCATTTCAAGTATTTCTGGAGCCTGGTGAAAAAAGCCGGGGTCAAGAACCCAGGGAACAACTTCATGGCCGTCACCGACTCCGGCACCGGGCTGGAAAAGCTCGCCGCGGAAAAGAAATTCCGCAAGGTCTTCATCAACCCCTCCGATATCGGCGGGCGCTTCTCAGCGCTGTCCTGCTTCGGAATGGTTCCGGCGGCCCTCTGCGGCGCCGACATCAGGAAGCTCCTAGAGCGCGCGATAAGCGCGGCCGACCTGTGCAAAGAGCCGGCTATAGAAAAAAACCCCGGGGCCCTGCTCGGCGCCCTGATGGGCTCCCTGGCCCTGCAGGGTCGCGACAAGCTCACGCTGATACTCCCGGAGAAGCTGAAATACTTCGGCCTCTGGGTGGAGCAGCTGGTGGCAGAGAGCACCGGCAAAGAGGGCAAGGGGATAATCCCGGTCTGCCTCGAGCCGCTGATGGAGCCCGACAAGTACCAGGCGGACCGCTTCTTCGTCCGCGTCAAACTGGAAGGCTTCACCGGCGCCGTAGAGGAAGCCGGCCTGGCCGCCCTGGAAAAGGCCGGCCACCCGGTCTATACAATAACCGTAAAGGACCCTTACGACCTTGGCGCGGAATTCTTCCGCTGGGAGGCCGCCACGGCCGCGGCCGGCGCCCTGATGAAAATAAATCCTTTCGACCAGCCCAATGTCCAGGAAGCCAAGCTGCTCACGATGCAGGTCCTGGCCAAGTACGCCGGAAAAGGTAAAAAGCCCGCCGCGCCCAAGCCGGACTTCTCGGCCGAACGAGTGGCCGTTTACGCCTCTCGCGCGCTGAAGAATGCGGATAAGACCATCGCCAGCTACGACGACGTGTTCTGGTCGGTTTTCTCGGCGCTTGGGGAAAAAGAGTACATAGGGCTGCTGGCCTATCTGCCAAACACCCCGAAGGTGGAAGCGGAGCTTATCAAACTGCGGGAAAACCTCACCCGCTACACTTCATCGGCCTGCACGCTGGCCTACGGGCCGCGCTACCTGCATTCCTCGGGCCAGCTCCACAAAGGCGGACCCGACAATGCCTTCTTCATCATCTTGACCAACCAGGCAAAAAAAGATATATTGATACCGGGGGAGAAATATACTTTCTGGCAGCTTGAAACGGCGCAAGCCATGGGCGATTTTGAAGCCCTGGACGCAAAGAACAGGCGCGTTTTAAGGCTGCACCTGAAACACCCCCTGGACAAATCGCTCGCCTATTTAAGCGAGCGCATAGCCAGGATAGGCAAGCCCGGGGAAAGCCCGGCTGCCCCGGAAGCGGAGGAGAGCACAATGCTTAAGTTAACCGTAAAAAAGAACGCCAAAACCACGACCACCGCCACCAAGACGAAGCTCGTCGACACCAACGAGTACGTCGTAGTGGACCACCCGAAGAACCTGGAGACCATCACCTCCCGGCAGTATTCGGTGCGCATAGGCGCCAGCGACTGCACCGGCGTCGACATTTCCGTCAACGACCAGCCGTGGCAGCCCTGCAGGAACGCCGTCGGCTACTGGTGGTTCGACTGGAGCAATCTCCAGCCGGGCACCCACCAGCTGGTGGCCAGGATGCACAAGAGCAATGGCGAATACCTGATCTCGAAGCGCCGCCGCTGCAAAGTCAGCTAAAAGTCTACAGGCAGCTGACAGCCGTCTTTTTGTGGAGCTCCGGTAGGGCCCCAGTTAAAGACGGTTGTTTATTTATACCCGTTTTTCTCCTGTTTTTGTACAATGCTATGCAGGTCTTCCGGCAAGACCTTCCCTCGTCAAAAGGCAACCGCGCATGCTGAAAACACCACGCAGCCCGAAGACTAAAATACTCGCCACGCTCGGGCCCGCGAGCTCGAGCCCGGCGCTGCTGCGCAGGCTGTACCTGGCCGGCCTGGACGCGGTGCGCCTCAACTTCTCGCACGGGACCACGGAAGAGCACGCCGCCCGGGTCGCCCTGGTCCGGGAACTCAACAGAAAGCTGCGCAGGCACGTGCTGATACTGCAGGACCTGAAGGGCAACCGCATACGCATCGGCCGCCTTAAAAGCCCGGTCGAGCTTAAAAAGAGGCAGCGCGTGAACCTTGTTCAGTCGGACCTTCCCGGCGGCGCGGGGGAGATACCATTCGACTACCGCGGCTCGCTGAAGGTAATAAAGAAAGGCCACTTCATCTACATCGACGACGGGAACATCGCGCTTGAAGTGAAGGCGGTCGGCCGGGACTCCCTTTCCTGCGAGGTGGCGGCAGGGGGACTTCTGAAAGAGCGCAAAGGCGTGAACATCCCCCTGGCCCGCCTTGATTTCCCGCCGCTCTCAGAGGAAGACAGGAAGGATATAGAATTCGGCGTCGCGCAGAAACTGGACTTTATCGCCCAGT
The DNA here is from genome assembly GCA_028713125.1 of Elusimicrobiales bacterium. Classification (GTDB taxonomy): domain Bacteria; phylum Elusimicrobiota; class Elusimicrobia; order Elusimicrobiales; family UBA9959; genus UBA9959. The sequence continues at coordinate 635,175 of JAQTOU010000002.1, read as the reverse complement.
CTTTCGTCCGCTCGAAGGCCGACGTGCTGACGGTGGCCCGGCTGGTCAAACCCCGCCTGCCCTCCTGCAGAATAATCGCGAAGATAGAGGCCCGCGAGGCCATAAAGAACCTTGAAGAAATAGCCGGCGCCGCGGACGGGATAATGGTCGCCCGGGGCGACATGGGCGTGATGTTCCCGCTCTGGGAAGTCCCTATACTGCAGAAGCGGATAATAAAGCTCTGCAACCGCCTGAATAAACCCGTCATAACCGCCACGCAGATGCTAGAGACCATGACGGCCAATCCCGTCCCCACCCGCGCCGAGGTCTCCGACGTGGCCAACGCCGTGCTGGACGGAACCGACTACGTGATGCTCTCCGGCGAAACGGCCGCGGGCAAATACCCCGCCGAAACCGTGCGCATGATGAACCAGATAGTTAAATACACCGAAGCCAACAGGCCCGCCGGATGACCGCGCCGCGCAAAGCCCCGACTATCGAGGAGCTCGGCTGGACGCCGGACCTGCAGGCGGGCTTCGAGCCCTTCGCCATCCGGGGCCTGATCCCGGCAAGGGTTATCGCCGAGCACCGCATGGCCTGCGACCTGGTCTGCGCGCGCGGCGAATTCACCGCCGAGGTTTCCGGGAACTTCCGCAAAGCCGCCGGCTCCAAAGCCGGCTTCCCGGCGGTGGGGGACTGGGTAGCCCTCGCTTTCGACCCGGCCGCCCGGCGCCAGACCATCCAGGCCCTGCTGCCGCGGCGCACCCGCCTTTCGCGCAAAGACCCCGGCGGGGAGGACGAGCAGGTCATCGCCGCCAATATCGACACCGTCTTCATAGTTATAGGCCTGGACGCGGATTACAACCTGCGCCGCGCCGAACGCTACCTGGCCGCGGCCTGCGCCGGCGGCGCCGCGGCCGTAGTTCTCCTTAACAAGGCGGACCTGGTACAGGACGTCGCCCCCAGGGTAAAAGAAATAGACTCGCTTGGCTTCGGGGTAAAAACCCTGGCGCTGGACTCCCTGAACCGGAAAGGCTACGAGGCCCTGGCCGGACTGCTTGGCCCGGGCCGGACCATAGTTTTCGCCGGGTCCTCGGGGGCCGGCAAGTCCACCATCCTGAACAATTTGCTGGGCCGTGCCGAACAGCTGACCGCCGCCGTGCGCGAGGACGATTCGAAGGGCCGCCACACTACCACCGGGCGCCGGATGTTCGTGCTGCCGGGCAGCGGAGCGCTTCTGATAGACACCCCGGGCATGCGCGGGCTGGAACTCTGGGCCGGCGAAAGGACGGTGGACAGGACTTTCGAAGACATCCTGGAACTCGCCGCAAGGTGCCGGTTCGGCAACTGTTCCCATACTAACGAAGCGTCCTGCGCCGTGCGGGAAGCCCTGGAGTCAGGCGAGCTGGACCAGGCGCACTTTAAAAATTACCTGAAGATGCGCGAGGAAGCTTCCCGGCTCAAAGCTAAAATGGACATAGCGGAAAGACTGAAGCGCAAAGCCGGCGACAAGCGTTTCTCCAAAATGCAGAAAGACGTTATGAAGCACAAGCGCGGCGGAAGCCGCTAAAGAACTACTACACCAATGGCCATACTTCTAAGCTGTCAGAGCATCTCGAAAAGTTTCGGTTCCCGCCCTCTCTTCGAGGGACTGTCTTTCGGCCTTTCCGACGGGGAGCGCACCGGGCTGATCGGCCCCAACGGGGCCGGCAAATCCACCCTTCTTAAAATACTGGCCGGCCAGGAAACCCCCGACTCGGGTGAGCTTACGCCGCGGCGCGGCCTCCGGCTCGGCTACCTGGCCCAGCAGGACCGCTTTGAAGAAGCTCCGCAGGGCTGGACCGTCCGCGACGAGATCATCAAGGCCCTGGACGGCCTGGGCCTGGAAGCGCATGAGGCCGAAAGGCGCGCCGACGACGGGATCGCCGCAGCCGGGTTCGGCGACCCGGCGCAGCAGGTCAATGTCCTTTCGGGCGGATGGAGGAAGCGCCTGGCCATACTGGCGCAGTCGGTGCGCGAGCCGGACCTGCTGCTCCTCGACGAGCCCACCAACCACCTCGATATGGAAGGCGTGCTTTGGCTGGAGCGCTTTATCACGGAGCTTAAATTTTCCTTCCTCGTAGTGACGCATGACCGCGCTTTCCTAGAGCGCGTCACCAACCGCGTGATAGAGCTTAACAAGCGCTACCCCGAAGGCCACTTCAGCAGCGCCGGGAATTACAGCAAGTTCCTCGAGAACCGCGAGGCCTTCTTCGACGCGCAGGCTTCGCTCGAAGGCTCCCTGCGAAATATCGTGCGGACGGAGATAGCCTGGCTCCGCAGGGGCGCCAGGGCCCGCATGACCAAGCAGAAGGCCCACATAGAGAGGGCGGGGGAATTGATAAAGGACCTTTCGGAGCTGGAGTATCATAACGCCCAGGGCCGCGCCGTAAGCATCGACTTTACCGCCGGCGACAGACAGGCGAACCGCCTTATCCACGCCGTGAAGATAGAGAAAAGCCTGGGCGGCCGCAAGCTCTTCGGCCCGCTGGACCTGACGCTAGGACCGGGCGAGAAACTCGGCCTACTCGGCGGCAACGGCAGCGGCAAGACCACCCTGCTTAAAATGCTGGAAGGGAAGCTGGCGCCGGACTCCGGAACGCTCAAGCGGGCCGACGGGCTGCGCGTAGCCGCCTTCGACCAGCACCGCGCCCAGCTCGACCTGGACCTCACGCTCAAGCGGGCGCTGTGCGGCAACGGCGAATTCGTAAGCTATAAAGGCTCCAATCTCCACGTCAACAAATGGGCTTCGCGCTTCCTCTTCCGCCAGGAACAGATGGAAATGCCGCTGCGCATGCTTTCCGGCGGGGAGCAGGCCCGGGTGGTGATCGCGGGTTTCATGCTGCAGCCCGCCGACGTGCTGCTGCTCGACGAGCCCACCAATGACCTGGACCTGCAGTCGCTGGAAGTGCTCGAGAACAGCATGCAGGAATTCCCCGGCGCGCTGGTCCTGGTCACGCACGACCGCTACCTCCTCGAGCGCGTAAGCCGCCGCCTGCTCGCGCTGGACGGCCGCGGCAATACCGAGTTTTTCGCGGACCTCTCGCAGTGGGAGAACTGGGTCGCCGGGCAGCAGAAGGAAACGGCGGCAGCGGTGAAACCGGCGGCCAAAGAGACGCAAGGCCCTTCGGCCAAGGAAAGCCGGGAATTTAAAGCCGCGATACGCAGGCTTGAATCCGAAATGCAGACCGCCGAGAAACAGGCCGACAGGGCAAGGCAGTCTTTAGAGGACCCCGCGATAGCCACCGACTCGGGCGAGCTCGCGGCGCGCCAGAAAAAGCTGGACGCGGCCCTGGCCAAAGTGGAGGACCTCTTCACCCGCTGGTCAGAGCTTCATGAGAAAGACCCGGAGAAATAGCCGGCTGGATTAATTTTAGGTCTTGACAGTTAAAATATTTGTGCTAGAATATCCTTGAGCCTGCGGCCCTTATAAACGGGATTCGTGGGCTCTTCCTTTTGCCCCCGCCCGGAGATCAGGTCGTCTCCGACACCGCCAAGTATCTGGACAAACACGCTATCCGGCCTGAAGCCCGGCCCGGGATAGCGGCCGCCGCCTGAAAGATGTAGAATTCTCACATCGGGGGCGCGGCAAGCTATTCCATGCTGAATATATTTTAAGCGATAGAACTATGTCCAGAACTGAGCCGTTTTTAACGGTGCCGAACCTGCTGACTCTTTCGCGCGTGCCCCTGGCCGCGCTGGTCTGGGTCCGGCCCGCCAGCGCGGCCTACGTCATTTCACTTATGGTGGCGGCGGGAACCACCGACGTCCTGGACGGCTGGCTTGAAAGGCGCGCGCTCAGGCGCGAAGGCAGGAGCGAGGACTCGGCGCCGGCCTTCGGGATGTGGCTGGACCCGGTCTGCGACAAACTCTTCGCCTTCTCGGTCATCGGCGTCGTGATAGCAACGCGCCGGCCGCCCGTCTACCTTATTCTGCTCCTGGTGGCCCGCGAGATAATCCAGACCCTGGTGACCCTGACCTGGAAGGTGGTTCCGGCCGTCCGCGTCCGCCTGCGCCCCGAATTCCAGGCCTCGTTCACCGGTAAAGCCGCCACAGTGGTCCAATTCTTCGCCATAGCCGCGATCCTGACCGCCCACCCCTGGCAGGTGCCGCTCGCCCTGCTCACAGGCGCTCTCGGCGTAACGGCCATAGCGTCCTACATCCTGCGCTCCTGGAAGGCGGCGGCCGCGGCGCCGATCAGATGACGGATTCCCGCCGCCTGCTCAACAAACCCAAAAACACCGCCTGCTTGTGAAAAGGTAAAATATCACCGTGAACAAAGTCCACATCATTACCTTCGGCTGACCTCTGGGGCCGGCTGTACCGGACCATCTATCTGTACCTCGAAACAATGTATGGCTGATCTTACCCGCGAGAAGCCGCTCGCGGGCTCGGCACTACGCGCCTTCGCTCCGCTCGCTCGCCGCAGGGTGGCCGCTCGCCGGCCACTATGCGGCTCCCCTGCCGTCTTTTGAAGCGGTAGGCCGAGCTTATCCGCGAGATGTCGTCGCAGGCGTGGCCACGCAGCGCGGCCCCGCACTGCTCCTTGCCGCTAGGAAGTGGGTTCGCAGGCTGCCGGCACATAGCCCTGCGCCGGCAGTTCTGCTCCCAAGGTAGGCTGCATCTTATTGTGCACCTCCTTGCGCGGCCGGGCAGCCCGGCCGCTCCCGGGCCGCAACAGCGGCCCGTACATCCCCGCATTTATTTTTTTCTTATTTTTAAATTATGGCCACCGGGGGAAAGAATTTAAACGGGGGCACCTTGGTTTATTAAAAACCCGCCCAGGCTCGCTGTTCGCTCGCCCTAGCGGGCTTTTCTGTTAATGTTATGTAGCCCCCGTGGGGAGGGGGAAACCTGCAAAGAAAATAAGGAGAGGCCAGGGCCAGTAGCGGCTTTCCTCGAGATGGACGCCGCCCCTGGCCCTGGCCCGCCTTAATTGCCCCCGCCCAAATTATGGTACGGCAGAATTACCCACCCGGGAACGCAGAAAACAGCAAAAAATCCATTTCCAACGCGACACTACGTTGTCGGGATGGTCTGTTATACTACCCTTAGGGGGGCAATTCGCAACACGTGCAATCCACATAAAACTGTGTCACTGTCTAGGCCAATTACCCGCCCAAGCTATTGATATCAATATGATTGTTATAGCGTTGTCAAATTTAATGATGTAAAATTTTATGGTTAGGGGCTATTTGATTCACTTATGCCTTGACAAAAATACAGCGATTTTTTCTCATCGTCTTATGAAAGAATTCAGGCCCTACTTAAAACTTCTCACCAATCTAACGCTCCCGCAAAAGAGAGAAGTTACCGACGTTAAATCAAGAATTGAAAGCGCACTCAATGGCCAAGCCAACAGTTTCCTAAGAAAGAATGTCGGCATTGAAACGTTAAGGAATAGTGGTATTTTCTTCACAGGGCACAAATTAGCCAACGACTTGGCCAAACCATTTGTCAAAAGCATATCTGCAGGCATATCTGTTTTTGACCCTGCCTGTGGCGCTGGGGATTTGCTTTTAGCCGCTGCCAGGAGCTTACCGGTGGCAGACTCGTTGCTGGCCACCCTCTCGCTTTGGGGCACAAAACTGCATGGTTTTGATATAGACCCGGAATTTGTAAAAGCCACAAAAATTCGTTTACTGCTACTGGCACAATCAAGGCTAAAGATTAGCCCATCATACTCTTACTCAATTGATAAAATCTTTCCCAATATAAAACCCGCTAATTTTTTAACGCAGTCCTTAAGCGATAAATCTTATGGGTTGGTCCTGATGAATCCGCCTTATCACCGGGTCCAGATTGATAATTCTTGGGCAAAAGGATTAACAACTGTAGCTGCGCAGTTTGTCTCCAAATGCGTGATCGACCTCCCCAAAGGCACGAAAATAGGAGCAATATTACCTGACGTTTTAAGAACAGGCACTCGTTACGCCAAGTGGCGCACTGAAATTGAAGCGGTTGCCGCCCCAGGCGAAATTAAGATCATAGGCAAGTTTGATGCCGCAACTGATGTGGATGTGTTCCAACTGGAACTACTGATTGGCCCCACAACAAAAGCGAAGAAGAATTGGTACCCGATACGAAAAGTCACCACAAACTTATCAGACTATTTCCAAGTAAAGACTGGGACCGTTGTCCCATTTAGGGATAAAGAACGTGGGGTTAAATATCCCTACATTGACGCCTCTGTTGTTCCGGCCTGGGGGACTGTTTCTCCCGGCTCAAAAACACGGTGTTTCGATAAAACAGTTTTCACCCCGCCATTTGTAGTGATTCGGCGAACCTCTGGCCCCTCTGATAAAATACGCGCTGTGGGCTCTATAATTATTGGTAAAAAGGATGTTGCCGTAGAGAATCATTTAATTGTGTTAAAGCCAATCTCTGGCGGCTTAACGGCCTGCAGGACAGCTTTAACGACACTCGCTGCCACCACCACCACAAAATGGCTTAACAAGCGGATTAGGTGCAGGCATTTAACCATAGACGCCGTTAAGAAGATCCCATATTCTGGGAACTGAAAAGAGGAAACATGGAAGAACTTAAATTTTCCGTAGATAGCGCATTACTGAGCGAGCTTGGAGAAAAGCTTGTTGAGACTGTGCACGTCGCCCTGGTCGAATTAGTCAAGAATGCATATGATGCGGATGCAACTCTTGTTGAGATTGCATTCCTTAAGGAGACTTCAGGGGTTTATTCCATCATTATCGCTGACAACGGTATTGGGATGACGCTTGATGAAATCAATAAGTATTGGATGAAGATTGCAACGACCAACAAAGTTAAAAATCGTCAATCTGGAATATACGGCCGGTCAAAAACAGGGGCAAAAGGCATAGGACGTTTTTGCTGCCGTCGCCTCGGGACAACCTTAGAACTTGAGACCACAGCTCGTCTTGAATCGGGAGACTATCAAAAAACAGTAGTCAAATTCCCTTGGACTAAATACAGTCCTGGCACGGATGTAACTCAGATAAAGTGCAACGGCGAGGTCTCGACCTCAAAAACTGGGCGAACAGGAACAACATTAACTATCTCCGGTGCAACTCGCGATGAATGGACAGAACGCGGCTTTAACTTCGTAAAGAGACAACTCACGCTATTAAGCGCGAACCGAGGGGCACTGCGCGTAGGATATTCCCCCGATCCAGGGTTTAATATAAAAATCACTGCAGATGGTGAAAGCATAGAAACAAAAGACTTACGGGAAGAAATTATTGAGAGCGGCTGGGGCACGATTTCAGGCCATGTAGATTCCACTGGCAAGGCCATTTATGAATTAGATGCCTTACGAGTTGGACACAAAAAGACTGAGGGGGACAGAAAGTTCCCCGAGCTGAAAGGCATTAGTTTTAAGGTTGGCATCATTCCGCACGTAAAAGAGCAATTGCGCAACCCCAAGATTCTGTCGAAGAAGATTACGAATGAACTTTTGGACGAATGGAGTGGTATTCAGATACGACTCCACGGATTCCGCGTATTTCCCTACGGCGAAGATGACTGGTTAAATATTGAACGCGACCGCAGTTTGAGCAAAAGCACTTTCGACTCTAAAAATCTTCTTGTTATCGCAAAGAATCTGCAAATCGATAAGCCAGGACGCGCAGCCCTGCACATGCTTTCCAATAAAAGCTATTTTGGGCAAGTTGAGTTACCAGATGGTATCAAGGGATTTGAACCCAAAGCAAACCGCGAAGGTTTTCTCGCAAATCCAGCAATCGACTCTTTAAAAGAGTTTGTCCGGTACGGTATAGATTGGTCAACAATCTATCGCGCATACTTCGACCAGCTTGAAACAAAGAATAAAACCGAAAAAGCTCACAAGGAATTCACGGAAGTCAGCGGCAAGGAATCCGATTCCAACGCAATAGTTAAAACCGCATTGAATTATATTGAAACAGAAGTTGAGAACATCTCCAGGCTAATTCCCTCGGAAAAACGACAGAATTTCAAAAAGATTCTTTCGTCTGTAAAAACAGCGCATTCCGCAATTATCAGCCATGAAACAAGTAGCCAAGAAGAACTCCGACACCTTCGCCTTATAGCGTCGACATCATCCCTACTTCTCATATTTTCACACGAAGTGAAGTCCCTTTTAGGAATGCTTGAATCTTCAAGAAGCATCATCAAGAACATCGCCAGCCGCCTCCAGCCAAAAGAAAAACAAGTTATGCTTGGCGTAGTTGAAAGCCTTGAAGATTCAAAACAGAGGTTCTCTGAACTCCTCGGACTCACATACCTTATCGGAGTTGACAGCAAATCTGCAAAAGAAGAGCGCCTAGCAATAAAGGAGCACATCTCCCGCGCAACAAAGTGCTTTGATTTAATTAAAACACGATACACCATTGAGATATCCGGAATTGAAGAGATTCCAATGAATATCCTGGTTGGCCCATTATTAGAAGCCGAACTCTTCGCACTTCTACTAAACCTTCTTTCCAACTCGATTAAATCAGTAATAGCAAGCGGCGCCACCCACAAAAAGATTCATTTCGAAGTAATTAAAGAAGCAAAAGGCACAACATTGCGAGTCTTGGATAATGGGGTTGGATTGTCTAAGGCCAACTTCGAAGAAGCGTTTATCCCGTTTGTGTCGGACCCAGATAAGAAGCTCTACTCCGGACTGACATCCAACTTAAATCCCGAAGATAGAGGGATATTGGGAACAGGTAGCGGCCTTGGTTTAACCATAGTCAGGGACATACTTAAACTGCGTGGTGGGAAAATAGAATTCAAAACACCACGCAGCGGTTGGAAAGCACAAATTGAGGTATCTTTGCCATGAAGACCCTAAAGTTTATCTGGTTGGATGATAGTCCTAAGAGGAAGCGGTTCGTAGACGCATTAAATGTCTACGTCTTCACCGACTGCAAAGGGAAAGAATACTCTGTCGCTGCAAAGTTCGTTGACCTTTCGAATCTTGATCCCATTGAGGAAACAAACAAGCAAGACTTCACAAAATACGACCTGGTTGTTATAGACCATGTACTCAGCGGGACAACGCAGACTGAAAGGCGTGGATCCACACTGGCAAACATTGTTTCAGATAAAGCGCCGAATATTCCTATATTTGGGATTACTGCCGACGATAAGCTTAAAAGTATAAATTCAAATGCAATTCAGGCATATGAGGAATTGTTCCTTGATGAACACTTTTCCAATCATTCCTCTACCCTCGCTAGTGCGGCAATTGCCTTTAAAACCACAAAGAAGAGCCTTTTATCTAGCACTAACACACTGGTTAACATGTTCGCCCCTGCAGAAGAGGAGAAGGAGATACTCCTCCGCATATGCCCTCGCCCCGAAAACGGCATAAAGCTATCGATGCGCGACGTGTATAGGTTCAAAAAAGAATTATTTGCTTACCCCGGGCCGCTACTCGATGATAAATGGGTTGCTAATGTTATGGGGGTAAAACACGAGAGCTTTAAAAAGTTTGAAGCTCTTTTCACCACAGCATTATATAAAGGGATTTTCTGCACACCTGAAGACAAGCGTTGGTGGCGTGGCGCTGTTAAAAGCATCATTTTCAAAAACGCAAAGAATGCCCCGACGGCTTTCCCCTGGGAAGCGGGCCATAACATTGTCAATGTTCTCTCCGCAGATCACGTAAAATGCGGCTATTGCAATGAAAGATATCCGGAAGTCCTCGGATATAGCGACGCGAGCAAATCCGCAAAACTTATTCCACTTCACATAAAATGTTCAAAAGAACACCCCTATATAGTAAAGAAGATTTACTTCGAAGACATTCGCATTCAGCGCTAACAACATTTTTACGTTTATGATCCATTACCCGTCACCAGCAGATGTTCTCAAGACAGAATCTGCAGCCTTAAAGCTGCTAGGAGATAGTCCTTTTCTACAAGGCAACCACTACAATTTTGCACGAGCAGCATCAGATGCACACAGACGACTAGAAGGAATAGATTTAAAGAAATTCAAAGATGGCCCACTTATAGTTTTTGAGGGGCTCCTCGAAATATCGATATCCAACAAACCATACAGGATATTTCTCGGAGAGATAATAAACACTAAAAGGGAAAAGAAAGATTTTTTTTGTTGCGATGCATCGCTGTACATGGCTATTGCAGATTCTTCCGGTGATGTTATTCGCAAGTTCCACTTCGACTACGACTCGGGACGCAATAAAACTGGGAAGGAGATTTCAAAAAAGCCCTACCTCCATCTACAATACGGCGGGGAGCTGAGCAGGCAGATGAAGGCTGCGGGGATCGATGACTCGAAATACGAGAATGCCATCAGGCCTTGGATGGAGAATCCTCGGATATGCTTTTATCCAATTTCTATTTTCATGCTGGTCTACATGATATTCACAGAGTTCATCCCCGAAGACGCTCACAAACTGTTTGAGGATACTTACTGGCAGCATCGTCTTGAGGAAAATGAAGCCACCTTCCTCAGACCATTTCTTGGGCACTGTGCTTCAATTAAAGGCAACAAATCTTTACTGAAAGAGCATTTCTATCATCACTAGATTTCTTATTTCCAGACTCTGAGGGCCCAATGTTCGAACAAGTTTTTAAAAACATAGACGATATTCTCCACAAGGACGCCGGCTGTTCCAGTGAGCTGGATTACGTTGAGCAAACCTCTTGGCTACTATTCCTGAAATATTTAGAAGACCTAGAGAAAGACAAAAAAACCGTCGCTGAGCTGGCCGGCAAGCAATACTCTGCCATAATCGGCCGCGAGTTTAAGTGGGAAACCTGGGCCGCGCCCAAAGACAAGGACGGCAAGATAGACCACCACAAGGCCCTAACCGGAGACGACCTGAAGGATTTTGTTGACCACAAGCTGGTCCCTTACCTCAAGAAGTTCAAGACCGAGGCAGAAAGCCCTGACACCATAGAGTACAAGATAGGCGAGATTTTCAGTGAACTGAAAAACAAGATCCAGAGCGGCTACAATATGCGCGAGGTTATCAATCTGGTGGACGGCCTGCGCTTCCGCTCCCATACCGAAAAGCATGAGATGTCCGCCCTATACGAAGACAAGATCCAGAACATGGGCAATGCCGGCCGCAATGGCGGCGAGTATTATACGCCCAGGCCGCTTATAAAGACCATCGTAAAAGTGGTGGCCCCGGCTATTGGTGAGAAGATCTATGATGGCGCAGTGGGCTCCGCGGGCTTCCTGTGCGAGGCCTTTGAATATTTAAAGGCCAGCAAGAACCTTACCACCAAGGATGCTGAGACGCTGCAGAAGCGGACTTTCTACGGCAAAGAGAAGAAGGGTCTGGCCTATATCATAGGCACTATGAATATGATCCTGCACGGGGTGGAAGCGCCCAATATTGTGCACACCAACACGCTGACCGAAAACATGTCCGACATTCAGGAGCGGGACCGCTACGATGTGGTGCTGGCCAATCCACCGTTCGGTGGCAAAGAGCGGGCCGAGGTGCAGCAGAATTTCCCCATAAAGACAGGCGAGACGGCTTCCCTGTTTCTGCAGCATTTCATTAAGTTGCTCAAGGCCGGTGGCAAGGCCGGGGTAGTCATTAAAAACACATTTTTATCCAACACAGACAGCGCGTCGATAAGTTTACGAAAATTGCTTTTGGAAAGCTGCAATTTGCACACAGTTCTGGAATTGCCTCGTGGAGTTTTTATGGCAGGTGGTCAGACCGTTGTGCTTTTTTTTGAAAAAGGGACTAAAACTAGGAAGATATGGCACTATCAGTTAAACTTAGGCAGAAATCTTGGAAAGAAATCGCCACTAATCGAAAAAGACTTTGAGGAGTTTTGCCTTTTCCAAAAAACAAAACAGTCCTCAATAAATTCTTGGGTTACTGACGTCGCAAATATTAGCCTTGAAACTTTTGATCTGAGTGGCGGTAACCCTAATGCCCCTAAACCCACGCCTATACGAGCCCCGGCGGCTATTTTAGAGGGCATGGAAAAGGTTGATCATAAAACCAAACAAGCATTAGCGCGGATTTGTGGGTTTAAGGATCTGTTTGATGCCCCAGAAGTAAAGTGGAAAACAAAAACATTAGATGAGCTTTGCAATATCGAAATTGGCCGGACTCCTGCGAGAAATAATAAAAAGTTCTGGGATGTGGAAAAACGAACGAAGAACGTGTGGCTATCTATAGCGGATTTGTTAAACGCAAAAGACAATATTATCTATGACAGCAAGGAGTGTATCTCAGATATAGCCGCAAAAACATCGCGCGTTGTTCCCAAAGGAACTTTGCTTGTAAGTTTTAAGCTCACATTGGGGCGGCTTGCTTTCGCTGGCAGTGATTTATTTACAAATGAGGCAATTGCGGCTCTAGAAATTAAAAACGAAAAAGAAATCTCAAAAGATTTCCTATTCTATTATTTAAGTTTCTTTGATTGGCATGGTGCAACCAAAGGCGATGTCAAGATTAAAGGGAAAACTTTAAACAAGAAAAAACTAAAGGACATCATTGTTAGGTATCCTGAATCCTTGCCGCAACAGAAAGATATTTCAGAAAAACTAAAGCTTTTCGCTAATGAGGTCGCGTCAATAGAGGCCCTCTATCAAAGTAAATTGACCGACTTAGTGGAACTTGAAAAATCAATATTGAAAGTAGTATTTGATAAGAAATCATGAATGAAGCCGAAACCAGGGCGGAACTGATTGACCCCAAGTTGCTAGCCAGCGGCTGGGGAGTGGACGGCTCCAAAGTTCACCGGGAATATCATATCACTGACGGCAAAATACAGGTGGGCGGTAAACGCGCTAAGCCGCTCATCGCGGACTATGTGCTCTCCTATAAGGGCCGCAAGCTGGCCGCCATCGAGGCCAAAAGTGACGAACTGGAAGTCTCCGAAGGCGTGGCCCAGGCTAAGAACTACGCGGAGAAAATGCGCCTTGGCCTCACCTTCGCTTCTAACGGTAAAGAAATCTACCAGATAGACATGCAGACCGGCAAAGAAGGGGTTGTGGATGCCTTCCCCACGCCTGAACAGCTTTGGACCAAGCTGTTCTCAACGCAGAACAACTGGCGCGACCTATTCAACAATATCCCGTTGGAAGACCTCGGCGGCACTAAAGTAGTCCGCTACTACCAGGAAATAGCCATAAACAACGTAATGGCCGCCATTGCGGACAGCAAGCAGCGCATCCTCCTAACGCTAGCCACCGGCACCGGTAAAACCTTTATTGCCTTCCAGATAGCCTGGAAACTTTTCCAGACACGCTGGAACCTAAAGCGGGATGGCACCCGCCGGCCCCGCATTCTGTTCTTGGCCGACCGCAATATCCTGGCCGACCAGGCCTTCAACGCTTTCTCCGCCTTCCCCGAAGACGCCCTAGTGCGAATAAGCCCCGAAGAGATACGCAAGAAAGGCGCCGTGCCCACCAATGGCAGCGTTTTCTTCACCATCTTCCAGACCTTCATGAGCGGCCCGGACAACACCCCGTACTTCGGCGATTATCCCAAAGACTACTTTGACTTCATCATCATAGACGAGTGCCACCGCGGCGGTGCTAACGACGAAAGCAATTGGCGCGGCATCATGGAATATTTCTCACCTGCTGTGCAGCTTGGTCTCACCGCCACGCCCCGTCGCGAGGACAACCGCGACACCTACGAATACTTCGGTGAGCCGGTCTATATATATTCCCTCAAAGAAGGCATCAACGACGGCTTCCTCACTCCGTTCCGCTTAAAGCGTGTGGGCACTACGCTGGACCAGTATAGCTTTGCATCGGACGATCATGTGATAGAGGGTGAAATAGAGGCTGGCAAGATTTACACTGAGAACGAGTTTAATCGCATTATTGAAATACAAGAACGCGAGGCTACACGCGTTAAGACTTTCCTGGGCGAGATAAACCAGAAGGAAAAGACGCTGGTCTTCTGCGCCACCCAAGTGCACGCCGCGCTGGTGCGTGACCTAGTAAACCAGTACAAGACCAGCACCGAGCCCAATTACTGCGTACGCGTTACCGCCAACGACGGCGAGCTGGGCGAGCAGTATCTCCGCGAATTCCAGGACAACGAGAAGTCCATCCCCACCATCCTCACCACCTCGCAGAAACTTTCCACCGGCGTGGACGCCCGCAACGTGCGCAACATCGTGCTGATGCGCCCTATCAACTCGATGATAGAGTTTAAACAGATCATAGGCCGCGGCACCCGTCTATTCGACGGCAAAGAATATTTCACCATCTACGACTTCGTGGACGCCTACCACCATTTCTCAGACACCGAATGGGACGGCGAGCCGCAGGCTGACGTCTGCAAACGCTGCGGTGAAAAGCCCTGCGTCTGCGAAAGCAGACCAGGCAAGCCCTGCCCTGTCTGCGGCCAGCGCCCCTGCCAATGCCCTTGCCCCAAATGCGGAAAACGCCCATGTGTCTGCGTAAAGAAGGTAAAAGTTAAGCTGGGCGCCGGCAAAGAGCGGCAGATCCAGGTCACTATACTGACTTCCTTCTACAGCGCTGAGGGGAAACCCATTTCAGCCGAAGAATTTGTAATGGGCCTGTTCGGCGCGTTGCCGGAGTTCTTCAAAAGCGAAGAGGAGCTGCGCAAAGTCTGGTCCAACCCGATTACACGCAAGGCCATGCTGGATAAACTGGCCGCGTCTGGTTATACCCGGGAAGACCTCTCCACGCTGCAGAAACTTGTGGATGCCGAGAAGAGCGACCTCTTCGACGTGCTGGAGTATATCGCCTACGATATCAAACCCCTCACCCGCGAGGAGCGCGTAGCCAAGGCGAAGGCGCAAATCCACACCGGCCTCAGCTCCCGGCAGCAGGAATTCCTGGATTTCGTTCTGGCCAAATACATAGAGACCGGCGTAGAAGAGTTGGACCAGGAGAAACTCCCTGACCTTCTTACTCTTAAGTACCATGCAATAAACGATGCCACCGCCCAGTTAGGCGACGTACAGGCTATCCGCAACACGTTTATTGATTTCCAGAAATATCTGTATGCCCGATAACAAGTTCACCAATAACCCCCATACTCTCAACCGAGATAACCTGGGAGAAAAGATTCGTCAGATATACTCCATAGTCGCTGAATTGACAGCCTTGTTCCCCGGGCGTAAGTTTACCCCGGATGGGCATATGGTTGGAAGTTTAGGGGAAGCAATCGCAGCGATAGATTACGGAATAGAACTTTTTTCCAATGTTGGGCATCCCGCGGTAGACGGGCGCATAAATGGCAGAGAGGTACAGGTTAAAACCACACAAGGCAAAGAAGTAGCCGTAAAAAGACCTCGCCCAGGCGACTTACTTCTAGTACTCAAGCTTAATCAGGATGGCACCTGGGAACACATCTACGACGGGGACTCTGAACGCGTCTGGAATGAGTTGAACACTCAGAAAGAAACATTTATGCGAGAGAAGGTTATCTCTTTCATCCGTCTTAAAAAACTTCAGACACAGGTTCAAGAGAAAGATCGCATTAAGCGCATAGCCAGATAGCGTTCAGACATTCAGAGGGGGCATCATGGGGAAGAAAGGGAATTACAATCCAGAAGTTGAACTCGCTAAAGGGGCAAAGTTAGAAGCCGCCTCTTACGATAAGACACAGACCATTAAAGTCCTTGTTGAGAGAGTCACCGTCGGGGGCGAGGCGGGCATAGCCGAAGTCTCCGGAATAGCCACAGGCCGAAACGACGCGAGCATAAACGGAACTATTGGGATATGGCTTTCTATTTTCCGCTTCATGCGCCCAGACGGCACAATTAACCATGTTGCCGGTTGGAATATAATGCTGCCTCTCAAGGCCAAGCAGACCGCCGCAGCCACGGCAAAGGCCTTTGCAAACGTAATCAATACCGGTCCCAGGCCGTACAAGGCAACAGCGACCGGCGCCAAACTAAAAATAGTCTATACTGAGTAACCATGAAAAAGATTATCGCCTTTGCATTCCTTGTTTTGGGCTCGGTCGTATACGCCAATGCGGCGGAGAGCAAGCCCGTCTACAAGTGGGTTTCAGCTAATGAGTATTACATGATCATGCCTACGGGTCAGAGCCTGGACATCTCAGGCGGCGGCAATGAGACTGTAAAACCCTGGGGCTTCGGGTTCCGCGCCGTAGGGCATGAGACTATCTCTAAGACTGGCGGATTGCAGTTCCAGAGCATTAAGGTTGATAATCCGCACACCGGCAAAGACACGTTCTATTTGTTTGATCTTTTGCTCGGTATGGAGTACATGACACCGAAGGTACAGGGGAAACCGTTGCGCTTTACCGCCCAGGCTTATGCCGACCTTGGGCTGTCTGACACGACACTTTATGCCGCGCCCATTGTTTCCGCCGGGATGCTCTACACGACCAATGAGTTCGCTGATACGCCCACAGGCTTCACCTTTGACATTTTCTACAGGCTTATCGACCTCGACCTGGACAATGTGGGCGGGGGGAAGGCCGGGACGCTGAAGCCGGCACTCGGATTTAAGATCGGCTACATTTTTGAAGGCTTCTGGACCACCAAGGAAAAATCTGAAGGCAATTAAGATGTCAGCTTTAATTGGGGTTATAAAAGAATTACTATGGGAACAACGGCCTACGACAGAGGCCGAAGCGACCAGCATTTTATCTGGCGTTACCGGACGCGGGAAAAATGGCTACAACACACAATTACAAGAATGGCTTGAATCTAATCCAGCGGTTTTCCCAGAGAAGGTTTCAGTTGAAGACATTGACCACCCCCAAGACGACGGGCTTGATGTTATAGTTACAGGCATAGCCACCAAAGAACGAATTGGCTTCCAGATAAAATCTGACAATGATTTGAAGGCAAAGGATTTTGCGCAAAAGCTTAAAGCTCAGATTACAGATGCTTCTTCTAGGAAAGCATCACTTATCGTAATTATCTTCGCCTGCACACCGAGTGAAGTAAATAAACAAAAGTACAAATATATTCAGAATCATTTCGACGGATATCATCGAGATGACATTTTAATACTGCCGCCGTCCCGTGCAGCAGGGTTGTACAAGATATTTAAAACCCCTCTCAAGGCACCAAGCCTTGGGACTGGAGCATGGGAGACATTCTTTGAAAAAGCTGGCCACCAAGAATATGTAAGTAAGTATTTGGACAATTGGCCCAGCATTTCACCTGATGGTCGTTTTGTTGAGCCACAGGATTTTAAATCATTGGAGCATTTTAAACCAGAGACCCCAGTCAAAATTATAATTGGCCCGCCTGGGGTAGGCAAAACCTTTATCGCCGCTCAATTGTTGTGGAGAGAACACAACCGAGGCCGCGGCGTCCGCTGGATATCACCATACGATTTATTACCGTCAGATGGGCCCGTCCCGGACGAGACCCCAAAGTCTGATTTCAACCAGAGGATAGACGCCTTAACGCGCACCCTTGGGATAGAGCCAAAGAATCCGCCCATTGATTCCAAAGAATTTATTGCCAAGAACCTGCGACCGGATACCACTGTTTACATTGAGGATCCTTTCGGCAAGACTGATAAGGAGTTCGAGGCGTCACTGCACACTTATAATTTTTTTGACCTAAACGAATTTTGCTCCAGCATTACGGCTTCTACGTCCCGTGCTGGATGTCGTTTGCTTATCACTAGCCGCGAAGGACTATTTGATAAATGGGTTGATGAAGCAACCGCAAAGCAGCAATCCATACCCCAATTTGAAGTTATAAAAATCAAAGGCTCTTCCTACTCCTTAGACCAACGTTTCAGGTTAGCGAAAAAGCTGTGTGAGGCAAGAGGCCTATCCAACCCTGATGAGTTCGCTAAACATATTGCGGCCGACACAGAAATGCCTTACGAAGTTGAAATGCTAGTCACCGATCTCCCAGCAACCGCGGACATTAAAGATGTAATCTCCGCTGTACACGCGGCAAAAGGCAATTTCAAAGAACGTGCACGCAAAAAGATTGCTCCAGGCAATGATTCCGAGCGGCTTTTCTTCCTATTGGTCTCCACTCTTTCGACACAAGGCGAAGGACGCTACAATTTTAACGAAGCCTTCAGCATTATTCACACCGCACTCGGATTGGAAGGAGACCCGCAGGAAGTCTTGCAATCTTGTATAGGCACATTCCGCTCATGTATATCCAGAATGCCCGTTGGTGGCTTAATGCTGAGCGGAGAGCCTAACGGGATCCATCTTGAGCCTATACATCCAAGTATTTCGGAAGCGATAGATGAATATCTTTCGGACGCTTCACCCGACTGGTTAAATTCTGTTGCAATAAGCCTACTGAAAGTTCCCCAATCAAAAAACCACGCTTTCACTCTTACCTCCATAGCAACATATTTACTTAACCTTGGGATCGGCAGGCAAAGTGGCCCAGAGCAAGAGGCGTTATGCAAAATAGTTTTTGGTAGCGACGGCTTGTCGTTATTGCATTACTCCAAAATATTACAAGGATATAATAGGCTCGCCCCGACTTTTAAAAACAAGTTATTCGAATATCTCAAATCCAAGACGCAACTAACCGATTTCCTGTCAGCGATGGGACAATATAATATCCCAGAAAATGAAGGTTTTGATGCAGTAAGACTTCTGTTTGATGACCCACTCTTAGGAGGGAGGCGCTCACTAATTTTTGGGAATCCATGGGAATATCTTTTCAGGCATCTTCCCGCTGATAGAATCCCAGAAGACATCAAAGACCGCCTAGATTCTTTAGCAAAAAAAGAACCCGCTAGATTTTCATTCGGCTTGGGAGCTGGCCTAGTTACACACTGGGAGATTATTCCGCCTTTATGGCAAGAAGCTTTACTTTCTCCGTCGAGTGTTGACAACCCAGGGGTACAAAAACAAATCCTTCTATCGATTGGCATTAAAATCACAAACATCGCCCCTGCTCTAAAAGAATTGCTTTCCAAACAGATGAACAATGCCAACAGTAAAATTAGAGCCATGGCCGGGGCTGTTGCACTTACTTGCCATGAAAAAGATGCGGCATTTTTTGAGCCGATATATACGAAATTGGCAGATGATCACGACTCTTCTGTACCTTTAGAGATTATCCATGAAGGACTTGGGGATGGAGATCACGACAAACGCTTTTTGGAAAAAGTCCTGGCGCGAGCGGACACAGCGCTATTTGCCAATATCTTGGCGGCATTGTTGAATAAGACACCCCGAGACAAAACTACTTGGATTTTGGAATCCGCAGAGTTATGCTTTAGAAAAGGCGATATTCTTTCTATCGCAGTAGCAACTTATTTTCACGAACATAGCGAAGGAAGCAGGGAGATATTGAATTTCGTGCCATCTGCCCCTAAGGAGGAAAAGCGCGAGCCCATAATTCTCGCATGGCTTTGGGCCCTTGCAAATTCCGATTCTAAATATTCAGCTGCGATATTGTATAACCCAATAGAATTGCTTGGCCGGCTTACCGGCAGATTCCGGGAGTTCGCATTGTATTATTGTTCGGTTCAATATGAATTCCTTCCGAAAGAACTCCAGGAGCATCTCCAGTCTTTGGAAAGCAAAGGCGACAATGATTCCGACTGTCTCATTAAGGGCAAGAAAGAGCGTCAATCCGCAAGCAAAAACAGCCGGAGTCTTTGGGGGTTCCCCGTACAGGTCTTGCCGGCTTATAAATAGTTTGCGTATAGCCATATTGCATGGAAAATATTTCAATCAGAGACTTGGCCGGGCTACAGCAGGAATTTTACAGAGCGTACAACCCCGATTACTGGCTCTGTAAAATGCAACTCTTTAAAAATTGCCATGACAACTTTGAGTCTTTAAAGGGAACCCTAAAAAAAGACATCGATACTGACGACGCGCACTACATGCGCGTTATCAGGACAGAAATGCATTTTTTATATTTTCAGATGATAGAGGCACTTTTTGAAATAACTTTTGCCATTGCCGAGCATGATAACCGGAATCTTTGGCTTTCGCTTACCATCTCCAATTGGAAAGATAACTACCAGAAAATTTCGCACTTTTCTGAAAGTGATATTTTCACACGAACAACAAGCGCTACAATCAACGGGGACAAAACAATCATCCCACTTCTACGCTGGGTATTTTACTTTCATTGCCACTCCAGAATGACTGATACGGAGTGGGAGACAAATTTAGCCAATATCAAACGATTACTGCTTGTATTTGCCAAAGATTTTTCCAATCGAGATGAATACAATGCCTATAAACATTCGTTGCGCTTTTATAGCGCTCCTTTCTCCATCACCATGTGGCGCGACAACAAGCCGAGCATGATTATTCAAAATGACTCCAAGGACAGCATTACCTATCTAAAAAAACAAAAGCGGCCAGACTCCGATAGTCAGGCTAAAGACAGACTGACTTCCATTACAAAGTCCTTTAACTTTGAACGAGATTATCATTGCTGCCTATTGATATACGAGCTGATTTCAAATGTAATCAATACCAGGAAACACGCCATTCTCAAGGAACTAGATAAGAAGGAGTTCCAATTCACGATATTCAATGACAGCAGTCGGCTGAACATACTACAGACAGGAACAACCCAAGTTGAGTTTGACGCTTAGCCACAGATTATTGCCACCTCGAAGAGGGGAAACAAAAATAAGGTAAATCCTTATCGGTGGCCATAATTTAAAAATAAGAAAAAAATAAATGCGGGGATGTACGGGCCGCTGTTGCGGCCCGGGAGCGGCCGGGCTGCCCGGCCGCGCAAGGAGGTGCACAATAAGATGCAGCCTACCTTGGGAGCAGAACTGCCGGCGCAGGGCTATGTGCCGGCAGCCTGCGAACCCACTTCCTAGCGGCAAGGAGCAGTGCGGGGCCGCGCTGCGTGGCCACGCCTGCGACGACATCTCGCGGATAAGCTCGGCCTACCGCTTCAAAAGACGGCAGGGGAGCCGCATAGTGGCCGGCGAGCGGCCACCCTGCGGCGAGCGAGCGGAGCGAAGGCGCGTAGTGCCGAGCCCGCGAGCGGCTTCTCGCGGGTAAGATCAGCCATACATTGTTTCGAGGTACAGATAGATGGTCCGGTACAGCCGGCCCCAGAGGTCAGCCGAAGGTGATAATACAGACCCGCCGTGCGGCCCCGCCCGCCCCGGGCGGGGCGGCACGTTTATCTGATTTCTGCATTTGTTTTTTTCCTTTAAAATTAAAAAATTAAATGGCGCAAAAAATTCTGCATTTATAATTTTTTTGGGGACCGGGGGCCACCGGCTGATTAAAACCCCGCCCCGGCCTCGCATACGCTCGGCCCTGGCGGGATTTCCTGTTAATTATATGTAGCCCCCGGAAGAGGCGGAGCTAAAACCGGTACAGCCCGGGCAAGCCGGGCTGCCCCGGTATTAGCGGAGATAAAGAGAGTGACAGAAACTGTAAAAAGGGGTAGAATACTCTTATGAAGCGCTACAACATGGTTGAGGCCGCAAAACAACTCAAAGTAACCCGCCAGACCATCTACTACTGGATTAAGAAGGGCTGGGTAAAACCCAAAAGAGACTACAGAAACTATCCAGTTTTTACTGACATCGATTTAGCAAGAATTAAAAGCTGGAAAAACCAACTTCAATAATATGAATTTTGAGGAAATCAAAGCGCTCCATGCTAAATGCCTAACGCATGCGTCTGATTTGCTTGGCAACAGTAAACTTCTTTTAGAAAATGGTTCCCATAATGTCGCATATCATCTTGCGGCACTATCTTTGGAGGAAATCGGAAAATCAGTTATGGTTCTCATTGGGTATACCCCGGAACTAAAGAACACAGAGACGATTTTACGCCAGGCCGCTGAAGATCATTCAAAAAAACTGTTTTGGGCTCTCTGGGGTTCCCCGGGAGAAAGCAAAATCCATTCAAAAGAAGAGATTTTATCTTACATTGAATTATCCAAACGTATACATTTGAAGCGCTTAGATGGATTATATGTAAACCCTCTCGATAGCGAACACAGTCCCGAGCATGCTGTAACACCGGAAGAGACAACAGAATTAATTAATCTTACTGAAGCCAGACTTAAGTTGGCAGAGATGACTACAGTCACTGAGCCGACTCCGAAAGTCCGAGATAACCTTAAATGGTTTTCAGATGCTACCCAAGACCCAAGAAAGAAACCTCTAATTTTTGGGGCTAAATCCATAGAAAAACTCAATGAGTTTAAGGATCATAACAAGTGGATTAACTGGCTTCATGAAGAATTTGACGAAGCCGACAAAACTGCACAAGAACTCATACAGAAAGAACTCAACAAGACAAGCTTTGACAAGGACATCAAAGATAAATGGCAATTAAGGTACAAACTGCGCACATCATCACACTCTATCAGTCAGAAAGTATTAAATGAGTGGAACAGTAAATTCAAGACAATTCAATTAACTCGTGGAGATAGCAAAACAAAAGCCACTGATTTATTCGTCACACTTATTTTCCCGAGCAATGTCCCGATAAATGCGCTACATTACCTCGCATGGGGGCAAGCACGTCTTTATGCTGTTTCGCTCAGTATTGCCTCAAGGGGATATTTTTGGTGGTATCTACCAAAAGATATTTCCCGCTTCTATGAAAAGATAATAGATCTTGAGAACAAAATGGAGGTTTCATCTACCCCTTCCAAAGAACTATATCTTGACTGGGGAAACAATCCCCTTACCAAAGCAGATCTCAACAACGCTGTTGTCTGTCTCCGATTCCTTCCAAAAGATAACACTCACTTTCTCAATGCCTATGTTCAGGGCATTTCACTTTTCGGAAAAAATGATATTCACACACGTTTTGAACCAGAAATATTTATCACTTTCTTTAATGCCCTTGTATCTGCGATGAAGTTTTACAATGACTATAATGATGGAGAATCCCTTGAAACTGCTTTTCAGAAGTTTTTTACTGCTGCCTATAAAGATTATCAGTTAGCCACCAAGGAATACATTGCCCTAGGAGAGAATTATAAACTTACCAATAAATTCGATAGACCAATAACATTAAGCGACTGTGGCTGCATTAAAATTCTGGCCGACCTTTACATCCTAAGAAAAATGCAACACCTAGCTGATGAGGACTTACAGGCAAAAAGACATGACTAAAATAGCGCTATACCTACGAGTCTCCACAGAAGACCAGGCACGGGAAGGTTACTCCCTTGAAGTGCAAAGGGAAACCCTCGAAGCCTTTGTAAAACGCGAAGGCCACGAAAGCTATAAGGTCTACTCTGATGATGGCATTAGCGGTGCCACAACCAGAAGGCCCGCGCTTGCCGCACTTATGGCTGACGCCAAAGGCGGCAAGTTCGGGCTGGTGCTGGTGGCTAAACTGGACCGCTTCAGCCGCAACCTGAAAGACCTCCTAATTCTGGTGGACGAACTTTGCAGTTACGGCGTAGGCTTTAAGTCGGCGGGGGAACCCTTTGATACCACAACCTCGGCCGGCAAGCTGATGTTTCAGCAGCTTGGCAGTTTCGCAGAGTTCGAGCGCAACCGCATAGCGGAGCGAGTATTCCCAGGAATGCTCAAGGGCGCTAAGCAGGGCAACTGGCAAGGTTCCCGCTATGCGCCTTACGGCTACGCCTACAACAAGCCAGCCAAGCTGCTGGAGGTGGTAGAGAGCGAGGCCGAGGTTGTGCGGCGCATCTATGCCCTGTACCTTGAAGGCAAAAGCACTTTAGCCATAGGCGCGGCCCTTACCAGGCAGGGCGTCAGGAACCGGAAGGGCAACTATTTCGGAACCAAGACCATAGGCGATATCCTTAAAAACCCCATCTATACCGGCAAGATCGTATGGAACACCCACCACTACGACAAGTCCAAACGAACGCCAAAGGGCTATAAATACGTCAAAAACCCCGCCAGCGAGGTTATTACCGCACAGGGCAGGCATCTCCCTCTAATCAGCGCGGAAGCCTTTGCGCAAGCGCAAAAGCTTCGCGCTGAAAAGCGCATAGCCCTCCGTAAGGCCAGGCCGGGGGATTACTTGCTGTCCGGCTTACTGTTCTGCGGTACCTGCAACCATAAGTTCGTGGGCGCGTCCTCGGTTTGCAACCACCGCACCAAGGCCACCAAGAAATGGTACCGTTGCTCTTCAAGGACCAACAACTATACTACCTGCCGCAACAAGAGCATCAAGGCGGAAGACATTGAGCCGCAACTGGAATTGATGCTCGAATTGCTCCTTAGAAGCACCACTTTAGCGAGCCGATGGCCGAACATGACCGTGCCTCCCGTAAAACTACCGGAAGACGAAAAAGAGGCTAAAAAGGCGGTTCACCACAGCCTGTCAGACAATTTCGCTAAACAGGCGAAATTGACTGACGCCTACATAGAAGGTCTCATGTCTAAGGAAGTTTTCGAGACCTCAAATAAAGAATTGATGGAGAAAGGCGAAGAGTTGAAAAAGTTGGCGGCCCTCTACGATCTGCGCGAGATAGACCGCGAAAAGTCCGCGGACTATCTCGCGAAGGTGCGCGCATTTCTCTCCGACGGTAAGATAGGGGAAAAAGAGCCGGACGCCGCTGACAAGAAAAGGCTACTCGGGGTACTGGTCAGGAACCTCAAAATCTCCGACAAAAAAATTAAAAATGCAGAATTTTTTGCGCCATTTAATTTTTTAATTTTAAAGGAAAAAAACAAATGCAGAAATCAGATAAACGTGCCGCCCCGCCCGGGGCGGGCGGGGCCGCACGGCGGGTCTGTATTATCACCTTCGGCTGAGCTGTGGATTCAATTCAACCGTACCCTCTATAAGTTCCTCAAAACATTGTACGCCTGATCGGCTTTGGAAGCGGTAGGCCGAGCTTATCCGCGAGATGTCGTCGCAGGCGTGGCCACGCAGCGCGGCCCCGCACTGCTCCTTGCCGCGAGAAGCGGGTTCGCAAGGCTCGGCACTACGCGCCTTCGCTCTTGCTCCGCCGGTAGACTGCGCCTTATAACAACCTCCTTCTGCGCGGCCAGCCGGCCCCCAAAACCGGGGGCCTTGGCGGGCCGCTCCCGGGCCGCTTTCGCGGCCCGTACAGCAAGGTAGGCGGCATCTTATTGTGCCCCTCTTTGCGCGGCTGGGCGGCCCTGCCGCGCTGCGGTGTTGCTGTGCTGCACCCCCGGCCTGCCGGGCAGGCCGTACATCCCCGCATTTATTTTTTTCTTATTTTTAAATTATGGCCACCGGGAGAAAGAATTTAAACGGGGGCACCTTGGTATATTAAAAACCCGCCCAGGCTCGCTGTTCGCTCGCCCTGGCGGGCTTTTCTGTTAATGTTATGTAGCCCCCGTGGGGCGGGGGAAACAGCAAAGAAAATATGGAGAGGCCAGGGCCAGTAGCCGCTTGCCGCGTGATGGCCGCGGCACCTGGCCCTGGCCCGCCTGAATTTGCCCCCGCCCAAATTAAGGTACAGCGGAATTACCCACCCGGGGAGCAGAAAACAGCCAAAATCGCGTTTTGCAACCCGACAATACGTTGTCGGGATGGTCTGCTACACTTTATCTACGATAAAAGCCATAATATCGTTATGGTTAGGAGGGGCATTTATGCCGCAAGAAGAGTTTTTCTCGACGCAAACTGATATCACCGCAGCCAAAGTAAAGTTCTATCAGGACTACATCGGCGGATATCTCATAAAAGTCTTGATGACCTTTGGGAAATGTTTCGTTGCTGATCTCCTTTGCGGCCCTGGAAAAAACGGGAACAACCCCGGGAGCCCGCTTGTACTGCTGGAACAAGCGAAGTTAATGCTATCCTCCGAGCCACTGCTTAGGGCACATCCAAACCCCGATGTAAAAATCCTTTTCAATGATATTAACCCGGAGCACATAGAGAACCTCAAAACTGAACTTCAAGCATTCGGGCCTGTCCGCAACGTCTCCATCATCGGGCCTACGAGCAGACCTTTTAATGAAATCCTTCTGCAATTGCCTCCCGTCCTTAGGTTAAAAATTCCAAAGTTTTTCTTCTTGGACCCCTTTGCTTATAGCACCATACAGCTAACCGATATTGGGCAACTGATCGCGTCCGATTACACCGAAGTAATGCTGTTCCTGCCGACGCAAGACGCATACCGTTTTGCCGCCACAGAGAACATACCGCCTGGCACCCGGAATTTCCTTGAGAATTTTACAACGCTTGGGGTCCACAACTACGACGGGATAGATGACTTTAACAAATCCATCTGCCAGAAATTCCGTGAGTCTTTTGGATTGAAATTTGTCCGCCCGATACTGCTAGACGGCGGTCAGCGCAAGCACACATTATTTTTGCTTACCAAACATGTGAGGGGAATGATGTTGGCTAACAAGATCTTCTGGGACAAATCCCCTGATGGTTTAGGGATTCGGAGTGCTGCCGGAGAAGACCTCTTGTTCAATACCGGGACATGCAACGCCGATTTCCTTCAGTTCACCACACTTTTCAAGGACACACTAAAGTCCCTCGGGAGTATGAGCAACCAGCAAATAATAGAATTCACGGCGACACATGGGTTCCTGCCGGAACATGTAAAAACGATTCTTGATGAGATGAAGGAGAACGGCGAAATTTCAGTCACACACATCAATGATGGCAAGAAAGGCATGTATATAGCTGAAAGCAATTGGGATAAGCCGAAAAGTATCATAAAATATAACAGATAAGATAAATATATGTCACAAAACTCCGCCATTGAGTGGACTGAGTCCACTTGGAACCCCGTAACCGGCTGCACAAAGATCAGCGACGGGTGCCAGCATTGCTATGCAGAGCGCATGACCAAGCGCCTGAAAGCCATGGGCTCGGCGCATTACAAGAATGGTTTTAAGCTGACCACACACAGAGATGCCCTGGAGCTGCCGCTTACCTGGAAAAAGCCACAGGTCATCTTTGTCAATTCCATGAGCGACCTTTTCCACAAGGACGTTCCTGGCACTTTCATAAAGGACATGTTCGAGGTAATGCGCCAGGCCCACTGGCACAAATTCCAAATACTCACCAAGCGTTCCGAACGCCTGCTCTGCATGTGCAAGGAACTCACCTGGGCCGACAACATTCTCATGGGCGTTACGATTGAGAACGAGAAGCACATAAACCGCCTGAACCACCTAAAGAAGACCGGGGCGAAAACCAAATTTCTTTCTCTCGAACCCTTACTTGGGCCACTGCCACGCCTAGATCTCCGCGGGATCGACTGGGTTATCGTCGGGGGG
Organism: Elusimicrobiales bacterium; assembly: GCA_028713125.1. Classification (GTDB taxonomy): domain Bacteria; phylum Elusimicrobiota; class Elusimicrobia; order Elusimicrobiales; family UBA9959; genus UBA9959. The sequence goes on along the minus strand of JAQTOU010000002.1, from coordinate 608,106 downwards.
GAATCCGGTCCCGGCGCTCGCCCGATGAAACCCGAATGGGTAACGGAGATCAGGGCCAAGTGCACAAAAGCCACCGTCCCGTTCTTCTTTAAACAGTGGGGCGGAGTTAACAAGAAGAAAGCTGGCCGCACGCTGGACGGAAAAACATATAGCCAAAAGCCTGTAGCATTGGCGGCATAATTAGTTATGACTGAATTAGAAATTGAACAATCTCTGATTAAGAAACTAGGCGATTTAAAGTATACCCATTGCCCATATATTCGGGACCGTGCAACACTTGAACAAAACTTTCGAGATAAGTTCGAAGCTCTAAACCAAGTCCACCTGACGGACAGTGAGTTTTCGCGCTTATTGGACGAAATTATCACCCCTGATGTCTTCGCCGCAGCGCGCACTCTCCGCGAACGAAACAGCTTCACCCGAGATGACGGCACCCCGCTAAACTACACCTTGGTCAACATCAAGGACTGGTGCAAAAACACCTTTGAGATTGTTAACCAACTGCGCATCAATACGGACAACAGTCACCACCGTTACGATGTACTACTGCTCATCAACGGCGTACCAACCGTGCAGATCGAATTGAAGACCCTCGGCATCAGCCCGCGCCGGGCCATGGAGCAGATCGTAGAGTACAAGAACGACCCCGGTAACGGCTACACCAGGACCCTGCTGTGCTTCATGCAACTCTTCATTGTCAGCAATCGTAGCGACACCTGGTATTTCGCCAACAATAACACCCGCCATTTTGCTTTCAATGCCGACGAGCGATTCTTGCCCATATATCAGTTCGCAGCAGAAGACAATAAAAAGATCACCCACATAGACAGCTTTGCAGAGACCTTCCTTGTTAAATGCACCCTGGGTCAGATGATTAGCCGCTACATGGTGCTCATCGCCAGCGAACAGAAGTTAATGATGATGCGCCCGTATCAGATTTATGCGGTAAAGCAGATAGTAAACACCATCCACCAGAACTGCGGGAATGGCTACATCTGGCATACTACCGGCAGCGGCAAGACACTCACTTCCTTCAAGGCGGCCACCTTACTGAAGGACAACCCTGATATCGAAAAATGCCTCTTTGTTGTAGACCGCAAGGATCTCGACAAGCAAACCCGCGAAGAGTTCAACCGATTCCAAGAAGGATGCGTAGAGGAAAACACAAATACCGCCACTTTGGTGCATCGCCTTGTCTCCGATGACTACGCCGACAAAGTAATCGTCACCACCATCCAGAAGCTAGGCCTCGCGCTGGATGAAAACAGCAAGCGAAACCTGCAGAAGAAAAAGAACGACCGGCCCACCTACAAGGAGCAGTTGGAGCCATTACGCGACAAACGCATCGTCTTCATTTTCGATGAGTGCCACCGTTCGCAGTTCGGCGACAACCACAAGGCCATCAAGGAATTCTTCCCCAAGGCGCAACTCTTCGGATTCACTGGCACACCCATCTTTGAGGACAACGCCAGCCACCAACAAATCGAAGGGCAACAAGCCTCGTATCAGACCACGGAGGACCTCTTCCAGAAGCAACTGCACGCCTACACCATCACCCACGCCATCGAAGACAACAACGTCCTCCGCTTTCATGTAGATTACTTCAAACCGGAAGGGAAGAAGCTACCTCAGCCGGGTGAACCACTCGCTAAAAAAGCCGTAATTGAAGCTATCCTATCCAAGCACGACGCCGCCACAGGGGGACGCCGGTTCAACGCGCTGCTCGCCACCGCCTCAATCAATGACGCCATTGAATACCATGGCCTGTTTGCCGACCTTCAGGCGGAAAAGCAGGCTGCTGACCCTGACTTCCAGCCCCTCAATATAGCCTGCGTCTTCTCTCCGCCTGCCGAGGGGAACAAGGATGTGCAGCAGATTCAGGAAGACCTGCCGCAAGAAAAGGAAGACAACACCGTCGAGCCTGAGAAAAAAAAGGAAGCCCTTAAAGCCATCCTCGCCGACTACAACACCCGTTACGGCACAAACCACACCTTCGGCGAGTTCGATCTCTACTATCAGGATGTGCAAAAGCGCATCAAAGATCAGCAGTATTCCAACGAGGATTTACGGAAAGCCGACCAGCAAGGTAAGTATCAACACAAAATCGACATAACCATCGTGGTGGACATGCTCCTCACCGGCTTCGATTCCAAATACTTGAATACGCTCTATGTTGACAAGACCCTGAAGCATCACGGCTTAATCCAAGCTTTCTCTCGGACCAACCGCGTGCTCAACGCAACCAAGCCCTACGGGAATATCCTAGACTTCCGTCAGCAGCAAGAGGCAGTGGATGCCGCCATCGCCCTATTCTCGGGCCAGAGCACAGGTAAGAAACCTAGTGAAATCTGGCTTGTAGACAAATCCCCTGTGGTTATCAAGAAGCTTGAGGGCGCCATGCAGAAGTTGGACGCCTTTATGAAATCCCAGGGACTCGATTGTGTCCCTGAAGCCGTACCGAATCTCAAGGGAGATGAAGCACGTACCGCCTTCATTAACCACTTCAAGGAAGTGCAACGTCTCAAGACCCAGCTTGACCAATACACCGACCTCACCAAGGAAGATAAGGGCAAAATCGATGAAATCCTGCCCAAGGAAAACCTGCTTGGCTTCCGCGGTGTTTATCTAGAGACCGCCCTGCGGCTCAAGGAACAACACGGCAAGGCTGCCGAAAAATCTACGCCCTACGGTGACCAGACGGACTTTGAGTTCGTCCTCTTTGCATCCGCCCTCATTGATTATGACTACATCATGGGCCTCATTGCCCACTACTCCCAACAAGCCCCGGGCAAGCAAAGATTGAGCCGCGAACAGCTCATTGGCCTCATCTCTTCAGACGCCAAGTTTATGAACGAGCGGGAGGACATCGCCGCCTACATCGCAACACTTAAAGCAGGCGAAGGTCTCAGCGAAACGGCCATTCGCGACGGCTACATCCGTTTCAAGACGGAAAAGGAAAATAAGGAATTGGCAAATATAGCCACTAAACACGGCCTAACCACAGCCGCCCTACAAAGCTTTGTGGACGGCATCCTGCAACGCATGATTTTTGACGGTGAACAGTTGAGCGATCTCATGACACCGCTAGGGCTAGGATGGAAAGCCCGCACCCAGGCCGAACTCGCCCTCATGGACGACCTTCTTCCTCTTCTAAACAACCGCGCCCAGGGGCGCGAGATTTCAGGCCTCAGCGCGTATGAGTAATAAAAAAGCAAAAGCCACCGGCATAAAACAGGACGCCAAACACACATTTAGGCCCAAGTTGCGCTTTCCGGAGTTTCGGGGCGCGAATGGGTGGACAACAAAAACACTTGCCTCAGTGGTATCAATCAATACCGAGAAAGTGGGGGATAAGACCTGCATCCCAATGAGCATCACATCTGGTATTGGACTGGTGAGCCAGATGGAGAAATTCGGGCGAATTATCGCTGGAAGCTCCTATGCGAACTACCTTCTGCTGAAAAAGAACGACTTTGCATACAACAAGAGCGCCACTAAGGAATTTCCTGAAGGGTTTATTGCTTTGTATTCTGGCAATGAGCTTGCAGCGGTACCGAACAGCATTTTTACCTGTTTCCGAATCAAGGGTGATTCACCGATTCCCCAATATCTGAACCACCTGTTCCTCGGAAATCTGCATGGGCAGTGGTTGAAGAGATTCATCGAGGTTGGGGCCCGTGCCCATGGGTCGCTAAGCATAGACGATAACGATTTGCTGGCTTTGCCTGTACCGCTTCCCAATGGAGAATCATCACTCCGCGAACAACAAAAGATTGCTGATTGCCTAAGTTCTATGGACGAGCTTATTGCCGCCCAAGCCAGGAAAGTGGACACGCTCAAGACCCATAAAAAAGGGCTAATGCAGCAGCTTTTTCCCAATGAAGGCGAAACCTTACCCCGCCTCCGCTTCCCAGAGTTTCAGTCAGAGAAGGCATGGGAGGAGGAAACCGGATCTAGTCTATTTGATCAGGTTAATGACCGAAGCCCTGAACCCGGACTTCCCATTCTTGCAATCACACAAGAATACGGTGCAATCCCCCGAAACATGATTGATTATCATGTTTCGGTGACAGAAAAGAGCATTGAGAACTACAAAGTTGTGCAAGTTGGCGATTTCATCATTAGCCTTAGATCATTTCAAGGTGGGATTGAGTATTCTCAATATCACGGGATATGCAGTCCAGCATACGTAATTCTTCGAAGGCGCATTGCAGGGAGTGATGCTTATTTCAAGCACTACTTAAAAACGGACAGATTTATTAGAATCCTCACCAGAAACCTCGAAGGGCTGCGTGACGGAAAGATGATCAGCTATTCCAAGTTTTCAGAGCTGCTTGTTCCGGTTCCATCCCCACCAGAACAAATAAAAATCGCCGACTGCCTTTCCGCATTAGACGATGAGATTTTTGCCAACACCAAGAAACTCGACGAGCTCAAGACCCACAAAAATGGGCTGATGCAGCAGCTTCTCCCATACCCGGAGGATGCTGAAGCATGAGCACAACCCCGTTTGCGGACCTGAATACCTTGGCGACTCACCTGCGTCGAGAACTAGAGACCAAGAAGTTTATTCTTCTTTACGCATACAACGGCACAGGTAAGACGCGCCTGTCCACGGCCTTCAAAGACCTCGGCAAGAACGGGGACGAGCGCGATACGCTCTATTTCAACGCCTTCACCGAAGATTTATTCTATTGGGACAATGATCTTGAGAATGACCGAGAGCGGGTGCTTAAGATCAACAAGGACTCCCTCTTCTTCGCCGGTCTCGGTGAGTTAGAAATGGACAACCGAATTCGTCCACTGCTGGACCGCTACGCTGATTTCGATTTCAAAATAGATACTAGCGCGTGGGAAGTGAGCTTCTCTCGAAATATCACGATAGGCGAAGGTGAGCACGCAACAACTAAAACAATTGACGATATTAAGGTCTCACGTGGAGAGGAGAATATATTCATCTGGTGCTTCTTCCTCGCCATCATAGAGCTTGCGATGGATGATGATGGGACCGGGCCTTACAAATGGGTCAAATACATCTACATCGACGACCCAATCTCTTCCCTTGATGAGCACAACGCCATAACGGTCGCAAACAATCTGGCCCATTTACTCAAGAAGAAGGGTAGTCATTTAAAGGTAGTCATCTCTACCCACCACACGCTATTTTTTAATGTCCTCTATAACGAGTTCAGAGACGAAAGCAGAAACAAGAAGGCTTCTCAGTACTTCTTAAGCCGCGATAAGCAGTCGGGGGGATACATAATACGAGAAACAGGAGAGACTCCATTCTTCCACCACGTTGCGGCACTAGCCGAGCTCTACGAGGCGGAGCGGAGTGGGAAGCTGTTCACGCATCATTTCAATATGCTGCGTTCGATTCTGGAGAAGACCGCCAGCTTTCACGGCTACAGACATTTTTCTGCCTGTATCAAAAAAGATGCCAACGATGAGGACGGACTCCTGCACCAGCGCCTCATCAACATCCTTAGCCACGGCAACTATTCTTTGTATGAGCCGCAGGAGATGCTGGAGGAGAACAAGAGCTACTTCAGGAAAATCCTCCAAGATTTCATAACCAGATATCCGTTCAACCCGATGCTGTTCCAAAGTGCACCGGCACCCGCAACAGTACCCGCACCAACACCAGGAGCCACGTCATGACCGACAACGACCAAAAACAACTGGGCAATACCCTCTGGAAAATAGCCGACCAACTTCGCGGCGCGATGAACGCTGACGATTTCCGCGACTATATGCTGTCGTTTCTCTTCCTTCGTTATCTTTCGGATAATTACGAAGTGGCGGCCAAAAAGGAGTTGGGGAAAGAGTATGCCAGTGTCGGCGCGGAAGATCCCCGCGTGCCGTTGGCCCTTTGGTACGCCAACAATCCCGACGATATTTCCGAGTTTGAAAAGCAGATGCGCCGCAAGGTGCACTATGTCATCAAACCGCCACATCTCTGGAACAGCATTGCAAATATGGCCCGCACTCAGAATGGAGAGCTGCTCACTACTCTACAGGCAGGCTTCAAATATATCGAAAACGAATCATTTGAGAGCACCTTCAATGGCCTATTCTCGGAGATCAATCTCGGTTCGGACAAGCTCGGCAGAACCTACGCCGAACGCAACGCCAAGCTCTGCACCATCATCACTGAAATCGCCAAAGGGCTGACGGAATTCTCCACCAATATTGACGCATTAGGAGATGCCTACGAATACCTGATCGGTCAATTTGCCGCAGGTTCCGGCAAGAAGGCCGGTGAGTTTTACACCCCGCAGCAGATTTCCGACATACTCTCCGCCATCGTTACCCTAGACAGCCAAGAACCTAATACCGGCAAGAAGAAACGCCTCGCCAGCGTGCTCGACTTCGCCTGTGGTTCCGGCTCTCTGCTACTCAATGTGCGCAAGCGCATGGGGCAGCACGGCATCGGAAAGATTTACGGACAAGAAAAGAACATCACCACCTACAACCTCGCCCGCATGAATATGCTGCTGCACGGGGTGAAAGATTCGGAGTTCGAAATCTACCACGGCGACACCCTGACCAACGATTGGGATATCCTGCGCGAACTGAACCCCGCAAAGAAACCTTACTTCGACGCCATCGTAGCGAATCCACCCTTCAGCTATCGGTGGGAGCCCAGCGAGGCCATGGGCGAGGATGTGCGCTTCAAGAACTACGGCCTGGCACCGAAGTCCGCCGCGGATTTTGCTTTCTTGCTTCACGGCTTCCATTTCCTCAAAGATGAAGGTGTGATGGCCATAATTCTGCCCCACGGCGTGCTCTTCCGGGGTGGAGCTGAAGAACGCATTCGCACCAAGTTGCTCAAAGACGGCAATATAGACACCGTCATCGGTCTCCCCGAAAACCTTTTCTACTCCACAGGCATTCCTGTCTGTATTCTCGTTCTCAAGAAATGCAAAAAGCCCGATGACGTGCTCTTCATCAATGCCGCCGAGCACTTCGCGAGGGGGAAACGTCAGAACCAACTAACGGAAGAGCACATAACCAAGATTATCAACACCTACAAATCTAGAAAAGATGAACCGCGTTACTCAAAGAAGATCTCGATGGAGCGAATCGCCGAGGAAGGATACAACCTGAACATCTCTCGCTACATCAGTACCGCAATTGCCGAGTCTGAGATTGACCTGGCGGCGACCCATACTCAACTAGAGGGCATTGAAAAAGACATCCAGGCAGCTAAGAGCAAGCACAACAAGTTCCTAAAAGAACTGGGGTTGCCGGGTCTGCCGTAAACATTAGACAGAAGGTTTAGGGCGAAAGCAAAGGCCTGCCACTTAAGCAGAGTTTGGGGTTGGGGAAAAAGATTATCGAATCCATAGTAATGCGGCGCTTGCCAGAAAATGATGAATTCAACCGTTAAATCTATTGGTGGGTTTTGGGAAGGATTTTGGGATGAAGTGGAAGACACATTATCTGGGAGGCATGCCATGAATATGTTTTCAAAAAAGAAAGTCTTTGTGAGTTTCGATTATGAGGCGGATAAGCATTACAAGTATTTACTCGAAGCATGGCATGCCAATCCCAAGTTTGAATTTTCTTTTAATGATATGACTCCGACCGAAATACAGAGCAATGACGTAGGGCGAATTAAAGCCGCCCTGACGGCGAAAGTTAACGCAGCCACACATACCCTCGTTATTGTTGGGCAGTTTGCGAATCAACCGCATCGAGATCGTGCCGCGATTGGATTCAAGAATTGGATAAATTTCGAGATTCACCAAAGCAAGGAAAACAAGAACAGAATTGCCGTCGTCAGGCTGAAGCCAGATTTTGCGTTCCCAGATGAGTTTCTGACTTCAACCGGAAAATATATTGATGGTTTCTCTGAAGACAATGTCGCACGCGTTTTGGAGGCCGCATGAATCTAAATGATACTGACAGATTCTGTGCACTTCATGAACACTATGTGGATACGTTTACTTCTCTTAAAGAACATCTACAAACTCGAGACAGATGCTTTCTTCTTGTCGTTTTGCTGGTTACGGCAACCCTTTTTGAGATGTATGCCCCCAATCAGGCTGGCGCCGCCTTGGGACAGATGATCACAAATCGTCTCTCATTAGGGGAAACTTTAGATGTCTCGTTTTTGGGCGCCTTAATATGGTTCGGGCTATTAGCTTCTTCTGTTAAATACTTTCAAACAGTCGTGCATGTTGACCGCCAGTATATATATCTGCATAGTCTTGAAGATCAGCTTGCCCCGGTATTTGACGGGAAAGCATTTACGCGGGAGGGACAATCATATTTGAAGGGCTACCCCTGTTTTTCGAAGTGGACGGCATTTCTGTATTCCTGGATGTTCCCCATACTACTAATGTGTGTTTCTTGCGCCAAGATGGCCATCGAGTACAAAGACCCTGATAAAGCAACTGCTTTGTTTGTTGTAAATGTTGTTATGTGGTTGAGCCTAATGATTTCGACAATTCTCTACCTAATAACAGCACATCCCAAAAGAGCTTGATATTTCCATGGAATTAATTGAACAGATAAAATCGCAACTTCAGATTGCGGAAAGTGAAAAGAGGAAGATGGCGACATTCCATTCTTTGGTCCTAATCCACGCACATACACTTAAGAATATGGACCCGAAGGAATTTTGTATGCAGGTAGGCGTCCCAGACTCTTATCAGGCTGAATTCAGAAAGATGTTAGCCGCAGAGCGAGCGCTCGCGGGCATGGGATATTCAATAAGGTCGAATTAGAGCATGAAACCAGAGAATTTTGTCGAATCCGTAGTCGATGCCTATAGAGCTGCACGGATTCCAATTGTGCCACACCCCAAAATATCCAGGGGGGAAAGCCGTTCAATTGCTTCAGAGATAGAAGACCGCTTAGCCCACTACCTTATCACTTCCATCCCTGGCCTCGATCATATTTTTATAAATCAGACACTAACATCTATCCATAAGGGGACAGATGCAAGGATTAAGCCGGATTTGGTTGTTTGTTTGGACGGAAAGATACGGCTCTTGATTGATCTAAAGATGGATTTAGGATATAACCGCAATGGGTTTCCTGATTCCATCAAAAAAGCGGATGCGATTGCAGCTGAGTTCCAGGGACAAACAGTAAGTATGTGGCAAAAGGTCGGGCACAAACGCAAACGTCTGGAGAAGACTTTCTCTGATAACCTCAAATATGTGTTTTTTGTTATTTCCGATCAGAACATAAACCCAAAGTTATTTGCCGCCGCAGGTCTTGCTGCCAGCCAGTTAAAAAACACCGCATTGCTAGTTCTATTACCCGGTATCCATCCGAATGAATATGGGAAGAGTAGGGCTGAAGCGATAAAGGATGTCATGGAGCACATTGATCCAAGTGTTTTCTCAAAGCTTGAGTCTTTTATTCTTAGCACTTAAGTCAGCAATTAGAAACAGCTGCATAATCTTGGAGTGATACGCAATGAAAAACAACCTGGTTTCACAGTTCCTCGAAAACATAAACCGCAGCACTCTTGAAAAACATTCGCTACTAATAAAAAAACATGTGAAAGGGCGGCATGGAGTTTATGCCCTATATAACGGGACAAAGCTCTACTATGTCGGCAAGGCCTCTAATCTCCAAGGGCGTCTTAAGCATCATTTAGTCGACAAGCATGCCGAGACCTGGGATAGGTTTAGCGTCTACCTCACCAATGCGCATGACCACGTTCACGAATTAGAATCCTTGATCCTGAGAATCCTGATGCCAAAGGGGAATTCCCAAAAGGGCTGTTTTTCTGCGGCAGAGGATCTTAAAGCACTGTTCAAGCAAGATATCAAAGAGTTCCAAAAAAGAGAGCTGATAGAAATCTTTAGCAACGGCATTGCGCCCAAGCATAAGCAGTCGAGGAGAGCCATTAAAAAAAGTGATCTGGCCGGTTGCGTAAAGTGTCGTCTCCCCATCCAATTTGTTTACAAGGGAAAAGCCTATAACGCGCATGTTTCCAAATCAGGAGCAATCATTTTTAATGGCAAGGAGTATGTTTCACCCTCTGCCGCTGCTTTCAGCCTAACTGGGAGTGGAGTAAACGGGTGGAAGGCATGGAAATTCCAGGACAAAAATGGCGCATGGCTTAGGTTAGACACGTTGCGCAAATCACTAAAAGGACACATATAGTTTTGGGGAGGGCTTGTGAAGAAGAAAATCAATTCAGCATATAATCCCGTAACCGAACTCACCAAGGGCGCAAAGCTACAGGCATCCACTTACGACAAAACCCAGACAATAGAAGTACTGGCAGACAAAGTCACAGTCGGGGGAAAAGCCGGAATCGCAAATATTTCTGGAATCGCGACTGGCCGCAATGATGCGAGCATAAACGGCACGATTGGGATTTGGCTTTCTATTTTTCGCTTTATGAGACCTGACGGCACAATCAACCACGTGTCCGGCTGGAACATAATGCTTCCGCTCAAAGCGAAGCAGACTGCGGCCACTACGGCGAAGGCGTTTGCCAAGACGATAAATGCCGGGACCAGGCCATACAAGGCTACGGCCACCGGCACGAAACTTAAAATCGTATATACCGAGAAATGACCATGAAAAAGATTCTAGCCTTTACTGCTTTCACTTTCGGAGTGATTGCTTACAGCAACGCGGCCGAAACCAAACCAGTCTACAAATGGATGGCTGCCAATGAATATTACATGATAATGCCGACGGCGCAGACCTTGAATATTTCCGGAGGAGGCAGCGAGAGCGTGAAGCCCTGGGGCTTTGGTTTCCGCGCCGTCGGGCATGAAACCATATCCAAGACTGGCGGACTCCAGTTCCAAAGCATTAAGGTTGATAATCCGCACACCGGCAAGGACACGTTCTATTTGTTCGATCTATTGCTCGGTATGGAGTACATGACACCAAAGGTCCAGGGAAAGCCCCTGCGCTTCACCGCACAGGCTTATGCCGACCTTGGACTGTCTGACACGACGCTTTACGCCGCTCCCATTATTTCCGCCGGGATGCTCTACACAACCAATGAATTCGCTGATACGCCCACAGGCTTCACATTTGATATTTTTTATAGGCTTATCGACCTCGACCTGGACAATGTGGGCGGGGGAAAGGCCGGGACGCTGAAGCCGGCGCTCGGATTTAAGATCGGATACATCTTTGAAGGCTTCTGGACTACCAAAGAGAAGTCTGCCAACTGATAAATTATTGCCACCCTGAAAGAGGGGAAACTGAAATAAGGTATATCCTTATCGGTGGCCATAATTTAAAAATAAGAAAAAAATAAATGCGGGGATGTACGGCCTGCCCGGCAGGCCGGGGGTGCAGCACAGCAACACCGCAGCGCGGCAGGGCCGCCCAGCCGCGCAAAGAGGGGCACAATAAGATGCCGCCTACCTTGCTGTACGGGCCGCGAAAGCGGCCCGGGAGCGGCCCGCCAAGGCCCCCGGTTTTGGGGGCCGGCTGGCCGCGCAGAAGGAGGTTGTTATAAGGCGCAGTCTACCGGCGGAGCAAGAGCGAAGGCGCGTAGTGCCGAGCCTTGCGAACCCGCTTCTCGCGGCAAGGAGCAGTGCGGGGCCGCGCTGCGTGGCCACGCCTGCGACGACATCTCGCGGATAAGCTCGGCCTACCGCTTCCAAAGCCGATCAGGCGTACAATGTTTTGAGGAACTTATAGAGGGTACGGTTGAATTGAATCCACAGCTCATCCGAACGTGATAATGCACACTCTCCGCGCGGGGCCGCCCGGAACGGGCGGCGACGCTGGATTTTGCCGTTTCTGCATTTGTTTTTTTCCTTTAAAATAAAAAAATTAAATGGCGCAAAAAATTCTGCATTTTTAATTTTTTTGTCGGAGATTTTGACGTTCCTGAACCCCCGCCGATGGGGCGCACCTTGGTTTATTAAAAACCCGCCCCGGCCTCGCATACGCTCGGCCCTGGCGGGCTTTTCTGTTAATGTTCGGTCGCGCCCCACCGGCTGCCCCCAACAAGTGTAAAGTTTTGTATAATTTACCTATGAAGCGCTACAACATGGTTGAAGCCGCCAAACTGCTGCGCGTAACTCGTCAGACCATCTACAACTGGATAAGCCGCGGCTGGATTAAGCCCGGACGCGATTACAGGAACTACCCGGTGTTCACCGAGGCGGACATGCGCAAGATAAAGAAGTGGAAGGAAACCATAAGGTAGCTATGAAAACCGCTTTATATCTCAGGGTCTCCACGGAAGACCAAGCCAGGGAAGGCACCTCGCTTATTGTGCAGAGGGAAACCCTTGAGGCTTTCGCCAAGCGCGAGGGTCTTGAGGTTTACAAGGTCTACTCGGACGACGGCATCAGCGGGGCCACCACGGACAGGCCCGCGCTTGCCGCACTTATGGCTGACGCCAAAGGCGGCAAGTTCGGGCTGGTGCTGGTAGCTAAAATTGACCGCTTCAGCCGGAACCTCAGGGACCTGCTTAACCTTGTAGACCATCTATCAGGCCACGGCGTGGGCTTTAAATCCGCCGGCGAGCCCTTTGACAGCACAACCTCGACCGGGCGCATGATGTTCCAGCAGCTTGGCAGTTTCGCCGAGTTCGAGCGCAGCCGCATTGCGGAGCGCGTGTACCCCGGCATGGTAAAGAGCGCCATGCAGGGCAACTGGCTGGGTTCAAGGTTCGCGCCCTACGGCTACACCTATAACAAGGCCGCCAAGCTGCTTGAGGTGGTGGAGAGCGAGGCCAAGGTGGTGAGGCACGTCTACGCCCTGTACCTTGAGGGCAAGAGTTCCTGGGCCATAGGCGCTTTACTGGCAAAGCAGGGCATAAGGAACCGCAAAGGCAACTGTTTCGGCACCAAGGCCATCTTCGACATCTTAAAGAACCAGATCTATACCGGCACAATAGTTTGGAGCGCCCACCATTACGACAAAACCCAAAAGACGCCCAAGGGCTACAAATACGTTAAGTGCCCTACGGACAAGATCATAATCGCGCGGGGCAAACATAAAGCCATACTCAGCGATGAAGTTTTTGCGCAAGCGCAAAAACTTCGCGCCGAAAGGCGCATAAGGTGCCGCCGCGCCCGCCCCGGCGATTACATCTTGTCCGGCCTCCTGTTCTGCGAGAAGTGCAACCACAAGTATATCGGGGCGTCTTCGGTCTGCAACCACCGCACCGGGGCCACCAAGAAATGGTACCGTTGTTCCGCGCGGAACAACGGCTATTCCTCCTGCACCAACAAGAGCGTAAAGGCCGAGGTTATAGAGCCGCAGGTAGAGGAATACCTTGAAATACTGCTCAGCAGCGACGATTTTGGGAGCCGATGGACGAACATGACTTTTCCGGCCGCCCCGCTCCCGGAAGGCGAAAAACAGGCCAAAAGCGAACTTAAAGCCAGGCTCGCCCGCAACCTGGAACAGCAGCGCAAACTGACCGACATTTTCGTGGAAGGCCATGTTTCCAAAGAGGTCTTTGAAGAGAAAAACCAGTCGCTCTACCTGGAAGCGGAAGAGCTGAAAAAACTGGTGGCCCTCTATGATCTGCGCCAGATAGACCGCGAAAAATCCGCGGACTATCTGGCGCGGGTCAACGAGTATGTCTCCGTCGGAGAACCGGGGAAGGGAAAACCCGACAACCTCACCCGTAAACGCGCCCTCAATCTGGTGTTCAGGAACATCAAAATCTCCGACAAAAAAATTAAAAATGCAGAATTTTTTGCGCCATTTAATTTTTTTATTTTAAAGGAAAAAAACAAATGCAGAAACGGCAAAATCCAGCGTCGCCGCCCGTTCCGGGCGGCCCCGCGCGGAGAGTGTGCATTATCACGTTCGGATGCCAGATGAACGAGGCAGATTCGGAGAATATCGCCGCGGCCTTCAGGCGGCGGGGGTACGAACTTACCGACGAGATCAAGAAGGCCGACGCGGTTGTGGTCAATACCTGCACCGTGCGCCAGCGCGCGGAGGACAAGGCCATCTCCCAGATAGGTCGCCTGCGCGTCTGGAAAGAGAAACGGCCGGAGGGAAAACTGTTCGTAGTGGGCTGCGCCGCGCAGAAGCTGGGGGGAAAGGCCATAAAGAACCGTTTCCCTTTTGTAGACGAAGTGGTAGGGGCAAAAGCTATCGAGGCCTTCGAGGACTCTCTCATAAACCAGCTCGGACCTTCTCCCGAAGGCGAAACCGCGCATCAGAATCTTTTCCGCTCGCCGCAGACCGCCTATGTCACCATCATGCGGGGCTGCTCCCTTAAATGCTCCTACTGCATTGTGCCGGCGGTGCGCGGGCCGGCGGTGTTCCTTTCCGCGGACGCTATCCTTAAAGACGCCGCAGCGAAAATAGAAGCCGGCGCTAAAGAAATAGTCCTGCTGGGCCAGACCGTGAACGCCTGGCGGCAGGACAAGACCACGTTCTCCGGACTCCTGGAAAAAGCCCTGGCCCTGCCCGGACTTCAGCGGCTGCGCTTCATGAGCCCGCACCCTGTTTACTTCGAAGATGATTTCACCGCCCTGCTCGCGCGGGAAAAGAAACTTGCCCGCTATATGCACTTGCCGGTGCAGTCCGGCTCGGACCGGATCCTGAAGTTGATGCGCCGCGGCTATACCCGCGCCCAGTACCTGGCCCTGCTCGCCCGGCTGCGCGCCGGGACGCCGGACCTGGCCGTCTCCACCGATTTCATAGTAGGCTATCCCGGGGAAACCGAAGAGGATTTTCAGGACACACTGAAGCTGGTGCAGGAGGGGCGGTTCACCATGGCCTACTGTTTCAAGTATTCGCCCCGCTCGGACAAACCTGAAATGGCCGCTACGATAAGCGAAGCAGAAATGGAGGCCAGGCTGGAAAAACTGCTGGCCGCCGTCAAAACAAATTCGCGCGTAATTTTAAACGAAAGAATTGGTAAAATAGAGGAAGTTCTTTTTGAGACCGAAACTTACGGCCGCGCCTCGGGAAATTTCGCGGTCAGAGTCAAGGCAGGGGGAACGCCCGGGAAGATGGCCGAAGTCCTGGTGGAAAAGGCTGATAAAAATACTTTGAACGGAAAACTCTTATGACCAAAAAAACCAGCAAAGTTGTTAAAGAAAGGCGCCAGCACGTACGCCTGCCGATGCTGCACGGCATCCTGGAACCTGTGGAAATAGAATTTTATACGACCACCGACCACGGCAAATCCGTGCCCCAGCCCGCCATCCTCGCGGACCTGTCCGCCGGCGGAATGCGCCTGATAACCTTCATGGCCCCGCCCCATACCAAGGAACTCAATATCATCCTTAAGCTGGACGGGACCAAAGAGATGCCGGTCACCGGCAAGATCTCCTGGGTCAAGGACAAGGGCGGCGTCTTCATGAACGGCATCTCCTTCTCCCACATCAGCCACGACGACCGCAAACGCATCAACGAGATGGCCGAGGACTATTCCGACTGCGACACCCGCACCGCTCTGAAGCTGCCGGAAGTCTGCGTGGAAACCTGCCGGGCCCACGGCCTGTGCAATAAGCCGCAGAAAGACGAATCCATCTTCAAGAAGAAGTGACCTAAGCATGAAGGAAAAGCGGCTAGGCGGCTTCCAAGCCACTAGCCGCTTTTCATTACCGCCAAAACCAATGTCGCCCGAATCCCTTAAACCGATCACCCTGATGGGGGCAAACGCCTCCGGCAAGACGGAGATCGCTCTCGAGCTGGCCCGCCGCCTCGGCGGGGAAATAATTTCCGCCGATTCGAAACAGATCTATAAGTTCCTGGAGGCGGGCACCGCCAAGCCGCGCGGGACCTGGACGGAAGCCCAGGCCGGCCGCCGGGCTTACCTGGTGGAAGGCGTCCCCTACCACCTGGTGGACACGCTCGATCCCCGCGCCACCTACGACGCCGGCAGTTTCGTGAAAGAGACTAAAAAATTGATCCCCGAAGTCCAGGCGCGGGGAAAGGTCCCCGTCATGGCTGGCGGCACGGGAATGTACGTCCAGGCTTTCTGGAACGGGCTCGACGAGCTTCCGGCAGCCGACCCCGTGATGCGGGAGAAGCTGGCCGCGCTGGCCGAAGTCCGCGGAAAGGAGGCCCTGCACGCGGAGCTGGCCTCGATAGACCCGGAGGCGGCCTCGCGCATCCCGCCGGGCAATATCCAGCGCGTGATGCGCGCCATCGAGATAACCCGCCTGGCCGGCAGGCCGGTCTCGCAGATCTGGTCCGGCAGGTTCTTCAACGCCCTCCCGGCGCATGAGGGGAAATTCATTTTCATAAAGTGGCAGAAGGACCTGCTCGCCGAGCGCGTCAAGCGCCGGACCCTGACCCGCTTCGACGAATGGGCGCAGGAAACCAAAGCCCTGCTGGAGAAAGGGTACGCCGAGGACTGCCCCGGCCTGAAGACCCTCGGCTACCCGCAGATGATGGACCACCTGGCCGGGCGCCTTTCGAGGCCGGATACGGTGCGGGCCATAATAGCGGCCTCTATGGCCTACGCGAAAAGGCAGAACACCTGGTTCGCGCGCTACCGCAACGCCGTAAAGATCGAGCTGCTGAAATTCGGGGATTACGACGCGGCGGCGCTGGCGGAGAGAATAATAAATTCATGAAGACGATACTTGTCGCGGCCGAACTGAAGAGAAGGACCCCGGGAGCCGCCGGCGAAAGTTCGCTGGACGAACTCTGGCGCCTCGCCGAGACGGCCGGCCTCGAGCCGGTGAAAAAGCTCAGCGTGCGCGTCCAGGCCTGGAATCCCGCCACTTTCATCGGCTCCGGCAAGGTGGAGGAGCTGAAGGCGCTGGTGGAGGAGACCGGCGCGGGCGCCGTTATTTTCGACGAGGAGCTGGGCCCCGCGCAGCAGCGCAACCTCGAGCGCGCGCTCGGCGTCACGGTGGCAGACCGCCCCCGGCTGATCATAGATATTTTCGCCATGCGCGCCCGCACGAGAGAGGGAAAACTCCAGGCCAGGCTGGCCCGCTTCAATTATTCCCTGTCCAGGCTGGCCGGCAAGGGCGGCTCCATGGACCAGCAGCGCGGCGTGATAGGCGGCAAGGGCTCCGGCGAGAAAAAAATAGACTACGACCGCAGGACGCTGCGCGTGAAGATCAGCGAGCTGGAGAGCGAGATAGAATCGATAAAAAAAGAGCGCTCCACCCAGCGCGGCAAGCGCGACTCGGTCCCCATGCCCCAGGTGTCCATCGTGGGCTATACCAATGCCGGGAAATCCACCCTGCTGAACTTCCTGACCGGCAACCGCCACGGCATCTACGCCGACGACAAGCTTTTCGCCACGCTGGACCCGTCCACCAAGCGCGTGCGCCTGCCCTCGGGCGGCTGGGCGCTCTTCACCGACACCGTCGGGTTCATCCAGAAGCTGCCGCACGACCTGATCACCGCTTTCCGCGCCACGCTGGAGGAGATCCTTTACAGCGATCTCATCCTGCACGTCCACGACCTTTCGTCCCCCGAAGCGAAGCTCCAGCACGAGGCCGTAAAAGCCACGCTCGAGGAGCTCGGGGTCAAGGGGATCCCCGTCATTAACGTCTTCAATAAAGCCGACGCCGTGAAGGACCCCGCTGTCGCGGCCTGGGCGCCGCAGCGCCTGCGCCCGGTGCTGGTCTCGGCCCTCACCGGGGCCGGCGTGAACGGTCTTCTGGCAGCCAGCGAGCGGGCCCTGGCCCTGCGCTGGGGGGATTACGAGCTCACCGTCCCGGCCGGCTCGAAAGGGCTGATAAAAGAGATCTACGAAGCCTGCATGGTCAAGGAAGCCTCCTATGGTCCCGAGGGCGCGACCATCAAATTTAAAGCCACGCCGGAGAACTACGCCCGGCTTAAAAAGAGAGCGGCGAGGGATTAGCCCTCCCTGCCTGACGGCCGGCGGACCGGGCGCCTAGCAGCCTTCTTTTTTATATAATCTAAATAATGACCAACATTAAAATCGGCCTGCTTTTTACCGCGAGCTATCTGCTCGGCGGCATCCCCACCGGGTATATCATAGGCCGGCTTAAAGGCATAGACATACGCCAGCACGGCTCTGGTAACCCCGGCACGGCTAACGTCTACCGCACGCTGGGCAAAGGGCCGGGCATACTGACTTTCATAGCGGACTTCCTCAAAGGCTTCGTCCCGGCCATGATAGCAATGCACTTTTTTTACGCGGAGGGTGCCGCGGAGTTCAGCAAAGGTCACTGGTGGATACCGGTGACCGCCGGCGCGCTGGCCATAGCGGGCCATATCTGGACGGTCTTCCTCAGTTTCCACGGCGGCAAGGGCGTGGCCACCGCCGCCGGGGTTTTCATGGCGCTGCTGCCCGTCCCTACCGCGGGGGCCGTAGTGGTTTTCGCGGCAGCCGTGGCCATCACGCACCATATCTCCGTCGGCTCCATGTCCGCCTCCGTGGCGCTCCCGATCCTCTGCCTGTTCCTGACGGACGCCCACCAGCGCCCCTTCACCCTGCTCGCCCTCGCGGTGTGCGGCCTGCTGTTCTATACCCATATAGCCAACATACGGCGCATCCTTAAAGGCGCCGAGCTCTCGTTCAAACATAAAGGCACGGACGGCCCCGGGGAGAAAAAATAATGTCGACTGAAAAAACCCCCGGCAAAGAAGTGGAGGTCCGCATCTACTCCATCGCCACCAGCCTGACCGAGTCCATCATCTTCCTCGACGAGACCGAAGGCACGCGCATCCTGCCTATCTGGATAGGCCCGATGGAAGCGCAGGCCATCGCCATAAGGCTTTCCGGCTATCCCTCGCCCCGCCCGATGACGCACGACCTGATCTTCTCGGTCATAAAAACCCTCGGCCTTACGATCAGCCGCGTGACCATAACCGACATCGTCGAGAACACCTACTACTCCCAGCTCCATATCACGGAGCCGGGCGGCGGCAATTTGCGCCTGGTGGACTCCCGCCCGTCTGACGCGGTGGCCCTGGCGGTGCGCTTCGGCTGCCCTATTTTCATCAACGAGCAGGTTTTCGAAAAAACCCAGGTGCTGAGCAAGCCTATAACCGAGGACGAGGTCGTGAAGTTCAAGCAGGACCTGAAGAATCTCAAGCCCAACGACATCATCGGGCAGCTCCTGAACGGCGGGCTGCAGGGCCGCGCTTCCGACGAGGGCGGCGAAGACGAAGAAAAGCAGGAGGGGGAGGAAGAAGATGAACAGACTTGACCTTATAAGAGAGCTCACGAAACACCTCACCACGGAGAAAGACGCCAAGATGGCAGTCTGCAAGACTTTCGAGATCATGGGAGAGGCCCTGCGCGAGAACCGCAAGGTCGTCATCTCCAACTTCGGGACCTTCAAGGTCAAGGAGCGCATGCCGCGCCAGATGCGCAACCCGAAAACCAACCAGCGCGTGATGGTGGGGCCGCGCAAGAGCATCCGCTTCAAGCCGTCCAAAAAACTGACGATAGGGATGTAAGAAGAATCGGGAATCGGGAGTCGAAGAAAGAAGAGATGACCGAAAAGACTTATTTCACGATGGCGGAAGTTTCCAGGAAGGCGCAGGTTCCGGAATACACCGTACGCTACTGGGAACAGAAGTTCCGCCTGCTGAGGCCGCTGCGCCTGGCGAGCGGCCACCGCCGCTACACCCGCGCCGACATCGACACGCTGCTGGAGATCAAGGACCTGGTTTTCATAAAAGGTTATTCCCTCGACGGGGCCCGCAAGGCGCTGGCCGCGAAGAAGCGGCAGAAAAGATCGGTGAAGGCCGTCGCGGCGACGGCCACCGCCAAGCACGACCTGCTCGAGGAAGTCAGGAAAGAGCTGCAGCAGCTGATAAAAGAACTGTAGCTCCTCGCCCCGCTTTCCTTATTTGCTATAATAAATACGCAGAGTTTGACCGGCCCCACCGGGGCGTGGCTCAATGGTAGAGCGCTCGCTTGGGGTGCGAGAGACTGCGGGTCCGATTCCCGCCGCCCCGATGAGGCTGGTCAAACAAAACTGCAACTTAAAAACCGGCCGGACGCCGGTTTTTTTTATCGCAAGTATTGTAGAATATCCGCATAGAGATCAGGGGCAAGGAGACTAAAATGAAACTCGGAAACCTGCTTGCAGCGATACTGGTGTCGGGGCTCGTCCAGGGCCTGTCGGCCGCGGAAACGAAAGAGGCCGCGCCCGCCCTCACCCCGGCGGCCCGCGCCAACGCCATCGCTTTCAAGTTCTATTCAAAGGCCGCCGGCAAGCCCGGCAATGTCTTTTTCTCTCCGTACAGCATCCACACCGCTTTCGCCATGGTCTACGAAGGGGCCCGCGGGAAAACGGCGCAGGAGATCGCGGGCCTGTTCGCCTTCCAGCCCGGGCCGCTGGACCGGCGCGCCTCATTTGAAAGCCTGAAGAAAGACCTGGCCGAAGACGCGAAAGGCGCGGAATTCACCCAGGCAAATTCTTTCTGGGCCCAGGAAGGCTACTCGTTCCGCCCGGCCTACATCAAGAGCCTGCGCGCGCATTACGACGCCGAGGCCGGCCAGGTGGACTTCGCGGCCAAAACGGAAGCGGCGCGCGGCGAGATCAACGGCTGGACCGAGAAGCGGACGAAAGGGAAAATCAAAGAGCTCTTCCCGAAAGGGGCGCTCAACCCGCTCAGCCGCCTGGTGCTGGTGAACGCGGTTTATTTCAAAGGAACCTGGCTTGAGCCCTTCAGCAAGGACATGACCGCGGACGCCGACTTCACGAAGACAGGAGGCGAAAAAGTGAAGGTTAAAATGATGGCCGCGCCCGCCGCGCGCAAAGCGGAATATTCCGAGAGCGATGAGCTGCAGGCCCTGCGGCTTCCTTATAAAGGGGGCAGCCTCTCCATGCTGGTGCTGCTGCCGCGCGAAGGAAAGACGCTGGCCGACACCGAAAAAGCGCTGACGCCGGAAAAACTTGAAGCCATCCGCAAAGGCCTGGAAAAGAGAAAGGTAAAAGTTTTCCTACCCAGGTTCACCTTCAGCTCCGGCTTCACCCTGAACGACACCCTGTCGGAGCTGGGCATGCCGGCGGCTTTCACCGAGGGAGCGGCCGACTTTTCAGGGATGGACGGGACGAACAAGCTTTATATCCAGACGGCCTTCCACAAAGCTTTCGTGGAAGTTAACGAGGAGGGGACGGAGGCCGCCGCCGCCACCGGCGTGGCGATGGGCGTGAAATCCATGTCCTTCGATATGTTCGAATTCCGCGCCAACAGGCCTTTCCTGTTCTTCATCGAGGACGCGAAGACAGGCCTGATACTTTTCATGGGCAGGATGGAAGAGCCGAAGACCGAGTAACTACTCCGCCGAGAACCCGGCTTTTACAATGGCCGCCTTCAGATCTTTGAGGGCGGCCTTGTTTTCGTCGAACTCCACGGAGGCCTCGGCCTTCTCCAGGCTGACGTCCGCGGAAACCACGCCGGGCACCCGCGCAAGGGCGTTCTCCACGCTTTTGCGGCAGCCGCCGCAACTCATTCCTTTAATTTTGATCACGGTTTTCATCCCAATATTATACACCGGGAAAGGGGGGCAGGCTACTTTATTTTTACCATGGCTCTTCCCGCAAAAGTAGCCTGTCCCCTTTTTACTATAATTCAGTTATGGAAACAGCGGTTCCGGGGTATCCTTTAAAAGTCGCGCTCATCTACGGGGCCAAGCCTTCCGGGCACTACGCCGCGGCCAAGGCCGTGGCTGAATTCCTGCCGCCCAGCATAATCGAGCCGGTCTTCGTCGACCTCTCCGAGGTCTATCCGGACCTGGGGCCCTTCGTGGCCAGGACCTACCTGCAGCTCCTAAGCAAGACGCCCGCCGTCTGGGATTACGTCTACGACAACGACTTCGTCGCCTTTGCCGCCAGCGCCCTTAGGGAATCCATACTCCCTTTCTCGTCGCAGAGGCTGGCCGACCTGCTGATCAGAAAGAATATCAGCGCGGCGATCTCCACGCAGGCTTTTTCCTCGCTGCTGATCACGAAGAACAGGGGCCTCGCCCGCCTCCCGCTTTTCTCGGTGCTTACGGATTTCTGCGCCCACGCCTACTGGCCGCCAAAGGGCGTAACCGCGTATTTCGCGCCCGAAAAAGCCGCGGCCGCGGCGCTGAAGGAAAAAGGCGCCCCGCCGGAAAAGATCTTCCTGACCGGCATACCGGTGCGCAAAGAGTTCACAGGGCCCCAGCCCGGCAAAGCCGCCGCACGGAAAGAGCTGGGCCTGGCGCCCGACCTCTTTACCGTGCTGATCACCGGCGGCAGCCGCGGCCTCGGAGACCTGTTCTCCGCGGCGCAGGCCGTAAAGCCGCTCCTCGGCCGGATCCAGGCCGTGGTCCTCTGCGGCAGCAACCGCAGGCTCTGCCGCCAGGCTGAAAAGGAGCTGGACGAAAAAAAGTTTTTGCGCTTCGTCGACTTCACAGACTCCCCGGCGCTCTACTACGCGGCCGCCGACCTGGTGGTCGGCAAGCCCGGCGGCGTCACCCTGGCCGAAACGATGGCCCTGGCGAAGCCCTTTATAATTTACTCGCCCCTCCCGGGGCAGGAGGAGCGGAACACGAGCTTCCTGCGCCGGCACAGGCTGGCGGTAACGGCGGCCTCCCCGGAACAGCTGCCGGCGCTGATAAAAAAATACCTGGCGGCCCCGCAGGCGCTGGCGCTGGCTTCGCGCGCCCTGGCCGGGCACGCCCGCCCGCACGCCGCGCGGGACATCGCCGCTAAAATTATCCAGGCCCTGACCGGCAACGACAAGTAAGAAGACTAAATCGAGAATCTGAAGTCCGGGGCCGGGAGTCGGGGGGCGGGGCCGGGAGCGTGGAAGGGAAACCGGGCCGGAGATTTCTTGGCGATGTTTTGCTATAATATGAAGGTCGCAGAAGTTTCGACAGCGGACCTTTCAATTTTAATCGGGGCGTGGCTCAGCTGGTAGAGCGCTCGCTTCGGGTGCGAGAGATCGTGAGTTCAAATCTCACCGCCCCGATTTTAATTATACAGCCTCCCGCACTTCCCCAGGACCTTTCAACTTTCAACCCTCCTCCTTTCCCGCTTCTTGCCTTGTCAATACCTCCTTGCCTCCACATGGAGTTTTTAGTATTATTTAAGGCGTAGAGGATATAAATATATGCGTTTAAGTTTCAGGATCACCGGCAGCGTGCAGGGCGTGGGCTACCGCTGGTTCGTAAAAGAGACCGCGGAGAAGCACTCCGTCTCGGGCTGGGTCCGCAACTCCCTGGACGGCTCGGTGGAGGGGGAAGCGCAGGGCGGCGTGCCCGCGCTGGACGGGTTCCTTAAGGAATTAAAGACGGGCCACCCCTGGGCCAAAGTCGAGAAAGCCGAAACGCAGGAAATGCTGGACCAGGAAGCTTCGTCAAAAGATTTTTACATAAAACCGACGGTTTAAAGAGGGACAAATGGCCGAAGAAAAAGAAGAAGAGCAGGAATCAGCGGAAGCCCAGGAGAAAGAAGAAAAAGTAAAAGAGCCGGCGGCGGAAAAAGAAAAGCTGGGCGCGATCAACATCGACTCCACCAACCAGTACATCCGCAAGATCAGCCAGATCGACCACAAGATCTCCCGCGAGGAATCGCACGAGCTCTGGAAGCGCGTTAAGCGCGGCGACCGCCGGGCCAAAGAGCGCATCATGGAGCTGAACCTCAAGCTCGTGATCCCGATCGCCAAGCGCTTCCTGTACCAGGGCGCCGACCTGATGGACCTGGTGGAGGAAGGCAACCTGGGCCTGCTTCACGCCATCGACAAATTCGAGCCCAGCAAGGGCTACCGCTTCTCCACCTACGCCTCCTACTGGGTGGAGCAGTACGTGCGCCGCTCTGTCGAAGAGAATTCAAAGACCATCCGCATCCCGCCGCATGCCTGGACCGCGCTGCGCAAATGGCTCAAGCAATGGGACAATATGCACGGCAAGCTGGGCCGCGATCCCACGATGGCGGAGATGGCCAAGCACATGCACTGGAACGCCAACCAGGTGCGCACCGCCCTGAACGCCTCCGAGATCGTCACCGGCCTGTCCTCCATGGAGACGCCTCTCTCTAGCAGCGACGGCATGGACGACACCGTCGGAGACACTCTTAAGGACACCGAGTCCGCTTCGCCAGACAACCTGATCTCCATCCTGCGCCTCCACGACGACCTTAAGGACGCTCTGGTCGAGATCGGCGAGCGCGAGCGGATGATAGTAGAGTTCCGCTACGGCCTCACCGGCCAGACCCCGATGACGCTGAACGATATCGGCAAGAAGCTCAGCCTTTCGCGCGAGCGCGTGCGCCAGATAGAGGAGCGGGCCTTGCTCCGCCTGCGCCGCGTGGCTGCAAAGATGGGCCTTATCGAACTGGGCCGCAGGCCGGACCACACCAACCTGCAGCCCGGCTGGCAGCAGCCCAAGCCGAAAGTCGACATCCTGGGCGACGCCATCCCGACCAAGCCTTACGCGCCGCGGGTGCAGCCGAAAGCGAAAAAGAAATAGAGGGAATATGACCCAAGCTACTACTGCCGCTAATTTGGAAGCCAGGTTAAAGGTCATTATAAGGGACGTGCCGGATTTCCCCAAGAAAGGGATAATCTTCAAGGATATCACCCCGCTACTGGCCGATCACGCGGCTTTCAGCGAAATGACCAGGCACTTCGCCGACCAGTACCGGAAAGCCGGTATCACCAAGGTGCTCGGAATAGAGGCCCGCGGCTTCCTGCTGGCCGCCCCCATTGCCATCGAGCTCGGCGCCGGGCTGGTTCCGGTGCGCAAGAAAGGCAAGCTGCCGTACAAGACCGTAGCCGCCACCTACGCTTTGGAATACGGCACAGACACGCTCGAGATGCACGAGGACGCGGTGAAGGCCGGAGAGAAAGTTCTTATAGTCGACGACGTGCTCGCCACCGGCGGCACCGCTGCCGCGGTCTGCGCCCTGGTAGAGAAACTGGGCGGCAAAGTAGCCGGCGTAGCCATGATGATAGAACTCGAATTCCTAAAAGGCCGCGCCAAGATGGGTGACCGCCCCCTCTATTCTTTGATAAAATATCAGTAGAAGCAGCTCTTACCATTCTCCCCTGCAGTAATTCAGTTCGGTCATACTGCTCCGGGAGGTTCAGCGCAGCGCCCAAGCGAAGCGCAGGAAGCAAGCGATGATGGAACGGAGGGCAGAGCCCTCCTTATAGAGCACCGGGCCCGCACCTTGTAAGGCCCGGCGTTAATCGCCCCGAACGAATGTGAGGGGTGCGGCAGTTGCCCCCGTCGTTCAACGGATAGGACGAGAGTTTCCTAAACTCCAAATAGAGGTTCGATTCCTCTCGGGGGCACCAGATTTCAGCTTAGAGACGCCCAGGAGACACACTATGCCTTCAGATACTTGGATAGCAAGCGGGAAGCCGGACACCGCCCCCGCGAAAATGGATCTCACCCTTAACTGGATAAAGAACAACCGCGAGACCTTCATCGGCTCCGTAGTTATACTGCTGGCCATAACGGTCTTCTCCGTTTACTTCCTGGTCCATTACCGGGGCCTGCGCGACACTGCGTGGAAAACCCTTTTCATAGCCCAGCAGCAGGCCGGCGGGGGGAACTTCCCCCAGGCCATCCAGCAGCTCGCGGCAATAGAGAGCTCTTACGGCAGCACCAGCGCCGCTCCCTACGCCACGCTCTTCAAGGGCGACATGCTCTACGCGCAGGGCAAGTTCAAGGAAGCGGACGCGGAATATTCCAAGCTGCTGAATTCAAAAGAGCTCGCTCCTTTCGCCATCTACAACGCCGGGAAATGCAAGGAATCCGAAGGGGACCTTGCCGGCGCCCAGGTCCAGTATTCGGATTTCCTTTTAAAGTACCCGGAGCACTTCATAGCCCCCGAGGTTCACGCTTCGCTGGCCCGCACCCAGGAGCTTTCCGGCAACGCCGACCTGGCCAAGACGACCTACGAAAAAATAGTCCTGCTTTATCCTGAAACTTCCTGGGCCATGCAGGCAAAGGCAAAGCTGACCCCGCAGGCCCCCGCCCCCGCCAAAAAATAAGCCGCGAGCAAACAGTGAAGAAAGCCCGGTCCATGACATATGGACCGGGCTTTTTTACATATAAGACATATAAACAGCCAATAATATAGATAGGCAGTTGACACTCTAAAGTCTTTTTGCAATAATTACCATGCTCTGTAATAAGGGGGCATCCTGTGCAGAAGGGATGTCGTCAACCCCGGGGATAATAAGGGGGTAGCGGAGCGCCAATTTAAAGGCGCTTCTCCCAAGGGAACCCGCAAGGGGTTCCAGCAAGGCCGTAGGCCCCCAAAAGGGGCAGGCCCTAACCGCAAGGCCTAAAGCCTCAGCGGGAAGAGCGTAGGAATGCGGCACGATGCCGCGTAACTAAACCCCGGAAACGGGCTTACGACAAAACAAGGAGAAATGTACAAATGAAAAAAGTAATAATAGCGCTTATGGTGCTCGGCGTATGCGGGACCTCCGTGTTCGCCGGCGAGTGGAAGAAAGAAGGCAGCGTACTGCTCGGTATGGGAATTCCCAGCGGCAACGCGGGCGACGTTGTAGACAGCGGAGTGGCGTTCGGCCTTGACTACGACGGCTACAAGATCAACGACAACTGGTCCATTGCCGGAGCTTTCAACTACATCAGCTCCCCCAAGAAGACCACCGCCGGCGTAGACTATGAACTCTCCACCTGGGGCCTTTCGCCTTACGCGAAGTACTCCAAAGAAGTGGACATGGGCGGCAAGAAATCCAACCTGTACGGCAAAGTCGGCGTAGGTTACTACAGCGTAACCGCGAAAGCCTCACTCGGCGCGATCAGCGCTGAAGCGACCGACACCAAGTTCGGCTTCAACTTCGGCGGCGGCATCGCTTACCCGATCGCCGACAAGATGAGCCTGGGCCTTGACCTGACCTACCACATGGTATACTCGGACCTGTCCTACTTCGTCCCTGCCGTAAAGTTCACCTACAACTTCTAATAGAAGCTGCTGGGAGAAACAAAAAGAGCCCGTCCGCCGAAAGGCGGGCGGGTTTTTTTATTTCAACGGGCCGCCGCGCAAAGGTAACCTTAACCTTTTTTTGTTATAATTAGCTTACTAATGTTCATGATTCAGAAATCAGAGGCCAGACATCACCGGCGCTTTACGGCGCTCGCGCTGCTGCTCGCTTTCGCCCCCGGCGCCTACGCCACCAAGCTCGACCTCTCCTCCAACGTCGAGATCCGGGCCGGGAATTACCAGCACCTGATCTACCGCGATCTTCGCAACTCGCAGCCTGTTTTTTCGGAGAACGCGACCCTGGGCTTTGTGATCAAGGGCATCCAGCTTGAAAAGACCCAGGAGTCCACGATGGACGTGGGCATCGTCCTTCAGAGCATCAGTCCCGGGTCCTCCACGAACACCATCTCCTCCCCGCAGTTCGTCGACGCCGCAGCCCGCCTGCCCAACGCCAACGGCACGCCGTTCATACGCTCCGCCTACGTCAGGATCTACAAATTCATGCGGCCCAACATCACCGCCACCCTCGGCCGGCAGGATTTCACTCTTGGCCAGGGGATCTCGCTTTCCGGCGACGACCTCGGCCTGCCGGGCGGCCGCCTCGAGGCGGAAAACATCCTCGGCAGGGCGAAAGCCGACCTTTTCGCCTTCAGGCCTTTCCTTACGGACCGCTTCTTCAAGATCTACGGCGGAACCCTCTACTATCCGACCAGCGAAGGCCTCTGGCAGGTCTATCATTTCTGGGAGAAGGACGACGGCGCCTCGCAGGACATTTTGTTCGACGCGCTGTCCAAGACCAAAAAGTTCACCGGCGTGCGCTACTTCCTCAGCCAGAAGCTGCTTACCTTCGACGGCGAGGCCGTGGTGCAGCGCGGCACAGCGAAGAAGAACGGCGGCGGCACGGGCAAATACGAGGCTCACGCCTTCATGCTCAAAGGCTCCTGGAACCAGAACATCTCTTTTTTCGGCCAGTCGAAGCTCCGCCTGGCCTATGGCCGGTCCAGCGGCAACCCGGGCGCAGGCGCAACCACCGACAAGGCTTTCTTCCCGGCTTTCGGCAGCAAGTTCAGCGGCCTCGAGCGCAGGGGCTACGGCGCGATAGCGGGAGCCAGTCTTTACGATATTATAAAGACCACCGGGACGGTTAACGGCATGCCTGACGGAGTTTCCGGCCTGAACATAATAAACCTGGGCGCGGACCTGCCTTACAAAAAACTTATAATTTCGGCGGACATCTACAAGTTCCGCGCCTCCAAGAACGCGAACGGCGGCTCGCTCCAGATAGCCAGCGAATGGAACCTGAAAGCCTCCTATCCAATGGGGGAAAACCTGCAGCTAAGCGCCGTCTACGCAGTTTTCACGCCCCTGAGCCTCTACCCCCAGAGCAAACAGATAGAACTCATCTACGGGGCGATTTCAGCCAAATTCTGACAGCCTGTCCTCTCTAAGAGTAACTGAGAAGCGGGGGGGACAAAATTAAGCGTAGTTTACCGGCTATAAGCCGGTTTTTTATTGCCCAAACCACGGCACAGGACCGGCTGGAAGGGGGGGAAACATGTCTTTGCACCCCTTCCAGCCCCCGTAAAGAGGCATGAAAAGGGGGGAACAGCTTTCCCGCAGTTCTCCCCCTCGCCTTAACACAAAATACTCAAGGATCCCTCTGTTACGAATAACCGGGCCCGCCCAACCGTGACACGGTATTCTGCCGGTTCTTATCCACAGGTTATCAACATTCTTTGGCATATGACTGCCATATACATGCCATATATTGACATATAACAAATTATAGGCTATAATAATGACATATCAACCGCGGCCCGCAAAATACAGGCAAAAAAATAAAAGCCATGAAGGGCGTAAAATCCGGATAAGAGGCAAAAAACCATGAATTATAAGCTCAGGATCAAGCATCCCTCAGGGGCAGAATTCGAGGCCGAAGGCCCCGCCGAATTTATACAAAGCGAAAAAGATGGCTTCCTCAACCGGCTCACAGAGTCAGGGAAAGGGGCGGTCCAGACAGCTGCAAATCAGTCAAAAACAGGCCAAAATCCGGACTGGGACACCCTGGCGGAGGCTAAAAACGGCCTAATATTGCTTAGAAACAAGCATTTAGGAGTAAAAGCAGGAGACGCCGCTCTGCTCCTTTTAGCAGCTGAAAGACAGCTAAAAGGCAGCCTGGAAGTGAGTGCCATAAGCCTCTCAAAAGCGGTAAAAGCCTCCGGTTATGCCCCGGAAAGACTGGATCGGACGCTGACCAAAGCGCTAAAAGAAGGCCTGGTAAAAGCCTCCGGGACCAAGAGGAACAGGGCCTACCACATAACGGATAAAGGCCTGGAATCGGCTTGGCTGCAGGCCAGGAAAATAAGCGGGCAGGCAGGCTAGAAACCGGCCGGAAGACCAGGCCGTAGACCACCCAAAAGCCGCCTTCCCGACCCAACCCGCCAGGGCATAAAGACAGGGAAAAACGCCAGCCGCGCCGACTCCGGGGATCCAAACCCCAACCAATAAAGAACCGCCGGCTTCAAACCCGGTCAAACACCCCGATAAGCAGCCAAAATACCAGGAAGCAAGGCAAAGCGCCTCCCGGCAGAAAGGACTTGCGATAAGATATATTATGTTAACTAGGCTATCCCCCGCGATACAATGCTCATAGCAACATTCACAATCATGAAATATCGAATAGTGCTTGTTTTATATGCACTATTTACTAATATCTAACACCGTTTATAGTTTTTTATTACTAGCAGACTAAAGCTCTCCTCAAAGAGAGTTTTAGCCTGTTTTTTTGAATTTCAAAATTTTGAGATCTGCCAGATTTTTAAAAATTGGCGCCCCTGAAGAGGCAAAATCCAGGCAAAACCACGGCCTTCAAAAACACCATAAAGAGACCTGTAAACCCCGGATCCGGAAGCTGCTAAAAGTTGCCAACTTTTAAAGGATCTTGAAGCCCCTCTGAACCGCCAGGGTAGGGATAAGGGCCTGGATAGCCGGATGGCTGCCTGAACCCGAAATACCATAAAGAGCCCCCCCTTTTAGACCCCAAAAGCCCCCCCATCGGAGCCCAAAAAGAGGCAACTTTTAAGTAAATCGAAAACACCATCAAGAGCAAGGGGGCAGGAAAGCCGGGAAACAGGCTGATTCCAGGAGCTTTGAAAAATACCATGAAGTCCAAAGCCCGGATTTAACCCGAAAATCAGGCTGATTATTCAGGATCCGAAAATACCATGAAGACAGGCGGACCGGCAAAATGGCAACCGGCGGACCGAACCGGAGCGGTTGCGTATCTTCCGAGGAGAAATTAAAACACCAGGAAAGGGGCAAAAGATCCGCCCGCTCCGGAGCTTTCTCCCAGGTGGTGGGGGAACAGGGGAAATAGGGATAATAATGAGCTAAAAAAGAGGGAAAATGACCAAATTAAATACCGGGAGGGAATAAACCAGCACCAGGATTACTTTTAAGCCGCTATTTATTCCTTATATAAGTACCCTGGGGCGTCTGTCCGCCGGAAAAATCCGGTTTATGCCGGATTATATGCCAACTTGGTTGAAATATAGAGGTGAAATGCCGCAAAAGAGGAAAAGGCGGCGCTATTTTATGGCAAAAATAGCAGCCCGCGGACCGCTATCAGGCGGTCTAAGCCTTATTTTTTGGGATAGGTGCAGGCTATGGCCGGGATTATAAGCAGATAACCGCATAAAAGCAGGGCGGGAGACACTATCGCCCAGGCGTTTTGCCCCCCCGGATCAGCTTTATGAAGCAAAGCATAGCCGGAAACGATCAAAACCAGCGCGGATAGCCAAAGTGTCAGAACTTTTACCCCGCCCCCCCCCGTCTCTCCGGCGGCTGAAGCCGTTTGGGCTGCATTTTCATGCACTCCACTCACCGCTCCGCCGTATTTAGGCGCGGACAGAGCGGCCGCGCGGTCCTGCTGCCCCTGCCGGGGCGCCGCCGCGCGGCTGTTCCTTGCTGATCTTTTTGACATTGGATTACTGCCCGCCCGGCCTCTTATTTCTGCTTGGTCCTGAGCATCAGGCGCTGGCGCGCGAAGTCGAGCATGCTCTTGCTGGAAGGATCTTTCTCCGCGTCGTAAATTTCGTTTATGAACTGGAGGCTCTTATCGTCGCCTACCGTGGCTATAACATTAAGCGCCTGGCTCTTAAGACTAAGGTCGGTGGATTTAGCGAACTCGTAGGCGGTAAGAAGCCCGTCGTTCATCTGCATTTTCGCCAGCGAATACGCGGCCTCTATCCTCACCTGGGGCTGCTCGGTCGGCGCAAGCAGTTTTATAAGCTCTCCCGAGGCGGCAATATCGCCTATGCTGCCAAGCGCCTTCACGGCTTCTAGCCTTACATACTGGTCCGGGTCCTTCAGGGCGCCGGCCAGGGCACCGGCCGCCTTCCTGGACTGCAGCTGCCCGAGCGCGGAAATGGCGCCGCGGCGCATATTTGCGTCCTCCGACGGAAGCAGGGCGATTATCTCGGCCTCGGCCGGGCCATACT
Organism: Elusimicrobiales bacterium; assembly: GCA_028713125.1. GTDB lineage: Bacteria > Elusimicrobiota > Elusimicrobia > Elusimicrobiales > UBA9959 > UBA9959. The sequence goes on along the minus strand of JAQTOU010000002.1, from coordinate 576,797 downwards.
TCATTACCGACAAGGTGTGCAGCGCAGCGTAGCGCACCGCCGGCGAGCTGTCCTTAAGCGCCTTCACCAGGGCGGGAGCCGAGGCCTGGTCCATGAGGTATGAAAGAGAAATGGCCGCCTGCTGCCGCACGCTGGCGTCGCCGTCCTTTATAAGCATCTCGGAAAGCTTGGGCGAAGCCGGGCGCCAGGTCAGCATGCCCAGCGCGTCCGCCGCGGCCTGGCGCACGCGGGGAGAGTCGTCACCAAGCGCGGAAAGCAGGGCCGGAGCGCCTTTAGCGTCGCGGGACTGGCCCAGGTAATCGGCGGCCTCGCGGCGCGCCACGGGATCGGTCGACTTTATTTTTTCAAGGGCCGCGGCAAGGGGGTCGACGGCAGGCTCCGGCTTTGCGGCCTCGGGCCGCTGCGCGGGAACCGCTGCGGGCGCGGGCTTCGCTGGGGCGGGCTTTACGGCCGCCTTTTTGGCCGCAGGTTTCGCGGCGGGTTTAGTCGTTTTCGGAGCGGCGGTCTGCGCGCACAGCATCAGCGCGGGAGCGAGTAATAAAGAGATAAACAAGGACATCATTTTGGTGTTCTTCATAATCAGAATTCTAGTATATTCCCCCTATAGATTACCATACGCTTAACCGCTCCGGAATTTATATAAAAGCCCTGCCGGCGCCCCGCCGCCTCAGAAGAGCGGGCCCAGGTAGAAATAGAAGATCTTCCCGCCGTCCGAGGTGCGCACGGCGTAATCGAAGCTGAGTACCAGCTGGAAAGTCTGTAGGATGAAGGTGTGCACGTTTATGCCCGCCCCGACCGCGCCCCTGACCCTGGAAATCCCGAAATTACGCAGTTCTCCGCCGTCGTCCCAGCCGTAGGCGGAATCCACGAACAGCTTGGCGTAGACCGACTTGAAATAAAAATCCGGGAACATGTACCACATATAATAGTTCATGTCTTTGATCAGCGGCACCCTGAGTTCGGAGTTATTCATGAAGACGCCGGGCTTTTCGTTCATGGACGAGGAGCCTGAAAAGCCGCGCACGCCCCCCAGGCCGCCGAAGTCGAAAGCCCGCTTGTCGCGCCCGGTGCTGCGGCCCGCCACGAAGCGGTTCACGAAGGTCGAGCGCTTGGAGAGCGGGAAGTATTTAAGGTACTGCAGCGTATAGACGTCGTATTTCAGGTTTCCGCCGGCCTTCTCGCCCGCCGCGAGCCAGGAGAGCTCGGTGCGGGAGCCCCTGACCGCGGTCAGGTAAAGGCCGCCCACCGTATCGCGTACGTAGGCGGTCTGTACGGCCCTGGTGCGGAGCCTCTCGGTAAAGTTAATGTCCTTGTACTTATTGGTCTCGTCCTTGGCCACGGCGAAGGCCTCGACGCGGTTGTAGCGGTCGAAAGGCCAGGCGGTCCCGACGGCGTTCCTGGCGTAGCGCTTGTCGTATTCAAGGCGGGCGGAGTTAAGCACCCCGTTATAGGTAAGCATGCTCGTCTGCAGGAACAGCGGCATTCGCCAGCGGACATAGGAATAGTTAGCCTGGAGGGTAAGGTAATTGGAGCCGGAATTATAATTCAGATAAAAGCCGAGGTTATGCCGGCCCAGCATGTCGGAGGCCTGCCAGTAGTTCATCCAGAAAAGACCGCCGGGCGAGGAAAAAAGGAAGGCGGGAAAGAACAGGTCGGTCGAAGCTTTGAACCGGTAGGGAAGAAATGTGGCGCTTGAAGGCTTTACGGCGAAAGACGCGGGCGCCTCGGGCGCCGGCCCTCCCTGCGCTTCATACAGGAAATTTTCCGGGGAGCCGGCGTGCACGTCCATGCCGCCGCGCCTGAACGCCGAGAAATAAATTTTATCCGCCGTAACCGCCGGGGTGAAAATGCCGCCCAGGGTCCGCGTAAGCCGGGAGACCGTCCCTGCGGCCCGGTCCCGGAGATAGAGCTCGAAATCGTCCCCCGCGTCGGAGATGAAATATATCCCGGAGCCGTCGGCGGAGAAGACGGGGTCGTACACGCTGCCGCCGGCGAGGGGATAGACCGCCGGAGTCCCGCCGCGCCGCAGCTCGCACAAGGCCCGCGCCGGGCCGCTCGAAGTTTCTATCTCGCAGGAATAAGCGAGGGTTTCCCCGTCGGGGGAATAGGCCGGGGAAGCTTCGTCCTGCTCGCTGTCCGTCAGCCGCGCCGCGCTGGAGAAAGGCAGCTCTCCCCCGGCCGCGAGCAGGTCGAGCGGGACCTCGTAAAGGTCGTTGAAAGCGCCCTTCATGCCCACGAAGACCAGGCGCCTGCCGTCCGGGGAAAAAGCGGGCTGGCGCATTTCCGTCAGCCCCGCGACCGAGGCACGGACCACTTTGCCGGAGGCGGGCGCATACAGGTAAAGATATTCGCGGTGGTTCTTCTGCCCGGAGAAGGCCAGGAACCTGCCGTCGGGGGACCAGGCGAGGCTCCGCAGCGGCTTGGTGAAGCGCCCGTAGGGGATGTTCTCCGCGCCGGCCGAAAGCGCCGTCAGCTTCTTTTCTTTGCCGTTTTCGAGGTCCTTTATCCGCACTTCGGGCGGATGCCCGGCCCGCGTGGACAGGAACGCCACTTTTTTCCCGTCCGGCGAAGGAGCGGGGCTGACGCTGAACTCGGGAATATTCTCGGAGCCGCGCGTGATCTTCTTGCCGTAAAACTCAGGCTCCTGCAGTCTTTCGTTCCTGGCCTCGGCGAGGTATTTGAATTCCAGGTACTCCTTGAATTTCGCCTCGAACCCGTCCAGGTCCGTGCCTATGAGCGGCTGAAGCACGGAGCCGGCTTCGTAGCGCGTCCGGAACAGGTCCAGCATTTTGCCTGGTTTATCCGACCCGTACTGTTCCGCGAGGAAGCGGATGGCCTGAGCGCCGGTCTTATAGCCCAGGGTGACCTGGTGGGGCTTAAGGTGGCCGAACTGGTTCAGGCGGCTGAGCGGGATCAGCCCGCCTGAAAGCACGGCGTCGCGCACATAAAGTTTCTCCACCGCGTAGTCGCTCAGGCCGGTCTCGTATTCGGCTATGCCCTCCATCATCCAAAGCGGGTAGATGTAGGTTTTAAGGATGCGCGCGCTTTTCCAGAAGCCGTCTATCAGGACGCTGAACTGCACCTCGTGGGCGAACTCGTGCTCGATGACGTCTTTGAGCCAGCCCCGCGAGCCGTCGGACCAGACCATAAAGCGGTCCTTGAAGGGCTCGGTAAGGCCGCCCACGCCGTCGGAAACGTCGGCGATGCCGGACTGCTGCATATCGTTCTGGGTAACGTATAGGAAGAAAGGGATGCGCTTGCCGAGCTCCGGGTTCAGGTCCGCGGACTCGCGCCGGTAGGCGGCCTCGAGCACGCCGGAGGCGTAGGCCACCAGGGGCTCGGAGGCGGGATAATAATGGATGTCGAAGTGTTCGGTGGCGCAGATCTTCCACTCGAAGTCCTTTATTATGACCTTATTCTCCTGCGCGGAAAGCGGGTGCGCGGAAAAGAAGCAGGCCCCGGCCAGCAGGACGGCGCGGGGGAATGACTTTAAAGTATTAGCGATTCGCATTACCGGGGTTTTACTGCTTTTTCCTGGCGCTTTGCGCTTTCGCGGCCTTCTCGGCGGCGACGCGGGCTTTCTCCGCGGCCGCGGCGCGGGCCTTCTCGGCGGCTGCGGCGGCTTTCTCCAGCTTGGCGAGCAGGATACGCCCCTCTTCATGCCCGGGGCTGGCCCTCATCAGCTCGCGCAGATAATAGAGGGCCGCCTGGGCGTCGCCGCTCCTGTTGGCCGAGTCTCCGGCCATCCAGAGCAGGGCGGACTGGTCCGCGAAAGTCCCAGCGGCCGGAACAGCTTCGGCGGCTTTTTTAAGCAGCGCCTGGGCGGCCGGATATTCCTTAAGCTCGTATTTAATCCGCCCCTCGGCATAGTCGGCCAGGAAAGCCCCGGCGGCGCCGCGCGCGCGCAGGTCGGAGAGGGTCGAAGAATAGTCCTGCCCGTTCTTCCAGCGCGACAAAGCCAGGTTCTCGAGCATCACCGGGTCGCGGCTCCCGTCGCTGAGCAGCTTCTCGAACTCGCGGACGGCGCCCGGGTAGTCCCCCGCGGCGTAGCAGAGCTTGGCCAGGAGCATCCGGGCCTCGGAGTCGTCCGGGAAATTATTAAGGAACTTGCGGTATTCCTGCGCGGAGAAATCGTAGAGGCCCACGGCCTGGTACATGCTGCCGAGATAGTAGAAGGAGCGAGCGTCGGCCAGCCCAAGTTTGCGAGCCCGCTCCAGGTCGGCGATGGCCTCGATGTAGCGCTGCTGGCCCAGCTGGTACTTGAGCCTGCCGGACTCGGCCAGCGCTTTTATGTCTTCGGGATCAGCCTCCAGGACCTTGCCCAGCTCCGCCAGCCTGCGCTCGGCGCGCGCCGCCTGCATGAATTCCGACGGGGCGCGCGGGAACTCGGGCGCGGGGCCGCGGGCGCGGCCCATAAAAATATAGAGCGCCGCGAGCACGAAAAACAAGAACATGCCCAGCGGCGCCCCGTAAGAGTGAAGTATTTTTTTGAGGGCGTGCCTTAAGCGGCCGCGCTTGTCTCCTGATACCGGCATGGAGGAAGAACTGTTTTGTTCCGCTCCTTTTTGCGCGGAACGGGACTCATAGCTCACCTTCATCCTCCGAGTTCTCCAGCAGGATCTGACCCAGGGTCAGGGTGGGAGAACCCTTCAGATACTGCGCCATGCGCTTGCGGTCTTCCATTTCCTCGGCGCGCTTCACGGAAAGCACCAGGCGGAAATCGGAGGAATTTATGGCGACGACGATGCCGTTGAGCTCCTGGCCTTCCTTCGGCGCGCCCTCGGCGCCGTAATCCTCGGCGGAGACCCAGCCCTCGGTCTGCTCGCCTATCTTGACGACGGCGCCCTCGGGCGCCACGGAGACGACCTTGCCCTTAACGCGGGCGAAGCGGGCGAATTTGCGCTTGAGCATGTCCACGGGGTTGGGCATAAGCTGCTTCAGGCCGAAGGCCAGTTTTTCACCGGCCTTGTCCACGGCGAGGATCTTGCATTTCACGCGCTGGCCGCGCTTGTAGGACTTCATGGCTTCCGCCTGGTTCCGCCAGGCCACGTCTTCGGGCCGCACAAGGCCCTCGATGCCCTGGAAGCGGACCAGGAGGCCCTCCTCGGTGATCTTGGAGACCACGCCGCGCACTATGCCGCCGGGGACGACCTCGGACAGAACCTCGCCGCGGCGCGCTTTCTCGTCCTCCTCCAGCACCTGCCGGCGGGAGACTACGACCTTGCGGTCCCTCTCGTTAAAGTCCGTGATGTAAAATTTGACTTTGGCATTGGGCGGCAGGTAGTGCTTGTGCGCGCCGCCGAGCTCGGAAAGCGAAAGAGGCATGAAGGCGCGCATCCCGGAAATATCCACGATGTAGCCGCCCTTGACTATCTCCACGACCTTGCCCTTTACGCGCTCCTTGGCCTCGAACATCTTCTTGGTCATTTCCCAGGCGGCCTTTTCACGGGCGCGGCGGTGGGAGAGCATGGTGTAGCGGCCTTCCCCGCCCTTTTTCTCCAGCACGGCCTGCACCTCGTCGCCGGGGACGGGGGTTTTCTCGTCCTGGAAATCGGCCAGCGGGATAGCGCCCTCTTTTTTCTCGCCTATGTCCACGAGCACGAGTTCGGGGGTGACCTGCACCACCCTCACCGTGACCACGCCGCGGGAATGGACTTTTTCGGAGACCTGGGCCTCGGCCTTCAGGAGGTCCGCCATCGAGAGCTCTTCGTCGGCTCCGGGCGCCGTTTCCTTGGGGGCGTTCTCCTGCTCTTCCGCTTGGGGGGTCTGGTTGGTTTCCATGTGGGTACTACTCCTCTTTGATTGAAAAAATATCGGACATCAATTCTTCTGAAAATCTGGCGTAGGCCGCCTTCAGGTCTCCGTCGGCCGGGGGCTCGAAGGTCCTGAGCGTACCGTACTTAATAGTTATTTTACCTAATTTTGAGAAATTATCGCTGTTGAAAATGCGCGCGGTCAGCACCGGGGCCCCGGATTTATGCGCCATCAGGGACACTCCGGGCTTGGGCGTGAGCTTGCGGCCGAGGGCGCGGGTGCCTTCGGGGAAGATGATAAGGCAGCCGCCTTTCTTCAGCGCGGTAAGGCAGCCGCGAAGCGCCCCCAGGTCCCCTCCCTCCCGGGCGCGGTCTACAGGGATCGCCCCCCAGCTCTTCAGTATCGGGCCCATAGGCCAATAGGAAAATAGCTCTTTTTTGGCTATCACATTGGGCAGGCGCACCAGCGCCAGGGAAGATGTCAAAGCGGGCGGGTCAGCGTTAGAAAGGTGGTTGCAGGCGACTATGAGCGGGCCCGAGGCGGGGATCCTGTCGAGGCCCTTCACCTCAATTGAATTGAAGAACCTGAAAAAAAACCTGCAAAAGGCGTAGAACAGGAGCAGCGAGAGCGGTCTTTCTTTGTGTGGCTCGGTTGGCATTTAAATTGGGCCGGTCCCGGCAGCTTCCGGCCCGGCGGCTTACGCGGCTTCTAGCCGGGCTGAGAGCTCTTATACAGCTCTACGATAGCTTCCACGACCTTCTCCCGGGGCATGGAGGTGGAATCCATATAGTGCGCGTCTTCGGCTTTTCTGAGAGGGTTGTTCGCGCGGCCGGAGTCCTGCGCGTCGCGCTTGACGATAAAATCGAGGATCCGGGCATGGTCGGCTTCGAGGCCCTGCGCCCGCAGCTGCCCTGAACGCCGCTCGGCGCGCGCCTCGGGAGAGGCGTCAAGGTAGATCTTAAGCTCGGCGTCGGGGAAAACGTTGGTGCCGATGTCGCGCCCCTCCATCACTACGCCGCCCGAGATCCCGGCCTCGCGCTGCATCCCGAGCATGAACAGCCTCACGCCGGCCAGCCTGGCTATGCCAGAAGAGGCCTTGCTGACCCGCTCCTCGGAGAGCTCCAGGTCCAGCCTGCGCCCGTCGAGCGAGACGTCGGCTTCGGGGCCGGAACCTTTAGGGAACTCCCATTTTACCGCGCCGGCGAGCGCCACCAGCTTTCCGTCGTCCTCAAGGCTTATCCCCGCCTCGAGCGCTTTCCAGGCCAGCGCGCGGTACATCTTGCCGGTGCTTATAAAACTGTAGCCCAGGCGCCCCGCCACCAGCTTGCCCACGGTGGACTTGCCCACTCCGGCCGGGCCGTCTATGGCTATGACGATTCCGTTGGGGCGCATCAGCCAACCGCCACCTTGTTGGGCAGGTTGGCCTTGTTGTCCATCCCCATCTTGCGCAGCGGGCGCACCCACTTGGTGAAGGCGGAGGGCTTCAGGGAATATTCATGCACCAGGCGCGCGACCTCGCTGATCGGCTGGTAGCTTTCCCAGTTCAGGCGCAGGATGCGCACGCCGGCGTCCTCCATCTCCTCGATGAATTCGTAATAATTCTCCTGCAGGCTCTTAAGGTAGGAGGGGTCGATGCTCTTTTCCATGTTGCGGCCGCGGGATTTGATGCGGGCGATGGAGGTCTCGACGCTGCAGTCGAGGAAGATCATCAGCTGCGGGAACACCATCTCGCGCAGGACCATGTTGTCGAACAGGTCCAGGTAGGTGTTATAGTCCATGTCCGAGATGATCTTGTCGGGATGGCGGTTCAGCATGCGGGCGAAGATGGTGTCTTCCCAGATGGTCCGGTCCTGCACCACGCCGCGGATCTTGCCGAGGCTGATGCGGGAGACGAATTCGCGGTGCTGGCGGAAGCGGTGGTTGAGCAGCCAGATCTGCATGATGGTGCCGAACTGCTTCATGTCGCCGTAAAAGCTCTCGAGGTAAGGGTTCCCGCCCACCTCTTCCAGCACCGGCTCGAAATTCAGCGCCTTGGCCAGCTCCATGGTGAGCGTCGATTTCCCGACGCCGATGATCCCCGCGATGCCGATATAGCCTTCAGCGAACATAGGTACCTTCCTTAAGATCCGAAAATTAAATTCACTAGCGAACCCGGGATCAGCGCTTCCCTTCTATCTCCTGCTCTATTCCCTTTATGGCAAGAAGCACGTCGTCGGGATTGGAGGCAGCCTGCAGGATGTCCTCTAGCTTTGCCATGCCGTCCTTATGCATCTTCACCAGCGACTGGTTGAAGGTCTGCATGCCGTAAAAGCCGCCCTTGGCGATGGCGCCGGTGATGGAGTCGATAGTGTTCTCGGCGATCATCTTCTTGATATGCGGCGTGTTGACCATGATCTCCACCGCCGGCAGCCGGCCGCCCTTGGTGCAGGTCAGCAGGCGCTGGGAAATTATGCCGCGCAGGCTTTCCGAAAGCTGCATGCGCACCTGCGCCTGCTGGTGCGGCGGGAACAGGTCTATCACGCGGGAGACGGTCTGCACGGCGTTCATCGTGTGCAGCGTGCCGAACACCAGGTGGCCGGTCTCGGCGGCGGTGATGGCCGCCTGCGTGGTCTCCAGGTCGCGCATCTCGCCCACCAGGATGATGTCCGGGTCCTGGCGCATCGCGGCGCGCAGCGCGTCGACGAAAGAAGTGGTATCGGAGCCCAGCTCGCGCTGGCTTATGATGCACTTTTTCTCGGCGAAGGAAAATTCTATCGGGTCCTCGACGGTGATGATGTGCGCGTCCCAGGTGGCGTTAAGGTACTCTATCATGGCGGCCAGCGTGGAGGTCTTGCCCGAGCCGGTGATGCCGGTGACGAGGATGAGGCCGCGCTCGTTGGTGAGGATCTTCTTGATGGAATCTATCGGCAGGCGCAGCTCCTCGAAAGTCGGGATCTTCAGCGGGATGTGCCTTATCGCCACGCCCGTCTTGCCCTTATGGGTGAAGACGTTGAAGCGGAAGCGGCCCAGTTCGCCGCCCTCGTGGGAAAAGTCGACTTCGTGCTTCTCCTCGAAGATCTTTTTCAGGCGCGGGGTGAACAGGGGGAAGACGAGGTCCTCGACTTCCTTCTCGGTCATGTTGGAGGAATTTATCGGGGTGATGTGCCCGTTGATCCGCAGGAAAACCTGCGAGTCGCCCCTTATATGGGTGTCGGAGGCCTTGTTCTGCACCATCACTTTCAGAAGAAGGTTCAAATTTATAGCCATTAAATATTTCCCCTGACCGCCGTCTTTCGCCGCGCCGCTATTTAAGCCTCCGCGCGCCGGTAGGCCGCCGAAGGTAGGCAGGTTTATCTATGTCTTCCGTCCCGGGCAGCGGCGGAGGGGCCAGGTGGACGGTATCGTCGTCGCCGTGCCGCGACCGCCCGCGGTCGAGCCCGCGGCGGCGCCCGAACTCGCCGGGGGCGAGGCCGGTCCGCTTGGCGGCGAAGCCGGTGGCTATCACGGTTATTTTCAGCTCGTCGCCAAGGGTATCGTCGAAAGCCTGCCCGTACTTTATGAAAACGTCGGGGTTGGCGTGCATGCAGATGTATTCCATTGCGTCGTGGATCTCCACCATCAGGATGGAGCGGGAAGCGGTGAAGTTGACCAGGATACCTTTGGCGCCGTCGATCACGGCGCTCTCCAGCATGGGCGAGTGGATCGCTTCCTTGGCCGCGTCGATATGGCGCTCCGGGCCGGAGGCGCGGCCTATGCCTATTAGGGCCTCGCCCGACTTGGTCATGATCCGGCGCACGTCCTGGAAGTCCACGTTGACGGAGCCGGCGCAGGTGATCACGTCGGAGATGCCCTGGATGGCCTGCCGCAGCACGTCGTCGGCCTTGCGGTAGGCCTCCTCGCTGGTGGTGTTGCGGCCGACTTCGGAAAGTATGCGGTCGTTAGGGATGACCAGCAGGCAGTCGGCGTGGGTGCGCAGCTCGTGTATGCCGGCCTGGGCCTGCTCGCCCCGGGCCTTGCCCTCGAAGCCGAAAGGCCGGGTCACTACGCCTATCAGGAGCGCGTTAGGGTTGGTTTCCTTGGCCAGGCGGGCGACCACGGGCGCGGCCCCGGTACCGGTGCCCCCGCCCATCCCGGCGGTTATAAAAAGCAGGTCGGCGTCAGCCACGGCTTCCTTGATCATGTCGGCTGACTCGAGGGCTGCCGCGGCCCCCTTCGCCGGGTCGCCGCCCACGCCCAGCCCCTTGGTGAGCGTTTCGCCTATCTGGATCCGGTTCGGGGCCTTGCTGCGGCGCAGGTCCTGGGCGTCGGTATTGACGGCCACGAAGTCCACCAGGCGGATCTCGGCCTCGACCATCCGGTTCACGGCGTTGCCGCCGCCGCCGCCCACGCCTATGACCTTTATCACGGCCTCGCGGTCGTTCAGGTCGTTGTAACGTATCCTGTTTTCAGACATTAAAAGAGGTCCTTGAACCAGCGCCAGAGCTTCTTCTCGACCGAGCCGCTCCGGGCCGGGCCGGGCACGTCGGTATTCCAGGTCTTCAGGTGCGGGTAGCACACCAGCGCCACGGCCCCGACGTAGGCCTGCGTCATGTATTCCTCGGGGCACTGCAGTATTTCCTGCGCCGGGAGGCCCAGCCTCGACTGGCTAAGGTCCAGCATGACCTCCGCCGCCTCGGGCATGCCGCGCAGGAGGGCGGCGCCGCCGGTAAGGATGGCCCCGCCTGGCAGGTCGGCGTAGTTGGAGGACTGCACCGCCTGGTTTATCTTGTCGAAAATTTCCTCGGCGCGCGGCTGTATGAATTCCAGCAGCTCGCGGGGCTTCACTTCCTTCTTGGTGCGGCCGTCCAGCTTGGTGATGGTTATCGGTTTGTCGTCCTCGAGTATCTTGGAGATGACCGCGCCGTGCTTTTCCTTTATCTCCTGCGCCGCGGCGATGGTCGTGCCAAGGCCGTAGGCTATGTCGCGGGTAATGCTGTCGCCGCCCATGCTGATCTCTTTGGAAAAATGGATGCCGCCCTCGGAATAGATGCCTATGGAGGTGGTCTGCCCGCCGGCGTCTATCAGGATGCAGCCCAGTTCTTTTTCCTCTTCCGATACTATGAGCTCGCCGACGGCGAGCAGTGTATAAATAGGCGCGACCACCCTGAAGCCGCCTTTAGAGACGGACTTGACCAGGTTGTTTATGGCAGGGCTGGAGGCGGTGATGATGTGGACGCCGACCTCGAGCAGGGCGCCCTCCATGCCGATGGGGTTCGGGACGCCGCGCTGGCGGTCCAGGGAAAAGCCCTGCGGGATCACGTGCATGATCTCGCGGTCCGGGGAAAGCTGGAAAGTCTTGGCGTTCTCGATCACGTTGGAGACGTCCTCGCCGGTGATCTCCTTGTCGGTGCGGGCGATATTGTAGCCGCCCTTGCTGTCGAAAGCCTGGATATGCGCGCCGCGCACCCCGAGGTAAACCTCGCCGACGACCTCGTTGGCCTTGCTCTCGGCCGCGTCCATCACGTGCTCTATGGCCCTTGCGGTCTCCTCGATGTTGACCACCACGCCGCCCTTGAGGCCCTTGCAGGGGACGGAGGCGCCGGCCAGCACCCGTATTTTATTGTGCTCGTCGTCGCGCTCGGCTATTACGCAGGTTACCCGGCTTGAACCCATGTCAAGCCCGGCTATTATTTCAGATTTTGCCATATGATGCTCCAAAAGCCGATATAAAACGTTTCTTTAAAAGGCGCCGGCCCGGGCCGGCTTTTTAGGCGTAACTGTCTGTTTTACTGCGGAAACAAAAATTTTTCCTTCCCTGAAGGACCGCAGGTCCGCGCGCAGCGGGCCGGCTGTCTTCCGGGAGGCGTCTCGCATGACTTCATTCAATCTTAATACTTTTAGCCGTGTAAATTCAAATTTCCCCCAGAGCACGATAGTCCCGTCCTCCAGCTTGAGGCGGCAATCCCAGGAGCTCCCGTCGCAGTAAAGCGCCAGCGGCGCGGAGTAGAAAAGGCCGGCGAGAGGTTTAAGGCCGGAAAGGAAGGCCGCGAACCCGGGGGCTTCCCGGGGCGCCCCCGCGAGTTCCACGGAGAAAGGGTCGGGGGCGGACGCCGAAAGTTTTTCAGGCATCAGCCTTCCGGTCGTCCCTAGATAGACTGTAGCCCCGTCGGCGAGCACCGCGGAAACCACCTCTTCGGGAACGGCGGTTATCCCGGCCTTGCCGGTCAGGAAATTCCTGGAAACTTTTACGGAAGCCAGGCCTGGATGGCGGCTTTTCACTTCGCGCTCCAGCTCCGCGCAGCGCCCGGCGCTAAGGCGGGACTTTACCGCCCTGTCGGCGAGCTCTTTCAGGGAAGCGGCCACCTCCGGCGAGGGGCAGCTTATTTCAAAAGAGCCGGGCATGAAAGAAAAAATCCTGCTTTCTAGGAACTGGCGGGAAGCTTTTATGCCGGCCCCGAAGATCCAGGACGCGAACAGCACCCCGAGCGCCACCCCGGCCGCGGCGCCCCCGCGCCTGAGCAGCTGGTTACGGACCTTGGCCCGCACCGTCACCCTGTATTTTTTCTTTGCCGCCATGCGGTATATTATAGCCCTAATTTTGCGCGTTAGCAAAATTACCCGGAGGGCGGCTGAGCCAAAGCCTTGCTTTAGGCGCAAGCCGGGGTGTATCCCCGGCGGAGCCGGCCGGCGCAGTGCGCCGGAAAGCGCAAGCGCAGGATAGCCCTAATTTTGCGCGTTAGCAAAACTGAGCCCGCGGCGCGCCGGCGGCGCTGCCGTTCCAGCGGTCCGGATCGCGTGGAAGACGGCGAAAAACGCGGCCGCGGAACGGGCACGATTTTGTTCGCCGGCGAAAAATATGTATAATTGAAACTCGGTTCTGGAAAGATAAGCGCCCGTAGCTCAGGGGTAGAGCATTCGCCTTTTAAGCGAGTGGCCGCGCGTTCGAATCGCGCCGGGCGCATTTTTTCATGAGTATACGCACAAAACTCATCCTCTTCATCCTTACACTCCTGACAGCGATCTCGGCGGTAACCGCCTTCCTGTTCCAGCATAACGAATGGTCCTCCATCTCCGCCAACAGCCAGCGGAAAAACCTGCAGATCCTGCTCTCGATGTCGGAAGTGTGCAAGGAGATGTACCGCACCCCGGACAAGTCTTCCGCTTATAAATATTTCAAGGAGTTCCTCAAAGCCCCTGAAATTATCAAGGTTTCCTGCAGCGGGCCCGACGGCCGGGTTTTCATGGAAGACCGCTACTACAGCCCCTACCCTCCCCCGTTCCGCTACTATTTCAAAAATTTTTCCCCCCCGAACACCGGCACATGGGAGACCAGCAGCGACAACGGGGTCGACATCCTGAAAGCGTCGTTCAGCGCCAGGGGCAGGACCGGAGAGATCACCGCGCGCGTGGACTTTTCGACCCAGCTGATCTACCAGGAAATGGATTCCTCCCTGCGGCAGTCATCGGCCAACTTTTTTATAATCCTCTCCATCGCTTTCGCCATAGGCTGCGCCGGCACCCTGATAATAACCCGGGTGATAGCCGGCCCGATCCAGACTATAGAGGAGGCGGCCCGCATCATCGGCTCGGGCCAGCTCGACCACAGGGTCCCGATCGCCTCCAAAGACGAGCTGGGAGGGCTTGCCGCCGAGTTCAACAAGATGGCGGACAAGCTCAAGGAATACGACGAGATGAAAAGGGATTTCGTCTCCAGCATAACCCATGACCTGCGCTCCCCGGTAACCGGCATCGAGCTCTGCTCCGATATTATTTTAAAGCTTGCGGAAAAACGCGAATCCGCCAGGATCCCGGAACAGGTGTTCTCGATAAACGAACATTCCCAGCGCCTGAAGCGGTTCATAGACTCGATGCTCGAGGTTTCCAGGATAGAGTCCGGCAAGCTGACGCTCGACCTGAAACCGATGAACCTCGAGAACCTGGTGGACCGGGCGGTGCGCGCTTTCAAGACCTACGCCGCGCAGAAAGGCCTCAAGCTGGAATTCATCGTGGCCGGGGAGATACCCGACGTCCGCGGCGACCAGGACCGCCTTTACCAGGTCCTGGCCAACGTCATAGGCAACGCCGTGAAGTTCACGGACTCCGGCTCGGTCAGCGTTTTTATCGAGACCCTGCCGGGCTGGCAGAAAGTGCGCGTCTGCGACACCGGCGCCCCGATACCGCCCCACGAGCTTAAGAATATTTTCAGCAAGTTTTACAGGATCAGCTCGGGCAGGCGGGAATACCCGTCCGCCAGGCAGGGCACCGGGCTCGGGCTTTTCATAGCCAAATACCTGATAGAGCTGCATGGCGGCAGGATAGAGGCGGAGAGCGGCGCGGGCGGCAACACCTTCTCTATTTTCCTGCCCTCCTGAGGGACGTTCTTATGCCGGCAAAACAGACCATCCTTGTGATCGACGACGAACACGCGCTCCTGAAAGCGGTGAAGGAGCGCCTGGAGCTTGAGAATTACACCGTGCTCACCTGCACCTCCGCGGAGCAGGCGCTGGCGGCGCTGGTCAAGTTCACCCCCGACCTGATGGTGGTGGACCTCAGGCTGCCCGGCATGAGCGGCCTGGATTTCTGCAGGCAGGTGCGCGCTTCCGAAAGCCCGGCCAGGCTAGTACCTATAATCTTTCTGACCACCGACAGGAGCGAGGTGAACAAGGTGCTGGGCCTGGAACTTGGCGGCGACGATTACATGACCAAGCCCTTCAGCCCGGCCGAATTCATAGCCCGCGTCAAAGCCCTTATCCGGCGCAGCCTCTCCGCCGAAGAGCGGGACGGCGCGGAAGAGACCATTTCCTCGGGCGCCCTGGTCATAAACTACCCCAGGCACGAGGCGAAGATAGACGACAGGCTCCTCGACCTGTCGCCCAAGGAATTCGAGATCCTGCACCTCCTGGTAAAAAAATCAGGCCGGGTGATGACGCGCCAGTTCCTGATGGAGAGGATCTGGGGCAGGCCGTATCTCAATACCAGCCGCGTGATAGATACGCATGTAAAGAACATCCGCAAGAGCCTCGGGAAAATGCACGGGAACCTTATCACCGTGGAAGGCCTTGGCTATAAATGGGACGAGGCTGAATAAGCCCTCACAGAAAACTCACAAAGAATCCACACAACGGAATGTTTTTTTGTGATATACTCTTTATAAGTTCTGATAATTAACGCTACGGAGGGGGATTTATGAAAAACAATAGAAAAGGTTTCACGCTGATAGAGTTGCTCGTGGTCGTGCTCATCATCGGTATCCTGGCTTCCATAGCCATACCGCAATACTTTAAAGTCGTAGAGAAAGCCCGCGTGGCGGAAGCCATGTCGCTGATCTCCTCCGTCAAGTCCGCCGAGGAAAGGTACCTGGCCCGCGGCGGCGTGTACACCTCCGACTTCACCCAGCTCGACATCATGTACAACGGCATGACCGCCGGCAATATAACGACCAAGTTCTTCACCGCGGTGGTCAACGCGGGCAACTGCGCCAGCGGCCCCTGCTTCCAGATCACCGTCACCCGCCACACGACCAATTCCAGCGTCGCGGCCCGCTACGGCAACTACGCCGTTACGGCCAACGTGCCCGATATGGCCCAGGTCAAGATGGCCAACCCGTCCGCCGTCCTGAACGAACTGATCGACTAAATACGGCCGGCAAGCCGGTCTTAAAGTTGTCAGGTGGCAGCACAAAAAAGAAACCCCGCTTCGGCGGGGTTTCTTTTGCCTTCCTTATGCAAGGCTTTCACTATCCTTTATTCCTTTAGAAGTTCCGCTCTTCCCGCCTCGAAGATAATTCCGAGGCCGTCCCTTGCCAGCCATAGCCTTTCGCCGCGCCAGGCGAACGCTGAAAGCGGGGCGCCTTCCCTCCGGGTCTTGAGCGCGAACACCCCGTCCGGAGTGAGGCTGTCGTCCAGCTTATGGCGGTAGATCTTGCCGGTCGAGGAGACCGCCGTCCACAGGTAGTCCTTGTCCTTGAAGATCTGGTCGGGCTTCTCCTGGAGCTTGAAAGAAACGGACGGGGTCAGCTCCGAATCAGGACGGCGCAGCACCGCGTTCCCCTCGCTGTCGCAGGTCCACAAGTATTCCCCGTCATAGAACAGCGCGCTTACCTTGCCGGGCGCCGGGAAACTTTTAAGAAGCGGCAGCCCGGGGGCGATCCGCCTGGCCTCGATGGTCTTTTTCCAGGAGTCGGCTATATAGAGCGTGTCGCCGGCGGCGGCCAGTCCGCTGATATGGGTTTTCTCGAGAGGGAAAGTTTCCTCCAGGTGCAGCCCGTCCTTGTCCGCCGAATAGAGGTAAACCGACTGGGAGAGCCAGTCGCCCGCGAAAAGTTTTCCGTCGGCCCAGACCAGGGAAGAGATGTTGGCCGCGACGCCGGGATATTCGCGGTAGTAGCCGGCTGAATTGGCCTGCACCTGCCGGTAGACGCCGAAGCCGGCCAGGAGTAGAGCCAGCGAGGCGGCCAGGACATAGAAAGGATTCCGGGCGCTCCGGGCGGCCTGAGGCGCCTGGACGGCGGCGGCCGGAGCCTGGACCGAAGCGGCCGGCTGGAGCGCCGGCTGCCGCACGGGAGCCTGGACTTTTACCGCGACGGCGACCCCGCCGCCGGAGTCTTCGGCGGGGACGCGCCGTTTAGCCGGGCTCTGTATAAATCTCTTTACCGTCTCCACGAGCTGCGCGTTCTCAAATGGCTTCTGCAGGTATTCGCTGGCGCCGAGCTTCATAACGTCCACTGCCGACTGGATGTGGCCGTAGCCGGTTATCATCACTACCGGGACCGTGTCGTCTATCTTTTTAAGGCCTTCCAGGACCTCGATACCGTCCATGCCCGGCAGGCGCATGTCCAGCAGCACGAGGTCGGGGCGGCTTTCCCTGGCCATCTCGAGGGCCGAAGGGCCGTCTCCGGCCTCGGAAATCTCATAGCCGCGCAGCTTCAGGACATTGCGCACCGCAAGGCGCATGTCGGGTTCGTCGTCCACTATAAGGATACGTGACATAAATTTCCTCAGGCTTCGGGCACTTCCAGCACCGCCCTGGCGCCCTTGTCCGGATTGTTCAGAAGTTCCAGCGTGCCACCGTGCGCCCTGGCCACGTTGCGGGCGAGGGTAAGGCCCAGCCCCATTTTGCCGGGCCGCGTGGTAAAGAAAGGATGAAAAACTGCGGCCAGGTTTTTCTTTTCGACCCCGGCCCCCGTGTCGGACACTTCGAGGCGCTGCCTGCCGTCGCCGCCGGAAAGGAGCACCGACAGGTCTCCTCCGTCGGGCATGGCCTCCACGGCGTTGAGGAGCAGCTGCTCCACCGCCGAGGCGAAACGCACCCTGTCCAGGTTGACGGGCTTGAGCTTCTCCCCCCCCTTAACGCTCACTTTTATATTCTCCAGGCGGCCGGAAGAGCGGAGCCCGTTCATAACTTCGGAAAGCACGGCCGCCAGGCGCTCCGGCGAGCGCTGAGGGATGACCGGCTTTGAAAAATTCATTATTATGTCTATCTTCTTCTGCAGGTTCACGATATTGCGGACTATTACGTTCAGCGATTCCTTCGCGCCCTCCGCCTCCGGGGTTTCGGCGCAGAACTCCGCGTGGCTGCGGATGATGCTGATGGAATTGGCCACCTGGTGCGCCACCCCGGCCACCAGCTCCTCGAAATCAGGAATATAGCCGGGAGCGCCGGCGGCCTGGCCGCGGTCTTTAAGGTCCTCGAAGTCCTTGCCGATCTTCTTCATGCGCGAAGTCACTTCGGCCAGCATCTTCTCC
Organism: Elusimicrobiales bacterium; assembly: GCA_028713125.1. GTDB lineage: Bacteria > Elusimicrobiota > Elusimicrobia > Elusimicrobiales > UBA9959 > UBA9959. The sequence continues at coordinate 559,341 of JAQTOU010000002.1, read as the reverse complement.
TTGATCAGGAGGTTATCCTCCGCCTCGCGCAGCATGGCGCGGTAGGGCCGGGCCTTGAGCTCCTCGCGGAGCTCCTTTTCCCTGCCCTGCAGCTCCGCTTTTTCCGCACGGGTGTTCTCCAGTTCGGAGCGGAGCTTCATAAGGCGGCTTTCTTTGTCCGCCAGCATGCGCTCGGCTTCCGAGACCTTGACGGAATGGGTCGAGGCGGCGGATTTTTTGCGCACCAGGGAAAGCAGATTCTGCTTTTCCTTCTTAAGCGCCTCCGCCTCTTTCCTGAGTTCTTCCTCCGCCAGGGAAAGCCGCGCGATGGAGGAATCCCGCTCCACCACCCTGGCCTGCGCCTCTTTCAGCAGCTCGTTCTCGGCATGGATCTCGCGGGAGTATTTCTCGCCGAGAGCCGCGCGGCTGGCCCGCAGCAGGGAACATTCGTTCTCCAGCGCGAAAAGCGCGCCCCGGGCTTCGTCCAGTTCGAATTCTTTTTTTCTGAGCAGCGCGTCCGCGTTATGCATCCTTTCGGAAAGCGCGGCGTAGCGGGCCCTCTCGGCCTCGGCCTCTCCCGCGGCGGACGCCGCCGTCTCCTGCAGGTGGGCGCGCAGCAGGGCAGCCTCGTCGCCGGCGGAAGCCGCCGCGGCGCGGGCCTCCTCCAGCTCGAATTCTTTTTTCTTAAGCTGCGCTTCCGCGCCTCGCAGCTTCTCGGCCAGGCCGGCCTGCAGGCCTTTCTTCTCCCCGGTCGCCGCCTCCGCCGCTTCCTGCGCGGACTTAAGGGAGTTCCTGGCTTCATCCAGCTCCGATTCTTTTTTCTTCAGCTGCGCGTCGGCGGCGCGCATTTTCTCGGTAAGCGCGGCGTAGCGGGACTTCTCGGCTTCGGCCTCGCCGGCCGCCGCGGCGGCGGAAGCGGCCGTTTCCTTCAGACGGGCGCGCAGCGAGACGGCCTCGGAGCCGGCCGCCTTGGCGATGGCGCAGGCCTCCTCAAGTTCGAATTCCTTTTTCTTCAGCTGCGCTTCCGCTTCCCGGAGCTTCCCGGCGAGGCCGGACTGGACGCCGCGCTTCTCGCCCGACTCCGCCTCGGCCGCGGCCTGCGCGGATTTGAGCGCCTCGCGCAGGGAATCGGCCTCGGCCCTGTCGCCGGCTTTCTCGCGGGCCAGGTTTTCATTAAGCAGGACGATATCGTCGTATTTGCGCAGCAGGGCGGTGTACATCCCCGCCTGCTCCTCGAGGGCGGCCATAAGGCCGGAGGCCTCGCCGTCGCGCGCCCTGGATTCCTGCGCTGCCATGTACGCGGAGGCGGTTTCGGCCTTGATCGCGGCCGCGCGGAATTTATTCCTCTCCTCTTCCACGGACTTGAGGCGCCCGAGCGCTATCTCGTTCTCGTTCTCGGCGTTCCGCAGCCTTGAGACCGCGTTATGGAGTTGCGCCGATGCCAGCTTCCATTTTTCTTCGGCGTCGGAGAGCTCGCCTATAAGGGAGCTTTCCCGGGATTTAAGACTGGCGTTTTCCTCTTCCTTGACGCGGAGCGCCGCCTTGGAGGCGCTGAGCTCCGCCTGGGAGGCGCGGAATTTTTCCAGGCTGCGGGCCGCGGCTTCGGACATCGCGTTCTCGAGTTCCTCGACCCGGGCCGCCATGGAGGCGGTCATCTCCCTGGCGCGCTGGACGTTTTCGTGCCCGCTGCCACTTTTGACTTCCGCGAATTCTTTCGTCAGCTCTTTGAGTTTCAGGTTGGCGTCTTTAAGCTGAGCGTCTTTTTCTGCCAGGGCCGCGTTGGCCTCGGCCAGCATTTTTTCTTTTTTCCCGACCTCGTCGAGCGAGTCCTCAAGCCTGGCGCCGGCGGCCGACAGCTTCCGCTCTATCTCTTCGGTGCGCTTGGTCTGCTCGCGCAGCTCTTTCTTTACCAGCTCTATCTTAAGGAGGTAGCCCTCTTCGGTGCGCGAGTTCTCCTGCGCGGCCTGGTCGAGGCGGCGCTCGACGCCTTCCGTAAATCTTGCGGCCTTCTGCAGCTGGGCCTCCCGGTCTTTCACATTGGCGCGCTCGAGGGTAAGCTCGGTCTTCAGGTCCTCCGCGGTCCTGAGCAGCCTCTCGATCTCCGCGTCCTTGTCTTTGAGCGCGGAGCGCGCCCCGTTAATAAGCAGCTCTCTTTCCGCGGACCTGGATTTTTCCGCCTCAAGACTGCGTGCCTCCATCTCGAGCTTGCGGAGAAGGCCGTCGCGCTCGAGCGCCAGGGCCTCCACCTTGGAATTTTCTTCGAGCAGGGAGGCCTTTACCTGGTCGATAGCGGCGGAGAGTTCGGCGGCCTTGGCCTTCGCGGCCGCCCGGGTCTCGTTCAGCAAAGCGTCTTTTTTCGCGGAAGCGGCTTTCTCTCCCTCGAGCAGCGAGGCGGACTCCTCGAACTGCCTTAGCAGCCCGTTCCGCTCCGAAACCATGGCCTCCACCTTCAGGCTTTCCTCGAACAGCGAGGTCTTCAACTGGTCGATGACCGCGGACAGTTCAGCGCTCTTGGCTTTGGCGGCGGCCCGGGTTTCATCGAGCAAAGCGTCCTTTTTCGAGGAAGCGTCTTTTTCCTCCTGGAGCAGGGAAGAATATTCTTTCAGCCGGGCAAGTAGCCCGTCGTGCTCCGAACTCAGGGCGGCCGTTTTCGCGGCCAGGTCTTCCTGCGAAGCGCGGAGCTGGTCGAGCGCCGCGGACTGCACGGCCGACTTCTCCTTGGCGGCCGCGCGGGCCTCCTGCATCAAAGCGTCCTTTTCTGCGGCGATGGCTTTAGCGTCTTTAAGGCGGCCGGAGATATCCTCCACCTGGCGGAGCAGGCCGTCGCGCTCGGCGGCAAGGACCGCTACCCTGGAGCTCTCCGTAAGCAGGGAACCCTGGAGCCCCTCTATCGCCGCGGAGGACTTCGCGGACTCCTCCTTGGCGGAAGCCCGCGCGGCTTTCAGCAGTTCCTCTTTTTCAGCCGCGGAAGCCTTGGAATCTTCAAGCCGGGCGGAAACCACTTCCAGCTGCCGGGACAGGTTTTCCCTCTCAAGGGAGAGGGTAGAGCTCCTGGAGGTTTCACTATTGAGGGCGGCGCGCAGCTGCTCCAGCGCGGAGGCGAGGGAGGTCTCCTTCTGCGTCATGCGGCCCATCGCGGCGGCGGCCGAATTGCGGACCCCGGCCAGCTCTTCCTCGAGGGCTTTTACGCGCACGGACATGGACTCCTCGCGGCCGTGCAGGTCGGCGAGAAAGCCCTCAAGTTCTGAGTTCAGACCTTCAAGGTCGCTTATATGGCTTACTTGCTCTTCCATATCTTGAGCTTGTCCTTGAGCTGATCCACGAGTTTCTGGGTGCGGATGAATTCTTCCTGCTTTTCGCGCAGGGCCGAGTGGGCGGTCTGGGCGAGGAGCTCGCTTTCTACGCGCTTGGCCCGCTCTTCCTCGAAAGCGTGCTTGAGGCGCTCGATGCCGTGCTTAAGGGCCTCGACCTCGGAAGCGCGTCCCATCGTTTCCTCGGTCTTCTCGTTAAGCGCGGAGCGCATGGTGCCCGCCATCAGTTCGGCGTCGGCCCGCTTCTTGCGCTCGTCCGCGAAAGCCGCTTTCATGCGGTCCACGGCGTGGCGCAGGGCCTCTATTTCAGAGCGGTGCTCCAGGGATTCTTCGGCTTTATCGCGCAGCGCGCGGCCGGAACTTTCGGCGGCGGCTTCCGCCTCGGCGCGCTTGCGGCGCTCTTCCTCGAAGGAAACTTTCATGCGCTCTACGGAGCGGATAAGCCCCTCGAGCTCCGAGCGCTGGCCCGAGAACTCCGCGGCCTTGTCGCGCAGCGCGGAGATGGCGGACTGGGCCGCGGCCTCGGCCGCCTCGCGCTTGTTCCTCTCGCTCTCAAAAGCGCTCTGTATGCTCTCGAGCGTGGCGCGGCGGGCCGCGTCGGTCTCAGCCTGCTTCGCGCGCTCCTCCTCGAGCATGGCCTTCAGGCGCTCGGCGCTGTTGCGGGCCTCGTCGTACTGGACCTTGTGCTTCTCCAGCTGGAGGTCCTTGGAATTAAAGATGTCGCGGAGCGAGGAGATCTCGGCCAGCAGCGCTTTTTCCTTCTGCGCGTATTCGTGGGCGCGGCGCTCGCCGGCGGCGTGGATCTCGCGGCGGTCGTTCTCGATCTGTTTGGCGGAGGCGCTCTTCAGTTCCGCCGCCTCGTGCTCCCGGCGCTGGTTCTCCGCGCGCAGCAGCTCGCCGTCGCGCTTGAGCGCGTCTATCTGCTTGTCCCTGGCGGCCTTCTGTTCCTCGGCGGCGCGCAGCTTGAGGAGGGCGTCATTGTATTTCCTTTCGCCCGCCTTGACCTCCTCCTCGAAAGCTTCCTTGAAGCTGTCGAACTCGGAACGGAGCTCGCGGTGGAGCCTGTCCTTGTCGGAGAGCTTGGCTGAGAGCGACGAGATCTGGTCCCCGGCCTGCTTCTTTTCCTGGGCCAGCTCTATCTGCAGCACGGAAAGCTGCATCTGCCGCTCCTCGGCCGTGCTCTTGAGGGCCTCGAATTTAGCGAGCGTATCCGAAAGGTTATTGCGGAAGTCGGCGAGGGTCTTCCTGTAGGTCTCATCCTGGGACTGGCGCAGCTGGGCGGCGGCTTCCAGCTCGCGGTTCTTGCGCTCGATTATCTCGCCGTAGCGGTCGGCCTCGCGGCGCAGCGCGGCGTCCAGCTTTACGCCGGCGTCGGCTTCCTCTTCGGTAAGGCGCGCGGCGAGCGCCGCGTATTTTTCTTCCTGGGCGCGCTTCTCGGCGGCGTAGCCAGAGGCGATAGCGTCCTTTTCGGCGGCGGCCTTTACCAGCGCCTCGCGGACCCGGAACAGCTCGGCGTCGCGGGCGGCCAGCTCCTCGTCGATAGCCTTCTCTTTCTCGGTGTAGAGGCGCTGCATACGCTCGCGCTCGAGCAGCACGGTCTCTTCCCTTTCGATCTTGGAGGCGTCAAGCGCCTTGGACAGCTCGGCGATCTTCTCGTCGCGCAGGGCGATAGTGGCGGCCAGGCGGGCGGACCTGTCGTCCAGCTCCGCGGCGGAGCGGGCGCGCTCCTCGGCGACGGCCGCTTTCTGCTCCTCCCCGGCTTTCTGGCGCAGCATCCGCAGGTCTTCCCCCGCCTTCTGGAGGGAAAGGCGCAGCGTATTGATATCCTCGTCCTTGCGGCCGACTTCGGCCATAAATTCCATCTTGCGGCCTTCCAGCTCGTCCACGAATTTCTGTTTTTCCGCGGAGTGGCGCTTTTCGGCGTGTACCGATTCGTCCGCCAGCTTCTGGTCGTACTCCGCCTTCAGCTTGGCGCGCAGGGCCGTCTGCTCGGAGGCGGCGCGGGCGTCGGCGGCCTCCATCTCGCGGCGCAGCGAAACCTGCTGCTCCTTGCCGGCGGCCTTTTCTTTGGAAAGCTCTTCTATATCCCTGCGCAGGTGGGAGATCTCCTCCACCTTCAGTCGCAGGCTGTCCTCGTAGATGCGGCCGGCGGTCTCGATCTCGGAGCGCAGCGAGGCGGTGTGCTTCTCCATCTCCACCTTGAGGCGCACGTCGTACTCGGACTGCAGCTGCTTCTCGCGGAAGGAGAATTCCTCCAGCTTGACATTGTACTGGGTCTGCATCTGCTCGACCTTGTGCGAGAAAGCCTCGCGCTCGGCCTGCAGGGTCTTGATGGTCTCTTCGAAAGTGCGGAGGTTGCGCTGGAGGTATTCCACCTCGTCCTGGCGCTTGCCCAGGTCTTCGCGGTAGCCGTGCTCTATCTCCTGCAGCTTCTCGGCGTAGCGGTTGCGCTCGTGCTCGATGGCTATCTTGAGCCGCTTGGGGATCTCGGACTCTATTTCGCGGTAGCGGTTGCGCTCCGTCTCTATGGAATCGCCGGCCTTGGCGAGGCGGGACTCGTAGTCGGCCTGCTGGTTCTTCTTCTCCACTTCAAGGGTGCGGATAACGCTCTCGAGGCTCGAGATGGCGTCCTTGTAGCGGTTGAGGTCCTCGTCCCGGCGCTTCATGGCCTCGGGGAATTCCCGGAGCTGCTTCTCGAAAAGGGAGACCTTCACCTTGTAATCGTCTATCTCCTGGTTCTTCTCCAGGATCTTCTTGTCGATCTCGAGATCTTTGTGCTTCAGGGCGCGCTCGCGCTCCTCGGTGTCTTTCTGCCAGCTGTCCTTGGCCCACTTCAGCACGGCCTCCTGCTTCTTCAGCTCGTCGCTGGAAGAGCGCTCGCGCTTCTCGAGCTCCTCGACGCGGTTGCGGTAGGTCTCCTCGAGGTTGTTCTTCTGGACGGCGGCTTCCTCGGCGAATCTCTTCTTTTCCTCTTCCAGGCGGGCGCCGTAGACGCGCTCGAATTCCTGCTGCTTGGCCAGCTGTTCCTGGCGCAGCTGCCACAGTTCGCCCTCCACCGACGCCCAGCGGCCGCGCAGCTCCTCGGACTTCTTCTGGTAGTCGTCCTGCAGGCGCAGCTCTTTCTGCTTGAGGATCTCCTCGTTCTTGGAAACTTTATCCTCCAGCTCTTTCTCGCGCTCGGTCAGGCGCTCGAGCCGGGAATGGAACTGGTACTCCAGCGAGCTCTGGCGGGACTTCATCTCCTCCTCGTGCACGCGGGTGGAGCGGTCGATCTCTACGTTCTTGGCTTTAAGCTGGTTTTCGAGGAAGGAAACCTGGCTGGCTTTATCCTGCAGGCTCTGGCGGACCTTCAGGTCCTCCTCGTGCTGCGCGCGGATCTTGTCCAGCGCCCAGCGCAGGGCGAGACGCGCGGTTTCCACGTCGTTTATTGCGGCCTCGTTCAGGGAAGATTCGTCAAAATTCTCTTTCATAAATTATGTTCAAGGCAGCGTCAGCACCTGCCCGGGTTTCACCTCGCCGCCGCGGCCCAGGGAGCCGGAGTTGGCGCGGTAGATCTCGGGCCAGCGCGAAGCGTTGCCGTACACTGAAGCGGCTATGCTCTCCAGGGTGTCCCCCTCCTTGACCACGTAGCTGTGGGGAGCGGCGGCCTGGGCGGGCTTGGGCTGCGGGGCGGGCTTGGCCGCGGCGCGCGCCTTCATGGCTTCCATTTCGGCGCGTGACTTCTCGAGTTCCGCCTTAAGAACGTCGAGCTGGCGGGCGATCTCGGCCTGCGCGGCTGAATCGGGCTGCGCCTGGAGCGCGGGCTGCGCCGGGGCGGGAGCCAGCTGGATCACCTGCACGGGCTGCTGCGCGGGGACGGCGCCCTGCTGCCGGACTACGCCGTCGAGGCGCTCCTGCAGAACGCGGATCTTTTCTTCCTGCAGGAAAGTCTTTTCCTGGGCGCGCTTGAGCTCGGCGGCCGCGGCGAGTTCCTCGGCGCGGAGCAGGTCGGCTTCGTTTCCGAAGCGGAAAGAGAAAGCCAGGCGGTGCGAGCCGTTCGTATTGGCGATGCCGCCGATAGGCAGGCTGAAAGCGTAATCGAAAGCGGCCAGGCCGAAGCGCCCGCCGAAACCGATGTTCACGTTGCGGCGGGAATTATTCCCCGCGGCCAGGCCCATGCGCAGGGCGTAGCGCTTCTGGAAAGAATATTCCAGGCCGGTCGAGATCGTATAGTCCGGGCCGGCGAAAGCGGCGTCGATGTCCAGCAGGCTCGCCCTCATAAGGTAGGAGGCGCCGGCGCGCACTTCCACGGGCAGGCGGTCGGCGGAGGCCAGGCCCATATCCGGCTTATTTATGTTCTTGAGGGAAAGGCCGAAAGCGTAATTAGCCTGGGGCCGGTAGAAAAAGCCCAGGTCCGCTCCCAGCGCGCCTTTGGCGTAACCGTTGGCGAAGACCGGGTCGAGCGCGGTGTAAGCGTCGGAGACATAACTGCGGCGGAGATATTTAAGGGTAAGGCCGGCGCCTATCCCGCGGTAAACGGTGGTGGCGTAGCTGACGGAATAGGAGGTTTCGGAATAGGCCTCGCTCAGGCGGGTATCGTTCCAGGCGAAGGCAGCCGCACCGGGAAGGTAGCGCTTAACGGGAGCCGCAAAGCCGAAATAGCCCTGGCCGATCTTGGAATCGTCGGTAAGGCCGGAGAAGAGGCGCCCATAGGCGGCGGTAAGCTCCGGCGAGGAAAGCTCAAGGAGGGTGGCGGGGTTGGAGCAAATGGCCTCGGCGCCCCCGGAAACGGCGGTAAAGGCGCCGCCCATAGCGGCGGACCTTGCCCCGCAGGCGGAATCGGCTGAAAAAGAAGCTTTAGCGTTCATAGTAGCCGCGGCAATACCACAGAATATGAGAAATAAGCCTTTTGCCACAGTTATTATTTTAGCTTTTTCCTGTTTCATAAATATTACCTGAATGTAGCGGCCTTAAAACGGGAACCGCCCGTTTTTAAGCCTGCGCCTATCAGCCGCCCGCTTTCCCTTACCTGGCCAGGACCACCGTGCCGTTATAATACTTGCTGCCGGCTTTGAACTGGTAGACATAGATGCCGGCCTGCGCTTTGTCCCCCCCGGACCTGCGCCCGTCCCACGACAGCGAAGCCTCGGAGTTATAAGTTCCGGCCCTGAGGGTGGCTATTTCGGCGCCGGACAGGTCGTAGATCTTGGCGCTGCTTATAGAGAGGCCCTCGGGGTTCTCGAAGATGATATTGAACTCGTCCCAGATCCCGTCGCCGTTGGGCGTGAAGGTCTTGCGCGGCACGGTCTGCGTTATGCTGAAGCTCTGCGCCCTGACGACGCGCTTCACCTTGAAGAGGCCGGTCTGGCGCGTGACCACGGCCACGCTGCCGCTCTCCGGGTTCACGGTTCCGCCCAGCTTCACGTCTTCCACGCCGTTATAGTAGTAAACGGCATAGTCGTAGTCGCTGTAGGAAGCGGCCGGCGAGAAAGCGCTGACAGTGAAGGAGCCGGTCTTTGAAAGCGGCATGGTAAGCGTAACGTCCTGCGGCAGAGTGCGCTTCACCTCGTTGTTGGACGCGTCCCTCAGGTAGAACTTATAGGACACCACGGTGGCGCCGGTCTCGAAGGCAGGCTGGCTCTCCATGACAGGGACCAGGCCGGCCGCGCGCAGGTCCTCGTCTACGAAAGGCGGGAGGTCGACTATAGCGCGCCTGTCTTCGGAGACGGTGCGGACCACGTCGTCGGCATTGCTGAGCCAGATGGAAGATTCGCTGCGCACATTGTCGCTGTCCAGCGTTTTCACGAAGTACCACTTTACGGGGCTGGTGGCCACGGTGTAGGAAAGAGTGGAGCTTGAAAGTGTTATAGCCGCCGAGACCGTGCCGGTGAGCGCGGTGCTGGAATAAACCTCGTAATTTTTAATGGAGATGGTGCTTCCCTCGGTATTGTACAGCACCGCGTCCCAGGACATGGTGAAGTTGCCGCCGGCCAGAACGCCGCGGACCACGGGCGCGCGCGGCCTTACCGGAGCGGTGCCGAAGCTGGCGTTGGCCGAGAGCCGGCCGTACATATTGCTGCTGTCGCGGACCCTGATGGCCACATAATAGGTCTTGCCGGCCTGGAGCCCGGAATAAAGTTTCTGGTCCACAGTGCCGGCAGTGAGCGCGGCCAGGGTAAGGGAAGAATTTATAGTTGAATAATTAGCATAGGTCACCGGGAAGGTGGCTATTTTAATTTCAAGCGCGCTGGCCTGGCCGACGAGCCCCTCGCTGCCGACGCTGGTCCACTGGAAAAGCACGTCGTTGGCGGAACTGGTGGAGGCCGTAAGGTCGTAAACCGCGCCGGGGCTGTGGCTGGTCCCGGCATGGCCGGAGCGCAGCCCCTTGCCTGAAGCCGCCATGGTGGATCCTGAGACCTCCCCGACGGTGGACTCAAGCGCATAGCCGCCGCTATTAGAGATGGCCAGGCCGCTGGTAAAGGCCCTGGTCTCCATCATATTAGCCGCCGCGGCGGGCAAAACGCCGCAAGCAAGCGCCACTCCCGCCAAAGCCAGACCCACGCTTTTATATTTCATAAAAAGCCATCCCGCTACATATTTCAGACATTACTGCCAGAAAGATGCGATATTACGCCCGCATTACCTGCTCCTAAATTACCACCCGCCTAGTGTCAATGAGGCATATCCCCCTACACTAGTGCTCGTGGAAACACTTATGAGGTTCGCGCCCGTATCGTAACAGAATTGACCGACAGCTGCAGGTGTAAGAGTATCACAGTTTGCATCGCTAAAAACAACTACAGTCTGCGGTAATACTCCCGTTAATTTTGACGCTGACATACCGGATATCTTAGCGTCAGTCACCGCGGAGTTTATTATAGCGTTAGTATAGACACCGTCGACTGCGATGGACGAAGCTACTACGCTAGCGCCCAGGTTGCCGGTCGCTATCCGGTCGGCTACTATCGTGCCAGCGCCGGTGATCTTCGAGCCGTCTACGTCGCTGATATCGGCATTCGCGGCCTGCGCTTTTGTGGCTAACGCGCCAAGGCCAAGGTTCGTCCTGATATCAGGCGCGCTGTAGAAACCGCTTATAGATAACGACGATGCTACCACGCTAGCGCCCAGGTTGCCCGCGGCTATATTGGCAGCGGTCAGGTTGGTCAGCGAAGCGCCGCTACCGGCAGGCGCCAATACGTCGGTACCTATCGCAAGGCCAAGGTTCGTCCTGATATCAGGCGCGCTGTAGAAACCGCTTATAGATAACGACGACGCTACCACGCTCGCGCCCAGGTTGCCCGCGGCTATATTGGCCGCGGTCAGGTTGGTCAGCGAAGCGCCGCTACCGGCAGGCGCCAATACGTCGGTGCCTATCGCAAGGCCAAGGTTCGTCCTGATATCAGGCGCGCTGTAGAAACCGCTTATAGATAACGACGAAGCCACCACGCTAGCGCCCAGGTTGCCGGTCGCTATCCGGTCGGCTACTATCGTGCCAGCGCCGGTGATCTTAGAACCGTCTACGTCGCTGATATCGGCATTCGCGGCCTGCGCTTTTGTGGCTAACGCGC
>JAQTOU010000002.1:0-548404 GCA_028713125.1 Elusimicrobiales bacterium | reverse complement strand
TATCGTGCCAGCGCCGGTGATCTTAGAACCGTCTACGTCGCTGATATCGGCATTCGCGGCCTGCGCTTTTGTGGCTAACGCGCCAAGGCCAAGGTTCGTCCTGATATTCGGCGCGCTATAGAAACCGGTTATAGATAACGACGAAGCCACCACGCTAGCGCCCAGGTTGCCGGTCGCTATCCGGTCGGCTACTATCGTGCCAGCGCCGGTGATCTTCGAACCGTCTACGTCGCTGATATCGGCATTCGCGGCCTGCGCTTTTGTGGCTAACGCGCCAAGACCCAAGTTCGTCCTGATATTCGGCGCGCTATAGAAACCGCTTATAGATAACGACGAAGCCACCACGCTCGCGCCCAGGTTGCCGGTCGCTATCCGGTCGGCTACTATCGTGCCAGCGCCGGTGATCTTCGAACCGTCTACGTCGCTGATATCGGCATTCGCGGCCTGCGCTTTAGTTGCCAGCGCGCCAAGACCAAGGTTCGTCCTGATATCAGGCGCGCTGTAGAAACCGCTTATAGATAACGACGAAGCTACCACGCTCGCGCCCAGGTTGCCCGCGGCTATATTGGCAGCGGTCAGGTTGGTCAGCGAAGCGCCGCTACCGGCAGGCGCCAATACGTCGGTGCCTATCGCAAGGCCAAGGTTCGTCCTGATATCGGGCGCGCTGTAGAAACCAGTTATAGATAACGACGACGCTACCACGCTAGCGCCCAGGTTGCCGGTCGCTATCCGGTCGGCTACTATCGTGCCCGCGCCGGTGATCTTCGAACCGTCTACATCGCTGATATCGGCATTCGCGGCCTGCGCTTTAGTTGCCAGCGCGCCAAGACCAAGGTTCGTCCTGATATCAGGCGCGCTGTAGAAACCAGTTATAGATAACGACGAAGCTACCACGCTCGCGCCCAGGTTGCCGGTCGCTATCCGGTCGGCTACTATCGTGCCCGCGCCGGTGATCTTAGAACCGTCTACGTCGCTGATATCGGCATTCGCGGCCTGCGCTTTTGTGGCTAACGCGCCAAGACCCAAGTTCGTCCTGATATTCGGCGCGCTATAGAAACCAGTTATAGATAACGACGAAGCTACCACGCTCGCGCCCAGGTTGCCGGTCGCTATCCGGTCGGCTACTATCGTGCCAGCGCCGGTGATCTTAGAACCGTCTACGTCGCTGATATCGGCATTCGCGGCCTGCGCTTTAGTTGCCAGCGCGCCAAGACCAAGGTTCGTCCTGATATCAGGCGCGCTATAGAAACCGGTTATAGATAACGACGAAGCCACCACGCTAGCGCCCAGGTTGCCGGTCGCTATCCGGTCGGCTACTATCGTGCCCGCGCCGGTGATCTTCGAACCGTCCACGTCGCTGATATCGGCATTCGCGGCCTGCGCTTTTGTGGCTAACGCGCCAAGGCCAAGGTTCGTCCTCGCCGTCGCGTAGTCAACTGATCCCAATAAGGACTGGATATTTGATGACGGCGCTATCCCGGCATAGGTCGTAAGATTGGGGGAGTATGCCTGCACGCTCGTGCCGATAGTGAGGCCCAGCATTACGCGGGCATTAAGATAATCGAGAGTGCCAAGGGCTGAACCGCCGCTCCAGTATGCTACTTGTCCGGGAGTGCCGGAACCGGTCACGGTGCCGCCGGCGCCGGTATCGTCGGTGCCGCAGGACCAGACGCCGCCGGCCAGTTTAAGAATTTGGCCGTTGACGCAGGAGTCGGCGGCGATCTTAACCTTTGTGATGGACGCATCCTGTAAGGAAGACGTATATACGCTATTAACCGCGAGAGAAGAAGCTATTACATTAGCGGGCAGGCCGCCGGCGGCGATCTGGGTCGCGGCCAGGTTGCCGCTTATATTGGCGGCATTACCGGCAATATTACCGGAAACCTTTGAACCGCTCATCCCCACGATGGAACCGTCCTGCACAGAGTTGATAGCGATGGACGAGGCTATCACGGTGGCAGGAAGGCTGCCGGCGGCGATCTGGGTCGCGGCCAGGTTGCCGCTTATATTGGCGGCATTACCGGAGATATTACCCGAAACTTTAGAACCGCTCATCCCCACGATGGAACCGTCCTGCACAGAGTTAAGGGCAATGGACGAGGCGATGACAGTAGAGGGAAGAGAGCCGGCTCCGACATTAGATGCCGCTACGGCAACACTCCCGATCAATTTACCTACAGACATACCTACTATGGAATTGTCCTGCACGGAGTTGACCGCGATGGACGAAGCGATTACGGTGTTAGGCAGGCTGCCGGCGGCAATCTGGGCAGCGGGCAGGTTGCCGCTTATATTGGCGGCGCTCCCGGAGATATTACCCGAAACTTTGGAACCGCTGACCCCGACTATGGAACCGTCCTGCACAGAGTTGAGAGCGATGGACGAAGCGATCACGGTGGCAGGAAGGCTGCCGGCGGCGATCTGGGTGGCTGGCAGGTTGCCGCTTATATTTGCGGCGTTCCCGGCGATATTGCCTGAAACTTTGGAACCGCTCACGCCCACGATGGAACCGTCCTGCACAGAGTTAAGAGCAACGGATGAAGCGATCACGGTGGCAGGAAGGCTGCCGGCGGCGATCTGGGTGGCTGGCAGGTTGCCGCTTATATTTGCGGCGTTCCCGGAGATATTGCCCGAAACTTTGGAACCGCTGACCCCGACTATGGAACCGTCCTGCACGGAGTTTAGAGCAACGGATGAAGCGATCACGGTGGCAGGAAGGCTGCCGGCGGCGATCTGGGCGGCGGGCAGGTTGCCGCTTATATTGGCGGCGTTCCCGGCTATATTACCGGAGACCTTGGAACCGCTCACGCCGACTATGGAACCGTCCTGCACAGAGTTGAGAGCGATGGACGAGGCTATCACGGTGTTAGGCAAGGTGCCAGCAGTGATGCTGGCCGCGGAAACACTGCCGACAGACAACCCCGTAAGCGCGGAACCATCGCCGTAGAACCTGGTCGCGGTGACGTGGCCCGCGACGTCGACATAGGTGGAAATTATCACGCCCTGGCCGGCGCTCCCGACGCTGGCGGCGCTGGCGGCGTAAATGGCATAGGGGACGGAAAGCAGCTGCACGCGGGGGCTCATTTCCGCGTCTGAACCGATCGTTACGCCAAGGTAGCGGGTGTCGGAGGAGAAGACTGACGGGGGCAGATTGGTTATCGAACCGAGCTTGGCATTAAAGATGCCGTTGTCTACGGCTATGGTCGGCTGGACTTCGGTCCAGACCGCGGAGCCGCCGGAGAGGGCGCCGTAAATGTTGAATGTTATCGAGTAGGTCCCGCTCAGCGGGTTGCCGTTCGCGTCTACCAGGCGGCCCTGGTAGTTTATCAGGGCTGGCGCCGCGGCGGTTAAGGCCGGCAAGAGCAGCAGGACCGAGAAGATTTCCAGAACCAAGGCTTTGAGCGTTTTCATAGTGCCTCCGGGAACATTTAGGAACGAAATTGTTTAGAATAACCCTTACCAAAATTAATAGCAACGACTTTGCCAAACAGCCTTACCGGCCGGTAATCAGGCCGGAACTGCTGCAGGCCGCCCCTGTAAGAAGAAGAATTGGAAACCGGGATTTTAGGATCCAGGGAACGGAAGGGCTGAAGCGGTAAGCTTACGCAGGCAAAGCCCCCAATGAAAGGCATGAAACTGAGCAGAATATCACGGCATAGACCAATAAATCCAGGCTGGGGCATGGATATATTATAGAAGATGCTCTGCTGAGGAAATAATGCTGAAAAGTGAACTTCTTGTTACAGGAGAGTGTTGGTTACAACCAACAGTGTGGATAAATACCAACACTGATATGTAGATATATACCTACACTATTCGAGCGAGTAAGTTTTGATTTTGTCGTAAAGAGCCGTGCGGTCGATGGAAAGAAGCTTGGCGGCTTTGACTTTATTTCCGTTCGTTTGAGTGAGGGCGGCGCAGATGAGGCGGCGCTCTGTTTCGGCGCGGGCCTGGCGCAGATTTTCTTTCAGATCAAAATTCTCGGGCACAGGAGTGGATGCACAGCCCTTCGCCGGCTCGGCGCCGCCAAGGCCCAGATGCGAGGGCAGGATCTCCCCCGCGCACAAAAGCGCGGCGCGCGTGATCACGTTTTTGAGCTCGCGCACGTTGCCGGGCCAGGAGTAGCCGGAGAGGGCCGCCAGCGCGGAATCGGAAATCGTTTCTATCTTTTTGTTCACCAGCTTCTCGGCTTCGCTGAGGAAGAGGGCGGCCAGGACCGGGATATCCTCTTTTCTCTCGGAGAGGGAAGGTACGCGCAGCATAAATTGGTTGAGGCGGTGATAAAGGTCCTCGCGGAAAGTCCCCTCTTTTATGCGGGCGGGCAAATTACTGTTCGACGCCACGATCACGCGCGTATCTATGGGAATATCTTTTTTCCCTCCGAGATGGCGTATCTTGCGCTCTTCCAGGACACGGAGCAGCTTGGCCTGGGTGGCGCTGGTAAGGTTCCCTATCTCGTCGAGGAACAGCGTGCCGCCGAAAGCGACTTCGAAAAGGCCGGGCTTGCGCCTGTCCGCGCCGGTAAAGGCGCCGCGCTCGTAGCCGAACAGCTCGCTCTCGACGAGGTTCTCCGGCAGGGCGCCGCAGTCCAGCGCCACGAAAGGGCTGTCGCCGCGAGCGCTCAGGCGGTGTATCTCGCGCGCCCATACTTCTTTACCGGAGCCGGATGGCCCGGAAAGTATCACGGTCAGGTCCGTGGCCGCCACCTGCCTGGCCAGGGCCGCGGTATTTTTTATTTCCTTGCTGGTCCCGAACACGGGCTCCGCGCCGTGCGCGCGCTTTACGTGGCTGCGCAGCGCTTCGAACTCGCGCTTGAGCCTGCGCTCCTTGACCGCTTTTTCGATTATCAGCAACAGCTCCTCGTTGCCGAAGGGCTTTATCAAATAGTCCAGGGCGCCCAGCTTCATCGCTTTCACGGCGCTCTGCACATTGGCGTGGCCGGTTAGTATCACCACGGGCAGGCCGGGGTCCTCGTTCTTCATTTTTTCGAGGATAGTCAGGCCGTCGGAATCGCCCAGAACCATATCCAGGACTACCGCGTCGAAAGTAAGCGCCTCGGCGAGGCCCATGGCCTCCGCCCCGGAAGCCGCCGTGGCGCAGGCGTGCCGGCCGCTTTCAAGCGCGGCCTTCAGCACATAACGCGTATCGGCGTCATCCTCGACGACTAAAATATTTCCCATTGAATTATTTGTTTTCCCCGATCTTCGATCTTAGCTCTTCGATTCCCGATTCTCGATCCTCGATTTGTTTTAGACCGTCTTCTTGAAGCGCAGGCTTACCATTGCGCCGCCCTCGGGAGAGGAGGCCACTATTATGCGCCCGCCGTGCTCGTCCATTATCTGGCGGGCCAGGTACAGGCCCAGGCCGGTTCCGCTGTCTTTAGTGGTGAAGAAAGGCTGGAAAAGATTCTCGAGCATGGCCGGCTCCAGGCCGGGGCCATTGTCGGAGATTGTAAGGAAAACCTCTTTTTCCTGCTCCAGCCAGCCGGAGCTGATGGTCACGCAGCCGTCGGCCGCGCCCTCGAGCGCCTGGGCGGCGTTGTTAAGAAGGTTATAGATCACGCTGTGCATATAATGCGGGTCGAGGAAGACCTTGGGCGCGTTCTCCAGTTTTTTCTCCACGCGCACCTTGGCGGCTTTCAGCGAGCTGTCGATAAGCTCGAGGGCGTACTCCGCGGCATCCGCCACGGAGTAGGGCTCAAGGCGGCACATGCCGCTGCGGGAAAAGTCCAGGAGCGTCTTCACTATCTTCGAGGCGCGGCGGGCGTTGCGCTCTATCAGCTCGGCGCCGGTCCTGGCCTGCTCGGTCTGGCCCTCCTGGGCCCGGAGCAGCTCCGAGGTGGAAAGTATCACGTGCAGCGGATTTTTGATGTCGTGCGCGAACATCGAAGTAAGCTGGCCGATGGAGGTAAGGCGGCCGAGTTTGCGGGCCGCGTTCTTGAAAACGTGCGGGTCTTTCAGCGCGGACCATTCGTCGGGAGAGACGGGAGAGAGGTAAAGGCAGAAGCCGTTCACTTCGCCGGCCTCGTCCTTAAGCGCCTGCGCCGTCAGGAAAAGCCTTACGATGCTTTTGGCGGCGGTGAGCATGTAGAAGCGGCAGTTGCGCACCACGCCTTTGCGGGCGGCCAGTTCCGTCATCTCCGAAAATTCGGCCAGGTCCTTCTGGAGCACGAGCGCGGAGGCTGTTTTTCCGGAGAGGTCCTGTGCGGTCCAGCCGAGCAGCTTGAGCGCGCTGTTGTTCACCTGCAGGACGGAGAGCTCCCGGTTCAGCACCAGCATGGGCTCCTGCGCGTTAAAGAACACAGCGTCGAAAATGCTGCGCTGAATGGGGTTTAGGGCGGCGATCTCTTTTTTATTGGGCATGGGTTAAGGTGTTGTCCTATAAAGATTTACGCTGCGTCGCGAAACGCGTATTCCGTAAACGGATCTCAGGGACTCCGCAACTTCCCTATCGGTCATCTTTTTGGCGCCAGCCCCTGTAACCGATTTTATTATATCAATAATAAACGCGTTTTTCTTCCTGAATAAATTTCCCAGCCTTATTTCCTCTCCCCAGGGGGCCAGTATCGTCTTCGCGGCTATAAGCCTCGAGACTGTGGCGGGATTTAAGCCGACCTGCGCCGCCAGGGCGCGCTGGGTGAACGGCTTCAGCGGCGCCTTCTCCAGCAGGAAGGCCTCCTGGTGCGCGACCAGCGCGGTCAGCGCACGGTGAAAACCGGATTTGCGCCAGGCTATCCGCTGCGCGCGCGAGGTAAGCGAGCGGACCCTGGCGGCTTCGCCGCGGCTGAGCGAGCCGCTTTTCATAAGGCGGGAAAGCGCCGCATTGTCGATATTATAAGCCCCGCGGAAATAAGCCGGGTGGGCATAGGCGATAGAAACCCGGCCTTCCTCCGCGCTTATCCTGGCGGCGCAGCGCAGGTACAGCACCGGCAGGGCGGCCGACGGGATCCTCTCGTGCGCGAGCACGAAAGCGTCCGCGAAATTTTTAAGGGCCGAAGCCTCGGCGGCGGTAAGCCCGCAGGCGCGCGAGGCCGCCGCGGGGCTGAAGACCACGTCAGAAAGGAAATATTTCTCGAAATTTTCCAGGCCGGCGCGCTGGGCCAGCTTGAGCATGGCCGGCCTTTCGGCAAGCCACTCCCCCGCGCCGCCCCCGGAACCTGCGGCGGCCGCGAGGGCTTCGTCGCCGCAGGCCAGGCCGAATGCGTACGAGGCGCCGGAAAAGCGGCGGCGCATCACCGGAGCGGCCCCGTCGGCGCCCGGGGCGGTGAGCTTGATGAAGAGCGGGTCCGCCTCCAGCTCGGCCGCCTGGCGCAGGAAATCCTGCTCCGGCGAGGCCAGCACGGAAAACAATCGCAGGTCCTGGCGCAGAACCTGGTCCTGGGAAAGCTCAAGCCCCTGTTTTTTCTTCTTTTCCATTGGGAAAACCCGTATTTTTATTATAACAATTTTGCCCCGGAAAGCGGTTTATTTATGGCTATCGTCGGTAGATTTGACACAGGGTTTAAGTATTGATAGATTAGAGCTATTCCAAAAGCTTTTTAGTTCAGTTCAAGACACAAAGCCCAGCTCGTAAGATGCCAGGGGGAGCCGGAGCGGGCGCAGTCCGAACAGATTTACTGAAAAGTCCTGGGAAATGAAAAACCAAGGACACCACCAGAATGAAGACAGTCACAATCGCCAGGAAAGCAGTCACCGTCAGCGAGAATCAGGCCAAGGTTATCAAGGACAAATATCTCCGCGACGATAACACGCCCGAGGACCTTTTCGAGCGCGTAGCTCATAATATTTCCCTTTCAGAGATCATCTTCCACCACGACGCCGAGAAATGGGGCGTCTTCGAGGGCGTGAACTGCCGCGTCCTGAAGAACAAAGCCGGCGAGGCCGCTTCCCGGACCCTTATTTTCCACGAGGGGCTGGCTGAGTCGTCCGAGCGCGAAGCCAATTTCATGAAGTTCGTGGGCAACCTCGAAAAAGCCTACAAGGAAATAGACGAAGCCCGCGCGGCGGCCGACCTCTGGAAAACCGGCTTCTATAATATGATGGCGGAGTTCAACTTCCTGCCGAATTCCCCCACCCTGATGAACGCCGGGCGCGACCTCCAGCAGCTTTCGGCGTGCTATGTGCTCCCCGTGCCTGACTCCATGGAGGGCATAGCGAAGGCCCTGACAGCGCAGAGCCTGATACAGAAATCAGGCGGCGGCACCGGCTTCTCTTTCTGCCGCGTGCGCCCGAAAGGAGACACGGTAAAGAAGACCAATGGCGTGGCCTCCGGCGCCATCTCCTTCATGAAGCTTTTCGACAAGCTGACCGACGTGGTGAAGCAGGGCGGAACCCGCCGCGGCGCCAATATGGGCATCCTGCCCTACTGGCACCCGGAGATAAAGGATTTTATAACGATAAAGTCGCAGGCCGGCGTGCTGGAGAACTTCAACATCTCCATCGCCCTGGACGATAAGTTCATGAAGGCCGTGGAAACCGGCGGCAGCTTCGACCTGATCAACCCTCGCAATAACGAGGCGGCCGGCACCCTCAAGGCCAGGGAAGTTTTCACCTCCATCGTGGAATCCGCCTGGGCCAGCGGCGATCCCGGGATAGTTTTTATCGACCGCATCAACGAGACCAATTCGAACCCCACGCCCGAACTGGGGCAGATAGAAAGCACCAACCCCTGCGGCGAGCAGCCGCTGCTGCCGTGGGAGTCCTGCAACCTCGGCTCGATAAACCTCGCCAACTATGTGAAAGGCGAACTGACGAACGGGGCTATGGACTGGGACCGCCTGGCCTCTACCGTCGCCATGGCCGTGCGCTTCCTCGACAATGTCATCGAGATAAACAATTATCCTCTGCCCGAGATAGAGAAGATAGCCAAGGGCAACCGCAAGATAGGCCTTGGCGTGATGGGCTGGGCCGAGACCGCCGTAAAGCTCGGCGTGGCCTACGACAGCCCTGCCGGCCTGAAAAAGGCCGAAGAAGTGATGAAGTTCATAAACGAAAAGTCCATGGAAGCTTCCGAAGAGCTGGCTAAAGAGCGCGGCGTCTTCCAGAACTGGAAAGGCTCCATCTACGACGCGGAAAGCCGCCATTTCAGGGGCGTGGCCGCGAAGCCGCGCAACGCTTCCCGCACCACCATAGCCCCGACCGGGACCATCGCGATAGCGGCCGGCCTGCAGGGCTCGGGCATAGAGCCTTTCTTCGCCGTCGCCTATACCCGCTTCAATGCCCGCGCGCTGGACGCGCTGAAGAACAATAAGGACGCCGAGGCGAAGGACACTTTCTTTGAAGTGAACACGCTTTTCAAACAGGTGGCCAAAGAGCACGACTTCTTCGGGATGGACGAAAAGACGCTCTGGAAAAAGATAGAGGCCAACCATAAGGCCGTGCGCGGCATCCCCGAGATCCCCAAGCACATCCAGGACCTCTTCCCGACGGCGCACGACGTCTCCATAGAGAACCACATCAAGATCCAGGCCGCCTTCCAGAAGCATATCGACAATGCCGTCTCGAAGACCATCAATATGTCCACCTCGGCCAAGGTGGAGGACGTGAAGAACTGCTATTTGCTTGCCCACAAACTGGGCTGCAAAGGCCTTACCGTCTACCGCGACGGCTGCAAGGCGCAGCAGGTTCTGAACATCGCCTCCACTCCCGGCACGCAGCCGCAGGCCAAGACCAAAAAGAAGAAAGCTCCTTACCAATCCTTCGGCGTTTCATCGGAGTATTTCCAGCTGAAGACCGGCTACGGCCCGCTTCACGTGCACATCAACTACAACGAGCACGGCCCCTACCAGGTTTTCACCAATATGCCGCCGCTCGGCACCGAGATCAGCGGCATGACCTCGCTTATCGGGATTTTGCTTTCCAAGTACCTCGAGGAGGGCGGCGACCCGGTGAAGATCATAAAGCACCTTAACTCGGTGAAGGGCGACAGGCCGATGGGCCTCGGCGAGAACCGGATAAATTCCGTGGCGCACGCGATCGCCGTGGCGCTCAGGAGCCACCTGAAGCGCACCGGGATAATAGCCACCGACCTGGAGATAAACGGCCAGGAGAAACTGGAGCTTTGGGAAGCCTCGCGCACCCAGTACTGCCCGAAGTGCTATTCCTCCAACGTCAGCTACGAGTCCGGCTGCTCCGGCCCCACCTGCCACGACTGCGGCTATTCGGAATGCTCGTAACAGCGGCGCAGTGAAAATAGAAACCCCGGTGGAAGCGCCGGGGTTTTTATTTACGGGACCCGCCAGCCCCTACCCTCCGGGCTAGGGGCTTTGCTATCATATAGTTATGAAACGCGGCATTTTTATAGTTCTGGAAGGGCCGGACAGGTCCGGAAAATCGACTCAGGCGGCGCTGATGAAAACCTGGCTGGAAGGCCTGGGCCATGAAGTTCTGGTCACCCGCGAGCCGGGCGGAACCCGCTTGTCCGAGCAGATACGGGAGATCCTCCTGGACCCGAAAAGCGTTATCGAGCCGATGACGGAGCTTTTCCTCTATGAAACCTCGAGGATAAAACACACTTTGGAGAAAATAATCCCGGCGCTCGAAGCCGGCAAGGTCATAATCTCGGACCGCTATACGCTGTCCACCACCGCCTACCAGGGCTATGGCCGCGGCCTGGACCTTAAAACCGTCGAGACTTTGAACCGCATCGCCACCATGAACCTCAGGCCGGACGTTACTATAGTCTTCGACATCCCCGATAAAGTTTTCTCCCAGCGGGAGCGCCTGACGCAGGGCCGCGACCGGATAGAGAGCGAGCCGGACCAGTTCCGCAAGCGCGTTAACCGGGCCTACAAGCTGCTCGCGCGCAAGCCGGGAGTGACGAGGGTTGACGGCGGCCGCCCGATAGAGAGCATCCAGGCCGATATCCGTGCGCGCGTCGCAAAAATATTAGCGGTTAAGAGCAGGAAATAAAAAATAGGCGGCGTTTCTTTCCGGATCTTCGATTCCCGTTCCCAGGTTCTCGATCCCCGATCCCCGATTTTAAATATGTCATTTTCATCCATACTCGGCCAGGACAAGACTATAAAGCGCCTGCGCGCCCTCATAGAATCCGGCCGCGTCCCTCCGGCGATAATTTTCCACGGCGCGCCCGGGATCGGAAAATTCCTGACGGCGGTAGAATTCGCCAAAGCGCTGAACTGCTCCCACACCGAGCACCGCGAAAGGCCGCCGGCGCCACCCGCCCCGGACGAGAACGATCTGTTCGCCGCCGCCGCCACGGGGCCGGCGCCCGAGCCGGAATTGCCCCCCGCCAAAATTCATTCCGACCCGTCCGATTCCTGCGGGACCTGCCTCTCCTGCCTCCAGGCCGCCAGCGGCGCCCACCCCGACATCCGGATCGTGGATACGGCTTTCCAGGCGGCCCTGCTCGACGAGACGGAGAGCGCGAACCTCAAGATAGACACTATGCGCGAACTGACGCGCTGGGCCCAGCAGAAGCCGATGCTCTCCGGGTGGAAGGTCTTCATAGTGCGGGACGCGGAAGCCATGATGCCTCCGGCCCAGAACGCCCTGCTCAAGACGCTGGAGGAGCCGCCTCCCGGGACGGTGGTGATACTCACGGTCTCGAAGAAGAATTCCCTGCTTTCTACCATAATTTCCCGTTCCTGCCTGGTAGAGTTCGGCCGCCTGCCGGCCCCCGCCTTGAAGACCATACTTGAGGCGCAGGGAGCGGAGCCCGCGCAGGCCGCCGCCCTGGCCGCCCTGGGTTCCGGCTCGCTTGAAAAAGCGGCGGACGCCGCGGCTTTCCTCAAGCAGGTTTCGGCGCTTCGCCCGGGGGACCAGTCGAAAGTCTTCAAATTCGCCGCGGGGCTGCCGCGCGACAGCCACAAGGCCCGCGAGGAAGTAAAGACGCTGCTGGACCTGCTGCTGGCCAAGACGCGCTCTTCCTGGACCGCGGCCTCGGGCCCCGCCAAGACAAAATTTACGGCGCTGCTCCGACGCACGCTGGACCTGCGCCGCATGGCGGACCGCAACGTTTCCTACTACCTGCTGCTGGAGACGGCCCTGCTTGAAAGCGAGCGGGCCGGCATAAAAATAGAGGACCTGGTCAAGCCCTGAGCCCGAGACGATCCGGAAAATAAAAATGAAAACAAAGAAATATTACATCACAACCCCGCTCTACTACGTGAACGACAAGCCCCACATCGGCCACGCCTACACCACGCTCGCCGCCGACATCCTGGCGCGCCACCTGCGCTCCAAGGATATCCCGGTCCATTTCCAGACCGGCACCGACGAGCACGGCTCCAATATAGAGAAGATAGCGAAGGAAAAAGGGATAGAGCCCAAGGCCTGGTGCGACGGGATCTCCGCCGATTTCCGGGAGCTCTGGAAAACCCTCAATATAAAGTACGACCACTTCATACGCACCACCGACCCCGCGCACGAGGAGGGGGTGCAGGCGGTGTTCGAAAAACTGATTAAGAGCGGCGACATCTACCTCGGTTCCTATACCGGGCTGTATTGCAGCTCCTGCGAAGCTTTCTACGACGAGGGCGAGCTGAAAGAGAAGAACTGCCCCATCCACGCGCGGCCGGTGGAGCAGGTAAGCGAAGAAACTTATTTTTTCAAGCTCTCCAAATACGAGGAGGCCCTGCTGAAGCATTACGAGCAGCACCCTGACTTCCTCTCCCCCCGCTACCGGGCCCAGGAGCTGATAAACTTCGCGAAGTCCGGCCTCAAGGACATCTCGGTGTCGCGCACCAAGGTCTCCTGGGGCGTGCCGGTGCGGTCCAACCCTAAGCACACGGTTTACGTCTGGTTCGACGCGCTGCTGAACTACGCCACGGGCGCGGGCTACAACCCGGAAAAACTTTCCCCCGATTTCCCCGTGCTCTGGCCGGCCGACGTGCACCTCGTCGGCAAGGAGATCTTCCGTTTCCACGGCGTGATCTGGCCCGCCATGCTGATGGCGCTGGGCGTGGAGCTGCCCCGCAAGGTTTACGCGCACGGGTGGTGGACCATCAACGGCGACAAGATGTCTAAGTCCCGCGGCAATTTCATAAAGGCCGAGGACGTGGTGAAGGACTACGGCGTTGACGCGCTCCGCTTTTTCATCTTCCGCGAGGTCACTTTCGGACAGGACGGGGACTTCTCGATGGAAGCCTTCAAGCGGCGCTACAACTCCGACCTGGCCAACGACCTGGGGAACCTCTTCTCCCGCGTGATGAACATGGCCGCCAAATACCTGGAGAACCGCCTCCCCGCGAAGCCGGAAGAGTCGGAGACTTTCAGGGAACTCTCGTCATGGACTCCCGCCATCCACCGCAGCATGGAGGCGCTGCAGTTCAGCGAAGCGCTGGAGAAGATCTGGCAGGGCGTGGGGACCCTGAACCGGCTGGTGGACACGAAGAAGCCCTGGGAGATGGCGAAGACCAACCCCGAGGCCCTGAGGCCCTTCCTGCATGAGATGATCTGGTGCCTGCGCCTCATAGCGGCCTGGATAGACCCCTTCATGCCCCACACGGCCAGCCTCATGCACCTGCAGCTGGGAGCAGGGAGGACCGCCGACGGGACCGAACCCCAGAAAGTCCCGCCCCTCTTCCCCAGGAAGCAGGACGAGAAACCCAAGGATATAAAGACCAACTAGACTGCGGCATAAAAGGAAAAAGCCCGGGGACAGCCCCGGGCTTTTCATTGTCCGGCCCGGTTCAGGCCTGGCCGGGCGCCGGCTTGCCTTTCACCAGGTTGTAGATGCCGCCGAAGACCCCGGACAGGGCGTAGATGGAGAAGAAGATAAAGAGCGCGTCCTGCGGGTAGGCCACGATCAGCGAGAGCATGGCCGTCAGGAACAGGATGCCCTTGATCGAGTTCAGCTTTATCATGTCTCCTTTGAAGGCGGCGTAGGGCGCGTTGGACACCATCAGCAGAGCCAGCGCCACCACGATGAAAGGGATGCCGGCGTAAACGAAGGGCATGAACGAGGAGACCCCCGGGATGCTGCGCACGCCGCCTTCGCCCTCGAGCATGCTGTAGGCCAGCACGAAAGAGATCATCACGCCGGCCGCGCCGGGCGTGGGCAGGCCCTGGAAATAATCCTTGGAGCCGCCGCCAAAATGCGACTTCACGTTGAAGCGGGCCAGGCGCAGCCCGCCGCACAGGACGTAAAGGAAGGCCACGGGGTAGCCCCAGACGCCGTAATCCTTGAGCACCAGCTTGTACATCAGGTACGCCGGGGCTATGCAGAAGGACATCCAGTCCGAGAGAGAGTCTATCTCCACCCCGAAAGAGCTTTCGCCGTGCACCAGGCGCGCGACGCGGCCGTCGAGCATGTCCATCGCGTAGGAAACGACGATAAACCAGGAGGCCTGCACGAACTTGCCCTCGGAGGCCAGCAGGATGGCGAAGAAGCCGAAGGCCATGTTGGCGATAGTGAAGATGGACGGCAGCACGATCGCGCCGGTTTTCTTCAGCTTATCCATGTCTATGCGCTTTTTTTCCTGTATTTCTTGCATTGTGAGTTCCTTACCAGAGGGCCAGCGCGGTTTCGGCCCCTTCCACTTTATCGCCGGGCTTAACGAGCACGCGCACGTTCTCGGGCAGGTAGACCGCCACCTGCGAACCGAAGTAGATCATGCCGACGCGCTCGCCCTGGCGGATGGTATCCCCTTCCTTGACGTAGCAGGCTATGCGCCGCGCGATGGAGCCGGTTATCTGTTCGATCTCCACGAAGCGGCCGTAGTCCCCGTCGATGCGGATCAGGTTGCGCTCGTTGGTGGCGGCTTCGGGCTTGTAGGCGATGGCGAAAGTCCCCTTGGTGTATTTCGTCTTCGTGATCTTGCCTTCCATCGGGGCGCGCTGCACGTGCACGTTCAGGACGGAGAGGAAGATGCGCACCACGGTTATCCCCGGGGTGCCCTCGTTCTTCACTGTCATCACGGTGCCGTCGGCGGGGCAGGCTATTTCGCCGGGGGCGAAGACTTTGTCGCGCTCGGGGTCGCGGAAGAAGTAGGCGGAAAAGCCGGCGAAGGCCAGGCCAAGGAAAAGGATGGGCAGGCCCAGGCCCCTCGACCACGCCGCCACCATGCCGCCGATCGCTCCGGCGATAACTCCGCCGGCAATAAGTTTTATCCCCGCAGGCGCAAATCCCATAGTCTACCTCCAGAAAAATACCGCAAGATCTTTAAAGTGGGCAAGGCGGGACTCGAACCCGCACGGCCATAAGGCCAACTGATTTTAAGTCAGTCGCGTCTACCAGTTCCGCCACAAGCCCTTCTACGGCGCCGACACCGCAAGACATATTATTCTACAAATTTTACCGTATGTCCTTGCGCAGCTCGGCCTGGGCCATGTGCTGAAAGGTTTCGCAGGTCATGGTTTTCACGCCCTCGGCGGCGGCCCGCTCGCGCAGGCCGTTGTCCGAAGTCACGATTATGGCGCGGATCCCCTCGCTCTGCATGAAATAGCCGCGCTCCACCAGCATATCGTCGGCCGGCTCGGAGTCGCTGTAATAGACCGTGACGGAGGGGCCGGCCGCGCCGGACTTGCGGTACGGTCCGTCGAAGACCACGCGGAAACATGAGGCCCTCAGGGTCTCGGTCCTGGCGATCTCGCCGAGCCAGCGCATGAACTCGCGCTCCAGCTCTCCTGGCGAAGTCCCGCCGGACTTTTCCCAGAACCTCATGGCGAAATTAGAACCGTCCATGAGGTAGACGGTGGGCTTCGTTGAAAGTCTTTTCATTTTATTTTGGAGATCTCGACTACGATTATTTTGCGGCGCAGGCGCTCGAGCTTGAGGCCGAGCTGCTTGTGCAGCTGTATATCTATGGCCTTGGGATCGGCCGAAGCCAGCTCGAAGCTGTACTCGAAGGGCCCGGCCGCGCCGGTTTCGTCCAGCACCGGCTGGCGCAAAACCTCTTTGAGCCTCGACGCAAGCGCGGAGAAAGACCCGCCTTTTACCTCCAGGACCGCCCCGTTAAGCTCGGCCCCGCCGTAATCCCGGCGCTCCTTCACATTGACGGGCCCGCCGGACGCCTTCTTCAGCACGTAGACTTCCGCCTCGCGCTCCGCCTTGTTCACTTTAAGGCCCAGCGCGGACTCCAGCCCTTTCAGGAAAAACTCCGTTTTCTTCGCCTCGCGCTCCACCGGCAGGCGCAGGCGGATATTATAGGACGCCCCCATGGCCGGCGCGGCCTCCGGCTTTATATCGAAGCTGTCTATCCTGCCGTATAGCCATTCAAGCGCGTATTCAAGCGACATAGAGGAGGCGTTCAGAGAGGCGGGGCCGTATTGCGCCGTCCCCCCGCGCCCCGCGGACTTTGAAATATAAAATTCCGCCAGGGCCGGGCCCGTAGACAAAGAAACCGCGGCCGCGGACTCCGGAGCTGGCTGGCCGGCGAGCAGGCTCATCAGGGTTTCGGCGTTAAGGCCGCCGGCGGGAGGAAAGGACTCCACCTCCCCGGCCTTGTTCAGGAGCACCGCATGCGGCCTGCCGAAGACCCTGAAGGCCTTGAAAACCTCGGCGCCGGCTTCGGGAGCCACCCAGCCGTCTATCCGCTGCGTCTTGAGGAATTCGCGCACGTCCGCTTCGCTCTCGTCGGTGATATGGAGGAACACGACCGGCTGGCCGCGGAACCTTTCCGCGAGCAGGTTCAGGGCGGGGAGGGCGTCCACGCAGGGCTCGCACCAGGTGGCCCAAAATTCAAGTACAACAACCTTGCCCTTAAGCTCCTCCAGGCTTTTCAATTCCGGGGCGGGCGCGCCTATAAGTTTTTTCAGGCTTATCGCGGGGGCGGGGAGGCCTTTCTTCGCGAGCTTCGGCCGCTCCGGCGGCTGCCCGGAGCAGGCGGCCAGGGCGGCGGCAAGAACTATCGGCAGCAGCTTCTTCATATTTTTCCCGGCCGGAGCGGCCTTATTTTTTAATGCCGAGGGCGAGGCCTTCCCCGGCGGGCAGGACCGCGGAGGAAAGAAAACGGTCGGAGTCGAACAGGACATGGAAGAACTCGCGCATGGACCGCGCGGCGGAGTTGCGGGCGGCGTCGTCGCCCTCGCGGCAGGTCCCGTCTTTCAGGAAAGCGCCGCCGGCGACCACGAGGCCGCCGGGCCTGAGATTGGCGGCGGCCCAGCGCAGGTAAGCCGGGTAACTTTCCAGATCGGCGTCTATAAAACAGAAATCGAAGGGAGCGAGCTTCGCCAGTGTTTTAAGGCTTTCCAGGGCGGGGCCGTCCATGACCGTCACTTTGCGCGTAAGGCCGGAGGCTTCTATCCCTTCCTTCGCCGCGTTCACGCACGCCGGGTCTTTCTCGAGAGAATAGAGGCGCGCGCCGTCGGGCAGGGCGCGGGCTATCCAGTGCGCCGAGTAACCGTAGAGCGAGCCGATCTCCACCGCCTTTTTAGGAGAAGAAAGCCGCGCCAATGATTCCAGCAGCCGTCCCTCCATAGCCGTAACGGAAGCCCCGCGCACGCCGGCGGCGGCCATGGCTTTAAGGACATGGCCCGCGAAGCCCTCGTCGGCCTCGGTCAGGGCCGTGAAATAGGCGGCCAGCTCGGGCGTATTGCAGAGCCCGGGAAACGAGTCGGTGTTTTCTTTATTCATTGTCGGTTTTAGAGAGGCTGCCGGTGAAGAGTAACTCCGAAGCGGCGTCCGTCCGCCCCGATACCGGCGCACATGAACACCGGGAAAGGCTCGAAGTCGGCGGCGTTAAGAGAAGCGGCGCAGAAAGCGCCGGCCGGGCCGGAAAGAGAGACCTGGGCCTGGAAATATCGACCGGCACAGTTTTCTTTGCCTCCGTACGGGCAGATCGCGTAAAAATCCAACTCGGCCGGCAGTTCGCCGCCGCCGGGGAGGGCCAGTTTCTCGGAAACATGGGCCGCGGAAGCCTGTCCGGGGTCGGCCGGCAGGGCCAGGCGCAGGGTCACCGGGCGGTTGCGCTCTCCGGGCTTGGGCAGCTGGCAGGAAGACCCGGCGCAGTCCTGCGTCCAGGCGGAAAGGTAGCCTTTAAGTTCCAGCGCGGGTTCGCCGACCGCCGCGGCAAGCGGCTGGGCTAAAAGCGATACTGCCAGTATAAGTTTATTCATTGTCCCGTATATTTTACAAAATATACGCGACATAATCGAATCACCCGCTTTTAATGATTTCCCCTCACTGCACCACCCGTTCCCATTGGGTCGCGTTGCTTTCTTTTGCTTCTTATGCTATATTTCAGTATCTATGGCAACCCCAAATATCAAGTTCGGCACCTCCGGTTGGCGGGCCGTTATCGGCGAAGACCTGACAATTTCAAGCTTGCGGCGCGTAGCCCACGCCGTGGCCGAGCACGTGAACGACAATAAAGAATACGGCTATAAAGGCGAGGAATACCTCCTGAACCTGCGCAAAGCCGGCAAGCCGGCGCCCAAGACCGCCAGGATAATAATAGGCTACGACACCCGCTACCTTTCCGAAGATTTCGCCCGCAACGTGGCCGAGGCGCTGGCCGCGGAAAGCATAACCGCGGTGATCTCGGACATAGAGGCTCCCACCCCTGTAGTCGCCTGGGAAGTGATGCGCAATTACGCCTCCGGCGGCGTGATGATAACGGCCAGCCACAACCCCCCCCATTACAACGGCTTTAAGTGGACGCCTTACTGGGGCGGCCCGGCTTTGCCCGAAATAACCAATGACCTGGAAGCCAGGGTCCAGAGCCTGACCATAGCCGAGGTGGAAAAGCACATCCCCTTCGAGCACGGCGTGACGGCCGGCATCATAAAGGTGGAGGATTTCCACGCCAACTATTTCAAGCAGCTCGACACCCTGCTGGACCTCGGCGCGATAAAGAAAGCCGGGCTTAAGATAGCGGCCGACTCCGTCAACGGCGCGGCGCGCACCTACCTTCGCCCCGTTCTGGAAAAAGCCGGCGCCAAAGTAATGGGCCTGCGCGAGGAGCGCGACGTCCTTTTCGGCGGCCACGCCCCGGACACCGACGAAGAAAATCTCAAGGTCCTGCGCGAGACCGTGGTAAAGAACAAGCTCAACCTCGGCCTCGCCTGCGACGGCGACGCCGACCGCTTCGGCATCATAGATTCCGACGGGACCTGGATCTCGCCCAATCTGGTGCTGGGCCTGGTCCTCGAGCACCTGGTCAAGAACCGCGGCCTGAAGGGCAAGTTCGCCCGCTCGGTCATGACCTCACATTTCGCGGACGCGATTGCGCGCCACCACGGCCTGGAAGTGCGCGAAACCGCGGTCGGCTTCAAGCACATAGGCAATCTGCTGCGCACCGGCCAGTACCTGCTCGGCGGGGAAGAGTCCGGCGGCCTGTCCATAATGAACCACGTGCCGGAGAAGGACGGCATCCTGGCCTGCCTGCTCATCGCCGAAATGGTGGCCTACGAGCGCAAGCCGCTTAAAAAGATACTCGCCGACCTGAACAAGCGCGTCGGGAATTTCGTCAACTCCAGGGTGAACCTGAAGCTGGACAAGAACCTCAACATGGACGTCCTGGTAGAGCGCCTGCGGGTCAACCCGCCGCTCAACCTGGCCGGGGCCTCCGTCTGGCGCATCGACCACACCGACGGCTTCAAGTTCATCATGAAGGACGGCAGCTGGCTGGGCCTGCGCCCCTCCGGCACGGAGCCGCTGGTCCGCATCTACGCCGAAGCCCCCACCGCCCAGAAAACCGCCGCCCTTAACGAGGCCGGCAAGAAGATAATGAGCGGAAAGTTTTAAGGGACTGGCGCCGCTTAAGCGCCTGGCCCCAGGAGAATAATAATGGACGCAAAAATAAAAAAGATCGTTGCGAGAGAGATCCTTGATTCCCGCGGTTTTCCTACCGTGGAAGCGGACGTATTTTTGACCGACGGCTCGTTCGGGCGCGCGGCGGTGCCGAGCGGCGCCTCCACCGGCACCCATGAGGCGCTGGAAATGCGCGACGGCGGGAAGCGGTATCTCGGGAAGGGCGTGATAAAGGCCGTCGAGAACGTGAACAAGGCCATCGCCGCCGAAATAACCGGCTTGAAAGCCGACCAGATCAAGATCGACGAGATGATGATAAAGCTCGACGACACGCAGACCAAGAGCAAGCTGGGCGCCAACGCCATCCTCTCCGTGTCCATGGCCCTGGCCAGGGCCGGCGCGGACTCCGCCAAGCTCCCGCTCTACGCCTATATCCGCAAGGCCTACGGCCTGAAGCACAAGGACTACGTGATCCCCGCCCCGATGATGAACATCATCAACGGCGGCAAGCACGCCGACTCCGGGATCAGCATCCAGGAGTTCATGATCGTCCCCACCGGAGCGCCGCATTTCACCGACGCGATACGCATGGGCTGCGAGATCTATCATACGCTCAAGAAGGTCCTGACCAAGGCCGGCTACAGCACCTCGGTCGGCGACGAGGGCGGCTTCGCCCCGAAGATCTTCACGCACGAGGCCGTGCTCGAGACCATCTGCAATTCCATCAAGGACGCGGGCTACACTTTCAAAGAAGTGCAGATCGCCCTGGACTCCGCCGCCAGCGAGTTCTTCCAGAACGACCGCTACGTGTTCGAGGGCTCCAACCTGACCTACCAGGAGCTTACCTCCAAGTACACTGAATGGAAGAAGCATTTCCCCATCATCTCCTACGAGGACCCCCTCGCCGAGGACGACTGGGAAGGCTGGGACCACCTGACCAAGCACCTGGGCAAGAAAGCCCGCGTGGTGGGCGACGATCTGTTCGTCACCAATCCCGAGCGCCTGAAGAAAGGCCTGGAGGAGGGCGTCGCCAACGCCATCCTGATAAAGCTTAACCAGATAGGCTCGCTGACCGAGACCATCCGCGTGATAGAGATGGCCCACAAAGCGGATTACGCCACCGTGATCTCCCACCGCTCCGGCGAGACCGAGGACGCCTTCATAGCGGACCTGGCCGTGGCCACCAACGCCGGCGCCATCAAGACGGGCGCGCCGTGCCGCTCCGAGCGCCTGTGCAAATACAACCAGCTCATCCGCATAGAGGAAGAGCTGGGCAAGAAGGCCCGCTACGCGAAGGACAGCGTTTTCAAGTTCAAGTAAGCGGCCCGCCATAGAAGCCCCGTCCGCTTTAAGCCGGACGGGGCTTTTTATAGATACGGCACAAGATAGTGTCCGGAGCGACATTTAAAGCGTAGTCCGCGTGCACAGCGATGAAACCTCTCCGCGTAAAATTCAGCCTGAAATACCTGGCCATACTCGCCCTGGCCGCGCTTTTGCTGGGGAACCGCGGCTTCCGCAGCCTTATAAAGAATTACAACGAGTACCGCCGGCTGAGATCGGAAAAAGCCCGGCTGGAGCTGCAGCGCGGGGACCTGGAGAAAAAGCTGGAAGAAATACACAGGAAGCCGGCGGTCGAGCAGGCGGCCCGCAAGGAACTGGGGCTTATAAAGCCGGATGAAACGGAGTACCGCTTCCCCCCTCCGAAGGAGTCGGACAAATGATCAGAACGCGCCAGTTCAAGGTCGGGCCGATGGACAATTTCTCCTACCTGCTCTGGGACGAGGGCACGAAGGCGGCGGCCGTGATAGATCCCGCCTGGCAGCCGGAGAAACTGCAGGAGTTCATAAAAAAAGAAGGCCTGCTGCTGCAGTGCGTGCTGCTGACCCACGCCCACCCGGACCACGTGAACGGAATACCTTTTTTCACCCGCGAGAACAACGACCTCCCGGTCTATCTGCACGAAGCCGACCATTTCATGCTGGAAGGCAAGCCCCCGGTACTGCGCATAGCGCAGGACGGCGAGAAGATAGAGGCGGGCGCCCTTAAGATAGGCGTCCTGCACACGCCCGGCCATACCCCGGGTTCGGTCTGCTACCAGGCCGGTGGCGGCGTCTATACCGGGGACACTCTGTTCGTGGGCGAGTGCGGCCGCGTGGACCTCCCGGGCTCCAGCGCGGAGGACCTTTACGAAAGCTTCGTGAAGCTTTCCGGGATGCCGGACGGGACCGCCGTCTACCCGGGCCATTCCTATAACGGCGACAAGTCCACTTTCGGCGTGCAGAAGGAATACAACCTTTACCTGAAGCTGGCCCGGGCCGGCCGCCGCGAGGAATTCCTGAAGGCGGTCAGGTGAAAGGCTGGGCGGCGGTTTCCGACTTCGACGGGACGATAACCCTGCGCGACGTAGGCGACCACCTGCTGCTCCATTACGGCTTTTCCGACAAGAAGACGATAGAGGAATCGTATTCGCTTAAAGTGCGCGTAGAGGATTTCATGAAACGCGCTTTCGCCGGAGCGAAGCTTACGGAAGAAGTAATAGCGTGCTTTGTGCGCGAGAAAGTCCGGGCAAGGGCGGGATTCAGGGAGTTCATACTTTTCTGCGAGGCCGCCGGCGTCCCGTTCGAGATCGCCAGCGGCGGGATAGACCTGTACGCCGATCCGTTCTTTAAAAAGCACGGAGTAAAGGTAAAATCTTTCTTCGGCAGGGCGCGGGTGCTGAAAGGCGGCATCAGGATAGACTACCCCTTCCTGAAGCGGATGGACCTGAGCGCCTTCAAGGCCTCGAGAGTGCGCCGCATGCAGAGCGCGGGCCGGAAGGTGGTTTTTTTCGGCGACGGGCCCAACGACCTGAAGGCAGCGGAGCTCGCGGAGAAAGTTTACGCCACGGGCCGCCTGCTCAAGCTCTGCAGGGAGCGCGGCATAGCGGCCGCCCCGCTGACCGATTTCCGCAAAGCGGCAATTTTTATAAGGAAGAACACAGCGCTCGCGACTCGCGGCTCCTGATCCCCGGCCCTTTTTTCAATGCACCCTATAATTTTCCGCCTCGGTTCCTTTACGCTGCCCGCCTACGGCCTGCTTGTCGCCTGCGGCTACCTCGCGGGAATCTTCTATATCTTCCGGAAGGCCGAGGCCGCCGGGTTCGAGAAGGAGCCGCTTTCGGACCTTATCTTCTACACCGTGCTCAGCGGGATGCTCGGCGCAAAGCTTTTCTACGCCGCCACCTATTGGGGAGACTTCGGCGCGGACTTCTTTTCCAGGGCTTCCTATCTCCTGAAGAGCTTCCGGTACGGCTTTGTTTTTTACGGCGGGCTCATTACCGGAGCGGCCGTCTTTTTCCTGGCGGCCCGCCGCGCGAAGCTGAACGTTTTGAAAGCCGCCGACCTGTTCGCCGCGGCCCTGGCCCTGGGGCACGCTTTCGGACGGATCGGGTGTTTCATGGCCGGCTGCTGCCACGGCCGGCCGACCGCCTGCCCCGCGGCCGTCACCTTTACCGACCCGGCTTCGGAGGTCAACCCGCTTTACCTCGGAGTTCCGCTCCACCCGGCCCAGCTCTACGAGGCGGCCGGGAACCTGGCGATCTTTTTCCTCCTGAACGCGGCGCTGCGCCGCTCGCACGAAGGGAAACTTCCGCAGGGCGCGGTGCTCTCGCTTTATGCGGCGCTCTATGCCGCGTTGCGCTTCTTCGTTGAATTCCTGCGCGGCGACGACCGGGGCGCGATGCGCCTCGGCCTTTCCCCGGCGCAGCTGATCTCCGCCGCGGTCTTCGCGGCCGCTGCGGCGGTATTTTTAAGAATGCGGTCAAAGGCAAAATATGAAAAAAACTAAACTGGTATATTCCGGCGAGCCCAAAAGGCTGGACGTCTTCCTGAGCGAGATGGGTGAGAATTTTTCCCGCTCCTTCGCGCGGCGCCTGGCCGAAGAAGGCCTGGCCACGGTGAACGGGCAGACTAAAAAGCCCGGCTACATCCTCAACGAAGGCACCGTCGTGGAATTTTCGTCCCCGGACTCTGACGAAGCCCAGGAGGGATTCGAGGACCTGATCCTGTTCGAGGATAAGGACATGATAGCCATAAGCAAGCCGGCCGGGCTGGCGGTACATCCTAACGCCGCCAACTGGGAGATAAACCCGGCGGCCTCCCTGCTTGGAGAGCCGACGCTGGTCTCCATGATATTTTCGGCGCGGCCGGAAATGGCCAAAGGCGGGATCGAAAGGCTGGGGCTTGTTCACCGCCTGGACCGCGATACCAGCGGCCTGATGCTTCTGGCCAAGAACGTGTACGCGCAGAAAGCCCTTACGGACGGCTTCAGGGAGCGCCTGATGGAGAAGACCTATATAGGCGTCGTCTCCGGGATCCCGGCTCAAAGAAAAGGCTCCATCGACGCGCCCATAGGCCGCGCCAGCGGCTTCAAGAAGATCAAAGTATGGGAATACGGCCGGGAAGCGCTTACGGATTATGTAGTTAAGGAGCGGGCGAAGACCTGCGCGCTGCTGGAGATCCACCCGCAGACCGGCCGCACCAACCAGATAAGGATACACCTCGCCCACATAGGCCACCCGATAATGGGCGACAAGCTCTACGGCGGCCCCACCGCCCCGCGGATGCTCCTGCATTCTCTCAGCATCGGCTTCAAGCACTTTTCCACCGGCAGGAAAAGAACGCTCGAGGCGCCGCTCCCCGAGGATTTCACGAAGGCCTGGAAATCCCTGAAAGCGAAAGCGCGCGCTTAACACGCGCCAGCAAAAAACGAAAACCGCCCGGCTGCCCCGGGCGGTTTTTTCATGCGCCGGCCTTTAGAATTTAGAGGTAGAGGAGAAGACCCGGAAATCCAGCCTGGGGAAAACGCTGTTCTGCTTCTCAAGGACCGCCAGCTCCTGCTCGTTCACGCGCTTTTCGATGACTTCTCCCAGCAGCCTGATGGCGTTGGCCGCGTGCGCCTCCAGCCGGCCCTTGGCGTATTCGGAGTGGGAGCCTATATAAATAAGAAAGGC
Organism: Elusimicrobiales bacterium; assembly: GCA_028713125.1. Lineage (GTDB taxonomy): Bacteria > Elusimicrobiota > Elusimicrobia > Elusimicrobiales > UBA9959 > UBA9959. Next base: position 523,761 of record JAQTOU010000002.1, on the reverse strand, counting down.
CCAATCGGACGACTGGGAGAGCAGCGTTTCCCGCGCCGCCTGGTTCAGGGCGCGGGCGCTGAGGAGGGAAAGGTCCTGGTTGCGGAAGCGGTTGGCCGTCTCTATCATCTTGTCGGTGGCCGCGTAGACCGCGGGGTAGATAAAATCGTTGGCCTCGTTCACCCAGGGGTCGAAGTAGCCGTTCTCCCCCCACGAAGAGATCCCTGGCGTAATTTCCTGCGGCTCCTGGCAGGAGTTAAGATATTCCGAAGGGGTGACGAACTGCAGCGGCAGGCGCTCGACCCTTATTTTCCTTATCACCGCCTCGAGGAAGGCCGGGCCCTCGAACCACCAGTGGCCGAAGAGTTCGGCGTCGTAGCAGCTGACTATCAGCGGCCCCGAGCCGCGGGCGGCGTAGTGGTCCTCGGTCTGCTTCAGGCGCCGCGCGAGGAAGTCGGAGGCGTGCGCCTCTACCCTGGCCAAGGCGGCGTCCGGGTCGTAATACTGCTTGGAGGAAAGGTCCGCATCCGAGCCCGTGATGCAGTGGTATTTAAGGCCCAGCGGGCGCCTGATCCCGTCCGTCCCGAAGTAGGGGCGCAGGTACTCGTAGTCCCCGTCGTAGCCGAGGTCGCGGTAAAATTCCCGGTAGGCCGGATCTCCCGGGTAGCCGGACTTGGAGCTCCACACTTCGCGCGAGCTGGCCGCGTCCCGGGCGAAAAGTCCCACGCCGTTGGAGGTGCGGTAAGGGGAATAGACGCCGTTGGGCGAAGCATCCACAGCATGCGATTCCGTAAAGGTGTAATTAAAGCCGGACAGCTTCAGGTAGGAGTTCAGCCGCGGCTCGTACGCGCATTCGGGCAGCCAGAAGCCGGAGGGCTTCCTGTTAAAGCGGTCCTCGTAGTCCTCGGCGGCGGCGGCCAGCTGGGCGCGGATGGCTTCGGGCCTGGTCAGCAGCGGCAGCACGGCGTGGGTGGCCGAGGTGATGATTATCTCTATCTGCCCGGCGTGCTGCAGGGCTTTGAGCGGGGTGATCAGGTCGCCGCTGTACTTGTGGAGCAGCTCGGCGGCGTCTCCATAAAGCTTCTGGTAAAGCTTCACCGTTTTAAGCAGGGCGGGCTCGTTCTGGGCGCGCTCAAGCTCCTTCTCCAGGAGTTCCAGGCGGGAGTCCACGTACAGCCCAAGCTTATCCTCGAGAGCCTCGTTCTCCATCATCGCGCCCAGCGTGGGAGAGATAGAGATGGTCACCCCGGGCCTGATACCTTCCGCGGCAAGGCGCTCCAGCACCGAGATGATCGGGACGTAGGTTTCGACGACGGCCTCGAAAAACCAGTTCTCCTCGAGAAAGGCTGAATTCTCCGGGTGGTTCACATACGGCAGATGCGCGTGAAGCAGGAACATCAGGGAGCCGCGCGAGCTCATGAGAGGACCTTCTTATGGAATTCCAGGCTGGCGTAGGCCCTGTCTTCGGCCATGCCGGCAGCGGCCGGGGCGGCGGCCTGGTTGGAATCCAGCAGCCTTTCCCAGGCGCCGTTGCGCAGGGCGTAAAGGGCCGCTTCGCAGTTCCCCCCGCGCTCCGGCACCGGCAGGTAGGCGCGCCCGGCCTGCCACTGGGCTTTATGGGAGGAAGCCGGGGTTTTATCCTCGGCGTAAAAAAGGCGCAGCTCTATCTCGGGGGAAAAAGACGCGAGGCGGAAGGCCTCCGCGCGGCCCGAGGAGAACCGCCAGAAGACGAAAAAAGTCCCCGGGTTCTTCGGGAGAAGGACCAGGCAGTCTTCGGGAGGGAGCGGGCTTGAAAGTTCCGGCATATAGGGCCACCTATAATTTACTAAATTTCCCCGCACTTAAATATAAATTTTTCCTCATTTTTTTACCGGCCTTTTTTTTATATCATACTAACAGACGGACAGGAAGGGAGAACACCTATGCAATTCGACACGCTGAAATTCGCCGACGAGGAAGTTGCCGCGCTTAAAAAGGAAAACCGCTTTATCAGGCCCCGCGTGCTCGAGTCGGCGCAGGAGCCCGTCTCCGTCATCGACGGCAAGAAAGTAGTGAACCTCACCTCCAATAATTATCTCGCGCTGGCCAATAACCCGAAGGTAAAAAAGGCCGCCATCGAAGCCATAGAAAAATACGGCGTCGGCTCCGCCGCGGTGCGCACCATCATCGGCACCATGTCGATACACCAGGAGCTGGAGAGGAAGTTCTCGGAGTTCAAGCACGCCGAGGCCTCGATCCTGTTCCAGTCCGGCTTCACCTCCAACGTCGCCGTCTGCCAGTCGCTGATGTCCAGCGAGACCGACCTGCTTATCTCCGACGAGCTCAACCACGCCTCCATCATCGACGGGGCGCGCCTGGCGAAGGCCCCGCGGAAGATCTACCGCCACAAGGACATAAAGCACCTGGCCGAGATACTCGAAACCCCGGAAGCCAGGAGCGCGCGCCGCAAGATGGTGGTGACCGACGGCGTGTTCTCGATGGACGGCGACATAGCCAACCTCGATGAAGTGGTGGCCGTAGCGCACAAATACGGAGCTTTCGTGATGGTGGACGACGCGCACGCCAGCGGAGTGATAGGCAAAGAAGGCAGGGGCACTGTGAGCCACTTCGGCCTCGACGGAAAGGTGGAAATACAGATAGGAACGCTTTCAAAGGCTTTCGCCTCGGTAGGAGGCTACGCGGCGACGACGCAGAGCCTGAGGGACTATATGGGCTCGGTGGCCAGGCCCTTCCTGTTCTCAAGCTCCCAGCCGCCGTCGGTGGCGGCCACCTCCCTGGCGGTCCTGGAGATCCTGCTGACCGAGCCGCAGCACCTGAAAAATCTCTGGGCCAACACCGCTTTCCTGAAGGAAGAGCTTAAGAAAGCCGGCTTCGACACTGGCGCCTCGGTAACGCCCATCACCCCGATCATGACGGCGAAAGCCGTGGAATTCTCTACCCGCCTTTTCGAAGAGGGCGTCTTCGCGCTCGCCCTCGGCTTCCCTACCGTGCCGAAGGGCAAAGAGCGCCTGCGCACGATAGTCACTGCAGGGCACACTATAAAGGACCTTGAATTCGCGGTGGAGAAATTCAGGAAAGTCGGCAAAGAGCTGAACATTATATAAACGAGATAAAAAGAGCGGCCGCGGGTTTACCTCCCGCGGCCGCTTTTTATATCGGCGAACGGCTACTGCGTCAGGAAAAGGTCTTTCGTGACGGTATAGCGGCCGGCCAGCCAGCCCGTGATCTCTTTCGCCGCCTGGGCGGTATCGTTCTCGCGCGAATCGAGGAAAGAGGAATAATCGTCGGTCAAAGCCCCTTTCTCCTCGTAAGTGAGGGCGTCCAGGCCCCTGTCCATGAAAGCGGGAAGGTCCCTTTCCAGCAGCAGCGTCATTTCTCGGCAGGTAACCATGTCGGCGGCCTTCCTGAAGGCCTTGGCCGGGTTATACGCCGCGCCCTGTTCGTAGCTGGCCTTAAGCGTGAGCAGGACTATCTTTGAAAGCGCCGCCTGGTTCATGGGATTGACGGCGTGGGCTTCGAGGCAGGCGCCTATCTCCGAGGGGCGGCCCGTGACCGGGCGCAGGTGCAGGAACTTGCACATGCGCGGTCCGTCGTTGACAGGATAATTGTCCCAGAGGAAAGGCTTGCGGCCGAGTTTCCCGGCGGTCGCGCCCAGGTGCTCGGCGCTGTAGGACTTCGAGCAGACCTGCTCGCCGGTCCAGAACATGCTGACCTTCTTATCCAGCTCTTTACCCAGCTTCTCCAGATAGCCCTCCGGCATCTTGCCGAAAAGTTTTTCCAGGACGGGGTCGGCGGAATAATAGGTGGGGCAGAAAACGAACTGCCTGGCGTTCGAGCGCGCGGCTATCCAGTTGACTATCTCGATCTGCTTGTCCGCGAGACCCGGTAGGTCTCCCTTCATATCGTCCATCAGGATACCGAGCTTATTTACTCCGATGCGGTTGAACACGTCCAGGCGGTGCTGCAGCAACCTCTTTACTTCAAGGTCGAACGGGGCTAGGTAGATCTCGTAAGGGCTGAACCCTACGCCGAACTCGAGGCCCGCGGAATGGTACTGCCCCGCCAGCTTGGCAAGTTTCTCCTCCAGGCTTTTAGGGAACGGCTCGCGCCATTTCTTGCGCAGATAGCCGTCAGCCTTGGGCGCGTATATGTAGAAGGAGAAGCCGTGCTTTTTAAGAAAGCCGGCGTAATCCACGCGCTCGCCCCAGCTCCACTGCTCGCCGTAAAAACCCTCGATAACGCCAAGTTTAGTGTTCATTGTTTTCCTCTGGCCTAGATCTTGCCGGAAATGATCGCCGAGACGCGGCTCTCCGCTTTCTTCGACAAGGGATTGTCCGGGTACTTCTCAAGTATTTTCTGGTAATACTCCCTGGCTTTTTCCGCGTCCTTCGCCTTGCTGTAGACGTCCCCGGCGGCAAAGAGGGCCTTCGGGGCCTGCGGGTCCGCCTCGTATTCAGCGGCTATCCTGTCGTACATTTTGACCTCGCCTTCCGGATCCTTGAGGTCCTTCCTGTAGACCTCGGCCGCAAGCAGCAGGGCCTCTATGGCTTTCGCGTCCTTGTATTTGTCGGCGATCCTGTTGAGCACCGCCACGGCCTCGGGGAATTTTTTCAGTTCCTCGCGGAGCACGCGCGCCTCTGCCTTATAGGAATTGTAAGCCTCGTCCCGGTCCGGGTAAAGCTGTATTATCTTTTCATAGACTTCCACGGCGAGGTCGTATTTTTTCTGCTTCTCCGCCAGGGCGGGCAGCCTGCCGTAAGCCGCCCAGGCCTCCTCGGACCCGGGGAAAGAGGCCGCGATGTCCTGGTAGACCTCTATGGCCTTGTCATACTCCCGCAGGTTGTCGGCGAGGATGCCGCCGAGCGACCGCTTTGCCTGCGGCAGCAGGGAGCTCGAGGGGTACAGCTGTATCATTTTTTCGTAGTCAAGCCTGGCGGCAAGGGACTTGCTTTTCTTCTGGTGCAGGTCCGCCAGCGAGAGAAGCAGGGAGTCGTTTTTGGAATAATTAGGGAACCTGTTGAAAAAGGCCCGGAACTCCGCGGTCAGGGGCTCGTAATAAACTTCCCCGACCTGCGCGGAGAACTTCTCCAGCATCGAGGAGACGTTCTCGTCCGCTTCCGTAGTTTCGGGGATGAGCGCGGCCTCTTCAAGGGCGGGGCGGGTCTTTTTATCGGCCTTTTTTCCGAGGATCTCGTTGAAAAGTTTTTTAGCCTCTTCCAGGGTCGAGCCCTGCGGATAGGCGTGGAAATACCTGAGCAGATCTACCTGGGCGGCCTTGTAGTCCCCCAGCTTCTGGTGCAGGTTGGCTTTCAGCAGCTGCGCCTCCGGCGCATTTGAATTCGTCGGGTTGCGGGCCAGCCAGTCTTCCAGCTGCGGCAGCGCAAGCTCCAGCACGTCCTCGTTCTTGTCCTGTCCGGCGGCCTTCAGGAAGTTCCATTCGGCTTCCGCAAGCTGTACGGAGGGGCCGCGGGCGGCGGGCGCGGCCGCTTTAGGCGCTTCGGCCTTCTGCGCGGCTGACGGGAGGCCGCAGGCAAAAGTTAAGACAGCCGTCAAGAACAGGGGTTTCAATTTAGTCATGATTTATTCTCCAGCGTTGTAGTTAGCAGCCAAATTCAGCGGGGAAAACACTCGATCTATTCGCGCACAACCTTTATCCCGTCGTAATCCAGCCAGTCGAGCGAAAGAGGGCTTATTATCGAATCAGCGGGGACCTGGACGGACTTTGAACCGGGGATATATATCCGGCGCAGTTCCCAGTCGCTGAGGAAGACCTTCCTTTTCAGCTCCGGGGCTTTTCTAGCCGCGGGCGCCGCTACCCCCGCTCTGCCGGCGAGGTGCTGCATTATGATGTCTTCGACGGCGCCCTTGGTAAGCATATGGTTAACTTTGCGGTCAGACGCCGGCGGCTAGGCGCAAAACGCCTTAAAAAGCCGCCTGGCCGAAAGCCGGCAGGCCGTCTAGCTTACTTTTACCGAGATCTTCGCGAGGTATTTATCCAGGTCGTCGGAAGGGCGCGGGATTACGTGCATCCCTACGAGCTCTCCAGCCTTCTGGGCGGCGGCGGCGCCGGCTTCCACGGCGGCGCGCACGGCCCCGACTTCGCCCGCGCACAGGGTGGTGACGTAACCCGAGCCTATCTTCTCGTAGCCGAGCAGGCGTACCTTGGCGGCCTTCGACATGGCGTCGGAGGCCTCTATCATGCCTATGAAACCCTTGGTCTCTATCATTCCTAACGCTTCTTTCGGTTCTGACATATTCGCTCCTTATACCTTGATCTATTTAGTACTGCCCTTTGGCGGCTTCCCCGCCGGAAACTATGGCTATGCTCGCGCTGGTTCCGAGGCGGGTGGCGCCGGCCTTTATCATGGCCGCGGCCACTTCCGCGTTCTTGATCCCGCCGGAGGCCTTCACGCCCATCTCGGGGCCCACGGTCTCGCGCATCAGCGCGATGTCCTCGGGGGTCGCCCCGCCGGAGCCGAAGCCGGTGGAGGTCTTCACGAAATCGGCCTGGGCCAGCTTGGACATTTTGCAGGCGCGGATCTTCTCGTCCCTGGTAAGGTAGGAGGTCTCAAGGATAACCTTGAGCGTTTTGCCGCGGGTGGCTTCGCGCACCGCTTTTATATCGTCCAGCACGAGCTGGTCGCTGCCGGACTTGAGCGCGCCGATATTGATGACCATGTCTATCTCGTCGGCGCCGTTGGCTATGGCGTCGCGGGCCTCGATGGCCTTGACGGTCGGCGTGGTGGAACCGAGAGGGAAACCGATCACGGTGCAGACCATCACGCCGGAACCGCGCAGCAGGCGGGACGCCATCGCGACGTAGCCGGGGTTGACGCAGACCGAGGCGAAGCGGTATTTGCGGGCTTCCTCGCAGAGCTTGCCGATCTCCTCCTGCGTGGCGTTGGCCTTGAGCAGGGTATGGTCTATCATGCCGGCGATCGAGTTGCTGGCTTCGTTGGGGTTGCAGAAACTGACGCGGTCGACGCTGGCCTTTACCTGCTGGGGCGTGTAGTTGGTCAGCGGATTGCAGCTTTGGCAGGAGGAGCTGCAGGTGTTTTCTTCCAGGCGGCAGTCGCCCTGGCCGGAGCAGGCTTTGGGAGCGGAGGCGGCGGGCTTTGCCGTCCCGCTGAAATTTCCGGCCGGATTCAGGAGCGGATGCTGAAAGACCTTGCCGGCGGAGCCGATGCTTACGGAATCCCCGAGCGTCTGCCGCGGGGCGGACTGCCCGCCGGCCTTCATTATCCTGGCCACTTCGGCGGCTATTTTCTTTATATCTTCGTCGTTCATATTTATTCCTTCCCTGTAATGTGAACCTTGTCCACTATGCCGGCTATCAAGGTGCGCACCGGCGCTTTCGGGTTCTTCAAGATCTTCCTGGCGGAGCCGCCCTCGTCCACTATCAGCACCGTGTCGCCGGTTCCAGCCCCCTGGTTCCCGTCTATGGCCAGCGTGGCCTCTCCGACGAGCTTGTTCCCGTCCATCGGATCCACGGCCTTAACCAGCAGCATGGTCGCGTTCTTCAGTCCCGGGTGTTTGCGGGTGGCCCAGACATTGCCGATAACTTTTGCTATGAACATAAAATTAAAAACCGAAAGATCGAAAACAAAGTGCGGCTTTACTCAGATCTTTATTGTCTTCCCGTCTATTATTCCCACTATCGCCGCGTCTATCGGGGGAGGGAGGGCGCCGACGGCCGTTTCCCCTTCCCAGCCTTCGAAAGCGAGTATGGCCTCGCGCGAGGCGACGAAAAAAACAGTTTCACCGGAGCCGGAGCCCACGGTATCGCAGGCCACCAGCGGGTCTCCCGCCGGCTTGTCCGTCTCCCAGTCCAACGGCTGGATAAGCAGCATCGTCTTCTGCTCCATGCCGCAGCATTGCTGCGAGCAGAAAACCCGTCCTATTACCTTTGCCTGTTTCATTTAAAATTCAGCAGCAGCGCTGTTCTATCGCCGTTATCTTGTCCAGGCGCTTCTGGTACTTGCCGCCTTCGAAAGGGGTATTGAGCCAGACCTTGACCATCTCCTGCAGGGCCAGCTCTCCGTGCGTCTTGCCGCCGAGACAAAGGACGTTGCAGTCCTCGTGGGCGGAAGCGAAGCGGGCCGAAATAATATCGTAGGCGGCCACGGCGCGTATGCCGTGCACCTTGTTGGCGGCCAGCGGCATCGCGCCGTTAAAGCCGTCCACCAGCACGGCCCTGTCGAATTCTTTTTTGCGCACGGCTTCGCTGACGAGCAGCGCTATATCCGGGAAATCCACCGGCTCGGTGGAGTAGCAGCCGAAATCCATCACTTCATGGCCGAGGCCAAGGAGGAACTTCTTAAGTTTTTCCTTCGCCTCGAAGCCAGCGTGGTCCGCGCCTATGACTAATCTCATAAATAGCTCCTAGATCGCCGCGCCGATATGCGCGTGCGCGTTGGGTATGACTATGCGGCTCACCACGGCGTCCTCGCCTATGGCCTTTACGCCCGCCGAGACGGCGGTGCGAACTGCGCCCGGCTCCCCCACCACGGTGAAATAGCCTTTGCCGCCTATACCCTTGCCGGTATTCACTTCGGCCACGTGCACGAAAGCCGCCTTGGCCGCGGCGTCGGCGGCGAAAAGGGCCGGCAAAGCTTCTTTAGTCTCTACGATGCCCACGGCCTCGATCTTCTCCGCCTTAACTTTCTTGTTGAGCGCGGCCAGCGCTCCTGAGTGCACGTTGCGGATGATATGGCTGGCGATCACGGTATTGCCGCCGATCTCCCGGCCTTTGGCCAGGGAGGATTCCACTTCGCCCAGGGGGCCGGAGATGACGATGATATATTTTCCCTTGGAGATGGCCTGGTGCACCTCGGGCTTTACGCCCGCGGCCTTGCACATTGCGTCCAGGACCTCTATGCCCCTGGCTATCGACGAGGTTTCAACAAGTCCGAGCGAGATATTTGCCTGCATAGAAATTCTCCTTAAGCTATCCTGAAATCTCCGACCACGCTGCACTGCAGCGGCCGCACGAAATGGCTGGTCTTGGTGATGCCGTCCCCGGTGGGCGTGCCGATGGACATGGAGGCGTAGCCTTCGCCCAGCCCCAGCCCGTGGAGCGTGCAGCCGTTCTTGACGAAGATGGAGCAGGCCATGCGGCGGCTCATCTTCGTCATGTTCTTGATATTGGTGGAGTACATCCCCGCCGTGTGGTGGTGGCCGCCCTCTACGAGATACGCCAGTTCTATGGCGGCGTCGATATCGCGCGAGACGGTGACCGGCAGCACCGGCATCAGCTGCTCGCTGACGACGAAAGGATGGTCGTTGGACACCTCGGCCCAGAGCACGCGGATATCGTCGGAAAGGTTCAGGCCTATGGACCTGGCGATCACCGACGGGTTCTTGCCGATGAAGTCGCGGTTGATCTTCGGCTCCGGGCCGGGCTCCAGGATGGCGAGCTTTGTGAGCTGGGACATCTGCGCGGCGGTAAGTTCATGGGCGCGGTGGTCCCGGCGCATTGCTTCGAGGAAGCGCGCGCGGGCCGCCTCCGTCACTATCACTTCTTTCTCGGCGATACAAAGAACGTTATTATCGAAACCGCAGCCGGATATGATCTCGGCGGCGCAGTCGGGAAAAACGGCCGTCTCGTCCACGACGATGGGCGGGTTGCCCGGGCCGGCGGCTATGGTCTTGCAGGCCTTGCCGGCCGTCATAGCCACTTTCACTATGGCCGGGCCGCCGGTGACGATATTCATCCGGCCCTTAGGGTGACATAAAAGCTGTTTGGTGGCTTCCTGGGTGGGCTTGGCTATGGTCGTGATCAGATTCGCCGGCCCGCCCGCGGCCACGATAGCTTTATCGAGCAGGCGGACCGCGTCGGCCACGCAGCCTTTGGCGGCGGGATGGGGAGAGAACACTACGGAATTACCGGCGGAGAGAATCCCGATGGCGTTGCTTACGATAGTGGCTACGGCATTGGTGGAAGGGGTTATGGCGGCTACCACGCCGAAAGGCGCGTACTCGACCAGGGTCATGCCCTTGTCGCCGGTATAGGCCACCGCGCGGAGGTCTTCCACGCCGGGCGTATTGTCCGCGCACACCAGGTTCTTGAGCACCTTGTCAGCCACGCGGCCCATGCCGGTCTCGGCCACGGCGGCTTCGGCCCAGCGCCTGGCGTTGGCGCGGGAGGTTTCGCGCATCGCGGCTATGATCTTTTCGCGGGCATCGAGGCCAAGGTCCTGGAATACCGGCTGGGCGGCTTCCGCCGCGTTTACGGCTTCATCCACCGTGTCGAAAACCGGCCCGCCCGAAGGGGCAGCGGAGGAGGCTTCGGCCTGGGGCGCGAGATTCCTGACGACCTCGGCCACTATTTTTTTAAGTTCTTCTTCGCTGATAGGCATAAGAGCTCCGCTTTACTGCATCTTACCTACTGATTTGGTGAACACCACTTTGCCTTCTTTCTCGATAGTGTCCACAATGGCGAAAATAGTGCAGTCTACCGGGGTGTTCTCCGTCTTCGAGGTCTGGCGCGCGCTGGAGCCCTGCACCAGCAGGACCAGTTCGCCGGTGCCGGCGCCGACGGCGTCGATGCCGACCAGCGTATTGCCGCGCGGCTTGTCGTCCAGGCCCACCGGCTGCACCATCAGCAGCTTCGTACCCACAAGCTTGTCGTCCTTGCGGGTGCAGACCACATTGCCCACTACTCGTGCAAAAAGCATAGAACCTCCAAAACAATCGAAAATCAAGAACCGGCAGCCGAAAATCGAAAACGCGGACCTGAGTTTCTTTTCCGCCGATCTTCGATTTTCGATCTTCGATTTTCGACTATTTCTTCTTGTTGTCGCTTATCGGCAGCTTGCCTTCCAGGTCGCCGTGGGGCTGCGGTATCACGTGCACGCTCACGAGCTCCCCGACTTTCTGGGCGGCGGCGGCGCCGGAATCGCAGGCGGCGCGGCAGGCGGCGACTTCGCCCCTGAAAAGGATGGTCACCAGGCCGGAACCGACCTTCTCGTAACCGACAATTTTAACATTGGCGGCTTTCACGGCGGCGTCGGCCGCTTCCACGCAGGCCACGAGGCCCTTCGTCTCTATCATTCCAAGTGCGTCCATTGTATCCTCCTGTAGAACTGCTGATCAAATTACCGAAAATTTCAGACTATGTACGCCCCGTCGCCGTTCCTGAGCCCGGCGGCGTTGGCTTCTTCCACGTCGAGGTGCAGCTCCAGCGAGTAAGCGTCGGAAACGCGGCAGAGCACCCTTTCGTAAATCGTCTCGCGCTCCGTGCCGCGGCCGCAGAGCACGCGCACTTCCTGGCCGTCCCTGACCTTGTACGCCGCGCCTTCCTTAACGTTGAAATGGATGTGCCTCTTGGACAGGATCAGGCCCTGCCTGATAGCGACCGAACCTTTCGGCCCCGAGAGCCTGATGCCAGGAGAATTCTCCAGCTTGCCGGAGTCCCGGATCGGCGGCTCCACGCCCAGCCTGCGCGCGTCCCCCAGCGAAACTTCCACCTGGCTGTATTTCCGGTACGGCCCTATCATCCGGACGTCCTTCAGGACGCCCTTGGGCCCCTCCACGGTCACCCGCTCATTGCAGGCGTACTGGCCGGGCTGCTTCACAGCTTTGAGCTGGGTGTCTTCGGCTTCCGCTCCGAACAGGGTCTTGAAATCCTCTTTTGTCAGGTGGACGTGCCGGTTGGAGATGCCCACGGGGACGGACAGAGCCGAACGCTCCTGCCGGAGCTTCAGGTCCTCGAGTATTTCTTTCAGCAGCTTCTCGTCCATTTTATCTGCTAAGCACCGCCTGGAAATGTATGACGCGCAGGAACTTGTCGGCCTTAAGGCTCTCGCCGCCCACCAGCGCGCCGTCGATATCGGGCTGGGCCATAAGTTCGTCGACGTTATCGGCTTTCACCGAACCGCCGTAAAGCACGCGCACGGCCTCGGCGTAGGGCTGGCCGTAAATGCGCTCCATCTGTTTGCGCACGAAAACGTGGGCGTCCTGCGCCTGGTCGGGAGTGGCGGTCTTGCCGGTGCCGATGGCCCAGACGGGCTCGTAGGCGATGACGACTTTGGAGGCCTCGGCGGCGGTGATGCCGGCGAAAGCTCCGTTGAGCTGGGTCTCTAGCACGCGGTAGGTTCTCTGGCTCTCGCGCTCCTCGAGGGTTTCGCCTATGCAGAGCACGGGCACGATATTGGCCTTTATAGCGGCTTTCACTTTCTTGTTTATGACCTCGTCCGTCTCGAGGAAGATCTTGCGGCGCTCGGAATGGCCGATGATAGCGTGAGTGCAGCCGGCGTCGATGATCTGCGACGGGGAAACGGCCCCGGTGAAAGCGCCTTTTTCTTCCCAGGCCACGTCCTGCGAGGAGAGGAAAACTTTAGAACCGGCAAGCGCGGCTTTTACGGCGTGAAGGCAGGTAAAACCGGGAGCGAGGAGAACCTCGTGTTTAAGATCGGGATCGAGCCCTTTCTTTATGGCGGCGGCGAGGTCCGCGGCCTCTTTCGAGGTGAGATGCATCTTCCAGTTGCCTGCGATAAGGGGTGTCCGTTTGTTCGAAGCCATTTTTAGGTCTCCTAGTTAACAATAAAATATTATACAAATCTTGCGGTTCAGTATCGCCCATCCGGGCAAAGCGCCCTAAATTATCTCCCTGAGGAGCTCCTGCCTGGGCTGGGGGATGACTACTTTTTCCACCAGCAGGCCTTTTTTGGCTACCACGGCGGCGCCGGCGGCCACCGCGGTTTCGGCGGCGGCCACGGAGCCGGTCAGGGTTACGAAAGCTTTCCCGCCCAGCGCCATGGCGAGGCGGATCTCAAGGAGTTTAACGGGCGCGGCTTTTACGGCGGCGTCGGCGGCCTCTACCAGGGCGGAAACGGAGAAGGCCTCTATTATGCCGAGGGCCTCGAGGCCCTCGACCACGGTGGTTCCAGCTATGGCCGGAAAAACGTCGGGATGGATATTGGCGATAACGAAGCTGTCCACGAGGGCGTGCGCGGCCTTCGAGGTTCCGGCTTCCACGGCCGCGTTCACGTCGCCCACGTCTCCGGCCAGCAGGATGATATACTTGCCGGGGCAGATCGAGCGCGACAGAAGCAGCTTTATATTGGAAGTTTTCAGCATGGCGTCGGCCGCTTCCAGGCCCTTCGCCACGCTCGAGAGTTCAACCCCGCCGATTGCGTTTAACATAATAACCCTTAAGCGATTATCTCCACGTATTTTTCATTGACCTTTCCGACGGCGCCGGAGATGCTCGCGTGCACCGGGCAGCCCAGTTTATCGGCGGGGACGTCCCCCACCACCGCGCCTTTCTCGACCCGCTGCCCCTCTTTGACCGAGGGACTGCAGGGAACGCCGATATGCTGGCTCATTAAAATTTTAACCTTGGCCGGTTTATAAGAGATGTCGGCCCAGGGAGCGTCTTTATTGTAGTCCTCGAGACCGAGGCGCTTGATAAGCTTAGAAACCGGGACCTTTCTGAAATCGCGCACGGGATGGACCTGAGGAGCGCGGCCGGTGTTCAGCGTAGAATTCTTAAAGCCCATTTTCAGCTCGCGGAGGTCCGACTTGGCCGAGACGCAGGCTTCCCGGGGGTTGAGGCCCTCGGGGCAGGAGTAGAGACTGCAAAGCGAGCATTCGCAGCAGAGCAGGCCGTACTGGCTGTGCAGTTTATGTTCCGGCCCGCCGGAAAAAAGCATGGTGCGCATCACGCGGTGCGGCTGCACATTATGCCCGAGCAGGTAGCGCGGGCAGAACTCGGTGCAGAAAGAGCACTGGTCGCAGGTGGAACGCCCCACACGGGTGAAGACGGGCCGGCTCTGCGATTTTTTAACGATAAGGGGATGGTTTTTGGGGAGGACCACGATGCCGCCCGAGGCTTTGACTACCGGCGCTTCGAAATCCGTCATGACCTTGCCCATCATCGGCCCGCCGTCGATATAGGCCGGGTCCTTTACCGTGAAGCCGCCGCAGAGCTCTACGGCCTCGCGCCAGGTTATGCCGACAGGAACCCGGAAAGTGGCCGGCTTTTTCACCGCTCCGTTCACGGTTATAAAAGTTTCGGTGACGGGCCTGCCGGGAAAAGCCGCGTTGTAGAGGGTCTCCACATTGCAGACCACGCAGCCGACGTCCAGCGGGATGCCGCCGGGCGGGACCACGCGGCCAGTAGCCTCGAGGACCAGGCACTGTTCGTCGCCGGCGGGATAATAATCGCCCAGCTTCAGGACCGAGATGTTTTTCCTGCCCTTCGCTATTTCCTCGAGGCGCGGGATGAGCCTCTCGTGCTTTTTCTTTATGCCGACTATCCCTTTTTTCGCGCCCACGGCGCGCATAAGCAACTCGAGCCCGTCGAAAACCTTCCCGGGGAAGTATTCAAGTATCTTCTGGTCCTTTTTAAGGAGAGGTTCGCATTCGGCCGCGTTCACCAGAGCGTACTCGGCCCGCCCCTGCGCTTTCACATAGGAAGGAAAACCCGCGCCGCCGGCTCCTACCACTCCGGCGCTGCGCAGGTTTCGGCTGAATTCGGCTGAGAAGTCGGACATCAGTTACTTGAAAAAACTACTTGGCCGCGACCATGCGCTTTTTGACGGCCGTGGCGAGGCGCTTTATCCCCTCGTCGATATCTTCCGGGGTGGGATAGGAAAAATTCAGGCGCATAGTGTTCTTGCCCGAGCCGTCGCTGTGGAAAGCGGACCCTATCACGTAGGCCACGTTCTCTTTCAGGGCGTCCGCGAACATCTCGTCGGCGCTCATGCTCTCGGGCAGGCGCACCCACAGGAAGAGACCGCCCTCCGGCTTCGTCCAGGTAACGCCCTCCGGCATATATTTTTCCAGCGCGGCCACCATGGTGTCTTTCTTCAGCTTGTAGGTCTTCTTGATGACCTCGATGTGCTTCTCGAAGAAACCGGAGCGGAGGAAGTCCGCCGCGATCAGCTGGTTGAGGCTGGAGGTGCAGAGGTCGAGCGACTGCTTGAGGATCTCCATCTTCTTGATGATCTGCGGGTGCGCGAGGATGATGCCGAGGCGCAGGCCCGGGGCGAAGGTCTTTGAGAAAGTGAACAGCGAGATGATATTGTCGGTCTTGCGGCTGTTCTGGTCCAGGCGGTAGAGCATCTCCGGGGCCTTGCCCTCGAAGCGTATCTGGCGGTAGGGAGAATCCTCTATCACTGCCACATTGTATTTTTCGGAAAGCTCGATGACCTTCTTGCGCTTTTCCTGGGAAAGCGTCACGCCGCTGGGGTTCTGGAAATCCGGGACCAGGTAGAGGAACTTATAGTGCTCGTCCTGGGCCCTGAGCCAGAGCAGCTTCTCTTCGAGCTCCTCGGTGCTTATCCCGTCGTCCTCCAGCTTCACGCCCACGAATTCGCAGCCGTAGGATTTAAAGACCTGGAGACCGCCCATGTAGCTGGGCTTTTCCACGATCACGGGGTCGGAGGCGTCTATGAACAGGCGGCCTACCATGTCGAGCGCCTGCTGGGAGGCGGTGGTAACGATAAGGTTCTCCGGCTTGGCGGTTATGCCTTCGTGCTTCTGCAGGAACTTTATGAATTCCTCTTTCAGTTCGGGCAGCCCGTCGGTGGGCCCGTACTGCAGGGCCACCCTGCCCTGCTTTGCCATGATCTCCTTCACGGAGTTGGCGACGAAATCGTAGGGGAAATGCTGGGGGTCGGGCAGGCCGCCCGCGAATGAGATGACTCCCGGCTTGTTGGTTATCTTCAGGAGTTCGCGGATTACGGAAGCTTTAGTGCGCCTGGGGGCGGTGGCGATATTCTTTGTGATGTCGATCATTGTTCCTCCGCTTTAATATTAGGGCTTTGCCTCTAGTGATAATCTACTCAATTAAACATACTAATTCAAGCAAAAAAGGGAACCCCGGCTACTGGCCGGGGGGCGCCTTCGCGGCGGCGGCGAAGTAGTCCAGGTTTTCCTTGTAGTAGTCCTTTTTTGCCGGATCCGTTTCGGCGGAATGTTTTTTGTCGTAGTAGGCCATGGCCCTGGGATAGGCAGAATCCTTCAGTTCCTGCAGATCCTCCGGGAAAGGCCGCCCCGTGGCGGCGCAGGCTTTCTCGAGCGATTTCAAATGCTGGCTCAGAACTTCTATATCCATCTTTTTGGAATTGTCGCGCAGGAAGGAAGCCGCCTCGAGTATGGCCAGGGCGCCCTTCGTTTTAAGAGAATTAAGCACTTCCGGGTCGAGCCCGTAACTGCCGGAGTTCACGTCGGCCACGGCCAGGCAGTCCAGCGCCAGCGGATAATTTTTCCCCTCCAGGGCTATCGTGCCCACGAAAAGCAGCGCGTCCGCGCTGAAGGCGGGCCAGCGGGTCCTGTAAAAATCCTCCAGGAATCTGGCGTACTCGGCCTTTTCCTTCTGCAGCCTTGCCAGCGAGACCCCGTTCCGCGCGTAATCACCTACGTTCCCGGATGCGTAGGCGAATATTTTCGAGTCGGCCTCCCGGTTCTTCTGCAGGGTCTCGGCCTTCTCCAGGCTGAGATAGCCGCCCAGCTGCTCTTCGTAATATTTGCGGATCTTCTCTTTGTAGCGGCCCATATCCAGAGACAGGGTGAAGTAGCTGCCGAAAATATTGTCCGTATAGAGGTCGGTGTAAGCGCCGCGGATGAAGCTCTTCAGCAGGGCCGGGTCCGCCTTCATCCGCTCGTGGACGTAGATATCTTCGGTAAGGTAGGCTTCATATTCGAATTCGAGCGGGTTGGCCCCGGCGTCCTGCCGGTATTCAGGGTAGAGGTAGCACTGCGCGGCGTGAACCAGCTCGTGCAGGTAGATAGGATTTGAGTACTTGACCAGCTCCGCGCGCACCTCTTTATTCCCCCACAGAACCTCCACCACCTTGGAGTCCTTGAACCCTTTGGCCTCGAATAGTTTAAGGATGAACCGGGAGTTAAAGTAGACGGCGTTCTTTTCCGGGTCGAACCAGGCGAAGCAGGGCGAAGCGTCCCGCCGGACGAGCACGCGGAGGGTCTTATAACCCTTTGATTTTTCAAGCCTGGCGTAAAGCTCCCTGCCCGCGGGGACGGCGCGGAGCTGGAGCTCGAACTCTTTCTTCAATTTTGCGCTCAGCCGCGCGTCATACGGGTAGGCCCCGGCAAAAACCGGCAGGACCAAAAGCGCGAGGAATAAAAGTCCCGTCTTCATTACGGAATATTATAGTGCTTTAATTGGATTTGACAAAGGGCACGGCAATGTATAAGATTAGGTATAAGGTTCAACTAAATTTAGCTGGAGGACACCATGTCTGATAACAAAGGCGGAGAAATAATCGGCGCGTTCGTGGTCGGCGGCCTCATCGGCGCGGCCCTCGGGATCCTGTTCGCCCCCAAATCGGGTAAAGCCACCCGCGCGGAGCTTGGCGACTGGATGGACGAGACCAAGGAAAAAGCCAAGGAAAAATTCGAGAAGCTGGAAGACGAGATAAAGCACCGCAAAGACCAGCTGCTCAAGCACACCAACTAATCGTTGTTGCGCCAGGCAAAAACCCCGCGTCCAAACCGCGGGGTTTTTATTTTATACAGGGAAAGAACCGCGAGAAGTTAAGTCGGGGGCCTACCGCACGGGCCGGAACGAAAAACACGTTCGGCCACACCGTGGCCTCACTCGGTATTCGCCCGCCGGGCTATGCAACCGGCGGGCTCAACGACGGTTTTTCTTATCCGGCCCGCGCGGTCTCCCCCTCCACTCAGCTTTGTGAGTCGGCTAATTCTTTACTGGATCGAGCAACTGGGCGGAGACCGTGGGGATGGGGTCAGCAAAAGCCCCTCGGAAGGCGAGGCTTGCGTAAGCGCCGAGCCTGAGAGCGGCAGCGGCGAGCACGGGGTGCGAGACCGCGGTTTTGATGACCCCGTCCCCACGGTAGGCCGCCCAGCCGACCCTCGCTATTTGTTTAGTTTAGATTCCAACGGAGAGAGAACCCAGCCGACTTCTGCTATTTGTTTAGTTTTGCCTCAAACGGCGACAAGACCCAGCCCAGGGTGAACGTAGAAACCGTGCCTATTACTATGACCCAGCTCCAGCCTATGGGGGCTATGCCTTTTTCGGAGAGATATAGTGTGAACCCCGCGAGAGCGGCGCTGAAGATCATGGCGAAGACGTTCACGCGGTTAGCAACCCGTTTAGTCAGCAGGCCTAGGAGGAAGACGCCGAGCAGGCTGCCGGCGGTGACGCCGTTTATCTTGAAGGCCAGCCAGAGCATGCGCCCGGAGCCGGCGGCGCACAGCCACGCGATGACCGCGAGCAGGAGGCCGAAGCAGGCCACGCTGATGCGCGAGACCAGGAGATAATGCTTTTCCTCCCCGTCTTTTTTGATCAGCGGCCGGTAAATATCCGTTACGAAAGAAGAAGAGAGAGAGTTCAGCGGCGAGTCTATGCTGGCCATTATTACGGCGATAAGCACCAGCCCTTTGATCCCGGCAGGAAGCACGTGCACGGTGAAGTGGGACAGTATTTTATCGGGGTTGTCGGGCAGCAGCAGCCCCGGGTGCTGTTTGTAGAAGACGAAGAGCAGCGTGCCGATGAGCAGGTAAAGAGCGGTGACGGGGAAGCTGGTAAAGATGGTCGCTATGATGGTTTTCTGGCTCTCCCTGCGCGTCTCCAGCGTCAGCAGGCGCTGCATCAGCTCCTGGTCGGTGCCGAAGGCCGCCATCGAGCCGAAGATCCCGTTAAGCACCGCGACCCAAAGCAGGTTGGGATCCTTAACGCCCCAGCCGAGATTAAAGATGGAAAGCTTCCCGGCGTCGTGAGCCAATTGCCACGCTCCGGAAAACCCGCCGTCGATGTGCAGGATCAGGTAGCCGGCCACCGCCGCGCCCGCGATATAGAAAGTCACGGCTTCGAAGGCGCCCGTCCAAAGAACGGCCTTGATCCCGCCGAAACCGATGAACATGATGCTGAACAGGGTGAAAAAGGCCAGGGTGTAGCCAAGCTGCCAGCCCATGATCACGGACACGGCCAGCGAGGCGGCGTAAAGCCTCACGCCGGAAGCGAAGAGCCGCGTGACAAAAAAGAAAGCCGAGCCGGCGTACTGGGTTTCAGCGCCGAAACGGTGCTTCAGGAACTCGTAGATGGTAGTACAATTGAATTTATAGAAGGCGGGGATAAAGAAGAAGGCTATCAGTATGCGGGCGGACGCCGAGCCGATGAAGAACTGCAGGTACTGGAGGTTCTCGGTGAAACCTATCGGCGGGATGCCCACTATGGTCATCGCGCTTATCTCGGTGGCGACGAAAGAAAGCGTCCCCACCCAGACGGGGGTCTTGCGGTTGCCCAGGAAATAGTCCTGCGTGTCTTTTTCCCCCCTGCCCTTGAAGTAGGCTATTAAGAAGAAGGCTATGACGGCGACTCCAAGCAGGCCGTAGTCCAGCGGGGCGAGCCCGGTAATTTGCTGCAAGGCGGCGGTTTCGTTCATGATAGTTCCCCTATATTGACCGGCATCGAGCCGCCGGCCCTGGCTTTACCGAAAAGCGCGCGCGCCGCGCCCTTTTGAAACTCCTCCAGCGAACAGAAAGCGCAAAGCCCGGACGTAGGCTTGAGCCCGCTCAGGACAAAAGGGCTCCCGAAGGCAAGCGCCGCCGAATCGGGCGCGCCGGCCATCGCCGCCGCGAGCGCGGCTTTCTCTTCAGCCGCCAGGTTTATGCGGCCGCTGCCGGCCCGCGGTTTGGAAAAGCAGCCTGCCGCAAGCTTCATGCCGCAGCCGGGCCGGTAAGGGACGACGCGGGCGCCAAGGCGGACGAGCTCGTCGGCGAAGGCGGCGCCCCGCCAGTTATCGGGGGAGGTAAGCGGCTCGAAATAGCCCAGGGTCTCTCCCGGCCTCACCCTGAATTTTTCCGCTCCGGAAGCCCAGGCCAGACAGGCAGGAGCCGCCTCGGCGTTAAAGGCCAGGTGTTCGGCGCAGCGCACCGAATCAAGAGGCGGCGGAGCCGAGCGGAAAGGAGAAAGCTTGCGCGCCATCAGGTCCTGCCTGGCCAGCGCGAGCTCCACTGCGGCGGCGGTTATCAGCCCGTCATTGGAGGCCCGAACAAGCGCCTCATGCAGGGCGAAAGGATCATCGGGGACCAGCAGGATATCGGCTCCGGCGAGGAAAGCCTTTACCCCGGCATGTCCGTCGGCCGAAACAGCCTTCATCTCCAGCGCGTCGGTAACTATCACACCGCCATATTTCAGCTTTCCGCGCAGCAGCCCGGTTAAAATTTCCTTCGAAAGGGAGGCGGGGTTCGCCGGGTCCAGCCCGGGCAGCATGAGGTGTCCGGCCATTATCGAATCCGCCTGCCGCGCAAGCGCCGCGAAAGGCCGCAGGTCCGAGTCCGACAGGGCCTGCATGTTCTTACTCACGGAGGGCAGCTCCAGGTGGGAGTCGGCTTCCGTGTCGCCGTGGCCCGGGAAATGCTTCAGAGTCGAGAGGGCGCCCTGCGAGCTTACACCCGAAAGATAGGCGCCCGCCATGGCCGCGACGAGGTTGGGATCGGCGCCGAAAGCGCGCACGTTAACTATCGGGTTAGAGGCTTTCGAGCCCAGGTCGACTACCGGGGCGAAGACCCAATCCACGCCAAGGGCCCTGGCCTCGAGGGCAGTTATCTCGCCCTTGCGCCTGGCCAGCGCCTCGGAGCCGGAAGCGCCTATCGCCATATTGGAGGGCAGCTCGGTAGCGCCAGAGACCCATTGCCCGGCGCCGTTCTCGTAGTCGGAAGCTATCAGCAGCGGAGTATCGGAGGCGGAGCGCAGCAGCCGGGACATTTCGAAGACCTCGGCGGCTTTCCCTCCGTAAAAACAAAAACCGCCCACGCCCAGCTCCACAAGCCGCAGCGCCAGGCCGGGATCCGTCGCACCGAACCTGAAACCGGGGTAAATGAGACGCGCCAGTTTTTTAGGGTTCAAGCCTTCTTTCCCCGCGCCGCGCGCGCTTTTTCGCCTTTCTTTATTATCTTCCACTGCCGCAGAACCTGGGCCGGAGTGGAGAACTTCTCGCTGCCGCCGGCGAAAACATGCGGGTGGCGCCGCACCATTTTGGCGTTTATCGTTCTTATGACGTCGCCCAGGGCGAAGCGCCCGTCCCGGCGGGCCAGCGCGCTGTGGAACACCACCTGCAGGAGCACGTCGCCGAGCTCTTCCTGAAGGTTCTTCCAGTCTTTTTTCCGCACGGCGCGGCCCACCTCGCCGGCCTCCTCGTGCAGGTACTTGACCAGGGTGGAGTGGGTCTGCCTGCGGTCCCACGGGCAGCCGCCCGGGGCCAGCAGCATTTTCATTATTTTTTCCAGGGAGCCGAGCGAAGAACTGCGCGCGAGCCTGGAGGCTTCGCGGGTAAATTTGGGTTTCATGGCCGCCTTATCTTTCATTAGAAGTTTTAAAAGTATATAATTTTATATCAATTAAACAAACTGGCAAAGGGCGGAGCGCGGAGGGCGCATGTCTGAAACCGAAATCAAAGCAGGACAGGACCTTTACAAAACTCTGGACAAGGGCTTTGTGAAGCTGGTGGAATTCATGGGAGGGGACCAGCGCGCCGTCGATTCGGCACGGGTATCTTTCGGCTCGGTCTCGAAAGGCACGGAGCAGGACAGGAAACTTCTGGAATACCTGCTGGCCAACGGCCACCTGAGCCCCTTCGAACACTCGGTTTTCCAGTTCCATATAAAGTGCCCCATCTTCGTGGCCAGGCAGTGGATGCGCCACCGCATAGCCTCCTATAACGAGATTTCCGCCCGCTATACCGAAGTGAAGGAAGAGTTCTACTACCCCGAAGCTTTCAGGGTGCAGGACAAGATAAACCGGCAGGGCTCGGTGCGCTCCGGAGCGCTTGACCAGGAAAAACTGCTGGCCGTTTACGACAAGGCCATAAAAGCGTCCTTCGCCGCCTACGCCGAGCTCCTCGAGGCCGGCGTCGCCCGGGAGATGGCGCGCATGGTGCTGCCGGTGGCGCAGTATACGCAGTTCCACTGGACCATAAACGCGCGCAGCCTGCTCAACTTCATAAACCTGCGCGCCGACGCCCACGCCCAGTACGAGATCCGCCAGTACGCCGACGCGATAACGGAGATCTTCCGCTCTAAAATGCCCTGGACCTGGGAGGCCTGGTCGAAACTGAATGAAAAGAAAATTCATTAACGTCTCGGCGCTGCTGCTGCTGGCCTGCGCCGCGTACGCGGCAAAACCCGCCGGCGCGCCGAAAAACAAGCCGGCCGCCGCGCCGAAAGCCGAGACCCCCGCGGCCCAGAAAGCCGGGGAGTCCGCGGCGGGGGGCCAGGAGGCCTCGCCCTGGGACGGTCTTGCCCAGCGCAACATCAAGACCGGGACCATAGCCGTCTACACTCCGGTCACCGGTATCAGCACCGCGCAGGACACCTACGACATTTTCGCCCCCTTCGACGGCCGCATAGAGGAAGTGCAGACCGAGGTTTTCAGCTTCGTCACCCCGAAAACGGTGCTGACGAAAATGGTCTCCACCGAAATGGCGGCCCTGCTGGACTCCAGTTCGGAGGAGTCGCGCAAACAGACGGAACGCCGCTGGCAGGACGTGTACAGCTACACGGAGATCAAGCCGGAGACGCCGGGCGTGATCTCGAATATTTACGTAGAGCCGAGGACCCGGATAAACAAGGGGGACCGCCTTTTCACCGTCGCGAGGAAAGTGGTGATAGTGGGCAGGAACACGGAGCCGCTGTATTCCAAGCTGACGCCCGGCATGACCGCTAACCTGGAGCACGCCCGGAACACCGACGATAAATTCGAGACCAAGCTGGTTAATTTCCTGCACGTGAAAGGCTCCAACCTGATCAACCGCCTCTGGCTGGAAGTGCTGGACCTGAAGGACGGCATAAAGATAGGCGAGCAGTTCAACGGCATACTTTTCGTGGGAAAGAGCGACAATGCCATGCTGCTCCCCCGCGGGCACATGATAGAATCCGGCGGCAGGCGCTTCCTGATAACGGAGATCCAGACCGGCCTGGAAACCGCGGACGAGGTGGAAATTCTCGGACACAGCTCGCTGTACCTGGAACCCTTCAGGCCGGCGGCGGAGACAAAAGATGGAAAAAACAAAAAAGCCCGCTAACATCTACTCCAGCTTCCTGTTCGTGAAGCTGCAGCCGGATTTCCGGCGGCTCATTTCCAACGAAAAGATAGCGGCCAAGCAGGAATTCGAGAACATGGTGGGCGCCTGCCAGGAAAAAGTCTTCCTGCGCACCTACATGGTTTCCGGCCTGCGAGCCGATTCTGACATTCTTTTCTGGCGGATGTCCGACGACCTGACCTACCTGCAGGAGATCTGCGCGCGCACTTTTTCCACCGGCGCCGGCAAATATTTCACCCCGGTACATTCTTTCCTGGGCGTGAACCACGGCCCCGAGGCCTCCCTGCCGAAAAAGGACCTGGATTTCGGCTTCCTCCCCAAGGACACTTTCGGGCGCTACCGCTACATGCTGCTGCACCCGGTGGTGAAGGCCCATACCTGGTACGAGCTCTCGGAGCAGGAAAGGGAAAAGCTGATGGCGGAGCGCCGGCTTGTCGTGAACCGCTACAAGGAGATCCACGAGAATTTCTTCCTCTCCTACGGCCTGGACGACCAGGAGATAATCGTCGCGCGCGAGGCCAAGGCCCTCGAGGACCTTATCTCGGCCACGCAGGAGCTCAGGCAGCTCCGCATAAAGAATTACACTACCGTAGACAAGCCGGTGTTCCTTTGCCTGGGCAAGCCCCTGACCGAGATACTGGACGCGATAAGCTAGGATCTTTCAAGGAGACAAGCATATGAAAACCATAGGCATCATCATGGCGGGCGGCAAGGGCGAAAGGCTTTACCCGCTCACCAAGGAGCGCTCCAAGCCGGCCGTGCCGTTCGGCGGCAAATACCGGATCATCGACTTCGTGCTCTCGAACTTCATCAACTCCGGCATCTACTCCAACTACGTGCTGGTGCAGTACATGTCGCAGTCCCTCATAGAATACCTGCGCTCCACCTGGAACCTGGGCGGAATCACCAAGGAGCACTTCATAACCGTGGTCCCCCCGCAGATGCGCCTGGGGGAGATGTGGTACCGCGGCACCGCCGACGCCGTGAAGCAGAACCTGAACCTCATCAACGACTATAAGCCGGACCTGGTGGCCATCTTCGGCGCCGATCACATCTACCGCATGGATATCCGCCAGATGATAGACTTCCATGTGGCGAACAAGGCCGACGTGACCGTGTCGGCCCTGCCCGTGCCGATCAAGCAGGCCTCGCGCTTCGGGACCCTGGTGGTGGACGCGAAGAACCGCATCACGGGCTTCGAGGAGAAGCCGAAGAACCCCAAGCCGATGCCCGGCAACCCGAACTCCGTCTACGCGTCCATGGGGAATTATATCTTCAGCTACGACGCCCTGGTCAAGATCCTGCACGAGGAGTCTGGCGAGGCCGCCGCGCTTGACTTCGGCAAGACCATTTTACCCAACATCCACAAGCGCTACCGTGTCTTCGCCTACAACTTCGACGGGCAGAAACTGCCCGGTGTGAAAGCTTACGAGGAAAAGAATTACTGGCGCGACGTAGGGACGCTGGAAGCTTTCTGGCAGACCCATATGGACCTGCTGGGCGCAAAGCCCAAACTGGACCTGAACAATAAACAGTGGCCGGTGCAGGACTCCAGGAACACCACGGCGCCCGCCAAGATCATAGAGTCGAACCTGCAGGACTGCATGATCTGCGACGGCTGCGTGATAAGCCAATCCTCGCTGAAGCGCTGCATCCTTTCCAACGACGTCATCATCCACGAGAAATGCCAGTTGGAAGACTGCATCATAATGGACGCCTGCGAGATAAAGGCCGGCTCGCGCCTGAAGAAGGTCATCATGGACCGCTATAACACTATCGAGGCGAAAACCACGATAGGCTACAACCAGGACCAGGACGCCCAGCATTATTACATAGACCCCGACGGCATAGTCGTCATACCGCGCGGGATCTCGAAGTGGCAATAGGAAAGCGCCCGGTGCCGATCACCGTTTTTTTTGAAACCGAGGTTCCGAGGGAAGTGAAAGCGGCCAGGCCGCTGCTCTCCCGCGCCTCCGCGCTCGGCCTGGGCGGGAAAAACGCCAAAAAGCCGGTCAATCTGATCTTCACCGGCGGCCCGGGGATAAAGGCGCTTAACCGCCGCTTCCTCGGCAAGAACCGCCTGACCGACGTCATAGCTTTTAACTTCCCCCCCTCGCCGGTCCCGGGCGCGGCCTGGGGCGAGATCTATATCTGCCTGCCGGTCGCCGCGAGGCAGGCGCGCGCGATGGGGCACTCCCTGCTGACGGAGCTGCTGGTGCTGGCGGCGCACGGCGCCCTGCACCTGTCCGGCATGGACGACGCTACCCCCGCGAAGCGCAGGGCGATGAACGAGAAGACCGCCGCCCTGCTGAAAAAGCTGGCCTAGCCCCTCACGCTCCGCCTTATTTGATAAAATAAGTGTAAATATGCGAAATTCATGCACCGCGCTGGTCCTTCTCATTTTCATTACCGCGTCGCCGGCTCCCGCGCAGCAGCAGGAACAGGCCGCGGACTCAGAGCAGCTGGGCCAGGACCTGATAAAGAATATAGACACCTGGATCGGCCAGGTGAACAATAAGCTGCAGTCCGACAAGCCGGTAAGCTCCGAGGATTTCGACTCCCTCTTCGGCGATTCTTTTTTTTCCGGCTCCGAAGACCCGATACGGGACATAGAGGCGGCGCAGAAGAAGATCGCCTCGAAGCTGGGCCCGAAGCAGAAAGATTTCGACGCCTCTTACGGCAAATGGGTGGCCGGGAAGATGTCCCCGGCGGACCTGAAACCCGAGGTGATCTCTGATGACGAGCATGTCACGGTCAGCCTCAAAGCCCCGCAGGCGGACAGCGATTCGATGAAAGTTAATATAGACGGAAAGCGCATCAAGATCAACTACGCCCAGGCTGTAAACCGGCAGGTCACGAACCCAGACGGAAGCGTTTCCTCCTCGTCTTTCATGAAGCGGAACCAGCGCGTGATGGCGGTGCCCAAAGGCGCGGATCCCGCCAAATACAGGGTAAAGGCCGCGAAGGGCGTGGTCAGCATCATCTTCGACCGGAAGAAGGGCAGAAAACGCACGGAGGCTTCAAAGTGAAAACAGGAACCGACGCCCGCACTTTTCAGGAAATAGACGCCCGCCAGCAGGCCCGCTGGCGGGAGCAGGGCGCTTTCAAGACAGCGCGCCTGCCGCTCAAGCCTAAATTTTACTGCCTCGACATGTTCCCCTATCCCTCGGGCGACGGCCTGCACGTCGGCCACCCGGAAGGCTACACCGCCACCGATATCCTTTGCCGCTACAAGAGGATGAAAGGCTTCGAGGTGCTGCACCCTATGGGCTGGGACGCCTTCGGCCTGCCGGCCGAGAACTACGCCATCTCCACCGGCGTGCACCCGCGCATCACCACGGAGAAGAACTGCGCCACTTTCAGGCGGCAGATAGACTCGCTCGGCTTCAGCTACGACTGGGACCGGGAGATCAACACCACCGATCCCGCCTACTACAAGTGGACGCAGTGGATCTTCCTGCAGCTTTTCAAAAAGGGCCTGGCCTACGAGACCACCAGCCCGATCAACTGGTGCCCCAAGTGCAAGACGGGCCTGGCCAACGAGGAAGTCTTCCAGGGCAAGTGCGACCGCTGCGAGACCCCGATAGAGAAAAAGAACCTGCGGCAGTGGATGCTCCGGATCACCGCCTACGGCGACCGGCTGCTGGCCGACCTGGCCGGCACCGACTGGCCCCAGTCCACGCGCCTGATGCAGGAGAACTGGATAGGCCGTTCCGAAGGCGCCGAGGTGGACTTCGCTCTGCCCGACGGAGGAAAGCTGACCGTCTTCACCACCCGCCCGGACACCCTTTACGGGGCCACCTACATGGTGCTCGCCCCCGAACATCCCCTTACGGCGAAGCTGACCACGCCGGGGCAGAAAGCCGCCGTCGACGCCTACGTGGCCGCCGCCGCCAACAAAAGCGACCTGGAGCGCACCGAACTGGCCAAGGACAAGACCGGCGTGTTCACCGGCGCCTACGCCGTGAACCCGGTCAATGGCGGTAAGCTCCCCATCTGGACCGCCGACTACGTACTGACCACCTACGGGACGGGCGCAATAATGGCCGTGCCCGCGCACGACGAGCGGGACGGCGAGTTCGCGAAGAAATTCGACCTCCCCATAATCGAAGTGCTTAAAGCACCGGCGGAATGGAAAGGGGAGTGCCCCTTCTGCGGCGACGGGATTTCCATAAATTCCGGCATCATCGACGGCCTGCCCACCCCCGAGGCGAAGAAGAAGATCACGGCCTGGCTGGAAGAAAAAGGCATAGGCCGCGCCAAAGTGAATTTCAAGCTGCGCGACTGGGTATTCTCGAGGCAGCGCTACTGGGGCGAACCTATACCGATAGTGCATTGCCCCAAATGCGGCGCGGTGCCCGTACCGGAAAAAGACCTGCCGCTTCTTCTGCCGGAAGTGGACAAGTACCAGCCCACCGGCACCGGGGAATCCCCCCTGGCCGCGATAGACGCCTGGGTGAACACCTCCTGCCCCTCCTGCGGCGGGCCGGCAAAGCGCGAGACGAACACGATGCCGCAATGGGGCGGCTCCTGCTGGTACTACCTGCGCTATATAGACCCGAAGAACCCTTCCGTCTTCGTCGACAAGGAACTCGAGAAAGCCTGGATGCCGGTGGACCTCTATATCGGCGGCACGGAACACGCCGTGCTGCACCTGCTCTACGCGCGCTTCTGGCACAAGGTCCTTTTCGACCTGGGCCTGGTCTCCACCAACGAACCTTTCAGAAAACTCGTGCATCAGGGCATGATACTTTCCTACGCCTACCGCGACGCGAAAGGGGCCTACCGCGCCTACAAGGAACTGGAGATAGCCGAGGACGGCTCGGCAAAGACCGCCGAGGGCGAGGTCATAAAGCCCGTAGTAGAGAAGATGTCCAAGTCGAAGAAGAACGTGATAAATCCCGACGAGATCTACGAGCGCTACGGGGCCGACGCCTTCAGACTTTACGAGATGTTCATGGGCCCCCTGGAGGACTCCAAGCCCTGGAACCTCCGCGCTATCGAGGGCGTCTACCGCTTCCTGCGGCGCGCCTACGCCTGGGGGCTGGAGCGGCACGCTTCGCTGACGGACACTGCCGCCTCCGGCCCGGACCTGATACTGCGCCACCAGACCATTGAAAAAGTGGGCGCGGATATCGAGAGCCTGAAATTCAACACGGCCATCTCGGCGCTGATGATCTACCTGAACAGGCTGACCGAGCAGAAAGAAACTTCCAGGGAGGACTTCAGCGTTTTCCTGGCCCTGCTGCACCCTTTCGCGCCCCACCTGAGCGACGAGCTCTGGGAACTTTCCGGCGGAGAGACGATACTGATGAAACGGGCCTGGCCGCTGGCCGACAAGGCCGTGATCGCCTCGCGCGAGATAGAGATCCCGGTACAGGTGAACGGGAAAGTTAAAGAGCGGCTCAGCGTGAAAGAAACCACGCCGCAGGAAGAGATCAAGCGCCTGGCCCTCGAGGCCGCGGCGCCCCATACGGCGGGCAAAACCGTGCTGAAGGTAATAGTGGTTCCTGGCCGCCTGGTAAGCATCGTGGTCAAGTAGCGGCCGGAGTTACGGGGGAATTATGAAGAAACTGATATTTCTAATAGCGGCGGTAGGGCTCGCCGCGTGCCAGACAAGCCCGGATATAGTCTACAAGCCGGCGGAGCAGAAACTGCCGATCTACATCAAGCGCATCGCCGTACGCCCTTTCGCCAACAAGACGCAGCAGTTCGGGCTGGAAGAAAAGATAACGCTGAAAGTGATAGACGAATTCCTGAAGAACGGGGAATACCTGGTGTCCCCCGAGAACGCGGCGCAGGGGGTGATAGTGGGAGAGATAAGCCACTATATCCTGACGCCTATACAATACGACGTGAACCTGGTGCCCACGGTCTACAAGCTTAACGTGATAGCGGGCCTGCGCCTGCTGGACCGCGAGCAGAACCGCTACCTCTGGGAGGAGCCCGCCCTCCAGGTCACCAAGATGTATTCCGCCGCCAACCTGCCCGGCGGCCTTACCGAGGAGCAGGCCAGGGAAGCCCTGTGGGAGATCCTGGCCAAGGACGTAGTGCTGCGGACGGTCTCCGGCTTCGGCTCGGTCTCCAGCGCCTCGCAGAAAAAGATCCCCGGGAACCCGGAAGTGCAGCAGTCGTCCGGAACGCTTAACGGCAGATAGAGGCGAAGCGCCTTAACTATGCAGACCTTAACACCGAAAGCGCTGGCCGACGAATGGGCCAAAAGCAAAACCCGCCCCGTGTACTATCTATGCGGCGAGGAAACCGCTATGAAGGAGTCGGCCCTGAAGCGGCTCGAAGCTATCTTCAAGCCGGAGTCGTTCAACTTCTCGGTGAGGGACTCCGAAACCACTGACATCGCCCAGGCCCTGGACGAGGCGCAGACCTCTCCGATGCTGGCCGAGGTGCGCTTCGTGGCGCTGAAGCGGGTGGAAAAACTCAAAAAAGAACCGATGAAGGCCCTGCTGGCCTACCTTGAAAACCCCTGCCCCAGCGCCTGCCTGCTCCTGCTGTCCGACTGGCCGCGCGAGAAAGCGGACCCCATCCCCGCCGCGCTCGGGGCGGAGTGCGCTATAGTCAATTTCAACCCGATGTCCCCCGCCCAGGCCGTGGAGCACCTCAATACCGTGCTTCTCGCGGGCGGAGTGAAGACGGACGGGGAAGCGCTGGAAACGCTGGTGGAGCTGCTTGGCACGGATTCCGTCACGCTGGACGGAGAAGCGGAGAAGATCGCCATCTATATGCACGGGCAGAACAGGGTCTTCAACCCTGACGACGCGCTGGCGCTGGCCGGCTTCGCCCGCACGCAGAACCCTTTCGAACTTTCAAACGCCGTCTGCGCGAAGCGCCCCGCCCAGGCCGCGCAGGCCGCCGCCGGCATGCTGGCTTCCGGCGCCGAGCCCCTGGCCCTGCTGTCGCAGATCTCGCGCTCGGTGGAACGCCTCCTTAAAGTCAAGCGCCTGTCCGCCGCGGGCGAGGGCCCCGGCGCCTGCTACCAGGCCGGCATGTCGCCAGGCCAGTACCACGCTGCTCTGCGCGACGCGGGAGCTTATACAGAGGAAAAGCTGCTGCGCTCCCTGAGGCGCTGCCTGGAAGCCGAGGAGCTGCTGAAGTCCTCCTCGAAGCGGGACCCGGGCCTGGTGATCAAGCAGCTGGCCTTCGAGATAACCGGAGCCAAATAGCAGAACCCCGGCTGACTGCGCCGGGGTCCGCTCTTTCTTTTTAAGGGAAAGTTATT
The DNA here is from genome assembly GCA_028713125.1 of Elusimicrobiales bacterium. GTDB lineage: Bacteria > Elusimicrobiota > Elusimicrobia > Elusimicrobiales > UBA9959 > UBA9959. The sequence goes on along the minus strand of JAQTOU010000002.1, from coordinate 493,518 downwards.
TAACGGAAGGATTCTGGGCTATCGACTTTATGCGCGCGGCGAGGCGGGACTTCTTCCGCGCGGCGGCTTTCCAGTGGATAGTGCCGGTCTTCGCGGCTTTATCAAGCAGGGCATAGGTTTTGGGCAGCATTTTCTGCGCGCCCTCCATGTCCTTCTTGGCGACGAGAGTTCCGAACTCTTTCGCGGTGTCGTGAATCCTGGTTTTTACGCCTCTGTTCTTGGAGGCCAGCTTTTCTGATTTGCGCCAGGCTTTTATAGCGCTGGTATGTCTTCCGGTCTTTAGTTTTGCCATAGTAACGATAGTTTATCATTCTATGCCAGAAAAAGCAAATACCCGCGCTGGGACGAACAGCGAAGAAGCCGCGCCGGAAGGGCACGGCGCATTCGCGAGGGGCCTGTCCGGGATGGCGGGAGCCGGGCTGATAACCAAGGTCCTCGGCTACGCGCGCGACGCTTTGCTGGTGGCTTTTTTCGGCGGCGGCGCCCTGGCCGACGCTTACTACGCGGCTTTCCGGCTGATGAACGTTTTCCGGCGCACCGTGGGCGAAGGCGCGCTCAACGCCGTCTTCATCCCCCTCCTCGAAAAAGAAAAAACGCGCGGGAAAGCCGCCGCGCAGGGATTCTTCTCCTCCTCCTGGACGATTATTTTCTGGAGCTCCGCCCTGATCGCCGCCGCCGGCATACTCTTCCGGCAGGAACTGGTCCTGCTGGCGGCCCGGGGCTTCCGCTCCTCTCCCGGCCAGCTTGAACTCACGGCGCTGCTCGCCGCGGTCTTCATGCCGCACCTGGTCTTCGTGAACGCGGCGGCGCTTTTCACGGCCGCGCTTAATTCGGCGCGGAAATTCTTCCTGCCGGCGCTGGCTCCAGCCGCGTTTTCCGTTTCCGTAATAGCCCTGCTGACGGCTTTTCATTTCGGGCTGTTCGGCGGGCTGGACGCGCGCGGGAAGATAATCCTCGTCGCGGCCGCTGCTTCGGCATCGGGCCTGCTGCAGGTCATGGCGCTGCTCCCGCTGCTCCGGCGCGAGGGGTACGGGCTGGCGTTCAATAATCCCCTGAAAAACCTCGGGGCGGCCCCCGCCCTGATGGCCGCGGCGCCAGCGGCCCTGACGCTGGCCCAGGACCAGGTTTCCATGCTGATAAACACGATGTACGCCAGCTTCCTGGAGCCGGGTTCCATCACCGCCATCTACAATTCCGCCCGCTTGGTGCAGTTCCCCGTTTCCCTTTTCGCGGCGGCCGCGGCTACGCTGTCGCTGCCAGAGCTGGCGGCGAGGTCGGCCGCCGGGGACGCCGAAGGTTTCAGGCGGAGGCTGAAGCCGGCGCTTACGGCTTCCTGGCTCATAATGCTGCCGGCCGCGCTGGGCATCGCCGTTACGGCCCTGCCCGTCTGCAGGGCGCTCTTCGAACACGGGAAATTCCTGCCGGAGCAGAGCCTGGTCACGGCGCGGGCGCTTTTCTGGCTGGCGCTGGGCCTGCCCGCTTACGGCCTGAATAAAGTGGCCGCCTCGGCCCTGTACGCGATGCGCAGGCAGAAAGCGCCCATAGCGATAATCTCGGGACAGCTGGCCCTGAACGCCCTGCTGTGCCTCCTTCTGATGCGGCCGATGGGCGCGGGAGGCCTGATGCTGGCAACCTCCCTGAGCTCCTGGGCCGCGGCCCTCGCTTTCCTTTTCGCGCTTAAGCGGGAAGCCGGCTTCAGCCCTTTGACCATGCCGCTTTTCCGTCCTTCGCTGGCGGCGGCCGCCTGCGCCCTGGCCGCGCTCGCGCTGCGGGAGCTCCTGGCTCCCGCAGGCCCCCTCGCGGTAACGGTAGTCTCGGTGCCGGCCGCGGTAGCCGTTTATTTCACAGCCCTCAGGCTCCTTAAAGTGGAAGAAAGAAATTTAGTTACGGGCGGCAAGTTCTAAAACCATGGACCTCACGCATTTACCTGACGGCCCGGGAGTTTACCTGATGCGCGACGCGACAGGCACGGTGCTTTACGTAGGCAAAGCCAAGAACCTGCGCCACCGCGTAGCGCAGTATTTCAGGAAGAACCCGTCGGATACCAGGGGAAAGATCCCCAACCTCGTGGCCCTCATCCGCAGCATAGACTATATCGCTTCGGCCAGCGAGCGGGAGGCCCTCCTGACCGAGCGCCAGCTTATCCACGGCCTCCAGCCCTTCTTCAACGAGATGTGGAAGGACTCCAAGACCTACCCGTACCTGGAGCTCACCGGCGGGGATTTCCCCCGCCTGCTCTTCACGCGCAGGAAAACGAGGGACGGCGGGCGCTACTTCGGCCCCTTCCCTAAAGTGGAGCCGCTCAAAAAACTCACGGCCTATCTCTGGCGCATAAAATTCATCAACCTCCGCCGCTGCCGCTGGGATTTTTCGCTGGCGAAGCCGCTGGACGAGCGCAAGATAAAGGCCTGCCTCTATTTCCATACCGGGCAGTGCACCGCGCCCTGCGCCGGCAGGATCTCGAAAGCGGCCTATAACGCGCTGGTCGCGCGGGTCGCGGACTTCCTGAAGGGGGATTACGAAAAGCTCCGCCTCGCCTTCAATGCCAGGATGGAACGCGCAGCCGCGAAGCTGAGCTACGAGGAAGCCGCGACGTACCGTGACTTCCTTGACGCTTTCTCCCACATGGAGGAACGCGTCCTGGTGCACAAGCTGGACCAGGATTTCCTGCAGCAGGCCACCGGCCGCACGGGCTCTGTCACCTCGCTTAAGGCGGCGCTCGGGCTGGCCCGCCCCCCGGTCCATATCGAAGCCTTCGACACCTCCAGCCTTTTCGGCAAACAGGCCGTCGGCTCCTCCGTATGCTTTATAAACGGGGAAAAGAACACGGCGCATTACCGCAAATACAGGATCAATTTCGAGAACACCCCCGAAGGCGGCAATGACTTCGCAATGATGGAGGAAATAGTGGGCCGCCGACTCGCCCAGCTGAAGAAAAAAGAGGAAGCCCTTCCGGACCTGCTGCTGATAGACGGCGGACCGGGGCAGCTGGCGGCGGCGATGAAGGCGCTGCGCGCGGCCGGGCTGAAGATCCCTGTCATAGGCCTGGCTAAAAAGCTCGAGGAGATCTTTATGCCGGGGCGGGCGCTGCCGCTGCTGCTCGACCGGGCGCACGCGGGACTCCGGCTCCTGCAGGCGCTGCGCGACGAAGCGCACCGCTTCGGGGTAACCTATCACCGCAAGCTGCGGGGCAGGGCGGAACTGGAGGGATGATGAAGAAAGAGGAAGCGCTCCTGAAAATGAAGGCTTACACGCCTTTCCAGCAGGCGGTTTGGCGGGCCTGCATGAGGATCCCGGCGGGACAGACCCGCAGCTACAAGTGGATAGCGGAACAGATAGGAAGGCCCGGCGCGGTGCGGGCGGTAGGCTCGGCCCTGGGGAAAAACCCTTTCGCGCCGACAGTTCCCTGCCACCGGGTTATCAAGTCCGACGGGAGCCTCGGCGGCTTCTCCGCCCCCGGCGGGCTGAAGGCCAAGCTGGCCCTCCTCAAAAAAGAAAAGACTTTATAAGAGGGCTCGGCGTAGCGCGGCCGCGGCGGCACTTGACAAATTCCGGAGCGGACATTAAACTCTGATTGAAGCCAATATAGCAGGCAGGCACGGACATGAAAATCAAAAATATTGCGGTTTCGGCCCTTGTATTTTTTCCCTTGTTCCTGACCCCGGCGCACGCCTGCCAGGATGATTCCCGAGTCGCGGATATTCCTGGCCCCGCAGGAAAGCAGCTGCTGGACATCTATCCGGACCTAAGCTGGCCTAAAGCGGAAGAGCCTCGCCCCATACTTGTACTGTCGCGCGCCCCAATGTCAAAAGTTTCCGCCGCGAAGCCCGCGGAACTCAGATACGCTCCGGAGTGCGTACTTAAAGCGGTCGCCGGAATGATGGAACAGAAATACCGGCCCGACATTCCGCTGCCTAAAATATTTTTTGAAAGCTCGGTGCCCCTCAAACAGTTCCAGGACGCGGTCGAGCCGCAGTGGGGGCAGCGCCCCGCCCAACTTACTAATGTTTACGTTTGGGACAGGAACGAGATCTACCTCATGGACGAAGCGGCGTGGTACGCGGAGCACGGACGGGCGATGGACGACTCGCTGGCCCATGAGTTCGTGCATTATATCCAGCACAGGTACCGCGGCTGGGACCTGTCGCTGGACGATCCGGGCTACGAGCCCCAGGCCGTAGAGTTCCAGACCCTCTTCCGCGAGAGCTATATAAACAAACCAGGAGCCTGCCCCTCTATTTAGAAGACCGAATAAAAAAGCCCGGGGAAGCCCGGGCTTTTTATTTTGGCGGAAAGCTTTAACCGACCATGTCGCCCAGGGCGAACATGGGCATGAACATGGCGATGACGATGGTTCCGACCACGAAGCCAAGGACGATGATGATGATGGGCTCTATCATGGAGGTCAGGCCCTTTACGGCGGTATCGACTTCCTGGTCGTAGAAGTCGGCGATCTTGTTCAGCATGTTATCGAGCCCGCCGGTCTCTTCTCCGACGCTTATCATCTGGATGACCATCGGCGGGAAAATATTGGCTTTTTTCAGGGGGTCGGAAATACGGCCGCCCTCTTTGATGGAGTCGCGGCTGGAATTGATGGCCCGCTCTATGACCTTATTGCCGGAGGTCTTGGCGACCGTCTCGAGGCCCTGCAGGATCGGCACGCCGGATTTGATAAGCGTCCCCAGCGTGCGTGTAAATTTGGCTATGGCGACCTTCTTCAGCAGGATGCCGAAAACGGGTAACTTGAGCGTGATCTCGTCGATCTTCTCCTGGCCCTTCGCGGTCTTCGACCACTTCTTGAACAGCCAGACGCCGCCGCCTATGAAAGGCAGCATATAAAGCAGCTTGGCGCGCAGGAAGTCGGAGATCCCTATGATAACGCGCGTCAGCATGGGCAGTTCGGCGCCGAAGCTGCCGAAGATATCCTTGAAGATCGGGATGACGAAAACTATCAGGAAGATAGTGATGATACCGGCCGCGCTGAATACGACCGTGGGGTACATAAGCGCGCTCTTTACCTTGGCCCTCAGCTGCTCGGCTGATTCCAGGAAGCCGGAAAGCCGCTCGAGGATGGTATCCAGGATACCGCCCACCTCGCCGGCCTTGATCATGGCAACATAAAGCTCGGTAAAGGCCTGCGGGTGCTTCCCCATGGCGTCGGCTATGGAAAGGCCGGCCTCGATATCGGTGCGCAGCGCTCCAACCACGTATTTGAAGGCGGGGCTTTCCGCCTGGGCCTCGAGGATGTTGAGCCCCTGCACGATGGGCACGCCGGCGGACACCAGCGTGGAGAGCTGGCGGGAGAACATGACGACGTCCTTACTGTCGACCTTGCCTTTTTTAATTTTTTTGGCGGCGGACTGCTTTATCTCTATAACGGACAGCTTCTGCTCGCGCAGCCGGGCCATGGCGGCTTTCTGGTCGGGGGCCTCTACCTGGCCCTCCTTGACCTTGCCGCCCGCTTCCTTGGCTTTATAGGCAAATTGCATAATTGGTAAACCGCCGGGACCAGGCGGTAAGCGGACGCTTGCCCCCTGGTCCTTTTACTCCCCCCCGACGCTCAGCTCGTAACTGAAAGGGTCTTCTGCAGCAGCTTCTTCAGGTCCTCGGGATCGGACGAGCGCGTCACGGCTTCCTGGTAGCTGATCTTCTGCTTCTTGTAAAGGTCCACGAGCGACTGGTTCATTGTGACCATGCCATACTTGCCGCCCGTCTGGATGATGGTCGGGATCTGCTCGATCTTCTGCTCGCGGATCAAATTCCGGACGGCTGAATTGGCGATAAGAACCTCGCAGCACAGCGTGCGGCCGGTGCCGCTGGCCATAGGCAGCAGCTGCTGGGCGAACACGCCCTGCAGGACGAACGAGAGCTGCACGCGGATCTGCTCCTGCTGGTGCGGCGGGAAAACGTCGATGATGCGGTTGATGGTCTGGGCGGCGTCCGAGGTGTGCAGCGTGGACAGCACCAGGTGGCCGGTTTCGGCGATGTTCAGGGCGGCGCCGATGGTCTCCAGGTCGCGCAACTCGCCGATCAGGATGACGTCGGGGTCCTGCCGAAGCACGTGGCGAAGGGCCGCACCGAAAGTTTCGGTGTCGGCGCCGACTTCGCGCTGGTTGACGATGCTCTTCTTGTGCGTGTGCACGTACTCGATGGGGTCCTCGACGGTGATGATATGGTAGTTGCGGTGCTCGTTGAGGTAGTCTATCATCGAGGCCAGCGTGGTGGATTTGCCGGAGCCTGTAGGGCCGGTTATCAGGAGCAGGCCCTTGGTCATCTTCATCAGCTCATAAACGACCGGGGGCAGGTTCAGTTCTTCGAAAGTCTTGTACTTGCTGGGGATGGAGCGGATGGCCGCGCCGACGACGCCGCGCTGGCGGTAGGCGTTCATGCGCAGGCGGCCCATGCCCTTGATGCCGAAGGCGAAGTCGAGTTCGTTGGTGGCCTCGAAGCGCTGCCGCTGGGCGTCCGTCATCAGCGAGAAGATCAGCGTCTGGCACATTTCCGGGGTAAGCTTTTCGAACGGGGTTTGCACGAGGTCCCCGTCGATGCGGAGCATCGGGGTGGCGCCGGCGGTAAGGTGGAGGTCGGATGCGTTCTTTTCATGCATCATTATAAACAGCTCGCTCATTGTTACCATAAAGATAGCTCCTAAAAAAAGCCCGCTGGACCGAAAATTTACAAAGCCCCGCTCCTGACGCTCAGCCCCGCCCTTAACTGCAGTATTTTACCATTTTTATTATTATTATCAAGGATAGTTTTTAGCGGGCAGGACCCGTGATTTAACCGGGGGCCCCGGCCAGTATCCCGCGCCTGTCGCGCGCACTGGAAAATCCCGGGTTAAAACAGCTCTTCGTCGGATTCCTGGGCCTTGAGGTATTTTACCTGCTCCGAGCCCTCGGCCGGGGAAGTCTCGAACCCGGTAGGGTCCTGCTCCGCCTGGGTTCCGGAGGGCGGGGCATCAGGCAGCGGGAGGATGGGGATCTCCCCGCGCCCGGCAGTTTTGCGCGCCTTAGGTTTGGGCGCGGGCTTTTTCGCGGGAGCCGCGCTGGCCGTTTTTTCTTTCGAGGACAGATCAAGGAGCTCTATGGCGTTATTGTTTATACCGCGCACGATATCGCGCTTTGCCGCATCGACTTCGAACTGGTAGATCAGCGGCTCCTGCCTGGGCCTGAGCAGGCGGTACTGAACTACGAGTATGTCGCCGTGCAGGGGGGTCGCGGTCCACTCCTCGTTCGCGCCGCCGGAGGAGCTTGAAAGGAAAGAGTTGGCGAACCAAGTGGCGATGTTGCCGCGGCCGCCGGAAAGCTTATAGCCCTTAACGATATCGAGGGCTTTTTTGATGTTCTCGCTCGCCGGTTTCTCGACCGGGGCGGGAGCGGGCTGCGGGGCCGGCTGGGGCTCAGGCTCCGGCGCCTGCTGCTGTACAGGGGCGGGCGCGGGAGCGGCCTTAGCTTCGAGCTGGCTGTCCATGGACGCGGGCTTTTTCTTGCTGCCGAGATTAAGCATTGAGAATTCGGAAAAGCTCAGGCCCTCGCCCATAAAGAAGTAACCGAGGCCGCCGGCTGCCATCGAACCGAAAACCACGAGTATGGCCAGGAAGGCCGACCTGCCCCCCTTTCTCTTCGGCTTGTCGGGCGCTTTCGCGTCCGGCTTTCCTTTTGAATTGGGGACCGGCACGCGCATCGTAGTATCGGGAGATTCTGAAGCGGCGGCCGCCTTTTCCTGGGAAGCGGGAATAGCGGCGGATGAAGGCTGGCCCGAAGGTGAAGCTGCCTGGAGCTCGGGCGCGCTTGCGCGGGGAGCCGGCGCGGGCTGCCGGGCCGGAGCAGGCTGCTGCGCCGGGGCCGGCTGATTGCCCATCGTCTGGGACATGGGCTGGAACTGGAAGCCCTGATTTATCTGGGGAGCTTTGTACTGGACAGGGGCCTGCTGCTGGGCGGGAGCCGGCTGCTGCGCCGGAGCCGGCGCGGGCTGCGCCGCGCCGAAATCATAAGCGGGCGGCTTTGCCGCCTGGGGCTGCGCCTGCGGGGGCTGATAAGCCGGAGCTTCGTAGCGGGTCTCTATCTGGAACTGCTGCGAGGTCTCCGGCTGCTTGGCGGTAACTACGGTAAAATCGTAAACGATGCCGCCAGCCTGCTGGGGAAGGGGCTCGAAAGTCTCCTGGGGCTTGAACGCTCCGGGGGGAGCGGCTTCGGGGCCGGGCAGGGGTTTGTCATGATGGGAGCCGCTGTAGGCGTAGGCAGGCGGCTGGGTCTGACCCAGGCTCCTGAATTTGCGGCTGGTAAGCCCGGCGTCATCGGCCTCTTCCTTCAGCTCCTTGCCAAGGGAGGTCTCGAGTTTCACCTCCGAGCTGCGGGACATGCTCTTAAACGATTTGACCTCTATTTTAGGACCGGGCTTTTCCTCGGGCTGGCGGGTTTCGGAAAGAGACTGGGGCTTAAGCGCCTGAAATTCATTGGCCGGCTGGGCGGCGCCGGACTGCGAGGGGGCGGCTTCGGCGGGCTGGCCGAGGCGCTTGACCGGCGGGATATCGCGGGAGAGCTCAAGCTCTTCTTTCTTTATCTCCTCTATCTGGCGCACCGTCTCGGCTTTTTCCTTGAGGTCGGCCAGGTGGCGCACCTGCTCGAGCTCTCTGGACCCTTCATGGGTCTTGCCGATCTCGCTTTTAAGGCGGGCTTCAAGCTCGGCTATCTTCTCGCGGTTCCTCTTCTCCTCATTGTCCTTCGCGCGGATCTTTTCGAGCAGCAGGTTCTTCTCCCAGCGGGCGGCTTCAAGCTCTTCCTGTATATGGGAGAGGCGGATATCGAACTTCTCGGCCAGGTCGTAATCAGTTTCGGGAGGTCTGCCGGGAGCGGAGGGGCCATCCTTATAAGCGCCGAGGATATTGTCTATGGTGTCGAGGAGTTCCCCGTAAGAAGCCCCGGGGGAGGGCTCTTTGTTCTCGAAATAATTTACGGCGGAGCTGAAGCCGGTCTCGTATTCGTAAGCCCCCGCTACCGCGTTAGCGGTGATGGTGCGGCCGGCGCCGAAGCTCATGGCGGCGGCTATCTCCCCCACCTGCGAGGCGGGGCGCCAGTCGCCTGGGTTGTCGCCGGTGGCGCTCTCGGGACAGACCAGGCTTTCGTCGGCAAAAGCGGGAAGAGCCAGCATTTCTGCCGGATCGTACGGGCCGAGGATATTGCCTTCCGAGTAGAACCAGTATTTCATTACAAGGAAAGTTTACCTTTTCCCTATTTAGGATTTAATACAGGAATGTGGCAAAATTGTTACACAGAACCCGGGCCGGTTTCCCCCTATGAAGAGGGATGGGGACCGCGAGAAGCGAAGTCGGGGCCTACCACAGGGGCCAGATCGCAAAACCGGCGTCGCGCACACCGTGCGCGCGCCTGCCGCTCTCAGGCTCGGCGCTTACGCAAGCCTCGCCTTCCGAGGGGCTTTTGCTAACCTGGCCCCTGTGGTCTCCCCTCCACTCACTTGCAAAGACTAATCCCTCTCTGTTACAACAAAAAGCCTGGCGGAGACCGTGCGGGCCGGGTTAGCAAAACCCTCGGAGAGCCCGCCGGTTGCATAGCCCGGCGGGCGAACACGGAGTGAGGGCACGGTGTGCCCGAACGCGTTTTGCGTTCCGGCCCGTACGGTAGGCCGCCAGCCAACTAAGTATTTAAATAAGCGTCAGCGCTTTATCGAGCCGCTTCAGTGATTCTTCTTTGCCTATGTACTCTATCATCCTGAAGAGGGTGGGGCCTTCGGCGCGGCCGGAGAGGGCTACGCGGACGGGGTGGAAGACCTGCCCGGCTTTGAGGGCATTGGCCTTGGCGAAAGCGCGGGTGGCGGCTTCGATGGCGGCTTCCTTGAACTCGGGCAGGGCGGCGTAAGCCTCTTTTATCCCGCTAAGTATTTTCGGGACTTCAGGGGCCTTAAGGGTCTTTTCAACGGCTTCGGGGTTGTAGACCGGGTCTTTGAAGAAGAACTCTATCTTGCCGGGGAGCTCCGAAAGGAGCTTGCATTTCTCCTGCTCCAGCGCCACGATATCGATGAGCGGAACCTTGCTCGCGGAAGTATCCAGGCCCGACTCTTTTATGTAGGGCATGACCAGGTCCAGCATTTCAGTTTTAGGAAGCAGGCGGATATATTCGCCGTTCATCCAGTCCAGCTTTACCGGGTCGAAGATCGCGGGGCTCTTCTGACAGCCTTTGAGGTCGAACTTTTCTTCCAGCTCGCCCTTCTTGAAGATCTGCTGGCTTTCCGCGTTCGACCAGCCCAGCAGGGCCAGGTAGTTCTTCATGGTCTCTGACAGGTAGCCCTGCTTATGGTACTCGCCAACGCTGGTAGCGCCGTGCCGCTTGGAGAGGCGGGTCCCGTCGGGCCCGAGGATCATCGAAAGGTGGGCGAATTCCGGCAGTTTCCAGCCAAGCGCATTGTAAAGACAGATCTGCAGCGGGGTGTTGGAGATGTGGTCGTCGCCGCGGATCACGTGGGAGATCTCCATCAGGTGGTCGTCCACGACGCAGGCGAAGTTGTAGGTCGGGTAGCCGGAAGTTTTCAGCATCACGAAATCGGTGAGCAGCTTATTCTCGAACTTCACGTCCTTGTGGATCAGGTCGTGCCAGCCGGTGAAGCCGGCGTCGGGCATGCGGAAGCGCACCACCGACTTGCGGCCCTGGGCTTCGAACTCCTTTTTTTGCTCTTCGGTAAGGTTCCGGCAGCGGCCGCCGTAAGTGAGCGGGCGCTTCTCCAGCGCCGCTTTCTTGCGCACCTCGTCCAGCTCTTCGGGCGTGCAGTAGCAGCGGTACGCCTTTCCTTCCGCTATCAGCTGGTCCGCGTATTTGCGGTAGATCCCCTGCGACTCGCGCACGCTCTGCACGTAGGGCCCGTAGGCGCCCTTCTCCGTGCCGTCGGCCATGACGCCCTCGTCCCAGGCCAGGTCCAGCCAGCGCATGCTCTCGTAAATAGACTTCACGGACTCGGCGGTCGAACGGTCTTCGTCGGTGTCCTCGATGCGCAGGATAAAAGTCCCGCCGACTTTTTTGGCGAAAAGATAGTTAAAAAGCGCGGTGCGGGCGCCGCCGATGTGGAGGTGGCCGGTGGGGGAGGGAGCAAATCTGACGCGGTTCATATGTTTCCTTTATTTCCGATGCTTGACTTACTTTTGGCTTTCTTCCAGAAGCTCTTTAGCGTGTTTGAGCCCCAGTTCCGAGGATTGTTTCTTTCCGCCCAGCATCCTGGCGATCTCGCGCTCGCGGGCGGAGGGGTCGAGACGGTTCACGGCGGCGGCGGAAACGCCGTTCTTAACGGCTTTCTCGACGAAGAAATGCGCCCCGCCGAAAGCCGCCACCTGCGGCAGATGGGTGATGCAGAAGATCTGTTTATCGGCCGCCAGCCGGGCGAGTTTTTCCCCCACCAGGCGGCCGGTGACCGCGCCTACGCCGGCGTCCACCTCGTCGAAGACCTGGGCGCCTATGCGGTCCGCGCGGGAAAGAGCGGTCTTAAGAGCTAGCATGATGCGCGCCATCTCTCCGCCGGAGGCCGTATAGCGAAGCGGCCGAAGCGGGTAGCCCGGGTTGGCGGTGAAAAGATATTCCACGGAGTCGCCGCCTGAGGAGGCGATGGCCGCCTCGTCGTAGGCGGCGTCAACGTCGAAGCGCACTTCCTTGAAACCGAGACCCTGGGCCTCTTTAAGTATCTCGGCCGAAAGTTTTTTGGCCGCCGCCAGCCGTTTTTCGTGCAGGGCCAGCGCGGCTTTTTCCAGCTTGCCGCGGGCCGCGGCCAGTTTCTTCTCCAGCTCGGAGCGGTCCAGCGTCAGATCTTCGAGGCTGTTTACCTTGGCGCGGAGTTCCGCGGCTTTGGCCAGCACCGCGGGGATATCGGCGCCGTATTTCTTTTTAAGGGTCTTGAACTTTTCAAGTCGGGAAAGGCAGCGGTCCACCTCGGAAGGATTGGAATGCACGCCTTTCCCGTAGGAGCGCAGCTCGCAGGAGAGGTCGCGCAGCTCCAGCGCCGCCGAAGCCAGCCTCGCGGTCAGGCGCTCCGCTGAAGGGTCGATAGCCGACAGCGCCTTTATTTTCTCCGCGGCCTTTTCGGCATTCCCCGCGGCGTCGTCCACAAAAGCGTGCGTTTCCCCTGAAAGGGTGAAAAGTTTCTCGGAGTTCTTAAGGCGGGGCCAGAGAGCTTCCAGCTCCTCCTCCTCGCCTTCTTTTAAATTCGCGGCTTCTATCTCGTTAAGCTGAAAGCGGTACAAGTCGAGCAGGCGGGCGCGCTCGTCCTCCGACATCGAAACGGCGTTGAGACTCTCCTCAAGCGAATGGGCCGCCTGCCAGGCTTCTAAGACCGATTTTACCTCTCTCTCCAGTTTGCCGTAGCGGTCCAGCAGATCCCTCTGCGTTTCCGGCTTCAGCAGGCTCTGGTGCTCGTTCTGGCCGTGGAAATCCACCAGGAAGCCGCCCAGCTCCGAAAGTTGCGCAAGCGTGGCCGGCGAACCGTTTATAGCCGCCTTGGTGCGGCCTTTAGCGTCGGCCTGGCGGCGTATGACCACGGCGCCGGACTTCACGCCCCAGCGCTCTGCCAGGGCCGGGGGCAGATTTTCTACGAGGAACGTCCCCTCCACTTCGGCGGAAGCGGCGCCGGGCCTCAGGATATCCGACCCGGAGCGCTCACCCAGCAGGAAGCCGAGCGCGGAAATTATTATGGATTTGCCGGCCCCGGTCTCGCCCGTGAAAATATTAAGTCCCGGCGCCGGCTCCAGCTCCAGGGCTTCTATTACCGCGAAATTCTTTATGGAAAGTTTCTTCAGCATGCTTACCGCCTATCTCTCCCCCCAGCTCAGTTTGCGGCGGAGGATATCGAAATAGGAAAAGCCGTCGGGCGCAAGCATCTCGAAACTGCGCCGGTGCCTCAGGACCCTGACTATATCTCCGGGCTCCAGGATAAAGTTTTCCTGCCCGTCGATGGAGAGGGACATAAGCTGCGGCCCGGAGCGGCCTCCGACCACGGTGACCTCCAGCTCTTCCTTCGCGGAAAGGACTATGGGGCGGTGGGTCAGGGTGTGCGGGCAGATCGGGGAAAGGAGAAAAACCTCCAGGTCCGGCAACACGATCGGTCCGGAGGCGGCCAGGCTGTAGGCCGTAGAGCCGCTCGGGGTGGAAATGATAAGCCCGTCGCCGAAATACTCCGACAGGAACTGGCGGCCGTAGGAGGCCCGCAGCGTAAAGGCGCGCGCCTCGGGGCTGCGTATCACCGCGTCGTTCAGCGCGGGAAGAGGGCCGAAAACTGTTGTGCGCCCGCGGCTCACGCTTACGGAAAGCAGGCTGCGCTTGATCTTGCTGAACCCGCCGGCCAGGAAAAGGCCGGCGCTTTTCATGAATTCCTTCTGCTCCATGCCGCTCAGGAAGCCCAGGCCGCCGGCGTTTATGCCCAGCACCGGGATGCCGCGCTTTATAACGTGGCGGGCGGCGTAAAGCACCGTGCCGTCGCCTCCGACGGTAACCGCAGCGTCCGCGTTCCTTATATCGCAGCAGGCGTCGTTAACGCAGACCCTCTGAACCTTGACCCCCGCGCCGCGCAGTTTGCGCTCAACGGCGGAAGCGTAGCCCACCGCTTTGCTGCTTTTGGAGTTGTAAAAAAGGATTATGCTCTTTATGCGTTTCATAAGTCGGTCTGCCTGCCGCTATTTGGCCGCCGGATCCTTCTGCTCTATCTTGGCCCAGGTGTCCTTCAGCGTGACGGTGCGGTTGAACACCGGCGCGCCGGGCTTTGAATCCTTCGGGTCGGCGAAGAAATAGCCGAGCCGCTCGAACTGGAAGTGGGCGCCGGCGGCTGCGTTCTTCAAAGCGGGCTCGCAGTAAGCGCTGTTTATCACTTCCAGCGAAGCGGGGTTCATATTCTCTTTATAGTCGCGGCCCTCTTCCACGTCGTCGGGGTTGCGCTTGGTGAAGAGAGCGTCATAGAGCCGCACCTGCGCCGGGACCGCGTGCCGTGCCGAAACCCAGTGGATGGTGCCCTTTATTTTGCGCCCGTCGGGCACGTTCCCGCCGCGGGTGGCCGGGTCATAGGTGCAATGGACTTCGGTGACATTTCCGGAGGCGTCCTTTACGACCGTTTCGCATTTGATTATATAGGCCGAGCGCAGGCGCACTTCCTGGCCGGGGGTCAGTCGGAAGAATTTCTTCGGCGGGATTTCCTTGAAATCGTCCTGCTCCACGTAGATTTCGCGGCAGAAAGGAACTTTGCGCGTTCCCGCGGCCGCGTCGTCGGGGTGGTTAGCCGTCTCCATCTCCTCGACCTGGTCCTGCGGATAATTGGTTATCACCAGCTTGAGCGGGCGCAGCACGGCCATAGCGCGGGGCGAGGTCCTGTTCAGTTCGTTGCGGATAGAATTCTCGAGCACCCAGATATCTATGATGCTGTTGAACTTGGCCACGCCTATCTCCTCGCAGAAAGCGCGGATGGAGGAAGAAGTGTAGCCCCGGCGCCGGAAGCCGGAAATTGTAGGCATTCGCGGGTCGTCCCAGCCGCTCACGTGGTTGTCCCTGACCAGCTCGAGCAGCTTGCGCTTGCTGAGCACGGTATTGCTAAGGTTCAGGCGCGCGAATTCTAGCTGCTGCGGGTGGTAGACGCCCAGCTCGTTCAGGAACCAGTCGTAAAGCGGCCGGTGGTCGGCGAACTCCAGCGTGCAGATGGAATGCGTTATCTGCTCTATGGAATCTTCCAGGCCGTGGGCCCAGTCGTACATGGGGTAGACGCACCATTTGTTCCCCTGGCGGTGATGCTCGGCGTGCAGGATGCGGTACATCGCCGGGTCGCGCAGGTTGATATTCGGGTGCTTCATGTCGATCTTGGCGCGCAGGGTGCGCGAGCCGTCCGGGAATTCCCCGTTCTTCATCCGCTCGAAGAGGTCGGCGTTCTCTTCTATGGAGCGGTTCCGGAACGGGCTGTCTTTTCCGGGTTCCATAGGCGAGCCGCGGTAGTTGCGCATCTCTTCCGCGCTCAGGTCGCAGACATAGGCCTTGCCTTTTTTGACGAGCGTCACGGCCAAGTCGTACATCTGCTGGAAATAGTCGGAGGCGAAAAGCAGGCGGTCCTCGAAATCCCCTCCCAGCCATTTCACGTCCTCGATGATGGAATCCACGTATTCCTGCTCTTCCTTGGACGGGTTGGTGTCGTCGAAGCGAAGGTTGAATTTTCCCTTGTAGTCGCGGGCGAGGCCGGAGTTGAGGCAGATGGATTTGGCGTGGCCGATATGGAGGTAGCCATTGGGCTCCGGTGGAAAGCGGGTGTGAACGCGGCCGCCGAACTTGCCCGAGGCGAGGTCGGCGTCTATAATTTCGCGAATAAAATTAGATTTAGGTTCCGGAGTTTCCATCTAAAAATTATAACAATTATAAGCGTTAGAGGTGTACACTCGGCCAATGGCGTGTCATAGGGGTCTGAGCGCAAAGCACAACCGTCTACACTAGCAAGCAACGGGCGGCTGGGCGGCCTACCGTGCCGACCGGAACGCAAAAACGTTGTCACTGCAGTGACCGCCGCGGTCACCCGCACACCGTGCTCGCAACTCCCGCTCTCGCCCTCCGCGCTTACGCAAGCGTCGGGCTCCGAGAGGGTTTTGCTTATCCGATCGTCACGGTCTCCGCCCAGATCACAACCTTTACGGGAAACTCGTTGACCGATAAAGTCGAGCGGAGGGGCGGCAAGGGTATGGGTTCGGAGCGACCTCTCGGAGGCCCGAGCTTGCATAAGCGCGAGGGCCGAGAGAGGAGGCGCGCGCACGGTGTGCGCGACGCCGTGAGCGACGGGCCCATACCCTTGCCGCCCCGACTTTACATCTCGCGGTTAAGTTATCGTTTTAGTGCCTGAAGTGGCGGATGCCGGCGAAGAGCATCGCGGCGTTCTTGGAGTCGCAGAGCTTTACGCAGTCTTCGTCGTCCTGCCAGCCGCCGGGCTGGATGATCGCGCTGACGCCGCCGGCCAGGGCGGCCTGCAGCGTTTTAAGAGGGAGCGCCGCGTCGGCTGCCATAACCAGCGGGCCGGAGCCCGGCAGGATGGAGCGCTTATCGCGCATTTTCCAGAGGGCGTTCCTGACCGCGTCGTAGCTGGAGCTTTCCGAGGCGCTGACGGACAGGACATTGTGCCCTTCTGCGAGGACCGCGGCGTAGGTCTTGGCGTATTTGACGGTTTTCCAGGCCAGAAGCAGCGCCCGCAGCTCGGCGTCGGAAGGCTTGCGCCTGGCGACGGAGGCCGGCTCCGAGGAAAAAAGCCTGTTATCCTTGGACTCTATCAGCACGCCGCCGGAAACGGAGTGCAGCTCCACCTCGTAAGGGGAAAGCACCGGGGCGGAAAGCGACAGGACCCGCAGGCCTTCCTTGGCGCGCAGTATTTTAAGGGCCTCGGGGCTGTAGTCCGGGGCGATCACGCTTTCGATAAAAGTTCCGGCCAGAACCGAGGCCGTCTCGCTCTCCACCTGCCGGTTGAAAGCTGCAGTGCCGCCCACGGCTCCCGCCGGGTCGCTCTTTAAGGCGCAGCGCAGGGACTCCGCCTGCGTGCCGGCGGCGCAGACCCCGGTCGGCCTGTCATGCTTTGAAATAGCGCAGACTGGCTCTTCGAATTCGAGGGCGAGCTCGAAGGCGGTATCCAGGTCCAGGTAGTGATTGAGGTTTAGCCCGGCCCCGGCCAGGGTCTTCGCGGCGTTTAGGCCGCGCGGGCGGGCTCCGCTGAGGGCGTAGAAAGCGGCTCTCTGGTGACGGTTCTCCCCGTACTCCAGGTCCGAGACTTTTTTCAGGCTCAGAACCACTTCGTCGCCCAGCAGGTTTCCGGTCTCGGAAAGGTACTGCGCCACGGTGGCGTCGTAAGCGGCCAGGTGCTGCCAGGCCCTGGCGGCCAGCTGCTTCTTCACTTCCGGCTCGAGGCCGCCGGCCTCTTTGAGGGCGAGGAGCAAAGGCGCATAATCCGCCGGGCTGGACGCCGTAATAACATTCTCGAAATCGCGGGCGGCGGCGCGCAGAACGGCGGAGTTGGCCTGGTCAAGATAGCTGGAAAGCTCCCCGATGGCGAACTCCTCCTGGCCGACTATGCTGGCAATGGGGTAAAGGTTCGCGGCCACTACGTAAAAGCCCGGCAGCTCCACCCCGTTCTCGGAAACGGCGGGAAAGCGGCCCGACATTGCTTTAAGGACGGCGTAAGGGACCGGCGGGGAATAGCGGACTTCCTCCGCTTCGATGCCGGCCTCGGCCAGAAGTTTATAGGTGGAACCGGAGGCGTAGATCCCGAAGCCGAGCGCTTCCAGGCCGAGGGCGAATTCCTCCAGCCCGGTCTTGTCGTAAACGCTCAGGTACGCTGTTTTATCCATAGGTCCGTTTTACTCGGGCGCGGTTAAATCCTTCAGGTAGGCCTTAAGGCCGCGCGAAGCCGAGGGAGTGTTGTCCTTGGAGGCCTCCAGCTTAGCAAGCGCGTCCTTGATCGTCTTAAGCGCCCCGGCTTTGTTCTTCTGGGCCAGTTCTATCCTGGCTTTCAGTATCACGGCGCTGGAATGAATGTCCCCGTAGGAAAGGTCGACCGCGAGGCCGGCTTCTTTGAGGGCCTCGGGGTAATTCTTCAGCTGCAGCAGCGCACTTGCGTACGAACGGTGGAAAGCGTACTCGCCCGGGAATTTTTCGGCGAGCCCGCCGTAAACCGCGGCCGCGTCCTTGTAGAGCTTCGCGCCCATAAGGCAGCGGGCCTGCGACATCCGCAAGCCCTTTGCGAGTTCGGGCTTCTCCGCTTTATCCGCCTGCACGCCGTAAGCCCCGGCCGCGCGGATATAAAGTCCGTTCGACAGGTCCGCGAGCCCGGCTTCGTCCATATCCGTGGCCGCCTGGTAGAGGACATCAGTGGGAGCATAACCTTCCTGCAAAGCGTCCTTGGAATTATTCAGGCGCTCGATAAGCGCGTCCAGGCCGGAGACGTAGGGCTTCGCGGCCTCCGGGTCAAGTTTATGGAGGGCCGCTATCCAGTCCAGCACCGCGCCCTCCGCAGGCAGGCCGTCATGCCCGTCGAAGCGGTCTATAAAGCCCATGTAAAGGGGCAGCATTTTAACCGTTTCGGTGGACTCGGCCCCGGAGATCTGCGCCTGCGCGTCCAGGTAAGCGGCGGTCCGCGTGCCTATTCCGGCCAGCGCTTTCCGCGCCTCCGCCCATTTCTCCGCGGCCATATAATTTTTCGCCACGCGCAGCCTGCCCGCCTCGTCCAGGCCGGCGGCGGCCTTGGCTTTTTCGATGGGCTGGTCTTTCCAGCGCACTTGTTCTCCGATCCATGAATTAAAAGCCGAGAGGTTGCCGCTCCCGCTCCAGCGCCCGATCTCGTTCAGTTCGGCGTCGGCTATTAGGTAGGTCGGATAGCCGCCGGGCTTGAAGAGGGAGCGCCATTCGCGCACCTCCGGCCTGTCCACGTCGAGGCTGATGCGCACCATCTCCCGCGTGGCCTCGAGGAAGGCCGGGTGCGTCAGGACGGTGTCCTCCATCACCCTGCACGGCGGGCACCACCTGCCGAAAAAATCTACGAACAGCAGCTTATGTTCTTTTTTAGCCTGCTCGAGCGCGGCCGCGGGATTGTTCAGCAGGAAGCCTTCAAGCCCGACGTCCTTCGGCCCCTGCGCAGCGTCGGCGGCCTGCGGCTTCGGCTCCGCGCCAGCCACCCTCACGGTAAAATCCTCGAACATGCAGGCCGTCCCGCCATCGTCGCAGATTTTCAAGCTGACTATCTGCTCACCGGCGGCGGCGAATTTGCACTTCAGCGAAGGCTTAGTGATCTCGAAAGCTTCCGAAGCGCCGCATTCCTGCGGGGCTTCCAGGTTAAAGTGATAGCCGGCTTTCGTCCTGAACTTGACCACTTCGTTCAGGCTGGCCGCCTTGGGCGGGGCAGCGGTCAAAAGGGAGGTTTCCACCGCCGGCGCGGCTTTAAGAGGACATTGAGCCGAAATAGCCAGGGCGGCCGCTAAAATTTTATAGTCCATTTTTCTGCTCCCGGGGCGCTGACGTCCCTTTAACTGGAAATAAGCCGGATGAATTCCTCTTCGGAAAGCACGGGCACGCCTAATTTTTTCGCTTTATCGTATTTGGAGCCCGGGGCCTCGCCCACGACCACGTAGGAAGTTTTAGAGGAGACGCTCGATGTTTCCTTCCCCCCCTGCTCCAGCACTTTCGCCTGCGCCTCGTCGCGCGTCATGGTCTTCAGTTCCCCCGTAAAAACGAAAGTCTTCCCGGAGAGGGCACCGCCGGTATTTTTCCGCTCCGGCTCGTCGAGGCGCAGCCCCAGTTCGCCCAGTTCCGAGACCATCTTCCGGGTGGCCACGGATTTGAAAAATTCGGTGACAGCCTCGGCTATTACGGGCCCGACTTCGCTGACGCGGGCCAATTCCTCCAGGCCGGAGCCCATGAAGGCCTTCATGGTTTTAAAATGCTGCGCCAGGACGCGCGCGTTCTTTTCTCCGATATGGCGTATGCCGAGGGCGTAGATAAGGCGGGAGAGCGGCTGTTCTTTGCTCTTGTTTATCTGCGCCAGGAGGTTATCGGCTTTTTTATCCTTAAAAAGCTCCAGGCCAAGAAGGTCCTCTTTTCTGAGGCGGTAGATATCGGGAAAGCCCTTCACAAGGCCCTTGTCCACAAGCTGCTCCGTGGAAGAAACGCCGAACCCCTCTATATTCATCGCGTCGCGCGAGGCGAAGTGCAGCAGGGAGCGCTTGAACTGGACGGGGCAAGACGGGTTGACGCAGCGCAGGGCGACTTCCTCCTCGTCTTTGAAAAGCTCGGAGGCGCAGGATGGACAGGCTTTGGGCGGAACTATTTCTTTTTCGGAGCCGGTGCGCGCTCCCGGCACGACTTTGACCACTTTAGGGATGACCTCGCCGGCGCGCTCTATGACCACCTTATCGCCTATCTTCAGGCCCAGGCGCTCTATCTCGTCGAAATTGTGCAGGGTGGCGCTGGAGATGGTGACGCCTCCGCATTTTACGGGCTCCAGCCCGGCTACAGGGGTGATAGCGCCGGTGCGGCCCACAGAGAACTCAACGTTCTTCACCGTGGTGGTAGCCTGCTGCGCCGGGTACTTGAAAGCTATGGCCCAGCGCGGGCTCTTCGCGGTGAAGCCGAGCTGTCCCCGCTGCTTCAGGGAATCCACTTTTATCACCAGGCCGTCTATTTCGTAAGGCAGGGTGAAGCGCTTCTCGGAATATTCGTCGTAAAAGGCCATGACCTCCTCGGCGCCGCGGCAGACCCTGTTGCCCAGCGTCGAGATATTAAAACCCAGGCCGCGGCAGATATTAAGATACTCCCAGTGGGAATCGGGCTCGACCATCCCCTCCAGGTAGCCGTAGGAATGGGCGATGAACTTCAGGCGGCGGGCGGCGGTGACGGCCGGGTCCTTCTGCCTCAGCGACCCGGCGGCGGCGTTCCGCGGGTTCACGAAAGGCTCCTCGCCGGCGGCGACGGCCTCTTCGCGCAGGCGCTCGAAATCCTTTTTATCCATATAAACTTCGCCGCGCGCCTCGAACAGGGCCGGAGCGTGGCTGAGGTCCAGCCTTATGGGCACTGATTTTATGGTACGGACATTTAAGGTGACGTCTTCGCCCGTCTCGCCGTCGCCGCGAGTCGAGGCCCTGACGAGCCGGCCTTTTTCGTATTCTATCGAACAGGAAAGCCCGTCTATCTTGGCTTCCACTACCATCTCGAAAGGCTCGTCTTTAAGGCCTTTTTTTACGCGGGCGTGCCACTCGAGGAATTCCTCCCGGGAATAGCAGTTGTCGAGCGAAAGCATCGGGAGGCGGTGCGGCACCGGGGCGAAAGTATTGGAGCGGGCCCCGCCTACGCGGCAGGTGGGAGAATCGGGGGAGGAGAATTCGGGGTGCGCGGCTTCGAGCGCCTTCAGGCGGTTCATCAGCCCGTCGAACTCGCCGTCGGCTATCTCCGGCGAGTCCGAGACGTAATAAAGGCGCTCGTGCCGTCTTATTTCGGCCCTGAGCGCCTCTATTTCCGCAAGAGGGTCTCTCTTCGCGTTCATTTGACTAAATTATTTTGCCGGGCTATGCCGTCCAGCACGCCGTTGACGAACTTGCCGGATTTCTCGGTCGAATATTTCTTCGCCAGCTCTATGGCCTCGTCTATGATGACGGCCACGGGGGCGTCGGTAAGGATCATCATCTCGCAGACCGCCATGCGCAGGATGGAGCGGTCTATGGCCGGCATGCGGTCCATCTCCCAGTTGAGGCTGGTCTTCTTGATTATGTCGTCTATCTTGGGGATATTGGAAACGGTAGTGGAATAAAGGTTTTTATAGAACTCGAAGACCTTCGGCTCCTCGGCGAACTCCTCCATCTGGAAACTGGCGAGCACGGAAGCGGGCTCCAGATGGGCGACGTCGGAGCTGTAAAGCGACTGCAGGCAGTTTTCCCTCGCTAATCTTCTTTTGCTCATAAAATTAAAGACCCTGTTGTTATATGATACAAAATATCCGGACCCCCGGGCCAGCGGCCTTTGCTTTCCGCCGGCTTCTTTGATAGACTTGAACTGAAGAAGACATCTCTCTGGGTACGGAGGTTTGAAATGACCATGGCTCCCTTAATAATAATCGCGGTGGTGTTACTTTTCGCCAGTATCAAGGTCCTTAACGAATACGAGCGCGGCGTCACGCTTACGCTGGGCCGCTTCACGGGCGTAAAGGGCCCCGGGCTGATCTTCCTTATCCCCGGCATCCAGCAGATGTTCCGCATGAGCACCCGCGTGGTGGTGCTCGACGTCCCCCCGCAGGACGTGATCACCCGCGACAATATCTCCGTCAAAGTGAACGCCGTCATCTACTTCAGGGTAGTTGACCCGCAGGCCGCCGTGCTCAACGTGGAAAATTATATGTACGCCACCAGCCAGCTGGCGCAGACCACGCTCCGCAGCGTGCTCGGCCAGCAGGAGCTGGACGACCTGCTCGCGCAGCGCGACAAGATCAACAAGAACCTCCAGGAGATCCTGGACCTGCACACCGAGCCCTGGGGCATAAAGATCTCCAGCGTCGAGGTCAAGAACGTGGACCTGCCGCAGGAAATGCAGCGCGCCATCGCCCGCCAGGCCGAGGCCGAGCGCGAGCGCCGCGCCAAGGTCATCCACGCCGAAGGCGAATTCCAGGCGGCCCAGAAGCTCTCCGACGCCGCCGCCATTATGGCGGTGAACCCCGCGGCCATACAGCTGCGCTACCTGCAGACCCTCACCGAGATAGCCACGGACAATAATTCCACTACCATCTTCCCGGTGCCGATAGACATGCTGAACATGTTCATGAAGAAGAACGACTCCAAGTAAGCCGCAAGGGCGGCGGGACGTGACGACGGGAGCGGTTTACGCCGCTCCCGTTTTTATTCGCCCCGTTTTATCATCGCCTATTCGCTATAATCTGTATATGCCGGGCCTTTACATCCATATCCCGTTCTGCCGGGCGAAATGCGGCTATTGCGACTTCGCCTCCGCCCCCGCCACGGCAGGGGAGATAGACCTTTTCCTGGAGGCGCTCGCCCGAGAAGCTTCCGCCTATGCGGGCCGGGCCGGGAGCTTCACCACGCTTTATGTCGGCGGCGGAACCCCCAGCCTTCTCTCCCCCGCCCAGCTTGAAAAGCTTTTCTCCGTAATTTCGGGGCTGACCGGGCCCCTGCTCCGGCTGTCTGAAAGCACTTTCGAGGTTAACCCCGAGAGCCTCGACGCGGAGAAAGCCGCGTGCCTGAAGAAAGCCGGTATAAACCGCATAAGCCTGGGCCTCCAGGCCTCGCAGGACAGACTGCTGAAGCGCCTGGGCAGGGTGGCCATGTCGGGGGATTTCCTTAAAGCCTTCGCCCTGCTGAGGGCCGCTGGCTTCGAGAATATCAACGCGGACCTGATGTGCGGCCTGCCCGGCCAGACGCGGAAGGACTTCGCGGAGTCCATAGAGTGGCTGCTGAAGCTGAAGCCGGAACACGTTTCTTTTTACGCCCTCGAGGTGCATGACGGCACGCCTTTTTCCGCGGACGGGGTCAAAGAGGAACCCGAAGAGTCGGCCGACATGTACGAAGAGGGAGCGGCCTCCCTCCTGCTGGCCGGCCTTAACCGCTACGAGATCTCGAATTTCGCCAGGCCGGGCAGGGAATCCGTGCACAACCTGAATTATTGGGAGCAGGGCGAATACCTGGGGCTCGGCCCCTCGGCCGCCTCTTACCTCGACGGGGAGCGCCGGGCGAATATCCCCGGCACGGCGGCCTATGTCAGGGCCGCGCTGGCCGGGGAGGAAATCCCCGGGCAGTACGGCGAAACCCTCTCCGGGCGGAAGAAGGACGCGGAAAGAATAATGCTGGGCCTGCGCAAGACCGCCGGAATTGAACTGCCGGACCATATATTTATAGAATTCAATGAGGAGCTGACCCGGCTGACCAAAGCCGGCTTCCTTGAAAGGAGCGGCAGCCGCATAAAGATAAGAGAAGACCGGCTTTACGTTTCCAATATAGTTTTCCGCGAATTCGTATAAGCCCGGTTCGCCCGCCGCAGCCGCCGGACAAGGCAAGAAAGGCCGCATAAATATTTCAAAGCTGACCGCATGCCCGAGGAGCTTAAGTGAACATCAGAGCGTTCTGGATACGAAGGGACAGGGAAACTTATTTCCTGACCGGAGTGATACTCGCCTGCAGCGTAGGCGGCTTCGTATCGTCGTACTGGCATTTCACCGACCGCATAACGGTGCGCCAGAACATAAAGCTGAGGGAGACCGCGCCAACCAAGACACAGCAGTCCAAGCTTAGAGAGGTTCAGTACACCCCGACGAAGCTGCGCTCTGGAGCCACGCAGTATTACCGGCTGGACGATTATTCAAAGCCGTCCGTGCCGAAGATGGGGGAAGATTACGACGAATAGAGCCCTCGCGGCAGGTCTTTTTATCGCGCTGTCCCTGGCAGCCGCATTCTGCCCGGCGCCGCTGGCGGCCCAGCTCGGCGCGAAGCCGGAGGAGCAGTCCTTCGACTACGATCCCGGCGCCGGGAAGGAAACCCCGAAGATACAGCAGTTCGCGGCCGAGACCACCTTCGAGGACGCCGTTATGGTGAACCACCCCATCTACGGTACGGTAATGTTCTCGAAATACCGGTGGAGGAACTGGGTCACGCGCTCGCTTTACCTCACGCTTATAAACATAGCGCTTATAGCCATCATCCTGTCCCTTTCAAAAACCGAGGAGTACAATATAATAGTGGCCTATGTTCTTTCCGGGGCCAGCGCCGCCATTTCGTTCTGGATCTTTCTTTGCGCGGTCCTTATCTTCCGGCTGGACTCGGGCGCCTGGATCTACGTTCTGCCGGTCTCGGCGGTCACGACCGTCATCGGCTACATCGTATTGATGAAGATAAAAAAATCCGACGTCTCTTTCACCGAGCTCAAGGAATCCTTCAAGAAAATGTCCGCGGCCTCCCACGAGGACCAGCGCCTTATTTCCGTGGAAGGGGCCCCCGGCGACTGGCCCGGCGAGGATTTCATAAGATTCTAGAAGCGGAAAAGGGCGATAAAGAAAAGAGCCGCTGAAGAGCGGCTCTTTTCTTTATCCCGTTCCGGCTTATCCGGGCCGCTTCCAGCCTAGAACTGCACCCAGACCCCGAAGCGGTGGATGCTGCCGAGATCTCCGAAGGGGAGGAAGGCATAATCTACTCCGAGGCCCTGCACCTTTATCCCGAACCCCAGGCTAAGGCCCACCTCCGACCCCAAATTGGAAGTATCATAGCCGAATTTATAGCCGCCGCGCAGCGCGAGGGAGTCGCGGAACCAGTACTCGGCGCCCACGGAAGGATAGAACTTCTCGTCCTGCAGGTACTCGTTTATCTCGACCGCCAAGTTAAGCTTGGTGGAGGCCTTATACAAGGCCCCGGCGCGCAGATTGAGCGGAAGAGGGTCCGACTCGTCCACGAATTTCATTTTGGTGCCCAGGTTCTGGACGGCCATGGACAAGTTGATCTTTTCGGTAGCGCGGTAGATAGCGCCGGCGTCCACCGCCACGGCGAAAGCGGTCTTGGTGTCTATGGCCGAACGTATGAATTTTACGGCGAAGCCGCCGTCGAGGCGCGGCAGCAGGTCCGGGGCGAATTCCTTCTTGGCGTAGGCCAGGGTTATGGCCAGGTCGCTGGCGTCGAAGGTCCCGATCTCCGGCACGGCCCCCACGGCGTCGGTAAGCCCGGTTTTCCCGATACCCCCCACCGTCATGAAAGTGGCCCCGAAGCCGAAGCGGTTATCCTTGACCATCCCGGCGTAGGACAGGTTCCCCATCCTGGCGTCCTGCAGATAGGTGCTGAAGTCCAGCGCCGCCTCCCGCTTGTCGAACTGCGCCAGCCCCGCCGGGTTCACGAAGACCGCGCCGGAATCGTCCGCCAGCGAGCTGAAGGCCCCTGCCATGGACACCGCGCGCGGGCTCATGGCCGCCTTAAGGAAAGGCGCCGCCGTAGTCCCCGCCCCGGAGGCCCAGGCCCCCGCCGGCAGGCAGAGCGCCAGCATAAAAAATAGTGTTTTCTTCATAAGTTACCTCGTCCTGAGCCTTGCCCGCCGGCCGCCCGGCGGGTCCGCCTTCGGCGGAAATCCTATTTGATTATCGCCATCTTATGCGCCTTGGTACCCAGCTTCTTCCCGTCCACGTAGGTCAGCATGAAGTACACGCCGGACGCGCAGTCCTGGTTAGTGTCGTTCTTGCCGTCCCATTCCGAGTAGTAGATCTGGCCGCCGGCGCGCGAGCCCTCGTCTATTGTGCGCACCTTCTCGCCAGCCATATTGTAGATGACGAACTTCAGCATACCCGTCTTGCCCGCGGGCAGGTTATACTTTATGACCGTGCCGTTCGTGGGATACGGATTGGCCACCCCCGACGTGCCCACGTCCGCGCTCAGCGTGACCCTCTTGCTCTTGAGGTTGAACGGATTGGGCAGGTTATAGACCTCTAGCGCCGAACTGAACGCCGCCGTACCGGTGGGAGGGTTAGCCGTGAATACGGCGAAGCGCCCGCTCTGGGAAGTACCCGCGGCAGACGGGACGTAGCGGCCGTTGACCACGGCGCTCATCCCGAAGCGCTTGCGGCCCAGCGGCGTATTTGCGCCGCTGATCCCGACCGAGGCGTCGTTCAGGCTGGCCACCCCCACGGACAGCACGCCCAGCATCGGGTCTATCGTGTAGTCGCCGGGGACCTCTTTCCAGCCGCTGGTAGCGTCGTCGTACTGGTAGATGCGGAGGTCGCTGTTGTCCGCCGCCTTCTCCTTATCGTACTTGAGCGTCAGCGTGAAAGGCTTGTTGGCGGAGGCGTTCTCCAGCTCCATGTTGTAGACCTCGGAAGCCATCAGGTCCTGCAGGGCCTGCGTGATGCTCAGGTCGCCCTTGGCGGTCTTTATGGTGCGCACCGAGGGCAGGGCGCTGAAGAAGCCGCCGACCAGGTCGCCCGAGGCTGAGGTCCTGTAAGCCGAGACCCCGGAAGCGCTGAAGGTGGAGTAGGCCAAACCGCCGGCGTCCAGCTCTATGCCGGAATATTCCTCCGACTCCTTGTCCATCTGCACCTCGCCTCCCTTTATGGCCTCGTCCTGGATGTACTGCTCGGTCTTGGCCTGGTTATTGGGGCTGTAGGTGACGGATTTCTCCATCTTGTTGCTGCCGTCGCCGGCCTTGACGTAGACATTGTAGAACGCCTGGCTGTTGGACACGGTGAACTGGCCCAGGTAGGTGTTGTTGGGGCCCGGGACCAGCGCAAGGCTGACCGCCGTCCCCGGGACGTACTCCGAGCCCGGGTTCACCTTGCAGACCGGCGTCGAGACCAGCTGCTTTGGCGACTTGATGGTGACGTCCACCTTGTTGACGGAATCCGGCGACTTGCGGACCTTCACCTTGATCTGCGGCGGGACCTCGCGCAGGACAATGTCCGGCAGGTAGGTGACGCCTTCCGTCACGGTCTCGCTGGAGACGTCCAGCGTGGCCGGCAGCTTGCTGCCGTAGAAGGCGGAGACTTTGTAATTATGTCCCGGAACCACTCCGGCCAGCTCATACTCGCCGGCGTCGTTGGTGGTGGCTTCCATCTTGGGCAGGTACTCGGACGGGTGCTCGGTATTGTAAGTCTCGTCGTAAGCGACAATCTTCACTCCGGACTTGGTGAGCGGGGCCGGGAACTTGCTCAGGTAGACCTTGCCGGTCATATTGGACTGCGACGGCGTCATGTAGAAGTCCAGGTTCGCCTGGTCGTCGCCGGTCAGCGAGCCCGTAAGCGAGGTCTTCTGCCCGGTCTTCACGAAACCTTCGCGCGTTACCTCCAGGCGGTAGATGCCGGGGGGCAGGTTGTCGAAGGAGTAGGAGCCGTCCGCCAGGGTATTGGTGAACTTCTCCACGGTCCGGTGCTTCAGGTAGACCACGGCGTCGCCCAGGCCGGCGCCGGTGGCGCTGCTCCGGACCGTTCCGTAGATATCCCCGGTGCGCACGCTCTGTTCGTCGAAGCTGAACGGGTAGCTCCCGTTATAGGAGGACGCCAGCGGTATGTCCAGTTCCTTGGCTATCGGGGGATAGTTGGGGTTGGAGAAGACCACGGTATAGCGCCCGGGCGGCAGGCCAGAGACCATGAACCGGCCGCTGTGCGCCGCGAAGTAAGCCTTCACGATGGCCTTGTCCTTGGTTTCCAGGGCATCTTCGAAGGCCTGGAAATCCGCCTCGGTAGGCAGGCCGGCGGTATACCCGCGCAGGTCCCCGGCCGCGTCGTAGATCATGACGGCCGGGATGAGCTGCATGATCTCGTTGAAGTTGGAGAAGATCTTATCCAGGTCGGCGTCCGTGTAGATTCGCCGGCCGAGGATAGTGCCCTCGAACGAGTCCTGCCCCAGCGAGCCCAGTATGCTTACCGGGATGGGCTGGAAGTCCGTGCCCAGATTGGGCGTGGACTCGACGCGCTGCACGGCCACGCCCTTCACCTTGCCTATGAAGTTGCCGAACTGGTCATAGCTCGGCGGTTCGCCGTTCCCGCCCTCCGGGTTGTAGCGCGCCCCCATCATCAGGTAGAAGTCGTACTGGCCGGTAAGCATCACCTTCTTGTCCCAGGTATGCGTCGTGGTGCTATAGTTGAAGGCGAAGGTATTGTCCCCGAAGAAGAGGTCGGTGACCTTCTTCTGGTTCATCTCCGTGCCGGATTCCACCGGGATTATCACGTAAGCCCAGGTAGGCGTGGAGATATCGGGCAGGCCTATGATCTGCGGCTGCACCACCAGGCCGTCCTCCAGCTTCAGGGTGACCTGGGTGGTTTTCCCGGCCACGACCGCCACGTCCGTCATCACCGGAGCCGCCCAGTGGAAACCAAGGCCCTGCGGCCTCATGGTCACGGTATAGAGGCCGGGCGCCAGGTTGGGGAACTCGAAGGCGCCGTAGTCGTCCACGTTCCAGCCTTCGCTCACGTTCACGTTCTGGCCGCGCACTTCTATATTAATGCTGTGGCGCTGCGCCTCCGGGAGGTTATTGGCCGGCTTGTAGTTGGAGCCGTCCGGAGCCTTCACTACGCCCTTCATGGAACCGGCTTTCGTCACTACGAAGTTCATGACGACCGAGGCCGTGACGGTGGAGCGGAAATCTGCCCTGTCGTCGAAGGAGCTGACTTCCCCCCACTCGCTTGAAGTTATGCGCGTGTAGTAGGAGACGCCGGTGGACAGCGTGATGCTGTAGGTGGCCGAATTGACCGTATAGGTCCCGCTGAGCACGGCGAAACCCATGGACCTGTTAAGACAGTCGCCGCTGCATTCCTGCATGGCCATCACCGTTACGGGAGTTACGGAGCTAATTACCAGCGGGTTCAGCGCCGTAACCGGGTAGGTGGTCACGAAGGTCACGGAGCCGCTCAGCGTGGCATAGTCGTTCTGCCCCTGGGGCATGATGTTGAAGTTGACATCGCCGGAGCCATGGCAGACACCGCTGAGGGCCAGGAGCTTCCAGGCCCTGCCCGGCGCGCAGTTGCCCGGGCTGTTGGGGCTCCATTTGGCCCCGGCGCTGGAGATCACGATGCGCACGTCGTCGGCGTCCATGGAATTGGACTTATTATTGCCCTCGTTGAGGTCCACCCAGGTTCCGAAGAAAGCCACGTTCATGCGGAGCTGTCCGTCAGGCAGGCCGTTAAGGGTGGCGGGGCTGAAGACGAAGGAGCCGTCGGCCGCCGTCCGCGTCCTGGCGTCGGTTTCCAGGCCGCGCCCGTTGCGGTAGCTGTCGGAGCCGCCGTACCAGTTATAATCGCCCCAGACCATGACGTCGGCGTTGGGCACCGGGATATCCCTGTAGCGGATGACGCCGCGCAGGGTATAGGTGGCCTCTTCCAGCTGGAATTCGCGGTAGACGGTGGGCGCCGTCGAGGTGAAGATGTTGATGCCGGCTCCGGTCCGCTTGTAGCCGGACTTCTGCGCCGCCAAATTGTACATCGCCGCGGTGCTTACCACATTGTAGAACGAGTACTTCCCGTTCACGTCCGTGAGCGTCTCATAGACGTTGGAGTCCATGCAGGGGCTGCCCGGGCTGCAGTTCTGCGGGGAATTCCACATCCTGACGCGCACTTCTTCAAGCGGGGCCCTCGTCTGGGCGCTCCTGACCACGCCTTCCACTGAAGGCGGCGTGGTGGAGGCGCCGACGTCGAAGCCGCCGGTGGTCGAGATAGCGCCGGCCGAGGTGGACATATTGACCGCGTAAGAGCTGGTCTGCGGGAAAAGCGCGTCCATCACGATGCTGCGCGACAGGCCGCGGCCGGGGATGGTTATGCCCAGCGTATAAGCGCCGGCGTCCATGGGAGGAACATTGGTGACCGTGAAGGTCACGCTGCTCCTGTTCACGGGGACCTGCGCTATGCCGTAGGCCGCTTTCTCGCCGGTCTGTGTGAAGAAGACTTCCGCCATTATAAAGTCGCTGGCGGTGGCCGAGGTTACCGTCACCCTGAGAGGGTAATACGGGTCATTGGCCGGGCGCGGCTGCAGGGTGTACTGTTTATTAGTATCCGCGTCGAGCTGCACGAAGTAGCTGCCGTAAGGGTCCATCTGCTGGTCTTTTATATTCGGGCTATAGCCCTGCTTGTCCAGCGCGATGAAATACTGCTTGCCCGCCGGGACTTGGAAGAAGGCCGTCCCCGAAGGGGAGGTGACGGAACTCCTGATGCTGGAGGCGTCGATGCCGCCGGTCTGGGAGTAGGGGATAAGGGAAACGCCCACTCCCGCGAAAGGCGAGGAGGCGCAGGATGAACAGGCGGCGCTGGAAACAACCACTGTCAGCAGCGGGTTGACCGTAAGGGTATTGGACTGCTTGTAGCGGTACATGCCGTAATAGCCGTTGAACCTGCCGCTCACCGCTATGTTGCCCCCGCCGGCCACCAGGTCGAAGCCCATGTCTGAGTTCGGACCGCCGGTATAGTCGCCGGGCAGGGCGCTGGAATTGAATTCCTGCGTCATCAGCTCGGAGCCGTCGTGGGCGAACTTGCGGATCCAGAGGTTCTTATCCTGGTTTATATCGTAGCGCTCGGTATAACCGGCCACGTTGACATTGCCGCCGGCCCCCGCGCCGAGGGTAATGCCGTAGGCCGCGTCTGCGCCGCCGGCCTGGCTGCCGTACCAGGCCGCTCCGGCCCAGTCCGCCGCCGCCAGGTTGGCGGAACTCTTTATGACCACGGCGTCCAGGGAATACGTATCCGCGCCGTACAGCGCGCCGGCCGCGAAGACATAGCCCAGGCTGTCCACTACCACGTCATAGCCGGCCTCATCGTAGCCGCCGGTGGGATCGGAGCTCCTCTTGACCGTACCCTGCGCGGCGAGGGTAGTCGCCGAGAAGCGGCCCAGCCAGAAGGAAGAAGCTTCGCCGGGCTCATAGGAAGAGCCGGTCACATAAACGTTATTTCCATTGACCGCTATACCATAGCCGGCTTCCTCGCCGGTGCTGCTGCCGGAATAGGTCGCGGTGGAAAGAAGGGCGCCGGAGGGACCGAATTTGGCCGCCAGGATGTCTATATTGCCGTCGCCGGCGTCTACTGAACCGGCCACGAACACGTCGCCGGAAGCGCCGACCGCCACGCCGTAGCCGGTGTCGTCACCGCCGATGAAGTTATAGGTCGATTTCCAGACCACCCCGGTGGCGCCGAACTTCATGACGAAAAGGTCCTTGCCGGTAGAACCGTAAGGATCCCGCTCGTAACCGGTTATATAGAGATCGCCGGCCGCGTCTATGTCCAGCCTGTTGGCCTTTACCTGGAACCATTCCCCGGGGGCGTAATATTTGGTCCAGAGCGGCATATAGGCGGAATTGAACTTCTTAACGGCGAAACCGCCGTTGCCGTTCCAATCCATGTTCGCCACGGTATAGATATTGCCGGAAGCGTCGCGCGCTATGCCGGGGAACTCTTTCTCGCCGTAATAGGCCGCCGCCGACTGCTGGCCGCTGTTTATGACGAAGAGCTTGGCTTCATTGGGATACATCACCATGTTCTCATTTGCCCAGCCGTCAGAGGCGCGGGCCGAGGCCGCCCCGGGCACGGCCGTATAGACCCCGGCTTCCGTGGAGAACCATACTTTGAAGTGATAGAGGGGGCCGGTGGACATGCCCTGCGCGTCGCGGCCGCTGTCGAGGCCGTAGATCACGCGGGACAGGTTCATGCCTTCCAGCTTGGCGGAGTCCGACAGGTACCGCACCTGCGCGGCGGCCGTGCTCCAGGCCACGCCCAGGTCGTAGGTGGAATACTGTACGGCGAAGGGCATGCTGGCGGGCATGTTGTACTGGTTCATCCAGTCCAGGCGCACCGAGCCGGGCACGTAATTCTGCGAAGCCATGAGGTTGAAACTGGGCTCGGGGAAATAGTAGAAACCGGGCTTGTCGCTCCACAGGGAAACGGCCGAATAGACCCGTCCCGAAACGTCCACGGCCAGGGAGTAAGCCTCGTCGTCGCCGCTGTAGGAGAAGTCGAAGCTGCGGCTCCAGTCCTCGGTTCCGGAATGGTCGAACTCGCGGTAAAGGCTGTTCCTGCCCTGGTCGTAAGTGGTTTCGTAGCCGGCGACCAGCACCCCGCTGCCGTCCAGCTTGACCGCCTGGTAGGCGTCGTCCAGGCCGGCCCTGCCGTTATAAGAGCGGCTCCATACGGAAGCGCCGGCGGGGGTGTATTTGAAGAGCGCCGCGTCGTTCGCCGTGCCGGCTATGGAGCCGGCCACGTAGATGTAAACCGGCGCGGTCGTGGTGACGGCCAGGTCGTAGCCTTCATCGTCGCCGCTCGCGGAAGCTATCACTATGGACCCGCCGGCGGCGGCTCCGCTGGTCTTATCAAGGGCCCGCACCAGGATATCCTTGTCAGTATTGAACACGGTCCCGGACAGGTAAACAGCGCCGGTGCCCACGTCTATGCCGTAGCCGAAGTCGTCGCCGTTCCCGGTCCCGTTCTCGGTGTAGGTCCACACCAGGGCCGGATAGGTCGACGGTGAGATATCGTACTTCCGCGCCAGCACGTTCATGCCGCTGGAGGAAGTCGAGGTGACGCCGACCACGTAAAGGGAGCTCCCCTGCACGGCCACGTCGTATAGTTCGTCCATCATGTTTATGCCCGAGGCGTCTACGGCGTAGGACCACACGAAGTCCCCGTCCGCGTTCAGTTTGGCTATCCACATGTTCTTGCCGGCCACCAGGTATTCAGGCCCGGTCGGTGAGACGTCCACGGTTCTCTGGCTGCCCACCAGGTAGAAGTTGCCGGCCGCGTCGCGGGCCATATTGCCCACAGAGTAAGCCCGGTTGTTCCTGTTATTGAAGAACTTGGTCCATTCCAGGTACTGGTCGGTGTTATATTTGCGCAGGCCGAAACCGGCCGAGCCGCCGTCGGAATAGCCGCCGAAGGCGTGGTAGACATAGGGGCCGTCCACGGCTATGGCGCTGGCCGGGCCGCCCAGGCCGCTCATATAGGAAAGGCGCTCGCGCCCGAAATACTGGGTATTGTCGTAGGCGGAGGGCGTCCTCGCGAAAGCCTGCGCCTCAGGCAGTTCGGTAGTGAGGCCGCCGCTGGTTATCCAGACCTTGAACTTGTAGAGATTGCCGCGGGTCTCCTGTCCCGCGGTGCCGCCACCCGCGCCGGGGTAGCGCAGCGCCGTCAGTTCTCCCACGCGGCGAAGCTGCACGGAACCGGCGGAAAGGGGCCCGGTGCTGGCGACTATCTGCGCCGAAGCGCGGTTCCAGGCCGGAGACGCATCCGTGCTGTACTGCACGGAGAAAGTCGAGCCGGCGGGCAGGCGCCCGGGGTAGTTCCACGTCAGGTCCACGGTGGCCGTATAGGGGCCTTCCGCGGCGGTGAAGAACTGCGCGTTGGCCGCGCCCAGCGGCACGGAGTAGACACCGAAGGATCCGTCGAACACGCCGGCAACGTGCGCGTAATTGTCGGTTGAGACCTGCACGGCCATGCCCCAGTCGTAGCCGCCGGAGCCGGAATCGTAGACGCGCCCGGAAATAAGCTGGCCGCCGGGAGCGAACTTGGCCAGAAGCATATTGTAACCCTGCGACATGTTCCACATGTCGGTGTAGCCGGAGACGTAGATATTGCCGAAGCTGTCGAAGTCCAGGCCGGTGGGGACGTCGTCGGCGTTGGCCTGCGCGTTATTATAGCGCGCGGCGAGCATCTGGCCGCCGTAGGGGCTGTACCTGTTCAGCCAGATATTGAGGCCCTGGTTGAGGTCATAGCGCTGCTCGGAGCCGGCCACCACCAGGTTGCCGTTCCCGTCCTCTTTAACGAAAAGGGCGCGGGAATCCCCGCCGCCCGGGTTGTAATACTGCACGGGCCAGGTTCCGGCGAGGGAAGGGGCCAGGGTCGAACCGCTATCCGTGAATTTATGCAGCCTGCCGTTCAGCGGGTACTGCCCGCTGGCGCCGGCGGCGTAAATATTTCCGCCGGAAGGGAACGAGGGATCCGCCGCGAAGGCGAGGCTATCCA
Source organism: Elusimicrobiales bacterium (assembly GCA_028713125.1). Taxonomy (GTDB): domain Bacteria; phylum Elusimicrobiota; class Elusimicrobia; order Elusimicrobiales; family UBA9959; genus UBA9959. The sequence goes on along the minus strand of JAQTOU010000002.1, from coordinate 459,579 downwards.
CCTCGTCGTAAACGCCCGTGCCCGGCGCGCTGTCGTAGGAGGCTTCCACGTCCCCGGTGCCGTCGGCGGCGCTGAGCTTGCGGATCTTATAGTCCCGGCCGTTGGAACCGTTCTCGTATTCGGTGGCCGCGTATACGGCGTTATTGCCGTAGACCAGCGCCTTCGCGGTTTCGGTGGAGGCGGTAATGAAAGTCCTGGTCCACAGCACGGCGCCGCCGGGGCCGAACTTGACCACCAGGGGCGTGTCGCCGCCCCTCTGGATAAAGCCGTAAGCATTCCCGTCCTGGTCGGCGGCCAGGTCCTTAAGCTCCAGCTGGGCGAAAGGGTCGTAATAGAAGTGCGAGCCGCCGTACGGGGTGTTGAGGGTGACGAGATAGTTCGCGTCGCCGTAGAAGCTGAGGGCTGAATAGAGCCCGGCGGGGCCGCGGGCGAACCTGGGGCCGTTCTCGGGCTGGGCGGACATCCCGGAGCGGGTAAGGAGCCTGGCGTCCTGGTCGCTCACGGAAGACACGGGGAAATAAAGGTTCCGCACCAAATTTGAAACCGAGGACGTGCTCGTCCCGTTATAGAGCCAGACCGCGGCGTAGCGCGGCAATACGCGCAGCCCGTCGGTCACCACGGGAAGCTCGTATAGATCGAGGCTGTCCACGGAGCCGGCCGTCACGCCGCTGATATCAGTCACCGTCTGGTTATCGGTCGAATCGGGGTCGGCGAGGTCAGCCGGGTTAGTGCTATAGCGGACTATGTAATGCCCGGCGGCGATGTCCTGCGGATAGGTCCAGGCCAGGCTGAGCGTATTGAGGTTGGCGCCCGCAGGGGCGGCGAGGGTCGTCACGCCGGCCAGGTAGTTGACCAGTTTGGGAGCCGAAACCACGGGGTAGATAGCCTGCTGCGCCATGTCGCCGCCTGTGGTAAAGGAGTTGGAAGAGACCACAGAAACATTGACATTATTGCCCACGGCCGCGACAGCGGGCGTCAGGGTTATGAAAAGACCGATAGGGTTCGTATCCACGATCCCGCCCGGAGAGCCGGGGAACCCCGCGGGCTTGCGCCCGGGCGCGGCCGGGGGCTGCCCGCCGCTGAGGTCGAAATTGAAAGTGGCGGAGGTGACCGGGCCGCCGGCCAGGAGTTGGTCCACCTGGCCGTTCCAGATTCCGTCCAGGTCGGTGTCTTTATAGACGGCGACCGAGGCTATATCGGTGTAGGCGCCGGCTGGATTTACGGCTATCTGCATCCCGGTGAAAGCTGCCGAACCCGAAAGAGTATAAGGCGTTATCCTTAGCGCCGCGGCTTCCTGGCCGGCTAAATAGGCGGCCGGCGAAACGTCGGCGGTGGAAATATATACTACCGGCGGCCCCCACTGCACGTAGCTGAAGGGATCGTTCTCGAAGGAGGCGCCGGCCCTGGGGCCGGAGAAGTACAGCATGGTTATGCTCGCGCCGGGGCTCAGCAGGCTGGCGTTCACGTTGAAATAGATATTGGCGTCGGCGAAACTTACGCTGCTGAAAGTGACGTAAGGCGCGCCGCCCTCGAAATAAATAGCCGTGGTTCCGGGGAGCAGGGGCCCCTGGAAAAGAACGTTGGAGAAATTAGTGAAGGAAACGGCGGGCCCGAAATCGATGCCCTTATGCCAGGTCCTCCCGATGACGCAGCTGGAAACGTCGACCGTTCCGTCCACGGTCAGTTTGAGCGCTGAGGTAGGGCTGGTGCTGGTAAGGACCGGCGGCTCAGTATTAAAGAGCGGGTCGGCGACGCGGAGAGAGAGGGCCGCCCCGCTGTTGACGGTCAGCCTGTTGCCCATGAAATAGGCCGAGGCCAGGTCGAAGGTCCCGCCGTTTACGGTAAAGGTCGTGACGGAGATGAACGTGGAGGCGGTGACGGAGAAAACTCCGGCGTCTACCTTAACCTCACCGCTGACGCTGGAGATCCCGCTCCCCGAATCGAAGAGCACGGCAGCGTTAGGCGAGTTCAAAACGAGATCGCCGGTGACAAGCAGCGGCGAAGCGACTATCAGCGTGCCGCTCGGAAGGGCGCCGCTGACAGTGACGGAAGAAAGCGGGACGGAGGCCCCGAGGTCCCATGTCAGGCTGGCATTCGGGATATAGGCCGCGTCATAAAGTATGCCGTCGCCGGGCTGGGGCAGACCGTTCAGCCAGTTACCGGGTTCGCTGGCCAGGTCGGCGCCGCCGCCGATCCAGACGCGCTGCGTCGCCGCGGCGGGAAACGTGGGTGCGAGGTCCGCCTGGGTGTACCTGATAGTTTTCACGACGTCGTTAATGCCGTTATTGGAATAACCGGCGACATACACGTTCCGGGCGGCGTCCGCGGCCAGGCCATAACCTATATCGGAGTAGCCGCTGTCATAGCCGGTGGAAGAGATAAAGTTCAGGTAATTGTCGTAGGCGAACAGGACGAAGTTCTCGGTGACGCCGTCGTACCTGCCGGTCACGTAAACGCCGCCCGCCCCGTCGGCCGCCAGGCCGTTGGCTATGTTATAGCCTCCGCCGTTATAGCCGGCCGAGGACTCGAACACCAGGGTGTTGGTATATCTCGCCACTATGGAAGCCGTGTTGAAAGAACCGGCGTCCAGATAACCGGCCACAAAGACGGCCCCGGCGCTCTGCACCGCCGTTATGGCATTACAGGCCCCGAAGCCGCCGGCAAAAGCGGCGGAGGAAACGAAAGTCATCGCCTGGGTGTACCTGAGTATGGTGCAGACAGGATTGATCCCGGGCGCGGTATAGGACATCCCGGCCACATAAACGTTCGCGGAATTTACGGCGATGCCGCGGGCTATATCATGGAGGCCGGCCCCTTCGATATTAAAGACGGCGGACGAGATGAAGACCAGGGCGGGATCGTATTTCAAAGTGACTATCTCGCCGTTCCCGCTGCCGCCTGTCCCGTTATTGGAGGTTCCAGTCGCGTAAACATTTCCTGCTGCGTCGGTGGCCACGGCATAAAAGCCGTCGTTTGCGCCGCCAGCGGCGACCCTGAAAGTGGTGGAGGACACGAAACCCAGGCTGGGGTTGAATTTAAGCAGGAGGCTGTCAAAAGAATAAGAATACGTCATGGGCTGCTCGGCCACGTCAGCCGCGACATAGACGGAGCCGTCAGGTCCGACAGCTATGGCCGGCTGCTCCATATTCGACGGGCCCTTGGAGAAAGAAACGGAAGAAAGCACCACACCGGCGGGATCGTACTTCGCTATAAGGTAGTCGGCCGAGCCGCCGTTCGAAGAAACCGCTACGGTGTAAGTATAGGGACCGTTTATCGTTATAGTATCCACGGCGATCCCGGCGCCGCGCTGCATCATCCCGATCTGGTAGGGGCCGCCGTCATAGGTTACGCCGCCGGCGGCGAAATTCCCGGTAAAGGGGCTTTGGGCCTGGGCCAGCCCGGCGGAGCCGGCGGCGAAAAGCGCCGCCCCCAGCAGGTTGATGAAAATGTTTTTTATCTTTCGCATAATTATTCTCCGGCTGAAACTTACGGTACCGATAAATTTATTTCCTCAGACTCCCCCGCTCAGAACTCCCACTCTATCCCCATCAGATAGGTGCTGGCCCGGTAATTGTACCGGTAGCTCTCCTCGTAATGCATGTTCGAGCTCGAAACCTGGTAGTTATAGGCCGCGCGCGCGAAGAACCTGTTGGCCAGCGGGTAGCGGACGGAAAGGGAGGTAAGCCAGCAGGTCTGCTTGATCTCCGCTTTTCCGTAGGTGCCGGTATCGGCCTGAGCCGGGCGGCCCTGGTACCAGACCTGCCGCCAGTCCACGCCGAAATTGAACTGCGCGCCGCTCGGGAGGGCGAGCGTCATCGCCGGGCTTAAAGAAAGGTCCACATAGCTGTAATAATCTTCCATATACTTGCTGCGGGTGGAATCGTACGAGCCTTGGTTGGAGCTGAGCCAGCCCAGGCGCGCCCCGGCACTGAGGAAAAGCGGCTTAAGGGCGCGGCTGGCCCTGAGGCTGAAGTTCTGCATGATATCGGCGCGCTTGTCGCTCTTGAAAGGAGATTGCCCCGTGACGGGCCTGGCCGCCACGGCCTGGTCGCCGTAGGTGCGGTAGGTGAAATCGTAGCCGGCCTTCATATTGAGCGGCTCCGGGAACCAGGAGTAAACGAAGCCCAGGCGGTGGCTGGTATTGTCCAGCGGGTTCGCGCCGGCATTGGTGGAAAGCTGGTTAAAGGTAGTGGTGTCGTTGAAGACGGACTGCGACTGCGAGAGCAGTGTGCTGTAATTGGGGTAGGTCACCTTGTAATAGTCGTAGGATTCGGTAAAGGTCCCGCGCGGGCGCTCCTGCTCGGCCTCGAAACCGAAGGACAGGGTGGTATAGTCGAAAAGGCCGTCCCCCCACTTCTCGTCCTTGGTTTCCTTTATGCCCGCCTTCGAGTAGGAGAGGCGCGGCTTGTACTTGTTGAACTCGTCTGTGTAGATATATTTAAGGGAAAAAGTATTGGTCATCCGCTTCCGGGTAAGCACGCCGCCGCCGGCGAGCTCCTGTATGTCCTGGGTACCGGAATAGTTGCCGGAGTAAACCGGGATAAGATCGCTGTTCTCCGACAGCTTGATAGTCGGGGACACAAAAGCGTCCACCCGGCCCTGGAAAGAAGCGGCCTGGGAATCGAGGAAATATTTCCCGCCCAGGAGGGAGACGTCGGCGACGGTAAGGATCTTCGACGCCGGGTAGAGCGGCGCGGCAGGGCCTAAAAGTGAAAGAAGGATCAGGGACGGCACTATAAAGGGATTATGTTTATTTACCATAAATTATTCGTTCCATTTTTTTGTTCAGCGCAAAACCTCTAGAAGCGCAGCAGGCCGATCTCCTTGAGCAGCTTGGCGGAGTATATCAGGTCTATCTTGCGCCCGCCGAAAAGTGAGCTGGTGTAAACCCGCTGGAAATTGAGCTTGTCGGTTATTGCGTCCAGGCTGTTCCCGGCGCTCAGGCCGCTGCTGAAATCCCCGGGCGAGAGGATGCTCCCGTCGTTAAAAAGCACGAAGTCCTCCGCAGCTATCCAGGTCCCGTCGCTGTAGGTATTCTTAGAGATAGAATGGAAATCGGCCGGGTTGGAGGATTCGAGCGCCGGCGCCGAACCGCCCAGGTAGGAGATGGAGCTTTCCGTGTTCAGCGGCACATTATAATTCGTCTTGGCCCAGAGCAGTTTCCCAAGGCCGCCGTTATCATTGGCCTCCGCGGGGCCGGCCGCGTAGAATGAATAATTCCCGAAAACCAAATTATAGCGCGGGTCGGTCAGGCTGCCGTTATAGGCCATGCTGCCGCCGCTGGCATCCTCGGTAACTTTATCGGTGGTATTGCTCATCACGCTGTTCATGGCGATAAGCTGCCACTGCGGCGCGGCGGAGCCGGGAGAGGAGATCATATTCTGCGTGGCCTGCGAGAGGTCGGCCGGCAGGTCAGTGTCGAAAGTGAACAGGATCTTGCCGAAATCGAAGCGGTCCCCGCGGGTGTTCAGCACCACGTACTTGAACTGGTCGGCGGCGGGCCTGATAGTGTATTCCTCCATGCGGACCCGGTTGCCGAAAGCGTCTATCGCCACCTTGCGGCTCTGGTACTCCGCCGACTGCATCTCCTCCTGCGCCCGCGCCAGCACGTCCTCCTTGGAAATTTCGCCGTAGATCTCGGCCCTGGCTATCTGCCTCGCGTCTCCGAGCGAGGAGTTCATGTCGGCGGGCTCATTGGGATTGGAGTCGGGGTCTTTCATCTTGCCGCCGCTGGGGATCTCGGAGAACTGGCCCTCCCTCACGAGGGAGGAATTGCCCCGGGAGTCCCCGGTAAGCACGCTGCCCTCGTAAACTTCGACGCGGCTGTTCCCTTCCGCGTCCGCCGAGACCATGAAATCAGTGCCGCGCACGGCGCAGACGGCCGACGGGGTCCGGACTTCGAATTTTTTGGAGAATTTCTTTACCCAGGAGCGCACCCGGCCGAAATAGAGCCCCAGAGAAACGGTCTCTTTGTCCTCCGCGGACATCCTGAAGGCCGAAAGAGGCGCCAGTTTCACCTTCGAGCCGTCGTCCATGAAGATCTCCACCGTGGAAGCCCTGGAAGTGCGCATTTCGTCGCCCTGCTTCAGCGGAGTTTTATTCTGGTCCGCATCTATGCGCGTCCATTCGGTGGAGCCGCTTTTCTTGATATCCACGTCGCCGCGCAGCGAGTAAACATAGGCGGCGTCGCAGTAGCGGCAGGCAAAAAGCAGAGCCGCTGAAACAATTATCAGTCTCATAGAAACTCCTTGAAATAAAGCCATTGACCGGCCCCCGGGATAAGTGAAAAAACAAACAATAGCTTCAGCGCATATCTTAAGATATGAGCCGGCCAATGTCAAGATGACCAACGGTAAATGTTACTAAGGTAACTTTCCTCCCTAATTTATAGCAAAACTGTCGGCTGTCGTGGTCGCGTCCTTCTTCTGGGTAAGTATTTCAGGGGCGAACAGAATATCTATGTTCCGGCCCTGGAAGAGGCTGGAACCTAAAACCAGTTCAAGGTTGAAACTGCCCTCTTTAAGGAAAGTGTTCGAGTTGGCCGAGCCGCCGATATTAAGGATATCCCCTTCGTTCGACACCAGCAGTTTGCGCGAGGAAACGGAAGAGCCGTCCGCGTAGAGCGAGTAAGCGAGGAAGTCCGCTTTCCCGGGGCCGCTCGGGTAGTTGCTGTACGCCGGCGTAAGGGCTTCCGGGTCTATAGCGGCGTTATAAAGAGTCGCTGTCCCGCCTGCCCCTACATCTGCCAGGCTGGCCTGGTTCAAAGTAACCTGGTACATATCGTTCAGGATACCGGAAGCGTTCACGACTTTCTGGGTAAACGTGAACTGGCCGGCGGTAGTGGTATTGTAGTCCTGTATCTGCCTGAACTGGACGCGCTCGTCAGCGGCCAGCGAGGTCAGGCCGGTATTAGTGAGCGAGCCGGCGCCTGCAGCCACCGCCACCCCGGGCCCGGAAAGGATCTGCCTGTAGTCTATGGAGCCGGGATAATAGCGCGTTCCGGCTCCGTAGCCGGCGAAGTTAATAGCTACGGGCGCGGTGAAGTCTATGGTTTCCTTTATGCTGTCCACCGTATTGGTCATATAGACTTCGAAATATTTCATCCAGTTGGTCGGGGCGGTAGCGGAGAAATACATGCTGTCTATCACCTTGCCCACTTCGTTGATATCGTCCGGGATCTTTGAGTTGAACCGCTCTATCAGGTGGCCCCAGTCAAGCCTGTGGGACTCCTCGCGGCGGCTCAGGAACAGAAGTTTGAACTCGCTGTCGCTGGGCCTCAGGAGGTATTCCTCGAGGCGCACGCGGCGGCCGAAAGCGTCTATGGAATCTTTGCCCAGCTGCGACTCATTGGCCTTGAGCTCGCGGTTGCGCAGCTCTTCCAGCATGGTGCGGGTGCGCTCGCGGGCCGTTTCCTGGCGCACGGCCATAGGGCGGGCGGCCTCGCCGGCGCGCTCGTCATTAAGCGAAATACCTTCCGGCCTGGACATCCCGTCCATGCCTATCTTTATCTTTTCTTCCGAAGAAACCACGGCCATCGCGCCCTTGGAATCGTTCACTTCCACGAGGCCTTCGGTGACGTTCATCCCGGTGGCGCCGTCTTTGCCCACTTCGATATCGAATTCGGTGCCGCGCACGGCGCAAACGGCCGCCGGGGTGCGCACCTGGAAACGGCTGGCGAAATAGCCGGAAACGATGGCTTTGAGGCGGCCTACCTTAAGGCTGAAGCCGGCTTTCTTCTTGCTGGTGTCCTCTACGGCGAAAATGCTGCTGTTGCCGAGAAGGAAAGTGGAGCCGTCAGAAAAGAAAACGGCGGCTTTTGAATTTTTGCCGGTGCGGATCTCGGAGCCTTCCGCCAGCCTGGTCCGGCCCTGGACCGGGGCCCAGGCGGAGGCAGCTCCCTGGCGGGCTTCAACGGCGCCTTCCGGAACCAATACTATTTCCCTGGGAGCGGAGGCGCTCGCGGTCTGCGCGGCTAAAAAAAGGACGGTGAAAAAGTATATGGATTTCATAATTTAAAACCTCCATTCCAGACCCGCGAAATACATCGAACTGTAATAATTGTACCGGTAGACCTGCTCGTAGTGGTTGTTGGAGCTCGAGTTCGCCCAGGTGCCCTGAAGCTTGATATCAATGTGGCGGAACAGCGGGTAGGCGGCTTCGGCGGTGAAGCTCCCCGAATACTGGCCGAGCTTGTCGCGGCTGTAAGCGCCGTCTGATTTCTGGGCCAGCCTGCCGGTATAGCGCCGGATGGCGAATTCATAATTCAGGCGGGCGATGAGGCCGGAATCTATAAAAGTAAACTGGGCGCCGGGAGAAAGCCGCTCCTCCCAGTAATCGTAATAAGCGCGCGTGAACCTGAGGTGGGCCGGGTCCGTATCCAGGTGGCTCTGGTTGGAGAAATTATTGGCCAGGCCGAGGCGGACGCTCATCACAGGGCGCACCCCTCCGAGGAAGTCTATATCGTTATAGCGCTTGCTGAGCCCTACATTAAGCGCCTGGTAGGAATCCGAGCGCATGGAGGAGAGGTAGTTGCCGTCCGCGTTTATGACTTTCTGGTCCTGGTAGCCGACCAGGGATACGGCTGCGAAGAGGTCCAGGCGGACGAAGTTCGGCAGGTCGAACTCGCTGTCGTAAGAGAACTGGTTGGTGACGGTGTCGAGGGTACGGCTGCCGGGATTGGGCGCGGCGAGTTCCTGCCCGTACTGGCTGGCCAGGGTCTTGAAGCGGGTATAGCGGTTATAATAGACGTCCCAGGAGAACTGGTAGATCCACGGCGTGGACAGGCCGAGGCGCGTCTTGCGCTCCAGCGTCAGGCCGGCCTCGTAGCGGGTAAGGTCGTAAAGGCCTTTGCCCCATTTCTCGTCCTTGGTCTCCCTGAAAAGCTGGCTCTTTATCCCGACGCGCGGCTTGAAGGAATAGCCGCCTTCATAGCGCCTTATCCATTTGAAGCCGAGGGAATTGTCCAGGCTCTGCTGGAAAAGCGTTCCGCCGCCGGCCAGTTCGTTCACCTGCTTGAAGCCGGTGTACATCGAACGGAGGCTGATGAAATAACCGGAACTGGACGATTGGCTTTTGGCCAGTTGGGCGTCCAGCACGCCGTAGCCGTTAAAAGCTCCGTTTTGGTTCTGAAAAAAGTACTGGCCCCCGAAAAGATCGAGCTTGCCCTGGAGTTCGAAACCTTTGGCCCCGGCGCAGGCCGGCGCGAGCAAAAGCGCTGAAAGTAATATTTTTTTCACGATTTGTCCTATATTTATTGAGTTAGAATCCAGACCCTGAACGGCAGAATCCCGCACTGGCCCCTTTAAGGGAAAGCGCGGGAAACCTGCCTGCTGCCGCCAAACTACGGACTAAAAGTTAAATCCAAGCGTCATCCTGTGCGTATCGCCCAGGTCGCCGAAAGGCACATAGGCGTAATCGAGCGCGAAGCGGTCGAACTTGAGGCCGATGCCTGCGCCGAGCCCCACCAGGCCGCTGCCCAGCTTATCCGCGCTGTGGCCGAACTGGTAGCCCGCCCTGAAGGCGAAATTCTTGTTCAGCAGGTACTCCCCGCCCAAAGACAGGTAGAACCGCTCGTCCTGGGCCAGCCAGTCCAGGTCCGCCCCGGCGGCCAGCTTCCCGTCCAGGAAACTCCTGGCCGCGCCGCCCTTGAAGGTAAGCGGCAGTTTATCCGGACCTATGCTGCTGCCAAGGTTCTGCATGACGAAAGCGGCGGTCCAGGTGTCGTTAACCTTGTAGGTGGAGCCGAGGTCCAGCGCTATGGCTTTATCGTCCGCCGTGTCCAGTTTCTGCGAGATGTACTTCAGGTTCGCGCCCAGGGCCAGGCCGGGCTTTACTTCGGGCCGGGCATAGGACAGAGTGAAGGCCATGTTATTATTGCTGAACTTCGAATCAGGGGTATTGGTATCGCTGGCCCGCTTTTCGATATTCGAGACGGTCAGGTAGTTGATACCCGCGCCGACCACCGCGCTCCCGCCGCTGAGCGGGGTAGCGTAGGCGAGCGCGCCCTGAGACTCGTCGATGAAGAGCATATTGTAGCTCGCGCTCAGGTTCTTGCCCTTCACCTCGGCGAGTTTGCCGGGGTTCCAGTTAGCCGCGTTCGCGCCCTCGGTAAGCACGCTCGCCGCGGACCCGAGGGCCAGTTCCCTGGCCCCCACTCCCACTTTGAGGAACGCAGCGCCGGTGGTCCCGGGGCCGGAGGCGTAAGCCGCCGTATTTGCCAGCATTAAAGCCGCTGAAAGCCATATTTTATATTTCATAGTCTCTCCTCAGTCTTAATCTGGTCCTACTTTATCACGGCCATCTTGAAGGTGGCGTCTTCGCGTTTGACGGACTTGCCGGACATCTCCACGACGCCGTAATACACGCCGTTGGCGACTTCCTGGCCGCCGGCATTGTGGCCGTCCCAGCCCACGTAGTTGTAGGCGCCGTCCGTGAAGTCCACTTTAATATCCTTCACAAGCTCGCCGGACAGGGTGTAGATCTTCACATGGCCCGCGCCGCCGTTACCGGCGGGAACCTCTACGTGTATCACCGTGCCGTTGACCGTGCCGGGCAGGGCCGCGCCGTTATTATTGGAGATGGCCTTGTCCTTCAGGTTGAAGGGGTTCGGGTAGTTGAACACCTTTATCTTTTTGCCGGCGAAAGCGTTCCCGGCGATGGAGGGCCTGACCACCGCGAACGTGCCGGCGGAGCTGCTGCTCCCGCCCGACTGCGGCCTCACCACGTACTGACGGCCATCGGAGACGCTCACATAGCCGTTAGGCCTGGAAAGCACCGAGGCAAGCTTCTTGAGCTTTACTTTCACCGTGCCTTTCACCGGGTTAATAGTAGCCACGCCGGGGACCTGTTCCCACTTGGCGGTGGTGTCATTATACTGAGACACTGACAGGTCGTTAAGGTTGGACGTGCTCTTGTCATAAGCCAGCGTCAGCTCTATTTCCTTGCCGGTATTGATGACCGCGCTGGTCATGTCCACGGTATAAAGGTTGCCGGCGAAGGCGTCCGCGCCCAGCGCCGCTACTTTATCGGCCACCGCGGGGGAATCCTTGCCCTCGCCCTTGAAAGAGCAGGTCGGGATCGCCCCGGAAGAGATCACCTGCACAGCGCCGGCCGGGAACATCAGGGCCGAGGCGTCGTCACCGCTCTTATCCATGGGGGCCTCATTGCTCTTGCGGCCGAAACCGTCGTCGGAGTCGTCACCCAGGATAGTGTCGTCGATATGCTGCTCGGCGCTGCCTTTGTAGGCTTTACCGAACAGGATCTGCCTGGAAACGGTCTTATTGGAATAAGACGTGGCATTGCCCTGCAGGATGTAAGTTATGTTAGAGGCGAGCGAGCTAAGCGGTATCGAGCCGCGCAGTTCGCCGCTGGAGAGCTTCTCCAGGTTGAGCACGGTAGCCGCGCCGAACGAGAAACCGGTCTGGGGCGCCCACCTTGCCTCGCCCTGCTTGAAGTCCTGCGGGTTGAGTACCGTGAACTCATAAGAGCCCGTGGCATCATCGCCGACCTTTTTGGCGAATATCTCCAGGTCCAGGGGCTTCGCCAGCATGGTGAAGTCAACCCCGGCGACAATACCGGCCGCGGCCGTAGTCGTCTGGTTCAGCGTATACTTGCCGGGGACTTTAAGGAACACTTTATAGACGTCGCCGGCGATCAGGTTTTCCAGTTTGTACGTTCCGTCCGAGCCCGTCATGGTCTTCATCAGGGGCAGCGGCTTGGTCGGGTTATTGACGTTATAAGTATCGTCATAGGCCACTATGATGGCTCCCGGCTGTACCTTGGAGAAAGGCAGCTTCTGCGAGTAGACCGTGCCGGTTATTGAGCCGTCGGCAGGGAACAGCGCGAAGTTCTGCGTATAGGTATTATGGCCGACAAGGCTTTCCTCGGCTTCGCTCGCGGAGTAGCCGCTCAGCGAAACCTTTATCCTTACCGCGCCCTCGGGCAGACCCTCGAACTTGTAGTAGCCGACCGAGCTGGTAACTACCGACCGGGTATCTACGCCTTCGCCGGAGATCTGTATCTCGGCATTGGCCAGCTTCACCGGAGTTCCGGTGGTGGTCACCACGCCCGAAAGCGTGGCGCCCGCGCCCACAGCGGTATCCATGTTTATGGTGGTCACTGTTTTTGTCGAACCGTTAACTCCCATACAGACCTTTTCCTGGTAGGGCGGGTAGTTGGGGGTAGTCAGTACTGCGGTATAACAGGTCGACGGGGCAAGCGCGCGGATCTCGAAGCCGTAGCCGGTCGGAGATCCGCCTAATAGCGCTGAGAACGCTTCGTAGCTCTCGGCGTATTTGGTCTGGAAGTCGTTGTTCAGGTCATGCGTGGCTATATAGTCGGGAGGCGGCAGCACTACGCCCGCCGCGGCAAAAACTCCGTTAGCGTCGTAGAGCGAAAGGACAGGGAGATACTTTACAAAGTTCTCGAAGTCTCCGCCGGTGGCTTCATAGTCCGTTTTCCTGAAGAAGTTCGCGGCAGTGACGCGCCCGGCAAGGGTCGCATTGCCCCTGTCATGCTGGTTCGTAGACGGGGTAAGATTTACAACAACGCCGCTGGATAAACCTACGCCCTGCCCGGGGCGAACGAGGCCCTTTGCATGGGCGTCATCTATCACAACGTTCTTGGAAGAACTGATAAGCGTGAAGTGAGGATAAGGGCTGTCAGCCGAGGCTCCTTCCCCTTTGCCCATATCGCCGGCGCGCATCAGGTAGAAGTCATAAACAGCCGGCGACGGGAAACTCATCGCGCAGAAACCGCCGGGCCAGGGGCTGCCGCAGCGCCCGGTCTCATCGCCGGGGAGGGTCGCGGAAGAATAGTTCATACGCATCTCTTCCTCGTCTCCGCCGGTAAGCATTTTGGCTATAGTTTCGCCCTTAAGCACGGTGCCGGAAGGCAGGGGAATTACCTTGAACCCGAGCACGGTTTCCCTGCCGGTTTTCATCATGCTCCGCGCCGGCAAAGAGGATATGAAAACATCGACGCCCACATAATTGGCCTTAACAAGGTTAAGGTTAAGCGTGGTCGAAGAGTTCGCGGTAACCATAACGGAAGGAGCGGGATTCGGAAGGGCGTAGTTAAAAGTGGTAACGCCCGGACCGCCGCCGCTGACGTTTATCCTGATCCGGTTCACTCCGGGCAGGACGTCGTTCATGGCGAAAGTCCCGTCCTTCTGAAGCTGCGTGCCGGTCCAGCCGTTATTGCTGTTAGCGTCTATCCAGACCCACTGGTTGGAGGATGGAGTAAAGATCTCCGTCCCGCCGGGTTTATAAACGGTTCCGGAGATCGAGCCGGCCGGGACGAAGTCCATGTCTACTACGGCCGTACCGGTCGAAGCGAGGTTGATATTATTATTACCCCCGCCGCGGTTTACGCGGCCCCAGCCGCTGGCGGTCACATTCATATAATAGGAGTAGCCGCTGGAGACATTTATGGAGTAATCGTAGCTGCTTGCTCCGCTGCGGACCTCGGAATATAAGTTGCCGGGAGGGCAGCTGCTGCCGGGGCCCATATTCATGCACTGCGGGAACACGGATATCGTTACCGGGTTGTTGCTGAGATCGGTTATACCGGGGAAACGGAGCGTGCCCCTGACCAGTCCGGACATATTGATGGCGCCGGCTTCCACTATATAGGTAATAGAGGACATATTGACGCCGCTTCCATCGGTTACGATAGCGCCGCCGGCGGCGAACTGAACGTGGCTGCCGCTGCTATTGTAAATATGGAAAGTCTGCCCGCCATTGGTGACCGGGTCGGTATCAATGGTAATACGGTAATCGTTCTTGCCGGTGCCGGAACAGTGGGCCTGGGTCCAATCCATCCCGGGGCCGCCGCCATTCATGCCGAAGGCGGTAAAGTCGTCGCCGTTCCCGTTGAAGGGCGCGGAAGGGCCGCCGCTATTATTAGAGAAAGGAGTATTTACGTTCAGGGTGTAGTTACCGCTGGGCAGCCCGTCCAAAAGGGCGTAGCCGGTGGCAGAGGTATTTACATTAAGGTTGGAGTAACCGGCGCTGGAACTATAGTTATTGAAGAAGTTGGTGCTCTGGCAGCTGGTCGGGTTATTGGGCCACGGCGAGCCGTCCGGGTTTATATTCACATTGGAATTGGGCATCGGGACGCCCGAGGTGGACCTGACGTAAACACGGATCTGCCCTATGCTCCTGGGCATTTCATCAAGGGTAATTATCTTATATATAACTTCCGAACTGTTGGCCACGCTGTAAACGATGTCATTCGGCGTTGCCAGGGAATTATCTACCCCGGTGCACATATCGTTCAATTTATAATTGGGGCTGCTGAAAGGTGCATAGCATTTGCTTTCGTGCGTGTCATTGTTCCAGGTGCAGCCGCCCATGGCGTTGACGTAGTAGGTGACGCCGGGGGTAAGGCCGTAAAGCTGGAAGCGGCCGTTCTGGTCGGCATGCGCCCAAGTCTGCCAATTGTACGACCCGCCGCAGCCTTTCACTTCAAGGCCCATATAGCCTATAGGCGTGGAATTGGTGCTCATCAGCACGCCCTCTACGCTCGCGCCGGCGGTAGGTTCCCCGCCCTGCTGCGTCTTGGTTTCTACCCTGGCAGGGGGGACCGACTGGTCAAAGTTAAGGGCGGCATTGCTGGCGGCAAGATAGGCGATCACGGGAGTCCCCGCGCTCAAGGCCGTCATAACGTTTCGGCCGATACCTTTATTCTTTTTCGGGTCGTAAAGGCCGATATTGTAAGTGTTAGCGTCAGCGAACGGCACGTTATCAACCACCAGGGTATCGGTGGATCCGGCAACGGAATTTGTAAGAACAATACCCGAACCACCCTGCATCTGGGAGACCATATTGTAAACGCCGCCGAACAGCACCGTACCCGTAGAAGCGCCTATAAACTGCTGTATCAGCCTTCCGCCTACTTCGGACGGAGCGAGCTGGGTTATAGTAAAAGTGGAAAAATACGCCTGAGAACCCATAGCCCACACATACCTGTTAGGGTCGTATTCCGGGTTATTGAACTGATCGGAGATGGAAGGAGAAAAGCCGTGGGAGCTGTAGTAGAGGTTATAGCTCCTTCCGTATGTTCCGCTGGAGAGAGTAAAGGTCACATCGCCGCCGATGTCGGTAAGCCCTACTTGGGTGTAAGTCGAAGGGCCGTTCATGCCGAATTCTATCGCGGCGACCGTCACGTACTGGACGGGGCTCAAGTCAGATTTTTGGATATGAACCTTCAGCGTGGGAGGAGCCGCCGAGACCAAGCCAGAAGAAGCGGCGAACAGGACCGCCGCAAGGATTATTTTGGTGAATGAGCTCATATTACCCTCCGTTAATTGACCGTTACTACACGGCCGCCCCGACGATGAACGATATTTAAATTAAGACCCCGCCTATTCTAAAAACACGGCACTTAGCAAAAATACTAAATAGACTTGACGCATGTCAACAAAGTTTTAATGTAACTTAGGATACATAAAACCGGCGCCACTCCTCAAGTATAGTCTACAGGGTCCTGCTGTGAAGAATCTCCGGAAAACTTCATATTTACTTCAAACCTGTGACTGCTCAGCTCGTAGCCACGCGAACAACACTTCCGATAGTCTAATGCATGAAGGCCGCCCGCGCCATGGCAATGAAGTAACACTTGACCTAAGTTACATTCTTTGGGAAGTTGCGGAGGAAGTTTATTGGGCGCAGGTATCGCAGGAGGAATTCTCCACCGGCTCGCTCTCCACCTGGAACACGCTGTGGCGGATGCCGAAGGCCGGGGCCACTCCGCCGGCGGCTGTTTTAAGGGCCGACTGCTGCTTGGAGGGGTCCTTTACCACCAGGTGCGCGCTCAGGGCGTTGAACCCGGAGGACAGGCTCCAGGCGTGAAGCTCATGCACGTCCGAGACCCCGTCTATCGCGCGCAGGTCTTTTTCCAGCTTTTTCAGCGAAAGGCCCTTCGGGGCTCCTTCCATTATTATATGGAAAGCTTCCAGGAGCAGCCTGGTGGAGCTGAACAGTATAAGGATTATTATAAGGAGGGAGACTATGGTATCCGCAAGGTACCAGCCGCTGAAATAGATCACGACGCCGGCTATGATGGCGGCTACGGAACCGGCCAGGTCGCTGACCACGTGCAGGAAAGCGCCCCGTATATTTATATTCTCCTCGCTGTGGCCGTGCAGTATCCAGGCGCTGGCCAAATTGGCCAGCAGGCCGAGCACCGCGACCACGAGCATGGGTCCGTAAAGTATCGGCACCGGGCTGTTGAACCTGTCATAAACCTCGCGCAGCATATAGCCGGACAGGATCCACAGAAGCATGGCGTTGGCTAAAGCCGCCACAACCTCGGCCCGCCGGTAGCCGAAGGTGCGGGAGGAGTCCGGCTTCAGGGCGGCCAGGCGGGACGCGAAAAAGCTCATCCCCAGCGCGGCCGCGTCAGTCATCATATGCATCGAATCGCTGAGGAGGGCCATGCTGCCGGTGAGCAGGCCGCCGGCGGCCTCGACCACCATGAAGCCGGCCGTTATGAAGAAAGCGATAGTGAGGGCCCTGCGCTGGGAATGGGCGCCGTGATGCCCGTGCCCGTGGCTATGCTCATGGCCGTGGGCGCAGTCCGGGCCGTGTTCATGACCGTGCTTTGAAGGATCTCCGTGTTCGTGGTCGTGTCCCATACAAAGATTATATTACTTTTGCGCGCGCCGCTTTAACCTGAATCCAGCAGGATTCCCCGCGAAGCGGGCCGAGGGCCAAGCGCTATGCGCGCCAGGACCGAGGAGGTGTATGCCTCCCGAAGGGCGCCCGCTATGCGGGCGGGAAGTTGCAGCAGCAACTTTCAGGCTAGCCGTCTTCCGGAAATGCTATAATATTTTGATTTTATATGGAAAAAACCGCCCCGAACATTGATAACTCCCTGCGCACGGTTAACGATTATATCGCGGACCAGCTCGGCGCCATAGACTCCGAGGTTTTTGATTTTAAAAAATACCCTTTCAGCTTCATGGGCAAGGCGGCCAGGGCCCGCTTCACCCTGCTGACGGCCGGCGCGCTGGGCGCCGGGCAGGCCGGCGCTGAAAAAGCCGCGGCCGCGGCCGAGCTTACCCACACAGCCTCCCTCCTGCACGACGACTGCATCGACCTGGCCCGCTACCGCAGGGGCCTGCCGACCCTCTATGACCAGCTCGGGGTGAACTCCGCGATCCTGGTTGGAGATATTTTGTTCGCCCTGGCCATCGAATGCGCCGGCCGCGCCGCCCCCGACCTGCAGGAAAGCCTGGCGGGAGCCGTAAAGCGCATGGCCGAAGGCGCCCTGATAGAGGAGAACTCCAGGGGCAAAAAGATCTCGGCCGCCGCGGCCGAGAAAATAGTGACTTTAAAGACCGGCGCGCTTTTCCGCTGGTGCGGGCTGGCGGCCTGCCGGCTTTCTGAAAAGCCCCAGCTTCTCGCGGACTGCGCCCGCCTCGGCGAAGAGGCCGGCGCGGCCTTCCAGATAATCGACGACGTGCTGGATTTCGAGGGCGACGCCGGTGCTTGCGGCAAAGAAACTTTGAAAGATATAAAAGAAGGAAAATTCACGCTCCCCCTCATTTTGGCCCTGAACGACCCGCAGGCCGGCCCCGCGGCCGAGAAACTGCTTGCGGCCGTTAAAGCCGGGCCCGAAGCGGACCTTGCCCCCGCGCTCGATCTTGCCGGGCTTGTAAGAAAGGGCGGCTTCTCCGGCACGGCCAGGAAGATCGCTTCGGATAAGCTTAAGGAGCTTTTCCTGCTGGTGGATAAATTCCCCCGCCAGGATGAAGCCGCCGCGCTCAAGGACTTCCTCCTCACCCTCGGCACCCGCACAGCTTAATTTATTTCCGATTCAGAACCGCGGGAAGTAAAGTCGGGGTCCTGTCAGGGATTCCGCCCCGCGAACCCTGGAAGAGGAAACCGTTGCGCGGTTTCCCCCCGCCTTTGGGAATTCATGGCGGGGCCCCCCATCCCCAAAGGGTTCGCGAAGCGTAACCCCTGCCACCCCTCCGAAAGAACATTTGGCAGGCATTTCAGGCCTGCGTTTTTATTCCTATTGTAAAGACGCGGGAATTTTTATAAATTATATAGGTTATGATAGTATCAGGGAGGTTCAGTTAATGAAGAAACACACTTTGCTCTCCGCTTTTGTCCTGCCGCTGTTCGTCGCCTTCACGCTTTCGTCCTGCGGCAATAAGAATAAAAAAGCCGACGAGACGGCCGTGGACATGACCACCGCGACCGAAACTATCCCCGCCCTGGACATTCAGGAAGGCTCCGCCGCCTCCACAGAGGGCGATATCCGCGGCACTGAATTCCAGAGCCTGGCGACCATAAAAACCGTCAATTTCGACTACGACCGCTACGAGCTTTCCGAAGAATCCCGCGCGGCTCTGCAGGCCAACGCGGCGCTGATAAAAGCCCGCAAGGACTGGACCGTGCTGGTGGAAGGCCACTGCGACGACCGCGGAACCGTGGAATATAACCTTGCGCTGGGCCAGAAGCGCGCCAAGTCGGTGCGCGACTACTACGTGAGACTGGGCGTGCCGGAAAGCGTGATGGGAACCATCTCCTACGGCGAGGAAAAGCCGCTCTGCTCCGAGCAGACCGACGCCTGCTGGATGCAGAACCGCCGGGCCGAGACGAAAGTGAAGGGCAAATAAAAAAATGGCTCTTAAAAAAATATTCTTTTTGCTGCCCGCCTGCCTGTTCGCCTCCGGCTGCGTGGCCACGCAGCAGGATATGCTGCAGATGCAGAGCCAGATGGACGACCTGAACACCAGCCTGACCAACATGCAGAAGAACCAGGCCGAGCTCGCCGTGAAGATGGAGGACCTCTCCAAGAACCTCAATTCTTCCTCCGAGAGCATGAAGGACATCTCCGGCCAGATGGACCGCCTTACCACCAGGCTCGACGAGATAGACAATTCCATGAACAAGCGCGTCAACGCCATCGGCGCCACCATCCGCAAGCAGCAGGAGGCCGTGGAGACCTCGCTCCTCCCCGCGAAGATCTACAACGACGCCTACAACGCTTACCTCAACAACAACTTCGACGGCGCCGCCACCGGCTTCAAGTCCTACCTTTCCAAGTTCCCCGCCGGAGAAATGGCGGAAGGTTCTTATTTCTACCTCGGCGAGTCGCTCTACCTCAAGGAGCGCTGGCAGGACGCCGCGCTGGCCTACGCCAACGTGCTGGAAAAATTCCCTCAGAGCGCGCGCGTGCCCGCCGCGAGGCTTAAATACGCCATGGCGCTGCTTAAGCTGCCGGAAGACAAAAAGGCCGAGGCGCTTAAATACCTGCAGT
The DNA here is from genome assembly GCA_028713125.1 of Elusimicrobiales bacterium. Classification (GTDB taxonomy): domain Bacteria; phylum Elusimicrobiota; class Elusimicrobia; order Elusimicrobiales; family UBA9959; genus UBA9959. The sequence goes on along the minus strand of JAQTOU010000002.1, from coordinate 440,304 downwards.
CCGTGGTAAAGGATTTCCCCCAGTCGCAGGAAGCCAAAACGGCCAAAGACTACATAGACCGGCTTATGCCTAAGCCGCCGGCCGCCCCCGCGAAAGCCGCCGCCAAGCCGGCCAAAGCCCCGATAAAAAAAGGCCGTTAAATGCTCAAGACTTCGGTACTGGCAGCCGCGATATTCGCGCTGGCGCCCCGCGCCATTGCCGGCACCGAAGTTTATATAGGCGTCTCGCCGCAGATCGAAGCCAAAAAGACCGGCGTGGCCATCGCCCAGTTCCACCCCTCAAGACCCCAGACTCCCGAAGACCTCAATCTTGCCGAGGAGATGCGCGGCGTGATCCGCGCGGACCTCATGTATTCCCGCTATTTCGACGTCAAAGAGGATCCCATGGCCCAGGCCAACCTGGACACGGGCAAAGAGTCGCTCGACTACTGGAAGGCCATGGCCGCCCACCTGGTAACGGGCAGGGCGCAGGATTCCGGAACGGCCTGGACCTTCGCCGCCAGCCTGTACGATCTTTCCACCGGGAAAGCGGTAATGGAGAAATTCTACCAGGGGAAAGATCCCCGGGCGAGGCGCCGCGCGGCGCACCTGTTCGCCGACGACGTGGTGATGAAGCTGACCGGGCGCAAGGGGATAGCTCACTCCAAGCTGGCCTTCGCCAACAACGCCACCGGACGCAAAGAGATCTACATGGCGGACTACGACGGAGAGAACCTGTCCCGCCTTACCTCGGACAACAGCATCACCCTGCTCCCGCGCTGGTCGGTGGACGCCTCCAGGATCTACTACACCACCTACCGCTGGGGCAACCCGGACATGTTCGAGATAGACCTGAAGGCCGGCAAGATAAAGCCTTTCACCACCTTCCAGGGGCTCAATATCCCCGGCGGCTTCTCTCCGGACGGGATGACCATGGTGATGACGCTTTCCCGCGGCGACGACCCCGGCATCTACACCCTTAACGTAGTGACCAAGGCGGTGAAGAAGCTGCTGAACGGCTACGGCGTCAGCTCCTCCCCCACCTGGGCTCCCGACGGCAAGCAGGTGGCTTTCGTCTCCGACCGCTCCGGCAACCCGCAGCTTTACGTGCTGGACGTCGCCTCCGGCACCACCCGCAAGCTAACGCGCTTTAACTGGTGCGACTCGCCCTCGTGGTCCCCGTCGGGTGAGTGGATCGTGTTCGCCGGGCGAGAAACGCCCAGAGAAAACTTCAATATTTTCATAACCGACCTGACCGGCAGCCAGATACGGCGCCTGACCTACAAGGCCGGAGACAATGAGGACCCCTCCTGGTCTCCGGACGGCAGGTTCGTGGCCTTCACCTCGACGCGCGGCGGGCGCAGGGAGATCTTTATCATGGACTCAGACGGCAGCGCCCCCCACCCGCTTGCCGAGATGAAGGGGCAGTCGTTCACGCCGAACTGGTCGCCGTAGCGATCGGGAGTCGGGGATCGAAGAGGCCAGCGGAACACTTGTTCCGCTTTTTTATTTGGAGAAGAGAGAGCCTGCTTTCTCGAGAAGGGAGCAGAAAAAGCAGGATCCTTTGGCTTCGGGGCGCGCCAGGTGGAACTTCAGGTCCTTATTGGCTTTGAGCGCGGATGAAAGCTCCGCGTCCAGCAGGGCGAGGAATTCGGGGCCCAGGCGCTTGCGGCGCTCCGAAAGTATGCCCGGGTTTATAACGTCCTCGAGCGAGAAATATTCAAGGCCGCAGAAAGCCTGCAGGTACGGGCTCTCCATGAACTCGGCCACGGCGTCCTCGTCAGACAGGTCCTTAAGCCGCTTGACCACCAGCAGGCCGCAGACCAGGCGGGAATCCTTCGCGGGGCGCCCGTAGCCCGCCGAGAAGGAGCGGCCGTATTCGGCGTCTAGCTTTTCCCAGGGCAGGACCTCGGCCAGCTTAAGCCAGCGGTTGCCATCGGCGAGCTTGCCGCCCAGGTGGAACAACTTCCCGAACAAGGTTGGGTTGAATTTTTCGGATCTATACATAAGTTATCAGGAATCGAGAATTTCTAATCGCCCGACGGGAATATGCCCCGGCCGGCCTTACTTTTCCGGCTGGAAGCACTTGCGGCAGCGGGCCTCGTATTTATCGCCGGCCCCCACTTCGATGCGGCGTCCGGAATCGGTCAGGCGCTGACTGTAATGCGCGGGATTGCCGCAGACCATGCAGATAGCCAGGTTCTTGGTGACGAACTCCGAGACCGCCATGAGCTTCGCCATGTTGGCGAAAGCCTCGCCCCGGTAATCCTGGTCCAGACCCGCCACGATGACGCGGCGGCCTGAATCGGCCAGCTTCTGGGCCACTTCCACTATCTCGTCGCCGAAGAAATGCGCTTCGTCTATGCCCACAACCTGGGTGTCCTTGGCGACCTCTTTCAGGATCTCTTTGCCGGTCTTGACCGGGCGGGCGGCCAGCGTCGATTTATCGTGGGAAACGAGGTGCTCCTTGGAATAGCGCACGTCCAGGTGCGAGTTGAAGACCTGGACTTTCTGCTTGGCTATGCTTGCGAGCTTAAGGCGGCGTATCAGCTCCTGGGTCTTGCCCGAGAACATGCTTCCGCAGACCACTTCTATCCAGCCCGAAGAAGACGAGACATTGAATATCATTTCCTTTCCCCCCGGAATTTAGACGAGAAATAATCCCACGTGAACTTAAGTCCTTCGGGGAAAGTGACCAGGGTCTTATAACCCAGCTCCCTGCGGGCGCGCGAGATATCGGAATAGGTCTTCCTGATGTCGCCCTGGCGCTTCGGGGAAAATTTCTTCTCTATCTTTTTGCCGGTTATTTTTTCCAGCTGGTTCGCGATGTCCAGCAGCGAAATATTCGTGCCGGTGGCGACATTGATGGTCAGCCCGGAAACCCTGGACGGCGCCAGCGCCGCGCGGATATTGCCGTCCACCACATTGCTCACGTAGGTGAAATCGCGGGACTGCTTCCCGTCCCAGTGGATCTCGAGCGGCTTGCCCTGCATCACCAGTTCCATGAAGCGCGGGATCACGGCGGAGTAGACCGACTCGGGGTTCTGCCTCGGGCCGAAAACATTGAAATAGCGCAGCGCCACGGTCTCGAGCCCGTAGGTCTTGGCGAAAACATGGCAGTAATGCTCCCCCGCCAGCTTGCTGACGGCATAGGGCGAGATGGGGGCGGTGGGCAGCGTCTCCTTCTGAGGGAAGATCGGGCATTCCCCGTAGGCGGAGCTGGTAGCGGCGTAAACGAAGCGCTTCACCCCCGCTGCCTTGGCCGCCATCAGGGCGTTAAGGGTTCCGGTGGCGTTATTATCATGGGCCGCGCGGGGATTATCCACCGACTTGGGAACCGAGCGGAATGCCGCCTGGTGCAGCACGTAGGTGACGCCCTTCATGGCCTTGACCAGGTCCCGCGGCTCGCGGAGGTCGCCTTTTATAAATTCTATCTTACCCTTGAACAGCTCCAGGTTCTCTTTAAAACCAGTGGAAAGATTATCGAACACCCGCACGCGGTATTTCCTGCGTACGAGCTCTTCGACGATATTGGAGCCGATGAACCCGGCCCCCCCGGTAACAAGCCAAAGCGGTTTTTTCATATTTTCCATCCCTGTAAATAATAGTTTATCATTTTAGAATTAAACTTTAAATTCCTCAGTCCCTGACCTCGCCGTCCTTCCGCCAGGGGTGCCAGTACTGCCGGGACCTCTCCTCCAGGTCGTCCTTGCGCGCGGGCTCGCTTATTTTCAGGTTCAGGTAGAAATAAAACTCCCTGACGCCTCCGGAGCGCTCCCTGTAATCCCACTTGGTGCGGAAATCGTGGAAATCCCGGTAAAGAGTGATCCCTTTTTCGAAGAATTTAAAATCGCTGTAATTGAAATGTCCCTCCGACTTGAGCCGGTAGCGCAGCACGGTCTCGGCGCGCCAGCCGGACCCGCGCCACGGACGGAAGCCGAGGACATTGCTGAAAACCCACTCCCGGGGGGCGCTGCTGTAATTAGCGATGCCGCCGCCGATGTAATTCTCCTTGCCGCCGAAATTTATCTGCGTAACGAAGCTCTTGCTCCCGCCGGACAGGCTGTAGGTCTCGGTCGCGAAAAAATCCACATTAGGCCGCGGCGCGTAATAAACCTCGGCGATAAGGGGCGCCAGCCGCTTCGTGAACGAAGCCCTGAAATAGTCGCGCATATCGTACGCCGTGGACAGCTTGTAATAAGTATTGAACCGCGGCATCACGAACAGCTGCGAGGAAAGCGAGCTTGTCTCCTGCCCTTTATCCGCCGCCCCCAGGTCTTCCCGCAGCTTATTATCGCGCAGGCGGCGCCTGTAAGCGTAGCCCAGGTCGAAGGAGCCCCAGAACCTGTCGTAGCGCAGCGTAGCCCCCCCGCCGTAGCGACCCGTCCACGTATCGTTGCCGCCGGCATTAGTCGAGATAAAGACGGACTGGTCGTAGTACACGGACGGAGACAGCGTGACACGCCTGACCAGCGGCACGGACTTGGATACGGTCCAGACCCCGTTCCCCCGCTTTTGCGCGTAGTCCCTGCCCTCATCCCTGCCGTTCTCGAAATACCCTGAAAAAGAGTTCAGCACAGGCAGGCGCAGGACGCTGAAAGGCACCGTGTTAAAATCCAGCCTCGGGAGGGAGCTGTTGGCTTTCCGGAATTTCTCGAAATCCGGCGTGTGAGTCTCCCTGCCGTAAGCGCTCAGGCGGGTCACGGTATAGTTGGTCTTGCGGGTGAGGGCCACGCTGGCCTGCTCGTCCGGGCTTACGGCGAAAGGGTTGGTCCTGAAGAAATTATTGTTCACCTTGGGGTCCGAAAGCAGGCGGAAAAAGCCCTGGCTGTAATACTGGGCCGGGTCGGACTCGTTGAAGCGGTTGAACAAATGCCAGTAGCCCCCGTTCACGCCCCACCGGTCCCTGACGCCGCTGTACTCGCGGATGCGGTAAACGGACACGTTAGTGATGTTTTTTTCGGGGCGGCGGTAATCCAGCTCGCCCCCCGTGCCGAAACCGCGCTTCGCGAAATAATCCAGGTACAGCTTGGCGCGCGTCTCCCGGTTAACGCGGAAGATGTAGCTGGACTTGACGAAAAAGCCGTTGCGCTGATCGTAGCCGGGGCGGAAAATGCTGACGAAAGGCGTTCCGCCGCCTATAGGCCGGTAAACCACCGGGAAGTAGAACACCGGGATCTTTCCCACGAAAAATACGGTATTGTAGGCGAGGAAATAGCGGTCCGGGACCAGGTAAAGGCGCGAAGCCCTGAGCCTGTAATGCGGGGGCTCCTCGTCGCAGCTGGTTATGCTGGCCTTCTTATAGGTATATTCCGACTTGTCGAACTCCACCACCCGCCCCTTGATGATAAAATTCTTATAGGCGAAGCGCCCGTCGTTTATCCTGCCCTTTTCAGAGCCGTAATCGACGAAGCCGCTCTTGCCGTAAACCGTGCCCGTGTCGTCGTCCATCACGAAATCGGAAGGGGCGACGACGGTGCGGCTGGCCATATTCACGGAAAGGTTCCTGGCCCTTATAAGCTTCTGCTGCTTGCCGCTCTCGGAAAACTCCTCCAGCCGGACGTTCCCCTCCAGGTCTATGGCGCGGGAATACTCGTTAAAGCCGGCCGAGTCCGCCTCGAAGTACACCCTGTGCGTGCCGGTCGAAGAAGGCAGGTCGTAGGCGGCGGCGCTGAGAGCCGTCGCCGTCCACACAAAAAGCGCAATTAAAACCTTATTTAGCATCAATTACCGTTAAATTCTCTCTCCGCTTCTTCCCGACAAGCACAGTCCCGCTCCCCGATCCCATACTTTCGATCTTCTATTTTATTTTAATCCGTGTTCGAGCCCGAACAGCGCGGCGCCGTAGGAGCCGAGGTCGGCATTGTCGGAGATCCGGATCTTCACCTTCTGAAAAGGCGTCTTGATCTGCTGGTGGCTCAGGATCTTCTGCATGGCCGGCATGAACCATTTGCGCGCCCTGGAAACCCCTCCCGTCAGGACCACGCAGCCGGGATTGAGCACCAGTATCAGCCCCGCCAGCCCCATCCCGAGGTAGTGGCCGGTCTCGGCCCAGACCCTGCGCGCGCCGGCATGGCCGGCGGCCGCGGCATTGGTAAGGCAGATAGTATTGAATTTCTCGCGCCCGGGAGCGCCGAATTTTTTGACGAAGGCCGCCTCGTTCTTTATAAGTTCGCGGGCCCGGGCCAGGATGGAATAGCTGCCGCAGTAGGCCTCGAGGCAGCCGTTGGCGCCGCAATGGCAGGGGCGCCCGTCCGGCACTATTTTAAGATGGCCGGCCTCTCCGGCGGTGCCGCTGGCGCCGTGGTAAAGCTTCCCCCCCAGGATCATCCCGGAGCCTATCCCCGTACCAAGCGTCAAAGTCAGTATATCTTCCGTTTTACGACGCATCTCCACCTCGTAAGCGCCCCAGGCGGCCATGTTCGCGTCGTTCTCCATGGCGCAGGGCAGGCCGGTAAGTTTTTCCAGCGGTCCGGCCAGCTTAACCGAGCGCCAGGCCAGGTTGGGCGAGAAGCGGAGCACGCCGCGCTCGGGGTCCACGTCGCCCGCGGCGCCGATGCCGATGGAGACGAGCTGGCGGCCGTAGTCCCGCCTGAAGCAGGACACCGCGGCGGCGAGGCGCTTTAAAAAAGAGGCGGGCCCGTTCGAGGCCTCGGTGCGGAACCGCTCGTGCGCAAGCAGCTTGCCGGCGCGGGTCACGACCACCAGTTTAGTATTAGTACCGCCGATATCTATGCCGATTCCAAGCATAAGGTCTCCTAAATGAAAGTCAGTTCGAGCTTTCTCCTAAAATTCTCAGTACGGAGCCCGCCAGGTAGAACGACCCAAGCACGGCTACGGTCCCGCCCCTGGACGCCGCGGTAAGCGCCGCGCCTATGTCCTCCTGCACCTCTACTTCGGCGGCGGGATCGATGGAGGAAAGCTCGTCGGCAAGCGCGCAGGGGTCGGCCGCGCGCGGGGAGGACGGCCTGGTAAAAACGAATTTTTTCACTAGCGGGGCGAGGAGCTCGAGTATGCCGCGCCGCTCCTTGTCCTGCAGCATGCCGACCACGAAAACGGCCGGCTTGACGGCGAAAGGGGAGATTTTCCACGTGGCGGCGAAGGCCCGCGCGGCCTCCTCGTTATGAGCCCCGTCGACTATAAAAATATTTTTTCCGGACGCGGCTATGACCTGGAACCGGGCGGGCCACCGCACCGAAGCGAAGCCGGCCGCGGCGTGAGCGCGGCTAATGGGCCAGCCCAGGCCGCGCATTATCTCCAGGCCTTCCCACACCAGCGTCGCATTGGAGGCCTGCGCCTCGCCGGATATGCCGAAAGGGTAAACTTCACCGGTTTTTTTATGGCGCAGGGTTATGCGGTTCTTTTCCCAGTCCCTGCCGGTGATCTCGAAAATTGGGGCGAAGAAATGGCACTGGGCCCCTTTTTCAGCCGCCTCTTTAGAAATTTCGGCCCTCGCTTCGGGCGGCAGTATGGGCGCGACGCAGATCCCGCCCTGCTTTATTATCCCGGCCTTCTGCGAAGCTATTTCCGCCAGGGTATTGCCGAGGTACTTCTTATGGTCGTAGTCCACTGAAGTTATGACGCTCAGCTCCGGCCTGGGCAGGACATTTGTGGTGTCGAAGCGGCCGCCTATCCCCACTTCTATGATCGCAAGGTCCGTTTTCCGCCTTTTGAAATAAAGAAAAGCCATGCAGGTCACAAGCTCGAAAAAGCCGAGGTCCGGGCCGGCGGCGAAAATTTCTTCGAAGAGGGCGGCGAAATCTTTCTCGCTTACGCAGTCACCGCAAAACCTTATCCTTTCCGTCGGGCTTACCAAGTGCGGCGAAATGAACAGGCCCGTCTTCAGCCCGGCGGCCCTGGCCGCGGCCTCGAAAGCCGCGCAGGCCGAGCCTTTCCCGTTGGTTCCGGTGACATGGATGGTCTTAAGGCCGAGATGGGGGTCTCCAAGCTTTTTCAGGCAGGCGAGGACGCGGTCCAGCCCGTCCTTCTTAACGAAGTCCTGCCTGGAATTAAGTATTCTCTGCGCTTCTTCAAAAGAGGTCATTTGCGTCTTCTTCGCGCCCCCGGACTTAAGCTTTTACCCGCGACACGTCCACTCCAAGGTCCTTAAGCTTATGCTCCAGCTTCTCGTAGCCGCGGTCTATATGGTAGATGCGGCGTATCACGGTCTTGCCTTTCGCGGCGGCGGCGGCCAGCACCAGGGCCGCGCCGGCCCTGAGATCGGAGGCCATTACCGGGGCGCCCAGGAGTTCCGGCACGCCGCGGATCACGGCCTTCTTGTCCATCACCGTGATATCCGCGCCCATGCGCACCAGCTCGGGCGCGTGCATGAAGCGGTTCTCGAAAATATGTTCCTGCACTTCGCTCACGCCGTTGGCGCGCGCCATAAAAGCCATCCAGGGCGCCTGCAGGTCGGTGGGGAAGCCGGGGTGCGGCTTGGTCACGACGTTAACGGGCCTGGGCCGCCCGCGGGGCGCCTCGACCTCGATGGAATCTTTATAGGAGGTGATCTTGACGCCGGCTTTCTTCATCGAGCGTATCAAAGCGTCCAGGTTCTTAGGGGCGGCGTTGAGAAGTTTTATCTTCCCCCCCACGGCGGCGCAGAGGAGCATGAAGGTCCCGGCCTCGATGCGGTCGGGCATTACGGTATATTTCAGGCCTTTAAGCGAGGCCGCGCCGTGGATCTTTATCGTCGGGGTGCCGGCGCCTTCTACAGGAGCGCCCATTTTTGTCAGCGCGGCGGCAAGATCTTCTATCTCCGGCTCGCGGGCGCAGTTCTCCAGGGTGGTGGTCCCCTCTATCAGGGCGGCGCACATCATCAGGTTCTCGGTGGCCCCGACGCTGGGGAAACGGAATTTAACTGTGCCGGGCTTCAATTTTTTCGCGGAAAGGATAACGTCGCCCTTTTCATAAGTGACTTTGGCGCCGAGCTTTTTAAAACCTTCGAGGTGTATGTCGATGGGCCGCATGCCGATGGAACAGCCGCCCGGCAGCGAGAAGCGGACTTTTTTAAACCGGGCGAGCAGGGGCCCGGACACCAGCATGGAGGCGCGCATCTTGCGCACCAGGTCGTAAGGCGCGTGAAGCTTGAGCTGCACGTGTTCCTCGGCCACGAAATTCCCGTAGCCGTAAAAGCAGTTCTTCCCGAGGTAATTCAGGAGCTCGAAGGTGGACCTGATGTCCATAAGCTCGGGGACGTTCTTTATTTCGCACTTTTCCCTGGTGAGCAGGGTCGCGGCGAGTATGGGCAGGGCGGCGTTCTTGGAGCCGCTGATCATGGTCTGCCCGTTCAGTGGCCTGCCGCCGCGTATAATAAAATTATCCATGGGTCCCTCTTTTGCGCCTATTTAATCCGCGCGAAAACGAATCTTTCGATGCCGTTGAGATCTTTATGGGTACGCTTTTCTTTCCAGACTTTCCCAGGCAGGGCGTCCATAAGTTTTTTAGCCTGGCCGCCGCTCAGCTCAAGGAGTAGCGCTCCGCCTTTCTTCAGCTTCGACGGCGCGAGGTTCACCAGCATACGGGCCACGTCGAGGCCGTCCCCGCCGCCGTCCAGGGACATGCGAGGCTCGCTCAGGACCTCGGGGGCGAGGCCGGGGATGACTCCGGTGGGGATATAGGGCGGGTTTGAAACTATGAGGTCGACGTTCGCGCTCAGGCCTTGCAGCGTGGAGGCCCTTATGAATTCCATCCGCGCCGCGAGGCCCAATGCGGCGGCGTTCTCGGCGGCGCAGGCGAGGGCCCTGGCGGATTTTTCTACGGCTTTAACGCGAAGCTTGGGAAATTCTTTAGTTAACCAGAGGCCGATGGCCCCGCTGCCGGCGCCGTAATCCATCACCGAGAGCTCGCCTTTGCGGGTCCGCAGGAAATCGGCGGCGAACCCGGCCAGCTCTTCCGTCTCCGGGCGCGGGACGAGGACTCTTTTATCCACTTTTATCCGGATATCGCGGAAATCCTGCCAGCCGAGGATATAGGCCAGAGGCAGGCCCTGCTCTTTGAGGGCGAGGCCTTTATTAAATTTGCGAAGCGCGGCGGCGGGGACCGGGAGGGAGGGGTCGGCGAGGAGGTTCAGGCGCGGCACGCCCATCGCTTCAGCAAGCAGCCACTGGGAGTTCAGTTCGGCTTCGTCCACCCCGGCGGCTGCGAGACGTGAGAGGGCTTCTTTAAGTGTTTTTCCGGCTGTCATTCTTTTTCCTTGGTGAGCTCGAGCCTTATTTCTTCCAGCATATCTTTGATCTCGCCTTCCATGATAGCTTCGAGGTTGTGCCAGGAAATCTGTACCCTGTGGTCGGTCACCCGGTTCTGGGGGAAATTATAGGTACGGATCTTTTCCGACCGGTCCCCGGTCCCGACCTGGCTGTTGCGCGCGCCGGCATTGGCTTTGGCCTGGGCCTCCTCGCTCGCCTGGGCGAGCTTGGCCGCGAGCATGGCCATGGCTTTCGCGCGGTTCTTGCCCTGGGAGCGCTCCTCCTGGCAGGCCGTGATTATGCCGGAGGGGATATGCGTGATGCGCACGGCGGTTTCCACTTTGTTCACGTTCTGGCCGCCGGCGCCGCTGGAGCGGTAGGTATCCATCTTGAGGTCTTTGGCCTCTATCTTTATCTCCACTTCGTCCACTTCGTGCATGATAGCCACGGTGACGGTGGAAGTGTGGATGCGGCCGGAAGCCTCGGTCAGCGGAACGCGCTGAACCCGGTGCACCCCGCCCTCGTATTTCATAAGGGCGTAGACGTCCTGGCCGGAGATATAAAGCACGGCGTTCTTTATGCCTTTGAGGCCGGTGGAGGAAAGGTCGCGCAGCTCCGCTTTCCAGCCCATGGTCTGGGCGAAGCGGGTGTACATGCGCAGCAGGTCGGCGGCGAAAAGTGCGCTTTCGTCGCCGCCCACGCCGGCGCGTATTTCCAGGAATATGTTCTTGGAGTCCGCCGGATCGGGCGGTATAATGAGGATCTTGAGTTTCTTGCCCAGCGACGCCGCGGCGGCTTCGAGAGCGGGGAGCTCGGCGGCGGCCATCTCCGCGATGTCCTTGTCGGTGCTGGAAAGCATCTGCCGGGTGTCTTCTACTTCTTTCAGCGCTTTATCCAGCGCGGCGGAAGTGTCCAGGAGCTGCCGGCAGACGGCGTGGCGCCGGGAGAATTTTTCTATCTCTTCGGGCTTGAGGCCGCCGGAAGAGAGGCGTGCCTCTATCTCGGCGAATTCCCGTCTAATAGCGCTTAAGTCTTCTTCGAGCATAAGGGCCTATACATGAAAAAACGGGCGCTCCATTACATAGGAGCGCCCGTTTCAGGAGCCTGGCTACTTCGCTTCGGGTTTCGTTTCGGCTTTGGGCGCGACTTTGGGCGCGGCGGCCGCGGCTTTCTTCTCGTCCTTCTTGGCGGGGGCGGAAGTGAGCACTTTGCGCTTGGCGGTGTGCTTGGGCGTCACGGACTTCACGACGACCTTCTTCATCTTGCGCTCCACCATCTTGCCGTCGGTGGAGGCGAACTTCATCTTGAATTTCTCGATGCGGCCGGCGGTGTCGAGCACCTTCTGCTTGCCGGTGAAGAAAGGGTGGCAGGCATTGCAGACTTCAACTTTTATAATGGGCTTTATGGAGCGGGTCTGGAAAGCGTTTCCGCAGACGCAGGTAACCTCGCAGATATCGTAAGTGGGGTGGGTGTCGTTTTTCATTGTCTTTTCCTCTAAAAAATATTAAGAATGAATATCAATTATAGCATAAAAACCGCTATTTCTTCCCTATCTTCGCCATCGGGTTCACCGACTTGCCGGAGGGCGTGATTATTTCGAAATGCAAATGCGGCCCGGTGGACATGCCTGTCGAACCAACCTTCCCCAGCATGGTCTTCGACTTCTGGACTACCTCGCCCACCGTGACGTTCAGGTGGGAAAGGTGGCCGTAGCGGCACATAGAGCCGTCCTTGTGCTTTACCTCCACGGTATTCCCGTAGCCGCCCTTCCAGCCTGAATAAGTCACCGTGCCGGAGCGGGACGGGTAGACCGGCGTGCCAAGCGGCATCGGAATATCGCAGCCGTTATGGAAGATCTTTCTTTTAAGCACCGGGTGGTAGCGGTTGCCGAAGCTGGAGCTGATGCGCCCGAAGCTGCGAAGCGGCATCCGGTAAGTATCCAGGTCGATATAGACCGCGGGCAGGTACACCCTGTCGCCCTTGACGAACTTATAGTTGACCAGGAGGGCTGAAGGCGGCAGCCCGTTGTCCTCCACTATCTCCGACTTGAAAACTCTCAGGTCCCTGCCTTTTACCGCGAAGCGGGAGGCTATCCCGTTCAGCGTCTCCCCGTTCGAGGTCACCTCATAAAGCAGCCCTTTGCCGTTATACACCCGGATATAGCCGCCGCGCGACATGAAGATGAATTCGTTGGAATTAGTGCTCTGGAGAGAGCGGACGTCCGTGCCGTAATCCGTAGCCAGGGAGCGGACGTTCTCGCCCTTGGCCACCTTATGGCGCGCGTGTATCAGCCTGGGGATTAGCCGGAAAGCCTCGGGCGGCGGCTCGGACGGGCCGGGAGGGGTCAGCACTGAGAACCTGGCGTAGTAGAACGGGGAGATCCCGGGGGCCACCGCGGAAGAGAGCGCCGCCGTTCCCAGCAGCACTCCCAGCCCCGCGGTTATCTTCCAGCGCCCCCGGATCATAGTTTACCTACCTGTCGTGGCCCATCTCCATGGACTTCAGGAAATCCTTGTTGGACTTGGTGGCGCCCAGCTTGGACATCAGCAGTTCCATCGAGTCGATGGGGGACAGCGGGGCAAGCACCTTGCGCAGGATCCAGACCTTGTTCAGCTCGTCCTCGGTCATCAGCAGCTCTTCCTTGCGGGTGGAGGTGCGGTTGATGTCGATGGCCGGGAACACTCGGCGGTCGGCCAGCTTGCGCTCCAGGTAGATCTCGGAGTTGCCGGTGCCTTTGAACTCTTCGAAGATGACGTCGTCCATGCGGCTGCCGGTCTCAACGAGCGCGGTGGCGATGATGGTGAGGGAGCCGCCTTCCTCTATATTGCGGGCGGCGCCGAAGAAGCGCTTGGGGCGCTGCAGCGAAGTGGATTCAAGACCGCCGGAGAGGACGCGGCCGGAGGAGGGCGCCACGGTATTGTAGGCGCGGGCCAGGCGGGTGATCGAGTCGAGCAGGATCACTACGTCCTTGCCGTGCTCGGTCAGGCGCTTGGCTTTCTCGAGGACGATCTCGGAGACCTGCACGTGGCGGTCGGCCGGCTCGTCGAAGGTGGAGGCGATGACCTCGCCGCGCACGGAGCGCTTCATGTCGGTGACTTCCTCGGGGCGCTCGTCGATGAGCAGCACAAGCAGCTCGATCTCGGGGTGGTTGGTGGCGAGCGAATTGGCGATGCGCTGCAGGATCATGGTCTTGCCGGTCTTGGGCGCGGCCACGATGAGCTGGCGCTGGCCTTTGCCGACGGGGACGATCAGGTCGATCACGCGGCCGGTCATCTCGTTCTTGGCGGTCTCCAGCAGGAAGCGCTTATTGGGATGCAGCGGGGTGAGGTTGTCGAAAAGCGGCCGGTGGCCGATCTTCTCTATCTCGAAGCCGTTGACGGTCTTCACCTGCAGCAGGGCGAAGAACCTTTCGCCGTCCTTGGGAGGGCGGATGAAGCCGTTGACCGAGTCGCCTTTGCGCAGGCCGAGCTTCTTTATCTGCGAAGGGGAGACGTAAATGTCTTCGTGGCTTGAAAGGTAGTTGTATTCCTGGGAGCGGAGGAAACCGAAGCCGTCCGGGAGGATTTCAAGCACGCCCTCGCCCTGGACTATGCCGTTCTGCTTGGCCTGGGCTTCCATCAGCTTGCCGATCAGTTCCTGCTTGCGCAGGCCGGAGACGCCTTCGAGCTTATGCTCTTCGGCTATCTTCACCAGGTCGGCCACGGTCATCTTGGTGAGCACCGTTACGTCCATCTTCGGCAAATTGGTATTCTGCCCCTGGGCCTGGTTCTGATTCTGGCCCTGGCTCTGGCCATTGTTCTGGTTCTGGCCCTGATTGGGCGTCCTGTTGTTTTCCATTTTCTGATTTCCCCTTATATCCTGGTGCTGGCTGTTATTGTACCGCTGCCCGTTCCTAGGCCCGCCGTTATGCGGCCGATAGTTTTCCCCGTTCCCGCGCCTGCCGTTCTCCGGTTCCTGCGCGGCTACCCTTGAATTTTTTTCTTCCGGCTGTTGTTCTTCGTTCATTTTTCCTCTTTTAGCTCTTGGCCGTCCCTTCAAGGAAGCGGCATAAAAATTTTATCTTCCCGGCCAGCTCGCCGGGTTTGCCGGAGTTTTCCAGCACCACATCGGCCCTTGCGTACTTTTCCGCGGCGCTCAGCTGGGCTTTAGCCCTGCCCCGGTACTGCGCCCGGCTCCAGCCCCGCTTCAGGGCCCTGGCTTCCAGCGTCTTCTCCGGCGCCGCCAGGCAGACCGTAATAGTGAAACACTCCGCGAGTCCCGCCTCGAACAGGAGGGGCGCCTCGACAACCGATATTTTTTTATTGGATCTGGTTATTAGAGAGTGGATTCTTTTAAGGATTTGCGGGTGCAGCAGGCTTTCAAGCCATTCCCGCTTTGCGGGCGAGCTAAAGACCTCGGCCGCAAGCTTTTTTTTGTCCAGTAAACCGTTTGTAAGGATTTTATCGGAACCAAACTTCCTAACTATTGTATGGTAAATCCCGGGGGTTGTCAATAGTTCTCCGGATACAGAGTCGGCGGAGACCGTAAAGGCGCCCTCTTCCTGAAAACACTTCAGCGCCAGGCTCTTGCCCGAGGCTATGGGCCCGGTCAGGCCTATGACGGTCCTGCCGCCAGCGGTAAAAAAACCTTTACCGGATTTCACGCCCTCCCCCCTTTCCTCTTCGCGTATTCGTCAAGCCTGGCGAGCTCGGAACGGCTCAGCGAGACCTGCCCTTTCACGGAGATCTTCTCCAGCAGCCGGTCCACCTCCGCCTTTTCCAGAACTTCCGGGTCCGGCTCTTCCGTGACAGGCCTTTCCCTCCAGCGGCGCTCCGCCCAGAGCCAGAGCATGCCGGCGGCCAGCCCGCCCAGGTGGGTAACGCTTGAGATTTTGGAGCCTGTCCTGGAAACCGTCATCACAAGCTCCAAGGCTCCAAGCAGGAAAGCCATCATCCGGGCGCTCATCGGGAAAATAAAGTAAAAATACACGGTGGTATCAGGATGGAGGAAGGCGAAAGCCCCGAGCAGGCCGAACACGGCCCCCGAGGCGCCTATAACCGGGATCAGCGACTCCGGGGTCCAGGCCGCGGTAAAGAAGGCAGCAGCGGCGCCGCAGGCCAGGAAATAGGTCAGGAATTTCCTCGACCCCATCTCCGGCTCAAGGATGCGGCCGAGCATCCAGAGCATCAGGGCGTTAAAAAAGAAATGCAGGAAATCGGCGTGGATGAAAAGATAGGTTAAGGTCTGCCAAAGCCAGAACTGTTTAGTTACCAGGTAAGGAACAAGCCCGAGGCTTACGTTCAGCCTGGCGCCGAAGAGCAGTTCGGCCAGCCAGCCGGCGAAGATCAGCGCCACCAGAGTCTTTGTGACCGGCGGCAGTTCGTTCAGCGGCGAGGCGCTAAGGCGCATACTTTTCCATATCGCGCCAGTTAGCCCCGGTCTTCAGGTCGGCCTTTAAAGGAACTTCCAGCTTATAGGCCGTCTCCATCTCTTTCCTTATAAGGGCGGCGGCCTCAGGCAGCTTGCCGCGCCTCACTTCGAAAACGAGTTCGTCGTGCACCTGCAGCAGCATGAAGATATCTTTTGAATGTTTAAGCCCGGAGAAAAGATTTACCATGGCTTTCTTGATAATGTCCGCGGAGCCGCCCTGCACCGGCGTATTCACCGCGGCGCGTTCGGCGAAACTCCGCAAATGCGGGTTCGAGGCTTTCAGCTCGGGCAGCAGCCGCCGCCGCCCGGCGAAAGTGGCCACAAAACCCGTCTTTTTCGCCTCGGCCATGGTCTTGTCGCTCCACTCTTTGACGCCGGGGTAAGCTTCGAAATAATGCTTTATATAATTGGCGGCCTCGCCGCGGCTTATCCCGAGCTCCCGCGAAAGCCCCGTGGGCGTCTGGCCGTAGACTATGCCGAAATTAATGGCCTTGGCGGCACGGCGCATTTCGGGGGTCACGAACCCCGGGGCGCAATGGAAGACTTCGGACGCCGTGCGCAGGTGGATATCCTCGTCGTTCCTGAAAGCCTCGCTCAGGTTGCGGTCCCCCGAAAGATGCGCCAGAACGCGCAGGTCTATCTGCGAGTAGTCGGCGCTCAGAAGCGTAAAGCCTTCCCGGGCGATGAAGCATTTCCTGACCAGCAGGCCGGACTCCGAGCGCACCGGGATATTCTGGAGATTGGGATTCCGGCTGGAGAACCGGCCGGTGGCCGCGCCGAGCTGGTCGAAAGTGGTGTGCAGGCGGCCGTCGGCGCCGGCGGCGGCGAGCAAGTTGTCCACGAAAGAGGACTTCAGCTTCGAGACCTCCCTGAATTCCATGATGAGCGGAACGACCGGGTGGGACGCTTTCAAATATTGCAGCGCTTCTTCCCCGGTGGAGTAGCCGTCCTTGTTCTTGAACTGCTTTTTCTGCGCCTCTTCAAGGCCCAAATTCAGCTTTTCATAAAGCAGGAAAGCCACCTGCTTGGGTGAATTAAGGTTGATCTCCGCGCCGGTAAGCCGCTCGCACTCGGCCTGCAGTTCGGCCAGCCTTTTCTCGAAGCGGGAGGAAAGCTCGCCGAGCAGGCCGGTATCCACGGCGCTGCCGTGCTGTTCCATGGAATAAACGGCGGGCAGAAGCGGCAGCTCAAGTTCGGAATAAACCCCGGTCATGCCGGTTTTTCCCAGCTCGGCTTCCAGCAGTTCGCTAAGCCCTGCAAGCGCGGCGCAGGCCTGGGCCTTCTCCTCGTCGGAGCCGGGCAGCTGCATAGGCAGGCTGAGGCGCTCGAAGGCCATCTGGGGCAGTTCCTGGCGGCGCGCCCCTGCCGAGAGAAGCGCGGCGGCCGCTTCGGCTTCGAAGAAATTGACCGGCTCGAAGCCTGAGGGCAGGTCCAAAAGGCGCAGGACCGATTTTATCCCGAAAGTTAATTTGCGGACCTTGCTGTCCTTGAGTATTGCCGCCGCTGCTTTGGCGGTTTCAGGCCTGAACAGGCCGGGCTTCAATATGCAGACGCCTTCTTTAGAACCTATGGCCAGCCCGTCTTCGAAAGCGGCGAAACATGCGGTCCCCGGCAGGCCGGGAAGGATTTCTTCTGGAGTTTTCAGCGGGGGCAGTTCTACCGGCTTATGCTCGGACGGAGCGGAGCCGGCCAGGGCCAGCAGTTCCTTGAATTCAAGACGCCGCGCCATTTCTTCCAGCCCGGGGCCTCCGAGGGCGGCGGGCTTGAATATCTCCAAACCCTCCTCCAAAGGCGCGTCAGCTTCGAGCGTAACCAGGCGGCGCGAGAGGCGCGCATTCTCCATGTCTTTGGCCACTTTGGCCAGAGCCTTGTCGGAAGCGACAAGGGTCGGGTCCATGGCCGCGGCAAGTATCTTTTCAAGCGGCCCGTAAGTCTGCACCAGCTTCGCTGCGCTCTTGGGGCCTACGCCCGCCACGCCCGGCACATTATCCGAAGAATCCCCGGTAAGGGCGAAATAGTCGGGAAGCAGCCCGGGCGGAACCCCGTATTTTTTAGTCACGGCTTCCGGACCCGAGAAATCTGGCGAGGAACCGTCCCAGAGGCTGACCTTTTCATTGGCCAGCTGGGCGGCGTCCTTGTCCCCTGAAACTATCACGGCCTCCAGGCCGGCGTCTACGGCGCGGCGGGCCAGGGTGGCTATGATATCGTCCGCCTCGAAGCCTTTAAGATAAACGCCTTTCAGCCCCAAAGCCTTTACCAGCTCGCGCGCGGTATTGAGCTGGCCGATAAGCCCCGGCTCCGTCTCAGAGCGGTTAGCTTTATACTCAGAATAAAGATCGTCCCTGAAAGTCCCGCCTTTAGAATCGAAACAAACCGCCACATAGTCCGGCCGCCGCTCGCGCAGCAGCTTCAGGAGCACGCGCATAAAACCGTAAAGCGCCCCTACCTCCTCGCCCTTGGAGGTCGAGAACTTGGGGAGCGCATGATAGCTCCTGTGAAGAAAGGCGTGTGCGTCTATGATGAAAACGCGCTTGGTTGACATTTATTTTGGGAGGATCGCGGAGGGCAGGATTTATGCGGCCAGGCTGCCGGTTTCCCCGGCCGGCCTGACCGCTTTATGGCCTGGAAATTAAGCTATCAGTTCGTCCAGTTGTTTTTTAAGTTCTTCCTTGGGCTGCAGGCCCACCAGCTGCTGCGCCAGCTTGCCGCCCTTGAACAGGAGGATGGTGGGGATGGCGGAGATCTGGTATTTGCCGGCGACGTCCTGCGCCTCGTCGGTGTTAAGCTTGCAGACCTTCACCTTGCCGGCGTATTCTTTGGCCAGCTCGTCGATGACGGGGCCCAGCATCCGGCAGGGGCCGCACCAGGGGGCCCAGAAATCGACAAGCACCGGGAGGTCGCTCTTTATAACTTCCTGGTCGAAAGTAGCATCCGTCAGCTGTATCTCGTTTGACATATTATTATCCTTATCCGGCCCGAATTATCGAGGTTGAGCCTCACTTCCCCGCCGCTTAACTTTATACTATAAGACTTACTTTTTCTTGTCAAGAAGGTAATTAAGTTCCTTCCAGAGCTCCTCCACCTGCACCGGCTTGGAGAAGAAAGCCGCCGCCCCGGCCAGCATGGCCTCCGAGCGGTCGGCCGGCTCGGTGTACCTGGCGGAGATGAAAATAACTGGCACTTTCTTAAGCCTTTCGGATTCGCGGATGACGCGCAGGAACTCCACGCCGTGCATATCCGGCAGCTGGATGTCCAGGATGATGGCGGAGGGCACCGCCGCGGTAAGCGCGTCCAGCGCCTCGCGGGCGGTCTCGGCCACGTTGATCTCGGCGTCCACGTTCTTAAGCTTAAGGCCGTCCCTGAGCGTATCTATGAAATTCTTATCGTCGTCGACTATCAGGATGTTCATTGGCATAATTAGAGACCTAGAATCCGAAGCTGAGGCGCTCCGCCAGGATGGCGGGCATCTTGAGGGCGGCCATCATTTTCTGCACGGCCTCGACATCGTAAAAAACCCGGTAAAGCTCGAAATATTTCTTGTCCGAATCGTAAATGCCGCAGGAGGCCCGGGTATCGCCGTCGCGCGGCTGCCCCACCGAGCCGGGGTTGAACATGTTCTTCCCGGTGACGAAGACTTTGACCGCGGGCTTGAGGAAATCGGTTTCCGGCACGCCGGCCTCGCCCTCCCTGAAGTAAAGCGGCATATGGCTGTGGCCGATAAAGCAGGGAGAGACGGACCAGTTCTTTGTATTGTCCAGGAACTGACCCTCGCTCAGCAGGTATTCCGTAAGCGGCTTGCGCGGGGAGCCGTGGACCGCGGTAAAATGCTCCGTCTCCGCCCTTTCGGGCAGGCGCGCTATGAAATCCAGGGCCTGGCCGGTAAGCTGGGTGCGGGCGAAATCTATGGCCCAGGCCGCGTTGGCGTTGAACCACTTAAGCTCCATCTTGCCCACCGCCGCGGCGTCGTGGTTGCCCATGACCGTCACCAGGTTCTTCAGGCCGCGCAGCGTCTCGGCGCATTCCAGGGGCTGCGGCCCGTAGCCCACAATATCGCCGCAGCAGACGAAATTCTCCACGCCGTTCTTCCGGTAGAAATCAAGCACGGCCTTGAGGGCCACGTGATTGCCGTGTACGTCGGAGAAAATGCCGTATTTCATCAATATCTTTTGACTATACTCCCACCGCTTTCTGCTCGACCATGCCGGTCGCGCGCTTCAGGTCCACCGAGATCAGCTTGCTCACCCCAAGCTCCTCCATGGTGACGCCGTACAGCGTGTCTGCGGCTTCCATGGTGCGCTTGTTATGGGTGATGACTATGAACTGGGTGGTGGCCGAGAATTCTTTTATCAGGCGCACGAAGCGCTCCACGTTCGCTTCGTCCAGCGGGGCGTCGGCCTCGTCCATCACGCAGAACGGGGACGGGTTCACGCGGAAGAAGCTGAACAGCAGCGCGAGCGCCGTCAGGGCCTTTTCTCCGCCGGAGAGCTGGGTGATGCTGACCAGCTTCTTGCCGGGCGGGTGCGCCAGGATCTCCACGCCGGTCTCCAGCAGATTGTCCGGCATGGTCAGGATCAGGTCCGCCTCGCCGCCGTTGAACAGCAGCGAGTAGATCTCCTTGAAATAGCCGTGCACTTTGTCGAAGGTGGCCTTGAAGTTCTCGCGGGTGGTGTCGTTGATCTTGTTGATCGCGGAACGGAGGTCCGCCTTCGCGTGGTTGAGGTCCTCCACCTGCGAGTTCATGAAGTTGAAGCGCTGGGTAAGGGCCTCGTATTCCTCGGGGGCGGTCATATTGACGTTGCCCAGGTCCGCTATGCGGCGGCGCAGGAACTGCACGCGCTCGTGGTTGGACTCCACGCCGGCGTACCGCTCTTTCGCCTCGGCGGGCGTGATGTTCCACTCGTCGGCCATGCGCTTGGCGGTCTCGTCGGCGCGGGCGGCTATCGTGGCCAGCTCGGTCTCTATCTGGTAGCGCATCTTGTCGTTTTCCAGGGAGACGTCGCGGCTGTCCTTAAGATTGGCGTTGAGGCGGGACAGGCTGCCGCGCAGCTCGTTGAGCTCGTCTTCCATCGCCCTGTCCATGATCTCTTTCTCGGCCAGGTCGTGCATCAGCTCCGCCAGGCGGGCCTTCGAAACCGCTATCTCGCCGCTGTACTTGACCTCGCGGGCGGACAGCTCGGCGCGGCGCTCCTCGAAATGGGATTTCTCGTCGGTCAGCGAGGACAGGTCGCTCTCGGCCCGGTTCAGCTCGCCCCTTGCGGCCTCGAGGTTCTGGCGGTAATTGTCCAGGTTGGCCTTGCGGCCGCCCAGCTCTTCCTTCTGGCGGGCGAAATCTTCGTGCAGCGCGTTCTTCCTTTCGCCCAGCGCGGCCTGCTCGGCCTTCTTGGTTTCCGTGGCGGAGCCGGCGGCGGCCTTCGCCTCTATCAGGCGGCTGAATTCTTCCTCGGCCTGCCTGATCCCGGCATCGGCCTTTTCCATCTCGGACCGGGAGAAGTCGAGGTTCCCGCGCTTCAGGCCCAGCTCGCTCTCGGCCCCGGCGGCCTCGGTCCCGTTCTTGTGGAAATCTATGTTAAGCGCGACGGCCTTGTCTTCGGCGGCGTCGGCGGCGGCGCGGGAGCCCTCGAGCTGCGGCAGCAGCGAAGCCTTCTCGGTGTCCAGGGCGGCGCTTTCCTCGTCCAGCTTCTTTATCTGTTCCTTAAGGTCGCCTTCCTCTTCCCAGTAGGGCTCGTTGGAGACCACTTCGTCCACTCCGCCGGTCACCCAGAAGGACCCGTACACGGAGCCGCCGGCGGCGTAAACGCCCGACAGCAGGCCGCTCACCAGCGGCAGGTACTGCGGCTCGCAGGAAAGTTTCTCAAGCACCCGCTGAGCGCCGGGGGCGGTCCAGCCTTCCTGCGCCGGCGCCGCGGGCGCGCGCTCCAGGATCAGGAAGCGGCAGCGGCCCTTGCCCACATGCTTAAGATATTCTATGGCTTCCTGGGCGGAAGCGGCGGTTTCACAGACCACGGAGTCGAGGAAGCGGCCAAGAGCGTCGTCCACTGCCACGCGGTCCTCTTTGCGGATGGTAAGAAGATGCCTGAGCGTGCCCTTCACGCCGGCCACGCCGGAATTCAGGACGCCGTTGATGCCTACCCAGTAAGTGTCGTGCTCGCCCTGGGCCAGGATGGCCTGAAGCCGGGCCGCGTTCCAGGCTTTTTTCTCGCGTATCTCCGACTGGCGGGCGTCTATCTCCCCCAGCCTGGCGGCGAAAGCCTTGGACTGCGTTTCGGCGGCGGCGGCCTTCTCGTTCTCGGCGGCCAGCTCGGCGCCCAGCGCGGCGGAGCGCGCTTTAAGCTCGGCTATGCGGGCCTCCATGGCGGCCACGGCGGAAGTCATGTCGTTGATGTCTTTTTCCAGCCCGGCCTTGGCGTCGTTGAAATGGCCGATATTTGAGCTGGTCACGGCGATATCGTTGGAGATCTTCATCTCGCGGGAATAGGCCTCGTTCATTTCGCGGGCGATATTCTCGGCGGCCTCGTCGGCGGCGCGCATCTGGTCGGTCACGCCGGCGAGCGCGGCGGCCGCGGTCTCGTACTCGGCCTGCAGGGCGGGCAGCCCGCCTTCGTCCGAGGACAGCTTCATCCGAAGCTCCTCTATCCTGGGGCCGGTGACGGCCAGTTTTTCGGCATTGCGCCTTTCGGAGGAGGAAAGGACCTCGCGCTGGCTGGCTATCTCGCCGAGCATCGTGCCGCCGGCGACTATCCGGCCCTCGGCCTGGACCTTGTCGGTCTTCACGGTGCTCATGGCCTCTTTCAGAACGCGCTGGTCTTCGGCTTTCTGCGTAAGGGTAAGATTGATAGCGGCGATCTCGCCTTCCAGGCTGGTGATGGCCACGGCGGTCTCGGCCAGCTCTTTTTTGATAGGCTCGAGGCGCGCGGCGGCTTCGGCGCTGCGGGCGGCGAAAGTTTCCCCGTCCTTCAGCAGCAGCGCTATCTCGGCGCCGGTCAGCTCTTCCTTGTATTTCTGCCCCAGGCGGGCCTTGGCGGCTTCTTTGTCGAGCTTCTTTATCTGCTCGTCGAGCAGCACCATGGAGTCCGCGAGGCGGTTCAGGTCTATCTCGACTTTTTCGAGCTTGCGGGTGGCCTCGTCGCGCTTGGCTTTGTACTTGGAGACGCCGGCGGCCTCTTCGAACAGCTCGCGCCGCTCTTCGGGGGTCGCGCTCAGCACATGCTCCACCTCGCCCTGGTCGATGATGGCGTAGCCTTCCGTGCCGATGCCGGTGTCCAGGAACATCTCGCGGATGTCCTTGAGGCGGCACTGCACTTTATTGATGAAATATTCGCTTTCTTCAGAGCGGTAGATCTTCCGGGTGACGGTGACTTCGCTGAAGTCCAGCGGGAGCTTGCGGCTCTCGTTGTCGAAGGTCATGGCCACTTCGCCCATGTTCAGGGCCTGGCGCTTGGTGGTGCCCGCGAAGATCACGTCCATCATGGATGGCATGCGCAGGGACTTCCAGGACATTTCGCCTATGCACCACTTAAGGGAGTCCACCACGTTTGATTTGCCGCAGCCGTTGGGGCCGACTATGCAGGTGATGCCGGGTTTGAGCGGCAGCTTGACCTTGTTGGCGAAAGATTTAAAACCGTAGATCTCGAGCTCTTTGAGGTACATTAGATTCCCCTGGGATGAAAATAAAATAGAAGCCGCCCGCGGCGCGGGTGGGGCGAACTATAATTATATGAATAAAAGGCCCCGGGTGTCTTGACCGGGGTCAGGCCTTACGATAATTGCGGCGGACGCTACTTATACCAGGACAGGATCATCCAATTAGACCCGTCGCTCTGCAAAGTTATAGCTTCGCCCTGCAGACCGTTAAGATACAGGTCGAAGAGAAAACTGCCGTCTATGGAATTGCCCCCGAGCGCCGGGATAAGATTTACAACCTGTAAACCCGCGAGATTGTCCAGGCGCTTGAAAGTGTAGATCCTTCCGGCAATTCCGGCCGCGTCCGGCAGCTCGATGACCACATTGGCGCCGGCGCCGGCCGCGCTCGCGTCGATCAGAACCGTACTGTCGTTTTCCGTAACCGTGTAAGGGAAGTCGGCGGCCGTTATCCGCTTGACCGGCAGCGCTATAGCCCCCGCAATAGAAGTCCCGGCCGGCAGCCTGCCGGAGGCGTCCAGCCTGACCAGCTGGCCGGCCGCGTTGAAGCCTCCATAGAAAGCGCCGGTAGAAATAGACACGCGCTCGTCCCCGAATTTGCCCGAGCTTATGGCCGCGGTAGTGAGCAGAACCTTCAGGTCCGTCACCGACCCCGCCTGCAATGAGGCGGAATAGACCCCTCCCACCGCTATGGAGGAGGCGATCACCGAGTTTCCCAGCGCCCCCGAACTGACATTTACCGCGGCTATCGAAGAGGCGGTAACGCCGGTAAGCGCCGCGCCGTCCAGGGCCGGCAGCGGCCCGGAGAGCAGGGAGGCTGGAAGCTTGCCTGCGCCGTCCAGCTGCACCAGCTGGTCCGGGGCATTGAAGCCCCCGTAAAAAGCGCCTGTGGAGATAGCGACCCGCTCGTCCCCGAATTTTCCGGAAGTTATAGCCGCGGTCGAAAGCACCGCCGCGACCACGTCGTCGGTCCCGTCCGCGAACGCGGCGGGCACGTTCTTAAGCTGGGTCCAGTCCACGGCGTTAGTCGCGGTATTTATGGTCGAAGCCGAGGACGGGTCTTTCTCCAGGTTCGCGAGGGAGATCCTGGCGTCCGAAGACAGCGCCTGCGCCACCAGGGCGTACGGCGCCGAGACCATCTCCTGGCGGGGCGACAGCGGATAACCGTTCACGATAATTTCTACGTACCTCGCCCCCGAGAAAGTGGCCGTGGACAAGTTTACCGGCGACCCGGTCGCCAGGACGACGCTGAAGACCCCGTTGGTCAGGGCCACGTTCTGCGCCTGGCTGGTCCACACCAGGCTCCCGCCGGACATGGCCGTATAGATCTTGAAGATAAAAGTCTTCGTTCCCTCCGCCGGCTGCCCGCTTTCCTCAAGGCGGCCCTGGAAATTTATCTTCAGCGGGGCCCCCGCGTTAAGAGGGGCGAGGGCTGAAAAATAAAGACTTAAGGCTATAAGGGCCAGCTTTAAACAAGTGATAGGTTTTTTCATAAGAAAACATCTCCGTGCCGTTCTTGAAGGCCGCTAAATTCATTCCTCCGCGGGTACGGGCAGTTTGCCCAGGGCCTCTATGATCGCGCTTTTCACGCTGTCGGACTCTTCCCCTTTCAGCGCGTTCTGCAGCGCGGCGGCCGACCCGGCCTCCCCGCGGCTGCCGATAGCCAGCGCCGCCTGCCGCCTCACTTCCTGGTCCTCATGGGTCAAAGCGCCCTCCAGGACCTTCAGCGAGCTGCCGTCCTTCATCAGGGCCAGGCCGCGAACGGCGGCCTGCTTCCACCAGGCTTTACCGGAGGACAGCAGGGCTATAAAATGCTCGAGCACCAACGGGCTGTCCAGGCCGGCCAGGTATTCGGCCGCGGCGCGGGAATCGTCGGGGCTGTCGCTGTAAAGCCAGGCGACCTGCCGTTCGAATTCGGAGTCGGCTTTCATTACCGGCTCCGGCGCAGGCTGCGCGGCAGGGCGCGCCGGCACGGGCGCCGCCGCCGGGGGCGGCCCTGCCGGAGGCGCGGCGGAGAAAGCGGCGAATTTGTAGGCGAGGCCGAATTTATGAACGCTCCCCAGGTCATAGGTGGCGCCATAGGAGTAATCGAGCCGGAGCTCCCTGCCGCCGCGCGAAGGCAGGCCCAAACCGAGGCCGAAACTCACGCCGTTAGAAATATCTCCGAAGGAACTGTAGCCGGCCCTCAGCGCCAATGCGCCGTAGAGAGTGGTCTCTATCCCGGCCGAAAGATAGCGGGGCCCGTCCTGCGGGAAATTAAGGTCCAAGGAAACCAGCGCCGCGACGGGCCTCAGGGCGGACCCCAGCCGGTAAGAAACCCCGGTTTTCACTTTCATCGCGGGCCTGGCCCCGCCGCTGATGAAAGAGAGGCGGCTCGCGGCCAGGTTTTCCGCCCCGAGCCCGAACCTGAGGTTTTTTACGGCCGGCAGGAGCAGCAGGCCGGCGTCCAGCCCGTAGCCCGAAGCCTCGCTGCTGTCCAGCTTCTCTGAAATAAATTTCACCGTCGCTCCGTACCGGACGGACGGCAGGAATTTATTGTTTGTCTCCAGGCCGTCGCCCCAGCCCAGATAGGCGGCCAGGTCATAGGCGGAGACCGACCCGGTCCTCCTGTCGGAATTGTCGTAGGATTCGAAAGCCTTCACGCCGAGGTAATTCACGCCCAGGCCCAAAGTCCCGAATGCGGCGGGATAGGCCGCCGCCACCCACTGCTGTGAAACCCCGGACAGGTAGTTATTATAAGCGTAGGAGATCTCCGGAACCGCGAGCAGGCCGAGGCCGGCCGGATTATAAAATACGGCGTCCGCATTATCGGCTACCGCCGTAAAAGCCCCCCCAAGCGAAGTCTCGCGCGCCCCCACCGGGATCTTCATGAAATTAGCGGCGGAAGTTCCCGGCCCCGAGGCAAAAGCCGCCGCCGGCGCAGTTAAGCACAGGATAAAACCGATAAATTGTACGCGTAAAGATCCGGCCCGCATATCTTTTATTCCTGGTTAGAACGCCAATACGCCATATAAAGTATTAAAACATACCCCGATTTCAATTTTGTTTCAACGGTATAAAAAAACAAAGGCCCGGGGAACCCGGGCCTCCGCTTCGCATGGCCTTCGCTCTTTAATAGGACAGCTGGTAGGCAAGGCCGAAGCTTTTGCCGGTATAGCTGTAGGGCAGGTATTTCTCGAACTTATTATTCGAGTTCGCCACCATGATGGAGGCGAACAGGCGCACCATGGCCACCTCGTTTATGCGCTTGCGGATCGAGCCGGTAAGCGTGGTCATGGTATTGACCTGTTTGGAGGAGGTGAAATTATTATTGGCGTCGCGGGCCGTGCGCTTGTCGTAGGCGCGCCGCGTCATGTTCAGGGCGCCGCCCACGGCCCACTTGCTGGTGACGTTCAGGTCCAGCGGCACGCTGAGGGCGAGTTCCTTGAAATCGTAATATTTCTCCCCGAACTGCGGGCTGGTATCGCCCAGGAATTTGTACAGCATGAAGTTCTGGTTCGAGGTATGCATGGTATAGGAGACCATCGGGGACAGCTCGAAGATCCAAAGCGTATGGTGGAAGCCGAAATCAAGCGCCGTGTCGCTGTCCTTCTGCTTGGAAGCGCCGTAGACGCCGGTATTGGCCACCACTTTCTGGTTCTTGTAATTCTGAGCGGTCAGGGTCAGCCCGGCGAAGAACTGGTTCCAGCTCGGGCGCAGGCTGAACTGGGTCATGCTCTGGTCCTGCAGCCCGCCGGAGGTCTCGGCGGTGTTCCCGGCGTTCTGGAACTCGCTCAGGAGGTCGGTATAGTTAGGGAACTTCACGTTCCGGAAAAGGTACTGCACCGTGACATAGCCGTTCTTCTCCTCGCTGAAGGTGTAGTCGGCCGCGAGCTGCGCGCCGGAGGAATTCATATTGTAAAGACCGTTCTTCCAGACCTCGTTAGCCCCCGTGCGGCGGTATTCCCGGGTCAGCGCCACTCCGGGGCGGACGCGGATGCGGTCGGTTATAGAGCGGCGGTATTCGATATTGAAGCCGTGCGACATTGACCGGTCGGTGAACTGCTTTGAATCCTGCGGCGTGAAGCCCTGGCCGGTATAGTTGAAGTTATAAAGGCCGAAGATATGGTCCTTCTGCGTTACCTTGGTCAGCAGGCCCACCTGGGTATTCATATTTCCGCCGCTGAAGATATTGCCTTCGGAAGGCAGGAAAGCCGCCTCGGACAGGGTCATGTCGAAGAAAGGAGTGAAGATCTTCGAATCCTCCGCCACGGCCGCGCAGAGCCTCCCGGCCATGCCCGCCGTTATTAAAGCGCCTAAAATTATTTTTTTCATCGTTATTATTCCTTAGAAATTCAGGTGGAAATTCCACACCGGGTGCACCACCAGCACGCCCTCGGGGTAAATATTCAGGCCCAGCTCAAAATACTTCCCGTACCAGCTAACCTTGCTCGAGAAGGTCTGCGTCTTCAGGCCGTAATTAAGCTGGATGCTCCAAAGCTTGCCGATGCTCCTGGGCGTCTCTATGCCGGCTATGAAAAAGTCGTCCTTGAAGCCGGTATCGAAACTATTGACCGTAGTGCCAAGCAGGGTCGGCTGCTCGCCGGCCTTGAACTTCAGCTTTGCGTCGAGCTGGCTGTGCTTGTAGCCCCAGAAAGTGCGCACGCGCGGGCTCACCGAGGTGCTCATGATCGCGCCCATATAGTAGCCGCCGAACTTCGCGCTGTCTATGCTCTTGGAATCCTTGGTCGCCATCTTGGCGGCCAGCATGTCCCAGTAGCCGCCTATCAGGTCCAGCTGCGGCACGCCCGGGGCTATGCGGCCCTCGGCATGCAGCCTGTACTTGCCGGAGATATTGGTATAGGTCACCGGGATGAGCGTGGGAAAAAGTCCCATCTGGAAACCGAAGCTCTTGCCTGGCGGAAGCGGCGTGGTTCCCTCCAGGTCCTGCTGGAAGTCGTAGAAGAAACCCGCCGGGTTGGCAATAATTTCACCGGCTATCTGCATCCCTTTGGATTCCCAGTCCACCGAAGCGAAAGCGGGGCTTTTTACCAGGAAAAGCGCCAAAAGGATCAAGGTCAGCCTTTTCATTTTTTGTTCCATATTAGTTGCCAAGATTCGTGATCGCCGGCAGCATGCGCTGCACCGCGGCTATCATCAGGTCGGGAATGAACACCACGTCGATGTTCCTGTTGGTCAGAGCCGTCATGTGATCCGTCGCTTTTATATCGCTGTAGGCGGCCGCGCTATTGGTAAGCGCCGCCGCGCTGTTCGCGTTCGACTGTTTCACATAAACGATGCTCTGCACAGCGAGGCCCTTCAGCAGCGTGAAAGGGTCCTGGGAGGAATTGGTTATGCTGTCGGCGCTCTTAATCCCGCCGCCGTTCCCTATCACATAGTCTTCCCTGGCGTACCACATTACGCCCTGACCCTGTACGTTTCCGATGGCATAGGGGTCGGCCTGGAACTGCATCAGGGGCGCGTTGGCGCCGCTAACGTCATATTTGTAACCCTTGCCGGAGTTAACGGTCTCGGTCAGGCGCATCCCCCAGTCCACATTGGTTGCGCTGGTTCCGGCGTTATCCATCGCTATGTAAAGACCGGTCTTTGGATTTAAATATTCGAGATTACCGGCCGAAGTGCTATTAGTCCCGTTTCGGAGCAGCGGGTCAGCATCGCGTATTTTAAGCCTGGAGATGGCATTGAACATATCCTGGGCCAGAAGACCAGAATTAATATCGCCACCGTCCTTGAGGACGCCGGTCATCATAGTATGCCTGTCATTAGGATTTGTGCTGGCGATACTCAGCCCCGGCGCGAAAACGGCCAAGTTATCAACCAGTTCGTCACGGGTGGCGTCGTAGCGGTAACCTTCCGCCACGAAGAAGATGCCGTCGGCAGCGATATTGGTCCTGTTCGCAAGTATGAAGGAAGCATAGACCGGGTTAACGGTATTGCCGTTGAAGAAAGAGGGCCATTCCTCTATGCGGGCCGGCAGGTCTTTATTGAAGCCCATGCTCATCTGCGCCAGGTCCAGGCGGTTGGCGACCGCGCCGCCGTTATAAACGAAGCCATGAGGCGCCTGGGAATAGTTGGCGTAGGTCGGCCTCTTCACCAGGTTCATGAACTGTATAGTCCTTCCGTCGGGGCGCACCATGCGCTGGTCCACGCGGACCAAATTGCCGTGGACGTCGCTGAGGGTGCGGCCGGCTTCAAGGTCGGATTCCTTTACCACGTTGAGGAAACTTTTCACCGAGTCTTCAGCGTTGTTCGTGGCGCGGGCGAAATCCTTGATCTGCGCCCGATCGGTGTCTTTCTGCTGCAGCTCTTTCTGCCGCTCTTCGGGCTTCAGGCCCGGGTTCCAGTTTTCCAGGGCGTCCCTCTCCGACTTCGCGGTAAGAAGGACGGGCGTCACGGCCTTGCCGGTTTCGGCGGTGCTAAGGCCCTGGCCCTGCGGGATATTGAATTCCGAGCTGCCTTTCTGGGGCGGGATAGTAAATTTAAGCTTGACCTCGCCGAAGAGGACCTGCAGGTCCATCTTCCCGTCTTCGGTCGCGCCCATGGTAAATTCCGTGCCGCGCACGGCGCAGACGGCCACCGGGGTGCGTACCTCGAATTTTTCCCTTCGCATCAAATGCGGCACGCGGATCTTGACCTTGCCGAACACCAGCATCAGGCGCGAAGCCAGGGTCTGACGCTGCTCTATCTCCAGCGTGGTGGATTTTCTGAACCAGACCTTGGTCTTGTTCGGCATCAGCACTACGGCCCCGCCTTTGGCCCCGGTGCGGACGGCGCCGCCCTCGGCTATCTCCATCCCGTCTTTGGCCGGGATCCAGATCCCCTCGCGTGTAGGCCGCACTTCCACTTCGCCGCTCATGGAGAGAATTTTGGCTTCCTCGGCCAAAACTGCCCCCGGCAGCGCTATAAAAAGCAGTAATGAAAGAATATTTGTCCTCATAGTGAGAGTTTATTAGAAAATCCGCCTTGTGTCAACATGGCTTTTTTGGGATAATTGGAACAGCGGGAGAGGCTTTTCCCCTATGAAAAAGCCGCGGCTGTAACCGCGGTCAAGTGTGATAAGGGTCACTCGCCCTGCCGGCGGCGGCCGGCGCGCCGGCGCCGGCCACGACGGATAAGGATGGAGACGGTCCTATTTCAGGCATAAAAGTCACGGGAGATACACCATGAATAAGTTAACTTTTGTTATATTCGCGCTGGGCCTGGCCGGTTGCGCCACCGCCCCGATGAAGCCTGAAACGGCCGGGACCTGCCCCCCCTGCCCCGTCTGCCCGGCAGTGGCTGTTTCCACCAAAGCCCCTGAAGCCGCCCCGATGTTCCTGGCGTCTCCGGAAAACCTTCCCGTCTTCGAGGACGGCGACGACCTGAAGCCCCTTATGAAAGCCGCCCTGCTTAACCGCGCTTATTTCCAGGGCCTGAAGAACGGAGCCCCCCCCTACACTTTCGGAACCCGCAAAATAACCCCTAAGGAGCTGGCGGCCAGCAATGAGGAATTCATAAAGATACTCCAGTCGTCCCCCACCGCCCAGGACTTCGACCGCCTTGTAAAGGAAAGATTCGACGTATACCAGATGGCCGGCCGGGATTCCACAGGCACGGTGGTTTTCAGCTCTTACTATGAGCCCACGCTCGAGGCCAGCCTTACCAAGACCAAAGAATACAAATATCCCATCTACGCCAAACCGGAGGACCTGATCACCATAAACCTCGAGGATTTCAATGAGAAATTCAAAGGCGAGAAATTGACCGGGCAGCTCAAGAGCGGAGCGCTGGTTCCTTATATCGACCGCGAAAAGATAGATTTCGAAGGAGCCCTGGACGGAAAAGGCCTTGAGCTCGCCTGGTTCAAGGACAGGGCCGACATCATGGACCTGCATATAGAGGGCTCCGGGCGCCTTCAACTTACGGACGGGCGCCAGATAAAAGCGAATTTCGCCTCCACCAACAGCCTGAAGTTCAAGGGGTGGCTGAGCGCGCTGGTGGAAGCCGGCGCGATGCCGCGCGAAGGCATCAGCCATGAGAAAGGCAAGCAGTACCTGCTGGACCATCCGGACCAGGAGCGGAAGATAATGAGCGCCAACCGCCGCTACACTTTCTTCAAGCTGAAAATGGACGGGGACCCGGAAGAAGGCCCGGCCGGGACCTACGGCCTGCCGCTCACCGGCTGGCGCTCGGTAGCCATGGACAATAATCTGGTCCCCATGGGAACCATAGCCTTCATGCGCACGACCATGCCGGACGTGGACGAGGAAGGGAATTTGCTCGGCCGCAAACTGAACAGCCGCTTCGTTTTCTGCCAGGATACCGGCGGCGCGATCAAAGGCCCCGGCCGGGTGGACTTCTTCGCCGGCAACGGCAAAAAAGCCCGCACCTTCGCCTTCAAGCTCTGGGACCAGGGAACCATGCACCTCCTCGTCCTGAAAGAGAGCAAACAATGAAAAAAGGGACAGGCTGCTTTTTACTATCCGCCCTCTGTATGCTTCTCGCCCCGCTCAAAGCATCCGAACTGACAATGAGCGGCCTCGACGTCCTCGAACGCGACGGTTTCAAACAGCTGGAGGGTAAACGGGTCGGGCTTATCACCAATCACACTTCGGTGGACCTGAACGGGGTGAACGCCGTGGACGCTTTCCACAAAGCCGGTAACTTCAAACTTGCGGCGATCTTCTCGCCCGAGCACGGCTTCCGCGGCACCGAGGAGGGCGGAGTTTACATAGCGAGCTCTTCGGACCCTGTCACCGGGGTCCCGGTCTTCAGCCTTTACGGGAAGAACAAGCAGCGGCCGACCCCTGAAATGATGAAAGACCTGGACGTCCTGGTCTTCGATATACAGGATATAGGCGCGCGGTTTTATACTTACCTGACCACCATGGGCTACGCTATGGAAGAGGCGGCTAAAGCGGGCCTGCCTTTCATGGTCCTGGACCGCCCGAACCCGATAGGCGGCCTGGTGGAAGGCCCGGTGCTCGAGCCGGGCATAAGCTTCTTCACCGCTTATTTCCCGGTGCCGGCGCGCCACGGCTTTACCGCCGGCGAGATGGCGCTTTTCCACAAAGCGAATCTTAATTTAAACCTGAACCTGACGGTGGTCCCCCTGGAGAACTGGACGCGGGACATGTTCTTCGACCAGACCGGCGTGGTCTGGACCAATCCTTCGCCGAACATAAGGGACGTGAACGCCGAGGTCCTTTACCCGGGTCTCGGTTGCTTCGAAGCTTCAAATATCTCGGTGGGCCGCGGCACGGACAGGCCTTTCCGCTGGTTCGGGGCGCCGTGGATGAAAGCCGGGAAGATAGCAAAAAGGCTCAATAGGGCCGGGCTGAAGGGCGTTAAATTCACAGTGCTGAAACTGACCCCCGATAAAGACGTCTTCGAGGGCAAGCCCTGCGAAGGAATAAACATAGAAATTACCGACAAATCCGCGGTAAGGGCGCTCGATATTTTCGCCAATGCGGCGTACCTGCTCAGGAAATACAATGGCGCGGAGTTCAAACTTAACCCCGTGGAGATCCGGAAGATGACCGGTTCATCGGACCTTTACAATATGCTCGAGGCCGGAGCGAAGCCAGCTGAAATAATAGCGGCTTTCCAGAAAAACAACGCGGATTTCAGGGCCCGCGCGGAGAAATTCCTGCTTTACAAATAGCGGCTAGTGTAGTGTCCGTCAAATAACCGGATAAGTGGAAGTCCAGATTTGAGACGGATGCGAGGCGTGACGAGCGAGCATACTGGTGGTATGCGAGTGAGGAGCAACGAAGCAGCCGGCCAAAGATGGGCTTTCAATTGTTCGTTTATTTGACGAATACTACACTAATGTGTTAGATTTGATATATATGGGGAACAAAATTCTTGTAGTCGATGACGATCCTGAAATCTCGAGCCTGGTGCAGTACACGCTCGAATCGCTTGGCCACACCGTAAAAGTCTGCGACAACGGCCGCGAAGTGATGGACATGCTCAAGTCCTATAAGCCCGAGCTGCTCGTCCTGGACGTGATGCTGCCCGGCATAGACGGCTACTCGCTTGCCACCCAGATCTCCGAGGACGAAGAGCTGAGCAAGCTCCCCATCGTGGTCCTCTCCGCTCTCGAACCATCCCGCACCATGTTCCAGCGCTTCTCCCAGGTAGCCGCTTTCCTCACCAAGCCTTTCAATACCGACGACCTGATGGAAGCCGTCAAGAACGGCCTCGCGAAAAAGTAAAAACCGCCCAGGCCTAACAAAAAAGGGAAGCCCAAAAGCTTCCCTTTTTTATTTATATCGAGGCTCAACCTCAATAGACCTCTATTTCTTATTCAGCGGGCAGGCTTCCTGGCAGAGGTCGCAGCCGTAGGCGTAGCCGCAGGTTTTAGCGGCGATGGCGGGCGGGATCTTTTCTTTGGATTGGGTGGTCCAGTAGGAGAGGCAGAGGCCGGCGTCCAGGGCGCCGGCTTTCAGGGCGCCGGTGGGGCAGGCTTTGAGGCAGAGGTCGCAGGCGCCGCAGGAGTCCACTATGGGGGCGTCCGGTTCAAGTTCAATGTTCAGGGCGATGCCGCCCAGGAATAAGTAACTCCCGAGTTCACGCGAAAGCAGGAGGGTGTTCTTCCCCCTGAAACCCAGGCCGGCCAGGCGGGCCAGTTCTTTTTCCATCACGGGGGAAGTGTCGCAGAAGCTCTTTCCTTCAGAGGCCGGGAATTCTTTCTTTATCGCTTCAAGCGCGGCCGCAAGTTTTTCTTTTACGGTCAGGTGATAGTCGCGGCAAAGAGCGTAGCGGGAAATTTTGGCGCCTGGCGCGGCCAGGAGCTCCGGTTGGTGCGCCTTTCTGCCTGTGCGCTTAAGGTAAGATGCCGGTTCTCCGGCTTTGGCCAGCTCCGCGGCATAGTCCATGCCCGGCTCCCAGTACCTGAAAGCGCAGACGAGGACGGAACCCGCGGCGGGAAACCAGTTCTTTATATTTTTCCTTTTGAGAGGATCGCGGCCGAGGTAGGCAAGGCCGCCGGGCGCGGCCTTTACGGTTTCAGAAAATCTTTCGAACTCTTCCAGGTCCGCCGCGCCGGCTATACCGGCCGCGGACGCGCCGCAGGCCAGCGCTATGGCCTTTACCCGCGCTTTGTTCACGACTTGGCCTGACTTCCGTAGACCCAGGCCGAGTAGCGGAGCCAGAAGATCTTGAGGAATTCCTTCAGAAATTCTTCCCTTGAAACATTAGCGCCCTTGATAGCCTGGACGCTGACAGCGGTATCGAGCTTCACGGTATTGTTAAGATTCACGCCGACGCCGACCAGCAGCCAGCTTACGTCGCCGCTTACGGAGGAGGATTCGGTAAGGATCCCCGAGATCTTGAGCCACTTGCGGCGGCGGGGATGCCAGGCGTAGACGTCATTGGGCTTCTTTATGCGGGTCTTTATCCCGTAAAGTGAAGTTAAAGCTTCGGCCACGGCCTCGCCGCTGAGCACGCTCAGCTCCGGCAGGAACTTGATCTCGGTCTCAGGCTTCATCAGGAGCGTCATATAAAGACCGCCGCGGCCGGATTCCCATTCGCGGTCCTGCTGGCCCCTGCCGCCGCTTTGGGTCTCGGCCAGGACCAGGGTTTTCTCCGCCGTGCCTTCCAGGGCCAGCTCGCGGGCCACCGACTGGGTGGAATCGACCTCGTCCAGGCAGACTATCTTGCTTATGCCGGGCAGGGTCTCAAGATCTAAATTTTCGCAATAACATTTTTTCATTTTGTTTTTACCTCGAAAGAGATGTCCAGGGGCTTCGCCCCGCTGGTTATAGACCCTACGGAAATACGGTCCGCGCCCAGCCTGGAATAGCGCGCGGCCTTCGCCAGGTCCACGCCCCCGGAGATTTCCGTCTCCGGCTTTTTGCCTTTATGCGCCCTGATAAGCGCTATCGCTTTCTTCATTACGGCAAAATCCATATTATCCAGCATCAGGACGTCCGCGCCCAGCGGCAGGAAAGCTTTTACCTGAGCCAGGCTCTGCGCTTCTATTTCTATCTTCAGCCCAGGCTTGGCCTTCCTCATCGCGGCTATCCTGCCGGCGAGTTTGGCCGGGCTGCCGCCCGCCAGGGCGACATGGTTATCCTTTATCATGGCCATATCGTAAAGCCCCATGCGGTGGTTAACCGCCCCCCCGCAGGCCGAAGCGTACTTTTCCACGGCCCGGAGGCCGGGCAGGGTCTTGCGGGTGTCATAGATCCTGGTGCGGCCGTTCTTTATGACGGAAGAAAAAAGCGCGGCCCTGGTGGCCACGCCGCTCATATGCTGCAGAAAATTCAATGCCGTGCGCTCGGCGGTAAGGATGGAGGCCGGTCCCTCTACCTTCATGAGGACAGCGCCTTTCCCGATGCGGGAGCCGTCTTTGACCAGGGCTTTGACTTTGGAGCCGGGCGCCGCCAGGTTGAACACCCGTTTGACCACTTCCAGGCCGCAGACCACGCCGCTGTCCTTGGCCCGCATCTCTCCGTAAAACCGAGTTCCCAGAGGCACAAAGAACCGGGTAGTAACATCCCCGGTCCCGATGTCTTCCTTTAAGGCCGCCCTGATGACTAGATCAAATTCTCTCACCCCCCAATTTTACCATTTTCCAAATGCAGGAATAATAAATAGAACCGGCCCCGGAACGCTCCTGGGTAAAAAATATTTTATAGAGGGAAGGATGAGAAAGGGTAACCGCTACTTCTTCTTTGTTTCCTGGATCAGGACGCCGGTCTTTTTCATCTCTTTTCGGTAATTGGCGCCGGTGGCGGCCCAGCAGATGGTCTCTACGCGGAAAGGGAAGCAGGCCTCCCTGAACGCGGCCTCAAGTTTTTCCAGCCTCGCCGCCGCGAGCGGCTTATCCGACATCACGACCAGGTCGAGGTAGGAATGCTTCTTATTGACGCCGGCGGCGCGCGCGCCGTAGACAAGCACGTCGAATTCCCCCACGTTGGCGGCGAGGATAGTTTTGACTTTTTTCAGGTAAGCCGGCTTCAGGTCTATCATGAACGCGATTATCCTATTTTTTGGGAGATTCCTGGATGAGGACGCCCGTCTTTTTAATGACCTTGCGGAAGGAGGTCCCGGTGGCGGCCCAATCTATCGTCTCAACGCGGAAAGGGAGGCTGGCCGCGGTAAAGGCGGCGGCCATCTTCTCGAGCCGCGGCGACACGAGAGGCTTCTCCGTGAGCACCGCGAGGTCCAGGTAGGAGAACTTCTTCGCCGTGCCCTCGGCGCGGGAGCCGTAAACGAGCACGTCGAACTCCGGAACGTGGCCGGCAAGGATATTCTTAACTTTTTTCAGGAAAATCGGCTTTAGATCGATCATAGTTGCGTTCTGCCTTTAAATCCGCGGGCAGCTGCCGCGAAGATGCGCTGATGGGACGCCAAAACCCCTATATATCTTTTACCAAATGCCTGTCCCCATAGCAAGATAAACTTCGCTCAATTCTATAAAATCCCCGGGAATTCAGGCTTTGTGACCCGTTTACGCCGCGCGCCGGCTTTAAATGCCCATATTGTAACATTGGTTACATTGACGAAAGTTAACAAAAAATCAATATAAAAACGCGCAAATTATGATATATTTTGTTTAAGGTTACAGGGGAACGATCATGAGCAAGATATTAGTAGTCGAGGACGAAGAAAGCATTACGGAGCTTCTGAAGCTCTATCTCGAGTCGGAAGGCCACCTGGTCGTCACCACGGACAAGGGCAAAACCGCCATCGAATGGATCAAGGAGATCCACGTGGACCTGGCCATCGTGGACCTGGGACTGCCGGACATCAGCGGCTTCGAAGTCTGCCGCAGCATCAAGGACAATCCAAAGACGAGGTCCATCCCGATAATAATATTGACCGGCAATACCTCCAACAATGCCAAGATAGAGGGCAATATGGAAGCGAATGCCGACCTGTTCCTGAACAAGCCTATAAGCATGGACGACCTGAAGAAGGCCGTGACGATGATGTTCGAGAAAGCGGCGAAGAAGAAACTGCTGCTGCGCAATTCCTTAAGAACCAGGTTCGATTGATTATTTATTACCCGAGACGGGTAAGAAGGGCGGAGGCGGCCGATAGACAGGCCGTTTCCGCCCTTAAAGTATAGAGTCCAAGATTCATGAACGCCGCGCCTTTTGACCGCGCGAATTCAAGCTCCCCTTTCGTAAAGCCGCCCTCCGGTCCCACAAAAAGCTTCAGCCCGGCAGCGCCCGCAAGCCCCTTGACCGCTTCGTCAGGAGCCGGGCCTTCGGGCGAAGCGAGGACGGAGGCGCCTCCCGCCGTCAGGAGATCGTCGAATTTCTCCGGCTTGCGCAGCTCGGGCAGGACGCCGCGGCCGCACTGCTTGGACGCGGCTACCAGTATCTGGCCCAGCCGGCCGGCGCGCCTGTCCCAGTCGCTGAAAAGGTCGAACTGCACGCGGGAGGCCATCACCGGCTGAAAGATCTCCACGCCGGCCTCGGTGCAGTGCTCCAGGATGCTCTCCAGGGCCGGCTTCGCCACCACGGCGAAACAGAGAGTGAGCTTTGTTCTATACTCGGGGCTGGGCAGCTTCTCTTTGACCGAGCCGGTGACCCGGTCGCCGATGACGGACTTGAGGACCGCGCGGTAGCGGTTCCCTTTCCCGTCGAAGATCTCTATCTCGTCGCCGGCGCGGGCGCGCGCCGCCCTGGCTATATGGGCGGCCTCTTCGGGGCCGGCGAAGAATTCGCCTTCGCGCATATTTTCCGCCGGGATCAGGTATTGGGGCATATAGGGAGAGGCCGCGGCTAGCCCAGGATCTTCTTAAAAAAACCTTTCTCTTTGTCCTCGGCCGGCGCTTCGTGGCCGGCTATCTTCGCGAGCTCTTCGAAAAGCTCGCGCTGGCGCGGGGTAAGCTCGTGGGGGACTTCAAGTTTTACCTGCACCAGCAGGTCCCCGCGGTCCTTGCCGGAGGTCGTAGGCATGCCCTGGCCGTGCACCCGGAAGACCTTGCCGTGCTGGGTCCCCTGCGGGATCTTGATCTTTATCCGGCCGCCTTCGATGACCGGGACTTCTACCTCGCCGCCGAGCGCGGCCTGCCATACCGCCACCTGGCAGACGTAGACCAGGTCGCGGCCCTGCCGCTCGAAATGCGGGTGATGCTTAAGCCTCACCTGGATGTAGAGGTCCCCGGAGTCGCCGCCGCGCAGCCCGGCGTCGCCGCCGCCTGAAACGCGCAGCACCGCTCCCTCCTCTACGCCGGCCGGGAGCTTGATATTTATAGAGGCCCGCTTCTTCTGGCGTCCGGCGCCTTCGCAGGTCTTGCACGGCGTGGAGATGACCTCGCCCTGGCCGCCGCACTCGGGACAAGCCTGGCTGAAGGAAAAAAAGCCCTGTGAATACTGGACCCGCCCCGCCCCGCGGCAGGCGGGACATTTGCGGATGCCGGTCTTGCCGCGCGCTCCGGTTCCGTCGCATTCCTGGCAGACCTCGGTGCGCTCGAGGTCGAGAGGGACCTTCACTCCCGTGAAAGCCTCCTCAAGCGTTATCTCCGCTTCTTCCTTTAAGTCGGCTCCGCGGCGCGAGCGCGGCTTGCCGCGCCCCCCGCCCTGGCCCTGCGTGAATAGATTTTCAAAAAGGTCCCCGAACATGTCGCCCAGGTCGGCGCCCTGGAAGCCGCCGAAACCGCCGCGCCCGGCGCCAGCGCCGGCCTTGAGGCCCTCGGCGCCGTACTGGTCGTAGACCTGGCGTTTTTCAGGGGTGGACAGGACTTCGTAGGCCTCGTTGATCTCTTTGAAAGCGGCCTCGGAATCGTTGTTCCCGGGGTTCCGGTCGGGATGGTGCTTCATCGCGAGTTTCCGGTAAGCGGACTTTATCTCGTCCGGGTTGGCGTTACGGGCCACGCCCAGGGTGCGGTAATAATCGTTTGAGGCCATAAAATAGATCGAGAATCGAGAATCAAGAACCGGGAACTTGGTAAAGGGCCGGGAACCGGAAAGCGCGTTTCCGCGATCCTCGATTCCCGACCCCTAGTCCCAATTTTAGCTTATTTCTTCTTTTCGTCCACGACTTCCGCGTCCACGACGTCGTCCTTGCCGCCGGCGGACGCCTTGGCGCCCTCGGGCGCGGGACCGGCGCCTGCCGGGTTGGCCTTGGCCTGGGAGGCTTTATAGACAGCCTCGCCGAGTTTCTGGGAGACCTGGATAAGGGTTTCTTTCGCCTTCTTCACCTTCTCCATGTCGTCGCCCTTCATCGCGTCCTTCATCTCGCCGATGGCGCGGTCTACGGCCAGGCGGTCGTCCTGGGAGATCTTGTCCCCGTGCTCTTTCAGCGCCTTCTCGGTGGTATAGAGGACGGTGTCAGCCTCGTTCTTGGTCTCCACCTTTTCCTTGTATTTTTTATCGTCGTCGGCGAACTTTTCCGCCTGCTTGACGAATTTGTCGATGTCGTCCTTTGACAGTTTGTTCGGCGCGCTGATGGTGATATGCTGCGCCTTGCCGGTGCCCAGGTCTTTCGCGTGCACCTGCAGGATGCCGTTGGCGTCGATGTCGAAGGACACCTCGATCTGCGGCATGCCGCGCGGCGCCGGGGGGATGCCGTCCAGGTCGAACTTGCCCAGCGACACATTACCCTCGCCCATGGCCATGGCGCGCTCGCCCTGGATCACGTGGATGGTGACGGCGGGCTGGTTATCGGCCGCGGTCGAGAAGATCTGCGACTTCTTGGCCGGGATGGTGGTGTTCTTGTCGATGAGCGGGGTGCGCACGCCGCCCAGCGTCTCGATACCGAGCGTAAGCGGGGTGACGTCCAGCAGGAGCACGTCCTTCACGTCGCCGGTCAGCACCGCGGCCTGCACGGCCGCGCCGGAAGCGACGCATTCCATCGGGTCCACGCCGTGCTCGATCTTCTTGCCGACGAAGTCCTCGATGAACTTCTGCACGATGGGCATGCGGGTGGGGCCGCCGACGAGGATGATGCGGCTGATGTCGGAAGTCTTGAGCTTCGCGTCGGTCAGGGCGGTGTCGATTGACTTCTGGCAGCGCTTGACGATGCCTTCCACAAGGCTTTCAAGGCGCGCGCGGGACAGCTTCAGGGCCATGTGCTTGGGGCCGGTGGCGTCGGCCGAAATGAAAGGCAGGTTGATCTCGGTCTCCATCGTAGTGGAGAGCTCGATCTTGGCCTTTTCCGCGGCTTCCTTGATGCGCTGCGTAGAAGTGGCGTCCTTCATCAGGTCGATGCCGGTGTCCTTGCGGAACTCGCCGGCGATGAACTCCACCAGGGCCTTGTCCATGTCGGTGCCGCCCAGCTGGGTGTCGCCGGAGGTGGAAATGACGTCGAAGGTTCCTTCTTTGCCCATCTCCATGATGGTCACGTCGAGCGTGCCGCCGCCCAGGTCGAACACCATTATTTTCTGGTCCTTGCCCTCTTTGTCTATGCCGTAGGCCAGCGCCGCCGCGGTGGGCTCATTGACCAGGCGGACCACTTCGAGGCCGGCGATGGTGCCGGCGTCCTTGGTGGCCTGGCGCTGGTTGTCGTTGAAGTAGGCCGGCACGGTGATGACGGCTTTCTCCACTTTCTCGCCCAGGAAAGCCTCGGCGTCGCGCTTAACTTTCTGCAGCAGGAAGGCCGCAAGCTGCTGGGGCGTGAACTCTTTGCCCGAGATGCTGTACTTGTGGTCGGTGCCCATCTTCCGCTTGAAGGCGGAAACGGTGCCTTCCGGGTTGGCCACGGCCTGCCTGCGGGCGGGCTCGCCTACCAGCATCTGGCCGTCTTTGGCGAAAGCCACGTAGGACGGGAACGCTTTCCCGCCCAGGCTGGTGCCTTCGGCCGAGGGGATGATGGTGACTTTTCCGCCTTCCATCACCGCCGCCGCCGTATTCGAAGTTCCAAGGTCTATGCCTATTATCTTTGCCATTTTATTTTTCCTCCAGTCTAAATTATGTCTGACTTACGCTACTGCAAATCCTTTATTCTTTTACCTCTTCCGCCGCGGGAGCTTCCTCCGCTTGCGGGGGCTCCTGCGCTTTCTTTTTCGCTATCTTCACCCGCGCCGGGCGCAGGATCTTCTCGCCGTAGTAGAAGCCTTTCTGCAGCTCCTCCACCACCAGCCCGTCGTTCTCGTCGGTACCGTCGACTATGCCGAGGATCTCCGAAGCCATAGGATCGTAGGGTTTGCCCACCGGCTCCATCGCGCGCAGGCCCTCAGCGTCGAAAACTTTGGAGAACTCCTTGAAGATCATCTCCAGGCCCTTCAGGGTTTCATCGCCGCCGCCGTTCTCTTTGGCGGTATTGATGTGCGCGTGCGCCGAAAGCAGCATATCGTAAAGCGGCAGGAGCCTGAGCAGGATATCCGCCTTGCCCAGCTTAAGCCATTCCGGCTTTTCCTTGTCCTGGCGCTTGCGGTAATTCTCGAAATCCGCCTGCAGCCGCAGCAGCTGGTTGTAATAATCGTCGGACTGCTTCTTCTGCTTCTCCAGTTCCGTACCGGCCAGATCTACGGCCTGCGCTTCCGCTTCGCAGGGGGGCTCTTGCGCTTTATCCTTGGTCTTTTTCTCTTCGGCCTTATGGTTTTTCATATAGCTTATTCTTCGAAATCCACTTTTTCCCACTCGCCCAGCATGTCTTCCATCATCGAGCTGACGGTGTCCACCAGGGAGATCATCCGCGGGTACTCCATCCGCTTATAGCCAAGTATGCCGACCAGCCCCACGGCCTTGTCGTTGATGCAGTAGGAGCTGGAGACCAGGCTGAAATTCTTGAATTCCTTCATGCTGTTCTCGGAGCCGATCGTCACGTCCACGATATGGCGCTTGCCCGGGGCGCAGATCGCTTTCGTCTTGGTCGCGCAGTCGCGCAGCCGCTCCCGCAGCATGCCCGAGAAGCGGTCCTTCTCTTCGAGAAGCCGGGCGATATTGCGCAGGTCCTCGACATTTCCGTCTTCCAGGTTCGAATAAATCCGGCTTAGGCCCTCGAGATAGAGCGACTCGTCGCTTTTCGCGAGCCCCCTGAAATAGTCCACCAGCTTCTTAAGCAGCTCCTCAAGCCCCTTGTCCTTTTCCTTGACGAGGAATTCCTTGAAGATCAGCTGCGGCAGGTCTGAAATAGGGAGGTCTTTAAGCCGGCGGTTAAGTCGCACCGAAAGGGCTTTGACCGCGCTCTTTTCTACGCCGCGCTCAAGCGTGAAAGCGGCGTGCTTGATCAGGCCGGAGTGGGCGAAGATCACCGAGAGGACGCTCTTGGGGCCCATGCTCAGCAGGTCCAGGCGCTTGACGCTGTCGAGGTCAGTGTCGGCGCTCATAACGAAGCCGGCCCATTTGGAAGTGTCGGCCAGCATCTTGGAGGTGTGTTTCAAAAAGCCGTCCAACTGCTCTATGCGGCGGTCATACTCGTTCTCGAGCCGCTCTTTCTCATTGGCGGCCAGGCGCTGCATCCTGAAAACATTGTCCACGTAGTAGCGGTAGCCTTTGTCGGAAGGGATGCGTCCGCCGGAGGTGTGGGGCTGGTAGAGGTAGCCGGTCTCTTCCAGCTCTTTTAAAATATTCCTTATGGTAGCGCTGGAGACGTTGAACTTGCCCTCTTCGGCTATCGCCTCGGAGCTGACGGGGCGGCCGGTGCTGACATAGTTGTACACCACCCAGTTAAGGATCTTCTCTTTCCTGTCCTGCGCAACTTCGGGTTTAAGAACTCTCATGTTCTCCGGCTCTCCGCTTTTTTAATTAGCACTCAGCGTGCTCGTTTGCCAGAAATATTATACACCTTGGGTTCATAATTGTCAATACCATGCCTTGAGTGCTAAAAATAAATTTTGCCGCGGCATGACCTTCGTCAAAGCGCTCCCCCCCGCATGTGTGATACACTATCTTCATTGGGGAAACAGAAATCTTGGGAGGACAAGTTTAGATGAAATTTTCAGCCGCCATCTTGGTCATAGCTATCTCAGCAGCCCCCGCCGCAGCGGCGAACTGGGCTCCCGCGGTAAACTCCGACGCTCTCGCAGCCATTGAAACGCCCGCCGCCGCCCCCTCGAGGGCCAACCCCCGCGACGGCCAGAACTATTCCGGCGCCGAAGAGCTCCTCATAAAAGAATTCGCAATCACCGCCATCAACCTGGACATCCCCGAGGCCGAAGTCATGCAGCAGAACGGCTTCGCCAACGCTTTCTGCTTCGAGCACGCCCTGCGCCAGGCCCTCAATGCCGTCCTCGAAGACTACAGCAATTCCACCAGCCCGCTGGCTAAAGCCCTCGGCGAGATCGGCGCGCTGACCAAACCCACCAAGTCCGACCTGAAGAAAGCCCGTCAGAAAACGATGGACCGCCTCAACAACCCCGCGGCCCTCATCGCCATCGTGCGCCCCTACAAGCATAACCAGCCCCAGGCCGGCGAGACAGTAGAAAAGAACTGGATATTCTACCTGCGCATGGAAGGCGCGTCCTACTGGGCCGTAGTGGACCGCTCCGGCGAGAAAGCCCCTTACGTCTACGGCATGAACTAGCCCGGGACGCCCCGGCAAATAAAAAACCCCGGTCTCCCGGGGTTTTTTATTTGCTTAGGCCCGCAGCATCCGCTTTATACCCCAATCCAGAACCCTGTCCGGCAGCAGCCATTTAAGGAATATAATTAAAGAAGCCTTGAAAGGCACCGGGTAGCGCGCGGCAGGGCGCCCGGCCTCCAGCGCTTTCAGGATAACCGCCGCCACCACCTCCGGCCCCGGAGCCCCGCTGCGGTAGCCGGCCCTGAACTTCTCCGTGATCCGTTTCACCATAGGCCCGTAAGCCCCGGAGCCGGAATATTTTTCGAGGTTCACCAGCGCCGTATTATCCCATTCCGTTTTGATAGGCCCCGGCTCTATAAGGATGACCTTTATCCCGAACTGGGCCACTTCGAGCCGCAGCGCGTCCGAATAAGCCTCCACCGCGTGCTTGCTCGCGTGGTACCAGCCGCCGGTCGGCATGGTTATTTTGCCCGCTATGGACGAAATATTAATTATAGTCCCGCTTCCCGCCGCGCGCATATGCGGCAGCGCAAGCTGCGTAAGCCGCGCCAGCCCGAAAACGTTCACCTCGAATTGACGGCGCGCCTCTTCTATAGGGACGTCCTCGACCGCCCCGTGCGCTCCGTAGCCCGCATTATTGATAAGAATATCCAGGCGCCCTTCTTTTTTCAGGATAGCAGCTACGGCGCTTTCAAGAGAAAGCTCAGAGGTCACATCAAGCGAAATAACTTCAGCGCCCAGGCCTTCCAGGTCCTTCATTCTTTCGACGCGCCGCGCCCCGGCGTAAACTTTATACCCGTTCTTAAGGAGCAGTTCGGCCGCTGCGCGGCCTATGCCGGCGGAAGCCCCGGTGATCAAAGCGATTTTAGAATCCATCCAGAAAACCCTCCTCGCCTGCAAACGCGGCTTTTAACCGGCTTCCGCGTTGCTCGTCGCTCACAGACCTCCGGGTATGCTCGCCTGTTTTTATTGAATTGTGT
This sequence comes from Elusimicrobiales bacterium, assembly GCA_028713125.1. GTDB lineage: Bacteria > Elusimicrobiota > Elusimicrobia > Elusimicrobiales > UBA9959 > UBA9959. The sequence goes on along the minus strand of JAQTOU010000002.1, from coordinate 395,703 downwards.
CGCTGCGCTCCACCCCTCGCGCCTTGAATCCGGCCAAAATCCGCGTTTTCGCGTAGTAAAGAGTTTTCTGGACGAATTCTTGCCATACTTCATTTATAGGAAACTTCGCCGCCAAGCGCAACTTTTTGATAACATACAACCATGGACGACAAGGAATTTTTCCTCCCCCCCGGCTCCTTCGAAGAGAAGTTCGTCAGGAGCGGCGGCCACGGCGGACAGAACGTGAACAAGGTGGCCACCACGGTGCAGCTGCGCTTCTTCCCGCGCCTCTCCGGCCTGTCCTGGTCCGCGCAGGAGCGCCTCAAAGCCCTGGCCGGCTCCAAGCTTACCGACGAGGGCGATATCCTGATCATCGCCAGCGAATACCGCACCCAGGAACAGAACCGCCAGGCCGCCAGGGCCCGCATCAAAGAGCTGCTTACGCGGGCCGCGCGCCCTCCCAAGCACAGGCGCCCCACAAAGCCTTCCTACGGCTCTAAGCAGCGCCGTCTCGAGGGTAAAAAAATACGCTCAGGCATAAAGCAGTCCAGGCGCCAGACCTCGGATTAACCTGAATCCAGCAGGATTCCCCGCGAAGCGGGCTGAGGGCCCAGCGCTATGCGCGCCCGGCCTGAAGAGGTGTATTCCTCCCGAAGGGCGCCCGCTATGCGGGCGGAAAACTTCAACCGAAGTTCTCAGACCAGTTTTTGTATAATCCCAGAATGAGAGAACATCTGACCCTTTACCTCCCGGCCGCTATCGCGGTCGGCCTTCTGGCTTATTTATTCCTGCGCCGCCGCTGGCTCGGAACTTCGCCGGCCGAAGGAAGCCGCTTTAAGGAATTCGGGGAAAACATTCACCTGCGGGACCTCTTCCGCCTCGCCGTCCTGATGGAAGAGGATGGCCGAGCCTTTTACCTGAAGATGGCTGAGAAAGCCGCCGACAAGAACACCAAAACGCTCTGCTCCAAGCTGGCCGAAGAAGAATCGGCTCACAGGCAGCTTTTCCTGGACATGCTGGGCCACTGGAACCCGCTGAACGTCAACCCGCTGACCTGGCCGGCTTTCCTGGAAAAAGTGAGGAAGGAAGGATTTTACGGGGACTATCTCGATGAAAACGCTTCAGAGGAACAGATGGCCGTTTACGCGATGCGCCAGGAAGTGATAGCGGCGAATTTTTACCAGCTGTTCGAAGAGGCCTTCCCTGAAGCCTGGAAGCGCGCGCGCCTGCACAAGCTCGTAACCGAGGAGCGCGCTCACGAGGCCAAACTGCGCGCCGCCTACCCGCACATTAAATAGAATCTTTATTTTCCGGTTTTACGCAGGAAGCGGCGGGAAGCCCGAATTCCAGGGCGACCGTCTTTCCTTTTTGGACCGAAACGGGAGCCGGGCATTCGGTACAGGAGCAGGCCCGCTCCGCATGCCCGCCCTCCTTTCTTATAGTTACAGTCTCCACCTCCCAGTCCAGGACGTCGCCCCGGCCGGAGTATCCCGCCCCCCGCCCGCCCCAGCCAGCCGCCACCTTAAGCTCCGGCCCAGGAACTTCACCCGGCCACACTCTATAAATGCGCGCGCCGCTCTTTTCGAGTCCCGCGAGGATCTTCTTTAAACCGCCCTCGCGCGGCCCGTACGGCAGAAAAACCTTCTTTATCGCGACGGAGCCGGACAGGTCCCCCAGCCCGCTGAAATTCTTCTCCTCCAGCGAGGTCAGGATTATCCCCTCCAAAGTGCGGGAGCCCTCCGTAAAAACCGAGTCCGCCAGCTTTTTCCCGTTCACCCCCGGGTTGACCAGGAATAGCCCGGAGGGAACCCTGATCAGGGCGCTCGAGGTGTTAGAATCCCCGAAAAGAACGGCCCTGCATTTAACTGGGCCCGCGGCCGAAACTTTCATGAGCGGGCCGGCTGAGATCAAAAGCAGCCCGAAGGCGGAGACGAGGTAAAGCCTGCGGCTGCTGAACCCGAGCAGCGGAGCGTGGAGCAAGGCCAAAGCCAGCACAAAAAAGCCAGCCACGAACCAGGAGGACGGCTCCGCCACGCTGACCGAGGAAAAAGGCAGCCCGGCGAAAAACCTGACCGCGCCGATAAAGGCTTCCATAAAATGCCCCGTCACATAGGCAAGACCCGTAAAGACAGCCCCGGCCCCGGAGAGCAGGGCGAGCAGGAACCCCAGCCCCATCGCCAGGCCGGAGGCCGGGACCAGGACCATGTTCGAGACCAGGGAGATCAAGGAAATTTTATGGAAATAAACCGCCAGCAGCGGGTAGAGGCAAAGCTGGGCGAAAAAACTCATCAGGAACAAACCCGCGGCGTAGCCGGCCAGGCCTCCTTTTTTAGCGTACCGGCCCCAAAGCGCCATGCCGACGATCAGCCCGTAAGCGGCGAGAGCGGACATCAGGAAGCCCGCGTCGAAAATATAGCGGGGCCACAAAGCGAGGATGAGCAGGCAGGCGGCGGTAAGCGCGTGGAAAGCGCCCGCCTCCCGGCGCAGAACCCAGGCGCAAAGCCCGGCGGAGAACATGATATAGGCGCGCACCAGCGGCGTATCCATCCCGGCGGCCGTCACATAGAACCCTGCGAGGGCCAGGGCCGCCAGGCCGGACCGTTTTTTCTTCAGGCCCAAGCGGGCGCAGAGGAAATAGACCACGGCCACGACGAACCCCACATTCGAGCCTGAAGCCACCAGCAGGTGCATCGCGCCTGAATCCTGGAAAGCCGTCTTAAGCCCCGGCGGAACGCTCTTCTTCTCGCCCAGGACGACCCCGCCTAGCACGGACGCGGCTTCCGGGGGCAGCCCCGCCTCGAAAGCGCTCATCGCGGAATACCGGAACCTCCTCGCCAGCCGGATAAAAGCATTGGCCGGGGCCGAGATCTCCAGCTCCCGCGCGCGGGCCTGGGCTACCACGCCCCGGTCCAGAAGATACTCCGCCCAGTCCAGGCTGCCAGGGACAGAAGCGCCCGGAGGCGCGTCCAGGTCGGCGAGAAACGACACCCTGTCGCCGTAAGAGGCCGCCGCGGGCGAGCGGGCGTAAACCATCAGGCCGGTCCTGAGCGGCCGTCCGTAGACCCTGGAGGTTTCAAGAGCGAACCGCGCTCCGCCGGGCGCGGCCGCCGGGTACTCGGCCACGCGACCCTCGATAAGTACGCCGGAGCGCGGCAGGGCGAAAGGCAGCGCCTCCGGCGGCTTGATGAAAAAATCCCTGAACAGGAGTATACCGCCCGCGTAAAGCAGGAGCAGCAGGAAAAGCGGCCTGCGGTAATAGGAAAAAAGCATAGCGCGTAAAAGTGTCCGCGAATAAGCTTAGAAGAGTTACGGCGTAGAATGTTGGTGAAGGACGGTGAGGTTAAATTTTAACGCGCCCTTTAAGGGCGTAGCCGAGGGTGACCTCGTCCATGTAGTCTATGTCCCCGCCCAGCGGCATGCCGTAGGCTATGCGGGTGATCCTGTCCACATAGGGCTTCAGGAGGCGGATCAGGTACATCGCGGTGGCCTCGCCGTCGGCGTCGGGATTGGTGGCCACGATGATCTCTTTGACGGCGCCGTCGGCCGCGCGCACGCGGTCCAGCAGCTCTTTTAATTTTATCTGGTCCGGCTGCACGCCGGAGGCCGGGGAGACCGCGCCGTGCAGCACATGGTAGACCCCGGAGAAACTTTTAGCCTTTTCGATAGCGGCCAGGTCCTGCGGACGTTCCACCACGCAGATCAGCGAGCGGTCCCTATTAGGGTCCGAGCAGACGGGGCAGAGGTCGCCCTCGGCGTAGTTATAGCACTCAGAACAGTGCTTTACCGAAGCTTTGACGCCGCGCAGGGCCTCCACCAGGTTCTCTATCTCCGGGTTCGAGGCCCTCACTACGTAGAGGGCGAAGCGCTCCGCCTGCTTGGGGCCCACCCCGGGGAACTTGCGGAAAACGCCGATGATCTTTTCAAGAGCTTTCATTTGACTTTATTTATCTTTACGATGCGGCCGTGAAAAACCTTGGTCAGGTGCTTCAGCTCGGGCTCGGTCTCGGCCGAGACCGGCTTCGGGCCGTCGTGCTTCGGCGCGGCCGCGGTTTCGTGCGCGCCCTCCGCCTCGAGGGAGTCCTCGAGCACCGTCTCTTCCTCGCCTGGCGGCAGGTCGCTTTCGCTGAAGGAGGAAGCCTGCTCCTCCGGCGCCTGCGCCGCGGGCTGGACAAGTTCCGGGACCAGCGTTACTTTTCTCCCGGCGAAGCGCTCCAGCATCTCTTCCAGCTCCGGCCTGGCCTTTTCGATCATGGCCGTTTCGAACTTATTGGCGCTCAGAAGCCGCCATTTGTTCTCTTCGGAAAAAACTATCTTCACCGATAGCATTATATTATACAGCCCGGGCTTTTTAGAGGAGACCTGGCCAAGCATTCTCTTCCAGGCGTCGGCCGGGGCCGCAGTTGGGGCAGCCGGGCTTGAATGCGCCGATACGGGCGCGGCAGGAGCGGGTTGAGGGGCGGGGGCCGGAACGCCGCGGACGGACACAGGGGCCGGCTGCGGGGCTAGAGCCTCATTTTTTTTTTGACCGCCGGCGGAAGGCGGTTCGGGAAGGGCTCCTGAAGAAAGCCGGGCCTCCAGGCCCTCCAGCTTCCTGAGCAGCCCTTCCAGGTCCTGCGGAACCTCGATAAGAGTGAACAGCGCCACTTCCGAAGCTATAGCGAGCGAATCGGAAAATTTAACTTCCTCTATTATGACGTTAAGCTTGCGGGAAAGGCGGGCGAGCAGGGCGGGCGGCGTGCCGGGCGGCAGGCCCTTGATCGGCGCGGCATCCTTGGAAAAGCCCTGCGCGGCCAGGAAAGCCTCTGAAAAATTATTACGGAGCTCCCGCAGCGCCGCGAGCGGGTCGTACCCCTCGGAATTAAGCTTCTCGAAAGCGGAATGAAGCGCCGGCGCGTCGCGGTTCACCAGCGCCAGCGCCATCGAATTTACCACCGCTTCGCCGGGGTGCCCGAGCAGATCGTTCAGGACGTCGGTTTTTACTTCCCCGCGGCCGAAAGAGGCCGCGCGGTCCAGCAGCGTTATCGCGTCGCGCATCGCGCCGCCGGCGGCGCGGGCTATGATCTTAAGCGCCTCAGACTCGGTCTTTATCTTTTCGGCCTCGGTTATCTCTTTCAGCCTGGAGATGATATCCGCCTCGGAAATAGGGCGGAAGCGGAAACACTGGGAGCGGGAAAGGATGGTGAGCGGGACCTTGCCGTGCTCCGTGGTGGCCATGATGAAAACCACGTGAGCGGGCGGCTCTTCCACGGTCTTGAGCAGGGCGTTGAAAGCGCCGGAGGAAAGCATGTGCACTTCGTCGAGGATATAGATCTTGTATTTGTCGCGCGAAGGCGCGAAGCTGACCTGCTCGATGATCACGCTGCGGACCTTGTCCACCCCGGTATTCGAGGCCGCGTCTATCTCTATGACGTCGAGGGACTTGGATTCCGCTATCTCCGTGCAGGAGGGGCATTTCCCGCAGGGAACGCCGTCCTTGGGCTTGTGGCAGTTGAGGCTCCTGGCCAGGATCCTCGCTATGGTGGTCTTGCCGCAGCCGCGCGGGCCGTAGAACACGTAGGAGTGGGCTATCCGCCCCATCTTCACGGCGTTCAGGATGGTCTGCTTGATGGTTTCCTGCCCCATGACCTCAGTGAGGTCTCCGGGGCGGTACTTAGTGGCAAGATTTTCGTACATAGTTTTTTTCGCTCTCAGGGCGGCCGGGGCTCTCCCCCCGCGAACCCTGGAAGTTGGGAAACCGTTGCGCGGTTTCCCCCCCGCCTTGGGAAATTATGGCGGGGCCCCCCTCTTCCCCAAAGGGTTCGAGGGGGGAGAACCCCGTCCACCCTTGGTCTGAAAACCTCTTTTAGAACTTAACTCCGGCGCCGATCGACATGAAATTGTCGTTTTTGGAAGCGCCGCTGTCGAAGATCTGGTAGCTGACATTGGCCGTCACCATGCTCAGGTCGATGTAGGCGCCGAACAGGTAGGCGGAGCTGTCCTTAGTGCCGAACTTGTATTTCGTGCCGGTATAGGACACGAAAGGCGTAAGCATCGGGAGGGTGGAAGGCAGGTCCACTTTGAAATTAACGCTGGACTTGGGGAAGGCCCCCAGGGCGAAGCTGAGGCCGGGAACGAAGCCTACAGGGGTCGCATTGTCGTCGCCGTACTTGTAGCCGGTATAGGAGGCGGAAACGTTCAGCATCAGGACTTTAGCCCCGGCGAACAGTGAGCCTTCGCTCTGCGAGGTTTTCAGGTCGGAACCGACGGCCCGGGTCTGGGTGTGCATGGTCTGCTTGAAGCCCGCGCCGACGTCGATGCGGGTCACGCCCTCGCCGCTGCGCGCGCCGCCGCGGGAACCGGGCCCGGCAAGGCGGGAATGGCCGCCGGAGCCGGGGGTAAGGGAGAAGGTTACGTCGCCGCCGAAAAAGCTGTTGGAATAGCCGTTGACCTCGGGGGTCGTGCCGACCAGGCCGGCGATGGTGTACTTCTCGGCTTCCCAGGCGCCGCGCAGGCCGTAGACGCGCGTGGTGTCGATCGCGTTCGACTTGTAGCTGGCCAGAGAGGGCTCTATCGCAAGGTTGCCGGAACCTATTACCAGGTCCAGCTTGGTTCCGCTATAGCCGTGCGGGCCGCTGATCCCGGTCACCCCGCCGTCAAAATAAGCCGCCGCGTTGAGCCCCAGCCCCGCCAGCATCGTCACCGCAATAATAAGTTTTTTCATTTTTTTATCCCCTTTTCTATATCAGCGCTTTCCTTAAGTTATCCGGTGGCCTGACTGATAAACAGAGTTTCCAAGCTAAAACTGTACTATATTATACGATTTTAGAGGCAGGCAATTAAAAAAAAACCGGCCTCTTTAACCGGCCCCAAGTACAAAGCGGCGGATGGAATGCCGGGCGCGGCCAGCTGAGATCGGGCCATTAATTTGCGATAATTACTCCTGATGTTCCCTGCGGATCCATTAGGTATATGAACTCATTCCTTTTCATCGCGACACTTTCATTGGCGCAGAGGCTGCTGATGGCGCACGCTCTGCGCATAGGGAATACTGCTTATTCCGTCTCGGCCGCGCTGCTGGGGACGCTTGCTGACGCTTTGCCGGCCCTGCTGTTATACTGGCTGGCCGGCCGCCGCGCCGCCTGGCGCAGCCGGCTGGGCAGGGGGCTTGCCTTCTACACCGCGTCCATAGCCGTGCTGATAGTTCTCGATACCGCCTATTTCCTGATCGCGAATAACCGCATAGACGGAATACTGCTCAGGAACATAGAGCTGCTTTCAGTGCGAAGCCACCTTGCATATCCATATACCATGTATGCGGCCGCGGCTTTGGCGGCCTGCGCGGCGATGATCTTCCTGGGGCTGCGCGCCTCCGCCACGGCAATGAAAGCGGCCGCCGCCCCTGCTCCCTCCTGGCGGATGAACGCCTTTCTCGGTATAGCCTCCGCGGCTTTAATCGTTCTTACTCTGGCTGTTCCCCGGTTCCCGGAGGGGGAATCCAATATAGGCTTTATAAACTTCGGCCGCAACCGCGGCATTTCTCTCATCAAATCCCCTTCCTTTGTCTCACTTGCCCGGGCCGCTGCCGGCCCGCGCCACGAGGTTATTTCCGGAGAGCGCTTTGAATATTCCAAAGAAGAACTGGAAGCCCTGCGCGCTATGTGGCTGGGCAGACAGACCGGCGGCATGGAGGCCGGCCCGCGGCTCAACTTTAAAAGGATAGTTATCATCGCTTCGGAGTCACTGCCCAGAGCTTATATACACCGCTGGAACCCGAGGATCCCTCCAGGTACAACTCCTACCCTGGATTCGCTCGTGGAAAAATATCCCTCGCTGGACCATTACTGGGGCGGCGCGATGCCGACGGAGGAGGCCCTCTACTCGATCCTGCTGTCCAGGCCGCTCTATGACGTGGACTCGGTAGCCGGGAGCCGCCTAAGCCCGCTTTTCCCCCTTCTGCGCAAGGCCGGCTTCCGCTCCTATATGCTGCGCGGGACTTCCCATTTTTACCAGGATTCGGTTTCGCTCTACCCAAGACTTTATTCCCCTGACCATTTCATCGGGGCTGAGGAGATGGCCGCGGGGCGTAAACTGCCCGACCTTGAGTGGGGTTACCACGATAAAGAGGTTCTGGGAGAGACGCTGAAAGTGCTTGAAGCGGAAAAGACAAGGCCTGTCATCGCACTGGTTTCGCTGATGGATATGCATCCGCCTTATTATTGCGACATCCCCGAGGCCGAACTTCCGAAAGCCGTAGCATCGGCGGAAGGCAGGCTCTTGCGGTCCCTTTATTCTACGGACAAAGCTATCGGGTGGTTTTTCGAGGAACTTGAGAGGCGGGGACTTTTCGACGAAGGAACTCTGGTACTGGTCACCGCCGACCACAGGCCGGCCTATGGAGAAACGGCCTCCTTCATGGACAATGAAGACTATATGAACTGGCGCATCCCGCTTATTTTCGCTTTAAAGGACGGCCGCTCGCGTCTGCGGCTTGGCCGGGATATCGTGGGCAGCCATATCGACCTGGGGCCTACCATCCTCTCCCTGCTTGGCCTGCCAATTCCCCAGAGCTATTGGGGCGGCAGCCTGTCAGCCCCGGGGAGGAAGGGTGTGGCGGTCGGGTCCGCGGACGATTTCATCCTGGTCCAGTCACCCGGGGAGTATTTCTGGTTTGTTTATGAAGATGCCATAGCGCCGCCCTCCCCCTCGGAGAACCTCCGGGTACGGGCTGTAAAAAAATGGATGCATAATATGTTATTGGGAACCACTGTTCGGGTGAAGCGGCAGGAATTCGATAAAGTAAAAAAGACCTGGATCCGAGATACTTTGTAGTACTCCCCGGCGGGCATATAAAAAACGGCCCCGCGGGAACATTCCCGCGGGGCGATTCAGTACTGTATTGTTATTTGCCCTTAAGAGTTTTTTCGTACGCTTTTTGTTCCCGGTCGTTAGTTGTCACATATTTATTTACCAGCGCTGAAGCCTGCTTTTTCGCACTGGCAAGTTCTCCGGCACTAAGCTTCTTGGTGACCTGCGCCAGCAGAAGCTCGGCTGAAGGGTTATTTACCTTCGCGGTGACTACTGCCAGCCATTTATAGGCTTCAACATAGTTCCTGCCAACGCCTTCTCCTGAGAAATAAGCTTCGGCCAGTTTGTTCATCGCCATAGGCTCACCCTTAAGAGAGCCCTTCACTAACCACTCGTAAGACTTGGAAAGGTCTTTTTTTACGCCTATATCGGCTTTATAGATATCGGCGATATAGCCCGCGGCTGTTTTATCTCCCAGTTCGTCGGCCTTAAGGTAGCACTTCAAGGCCTCGGGGTAATCCACTTTCACGCCGTCAGCGATCAAATAGATCCGTCCGAGCTTGGCAAAAGGTCCCGGCGTCAATTCTTGTTCGGAAGCTTTCCGGTACCACTTGGCGGCCTCGGAGTGATCGCGCTTCCCGGCTTCTCCGCTATAGTACATGTCCCCGAGCTTTTCCTGGGCCTCCGGGTTACCGGCCTCGGCCGCTTTCCGGTACCATTTCAGGGCTTCCGCCTTGCTTATGGGTATCCCCTGGCCGGAAATGTACATATCCGCCAGTTTTACGGCCGCGTAGATGTCGCCGTTCCCGGCCGCTTTCGCGAACCATTCCTGCGCCTTCTGGTAATTAAGAGGGGCGCCGGAGATACCGTGATAAAAGGCCAGCCCGACGTCAAAAGCGACGCCGCGCTCGCCCTTCTCGTACTTTTGTATCTGTCCCAGGTATTCAGGCCCGGCCGTTTTGACCTGGGCCGCGGCCGCGGGCGGAAAGGCACCCGCGGCAAGAACGCAACCTATAAGTCCCGCAAAAACGCTATTGAAAACTTTCACTTTTACCTCCAAAAAACTGTACCGCTGCTATCTATTCCAGCCTGCCGCTGCACGGGGAACCCTTCATCGATTCAATGCGCTCCGTGGTGCCGAAGCCGAATTTACCCCAGACATGCGTGTAGGAAATTTCACCGGTCAGCTTGACGCCCAGGTCCCAGCCGGCGGAGAACTTTCCACCCCACGCGTTGGAGCTGGGGGCACTCTCCTTGAGAAGCGACGCGCGATAGATGACCCAACTCTTGGTCTGTTTGCTATAGCGACAGGTGATGGTGGTATACAGCTTATACTGCTCCTGCCCTATTTCGGATTTGAATACCTCGTCGGCGGCTATGTCGGGATTAACGAACGTATTGGTCCTCAGCGGCACGGCCTGCGTCTCATTGCCGGAGTAGTCCAGGGAGAAATCAGGCACCCTGATCTTTATCTGCCCCGTCCGCCAGACGCCGCTGTTATTGCGCAGAACGTCTTTCCTGTCAGCGAACGTATCCCTGAAGTCACGCATCTGGGACGCGGTAGGGCTGCCGGCTACGCAGGTATTAGTGAACATACCCGGCTCCAGCCTGCCGTCGCAATATCTCGAGGTGGCTTCCTGTCCATTTTTGCCGAAGGCAGCCGTCCACAAAGCCTTCCTGGAGAAGTGGATATTCTGCAGATGCCTTGGGAGGTTCTGCGTCGCTGCTTCGGGCTTAGGGGACTGGTTCTGTATCCTGCGCGCCTCATTGATGGCGGAGCGGCACTCGGCGATCTTGCCGTCTATCTGAGAGCCGAGGCTTCTCATCTGCGCGACAAGTTCCTTGGCCCGCTTGGGATCAGTACACCTGGCCAGCTCGTCGGCGGCTTTTTTCACCTGGCTTCTAAGATTCCTGATATCAGCCGCCGCATTATCATACTTCCGAACCTGCGAGGCGGTATCCGGATTATTCCTGAGCAGGTCTTTCGGCCAGTCCGGGTAGGTAGCGGTGCAGGGATAAGGGCCGTACTTGCCCAGGAGCGAAGCGCCTTGCGATTGATACTGCTGAAGTTCGTTCGAGGGCGCGGTCGGCGTAACCGGCGACACGGGCGACGTAGGCGTCACGGGCGTCACGGGCGACGTAGGCGTCACGGGCGTCACGGGCGACGTAGGCGTCGCGGGTGTCACAGGCGACGTAGGCGTCGCGGGCGACACGGGCGACGTAGGCGTCGCGGGGGACTCGGGCGAGGTCGGAGACGCGGGCGTACTGCTGCCGGGGTTAATGTACTCTATCCCGTCTTTCTTATACGTGTCGCAGAGGGCTTTAGTCTGGTCGATAAACCCTTTGGAGTCGCCGTAGATCTGGCTGAGCATCCACTCGAGCTTCTTCAGGTCGTCGGGCAGCTCGTTCTCGGCGCGTATATTGAGCGCCGGGGCCACCTTCAGTTCCGCCGCTACATCGACGCTGGCCAGCGGGTCGGCCAGGTTATTCGAGCCCGATTTGATCTTGGGGCTTATCTCCTTCCAGGCCTTAGGCTCGGCTTCCTTGATCTTGTCGTCGTTGATCTTTACTTTCTTCCAATATTCTTCCGTGTCCGCGCCGCGCAGAGCGAGCAGCTTGTTCACAAGGACTTCTTTCGCGGCCACTTCGGTGGGCGCGGCCCCTGAACCTATGGCGACTTTCTTGCCCGTCAGTTTAGCGAAAGTGGCGCCCATATCGCCCGTCAGCTTCTTCATATCCGCTTCCGCCATGACGGTAGCGCTTTCGAGCTTGCCTTTATAATCGTTCATCGCTGTTTCTACCGTCTCTACCTCTTTAGCGATGTTGAAAGAGTCGTCGCGCACTTTTTCGGCGGCGGCCTTAACTACGCCGTACTGCCCCTCGAAGAAAGCGTCGCCCCTTTCAAGGAATTTAAGCTGTGTCTCATATTCGTCAAGGCGTTTCTCTTCCTTGGCGATCTGGTCTATATACCATTGTATTTTGGCCGCAGCATCGGCTATCGCGGGCGCGGTAGCGGCGATACTATTATCTTTAAGTCCCCTTTCCCTGGCAGCTTTGTTAACATTAGCCTGCGCTATAGCGGTGGGATTCGACTTAGCGGCTTCCAGCTTGGTCGTGATATCCTTATTCTGCGAGCGCAGCGCCGTAAGCGCCTGCCTGGCGTCCACGACGTTCTTCCCGAAGCCGCGGGAACGCTTCTCGTTGAACTCGCCCGCTTTCTCGGTAACTGACTTATTCACGACCAGGGGGAAAGCGCTCTTGGTGAGGTCCTTAAGGCTTGCTACAGCTTTGGAGGCCTCCTCTACGAATTTCTTGGGGTCGCTATTCTTATCCTCGGCTTTGAGCACCAGGCCATGGAGGAGGATAAGGTTGGCGTCAAAGTCCTTGGCGTGCTCCGTAGGCCAGGTGACAGCGGCCGGAGCGTCGTTCTGCGGGTTTGCGGGGTTGTAGGCACCAGCGGGGCTGCCTCCAGTCCCGGTACCGGAACCAGCCGCGGCACTACCCTTCGGGCCAACGCTGCAGCAGTTACATTCGCCCAAAGGCTTATCTTTGCCGCACAGGCTTATGGGACCTATCGGTTCGGTTTTGCAAGCCCCGGTTGAGCCCCCCTGATATCCGAAGCAATACATCGTAGGAGGAGGAGGACCTGACGGGTTCAGGACGCCTTTAACGGTCTCGCCCACCCATTTGCCAACCTCGGAGCTGATAGCGCCGAAGACGGCGGTAAGCAGCTGTTTCTTGAATTCGTATTTCTTGAAGAATTCCCACTCAAGCGCTTTCTGCTGGCGCGCCTTGGCCGCCGCTTCCTCGAGGCTTTCGCCGGAGCGGTTATGGTCGTACTTGGTGGTGGAGCCGGAAGGCCTGCCGGTCTTCTCGGAATCCCCGCCCGCGCCCAGGCCGCCGGCGCCGCTGACATTAGCAGCTTCGGCCGCCGCTTTATCCAGGGAGTTCATTGCGGAACCACCGGAGAAGTTCCCGGCCGATTTGTCGGCCTGCGAGCGGAGCTTTTCGAAAGCGCCCTTGGAGGCGCTGTTAGGAGTGTTGGAGGCCACGCCCTTGTAGCCGGCCATCGCCACCGGGCCTACCATGGAGCGGGATTTCGCTTTGGCGGAGGCGGACTGCGCGTCCTCGATTATCTTGCCGCCGCCGATGGTTCCGGAAGTGCGCGAGCCCCCGCCTTCTCCGGCGAAAGATGACATGCCGCGCAGGGCTGACTGCATGCGGGGAATTACCGTGGGAGCGCCCGCGGACTTGGCAGCTTCCGAGAAAGCCGCGCGCCCGGATTCTTTCATCGCGTCCCTGAAATTATTCACGGGCGGGGCGGACGGGGGCATCGCCGCCGCCGCGGCCGGCTGCGCTCCGAGGATGAGCGACATAGGGTCGCGCTGGCTGAGCGGGGTGATCACCTCTCCGCTGCCGTCCGGGGAGCCGGTGCTGAGCCCGTTTATCCCGGGGTCCATCACGCCGCCGGGGCCGCTCCGGGGGTTGAAGGTTTCTTTAAGGAGATTATCCTGGGAGGGCGAGGAGGACATCATGTACTCGGCCACCGGGGCCATCACCAGCACGCTGAGGCCTATGCCTACGAAGGCGAGGTCTTTGCGGGAGAGGTTCTTGAGCCTGTCCATTATGCCTCCCGCGGCGCGGGAGAACATCGGCTGTTTGCCGAAGGCGGATTTTTTGAACGGCGAGGCCGAGCCCGGGATTACCGGGGCCCCTTTCTTGTCTTCTTCGTTCTCATTGTAAAAGTTCATAACCGCCTCCGATTCTTGTTCTTAATTTAAAATCCCGCAAATGAACCGACAACGTCAAACGGCGCGAAAAGCTTTGTACAACCGCTCACAGGCTCATGCTTCGCACCCTTCCAAATTATACTTTACCTGATACTGCCGCCGCGGCCAAGTGTCATTAGGCCCCTAAGCTTCTGGGCCCTTTGGCCCCCGCTAAACACACTCGCCGAAAAGTTTCCGCTGGTCGTCTGAAGCGCATAGCGCCTGTTACGACATGGCCATAGGCCTAAAACTTTTCCTCGCATAGCGAGGGCGCGTTCCGCGCGGCGTACACCCTTTCGGACTGGCGCGCATAGCGCTTGTCCTCAACCCGCTTCGCGGGGAATCCTGCCGCAGGATTCGGGATAAAAAAACCCGCCGGCAAAACCCCTCGCCGCCTACCGGGCGGCCCCGGAGGAAAGTTCCGCTAAAAACACATTGAAAGACTCTGCGCTGAAGCAGTTTTTAAACACCGGAACAGTCCTCCGAACAGGCTTTAACCGCGGGCTTAAGAAAATCTGACCGTACCGAACCATGTCAACTACTTTAGCTTCTGGATCTTCGCGAGGTCCGCCGCATCCTGCGGATCTATCGACATGGGTTTCTGACCGGTTACCGCGCTGAAGACGAACTTGAAAGGCCCCATAAAATCCCCGCCGAACGCGGCGGAAAGCACGGCAAGAGGCAACAGGATAAATGAGAACAGAAGCATCAGCAGGAAGGCCAGGAAGCACCTCAGCCAGGAACAGGGGCTTATTTTATACTTGCCGTAACCGCAAGTCATTGGGCTGCTGGCGCTCTGGCAGGCGGCGGACAACTGCGCCTCGTGCATGTTAAAGTCATGGCAAAGCGCTAGCACCCGGTCTATCTTGCTGTTCCAGGCGCCCACTCTGCTGCTGCAGCAGGAAGGGGGCGAGCCCATCGACTTTCCGATCTCTTCCATCTGCTTGCCGTCGCTGGACATCGCGGCCCCATGAGTGCCCTGCGCCTGTGAGCATTTCAGGGCCTCGTTCTGCAGGCCCGTAGCATTGGTCATGACGTCGCCGGTATAAGAGGTGTCCGGGACAACGGGCGAGGCGGAGTCGGTCTGTATCACGTCCAGGTTGGAGTCGTTGCCGTCGTATGTGGTCCCTACGTAAGCCGCCTGGTACTCGTAAGCGGAATCCTTGGACCGGAAAGCCGCGTCCGTCATAGCGAAGGTCTGGGCCAGCTGGAACATCGGCTTCTTCGAGCTCATCTGGACGTTCATCTTTGCATTGCTGGTCTTGTAGCCCACGTTCTTCCAGGAGAAGCCTGAGACGCGGCCCATTTTCTTGGTATTTACCTTGGAGGGAGAACCGGGCACCGGGACTTTGCTGGCCGACTGCCCCATCACATTGCCGTACATGCCCGAGCCGCGACTTCCGGCGCCGCCGGCGCCCATTTTGCTGCGGTCTATATAGGGCCCCGAGCCCGAACCAGCTCCGCCGCCGCCGAAATTGCCTGACATATTCTGGCCCATCAGGTCCCCGTAAAGGCCGCTGCCTTCGCCGCCGGGACCGCCCGCCCCGCCGGGGCCGCCGGGCCCGCCGGCCAGAAGGCCCTCGAGATTTACGTCGTCGCCGGTCTCGCCGCGCTCCCTTTCCTCGTCGTTAACCGCGCCTTTGACCTGGCCGGGCCCGCGCTTGCCGTCCTTCCCCTCATTGAGCTGGAGCGGGCCAAAGATCTCATCCTTGCTCCCGCGCAGCATGGCCAGCGAGTCCGGCCCGCCGCCGGGGGGCAAAGTGGCGTTTATGCTCTTGAGGAACTTAGCCCAGAAGGAGTTCTGCGCGCTGTCCTCCGCCGCTTTGTCAAGGGCGGCGCGGAGCATGTCGTTGGAGTATTTGGGGTTCATGACCGAAACCATGCTGCCGAGGCCCACCGTCCTAAGGAAGGCGGCTACAGGGCGCAGTTCTATGATCCTGCCAAGAGTTTCGCCGGAGATGACGAAAGGCACGGAAAGCATAAGGACAACCAGCATTATGCTCACGTACTTGAGCCTGCCGTTGAAAAGGAACATCAGGGCGGCCAGAACCGATTTGCGTTTATGTTTTTCTACGAATTTGCTGCCCATATACCCTCCCTATCCAACCCCTGTCCGGAACTTCTGATAATGCAGTTTTAACGTCGGGCTTTAAGGCGAAACCCGCGCCGCCCCCCTGCATCATATTATAAAAAGAACCTAAACCTCCCCTGACACAATATTGAATAAGTTCAGGGCAAAGCAATTGATATCTATATTGTAATAGAAAATGCTTGACTTGTCAAGGGGCGCAACTGCACGGCGGGACATTGAACTGATCATAGTTTGAACCCTGCCTCCGGCGCGACCGACCGGGCGAACTCTTCCCTATCGGCCATGGAAATCAGCCCTGTTTAATAGTAGACACCAGGCCGCGCCAGACCTGGGAGGGGCTATTGTAAAAACTGCTGTCAGCTTTTATCTTTAAGCGCATAAGGTCTTTCATCGAGAGGTTTGTCTGCCTCGGCTCATACGGCCGCTCCTCCACCATAGAACACCAGTTGGTCCAATCCGTCTCGGGCTTATCGTAATCCTTGAAATATTTATCGAACAGCGGCGTTCCGGGGAACGGCATCATAACCACGAATGCGGCGACGCCGGATTTTAATTTTTTAGCGAAGGCGATAGTCTCGAGGATGGTTTCCTCCGTGTCGCCGTCATTGCCGATTATGAACGAGTTGGAATAAGGGATCCCGTGCTTGCGCAGCTTGGAGCAGCATTCCTCGGCCATGGCGAGCGTGGTCCCTTTTTTCATAAGGTTAAGTATGCGCTGGCTGCCGGTCTCGATCCCCAGGATAATGTGCCTGCAGCCGGCCCGCTTCATTTTCACTATCAGGGCCTCGTCCAGCAGCGTATTAACGCGGCCCATTATTTCCCAGGTAATATTCAGTTTCGCCCCGATGAGAAGGTCGCAGATCGCCGCGGCCCGGCCCGCGTTCGCCGTAAAACAGTCGTCATAGATCTTGAAATGCCTGAGGCCGTATTTCTTCACCAGGTCGGCCATCTCCGCTACGACATATTCCGGGCTGTTCGGGCGGAATTTCCGGCCCATGCAGATATTGGCGCAGAACGTGCACTGCCCCGGGCAGCCCCGGCTGGAAAGGAGCGTAGTGCTTTTTTTACCGCCGAAAAACCAGCGGTTCGGATAATACAAGCGCATGTCCGCCAGGTCCCGCGCCGGGGAGGGGAGGGTATCCAGGTCGGCTATCAGCTCGGGGCGGGCGGTCTCCTTGTATTTCCAGGCCTCCAGGAAAGCGGCCCCGGGTATTTTATTGAAATCGACTTTCCCTGCGGAGTCGAACTCGGCAGCGAGGGCCGCCAGGGGGATCTCCCCCTCGCCGAGTATCACGGCGTCAAGGCCGGGCACGCCGAGCAAAGTCGAACGCGGAAGCGCGTTAGGATGCGGCCCGCCCATGACCACTAGACAGTCAAAGCGTTTCTTAGCTTCAAGGGCCAGCTCGCGGGCCGCCGGGAAATTAGGGGTTACCGAAGTGATGCCGACAAGGTCAGGCCCGAATTCCGCCACTTCCTTCCACATCTGCTCCGTAGTCATCCGGAGGGGTTCAGGATCGAATAATTTGACTTTATGGCCGGCCCGCCGCACATAAGCCGCCAGGTAAGCCAGGCCCAGAGGGTAATTGTAACTTCTTGTTGCAAGGAGTATCCATAAAGGCGGCGGAGGGAAAGGCGGGTTGATCAGGGCTATTTTCATGGAACTAGCTTATTGGAAACACAGGGAAGCGATATCAGGGAAACACCGCGGACCCGGACCCACCACCCGGGCAGGTGGTGGGATGAACAAGGCTGAAGAGAGTTTACTTCCCGCCCATCATGCCGCCGAACAAAGATCCCAAAGCGGCGGCTGCAAGCAGCATCTGAGCATTAGCGGTCAAAGCCGTACCGGGTTCGCCCAGCATGCCCATTATCGCCCCGGCCGCGGCAAGTCCGCCGCCCAGAACGTATATGCCGCCCATCATCGTTTGTCCATGGCTGGCCATTAGCTGTATACCGATCACGAGGGCCGCCGCAGCGAGAACCGCGGCGATACCGCAAAGTATCATACCCATGATACGCATAACGCCGCCCGCAACGCCTACGGCAACGGTAGCGGCATTTGACGCCTTTATAAGCGCGGCGCCGGCCACGGTCAGCATACACGACATCAGGATAAGCCCCATGGCTTTTTCGGGCATTCCTTTCCAGGGGCTGTCATCGGACGGGGGATTCGCATCGGGCACGAGAGGCTCTGCCGCGGCACCGGTGCCGCCGCCGCCGCCGCTGGCCCCGCCGTTATCCAGCGAGGGAGAAGTCATCACGCCCGCGCCGCCGTCGCCAAGGCCGGCCCCGCCGGCGCCCACGTCGCCTTCGGCGGTCGCGCCGGTCCAGGCTTTATCCTGGGTGGAGCGCGCAGAGTCCACGTTCGTGCCGGAATAAGTTTTCTGCATGGCCTTCAGGCCCTTGGCCTGGTTTAAGGACTTAGGGCCGTACGTTCCGCCCTTTCCGCCCTTTGCGCCGGAGAATACGGGGCGGGCCGAGCCCTTCATGGCCAGCATCTTGCCCTTGCGGGAATCGAACTTGGGCATGCCGGAGAAGCCGGCGCCTATGCCGGAACTGAAGCCTGTTTTCGCGCCCATCGATCCCTGGTTGAATTTATTGTTGAAGCCGCCCGCGCCGGAGAACTTGCTGGAGCCTCCGCCGAGAGAACTGGTAAGGGACCCCATGGAGCCGCCCTGCAGTTTGCCCATCATATCGCCGGCGCCGTTCCCCTGATCGGCGGCGGGCTGTTCCGGGTTCTGCGCGGTGGCGTCCGCTTCGGCGGCCTTCGCGGCGGCGGCCTTATCTGCCGCGGCTTTGTCAGCGGCGGCCTTTGCGGCGTCGGCGTCCATAGACAGGCCGGTGCCCTTGTTGGTGTCCTTGAACATATCAAGGGAGGACCCCTGGTTGGCGGCCTGGCTCCTTAATATAGCGGGCACATAATTCTTGCCGCTGTCGGAACTGAAAGCGCCCGTACTGGTGCTCGGCGCGGGAGCGTTATTTGCGACATAAAGCCCGCTAGCCACGGCCACCGCGGCAATGGTCGCTATCAGGCCGAGTTTGCCGGCCAGCAGCCCCATGAGCCCGCCGGAGGAAGCGCCGAACTTGGCGGTTCCGAGGGCCCTGCCCACGTTCATGGCCGAGGGACTTAGCCCGGCCTCGCCCATAGCGCCGCGGGTGCCCATGCCCAGCCGGCCCCTGAGCCAGCCGAGCGCGCCGCCCTTTTTTTCCTTCTTTTCCTTAAAGTTTATTTCCGGCAGATTGTCGTTCATAAAACCTCCAAGAACCGCCCGCCCGCAAGTTTAAAACAATTTCCCCATGCTCATGTCGCCCATAGGTTTGCTGGACCAACCGCCCTTCCCGTCCCCGGTGTAGTTCGTAGTATTGCCATTGTTGGTGATAGAGCGAGTGTCACCAGGCTTGCCATTACCCAAGGCTTTGCCGTCCGCGCCTTTTTGATCATTTAAACTCTTGCTGGTGTCCGCATCCGCGCCCTGCTCCAGGCCGCACAGAGCTTCCCAAGCCTGGTATGCAAGCATCAGGCCGGTAACGATGTATATACCGCCCATCATCTTCTGGCCGAACTCACTGTACATCTTGAAGCCGGCCATCACCACCTTGAGGGCAAATCCTATTGCCGCAAGAGCCGTAGCCACGGCGATGTAATATACGAAAGGCACGGTTTTGGCCAGCTTGCCGAGGAGCTTGGTGACAAGTATAAGCCCGGCCGCCCACATCATGCCGTTCATGGCGGCGTCTTCCTCTTTCTGCCAGGGGTCCACGTCCTCGGGAGTAGGAACCTTCGGGGGGGTGGATTCATTGCTGTTCAGGCTCGGGTCATTGCCTTTAAGACCCGCTCCGTTAGAAACCCCGGCTCCGCCCAGGCCCGCGCCCGAGGCAGGGGCGCCCACGTCGCCAGCGCCCGTGGTCTCGCCTGAAAAAGCGTTCGTAGCCTCGGTGCGCGAGCCGGAAGCGTCGGCGGAGAAAGCCGCCTTATTGCCCATTTTGCCAGCGAACTTGGCCTGGCCGTATGCGCCTTTTTTATTGACATTGGGGATCGCGTACTTCGGAGAGCTTTTTACCCTCGCGGCCGAAGCGGTCATGGCCGAAGTCTTGCCGCCGTTGGCCTGCGCCGGCGGCCTGTAGACCGACCCGAACTGCGCGCCTATCCCGCCGCTGAGCCCGCCGCCGGACTGCATCCTGGGAATGGAAGAGCTGCTGCCTCCCCCTCCCGCGCCGCCGCCCTTGCTTCCGAAGCCGGATGAAGCCTGCATCTTGGGCATGCCGCCGCCCGACCCGCCGGCCGCGCCGCCTTCAGCTCCGGGAGCGGCCGCCGCCGAATCCGCGGAAGCGTCCGCGGGAGCCGCCGGGACTTCTGATGAAGCGTTAGAGCCGTCGCCGGCTTCCGCCGCCAGGCCGCCTAAGCCGTCTTTTTTAGCCTGCTCCTTGAACATATCAAGCGTAGAGGAAGCCGCCGCGGAGGCGTCGCGCGAATTGGTCCTCTCAAGCCCGGCCTTCGAGGATTCTTCCTCGTAGTAGCTGTTCTGGAAGAGCTCAGGGGAATATACTGGCTTAGACGAGGGCCCGATGAAGTTGTAGATCACCCCGACGCCGGCGGCTATGGTGGCGCCGCCCAGGACCATGCCTACTATGCCGGCCTTGGTCGCGAAGAGACCGGCCAGGCCGCCGCCGGCCGAACCCATCCCGGAGGAGGCGCTGCCCGCTACCGAGGAGCCTCCCCTGAAAAGCCCCGAAAGCGCGGCGCCGAACCCGCCTTTCTTTTCTTCTTTCTCATTATAGTTGTTCATAAACTCCTCCCGGTAAAGTCTGAAATTAGGCGGGGACCATCCCCTGGAACACCGCGCCGAGCGCCATCTGCAGAACCATCTTTATTATCATCATCTTTATCTGGTTCTTCATCTCTTCGTCTTTGTCGGTGACATCCTCCGGTTTTGAAGGCGGGGTGATCTTGGTCTTGCTCAGGCTGGGATCGCTCTTTTTGAGGTCCTGGGCGGTCTGGCCCATCTGCAGGCCGGCCCCTATGCTCTTGTTTTCAAGGTCGCTGTTAAGATCCGTGCCGCCGGTACCCTTTACCGTATTGGCGAAAGCCGAGGAAGCGCCGCCCTTGGCCCCGTCCACATTGCCCGACTTGGCCGCAAGGCTGCTCTTCTCGGCGCTATTGCCCAGCATGGCCACCAGCCCGCTTCTCTTGTCCTGGCCGGCCATTTTCTTAAGGTCGGCGGGCGCGGCCGGGGCGAAATCGGATTTCTGATTTCCGGAGCCGAAGAATTTGTCGTGCTTGCCGCCGGAAGACATCGAGTTGGCATTGCCTCCGGTGATAGAAGCCGCGGCGCTGAGCTTGCCCTTGGGGCCTGAAGCCGAAGGGGCGCCGGCCGAGCCAGAGCCCGAACCGGAACCGGAACCGGAAACGGCGGGAGCGGACGCCGACGCGTCAGCCGTGGCTTCGGCGGGAGCTTCCTCGCCCGGGCCCGACTGAAAAAGGGAAGAGGCGATATCCTCGCCCGAAGTAGCGGGATTGTCTATCATCGCGCCGCTCATCGGGGAGCCGGGGGCGCCGCCCTCACCGGAGAACTCGCTCCCCAGCAGGGACAGGTTGGCCGCCCTGGAGCCATAGGGATTCGCGGACGAAGAGGAAGAGTCCAGCGAGGAACCGTTCATGAGCGGAAGCGAGATCCAGAGCCCAAGCACGATGACGGCTACAGTACCGCCTATAACGTATTGCTTTGACTTGTTCTTTTTAGCCTGTATTTTTATCATAACTCCGCCTGTTAGACCCGACCTCGTTTGCCGCAAAATAACTTTAAACTTTTCCTGACACAGTCCCCGGGACGTTCAGGTCAAAGTTGATTTTACAGTGATGTTATACCAGACAAAAGTTGACTTGTCAAGGGGCAGTTTTCCATACGAACTCGCCCGCTGTCACTGTTCCGTCAGGGTTCTTGGACACGGTGAAGGTATAACCGGCCGGAGGCTCTGTCGAACCCGGGGCAGGTGTTACCGCGCCCGTTATGTTGAAAGTGGCCCCGCCGTCAGGATTTCTGCTGACGACAACGGTTGAATTCGCGAACGTGCTGCCGTCGCTAAGGGACTGCGTGCCGGTCGTAAGGGTCTTCGCTAAGGCATTTTCTTCTTCGGTGATAGGCGCGCCCGGCGGAGTAGCTTTACCATCGCCTGTAGGGTCTTTGGGGGTGCTGCTATTCAGCCCTTTACCAAGCCCGTCAAGAGCAGCCTGGGCGGCGGCTTTTTTAGCCTCGTTCTCCATGTTCGCTTTGCTCTCTGCGTTCTTGGCCTGCAGATTCGCGTCCTTGCTCTCGGCGTTCTTGTCGCGCTCGAAAGCCCCCGCCTCGGGCGCGAGTCCGGCGCCTTTTTTATCCATCTTCAAACTGGCGATCTCGCCGCTCTTGATCTTATCCAGCCCGACCAGGCCGGATTTATTATAGGCGAGCTCTCCGGACTTTCCGCCGCTCCCTCCGACGCCGAAGCTCTGCCCCCACTTGCTGCGCGCCGTCATGGCGGAATCGGACCTGAGGCCCTCGCCGAGCATGGCGCGCGCGTTCTTAAGCGCGCCCAGCGTGCCCTTTCCGGCGGCGCCGGTACCCGCGGTCTTAGCGGAAGCCGAAACGGAGGTGGCGCGGGAATTGTCGCCGCCGCCGAACCTTGAGGAGGAGCCGGAGGATTGAGAGCTGCCCCCGCCGCCGCCCGGCTGGGACATGGAAGCCTTGGACATATTAGGCACCGCTGACGGTCTGGCCGCGGAACCGCCCGGCGCCTGGGCCGGGGAGGCCGCGCCATCTTTCGCCATCCAATCGGATAAGTCGCCGGCGGTTTTGCCGTCCGGCATAAATCCATAGGCGGCCAATATGCCGTCTTTCCTGATCTCGCGGATGGCCTCTTCGTCCGGGACCACGCCTATGCTCTTGAAGAAAGAAGAGACCCCTTCCCTGGCGGCGGCGCCGTAGGTAAAGCTGCTCTTGCCCTTGCCTGTCAGGTCGTTAGAGCCCTGTATTATGAAGAAGAGAAAAACACCCCCGCCGATAAAAAGGAAAGCGAGCACCGAAACTACAAGGGTCTTTTTTTTATCTCTTGAATTGTCCTGCATAAACCGCCCCCTGTAACCAGAAAAGATGCATGCCTGTTTTTCACCCTTCCCCGTGCAGGGGAAACTGAAAAAGCAGGTTCCGTCTTTTAGAGTCTAGCAGACGAAACGGGAAATTTCAAGGCCCAGGCCAGCCTAGGCGCAGAGGGCCAGGCCGCTGTGCTTTTCGACTATCATGGCCGCCAGCTCGTCCACCTGTTTAAGGTCCGCCTCGGTGGGCATCCCCTTGACTATAACAGGCTTCAGAACCTCGGCCTTTATATTAGGAATAAGGCCGGCTATGGTTTCCACGGCCCGCCCGCCCCAGCCGAAGGAACCGATGACGGAAACGAATTTGGCCTTGGGGCGCAGCAGGTTCGCCAGGTAAGCGGCGTAAACTGTCTTGGGGTGCGGGCCCGTAAGGACGGTCGGCGTTCCGATGACTATGGTGGCGGCGTCGACGAGCGCCATCGCCACGCGGCCTTCGTCGAACTGCTCCAGGTTCAGTTTTTCCACGCAGATACCCGCCTCCTGCAGGCGGCTGACGAGGCGGTTCACCATAAGCAAAGTGCTGCCGTGCATCGAGATATAAGCCACCAGCACTTTGCTGCGCGGCTCGCTCAGGACCCAGTCCCTGTACATATCCATGACGAATTTGGAGTTATTGTGCACCTGCCCGTGGCTGGGGGCGATAAAAGAGATCTCGTATTTCGAAAGCCGCTCCAGGTGCGTCTTTATATTGGAGCGGAACGGCATCATGATCTCCGCGTAATAGCGCTTCATGGGCTCGTAAGAGCGGTGCTCCTCCGAAAAGAGGGCGTTGCTTGCGATATGCGAACCGAAAAAGTCGCAGGAGAAAAGGCATTTATCCTCGCGCAGGTAAGTCCCCATCGTCTCGGGCCAGTGCACCCACGGCATATAAACGAATTCCAGGGTCTTCCCCCCCAGCGAAAGCGTCTCCCCGTCCTTCACCTCGATGAATTTATCCGCCGGGATGTGCAGGTGCGTCATCAGCAGCTCTTTGCACTTCGGATTGGTCACCACTTTTGCTTCCGGGTGGCGCGCCAGCACCAGCGGGATGTTCCCCGAATGGTCCTGCTCGGCATGATGCGAGATCACATAGTCTATTTTTTTCTCGTCCTTGAGATAATCCAGGATCATTTCCGCCTTTTCAGGCTCGCCCGGGTCTATCAGCGCCGTTTTTTCGGACCCCTTGACCAGGTAGGCATTATAGCTGGTTCCGTCCGGCAGCGGGATAAGAGAGTCGAATAAGTGCCGGTTGAAATGGTTCAGGCGCAGCGAGTATACTCCGTCGGTTATCTTGACTGGTTTCATATTTTCTCCTTGGTCAGCCGCCGGATACCGGCGGGAAAACGTGCTGGATGTCTCCGTCCTTCACCGGCACCGAAGCGGTCTTTTTATTATCCAATATTTCCGGGTTCAGCGTCATCACGAAATGCCGCCTGGAATAGAGATCACCGGGCTTTTCCTGAGGGTGGTATAGTTCATTACCGTGACTTTGGCCATAACAGCTAGGGAACGGGCACAGGGCCCGGCAGGGCTTGCAGGACCTCGGCGGCGAAAGCCGCGAGCGTGGCGTCGCGCGCGCCCATCACGGCGACTATATCCCCCGGCCTGGCCAGCTTGGAAACGGCGGCGGGGATGTCGGCGCGGTTCTCATAATAGACAGCGTTGCGGCCGCTCGCGGCCACCGCGTCGGAGATATCTTTGGAGGAAATATTCTTGTTCGCGGTTCCGCCGGCATAATAGATCTCGGGCATGAGGAGGACGTCCTCCGCGTTCAGGCCCGAGGCGAAACTTTCTATCAGCTCGGCTTTAAGGTGGCGGGTGGGCGTAAAGCCGTGCGGCTGGTAAACGGCCAGCAGCCGCCTGCCGGGCGCCTGGTGCAGGGCTTTGAGAAGCGCGGAGATCTTGGCCGGGTTATGGGCGTAGTCGTCTATCACGGTCACGCCGTTCTTTTCGCCCACCAGGACGAAGCGGCGCTCTACGCCGCGGAAATTTTTAAGCCCGGCGGCGGCGGCCTCCAGACTGACGCCGTAGACCGAAGCGGCGGCGCAGGCGGCCAGCGCGTTCTCTATATTGTAAAGCCCCGGCGCGGGCAGGCTGAACCCGACGCCGTTTATTTTGAATTCGGAGGAGAAAAGCCCGGCCCTGATCTCCGTGACCCGCCAGGCGCCGGAGCCGAAGCCGAATTTTTCCGCGGCGGGCAGCAGCGCGGCCGAGGGAGCGTCGTCGGCGTTCACCAGCAGGCGGCCGCAGTTGCCGGCGAACTCGCTGAAAATTTTATTGAGCTCTTCGAGGTCCTTGTGGTCTTTGCTGATATTTAGAAGCAGGCCGGTCTTAGGTTTGTAGCGCACTATGGTCCCGTCGGACTCGTCGGCTTCCACCACGAGGATATTGCCGCTGCCGCGGAAAGCGTTTCCGATGAGGCCGCGCTCCTTAAGGACGCCCAGCGCGCCGCCGGTTATTATGGAAGGCCCGAGCCCCCCGGCCTCAAGGACGGAGAAAAGCATGGCGGCCGCGGTGGATTTCCCGCTGGTCCCGGCTACGGCTATGGTCTCGAAACGGTTGACCTGGGCGGCGAGGAGCTCCGAGCGGTGGCTTATTTTAAGCCCCAGCTCTTTCGCTTTGACGACCTCGGGGTTGGTGTCTTCGATGGCGGTGGAGAGGGCCAGTTCGCAAGTGGCGGCGTTTATGCCGGACCCGTCCTGCGGATAGATCTTTATACCCAGCTTCTCCAGCGCGGTTTTCACGCCGAGATTGCGCCCGCGGTCGAAATCCCTGTCGGAGCCGCTGACAGGGCGCCCTTCCATGGCCGCCACCTGCGCCAGCGCGCTCATGCCGACCCCGCCGATGCCTGAAAAATGTATGGTGTCCCGCATTTATAAATTATTGATTATTATGCGAGCCCGGGCAAGGCTATGACTGTGCCGCAACAAGAGCTATGCCCGCCAAACGGCCAGGCGGCGCGGGGCGGCCTCTATTCCGCCAGGACCTCTTCGTCCACGAACTCTTCTTCGGCGGGCGGCTTCGCCGGCTTGGCCGAGCCGGGCGGCGCCTTGAAGTCCATGGTATAGCGCCGCCACCTTTTATCGATATACTTTACGCCCAGGTTGAGCTTCGCGCCGTCTTTCGTCGCCATGGTCATATAGCTTCCCGTCACTTCATGATCCTTGCAGATCTCGGGGGTCGTCGCGCAGGAGATGCGCTGGATGTCGGTCATTTTTCCGTACCTGTTCTCCACTTTTTTCATGAAGGTATGGATATCCCTCTTCAGTTCCGTCTTGCGCGTTTCCGATAAATTATTCAAATTCGCCGGATCCGGCGCCGCGGTTTCTTTGGTGGCGGCGCTTTCGGCTACGGTGCGGGCCTTCAGCTGCGACTCTTCGGGATCGTCCGCGGCCTCCTCGGACAGGATGAACTTGCCGTCAAGCCCGTTCTGCTTTTCAGTTACCACGGAAGCGAAAAGGTCCTGGTCTTCAGCCTTGGGCCGGGTATATTCTCCCTCATAAGAGTCCACGGCGGCTTCGGTCGCGGTGCCTGAGCTGGCTTTGGCCGCGTCGGCCGCGGAAACCGCGGCGGGCGTCGAAGCGGCGGGAGAGGCTTTCCCGGAAGGAGAGGAGCCGCCGCCCGAAGAAGACCCGCCCCCGGAAGCGGAGCCCCCCGCTGAGGCCGCATCCCCGGACATCTTTGAATTATAATTGCTTTGAGCCCCGGCCTTCATGCCCTCCGCGGCGCCGTCGAGGGAAGCGGCGGCCTTCTGGCCCGCCATCCCGGACAGGTTTCCGCCTTTATAGGCCTGCTTATCGGATTTAGCCCCCTCGAGGGCGGGCTGCCTGCCGAAATCCAGCCTGGAGTCGCCCGAGTTTTTTTTCCAGGGGAGGGAGGCCTGTAGCCCCGGGGCCGCGCCCGCGGAAGGCCCGCCCGGCACGGCGCCTGGAGAAGAACCCGGCTCGGAAGAGGCTGATTTATCCGCCTCCCCTTTCTTGGAAACTTTACGGTAGCCCTCCTGCGCCGGAGCCTCGCCGGAACCGACGTCGGAGCCCCCGCCGGAGACCGACCCGCCGCCGCCCATGCTCGCCCAGGAAGCCGGCCCGCTTTCCGCGGTCTTACCGCGCTGGGAGGAATAATTTTTCTTATAGTATTCCTCGAAAGCGTCGCTTTCGGAATTATCGGAGGCGTCCGCGGACTCCGCGGAGTCCGCTTTGCGGCCGTATTCCTGCCGCGCGGTCTCGCTCCGGCCCGAAGGGGAGGCGGCCTGCTCCCCACCGCCGAAAAAGCTGCTGTAAAGGTCTTCCCCTTTCTTCATTACCGCCGCCCCGCCCCGCTCGAGATCATTAACGACCGTGGATCCGGGGGCGGGAGCGCCGCGGAAATTGAAGCCGGAAAGAGTCTGGGAATTTTTCCTGGCGCTGGTCCCGATCTGCACCAGCAGAAGGAACCCCGCGGAGATAAAGGCGGTCAAAGCCACAGCAAGGACGATAATAGGTTTATTCGCTTTATTTTGCATAACCAACCCTCAAATCAGCGTTAGGGAACCGGCCGGGAAAGGCGCGGGACGGACAGGAAACGGCCCCCGGCTTAAATTTCCAAATATAGTATACGTGGTTTTTTGTCCCGCCGCCAGCCCCAGATTAAACCTGAACAATAATCCCAAACTTTTGTAATATATAATATCGGTAATTTCCGGGATATGAACTGCAAGAAAGAGACTAACGCTAAAAGCTGCTCCTGCACCTATGAACCCTGCTCCCGCAAGGGGATTTGCTGCGATTGCGTGACCTATCACCGCGAAAACGGCGAGCTCCCCGGCTGCTACTTTACCCCCGAAGCCGAACGGAGCTACGACCGATCCGTCGCAAACTTCATCCTCACGACTAAAAAACCATGAAAAAAATAATTTCCACCGACAAAGCCCCCGCCGCCATCGGCCCCTACTCGCAGGCCGTCGAAGCCGCCGGCCTCCTCTTCATCTCCGGCCAGCTCCCCGTAGACGCGGCCACAGGCGTCATGGCCCCCGCCGAAATAAAGGCCCAGACCGAAAGCGTAATAAAGAACCTGGAACACATCCTCCAGTCCCAGGGCCTCGCCCTCGAAAACATCTTAAAGACCACCGTCTACATGGCCGACCTCTCCCAGTTCGCCCAGATGAACGAAGTCTACGGAAAATTTTTCGCAAAAAATCCCCCCGCGCGCGCCACGGTAGAGGTAAAAGCCCTCCCCAAAGCCGCCCTGGTGGAGATCGAAGCGATCGCGGCCAGATAGTCGTTTTAAGAAAGGTTTACGCTTCAGAGGGGTGGCAAGGGTATGGGTTCGGAGCGACCTCTCGGAGGCCGACGCTTGCATAAGCGCGGAGGCCGAGAGAGGAGGGCCGAGCACGGTGTGCGAGAGCCCGTGAGCGACGGGCCCATACCCTTGCCAGGCCCACGACTACGCATCTCGACATGAGTACAGCGTAAACCATGCAATATTTATTATGCACCCTTTACTAGAAAAGAATCACACAGGAACTCTCTTCCCCCTTTTCTCCATGCGCCACAAAAAGGACTGGGGCATCGGCGACACCCGCTCCATGACCCTCTGGTTCGACGCGCTCAAGGCGATGAACATAGACCTGCTGCAGGTCCTCCCCATCAACGAAATGCCCCCCGGCGTCTCCTGCCCCTATACCGCCCTCTCCGCCTTCGCGCTCGACCCCATCTACATAGCCGTGGACGAGCTCCCGGAGCTCCAGGGCTCGGCCGCCCTGAAAGAAGAAATA
This sequence comes from Elusimicrobiales bacterium, assembly GCA_028713125.1. Taxonomy (GTDB): domain Bacteria; phylum Elusimicrobiota; class Elusimicrobia; order Elusimicrobiales; family UBA9959; genus UBA9959. Next base: position 367,222 of record JAQTOU010000002.1, on the reverse strand, counting down.
AACTCCCGCCGCTTCCAGGCCAGCATAAAGCGGCTGCGCCTTTCCAAGACCGTGATATACAGCGAGGTGCGCGACCTCAAGTTCACCACCCTCTGGAAAGTCTACACCCATTTCCACCAGAACCATATCCTTAAAGATTCCGCCCTGGCCGCGGAGTTCAGGGCTTTCTGCCAGGCCAATGCCGGCTGGCTCGACGATTACGCGGTCTTCCGCCGGCTGAAGGACACGCACAGCTGGACCTCCTGGACCCACTGGGAGGAGCCCCTTAAAACGCGCGACCAGGCGGCCCTGCGGGAAATACACGTCCGCGAAGAGAACCAGATACACTTTTTCAAATACCTGCAGTGGGCCATCCACCGCCAATGGACCGCGGCGCGCGCCCGCGCGGCCGAGCTCGGGATAAAGCTGCTCGGCGACCTGCCATTCATGGTCAACCAGGAAAGCTCCGACGTCTGGGCCCGCCAGGCCGAGTTCGACATAGAGCGCGAGATAGGCGCCCCGCCCGACGCTTTCAGCGAGACGGGCCAGCGCTGGGGCCTGCCGGCCTACAACTGGGGCGCCGTCGAGGAGAACAATTTCGAGTGGTGGCGCTCCAAAGTAAAAAAAGCCGCCGAATTTTACGACCTCTTCCGCATAGACCATATGGTGGGCTTCTTCCGCACCTGGGTCATACCGCATGACGTGGCGCTCAAGCCTGATTTCGACATAAAGGACGAGAGGGGCCAGCGCGAGCGCGGCAAAAGGTTCCTGCAGGCCGTGGCCGGCGCCAGCCATATGCTCCCGGTCGCGGAGGACCTGGGCCTCATCCCCCCCTACGTCGGCGAGGTGCTTGCGGAGCTGAACATTCCCGGCTACAAAGTGATGCGCTGGGAAAAAGGCAAAGACGGCAATTACACCGATCCCACGGCCTATACCCCCGTCTCGCTGGCCACCTCCTCCACCCATGACAATGAGCCCCTGGCCGACTGGTGGGACACGGTGGACCCCGCGGAGAAAAAACTTTTCTGGAAGCTGGCTTCGGGAGAGGACTCCCGGCCGCCCGTTTTTTCGAAGGCGAGCGGCAAGCTTCTGGCCTCGCTGCTCGGGGCCGGGTCGCGCATAGTGATCCTGCCCATACAGGATATCTTCGGCTCCAGGGAGCGGGTGAACACCCCCGGCACGCTGGGAGACCAGAACTGGACCTACCGCTTCCCCACCCCCGCGGAAAATTTCCTGAAAAAACACGCGGACACCGCCGCAAGCTTCGCGGCCCTGGTCCGGGAGAAAAGAAAATGAAAGAACCGGCCACTTTAAAAAGCTGCCTGACCCGCGGCCTCTGCCTGCTGGCGCTGAGCGCCCTGTCCGCCTGCTCGCTGAACCGCACGGCGGCGCGCGTCACCTCCGGCGTTATAGACAAAGGCCTCCCCGCCGTCTTCAGCCAGGCCGACGCGCAGTACGCGAAGGAAGCCCTGCCGGCCAATCTGCAGCTGATGGAAATACTTCTGCAGAGCGACCCGGGCAATAAGGCCCTGCTGGTGAACGCCTCGCAGGGCTTCTGCGGCTACGCGCTGATGTTCGTCGAGGACGAGAGCCCGGAGCGGGCCTCCGGTTTTTACTCCAAGGGCGAAGCCTATGCCGCCCGCGCGCTTAAAGGGGCCTCTTCGGCGGCCGCGAAGAAGTCCGACGTGCCGCCGCTGTTCTGGAACACTTTCTGCAAGGCCCTCTACATAAACCTCAACCGCGACAAGCCCGAGGTCCTGGCCGAGCTGCCCACTTTGGAACCGGCCATAGAAAAACTGCTGGAGCTGGACCCTTCTTTCTATTACAACGGCGCCCAGAGCCTGATGGGGGCCTATTATTCCCTGCGCCCGCGCATGTTCGGCGGCGACCCCGACAAGGCCAAAAAACATTTCGAGCTTGCGCTGACCGGCGCCGGGGAGAACTTCCTGCTGAACCGCTTCCTCTACGCAAAGCTGGCCGCCGTGGCCGCGCAGGACCCCGAACTTTTCGAAAAGCTGCTCAACTCGGTGCTCTCGGCCGAGCCCCGCGAGGGGAACGCCAGGCTGGCGGACGAAGTGGCCAAAATAAAAGCGAAGAAACTACTGGAGAAAAAAGATGAACTATTTTAGAAAATCGGCCGCTCTTTGCGCTTTGCTCCTCGCCCTCGGCGCCGGCGCCGCCCGGGCCGAGACCATGGTGAAGTTCGCCACGCTGGCCCCTGACGGCTCTACCTGGATGAAAGCCATGAAGCAGTTCACCATAGAAGCCTCCTCCAGGACCGGCAACCGCGTAAAATTCAAGCTTTACGCCGGCGGCATTTCAGGCGACGAGAAAGACGTGGTGCGCAAGATCCGCCTCGGCCAGCTGCAGGCCGGCGGCTTCACCGGGGTGGGCCTGGGCGAGATAGCGCCGGAGGCGCGCCTGCTGGACACGCCTTTTCTTTTCAAGAACGCCCAGGAAATAGACCATATTTACAAGACCTTCGACGCGGACTTCCGCAAGATCTTCGAAAGCAAGGGCTATATACTCCTGGGCTGGGCGGAGGTCGGCAATGTCAATATTTTCTCCAACTCGCCGGTCACCAAGCCGGAAGACCTGAAGAACCTGAAGATGTGGCTCTGGGAAGGCGACCCGATAGCGGAAGCGATGTTCGCCGCGCTCAAAGTAAAACCCATCCCCCTCTCCGTAATGGACGTGATGACCTCGCTGCAGACCGGCATGCTGAACGGGGTCTACGGCTCCCCCCTTTCCGTGATAGCGCTGCAGTGGTTCTCGCGCATGAAATATGTTTTCTCCCTGCCCATAACCAACGCTTCGGGAGCGGCCGTGATCTCCAAAAAAACCTTCGACGCGCTGTCCAAAGAAGACCAGAAGATCCTGCTGGAACTGGGCGAGAAGCATTTCAGGGCCCTGACCCTGCAGAGCCGCAAGGACAATGAGCAATCCATAGCCATTCTTAAGTCGAAGAAACTGCAGTTCACCGACCCCGCCGGCCCGGCCGTGACGGCGGAATTCGAGCGGGCCGGCGAACAGGCCCGGCTCTCTTTGGTAGGCAAGCTCTACGCCAGGGAACTGCTGGATAAAGTGGAAGCCGCCCTTAAAGCCTTCCGCGCAGCCAAAAAGAACTGAAAGCCCTGAACGGCCCGGTCCCGCACGGGGCCGGGCCGTTTTTATTTCACGCCCCGCCCGCGCTTAAAATCCCTTCCTTATATTAAGGCCCTTACTCTTAACTGGACACCGGCATTGTTTTTTGTATAATAATTTTGGGTAAGGGTTAACTGTTCACTTTTCACTGTTCACTGTTCACGCTTTTCGCCGCCGCGGCGCGGTTTCGCGCCCGCACGGCAAGGCAAGTGAGCTGTAAAATAACGCTTTAAGGCTTCACCGATCTGCTGTCCGCGGAAATATTATCCGCGTGATTTTATACGGGGGACGAAGATGAAGCGGCACAATAAACCAAGCGCAGCCATTGTACGACCGGGGCAGCCGACAGGCGCGCCCCAATTCGACTTTTTCGACCGGCTTGGAGGGCCCGTACTCGGTGAAGGCGCCCGGGGCGGCGCGGAGCTACAACGCCGCGGCAGGATAAAGAACCGCCGCAAAGCCCTTTTCGCCAATGTGCCGGAACTCGCCTGGATAAAAGACAGCGGGGGACGGTTCATTTCGGCCAGCCACTCTTTCGCCGGCGCCTGCGGGGTAAGCCACCGCGACCTGATAGGGAAGACCGACTGGGAAGTCTGGCCGCGTAAAGTGGCCGCTTCCTACGCCGAACAGGACAGGAAAGTCATGGACTCCGGCCTGCCCGACCGCGCGGTTTTCAACTCCGCGCGGGAAGGGGGCGAAGACCGGTGGTCGGAAATAGTCAAAACGCCGCTCTTCGGGAGGAACGGGGAGGTCCTCGGCACGCTTGGCATAGCCCGTGATATAAGTTCGCATAAGCTTGCGGCGGGCCAGCTGAGGCTGGTGGCGCGCCAGGTGATACGCGCCAGGGAGGACGAAAAGAAGCGCATCTCCAGCCTTCTCCACGACGAACTAGGCTCCCATATAATGCTGCTCAGCTCTTCCCTTTCCCTGGCTCACCAGGAAGTGGTGGGGAACGAGCCCGGCCGCGCCGCCGCCAGGCTGGAGGAGACGAAAAAAGCGGCGCGCGGGCTGGCCGCCGCGCTGCGCAATATCTGCCATGACATCAGGCCGCCGGCCATGGGCGTCTCCGGCCTGGCCGGCGCCGTCGCCGAACTCGCGACCAGGACGGAGCGCTGCACGGCGGTAAAGACGCAGTGCTCCATCCGCCTTCCCGACGAGAAGAAGATCGACGACCTGGTCAGGATACTTGCCTACAGGATCATCCAGGAATCGCTGAACAACGCAGTCAAACATTCGGGAGCGCGCTCGATAAAGATCGGGCTGAGCTGCGCCGGCGGGCGGCTGAAATTCTCCGTCGCCGACGACGGGAAAGGCTTCGACGCGGACGACCGGGAGTTCCTTGACCGGAACCCCACCCTGGGCCTCCGCATCATGCGGGAGGAAGCGGAATCACTGTACGCCTCCCTTTCGGTAGAATCGACTCCCGGTTTCGGGACCGTGGTAAAAGGGGATTTCCCCCTCGACCCCGGCCTGGTCAAGGAATAATATGCCTATCAAAGTCATTATCGCGGACGATCATTCCCTTGTGATGGAAGGCCTGAAACTTCTGCTCGAAAAGAACGCCAGGGACATAATTATAACCGGGGAGGTCCCCAGCGGAAAAAAGCTGCTGGAGCTGGCGCGGAAAAAGCCGGCCGACGTCTACCTGCTCGACATCGCCATGCCGGGGCTGAACGGCATAGACACGGCCGCGCGGCTGCTGCGCTCGGAGAAGGACGCGAAGATAATCTTCCTCAGCATGTACGACGACAAGCCCACCGTCACAAAGGCCATGAAAACGGGCGCGAAAGGCTACCTCCTCAAAGAATGCGCGGCCGACGAGGTCATCAAGGCCGTCCGCGAAGTGCACAAAGGAGGCCACTATCTCAGCCCCGCCCTGCACGGCTTCATGACCGAGACGCTGCAGGGCAGGGCCGCGGACGCTTCGGAGCCCGCGCCCGCGGGACAGCTTACTTCGAAAGAGCGGGAGATAGTGCAGCTCATAGCCGAGGGCCTGGCCAACAAGCAGATCGCACGGGAACTGAAGATCTCCGCCAATACCGTCCACGCGCACCGGAACAATATTGCGCGCAAGCTGAACATCCACAAGCAGACCGACCTGGTGCGCTACGCCGTCAGGGAAAAACTGGTGAAGTTATAAGAGTCCGGGTAGCCTTTTAGGGCTAACCACTTTTTTAAAGGCCTTCTAGCCCTATTTGGGTATTCCAACCATATAGATAAAAATTTAGACTACCCTTGGGGTAGGGTTGCAGCCTGCCGGAACCGGCCAGGCGCGGCCCCGGGCGTTTTCCCGGGAGGCGCCGCCGGATATTTCCGGCGGGCTGCGAGGGGGGCAGATGAAAACCAAAGAAAGACAAAACAGCTCCGTGAAGACGGGGCGCGCCCCGTCCCCGGAAAAAGCGGCCAGGCCGCGTTCCGGGCAGGCGCTGGATTTTTCTCTTTATCTCGAAGCCGCGCGCCTCCTGCTGCTGGCCCGCCGGATGCGCGCGGGCGCGCCGGATTGAAGCGGCGGCGGACTCGAATTCAGCGTTTCTCACGGGGACGTATTTAATGGAACAAGAAGCCGGTATCGACCTCGCGGACGGGAAGTCTCCCGTTCCGGACCTGGTGGACCTTGAGAGAATGCGCGGCATTTTCGAGAAGTTCACCCGGGCCACGGGTTTTACTATAACTTTCCTGGACCACCCGGGAAAGAGCACCCTCATAGCCCCCTCTTTGCGCGACTTCTGCCATAAATTCCATAAATCCTGCCCCGCTTCCGAGGAGTGCTGCAGGAAAAGCTCGATACGCCTGCTGAGCGGTCTTAATTCCTCCGGACAGCAGACCGTGTACACCTGCGACCACGGGCTGGCGTACTGCGCCATGCCGGTGATGCTGGATGGAAAACACATAGCCAGTATCGCCGCCGGCCAGGTCCTACTGGGCGAACCCGACACGCAGCGCTTTAAAAACCAGGCGGCGCAATACGGGTTCGACGAGGTGAAATACCTCGAAGCCCTGAAGGAAGTCCCCGTGGCCCCCGAAGAAAAACTAAGGAGCCTTACGGCCTGCCTTGCGGAACAGGTCTCGCTCCTGGCGGAGCAGAAATACGCCTTGCTCGCATCGGAGGGAAAAGCGGAAAGGCTGGAAAGATCTATAAGCGCGGTAGCGGAGCGGCTGAAGGTTTCGGAGAGGAAGTTCTTATCACTGGCCGAAACCCTTCCCGACCTGGTCTGGGAGACGGACGGGACCGATAAAGTCGTTTATATCAGTCCGAAGGTCAAAGACCTCCTGGGTTACGAGACCCGCGAGGCGCTTGGGAGAAGCCTCCTCGAATTTATCTGCGCGGGAGATGAAGCCGCAGCCAGACGCTTTACCTCCAGCCTGCTCAATAAAAAACCTTTCCGCAATATCGAAAGCGGGTCCACCCATAAAGACTGCCGCGAGAAGGTACTGGAATCGAGCGGGAACCCCATTTTCGACGAAGCCGGCCGCTTCGCCGGCTACAGGGGGATCAGCAGGGATATTACCGAGCGCAAGCGCCTCGAAGAGGGAAATGAACTTAAGGCTACGCTGCTTGACTCGGTAAAAGACGCGATCTATCTCCATGACCCCGAAGGGCGCATAGTCTACGCCAATGAAGCGGCGTATGCGCAGCTGGGGTACACCGAAGAGGAGATCAGCGACATGAATTTCCGGCAGCTGCTTACCCCGGCTTCGGCGCGCGAATTCGCCGCGCAGACAAAATACGCGTTCGAGCAGGGGAAGGCCGTATTCGGAGCGGAACATCTGCGCGCTGACGGCGGCATAATACCGGTGGAAGCCCACGCCCACGCCCTGGAACTTGAGGGAGAGAAATTCATCCTGCGCGTGGTGAGGGACATTACCGAGCGAAAGCAGGCGGAAAGGGCCTTGAAGGAAAGCGAGGAAAAGTTCAGGGTGACCTTCGAGAGCGCTCCCGTCGGGATGTGCCTGGCCGATACGGAAGGGCGCATCCTGACGGCCAACGGCGCAATGTGCTCCATCCTGGGCTACTCCATGGGCGAACTCCTGCACCGCGGCTTCCCCGAATTCGCCCATGCCGACGATAAAGCCTCCGTCTTGAAATGGCTCCCCAGGGTAGTGAACGGGGAGCCGGCGCCGCGCAGCCTGGAGCTGATGTTTACGGGCCGGGACGGCCGGCTTATCAGCGCGGAAGTCTCCGCGGCCGGCTTCAGGCACTCGCCCGCGGGCCAGCCGGGGCTCATTATAGCGCTGCAGGATATCACCGAGCGGAAAGAGAACGACCGCGCCCAGCGCAAACTTATGAAGGAGCTGCAGAGCACCAACTCCGAGATAATGCAGTTCAACAGCCTCATCGCCCACGACCTGCAGGAGCCGCTGCGCATGGTCAGGAGCTACTCGCAGCTGCTGGAAAAGCGTCTGGCCGGGAAACTGGACGGCGCGGCGCAGGAATTCCTCGGCTACGTGACGAACGGCGGCAAGCTGATGCAGAAAATGCTGGAAGATCTTATGTATTACCTTCGGGAGGGAGCGAACCCGGAAGAGCTGCAGGAGGTGGACCTGGACAAGGTCATGGGCCAGGTGCTCTTCCTGCTGAAAAGCTCCATCGAAGAGACCAAAGCCTCGGTCACCTGTGCCCGCCTGCCGGTGGTCATTGCGAACAAGTCCCAGATGATGCACCTGATGCAGAACCTGGTCGGCAACGCGATCAAATTCCGGAGGGACGAGCCCCCGCGGGTCTCTGTCACCTGCGAAGCCGCCCAGGGCGAATACATTTTCAAAGTAAGCGATAACGGGATAGGCGTGGACCCGAAATTCTCGGAGCGCGTTTTCAAGATCTTCCAGCGGCTGCACTCGCGGGAAGAGTACCCGGGGACCGGCGTCGGGCTGGCCCTGTGTAAAAAGATAGTGGAAAACCACGGCGGGCGCATCTGGCTGGAATCCGCGCCGGGGAAAGGGACCGCCATCTATTTCAGCGTAGCGAGACGAAGCCCCGTCCCCGAAGGACGGAAAGCGGGCCTGAATGCAGGAAAATAAAAAGAACTCGGTAGAAATATTGCTCGTAGAAGATAACCCGGCGGATATCCGGCTCGCCCGCGAAGTTCTGGGCGTGTGGCGGAGCCGCTTCAATCTGAACGTGGCGCGGACAGGGGACGAGGCGCTCGCCTTCCTGCGCCGCGAGGGCGGCCACGCCGGCAAGCCGAAGACGAACCTGGTGCTGCTGGACCTGAACCTGCCCGGGAAAAGCGGGCTGGACGTGCTGGCCGAGATCAAAGGCGACAAGGAACTGAAGCGCATCCCTGTCATCATACTCACGAACTCCTTTATGCAGTCGGACGTGGAGAGCGCTTACGATTCCCACGCGAACTGCTATATCGTAAAACCGATAGACCTCGCGGAATTCGGGAAGGTGGCCAGGGCGATAGAGAATTTCTGGTTTACGGTGGCAAGGCTTCCGGAGGCTTGTTAACTATGGAAACGCTGAAGATCAAAGTGCTCATAATCGAGGATGAAAAACCTTACCTCAGGCTGATGGACGCTTTCCTGGCCGAAGCCTCGGCCCACGGGCGGGATTTCGAAGTCGGCAGCGCCGAAAACCTCGCGCAGGCGCTGGAGCAGCTAAAAAAAACGAATTTCGACATAATCCTGTCCGACCTCTTCCTGCCCGACAGCGCGGGGCTGGAAACCTTCACCGCCGTCCACAGCCGCGCGCCGGATACGCCGGTGGTGCTCCTTACCGGGCTGGAGAACGACGCCGTCGCCGAGGAGGCCATGCGCAGGGGAGCGCAGGACTACCTCCTGAAAAAATCGATCAACCCGGAAACCCTGGCCCGCGCGATAATGTACGCCATAGAGCGCAACGGGATAGAGGTCAGCCTCCGCGCCTCCGAGGAGAGGTACCGCACGCTGATAGACGCGCTGGACGACGCTATCGTGGTGTTCGACCAGGACCTGCGCGTCATCATGGCGAACCCGGCTTTTAAAGCGGCGCTCAGGCCGGAGGACCCCCGCGCGGAGGTCACGGGCAGGAAACTGCCGGAGGTGGTCTCGGCCCTGCCGCAGAAATGCGAAAAATTATGCCTGCAGGCGCTTTCGGAGGGCCGGATAATCACCGCCGAAGAGCCCTGCGTCTGGTGTAACCGGCAATGCGTGCTGGAGATAAAATGCGTGCCCGTGCTGACCGCCGGCCTGCCCAGGCGGGTCGTGGTCGTCGCCAGGGACATCACCGAGCGCAAGCAGGTGGAGCAGCTGAGGGACGATTTCGCCTCTTTAGTCTCGCATGAGCTGCGGTCCCCGCTGACCTCGATCACCGCCGGGATAGGCATGGTCCTGGAAGACGGCGGCAGGCGCCTGTCGGAGGAGGAAAAGATGCTTCTCACCGTCTCCTATAAAGACGCCCAGCGCCTGGACAGGATCATAAGCAAGCTCCTTGAAATGTCGCGGATGAAATCCGGCCCCTCCCGCTTCAAGAAAACCCTGGCGGACGTGGTCGGGCTCGCCGACGAAGCAATAGAGAGGTTCACCCCCAGGGCTAAAACCCGGAACATCGAGCTTATAAGGCGCTACTCGGCCGCGAAGATAGAAACCCTGCTGGATACCGACGGGATAACCGAGGTGTTCACGAACCTGCTGAGCAATGCCCTGAAATTCACCGCGAAAGGCAGCGTGGAGATAGGCGTGACGCAGGAGGGCGACCGCATCGAGTGCTATGTCAAAGATACCGGCACCGGAATTCCGAAGGAGAACCAGCCCAGCCTTTTCCAGAAGTTCATGCGGTTCGGAAAACCCGTGGCGGAAGAAGAAAAAGGAACCGGCCTGGGACTTTTCATAGTCAAGGAGATCCTGAGGCGGCATAACGGGACGCTGGCCGTCTCAAGCGAGCCGGGAATAGGCACGACCTTCACCTTTACCCTGCCGAAGCTCCTGCACGAGGAGGACCCCGCGGATACGGGCGAAAAGCAGGGAACGGGCAGCCAGTGAATTGATATAATTAATCCAAGGCGATGATGTCCGCCGCCCCGGAAGCCCGGGGGAACCGTCCGCGGGGACTAATGACCTCTACCCTAAAGGTAGAGGTTTTTATTTATGGAGAGAGGGAAAAATGGAACCTGACAAAGCGCCTTTGATAGCCGGGCTTATAATTTTCGCGGCGAGCGTTCTGAGCCTGCGGCTCGGGCTCTCGGTGGCTATTTTCGAAATTCTGCTAGGCCTCGCGGCCGGGAACCTCGGTCTGCGGGCGCAGGACTGGATGGTCTATATGGCCGGCTTCGGCGGGATCGTGCTGACCTTCCTGGCCGGCGCCGAAGTGGACGGGAAACTGCTTAAGGCTAATCTAAGGCAGGCCGGGCTGATAAGCTTCTCCTCTTTCTTCGCGCCGCTGGCGGCCGGCTTTCTTTTCTGCAGATATATACCCGGCTGGAGCGCGCCTGCCTCGGCCATAGGCGGCATAGCGCTCTCCGAAACTTCACTCGCCGTGGTTTACTCGGTATTGACGGAGACTGGCCGCGCCGGCTCGAAGACAGGGAAACTGCTGATGGCCTGCACCTTCCTCACGAATACCCTGACGGCGCTGGCGCTAAGCGCGGTTTTCCTCAGGCCGGGCCTTTACACGCTTGTTTTCCTGGCCGTCTCCGGAGTTTTCCTGGCTTTCGCCTGGCGCTTCTCCGGAAGGATAATCGGGCACCCGGCGCTGGCCGGCAAGGTGATAGAGCCGGAGATAAAATATATTTTTTTCATGCTGCTGGCCTTCATCTACCTGGCGGAGCTTGGCGCGGGCCAGGCGATGCTGCCGGCTTTCCTCTTCGGCCTTCTTATGAGCGGCCATTTCAGGAGCGGGTCCGCGGAAGCCGCGGTGAAGAACCGCCTGCGCACGGTGGCTTACGCTTTCATCACGCCTTTCTTCTTCATAGTGGCGGGGATGAAAGTTTCCCTGCCGGCGCTTTGGGCGGCGGCGGGGCTGTTCGCGGCCCTTTTCCTGGTGAAGCAGGGCGCCAAGTTCGCGGGCGTCTATTTCCTTGCGCGGAAGTTCTATCCGCGGAACAGCGGCTACTTCACGCTGCTTATGTCGACGGGCCTGACCTTCGGCCTGATGGCGGCCTTGTTCGGGCTTAATTCCGGTTTCCTCGACGCCGGGCAGTACTCCGTGCTGACCGGCGTGCTTATAGCCAGCGCGGTCATTCCCGCCTTCGCCGCCCAGCGCTGGTTCCCGCCCGTGGAAGACGAGGACATAATTTAGTTAAATAGGACAGGCTTCAGCCCCCTGATTTCGGGGCCGCCGACTATGACAAAATTCAGGATATTGCTGACGGACAACGGCTCGCTGGAGCCGGGCTCCACTATCGCCCTCCGCTCCCTCGCCGTATCGCTTGGAAAACTTATCGGCCACGAAGTGCGGCCCGTTTCGGTACTTCATTCCGGCAAGGTCGCGCCGGAGCTGCTCGGCGGCGAGCCGGCGGTACTGTTCAAAGACGCGGCAAAGGCGGCCGCGATGGACGGCGCCGAAGAACTTATCGTAATCCCGCTTTTCCTCGGCCCAAGCCGGACGGTCACTGAGTCAATACCTGAACAGGCCCGGGAGGCCGGCGCCTGGCTCCGGCTGCGCGCGGCCCCGACCCTCTACGGGTCCGACGGGGCGGTAAGGAAGATCCTGCTCGAAAATCTTATGGCGGCCGGCTGGGCGCGCGGAAAAGGCAGCGTTTTGCTTTGCGACCACGGCTCCCCCTCCCGCGAAATGACCGCTGTGCGCGACGCCCTGGCCGCGGAATTGAGAAGCGATCTGAAACTTTCGGGCGAGGAGCTGACGGCCTGCTCCATGGAGCGGCGCCCCGGCGACAACTACGCCTTCAACGAACCGCTGCTCGAGTCGGCTATCGGCAAAGCGCGCGGTGAGGCTATAGTGCTCATGCAGTTCCTGCTCCCCGGCCGTCACGCCGGCACCGGCGGCGACGTGGCGGAGATCTGCCGCGAACACGCGCCCGCGGACCTGAAGTGGAAGCTTTCGCCTTTGATAGGCGCGCACCCGGGGCTCCCCGCCCTGCTGGCGGAGCGCTTCAGGCAGATCGCGCCGGAACTGGTTTAAGACCGCCCAGGCTTCTAGAACAGGCCGGTGATGTTCCCGTTCTCGTCTATATCGATATTCTCGGAGGAAGGATGCTCGGGCAGGCCCGGCATGCGCATGATATCGCCGGTGATAGGGATAAGGAATCCCGCCCCGGCCGCTATCTCTATTTCACGCACGGTAACGACGAAATCCTTTGGCCGGCCTATCAGGTCCGGGTTATCGGACAGGGATTTCTGGGTTTTAGCTATGCAGACGGGCAGCTTATCCAGGCCCAGCCCGATTATTTTTTCGAGGTCTTTTTTAGCTTTCGGCGTATAGTCTATATGTTTCGCGCCGTACATTTTCCCGGCGATGGCCTCTATCTTTTTCTCGACAGGCCATTCCCATTCGTAGACGGGCTTGAAGCCGCAGGTCTTCACGGCCTCGACGGCTTTGGAGACCAGCCCGGCCAGCTCCAGGGCCCCGGCCCCGCCCTGCCCCCACACGTCTGCCACGGCCACGGGCACGCCGAGTTCTTTGCACCGCTCTTTAATGACGGCCATTTCTTCTTCGGTATCGGAAGCGAATTTGTTCAAAGCTATCACCGGGGAAAGCTCGAACTGCTTCATATTCTCGATGTGTTTCTCGAGGTTGGGCAGGCCGCGCCGGACGGCTTCGGCGTCCGGCTTGTTAAGCTCTTTAAGGCCGACGCCGCCGTGGTATTTGAGGGCCCTGACGGTGGCCACCAGCACGGCGGCGCTCGGGCAGAGCCCGGCGTAGCGGCACTTGATGTCCAGGAATTTTTCAGCGCCCAGTTCGAAGGCGAAGCCCGCCTCGGTAACGACATAATCCGACAGGGTCAGGCCCATCCGGGTGGCGATTATCGAATTGCAGCCGTGGGCTATATTGGCGAAAGGCCCGCCGTGGATGATGGCGGGCGTCCCCTCGCTGGTCTGGACCAGGTTGGGAAGGATGGCGTCCTTGAGGAGAGCCGCCATGGCGCCGTTGGCTTTAAGGTCGCGCGCATAAACCGGCTTTTTGTCGTAGGTATAGCCGATAAAGATATTGCCGAGCTTTTCTTTCAGATGCTTCAGGTCGTTCGAGAGGCAGAGGATCGCCATCACCTCGGAGGCGGCGACGATGTCGAAGCCTGTTTCGCGCGGAACGCCGGACATGGTCCCGCCCAGGCCGACGATGATCTTGCGCAGGGACCGGTCGTTCATGTCCATCACGCGCCGCCAGGTGACGGTGCGGGGGTCGATGCCGAGGTTGCTCTTTTTATTCTGGATATTGTTGTCGATGAGGGCGGCCAGGAGGTTATGCGCCTTCTCGATGGCGGCGAAGTCGCCGGTGAAGTGGAGGTTTATGTCTTCCATCGGCAGGACCTGGGAATGGCCGCCGCCGGTGGCGCCGCCCTTCATGCCGAAGACGGGCCCGAGCGAGGGCTCGCGGAGGACGACGGTGGTTTTTTTGCCGATTTTATTCAGCCCGAGCGAGAGGCCTATTGAAACGGTGGTTTTGCCTTCGCCGGCGGGCGTAGGGGAGATCGCGGAAACGAGGATGAGCTTTTTGGTCGCGGCTTTCCCGAGGTCTATCAGTCTAAGAGGAAGTTTGGCTTTATGCTTGCCGTAAAGCACCAGGTCGTCTTCCGGCACGCCCAGCTGCGCGCCTATTTCCCTGATATGCTTAAGTTTTACGTTGCGGGATATCTCGATGTCTGTTGGCATAATTTAAATACGAAATTGCTGGTTTTGACGCTTGGCGTGTCAGGGGGGCCGGAACGCAAAACGCGTTCGGCCACACCGTGGCCTCGCTCCGTGTTCGCCCGCCGGGCTATGCAACCGGCGGGCTCTCCGAGGGTTTTGCTAACCCGGCCCCCCCGCCACGCCGCGGAATTAACACGCGGATGAACGGAAGGACCGTGATAACAGAAAGACCCGCAGTTTAAGGCTGCGCTTTGCCGGCGGGCTGGGTGTTGTCCACGAAGACGCGGACCGAGAGTTCCTTGTCCAGCATGAAGAGGCCTTCTTTGGACTCGCCGATCTGCTTGAGCTTCTCGGTGATCTCGGAGGAGTTGGCTTCTTCCTCGACCTGCTCGTCGACGAACCAGTTGAGCATGCTGGCGGTGGCGTGGTCGCGCTCGGACAGGGCGATGTCGACGATATTGTTGATCATCCCGGTCACTTTCTTCTCGTGCTCGTAGGCGGCGGCGAACATCTCGAGCGGGGTCTTCCAGTCGGTGCTGACGCCCTCGATAGCGGGCATCACGGGATGCCCGGCGCGGTCCAGGACGAAGCGGTAGAACTTCATCGCGTGGGTCATCTCTTCCTGGGCCTGGACGTAAAGCCAGTGGGCCATGCCTTTCAGGTTCATTTCGGTGCAGCGCGAAGACATGCCCAGGTACAGGTAGGCCGAATAAATTTCGGCGTTGATCTGTTTGTTTATGGCGTCCTCAATTTTCTTGTTTATTTTCATTTTATCCTCCGTTGCGATAAGTCTAAAGCTAAACCGGAACTGCCCTCATCCTGAAGTCATCATACAAAAAATAACCGCTGTTTTTCACCGTCCGGGCCGGGGCGGCGGAAAGCCGCCGGCCTGTCCTTCATACCGGTCAGTTCGCGCCGCTTCGTCCCCTTGCGGACGAGGGCGGGCATTTAGGATAATAATTATATGCGCGTTCTGTTTAAAATAGAAAATTACATCGTGAATACTGAAAAGGCCCTTGTGGTTGGGCTGATCTTCGCCATGGTCGCGCTTTCTTTCATGCAGGTTCTGCTGCGCATCTTCTTCCATTCCGGCATAGTCTGGCTGGACCCGCTGCTCAGGCACATGGTGCTCTGGGCCGGCCTGACCGGGGCCGCCCTGGCCGCGCGCTATTCCCACCACTTCGCGCTGGAAACCTTCGTAAAACTGGCCCCTAAAGCGATACGCCGGCCGCTGGAGACTTTCGCGGACGTCTTCACTGCCGCCGCCTCCGGCCTCCTTTTCTACGCCGCCTGGAAGTTCATCCGCGACGAGTTCGCCGCCGGCTCCATAGCTTTCTATATAGGCCATCTCGGCGTCCCGGGCGGCTGGGCGGAGATAGTTATCCCGGTCGCTTTCGCCCTGATAGGCGTCCACACCGTGATAGGGATCTTCCGCCCTGAAGACCATTTCGAGGGGCCCTTCTGATGGTTTTCCTCATCGTCCCCCTTATCCTTTTCCTGGCCTTCCTGGGCTCGCCGGTCTTCACACTGATCGGCGGCGGCTCCATCCTGCTTTTCGCGGGCGCGGGCATAGATTCCTCGGCGGTAATAGTGGAGATGCTGCGCCTGGCCTCGCTGCCGGCCCTGATAGCCATACCGCTTTTCACTTTTTCCGGCTATATGCTGGCCGAAAGCAAGGCCCCACAGCGGATGCTGGCCCTGGCCGAGGCCATGTTCGGCGCGATGCCGGGCGGACTGGCCATCGTAGCGCTTTTCACCACAGCCCTTTTCACGGCTTTTACCGGGGCCTCGGGCGTCACCATCATAGCCCTGGGCGGCCTGCTCTACCCTATGCTCTCGAAGCAGGGCTACCCCGAGAAATTCACACTGGGCCTTCTTACGACCACCGGCAGCCTGGGCCTGCTTTTCCCCCCCAGCCTGCCTATAATCCTCTACGGCCTGGTTGCCAAGATAGACATAGACAGGCTTTTCAAGGCCGGCGTGCTCCCGGGAGCGCTGCTCCTGCTCGCCCTCTCCGTCTACGCCCTGTATACCGCGCGAAAAGCGGGAATAAAGGGCAAGCCTTTCCACATGGCCGAATTCAGGAAAGCCGCCCGCGCCGCGGCCTGGGAAATACCGCTGCCTTTCGTGATAATCGGCGGCATTTACATGGGGATGTTCACGGCCAGCGAGGCCGCCTCCGTGATGGCTTTCTACGTTCTGGTCACCGAAGTCTTTATCTACAGGGACCTGAAGCTTTTCGGCGATATCCCGCGCGTGGCGGTAAAGAGCATGCTTCTGGTGGGCGCTATCTTCATGGTGCTTGGTACGGCGCTGGGTTTTACCAGCTACCTGATAGACGCGGAGATACCGAAGAAACTCTTCGACTGGCTGCACGTCTACGTCTCCAGCAAGATAGTGTTCCTGCTTCTGCTCAACGCTTTCCTTCTGGTCATCAACATGATAGAGATCTTCTCGGCTATCATCATCGTGGTCCCGATCATAGTTCCGGTGGCGGCCGGGTACGGCATTAACCCGGTACACCTTGGCATAATTTTCCTGCTTAACCTGGAGATCGGCTATATGCTGCCGCCGCTGGGCCTGAATCTTTTCCTGGCCAGCTCCCGCTTTAACAAGAAGCTCCCGGAACTCTACCGCGCCACCGGGCCTTTCCTGCTTATACTGCTGGTGATGCTGGCGCTTGTGACCTACCTGCCTTCGTTAAGCCTGATAGGGGCGGGCGGGTAAGCTGGTCAGTTCAGGCCGTCTGTAGCGCATAGCGCCTGTTACGGCACAAACAAAGTTTTGTAAAATAAAGGTTAACGTGAACATTGAGAATAAAACGCCTGCGGCCCGACCCGACCCCGAAATAATCTCCGGCGGCATGGGCGTGCGCATTTCCTGGTGGGTCCTGGCCAGGATAGTCTCGATGATGGGCGGGCTCGGCGTCGTCTCGGGCACGGCCCTGGAGATAGTCTACCCGCGCATTTTGCAGGACGGAGACCCCGGCGGCAATGTGCGCCGCGCTTTCACCGAACTCGTCCGGCGCCAGCCCTCGCTTGCGGGCCCCGTCTGGGAACTTTTCAATAAATATTATATCGAGGGCGGCCGCGCCCCCGGAACCCCTTATAAACCGGTCTCCCCCTGCCGGCTCACGCGCATAGAGAATTTCAAGCCGGGCCCGGACTCTTTCTGGGAGCTCCCCCGCGAGATGCAGGTCCTGGTGCTGGCCGCTAATTTCGCCGAGGTCTGGCTGGCCAAGGAAGGGCATGACAAGCCGGTAGGCATAAATTTCCTGCGCAAGGTGGAGCGGCCCCTGCCCTGGGCGCTCTACGGCGCGATGCTGGCCGGCGCGGCCTACGTGCTGGTCGGGGCGGGCAGCCCGGACGAGATCCCCGCGATGATAGAGAAGCTTTCAAGGCATGAGCCGACGGCCATGTCTTTCAAGGTTTACGGCTCCCGCTCGGACTCCGGCAACTTCTACGCCACGGTGCGCCCGGAAACTCTGCTGGGCGGGACGGCCCCGGCCCTCGAAGCGCCCAAATTTCTCGCTATAGTTTCTTCTTTCGGCCTGGCCGACGCGCTGGCCGGAAATCCCGCTACCCGCCCTTACGGTTTTGTGGTGGAAGGCTCCGAAGCCGGCGGGCACAGCGCCGCGCCGGCCAAGATGCGCTTCGACGCCGCCGGCCAGCCGCTCCTCGTCTACACCGACCAGGACCAGGCCGATATCGGCGCTATAGCCGGCCTTGGGCTGCCCTTCTGGCTGGCGGGCTCCTTCGGCAGCCCGGCCCGCCTGCGCGAAGCCAGGGCTCTTGGCGCTTCCGGCGTACAGCTCGGAACGCTCTTCGCCCTTTCCGGCCAATCCGGCACGGCGCCCGCCCTGAGAAGCAAAGTGATGAAGCTTCTGGCCGCCGGGGAACTTAAAGTTTCGAACACCATGGTCTCGCCTACGGGTTTCCCGTTCAAAGTGGCCCAGGTTCCCGGAACTATTTCGGACCCGGCCGTTTACCAGGCCCGGAAGCGGATGTGCGACGTAGGCCTCCTGCAGGTCAATTATTTAACCCCCTCCGGGGAACTGGGCTACCGCTGCCCCGCCGAGGCCGTCGACGCTTTCACCGCCAAGGGCGGCCGCGTCCAGAACACGGTCGGGCGCGTCTGCCTGTGCAACGCCCTGCTCGCCGCTTGCGGCTTCCCGCAGGTGCGGCCCGGAGGTTACGAGGAGCCGCCCATAGTTACGCTGGGAGAGAACCTCGATTCGGCGAAGGAACTTGTGGACGCTTTGCCGCCCGGGCAGGAATCCTACACGGTAGGCAAAGCGCTTCTTTACCTGCGCGGGACGGTCTGATTTTTTATTCATCCGCATACGTGCATAGACGGGGGAAATTATGCGCGGCAAAATACTGCTTGTAGACGACAATAAAGACCTGCGTACGGACTTCAAGCTCTGGTACGAGGAATACGATATCACCGAGGCGTCCTGCGCGCAGGAGGCCCTGAACATACTTAAAAAGCCCAACGAGCTGGACCTGGTGATCCTCGACGTCCAGATGCCCGGCATGGACGGCCTGGCCGCGCTTGAAAAGATAAAGACCATCGCGCCGGATAAAAGCGTCATTATAATGACCGGCTTCAGCACCAAGGACGTGGCCATCCACGCTCTGATAGCAAAAGCCGACAATTACATAGAGAAGCCTTTCGATATAAAGACGATGCGGGAGGCTATAGAAAAAGAGCTTTTAAAGAGGTCCGGCTCCGCCCGCCCCGACGACATGGACATCGCGGGGAAAATAGAGCATGTCCGGTGGTTCCTGGAAGGGAACTGCTTTAAAAAGATAACTCTAAAGGACGCGGCGCTGACCGTGTACATGAGCCCGAAATATTTAAGCCGCCTGTTCAGGGAAAAGACCGGGATGGGCTTTAATGAATATAAGCTTAAAGTAAAGATGGCGCAGGCCAAGAAAATGCTCCGGTCGACCGGAAGCAGCGTCAAACAGATCTCGGCCAAGCTCGGCTACGCGAACACCGAGTCCTTCATAAGGCAGTTCGAAAAGATCGCCAAAGCCACCCCCTCCTGCTACCGCAAGAGCTGCAAAGAACGTAAACACCGCCGTTAAGCCCCCATTGTAAGCCGACTAGTGGATAAAAGTCAGCAGAAAAGGGAATCCGCCAATTGTAAAAAGCGGACCCTGCCTGTATACTATTTATGCAGCAGGGAGCCAGCGTAAAAATGAGCGGCGCAATACGAGGGCGTGGTTATGGAAACGTTCACTCAGAATAATCCGGGGGCGGGGATGAACCCGGCATCCAGGACGGCACAGGCCGCGGGAAAGCCCGGCCAGCGCCAGGCGCCGGCGTCCAGGACCGTGCTGGTCGTCGACGATAACAAGGATTACCGGGAGCTGGTCAAGCATCTCCTGACCGTTAACCATTATAAGGTCCTGGAAGCCGGCAACGGCGAAGAAGCCCTTGCCGTTCTCTCCAAATCCATGCCTGACTTGATCCTGGTAGATTTTAACATGCCCAAGATGAACGGGTATGAACTTATACAGGAAGTGCGCAGCAACTATGAAACCCACAGCCTCCGCATAATAATGTTCACCGGCGCCACCAACAGGCAGCACCTGCGCACCCTGAACATGGATATTTCCGATTTTCTCGAGAAGCCGGTATCGAACGCCAAGCTGCTCGAGAGCATAGCCAGGATCTTCGAAGTGAAGCGCCCCCCGGTCCCCGAAAGCAGGCCCGCGCCCAGGCCGGAACCCAGGCCTGCCCCGGCCAGCGGCGCCCCGGAACCAGTTTCGCTGGAAATAGAAAGGTTCGAGATGGCCGCTCCGGAGCCGCATGCGGCTTATGAGCCCGAACCGGCGCCGCAGATGCCCCAGCGCGCTCCCGCGCCTGTTCAGGCAGTTCCGGTAGAACTGCCGCCAGAAGCCCAGCTGCCCCCTGAAACGGAGCCGCTTCCCGAGCCGGCACCCGAACCTGCGCCCGCCCCGGAAGCCGCGCCTGAGGCGGAGATCGAGGTCATGCCCGAACCCGCGCCCGAGCCGGAGTCCGAAGTCCCGGAAATAGACATGTTGTCCGGGGCCGGCGACCAGGACCTGGAAATGCTTGAAAGCGGCGCCCCGCGCAAAGAAGAGCCGCAGAGCGCACTGGGCCTTGAGAACCTCGCGAGCGATTCCCCCCTTATCCAGCGCGTGAATAAAATACTTATGGCGGCCGTGGAAATGCGCGCTTCGGATATCCATATCGAGCCGTTCGAGGACCGGGTTCTGGTAAGGGCCCGCGTGGACGGCGTGCTGAAGCAGCTGACCACCCTCCCCATTTCCATCCATCCGCGCCTGACGGCCCGCATAAAGATCATGAGCAGCCTGGTGATAACCGAGAGGCGCCTGCCGCAGGACGGCCAGTTCCGCGTGATGATAAAAGGGAACAAGATCGAATTCAGGGTCAGCACCCTGCCCTGCATAAAAGGCGAGAAGATAGTGATGCGCATACTGGGCCAGAGCAAGCTTAACAGCAGCCTTTCGCAGCTCGCCCTGACGCCGCGCGAGCTTAAAGCCGTGCAGGGCTCGCTTAAAGGCTCCAACGGGCTGGTGCTGGTGACGGGGCCCACCGGCAGCGGAAAGACAACGACGCTTTATACGATGATCAACGTGCTGAACCGGCCGGACGTTAATATAATGACGGCGGAAGACCCGGTGGAGTACGAAGTTCCGAACGTGAACCAGGTAAAAATATTGTCGTCCATCGGACTGACTTTCGAATCCACCCTCAGGGCTTTCCTGCGGCAGGACCCCGACATCATGCTGGTCGGAGAGATCCGCGACGTAGAGACCGCCGAGATAGCGATAAAGGCCTCCATCACCGGCCACCTTGTGTTTTCCACCCTGCACACGAACAGCGCGCCGGCTACCATAGTCCGCCTCACCCATATGGGCGTGGCCCCCTACCTGGTGGCCGCCAGCGTGAAAATGGTCATAGCCCAGCGCCTGGTGCGCACGCTCTGCACCCAGTGCCGGGCGCCCGGCGCTCTTACCGCCGAAGATAAAAAATTCCTGAATCCGAAAGAGATAGAGCTGCTAAAAACAGTCTATCACCCCGTGGGCTGCCATTCCTGCAGCGGGGGCTATTCCGGCCGAAGGGCCGTTTTTGAAGTGATGCCGGTGGAAACCTCGGCGATGCGCCAGCTGATCACCACCAGCAATAATGTGGACCTGCTTACGGAACTGGCCGTCAAGGAAGGAATGACCTCGCTGCGCCAGTCCGCCCTCGAGGCCGTAAGGCAGGGGCAGACCTCTCTGTCAGAAGCTTTCAAGATAATGATGGGGTGATCTATATGATACCGCTAAATCAGGAAACCGCAGGGGAAGGCAATGAACCCTATACGCCGGGAAGCGAGAGATACGCGCTCTCCTACCCGGAGCTCTGCTCCGAGTTCCTGGGGGGGCTGGCCAAGGCCATAAAGAACACCGCGCTTTATACCCTGAGCCACCCCGTGGTGCTAGAGTCGCTGCGCAAGAGCGGCGTGCTCCTGGGCATGCTTTTCGACGCTAAAAAAGAAACCTCGATAACGCTTACTTTCGCGAACGACAGCTGGCTTTTCAACGACACCGCCGTTCCCGCCGTCACCCAGGAATCCCAGAACCTCAACGCTTTTTTCAAGGCGCACCGCATCCAGGGGCTGACCTTCGTGGACGGGGTGCAGTCCTTCGAGATCGGCGCCCTGTGCGAGTTCCTTGCCGCCCAGGCCAAAAACCGGCCCGCGGGTTACATGGAGGAATTTTTCGCCGGAAAAGGCGTAACTAATATCAGGCCGGAAGCCGTGCATTACGTTAAGGAAGGCGGCTACGGACCCCAGGCTCAGCCATACCGCGGCGCTCCCGAAGCGGCGCCTGCCGCCAAGCCGGCGGCGAGGCCGGCGGCCCAGAGGCCGGTCCCGGAGATCTTTCCCGAACTGCAGGTCCGCCCCCAGGCCAGGCCGTCGGCAGCGCCCCCGCAGCAGCCCAGGCCGGCCCCGGCAAGGGCGCCGCAGAATATAGCGCCTGTCCAGCAGCCCAGGCCGGCCCCGGCACCCCAGGCAGCGGCCCCGGTCCAGCAGCCCAGGCCGGCGGCCGCAAGGCCGCAGGCAGCCGCGCCTGTGCAGCAGCCCAGGCCGGCCCCGGCAAGGCCCGCCCAGGAGCCGAAGGACGCGCACCGGCCGCCGCCCGTCAGGATAGATGCGGATTCGATGTTCGGGCCGGTGACCGCGGCCGGCGGCGGGCAGGGCGGAGCAAAAACCGCCGAACCGGAGAGCGCGAAATCCGGCCCCGATGCCATGTTCGGGCCCGGACCCGGCGGCGGTCCCGGTAAAGGTCCCGGAGGCGGCAAAGCCGCGGAAGGCCCGGGCGGCGGAAAAGAGGCCGAAGGCCCCGGCGGCGGCAAGCCCCAGGAAAGCCTGCTGGCGAACATGAGTTTCGGCGGCATTCTCAAGGGGCTGGTGGAATCGGCGGTGAAAGATCCCAGGGACCGCGCCCGCGCTTACGAGGACGCTATCAAGTCGCTCCGCGAGTCCATGGAGCAGCAGATAGCGGAATCCACCAGGGCACTGGCGGCGGAAAAAGAGGCGGCCCTGAACACGCGGTCGCGCACCGAACACGTCCTGTCCAGGGTGGCGGACGGCAAGGTCATCGTCGACAAGGACGGCAAGATCCTGATGATGAACCCGGCCGCCGAGGAAATAGCCGGCACGAAATTCGCGGACGCCGTGGGCAAGCATATAAGCGAGCAGCTCCGCCCGGGGGAGCATATCCTGACCCTCTCAAAGGATATGGACCTTTCCGGCGGAAAGATAATTTCCGGCGAGGTGGAGGTGCAGGGGGACGAGAGCATGGGGCGGACGATGCGGCGCTCCGTCGCGATGCTGGTGGACGCCGAAGGCCGCGTGGTCGGAGAATTAAGCACTATGCCGGAGATAACGAAGTATAAAGAGGCCCAGCGGATGCAGGAGGAGTTCCTCTCCCGCATCACCCACGACCTGCAGTCGCCGCTCTCCTCCATCACCTCGGCCCTCGAGATGCTCACCGAGGCCTCCTCGAAAAAGCTGGACCCTATGGAGACCAAGTTCCTGGACATCAGCATCAGGAACAGCCACCGCCTCAGCCAGATGATACGCGGCATACTGGATTTCTCAAAGCTCCAGTCCGGCAAGATGGACGTGCACCCGGTCCCCGCGCTTTTATCCGGCATCATGACGGAGGCTGTGGAGGGGCTGACGCCGTGGGCCAGGACGAAAGGGATAACGCTCACGCTGCGGCCCCCCGCCGAAGACCTGTGCGCCCTGGCCGACCCGCCCCGCATAGTGCAGGTGCTTACCAACCTTATTTCGAACGCGATAAAGGCCACGCCGGAAGGCGGGTCCGTGGTCGTGGCGGCCTCGCCCTCTCCGGAGCGGGACGGGAACGTGCTTGTAGGGGTGAGGGACACCGGGCACGGCATCCCTAAAGAGGACCTGAGCAAGCTCTTTCAGAAATTCGTGCAGCTGGACTCGCGCCGCTCAATGGAAGGGGTGGGCCTCGGCCTGGTTATCGTTAACGATTTCCTGAAACTTCACAACGGCAGGATCTGGGCGGAGAGCGAGGTGGGCAAAGGCACGACCTTCTACTTCACTCTGCCTCAGGCGGAAATAAAGCCGGGGACGGAATAATCCGGGTTAAAGCCCGCGCCTTACTCCTTAATATCCGGTTCGCAGATATTTTTATCGAACCTGATCTCGGAGTTCTCGCCCACGTTCAGCTGGTCCTTCCGACCCACTACGGTGGCGCTGGGGCCGACGAGCGAACCGCTCAGGTTCATATTGATGATAAAAGCGTTCTCGTTCACTATCGAGTCAGAGATTATAGCCGAGTCTATCCGCGCCCCGTCCCCTATTGAGGCGTAAGGCCCCACTATCGAATTCTCGACTTTAGCCGTCGGGGAAATATAGACCGGCGGGATTATCAGGGAATTTTTCGCCTTCGGGAAAAACTTCTTTTTATCCAGGATGTGCCGGTTGGTCTCAAGCAGGGTCTCCGGCTTGCCGCAATCGTACCAGCCTTCTATCGCCACGGGCTTTATCCGGTGCCCCTCTTTCACCATCAGCGCCATCGCGTCGGTAAACTGGATCTCGCCCCTGGTGGTCCGGCCGGAATCCACCAGCCGCTGCAGGCTGTTGTAGAGCTGCGAAGAATTGTGGAAAGAATAGATGCCGACTATGGCCAGGTTCGTCTTCGGCTTTTCAGGCTTCTCGACCATCGCCGAAATATAACCGCCTTTGGTTTCCACCACGCCGAAGCGGCGGGGGTCCTTCACTTCCTTGACAGCGAGGCAGTCATCGCCGGGGGCCATGAACTTGGAAAGGTCGGCGTCCAATATGGTATCGCCAAGCATCACCAGCACCGGGCCGGTCACGCAGCGCCGGGTAAGCCAGATCGCGTGGCCCAGGCCCTTCTGCTCGGTCTGCTCCACATAGCTGACGTCAAGGCGCTTGTAGTTATTCCCGACGTAATGCTTGATCTTGTCGCCGAGGTAGCCGGTGACCAGGCAGATCTTCTTTATGCCGGCCGCGGAAAGCTCGTCCAGGATATGGCCTATGATGGGCTTGTCGCCCACGGTCAGCATCACCTTGGGATAGGTATAAGTGTGCGGGCGCAGGCGCGTCCCCGTCCCCGCCACCGGAACCACAGCGGTAAATTCTATTTTTTTCATAAGCCCCTCCTGAACGGGATATCCGATGCCGGACCCCTCGCCCTAGTCCTGGGTCATCTGCAGCATGACTTCCTGGTAGGGCAAAGGCTTTTTTATGCCGGCCTTCGCGTATTTTTTTGAGTCCCAGAAATTCTGGCGGTCGAGCGCTATCCTGTAATCCGCCAGCGCCGTCTCGCGGAGCCCGGCAAGATCCAGCGCCTGGGCCCGCCGCAGGTAGCAGTAAGTTACCCAGCCTTTCTCCGGGAAACCGGTCTTCTCTATACCCCCGGACAGCCAGATTATTGCGTCCCCGTAGCGTTTCAGGCCTATCAGCGCATCTCCGGCGGCAAGGTAGACCGAGGCCAGCTGCTGCTCGAGCCCGCGCTGCGGGTTCACCTGCCAGGCCCCGAGGAAACTTTCGGCTTTGGCGAGGGCGCCCTGCCAGTCCTGCGCCTGCACATGCGTCATCAGCTCGGCGAGGCGGAAAAGCATGTTCGTCTGGTCCTGCGCGCGCAGGGCCTCGCATTCGGCAAAAGCGGCCTTGAAGTCGCGCTCATGCCGGGAATATATTTCTATGAGGAAAATGCGCGCTTCCAGTTTGAAGAAGCGGCCCTTGTCGCGGGCGATCTTCACATATTCCATGCCCCGAACCCTGTCCCCGCCGGCGAACAGGTGGGCGGCGAAACCGAGCGCGCCCGGCAAAGTGGCCGCGTAATAGTCGAAGATCCCGAGCCCCAGATAAGCGTCGTAAATGGCCGGGTTGGTCTCGACGCACTTTTTCAGGAACCTGCGGGCTTTCTTGCCCCGGCTGTAGGCCTTGAACCAGCTGCGCTGCACCGCGTACCAACGGCCCTGCAGCCCGTAGGCACTGCCCATGAAAAAATAGGCCTGGTCCAGGTCGCGCCCCTCGTCGATCATCTTTTTAGAAAGCTCTATGACCTTGTCAGAATTAAAAAGGAACTCTTTCTCCACGTCCTTGAGGGCGGTCTGCATGTCGAAATTCTGCGAGTAGCGCCACCAGGAAAGGGCGGCCAGCGCGCAGTAACCGGCCGGGCTCGCGGGATCCAGGACGGTCACTTCGCGGAACTTGGCCTCGGCCTTGTCGAACTCTAGCCGGTACATGAGGGCTATCCCGATATCGTAGCGCTCGTCGGCGCCGGGGCTAAGGGTGAAGGGCCGGGTGGAGGCGCGCAGGTCCACCAGCGCTGGGCCGAGGCCGTCGTCGTCCGCTGAGGAGGCGGCGGGTATGGACGGCGGCTGCGCCGAGGCCGGCCCGCAGAAGAGCATCGAGAGAAGCAGGAGAGCTTTCATAATTAATATGCTACCTAAACCAGCAGCGATACGGCAAGCAGGGCCAGGACCACGAAGGAGGCCAGGGCGAAATATCTCTCCCCGCCGCGCCAGTAGCCGTAGATGAGCATAGTTACCCTGGCCGCCGGGGTGAGCAACAGGGCCAGCACTCCGGCCTTAAGCAGGCTTCCGCCCGCGGCAGAGCCGGCCATGGAAAGACCTATCCCCAGGAAAAGCAGGACAAGGCTCAGGAATATCCCTCCCTGCAGGGTGCGCTGTATCAGTTTCCCGAAATGTTTTTCGCTGAAGCCTTCCATTTATATCGCCTTCATCAGCATCCTGACCGCCACCAGCAGGGTGAAAGCTGAAAACACCATCTGCAATTTTTCCGACCTGGCCTTGTAAAGCGCGTAGATGCCGAGGAAAGAACCGAGAAGCACACCGACCACTATCACGGAAGTAAGCTTAAAGGGAATGAGCCCCTGCCGGAAATAAATATAGGCGCTCGCCGCGGCCGAAACGCCTATGATAAAGTTGCTCGTAGCCGCCGCCGCTTTCATAGGCACGCCGCACAGCAGGTTCATGACCGGGACCTGGACCACGCCGCCCCCTATCCCGAGCAGCCCCGACAGGGAGCCCGCGAAAAAAGAAATTACGGAGGCCGGCGTCATATTCCTCACCCGGTAATGAGTATGGGAATCGACCGCGGGATCGAAAAAAGCGGAATCGAAGGAGGAAGTTGCGGCGTCCGTGGAAAGCTGGGAGGCAGTGGCGGGAATTCTTTTAAGGGCGCTCCGGCCTTTCATGAACATCAGGATCGAGACCGGGAAAAGCATGAGGGCGAACAGGAGCTGCACCGTCGCCCCGGGGATCCGGCTGGCTATCAGCGCGCCCGCTATCGAACCGAGGGCTGTAGTGACTTCCAGCGTTATCCCCAGCCTGATGTTCGCGAGCCCGCGCTCGACGTTCACAGAGGCCACCGCGCTCGAGGTGGCCACGATGGCGACCAGCGAAGCAGCGACCGCCTGGTGGATGGGGATCTTCAGGGCGAGCACCAGGAACGGGACGAGGAAGATCCCCCCGCCCACGCCCAGCGCGGAGCCGAGCAAGCCGATGAAGACCCCGAAAAAGAGGAGTATGGAAAAATTAAGGGCGGTCAGTTCGATCACGGTCTAGCGGGCTGCTCCAGGTTGTGCAGGAAGAGTTTGGCTTCGGCTTCGCCGATGTCGAAAGCTTTTTCGCACTTGGCCCCGTCGAACTCGAGCAGGTTGAGGCCGAGGTCGGTGGGCGGCTTTATCAGGTACACGTCGGGCTCCGAATTCAGGAATACGCGCGACTCGTAGATCTTCTGCGTGTGCAGGGCCAGCATGCGGCGCGCCTTGCGCTCGAAATAACCGATCGGCCCCTTCCCGTGGAAATCCATGTCCTCCGGGCGGGAATTGCCTATCATTATCACGGTGCGGCAGCCCTCGAAGATGCTCAAATTGATAGTGGCGATGCCTATCACGCCGCCGTCCACCAGGTGGTGCTTGCGGCCGTGCTCCTCCACCGGAACCGGCGGGAAGATCATCGGTATGGAGCAGCTGGCCACCAGCGCGTCGGTAAAAGACAGATTATGGCTCTGGGTGGAGCCGTCGAAACGCACGATATACGGCAGCTTCATCTCCACCGCGTGGCTGATGACGTAAAATTTTATATTGCGGGGGAACTGCGGGCCGCTTTTCACCAGCCAGCCGTTGAGGAGATTATAAAGCTGCTTGTTGGAGAAAAGAGTGAGCTTGGCCAGCTGGTTCTGGAAAAAGAAATTGAACTTGTTCGCGAGGCTGCCTTCGTGCTGCTGGTAAAGTTCGAGCGGGATATTGTAATACCTGGGCTTGAGGCTCAGGACGGTCTCCGGCTTCATATCGCGCCAGACCTGGCGCAGCTCCCCGGTCTTGTTGTAGCAGTAGGCCGCGCCGTTCAGGGCGCCCACGCTGAAGCCGGCCACGACGTCGAAATGCAGGCCCTGGCGCACCAGCTCCGCCAGCACCCCGGACTGCCAGGAGCCCAGCGCGCCGCCGCCGCAAAGAAAAAGCCCCACCGGCCGCTTGAACTTGAACATATCGCTTTTGATATCCTTTTTAAATTAATAGAATACTATTGTAGCACAATACTTATCGCGGCGCCGTGCCAAAGCATCAGCCGGCGGCGCGGCGGCCGCGCGTGTTACCGCGCACCAAGAGGATACTAATGTCAAACTACTTGATAATCGCCGGTTTGTCCGTGATAATGGGCCTGACCCTGATACTGCCCTTTTCAGTTAAAAAGGTCGAGGAGGAACTGGAAGCTTTTCTCTTTATAATGGGAATCTGTGCCGTCACCATCTCGGGACTATGGAAAGTCCATCTCATTGAAGAGGCTTTAAGGGAGCCCATCGCGATCACCGCGGCCGTCGGCATAGTAGGCTGGATCTTCCGGGAGGTGCGCCACCATCTGCGCGGCTGGATGGAATCGCTTACAAAAAAACTCGGCCTCGGCGGGGCGATATTCGTCATAGTACTGGTACTGGGCCTCGGCTCAAGCGTTTTCACCGCGATAGTCGCCGCCATCATGCTGGCGGAGGTAGTGACGCTGCTGAAACTCAGCCGGGAATACGAGGTAAAGCTTACCGTTTATGCCTGCTACGCCATAGGCCTGGGCGCGGCGCTTACCCCGCTCGGGGAACCTCTCTCTACAATAGTGGTCTCGAAGCTGAAGGGCCCGCCCCACAACGCCGATTTTTTCTATCTGATAAGGCAGGTGGGGCTTTGGATAGTCCCGGGAGTGATACTCTGTTCGGCCCTGGCCGCCCGCGGCGCCAAGGCCGCCGAGACCGGCGCGGCGGGCCTCAGGGAGGACGCGCACGACACGAACAAAGTCATCCTTACGCGCGCGGTCAAAGTGTACATCTTCGTGATGGCGCTTATTTTCCTGGGCGCCGGGCTCTCCCCGCTGGCCGAACGTTTCGTCTCCAAAATGCCGACCTGGGCCCTTTACTGGGCCAACTCCGTCTCAGCGATACTCGACAACGCCACGCTGGCCGCGGCCGAGATAGCGCCGGTGATGACCGACAGGCAGATAACTTTCATCCTGATGGGGCTGCTCATATCCGGCGGCATGCTGATCCCCGGCAATATCCCGAACATCGTCAGCTCCGCCAAGCTGGGGATAAAGTCGCGCGAATGGGCCAAGGCCGCCCTGCCCTTCGGAGGCGCGCTTATGCTGCTCTATTTCGTACTGATGACTCTGCTGGTTCACTAAGGAGAAACTGCCATGGAATGGAAATGGAACACTATAATCGAGCCTTTCAAGATCAAGAGCGTAGAGCCTCTGGGCCTGACCACCCGCGAAGAAAGGCTGACGGTACTTGAGCAGGCGCATTACAACCTTTTCAATATCCGCGCCGAGAAAGTGCTGATAGACCTGCTGACCGACAGCGGCACCGGCGCGATGAGCGCGGCGCAGTGGGGCGGCATCATGGTAGGCGACGAATCCTACGCCGGGGCGCGCAGCTACTACAACTTCGAGACCGAAGTGCGCAGGCTGACCGGCTTCGACGAGATAATCCCTGTGCACCAGGGCCGCGCCGCCGAGAAGATACTTTTCGGGGTGATAGGCGGGAAAGGCAAATACATAATTTCCAATTCCCACTTCGACACCACCCGCGCCAACGTTGAATTCTCCGGCGCCCAGGCTATGGATTTCCCGGTGAAGGAAGCCCTGGACTTCGACAAGCCCGCCCCGTTCAAGGGCAATGCCGACGTGCCGGCGATGGAGAAGTTCATCAGGGAAAAAGGCGCGAAGAACATCCCGCTCTGCGTGATGACCGTCACCAACAATTCCCTCGGCGGCCAGCCGGTCTCGATGGAGAACCTGAAGGCCGTGCAGAACCTGTGCCGCAAATACGGCATCCCTATGTTCCTCGACTGCGCGCGCTTCGCCGAGAACGCTTATTTCATCAAGCTGCGCGAGAAGGGCTACGCCCAGTGCCCGGTCCGCGAGATAGCGGAGGCCATGTTCGAGCTGGCCGACGGGACCTGGATGAGCGCGAAGAAAGACGCCCTGGTCAACATGGGAGGCTTCCTGGCCATGAACAACAAGGACTGGTCCGCCAAGGCGCGCCAGATGCTGATCCTCACCGAGGGCTTCAGCACCTACGGCGGGCTGGCGGGGCGGGACCTGGAAGCAATAGCCATCGGCCTGCGCGAGGTCCTCGACGAGAACTACCTGCAGTACCGCATCCGCTCGGCAGCATACCTGGGCGAGGGCCTGCTCAACCACGGCGTACCCATAATCAACCCGCCCGGCGGGCACGGGGTTTACATCAACGCGAAAAAATTCCTGCCGCACATAAAGCCCCATCAGTTCCCGGCGCAGGCGCTGGCCTGCGCGCTTTACCTGGAGGGCGGCATCAGGGGCGTTGAGATAGGCACGCTGATGTTCGGCAAGCGGGACAGGGACGGGCACTTCATAGGCGCCCCGATGGAGCTGGTACGCCTGGCTATGCCGCGCCGCGTCTACACGCAGAGCCATATAGACTACGTGATAGAAGTTTTAGGCTGGCTCTCGAAGAACAAGAAAGGGATCAAAGGGCTGGAAGTGGTGGAGGCGCCCGCGATACTTCCCCACTTCACGGCAAAGCTTAGGCCCGTCCGCGAGCGCGCCGGAGTACGGGCTTAAAACAAACCGGACTTTATTACATCTATGTTCAAACACAACAGGATCGGCGCGGTTCGCGCGCAGCTCGAATCCATAGTCGGCAGGGAGAACGTCCGCGAGGACGAGGCCGAGATACTGATGTACTCCTACGACGCCGGCATGGCGCGCGCGCGGCCCGAGGCGGTAATAAACTTTACCTCTACGGAGCAGGTTGCCCCCGTCGTTAAAATTCTCTACGGGGCCGGGATCCCCTTCCTGCCCCGCCTGGCCGGAACGAATCTTTCCGGTGGGACCATCCCCCTCAAGGGCGGGGCCATCCTTAACCTGGCCCGCCTTAAAAAGATCCGGCAGATAGACACCGGCGCCCGCCTGGCCCTGGTAGAACCCGGAGTGGTCAACCTCGAACTCCAGAAAGCGCTGCAGCCCTTCGGTTTCTTTTACGCCCCGGACCCCGCCAGCCAGAAAGTCTCCACCATCGGCGGGAATATCGGCGAGAACGCCGGCGGCCCCCTCTGCCTGAAATACGGCGTCACCACTGATAATGTGGAGAAGCTGGAAGTGGTGACCCCTGAAGGCGAGGTAAAGACCTGGTCCTACCGGGACCAGGGCCCGGACCTTATGAGCGTTATAGTGGGCTCCGAGGGCACGCTGGGCATAGTGATCAATGCCTGGCTCAAAATACTCCCGCTCCCCGCGCGCATCAAGACCGCCTCGGCGGCTTTCCCCTCCCTGGACGGCGCCCTGGAAGCGGTGACGCGGATAATCAGCAGCGGCATACTGCCACGCGCCCTGGAGGCGATGGACAAGGTTTCGATGGACGCCGCCCGGCGCGGCGGCGAGAACACTTTCCCGGACGGCACTGAGGCCGTCCTGATAATAGAGCTGGACGGCTCCGACGAAGCGAAGATAGATAAGGACCTGGAAGCCGTGCGAAAGATCTGCGCGGGCAAAGCCTGCTCCGCTTTCAATGTGGCAGGGGACGAAGCCGAGCGCGAGCTGCTCTGGGCCGCCAGGAAAGGCGCCTACCCGGCCATGGCCCGCCTGGCCCCAGACGTGCTGGTGGAGGACGGCGTAGTGCCGCGCCCGCGCCTGCCCGAGGCCCTGCGGGAAACCCGCGCGATAATTTCGAAGTACAAGCTCACGGCCGGCCTGCTCTTCCACGCCGGGGACGGGAATATCCATCCCAATATGATCTTCGACCGCCGCGACATACAGGAAGTCAAGCGCGTGAAAAAAGCCGGCTACGAGATACTGAAAGCCTGCATCCGCCTCGGCGGGACTATCTCCGGCGAGCACGGTATCGGAGTCGAGAAGCGGGTGGCTATGAACTGGATGTATACCCGCGAAGAACTGGATTTTTTTCACGGGATAAAACGGGCCTTCGACCCGGCCGGGCTGGCCAACCCCGACAAGATACTGCCGGTGGCCAACGAAGCGGCCGCCGGGGATACGGCTTCAAAAGCTTTCGGGGGCCAGTCTGCCGGCCCCGAAGCGTCTTCGGTGTTTTCCTCCAGGGCCTCGCTGAGCCCAGCCGCGCGCGGGCTTCTCGACGAGCTGCGGCTCCGCTTCGGCGCCGGGACCAGGACCGCGGTGACTGGCCTGGGGACAAGGCTGAACCCGGGGCGGATCATGGAAGGATCAAAGCCGCTGGAGCTGCGGCATCTCGAGGGCAGGGCCGAGATCGACAGGGAGAACCTGACCGCGAGGGCCGAGGCCGGCCTGTCCTTCGAGGATCTGGGCCGCCAGCTGAAGGAAGCCGGCTTTTACCTCGACCTGCCGGAACTCAAAGGCAGCGTAGGCGGGCTGATAGCCTCAAAAGCCTGCCCCGACATACGCGGCCACCTGCTGGGGCTGGAGGTCGCGCTGGCCGACGGCTCGCTGCTCGAACTGGGAGGGAAAACCGTAAAGAACGTGGCCGGCTACGACGCGGTGAAGCTTTTCTGCGGCTCGCTGGGCGCCTACGGCGTAATAATAGCCGCCACCTTCGCCCTTTCCGCCGGGCAGGCCCCGGACCGCAAAGCCGCCGGGGAGACGCCGCCGGACTGGGACGCCTTCGAGCCGGACGAGATACACCGCAGGCTTAAAAGAGAGTTCGACCCGCGCAATTTGCTGAACCCCTGGGTCTATAAGGGGCACGGATGAAGGAAGAAAAAAGCTCTACCGATATGAACTACACCGAATTGACAGGCGGCGAAGCGCGGCCTAAAACCGCGCCGGAACTGGAACACGGAGAGGAGGCGCCGGCCCGCCATTTCCATAACGAGATAAACGAGCTCTATCCGCACGAGGACTCCGGCAGGCACCTCGCAAGCCTTCTTACGGACCTGGGAGAGAAGAACCTTTACGACGCCGCCGCCCAGTGCAACCGCTGCGGCTACTGCGAAACCTCCTGCCCCACTTACATGCTTACCGGCCGGGAGACCATCTCGGCGCGCGGCCGCAACCAGTTCGTGCGCATGCTGGTCGAGGGCCGGGAAAAGAACCCGGCGGAGGCGGCCGAGTCCCTGTCCACCTGCCTGCTGTGCGGCGCCTGCACCAGCGCCTGCTACGCCAAGGTTCCCACCCCCGACATAGTGCTCGAAGGCCGGCGCGCTCTTACCGGCTACGGCGAAGGTTTCTTCGCCAGGGCGGCCGTGGCCGGGCTTCTTAACGCGCCGCGGCTTTTCGGCATCTGGCTCAAGCTTGCCTACCTCGCGAAAAAGACCGGCCTGCCGAGGCTGGCGGCCAAGATGGGCCTTTACGACTTCATCGGCATGCCCGGGCTGGCCGAAGCCGAGAGCGCCATAGAGCATACGCCCCTGCGCTTCGCCGCGGAGATCCTGCGCAAGGACGCGGCGCTGGCCCCGGGCGGGAAAGGGCGGGCGAACTGGGCTTATTTCGCGGCTTGCGGGCCGAACTATGTTTTCACAGAGACGGCTCTCGCCACGGTAAGCGTGCTCAAGAGAACTTCCGGCGAGGGCATCTTCGTAGATAATTCCTGCTGCGGCCTGATGGCCCATAATTACGGCCGTCTCGAGGACGCCCGCGAGTTCGCGCGGCGCAATATAATCCGCTACGAGGAGCTCAAAGCCGAAGCAGGGGACTTCCCGGTAATAGCGGACTGTTCGTCCTGCGCGGCTTTCATGAAATCCTACGAGCAGCTCTTTACCGGCGACGAGACTTGGCGCCCGCGGGCCAGGGCTTTCTCGGCGGCGGTCAAGGATATCCTGGAATTCATCCCCCCCGGGAAAGTGACCTCCGACAAAACGGCGGCGGAAAAAGCCGGCCGCGTCACCTACCACGACTCCTGCCGAGCCTGCCACGGCCAGGGGATACGGACGGAGCCCAGGGAAGTCCTGCGCGAGCTGGCGGGGAGCAAATACCGCGAGCTGCCGGAGAGCGACTGGTGCTGCGGCGGGGCCGGGGCCTTCGCTTTCACCCAGCCGGAGCTCTCCAATAAAGTTCTGGACCGCAAGCTTAGGAACATCGCTTCGATACAGGCGGATACGGTGGTGGTCGGAGCCACTTCCTGCCTGGCACAGATAGGGGCCGGGCTCAGGAAGGCCTACCCCTCCGCCCGGGCGGTGCACTACAGCGTTTTCCTTAACGAGGCGGCGGGCGAGGGCGAAAAGAGCTGAATCCGACAGGGATTTACGGCAAAAGGTTTGAAGATTGATTAAC
The DNA here is from genome assembly GCA_028713125.1 of Elusimicrobiales bacterium. Lineage (GTDB taxonomy): Bacteria > Elusimicrobiota > Elusimicrobia > Elusimicrobiales > UBA9959 > UBA9959. The sequence goes on along the minus strand of JAQTOU010000002.1, from coordinate 333,064 downwards.
AATTATTTCACAGCGATAATGCTAAAATAAAGCTATGACCAGGGTCGAAGAATTAGAAAATTTCCTGCGCCTCCTTGTGAATTTCGGCGGAGTCGTCTCCAAGGAAACGAATCTTAACAAGCTGCTCGAGATCATCGCCGAGCAGGTTAAGACCATCCTGGTCTGCGACCGCTGCAGCGTCTTCATTCTCGACCGCCAGACCAACGAGCTCTGGTCCAAGGTGGCCCTGGGCATGCAGCACACCGAGATCCGCGTGCCTTTCGGCAAGGGCATCGTCGGGCATGTGGCCTCCACCGGCGTGACGCTGAACATCCAGGACGCCTACCAGGACCAGCGCTTCACCCACGACATAGACAAGCTCACCGGCTACCGCACCCGCAGCATCCTGGCGATGCCGCTCAAGAACGTGAGCGGCCACATCATCGGCGTCTTCGAGGCCATGAACAAGGCCGGCAAGCCCTTCAATACCGACGACGAGGGCCTGCTGCAGCTTATCAGCTCGCTGGCGGCCTCGGGCATAGAGAACGCCCAGCTTTATGAAAGCCTCTCGAACTCGCAGCTCGAGACCATTTACCGCCTGGCCGTCACGGCCGAATACCGCGACCAGCAGGACACGGCCATCCACCTGCGCCATATCAGCGAGTACTCGGCGCTGATAGCGCACGGCCTCGGCCTGCCGGAGCGCGAGGTGCACAATATCCGCTACGCGAGCCCGCTGCACGATATCGGGAAGGTCGGCATCGCCGACGCTATCCTGCTGAAGCCGGGCAAGCTGACGGCTGAAGAATTCGAGGAAATAAAAAAGCACACCATCTACGGCGCCAAGATCCTGTGCAATGCGGAGAGCTCCCTGCTGCAGATAGCCTGCAAGGTGGCCAGCTCGCACCACGAGAAATTCGACGGAACCGGCTACCCCTCCCGCCTTAAGGGCGAGCAGATCTCGATCTACGCGCGCATCGTCTCGGTGGCGGACGTTTTCGACGCCCTGTGCTCGCAGCGCGTCTACAAGCCCAAATGGGACCCGGAGAAGGCCCGGGAATATATAAACGGGGAAAAGGGCAAAGCTTTCGACCCGGCCGTAGTGGACGCTTTCGAGAAGGTTTACGGCGAGATCCTCAAGATGCACGCCCTGGGCGACGGGAAGAGCACGATAATCCCCGGCATCACCAAAGAGCTTCACCGGCACAGTTTTTAGGCTATCGCTGCCGGCAATTATAAGAGCCTGAAACTTTCAGGCTCTTTTTGCATCCAAGATTTAAGAGGTTTTAAGCGGTTTATTATAAGGAGACCATATGAGCGACATGGAAATAGTGTTCCCGGGCGGCAAGAAAGTAACAGCGCTGTGGCACGGTTTCGAAATAAAGACGGACCAGCCCGCCGGCGGCGGCGGCGAAGCCTCGGCCCCCACCCCCTTCGACCTTTTCCTGGCCTCTTTAGGCACCTGCGCCGGCATCTTCGCGCTTGGCTTCATCCAGTCCCGCGGCCTGAGCGCCGAGGGCTTCAAAATAACCGTCTCCTTCGAACAGGACCCCGCCACCCACCTCCTGGCCAAGACGGCCATGAAAATAACCCTCCCGAAAGACTTCCCCCCCAAGTACAAAGACGCCGTAATAAAAGCCGCCGAACAGTGCCTCGTAAAGCGCACCATGGACAACCCGCCCAAGTTCGAGATAACGGCAGAATAATACCAGCTTGCGTGGCGGCCTACCGTACGGGCCGGAACGCAAAACCGGCGTCGCGCACACCGTGCGCGCGCCTGCCGGTCTCAGGCTCGGCGCTACGCAAGCCTCGCCTTCCGACGGGTTTTTGCTAACCCGGCCCGTACGGTCTCCGCCAGATTATTCGGTTTAATGCAAAATGCGCGTCTGATAAAGTGAGCGGAGGGGCGGCAAGGGTATGGGTTCTGAGCGACCTCTCGGAGGCCGACGCTTGCGTAAGCGCGGAGGCCGAGAGAGGAGGGCCGAGCACGGTGTGCGTGTGGAGCGAAGCGACAATGCTCCGAGCCCGTGAGCGAAGGGCCCATACCCTTGCCGCCCCGACTGGGCATCTCGCGGCTCTTCTCTTCCGCAGTTAATATTATATTTTGATCTTTGCGATGGCCATGCTGACCAGGACGAATTCTACTGCGAGCACGCTCACTATGAGGATGCCCCAGCCGAGCGGGACCTGGGTGATGATCCAGGCGAAGACCGCGAGCCCGAACGTGACCAGGGAGGTCAGGCGGACCACTTTGCGGCGGGAGAAGCCGATCTTTTCAAGGCGGAGCGCGAAATGGTCCTGGCTTCCGATGAACGGGGAGTGCCCGCGCCTGAGCCGCATCACGGAGACGAAAAGAGTGTCGTAAATAGGCACAGCGAGGATGATGAGCGGGGCGTAGACGCCCAGCGGGTTCACTTCCGTGTATTTAGTGCCCATCGCGATCACCGCAAGCACGTAGCCGCAGAGCAGGCTGCCGGAATCACCCATGAAGATCTTGTACTTATAGGACATGTTGTACGGGAGGAAGCCAAGCGCGCCGCCCGCCAGGGCCGCCGAGGCGAAGTTGACGTAGATCGATTCCGACGGGAAAGCTATGAGAAGGAAACCGAAAGCCGCAAGCACGGCCTGCCCGGCCGAAAGACCGTCCATGATGTCTATGATATTGAAGGCGTTCGAAACCCCCACTATCCAGAGCACGCTCAGCGCGAAGCCGAGATAATCCGGCTGCACGAAATGGATCCTGATACCGTAGTACGCGGTGCAGATAGCGACCGCGAACTGCACGGCGAACTTGGTCTTGACGCCGAGGCCGTGAGGCTTGCGCATATCGTCCACGAAGCCGAGCGCGAACATCACCGCCCCGCCCAGCAGGAGCACCCGCAGGTCGCGCAGCGTGCCGGTAGGGAAAGAAGTGTAAAAACGCATGAAGACCAGCGAAGCCGTAAAAGCGGCGAAGACGGCGGCCCCGCCCAGCAGCGGCGTAGGGACCTTGTGCGTCTTTATATTGGTGGGCTTATCGAGGTGGCCGAACTTCACCGCAAGCTGCCGCAACAGCGGCGTAAAGCCCAGCGACAAAAGCAGCGGAAGAAGAAAAGCGAGGAAATAGAGCCTGAAGTTCTCGAGCAGGTCATTCATACTGTTTTATGATCGAAGCTATTTTGCGCAGGCTTTCCTCCGCCGGGGGAAGGCCGCGGCCGAGTTCGAGGGCCAGCTTTTCCGTCTTAAGGCCGGCGATAAGCGGCCGCGCTGCCGCCTGGCCCAGCTCAGAAGTAAGCTTGGGCTCCAGGAAGGCGGGGTCGAAGCCGAAAGCCGCGCAGGCCTTAAGCGCGAAATCATAGCGGTTCAGCCAGTCAGGGCCGACCACGTTATAGATCCCGGAAGCGCCCTTATCGACAAGGGCGAGCGTCGCCGCGGCCAGGTCGGGGGCGTAAGTGGGATTGGAGAGCTGGTCCGAAGGCACTCGCATTTTTGCGCCGGAGCGGTAGCTGTTTATCAGCTGCATGATAAAATTCTTGGAGGCCGGGTTATGGCTGTAAACCACGGTGGTGCGCACCGCGAGCGAATTTTCCAGGGCCAGCGCGGCGCGCTCCCCCTCCAGCTTGGTGCGGCCGTAGACGCTCACCGGATTTACGGGGTCTTCCTCGGAATAAGGCCCGGACTTTCCGTCAAAAACGTACTCGGTGGAGAAGTAGACCAGCCTGGCCCCGGCCCGGCGGCATTCGTCGGCCACAAGGGCGGGCCCGGCGGCGTTTATCTTATGCGCCAAAGCAGGATCGCTCTCGCAGCCGTCCACGTAAGTCATCGCCGAGCAGAGCAGAACCAGGTCAGGCCGGGACTTTTCAAAGGCGGCGGAGACGCTTGCGGGATCGGCCAGGTCCAGGTAAAGGAAGCCCTGTCCCACGCGGGAAGTGGGGTAAACCTCTATCTTGCGCCTCACGCAGAGAGAAGCCAGGGTTCCCCCGACCTGTCCCGAAGCGCCTATTATCAAAGCTTTCATAAGCTAAAATCCGCCCGCCTTAAGGTAAGCCGCAGCGTCAGTATCTTAAGCACGCCTTTGATGGCGTCCGTGTAGTTTATCTTCTTCCCCTCATGCCTGGAGCGCGAGGCGTAGACGACGGGAACTTCCTCGAACCTGAGGCCCAGGAAAGAGGATTTACAGGACATTTCAGCCTCTATCTCGAAGCCGGTGGAGACGAGGCGCATTTTTCTCAGGAGCGGAACCCGAAAAGCCTTATAGCAGGTATAGGAGTCCGTAATTTTAGAGCCGAAAAAGAGGTTTACGAGGAAAGTGAGGAACTGGTTCCCCCAGAGATAGAGGATATTATAGGTCTCGGACTTGCCGGAGAGGAACCTTGAGCCGAACACCGCGTCGGCCCGCCCCTCCTCTATGGGTCTGACCACCGAACGGATGTCGTTAGGGTCGTATTCCAGGTCGGCGTCCTGTACTATGACTATGTCGCCGGCGGCGGCGTTAAAACCGGTTATAAGCGCGCCCCCCTTGCCGGTATTCTCCTCGTGCTTTATGAGCTTCAGCTCATAGGGGAATTCCCCGGCGGAAATGGCTTTTTCCACCCATTCCCGGGTTCCGTCGCGGGAGCCGTCGTCCACCACTATGACCTCTTTTTCGAGAGCGACGCCGGCCAGGGCCTTCAGCACTTCAGGCAGCGTTTTCATCTCGTTGTAAGACGGGATTACGATAGTGGTTTTCATCCGGCTTTAATTATAACAAAGTGATAATAAGGATTGATAGCGACGGGACGCCGCGGGAAGCCTGGAAGAGGGCCTTGCTTAATTTCTTTCCTCCTATTGCCATTCCTCAAGTGGTCTTTCACGGCTTTCTTTAATATAATAATTATGAGACAGCCAAGGAGGACGATCATGAAAGTACCAATGGTAGACATGCTGGCAGGATACCCCCCCATAAGAGAAGAGATAGAGGCGGCCGTAAAAACCGTTTTCAACAAGGCCAATTTTATCCTCGGAGAGGAAGTAACTAAATTTGAGAAAGAATTCGCCGCCCATAACGGCACTAAATACTCCGTAGGCGTGGCCAACGGCACGGACGCAATCCGGATGGCGATAATCGCCTGCGGCATAAAGCCCGGGGACGAGATCATAACCTCCCCCTTCACCTTCATAGCCACCAGCGAAACCATCAGCCAGGCGGGCGCCGTACCGGTCTTCGCGGACATCGACCCGGTTACCTACAACCTGGACCCGAAAGCCGTCGAGAAGAAGATCACCAAAAAGACGAAGGCCATCATCCCGGTGCACCTCTACGGTATGCCCTGCGACATGGACGCCTTCATGGCGCTGGCGAAAAAGCATAACCTCAAGCTCATCGAAGATACCGCGCAGGCCTTTACCGGACAGTATAAGTTGGGCGGCAAGGACTGGAAATACCTCGGCTCCATAGGGGACTGCGGAACCTACAGCTTCTTCCCGGCCAAGAACCTCGGCGCTTTCGGCGACGGCGGGGCCGTCACCACCAGCGACGACAAGGTCCTGGAAGTCCTCAAGCAGCTGCGCAACCATGGCAGCAAGGTGCGCTATCACCACGAGATGGAAGGCTTCAACAGCCGCCTCGACACCGTGCAGGCGGCCGTCCTGTCCGTGCGCCTGAAGCACGTGGAGAAGTGGACCGAGATGCGCAACGCGGTAGCCGCGAAGTACGCCGAGGCCCTGAAAGGCGTCTGCGTAACCCCGGTGGTCCCGGCCAACTGCAAGCATTCCTTCAACTACTACACCATCCGCTTCGACACCAAGGCCAAGCGCGACAATGCGCAGAAGCACCTGACCGAGCTGGGCATCGCCAACCAGATCTACTACCCGATAGCGCTGCACCTGCAGGAAGCGTACTCGCACCTGGGCGGGAAGCGGGGCGACCTGCCCGTCAGCGAAGCAGTGCAGGACACCGTCTTCTCGCTGCCGATGTTCCCCGAACTTACGGACGAGCAGATAAAAACCGTTACCGACGCCGTGAAGGCCTCGCTCACGGTAAGCGTCGGCAAATAACCTGAAGGCAGGGGGTTCCCTGGGCCGCGCGCGGAGCAGAAACCGCGCGCGGTCCCTCAATAAATGGAAAGAATAGAGAACGAACTGTCCCACGGCCGGAAAATTTCGGAAAACGCCGAATTTTACTGGGGCTGGTCCGGAGTGGCCGGGCGGCTCCGCTCGGAGCGCAGGGCGATGATGTACAGGTCGGCCGGAGAGCTTGGACCGGGTAAAAAGGCTCTCGAGATCGGCTGCGGCACCGGCATCTTCACCGCCATAATAGCCCGCAGCGGAGCGGAGATCACCGCGGTGGAACTCTCCCCCGAACTGGTGGAAAGGGCCCGCGCCCAGAACCGGTCCCCCAACGTAAAATACCTGGTAATGAACGTGGAGAAGCTGGAATTTCCGGACAATTCCTTTGACTGCGTATACGGCAGTTCCGTCCTTCATCACCTTAACCTCAAGGCCGCCCTCCCCGAAATGCTGCGCGTGCTCAAGCCGGGCGGCAGCTTTGTTTTTACCGAACCCAACATGCTGAATCCCCAGATAATGCTGCAGAAGAACATCCCGGCCCTTAAGGCCCTCATGGGAGACTCTCCCGACGAAACCGCTTTTTTCCGCTGGCAGATAAAGAGGCTCTTGCTGGACGCCGGTTTTTCCGGTGTAAAGACGGCGCCCTTCGATTTCCTTCACCCCCGGGTGCCCGGCGCGCTCGCCCCTGCCGTAGATAAGCTGGGCGCGCTGCTGGAGCGCCTTCCCCTGTTGCGGGAGATAGCCGGCTCCCTGCTGATAAGGGCGAAAAAATGAAGATCCGGCTGAACTGGGCGCTTTTCCTGCTGACGGCCGCCTCCTATATTTTTTACCCGGTCTGGCATTTACCGCTGCCCTGGCCCGCGCAATGGGCGCTGCTTAATATTTTTATCCTGCTCTCGGGCGCCGTTCTCTACAGCCCGCTGGGAGAAGCTTCGCTGGAAACCTCGCTTCCGGAACTGAAAGAGCTCTGGCCGGTGATCTTGCTGGCCGCGGCGGCAGCCCTTCCTTTCTGGCTTACTCCACTGCCCACAGGTTCCGACGACCAGTCCCATGCCGGCCCGGCAGCCTGGCTCATCGGCCATATGACCTCGGCCCTCGGGCTGGACATACGCCTGCTGCCGTTTTTTTTCCTGCCCTTAGCCGCTATAGCGGCCGCCGCCGGCGTCAGGCTCTATAAAAAGGGCGCGGTACTGCCGGGGCGGGCGACCGCCCTGGCGGCGCTGGCGGTCGCCGGCAATATTTTTTTCTTCGCCTCGCAGCGCTTCGGCCTGGCCGACGCTATCGGCCGGTTCGAGACGGTGCTGCGCTACCCGCCCCTCTCGAAGTTCCTCTACCTGCCGGCCTACCTGCTTCTGGGGGTCAACGAGGCGGCCCCGCGCGCCGTGCAGTTCTCTTTTATGGTACTTGCGGCCATTTACCTGCTGCGCATCCTGAAATTAATGAAGTCTGACCCGCCGCCGCGCCTTGTCTACTTGCTGACGGCCTTTTTCCCCACCTTCTTCAATCTGGCCACCAGCGCCGAGCTGGAAGCCGGAACGGTATTCTTTTTTGCGGCCTCCATTTTCCATTTCATGAAGGCTGCGGCGACCGGAGAGAAGGAACATTTCCTGAAATGCGCTTTCTGGGCCGCGGCGGGCTTCTTCTACAAGCAGCTGCTCCTCGGCCTTGTGCTCTCTTTAGTTCCCGCGCTTGCGGCTTTATGGGTCGTTTATCCGCAGCGGCGCGACGCCTGGGCTTACGGGCTTAAGACCCTGGCCGTTCCGCTTCTGGCCGGGCTGCCTTTCATCCTTATCAGCGCGGCCTACGGGATACGGAACACGGCCCTGGAATACTCATATCTGACCGATCCGGTGATAATGACGCTGAACATGAGGGTGGTTTATATGACCTGCGGCGCGCCTATCACCGCGCTGCTGGCGGCCGCCGCCGCCTACTCCGTCTACCGGCGCAGGACCCTGGAAATGGCCCTGCTGCTCTATTTCTCCGGCACATATTATTTCATGATCAGCGCCACCCAGGCAGCGGGTTTCGTGCGCCACGCGCAACCTTTCTATATCGGCCTGGTGTTGCTCCTGCTGTTGGCGGCTTCGGACCTGGCAAAGGCGCTGCCGGCGCGCGCGTCGAAGTCGGTTTTCGCGTCCCTTCTGGCCCTCCTGGTCTACCAGTCGGTCTTCGCCGCGAACCCCTACCAGCGCAGGACCGCCTTCAACTATTACTCGAACAATTTTCCCTATTGGGAGGCCGTAGAATATTTCAAGACGCTGAACAGGCCGGGCCTCAGGATCTACGCCCCCATGGAAGTGGAACCCAGCCATTTCTACCTGGCCAAAGCCGGCCTGGCCGGCAGGCTTACCTGGGACCGGACCCTCCCGCCGGGATTTTCGGCGGAGAAGGCGGCGAAAGCTTTCCGCGACGGCGCCTTCGACTTCATGCTGCTGCCGTACAGCCGGTTCGCCGGGCTGAGGACGGACCTGCCCTCCATAGCGAAAGCCCTCGAGGCTTCGGGCGCCCTCTGCCGGGCAGAACTTTTCGACTACCACGGGAACGAACTGCTGCTCTTAAAACCATGTGCGGAATAACCGGCAAGATCAATTACGCCTCCAAAGCCCCGGTGCGGGAAGCCGAGCTTAAGGGCCCGCTTTTCGAGATGTTCCACCGCGGCCCGGAGGACGAGGGGCTGCTGGTCGACCGCCATTGCGGCCTGGGGATGCGCCGCCTCAAGATCATCGACCTGGAAAGCGGGCACCAGCCGGTCTTCAATGAGGACGGCTCCCTGGCCGTGATCCTCAACGGCGAGATCTACAATTACCGCGAGCTGCGCAAAGAGCTGCAGGGCCGCCACAGCTTCAAGACGAATTCCGACACCGAAGTGATAGTCCATCTCTACGAGGAGCTGGGCGAAAAATGCCTGGACAGGCTGAACGGGATGTTCGCGCTGGCCGTCTGGGACGCCCGCAAAGAGGAGCTCTTCATAGCGCGCGACCGCGCCGGCGTGAAGCCACTTTTCTACTCCGACACCGGCGGAACTCTCTGTTTCGCCTCGGAAGTAAAGTCGCTGCTTGCCTTCAAAGGCGTATCGCGCGAGCTGGACCACCAGGCGCTGGCCAACTATCTTTCTTTCTATTACATTTCCTCCCCCCGCTCTATTTTCAAACAGATCCGCCGCCTGCCGCAGGGCCACTACATAAAAGTGAAGGGCGGGAAGGCCGAGGTCCGCCAGTACTGGCATTACCGCTTCCGGCCTGAAAAGATGACGGAGCGGGAGGCCGAAGAGCGCATAGAGGCGGCCCTGCTGAATTCGGTCAGGCGCCAGCTGGTCAGCGACGTGCCGCTGGGCGTCTTCCTTTCAAGCGGCCTCGATTCCACGGCCATAGTGGCCATGATGTCGAAGCTCGGAGTGAAGCCAAAGACCTATACGGTAGGCTATGAGAACGGCGGAACCTATAATGAGCTGAAAGAGGCCCGCCTGGTGGCCGGGAAATACGGCACCGACCATCACGACTGCCTGTTCGGGCCCGCCGACATCGTAAAGAAGCTCCCGGAGGCGGCGGACCGCTTCGCGGAACCGCACGGGGACTGGACCTACCTGGCCATGGGCCATGTCTCGGCACAGTCCAGGAAGGATATAACCGTGGCGCTTACCGGCGCCGGCGGGGACGAGCTGTTCGCGGGCTACCCGACGCTTTCGGCCGCCAAGGTGGGCCGCTTCTACCAGTACCTGCCCGGCCCGGTCAAGGCGGCGCTGCGCGCGGCCGCCGAGCGCCTCCCCGTATCCACCAGCCGCCTGAGCCTGGATTTCAAGCTGAAGTCCTTCACCCGCGGCGCGGCCTTCAAACCAGAGATCGCGCACCTGAAATACAAGGAGATCTTCAGCGCCGAAGAGATCGGGCTCTTGCTCCCCGGCGTGAAACACGGGGACCCTTTCGAGGTTTTCGCGCAGCACCTGCCTGACGTCGCCGACGCCCGGCTTCTCGACAGGCTGCAGTACCTGGACCTGAACGTCTTCCTCCCTTATTGCTCCCTGCACGCCACCGATCTCGTCACCATGTTCAACTCGCAGGAAGCGCGGGTGCCTTTCCTGGACAATGAGATGCTGGACCTCTCGGAGCAAGTCCCGCTTCACCTCAAGTTGAAAGGCTTCACCACCAAGCACATAATCCGCAAAGCTTTCAGGAAGTACCTGCCGGAAGAGATACTGAAAATGCCGAAGAAGGGCTTCAGCATGCCTACCGGCGAGTGGCTGAAAAATGAACTTAAAGATTTCACGCTGGGCGCAATAAGCGCGGCGAGGGCGAAGAACCCCGGCTTCTGCGATTACGGCTTCGCGGAGAAACTCCTGAAGGAACACTGCGAAGGGCGCCGGGACAATACCCGCAGGCTGACCTGCCTGGTCTCGCTGTTCCTGTGGCAGGATAAATACCTATAAATCCCCGGCGGCACCGCCGCCGGGCCGCGCGCTTTTATGTTGTATAATATCCGTTAGTTTACGGCGAGAAATATTCGCCGGGAGGAACGGGGAAAATGAAATTAGTGGTGCAAATTCCGTGCTATAACGAGGAAGAGTTCCTCGCGGCGGCTATTAACGACATTCCCGAGAAGATCGCCGGCATCACCGAGATCGGCATCGTCGTTATCGACGACGGCAGCGCGGACAAGACCGCCGAAGTAGCCAGGGCGCACCCCAGGGTGAACAAGGTCGTGCAGCTCCCCTACCACCAGGGCCTGGCCGTCGGGTTCAGGGCGGGGATAGAAGCCTCGCTCGGCCTGGGCGCCGACATCATAGTCAATACCGACGCCGACAACCAGTATCCCGGCCGGTATATCCCTGAACTTATAAAGCCTATTTTGGAGAAGCAGGCAGAATTCGTGGTCGGCGCCCGTAACATAGACGACATAGAACATTTTTCATACCCGAAAAAGCTGGCCCAGCGCGCCGGCAGCCGGGTGATCTCTTTCATCTGCTCGCAACCCGTCCCGGACGCCACCTCGGGGTTCAGGGCTTTCAGCCGCAGCGCCGCGCTCTGGATAGACGTGATAGCCAGCAACTATACCTATACCCTGGAGACCCTGGTCCGCCTCTCCAGCCACAAGGTGCGCCTCGCGCATGTCCCGATCACGGTGAACCCGCCGATAAGGAAATCCCGGCTGATGGGCAATAGCCTTGAGTACATAGCGAAGTCCACCCTTGATATCCTGACCCTGGTCTATATCTATTCCCCGCTTAAAGTCTTCATTTCGCTGGCCGCTTTCTTCTGCCTCCCGGGGCTGTTCCTGACCGGCAGGTTCGTTTATTACTATATCACCCTCACGGTGGAGCGGAACATCGCCACCGGCTACGTGCAGTCCCTCACCATCGGCGTGGGCCTCCTTATAATCGGTTTCTTCATGCTGCTGATGGGGATCACTTCCAATCTTATCCACACCAACAGGAAACTGCTTGAAAGGCTGCTCCTGCTTCAGCAGAAAGACCGCGAATAAAATTCAGGATCATTTTTCCCCGGCCCCGGCCGCCCGGCGCGCCAGGACTTAAACCAATGAAACTCGGCGAACTTATAAAAAGCGAAAAAAATTTCCTGGTCTCCGTTTTCTGCTTCTCGCTTCTGATCAGGCTCGCCTATGCGCTGCCCCTTCCGGCCGACAAGCTCTCCCCGGACGCCGCCGGCTGGATAGATATCGGCTGGGGGCTAGCCCAGGGCGCCGGCTTCGGCGGGTCCTGGCGTCCGCCGGGCTTCGGTTTTTTCCTCGCTTTTATCTTTTCCGTCTTCGGCAAATCGATCCTGGCGGTCAGGGCGGCACAAGCCCTGCTCGGGGCCTTCACCTGCGTGCTTGTCTACAAGACCGGGAAAAGGCTTTTTTCCGAGAATACCGGCAGGATAGCCGCCGCCCTGATGAGTTTTTATCCTTATTTCCTCGCCTACACCGGCGACGTGATCAGCGAAACTTTCCTCATGTTCATGATAGTCTCCTCCGTCTTTTACACGGTAAAGACCAGCCAGGAACCCGGCTGGAAAAACATAGTCATAACGGGCGTCCTTTTCGGTTTTACCGGGCTGACCAAGTCCACCACGCTGCCGTTCTTCCTGCTCTCCTGCGCCTGGCTCTGGTGGAACACGAAGAGCTTCAGGACCGGCTTCCTGGTCGGGCTCTGCACGCTGGCGGCCATAATGCCCTGGAGCCTCAGGAATTATTTCCATTACGATAAAAGCTATGTAATGCCGGTCAATACGCCCTGGTGCCAGCTCTACGGCTCCTCGTGCGACACGGCTTTCTGGTCGGAAATGATGGGGGAGCTAGACACCCCGCAAAGCGACAAGATGACGGAACCGGCCATCCCGAAGGACTGGCTGGAGCTGAAAACCCTGCCGCTGCCGGAAAGGGACAAGATCTGCAAAAAAAAGGCCTTCGACTGGATAAGCGCGAACCCGGACAAATTCTATTCGCTGTGCTGGCTGCGGTTCAAGCATTTCTGGCGGCTTTACCCGATGATGGCCTATCCCTGGCAGAAATACGCGGCGATGGCCACCTCGGGGCTCTATATCCCGCTGGCTTTCGCCGGGTTCCTCCTTTCCATAAAGCAGTTTAAGAAGACCTCGCTTCTGATGGCGCTCTTCGCGTCCTATACTCTTGTCCACCTGTTCTTCGTGGTCGTGATGCGGTACAGGGTCCCGATCGACCCTTTCCTCATCCTCATGGCCGCCTATACGCTGAACGCTCTCCTGGAAAAGCTGAGGCCCTCGCAAGGGGAAGTGACCAACGCCGATTGGGACCAGAAATGGGAGGGGCACAAGACCTCCAAAGCCGAAGCCTGGATCGCTTCGCAAAGGGACAAAGTCCTAGCCGGCTGCCTGGACCGTATCAAGAGCGAAAAGAAAAAGGTATTGGAAATAGGCTGCGGCTCGGCCATCAACCTTAAAAAAATAAAAAATTCCAGGACGGACGCGGAATGCTACGCCCTGGACAGGAGCCCGGTGGCCATCGAGCTGGCGAAAAAAGAATTTCCGAACGCTTTCGTGGCGGATTGCGAGAAAACCCCTTTCGAAGACAAGAAGTTCGACCTGATCTACAGCTCCGGCGTGGTGGAGCATCTTGGCGACGAAAGCGCTTTCGCCGCGGAGATGCGGAGGATCCTGAAGGACGACGGCCTGCTGGTCACTTTCGTCCCGGCCAGGTATTCCCTGTGGCGCTTCTACCAGCTCCTGCTTTTCTGGTTCGCCGGCAACGACTTCGAGAAATCGTATACCTACGGCGGCCTGGCCGGGGTTTTCACGGCCAATGGTTTCGAGGAAGCCGGCTTTATCGGGCTCGACCCTTTCAGCGTGCAGGGCGCGATAATGAAGATCTTCGACGTCTCTTTCGACCCCCCGGTAAAAAGCACGCCTTTCAAGAGCGCCTACACCGAGATCTGCCTGGTGGCCAGGAAAAAAGCCTCCTAACCGAATGAAGATACTTTTAATTTCCCTCAAAGGACTGGGCGACACGGTATACATGATACCGCTGATCCGCCACCTCCGTGAAAAATACGGCGGCGACCCGATGACCCTGGTCGTGCGCGACAGGAAATGCGTCGAGCTTTTCGCCAATTGCCCCTATATCAGGCCGGTGCTGGTAGACTACAAGAAGACCGACGCCGCCAGCCTGTTCGGGCACCTGAAAACGGTCCTGGCCCTCCGCCGGGAGAACTTCGACGTTAGCATTACTTCTTTCCCCTCCAACCGGCTGGCCTACAATCTGTTCGCTTTTTTCGCCGGCGCGAAAAAAAGAATAACCCATTACTACGGTTTCGCGAGGTGGCGCACAATGCCATTCCTGCAGGATTGCCGGGTCGACTCCGACCGGCGGAAGCACCAGGTGGAGAAGAACCTGGACCTGCTCTCCTGCCTCGGCCCCGACCCGGCGCCGGCGGCGCCGGACATGTCGCTTTGGCTGGCGCCGCACGACGAGGACTACGCGCGGGCTTTTCTCAGGGACAAAGGGATAGACGCGCGGGCCGACCTGGTGATAGGCGTCCACCCGAGCATAAGCAAAGCCCAGGTGTATAAAAACTGGGCGCCGGGGAACATCGACGTTTTTGCCGCCCTCATAGACTGGCTGGCCGCAGAATACAAAGCGAAGGTGCTGGTCTTCTCCGGGCCGGACGAGAAGGAAGCGGCGGACAGGATAATAGCGCTGGCAAAAAGCCGGCCGGTCGCGGTCGACCGCGCGGAAACTAACAGGATAGCCACGATGCTTAAAAGCTGCCGGCTCTTTATAAACACTGACGGCGGCCTGGGCCCGCTCGCGGCCGCGGCGGGCTCGACCACCATTACCGTCCTGGGGCCTACCAGCCCCGCCGTGACGGCCCCCTACGGCAAAAACAATACGGCTATAACCCTTGGGCTGGATTGCGCGCCGTGCTATATGTACCCTTACGAAAGCACATCCCCGGCTATAAAGTGCAAAGCGCCGGCCTGCATGGGCATTATCGATATAGACATGTTAAAAAAAGCGGTCCGGGCCCACCTGGGGCCCGGGAAGGCCTGACGCGCGCCCTCCGCGGAGGGGTTTGCTTTCAACCCGGGAAAATCTATATATTAGTACTATGGGAACGAACGCTTTTCCTCTCTTTTGATGGCGGGCAAAGCATAGGAGAACAGTCATGCACCTGATTCACAGAAAAACCTGCAGGGTCTGCGGCTCCGCCGCCCTGACGCCCGTGATAGACCTGGGGGAACAGTACCTGCAGGGCTTGTTCGTAAAGCCAGGCAAGGACCTCCCCCCCCAGAGGAAGATCCCGATGTCCCTGGTGCGCTGCGACCCGAAGCGGGACGAGAAGGCCTGCGGCCTGCTGCAGATGGAGCACTCCGTCCCCCCCGAGATCCTCTACTCCACCTACTGGTACCGCTCCGGGACCAACAGCACGATGAAAAACCACCTGAAAGGCATCGCGGAGGCCGCGGCCGCCATCGTGGGCAAGCCGGCGGCCATGGTCCTGGATATAGGCTGCAATGACGGGACCCTTTTCAACTACTATCCGGCCGGCTATAAAAAGTTCGGAGTGGACCCTTCGGACGTGGCGCAGGGCATAGACAGGGCCGCCGCTACCGTCATCCGCGACATCTTCCCCTCCGCCGAGCTCGCCACGCGCGTCGGCCAGGACAAATTCGACATCATCACCTCGATCGCGATGTTCTACGACCTGGAGGACCCGATCGCCTTCGCCAAAGGGATCAAGAGCGCCCTCGGCCCGGACGGAATCTGGATCTTTGAAATGTCCTACATGCCGACGATGCTCAAGATGAACTCCTACGATACTATCTGCCACGAGCACCTTGAATATTACAGCCTCGCCGTCATAGAGAACATCCTTAAACAGAGCGGGCTGAAGATCTTCAACGTGACGCAGAACGACATCAACGGCGGCAGCCTGCGCTGCTACGCGACGCACGCGAACAACTTCAAGTACAAGAACGAGGAGTTCTCCCGGAATATCCAGCGCCTGCACCAGGAGGAGTTCGATCTCGAGCTGGACACCGACAAGCCTTACAAGAATTTCCAGGAAAGGATCGCCCTGCACCGGGACGAGCTCCAGCTGCTGCTCAGGAAGCTGAAGAAGGAAGGAAAGAAGATCCATATATACGGGGCTTCCACCAAGGGGAACACGATCCTGCAGTGGTGCGGGATCGACAACCATATCGTAGATTACGCCGCGGAGCGCAATCCCGAGAAGTACGGGGCGCATACGCTGGGCACGGATATCCCGATAATCAGCGAAGCCGAATCAAGGGCGATGTCGCCCGATTATTACCTCGTGCTGCCCTGGCATTTCAAGGAAGAATTCATCGAAAGGGAAAAGGAAGTGCTGGAGAAAGGCATCGGCCTGATCTTCCCGCTTCCCGAGATAGAGATCGTAAAAAAGAAATAGCCATGCTTAAGACGGACGTTCTTATAATCGGCGGGGGACTGGCCGGGCTCTCGGCCGCCAAGGCCCTGGAAGGGAAAAAAGATTACCTCCTCGCCGAACGCGAAAGCCGCCCGGGCGGGCTTTCCGCCACGCTTAAAAAAGGCGCTTTTCATTTCGACTACTCGGGCCACCTGCTGCACCTGCGCTGGCCCGAAACCACTAAATTGATCCTGGGCGCCCTGGGCAAAAATTGCGTACGGATAAAGCGTGACGCGCGGGTTTACGCGCATAAGAGCTGGACGCCTTATCCGTTCCAGGCGAACCTCTCCGGCCTGCCGCCCAAGGTCAAATCGGAGTGCGTAAGCGGTTTCCTCGCCGCCTACGCGGCAAGGAAAGCCGAAGCGGTGAGCGGGCCTGAAGTCTTCACCCGCTGGACCAGGCGGGTTTTCGGCGAGGGCATCTCGAACCATTTCATGCTGCCCTACAATGCCAAGCTCTGGCAATACCCGCTCGAGCGGCTGACCACGGAATGGTGCGCGCCCTTCGTGCCGCTGCCGAGCCCCGAGGAGGTAATAAAGGGCGCTTACGGGAAGAAGTCCGAAGGGCTGGGCTACAATACCGTATTTAACTACCCGAAGCGCGGCGGCATCGGCGCGCTCCCGAATGCGCTGGCGATGAACCTGGGCGGCCTGCGCCTGGGGCTCGAGGTCGAAAGTCTTAACCTCAGGAAAGGGGTCGCGAATGTGCGGCATTTCGGCCCGATACATTTTAAGCGCCTCATTAATACTTCCCCCCTGAAAGACCTTATAGCGCGCGCCGAAGACGCCCCTGCCGCGGTCAGGCTCGCCGCGGCCAGCCTGCGCAACAATACGGTCTACGTTCTGAACCTGGGCGTAAAAGGCGTGAAGTCGGATATGCACTGGGGCTATTTCCCGGGCGCCGATTTTCCTTTCTACAGGGCCGGCATAGCCACGAATTTTTCCAAAGAGCTCGCGCCGCGCGGCTGCGCCTCTTTTTATATCGAGATAGCCACCCCGGGATCGGCGCTGGACCTGGCCTCCGCGGAGGAATCCATCATAAAGGGGCTAAAGGCCTGCGGGCTCATCAAAAGCGCCGGGCAGATAGTGGAAAAGCTCTGGCTTAAGATCCCCTGCGCCTACATTATCTACAACCGGGAGCGCGCCGAAGCCCTGCCGGTGATCTTCGACTGGCTGAAAGCGAAGAAAGCTTTTTCCATCGGGCGCTATGGCGCCTGGAAGTACTCCTTCATGGAAGAAAGCGTGAAGGAAGGCCTCGGCGCCGCCGCCGCCATTCTCAAGCGGCGCTAGACGGCCGCTCACATGACAAGATCCAGCTCCGGAAAGAAAAACTTCCGCCCTTTCTACGGCAGGGAGCTTCTACTGCTGGCGGGGCTCTGCGGCTTCTTCCTGCTGGCGGGGACCGCTTATCTCTTCTGGCTGCCTGATGTATCGGAGCTTAAAAAAAAGAACCCGCTTGAAACCTCTTTCATGCGCATCAAGGAAAAGCAGTCGCTCGCGCAGGGGAAGAAGCTGGGGCGGACGATCATCTGGACCGGCTGGGACGGGATCTCGGCGAATTTAAAACATGCGGTCCTGGTGGCGGAAGACGGCGGTTTTTACCAGCATAAAGGGGTAGATTGGGAAAGCACCCGGAAGGCCCTGGAGACGGACTGGAAGAAAATGCGTTTTGCGAAGGGCGGCAGCACCATCACCCAGCAGCTGGCCCGCAACCTCTACCTTTCCCCCTCCAAGAACCCGCTGCGCAAGATCAAGGAAATGCTCATCGCGCGCCGGCTCGAGAAGGAGCTGGGGAAACGCCGCATTTTCGAGATCTACCTGAACGTGGCCGAATGGGGCCGCGGCATCTACGGGGCGGAAGCCGCCGCCCGCGCCTATTTCGGCAAAAGCGCGGCGGACCTTACGCCTGAGGAAGCGGCGGCGCTGGCCGCGGCGCTGCCCAGCCCCCGGCGCTACAGCCCGGTCAAAGGGACCCGGTTCATGGAAGGGCGCAAAAGCGCCATCGTGGCGAGGATGCGCGCCTCCGGCTACCTGCCGGAGGAAGCTGACGAAGAAGAAATAAGCGAGTCCCTGGAAGTACTGACTTCCAGCGGCGCCGCCGCGGAAGCGGTCCCGGCACCTGCCGAAACCGCGGCTCCATGATGCAGCGCCATGGCCGGCCTGCCGAGGAAACTCCGCCGCCAACTCCCCCGCCGGCGGAAAAGCCGCGGAAGCTGGCCGGTTTCCTCCTGTCGCTCTTTTTCTTGGCGGCCGCGGCTTATTATCCGGCCCTGAAAGCCGGCTACGTCAACTGGGACGACCCGGTTTATACCTTCGAGAACCCGCTTGTGCGGAACTTCTCGGCGGCCGGCCTGAAGACGGTCTTCACTACTTTCCGGGCGGCTAACTACCACCCGCTCACGGATCTGAGCCTCGCCTCGGAAAGCGCCCTCTTCGGAGAAAGCGCGGCCGTCCACCATTACGGCAACCTCCTGCTTCACTCCCTGAACGCCACGCTTCTTTTTTTAATCGTGTTCAGTCTGCTCGGCGAGCCCAGCGCGGCTTTCTGGGCGGCGCTATTGTGGGCGGTTCACCCCGCCCAGGCGGAATCGGTCTGCTGGCTCTCCGAACGGAAGAACCTGCTCTATTCCTTCTTCTATTTTGCCGCGATACTGGCCTACCTCCGCCACTCGCGCGCACCCGGCCGCTTCACGCTGACCGCCGTCTCCGCCCTTTTCCTAGCCGCGCTCTTTTCTAAAGCTTCGGCCGTCACGCTGCCGCTCGCCTTCTTTCTCCTGGACGCCCACCTTAAGACTACCTTCACCAAGCGCTCAATAATTGAAAAGGCCGCGTTTTTAACCGCGGCCGGCCTGTTCGCCGCCGCTGCCGCCGCCGCCCAAGGCGAAAGCGGCCATATACTCCCCGCAAACCCTTTGCCGCTCTTCTCCTTCTACCTACTGAAAGTCTGCTGGCCGCTCAAGCTTTCGGCGCTGTATCCGTACGCGGAGACTTCCGTGTTCCTCGGCACCCGCACCGCGCTTTACCTTGCCCCGGCCGCTATCTTCGCCTCGGCTCTCTGGATCGCCGTTAAAAAGAACCGGCTGGCCGCTTCCGGCCTGTTTTTTTTCCTGCTGAACCTTCTGCCTTTCCTGATACTGGTCCCCGTGGGACCGTCACTGGCGGCCGACAGATACCTGTATATGCCGCTGGCCGGCCTGGCGATAGCCGCCGCCGCCGCGCACTCCGGCGGGCGTTGGCGACAGGGAACGAAAAAGCTCCTGGCGCTGGGCGCGCTCGCGGCCTGCCTTCTTCTGTTTAAAACCTCCGTGCGCAGGTCCGCCGTCTGGAATTCCAGCGGCGAGCTATGGCGCGACGTACTCGTACAGTATCCGGAAAGCGAAGTAGCCCGCCTTAACCTGGCCGGCGCCGAACTGGCCGCTGGACGCGCCGCGGAGGCGGAAGAGCTCCTTTCCGGCATCCTGCGGAAAGACCCTGGCAGCCAGAAGGCGCTTTATAATCTTGGAACTCTTTACGGGATGACCGGGCGGTACGCCGCGGCCGAAGGCATGCTGAGGCGCTCGCTGGCCATTAAGCCTTCCGACGCCCCGGCCTGGAACAACCTCGGGCTGGTCCTGGTCAGGCTCGGCCGCGCGGCGGAAGCCAGAAAAGCCTTCCTTGTCGCTACGGCGGCCGATCCGGGATACGCCCCCGCATATAAGAATCTTTCAGCGGCGGAAGAGCCGAAGCCCCTGACGCGCCCGCGGACCGGGGCCGTGGGAGCTCAGAGGTAACCGCGCATCATCTTTTTCAGCGTTCTACGGTTTTTCTCCGTCAGCGGGGTGAGCGGCAGGCGCGGTTCAGGCCGGCAGAGGCCGAGCAGGGAAACGGCGAACTTGACCGGGATGGGATTCGTCTCTGTGAAAAGAGATTTGATCAGCGGGAAAAGTTCGTGATGGAGGCGCGACGCCCCGGCCAGGTCAGCCTTCATGAAAAGCCGGCACATCCGGACCATTTCGGCCGGAGCCGCGTTGGAGACGACTGAAATAACGCCCCTAGCGCCCACCGACATCATCGGCAAAGTGAGAGCATCGTCGCCGCTCATCACGGCGAAATCCTTGTCGGCTCCGTTTATTATCTCGCTCACCTGGTCCAGGCTGCCCGAGGCCTCTTTTATCCCGGCAATGTTGGGGAATTTTTTACGCAGGCCGAGGACGGTGGCCGGCAGCATGTTCACGCCGGTACGCCCGGGGATATTGTAAAGGATGACGGGCAGGGCGGTGGCTTTCGCCAGCGCCGAGAAATGCGCCGTCATCCCCTCCTGGGTGGGCTTATTGTAGTAAGGCACTATAGCGAGCAGGCCGTCGACCCCGAGGGCCGAAACCTTTTTCACCATCTCGACGGACTTGGCCGTCGAGTTAGTTCCGACTCCGGGGACTACGGGCACCTTCCCGCCGGCCGCCTTGACCACGGTTTTGATGACCTCCAGATATTCTTCCGGGGTCAGCGTCGCGGCCTCGCCGGTGGAGCCGCAGGGCACCAGGCCGTTTATCCCGTTCGCCGCCTGGAAGCGCACTATTTTTTTCAGCGCCTCGAAATCCACCGCCTCATTTTTGAACGGGGTGACGATAGCGGTAAAGCAGCCTTGAATTTTCATATTTTTATTTCTCCTTTAAAAACCATCTTAGCCGGGCCCTGGATGTAAATATCGGAAGCGCCGCTTCCCGCCGGCCTCAGCCAGACGCGGAACCTGTCTCCACCGCGGGTGAGCAAATCTACCGGGGAACTGGCCTGCCCCGAGTGAACCAGCGCCACGGCGCTCGCCGTGATGCCGGTGCCGCAGGCCAGCGTTTCCCCCTCGACGCCGCGCTCGTAGGTGCGGACCAGCACCAGGCCGCCGCGCTTCTTCACAAAATCGACGTTGGCCCCCCCGGGCCCGAAAGCTTTATTGAACCTGAGCGCCCTGCCCAGGCCGCCGACGTCCGTCCGCTCGAGGTCCTTTACAGGCACGACGGCGTGAGGGACCCCGGTATTCAGGAAATGCAGCAGTTTAATTCCCGCCGGGTATTTGCCCTTGAACGCTTTTTTAACTTCCGGGACGTCGGGCATGCGCATCCTGACGCTTTCATCGGAGACGATCTCCGCCTGCAGGTCCCCGCTTATGGTCCGAAGCAGGAACGCCTTCCGCTTCATAAGGCCGCTGCCGTACGCCCACCAGGCCGAGCAGCGCGAGCCGTTGCCGCAGAATGCTTCGGAGCCGTCGGAGTTGAAGTAGCGCACGCTGACGGCGTTCCCGCCGGCCTTCCTGACATAAAGAAGCCCGTCGGCGCCCACGCCCCGCTTCTGCTCGCACAACCTCAAAGCCAGCCTTTTAAGGGCCGCCGTGCCGCGACGCGCGCCGGTGAGAAGGACGAAATCATTGCCGGCGCCGGAGAGTTTCCAGAATATTATTTTTTGCACGCATCCTCCGCCGCTTTCAAGTTCCCGTCCAGGAAGGACCCCGCTATTTTAGCGGTGAACTGGCCGCCGCCCCGGGCGGCCGCGAAATACGGCTGCGCCTCGGCTTTCTTCCCAAGGGAGTAGAGCGCCATGCCTTTAACCACCGAAGCCAGGGCGTCTTTGCCGTCGAGGGCCAGTTCGGCGTCCGCGGCTTCTATTGCGCGGCGGGGCAGCCCGCCCATAAGGAGGTACAGGGCTCGCTCGAGCCTCAGCCGCCTTGAGGGCTCAAGGAGTATGGCCCCCTCGATAGCCGGCAGCGCCTTATGATAATCCCCCTGCCCGGCCCTGACCCGGGCCTCCACCTGCGGCCAGAAAGAAGAGAGCGGCGCCGCTTTGGCGCCGGCGCCGGCTATAAAAAGGACCTCGCGCCAATCGCGCTTGCGCAGCATGCAGAGCGCGTATTCCCGCAGGGCGGCCTGGTCGCGGAAGTCCTGCAGTATTACGGCGCGGGAATAAAAATCCTTGGCGCGCGAGAGGAAACCCAGCGCCGCGTAGGCCCTGGCCAGGCCCAGGTTCGCGTTCGTGTCGTCGCTCTTTATAGAAAGCACTTTCAGGAAAAGCGGGACGGCGTTCTCGGGGAAACCCGCCTGGTTATAGATCAGCGCCAGCCTCGACGCGAAAAAAAGGTTTTCAGGGTAGAGGCCCAGCGCCAGCTTATACAGGTTTATGGCCTTGTCGGTCGCGCCGGCGGACTCGTAGCAGCTCCCCATATAACCGTAGGCTTCCTCACGCATAGCCGCCGGCGGTTTTTCGTTCAGGAAAGTCGTCGAGAGGTCCAGGGCGGAAGAGCAGGCCCCGGCTTCGAAGGCGGCGCGCATTTTTTCCAGGCCGGCCCCGGCTTTTTTATCAGAGGCGCCGCCGAAAAGGAAAGCCTGCGCGGGAGCGGCTAAAAAGAGGAACAGGGGGAGGAACAGCCTCATAGCTTCTCCGCCAGCCGCGGCGCGGAATAGATCAGAAGGGCCTCGCGCGCGGCGTCGATCCGGCGGCTGGCCTCCTGCAGGCCCGCTTCGCCGGCCTCCTCGCACCTGTCGAAATCGGCAACGGTCATGTCCCCTACCTCGGATTTGATCACGAAGCCTGCTTCTTTTTCCGCCGAAAGCGCCAGCAGCGAGCCGCGTATGTCTATGACCTGCAGCAGGGACATCAGGACGTTTTCGGGGTAGCGGCTGGAAGCGTTGCCTATCACGCTGGCGAGCACCCAGTCGGCGCCCAGCTGCCTGGCGGCTCCTATCGGGATAAAGTCGACCACCCCGCCGTCCACCAGGTAACGGTGGCGGTACTGCACCGGGGCGAAGATACCGGGGAGGTTAGAGCTGGCCCGCACGGCTATGTCCAGCGGCCCGTCCGTAAAAACTATTTTCTCACCGGTGCGCAGGTCCATGGCGGAGCAGGAAAAGGGCATTTTAAGATTTTCAAAGGTGAGGGCCCCGAAGCGCGCCTCTAGGAACCGGTTGATATAGGTCGGGGTTATCAGCCTGTTGGTGATAAGCAGGCTCAGCAGCTTTATGCTCTTGAAATCCTTGGATAACTTCAGCTCTCTGGCGGCCCGGCCGAATTTCCAGATATCCTCCACCGTGGAGCCGGAGGCGTAAAGAGAGCCTATCACCGCCCCCATCGAAGTGCCGGAAACGTAATCCACGGGGAAACCCGCGTATTCCAGCGTTTCAAGCACGCCTGTATGCGCGAAGCCGCGTGCGCCGCCGCCGGAAAGGGCGAGGCCCACCGAGGGCCGGGCCGGCGGCTTTGAGGAGGCCAGGCGCGTCCACATTGCGTCGCGCAATATCTCGTCGTCAGTTTCGTTTCCCGACAACGGCATAGAGGAGGAACTATATTGTTCCGTCCCGTTTTTCACGGGACTGAACCCCTGGGCGCCGGCCAAAGCGGGCGCGAGGGTCAGCGTCAGAATTATGATCTGTAGCGGTAAGCGCATGGCGGCGGTCACTTCGCGAAGTCCCTGCCCTGCGCCCATTCCAGCCTGATACGGGCCAGCAGCTGGTTGTAAACGGCGTCCAGGGATTTCTTCTCCAGTTCGCAGAGCGCGCAAAGCGCGCGCAGGGCCGCCATCGAGGGCCGGGCCGACCCTGAGGCCGCCTCGTAGCCGTCCCGCATCCTTGCCGTCTCGGCGGCCAGCTTTTCAGCTTCGGCCTGCCAGGAGACCGCTTCCCTGTGGGCCGAGATTATTTCGAAGCGGATGCTGTCCTGGAGTTCAGCGCGCTTCAGCTCGCCCTGGCGCTGCTGGGCCTTGCGCTGCCGCACCTGGGTCCAGATATCGTAGGAGAGCGGAAAGTGGATGGCGAGGGAAGCCAGCCAGTTATTGGACCTCTCGGAATCGTCCGTCAGCGAGGAGAACTTGTAGGCGTTCACGTCGTAGCTCGCGCCCAGGTAGATAGTCGGATTACGGCGCACCATGGCCATGCTCACCGCTATCTCGTCCATCTGCGCCTTGTAAAGCTCGCTCTTCAGTTCGGAGCGCGCCTCCATGGCCGTGACCAGGCTGCGGCTGATGTCGGTCTGCACCGGGAGCGGTTCGAACCTGCCGTCCGCGTCGATCCAGGAGCCGGGCTCGCGGTTAAGCGCCTTGCGCAGGCCCATGAGAGCGGCCTCGACCCCGCTGTCGGCCTGCCGGGCGCGGTCGGAAAGGGCGGAGAGGAGCATGGCCGCTTCCAGGTCCTCGAAAGCGTCCTTGCGCAGGCCGGAGCTGAGCTCGCCGGCGCGCTTGAGCCAGGCGTCCGAAGCCTCTTTCAGGCGGCGCTGGTAGAGAAGCGTATAAAAAGTTTTCTTCGCCGCAAGCGCCGCGTCGGCCCTGACGGCCTCATAATTCACTTTGGCCTGGTTGTTGGCCGTTTTGGCCAGTTTAAGGGTATTGGTGTTCTTTCCGCCGGTATAGAGCGGCTGGAGGGCCTGTACGCGCAGGGAGTAGAAATTATCGCCTACCCGGGTGTCGAGGTACCGGTCCCCGAGCTCGGCGCCGAGCAAGGCCGGATACTCGAGACTGGCCCGGCTTAGGGTACCGGAAAGCGTGAACTGCGGCAGGGCCATGAAGCGCGCTTCCAGCACGCGCTGCTTCGCTATAATGATGTCCTGCTCCGCCGCGAGGGCGGCGGGGCTGTTTTTTACCGCTATGGCGACGACGTCGTCTATAGTAAGAGTTTCGGCGTTTTTCTGGGCCGAGGCGGGCACGGCGAGAAGCGCCAGCGCCAGTATCAGGTTCATAGCTTGAATTTAGGCATTATCTCCGCAATTTTTTTAGAGAGGGCCTCGGCCTTTTCTTTCAGCCCGGCCGCCGCGGCCTCGGCGCGGAATTTCTCGTATTCTTTCACGACTTCGTTGACCGCGCCGGTCATTTCGTTGAAGCTGTCCTGCAGGTCGGTAAGCTGGTCGCCCTTGCGCAGGTACACCCTGTGGGTCAGGTCGCCGTCCGCGACGGTGCCGCAGCTCTTCTCGAACTTGAAGATGGGCCCGGCCATGCGGTGCGAAATGACGGCGGACACGATGACCACTATCACCAGGTACGTGGCTATCTTTATGGCGAACAGCGGGGCCATCTCCTTGATGATGTCGAGCAGCGGCATCAGGTAAGGGTTCTCGTTGACAACTTTGGAGACGGTCCAGATGGCCTCGAGGCCGAAGACGATGAAGGCCAGCAGCACGCTGGTCAGGATCAGCGCCATGTAGTGATACTGCAGGCGCTTCTTGATCATTATCGTCTTGCGCTGGAACTGCGCCGGCGCCGCTGCTTGGGTGTTTTCGGTCATAAATGCTCCTATTCAAAATCGGGAATCAAGGATCGAGTATCGGGAATCACAGAATATGAATTCCGCGATCCCCGGTCCCCGATTTTCGATTCTCGATTCTCGATCGCTTAAAATAATACTTCCATCACATCGAACCACTCTTTGCTGACCACTTTCAGCTCCCCGGTGGCTTTTTCGAGCGGCACGCCCACTATCTGGTTCCCCACCAGCGCGCTCATCATGCCGAACTGCCCGGCGTGCACCAGGTCGGCGGCCTTCATGCCCACTCGGGTGGCCAGCATCCTGTCGAAAAGCGTAGGGGACCCTCCGCGCTGCATGTGTCCTATCACGGAGGTGCGCGTCTCTATGCCGGTGTTCTTCTCTATAAAGGAGGCTATGTGCTCGCCCATGCCGCGGTCCTTCAGGATGCGGTGGCCGAACTGGTCCAGCTGGTGCTTTATATTATCCTCGCCGGCGGCGGGGAGTTCGGCCGCCTCGCTGGTGATCACCAGGGCGAAGCGCTTCCTGGCATAGGCGGCCTTGATCTTCTTGATCATATCGTCGGTATCTATCTTCCGCTCGGGGATGCAGACGAAATCCGCGGCCGTGGCTATAGCCGTGTAGAGCGCCACCCACCCGGCGTGGCGGCCCATGACTTCAAGGACCATGACGCGGTGATGGCTGGCCCCGGTATCCAGCAGGGACTGCGCGGCTTCCATGGCGCGCGTGACCGAAGTATCGAAACCGAAAGTGTAGTCCGTATTGTTCAGGTCATTGTCCATGGTCTTGGGCACGCCTATGACGTTCAGCTTGTGGTCCCGGTACAGCTTGGTGGCCACGCCGAGAGTGTCGTCGCCGCCCATGGCTACCAGGGCGTGGAGGTCCAGCTTCTTGAAATTCTCGAGACATCTCTGTATGCCGTTCTCTATCTTGACGGGGTTAGTGCGGGAAGTACCCAGCATCGTGCCGCCTCTCATAACTATATACTCGACGATATCCCGGTTCAGCGGGGTAGTATTGCCCTCCACGAGCCCCTTCCAGCCGTCGGAAAGGCCGACGCATTCGTAGCCGTGCTTCTCGGCCGCATAAACGCAGCCGCGTATCGCGGGATTAAGACCGGGGCAATCCCCTCCGCCGGTAAGTATGCCTATTTTTTTTGCCATAAATTTCTCCTCTTTGGATTTTCTATCTTCGATTCTCGATCTTTAGAAGCTTGTGTTATAACGCATCTGCACCATGCGTTCGGCTTTGCGCTGGAAGCCGTTGGCGAACTTCCCGTTGCGGCCTATCTCGCGCATGCCCATGTCCAGCTGGAAATACGGCGTGACGTAAAGGCGGATCCCGGCGTTGAACCTGGAAGGGTCGTCGCTGTGGAAGAGGCTGTCGAATTCCAGCATGAAGGCGATCTTGTCCTCCAGCGTATAGTTGACGCCGAGGAAGCCGAAAAGGTAGTTATTGTCGAAATCGGGCACGTTCAGGCCGCCGTGGAGCGCCAGGCCGGCCAAGCCGATCTCTTTCGAGCCCGCGAGGTAGAGCCCCTTGCCCTTCTCGAGATATTTCTTGTCCGCGGCGTTATAGTAATAGCCCTGCCCGTCGTAGCCGACGGCGGCGGCGGGGATATAATAGCCTCCGTCGTAAAAGCGGAATTTCACCTGTATTTCCGGACGGCGCATCTTTATGCCGGATTCAGAGCCGATCAGCTTGTCCACCGACATGGAGGCGCCGATATTAAGCCGCTCCTGCACCCCGAAGTTCAGGCCGCCCAGCACGCCGCCGCCGGTATAGAAGCGGGTCTTAAGCATAAAGCCGTAATAGTCGAGTATCCCGGCGGTCGGGATATCTATCATCTCCACATCGGGGATGACCACCGACTCGCCCTTGTCTTTATCCTTGGCGGCCGCAGCGGGAATGGCCGCCAGCAGCAGCAGGGCCAGAACGCAGTTTATTTTTTTCATCTTTCCTTCCTTGTATTTTGCATTAACCTAAATTTCAGACCCCGCTTTCACTTTCCACGACTTGTCGCCCAGCAGCCGCTCTATTTCGTGGAGGAGGGCGTCGCTGAGCAGCACTTTCTCCGTCGTCTCTATCATAAAGGTTCCGCGCCCCTTGGCGTTCACCTGGAAATGCACGGGGCACTCGCCGTGGTTCTTACCCAGCGTTGTTCTCAGTTCCTGCAGCTGCTTTTCGTCGAAAAGTATGCCCTCGGGCAGGTTCAGCACCAGGCCGCGCGCCCACTTATTCATGGCGTCGAAGAGGCCGTAAGCCTCTTCGGCGATCAGCTCGTAGTTCTGCTCGCCGAAATCCGACTTCTGAACCTTACCCAGCACCACCACTATCTTGTTCGGCCCCAGCTGGGAGCCGTAGATCTTGTATTTCTTCGGGAAAAGGCAGATCCCGACGTTCCCCGTCAGGTCCTCCACCTCGAACTTGGCCATCGCCTCCCCGGTCTTCTTGGTCTGGATATTCTTGAACTGGGCCACTATCCCGGCGAGGCGGACCATGGCTCCCTCCTCGAAACCGCCGGCCAGCACCTTATCGGCCTGAGCGCTGGAGACCATGGCGAGGTGGCGGCGGTAACTGTTCAGCGGGTGGCCGGAGAAATAAAAGCCGAGTACTTCGCGCTCGTTCTTGAGGAGCGCGTGCTCGCTCATCACCGCGGAGGCCTTCTTTTCCTCCCCGAAGAGCATGGCCTGGTTGATGTCGGCTATCTTGCCGCCGCAGAAGGCTTCCACGGCGGCCATCGCCTTGGTGCGGGAGATCTCGGGCTTCTCGGCGGGATAGAAGCCGTCGTAGGCCCCGCCCTTGGCCAGCGATTCCACCACGCGCTTGTTCAGCTGCTTGGAGTCCGCGCGCAGGGTGAATTCCTCGAAGGAGCGGAACGGGCCGTTCCTGTCCCGCTCGGCCACCAGGGTCTCCACCACGCCTTCTCCGACGTTCTTTACGGCGGTCAGCGCGAAGCGGATGGCGGGTTTGCCCTGCTGGTCCTCTATCGAAAACTTCTTCTGGGAACGGTTTACGCTCGGGCCCAGGATGCCTATCTCCATGTCCTGGGCTTCGCCTATGTAAGTGACCAGCTTGTTCTCCTTCTCCTCGGAGTTGACGGCGCTCTTGCCTATCTCGCTGGTGAGCAGGGCGGCCATGAACTCCACCGGGTAATTGGCCTTCAGCCAGGCGGTCTGATAGGCGACCAGGGCATAGGCGACGGAATGCGACTTATTGAAGCCGTACTCGGCGAACTGCGCCATCTGGTCGAAGATCTTGGTGGAAAGCTTGTTGGGGATATCGCTCTTGGACTTGGCCTGGTCGACGAACTTGGAGCGCATCTTCTCCATCACGTCGAGCTTCTTCTTGCCCATCGCTTTGCGGAAATCGTCGGCCTCGCTCGGGGTGAACTTCGCCAGGCTCTTTGCTATCTCCATCACCTGTTCCTGGTAGACCATCGTGCCGTAAGTGTCCTTCAGGATGGGCTCCAGCAGCGGGTGGTCGTAGGTGATCTTTTTGCGGCCGTGCTTGCGCTCCACGAAAGTCTCGAGCATCCCGCTATTGATGGGGCCGGGGCGGTACAGGGCGACGAGGGCGGCGATGTCGCTGAAGACGGTGGGCTTGAGGCCCTTCACCAGCTTCTTCATGCCGTCGCTTTCCAGCTGGAACACGCCAGTGGTCTTGCCCTCGCACAACAGGTCGAAGGTCTTCTTGTCGTCCATCGGGATGGAATAGATGTCGAAATCTTTTTTGCCGGCCGCGCGCAGGAACTCGCAGGCGGTCTCGATGACGGACAGGGTGCGCAGGCCGAGGAAGTCCACCTTGAGCATGCCGAGGCTGCCCAGCATGTTCCCGTCGTACTGCGTGGTGACTATTTCCTTGGTATTGCGGTTGGAAAGCGGCACGTAATTGGTGATCTCCTCCTTGGAGATCACGACGCCGGCCGCGTGCACCCCGGTGTGGCGCCTGAGGCCTTCCACCTTCAGCGCTATGTCGAACAGCTTCTTGATCTTCGGGTCGCGGCCGTACTCCTTCAGCTCGTTGACCTCGTTGAGGGCTTTATAAAGCGTGGCCTTTGGATCGGCGGGGACCAGCTTGGCTATAGCGTTGATCTCGGTGAGAGGGATGTTCATCACGCGGCCAACGTCGCGGATGGCGCTCTTGGCCTTGATGGTTCCGTAGGTGATGATATTGGCCACGCGCGCCGAGCCGTACTTTTCCCGCACGTATTGGACGACCTTCTCGCGGCCTTCGTCCGAGAAGTCGATGTCGAGGTCGGGCATGCTCTTGCGGCCGGGGTTCAGGAAGCGCTCGAAGAGCAGGCCGTTGGGCAGCGGGTCCACCCTGGTGATGTCCAGCGTGTAGGCCACCAGCGCGCCGGCTCCCGAGCCGCGGCCGGGCCCGACGGGCACGCCGATGCTGCGCCCGTGGTTTATGAAATCCATGACGATCAGGAAGTAGCTGGAGAAGCCCATGCTCCTGATGACGCCGAGCTCGAACTCGAGGCGCTTGCGGTAGTCTTCCCCGGCATTGGGGACTTTCTTCTTGAGGCCAGCTTCGCAAAGCTCTTTGAGGTAATAAAAATCCGGGGCGTCGGGGTTCTTCGCCTTGAACTCGGGCGGGACGTCGAAAGAGGGCAGGTAGAGCTTGTCGGTCTCCAGCTTGAGGTCGCACATGGAGGCGATGTGCAGGGTGTTCTTTATGGCCTCGGGGGTGTGGGAGAAGAGCTTTATCATCTCTTCCGGGGACTTGTAGTAAAGCTCGTGCTGGGTCTGCTTCATCCGGTCGGGGTCGTCCAGCGTTTTGCCGGTGGAGATGCAGACGTGGGCTTCGTGGGCTTCCCAGTCCTCTTTTTTCTGATAGTGGCAGTCGTTGGTGGCCACCATGGGGATGCCGGTGCGCTTGGAGATCTCGATGAGGCCGGCCATGGCGGCGGTCTCTTCGGGGATGCCGTGGTCCATGAGCTCGAGGTAGAAATTGCCTTTACCGAGGATATCCTGGTACTCCATGGCTATCTTGGCGGCTTCGTCCAGATGGCCCTCGGCGCAATTCCTGGCTATGTGGGACTTGAGGCAGCCGGAGAGGCAGACGAGGCCTTCGGAATGCTTGGCGAGGAGCTCGGCGTCTATGCGGGGGTCATGGTAGAAGCCTTCGAGGTAGGCGGCGGAGACCATCTTGATGAGGTTATGGTAGCCGGCGGCGTTCTTGGCGAGGACGGTCATATGCCCGTTCTCGCGGCGGCCCTGGCTCTTGTCCCTGTCTTTCCTGGAGCCGCGGGTGATATAGCATTCGCAGCCGAGGATGGACTTTAGGCCGAGGTTCTTGGCCATGAAATAGAACTCCATGGCGCCGTACATATTGCCATGGTCGGTGATGGCGAGGGCGTTCCCGGGATGGGCGGCCAGTCCCTTGAGGAAATCCGAGGGATTCCCGTGCCCGTCGGTAATGCGCAGCATCCCGTCAAGCAGCGAGTACTCGGAGTGATTATGAAGATGAATGAAACTTGGTTGCATTAATATATGTAAAGAGAAATCAACGGTGGTCGAACAAACCCGTAGGTCTTAATTATATAAATAAATAGGGCTAGTACGGAATTTGCAGGAGGCAAGTGGATATTTTGATTGGGGAAACGGACCGCGAGATGCCAAGTCGGGGGCCTACCGCAGGGGCAGGAACGAAAAACACGTTCGGCCACACCGTGGCCTCACTCGGTATTCGCCCGCCGGGCTATGCAACCGGCAGGCTCAACGACGGTTTTTCTTATCCTGCCCCCGCGGTCTCCCCCTCCATTACTTCCCAGCAAAATCGTGGAACCATCGAGGGTGGCAAGGGTATGGGTTCGGAGCGACCTCTCGGAGGCCGACGCTTGCGTAAGCGCGGAGGCCGAGAGAGGAGGCGCGCACGGTGTGCGCGACGCCGTGAGCGACGGGCCCATACCCTTGCCACCCTTGGGGACTACGGTTTTGCGTTCCCGTCCCCACGGTAGGCCGCCCAAGCAATTTGAAGTATTAACTTTCCGTCGAAACTGATTTACGCTGTCGCTTGATTAATTATTGAGCCGAGGAAGTTTTACGGAAATTATATAATTGGAGGATGGCATTAAAGAAAGACAAGCATGCGGGGCTTAAGGAAAATTTTCATAAGAAGCGCGTGTTGTATTCGGGGGTGGTGGATTTCAGGGCGGATACGGTGACGCTGCCGAACGGGAAGATGGCGACGCGGGCTTTCATGGCGCATCCCGGGGCCGTGGCCGTGCTGCCGGTGCTGGACGACGGTAGAGTTGTCCTTGTGCGGCAGTACAGGTATCCTGTGGCGGAAGCTACATTGGAAATTCCGGCGGGGAAACTGAACTCCGTTTCGGATAAGCCGCTCGGGCGGGTCAAGGCGGAGCTTAAGGAAGAAACGGGCTATACCGCCGCCAGTATTAAGCCGCTTATTACTTTCTGGCCCACCACCGCTTTTTCGAACGAAGTGCTTCATATTTATACGGCTTCCGGGCTGCGCGGCGGCATACAGCAGAACCTCGATGAGGACGAGTTCGTCAACGTCGAGATCATGCCCTTCGAAAAGGCCCTGGGATTTGTGAAGAGAGGCGTTATCAAGGACGCCAAGACGATAATAGCTTTGCAGGCGTGGAAAATTAAATTACTGGAGAAAAAATGAAATTCGACGCTACCGATACCCTGTGCGTTAACACCCTTCGTACGCTTTCCATAGACATGGTCGGCCAGGCCGATTCCGGCCACCCGGGCCTGCCGCTCGGCGCGTCGCCGATGGCCTACGCCATCTGGGCCGGCCACCTCAAATTCGTCCCCTCCGACCCCGACTGGTTCGACCGCGACCGCTTCGTGCTCTCCGCCGGGCACGGTTCGGCCATGCTCTACTCGATGCTCCACCTTTACGGCTACGGCCTGACGATGGACGACCTGAAGAAATTCCGCCAGCTGGACAGCCTCACGCCCGGCCATCCCGAATACGGCCACACCAAGGGCGTGGAGACCACCACCGGCCCGCTCGGACAGGGCTTCGCCAACGCCGTGGGCATGGCCTGGGCCGAACAGATGATGGCGAAAAAGCTGAACACCCCCGAGTTCTCCCTCGTCGACCACTTCACCTACGTGCTCTGCGGAGACGGGGACCTGATGGAGGGCGTCTCTTACGAGGCGGCCTCGCTCGCCGGTCATCTCAAGCTCGGCAAGCTGATCTGCCTTTTCGACTCCAACAGCATCACGATAGAGGGCGCCACCAGCCTGTCATTCAACGAGGACATGAAAAAGCGCTTCCAGTCCCAGGACTGGCAGGTGCTGGAAGTGGAGGACGGCAATAACCTTGACGAGATCGACGCCGCCATAAAGAAAGCGAAGCGCGAAACAGAAAAGCCGTCGATGATAATCGTAAAGACCCATATCGGCTTCGGCAGCCCGAAGCAGGACAGCAGCTGCGTCCACGGCGAACCGCTCAAGCCCGCCGAGATCCTCGCCACCAAGAAAGCGCTGAACTGGCCCTCCACGGAGCCTTTCTTCGTGCCGGAAGAGGCGCGCGCGCGGTTCTCCGAACAGGCCGAGGCCGGCGAGAAGGACCGGAAGCGCTGGCTGAAACTGTGGAAGAACTACACCGCGGCCATGCCGGAAAAAGCCGAGCTGGCCAAGGCCATGCTGGGCCGCGAGATACCCGAGGGACTTTTCAAACCGGAGGATTCTTTCTTCGACAAGCCGATGGCTACGCGGGAGGCCTCGGGCAAGGTGATCAATTTGATAGCGGACGCGCTGCCCGGTTTCACCGGCGGCTCGGCTGACCTGGGCCCGTCCAACAAGACGGATTTCACAAAAGAACCTGAGCGCACCCTGCACTTCGGCATCCGCGAGCACGGGATGGCCGCCATCGTGAACGGCCTCGCCCTGCACGGCGGGCTCATACCCTTCGGCGCCACCTTCCTGATCTTCTCGGATTATATGCGCCCCTCCATACGCCTGGCGGCGCTGATGCAGACCCCTTCCATCTTCGTCTTCACCCACGACAGCATCGGCGTGGGAGAGGACGGCCCGACCCACCAGCCGGTGGAGCAGCTGATGAGCCTGCGCCTGATCCCGGGCCTGCTGGTCCTGCGCCCCGCCGACGCCTGGGAAACGCTTTACGCCTGGGAGGCCGCGGTGCGTTCCAAGCGCCCGGCTTGCCTCGCGCTTACGCGGCAAAAGCTGCCGCTTTACACCCAATACCGCGAGAAAATAGCCGAAGGCGTGAAGCGCGGAGCCTACCTCCTGCGCGGCCCTTCGACCGTCCCTACGCTGGAGCTGATAGCCTCCGGCTCCGAGGTTTCCCTGGCTTTCGAAGCCGCGGCGATCCTAGAGAAACAGGGCATCGCGGCCAGGATAATCTCCGTACCCTCCTTCGAGCTTTTCCGAGAGCAGGACCAGGCCTACCGCAATTCCGTGATGATCCCCGGCCTGCCGAAACTGTGCCTCGAGGCCGGCCGCACCGTCGGCTGGAGCGACCTGGCCGGGCCGGATTCGGAGGCGATAGGCATCGATACCTTCGGG
This sequence comes from Elusimicrobiales bacterium, assembly GCA_028713125.1. Lineage (GTDB taxonomy): Bacteria > Elusimicrobiota > Elusimicrobia > Elusimicrobiales > UBA9959 > UBA9959. Next base: position 299,412 of record JAQTOU010000002.1, on the reverse strand, counting down.
AAATCCGCCCCGGCAGGACAGGTATACGCCGCGCTGGGCCTGACGGCGGAGAAAGTCGCCGAAGCGGCGAAGAAGATGGTCAAATAAAGCGGCAGTCGCCGCAAATAGAAGTCCCCGCCAGTATGAAATACGGCGGGGACTTTTATTTGTTCGGAAAGGTTCTCTAGATCGCCCTGGCGCGGCGCAAGCCCCACAAAGACACCAGCGCGAACAGCGCGGCCGGGCCCAGGCCGGCCAAGTAAGGGGGCAGCAGCTCGGCGTTGCCGGCCTCCTGCACCATTATTACGACCGCCCAGAAGAAAAAGCCGAGACCGACGGCCAGCCCGAAACTGAAATAGCGGTTGTTCTTCCGGGCGAGCAGGACCATAGCGGCGCCGATCAGGGCCATAGCGGGGTTGGCCAGCGGCGCGGCGAGCTTCACCCAGAGCAGAGTCCGCTCCGCCGAGGCCGGGGCGCCCACCGCCTCCAGGCGGCGCAGGCGGTCGAACACCTGGGAAGTCGAAACTCCGTCCGGCACGAGCTTCTCGAGCACGAGGTTTTCCGGCCGCACCGAGATAGCCGACTGGTAGCTCTCGAAGCGCTTGACGGAGGGCTTCTGGTCGCCGTCGTACTGTATCGTGACCCCGTCCAGGAAAGTCCACTGACCCGTGTCCGGCCGCCAGCCGGCGGAGGCGGCGTTTATCTCCAGCGAAAGGCGCCCGTCCTTATAGATATTGGCGATCACCCTCTCCATCGTCTTGTGGCGCCCGTCGAAAAGGTGGGCTGTCACGAAAACCTCGTCCCCGGCGGAAAAAGACACGTCTTTCCTCACCAGCCGCTGCCAGTCGTCGCGGCCGCGCAGCTTGCCCTCGAAAAGATATTCCGCGCGCATATAGAGGTCCGGCGCGGCGGTTTCCTGGAGGACCAGCTGCCCCAGCCCCGCCAGCAGCGCACAGGCCAGCAGCGGCTTGAGCATGTCGAAAGGACGCCAGCCGCCGGCAAGGCCGGCCTTCCATTCGCCCTTCGACATCATGCCCCCTAAAGTGAACAGCACGGCCAGCAAGGTCGCCATCGGCGTCATCTTGACTATGAAATAGGGCGCCTGGTAAAGGATATACCTGAAGAAAAGCCCGGCGCCAGCGCCGCTCTTCATGAAAAAATTGAGCTTGTCGAAAAGGCTGCCGAAGATAAGGAGCAGACAGAAAACACCCAGCCCGAAGCCGAAAGGGCCCCAGAAGCTGCGCGCGATATATCTGTAAAATATTTTGCCCATGGGATTATTTCGCGTAAAGCTTCTGCCTCCACAGCCAGAGGCCGGCGCCGCCGGTCAGCAGCGCGGGAGCGAAGATGGCCCAGGGAAAAAGCCCCTCGTATTTGCGGGAAAGCACCATGCCGCTTATTGTAAGCCCGTAGTAAAAGAAAATAATAAGCAGGCTCAGCCCGAAACCGGCGGAGCGGCCGCGCTTGTCCAGCGCCACGCCGAGCGGCGCGCCCACCAGGAAAAAGACCAGCGGCGCGAGCGCGAGCGCGAAGCGGGAAGCGATCTCGATGCGGTATTTGGCCGCGATCTGCGGGTCGTTTATCCCCGCCTCCAGCTTTGCCAGCAGGCCCGGGGTGGAGATCTCCCTCTGGTTCAGCTTGCGCCCGGCGGCGTTCGCCGAAAAGAACGGCAGCAGGGTCTTGTAGGAAGCGAACCTCCCGTAAAGAAGTTTCTCCGGGTTCTTGCAGTCAGTCTGGCTGAGCTGGCCGTTCATGAGCTCCAGCTCCAGGCCGCTTTCGTTCACCATCCTGTAGCGGCCCGAGGCGGCGTTTATCTTGTTGACGAAGGCCGGGTTTTCATCCTCCTTGTTTATCCGCCTGACCAGTTTTACGCCCTTCATCTCCCCGCCTAGCGAGTTTACCTCGGCGGCGTAAAGCACCCAGTCCGAGATGTTCTGAAAAGTGCGAGGCTTCAGTTCGATCTTCGTGACCCTGTTGAGCATCGAGATCGTGTAGTCGGTGGAGCGCTGGAAAGCCACGGGCCCCAGCCAGTTATTCACCGCCAGGAGGAGCAGCGAGGACAGCAGCGCCGAGTAGAACACGAAGGAAAAGATCTCATAGAAAGAGAAACCGCCGGCGCGCAGCGCTATTATTTCCCCGTCCTGCGACATCTGCCCCAGGCTCAGCAGCATGGCCAGCAGGAAGGCGAGCGGCAGCGACATGCCCAGGATGTTCGGCAGCAGGTAAAGCATGCTCTTGGCGAGGAAGTAGAAAGAAAAGCCCGAGAGGACGCCCTGGTTTATCACCTGCACGAAGTTGAGCATCAGCAGCAGCGAGATGAAGACAAAAAGGGAAAGCCCAAGGAATTTGGCGAACACCCTTAAAATATAAAGACGGGCTATAGGCACGGGCATTTATTTATTCTATTATATATCGACGGCGCCGTGGAAATCTTTAACGGCGGCCGCTGTTTTTGCCTGCCCGGAAAACCGGGCCGGCTTTACGGCTTTATATTACTATACACGTGAAAGCGACAGCAAAAACGATCCTTCTACTCGCGGCCCTGGCCTGCGCGGCCCCGCTGCGCGCGCAGGACTTCACGCCGCCCTCTTCCTCGGGCGGCCGCTTCCTGCTGCTGGAAAGAAAGGACCCGGGCAAGATCCTCGGGGACGCGGAGCTTTCCACCGCCGCCGAAAGCGGGACGGAAGGCGGGATCACGGAAGACATGCCCTTTTCCTACAGCGGTGACTCCTGGAACTCCGCGCGCGAGGCCGTGGAGACGGGCCGCTTCCGCCGCGAGGAGCTGGCCCCCCTACCTTCCACCGCCACCTACTCGGAAGAGCCCGCCGCCCCCGAGCAGCAGGTGGAGTTCCGCGAATCCGGGACCAGCCTCTCCGTGACCGGCCGCAAGGTCATAGCCGTCAGCTACAGCGGCAAGAAATTCCTTAACGAGCAGACCACCGCCACCAGGGCGCGCAGCCTCAGCCTGTTCGAGATCACCCAGCAGATGCAGGTCCGCATGCAGGGCAAGGTCGGCCAGAAGATCACGGTCAACGTGGACTACGACGACACGAAGCTGGACAAGCAGGACATCTCCGTCGTCTACCAGGGCGACCCCAACGAGGTGGTCCAGAACGTCTCGTTCGGCGACATCGACCTCTCGCTGCCGGCCACCGAGTTCGTCTCCTACAACAAGCAGCTGTTCGGCATCAGGGCGGACCTAAAGACCAACCGCCTGAAGATGACCTTCGTGGGCTCCCGCACCAAAGGTCTGACCAAGACCAGGCAGTTCACCGGCAATACGCAGTCCCAGGGCGTGGACATCCTGGACACCAATTACCTGCGCCGCAAATATTACGACGTCTCCTTCGGCAACACTTCGCGCCTGCCCATAAAGTCCGGCACGGAGCGCGTCTACATAGACCAGCAGACCCTGGCCCAGGTGGACGGCGTCACCGTTTTCGCCATGACCGGCAAGGACATGGCCGTCCAGACCTCCTCCTATACCGGCCGCTTCACGCTCCTGAGCCCCGGCATAGATTACGTGATGGACTACTCGAAGGGCCTGGTCACATTCAACCGCACGCTCAACCCGCAGGAAGTGGTGATAATAGATTACCAGAACGCGGGCGGCACTTTCCTTTCCCAGAACGGCTCGACTTCTTCCATAACCGCCGACGCCCTGGCCGGGGAGATCTTCCCGGCCATAATAAAAACCCCCAGCGATATCGCCCTTTCCTCGGACACGGCCCTGGCCGCGCTCCAGGTCTCTCATAAGCGCGAGCTGAAAACGTATTATTCCATCGGCCAGTCCAATATCGTGCGCGACAACGGCAGCGGGAGTTTCACGCTGAAAGTGCAGGACCTGAACCGCACCGAGGTCCTGCCCACCGTCACGAAGCCCATGCCGAAATACCCCGACACTATAGAGGTGGATTTCGAGCAGGGCATATTCAAACTGGTGAACCCTTTCGTTTCCGAAACCGACCCTTCGGTAGAGGACCCGCAGATCTACTCCGCGGCGCCTAGCTCGAAGCGCGTGATCCGCGTGGAATATTCCTTCAGGTTCAAGACCTTCCTGCTGGAGCCCAGCATCGTGCTGCAGTCGGAGGTGGTGCGCGTGGACGGCAAGAAGCTGGGCCGCAACGAGGAATACTTCATAGACTACGACTCCGGCTTCATAACTTTCTATTACCCGGAGCGGGTGGGCCAGGACTCAAAGATAGAGATCGTCTACGAGGTCTCCCCCTTCGGCGGGGTGGGCAACCAGTCCCTGGTCGGCGGCCGGATCTCATACGACTTCGGGAACCATTTCTCCGTCGGCTCCACGCTGCTCTACCAGGGCGGGATAAAATCCAACACCGTCCCGAACATCACCGACCTCACGAACAGCATGATGGTCTACGAAGGCGACGCCCAGCTTAAGGGCCTGAACCTGCTGGGCCTGAGGACCACCCTCGGCGTCGAGGCCGCGCAGAGCCGCCTTAACCCCAACTTGAACGACTTCGCGCTGATAGACAATATGGAAGGGGTAAAGCAGGAAGATTCCCCGTCGATGGACAAGAACTTCTGGTTTATAGCGGCCAACCCGAAAGAGGGCCCGGCCGACCCGCTGGCGCTGGACTGGTACAATGAGAACGTGAAGGCCCGCGATATAAACCCCGCCTCTTCCTCCGAAGGCTCGCAGCAGGTGCTGGACTTCAAGTACGACTTCAACATCTCCACCGAGGTGTCCATAGTCTACCCGCTTTCCGCCACCGGGCTGGATTTTTCCCAGAAGAACGTCCTGGAACTGGTGGTCTCCGGCGCCAGCGACGGCCCGGAGTTCAACATCCACCTCGGCCAGATAACCGAGGACGCGGACAATAGCGGCGGCCAGAGTTTTTCCTGCGCTTCCGGTCTGGTGCTCAACCACTCCCCGAAAAGCGAGGACCTCAATTGCGACGAGCAGGTTTCCAGCTCGGAGGATATCGGCTGGCTTTACAAAGTCGGTTCCAGCGAAAAGCGCTACGGCGCGGCCAACGGCCGCCTGGATTCGGAAGACCTCAACAAGAACGGCCGCCTCGACGCGCAGGACTTTACCGGCGGCAGCTTCGGCTACGTGAACGGCTCTAAGTTCATAGACACCGGAGACTCCAACGCCCTGAAGAACCGCATCGACTTTACAGACGGCAAATGGCATACGCTGTACAAGCCGCTGGCGATAACTTCCACCGACACCTACAAATGGAACGCCATAAAACAGGTGCGCATCACGCTGCGCAAGGGCGCCCTGTCGGCGGCCGCCGGGGTGATCAAGATCGCCCGCATCTCCGCCGTAGGCAACACCTGGACCGTACAGTCAAGCACCAATACGGGTTCCCTTGAGGCCATAGGGGTCAACAACCTGGATAACCCGGGCTATACGCCCATCCACGAGGCGGGAGGAGACGCGACCGCCGTCTATAACGACCTCTATGGCTCCGCTTCCGAGCAGAAGCAGAAGAGCAATTCGAGCTCCCTCACGGAGCAGTCCCTGGCGCTGAACTACGCCAATATCGATTCAACCTCCACGGTCTATGTCTACCGCAAGTTCACTACGGCAATAGATATTTCCCAGCACGAGAAAGTCCGCTTCCTCGTAAAAAGCGAGAGCGGCATAAATACAGGAGCCTCGTTCTTTATCCAGGCCGGCGACATCAACAACTACTTCAAGGCCTCGGTGCCGCTTAACTTCACCGGCTGGAAACTTATCACCGTAGCACAGGAGGATATATCCGGAGACAAGATACCGGATATCTGGGTCCCGTCCACATTGGGAGTGGAGATCTCCTCCCGCGGAACCCCCAGCCTCCAGCAGGTGCCGCAGTTCATCGTAGGTATCGAGGCCAAGGACGGGAACTCCCACACAGGCGTGGTTTATTTCAACGAGTTGCACGTGGCCGCTCCGCTCATGCGCATAGGCAATGCCCGCAAAGTGGAGGGCGCTTTCGAGATCCCCGGCTGGCTCAGCTTCGGCGGCAAGCACCGCTACGTGGACCGCAGTTTCCAGACACCGGTCACCGCTATCGCCAACCAGGACAATGAGCAGCAGACCGGCTACCTCAATATCACCCGGATGGCCTTCTTCCCGGTGAACATCACGGCCGCCCGCCAGGTGACAGTGACGCCAAATACGCTGGTCACCGGATCGAACAACCTGGTAAATTCCCTGCAGCAGGGGCGCGTGAAGAAATTCGACGGTACGGCCTCCGGCAACCTCAGTATCGGGGCGCTGCCCAAGCTCGGCCTCAACTACTCAAAGGGCGTAACCGACTACAGCCTGCTCAGCCGCAGGGACGACAGGGACCTTTACGCCGCGAACCTGGCCTATTCGGTGCCGGGCGCCTTGCCGGTGCTGCCGCGCTCGATCAACCTTAATTATTCGCTGGGCAGCAGCAAGGTCAACTATGACGCCGGCCGCCTGATGGCGACGGGCGGCCTGTTCGAAACCAAGGAGCGCACCGACGTCTACGGCGCGAAGCTCTCCTTCATCCCCTGGAACGGTTCCTCCTTAAATCCGGGCTATTCGCTGCAGACCGCCAGGGAGGAGCGCGCGCCGCTTTCAGACCCGCTTAAATCGGAGCGCTATAACAAGTCCATGCAGCAGACCGTGGACCTGAACTCCAACCTTCTGATAGCGCGCTGGCTGAACCCGTCGGCTAACTACTCCGTCACCACCATGGAGAGCAACAATCTGAATATCACCACCGTCACGGTGGCGCAGTCTTCGGCGGTCTTCAATACCGGCAGCATCAAGAGCGTGAACCGCACCGCGCAGGGCGGCGTGAGCCTCACCCTCAATCTGAACGACCTCATCCCCCGCAACCGCCTGCTGCGCTCCATGGTTCTTTCCTCCAACTACCAGATCCAGGACGGCGACTCCTGGACCAACGTGGAGAAGGAATACAATACCAGGTCACGCCTCTGGCTGAGGGACTCCATGAGACCCGCCAGCCGCTTCGCGCTGCGCAATTCCGTCACGCTGCGCGACACGGTAAGTTCCACGCAGCGCTGGCAGCCTTTCGAGGGCTACAGCTTCAAGGGCTCGGCGGCGCCGCTCAACACTCTTTCGCTGACCAATAATTTCAGCAACTCGGTGCAGCGCTCCGAAGTGACCGGGACCATTTCAAAAAGCGTCAACCGCACCTTCCCTGACATGATACTGTCCCTCTCGCAGCTAGAAACCCTGGTGCGGGCCCGCCGCTGGGCGCAGAGCGCCACCATCAACCTGAAGTATTCCCGCAACACCAACGAGGTAAAGGCGGTTTCCCTCGACACCTCCGGGACCTACGGGACCGACCTGCGCTTCAAGCTCCTCAACAAGATAGATACCGCCGCCAGCTACAATTTGCGCCTCACCGACAAGAAGGACCTGCGCGTGAACCAGCTCACCCAGGTCACCAGACATGACGACGCCACGCTGCAGGGAACTTTCGACTACAAGAAATTCCGCTTCACCCCGAAGATGGATTATGCCTCCGACAAAACCAAGGCCGCCCTGGGCGTGATAACGGCGAATACCAGGACGATAACGCCCAGCATGCTGATAAAGTCCGACTTCCAGCTGCCTAAAGGCCTGAAGCTCCCTTTCATGAAGAAGGCCATACTTTTCACCAACCGGATAGTCTGGACGACGACGCTAAGCTACGCGATCAAGTCCTCGCCAATTACCATCGCGGACAATAACCGGCTGTTCTCGCTCAACTCAAGCGCGGACTATGAAGCGGCGAAGAACCTCCGCCTGACTTTCAACGCCGGGCTCCAGCGCTTCTGGCATAAGTATCTGAAGCAGGAAGAATATCTTTCCTACCAGGCCGGGAGCACGCTGACGTTCCAGTTCTAAATTCGGGGGAGTCGGGAATCCGGGGGGTCGGGGGAAGAATGAAATCGGGAATTATTAAGGCCGGGAAGTGGCTTTTGAACGCGCTGCTGCCGCGGCCCTGCGCGCATTGCGGGCTGGACCTGCATTACCTGGAGTCCAAGCCGCTCTGCCCAGGCTGCACCGCACTGCTTGAACCGCTCCCGGAGCTTCGCTGCGAGGTCTGCGGGCTGCCCCTGGACGACGGCGGCCGGGCCTGCCGCGACTGCCGCGGCGGGGCCCCGCGTTCGCTGGCCCTGGCCCGCTCGGCCTTCGTCTTCAACCCCCAGCTGCGCTCGCTGGTCCACACTTTCAAATACAGGGCGCGAGAAGACCTGGCGGTATTCCTGGCCGCCGAAATGGCCGACGCCTTTACCGGTTTCCCCGAGCTTGCCCCCTACAATTTTTCCGTAGCGGTACCGCTGCACCCGGCCAAGCGCAGGGAGCGCGGCTTCAACCAGGCCGAGCTCCTGGCCGCCGCCCTCGCGGCCCACTGCAATCTTTTCCACCTGAAGGACGTCTCGACCAGGACCAGGAACACCCGTAGCCAGACCACCCTCTCCAAAGAAAAAAGAAAAGCCAACATCTCCGGCGCCTTCGCTGTCGCCAAACCCGAACTCGTGAAAGGCCGCAACATCCTCCTCGTCGACGACGTAGCCACCACCCTCGCCACCCTCGACGAACTCGCCTCCGAACTAAAAAAAGCCGGCGCCCGCTCCGTCGCCGCCTACACCCTCGCCCGCGAACCGTAAGCGACACCGCACTGCTCCTTGGTAAACACTGCATTGCATACAGACTGCTGGGCGGCCTACCGTGGGGGCAGGAACGCAAAACGCGCTCGGCCACATCGTGGCCTCGCTCCTCCTCCGTCCTCGGCGCTACGCAAGCCTCGTCCTACGGAAGGTTTTGCTAACCCTGCCCCCACGGTCTCCGCCAGGCTACGCAGCCTAACGTAAGATGTGCTGATTGGAAACATGAGCGGAGGGGTGGCAAGGGTATGGGTTCGGCGGGCCTTCCCGCAGGCCGGAGCTTACGTAAGAGCGGAGGCCGAGGGGTGAGCGCGGCCACGGTGTGGCCGATAGCGCGCCCGCCGGGCCCATACCCTTGCCGCCCCGACTTCGCATCTCGCGGTCCGTTATAAAGAAAAGGCCGGCGGATATCCGCCGGCCTTTCGCTTAACGCTAAGTTTTAGAATTCTACGTCGAAGATGTAGGCGGAGTAGGGGGGCATCTGCTGGAGGCGGAGGCCGCCGGCCAGCTCGGAGGATTTAAAGGAGAAGAAGCGGTCGGAGAGCTCCTCGAAGATGGCGGTGGTCTCGCCCTCGCTCTTGATATTGACGTTCACCACGCCGCAGGATACCTCGGCTGAATAATTCACCACTATGACCTTGAGGGTCCGGCGCTGGGCCCAGGACCAGGCCAGCATATTGGCGTTGGTGGTGTTTTCCTGGTCGCAGGGGCGCACGTCGATCAGCGCCCACTCCCCCCCGTGGAAAGCGGGGTGGTCGGTGATCTTCAGCAGCTTGGCGTAAAACTTCTTCACTTCCTGGTCGGGAGTCCGCTCATAAAGTTCATTGAGCTGCAGCGGGATGCGCATCTTTATGCCGTCCACCTGGTTGTCATTGTAGAACCGCAGGCCCTTTATAGTGGCGACCACGACAGCGGCGGCCAGGGATTTCTGCCTGCCGAAAACGCTGATCGAGGGCTGCTCGTCGTGGTTGTCTATGAACCGCGCTGAGCGCTTCTGGTAAAGCTTCTCGGCCCGCAGGTGGCCGCGCAGCTCCTGCGCTCCCTGGAAGCGGAGACGGTCATAGGTGCCCTTATCATAGGTATAATCGAAGCCTATCTGCTGCACGCGCCACTCGAGTCCCCAATAAACTTCGGCCAGGAAGATGAAACCGGGGTGTTTTTCGGTCACCGCCTTGATAGCGCTCTCCCAGAACTCGTCCTGGGGGCGCTTGTAGCCGCCGCGGCTGAGAAGAGGGCCCCACGTAGTATCGTGGATCTCGTTAAGCGTCAGCATCACCATGTCGCAGCGCACGCCGTCGGCCATGTCGGCGATCCGCAGGAGCACGGAAAGCATCCGTTCCCGGGTCGCCGGGTTGAAATAGTTGAGCTGGGCGCTGTCCGTCCAGGGAGGGAAATTGGGATCGCGCCCATAGGCTATATAGCGCTTTTTCTCCCCGTCGGCCATTTCGAAGAACCAGTCCGGGTGCGCTTTGAAATCATCTTCCGTACCGTTTATGAAACAGTCCGGGCACTCTTTTATATAGGGGTTGTCCTTCGCGGTATGGTTGGAGACCAGGTCGACCATCAGCTTCATGCCCATGGAGTTAAGCTTCTCCTTGAGGGCTTTCAGCTCCCACTCGAAGCCGAGGTCTTCGTTAAGGCGGTACCAGTGGACGGAATATGGAGAGGGCCCGACGGCCTCAGGCCCGAAGCCGGGCGGGATATTTTTCAGGTCCTCCAGCAGGGCCTTGTCCTCGCGCGCTATGCGCTCGGATTCGGGGCTGGGCTCCCACACGCCGACCAGCCAGATTATGTCGAAACCGAGGTGGCGAAGCTCCTGCCATTCATCGTCGGGCACCGCGGAAAGATTCATCTCGGGCAGGGAATACTTGACCCGCAGCTGCTTGAGCCACAGCCTGGTATTGATCTCTATCAAATGCGGGTTTGAACGCAGCATATCCCTCCCTTTCGTTGACGGTTAAAAATCGGAAATCCCCGGATAATTATAGCAAATCCGGCATCAGCGGAGCTCTAAAAGACGGTATTCTCCCGGCTCCAGGCGGCCGCTGAACCCGGCCTGCGGAACATCCGCCGCCGTACCGTTCCAGGTTATATTGCCTATAATGGCCCGCCGCATGCCGGGCTTGGCCTTGGACTTAAGTATATAGCCGGCCCAGGCCTGCCCGGGGGCCGGCCAGAGCGGCTCGATCTCGTAATCACCAAGTTCCGCGCGGACGCGGGCCGCCAGGGCCAGGGCTTCCTTATAGGTGTTTTTAACGGCCGGGTCCCCCCCGTTCCAGTCGACCTCGGCGGGCACGCTGAAAGGCAGCGGCTTATGCTCCGCGGGGACGGCCGCGTCGTAACCTATCTCCGCGCCGGAATACATCATGACGGAGCCCGGGTAAAGCAGCGTCAGAGCGAGAGCCGCGGGCAGGCGCTTGCCGTAAATTTTCTCGGGGGCCGGTTCGTCGTGGTTGCCGATGAACATGACGGAGCCCGCCCCGCCCGTCTGCCAGGCGAGGAAAGCCTGCCTGTTGAGCGCGCTCTGGATCTGGGCCGCGCTTCCGGCCTCGGTGGAATTGTACCAGCCGGTCTGTCCCTCCGGCCTCGCGTCCTCCTGCTTGCTGTAAATTGTATCGAAGCCGCAGGCGCCGAGATCCTCCTGGTAGGCGTAAGCCTCGGCCATGAAGGCCGCGGAGGGCTTGGCCGCCTTTACCGTCCAGATGAGCTGGCGGTAGAATTCTTCGTGCGGCATGCTCTTCTGCCAGGTGCGGGCGAAAACGTTGTTCAGCGCCAGGTAGGCCATGTCGACGCGGAAACCGTCCACATCGAACTTTGTCACCCAGCCTTTAACGGTGTCCGTCATACGGGCGCGCAGCGCCGTATTGGAATAATTCACCTGGGCGGTATCTATCCAGCTGGAAACCCCGTTGCCGTACTCGAAGCCGCCGTGGTGCACGCAATATTTACCTCCGTTCCAGTAACTCTCGAAATAGCCGTCTTTGGGGCAGGGCCCGTCATAGCGGAAACTGACGAAGTAGTCCGGGTTCTCCGCCAGCAGCCTGGAGTCGAGCGAGGTATGGTTCACGACAAAATCCACGATAACTTTCAGGCCCGCCTGGTGCGCCTTTTTCACGAAATCGCTGAAATCCTTCTCGGTGCCGAGGTCCGGGTTGACGGTTCCGTGGTCGCTGATAGAATACGGCGAGCCGCCGCCGGTCCCGGTCTGGCCCCTCACGCCTATCGGAAGTATCCCCATGGGCCACACCGTATCGAACCCCATGCGCTTGATAACTTCGAAATCAGAGGATCCGAATTCCCTGAAGAAAAGGGTTTTAGAGGGCTCCGACGGCGACTTGAAACCGGAGGCGGAACGGCGGCCGTCCAGGTTATAGGCGCGCGGAAAAAGCTCGTAGATGCGGGCTTTCTTCGCCCAGGCCGCGCCGTCATATCTCTCCATATTAGCCTGCAGGCCGGAGACGTAATTTTCAAGGATGGCGTTCAGTCGGGCGTTCTTCTCGCGGTCGGGCAGCTGCGAATTTTTCAACTCGGAAAGCGCGGCGCGCAATTCTCCCGTCCAGGAGGCTGGCTTGAGCAGCCCGTCCAGGTAAAGGAAATAATCGTTAAGCTGCCCGGAGAAGGCCGCCTCGCCGTATTTTCCCTCAAGCTCTTTCTTGGTCCAGAGGAAACCCTCCAGCCCCACGCTCTGCGCCTGCGCCGTCCAGCCCTCGCCGGAATTCCTGAAGATAAAATGACGCGTTTTCGGGGAAGGCCCGTCCCAGGCCCCCGTGGAGAGGACTTCCTTCATCTGCCTGAGAAAATCGGCGCTGGCGTCGCGCTCTTTCCCCGCCGCCGTCCCTTCGGGCGCCGGCAGCGGCGAATTCCCGTCGAACAGCGCGGACGCGCCGCTGCGCTCAGCTTCCGGGCCGGAGGCAAGAACGCCCGGCGGCAGCGTCAGCAGCAGCAGGCTTATAGAGCTTAATAGAAGACGGTATAACCCCATCGTAGAAGTTATACCACGCGGGAAACCGGGGAACGAGGGCAGAAAGGCCCTTCCTTTTTACCCGAAAGGCCCAAGCCCGGTTTAAACCCTGTTTTCCGGCTTGAGCCAGTACAGGGCCAGTTTATAGGTTACGGCGCTGAAGAGCAGGATCAGGAAAACCCCCGAGAGAACCACCCGCCAGGCCCAGGAGGAAGCCTTGCGCGCGGGCAGGTCGGCGGCGTCCATTATTTCGTAGATCCACCATTTCGAGCCGCCAACATTGGAGACGGAGACCAGCAGCACCCGGCCGCGGAAATAGACCTCGCTCGCGAAACTCGAAGTGTCCCGCGCGGCGGCCAGCGAAAGCAATTTTACTACCTCCGCCGGGGCTTTAAGCCCGGGCTTCACTATGGACATGCTCATCGAATCCGCTATCACCTGCCCGCCCATATCCACAAGTCCGAAATTACCATAGGAATTGCGGCCCATCAGGCGGACCACCTCCCCCACATAGGCGAGGCTGAGCCTGCCCGCCAGGTAAAAAGCCGGGACGGAACCGCTGTTAATAAGCGGTTCGGCAAGCACCAGCGCCGGGGGCGTGTACTCCCCGTACTCGACGGCCCCCGCGGGAGAAAGAGTCTGCTTCGCTTCGGCGAACACCTGGCTCTTGGAATAATCCAGGCGCGACTTGACGCTTTTATCGGCCGAAAAGCGGGCCAGCTCGGCGCCGGACGGGCCGAGCAGGGCGAGCTCGGAATAGATGAACGGGTTCGAATTGACCCTCGCGGCAAGCTCCTCCTTTATCGCCGCGGCCGCGGGCTTGCTCCCGGCCAGCCTGTAAAGGCTGTAATTCAGGTTAAGCACGTCGGAAATTATCCCCGCGCCGGTATTGGTGCGCAGCTCGAGGTAGCTCAGCGTGTCTTTCTTCTGCAGCTCGCTCTCGCCGTAGATAAAGTGGCTGCTCAGGATCAGGAAGGGCGCCATGAAAAGCGCGATCACCGCGGCGATGAATTTATATTTATTATTTTCGGTCATTTGTGCCATCCTTAGGTTCCTATTCTTTACCGCCGCGGCCCGAAGCCGCCGTTTTTTCCGCGGCCCATTTCTGCAGGCCGCCCTCGAACCAGGCCAGTGTTTCCTGGAAGCCCAGCCCTACCAGGGCGCAAAGCGCCCACAGGGAGCAGAGATAATACCTGAATTCTATTCCCCCGCTGGCCGGGACCTGCTTTATATCCGCGAGAGGCAGCACGGGCAGCAGGGCTGCCGCCAGGAAGATCAGCAGGCTGTCCTTTTTCAGGACAAAGGCCGCGTAGATACCGAGGAAAAGGAAGACCGAGACCCACTTGTAATAAAGAACCTTAGGCAGCTCATAGGCCAGGCTGCGCCCCAGCCCGGCGAAAACGCCGCGCGCGGCCCCGGCGGCCCCGTCGCGGAAAACGAAAGCGGTGACGCTGAGCGGGCCGACCGGCGCGCCGTCCCAGGACCCGTAAGCGTACTTATCGATATTCGCCCAGCGCCGCAGGCTGAGCTCCTGGGCGTAGAGAAAATTGCCGTACTTGGCGCGCTGATAAACGACATAGGGAAGCACGAGCAGCAAAGAAAGGCCCAGGGTGAGCGCGGCGGACTTAAGCCCGGCGGCGGAGCGCCTTGAGGCCCAGGACAGGCCCGCGATCAGCAGAAGCGCCCAGGCCGCGTCCAGCCGGCTCAGGCAGGCCAGCCCGCCGTAAAGCCCGGCCAGCAGCGCCGTCCGGCGCGACGGCTCCGGGGCGGCGGTGTAATGCCAGAAAAGAAGAAGGAAAAAAAGCGAATAAAGGTGGGAACCGCCCTGCATGGCATAGAAGCACAGAAGCGGGTTCGCGGCCAGGAAAAGCGCCGCGAGAAGGGCGCATTGCCAGCCGAAGCGGGCGCGCAGCACGAAGATCGTCAGCAGCACTACGGCCGCGAAAACGGCCAGCCCCTCCGCCCTTACGGCGGCGTCCGGGTCCGCGCCGGCCGCCATAGCCAGCTTCAGGGCGAAGACGGGCAAAGGCTCGGCGATGCCGGAATCGTAGAACCAGGAGGAGTGGACGGCCAGCAGGGAGCGCGAAGCGGCCTCCCTGAAAGGTTCGTGCCTGTAGACTTTCCACGAGGCCGCCAGGCTGTAAAGAAGGGCGGCGGCCACGAGGACGGAGAGCGCCCCGGCAAAGACGCTGTCCCTGTTGAATTTATTAAGGGCCTCTAGCAATTTCTCCATCGTAATTTTGGCGGCCTGCCGCGCATAACGCCCGTTGCGGCGCTGGCAGAGCCTTTGGCAACCCCTGTTATTAATTGTAGTATATAAAACAACCGACTGACTGTATAAGGACTTTACATGCGCGAAATTACGCTGGAATTCAAGAAAATAGTGGGCGAGGGCAAGGCCCTGGGCAGGAGCGAGGGCAAGGTGGTGTTCTGCTACGGCGTGCTGCCGGAAGAGACCGCACGCGTGAACATCACCTTCGAAAAAAAGAATTTCGCGGAAGCCGAGCTGATCGAGATCATAAAACCCTCGCCGAAGCGCGTGGCCCCCAGGGAGGACCATTACCTCAGCTGCTCTCCCTGGCAGGTCATGGACTACGCTTTCCAGTGCGAAACCAAGAAAGGCCTTATCGAGGACCTGCTTTACCAGACCACCAAGGAAACTATCCGCCTGGACAAGTTCTACGCCGCCAAGGAAGCCTTCGGCTACCGCACCAAGATAGAATACAGCTTCACCGGCGAGCCGGGCGCGCTCTCTTTCGCCTTCCACAAGCGCGGCAACTACCGCGAGAAATATCTCCTGCCGGAAGGCTGCGCCCTTATAAGCCCGGGAACCAATGCCTGCGCTCTCAGGGTCCTGAAAATACTCAACGACCTCAAGCTTTCCACGGCCGACCTGAAGACGCTGATCATCCGCGAAGCGAAGAACCCGGGCTCGCGCGTGGCCGCGCTGTACATGAAGCGCCAGGACATCGTCCTGCCCGAGATGAATATAGAAGGCCTGGACGGCTTCCTGGCAATTTACTCGAACCCGATAAGTTCCACGAGCCAGGTGGACGGGATAGTGAACTCCTGGGGCAATGACTTCGTCACCGAAGAACTGCTCGGGACCAAGTTCTCATACGGCTTCGACTGCTTCTTCCAGAACAATATGGACCTTTTCGCGGAAGCGCTGAGGGAGATCCGGGACGCTTCCTTTAAGTGCGGGAAGATCGTGGACCTGTATTCGGGCGTGGGCGTGATAGGCCTGACGCTCCGGGACCTGGCGGACAAGGTTTACGCCGTGGAATCCTCGGCCAATTCGGCCAAGTACGCGGCGCTCAACGCCTCCGCCAACAAGGCCTATAATTTTGAGATGGTCTGCTCGCTTTCGGAGAAGACCGAAGAAGGGCTGTTCGACGGCACGGACATTTTGGTGCTGGACCCGCCCCGCGCGGGCCTGCACGGGAAAGTCATAAAGCAGATAATGGAAATATTGCCCCAGCGGATAATCTATTTATCCTGCAACCCGATCACGCAGGGCCGCGACGCGGCTTTCTTCATGGAGAAGTACAAGATAATCCGCGCCGCCGGCTTCGACTTCTACCCCAATACCCCCCACGCGGAAACCCTGCTGGTCTTCGAAAGAGAGTAGGCGGCTACCACTGATTAGTTCCCATAGCTGTGGCAAAATTCCCTGCCGCGGTCCCGGTCGAGACTACGATCATTTTTGCCGGGCAACCCGAAGTGCAATAATATGCCTCGCCCTCTGCTACAGGGGTAAGCGCAAGTAGTTCAGCTTTGGTTTTAGCAGGCAGACGCAGTTTGCCCACCACCACCGTCCCCTCAAATGTGTTGAACGTATTGGCGCCCTTCGAATAGATGTTATTGCCTTGAGGGCTTCCGAACAGCAAGGAATGATCTTCTATGTAAAGACCATAGACATTGGTGACGGTGGCGGCCATATTCGGCCTTGCTATGTTTATTCCGTAACTATTGCTCAGCGTCCCGCCCAGGTGCCCGTTCTGCACATATATGCCGTAACCGTTAGACACCGTTTTCGCCGCACCCGTATTGGTGAGGGTACCGGCTCTCACGCCCACCAGCGTTGGAAAGCTAACACCGTGCGGAAGTCCGGGCGCTCCCAGCGCCGCGGCAAAATTACCGCCTATCAATGTCTCCGCCCCGGTTTTATCACCGGAAGGGTCTACGCCAACAGCGGAGTTGAGGCCCACGTTATTATCACCGATAGCTGATCCGGAAAAAGACGATAAAATACTGACGACCATCGTATTGTCGACCGCGGACGCATTTCCAACCGCCAGGTTCGAGCTGACTTCCACCGTACGCGCTACGATATCGTCGGTGTGGAACTGCCCCTTCCCTGTTTCCAGCGTCATTTTCGCGAAAGAAACGCCGTCAAAACCGCGCCAGGTCTGGACGATATTCTGGCCTCCCAAAGCATGTACGTCCAGCGCCGCGTCCGCGGTGACCTGGCCGATAGCCATGCTGCTGACATTAACTATGGACCCGTTGCCCGCATTTGGATTGGAAGCAAGTATCGTTGACAGGCTGCCGCCGCCACCGCCGCCGCCCACCACGTTCCTGAGCTGGGAGCCGTCGGCATAAAGGATACCGCCGGCGGTCATCGAAGCCATGATCACATTACCGGAATCGCGCCAGATCTGAGAATAGTTATTCGCGCCGACATCCAAAGCGCCGAATACGGTCACGCTGGAATACGAAGTTATAGCGCCATAGGCGGTAATAGAGGACACATTGACCAGGCTATAGGTATTAGCAAGGTTAATGTCGCTGTTGGGACCGAACTTGGCGTTGAATTTATCCCAATCGGCGCCTGACAGGAAACCTTTTAAGCCGGAACCCGCGGTCTGCGCGCCGGTATAGTTCAAAGATACCACGCCGCCGGCCACGCTGAAGTCGGAGCCGGTCAGATCGACTTCCCTTACAATGGTCGAGTTGTTCAGGCCATTGTCCACATAATATCTTATGGCCTTCTGGGAGGGGACCTTCAGGTCCGAATCCGCGGCCAGAGCGGTATCGGTATCAAGATAGGATAGCGGCAGCTGCGCCACATTGGTAACGTTTCCCAGGCCCATCATTGCGCCGTTGAGGTTCGTCAGCCCCGAGCCGTTACCGTAATATTTAGCGGCCGAGGAGAAGCCTACGACATAAATATTGGAAGAGATCCTCACGCCGGCGCCTAGCGCGGATGTCGTCTCTGAGGAGATCTCCACATTAGGAGAGAGGCTGAGCCTGGCAGCTCCCAAACCCAGCGCCCCGGCGACGGTGGCGCTTGAATAAGTGGTGACCTGCCCGCCGGCCGTTATAGCGCCGACATTATCCAGGTTAAGTCCGCCGGCGTCATTGCCGGCCCCAAGCGTAGCTGAAAGAGTATCCACTGTATTCCCTGGAGGCAAATTGCGCAGCTTTGAGCCGTCGGCGTACAGGATGCCGGTAGCCGTCATTGAAGCTATATAAGCGCTGCCGGAGTCGCGCCAGATCTGCACATAAGTATCCGCGCCGACGGCCTGTACGTCCAGTCTGGTCGCCGGAACTTGCGGGCCAAGGCCTACTTTCCCGTCATTGCGGGCGGTGAAGATCCCCGTCGCATCCGAATTTTCAATAAAGACCGCGTTAGTTGTCGAATCATTGGTGGCGCCTCTGACGCGCAGTTTATCGGTGCCGGCGTCCGTTGAACCGATAGCCACATTCGAAGAAAGCGAGGCGAGATAGACATTGTTGCCCGCGCTGCTCCACATGGTGGAAACATCCAGTGTGTAACCACCGCTCAAGGTATCCCAACTTAGGCCGTTAAAGCCCTGAAAGGCGCCGTTATACCTTATCGTACCCGCGATAGTATTTTCAGTGGAGCCTATCCTGATCCCGCCGTTAACATCCAGCTTCGCCTGGGGACTTAAGGTCCCGATCCCGACGTCGCCGTTAAGCACGGTCAACCCGGAGGAGATGGCTACCCCGGGTAAAGAGCCGTCCTGGGCGGTAAAAGACGCTTTAGAGGTGAATATATTAGCGGCGTTAAGCAGCGGGACATTGGCGGAAAGCCGCGCGTCCGCCAGCGTGCCTGAGAAGATATTTGAGGCGTTCTGGCCGGTCCCGGTAAGAGAGGAGCCGTCGCCGTAATATTTAGCGCCGGCGGGCAGGTAGACATTGGTAGAGAACTGCACGCCGCCGTAGTTGGCTTCAGCGGCGGAAGAGAGCTCCACGCCGGGCAGCATAGCGATCCTGACCGCGCCCAGGCCCAGCGCGCCGGAAACGGTGACGCTGGAGGAAGTTATAGCCCCGGCATTGCTTATCTCGAAACCCGCCATCTGCAGCACGGCGGTGGCGGTATGGTTGCCCAAATTATCGGAGCCGCTCACGCCGCTCAGCTGCGATCCGTCGCCGTAATACTTGGCCCCGGCCGGCAGGTAGACATTGGTGGAGAACTGCACGCCGCCGTAGTTCGCGGCCGCGGCGGAGGAAATTTCCACTCCGGGCAGCATCGCGATCCTGACGGCGCCCAGGCCCAGCGCGCCGGAAACGGTGACCGAGGAAACGTTCAGTATCTGGTTGCCGGCCATCTGCAGCGCGGCGGTGGCGGTATGATTTCCGAGGTTGTCTGAACCGCTTACGCCGCTCAGCTGCGACCCGTCGCCGTAATATTTAGCGCCGGCGGGAAGATAGACGTTGGTGGAGAACTGCACGCCGCCGTAGTTCGCGGCCGCGGCGGAAGAGATCTCCGCCCCCCCGCTGAAACTGACCCTGGAAAGAGCCGCGCCGGCGGCATTGCTTACTGTAAAGCTGCTTGAGAAAGTATTGACGGAATCGAGCAGAGGGACATTAGCGGAAAGCCGCGCGTCCGCCAGGGTACCTGAGTTGATATTCGAAGCGTTCAGCCCGGTCAAACCTGTAAGCGACGAGCCGTCGCCATAATATTTCGCGGCCGAGGAGAAGCCCACTATGTATACGTTCGAAGAGATCCGCACGCCGCCGCCCAGAGAGGTGGACGTCTCGGAGGAGATCTCGACGTTGGCTTTAAGGCGCAGCTTGGCCGCGCCGACGCCCAGGGCCGCGGTCACGGTAGCGCTGGAATTAACGGTGAGCTGGCCGTTGACGGTCGCGCTGCTCGCGGTCAGGCCCCCGCCGCTGCTCATCGAGGCGCGCACCACGCCGCCATTGTCGCGCCAGGCCTGTATGGGAGTGCCCGCGGCGCCTTCGATATCGAACCGCGCGGCGGCGACATCGCTCATAAGGCCGCCGACAGAAACATTGCCGAGGGCGTCTATCCTTACGCCTTCGTTCCCGCCGTCGCCTGAAAGCCAATTGTTGTTGGTCATCAGGTTGAACGTCATAGTATAATCGCCCAAATTGTCCCCGCCCACCCCGGCAAGGCCGCAGGCGTCCGCTGAAAGCCCCAGCACGCCGGAATCGTTCGCCTGGACGCATCTAAAGCCGGAACCTGAGAGACTTGAAGCGCGGATCTTCCCCGTGACGTCCAGTTTTTCCTGGGGCACGCGGTTGTTCACGCCCAGGTTGCCGTCCATCAGAAGCAAATTGGTGCTGAAAACGACTCCCGGCCCGGAGCTGGTCAGGTAGCCGACCGTCATGGTGGACACTCCCGTAATATCGAACGAGGCCATGCCCAGGTTGGTGGTGGCCGTATGGTTGCCCAGATTATCCGCCCCGGAAGGCAGGTTCCGCATCTGCGACGCGTCCGCGAACATCAGCCCGGCGGCCGACATCGAAGCCTGGATAACACCGCCCGAATTGCGCCAGATCTGCGCGTAAGTATCCCCGCTCCGCGCCTGCACGTCCAGCCGCGTCGCGGCGGAGGGAACGCCTATGCCGACATTGCTGCTTACATTGACCGACAGACCGCCATTGCTCCCGTCGAAAGAGATCCAGTTGCTTCCGGTTATAAGATTGCCGAGCATGATCCGGTTGCCCAGATTATCCGAGCCTGAGGCGCTGCCGCAATCCCCGACTCCGGACTTCATAAGTTTTCCCGTATTATCTGCGTAAACGCACTGGTTCCCCGAGCCGGACAGACTGGAGCTTCTGAAATTGCCGTTAACGTCCAGGCTTTCCTGAGGCAGGGACGTATTAACTCCCAGGCGCCCGTTCATAAGCAGGACATTAGTGCTGAAGACAACACCTATGCCTGTGCTGGTCACGGAACTGAGCGAAATCGTGGAAACGCTGACGATGTCCTTCCCGGACATAGTCAGGTTCAGGGTGGCCGTATGGTTGCCCAGATTGTCCGGGGAGCTTATAACCCCGGTCAGGGAAGAGCCGTCGCCGTAATACTTGGTGGCGGATGCGACGCCGACTATGTAGATATTGGTGGAAACGTATATACCGCGGTTCAAACCGGTGGAGGAAGAGATCTCGACATTCGCGCTGAAATTTACCGAAGAGACGTTCAGCAGCTGGAAGCCGGCCATGTTTACCGGCTGGGTGGCGGTATGCGTTCCGAAGCTGTCACCACCGGTAGGCAAATTGCGCATCTTGGAGGCGTCGGCAAAGATAAAGCCCGTGGCCGACATCGAAGCCTGCTCGACACCGGCGGAGTTGCGCCAGATCTGGACATAAGTATCCCCGCTCCGCGCCTTCACGTCCAGCCGCGTAGCCGCGGAGAGAACGCCTATGCCGACATTGCTGCTGATATTGACCGACAGACCGCCATTGCTCCCGTCGAAAGAGATCCAGTTGCTGCCGGTTATAAGGTTGCCGAGCATGATCCGGTTCCCCAGATTATCACTACCTGTAGCGCTGCCGCAATTCCCGACACCCGATGGCCAAAGCCTTCCCAAATTATCTGCGTAAACGCACTGGTTTCCCTGCCCGGACAGGCTGGAACTCATTATATTTCCGTTCACGTCCAGGCTTTCCTGCGGCAGGGACGTGTTAACGCCAAGGCGCCCGTTCATAAGAAGCACATTGGTGCTGAACACCACCCCGACTCCGGAGCTGGTTACGGAACTCAGGGAAATAGTGGAAACGCTGACTATGTTATAGCCGGCCATGTTCAGCGCCTGGGTAGCGGTTCCGCCGGCGGGCAGATTGCGCAGCTGGGAACCGTCGGCATAGAACGCGCCCGCAGCCGTCATGGAAGCCTTTATTACTCCGGCATTATTACGCCAGATCTGCGTATAGGTTCCGCCTGTACCGCGCAGGTCCAGGGAAGCGGAACCGGCCGCCTGCCCAACGCCGATATTTCCTAAAGCGTCGATATTGATCCCGTTGGGGGAACCGTCGGAGGAGATCCAATTCGCGCCGGTAGCGAGGTTCTGGGTCATCACGTGGTTGCCCAGATTATCGGTTCCGACTATACCAGACAGGCCCGAGCCGTCGCCGTAATACTTGGCCCCGGCGGCGATGCTGATATTGGTGGAAATATACACACCGCTGTAAACGCCGGCGGAGGAGGAGATCTCGACATTATTATTGAACCACAAAGACCTGTTCACGACTACCGTGGAAACGTTCAGTATCTGGAAGCCCGCCATGTTCAGCGTCTGGGTGGCGATATGGTTGCCCAGGCTGTCGTTCACGCCGGTAAGCATGGAGCCGTTGCCGAAATATTTGCCCCCGGCCGCGAGGGTCACGTTCGAAGAAATAAACACCCCGCCCGCGGAGTAAGACGATACCTCTACCCCGCTTGCGAGCTTGAGCTTCGCGGAGCCGAGCCCGGAAGAGGAAGTCACGGTGGCGCTGGAGTAAACTGTAACCTGGCCGTTGGCTATGATGGAGCCGGAGTTGTTTATCGGCCAGCCCGCCATGTTCAGGGCCTGGGTGGCGGTATGGCTGCCCATATTGTCGGCCCCGGCCGGAAGATTGCTCAGCTGCGAGCCGTCGGCGTAAAGCACGCCCGCGGCGGTCATGGTAGCCTTTATGACCCCGTTCTCGTCGCGCCAGAACTGTACGTAAGGGTCGGCTACGGCGCCCTTTACGTCCAGCCTGGTGGCCGGGGTAAGGGTCCCCACTCCGGCCCCGCCGGCGAAAGAAGTATAGGAGCCGGTAACCGCCCAGCCCGGGGCGCTGAACTGGGACGTGCCGTCGGGGAAGTAGATGCCCTTGCCGCCGGAGGCGGCCACGAGCCGCAGGTCTCCGCCGTTGATGGTGAAAGTCCCGGTGGAGGACTCCGAGGTTTTCGCGTGCAGAGAATAGACCGAAGTGTAAAGGGGCTCCCTCGGCAGCCAGCCGCCGTCCAGGCTCATCTGCACGTAAGGGGTTATTTCTTTCCAGGAAATAGCGTCGAAAGACGCTTCATTGGGCGTACCGAGCGGGTAGCGGAACAGGCCGGTCGAGACCACCACGCCGGTGGAGCCGGAAGTCCAGTAGATAGAGGAGCCGTCGGCGTTGGTTACGCGGAACTCCATGACGGCGGTGCCGCTGAAAAGTATCCCGTTCTTCCTGAGCGTGCCCTGGTAGCTGACGCGGCCGGGGGAAGCGGCGAAAGTCTGAACTCCTGTTATAAGCAGGAAAGCAAGCGCGGCTGCGGCCGCAATTCCATGTTTTATCTTCACAAGCTCACCTCTCGTCGTCCTTCAAGCCCGCTTTTTTCATAGCCAGCGCCCGGTAGAACAGCGCTTCTTCATTGTCCCTGTCAAAATCCAGCGCCTTGTCGAAACATTTAATGGCCTCGGGATAGTTCTTTATCTCGTAGAGGTCCATGGCCGTCTTCATATTCTCATGCTTCAGGACCAGCTCCCGCTCCAGCCGCCTGAACCGCTCCGCCTTCTTCAGCTCTTTATCGGCGGCGGTCGTGTCAGGATGCCCGCCGAACTCCTGCAGCGCGGCGACCCTGGAGAACTGCAGCGCGGCCAGGGTCCGCTCGTCGATAGTGTCCCGTCCGGCCAGCAGGTACGGGTACGTCTTCTTTATCACACTGTAAAAGATCTTCTTGATCTTGATCCCGGAAGAAAGCATATATTCGCTGGTGTCGGAGTAGACCGGAAAAGTTTCAAGCAGGCTCTCGTAGGCGGCCACGGCTTCTTTCACGGTATCGGCCCCCGAAGCGAGCGCGCAGGCCCTGTCAAAACCCCTTTTCCAAGCGTCGAGCCGCCTTTTTTTAGCGGCGCGCATCGCCAGTATTTTAGCCCGGTCCGCTCCCGCCCCGGCTATAAGCGAGGCCCGTTCCGCGTCGGAAGCCCGGGTTTCCTTCTGCACCGCCCGCAGCGTGGCTAAGCGCAGTTCCTTCCGCGCCGCCTCGTCCGAAGGGTCGGCGATCACCCGGTCCATGAGCTTCAGTATAACGGCCCTGGTATCGTCCGCCGCGTAAATAACCTGTGGCGCTTTCGCGCCGGCCTCCCGGCCGCTTCCCGCGGGCTGGGCGGCCGCCAGGTGAAGCGCGCCCAGCAGCACGAGCGGGAGCAGGGGCATTATTTAGAGACCTCCACCAGCCCCCGGGCCTTGCGCATAAGATCAAGCGCCTCTTTATTG
Organism: Elusimicrobiales bacterium; assembly: GCA_028713125.1. GTDB lineage: Bacteria > Elusimicrobiota > Elusimicrobia > Elusimicrobiales > UBA9959 > UBA9959. The sequence continues at coordinate 275,423 of JAQTOU010000002.1, read as the reverse complement.
CCGGGGTCGAGGATAAGCGCCCCGTTAAGTTCCAGGACGGCCTCGTAATACCGGCTTTCCCGTATCAGGCCGCGAGCCCGCTCGGTCTTCAGCCTGGCCTCCTCCTGCTCGCGGGTCACGTACTTGGTGATCTCCACCGGCTTGTCGAATTTATAGGACAGGCTGAACCTGTGGGTAGCGCCGAACTTGCCGTAGCTGGAAAGAGCGTAATCGAACTGCATCATCTTTATGGCGACCCCTCCGCCGAGCCTCAGGCCGCCGCCCAGGTCCTCCCCGGAGATATAGCCCGCGCGCAGCGCCAGGGTCCGCCATGCCTGGAATTCGGCCCCCGCGCAGAAAGAGGCGCCCGTATCCCAGGGCTTTTTCCAGTCCAGCGAAAAAGTAAGAGGGTCGCCGGAGATCACGGTTATATAGGAAACCCCAGCCCGGTAGACAGCCGGGGCGGCGTCCGTAACTGAATCGAATTTGAAGCCTCCGCCGAGCGACTGCGCCGAGAGACCGAGGCCCAGCACCCCGCCCTTTACCCTGTTTATCCATAGGGCGCCGGCGTCGATAAGCGCGGCGCCTGCCGAGACCGGGCCCAGGTTTTCCCTGGCGTATTTAAGAGAGCCGCCGGCGAAGAGCCCGGAGCGCCTGTCGTCCCAGGGGCCGCCCAGTCTCGCCGCGTAGCTGACCCCCAAAGCCATGTCGCCTGCGTCGATATTGCCGGCCGGAGCCCCGACATTATTATAGCCGTCTATGGAAGGAACGCTCAGGATATAAAGAGAGCCGGCAAGGACGCCTTTTCCGTTGGGCAGCGGGTGCGCGTAAGCGGCCTGCTGGGAGGTTATCCCTTCGAGCCAGGAGTTGTAAGTGAAAGCGGCTTCTTTGTAGCCGGTGCGCGCCAGCGCGGCCGGGTTAAGCGCAAGCGCCCCGAGCAGGTCGCCATAGGCGCCGGCCCCGGACTCGCCCATCGCCACCGCCCGGGGGCTCTGCACGATGCGGAGGAATTCCCCGCCAGTCTTGCCGGCCGCGGCGGAAGATAAAGAGGGAAAGAGCGCCGGCTGCGCGAGGCAGGCGGCCGCTAAAATTTTATGTATGATCCTGTTCTTCATCGCTTTACCCGCGCCCTATTTTATGACCACCAGCTTGCCGGTCTTGCGGTTCTTTCCCGCCGTGACCTCCCACAGGTAAACGCCGCTGCCTACCGTCTGGCCGGAAGAATTTTTAAGGTCCCACTTCATGGACGGAGGCGTTACGAGCATCTCGCGCACCAGCTCCCCGGTTATCGTGTAGATCCGTATCTTTCCCTGCACCGGCAGATTGGTAAATGTTATCAGGTCGCTCCAGCTGCCGTACCTTGCCGGGTTGCCGGCGTTCGGCCTGAAAGGCACAGGGTAGGCGTAGACCGGGCCCAGGTCCATATCGGGCAGGGCCAGCAGCGCATAGCTGGAAAAATGGGAGACAGGCTGCGTCAGCTGCCTGGCGGAGGCGTCGAGCGAAGCCCCGGTCTGTTTGACCCAGAGACCCCGCCCTTCGTCCAGGTGCCAGACCGCGAGGTTCGCGGCCTTAAGCCTGGAGACGGAGCCGTCGATTATCCCGTTGCCGTCCTCATCAGGATAGGGCAGGGTGACAAGACAGGAAGAATTGGGCTGCACCGGGTTGCCGGAGGAATCGTACGGGCTCACCTTCAGGGTATTGACGAATTCCGGGGAACCGGGCATGGACGGCAGCTTGGCGTTGGCAGCGGTTACCTCCGGTACGGCGGAATCGGTAGAGAGCGTCAGGAAGAAATCCTGCGAATATGCGTTGGCCGGAATAGACACTTTCACCCGGCGGTCGGAAAAAGCCGCGGCGGTATTATCGGTCTGGTAATCCATCAGCACGGAGAAATAAACGGTGGAAGCTTCCGAAAGGGGCGAGCCGGTCACATCTACGATCGACGAAGAATAAGAAATGGAGAAGACGCTGCCCTTGGGCCATGGATGAAGCGGGTCGGGGATTATAAGCACCTGCCGGCCCGAATAGCTGAACGTCACCGGCCAGGTATAGGTGGAGTTGAGCACGCTGCCCGTATTGTCGTACATCCGGGTAACATTCACGCCGGGGTTGGAGAGCGCCGTGGAGAGCTCCGACCCGAAAAGGAGCTTGACGCTTTCATCCGGCGGGGTGCCCCAGAGCGATCCGTCCAGGGCGACGGAGGAGGTGGAAACGAAGCCGGCGAGACCCTGGTTCACCATATTGGCGGGAACGAGGGAAAGATAGCCCGACCAGACTCCGGACGGGGCGGAGAGCATTTCGCCGGGACTGGCGCAGTTCTCTCCCACCGTATAGGAAACTTCATAGGCGCCGGTGGAGGCGTAGACGACGGCCAGCGGGGCGTCGGAATAGCGCAGATTTTCCCAGGCGCAATAACCCGGCGCCGGAGACAGGGCCGGCACGGAGATGAATAAAGCTGCGATAAGTTTGCGTATCATCTTCTTATAATAAAGCGGAAAACAATAAGGCAACGGCCGGGCCGCTACGCTCCCCGCTAACATGCTGTTATATTATATAACACAGTTATACGCAAATGTATGTACTTTTTGTTACGTGTACTAACTGATACATATGCTACATATGACTAGCGTTTTACGGAATTCGGCAGATTTTCGGTAACCTGCTGTGAAAAAAGCCCCGTTTCAAAAGCCAGCGGCTTGTTCTTTATGCGCTCGACCAGGCCCTTGGCGAGCTGGCTGAACATCCCCCCGGCGAAAGACTTCGGGGTCTTGATCTTGACGACGCTTTCTTCAAAAGAAATTTCCGGTCCGGCGGCCTCCCAGACCCTTACGGAGCCCTTTACCATGCGCCGGTTATAGACGCCGGCCATGATCTCCCCGAAGTCCGTCACATTGCAATAGACCAGGCGCTGCGCGCCCAGCCAGGCCGCCAGCTCCTGCGGCTTGGCCGCGCCCAGCTGGCCGCCGTCGCTGAAGCCGCGGCGTCGCAGGATCTCGTCGGTCTCTTCCAGCGGCACGAGGTTATAGCCGCCCGCTTTCAGGCTCTCATAAACCAGTTGGCGCACCAGCGGCGGGCCGTCCACGCTGGCGGTCTCGTCGGAGAAAGGCAACACCGCCGTCCTTTCGCCGAACCAGCCGCCGTCGCAGCCGCCGGCCGCCCGCGTCGAGGAAACGAGCTCCAGGTCGCGGTAGATCTCCCCCCAGCGGACGGGCGCGGCCTCTTTGTCTCCGGCGGAGCGCTCCTGCGCCCGGCGGTAATAAGCCCCGGCCGCCGAGTAATTCTTTTTCAGCTCGGCCGCTACCGCCAGGCCCAGGGAATCCCGCCAGCCGCCCGCGGCCTCGTCCCGCCTGAGCCAGATCTCCTCGGCCTTCTCCCAGCTGTTGCGCTGTGCCAGCCGGCCGGCCTCCTCGGACTCCTTGTCGCCTTTTTTCCTGAACACGGGCCTGAAGCGGTCCACGGGCCGGCCGGCGTAGCGCGCCACCAGCCTGGCGGTGACGGCGCCGAAAAGTTTTCCCTCCGCGTCGGCGTACCAGTCGCCCGCGTCCTTGGAATCGTCCAGGCGGTCCTCGGAATATGAAAAATTATCGGACCAGGAATCAAGCAGCTCCGCCCCGGGCCAGGAATAAAGTTTTATCTCGGCGTACATCGAGGCCGAGTAGACCCAGACCTTGTTCTTCACGGTCTGCTTCTGTTTTTTCTTATCGTAGTACACCGACGCGCGCTCCTCTTTCTTCGACGAGACCGAGGGCCTGTTTGCGGTCAGGGCCAGGAGGCCGGCCGGCTTTATCAGCGGGATAAAAGCGTCGGCGGCGCCGGACTTGTCAACGCGCCAGGCGCAGACACTGGAGCCCGGGCGGGTAAGGGCGCGGGCGGCGCGCCTGGCCAGTTCCGCGGGCCTGAAATCAGGGCCGGACTTGTTAGCAAGGGCGGCCGCCAGGGCGCCCAGCGCGTTCTCCTCCGGAGCGGGTCCCGTTTTTACCGTCACATAAAGCGCCGAGAGAGCGGACCCCGCGGCCGCGGCTCCCGGCATGTCAGGGACCTGGTAAGGGACCCTTACCGAGAAATAATTTCCGCAGCCCGCAAGGGCGGCCAGCAGCGATATCAAGGAAAGTTTTTTCATATTTCAGCCGTATAAAAACCTGCTCCCGGTTCCGTCCAATTCTATTATTTTTCCCTCGCAAAACAAAACCGGCGCCCGCCTTTGGCGAACGCCGGTTCTTCTGAAAAAAGGCAATTATTTACCTTTCTTTTCCACGGCTTTTACCGGGGCGGCGGCAGGGGCGGACACAGCGACGGGAGCCGCTTCAGCGGCGGTGCCGGCGACCTGCTCGGTCACGGCGGGCGCGGGGGTCTCTACGGCTTCCTGCTTCTTGCAGGCCACGGCCATTATCAAAGCCACCAAGGGGAGCGCGAACATTACTGTTTTTTTCATTGTTGTTTCTCCTGTTGAATTCCGCAGGCTTTGCTTCACCCGCGGTAGTATTTACTAAAATAAAAAAACGGGCCCATCTATAAGGCCCGCCCCTTAACTCCGTGTCTAGAGGGTATAATATTTAGCTCTCCCGCGGCAAACTTCAGCACGGGCGCCCTCCTAATTATTCAATATAGCGCTCCGGGATATCGCCGGGAGTGCGGCGCCGTATTTCCCGAGCGCCTCCTGCGGCGCGCCCCGGCGCCTTTCCCGGTCTCCGCGCCGGACCGCTTGCCCGGTCCGCGCCTCTTATAGACGGGCCTATATAGAAATATATATAATTGGACAGTCAGTTGTTCCCATTCCAAATAACAAAAACCAAGCCGGGTACGGAGAACCGTTTGACCGCCTCAGCGCCAGGAACTGAAACGCAGCCTTTTCTGCCTTATTCGGCGGAAGCGCTGGCCTCCCTGCGCGATATTTTTACGCCTTTCTCCCTGGGCGGCGCCGCCGGGAACCTGGCTTTAACCCCCGGCCTTTCCTCCCCGACGGCGGTTATCCCGGCCTGCCGCCCGCAAAACCTGGGCGATCCGTGCTTTCTCAGGGCGCATAACCTGAAATACGCCTATGTCGGCGGCTCCATGGCGAATGGCATCAGTTCCACGCAGCTTGCGGAAGCGCTGGGCCGGGCCGGCATGCTGGGCTTCTACGGCGCCGCAGGCCAGCCCCTCGAGGAAGTAGAAAAAGCCATAGACCGGGTACAGTCCGGTCCCGCCTTCAACTGCGGCTTCAACCTTATCCACAGCCCGGCCGAGTCCGCGCTCGAGACCGCGCTGGTCGACCTCTACCTGCGGCGCGGCGTACGCCTTATAGAAGCCTCCGCCTTCATCAACCTTACGCTCCCCCTGATCAGGTTCCGGACGGCCGGCATCCGCCGGAATTCCGCCGGGGCAATAGAAACCCCCAACCGCGTGATAGGCAAAGTTTCGCGTACCGAGGTAGCCGCCCGCTTCTTCTCCCCGCCCGAGGATAAATTCTTAAAAGAGCTTGTATCGCGCGGCGAGCTCACCTCCGAACAGGCCGAACTGGCCTCCGGGATCCCGGTCGCCGAAGACGTGACCGCCGAAGGGGATTCAGGCGGGCATACGGACAATCGCCCCCTGATAAACCTGCTCCCCACCATGATAGCCCTGCGCGACAGGCTGCAGGCGCGCTACCTGTATCCGCAGGCCCCGCGTGTCGGCGCCGGCGGCGGAATAGCCACTCCGGAGGCGGCAGCCGCCGCTTTCATGATGGGCGCCGCCTATGTGGTCATCGGCTCGGTGAACCAGGCCTGCGTGGAATCCGGAACCACCGCCGCGGTCAAGAAGATCCTGGCCGAAGCGGAGCAGGCCGACATCGCGATGGCCGCGGCCGCCGATATGTTCGAGATGGGCGTGAAGGTCCAGGTCCTGAAGCGCGGGACGATGTTCGCAATGAGAGCGAACAAACTTTACGATTATTACCGGGCCTATAACAGTTTTGAAGAGCTCCCCGCCGACATACGCGCCACGCTGGAGAGGGATTATTTCCGCGCCCCGCTCGGAGAGATCTGGCAGAGCACGCGCGAGTATTTCATGCGCAGGGACCCTGCGAAAGCCGAGCGCGCTGATAAAGAAGCCAGATATAAAATGGCCCTGGTGTTCCGCTGGTACCTGGGCCAGTCTTCCCGCTGGCCGCTGGCCGGGGACGAAAGCCGCAAGCTTGATTACCAGGTCTGGTGCGGCCCCGCGATGGGAGCTTTCAACGAATGGGCAAAAGGCTCCTTCCTCGAGAAGCCCGAGGCCCGCGACGCGGTCACGGTCGCCCACAATTTACTCGCCGGTGCGGCGGTCCTTACCCGCCTGCACGCGCTGCGCTGCCAGGGGATAGCCGTAGATCCCCGGCTGGCGCGGCAGGAGCCGCAGACAAGGGACCAGCTGTCCCGATACTTCGCCTAAAGGTAAAAACCATGAGCGCAAAAGATAAATCCGTTCAGTCCCCCATAGCCATCGTAGGCATAGGCTGCCTTTTTCCCAAAGCGGAAAACGCCGGCCGCTACTGGGCCAATATAAAGAACGGCGTGGACGCTATTACCGACGTGCCCTCCTCCCACTGGCTGCCCGGGGATTATTTCGACAAGAACCCGAAAAGCCCCGACCGCACTTACGCCCGCCGCGGCGGCTTCATCCTGCCCGTTGATTTCGACCCCTCCGAATTCGGCCTGGCGCCAAATGCGCTTGAAGCCACCGACAGCGCCCAGCTCCTCGGCCTCCTCGCGGCCAAGATGGCCCTCGAGGACGCGGGCTACGGCCCCGGCAGGGACTTCGACCGCAGCCGCGTCAGCGTAGTGCTCGGCGTTACCGGGGCCCTGGAGCTTGTCATACCGCTGGGCGCGCGCCTCGGCCATCCCAAATGGCGCAAAGCCCTGTCAGAATTCGGCATCACCGGCGAGGACGCCGAAGCTATTATTTCCCGGATGCAGGAGGACTATGTCCCCTGGCAGGAAAGCTCCTTCCCCGGCCTGCTCGGCAACGTGGTGGCCGGCCGCATAGCCAACCGGTTCAATCTGGGCGGGACCAACAGCGTGGTGGATGCGGCCTGCGGCAGCTCCCTTTCCGCCGTGCACATGGCTTCGCTTGAGCTCGCCGCCGGGCGCTCCTCCATGGTGGTCACCGGCGGGGTGGACTGCTTCAACGATATTTTCATGTACATGTGCTTCAGCAAGACCCCGGCGCTCTCCGCCTCCGGGGACGCAAAGCCTTTCGACTCCTCCGCCGACGGAACCGCGCTGGGCGAAGGCCTGGGCATGATAGTCCTGAAGCGCCTGGAAGACGCCGTGAAAGACGGGGACAGGATCTACGCGCTGCTCAAAGGCGTAGGGTCTTCCTCCGATGGCAAAGGCAAAGCGATCTACGCGCCCAGCTCGGAAGGCCAGGCGCGCGCGCTCAGGAACGCCTATGAAGTGACCGGCGTCTCCCCCTCCACGGTGGAGCTTGTGGAAGCGCACGGCACCGGGACCACCGTCGGCGACGGGGTGGAGCTCGGCGCCCTGGCCGAGGTTTACCGCGACGCGAAGAAAGAAGGCGAATGGTGCGCGCTCGGCTCCGTAAAGTCGATGATAGGCCACACCAAAGCCTCGGCGGGCTCCGCCGGCATCATCAAGGCGGCCCTCTCTCTTTACAATAAAACCCTCCCCCCCACGATAAAGGTGAACGCCCCCCTGAAGCAGCTGGCCGGCGGCGCCACGCCTTTTTACCTGAACACCGAGCTGCGCCCGTGGATAAAGAAAGACCACCCGCGCCGCGCCGGCGTAAGCGCGCTGGGCTTCGGCGGCGCAAATTTCCACGCCGTGCTGGAGGAGTACTCCTCCGAGAAACTTCACCCCGACTGGGACGGGGACGCGCAGATAGCCGCTCTATCGGGCGCCGATATTGAAACCCTGAAGCGCGAATTGGCTTCCTGGAAAGGCCTCGACTGGGCCGGTCTGCGCGTAAAAGCGATGCGCTCCCGCGCGTCTTTCAAATCCTCCGACGCCGCGCGCCTTGCTTTCGTGCTCGAGCGTGAGAAGCAGGACGCCGACAAACTCATCGCTTCCGCCCTTTCGAACCTGGACGCCCAGAAAGCGAACAAGACCTGGACCACCCCCGACGGCATTTTCTTCTCCTCCTGCGCTCCTGAAAAGCTGGCCGTGCTGTTCCCCGGCCAGGGAGCACAGTACACCGGTATGCAGCGCGACCTGGTCTGCCGCTTCCCCGCGGCGCTCGACGCCGTAGGCGCCGCCGACAAAGAGTTCGGCGGAGGCAAGCCCCTGTCAGACTTCATCTACCCCAGGCCCGCTTTCACCCCGGAAGGAAAGCAAAAGCAGGCGGACGAACTGCGCGACACGAAGATAGCGCAGCCCGCGCTCGGCGCGGCCGAGCTGGCCGCGTACCGGGTCCTGGCCGGCTTCGGCCTGTCCCCCGACGCTTTCGCCGGGCACAGCTACGGCGAACTGACGGCGCTCTGCGCCGCGGGCGCTTTCGATACGGCAGCGCTGTTCTCTCTCTCCAAATTGCGCGGCAGCCTGATGGCGCGCGGCGACGGCGACCGCGGCGGCATGCTTGCGGTGCAGACCGCCCTGTCCGATATAGAAAAAGTGATGAAAGAGGAAAAGCTCGACCTCGTTATAGCCAATAAGAACGCCCCCGCCCAGTTCGTGCTGTCCGGGCGCACCGAAGAAATTAAAAGGGCCGCTGAGTGCTTCACAAAGCGCTCCCTGAAGAACACCCCCCTCCAGGTCTCGGCCGCTTTCCACAGCCCGCTGGTGGCAGGGGCGCAGAAAGAATTCGCCGCGGCGCTGGAAAAAGTTGAATTCAACAAACCGCAGGCCGGGGTTTATGCCAATAAAACCGGAGCCGCGTACCCGGACTCCGCGGACAGGGTGCGCGAGATCCTCTCCTGGCAGCTTGCTTCGCCGGTGGAATTCACCGCGATGGTGGAGAAGATGTACGCCGACGGCGCGCGGATATTCCTGGAAGTGGGCCCGGGCTCGCGCCTTACCGGGCTTACGGCTTCCATTCTGACGGGACGCGAGCATACCGCCTTCGCCCTGGACGCCTCCTCGGGCAAACGCTCGGGCATCGCGGACGCCGCACGCGCCCTGGCCCGCCTGGCCTCCCTCGGCTGCAGCTTGAACCTGACAGCCTGGGAAAACGGAGAGGCCGGCGTTAAGGACGTGCTCGGCAAGAAAGTTTCCCCGCTGGCCGTAAAGCTGACCGGCGCAAATTACCGCTCGCCCCGCCCGGCCGCCGCTAAAAAACCGGTACGGCAGATAGCCGCGTTCCAGCCCCAGGCCGGCGCGCATCCGCAGGCCCGGACCTTCCAGCCTTCCGCGCCGGCGCAGGCCTTCGCCTCCGACGCGCTCCGCATAGCGCAGGAAAGCATGGCCGCCCTGCAGAGAATGCAGGAGCAGACCGCGATGCTGCATACCAGGTTCCTCGAGGGCCAGGAAGCGGCGCAGCGCTCTTTCCAGGCGCTGGTGGACCAGCAGCAGCAGCTTTTCAGCGGCGCCCCCGCCGCGGCTCTGCCCGTTTTCACTCCCGCTCCGGCAATGCAGTTCACGGCGGCCGCCCCCGCCTTTGCGGCGCCGCAGCAGCCGCCCCCTGTCGCCGCCAGCGCCCCGGCCCCCGCCCCTTCCGGCGGCGAGGATATTTCGCAGGTGCTCCTTTCCATAGTCTCTTCCCAGACCGGCTACCCCGCCGCGTCTTTGAACCAGGACATGGACATGGAGTCCGACCTCGGCATAGACTCGATCAAGCGCGTAGCCATTCTCTCTGAACTGCAGGAGAAACTTCCCTCCGCGCCGCGCATCACCCCGGAGCAACTCGGCTCCATCCGCACGCTCCGCCAGGTAACAGCCTATATTTCCGCCGGAATGCCTACGTCCGCCGCGCAGCCGGCCCCCGCCGCCGCGGATTCAGCGGAGGTTTCCCAGGTGCTCCTCTCCATAGTCTCCTCACAGACCGGCTACCCCGCGGCGTCCCTGAACCAGGACATGGACATGGAATCCGACCTGGGCATCGACTCCATCAAGCGCGTAGCCATTCTCTCGGAGCTCCAGGAGAAGCTCCCCTCCGCCCCGCGCATCACCCCGGAGCAGCTAGGCTCCATCCGCACGCTCCGCCAGGTGACCGCTTTCCTTTCGGCGGGAATGCCGACAGCCCCCGCGCAGCCGGCCCCCGCCGCAGCCGGCTCCGACGAGATCTCGCATGCGCTCCTCTCCATAGTTTCCTCGCAGACCGGATACCCCGCGGCGTCCCTGAACCAGGACATGGACATGGAATCCGACCTGGGCATCGACTCCATCAAGCGCGTAGCCATCCTCTCGGAGCTCCAGGAAAAACTGCCCTCCGCCCCGCGCATCACCCCGGAGCAGCTCGGCTCCATCCGCACGCTCCGCCAGGTTGCCGCTTTCCTCACCGCCGGAGCGCCGCAGGCGCCGGCGGCCGAACTGCCGGCCGCGCCCGCCTCCACTATCAAAGCTGAAGCGGGCGAAATAACCAGGGAGATCCTGAAGCTCGCCGATCTCGATCCTGCCGAGACCAGGGAGAAACTGGCGCTGAACAAGAACCTGCCGGTCTGGGTAACCGACGACGGCTCGGAACTCGCCGGAGCTGTCGTCAGGAATCTCTCCGAACGCGGCTATAAGGCGCAAAAAGTTTCAGTGACCGACCCGGACACGCTTAAAGCCAGGGACGGCCTGGCAGGACTGGTCATACTCGCCCCCGCCGCGAAACTGGCGAAGAAGTCTTTCTGGACCGGGGATTCCGAAGCTTTCCTCAAGAAAGCTTTCCGCCTGGCCCAGTTGGCGGGACCCGCGCTGCGCGCGGCAGGGAAGAACTCCGGCGCCTGCCTGATGACGGTCTCGCGCCTCGACGGAGCTTTCGGCATCCCGGGCCTGAAATCGGAACAGGACCCCGTTTACGGCGGTCTTGCCGGCCTGGCCAAGACCGCGGCGCGCGAATGGCCTGAAGTTTCCTGCCGCGCCCTGGACGCGGCATCGGACTGGAGCCACACCGTGTCCGTAGCGCAGACCTTAGCCGACGAGCTTTTCTTCAAAAGCCCGGTAGAGATGGGCATCTCGGAAACGGGCAGCAAGGTAGTTCTGACCAGCGCGTCCGAGCAGGCGAAAGGAGGAAAGCTGCCGCTTGAAAAAGGCGACGTGGTCCTTATCACCGGAGGCGCCCGCGGCGTCACGGCCGAAGCCGCCGCCGCCCTGGCCGACGCCTGCGGGCCGAAGCTGGCCATCCTGGGCCGCAGCCCGCTGCCGGCCGCCGAAGAAACCTGGCTGGCCGCCTGCCGCACGGAGAACGATATAAAAAGGACGCTTATCTCCCGCAATCCCTCGATGACGCCCAAGGCCGCCGGCGAGCAGTGCCGCGCGATAACGGCGGCCCGGGAAGTCAGGACCCAGCTGAACCGCTTTGAAGCCGCCGGCTCCCGCGCGGTCTATTTTTCCGCCGACATAAGGGACGCGAAAGCCGTCCGGGCGGCTATCGAAAAGATAAATAAAGACCTTGGCCCTGTACGCGGCTTCGTCCACGGAGCGGGAGTGCTGGCCGATAAATTCATCCTGGACAAGACGGCGGAACAGTTCGACTCCGTCTTCGACACCAAGGTAGGGGGGCTGCGCAATATCCTCGCCGCCCTGGACCTGCAAAAGCTCAAAGTGCTGGCGCTCTACTCCTCTTCCACGGCGCGCTTCGGGCGCACCGGCCAGTGCGATTACGCGATGGCCAACGAGGTCCTTAACAAAACGGCGCGGCTCATAGCCCGCCGCCTGCCCGACTGCCGCGTGGCTTCGTTCAACTGGGGCCCGTGGGACGGCGGCATGGTGAACGACGGCCTCAAGGCCCTTTTCGCTAAAGAGGGCGTCGGCGTCATCGGACTGGAGGAAGGCGGGAAATTCCTCGTGAACGAACTCGCCTCCAATAGCGGCGCGGTAGAGGTGGTAGTTGTCGCGCGCCCGGCAAGAACCGCTTCGGCGGACACCCCGGCGGCCGCCGGCTCCGCGCCGGCCTTCGAAGTCCCGGTTTCAGTCGAGGATTACCCTTTTCTGCGCTCTCATGTGATCAACGGCAAGGCGGTGGTCCCCACCGCTATCATCTCCGAGTGGCTGGCGCACGGCGCCCTCCACGGCAATCCCGGCCTGCTCTTCCACGGGTTCAATAATCTGAAGATCTACAAGGGGATAATACTCGGCGCCGCGCCCTGTAAACTCTCGGCCCGGGCGGGCAAAGCCGTAAAGAAAGACGGCTTTTTCGCGGTAGCGGCGGAACTGAGAGGTTCGAACGGGGAACTCCACGCCGGGGCTGAAATAATCCTCGCCGCGGCCCTTCCGCAAGCAGCCGCCCCGGCGCCTGAATTCGCCCTCAAGCCTTACGCCCGCTCGATGGAGCAGGTTTACGGGGAGATCCTTTTCCACGGCGAGGACATGCGCTTCATCCGCTCGGTAGCGGGCGTTTCGGACAAGGGGATAGTCCTGGACGCTTCCGCTTCGCTGCCGCCCGGTTCCTGGACGCGCCACCCGCTGCGCGACCGCTGGCTGGCCGATCCCGCCGCGCTCGACGCCGCTTTCCAGGGCATGATACTCTGGACCGTAGAAAATTCCGGCGCCTGCTCGCTGCCGAACTCCGCGGCCGCCTACAGGCAGTTCCGCGCCTTCCCGGCCGGCGGCGTCCGGGTCATCGCCCGCGTAACGCGCTCCGCGGAGTACGGAGCCGCGGCCGATATCGATTTTGTAGACGATAAAGGGACTCTCGTGGCCCGCATGGAAGGCTACGAATGCACCATAGATAAATCACTTAACGCGGCTTTCCTGAAAAAAACGCTGACGGAAGCGGCGGTTTAAACGGAAGGACGGTACGCGCCGGTAAAGGCGCCGCAACGCCGCCTTTGTAAGTAAAGACCGAACGGATAATGATGACCGAACAGCAGCCCATAGCCATTGTCGGCGCCGGGGGGATTTTCCCCGGCGCGCCCGACCTTGCGCGCTTCTGGAAGAATATTTCCGAAGGGACCTGCTCGGCTAAAGACGCCCCGGCGGGCCGCTGGAGCCTTTCCCCCGCGGACGTCTTCGACCCGCGGAAGGGCGCCCCGGACAAGGTCTATTCCCTTAAGGCCTGTTTCGTGGAGGATTTCAAGCTGGACCCGTCCGGGCTGGACCTGCGCGAGACCTTTATCGAGAAACTCGACCCGGTCTTCCACCTGGCCCTTCACGCCGCAAAGCAGGCTTTCTACGACGCGGACCAGAAAAAGATAAACCGCGCCCGCACCGGCGTCATCATCGGCAATATTGTCCTCCCCACGGACTCGGTTTCTGCCCTTGCCAGGGAAACCCTGCTGCCGGCTTTCGAAAAGGCGGCTTTCGGCCGCACCCTGACCTCTTTAAACACAAAGACGGATCCCCTCAACCGCTGCGCCGCCGGCCTCCCCGGCGCGGTCATAGCCCGCGCGCTCGGCCTCTCCGGCGGCAGCTTCACGCTGGACGCCGCCTGCGCCTCCTCGCTTTACGCGATCAAGCTGGCCGTCGACGCTTTGCGCTCCGGCCGCGCCGACGCCATGCTTACCGGCGGCGTCTCCCGCCCGGCCAGCCTCTACACCCAGATGGGCTTTTCACAGCTGCGCGCGCTCTCCCCCTCCGGCCTGCCGTCGCCTTTCGACGCCGCCGCTGACGGGCTGGTAGTGGGCGAGGGCGCCGGCATGTTCATCCTCAAGCGCCTTTCCGACGCGGTGCGCGACGGGGACAAGATCTACGGCGTCATAACCGGCATTGGCCTTTCCAACGATATAGGCGGCAGCCTGCTGGCCCCGAATACCGCCGGCCAGCTTTACGCCATGCGCGCGGCCTACCGCCAGGCCAGGCTCTCCCCTTCGCAGATAGATTTCATCGAGTGCCACGCCACCGGGACTCCTACCGGTGATCCCGTGGAAGTCGAAAGCCTGAAAACTCTCTGGGGCGAACGCGGCTGGAGCGCGGGCCAGTGCGCGCTTGGCTCGGTAAAGTCCAATGTCGGCCACCTGCTCACCGCGGCCGGCGCCGCCGGGATGATGAAGGTCCTGCTGGCCTTCAAGAACAAGAGCCTGCCCCCGACCGCGAATTTCTCGAAGCCCGGGCCGAAAGTAAAGATCGCAGGCAGCCCTTTCCGCGTGCAGAGCGTCTGCGAGGACTGGGCCGCCCGCGACAGCAAAACGCCGCGCCGCGCCGCCGTCAGCGCTTTCGGCTTCGGCGGCATAAACGCCCATGTGCTGGTGGAAGAATACGCCGGCACTTTCTCGCCCGCGGCCCGGCTGCCCGCCGTAAAAGCCGCTCCGGCCGCTCCCGCCCCTGTGGCGATAGTGGGCATGGAGGCCCGCTTCGGCTCGCTCGCCGGCCTGAGGGAATTCCAGGAGGCCGTCCTGGGAGGCTCCGCTGGATTCCCGGCGGAGCTGCCCGCGGAGCGGCGCCGCGGCCTGCCCGAGGCGGATAAAGGCTTTTTCCTGCGCGAAGTCGGAGTAGCCGCGGACGCCTACAGGATCCCTCCCAGGGAGCTGGAGGAGATGCTGCCGCAGCAGCAGCTTATGCTCGACGTGGCCGCGAAGGCGGTGGCCGACAGCACGCCCGGGGAGAAAGGCCTGGAGAACGCCGGCGTCTTTATCGGCCTCGGCCTCGACCTGAACACGACCAATTTCCATTTCCGCTGGTCCCTGCTGGAGACCGCGCGCAAGCACGCCGCGGAGCAGGGCTGGACCCTTTCCGAAAAAGAAGAAAAAGATCTTGTGACGGGGCTGCGCGAGATGGCCGGCCCGGAACTTACGGCGAACCGCACCATGGGCGCCCTGGGCGGCATAGTCGCGAGCCGGATCGCCAGGGAATTCCACGTCGGAGGCCCCAGCTTCACTATTTCCAGCGAGGAGACTTCCGGCCTGCGGGCCCTCGAAGCCGGCGTAAGGGCGCTGCGCGCCGGGGAGCTCGACACCGCCATCGTAGGCGCGGTCTCCATCGACGGAGACCCCCGCGCCGCTGATCCCGGCTCCCCCCGTGCCGCCCCGCGGCCTTTCGACGGCGCCGCCGCCGGAACCTGCGCGGGCGAAGGCGCCGCCGCCCTTGTTTTAAAGCGCCTCGATGACGCCGTCCGCGACGGCAACCGCGTTTACGCCGTCATAAAGGGGCTGGGGTTCGCCTCCGGGGGCGGAGTCGACAAGAACGCTCCCGGCGCGCAGGCCTACACCTCCGCGCTCAGGGAGGCCTACGGCGAAGCGCAGGTAGACCCGTCCACTATCGGCTACCTCGAAACCCACGGCAGCGGAACTCCGGCCGAAGACTCGGTGGAAGCGGAAGCGCTTACGGATTTTTACGGGATCTCCTCCGCCCAGCTGCCCTGCGCCCTGGGCTCGGCCAAGCCCGTGATAGGCCATACCGGCGCCGCCTGCGGACTGGCGGGGGTGGTCAAGACCGCGCTCGCTCTCTACCAGGAGATCCTGCCGCCGCTGATGAAGATCTCCCCTCTGGCCGAACTTGCCCGGGCAAAAAAAAGATTCCATATCCCGCTGCAGCCGCAATACTGGCTGCGCAACCGCGCCGAAGGCCCGCGCCGGGCCGGCGTGAGCGCGCTGGGCCGCGACGGCAATTGCGGTCATGTAGTGATGGAGGGCCTGGAGATAGCCGCCGACAATGAACAGACCCTCCTGGAGCGGCGCCAGCCGCTGGGGGCGCGCGAGGAAGCGCTCTTCTCCCTAGAGGACGACGACTGCGCCGGGATACTGGCCGGCCTGGGGGACCTGCGCTCCTGGCTTTCCCGGCAGGCGCCCGGAGCCAATATTGAAAAGCTGGCCCGGGCCTGGTTCGCCCATACCGGCGCGCGGCCCGGGAAAAAATGCGCCTGCGTCCTGCTCGCCCGCGGCCGGGAAGAACTTGCGTCCCTCGCCGAATCGGCCGAAACCGGCCTCCGGGCCGCGCCCGATAAAACTTTATTCCGCGACAGGATCTTCTACTCCCCCGCCGGGCAGGCGAGGAAGGAGAATATCGCTTTCGTTTTCCCCGGCTCCGGAAACCAGTACATAGGCATGGGCCGCGAGCTGTGGACCCAGTGGCCGGAGATCCCCCGCCGCCTCGACGCGGAGAACGGCTATCTGCGCAGCCAGCTGGTCCCGAACTATTTTGTGCCGTGGCGGCTGATCTGGGACGCCGGCTGGCAGGAGGAGACCGAACGGGAGATAGTGGACGATTATAAATCGATGATCTTCGGCTCGGTGGCCCACGGGGCGGCGGTCAGCGACCTGGTGCGAGCCCTCGGCGTGGAACCCGCCTTCATCGTGGGCTACAGCCTTGGCGAAACGGCCGGGCTTTTCGCCACGCGGACCTGGACCGCGCGCGACGAGATGCTCAGGCGCATAAACGAATCCAGCCTTTTCGTAAGCGACCTCGCCGGCCCGTGCGACGTGGCCCGCCGCTTCTGGAACATGCCGAAGGACGAGAAGGTGGACTGGGTCCTGGGCGTGATAGACCGCCCCGCTGAAAATGTCCGCATGGCTTTAAAAGGCGCCGAGCGCGCGGCGCTGCTGATAGTGAACGCCCCGCTCGAATGCGTCGTGGGCGGCTACAGGCAGGCGGTCAACTCCCTCGTTGAAGGGCTAGGCTGCGTTTTCCTGCCGCTCCAGGGCGTTTCCACCGTGCATTTCGCGGCGGCGAAGCTGGTCG
Organism: Elusimicrobiales bacterium; assembly: GCA_028713125.1. GTDB lineage: Bacteria > Elusimicrobiota > Elusimicrobia > Elusimicrobiales > UBA9959 > UBA9959. Next base: position 258,795 of record JAQTOU010000002.1, on the reverse strand, counting down.
AAAAAAAATACCGCGATCTTCACCTCTTCCCTACGACTCCCCCGCCGGGCGTCCGCTTTTACAGCGGCGCCTGGAAGAAAGCCTACGAAGTCACCCGCGAGAGCGCGGCCGACTCGATAGTGGCGCAAGCCATCCACAGCCTCGATTTCCCCTCGCTGGTGCGCCGCGCCTACGAGGACGGCGCCAGGGTCTTCATAGAACTCGGCCCGCAGGCCTCCTGCACCAGGATGATAGACAAGATCCTCGGCGCCCAGCCCCACCTGGCTAAATCCGCCTGCGTGAAGAACCAGGGCGAAACGGGAACGATCCTGCGCCTGCTCGCCAGGCTAATAGCCGAGAGAGCCCCGGTGGACCTGGAAGCGCTTTACGGGCGCGCGACGATGGCGGCCGGCCACCGGGACGCGCCGCCTGAGAAACCGATGCTGCGCGCCGCGCTCTCTGTCCCGCCCCCTGTAAAATTTAACTGGCAGCCCGGCAAAGCCTGGGCAGCTGTCGCCGAAGCCCCGGCCACCTCCCTGCCTCCTCCGGCGCAGCCGCCGGCGCTTAAAACCTCGCCTAAGACCGCTCCGGCTCCAATTCCGGCCGTCAGACAGGCCTCCCCTCCGGCCGCTCAGCCGGCTTCCGCCCCGGCCTACCTTCATAATTTTTCCGCCGCTACCGCCGCTAAAGCCAGGGCTCACGAAGTCTTTTTAAGGCTGTCAAATAATTTTACCGAGATCCAGTCAAAGAACATAGCCTTCCAGAATACGCTTCTGAACTCCATGGGCGAAACCATGCCTGTTCCCGTTTTAGCCCTTTCACCGGTCCTTACCAGCCCGCAGGCAAAAGCTCCGGCGGAAGTTTTCATGACCCGCGAACAGTGCCTTGAATTCGCCACAGGCTCTATCGCCAAAGTCCTGGGCGCGAAATTCGCCTCGGCGGATACTTATCCCACCCGGGTAAGACTCCCGGACGAGCCGCTGATGCTGGTGGACAGGATCCTGAGCGTGCGCGGAGAAGCGGGTTCCATGACCTCTGGCAAAGTGGTCACCGAGCATGACGTTAAACCCGGGTCCTGGTACCTGGACTGCGGCCGCATCCCGACCTGCATCGCCGTCGAGGCCGGCCAGGCGGACCTGTTCCTCTGCGGCTACCTCGGCATCGACGACCGCACAAAGGGCAAGGCCGTTTACCGCCTGCTTGACGCCGAAGTAACTTTCCACCAGGGCCTGCCCCTCCCGGGCCAGGTCATCCATTACGATATCAATATCGAGCGCTTCGCGCAGCACGGCGACATCTGGCTTTTCTTCTTCAATTACGAGAGCACCGTGGACGGCAAGCCGCTCCTGAGCATGAAAAAAGGCTGCGCCGGCTTCTTCACCGACGAAGAGCTGGCCAAAGGCAAAGGCGTGGTGCTGACGGACGAAGAAACCGCCCCGACCCCCGGCGTGACTTCAGCGGGCTGGAAAGCCCCCTCGCCCATGGACGGCGGGACCGGGTCTTTCAGCGACGCCGCCGTGGCGGCCCTGCGCGAAGGCAGGTACGCGGAATGTTTCGGACCCGCTTTCGAAGGCCTCCCCCTGGCCAGCCCCCTCGGGCTGCCCGGCGGCAGGATGAAGCTGGTAGACCGGGTGCTGGAACTTTCACCGCGGGGCGGGCGCTACGGGCTGGGAAGCATACAGGGCGAGATGGATATCCATCCCGACGACTGGCATCTCGCCTGCCATTTCATAGACGACCATGTGATGCCCGGCACGCTGATGTACGAATGCTGCCTGCACACCTTCCGCATTTTCCTGCTGCGCCTGGGCTGGGTGGCCGAGGCCGGCAGCTGCTGGTACGAGCCGGTGCCCGGAGTCACCAGCCGCCTCGAATGCCGCGGGCAGGTGCTCCCCTCCACGAAGAAAGCGATGTACGAGATCATCGTAAAAGAAATAGGCTACCAGGCCGGCGACGGCAGCCCCTACGCCATAGCCGACGCTTTCATGTACGCCGACGGCAAGCGCATCATCCATATCCACGACATGTCCATAAAGATGGGCGGCACGAACCGGCAGGAAATTGAGCGCCTGTGGACAGGCCGCGGAGCGGAAACGTCCGCCGCGCCAAAGTCGGCTATCTTCGACAATGCAAGCATAACCGCTTTCGCCGTAGGAAAACCCTCCGAAGCTTTCGGCGACAAATATAAGATCTTCGATTCAGAGCGGGTGATAGCCAGGCTCCCCGGCGCGCCTTATAAATTCCTCGACCGCATAGTCAAAATAGAGAACTGCCGCCAGTGGGAGCTCGCCGCCGGCGGAACCATAGAGGCCGAATACGACGTTCCTCCCGGCGAATGGTATTTCAAGTCCGGCGCCCAGACCTCCATGCCCTTCGCCGTGCTCCTCGAGGTCGCCCTGCAGCCTTGCGGCTGGCTCGCGGCCTACCTCGGCAGCGCCCTGACCAGCCCCACCGACCTCTCCTTCAGGAACCTGGGCGGGACCGCCGTCCAATACGCCGAAGTTTTTCCCGACGCAGGCGTCCTGACCACGAAAGTCAAAATAACGAAAGTCTCGCAGTCCGGCGGGATGATAATACAGGATTACGACCTGGAAGTCCTCTGCGGCCGCACTACCGTCTACAAAGGAATAACCCAGTTCGGCTTCTTCTCGAAAAAATCCCTTTCCGAGCAGCTCGGCGTCCGCGGCGCCGCCCGGCATACGCCTGCGGCCGATGAACTCGCGCGCGCCGAAGCCCTACCCCTCGCCGCCGCCACCGGCATCCCTGACGAAAAGCTCATCATGCTCGACTCCGTAGAAACCTATATACCCGCAGGAGGCCCCAAGAACCAGGGCTTCCTCCGCGGCCTCAAAAAAGTCAACCCCGACGAATGGTTCTTCAAAGCCCATTTCTACCAGGACCCCGTCTGCCCCGGCTCCCTAGGCCTAGAGTCCTTCATCAATTTAATAAAAGTCGCCGCCGCAAAGAGGTGGAATAACCTCCCCCCCGGCTCCCGCTTCGAAGCCATGGCCCTGAACGAAAAACACCAGTGGATCTACCGCGGCCAGATCGTCCAGAAAAACAAACTCGTAACCGTAGAAGCCACCATAACAGGCGCCGACGACGAGCGCAAGATCCTCCGCGCCGACGGCTTCCTGATAGTCGACGGCCTGGTCATCTACCAAATGAAAGATTTCGCGGTCAGAGTGGTTTAGAAATTCGTTGTATTTATAGCGGCCCCGCGTGCGACGCGTGGGCCGGGTTAGCAAAACCGTCGTTGAGCCCGACGCTTGCGTAAGCGCGGAGGGCGAATACCGAGCGAGGCCACGGTGTGGCCGAGCGTGTTTTGCGTTCCGGCCCAGGCGGCGCAAAGCGTCAGAACTTGTAACCGTTAAACTGGATTTTTAATGAAATACTCAAAAGTTTTTATAGACGCTATCGGTTATGAGCTCGGCCCCAACGTGGTCACATCCTCCGAACTCGAGAAACGCATATTGCCGATGCTCGACTCCCTCCATATCCCCCCCGGCCAGCTCGAAGCCCTCACCGGCATCCGCGAGCGCCGCTGGTGGAACCAGGGCTTCGCCCTCTCCGAGGGCGCCGCGAGCGCCGGCCGCAAAGCCCTCGAACAGGCCGACCTCAACGCCGCCGACCTCGGCGCCCTCATCTACGCCGGCGTCTGCCGCGAGCACAGCGAACCCGCCACCGCCACCGCCGTAGCCCACAAACTCTGCGTCAACCCCTCCACCGCCGTCTTCGACATCTCCAACGCCTGCCTTGGCGTCCTCAACGGCATCCTCGATATAGCCAACCGGATAGAGCTCGGCCAGATCAAGGCCGGCATGGTAGTCTCCTGCGAATCCTCCCGGGAAATAAACGACAGCATGATAGCCTCCATGCTGGTCGACAGGTCTTTCGATAATTTCCGCCTTTCACTGGCCACGCTCACCGGCGGCTCGGGCGCCGTCGCAGTAGTCCTGACCGACGGCTCTTTCGGCGGCCCCCACAAAAAGCACAGGCTGCTGGGCGGCGTCTACCGCTCGGCCTGCGAACATAACAAGCTCTGCATCTGGCACCGCGACCATATGTCCACCGACGCGACGGCGGTACTGAAGCACGGAGTCGCCCTAGGGCAGCAGACCTGGAAAGATCTCCTGGCCGAGCTGAACCTTAGCGCGGAGGACTTCGGCAAAGTCATCTGCCACCAGGTAGGAGGCGCGCATAAGAAGAACGTCCTGAACGCGCTCGGCATACCCGAGTCCAAAGATTTTTCCACCTACGAGTACCTGGGCAATATGGGCACCGTGGCCCTGCCCGCCGCGGCCGCGATAGCGGACGAGAGGGAATTCCTGGCCGCCGGAGATACCGTGGCGTTCCTGGGCATAGGCAGCGGTCTGAACACTATAATGCTCGGGGTAAAATGGTGAACATGAATCCTTATCTTCCTGACGGAGTTACAGCGGCCCTCTTCCCCTTTACCGGCAAATTCCTCGCCCTTAAAAGCGGGCTGAAGATGCATTACCTGGACGAGGGCAAAGGCGCCCCCGTAGTAATGGTCCACGGCAATCCCTCCTGGTCCTTTTATTACCGCAACCTTGCTCTTGCCCTCCGCGACACCAACCGGGTCATCGCGCCCGACCATATAGGATGCGGCCTCTCCGAAAAACCCGGGGACGACCGCTACGACTACACTTTGAAGAGCCGGGTGGACGACCTCGAGTTCCTCCTCGACAGCCTTGGCGTTAAGGAAAAAATAACCCTGGTAGTTCATGACTGGGGCGGCATGATAGGCCTGACCTACGCCGCCAGGCATCCGGAGCGGATAAGCAGGCTGGTGATCCTGAATACCGGCGCCTTCCTGCTGCCGCCGGGAAAATCTTTTCCCGCCGCCCTGCGCCTTTGCCGCACGCCCCTCGGCGCCGCGCTGATACGCGGCTTTAACGCCTTCGCGCGCGGCGCGGCCTGGGTAGGCTGCAAGCGCCGCCGCATGAGCCGGGAACTCCGCCGCGCCTACGCCGCTCCCTATAACAGCTGGGCCAACCGCATAGCCACCCTGCGCTTCGTCGAGGACATACCGCTCGCCCCGGGCGACAAAGCCTACGCCGTCGCCCTGGAAACCCAGGAAAAGCTGGGCTCGCTCTCCTCGCTGCCGATGCTGATCTGCTGGGGGCTGAAAGACTTCGTTTTCGACCGCCATTTCCTCGAAGAATGGACGCGCAGGTTCCCGGGCGCCGAGATCCACAGTTTCCCCGACTGCGGGCATTATATCCTCGAGGACGCGCAGAAAGAAGTCATCCCGCTGATAAAGAACTTCCTTGCCAGGAAGGAACTCTATTAAGCGCGGGGCGGACGGCGGTAAAAAATGCCTGAGCTTAAAAATATTTCGTCTTTGATCTCCGAACTGGCCGCCGCTATGCCGGACAGCCCCGCCGTGATAGACGGCGACAGGGCCATTTCCTTCAGGGACCTCGAACTTGAGATCTCGCGCCTGGCCGCCGGCCTTTCCGCCGCCGGGATAAAGCCGGGGCTCCGCGCGGCCCTCATGGTCCCGCCCTCCATAGAATTCGTGGCCCTCACTTTCGCCCTTTTCCGCGCCGGCGCCGTCATAGTGCTGATAGACCCGGGCATAGGGCCCGCCAATATGCGGGCCTGCCTCGAAGAATCGAAGCCGGAAGCTTTTATAGGCGTACCGAAAGCGCACGCCGCGCGCCTGCTTCTGCGCTGGGCCGCCAAGTCAATTCGCGTCCGCATAACTGTAGGCCGAAAATGGCTCTGGGGCGGCTTCACCCTGGCGGATATCCGGCGCCTCGGCGAAGGAGCGGCAGCCCCGGGAAGCGCCGTTGAAACTGCGGCCATACTGTTCACTTCGGGCAGCACCGGCGCCCCTAAAGGCGCGGTTTATACCCATTCTATGTTCTCGGCACAGGCCAGGATGCTCAAAGAATATTTCAGTATAGAGCCGGGGTTCAATTCCGTTCCCACTTTCCCGCTCTTCGCCCTTTTCGACGTAGCGCTCGGGCTCACCATCGTTATCCCCAGGATGGACTTTACCCGCCCAGCCGCCGTAGACCCCGAGATGCTCTCCGGCCTGATAAATGACCACAAAGCCGTACAGCTTTTCGGCTCCCCGGCCCTGTTGGACACGCTCAGCCGCTACGGGGAAAAGCGCGGGGCCGCCCTGCCGTCCCTCAAGCGCGTCATCTCCTGCGGCGCCCCGGTTTCCCCAGCGGTAATAGCGCGGATGAAAAAGATGCTGGCGGCCGAAACGCAGATCTTCACGCCTTACGGCGCCACGGAGGCGCTGCCGGTCTCCTGCATCTCGGGCGCGGAACTGGCCTCGCTCCCTCCCGGCCTACCTGGCATCTGCGTCGGCAGGACATGGGAAGGGATGGAAACTTTCATAATCCGCATCTCTGACGAACCTATCCAGGGCTGGTCCGACGCCCTTTTGGCCGGGACCGGTGAGATAGGCGAAATAGCGGTCAAAGGCCCGGTGGTCTCGCCGGAATATTTCGGCAGGGAAGAAAGCACTTCGCTGGCGAAAATACGCGGCGCCGGAGGAGAGCTCTACCACCGCATGGGGGACACCGGCTGGAAAGACGCCGAAGGGCGGCTTTGGTTCTGCGGCCGCAAAAGCCACCGCGTAACGACCGCGGCGGGAACGCTTTTTACCATACCCTGCGAAGCCGTTTTCAACGCCCACCGCGAAGTGCGCCGCACCGCGCTGGTAGGCCGCGGCCCGGCGGGCAGGCAGACGCCGGTGCTCTGCGTGGAGCTTGAAAAGGGCATCCCGGAGCGCCCGGCCCTGCGCGGGGAGCTGCTGGCTTTAGGCGCCGCGCACGAGCATACCAGGAACATAAAGAACATCCTCTGCCATCCCGGCTTCCCCGTAGACATAAGGCATAACGCGAAGATCTCCAGGGAGAAACTCGCCGCCTGGGCGGAAGAACAGACTACGGGGTTAAGCTCATGAAAGCGCTGGTGACAGGCGGCGGGGGCTTCCTGGGCGGGGCTATCATAAAACTCCTGCTCGCCAGGGGCGTCCAGGCGCGCACTTTTTCGCGCGGGGAATACCCGCCGCTCGCGAAACTGGGCGTCGAATGCCTGAGAGGAGACCTCCACGACAGGGAAGCGGCGGCCGCCGCCTGCACGGGCTGCGACACAGTCTTCCATGTCGCGGCCAAAGTGGGGATGTGGGGCCGCTACAGCGACTTTTACGAAACGAACGTGAGCGGCACGGCCAATCTCCTGGAAGCCGCAAAGGCCGCCGAGGTTTCCCGCTTCATCTTTACCAGCTCCCCGAGCGTGGTCTTCGCCGGCGGGGACGTTGAAGGCTGGAATGAGACCGCACCCTATCCGGCCAGCTTCGACTCCTATTACGCGGAAACCAAAGCCCGCGCCGAGCAGCTGGTCCTGGCCGCTAACTCCCCGGAATTTTCTACCGTCGCTTTAAGGCCGCACCTGGTCTGGGGCCCCGGACACGACCACCTTGTCTCCGGGATAGTAGCCAAAGGCCGGGCCGGGAAAATACGCCGCATCGGTGATTTCAACAAGCTGATAGACACCACTTATATCGACGACGCCGCTTTGGCCCACTGGCTGGCCGCGGAGAAACTTTCGCCCGCCGCGCCTTGCGCCGGGAAGGCCTATTTTATTTCGCAGGGAGATCCGCGCCCGAACTGGGACATAATAAACCTGATCCTGGCGGCCGCCGGGACCGGCCCCGCGGTTAAAAAAGTCCCTTACGGCCCGGCTTACGCGGCCGCGGCCGCGATGGAAACCTTCTGGCGTCTGGCCGGGATAAAGACCGAGCCGCCCCTTACGCGCTTTGTGCTGCAGCAGCTCACCACCGCCCACTGGTTCGACATCTCCGCCGCGCGGCGAGACCTTGGCTACGCGCCGGGTGTGACAATAGAGCAGGGGATGAGGCGGCTTGAAGAATGGTTCAAGTCGCCGCGATCTTGAGGCCACCCCTCATTGATTTAGCTCGTCCCTTTATGTAGTATTTTCTTTATGAAGCTGTCCGCCTTTATCCTTCTTGTACTCCTGCCTGCGGCGGCTTTCTCCCGGGGCCCCTGGTACGCACCGCAGCGCGCGGATATTATTCTTCCCTCTCCTGACCAGCCGGCCGATACGCTGGACTCCTGCCCCAAATTAAACTCCCTCAAGGCCGCCGAAGAATATACCGACGCCCCGGCAGTTAAGGAAGTGGCCGAAGTCGACGGGATCAAGCTGCCGCTGCCAGCCGACGACCTGGAGCGCGCGGGGATCCTGGAAATTCTAAAGACCGACCTGGACTACTGGAACGCGCGCCCGGATTCCGCGAAAATACAGCTAGGACCTGACGCCTACGATGCGGCGCGCCTGCGCGCTACGATCAAGGCCCTTACAGACCTCTTCTCCGCCGGCCTGCCTCCTGAGGAGCTCCTCGCCGCGCTGAAAAGCCGCTTTAGGATCTACCGCGCCTCCGCCGACGACGGCACCGGAAAAACGGTTATCACCGGCTATTACGAAGCGGAGATACAGGTAACAAAGACGCCGGACGAGACGCACAAATACGCCGTGCACCTGAAACCGGCGGACCTGGTAAAGACCACCCCGGCGATGGGAGTCGACTTCGACTACGGCCGCTTTGATGAGGCCGGAAAGCTGGTACAGCATTATTCAAGGCAGGAGATACACTCCGGGAAACTTTCGGGGCAGGGGCTCGAGCTGGTCTGGTCTGCCCACCCGTCGCAGATAATGCTTCTGCAGATACAGGGCTCGGGCGTGCTGCGCTTCCCTGACGGGGATTACCTCCGGGCGGGCTTTGACGGCGCGAACGGGCATCCTTTCCGCAGCGTGCAGAAGATACTGATAGACTGCGGGGAGATCCCGGGGATGTCCTTCAAGGATTTTATAAAGTACCTGTCGGAGCAAGGGCCGCGCGAGGAGCGCCTGGCGGACCTTAACCCGCGCTATATCTTTTTCAAATCCCGCCCCAAGGACAGCCTGCCTTACGGCGCGATAGGCCGCGCTCTCACCGCGGGGCGCTCCATCGCTATCGATCCGAAATATGTGCCGCTGGGCTTGTTCGGACTGCTTAAGTCCAAACGGCCGGTAGCCCAGGGCGCCGGGGTAAGCTTCAAGGATTTCAACCGCTTCATCTCCACCCACGACACCGGCTCCGCGATACGCGGCCCGGGCCGCGTGGACCTCTTCTGGGGCACGGGCTCCACGGCGGAGACCGAGGCTTCCTCCATGAAAGCCCCCGGCGAGCTCTATCTCTTTATAATAAAGTAAGCGCCTATTGACATGTCAAGTCTTTGCCCCTTGACAAATAAGTTTTTTCTGCTATAATATTTTTGGAGCGGGACACCTTATCGACGGTTGCTTCCTGCTCCGGATTTTGAGGGAGACAGACGCTGGCACGGGCCAGCGTCGTCTTTTTATTCCGGCAATTAAAGAAACTGCACCGCGAGATGCCAAGTCGGGGAGGAGGGGGTGTGGGCCCGCAGGGCACGGCGTCGGCCACACCGTGGCCGCACCTCCTCTCACTGCAGTGGCCTGCTGGCCACCCGGCCTTTCCCGCTCTTACGTAAGCTCCGGCCTCCGAGAAGGCCCTGCGAACCCACGCCCCCTCCTCCCCTCCGGCGCCTGACGGCGCGAGAAAAGAATGCCGGAATAAAGAGACTTCCTTATAATATTTTAATGGAGGGGAGACCGCGGGGGCAGGATAAGAAAAACCGTCGTTGAGCCCGCCGGTTGCATAGCCCGGCGGGCGAATACCGAGTGAGGCCACGGTGTGGCCGAACGTGTTTTTCGTTCCTGCCCTCGCGGTAGGCCCCGACTTCACATCTCGCGGTTCTGCTTTTCTGTTATATTTTTTTGGAGAGTTCGTAGAAGACTATGGCGGCGGCGTTGCTGGCGTTCAGGCTTTCTACGCCGCCTTTCTGGGGGACGGAGACGATTACGTCGCAGTGCTCGCGGGTTTTTTCGTGCAGGCCCGTGCCTTCGGAACCGATTATTATGAAAGCGGGCAGGGTGAAGTCCACTTTGGGCAGCGCCTGGCCGCCCATGTCCAGGCCGTAGATCCAGAAACCTTTCGCCTTCAGCTTGATGATGGTCTGGTTGAGATTGACCACTTCTATAATATTGATCCGCTCCATCGCGCCAGACGCGGCTTTGTGGGCCGTGGGGGTGAGGCCGGCGGAGCGGCGCTCGGGGAGTATCACAGTTGAGACGCCCAGGCAGGCGGCGGACCTGATTATCGCGCCCAGGTTCATCGGGTCGGTTATCCCGTCAAGGCCGGCCCACACCGTTTTCTTGAGGTCTTTCTCAAGCCCGATGGCTTCGTCCACGTCCACCTTGCCCATCTGCTCGGTCTCTATGATCACGCCCTGATGATGCCCGCCTTCAGCAAGCTTCTCTATCGTGCGCTGGTCGCAAAAATCTATCCGCACCCCGGTCTTGCGGGCGAGGGAGGCCAGGTCGGTCACGCGCTGATTTTTTTCATTGCGGGAAATAACCAGCCGGATGACCTTGCGCCTGCCGGCCTTCAGTATCTCCTCCGCGGTATTTATTCCGAATAAAATTTCAGTTGCCATGATTTACCTGCCGGCGCATTGGCGCACAATTTTTGAATTACCGAAGCTGACCCCTACGGCCAGGGCCGTTCTGACCTCCTGTGAGACAGGGGAGACGCGGCGCAGCCTGCCCACCGCGGTCGCTATGCTGACCGAGGTGAAGCCGAAATCCCTGAAGGAAACCATCTGGCCGAACTTTTTTTTCGCCAGGAGCTCCGCGGCCTTCACGCCGAAACCCGTAGCCAGCCAGCGGTCGAAAGCCGTCGGCTCGCCGCCGCGCTGGACATGCCCCAGGACCACGACGCGGCTCTCAAGCCCGATCCGGCTCTTGTCCAGGATATCGGCTATTTTATAGGAAACTCCGCCGAGGCGCAGCGGATCCGGGGAGCCCTTCACCACCTTCGTAACGGTCATTTCCCCTTTCTCGGGGCGCGCGCCCTCGGCGACGACTATGATGGAGAATTTCTTGCCGCGCCGCTTTCGCTCCAGAACCGCCTTCACTATATCTTCGGCCCGGTAGGGGATCTCCGGCAGCAATATTATGTCGCCGCCGCCCGCTATGCCGGCGCGCAGCGCTATCCAGCCGGCGTAGCGGCCCATGGTCTCCACTATCATCACGCGGTTATGCGATTCGGCGGTGGTGTGCACCCGGTCCACGGCCTCGGTGGCCACATGGAGGGCGGAGTCGAAGCCGAAAGTGACGTCGGTGGCGGAGAGGTCGTTGTCTATAGTTTTCGGCACGCCTATGACGGGCATCCCCTTTTTATACAGCTGCTGGGCCATGGTCAGCGTGCCGTCGCCGCCTATGGCTATAAGGGCCCCCAGGCCCAGGTCCCTGAAATTACTGAAAGCCAGCTTTGAAAGGTCCCGCGGTTTTTCGGACGAGCCCAGCGGGGGCAACGTATAGGCGAAAGGATTGGCGGTATTGGAGGTGCCCAGGATAGTGCCGCCGCGTATTATTATGCCTGAGACGTCGTGGTCGTGCAGCTGTACGAAATCTTTTTCAACCAGGCCCCGGTAGCCGTCCCGGAACCCTATAACCTCCCAGCCGCACCGCAGCGCCGATTTCGTGACGCCGCGCACCACGGCGTTAAGGCCTGGACAGTCACCGCCACCGGTAAGAATGCCTATCTTCATAAAGTCTCCTGAGCTAGAACGGCGAAGGATAGATCGGGTCTTTTTCTTTGGAGATGATATACAGCACGGCCGCTAGTATCTGGGCCGGGTGGCCGAGGCGGGCGAACGCGTAATCCATATGTATCTGGAAGCGGTCGGCGGAGGACGGGTCCAGGAAGATGAAGCCGGCCCGCCTTTCCTGCGCGAAAATACCATAATGCGAGCGCAGCGCGCCGCCCAGATTCCCGAACAGCTTGCGCAGCAGGAGGCCCTTGGGGAAATCGTCGCGGATGGAGAACACGACCTGGTTGTCGGTATCCACGAATTCCCAGCGGCGGTTCAGGAAGGTTCCCTTGCTTACCAGGCGGGCCACTTCTTTGCCCGACCCGTCCCTGATCATGCCGTAGACGGTTTCTGGATGCACGGCCATCACGGGCGCGGACTGGGCGTCGAAGACCTGCAGCGCGCGCTCCTTGGTGAAGTACATGGAAAGCCCGATGATAAAAGGAACGATGAAGAAGATCTCCGGCAGCGAGGCGAAAGCGCGGCCCAGCAGAGGGAACTTAACGAGGGCGTTGGTCACGGCGTCGCCGCGGCCGATGAAGGCCAGCAGGCTCCAGAGCATATGGAAGAAGAGGCAGCCGTAGACGGAGCCCGCCACATAGAGCTCATGCTCGCTGGGAAAATCGGCCAGCAGCAGCTGCCGCTGCCTGGTGAGCACGTTGTATGTCACGTCCTTGAACGTGGAGAACTTCGAGATCACGAAAGGAAAAAAGAAGTCGGGCGGCACGTCAGCGGGAGGAGGCGGCAGCTTGGGATTGGTGTAAGCTGCCGCCGCGGCCCTGGCGGCGAAAGAGCCGGCCACCCAGGCGCCTATCAGGACCAGCCAGACGGCGAGCGGCAGCGGCTTGCGCGGGAAATAGGGCGGCAGGGCGTCGGACTCCTGCTTTTTCGCGAGGTCGGAAAGGAAACTGTGCTCGGGCTGCGCCGCCGCGGGCGCCGCGGCCTGCGTGGAGGCTTCGGCCTCGACCACCGGGACGGTCGAAGCGGCAAAAGCGTTCATGACCGAATCCGTGGACCCGGCCACGGCCGCCGTAGAGGCGTCGGTCTTCAGGATCTGCGCCTGCAGCTCGTCGAACTCGTCCTTCTCTTTCTTGCGGCGGACCACTTTTATCTTTTTAGGTTTGGGGAGCTCTATTTTTTCGCCCGGCTTCCTGACGCTGGAGAGCACGCCGCGGAAATCTCCGTCGGACAGGCCGCGCGCGGTAATCGCGTAGGAGGCCCCGTTATAGGTCAGGAAGCCTATGTAGCCGTCTGCGCCCATGGACTCGTAGGAAGTGTAATAGGAGACGGAAACGCCGTGCAGACTGACCGTCTTTATCTCGCCGGAGAGCTGGTTGCCCTTGCTGCGCAGCGAGTCGACCTGCTCTTTGACGCGTGCTTTCAGGTAATAGTCGCCCAGCTCCGAATCCTGTTTGGAGAATTCGAAAAAAGATTTGCCTTTCTCAAGCTTCAGGGTGACCGCGGGATCGTCGGTCTTGCCGGGGCCCCAGCCGGACGGGAAATCAACGGCGATGATCTCGCCTTTGTCCTTGAATTCACCGGCGGTGGCGCAAAGGGGCAAAGCGAGAAAGAAGGCCGCGCAGATAAAAAACAATTTCTTCATAGCGTCCACTGTTACAATTATTAGAGTATAGAATATATTGTAACTTAAGTCACATCAAGTTAAGTTCAATATTTCAGCCGTGCTGATGCCTGTGATGGGCGTCCGGCAGGTGGGGATGCTCGTGTTCCAGGGGCTCATGGGTATGCGGGTGAGAATGGCTCCCGGCCGGGCCGCGTTCATGGGCGTGGCCATGATGGTCATCGTCGTGGCCATGGCTGTGGTCGTGCTCCAGCGGCTCATGCCGGTGCGCGTGACCGTGCCGCTCGAAAGCCAGAAGCAGAAAAGCGCAAAGCATCAGCGCGCTGGACCAAAGCAGCCGCGCCGTAAGCGGCTCTCCCAGGAAAGCGACGCCCAGGGCGGCGCCGATGAAAGGATAGGAGCCGAAGAAGGCTCCAGCGCGAGAGGCTCCCAGGCCGCGCATCGCGAGGATAAAAAGGACCAGGCTGATCCCGTAGCTGGCAAAACCCAGCAGCAGCGCCGCGGCGGCCCAGTCGAGCGGCGGCAGGGAGCGGTATGAATAGAGGGCCAGGCAAGCGTTTATAAAACCTCCGGCCAGACCTTTTATCGCGGCCAGCGTGACCGGGTTCTTTATGGAGACCCGCGCGGTCAGATTATTGTCCACCCCCCACATGAACGAGGAAGCCAGCACAAGGACCGCGCCCAGGCCTAAACCGAAGCCGCCGCCCTCCCAGGAAAGCGCCAGGGCTCCGGCGGTAATAAGCCCTGCGGCCGCCCAGAAGCGCGCGCCCCCGTGCTCCCGGAATACTACGACGGCTATCAGGGAAGTGAAAACCAGCTCAAAATTAAGCAAAATGGAAGCGGAGGAGGAGGAAGTGAGGTTCAGACCGGTGAACAGAAGCAGCGGGGCCAGGACGCCGCCGGCCAGGACGAAGCCGGCGGTATAAGGGATATCCCGCCTGTCGAGCGGAGCCTCCGCGGCCTTCCCCCCCGCCCCGGAAATGAAGCGCCAGGCCAGCAGGCCCAGGCCGCTGCCCAGGTAGCAGAGCGCCGAAAGCTCGAGCGGCTTTAAATGCGCCAGAAGCGTCTTCCCGGCCGGCACTGAAACGGCGAACAGGAGCGCGGCGCCGAGCGCCAGGACGTAATTCATGCTTAAATTGTACAAATTAGGGGCGGGAAGGACTATGGAGCGCGGGAGGCCGCCGCGGGAAATATGCGGATTATCAATCCCCTTCTTGCCAACTCTCAAGACTCTCAATACCATTGGTTAAAAGCGGAATATCGGGCTTTTTTGCCCGGGTTGACAATGCATATTTAGGTTTGTAATATGAAGCTATAGGATTTTGTTAAGTTCTTTAGTTTCGGCCTCAAAATCAAACCTAAAAGGATAAGGAAATAACTATGGCTACAACATCAGCGGTAGCGGAGAAGACCAAGAAGTCCGCGCATGATTACATCAACGGCCTCCTGGCCCACGTGGTCAACAAGAACCCCGGCGAGAAGGAATTCCACCAGGCGGTCAAGGAAGTCCTCGAGACCCTGACCCCCATACTCGAGAAGCATCCCGAGTACATTAAAGCCAAGATCCTCGACAGGCTCGTCGAACCGGAGCGCTCCATCTCCTTCCGCGTCTGCTGGCAGGACGACAACGGCAACTACCAGATCAACCGCGGCTACCGCTTCGAATTCAACAGCGCCATCGGCCCCTACAAGGGCGGCCTGCGCTTCCACCCCTCGGTCAACCCCAGCATCCTCAAGTTCCTGGGCTTCGAGCAGATCTTCAAGAACTCCCTGACCACCCTCCCCATGGGCGGCGGCAAGGGCGGTTCCGACTTCGACCCCAAGGGCAAATCCGACGGCGAAGTGATGCGCTTCTGCCAGAGCTTCATGACGGAGCTGTTCCGCCATATCGGCCCCAACACGGACGTGCCCGCCGGCGACATCGGCGTGGGCGGCCGCGAGATAGGCTACATGTTCGGCCAGTACAAGCGCCTGAAGAACGAATTCACCGGCGTGCTGACCGGGAAGGGCATCACCTGGGGCGGCTCCCTGATCCGCCCCGAAGCCACCGGCTTCGGCGTGGTCTATTTCTGCCAGGAACAGCTTAAGACCAAGGGCACCGACCTCAAGGGCAAGACCGTGGCCGTTTCCGGCTTCGGCAACGTGGCCTGGGGCGCGGTGAAGAAGGTCAACGACCTCGGCGGCAAGGTGGTCACCATCTCCGGCCCCGACGGCTGCATTTACGACAAGGACGGCATCAAGGGCGACAAGTGGGAATACATGCTTGAGCTGCGCGCCACCGGCCAGGATATCGTGGCCCCGTACGCCGAGAAGTTCGGCGCGGAATTCCGCGCCGGCAAGAAGCCCTGGGAGATCAAAGTTGACGTGGCGCTTCCCTGCGCCACCCAGAACGAGCTTAACGAAAACGACGCGAACGTTCTGATCAAGAACGGCGTGCTCTGCGTGACCGAAGGCGCCAATATGCCCTGCACCCCGGAGGCCGTGACGGCTTTCCAGAACGCGAAGGTCCTGTTCGCCCCCGGCAAGGCTTCCAACGCCGGCGGCGTGGCGACCTCCGGCCTGGAGATGAGCCAGAACAGCCTGCGGATGAGCTGGTCCTCCGAAGAGGTGGACAAGCACCTGCACGGCATCATGGTGAACATCCATAACGCCTGCGTGACCGCGGCGAACGAAGCCGGCATCCCCGGCAACTATGTCGCTGGCGCCAACATCGCCGGCTTCAAGAAAGTAGCCGAAGCGATGATGGCCCAGGGCCTGGTGTAGCAACAGCCTGAGTCCGATAAGAGCGGGCGGGGCCGAAAAGCCCCGCCCGTTTTATTTTTTGTATCATTATAAGCGGGGGACGTTCCGGAGGAGAAGGTATGCCTAAGATAATTGTGGTGGACGATATCCCGGCGATAGTTGATTTTTCAAAAGAATTTTTTGAGGATGCCGGGTTCGAGGTACGGACGGCAGAAACAGCCCCGGACGCGATAGCGGTCCAGCAGGCGTTCAAGGCCGACGCGATCCTGCAGGACCTGAACATCCCCGGCGGCGGCGGCATCTTCGTCTACGAAACCCTGCGCGCCCAGAACGACCTGGTCCCGATAATCTTCTCCACCGGCAAGCCGGAGACCCTCGGCGACCTGAGCAAGATGATAAACGTTTCCGCCCTGAGGAAGCCCACGGACCCCGAGGTACTTATGGCCGAGGTAAAAAAGCAGATCGCCAAGGCCTCCGCGGAACGCCCGATGAACCCGGTCCCTCCCCCTCCGCCAAAGCTGCCTCCCGGCCGCTAGGCTCTTTCCTGCCTCCAATTAAAACGGGCGAAGCATAAAAAGCTCCGCCCGTTTTTTTTAATCCAGGGACAGCTTACAGGCCGTTGATCAGCTGGCAGGTGGGGCGAAACCCCATGGCTTCCATTTCGGCGCTGGGGTTAATACAGGAGAGGAGGTTCCGCTCCGTGCCGCCGTCCCCGTCAGGGCGCTCCAGTTCTATAGACCTGGTCTTGATACCTTCGTCATTGGTTTCTTTGACTTTCAGGGCCGCATAGAGGGCCAGGGAGAAAGCGCGGTTGTCGCCGGCGCCATAAGACTCCATGCCCATGGCTTTCCAGCCGCCGGCCGGGCTGATAGCGCAGGAAAAATGAGCTTTATTGGGCTGGTTGGGAACGTGGATATCGGTGGCGAAGCTTTTGTAGCAGGTCAGGCCGGCGCCGACCTTGTACACATAGCTCTGGCCGCCGGCCATCACCACGAGCTTAGGCGCTACGTTCAATGAATTTACCAGCAGCTCGGCGAAAGGAGCGCTTTTAAAATCGACATCGGCGGTAATGGGCTTGGCCGCCTTGGTTACGATGCCTGTTTCCGGCTCAGGAACCACGACCCGGGCTTCCTGCGCCATTTTAACGACATCTTTAGCGCTAATATTTTCCAGCTCGGCGGCTTTTACGGCGCCGGAGCTTACTACTGCCGCGAGCACTGCTAGGATAATTTTATTCATTGATCTTGTCCCCTTTTATATCGTCCGCTGCGGGGAGGAAATATAAGCATCCCCATATTCATATTTTCCCAAAATAGCGAGAACCCAAATAGAGTCAAAGGGCCCAGCCCGGCCTCGTTTTTTGCCGAATCTTGCTGGGACCAGGGGGAAGGCGGGAAGTTCCCGTCCGCAATATAGCTTTAGTCCCTGTCAGCTATGGGGAGCGTGTATTTAGCGTAGTGGAGGTCGGTTCCGTTCTTGTAGCCGGTGTAGAATCTCGCCGCTATCAGGTCCACGAGCGGGTCGGTGAAAGCGTTGAGGAAGGTATAGCTCACATTGTCCTCGAGATGGTGCCTGGCGTGGCTCCTCTTCCCCAGCAGGAGGCCGGCCCGGGCCAGTAAGGCCGCCGCCGGGGAATTGGAGTTATGCGCGAGGTAATGGGAAATTTCCGCTACGGAGGAGAGTATCCCGGCGTAGACAAGGGCATAAAGCAGGACCGGGTTTACCCCCGGCCGGGCAGACAGCCAGGCCAGCGCGCAAAGACACGGGACCAGCCACACTTTGGAGCCGCTCTCGTTGAAATACATTACAGGGAGGCTGTTGTCCTTGTACCTGGGCCTTTTGTGATGCAGGTGGAAATTGGCCGTCAGCGGGCCCCATGCCGACTGATAGTCGTCCATATGGTCCGCATACAGATGAACAAGGCCGTTGACGAAGTCCGCCAGGAGGTAAGCTCCGGCGATGGCAGCCAGCTGGCCGGCCGGTCCTATCGAAAGTTTAAAGACCCGCAGCAGCAGGAAAGCCTGAAGCGAGATATTAGCGGCCGCGATGAACTTGCCGAACAGTTTGTAGCCCGCCCTGTTCTCGTACAGCTCCATCGCGGCGTTGAATTGTTCTTGTTTCTGCTCGAGGTCCAAAGTCAGTCCTCCGAAGGAGCGGCGCTTTTCCTGGCAGGGTCCGTCATTGACGGCGGAGATACTTGGAAAGGCCGCTCATATCTGCGGCGAAGGCCGGGTTCTGGCGGAACTTGCTGAAAAGCAGCTCTCCAAGTTTCTTGCCGGCTTCCACGTCGGTGGGATGGTGCACGCCGCCTATTACGCGGTTAAGCGCCGCCTGGTCGGCGGCGCGGTTGAAAATAGCGCCCTGGCGCGGGAGCAGGCCCGACAGCACAAGCGCGTACACGCGCGCCACGGCGGCGTGCCCGCTGGGGTAGGAGAGGCCCTGCACGCGGCCCAGGCAGGGCTGCACTTCAGCCGAGCGCACGAAAGGCCGCTCGCGCTTATAGGTCTTCTTTATATTCCTGACGGCGTCTCCGGTTTCAGTGCCGACGCGCTTGAAGAAAGCCCCGACCTCGGGAGGCAGCGGGACCGGGAAGGGGTTTACCCCGCCGAAAAGGGAAAGGTAGCTTTCGTCCGACTGGGCCATGGCCGCGGCGCACTGGGCCCCGGTGCGGTCTTTCTGCCACTGCAGCACCGCCGCCAGGTCCGCCTTGTCTTCGGCCGAGCCTATCGCGGGCGGGGCGGGGAAACCGGAGATCTGAAGTTCGGACTGAGAGAGGTAACGCGGGGCGGGCTCGACGGCTACCGCGGCCGGGGCGGGCGCTTCCGGCGCCTTAACGCTTACGGTTCGGGGCTGCAGGGAGTAGAAGGCCTCTCCGGCATGAACGGCGGGCGCGAAGCCGGCGGCCAGGATCAAAGCGGCGATAAAACTGCGAAGGATAAAAGCTGTCTGCCTAAGCAACATTTTGCCTCCAGGAACGCGGCCTTATATACGGCAAGGATATTCTAGTAGGCCGGAGGCAAAACCGCAAGAGCCAAAGGGCCTATTCCCTGCGCTGGTACTCGCCGCACCAGTCGGCGGCGGTCACGAACGGGTAGCGGCCCTCTATGCCGGGCGGGTAGCGGTGGCAGGCTCCGAAGGTCCCCATGGGCAGGGCTTCTTCGAACTCGGCCGCGTTTATCTTTTCCACGAAAGCGCAGGCGGGGCAATTATTCGCGCAAACTTCCGCGTCCGCTTCTTTCTTCGCCGGCTCGGGAAGCGGCGAAAGATCGTTCTCAACCTCGGCCGCGTTAGCGGGGACTTTTACGTTCGTGCCGCATTTGTGGCACAAAGCCATCTCGTCCGGCTTAAGCCACCTGACTATCATGTCCTTGCCGCATTTAGTGCATTTGAATTTATAAGCCATAATAGAACCTCCCGGAAGCAGCCCGGAGAAAACGGTTTATCTTTTGTAAAGCCCCACCAGCTCGGCCTGGGCCAGGATATGTCCCTCCATGGCTTTCAGCAGTGCGCCCTTCGCCGTCCCGGCGGGAAGGTCAAGGAGCTTGTCCAGAGCGTAGACTTTGAAGAAGTAATGGTGCGGTTTCCCGGGAGGAGGGCAGGGCCCGTAATAGCCTATGCGGCTGAAATCGTCCTCGTTCACCCCCCAGACACGGCCATGCCTGGAGCCGTCCGGCAGGACTTCCTTCTTGGCGACATTCTCCTTCAACCCCTTGGCCGAAGGCGGGATATTGAACAGTATCCAGTGCACCCAGGTCCCGGGAGGCGCGTCCGGGTCGTCCATGATGACGGCTACGCTTCCCGTGCCGTCCGGCAGGCCGGACCATTTTAATTCCGGCGATACATCCTCGGCGCCGCAGGCGTGCCTTTTGGGGATATAGGCTTTGTGTTTGAAAGCGGGACTGGTTACGGTCAGAGTCATTTTACGTGCCTCTTTAACATCTTTATTTTGCTTTTTTCCGGCGCTTTGGGCCGCGGCGGATACCGCAAACGCGCAAATACAGCACATGAACAGTTTTTTATTCATAACTGAACGGGCCGTCTATTAACCTCGCTTTTGTTTCAGCCCCGCCCCCCCGGATATTATGCGACAAAAAGAAGCTTTAGCCAAGGCTTTAATTCAGGTAAACACGGAGCCTCCATATTCACCGGGAAATAGGCCGAACGGCCCAGGGACGCCCGTGTCATTAGACCTATATTTTTCTGTTGACATTAATCAAATATTTTGAGAAACTGATGACAGAAGTCAATACTAGCCTTTAGGAGACGGACTGAATGAAAAAACTGATACTAGCGGTCGCCCTGGCCGTAACGCCGGGCATCAGCAGCGCTGCCACCCTCATGGATTTCAACAACCCCGGCAGCTTCAACCTGCCCTCGGTCGCCAGGACCTTCGAGGTTCCCGCGATCAGCGTGCCGAACAGGGATCTTTCCACCCCGATCGGCTTCCCGAAGATAGTAGGCGGCGTGCAGGCCTCCAAGGGCGAATTCCCCTTCATCGTTTCCCTGCAGACCGGCTCCGGCAGCCATTTCTGCGGCGGCTCCCTTATAAAGAAGAACTGGGTGCTTACCGCGGCCCATTGCGTGGAAGGCGGCTACCTTAAATCGGTAGTGGTCGGCCTCAACACCCAGGGCGTCACCGCCGGCACCGAGAAGTTCACCGTGCTGCAGATAGTGAAGAACCCGAACTGGGACACCAACACCATGTTCAACGACTACGCGCTGGTGAAGCTCAGCGGCGACTCCAAATTCGCCCCCATCGCCCTCAACTCCACGGAACTCACCGGCAATGTGAGCTTCGTCACCGCCGGCTGGGGCACCACCAGCGAAGGTTCCCAGAGCATCTCCAAGAACCTTATGAAAGTGACCGTGCCTTTGGTCACCGCTGAAGCCTGCGAAGCGGCCTATCCCGGCGCCCTCGACAGCTCCATGATCTGCGCGGGCTACCCCGAAGGCGGCAAAGACTCCTGCCAGGGCGACAGCGGCGGCCCCCTGTTCACCGGCAGCGGCTCGAATATGGCGCTGGCCGGCGTAGTGAGCTGGGGAGAAGGCTGCGCCCGCCCCAACAAGTACGGCGTCTACTCGAAAGTGAACGCCGCGCTGACCTGGATAAACGCCACGGCTAAATAAGCCGCTTTAACCAGGCAAAAAAAAAGACCCGGCCGAAAGACCGGGTCTTTTTTTATGTCCGCACGTTAAAGGAGCCGGGCTCCTTCCTGCCGTTTAATTTATCGAAGAGATATCGCGCCAGCTCTTGCCGGAGCGGGGCCGCGGGCTCAGGTTCCAAAGGTAGGCGCCGTGCTTGACCTGCTTCATGTCGGGAACGTCGATGGCCGCGATCTTCCCGGCGGGGACGCGGACTATTAATTTATCGCTCTTGCGGCGCTCATTGTCGTCTTTATCAAAGTTGCATGTTTCGGTCATAGCTGTCCTCGCTTCCAAACCCCGTGACTATATCTTACGATAAAGGACCGCGGGCAGACAGGCCCAAAGGACCCACTTGCCGCCTGTTTTTTGGACCGCCAGGTTCAGCCGCAAAGCGCATGAAAAAAGCCGTTCCCGGCCAATAAAAAAGCCCGGTTAAACCGGGCTTTTTTCGGGAGGGGCGGGAACTATTTACCCTTGCCGTGTCCTTTTCCTTTGCCGCCGCGCTTCTTAGCGTGCCCGGCTTTAGCCTGCTTTTTTTCACCTTTCTTTTCTATGCGCTCGCCGCGCTTCTCGCGCTTTTCCCCGCGGACCTTCATATGTTCGCCCTGTTCCTGCATCTTTTCACCCTTGTTTTCAAGGCGCTCGCCGCGGTTTTCTTTGCGGCCGGCGTTGCGTTCAAGCTTGTTGGCGGCCTTAACGTTGCCTTTGGCGCGCTGCTTTTCTGACTGCGCGTCCATCTTTTCAGCCTGGTCCTGCATCTTTTCGCCCTTGTTCTCAGCCCGCTCGCCGCGCTCTTCGCGTTTTTCGCCGGCTTCCTTAAGGTTCTCGCCCTGCTCCTGCATCTTTTCGCCTTTCTCTTCAGCCTTTACCCCGGCTTCCTCTTTCTTCTCTCCGGCATTCTCTATCTTTTCCTCTTTTTTACCGCGAAACCTGTGCCACCAGCCCATAACCCCGCCTTCGGGGGCGGCTTCGGCGGGCTTAACGTCCGCGGGATTGGCGGGAGCGGCCGCCTCGTTCTGCACTGCGGTCTGGGCCTGCGGCTGGGCAGCCTGGTCCTCCGCGTAGACGCTTATTCCCAGGCCTAAAATGAACGCCGCGGCCGCAATTGCTTTCTTAACCATATGATTCTCCTTAAAAATACATTGCCGGTTGGCAGTCCATATATTATGCGACAATGGGGGGCTCGTGGCAAGTTGAAACTCTCGGCCATGGAAAAGGCCGGTAAGGGGAAAACCCCTGACCGGCCTTACCGGGATTTAAGCGCTCGGACTACTCCGCGGCCTGTTCCTCAAGCTGTTCAAGGGCCGGCCCGTTCACGTTACCGGGCGCCTCAACTTCCGGCCTGTAGATAACGGCCTCTACCTGGGGAAGGACGGGAGCGCCGGGATCATATGGAACCAGTCCCTCTATCACGGGCTCCACGCCTTTCCTGGGAGCTGGGATGGTCAGGGTCTGCGTCCCGCCGGTGGTGAAGAAGATCTTCGCGCCGGCCGCCCGGATGCGGTCGAGGGCCTCTTTATGGGGATGGCCGTAGACATTGTCCACGCCCACGGAAATTATAGCCATCTTTGGCTTGACGCGGGCCAGGAAGCCGTCGGTGGAGGAATAGCGCGAGCCGTGATGACCGACTTTCAGCGCGTAGGACTCAAGGCCGGACTTGAAGATGCGCATCATGGCGTTCTCTATGGGCGCTTCTGCGTCGCCGGTGAACAGCAGGCCCGTGCCGTTGTAAAAGAAGCGCAGAACTACCGAGCAGTTATTCACGTCGTCATTGTATTTGAGCTGCACGGGTTCCGAGCAGGTATTGAGGACCTTTACTGTCACGCGGGAGTCCCAGTTGAGGTTGCTGCCGGCTTCAGGGTAATGGGTCTTGCAGCTGGGCTCGGCGGCGGCCAGTTCGCGCAGGTTATTGTCGCCTTTGGCCTCGACGTTCTCGGCCCGGGAATCGTAGAAATTTTTCACGTCTACCATCGCGAAGACTTTTTTCAGGCCCCGGTAGTGGTCGCTATGCGGGTGGGTAAGCACGACGTGGTCTATCTTGGTTATCCCTTTTTCCTTCAGGAATTTTCCCACCGGCTCCCCGGAGGGGCCGCCGTCTATCAGGACGTTATGGCCGTTGGGCAGCTCGATGTAAGTCGCGTCGCCCTGCCCGACGTTTATGTAGTAAACGTTAAGCTGGGCCCAGAGGCTGGAGGAAGAAAGAAGCAAAAGGGAAATGACCGCTGTAAGCTTGCGCATTGAAGTCTCCCGGACTTTTACTTTCATGAGTATATTATAGGGGAGGCCGCTTGACCCTTAAAGTGCCAAAGGGCCTATAGGTCTATAGGCAAAGGGGGAAAATTTCTCAGGGACCTACTCTTCCTTCTCTTTTTCAGCTTCATCTTCGTCGCCGCCGAGGATGGCGTAGGAGAGGCCAAGGGTCATGCCGGAGACGCGCCGGCCGCCGCCGGAGAGGTTCCGGCGGTATTCGGCGTTAAGGCTGACGCTGTGGTTGATCTTGAGTTCCACCCCGTAGCCGAGCGTGGGCGAAATAAAGCGCGAGGAAGCATACCCGCTTTCTTCCTCAGTGTCCGGCTCTTTCAGCCAGGTCAGCTCTACCCCGGCCAGCAGGTAAGGTTTAACGGTCTTGAACTCCCTCCCGCGCCAGCCGGAAAGCAGTATTTTGGCGAAGTCGATACCTTCGGACCTGGCATTGGTGGCCGCCCCATCCGTGACGCTGTGGGAGTAGGCGTAGTAAAGCTGCAGGTTCCAGTCGAGGGCCGACCGGCCCAGCTTCAGCTCGGAGGCGCATTCGAACTCAGCGCCGGCGCGCAGCGACTCGCTGTGCGTGGTCCCGTACCTGTCGAAAGCGCCGTCAAGGGAAAGAGAAATTGACTGCGCCTCGGTCTTCAGCGGTGGCTCCGCGGAAGCCGCTCCGGGCAGGCAGGCCAGCGCCGCTGAAATAAGCAGGCCCGTTCTTATCCAGCCTTTATGCGGAAAAGATATTTCGCGGAGGACGTCCGGAAAACTCATCTTTTCCTCCCGAACTTCAGCCGCATCGTAAGCAGGGCCTCGCCCGAGAAAAGACGGGCCGCGTAAAGTACGCAGACGGTAAAGACAGCGGCCTGGTAGGCTATGCCCCACAGAACCTGCGCGGTGTTCCCCATCATCATGTTCTGCGGCGCCATGAAAGCGTGCGTGAACGGGATGGCGTAGAGCAGGAACTTTATTCCGAAATTCGCGGAGCTCAGGTCTATAAAGATCGGGAGCAGGTAGGACAGCATCAGCGCCATCATCAGCGGGGTCATCATCGCCTGTATGCTTTTAAGGTCCTCCGAAAGCACGCCGAGGATGAACGCTATCGAGAGAGCGCAGAGGATGCAAAACAGCACGGAGAGACCGACGAGGAAATAGCCCGAAGGCGAGATCAGGAGGCCGAGCTTAGCGAGCGCGGGTCCCGCCGCGGAAATCCCCGCGGCCGCTCCCAGGGAGGTCTCGGCCGTAATGCCGGACATGAAAGACCGCATCCCCAGCAGGTAGGCCGCCGAAAGCGCGGCGGCTATTACGGCCGAAGCCGCGAGCTTCGACATGACCAGCATCCTCCGGTCTATGGGCGAGCTCAGAAGAGTTTCCAGAGTTTTATTTTCTTTTTCCCCCGCCACGGAAGTCATTATCATCTGGGCCGAAAGGATGACTATGAAAAAAACCGCTACCGGGAAGAAATAGGTCTGCGACTGGATGAAAGCGAGCACCTGCGCCAGCGGAACCTCCTCCGCGTGCCCGTCCACCACGGCGAATTCAACAGCCGGGGCGGGATTCCTGAGGAAGGCAGGGGAAACGCCCGGCGCCCGGCGCTCGAGCACATGGTAGCTCAATTCCCCCGAGACCACGGCCGCTGCTTTCCTGGTCCTGGAAGCCGCGAGAACGGGGCCGAGCCCGGAAGCGTTCTTTTTAAACCTGGAGTAGAATTCGACCCGCGACTTTTTGCCTGAATTTACGATCTTTTCC
Source organism: Elusimicrobiales bacterium (assembly GCA_028713125.1). Lineage (GTDB taxonomy): Bacteria > Elusimicrobiota > Elusimicrobia > Elusimicrobiales > UBA9959 > UBA9959. The sequence continues at coordinate 233,637 of JAQTOU010000002.1, read as the reverse complement.
AGCCCCGCCGGGATCAGTAGGAAAGAATTTTCGGCTGCATGCTCCGGGGCGGCCAGGGCCGCTTCTATGCTGCCGGCCCCGGAGGGTTTAACCTCATAGCCTTCCTTGGCGAGGGCCCCCGTCAGGCGCCGGGAAAGAGCGGACCCGTCCAGGTCCAGCGTGACCACGCCATTGTGCGCCGCGGAGGTCCTGTTCTGGCTGCCGACCGACTTCCCTATGACCTGGAAGATAAGCAGCATCGCGGCTATCGAGAGGATGACCTGGAGCGTCAGGAGCTCTTTGATCTCTTTTTTTACCAGGACGAAGAAAATGTTCATTGGGTGAGCTTTATAAAAACTTCTTCCAGGTCGTCGGTAGCGAAACGGGTCTTTAGGGCGGCCGGGGTGTCGCAGGCGAGAAGCTTGCCCTTGTTTATCACCCCTATCCGCCCGGAAAGAAACTCTATCTCGGACATATTATGGCTCGAGATCAGGAAAGTCATCCCGCCGGCGGCGAGCTGCTTTATGGTTTTCCTTATCTCGTAGCCGTTCACTATGTCCAGGCCGCTGGTGGGCTCGTCAAGGATAGCCAGCCTCGGCTTCACCATCACGGCGCGGGCGAGCAGAAGCTTGCGCGTCATCCCTTTGCTGTAGGTCTTGACCTTGTCCTTCAGCCTGTCTTTAAGACCGGAGAGTTCACTGCCGAATTCCACCGCGGCCGCGGCCTTTTGCCTGTCCCTCAAAAAGACAAGCGCCATGAAATCGAGGTATTCCCGGCCCGTGAGGTTCTTATAGGCGCCGGCTTCCTCCGGCAGATAGCTTATTATTTCCCTCACGCCGTGGGCTTCACGCGCGGTATCGAGGCCGAAAACGGACACCGACCCCGAGGTAGGGGCGAGGATAGTTGCTATGGTTTTGAGCGTGGTGGATTTCCCCACTCCGTTCGGCCCTACCAGGGCGAAGATCTCGCCTTCCGTCACGTCGAAAGTCAGACCGGAGACGGCCTCAAAGTCGGAGTATTTTTTTACGAGACCGGATATTTCAACCGCTTTCATCGAACTATTTTAGCATTTCACCCGCGCTGGTTCTTCCGGCCAAAAAAAAGAACAGCCGGCGGCCTGCCGGCTGTTCTTTCCTTAGCTTCGGGGTAACTATTTGGCCGCTTTCTTCGCGGGCGCGGTAGTTTTCACGGCCTCGACTTTCACCGTCATTTCACTCTTTTCGTTCTCATCGTTGTCAGTCATCGCCATACCCTGCTCCTGGCACTTGCTGTGGCAGGACATATTCCGCTTGATATGGCTGCCGGCGGCGCACAGGATACCCAGCAGGCCGATAATTACGAGGATCGTTCCGGTCCAGGAGCCCATCCTCTTGATGCAGTTGGCGGTTTCCTTGGCCGCGTGCTGGGCCACCCAGTAGCCGAGTGCCGCTATCAGCGCGCAGATAAGAAAGGGCGCGAAGCTGCTGCAGCCGCCGCGGCCGTAGCCGCCGGACATGCCGCAAGCCTGCGCGGCCGCAGGCAAAGCCACTAAAGCTAATGTAATAAGTATCTTCATATTGTTTCTCCTTAAAAAACTCTCTATACCTCTAATCTACGAATTTAAAGCCCGCTTGTCAAAAAGGCGCCAGGCGCCTTTTTAAGACCTATAGCCTGTTCAGCTGATACCTGTCCCAGATCCCATCAAAGACGGCCTCGGGGTCGGCGGTTACGCCGCACTTTGCGAAGAAAGCGCAGAGATTGCGCAGGTCACGAAGCAGAAGCGCTTTCGCATTCGGGTTCCTCCTTGGGTCCGAAGCCTGCGGGAAGTCTATTATGACCGCCCTGCCCCTGTGATACAGCACATTGTATGGAGAAAGATCGCCGTGCACTATGTTGCAGCGCAGGAACAGCTCCACATTGCTCATCAGCCGCGCGAAAGTCGCGCGCGGGTCGCTTATTTCCCCCCTCGCCTCAATAAGCTTGAGGGCGCGCTCCTCCCCTTCGCCCAGGTATTCCATGACGAAGGAGTCCTGTCCCGCTTTCACCAGCGCGGGCACATCCGCCCCGGCAGCGAGCAACTCCTCCAGGTAGGCCGTCTCCCGGTTCTGCCAGACCGACTCCTCCACCTCCCGGCCGAAGCGGGTCTTTTTGCGCACGGCCAGCATGGCCCTCCTTTTATACATGTTCTGCTCCACGAAATAATCCGCCCTGTTCTTGAAACCCCGCTCCTCCCTTTTCTTATAGACCTTGGCGGCGTAATAAACTTTGCCGCCGCTGCCGCTTTTCGAGACGACGTGCACCACCGCCTCCTTGCCCTCGCTCAGGACGCGCTCATAAGCGTCTATCGTCCCGTCGTCGAAATACTGCCTCAGCGCTTCCGGGTAGGCGCAGGCGCCGCCGGGGTACGACTCTTCTATATATTTCATTTAAGCTCCGTTTTAGATAAGCGGGGCCTGCGCGGCAAAGCGCGGCGGCCTCCGTGGCGGAGCCGTCAGTTCTTCGGTTTAATTCAATTAATTAAGGCGTGAAAAGGAGGCGGCTTCCGCGGTGGTTTTAATGATCTGAGTGTATATATTTTTCATATTTGCGCCTCCTTTAATCTGAGGGAATATGAATATTCTAGCAAAAACCTGGCTTTTCAGGGTTTAGACAGCATAGGATGCTTCATAAAGAAGTTCCAGATCTCGGTGTTAGCGTCCAGCTCGCGGGAAGTTTTACCTATTACAAGCTCCGGCAGGTATTGCATTCCGCCCGGCCAGGTATGCCCGCCGCCGTCTATCTTTACGAATTCAACGGCGCCGCCCGCCGCGCAGGAAGAATAGGTCTCCCGGACCACTGCCGTGCCGTCCCCGTGGTCGGAATCCTCTTTCGAGACTTCTTTTTTCCCCGCGTCGCAGGAATCTTTCCCGAGCCAGAAGTCCCGGCTTTTTTCTACGGAGATGGTCCTCCCAAGTTTTTTCTTTCCGAAGGGCCCGGTCACGTACCCGCCCTCCCAGTGCACCAGATCGTCCTTAGTCCCGCTTATTATCAGGACCGGCACAGGCCGCGAAGGACCGCAGAGCGGAACCAGGTTCTCCGGCATAGCCCCGGCCACGGGGGCTACGGCCGCGAACCGGTCCGAAGCGCGGCAGGCCAGGGTATAGCTCATCATCGCCCCGTTGGAGATGCCGGCGGCGTAAACCCTCGCGGGATCTACGGGATAGTTTTTCCCGATCTCGTCGAGCATGCTGTTTATAAAAGAGACATCATCTATGTTCTCCCGCTGGGCTTTCCGGCTTTTATCGGCGCGGTAGTCGTTCCAGTTCTTGTCTATCCCGTCGGGATAGGCCAGTATCGCTCCGTTCTTGTCGGCGAGTTTTTCAAAGCCGCCGCGGGTAAGCCTGGGCATCCCTTTGCCTGTCCCGCCCCCGCCGTGAAGGATGACGAGCAGCGGGTATTTCTTTGTTTTTTCCAGGTCTTTCGGGGCGTAAACCCGGTATGAGCGGGAATACCCGCCGGCTTCAAGCGTGAACAGTTTAAGGCCGCCGGAGGATACCCCGGCGCGGGCCTGACCGCAGAGCGAAGCGGCTAAAAAAAAGGAAATAACTTTCAGACGCCGCCCCGGTATTCGTCTTTCAGCAAAGAGTACAGCTTCAGGCTTTTGAAGCCGCCTTTCTCGTATACAACGTCGCGCAGCAATCCCTCGTACTTCATCCCGTTCTTTAGCATTACTTTTTCGGAGCCCGTATTGGTGGTTATGCACCGGGCTTCCAGGCGGTGCAGCTTCATTCTCCCGAAAGCGAAAGCGATGACCGCGGCCGCAGCCTCGGTCATAAGGCCGCGCCCCCAATATTTGCGGGAAAGGGCGTAGCCGAATTCGGCCCTGGCGTGCTCCGGCCTCCACCAGACAAAACCGCAGGTCCCGACCAGCTTCCCGGTCTCTTTCAGGACCAGGCCCCATTCGCTGGTTTCCTTCTTTGCGTATTTCTGTACCACCGAATTTAAAAAACCACGCGAGTCCTCCATGGTCCGATGCGCCTCCCAGGTAACGTCCCGGGCCACCTCGGGGTCTGAAGCGTATTCAAACATCTCGGGGGCGTCCTCAGCCTTCAATTTCCTCAGCCGGAGGCGCGGCGTTTCAAGCTCAGGCAGGTCGCCGAATACATCCGCTATCTTCAATATTTCCATTGGTAGCCCCTAATATTGCTGCGCCCCGCCGCCCAGCATGGCCTGGACGGCGTTCCACATGCCGTAAAGCGAACTTATAAAGAACCAGGTGATGATGATTATCCCGACGGTATACGCTATTTTGGCATTGCGCGAAATTACCGGCGACCGCCAGACATAGATCAGGCTGATCGGCCCCAGTCCTAAAAGCGTGACAGCTATGACGCCCCAGTGCTTATACTGCCAGGGCACATGTCCGTCCTGCCCCTTGCCGCAGTTCCGGCAATAATTGTCGCGCCCCCCGATTAAGGCTCCGCAGGACCAGCAGGGGCGCGGAGCCGGCTCGCCGGGAAGATCAGACCGCGTTTGCATGCTTTCCTTTTAATTCGGAATACGGGCGCGGCCGGCGGCGGATGAGAGGCGCCCGCGAACCGCCGAGCACTTCCGCTTCGAGCAGCAAAGAATCGGCGCGGCGCAGCTCTTTTTCCGGCAGGGGCCCGAGCATCCTGTAATGCCGGACGGAGTCCAGCTTCCTGCTCACGAAAAAAACGTTCTTCTCCGAGCAGAGCCACTCCGGCTTAAGCGCCGCGGTGTCCAGCGGCCCGGAGAATTCGCGCAGCGTTTTCTCCCCGCCGCCGTTGTAATAGAATTCGAAGTAGCTGCGGGCCAGTTCGCCGAAGGACTTATAGACCGGTTCCCGGTAGCGGAGGCCGCAAAAATGCGACTGGGCGACGGCCCCCCAGCGGCCGTTACTCACGAAGGGCGCTATCACATGGTCGTCGTCGCGGGGATTGGCGCGCAGGTCCAGGAGCATAGAGCGCCGGCCGTGAAAAAGGAAGGCCGCGGCGGCGAACATCGCCCCCTCTATGCAGTGGGCTTTCTTTTCTTTCAGGACCTTAAGCGGGGAGAAGCAGGTGTTCGGCTTGCCGTCATTGTAGGAAAGTTCGTAATCCAGGTAATCCTGGACCTTGCGCGGGGTATCGAGACGGCGCAAAACGGACAGGTGCTCCGCGCTGAAACAAGAGAAGGCCTGATTCTTTTTCACTTACTTGGGTTTTTTTTCAACGTGCCAGGGCTTGTCTTCGGCCTTGGACTCGTTCTTCGTTTTTTCGAGGTCGCTCAGGGTGTTAAGCACCACGGCGCGCATCCTCTCTATTTCGAAAGGCTTGGTGATGTAGCCGCTGGCGCCGCTTTTAAGGGTAAGGGCCGCGGTCTCGAGGTCCTCGTTGCCGGTAAGCATCCACACTATGGGCGCCTGGCCCGTGTCCTTTATCATCTCGAGCACCCTTATCCCGGATAGCCCCGGCATCGAGATATCCAGGAAGACCATAGCGGGCTTTTCCTTCCGGATCATTTCGAGGCCGGCCTCTCCGCTCGCGGCGGTCAGGACTTCGCAGTGGCCTACGAAAGCCTGTTTAATGATAAAGAGCACGTTCTCTTCGTCATCCACGATAAGTATTTTATGCGTCATGATATTCCGGTTTTGTCCCCCGCCTGTATTTTACTATAAGACGGGGATAAATATCCGCTTCACAGGAGCGGGTTGGAAACAACGCCGTCGGCCAGCTTAGGCTCGAACCAGGTGGACTTGGGCGGCATCACCTGGTTGTCGTCCGCCACGGAGATAAGCTCGTCGAGCGAGGTGGCGTGCAGCGCGAAAGCGGCCGCCATTTCCCCGGAGTCGACGCGCTTCTCGAGCTCGCCCAGGCCGCGGATGCCGCCGACGAAGTCGACGCGGTCGGATTTGCGGAGGTCCCTGATGCCCAGCACTTTATCCAGCACCAGGTCGGACAGCACGCTGACGTCCAGCGCCTTCACGGGGTCCTCTTCTTTCGACGGGGTCTTCACCACGGGCTTCAGCAGGTACCACTTGCCGCCCAGGTAAAGGCCGAATTCGCGCCGCGCGGCGGGCTTGGCCTGGCCCTTCGTCTCCTTCACTTCGAAACTTTTTTTCACCGCCGCCAGGAAGGCCTCCGGCGCAAGGCCGTTCAGGTCCTTCACTACGCGGTTATAATCCCAGATCTTCATCTCGTTCACCGGGAAGGCCGCGGCCAGGTAGACGTTGTAGGGCTCGGTGCCGGTATGGGCCGCGCCGCGCTGCTCCACCATGAGTTTCTTCACGCGGCTGGCGGCCGCCGAGCGGTGGTGGCCGTCGGCGATGTAGACGGTCTTCTGTTTTTCGGAAGCGTCCGAGATGGCCTTGATATCGGCGGCCTCGTCGATCAGCCAGAGCGTGTGGATCACGCCGCCCTGCCCGGTGGCGGAGAACAGCGGGTCTTTCTTCACGTTCTTCCTGATGACGGCGTCGATCTCCGGGACCTGCTTGTAGGCGATGATGCCGGGGCCGGTCTGGGCCTTCACGTATTTTATCTGGTTGACGCGGTCGTCTTCCTTTACCGGGCGGGTGAATTCGTGCTTGCGGATGCGGTTGGCGTCGTAGTCGTCGACGCAGGCCCCCACCATCAGGCCGGTCTGGATATGCGCCCCCATCTGCAGGCGGTACGCGTAGAAGCAGGGCTTGCTCTGCCTGACCAGCGCGCCCTCCGCCAGCATTTTTCCGAAGTTCTCGGCCGCTTTCTTATAGACCGCCTCCGAATGCACGTCGGTGCCCGGAGGCAGGTCTATCTCCGCCTTGGAAACGTGCAGGAAGCTGAGCGGCTTGCCCTTGGCGAGCTCGCGGGCCTCCTCCGAATCAAGCACGTCGTAGGGCGGCGCGATTATTTCCTGCGCCTTGCCTTTCGCGGGCAGGATGCCGTAGATCGGGGTGAATAAAGGCAGCTTTGTCATAATGCGCCTATATTTTATCGCCGTTGACGGCGTGGGTGCGCTTGCCGCTCAGCAGGTAATCGGCTATCTGCTCCGCCGCCTGCCTGGCCACGGTCACCTGGGCGTCCTTGGTGGAAGCCGCGATATGGGGGGTGCAGATCACCTTCTCCATCCCGAAGAAGATATGGTCCGTGGCGGGCTCCTTGGCGTAGACGTCGCAGGCGAAGCCGGCTATCTGGCCGCTCTCGATGCCCGCCTTTATGTCCTCTTCCACCATGATGCCGCCGCGGGCGCAGTTGATCAGGCGCACGCCTTTTTTCATTTTGGCGATAGCGTCCTTGTTAAGCATGCCCTTGGTGGCCGGGTTTATGGTCACATGGTAGGTTATGAAATCAGACTTCGCATACAGTTCGTCCAGGGTCACCATCTTCACGCCCAGCTCGCGGGAGCGCTCGGCGTTCATCACGGGATCGAAAACGATCACGTTCATCTTCAGGCCCCTGGCGCGGTCGGCCACCACGGCGCCGATATTGCCGCAGCCGATAACGCCCAGCGTCTTGCCGGTGATCTCTACGCCCTCGAATTTCTTCTTCTCCCATTTGCCGGCGTGGGTGGAGGCGTTGGCCTGCGGGATATGGCGGGCCAGGGCCATCATCATGGCTATCGCGTGCTCGCCGGTGGAGACGGTATTGCCGAAGGGGGTGTTCATTACAAGTACTTTCTTCTCGATGCAGGCGAGGACGTCGATATTATCGACTCCGGAACCGGCGCGGGCCACGGCCTTCAGGTTTTTGGCGGCCTCGATGATCTCGCGGGTGAGGGTAGTGGCCGAGCGGACGATGATAGCGTCGAACTCGTGCGCGCAGGCCTTAAGCTCCTCCGGCTTCATGCCGGTCTTTACCACGGCCTCGAGGCCCCTGTCCTTCAGGACTTTCTCGCAAAGGGGATCGGCTTTGTCGGCTATAAGGACCTTTTTCATTTCACGGCCTCCTTGGCGTATTCTTTGGCAACGGCATCATAGGCCCAGTCGAGCCAGGGGGTCAGCGCTTCGATATCCGAAGTCTCCACGGTGGCGCCGCACCAGACGCGGATGCCGGCCGGGGCTTTGCCGTAGGAGTTGATATCGTAGGCCACGCCCTCTTTGTCGAGCAGCGAGGTGATCTTCTTCGCGGCCTTGGTCTTCTCCTCGTCGGACAGCTTCAGGAACCAGCCGGCTTTTATTTTAAAGCAGACCGAGGTGTTCGAGCGGATCTCCTTCGACTCGGCCAGGAAATCTATCCAGTCGGACTTGGCCACCCATTTTTCGAAAGCGGCAAGGTTGGCGTTGGAGCGCTTCACCAGCGCTGGGCTGCCGCCGATGCTTTCCGCCCATTTCAGGGCGTCTATCGCGTCCTCGACGCACAGCATGGACGGGGTGTTGACCGTATTGTACTCCAGCTCGCCCGGCTTCAGCTTGCCTTCGGCGGCAAGGCGGAATATTTTCGGGACGGGCCAGGAGACTTCAGGCTCGTTCTCTTCCATGCGCTTCACCGCTTTGGGCGACAGGATTATTACGCCGTGCGCGGCCTCGCCGCCCAGGACTTTCTGCCAGGAGAAGGTGACCACGTCGAGCTTGGTGAAATCCATTTCCATGGCGAAGACGCCGGAAGTGGCGTCGCAGATGACGATGCCCTCGTGGTTCGCGGGCAGCCAGTCGAGGTTGGGAACCTTCACTCCGGAGGTGGTTCCGTTCCAGGTGAAAATTATGTCATTGGCGGGGTTGGCCTTTTTCAGGTCCGGGAGTTTGCCGTAGTCGGCTTTATACTCGTTGACCTTGGGGAGCTTAAGATATTTCACGGCGTCGGTGATCCAGCCCTTCCCGAAAGATTCCCAGCCGAAGATATCGACGGGCCGGGAGCCGAGCATGGTCCACATCGCGAGCTCCACCGCGCCGGTATCCGAGGCGGCCACCACGCCTATGCGGTAATCCGCGGGCAGGCCGAGGACTTTCTTCATGCGGTCGGAAACTTCCTGCAGGCGGGCCTTGCCTTCCTTGGAGCGGTGCGAACGGCCCACGAGGGCGTTCTTAAGCGCGTCCACGGTCCAGCCCGGCCTTTTGGCGCAGGGTCCGGAAGAAAAGTTGGGGCATTTGGTTTTTAAGGTGGGTTTTTCCATATTATTCTCCTGAAAGCATTGTAGCCTATAATAAGCATTATAAATATATGCGTTCAAATTGGCAACCCGCTAATATCAAAAGCCCACCGGATTAAAAACGCTTCGTCCGTTGATTTAACGCCCGTCACGGCGCTGCGCAAGTATTGTAAAATAGTTTTCATGAACACTGCTAAACGCCCTGGCGACTACGAGGTGGAATTCGGCGGCTTCGAGAAGCTTATGCCGTACAGGATCAAGAACGTCCTGCTGGTGGCCTCGCTTTACGACTCCTTCCTGCTGGCCGACGACGACCGCCTGAACGAAGCCCTTTTCGGCGCGATGCAGAACTATTCCCCCCGCTCCGCCCCCAGGATAACCCGCGTGGCCACGGCCGAGCAGGCCATCGAGAAGCTGGAGAGCGGCTCCTACGACCTGGTCATAGCCATGATCCAGGTGGGCGAAAACGACATGGCGGAGTTCTTCCGCAGCCTTAAAGCCGGGCGCCAGACTCTGCCGGTGGTGATGCTTTCCTTCAATATCCAGGACATAAAGACCATCCCGGAGGAAACTCTCGCGCTCGCCGACGGGGTCTACCTCTGGAGCGGCGACACCAGGATCTTCTCGGCCATCATAAACGTCATAGAGGACAGGCGCAACTTCGAGCAGGACTCGAAAGTGGGCGTGCAGGCCGTGCTGCTGGTGGAGGACAATATAAAGTTCTACTCCTCCTACCTGCCGGTCATCTATACCGAGCTGCTGAAGCAGACGCAGATAGTGATGACAGAGGAGCTGAACCCCGCCAAGAAACTGATGCGCATGCGCGCCCGGCCCAAGGTTCTTTTCTGCAGCACCTACGAAGAGGCCTGGGAGATCTACGAAAAATACAAATCCAATTTGCTGGGCGTCATCACCGATATAGAGTACCCCATGGGCGAAGTCTCGGACCAGGAGGCCGGCCTCACCCTGACCCGCAATATAAAGAAGGACAACCCCGACATGCCGGTGCTGCTCCAGTCCTTCAGCGCAAAGTTCGCCCCCGCGGCCACCGCGCTGGGCGCCTCCTTCATGCACAAGTCGGCGGCCGACCTCTCAAAGCAGCTGCGCGCCTTCATCCTGCGCTATTTCGGGTTCGGGGATTTCGTCTTCGCCGACAAGAACGGCGTCGAGCTGGCCCGCGCGGCGGACCTCAGCACCATGCTCAGGCTGCTGAAGGTGGTGCCCATCGAGTCGGTGCTGTACCATTCCGGCCGCAACCACTTTTCCAAGTGGCTGTTCGCGCGCACCGAGTTCGAGATGGCCTACCACATCAGGCCCTGGAGGATCTCGGAGTTCAACAACCCCGAGGAACTGCGCAAGTACCTGATCGAGGCCCTGCACCAGTTCGTCTACAAGACCCAGCTTGGCACCGTGCTGAAGTTCGACCGCAAGCTCTTCGACGATTCCACCCCTTTCTCCAAGATCGGCTCCGGCTCCATCGGCGGCAAGGCCAGGGGCCTGGCCTTCGTGGATTTCCTGCTGAGCAAGACTGACCTGGAGCAGCGCTGGCCCGGCGTCACGGTGGCCGTCCCCAACACCGTGGTGATAGCCTCCGACGTCTTCGATTTTTTCATGGAACAGAACGGGATGGATTCGCTGATAAACGAAAACAATACCAACGAACAGACCGCCGCTTTTTTCGAAAAGGCCCGCCTGCCCGACTACGTGATGCAGGACCTGGCGGCCCTGCTGGATAAACTCCAGGGGCCGCTGGCCGTCCGCTCCTCCTCCCTCCTGGAAGATTCCAAGACGCAGCCTTTCGCCGGGGTCTACAAAACTTACATGCTGGCCAATAACAACCCCGACCCCGCCCGCCGCCTTGACGAACTGGCCAGGGCGGTGAAATTCGTGTACGCCTCGGTGTTCTCGCGCGAGGCGCGCGGCTACCGCAGGCTCAACCCGCTAATGATGGACGATGAAAAGATGGCCGTGGTGATCCAGCGCGTGGTGGGACGGGACTACCAGAGCGGCCGCTATTACCCGGCCTTCGCCGGGGTCGTGCAGTCCTACAACTATTACCCGGTGCCCCCGCTCAGGGCGGAGGACCCTATCTCCCATATAGCGCTGGGCCTGGGCAAGACCATAGTGGAGGGCTACAATGCGCTGCGCTTCTCGCCCAGCCACCCCCATAATCTGCACCAGTTCTGCACCATCCCGGATTTCCTGGCCAACTCGCAGAAAAAGTTCATCGCCCTTAAGACGGCCCCCTCGGAGAACACGCTGAGCTACGAGGAGGAGCCCGCGCTCGAAGCCGCCGGCATCGAAGAAGCGGAGCGCGACGGGTCGCTCGAGCTGGTAGGCTCCACCTACTCCGCCGAGAACGACCGGGTGTCGGACAATATCTCGGAGCCGGGCCGCCGCCTGATCACCTTCGCCCCCGTGCTCAAGAACGAGGCGCTGCCGCTTTCAGAGATCCTGAACACGCTTTCCGCGCTGGGCAGGGAGGCCATGGGCTGCAATATCGAAATGGAATTCGCCTGCGATTACGACCCGGTCTCCGGCGCGGCGGCCTTCAACATCCTGCAGATGCGCCCGATGGTCTCGCGCAGCCAGATAAAGAAAGTCTCGCTGAAGGACCTGAAACACGAGAACCTGCTGCTCCTCAGCGCCCAGGCCCTGGGCAACGGCTCGCACCGCGACATCACGGACCTCGTCTATGTGACCCCGGAAAGCTTTGACGTGATGAAGACCCGCGACATCGCCGAGGAGATCGGCGAGCTTAACGCGCAGCTGCGCGCCGAGGGCCGCTCCTATATCATCGTCGGGCCCGGCCGCTGGGGCTCGAGCGACCCGCTGCTCGGGATCCCGGTAAAATGGCATCATATCTCCAATTCCAGGATCATAATCGAGGCGTCCTATGGCGACCTTGCGGTGGACCCATCCTACGGCACCCATTTCTTCCACAACGTGACTTCGCTCGGCATCGGCTATTTCACTATAAATGAAACCGGCCCCGAGTCGTTCATCAACTGGGACCGGATAAAGGCTCACAAGCCGGAAAAAGAATTCACCTACATCCGCCACCTGCGCTTCGACGCGCCGCTGGATATCCGCATAGACGGCTCAGAGGGCAAGGGCGCGGTGGCCGTATAGCCGGTCAGCCCCGGGCGCCGGTTAATGGTTGTTGACGGAAGGCCGGGTGCTGATGGTCAAGGGCTCCAATATTTTTCCTGCCGGTTTCTTCCCCGGCTCGCTCAGATATTCCAGCCCCTCTTTCGCTTCGCTCACGCCCGGCAGCGGCACGCCCCAGATATCAACGGACAGGACGTCCTTCACGAAAGTTTTTCTATTGGCCTCGCCCATCCTCTGCCATTCCGGGGAGAACTTCCTAAGCGAATTGCTCAGCAGGAAATTCCGCAGCCCGTCGTCAAAATTCCTTTTGATATCGTCCACCAGCGGCGAGACGGAAAGCCTTATGCGCTTGCGGTACTCGGGGGTTTCGGCGCTCACCACCGGGCTGACGCCGCCCGCGGCCGCCGGCGCGGCGGGCGCAGCGCTCTTTTTCTCTTTGGCGATTATAAGCCGCCACGGGTTGGTCCTGAAACCGTAGTAGTCCAGGCGGGTGTTCTCCGTTATATCCCAGTTCGTGAGAGCTTTTATCCCCGAGTACACGGTGCCGAGCCCCGGCTTGAAGGAAGCCAGGTCCGAAAAATCCCATCTCAGGGAATAGTCCACCCCGACCCTGGAGGAGTACGCGTCTTTCGAGAAGGTAAGCATCAGAGGACTCTGGACTCCGGCGGGCGCGGAGGTGGAAGAAGCCGTGCCCTGCGCGCGGCAAAAAGGGGCGCCCGCGCAAAGCGCGGCAAAAAGCAGGCCGGCGTAGCAGTTTTTACTCCGCATTTTCCCAGTTAAAACCCTTCTTTTGTATAGCGCTCGAGCAGTTCCCTGGCCAGGCGGCCCTCAGGGTTCAGCTTTAAAGCCTCATCGAGGGCGCCCTTAAAATCGGCTTCGAGCCTGGCCGTGTTCTTCAGACGCTTGCCCTCGACGGCGCGCAGCGCCGCCAGGTCCGCGGCCTTAAGAGAATAAGTCTCTCCCAGGAATTTAGCCGGCTTTATGAACGGGATCAGATTCCCGGTTTTCAGGGCTTCCGCGATTACCGAGGAGGCCCCGCCGTAGGCTTTATACAGAAGCTGCGCCGCCGCCTTGGGATTTTGCCCCGCCGCGGCCAGCGAAGCGCCCTCCTGGAAATCAGTCTCGGCAAGCTGCCGCCGCGCCTCTACCAGCGCCGGGTAATGGTTAAGCGCGCCCTGGTAGAAAGCCCGCGCCTGCGAGTATTCCTTCTTTACCAGCGCCGAATTCCCCTGCACGGTCATCTCCACGGCTTTGCGGAAAGCCTTGTCGGACCCGGCCTTCGCGTTAAAGCCGGCTATGGCCGCTATAGCCTCCGGCTCGCGCAGCGCGTCGGCGGCGGCCACTTCGGAAGCGGAGACGAGCGCGGCCGGGGCGTATTTCTTTACGCCGGGATCGGAGGCCGCAATTTTTTCCGCTTCGGTCTTCATAGCCTGCACCCTGGCCGCGCCAGATTCATAGGCCGCGGCCTTTTCAAAAAGGGCTTCCGGGGACTTGTTAAGACTGAGGTAGGCCTCCGACTCCAGCCAGGGCAGCGCCGAAGCGCGCGCGGCCAGGCCGGCCAGCAGGGCGCAATAGCGCTGCCCCGCGCCGCCGGAGGCGCCGAGCTCCTGCGCCTGCGAAGCCATGGCCTCAAGCCCCCCGGTATCGCCCCTCGAGGCGAAATAATTGATAAGCGACTCGCGCGCGCTCCAGTTGAGAGGGCTGGCCGCAATGGCTTTTTTAAGCGCGGCGGCTTCCAGCTCCTGCGCCCCGGCAAAACCGTTGTTCGAGGCCGAGTCGGCGAGGCGGCCCAGGAGCTCCACGGCCTGCCCTGAATCCGGCGCGTAAGACAGAGCCTTCTCGATATCGGCGAAAGCCCCCTCCACGGCGGCCTGCGCCGGGTTCCGGGCCTCCGCAATTTTCCGGGCCCTGCCGAGATAGTACTCCGCCGCTTTCTGCCTGAACATCCCGCAGCCGGAAAAAACGAGCGCGGAGAGAAGCAAAGAAGCCAGCCTTGAAGTCTTCATTTAAAATTCTCCGCTTTCAGTATCTTCCCGAAATAAAGCGTGTGGAGATCCGCCTCGGGATAATATTTTTTCAGGACGCCTGCGGACAGGTTTTCCCTCTTAAGGACCGTCTTCCCGAGGATCTCGCATTGGTAAACCAGACCGCAGCCCTCTATATATTTCAAGTCCTTGGCCGCCCCCTCTTTAAGCTTAAGCGCACACGCGCGTATCTTGTCGTACTCGCGGCCGGACTTCGTGCCGCAGAAAGCCAGTTCCTTCTTCATCTCCCCGCGGCGCGGCACGCAGACGCTGAAATGCGCCGCATTCTCCATCATGGCATGCGTATGGCGCGAGGGCCGCACAAGGACGGTCATTACCGGCTCCCCCCAGATAAACCCCTCCTGCGCCCACCCTATCGTCATCACGTTCACCCGCCCCTTCTTATCCTCCACCACCAAAAAAGACCCCGGCCCCTCCAGCCCCTCGCAAAACCTCTCAAAATTCTCGCTGTATTTCATAAATTTAAATAAGGAAACTGCGGTTTCGCTTCGGAGGGGTGGCAGGGGTTTTGTTTCGCGAACCCTTTGGGGAAGGGGGGGCCCCAGCCTAATTTCCCCGGCTGGGGGGAAACCGCGCAACGGTTTCCATCTTCCAGGGTTCGCGGGGCAAAACCCCTGACAGGACCCCGACTACGCTTCGATGACGTGAGTTAAAGCGAAACCGCGTCTCAATTGATCCCCGTCCAATCCAGAATAATCTTCCCGGACTTCCCCGAGGACATTATCTCGAACCCTTCCTTGAAATCCTTCACCGGGAAATGGTGCGTGATCACCGGCTTGATGTCCAGGCCGCTCGTCAGCATCGCGCACATCTTGTACCAGGTCTCGAACATCTCGCGCCCGTAGATCCCCTTCAGGAACAGCGCCTTGAAAATAACCTGGTTCCACGGAATAGTAGTATTCGCCGGCAATATCCCCAGGAGCGAAATATGCGCCCCCATCTTCACCGCCGCGATCATGTCGTTAAAAGCCTGCGCGTTCCCGCTCATCTCCAGCCCCACGTCGAAGCCCTCCGTCATCCCGAGCGCCTTCATCACGTCGGGCAGCTTCTCCGTGCGCGAATCCACCACCGTCTTTATCCCAAGCTTGCGGGCCAGGCCCATCCGGTACTCGTTCACGTCCGTGATCACCACATGCCGCGCACCCACATGATTGGCTATCGCTCCCGCCATTATGCCTATCGGGCCCGCGCCCGTTATCAGCACGTCCTCGCCGATCATGTCGAAAGAAAGCGCCGTGTGCACCGCATTGCCCAGCGGGTCCAGGATGGCGGCTTCGTCGTCGGAAACCCCCTCGGGGATGGAAAAAACGTTCTCCGCCGGTATGGCCAGGTATTCCGCGAAGCAGCCCGGGCGGTTAACCCCCACCCCCTTCGTATTTATGCAGAGGTGGCGGTGCCCCGCCTTGCAGTTGCGGCAGTGCCCGCAGACCAGGTGCCCCTCGCCCGAGACCCGCTCCCCGACGAAGTGCCCCTGTACGAACTTGCCCAGCTCCGCTATCTCGCCCACGAACTCGTGGCCCACGTGCATCGGCACCGGGATGGTCTTCTGAGCCCAGTCGTCCCACTGGTAAATATGGATATCGGTGCCGCAGATAGCGGTCTTCTTAATTTTTATAAGGACGTCGTTATCGCCGATAACCGGCTTCGGCACGTCCTGCAGCCACAGGCCTTTCTCGGCTTTAGCTTTGACAAGAGCTATCATGGTAGGTCCTCCAGAAATTCAGCGCGGCGGCCGGCCCGCCGCTAGAAAGATTATATAAAACAAAGCGAGCGCCCGCCCGCGCGCCGGGATTCCGGCAGGCCTAAGGGTTTAGGCGCAGGCAGCGCGCCAGGACCGCGCGCATCGAAACGGGATTGAACGGCTTCACCAGGTATTCGCTCACTCCGAACGCGGCGGCCTTGCGGCGGTCCGCCTCCTCTTCCTGGCTGGTAAGCATTACCACCGGGATGCGGTTAAGCCTGGGATCTTTTTTTAAATACCCGATCAGTTCCAAACCCGTCATCTCGGGCATCACCAGGTCGGTGATTATCAGGTCGAAATCCGCGGAAACAAGCAGCTTCACCGCCTCCAGGCCGTTCGCGGCTTCCGAGACCGAACACTGAAGGACGGTTTCCAGGTAAGCCCGGAGCACGCCGCGCACGACAGTCTGGTCGTCGACGAGAAGGACCTTCGCCTTTGTTTCATTCATGACCGCCTCCCGCCGCCCTGCCCGCGGAGTCCCGCAGCGTGCCGCCCTCTTCCTCCGTGATCAGCCTTCCCGCCTCTAAAACCACTATCAGCTGGCCGCCGGCTTTCACCACGCGCGACACATAATGGTGCATGTGCGCTCCCAGGGATTCGGACGGGTCCGCCCCCATATCCCCCGGCTCGATCTCGGCGACTCCGTCCACCGCGTCCACGATCATCCCGGCGGTATGCCCGTGCATCGCGAGGACCAGGATGCGCGTGAAGTAAGTATAGGGCGCCGCCGCCATGCCCAGCCGCTTGCGCATATCCAGCACCGGTATCACCGCGCCGCGCAGATTTATAACCCCCTCCACGAAGGAGGGGGCGTCAGGCAGAGGGGTAACTTCCACCATCCTGACGACCTCCGTAACCTCGGAGACGGGGAGGGCGTAAAAGTTGCCGCCAAGCGTAAACCGCACAAGCTGGAGGCTCATCTTCCGGCCTCCCGCGCGAAACTTTCAGCGAGGAACCCGCCGATCTCTTCCAGGT
The DNA here is from genome assembly GCA_028713125.1 of Elusimicrobiales bacterium. GTDB lineage: Bacteria > Elusimicrobiota > Elusimicrobia > Elusimicrobiales > UBA9959 > UBA9959. The sequence continues at coordinate 216,765 of JAQTOU010000002.1, read as the reverse complement.
CCAGCACCCTGGCGGCGGCGCCGCCGTCGGCGGCGGCTTTGGGCATGCCGTAGACCACGCAGGTGCCCTCGCTCTGGGCCACCGTAACCGCCCCCTTCCGCCGCATCTGCAGGAGCCCCCTCGCCCCGTCCTCGCCCATCCCGGTCAGTATAACGCCTACGGCTTCCGGCCCCGCGACGTCGGCCACCGAGCTGAAAAGCGCGTCGGCGGACGGACGGCAGGAATTGAGCGGGGCTGACCGGTCAAGGTTCACGCGCCAGCCGCCGCCCAGCCGCATATGCGTGTCGCCGGGGGCGACAAAAACCACGCCGGGGCGCAGCGCCTCGTTCTGCGCCGGTATGGCTACCGGGAGATTTATATTCTGGCCCAGCCATTCGGCGAAGCCGGCCACGAATTCCGGCGACATATGCTGCACGGCCAGCACGGGAGCCGGAAAGCCGGCCGGCAGCTTCTTTAATACGCTGACCAGCGCGGCGGGACCGCCGGTGGAGGCCGCCAGGGCCAGCACGCGGACGGGCCCCCCCGCCCGGGGCGGCAGTATCGGGGACGGCGGGGGAGCGATAGCCGCCCGGATAGGCGCGCAGCGCCGGATGAGCATTATCGGGGCAAGTATCCGCAGAAGCTTGCGGAAGCGGACCGCCGCCTCCTCCATCTCGGCGTCCGAAGTGAGGCTGGGCTTGTGAAAAACGTCAAGGGCCCCGGCCGCGAGGGCGTCGGCGAAAACCCCGCGGCGCTCGTCCACGTCCGAAGAAGTGAATATCAGTATGGGCGTCGGACGGGTGCACATTATCTCCCGCGTGGCGGCCACGCCGTCCATCTCCGGCATCTCCATGTCCGTAACCACTATGGAAGGCCGGAGGCGATTTACCAGCTCGGCGCATTCCCTGCCGTTGGCGGCCTCTCCGACCACCTCAAAGCCGTGCTCCGGGGCGAGCCACTGGCGGAGCAGGGCCCTAATGGTCCGGGAATCATCGGCTATTACCACTCTCAGGATACCGTTTTCCATTTTAGCCAGCCAGTTCCTTTATTCTCGCCAGAAGCCCGTTCTGGTCGAAAGCCCCTTTAACTATGTAGGCGTCCGCCCCCGCCCTGAGGCCGCGGAGGCGCTCCTCTTCCTTTTCGAGGGAGGTTACCAGCACGACAGGCAGGCCTGAAAAGCGCGGGTCGGATTTTATCCTGGAGGTCAGCTCATAGCCGTCCAGCCCCGGCATGGAAACGTCGCTAACCACGATATCGAAATTCTTCCGCCCGAGCAGCTCCCAGGCTTCGGCCCCGTCGCTGGCCAGCTCCGTTATATAACCTGCGCCCTCGAGCAGGCTGCGCAGCAGCTGCCTCGTGGTAAGAGAATCGTCCACCACCAGGACGCGGCGCTTCGCCGCCGGTTTCGCCTGCCGCTGTTCCCCCGCCCAGGCCGGCCCGGAATCTACGGCAGCCGCCACAAGGCCGGCCGTATCGAGGATCACTGAAAGTTTCCCGTCGGCCAGGATCGTCCCCCCGGCCACGAAAGGCGCGCGCCTGAAAGGGGGCTTGATGTCCTTCAGCACCACCGTCTCCTCGCGTATGGCCCTGTCCACGGCGAGCCCCATTGCTCCGGCGCCGCCGCTGACCACCAGCACCGTAAAGCGCCCCTCCCGCCTCGGGCCGCCTTTAAGGGCCAGCAGGTCGGAAAGGCGGACCAGGGGAAGCGTGGCGCCGCGGTGAAAAATGCAGGCCTTGCCGTCCTCGCTGCGGATATCTTCCTCGCCGACGCCTACTATGGCGGAAACGTCCCCGGCCTGGAAGCAGAAATTCCTTCCGGCCGCGTCGACCAGCACCGCCTGTATCACGGAAATAGAAAGCGGCAGATAGAGCCTGAAAGTGGTGCCGCGCCCGACGGAGCTTTCTATCTCTATGCGCCCCTTCAGAGCGTCTATATTGCTCTTCACCACGTCCATGCCCACGCCGCGCCCGGAAATGCTGGTAACCTGCTCCCTGGTGCTGAAGCCGGGGTGGAAGATGAAAGAGTAAGCCCGCTCGGGAGTCAGGTGCGCGGCCTCTTCCGGGGAAATAAGTTTTTTCTCGACCGCTTTGGCGGCCAGGCGCGCGGGATCCAGCCCGCCGCCGTCGTCGCGCACTTCCACCACGACGTGGCTGCCGCGGTGCCCGGCGAAAAGCTCTATGGTCCCCGCCGGGGGTTTGCCCGCCTTAAGCCGGTCGGAGGAAGGCTCAATCCCGTGGTCCACGGCGTTACGCAGCAGGTGAAGCAGCGGGTCAGACATCATTTCCAGCACCCGCCGGTCTACCTCCGTATCGCTGCCGGAGATCCGGAGCGTCACCGATTTCTCGCGGTCTGAGGTGAGGTCCCGTATCAGCCGCGGCGCGGTGTCGAACAAGGTGGCCACCGGAACCATGCGGATGCGCATCACGTCTTCCTGTATGGCCCCGGCCACGCTCTCGGAGTGCAAAGTGGTGGAACTGAAGCGGTTCCAGATATCGTCAAGGCCGTCCTTCAGGGCGGCCAGCCCGGCTCCGGCGGCGTCGTATTTTTCCAGCAGCCCCCCGCCCAGGCTCCCGGAAGAGCGGAGGCTGTCGCGCAGCATCCTCCAGCGGCGCAGCGCGTTTTTCGAGTCCTCGGCCAGCGACTCTATTTCCTTTACCGCGGTGTTGCGCGTATTCCGGCTGATGGTCAGCTCGTCGGCCAGGTTAGCCAGGCGGTCCAGCTTGCCCAGGTTTACGCGTATGGTCTCCCTGGGCGGGGAAGCGGCGGCCGCCGCGGCTATTTTCGGCGCCTCGGGCGCGTACTCCGGCTGAAAGGCGGTCTCCAGGTCCCTCAGAACGGCCGGGGGGAGGGCCCCGGGCGGCTTGCCGGCCCGCACTTCGGCGAAGAGCTTTTTAAGAACGTCCGCGGCCTTAAGCAGCGCGTTCGCGGCGCGGGAGGTCATTTTAAATTTCCCGTCCCTTACGGCCGCTATCACCGTCTCCATCTGGTGGGCGAGCCCGGAAACGGCGTCAAGCCCGAAAGTCGCCCCGGAACCTTTCAAATTATGCGCGGCGCGGAAAAGCTCGTTCACCAGCTCCTGGTCTTCCGGGTTTCCTTCCGCTGAAACTATAAGCCGTGGCAGGTCGTCAACCTTTTCCGATTCGATAGACACATACTGCTGGAACAGCCCCGCCACCTCTTTCTCAAAAGCGGCCTCCGCGGCGGCGTCCTCCGCAGAAACCTGCCGCCCGTCCCCTGCCGGGGGCTCCGCCCGCTGTACGGCGGGGTCGGCGAATTCCAAAGCAAGGCCGGCAGCGGCTTCCCTTACCGCTTCAGGCGCCAGCCTGGTAACTATCAGAAATTTAAAACGCAGGGTTCCGTCGGACAGCGGGGCGAGCCCGGAAAAGCCCACTAACTCGCCGATATTCCTGAGCCCCGCCCGGGCGGCGTCGGCCCGCGCGGAAAATTCCACAGGGGCGACGGACAGGAGGACCTCCCAGCAGGATTTGCCTCCGTCGCGCGCCGAGATAAGGCGGGATTTCTGGTATTCGGTTAAAACTTCCCGCGTTTCCGGATCAAGCCCGGGCAGCAGGCGCGACAGGCTTTCCTCCAAACCCAGCGTCAGCGAAGCCAGGGACATAAGCCGGTGGGCGATCTCCTCGAGACCGGAATCCCCCGCGGCGGAATCCCCCCAGGACTTTACCGCGTCCAGCGCCGCCAACAGCGGGTCCATCACGCGCCTGTCCAGCGGCAGCCTGCCGGCCTTCACCTCGGCCATCACGGTCTCGAAGGCAGCCGCTACTCCCTCTACGGCCGTCATCCCGATGACCCTGGCCGCTCCCTTCAGGCTGTGCGCCCTGCGCAGGATCTCTCCCTGCAGGGACTCATTCCCGGGGCTGCCCTCGAGCGCAAGCAGGGCCCGGGAGACCGCCTCGGAATGTTCCGCGGCTTCCTCCCTGAAATGCTGCAGCAGCTCCAGCCTTTCGGCTTCGTTCATTTTATCACCATCTCCTGCAGGCGCACGGCCATATCCTTGAGGCTGGCAGTAGACGCCGCCGTCTGCTCGACCGCGGCCACGGTCTGCTTCATGCCGGAATTTATCTGGGTCATCGCGCCCACGATCTGGCTGGTGGCGCTGTCCTGCTGGCGGCAGGAGATCTGTATCTGCTTCACTGAATCGGCCGTCTCCGAGACCAGCCGGGAGATATTCTCGAAAACTTTGCCGGTACCGGCGGAAAGCCTGTTGCCTTCCTCCACGCTTCTCTTGGTATCCTCGGTGGCCAGGACGGCGGCATTGGTGGTGTTCTGCATGTCCTCCACTATGCCCACGATGTCCTCGCTGGACTTGCCCGTCCGCTCGGCCAGTTTCCTGACTTCCCCGGCCACTACGGCGAACCCCTTGCCCTGCTCCCCGGCCCGCGCGGCTTCGATGGCGGCGTTTATGGCGAGCAGGTTTATCTGGTCCGCTATATCTTTGATCGTGACGACTATCTTCCCGACCTGCTGCGACTTGTCGGACAGGGCGAGGATGCGCTGCGAAGTGGCGTCAGTCTTCTGCATTATGTCGGCCAGCCCTTTCAGAGTTCCCTGGATAGAGCCCTGGCCGGTCTCCACGGCTTCGAAAGTCTTTCCGCCCAGCGCCGAAAGAGCGGTGGCGTTCTCTACCACCTGCTTCTGCGAGGCGGAGAGCTCGGAGGCCGTGGCGGTGGTTTCGCTTACGGCCGAGGACTGCTCGGAAACCGTCCTGCGGTGCTCCTCGGCGGTGGCGGTAAGCTGGGTGGCGGCGCTCCTGATAGTCTGCGCCGAGGCGCGCAGGGAGTTCTTGATGGCTTCGGCATTGTCCCTGAGCGTTTCGGCGACGCTGCGCACTATATACAGGCCGAAAAAGAATATGCCTGCTATGCTGAACGCTGAAAGAAGGAGGATCGTTAGGTTCAGCCTCTTCGCGAGAGCGTCCGTAACCGCCTTTTCCTCCTTGAGGGATCCGATCTCGTGCTCGCGCATCTGGGGGAGCTGTGAAAACCCCGCGACATGCGTCGCCTTGCCGGAGCCGGCGGCCCTGGCGGCCTCGAGGCCCTTATCCCGCCGGAGTTCTATGATCGCGCCCATGCGCTCCAGCTCCTTGTTAAGCTGGGCTTCCAGGAGCACGGCATTTTTTTCCTGGTGCGGGTCCCCGGAAGTAAGACGCCTCAGCTCGGCGATATTCTCCTGTACGTGGGCGACGGCATAGCGGAAAGGCTCAAGGGAACTGTCCATGCCGCTTATCATGAACCCGCGCTCGCTGGACTGGGCCTCGCGCATCAGGACCAGGATCTCGTCCAGCGCGCGTATGACCGTTCCGGAATAATCCACTTCTTTCTGCGCCTTTTGAAAGCGCATCGTCGCGTAATAAGACGACCCGCCCAGGAGCAGCATCAGCGCCATCGCTGCGCCGAGGCCCGCTTTTATCCTGTTCTCTATTGTCCATTCCATACTTTATACCTCCGGTTCTCCGGCCCCGCAAAAGCTTTTAAGCCGCGGGCAGTCGAGAATCCTGTCTATGTTTATTTCGGTAATTATCCTGCTGTCGGCCCTGAACGCTCCGTCAAAGTAGCGGGCGGCCTCCCCGTGCAAAGTGGGAACCACCGGCTCCCGGTCGGCGGACGCGAAGTGCTCCACGCCCAGCGCCTTTTCCGCGAGCAGGGCGAACACGGCGGCCCCGCTGCGGACTACGGCCGCGCAAAGAGGCCCGGCCGGGCGCGGCAGCCCGAACAGGGAAGCCAGGTCTATGGCGCCTATCAGCTCTCCGCGCAGGTTCATTACTCCGGCGACGAATTCCGGCGTCAGCGGCAGCTGCGCCACCGCGGGATCCGCCGCTATCTCCTGCACGAGGAGGGCCGGAAGGCCGTACCAGTCGCTGCCCGTCTTCAGCACCAGGAGAGCGGTATCCAGCCCTTTCTTCCCGGCCGGGGGTACCAGGCTCAATTCAGCGGCCCTGGCCCTGAGTTCCTCCCTGGAAATGATGTTGTTTTTATCGTCCCGCAGCATAGGCATATATTATCATTTTGCTCCGGCAGGCAAGGTCACCGGTATTTTTCCAGCGCCCGGCGGCTGATCAGCGCAAGTATCCCGTAGGTTATCCCTTCCCCCGCGTCAAAAACCTCGCCGGCCGGCCTCGCGCCGGCGAGTTTCTCCAGATTCCCGTATTCGCGCACCGCCTCCCGCACGAGACCCAGCCGCTCTTCGCATTGGGCGAGATGCAGGCGCGCCTGGAGGTGGCCCGCATTCAGGTAGACCGTCTTTCGGAAATGCTCGAGGGCCGCCTGCGGCCGGGAGAGCTCGAGCAGCCCCAGCAGGTAATGCGCGCGCTCAAGGGAACTGTCCCCTTTTATGAGCTCCCTGCAAAGGGCGGCCGCCTCGGAGGCTTTGCCGGCATCGGCCAGTTTCTCCGCCTTTTCTATAAGATCTTTTTTTTCTTCGGCTCCCGGAAGTGAAGGCGGAAGTTTAACCGTTTTTTGACCGGCTTTTACCGCGCCTTCCGGCCGGGAACAGGCGGCTTCGGGCATCTTCGGCGCCTCAGCTTTCCGAAGCTTGTAAAAGAAAGCCTCGCCGTGCATCTCTGCCGCGAGCGGCCAGTCGCGCGGGAGCATTTCGGAATGACCCAGGGCCAATACCCCGCCCGGGGCGAGGCAATCCGCGAAGCGCAGGATTATTTCACGCAGCTTCTCCTTCTCGAAATAGATGAGGACGTTCCGGCAGAAGACGGCGTCCAGCGAGCTCGTCCCGTTCAGATACGAGGGGAAGCAAGGAGCCCCGAGATTCAGGTATTTAAAACTAACCCTGCTGCGGATCCGCTCGTTCAGGATGAATTCGTCCTTCTCCCTGGTAAAATATTTTTCCAGGACCTCCGCCGGCAGCTTTTCCACGGAGCGCCTGGAATAGGCCCCCGCCATGGCGGCTTCCAGGTAGCCCTCGTGTATATCCGTGGCCAGGATCTCCACCCGCTCCAGGCAGCCCGCTTCGGCCGCCAGGATGGCCAGCGTGTAGGCCTCCTCCCCGGTGCAGCAGCCGGCGCTCCACAGCCGCACCGGCCTTTTTCCGGCCGCACGGTCCAGAAAACCCGGGAGGAGATACTTCATAAAGGCGTCGAACTGCGCCTCGTGGCGGTAAAAAAAAGTTTCTTTTACGGTAAGGCGGTCCAGCGCCGCCCTGAATTCCTCCGGTTCTTCCAGGCGGGCGAGGTAGTCCCCGGCCGACGCCAGCCCGAGGGCGGCAAAGCGCTCCCTGAGAAAGTCCTCAAGCTCCGCGAGCTGCTCGCGGGAAAAGACCAAACCGGTTTTCCGCGCCAGAGCGGAGGCGACAATAACGGCTGCGTCGTTCATAAGGTATTTAGCTACAGCGCGAACGGTCAGGACCGGGGCTACTTGATCTCGGGATAATACTTCTCGACGCACTTCGGGCAGATCCCGTGTGAAAATCTCACGGCGGAATTCTTGGAGATATAGGCCTCTATGCTCTCATACGCCTTATCGTCGCGCCGGACCCGCTTGCAGTGCGAGCAGATAGGGATTATTTTTATCAGGTCGTTCAGCTCGGTGTCGAGTTTCAGTATCCGCTGGGCCACTCTCAGCCGGATCCTCAGCAGGTCCTTTTCCGCAGGCTTCTCCATGTAGTCGTCGGCCCCGGCGTCCATGGCCTCCATGAAATTCAGGCTCCCCAGCTTCGTGCCCGTCAGAACTATGAAATAGACGTACGGCTGCAGAGGATTGGCCCGCAGCGCCCGTACCAGGTCGAGACCTGAAAGCCCGGGCATGACCCAGTCGCTTATCACCACCCTAATCCCCTCGCGGGCTATAGTCTCCTGGACCAGCGCGCTGTCGGAAACAGCGATGGCTTCGTGGCCGCAGCGCTCCACCATAAGTTTGGTCATCTCGAGAACAAACCGGTCGTCGTCAACAACAAGTATCTTCATGAAAAATCCTTTGCGGCAGAATAAACGATCGGACGCTCTTCAGCGCCTCCCGCCCTTTCAAAGACTATATATAAAATGCCGGGCGCTTTCCAGCCCGGCTCTTTTGTGGTTCTGTATTTTAAACGTGGAAACAAGGAAAGATCAAACTATTTCATTTAGCGCCCGGCGGAAGTCATCGGCGCTGTGGAAGCGCTCCTCGGGGAGCGGCGACAGGCAGCGCTCCACCAGCGCGTCCACCCCTTTGGGCAGGCCGGGAATCATATCGGAAAGGCGCTGACAGGTTTTATGAGTTTTCTGATGATGGAAATCCGGCCCCGGGAAGGGCAGAACCCCGCTGAGGGCCTCGTAAAAGCACACGCCGAGGGAATAGATGTCTGATTCTACCGAGGAAACACCGAGCTCCTGCTCCGGGGCCATGTAGGCGGGCGAGCCCACTACTTCGCTCCTGGAGGCGCGGGCCAGGGATTCCTGGGCGCGCCTGGCCAGGCCGAAGTCCATCACCTTTATGGCTCCCTCCGCCGAAAGCATGATATTGGAAAGCTTCAGGTCCCTGTGCACCACGTTCTTGGAATGGGCGTAGGCCAGCGCGCCGGCGGTCTCGCCGAACATCGGCAGGGCCCTTTCGAACGACAGGCGGGCTTCCTTGTTCAGAACCACGTCCAGCGTCTGCCCGTCCACGTGCTCGAACACGAGATAAATATTCTCGTCTTCTTCGAAGATGGTATAGATCTCCACGATCCCGGGATGATGCAGCAGGGCCACGGTGCGGGCCTCGTCGAGGAAGCGCTGCTTCTCCCGCTCGTTCACCTTTATCTCCTCGCTCATTTTCTTGATGGCCACTTTGCGGCCGAGCGACTGGTCGGTGGCCTCGTAGACCACGCCCATCGCGCCCTCGCCGAGCTTGCGCTCGATCTTGTACTTCCCGGTAGCCACGCCCTCGTAGAAGACGGAGGGAGAGAGCACGTCGGGATGCGTGACGCGGGCGGCGGAGACCTCGCCGTCGCGCCTGGAGGACATTATATGCATGAGGCCGGCCGCCACCAGCCCGCCGCCGGTGAGGGTGAAGAACATCAGTATCAGGAACCGCCTGACGGGCGCGCGGCCTTCGCCGGACTGCGCCCCGCCGCCGGCGGTGGCGTCCCGGCGCGCAGCTATGCCGCCGTTAAAGCCCGGCACGCGCGGCCCGTACTGCGCCACCGCGTCCTGGTAGCGGGTCGAATAGGCGCCGCTCAGCGCCGCCGCCTGCTTAAAATCTTCGAGCATGCGCCTGTAGTCGCCCTGCTTCTCATAGGACAGGGCCCGGTTGAACCAGGCGTCGGCGTAGCCGGGGCTGAGGCCGATAGCGCGGCTGGCGTCGGCTTCGGCGTCCCTGGCCTGGCCCTTGCGGTTAAGCGACCAGGCGCGCATGTTCAGGGCCTGCATATTTGAGGGGTCTTTCTCTATCACGTAGCCGGCGTCCCTCACGGCGTCGTCGTAGCGGCCGAGGAAATTATAGGCGTTGGCGCGCTCGAGGTAAGCTTCGTAATTGGCGGGGTCTTTTTCTATGGCCTGGCCGGCGTAGCGGACGGCGTTCTCATAGTCTCCGAGCCTGTTCTTGGCGACAGCCGTCTTAAGGTAGGCCTTTGACCTGGCAAAATCGGGGGCGGCCGGCTGCTCGCCCGCAAGAGCTCCCATCCCGCCGCCGGCCCCGCCCTTTACCGCATCGGGGGCATCGTCATAAGCGCCCATGGCGCGCTTTATCTCGTCCACTGAGGAAATAGACCTGAGCGTGGGAACGGCCTTGCGGCTTTCAAGGAGCGCGGCGAGCACCCTCGCGGATTCGTCCTGCGGGTCGATGCTCATGGCCTTCCTGATATCTTCTATCGCGCCCTTGCGGTCGTCGAGCGAGGCCCTGGCCAGCGCGCGCGCCTTGTAGGCGTCCGGATCTTTTGAATCCAGCGCTATGGCGGCCGTGGCGGTCTTTTCGGCCATCGGGAAATTGCGCGCCTCGTTGTAATAGGAAGCCGCCGCGGTCTGCACGGAATGGTCCTTGGGATAATCCTGCACAGCCGAATTTACGGCCTGCTCGGCTTTCTTTTTGTCTCCGGAATCAGAAGCCATCTTGACGTCCACCAGGGCGTCCACCTGGTTGCGCTGAAAGCGCGCGCCGGAGGGGCCGCCGGGGTGATGGCCGCCGGGGCCGCCCGGGTTATTAGGGTCCCTCGCCTGCACGGTGCGCAGTTCGTAAGGAGCGAGGCCGGCAGTAATAGCCTGGTATTGCTCCGCGCTTATGCTGTTATGCCGCGCCGCCCTGTGCAGGGAAAACATCATCTCCGCTATCTTGCCTGAATTCTCCGTTCTGAATGCGGCGACTTCATCTTTTGATTTTGGCTGCAAAATGCGCAGGAGCGCGGCGGCGGATTCTGTCGGCTTGTCTACAGTGTTAAGCCGGAAAACATCAAGGTCGCTGTTCCCCTGAACCGGGAGCTCCGCAGGAGCGGGCAGCACCACGGGCAGGAGCTCAACCCCGGCGGAGACGCCGGCGCCGGACGTCCCTTCGGCCGCCGCGCAGCAAAACGGCGCGGCCGCCAGGAAGCCTAAGCAGAAGAAAGCGGAAAGTGTCTTCCTCATAATAATGAATCAATTGCCGCGCCCACAGGATGCGTTTATCTGTTGCCTATCAAATAGCATAAGGGCCAGCCGTCGATTTGTCAAGGGCCATCAGGCCCGGGAATTCGTAATTACTATCCGCCCTTCCGTCTGGGTACTTTGCCCCAGGCCGGTCTGGGCCTTACCGCCCTTGTTGTATTTTATAGGTAAGCTAAACTATACACAGCTAACGGAGGAACGATGAAAAACCTTAAATCAACCCTGACCCTTGCCGCGATACTTTCAACAGTCTCCCCCTTTCTTTCAGCGCAGGACAATAAAGACTACTTCACCGTAGCCGGAGAGGCCGTGACCCTCACCTCCGTCGAATCCGGGAAGGACGCCGTCCCCCCTGAACCAGCCGGTTTTTCATCCTTTAAGAATAACAAGGGCGCCGAAGGCGGCCTGGCTAATGCCGGGCTCGCGGCCTGGAGCGTGATCACCAGCGGGGCCCCCAGCGCCGCCTACGCCTCCGCCTATGCCTCCGCCATCCCCGGCTTCTCCTTCAACTGGGGCAATATCACCGGCTGGAAAGGCCCGAAAGAAATGGTTTACGGCTACAAGGTCACCAACCTTATGGGGATAGACGTCATAGACGTAAAATACAAGATCTCTTTTTTCTACGGCGGGACCGAGGATTACAGCGGAGAGGGCATCAGGCTGGACAACTACGTTTCCCAGGCCACAGGCAACAGCGCTCCTAAAGATACCAAAGTACACGGCCGCTATATAACCAATTTCACAGTGCAGCCGGTAACCGTAAACGTGAAATGGGGCTGGAAATTCGACCTGGCGGTCAGGATGTCCGACCCTATGAACATAGGTACCAAGCAGGCCCCCGTGGCCGCCCTGCAGGCTTCGCTTAACTGGATCCGCTCGACGCCCTTCTCCACCAACGGCGGCACGCTGACCTACAACGTGGACGGCCTCGGGAACTTCAAAGACCTTACCCAGCAGGAGAAAGAGCTGACCGGAGAGATCCCCCCGGTCCAGATCTCGGAAACCCCCGCCGTTTCCTGGAACTGAAATTGCGCGGACAATAAAAAAACCCCGGGCCGCCCCGGGGTTTTTTATTTCTGCGCGGCCGTTTATTTGCCGGAGCCGCAGCACTTCTTGTATTTTTTGCCTGAGCCGCAGGAGCAGGGATCGTTCCTGCCCACCTTGGGCTCCTCGCGGCGCATGGTCTCCACCTTTACCGCTTCTCCGCCCTGGAGCACCTCGGGATGTTTCTTCATCCACTTCTTAACTTCCTTGTCGTCGTTGATGTTCACCCCGTCGACAAGCATCTTGCGGTAGATGCCTATGATCAGGGCGCGCATCTGGGGGTCCTTGGCCTGCGCCAGGATCTGCGGCGACATTTTGTCCAGTTCGGCGGCCAGCTCGGCGTCGGTTTTCTCGGAGGGCGCTTTTTCCTTTACCGGGGCGGCCGGAGCTTTGGCCGCGGGAGCCTTCTTATCCTCTGCCGGCGCCGCCGGCTTCTCCTGCGGGAGATGGTTGTGCCTCTGTACAGGTATCACAGGGGCCTTCTCCTCTTCTTTTTTACCGACTATCTTCTTTAAAAAATCCCAAGCCATAGTTTTTCTCCTTTAAGTCTTTACTTTATTAAATTATGCCGCCACTTTGGCCGCGTCCTTCAGAAAACAGGCGAGCGCGATGGAATGCAGCTTGGTCATCGGGGTGTCCGTCCTGGACGGCAATATCACCGCCATGTTCGAACCCGCGAGCAGCGTGGCGGACTTCATCCCCGCCCCGAAGAAAGACAGGCACTTGTAAACCGGGTTGCCGGAGTCCAGCGTCGGGAACAGGGCGATATCTGTCTCGCCGGGCACGAGGCCCTTTATGCCTTTCTCGGCGGCCAGTTCCTTCGAGAAAGCGATATAGATGTCGTAGGGGCCTTCCACCACGCAGTTCTTCAGGTCGCCGGCCTTGTTCATCTTCACGAGCGCGTCGGCGTCCAGGGTGCTGGGGATGCCGGGGTTCACCTTTTCCACCGGGCAGATAACGGCGACCTTGGGCGTTTCTATGCCCAGGGTGCGCATCATGTCCACGGCGTTGCGCGTGATCTTGGCCTTCTGGTCCAGCGTCGGGCTTATCATGATGGCCGCGTCGGTCACGGCGAAGAGCTTATGATAGTTGGCCAGCTCGAACAGCACGAAGTGGCTGAGCACGGTGCCCTCGGCGACGGCGCCGACTTCCTTGCGCAGGATGGCTTTCATGTAGAACTTGGTGTCCACCAGGCCCTTCACGAGGAAGTCCCCTTTGCCCGCTTTCACCAGGTCCACGGCCTTGTTGCACATCTCGGCGTGGTCGCTCAGGTCTATCTGCTCGAAAATGTCGAGCTTCAGCCCGACTTTGGCGGCCATGGCTTTGACCTGGTCTTCGGGGCCGATCAAAATGCCGCCGGAAATTATACCGTGGTCCACGCCCATCTTGCAGGCGGTAAGTACCTCGTCGTTATTGGCGCCGGGCACGACTATGCGGTTGGTCTTTCCCTTTACCATTCCCAGAAGTTCGTCGAAGTTCCTGAATTTCATGTTTCCTCCATAAGCGGTCTGAATTTAAATTTTACACGGAAGCGGGCCGCGGGTGGCGAGCTGAATACTTCTTTACCCTGACCGGGTACTCCAGCGCTATTTCCGCCGACCTGCGCAGCGCCGTCATCTCGTCCCCGCCGGGATAGGTCAGGACCATGGCTATCCAGCTCACGCGGCGCTTTATCTCCGGAACCAGCACCTTGTCGTAGGCCAGTCCTCCGGTGAGAACGATCGCGTCCACTTTGCCCTCCAGCACCGCCGCCATTGCGCCTATCTCCTTTGAGATCTGGTAAGCCATGGCCAGCACCGCCTCCCTGGCCTGTTCGCGCGAAACCCTGGCCGGGTCCAGGCCGCTGCCGGGCTTGACCTCTCCGGTGAGTATATATTTTTCCAGGGCCAGGCAGTCGGAGGTCCCGGTATAGGCCACAAGGCCGCCGCGGCCCTTCAGCTTCAGCTTCATCTCGGCCAGCGTATAGTTCCCGCTGAAGCACATCTTCACCAGGCCGCCCGAGGGGACGCCGCCGGAGCGCTGCGGGGTGAAAGGGCCGTCCCCGTCGAGGCCGTTATTCACGTCTATAACTCTCCCGCCGGCGTGGGCGCCCACCGTGATGCCGCCGCCGCCGTGCATTATTATCAGGCGGCAGTCCTCATAAGGCTTGCCCACCTGGCGCGCGGCGTGGCGGCCGACGCGCTTCTGGTTCAGGGCGTGGAAAATGGAGATGCGCGGATTTTCAGGCATGCCGGAATAACGGGCGAGCGGCTCAAGTTCGTCGACGACGACCGGGTCGGCTATGAAAGCTTTCACTCCGTGGACGGCGGCGATATCCCTGGCGATTATCCCGCCCAGGTTGGAGGGGTGGTCCCCCATGACGCCCTCCCTCAGGTCCTCCATCATGACGTCGTCCACTTCGTAAACTCCGCCCTCGATGGGCTTCACCAGGCCGCCGCGGCCTATCACGGCCTGCACCTCCTGCAGGTCTACGCCGTGCTCTTTAAGCGCCTCCAGCGCCATGCGCCTGCGCAGGTCGAACTGGGCGGTGATCTTCTGGCGCTCGTAAGGCCGGAGGTCTTCCGGGCTGTAACGGACGGTCTTGTGGAACACCTCCGCGGCGCCGCGGAAATAGCTGACCTCGTCAGAGGTCGAGCCGGGATTAATGACCAGGATGTTATAGTCCGCCATGAGTTCCTCCTTCGAAGGCGACTTCGTACAGGTAGGGCGCGTTCTTCTTCTCGAGCATGATGAAAATCTTTTCGCCGCCGCCTGACGCGAAACCCGGGAGCTCCTTGGCTCCGTAGCAGTATTCGTCCTTGCGACAGGACAGAAGCGCCGCGGGAGCGCTCCACGGGCCCCAGGGATAAGCGGCCTGGCGCCCCAAAACCCGGCCGCCTTCGGCCTCGTAATAAACGGCCAGATAGCTTTTCAGGCGGGCGTTATAGGAGACGGAGAATTCGTCGGGCATGCCTTCCAGCACGATGGAGGCCTCGGAGATATCATCCGTCCAGGAACCGGAGGCGGTTTCGAGGCTGTAGTAAGAATATTTTGCCCGCGAGGCCAGGTCTTCCGGTTTTACGCGGGCCAGCTCCGCGCCGTACTCTCCCGGGACCTGCATCGAGCGCCCGTAGACGTAAACCCAGCCGTCCTCGTCGGCCCAAAGCGCCGAGCCGAAGGCCGGCTCGATGTCGCTCCAGAGAGAATAGCGCTCGCCGCGGCGCGCTTTATTATAAGGCCCCGCCGGGTTATCCGCCGCCGCCACGCCCTGGCCAACCCTGAAATAATCGTAGGGTTCGGACCCGTAATTGTTCATTATGGAGTAGAAAACGTGGCATTTTCCTCCGGCGCAAAGCCCCGAGCGCGGCCAAAACTTCCGCACCTGGCTGTACTCCTTAAGGTCGCCGGAAAGCAGCGGAAGGGGCCACCTGTTCTCGTCGGAAACATAGGTCAGCGCTCCAGCCTGCGCGTAAGGGGAAGTGCTGGGAGAGAAAGCCGCAGCGCCGTCGATTATCCCCCAGACCGCCGCCTGGCCGTCCGCCTTCAGCTCCCCGGCCCAGATATTATTGAGCAGCCAGAGCGTGCGGCCATCAGGCAGCGGCACTGCGAAATTTCCGCCCTGGGCCACCACCGCTCCCGTGGCCGGCGACTGGGCGAGAAGCGGGGTTCCGCTGGAGACGGAAAAGGAGGGAAAAGAGTTTTTCTGCTGGGCTGAGGACGGGAGGGCCAGGGCGAGCAAAACGAAAAAAAAACCGAAACAGCGGGTTGCAGGTCTTTCACTTTTTGGGAGTTTCAGCGCCGCGGTCTTTAGCATTTTTAGGCCTCAGGATTTCTATTTATAATATAATAGAAACCGCGCCCCGTGCAACTTATCATGCGCGGGCCTGTTTTCTTGTAACATATTAGTCATTGAATTTTAACCGCGGTCTGTTAGACTATAGATATGTTTTATAAGGCGAAAACGCTTCTCGCGGCCGCCGCCTGCCTTTTGGCAGCGGCTGTTTCCGCGCGCGCCACGAACCTTACGCCCTATCTTACGCAGGCAAGCACCGGGAGCGCCACTTTCAGCTGGGCCAATCCCGGCGGGAATTATACCGCCGTACTATCCACTTCATCCTCGTTCGCCACGCTCGTCTCCAGCGCCTCTATAGCCGTTTCGACTGCCAACTACCCGTCCCTGGCCCCCAACACCACTTATTATTTCAAAGTGAAGATAACCGCCGAGCCGGACCTGGCTTATTCGCAGGTCCTGCCGGCCACCGCCACCTGGGTCGCCGCGCCGAGCGGGCTCTACTCCATCTCCTCTTATTTCACCGCCGAGTCCTCGTTCACGGCAGGGGCCAATATAGGCTGGGACACAAACTCCAACCCGGAATGGACCTCGTACGACCTGCAGTATTCCACGAGCGCCGCTTTTACGCTCTCCTCCACTTCGCTTAACGGGTACCCACCGATAATAGTGGGCGGCCTGAACGCCAACACCACCTATTATTTCAAGGTCAGGGCCCGCGGCGTTTCCGGAACCCTCACTCCTTTCACGTCTTCGATCTCGACCGCTACCCTGGCTATAAAACTCTCCGGCCTTTCCGACGCCGTCTATGAAACCAGCGCCACCGTCTCCTGGACTGCGATCAACGACGCCTCCATACAGGCCCTCCAATCCAAGGGCTATAACCTGAACCTTTACAATAACCCGTCCCTGACCTCCCTTGTTTCGGCCTGGAGCACGGCGGCGGCGGCGACGTCTTCCACTCCGCTCACCGGCCTGATCAGGAACACGACCTACTATTACAGGGCCGGGGCCCTTAACCTGCCGGGCACGCCTAACCTGGTCACGCCGCGCTCCTTTACCACGCTCTCCGCGGTACCCCAGGGCCTGTCGCGCATTTCCGTGACCGACTACATGGCCTCGCTGGGATGGACGGCCTTTCCCGCCGGGACTGCCCTGGGCTACAGGCTTGAGGCCTCTACCAGCAACTTTACCTCCGGCACGACCGCGCAGTCCTCGACTTCCTACCGGACGGATCTGAGCACGCTGACGATAAATACGCTCGACCCCAACACGACCTATTATTTCAGGGTCGCCTCGATAAACAACGCCTACGCCGCTAATTACGGGGCCACGCTGTCTTCGGTCACGCTGGCCCTGCCTCTTTCGCCCGACCTGGCTTATATAAGCGCGGCCGCCCGTGAAATAACGGTAAGCTTCACTCCGTTCCAGGATTTCTGGCAGGCCTTCGCCTGCGAAGGCTACAGGCTGGACGCCTCGACTTCCGCCTTCGGCCCCGGAGAAGCGCTGGTCTCCTCCATCACTTATACCTACCAGAACCAGCTCAGGACGCTTACGCTCGGGGGTCTTGCGGCGAACACCACCTATTACCTCCGCCTCGGTACCCTAAACTGGGAAAAGACGCCGAACTATACTATCCTGCCCTCGACGAAGACCGGCTTCCCCGGCCCGCCGGCGGCGGTTTCCCTGGACAATATATGGAGCTCGAGCGCGGCTTTAAGTTTCACTCCCGGTATCGCCGCGGGGGGCCACGTGGCCGAAGCCTCCGTGTACCGTTTTTTCGACAGTATAGCCAAAAGTTCGGCCACCCCCGATCCCTCCGCCTCGAACCTCTCGGTAGAAGGGCTGGACCCGAACACTACCTACTACTTCAGGGTGGGCGCGCTGTATAACGGAACCACCATCTACAATATCTCCTCCCCCGAATTCAGACAGACCCTGCCCCTGCCCCTCACCGGCCTTAACGTCCCGGGGGTTTTCCAGTCCAGCGTAACGGTCGCCTGGACGCCGCTCGCGAACAGCGGCCAGAGCACCTCGGCCGAGAGCTACCTGTTGGAGGCGTCGACCTCTCCGTCCTTCCCCGGCCCGGTGCTGCTCTCCTCGGACACGACAATTATCGGCCTGGACCGCCTTACCATAAACGGCCTGCAGCCTAATACCAGCTACTACTTCCGGGCCGGGACGCTGAACCATGAAGGCGCCGTAAATTATGTGCTTACCCCGGCTACGGCAACCCTGGCCAACCAGCCGCTGCAGACCGACTATACCGGGATCACGCCGCTTACCCTGACCCTGAACTGGCTGCCCAGCTCCAACCCAAGCGACACGCTGTACCTGCTGCGGATCTCCTCGAACTCCGACCTCTCCGCGCCGGTATACTCCTCCGCCACGAAAAACGTCTACGCATCCTTCTCCGGGCTGCTGCCTAATACGACCTACTACCCGGAAATGACCCCTTACAACCGCCTTAACCGCCCCGCCTCCGTGATGACATTCTCTTCGATGGCCACCGGAGCCTACGATCCGGAAGTCCAGCCCTATTCCGGCCTCGGGGTTTCTTCGGTAACCGTGAACTGGGCCGACTCGATCTTCCCCTTCAACCCGGCCGGCTCGCAGTACCGCGCGCAGGTTTCGTCCAGCTCCGATTTTTCAGGCACGGTGCTTTCTTCGGTTACCAAGAGCTTCAGCGCTTATTTCGACGGCCTGGTCTCCAACGCCAGCTACTACCTGCAGGTTTCAGCGCTCAACCTCTCCGGGGTTCCGGCCGTGCCGGTATCCATGGGCACTGCCCTCACCCTGCCCGCGACCGCCTATATCCAGCCCGCCCAGCAGACTTTTTCAAACCTGATGACGGACGGCTTCTCGGTCAACTGGGCCCCTAACGGGAATTCCTCTTTCACGGTCTACAATGTGCAGATCTCTACGCACTCCGATTTTTCGTTCATAAGCTCTTCGCAGTCCGTAAGGGCGGAGACCTGCACTTTTTCCAGCCTGCTGATAGACGCCGAGTACTGGGTCCAGGTCCAGGCCCGGGGCCAGAGCGGCCTGGTTTCTGCGTATGTCAGCGCCGGCTCGACGCGGACCGTGATCTCCTCCAAAATGAACGCGGTGGCGGGGCAGGACACCATCGTGTCCCTTGAAACTTCTTACGGCCGGATCTCGATACAGCTGCCGCCCGGCTCGATCGGCAGTTCCACTGTCCTCACGCTGAAGCCTTCCACCTCCGCTTTCGCGGCGCCTCTTTCGGCCGTGGCCAGGCTTACGCCTACCGGCATAGGGCTGATCATAAACCATTCCCCGCCTACCCTGGTGCTGAAGCCTTTAACGATAATCATGCCCTACAGGGCAGCCGACCTGCCGCCCGGCACGGACCGGTCCAATCTCGTCCTCGCGCTCTTCGACGAGACCAACGCTCTCTGGGTGCCGCTGTCCTCCGTGTCCGACACCGCCAATAACCGCGTGATCGCCCAGACCTGGCATTTATCCACCTTCCAGCTGATGCAGGCTTCGCCGGAGGCCGGCCTTTCCGACGTCAAGGTCTATCCCAACCCCTACAGGCCCAACTCCGTCTCGGACGTGATGCATTTCACCAATATGCCCCCCTTCGCCAAAGTAAGGATCTACACTTTCCTCGGCGAGCTGGTGCGCGAGATCAAGGCCGACGTCAACGGCATGGCGCACTGGGACGGGCTTAACAGGGACGGCCGCAATACGGCCAGCGGGATCTATATCGCTTTCATACAGTCGAAGGACAAGAGATCGTCGAAGAGCCTTAAGGTGGCGGTGGAAAGGTAGAAGTAAATTTATGAAGAAGCAGGGCGTGAGAAACAGATTTTTTGCCGCGGCTTTACTGCCGGGGCTGCTGCTCTGCGCCCTGTTCCTGCCGGGCCGCGCCTCTGCCGCAGGCTTCAGCTCCGGCTCGGCCGGAACCGCCTCCGGGCAGTTCCTAAAGATCGCCGCCGGGGCGCGCGGCGCGGGCCTGGGCGAGGCCTATTCCGCGCTGGCCGACGACGCCTTCGCGCTGGACTGGAACCCGGCGGGGCTGATCTACATAAAGAAAAATTCTCTGGCCGTCATGCATGCCCCGTACCTGGCCGGGACCTTCGCGGATTATTTCGCTTACGCCGAAACCGCCGGGGATATGGGGGCCTGGGGCCTGGCTTTCAAATACATGAATTACGGCAAGATAAACCGGACCGACTCGAGCGGCCTGGTGCTGGGCAGCTTCACCCCTTACGACGTGGCCGTCAGCGTTGGCTTCGCCTGCTACATCACCGGCTTTAACAAGGCTCCAGAGGAGCGCTTCGTGCTGGGCGCCACCGGCAAGTTCATAAAATCGAAGATCCTTTCGGAGGACAATACCGTTTCCGCCGATATAGGCCTGAACATGCCTTTCATGTTCGACAACCGCTTCCGCATGAGCCTGACGGCCCAGAACATCATGGGCACGCTGCGCTACGACAAGGAGCAGGCCAATCTCCCGCTGATGGTGCGGCTGGGCACCGTCACTAAATTTTCGGATTATTTCAACCTGACAGGCGACATCGCGGCGGCGCGCGACAATTTGCCCTACCTGGCCATGGGCGGCGAGGCGCGGCTGCCGGTCCACGAGGACATGGACACCTTCCTGAGGGCCGGCTTCAATACGCGCGCGATCAGCGACGTGAGCGGGGCCCGCAATGTGAGCTTCGGCGGCGGGCTGCGCTACAAGACCTACCAGTTCGATTACGCCTTCTCGCCCTTCGGCGACCTGGGCTCCGTGCACCGCCTCTCTATCCTGATGACCTTCTAACTTGCGGCGCGCCGGGGCCGCGGCGGCCCCGCTACGATTTATGAAAATAGAACTCAGCGACAAACTTAAATTATTCAAACCCTTCCTGTTCGAGGAACTTTACCGCAAGGAGCGCGCCGAGCGGGCGAAAGGTCGGGACATCATCAGCCTGGCCGTGGGCGACCCCGACATCCCCACGGCGCGCGGCATCGTTGACTGCGCAGTGAGCGAAGTGCGCAAAGGACTGAACCACAGGTACCCCAACACCAAGGGCAACGAGAACCTGAGGCGCGAGATCTCCGCCTGGCACAAAAGAAGGCACGGCCTGGATTTTCATTATAACGACGAGGTGTCTATCCTTATCGGCTCGAAGGAAGGCATAGCGCATCTGCCTTTCGTGGTGATGAACCCGGGCGACTGCTGCCTTATCCCGGACCCGACCTATCCCACCTACCGGACCGGCGTGCTGCTTTCCGGCGGGCGCATCCACGACGTTCCGCTCGAGGAAAAGAACGGCTTCCTGCCGGACCTCGGCAAAATACCGCAAAAGATAGTGGATAGGACCAAGCTCTTCTTCCTTAATTACCCCAATAATCCCACCGGCGCTGGAGCCACGCTCTATTTCTATAAGGACCTGGTGAAATGGGCCAGGAAGAACGGAATTATCATAGCCCAGGACGCGGCTTACTGCGATATTTATTTCGGCAAGCCCGCGCCCAGCATCCTGGAAGTTGCCGGCGCCAGGGACCTGGCCGTAGAATTTTATTCGGCCTCGAAGACCTACTGCATGGCCGGCTGGCGCATAGGCTGGGTGGTCGGCAACTCCAAACTGGTCTGCGCCCTTAACCAGCTTAAGGAGAACATAGACTCCGGCCCGTTCAACGCCGTGCAGAACGCCGTCGCTTTCGCGCTGAAGCACCACGAGACGATAGTGCCTCCTATCAGGGAAGTATTCAGGAAAAGGGCGGACTCCTTTTGCGATGCCCTGACCGAAAGCGGCTGGAAATTTTCCAGGCCCGGCGGCAGCTGCTTCATCTGGGCCAGGCCGCCGGTAAAGTGCGCCTCGCTCGACGCCGTCCTTTTCATGCTGGAAAAAGCCGCCTTGCTCACCGCGCCCGGCTCCGGTTTCGGCAAATTCGGGGAGGGCTACATCAGGTTCTCGCTCACCGAGCCTGAAGCAAAGCTTAAGGAAGCCCTCCGCAGGATAACCGCTCTGGACTGGAACGGTCTTAAATAAAAAACCGGGCCGCCTCTCTCTTGAGGCGGCCCGGTTCATTCAGTTCCCCCGCTTAAAGATATTTCAGGAGTGCGTCATGCTTTCGTGTTCACGGGCATGACGCCGTCCTCGCGCTTTGCCGTGAGCGGGAAGGACATGGCCAGCCAGGCGGCGGAGAAGACCGCGCCCAAAGCGGGGTAGAAGCCCGGGACTATCGAGCCCATGGCTTTGAGCCCGGACGCGAAGATCGCCGTGAGGCCTTTGGCGAAGCGGTAGGTAAAGGCGTCGGCTATCTGCTTTGCGCGGTAGCGGGTGTCGTAGGAGAAAGGGATATAAAGAGTTTCCTTGGACGCCCGGAAGATGGAATAATCCATCCCTTTGAACAGGAGGAAGGCCGTGGAGGCCAGGCCAAGCGTGGGGTTCACGAAGATCAGGAGGCAGGTGACGATGTGCACGGCCGGGATGGCCGTGAGTATGCCGCGCCGCGGGATATAGCGCAGCAGGAAGGGCGTGGCCAGGAACTGCATGGAGAAAGAGAAGATGTTCACGTTCATCCAGAAGCGCCCGAGATAGGCGGTGCGCTCGTCCTTGAGCGGCATGAAGTCCTGGACGAGCTGGGTGAAACGGAAGTCCAGCGTGGTGGCCACGACCTGCGCGCAGAAAATTATCAAAGCGATGAACAGAACGGTGCGGTTCTCTTTCAGGATGCTGAGGTGCAGATGGCCTTTTTTGCCGCCCTCCTCGTCCGCCGACGGCTTCGGCTCGCCGGCATTATTATAGCCGATCCAGAAGAAAGCGGCTGCCGGAAGTATTATCAGGGCCGCGAAAAGGACGAACTGCTCCGTGCCGAGGCCCACCGCGAAATGACCGAGCAGCCAGCCGCCTACGAGAGAGCCGAGCGCTCCGAGGCCCGCGACGGGGCCGTTGAAAACTTTGCCTTCTTCGTCTTTCAGCACGCTGTTGACGAAGGACCAGTACTGCTCGGAAATTATCACCACGTAGGATTCTTTGAAGACGAGGAGGAGGAAGGCCAGCCATTTTCCGGCGTGCCCGAGGAGCGCCCAGGCGAGCAGGAAGAAAGCGGCGCTGGAGAGCATGGAGACGGCCATGGCCTTTTTCGCGCCGACGGCGGAGAGCATCCGGCCGTAGCCGTAGATCATCGCGGCCATCATGAAAGGGACGCAGGCTATTGCGTAGGGTTTCGCGCCGGCGCCGAACTGGTCGATGAAGATGGATTCTGCCGGGGAGCGGATGAACTCGTAGCCGCAGAAGAGGAACATCGCGGAGAGCCCGGCCAGGAAAACTGCGCCGGCGACGTGGCGGCCTCTTTCGGTTTTAAGCGCGGCGAGAAGTGTAGACATGACAGGTATTATCCCAAATAAGGCGGGGAGCCACAAATGAATAGTCTCTAGTCATCCAACGGGGCCGCGGGGTGACAGGAACGCAAAAACGTTGTCTCGCACACCGTGCTCGCAACTCCCGCTCTCGCCCTCCGCGCTTACGCAAGCGTCGGGCTCCGAGAGGGTTTTGCTAACCCTGTCACCCCGCGGCCCCGGAGACGAAAAAAGGCCTCCCTGTTTGGGAGGCCTTTTTTGGGTGAACAAGATGACTTAGTATTTGAACTGGCCTTTCTCGTAGATGGTGACTTTTTTGCCGGTCTTGAGGGTGGCGGTCACTTTTTTATCTTCGGTGTTGATCAGGTCCCAGTGTACGGCGGAGTCGTTGTAGCCGAGGGCGGTTTTTTTCGCTTTGTCGAGCTTGGCGACATTGCCGGTATAGGTGTCGGTGTAGGAATTGCCGATGGCGACGTGGCAGTTGCCGTGCTTGCCGCCATGGTTCTCGTCGAACAGGGTATCGGCCATGAACTTGTCGATGCGGGAGAAGCGGCGGTCGGTGAGGGAGTACTCGCCGAGCTGGGAGGCGCCCTTGTCGGTGGCCATTATCTTCTTTACGTACTCTCCGCCTTTCTTGGCGGAGATCTTGACGGCGCGGCCGTCCTTGAATTCGAGGCTGATCTCCTCGACGTAATTGCCGCCGCGGAAAGCGGGGAGGTTGGCGAAGTAGCGGCCGCGGGTCCCGCGCCAGTCGGGCGAGGTGAAGATCTCGAAGCTGGGGATATTGTGGCCGCTGACGCCGAGGAACTTGCGCTGCTCGCCCAGCTTTACTTCGAAGTCCATGGACTTGGACTCGGTGCGGATGGTATCTATGCCGAGGCCGCTGATCCACTTCTTTATCTGCATCGTATCTTTGTAGATCTGACCCCATTTTTTGGCGGGGTTAGGCTCGTTCAGGTAGCAGGCTTTGGCTATCTGGGCGGCGTATTCTTTAACGGAGAGCTTGGCCTGCTTCGCCAGCTCCTCGGTGGGGTAGGTGCAGAGGGTCCAGGAGAACTTGCCTTTTTCTTCGCGCTCGTCGCGGATCCTGAACAGCGGCTTGCGGGCGATGGCCACCTGGGACTGCCTTTTGGTGTCTATGCCCTTCAGGTGGGTCAGCGAAGCGGGGGCGTGGATGAACACGTAGCCGTTGAGGTTATTGTAGAGCTCTTTGTCCCAGGACGGGAGGAAGGCGCGCTGCTTGTCGTCAGAGAATTCGTAGAAACTCCGCTCCAGGGCGGGGCTGGACAGGAAATTGAAGGTGACGTTGAACTTGCGCTGGACCAGCTTGCGGTAGACGATCTCGCCCAGCTCGCGGGCCTCGAGGTCGCAGCGCAGCAGGATATTGTCGTATTTCTTGAAAGCGTTGCGGCGGGCGGTGGTCAGCCCCCAGATAAGGGTGTCCGCGTATTTTTCAAGCTGGATTTTAGAAAGCACGCTCATGATGGTCCTCCATGGTTTAACTAGTAAGCCGGCTTTTTAATTATATGTAATTGCCCATCACCGCAAAAGACCTTTTTTAGTATGATGAGGGAAAGAGCGGACGGGAGGAACTATGGGCGGCTACCCTGACAGGAAAAAAATTTTAAAAGAGATACTCGCGCAGCTGCATGCGGGGCTGACGCTGGAGGAGGCGAAGAAGCGGTTCGAGGCCGAGATAGGGCCGGTCACCTCCAGGGAGATCTTCGAGCTGGAGCAGTCGCTCCTGGACGACGGCGTGCCGGCCGAGGAAATAAAGAAGTTCTGCAATGTCCACGCCCTGCTGTTCAGCAGCTCGCTTGAAAAGACCATGCAGGACCCGTCCGACCCTTCCCACCCGGTGGCCCTGTTCAAGGCGGAGAACGCCGAGATAAAGCGCCGCGTCGAGGCCGCCAAAGCGCTGCTGCCTTCTCTCAAGGAAGGCAAAGGCGCGGACTGGGTAAAGAACCTGATCATCGAGCTGCGCGGAGTGGAAAAGCATTATGAGCGCAAAGAGCATATGCTCTTCCCCTTCCTCGAGAAGGCAGGCTTCTCGGGCCCCTCCAAGGTAATGTGGGGAAAGCATAACGAAGTGAGGGAACTTTTCAAGAAAGCAATGGCGGCCGGACCCGCAGATTTCCCCGCGGCCGCGGCGGCCCTGCTGGAGGAAGTGGACGGGATGATCTTCAAGGAAGAGAATATCCTTTTCCCCACGTCCCTTGAAAAACTTAAACCGGCCGACTGGGCCGAGATCTTCAGGCAGAGCGCCCGGGAAGGCTATATCTTCATCGAGCCGCCGGCCGCCTCGGCCGAAGCTCTGGACATCAGCCAGAACACCGCCGCCCCATCCGGCGCGGCCATAAACCTGCCCAGCGGGAATTTCTCCCTTCCGGAACTGACTTCGCTCCTCAACGCCCTGCCGGTGGACCTGACCTTCGTGGACGCGGACGATACGGTGCGCTATTTCTCGGAGGGCAGGGAGAGGATCTTCCTGCGGGCGCGGGCCATCATAGGGCGCAAGGTGCAGAACTGCCACCCGCCGCAGAGCCTGGGCGCGGTAGAGACGATCATAAAGTCTTTCAGGGACGGTTCAAAGAACTCCGCCGAGTTCTGGATAAACATGAAAGGCAGGGTGATACATATCCGCTACTTCGCGCTGCGGGGCGAAGACGGGAAGTACCAGGGTTCGCTGGAAGTTACACAGGACATAACCGACATACAGAAGATCAAAAGCGAAAAGAGGCTGGCTTAATATGGCAAAGACAATTGACCTGGACAAGACGCTTTACGACCTGACCACGGAATATCCCGAGCTTACAGACATTTTGTTCGATATAGGTTTCATGGGGGTCAAGAACCCCGTGATGCGCGAAAGCCACGGCAAACAGATGACGATAAGAAGCGGCTGCGGGCACCTTGGCATCGACCTGACAGAGGTATCCGCCGCCCTGCGGGAAAAAGGCTTTACGGTAAAAGAATAGGCGCCGCCGGGACCATTGACGCGGAGGTCAGTTCCGCTTCAGCAGCCCCGGGTCCATGCTTATCACATAATAGATCCCGTTGATATCGGCCATGGTGTCGCGGATGAATTCCCTCATTGACTGCGTGCTGCGGCCCTCTTTGCGGAAGTCGTCCACCTCGCGCGCCAGCGCGAGGCGCATCGATTCCTCGGGCGACTTGTAAAGGCTCAGCCCTCCGAACACGTTCCAGTGGCGGCTCTTGTCGGAGCCGTCTTCTTTATTTCCGGGCAGCAGGAAATTCTCGAGCGCCACCGAAGTGGGGAGCTTCTCCCGCGGGATGGATTTGACCCAGGCAAAGGGGATCCGCACGGCCTCGTCTATCATCCCCACGGCGGCCAGTTTATTGCCGCCCTTTATAGCCAGGGCCTCGCGGAACAGGAGCACCATGGGCAGATTGTGGTTTTCGAGCGGGAGGTCTTCAAGCTTGCGGTTGGTCTTCGCCGCCGCCCTCAGGTAGCGCCTGTCGTACTGGGCGAAAAGAAGGAATTTCCGGAAATCGCGGCGCGTGGCCGAAGATTTATAATACTGCCACCTCGCGCGCTGCACGTAATTTTTCATGTCCAGGAAGTTGCGCGCGGGCGGCAGGTTGACCAGGTCGACCTCTATACCCAGGTCCGCCTTCGCATAGCTTTGCATCCGGCGCAGGATGTCTTCGGCCGGGATTTTTCCTGCGAGGTATTGGCCGTAGTCCGCGGATTCAAGCAGGGCTTTCAGGTGCTCCCTGAAATACAGGACCTTGCCGACGAAGACCGGCTGCCCGGCCATGGTAAGGGTCTCGGCGTCCTCCGTAAGGCCCATGAGCTCCAGGAGAAGCTCGTATTCCTTCCCGGCCGCCCATAAGGCGGCACAGCGGTCTATTTTTCCCTTCGAGTAAACGTCCTCTTTCGGCGACAGGCCCGCCTTTCTTTTGGCGTACGCCATGGAAAACCTGATCCCTTCGCTGTAGATCTCATGCCGCAGCCGGCCAGCGTAGCCGGCGGCAGCCCGGGCGCGGACCTGGGACAGGAACTTCAGCGGCGAAGCTTCCTCAGCTTTATGACGGAGGGCCAGGACGGGGCGCTGAACATATTCGCTTTCCGGCACGTACCTGAAAAACTCGCGCGGATAGGGGAAGGGTTTTCCGGCCCGCAGGAATTCCTCACGAACCTTGTACGGGTCGCCCCCGGCATAGAGCGCTTTCAGGAAAGAAATATCCTCCTCGTCCAGCAGGCCGTCATGGTTCACGTCAACTTTATAGGCCGCTTCGGGAGACACGGAAAAAGGGTCCGAAATAAGCCCCTCCAGGAGCGCGCCGTCCAGCCCGTCCCACTTATTATCCGAGTTCAGGTCCCCCAGCATGACCAGCCCCGAGCGCATGTTCACCCGGTTGACCGGCAGGGTAAAATAGACGCCGGCGGCGAAAGCCGCTCCGGACAGGAGCAGGAGCGCCAGGATCTTAATTTTGAAAAATCTTTTCATAATATTCAATCGTATCAAATTGCCTTTCCCCTTTCTATTATTGCCCCCCGCAGATTGCTAGAATATAGCTATGAGACTAAAAGAACTTATCAGGGTGATCATAACTGAAGAGATGTTGGACGTTACCGTTTACACCGCGGACTCCAAGCTTTACAACTCGGACGAGAAGATAGGCGAGAAACTCTGGGACCTTTATACCAGTATCGCCCACGACAAGAAAACCAGGCTTAAAGCGCTCAGCAAGATCTCGAAGGAAGGCGTCGGCTTCCGCCAGCGGAAGATCCCCGGAGCCTGTTCCATCCAGGCCTCCCTGCGGATCCACGAGGACCGCGCAAAAAAAAGGGTGCTGCTCTACCGCGCCCTGCTGAAGCTGCTGGACAACCTGGAATCCAGGGAGCTCATAAAAGAAACTATTACCAAGGAAAAAGGCTACCTGGCCGCCCTTACCGCGCTGCGGACCGAGCAGAAAGAATCCTCCGAACTGCCGGAATAATAGCCGGCAAATCAAAAGGCCGTCCGCTTGAAGCGGACGGCCTTTTTTTCGCCACGGAACGCGGAAAACCGGTCAGGGCGCCGGGAGGCGCTCGAACTGCTGGGCCAGGTCTTCCGGGATCAGGGCGATGACTTCGCTCCTGGTAACGCGCTTGTCAGCCTTCAGCCCCAGAGTAGCCCCTATTATACGGAAGCTTTTTTTCACGTCCCCGCCCGGGGCCAGCCCGTTGACCAGGACGCGGTAATCGCCCTCGAGATAAGCCGGAACGGAAGGCATGAGGCTCAGCTTCAGGGCGTTCATCGCCGAATTTATCAGGGAATTGAGGACTATATTGCCCAGTTCCAGGAGCATGACTTCCTCGGCCTGGGTGGTGGCCGCCCCCCTGGGGTAGGAGTAGCCCATGAAGCATTTGGAGATGCACTCCATCTCGCTCGGGTCGAAGAGCATGATAGTGGTGAACGGGAGCCCGCCGCCGAGATTGAAATAGACGGCCGAGGCGGCCGGGTTCACGAAATCGTGGAGTTTCACGGCGTCCTCGATGGTCCCCTGCGAAGCGCTGATGCCAAGAAGCTCCCAGGTTCCGGCGGAAACGCCGGAAAGCCGGGCCAGGCACTTCCTAAGGCTCGCCTCGGTCAATCGCAGCAATGCTCCCGGGTTTTCTGTCATAGGGCTTCAGGAAACCTGCTTGAGGACCTCTTCAAGCTCCGAGTAGGAAAAAGGCTTATGCAGTATGGCCGTCGCGCCCTTCTCGAAAAGTTTTTTGTTTATCTCGTCCTGCTGTACGGCCGTCACCATGACCACTTTAGCCAGGGGGTTTATTCCCCTGAGTATCTCCAGGACCTCAAGCCCTGTTTTTCCCGGCATTATCAGGTCCAGCAGCACCAGTTCGGGGTTCAGTTGTTTATAGGCCTCTATAGCCAGGTCGCCGTTCTCGGCCTCGCCCACCACCTGGTGGGACATGTCGAGCAAAATATCTTTTATCATGTCCCTCGTAAGGGCATTGTCGTCCACGATCAGCACTTTCATAAAGGCTCCCTTTCCCCCCGCCGGCTATAACGGGCTCCGCAAACGCGCGGTTAAGAAGATTATATTATATAAATGCGGCCGCGGGTTAGCCGGCGCCCCAATATAATACAATAGGTGTAATGAGCGGGAAAACACTTCATTCCGGGAACAGCGGCGCCGATATTGTCGTCATAGGCGGCGGGCCCGCGGGGATCATGGCGGCCGGCCGCGCCGGCGAGCTGGGCTCGCGCGCGACCCTCCTTGAAAAAAACCCCCGCCTGGGAACGAAGCTGCTGATCACCGGCGGCGGCAGGTGCAATGTCACGAACAGCGCCGGGATCAAAGGCTTTATCGAAGCCTTCGGGAAGAACGGCAAATTCCTGTACAGGGCGCTGACCTTATTCTCGAACCGGAGCCTGACCGGTTTTCTGAATTCCCACGGCGTTCCCACCCGGACGGACCCGGACGGGAAAATATTTCCCGCGGACGACAAGGCGCAAAGCGTTTTATCGGCGCTCAGCGGCTACCTCCGGCACAGCAAGGTCGGGGTGGCCTGCGGCAGCGCGGCCGCCGGCATCCTGCTTAAAGACGGCCGGATAGAAGGCGTCAAACTCTCGGACGGCTCCGTCATAAGCTGTAAAAAGGCGATCATCGCCACAGGCGGCAGGTCCTATCCCGGAACTGGCTCGACCGGCGATGGTTACGCCTGGGCAAAAAGCTGCGGTCACACCATCGTGCCGCTCAGGCCAGGCCTCACGGCCCTCGAAGCCGGCGACCCGTTCATAAAGGACCTCCAGGGCCTGACGCTACAGAACGTAAAGATCTCCGTCCTAGTGAACGGGAAAAAGGCGGCCGCCGAAAAAGGAGACTTGCTCTTCACCCATTTCGGCGTCTCGGGCCCGAAGCTGCTGATCATGAGCGGACCCGCCGTGGACGCGTTACTGGAGCCCGGCAACAAGGTCGAGCTTTCAATAAACCTGAAGCCGGAACTGACGCCTGAAGGGCTGACCGCGGCCATACAGGGATATTTCTCCGCCAACGGCGCCCGGATGCTTTCAAGCTATCTTAAAGAGTCTTTACCGCACTCTCTCGCCCCGGTATTCGAGAAGCTCTGCGGGATCGACCGCGCAAGGCAGTGCGCCACCATCACCGGGCCCGAGAGGAAGAAGCTCGCGGAACTGTTCGGCGACTTCCGCATACGCCTGACCAGGCCGCGCCCGCTGCAGGAGGCTACCGTTACCCGCGGTGGCGTGAACTTAACGGAGATAAACCCGCAGACAATGGAATCCAAAATAATTCCCGGGCTGTATTTTTGCGGGGAGGTCCTGGACCTCGACGGGATCACCGGCGGCTATAACCTGCAGGAAGCTTTCTCCACCGGCTACCTCGCCGGCCAGTCCGCAGCCGCCAAGTAAGGACCCCGGCCCGCATTATGAA
The DNA here is from genome assembly GCA_028713125.1 of Elusimicrobiales bacterium. Classification (GTDB taxonomy): domain Bacteria; phylum Elusimicrobiota; class Elusimicrobia; order Elusimicrobiales; family UBA9959; genus UBA9959. The sequence goes on along the minus strand of JAQTOU010000002.1, from coordinate 186,683 downwards.
CCTTCTAAAAATACAGGAGCGGTTCCGGGCCGCCGGAGAATTTCCAGGCTCCCTGCCCCCGGCCTTCCGGGCCGCGCTCTGGCTCGGGGCCGCTTTTACCGCGGCTTTCCTGATCTATCCGGCAGGCGCTCTTTATCCCGGGGACGCTCCACATATACTTCCGCTGATAGAGCATTTTCATTCACAGGCCAAGCCGCTGCTCTACGCCCTGCCCCTTCATAATACCGCGATGCCCCTGGCCGGAGTCTTATCGCTGCTCTCCGGGAACGCGGACTGGGCGGGGGCCCAGCTTCTATGGTGGGCGCTCTCTTTCTTTATCTGCCTCTCCGGCTACGCCTTCGGCTGCCTTCTCGCGGGCAGGGCCGCCGGAGTCGCTGCCGCTGCCGCTTTATTCGCGGGGCGGAGTTACTCGACCGTTTTTTTCGATCTTGAGCAGCGCTTTTACTGTCTCTTTCTGCTGATAGTAGCCAATGCCCTGGCCATGGCCTGGCTCTCCCCCCGCGCCAGGCGGCTTACGGAGAGCTGCGCGGTCGGGCTGAGTTTCCTGGCCCGCTCCGCCCTATGCTGGTTCCCGCTCGTCCTGGCGGCGCTAGAACTGATGCCGTCCGAAGGACGCGACCTCCGCCGCCGCCTGCTCCCGGCCGCGCTCGCCCTGTCGCTTCCTTTCCTTTTTCTCCTGCCCTGGACCAGGCTTAATTTCTCGGCCTACGACAAGCTTGTGCTGTTCGACGGGCGCGGCGACTGGAACGTCGTTACCGGCGCCATGGGGCTTACCTCCACTTTCGAAGGGGATTACCGCAAGCTTGCCGGCATCCAGCGGGGAGAAAACGCGGCCCTGTGGTCGGCGAGGCGGATCGCCTCCCGGCCCGGGGCTTACGCCTCGGGCGTGGCGAGGAGAACCTACCTGATCTCCGCCAAGCATCCTTTTATCTTCGCCTGCTGGCTGTTCTTCGCGGCGCTTCTTTGGCGCAGGCCCGGCTTCAGGCGCGTGAATCTGCTGATATTTTATTTCCTGGCCCTGCACCTCGCCTTTTCTACCGAAGAAAGATATTTTGTCGCCATCCTGCCCCTGATGGCGGCGACGGCCGCGGCGTCCGCCTTCGCCCTGGGCGCGGGAAGCGCCCCGGAAAAGCTGGAGGGCGCCTGGCTGTCCGCCGCCGGCGCAATGCCGGTTTTCCTGGCCGGGATCTTCTGCCTGTTCCTGCTCCTGCGGCATCCAGGCCGGCTCTCCGGCGACGGGAGGGCCGCCTTCGGCCGGGCGCTCGAACGCAGCCCGGATGACGCGTGGCTGCTCCGGGAATACGGCAGGCTGCTGCTTTCGCGCGGGGACTATGACGGCGCCTACCGCAGCCTGGGGAGGGCCGTGGCCCTTTCTCCCGAAGATGTGCCGGGGAAAATAGACCTCGCGGCGGCAGCTTTTATAAGGAACCGGCGCTCCGGCCGTCCCTCCGGCGGAGCGGACCTCATCGAAAAGCTGCCGCTCGCCTCGGAGGACTGGATCACTTACTATCCGGGAAAAGATTATATGCTGCGGGCCCTTTATGAGCTGGACGCCGGGCTTGTCAAAAAAGCCGCGGAAAGCATCAGCCTCGCCCGGCAGGCCAGGCGCGAATTCATTAATTTCAAGTTCAAGGCGGATACCACCGAGGCAGGGGAAGAGCGCGTGCGCGGGGAGGATACTTACGTGACGGACGCCGTCCTCCCCGAGCTGCTCGATCTTTTGCCCGAAGACATGCGGCAAAAACTGGGCCCCGCTTTCACTGAGCTCTATTTTGGAGAAGCCACCCCCGCCGGAAAAAAACTATCGTCCGGCAGAACCTCGGCTTCCACACAATCCGCGGCGACGGGTTCCGCCCGCGGCGGCGGTTTATCTAAAAAACTCTCGGACGAGGCTGTAGAACTTATAAAGAAAGGCGACCTGCCCGGGGCGGGGTCCCTCCTGGCCGAAGCGGTGAAAGCGGACGGGGATAATTTTGAAGCAAGGATGGACCTGTGCTTCCTGGCGACGAAGACCGGCGACCTGCGGCTGGGTGAAGAGAACTGCGGCGAAGCCGTCTTCCTGGCCCAGAAGCCGCCGAAGCATTCCGTAATTTCAAAAGAGCGGCTCCCGGCCGCTCTTTACTCCCGGGGCGAATTCTACCTTAAGGCCGGGGACAAAGCTAAAGCCTGCCTGGACCTGCGAAGGGCCTCGGAAGCGTCGCCGCCGGGCTGGCCGGAGGCGCGCAAAGCTTTCGCGGCGGCCTGCGCGCGCTGATCTTAATTTTTAGTCCCAGAGATCTTCCAGCGAAAGCTGGTTGTCCGGAACCTTTACCGCTGTTTTCTGCCTCGGGCTCCTTGGCAGGAGCTTGCTTAGAAATTCAATGGTCCGCGCTTCTTTGGGATGGCTGCAGATCTCTTTGGCGGGGCCCGCCTCAACGACCTTTCCCGCGTCCATGAAAATTATCCTGTCCGCTATGTCCCTGGCGAAGGAGATCTCGTGGGTGATGACCAGCATGGTCATCCCTTCGTAAGCCAGCTTCCTCATAACCCCCAGCACGTCCTCTTTGACTTCCGGGTCGAGGGCGCTGGTAGGCTCGTCGAAAAGCATGACCTCCGGCTTCATGGCCAGAGCGCGCGCTATGGCCACTCGCTGCTGCTGGCCGCCGGAGAGCTGGGACGGGAAGAATTTAGCTTTCTCGCCGAGGCCGACTTTTTCAAGGAAATCCATGCCGAGCTTTCCCGCATCGCTTGCGTGCATACCTTTTACTTTCGTCGGCGCGAGGGTAATGTTCTCAAGGGCGGTCATGTGCGGAAAAAGGTTGAAGCTCTGGAAAACCATCCCGACGCGCATTCGCAGCTCGTGCCGGCTGGCCTTCCACGCTTTGGAAGAATGGTCGGAGGCGGCGTCCAGGGTAACGCCCGCGACGCTGATCTTGCCGGAATCGAAAACTTCGAGCTGGTTGAGGCAGCGCAGAAGCGTGGTCTTGCCGCAGCCGCTGGGGCCTATCAGGACGACCTTCTCGCCCCTGGCCTGGCCCATGCTGATGCCGTCCAGGACCTTGTGGCCTTTGTAGCTCTTTACCAGGTTCTTAACGATGATCATACGCGAGTTTTTTCTCCAGGTGCCTGGCCGCCAGCGAGGCCGGGTAGCTGAGACCGAAATAAATAGCCGCCGTCAGCAGGCCGAGGCCCATGTAATTGTAAGTTGCGTTGGCCAGCATCCCGTACATCTTCGTCAGCTCGACCATGGTGATGACGGAGACCAGGGAGGAATCCTTGAAAAGGGCGATGAAGTCGTTGCTGATCGGCGGGATGACTATGCGCATGGCCTGCGGCAGGATCACGTACCTGACGGCCTGCATCTTTTCCATGCCGAGGGACATCGCCGCCTCCATCTGGCCGCGCGGGATGGCCTGGATGCCTGCCCGGTAGTTCTCGGCCTCGTAAGCGGCGTAGTTCATGCCAAGGCCGAATATAGCCGCCACGAAAGCGCTCAGCTTTATCCCGATATTCGGCAGGCCGTAGTACAAGATATAAAGTTGTATAAGGAGAGGCGTGCCGCGCACCACTTCCACGTAGGCCGTGCTCAGCCAGCGCAGCGGCGCGGCGCCGTAGAGTCGTGCCAGCGCAAGCATGAGCCCGAGCCCTACGGCCAGCACCATTGAAATGGCCGAGAGCTCCACCGTTATGACCGCGCTCTTGAGGAGCAGCCAGAGGTATTTCCCCCACGGCAGCCCGGAGACCGCGCTCTCCTCCACCACCGCGTCCTCCTTGCCGTAGCGCTTCATCCTGGACCCCATGCTTTCTTCCCACATGCCCCACTTCTTGTAGATGGCTTTCAGTTTCCCCTCGGCCAGCAGGGAGTCCACCGCCAGGTTTATGTCCTGCAGCAGCTCCGCGTCTTTTTTAGGAACGGCTATCCCGTAATAGCCGAAGGCGAAAGGCTTGCCGGTGAATTTAAGCTCGGCGTATGGTTTAGCGTAATACAGAGCTATCGGGAAATCCATCAGCGAAGCGTCAAGGCGCCCGTTCTTCAGGTCGCGGCAAGGCTCGGAGTTGCCGGCATAGGCCACTATCGTGACCCCGCCCATTTTTTCCAGCACGCGCTGCGACATGCTGGCCGAAAGGACGCCTACTTTTTTACCCTTGAGGTCCTCCGGGGCGTTTATATCTTTCCTGTCCTTAGTGGTGACTATCTGCTGGCTGTAGATATAGTAAGGCCTGCTCATCCCCACCTGCTTCAGGTGTTCAGGGGTGATCTCCAGCCCGTTCATGATGAAGTCGAAGCTGCCGCGGCCCAGCGCCGGGATCAGCCCGTCCCAGTTGTTCTGCACCATCTCGGCCCGCACGCCCCACTTCGCGGCCAAAGCCGCCGCAAGGTCGACTTCGAAGCCGATAAGCTTGTCTGGATCTTTAGGGTCCTGGTACACATAGGGCGCGCCGCCCTCCGCGTCGGCACCCCAGCGGAACACCCCGCGGGCCTTTATGTCGGCGAGCGTATCGGCCGCTGCCCCTGAAGGAAATACGGCCAGCAAGGAAGCTAATAGCGCCGCCGTTTTAAAATACTTTCCTGATTTTTCCGCGCAGCGGACCAGAATATCTTTCATATTGATTTGAAATTATACCTATATTTTCGCTATACCCTGATCGTTATTATTAGAACTGCCAGGATATGGAAAAGGCCCCGGCTACAGCAGCCAGGGCCTTTTTTCCCGCCGGTGGTTTATTTAGCCGGCTCCGGCTCTGCAGCGATGTTCGCTTTAAGCGGCTCTCCGGCGGTTCCGAACAAGCCTTTTCTCAGCATTTCTGCGGGGGCCGGCGGAACTTCGGAGGCCGGGGGAAAGGGAGAAGCTATTACCGCCTGCGACTTGCCGGAAACCAGGGAGGAATACTGCTCCCACGGCGTCAGCGGCCAGCCCAGGCCCGACTCGTATTTATTGTCTGTAGGGTTCAGGCCCGCGGATTCGTAAATATATTCGGAGTACCCCACGCAGTCGAATTTAACGGGGCCTTTCTGGGAGATATGCGTATAGTCGTATTTATAGCCTTTGGTTCCCAGCTCCAGGGATAAGGCGACGATCTTCGCCCGCTGCTCGGCCGTGGGGGCCGGGCTGGTCGTTTTATTGCCGTAGTAAGGATACTTGAACTGGTGGGTGAAATTCTTCCAGGCTTTTATATTGCGCACGTCGGGCGGGGTAAAAAAGCCGGGCACGCAGTCGCCGATAAGAACGTAGATCCGCCCGTTCCCGGCCTCGGTGCCGACAAGGATCCCGGAGTGGCCAACGGGCAGGTCGGGGCTTACCCACTCATTGATCTCCCCTGTAAGGCCGCCGGAATAGATAATATCGCCAGGAGGTATCCCGATATCGGCGGAGAGGGCCAGGCCGGGTATAGCCAGGCCTTTCCCCATTTCCTCCAGCATTTCAAAAGCCGCGGCGCGCACGGCGCCGGCTTCTTCAGGAGACAGGGCCACGCTCTTTATGAAAGCCGCGGCCGCGGCGTCCCCGTGCTGCTTGCCCATACTGATCAAATTGTTTATTTTCAGGGTGGTGTCCGGGGTCCTGTAAAATTCCCTGAGTTCGAGAGCTATCCCCTTGCTGCCTATTTCACCGAGCGCCCAGATAGAACTTATGGCGGCCAGGCGGGGCTTAACGGCTTTCTCCCCTGCGCCTGAGTCCAGGTAGCCTTTAACGTTCTTTAAAAGCATGTCGACGGCCTGGGGATTCCTGGATTCACCGGCTATCATGGCGGAGCAGCTCTGGACCCCCGCATCCGGGTCCATTATAGCTTTGGTCAGGATATAGCGGACCGTTTCGTCCTTGCTGTCGCCGAGCGCCTTCATCGCTTCACAGCGGGACCTGGAATCCTTGGTATGGTCGGTGGCAGTAAGCAGCAGCTCCTTGGTGGAGCCGGGAGCCGACGCGCCGGTTTGGGCGGAGAGAAGGCCCGCCTGGGCCAGGAAGAGAGAGGTGAGAAGATAGCTTGTTGTATTCACAGTTTTCCTTGGGTTCCGTAAGGTCTTAGGACAATACGGGAACCTGCTATATAAAGGATAACACGGAGAACTTAGGCGGGCATGGGTACAAAGACCCAGTGCCGAAATGAAAAAAGACCCGTCGGCTTGCTACTGTAAATGGTTTTCTCCAGAGAAAAGGCCGTCAAAGCTGACCTCTCCGGAAGTTCCGCTATTAGGTTTCGGGTCGAAAGAGGCGAAAGAACCGAATTCGATGCCGCCCTCCGCTGTTTCCAGGTCGGCGAGAAGCTTTGCGCCCTTGTACAGCTTCACTTTGATATTCCCTTTCAAAGCCTCATAATCGTTATACATCTTCCCCTGCGGCGTCATGAACTGCAGAAGGAGGAACTTCTCGCGGGGGGCGTAGGCGGAGATCTGCATCCTCTCCCCCCATTTATTGCGCGCGTTCACTTCCCACTTCCCGAAATTCACGTCCACGGTGACGATATCCCCCATAGTGGGCCGGAACAAATATTCCTTCCCCTCGTGGCGGAGGCCGATGGTCACGGTCTGTATAGGTTCTACGCCGGGATAGATCTTCGGCTGCCCGCCGCCGGAGGCCAGCACCGTGCCGGGAGAGTTCTTGAAATTATTCGAGACCAGCCAGGTCCACCACTTCGGGAAGCTCCGGCCCCAGTTTCGGTCCTGGTAGGCGGGCGCCCCGTTCAGGGAAATGATCCTGCCGCGGTATTTTATCGTCCCGCTCATCCGCGCGCTCGCCTGGGCGGGATACCAGTAAATATTGGAGAGCCAGCCCTGGGACATAGTCCAGGCCATCAGGTTCACGCCCCAGTCCTTCTCCACGGTCAGGTCCCAGGAGATCTCCCCGCCGCCCGGAGCGGGCAGGCTGCCTTTCAGCGCCCGGTCGGTGGCCTGGTTGCCCCCGATCCGGACGAAAGTGGACTCGGAACTTGCTGAAAAATCGCCGGGCTTGAAGGTCTGCTCTGCTGTCTCTTTATCGGCGAAGCTGCCGGCGCTTACATATGACCGCGAAGCCGGCTTTGTCAGGTCAAGGTCCCAGGGGTTCACCACCCCGTAGCAAAAATAAAAAGCGTCGTCCGTGCCGGGCACCACGACCTTGTAGTACCACCACTCATACCAGTCGTCCGTAATGGCCGGAGTCCATATCAGGGCATTATACCCGCCCGCAGGGCCCCGGGAGGAAGACCGAGCAACCTCTCCGGGAACCGGGGCCGCAGCTTCCGGAGCCGCGGTTTTTTCAGCTGAAAAAATATAAAGTTGTTCGGCCGCTCCCGGGATGACCAGGGCAGGCCCGGCCGCGGGCGAGCAGGGAACGAACGCGAAATTACAGGCCGACGCCAGCAGGAGAAACGCTAAGCCGCTTTTTTTTCGCTCCGTCATGCGCTTTCTCATGTTCAGACCTTCACCCTTTTATCGATGACCTTGCGGATCTTGCCGGTGCGCTGGATGCGCTCTATGGTGTTGGGCTTCAGGACCTCGATGACGGGCTTGTCCAGCCATTTCAGACGCACGCTCTCGTGCAGGTCCTCGCAGTGGCTCTGGATCTGAAGCCAGAGCACGTTCGCCAGCTCGGCGGAACGCGGCAGCGAAGCCTCGTCCTTGACCTCGACGCGCACTTTCAGCGTGTCCTTATGGCCTTTTTTGTCGATCACGGCCTGGAAATTAAAGCTGAGCTCAGGAACTTTCCCCAGCGCGTTCTGGATATCGTTCACGAAGAGGTGGGCCCCCCCGACGTGGATGCGGTCGTCGCAGCGGCCGAGGATCTCGAAAAGGTGCTCCTTCCTGCCGCAGGCGCAGGGCTTCATGATCCAGCGCCCGAGGTCCCCGACCCGGTAGCGGATGATAGGCATGCTCTTTTTAGAAAGGCAGGTCACCACCAGCTCGCCGACCGCCCCCTCTTTCACCGGGGCCATGGTATCCTGGTCCACGAATTCTATGAACTGGCTGGAAGAGAAAATATGGTGCTGCCCTTTCACGCAGACGGGGCACTGGAAGCCCACTACGCCGGCGTCGGCGGTGGCGTAGCCGGCCGACCGCACGTCCACTCCGGGGAACACGCCCTTGAAGAACTTGACCATCTCTTCTCCGACATATTCGCCGCCGTAAAATATCTTATTTACCAGGAGCTTGTGCTTCTTCGGATTCGCTTTCACGTATTCGGCCAGCTTCACCAGGAAGGAGGGCAGGCCTATCACGGCGGTCACGCTGAAGTCCTCCAGGTAGCCCACGATATTCTCGAGCGGCAAATTGCTGCCGACGGGCACCGAGATGGCCTTGGTATAGGAGATGGCTTTTTCCACGGAGAGCCAGCTGGACCAGAGGTTCCCGGCGATGAACAGGTTCGCTATCGTATCCCTTTCGCCCAGGCCCGCCGCCTCCATGGTGAAAGCGAGCATCCGGCAGGTATGGTCGTATTCTTTCTGGTCGTAAAAAATATACTTGGGCTGGCCCGTGGAGCCGCCGCTGGCGAAATAAATGCCGCGCTGCACCCGGGAGGTAAGCAGGTCCGAGCTGTCCGGCGGGGTATTGTCCAGCACATGGTGCTTCTCGAGGAAAGGAACCTTGGCGAAATCCTCCATGCCGGTTATCTTCGGCACGGACTTGAAATGGCGGCCGTAGAAAACGCTGCGGCTCTTCGCGTGCTCCACCATCTCGCTCAGGCGGTCCAGCTGCGAGGGCTTCTCCTCGATGGGCAGCCAGTTCACCAGCGACATCATCGGGAAGATACCGTCGTGCGGAGAGCCGTTGGACTCCTCCAGCATCTTGCCCAGCCTTACTATGCGGGCTATGCCGGCGGGACCCAGCACCTCCATCACTTTCTTGCGCTCAATCGAGCCCCCGACGCCCACGGTCTGGATATAGCCGCGCATCGGCAGCAGCCGGTCCCTGACTTCCTCGAGGCTCTCCACGGTCTTCACGTAAAGCACGCGGTTGAGCGGCGAGACGCGGTAGACGGGGTCCTTCTCGTAGATCATCGTCCAGTCCGTCTTCGGCGCCGAGCTTTCATAAGAGGCGTTCCCCAGCGCGCTGTCCACGCGCGCGAGCTGGCGGGCCTTGTTTATCTCCACCATCTCGTCGGGCGACAGCTTCCCCGGCGGCAGGTCTTTAGCCAGCTGAGTAAAATGTTTTTTTGCCGCTTTCAGGAAATCGGCGGCGAGGGCTTTGTGTTTTTTGGCCGGGGCGACGAAGTAAAGCGTATGCAGCGAGGAGCAGGCGGCCTGGTCCCAAAGCGAAGCGTCGGTGGCCGCGCGCCGAGCCACGGCGTCCATCCCCTCGTTCTCCACGCAGCTTTCAAAGACCACGCCTACGCTGGTCTTGGGGCCGAAGCCCTCCACCCGCACGTCTATCGGGGCTATCTTGCGGTAGGACTGCACCGCTTCGTAGCCGCCCCAGACAAAAACGGCGTTCACGTTCTTCAGCGCGGCCTCTTCCAGGCCCTGGCTGCCGCCTTTCCAGCTTATTATGGCGGCGGACCTGGCAAGGATCCCTTCCTCGTCCACCTCTTTCAGCGCGTCCATGAAAATATTTATGAAGTTGGAGCCGGAAGAGGAAAGCTTCACTATATTCACATTCTTCGTGAGGAAGCCTATCACCAGCGAGTCCAGGATGCCGAGGAAAACGTTCCCGGCGCCCACGTGCAGGACCACGCCTTTCGGCATGGCCCGTATCAGGCCGGAATAGCCGCGCCGCTCCACCGTGGTTTCCAGGGCGTAGGGAAGGAAGAGCTCCATGCTCATCCGCTTGTTCATCCCCTGCTTATCCAGCAGCTCCGGTATCACGTCCAGGCTTTTGTCGATGACCGGCTCGGAGAAAGTGATGTGCTCTTTAAGGTGGGCCAGCGCGGCCTTGCGGTACTTCCCGCCTTTTCCGAACAGCTTCCCGGCTTTTACCAGGGTATTGATTATGTATTCGCGGGAAGCGCCGCGCATAGCTTCGCGGGCCGCCTGCGCCTGCAGGCCTATCTTTTCAAGCTCGGCCGGGGTCCAGGAAGTTTTATCGAGAACTTTGCCGAATAAATAAGTGTTGTATATCGTCATAGCATCGTCGCGGCGGAGATCGCGCAGCCTTTCAGTTTTGTAACTCCGGCGCGGCCTTTTATTTCGAGCACCGGGCCGGGCAGGCCGCAGGCGCACTTCGGGCGCAGCAGACCGAAATCGGAGGAGAGGACGGAAAGCGAAGGATAGCTGGCGAGGTAAGGCGTGATGAACTGCAGCAGCCCGACCTTGTTATAGCCAAGCGGCTCAAGCGTGCCGGGATGGCGCGCTATGATGCGGCCGTAGTTCGGCACATGGAAATTCCCGAGCCGGCAGTCCACGTAGGGCACGCCGTGCTCCACCATGCCGAACAGGTCCCTTACGTTCTCCACCGGCACGCCCAGATTGTCCGCCAGGATCTTGCGGTAGACTTTCTTGTCCATGGCCTCGTCGGCCAGGGTCTTCCAGCCGCCGCCGGTCACCACGCTGGACTCAGGGTTGAGTTCCGGGTAGCGGCCGTAGCGCTTTTTGAATTCTTCGGTCAGTTTAAGCGCGAAAGCGGGGAAACCGACCAGCCGCACCAGCGAGCCGGCTTCCTCGAATTTCTTCATGGCCAGCACCGCTCCGTCCAGGTCAAAATAAAAATCTTTCTTCTCTTTGCTCCAGCGGAAAGTGTAAAAGATCTCCCCTTTTTTCGTGAAGCCGGATAGAAGCTTGTCCGTCCAGGCCGTGCCAAGGTCCTTGGCCACTTCCGGGTCGTAGGTGAAGCAGATATAGTCGTGGGCGCGCTCAAGGTCCGTCAGCCCGAGCCCGGCGAAAACCTGCCAGGCCATGCGGCGCACCCGCATCAGCGAGCCTTTGTCGAGCTGCATCCGGCTGCGCTGCCCCGACGTTCCGCTCGATTTAAGCTCAAGCACTATCTTCGAATAAGGAAGGGTAGTCAGGTCGCGCTCTTTAAGGGCGGACACGAAGATAAAAGGAATATTCGCGATATCCTTCTCCGTTTTCACGGAGGCGGGGTCGAACCCTTCCGCTTTATAGAGCGCCTTTAATACCGGCGCGCGCCCGCCCTGGAAAGCCAGCGCCGCGCGCATCGCGGCGCAGAAAGCCTTGGAGGTAAGCGGCGAATACTCAAAAGCCGGGGTTTCAAAGAAAGCGTCAACGGCCGCCCGGCTCTTAAGCGGCTTGTAAAAAGGCGGAAGCTTGTCTTCAACAGAAAGGTCGGCCACGGCTTGTCTCCTTATAAGGCAAAAACTCTATTGTCCCGCCTATTTCTGGTCCGTCTTGAAGACCAGCTCGATGTAGTTCTCGCGCCAGAGCTTGAGGTATTCGCGGAGGAAGTTCTTGTAGAGCGAAATGATCTTCACGTTGCGGAAGTCCAGCACTTCGAAAGTGCGGGAGAAGATCACGCAGTCGTAGCGCTTGCCGCCCATCCGCTTCGCGCACGGAAAATAGGCGCTGGGGATGAAGCGCGCGTCCAGCGCGTCCCGCTGGATGGCGGGCGAGTAGGCGTCGATGATGACCTCGACGTAGGCCATGCCCATTTCGCTGACCTTGCGGGCTATGCTTTCCAGCACCACCGCGAAGCTTTTCTCATTGGTCATGCCGGCGACCACCACGCTGTACTTGTCCTTCGCGTTGAAGGTCATGTAGACCTCGGTTCCCTGGTCCGGGGTTATAAGAAGCAGGTTCGGGTCGTGGAAAGGCATTACCGTATGCTCGAAGAAACTGGTCTGCTTGATCTTCTTGTACCGGTGCTTTATGAACTCGGGAGCGGTGATAGCCTCGAAATTGAGCAGCGGGATCTTCTGGGTATGGTCGCTGTACTCCCCTTTCACGTTCTTTATCTGCGGCCTCTCCAGGGCGATCTGCTTGCGGACGATATCATAGAAGGGCGCGACTTCGGGAATGATGCGCGGCTTCCGCCGGCGGCGCTGCAGCGCTTTTTCGGTAAGGTAGGCGGTCAGGCAGTGAGTCTCGTTGTCCTGCACTTTGTGGGTGTTCGGGAAGATGCCCAGCTTTATGAAACCAAGGCTCTCGGTCAGTTTCTGCGGGGCGTGGTTAGCGGTGCGGGTGGTGGCGTAGACCAGGTCCACCAGGTCCTTGTTTGTAGTGATGTCGTCGAGGACCAGCTTCATCATCATGAAGGCCAGGTTGTGCTTCCTGAACTCCTGGCTGACCACCGCGCCGAAAGCTTTCGAGTTCCTGTAGGTCAGGTCCAGCGCGTAGACAAGGCTGCCCACAACGCGGTCCTGGCATTCGGCCACCAGCCAGTAGTAGTCGTTGTCCTCTATGGCGTGGCGCATCTTCTCTTTGTCGGTGACGATCGGCACGGAATAGCTGCCGCCGTAGATCTCGGCGTAAAGCATCTGGATGCGGCGCATGTCCTGCACCTTGGCCAGCCTGATGATAATATCCGGCTTGCCCTCGGTCTTTATGATCTTCTCTATTTTTTTAAGCGCCATATGCTCCCCTGCACCCCTTGATGGATACAACTGTATAATATAGTATATAAAATGATGCGGCTTTTCTGAATGACTGATATCACGACATGAAAACAATTAAACTGCTCCTGCTCCTGGCGGCCCTCCCGGCTTTCTTCGGCTGCGCCTCCTTTAATTCCGGTGATATACGCGTAGAGCGCTCCACCGCGCGGGCTATGCTCGAGGACAAAGAGATCATCCCTTTTTCCGAAATACAGGTTTACTGGCAGAACTTCCCTTACCGCGCTCCGACTGATTCCATAGGAGAAGGCTCGACAAGGCCGAAAAAGATAAAGCCGCTGCCGGTCGAGCCGGCCGACGCCGCCGCCCTGGGCCGGAAGGCCAGGGAAGTCTTCTCGGAGGCCGGCCTTTACGACAAAGCGCGCGGCCGCGGGACCCTTCGCCTCGAGCTCACCAGCTTCGGGCGGTGGACTTACGGCGACCTTTTCCGCTCCTACCTGGTGGACACCAGTTTCATCTTCATTATTCCCTCATCGCTGCGGGTCAACTATTATCTCACCGCCGACTTCGCCGTTTCTACCGGCACCCTGCGCGTCGAGACCGAGGCGCGTCACAAAACTACTTTCCACCTGCTGATGGCCCCGCTTTACCCCTTCTTTTCGCCCGGGGCCCGCGAGAGCGGCCTGCTGAGGCAGATGCTCTGGCGCTCCGCCACCGACGTTTACGCGAAGCTGAAAGCGGCCGGGGCGGCCCCTCGGGACCTCCCGCCTAAAGCCGCGCAGCCGGAAAGAGAAACGCCGGCCATGTCCGGCCCGCCCGTGCAGCCGGACAGGACCTGGCTCCCCGAAGGCCAGGTATTGGAAGGAGCGCCCTCGTCGTCCGAACCCGCGCTCGTCCCCGAGAAACCGGACCAGACCTGGGTGGTTCCCACGACCCAGCAGCAGCCCCCGGCGGCACAACAGGCTCCCGCCGCCCCGGCAGGCCCCGCCACGCAGGAGCCCCTTAAAGCCGCCCCGGCCCAGGACGAGCCGCTGGACGATTGAGAATTATCGAAGACAAATAAAAAACCCCGCCCGGGCGGGGTTTTTTATTTGCCACGAACCGGGAATTACTTTCCGGTTTTTGCCGCGGGCTTTTCCTCGGCGGCCGGCTCCTCGGCGGGAGCTTCAGGCTTGGTTTCCTCGGGTTTTACTTCGGCGGCCGGCAGGTTGTCCAGCGCCTCTTTCGCGTCCTGCGCGAAGAAGCTCTCCGGGTTATCCTTCAGGAACTTTTTAAGGGCGGCGCGTCCGCCCTCTACGTCCCCTCCGACTACCAGCTCCACGGCGTCGGTCAGCTGTTTCTTCTCTTCGGCCAGTTTCTTCTGGGCCTTCTCCGAAACGCCGCCTTTCCAGTAAAGCGCGTTCGCGTCCTCGCCCTGCTTCGCGCCGCGCACGGCCGCGACCGCGCTCACGCGGGTCTTGGACTCGAGCTTTTTCTGCACCTTGGTCTTAAGGCCCTTGAGCATGGTGCTATACCAGCCCTTCCAGTCTTTGCCTGTTTCCGCGTGGACCACGCCCACCGCGAAGATCAGCGCCAGCGCTATTAATGCTTTTTTCATAAGAATACCCTCCCGTTCCGAAGCTATGCTAGTGGCGTCTCGCCACTATCTTGTGCCGTATTAGGCCTATGGCCATGCCGTATCAAGAGCTCTGCTCCTCAGACGGCCAAAGGGCTATGCCCCCCAGACGGCCATCCGCCTCACTTGGACAATTTATCCCCGATACTCTTGAGCTCGGGCTCTATCTTCGCCGCCCGCTCGGCGAAGGTCTTCACGTCGTCTTTTTTCCCGAGCTTCCCGGAAACCCTGGCCAGGTTAAGCCAGATATTGCCGTCGAAAGGGTCGGCCTTGGAGGCTTTGAAATAATAGTCCTTGGCCTCGTCGTACTTGCCTTCCGTGAAGCTCAAATTGCCCATGTTGTTGAGCGCTCCTGCGTTGAACGGCTCCTTGTCGAGGACCTTCTTGAAGCAGCCTGCGGCCGCGTCATAAGCCTTGTACTGCGCGTGCACTATGCCCAGGCTGAGGTTGGTCTCTATATCCCCGGGCATTTCCTGCAATATGCGGCCGTAGTATTTCTTCAGGTAGTCGTAGCGGGCGGCCATAAGGGACTCGATGGCCCCCTTGATGCGGTCCGGCAGCGCCGCCGACGAGTAGGTATCCGCCTGGGTCTCGGGCAGGGTGACCGGCTCGAACTCGTTCCAGGAGGCCCTTACGTCGATGACCTTCACGTCCTTGTCCATCTTCTTGTAAAGGTCGGCCACGTGCAGGATGGAATCCTGGAAGCTCTTGCCCACCATTGTGGTCTCTACGCCCACCCACCAGGTATTGTTGTATTTTATCAGGTAGTCCTCGGGCAGGCCCACCGCGTTCGCGTCGGTCTCGCCGGTGTCGAACATCAGGGCTATGTGGCCGGGGAAGTCCAGCAGCGCCACGTGGAGGCCGGAAGCCTCGAATATGCTGGCGAACAGCGCGGTAAGGTCGTCGCAGTCGCCGCTCTTGAGCTGCAGCGTATTGCGCGGGAACTGCACGGTGTCCAGCACCAGGTTCTCCGTGGACTTGATCGTCGCGTAGGGGTTCGCGGGGTCGGCCAGGTAAGAAATACCGTATTCGCCCAAAGCCTCCCACGACATCAGCGCGGTCAGGATGCTGTCGTCGAGCAGGTCGGCTTCCGCTTCGAATTTCTTCTTCTCGCCCAGGGCGAAAGCCCTGAAAGCCATGATCGGGGTGTCCTTGATGGTTATGAAGTTTGCCAGCCTGGCCGAATTGTCCCACACTATGGCGTTCTTGGAAAGCACTTTGACGGGCTTGTTCAGCGTGGCGGTCTTCTCGGCGCCGTCCTGGTAATAGGTCAGCGTGAGCTGGCACTGGATGGGCGTGTCCTCGTTGATATTGAGTATCCGGTTATTGAGCGTGGCGGACAGGGCCACGTCGGTCTGCGAATGCGCTTTCACCTCTTCCACGATCGTGTCGCTCGGGAAGTCCATGAAGTCCTTGAAGAAGAACGACAGTTTCACGTTGGTGAAATCGCTGTCGGTGTTGTTCTTCACCGTGATCTTGCCGACCGGGTTCTTCTGGTAATACTTGTAGTTGGCGGAGAAGATGTAGCTGAGGTCCGGCGCCAGGATCTCCATCGGGGCGACGTTCTTGTTCGCTGAGGCCTCGGAAGCCGCTGCCGCCGGCGCCGCCGCCGCTTTGGGAGCTTCCGGCAGCTTGAAGTCGGCCTCTACCGCGGCGGAAAGCCCGCCCTTCGCGCCCGTGGCCGACAGCCCGGCCACGTAATAGGAATAGACGCCTTCGGCGGTAAGCCCGGTGTCTTCGAAAGCTTTATCTTTTCCGCCGCCGATCTCTACCGGGTCGGCCTTGCCCAGGCCGCGGAAAACCTTGAACCCGCCCGTCCAGGCGTTGCTCTTGGCGTTCCAGGAAAGCTTTACGCTCTTCGCCCCTACCTCGGCCTTCAATTCGACGGGAGGCGGAGGCAGGTAGCTGATGCTGAAGGCCTGGATCCGGACGTTCTCCGGGTCGGAAATGTAGATCTTGTCGTTGCGGAAAGCCATTGACTGGGGAGCCCAGAGCTCGCGCTCGCCTTTGCCCTTGGCGAAGAAACTGGCCGTGAAAGCGCCGGCGTCGTCGAAGATCTTGACGTTAAAGGAGCCTTTGTCCAGGATGTAGAAGAAGCCCTTGCCGTCGTAGACGAGGGAGGCGGGATCCTGCAGGTTCCCGGAATCGTCCCAGGTGCGCAGGAACTTGCCCATATCGTTGAGGACTATCACTTTTTTAAGCACGGAGTCCAGAACATAGACGTTCTTGTTCTCGTCGCAGCGCACCGCGACCGGGTTGGCGAACACTATGCTCGGGTCCGTGGCGAAAAGGAACATCCCGTCGGCGTTGAACGCCTTTATCTTCTTGTTCTTGGTGTCGGCCACGAAAATATTGCCCTTGCTGTTCACCGCCACGGAGGACGGCTGCCTGAACTGGCCCTCGTCGGAACCGCTCTCGCCGAACATGTTGTCAAAGGAGCCGTCCGCCTTGAAGATCTGGACCCGGTCGTTGCCGGTGTCGGCCACGTAGATCAGGCCCTTGGCGTCCACGAAAATGCCGCGGGGCTGGCGGACCTGCCCCTGCAGCTTGCCTTCCTTGATAAGCGTCTTCTTGGTGCCGCCGTCGATAAGAGCGATCTCTTTGGCTTCCGGCAGGTAAGCGACTATCTTGCCGTCCGGGGTGACGGTGAAAACGTCGGCCTTGAAAGAGGCCTTGGACACGGGCCCCTTTACGGTGAACCGGTCGAGGATGGAGGCCATGGGCAGCCCTTCCCCGGTCTCGACGCCCTCGAGCCTGATCATGACGACTTTCTTGTTATCGTCGTCGCTGAGATAGATCAGCCCGGCTTCGTCTATAGCGATGTCGCGCAGGTTCTTGAATTCGCTCTTCCCTTTTCCCCTGGTGCCGAAGGTACCGATAACTTCGCCGGCAGGAGAAACTTCCTTGACCTTGCCCTCTTTGGAATTTATCGCGTAAATAGAGCCGTACTTGTCCGTGGCCAGGCCATTGTTGGCCATCTGGTATTCCTTGAGCAGCTTGCCGGTCCTGTCATACTTCTGGACCGTCGTCTTCTCAGGGTCGGAGATGAAAATATCGCCGGTGCGGTCGAGCACGATCTTGGCGGGATTAAGCTTGGTGACGCCGTCCTGCTTGGCCACGGGGAAGCCGTAGAGGTAGATACCGTCGGAGTTGAAAATGGCGACCCGGGAATTGTCCGTATCGGAAACGTAGACCCTCTCGTCCGGCCCGTAGGCTATGCCGGCGGGGGCCTTCAACTGGCCGGGCGCGTTGCCTTCGCTCGAAAAGGCCCAGAGCATCTTGCCTTCCGTGTCGAAAACCACTATGCGGGAGTTGCCGGTGTCGGCTACGTAAAGCTTGCCGCCGCCGAAAGAGATCGACATCGGTTCCCTCAGGGCGCCCTCTATTTTCTTGAGGAATTTTCCCTCGCCGTCGAAGACGAACACGGCGTTGGCCTTTGAGTCGGCTACGAAGACCTTGCCCTTGGCCACCGCCAGGGCGCCCGGCTTCAGGAAAGCGGGGTTGAGTATCTGGCCTTTAAATTCTATTTTTTCGTAGGCGTTAGAAACGGACGCCAGCGCGAAAAAGATAAGCGAAAAAATAATGCGGTTCATTTTACTGCCTCCCCGTATAATGCTTGTACCCGCCAGCGCGGCCGGCGGCCAGGATTGGTGCTTCACTGTCTATTATAATAAATTTTTGGAGCGGCCTTTCAAGCATTCTATTAAGGTATTACTATATTGCCGCGGGAATTCGCAGATCGCCCTTGCCCTTGGTTATATTTATATTTTATGATTGTATTATTCAGCACAAAATTACGCCGCCCTGGCCGTAAGACCTCGCACCGGCGACTGACAGACACTGGAGCTTACATACCTTATGGAAATAACCTTCATCAAGCGCTTCATAACAACTTCGATAGGGAGGAAGGCCGTAATGGCCGTTTCCGGCCTGCTGCTGGGCGGTTTCATGCTGGTGCACCTGGCCGAGAACCTCCTTCTTTTCAAGGGCGAGGCGGCCTATAACGGCTGGGTGGACATGCTTCTTTCGAACCCCGTCACCCCCCTCCTCGAGCTGGGGCTGCTTTTTCTCTTCCTCGCGCATATCATAACCGGCGCCTGGGTAAGGGTGGAGGATTTCCTCAACGCCCCCTCCGGCTACGAGGCGCGTAAATGGCAGGGCGGCCGCACCATCGGCTCCGCGACCATGCTCTATACCGCGGCCGCCGTCCTGGCCTACCTGGCCTACCACATGCTTACTTTCCGCTTCACGGACCACTCGATGGGCTTTTACCAGATGGTGACCTACGCTTTCCGGGACCCCGTGTTCGTGGCCGTCTACGTGGCCGGCTCCGCCGCGCTGGCCCTGCACCTCAGCCACGGGATGCAGAGCGCTTTCCAGACCCTGGGCGTGAACCACCCTAAATATACGCCCCTTATAAAGATCGGCGGCATCCTGGTGGCCGTAGCGATGACGGGATTCGCTCTCATCTCGGTGTATTACCTGCTGGGCATCGACATCAAGGCCGCGCAGGCCGGCTACAACGTGGTAATAATCAGGTAAAGAACGAACCGCGCAAAAATTTACGGAGGCAAAATGAAACTCGACGCAAAGATACCCGCTGGCCCGATAGAAAAGAAATGGGACTCGCATAAATTCAACCTTAAGCTGGTGAACCCCAGCAACCGCCGCAAGTACGACGTGCTGGTGGTGGGCTCCGGCCTGGCCGGCGCCTCGGCCGCGGCCTCGCTTGGCGAGCTCGGCTTCAATGTGAAGGTCTTCACCCTCCACGACTCTACCCGCCGCGCTCATTCGATTGCGGCGCAGGGCGGCATCAACGCGGCCAAGAACTACCCGAACGACGGCGACTCCGTCTGGCGGCTCTTCCACGACACGGTCAAGGGCGGCGACTACCGCGCCCGCGAAGCGAACGTTTACCGCCTGGCCCAGATCTCGAACCAGATCATAGACCATTGCGCGGCCATAGGCGTGCCTTTCGGCCGCGAATACAGCGGCCTGCTCTCCAACCGCTCTTTCGGCGGCGCGCAGGTCTCCCGCACTTTTTACTCCCGCGGCCAGACCGGCCAGCAGCTCCTCCTTGGCGCCTACTCGGCCATGATGCGCCAGGTGGCGGCGGGCACCGTCACCGTGCTGCCGCGCCGCGAAATGACGGACGTCGTCCTGAAGAACGGCCAGGCCCGCGGCATAACGGTCCGCAACCTCCTGACCGGCGAGCTCGAGTCCCACTCCGGCCACGCCGTCCTGCTGTGCACCGGCGGCTACGCCAATGTCTTCAACCTTTCCACCAATGCCGGGTCCTGCAACGTCTCCGCCGCCTGGGCTGCCTATAAGCGCGGCGCGGGCTTCGCCAATCCCTGCTTCACGCAGATCCATCCCACCTGCATCCCGCGCTCCGGCGACCACCAGTCGAAGCTCACCCTGATGAGCGAGAGCCTGCGCAATGACGGGCGGGTCTGGGTGCCCAAAGCCAAGGGCGACAAGCGCCCTCCGCAGGATATCCCCGAGGCCGAACGCGATTATTACCTCGAGCGGCGCTACCCGGCTTTCGGCAATCTGGTCCCGCGCGACATAGCCTCGCGCGCAGCGAAGACCGTGGCGGACTCCGGCTACGGGGTCGGCCCCTCCTCCCAGGCCGTCTATCTCGACTTCCGCGATTCAATAAAGCGCAAGGGCGAGAACAAGATAAAGGACGAATACGGCAACCTCTTCGACATGTACTACCAGATAACCGACGAGAACGCCTACAAGTCCCCCATGCGCATCTACCCCGCCCCGCACTATTCCATGGGCGGGCTGTGGGTCGACTACAACCTGATGACCACCGTCCCGGGCCTGTTCGCCCTGGGCGAGGCCAATTTCTCGGACCACGGCGCGAACCGCCTCGGCGCGAGCGCGCTGATGCAGGGCCTGGCGGACGGCTTCTTCGTGGCCCCGTCCACCGTAAGCGGCTATCTCGGCGCGAATAAATTCGAGGCGGTCTCCACCGGCGAGAAGGAATTCACCGATTCATCCAAACAGGTGCAGGACCGCGTCAACCGCCTGCTCGCGGTGAAAGGCAAGAAAACCCCTGCCGAACTGCACCGCCAACTGGGCAATGTGATGTGGAACGACGTAGGCATGGGCCGCAGCGAGGCCACTCTCAAGAAGGCCCTCAAGAAGATCCCCGAGATCCGCGAAGAGTTCTGGAAGAACGTCGCCATCTCCGGCGCCGACAAGGACTTCAACCAGACCCTGGAAAAAGCGATGAAGGTCGCCGATTTCATGGAATTCTCGGAACTCCTGGTAAAGGACGCGCTGGAGAGGAACGAGTCCTGCGGCGGGCATTTCCGCGAGGAATCGTGCACGCCGGAAGGCGAGGCGAAGCGCGACGACGCGAATTTCTCCCACGCCGCGGTCTGGGAATACCAGGGCGAAGGCAAAGAAGCCGCGCTGCACAAAGAAGCGCTGACTTTCGAAAACATAAAGATGGCGGAAAGGAGCTATAAATAACATGAAAGGCTCGAAACATTTCTCAGTGACAGTGCGCGCGTGGCGGCAGGCCGGCCCGGCGGAACCGGGCAAGATGGTCTCCTACAAGGTAAAGGATATCTCCCCCGACATGTCCTTCCTGGAGATGCTGGACATCCTTAACGACGACCTGCTTAAAAAGGGCGAGACCCCTATAACTTTCGAGAGCGACTGCCGCGAGGGCATCTGCGGCTCCTGCGGCCTGGTGGTGAACGGCGACGTGCACGGCCCCGACGAGCATTCGACGGTCTGCCAGCTGCATATGCGCAGGTTCAGCGACGGCGACGTGATAACGGTGGAGCCCTGGCGCGTGAAGGCCTTCCCCATCCTGAAAGACCTGGCGGTGGACCGCTCCGCCCTGGACCGCGTGATCGCGGCCGGCGGTTTCGTTTCGATCAACACCGGCGCGGCGGCCGACGCGAACGCGACTCCCGTGGAAAAGGACAAGGCCGAGGAGGCGATGGACGCCGCGGCCTGCATCGGCTGCGGGGCCTGCGTGACTTCCTGCCCCAACGGGGCGGGGATGCTTTTCACGGGCGCGAAAATTTCCCAGCTTGCGCTGCTGCCGCAGGGCGGCCCGGAGCGGGCGAAGCGCGCGCTGAGCATGGTGGCGGCGATGGACAAGGAAGGGTTCGGCAACTGCACGAACGAATACGAGTGCGAGGCCGTCTGCCCGAAAGACATTAAAGTCGCGAATATAGCCCGCATGAACAGGGAGTTCCTGCTGGCGAATCTGTTCTCAAAGCGATAAGGGAACGGGCGGCGCGGGGGCAGGAACGAAAAACGCGTTCGGCCACACCGTGGCCTCACTCGGTATTCGCCTGCCGGGCTATGCAACCGGCAGGCTCAACGACGGTTTTTCTTATCCTGCCCCCGCGTCGCCCTCCCGGTTTTTGCGAGGATCGATCCTATGCCTGAATTCAAATATAACGAGCTTTTCGAGCTGGCCAAGCGCGAGACCAAGTTCCGCCTGCTTTCACCGGACGGAGTGAAGGTTATAAAGGCCGGGGACAGGGAGATCTTGGAAGTGGCCCCTGAGGCCCTGGTTACGCTGGCGCGGGAGGCGATCAAGGACGTTTCTTTTTTGTTGAGGCCGGCGCATAATACGCAGGTGGCCGCCATTCTTGCGGACCCCGAAGCGTCGGAGAACGACAAGTTCGTGGCTTTCTGCATGCTGGATAACGCCGCTATCTCGGCGCGGTTCGAGCTGCCTTTCTGCCAGGATACGGGCACGGCCACCGTGGTCGCGAAGAAAGGCGAGCAGGTCTGGACCCGCGGCAACGACGAAGAATTTATTTCCAAAGGCGTCTGGGAAACCTATACGGGCGAAAATCTGCGCTACTCCCAGACTCTCGCGGTGGATATGTATAAGGAAAAGAATTCCGGCAATAACCTCCCGGCCCAGATAGACATCTACGCCAGGCCTGGCATGGCTTACGATTTCCTTTTCGTGACCAAGGGCGGCGGCTCGGCCAACAAGACCATGCTTTACCAGGAGACGAAGGCTACGCTGACCCCGGAGAAGCTCAAGCCTTTCCTCGTGGAGAAGATGAAGTCGCTCGGCACGGCGGCCTGCCCGCCCTACCACGTGGCTTTCGTGATCGGCGGAACCTCGGCGGAGATGTGCCTTAAGACGGTGAAGCTGGCCTCAACCGGCTACCTTGACGGCCTCCCGGAAGATCCCGGCGATACCGGCCGCGCTTTCCGCGATAAAAAGATGGAAGCCGAGCTCCTGGAGGCCGCCCGCAAGCTCGGCCTGGGGGCGCAATTCGGAGGAAAACATTTTGCCCACGACGTGCGCGTGGTGCGCCTGCCCCGGCACGGCGCCTCGGCGCCGATCGGCATGGGGGTCTCCTGCTCCGCCGACCGCAATATCCTCGCCCGCATAGACAAGGACGGCCTCTGGCTGGAAGAGATGGACCGCGACCCGGGCCGCCTCATCCCCAAAGACGTGCGCGCTAAATTCTCTTCCTGCTCCGGCTGCGTCAGCGTGGACCTGAACAAGCCGATGACTGAAATTTTAGCCGGACTGTCGAAGCACCCTATCGGGACGCGGCTTTCTCTGAACGGCCGCATAGTAGTGGCGCGCGACCTGGCCCACGCCAAATTCAAGGAACTGCTGGACGCCGGCAAAGAGCTGCCGGAATATTTAAAGAAACACCCGGTTTATTACGCCGGCCCCGCCAAGCAGCCGAAAGGAAAGCCCTCCGGCTCCTTCGGGCCCACTACGGCAGGCCGCATGGATTCCTACGTGGATCTGCTGCAGTCGCACGGCGCCTCCATGGTGATGATCGCGAAGGGCAACCGCTCGCCGGTCGTCACCGAAGCCTGCAAAAAATACGGCGGCTTCTACCTGGGCTCCCCCGGCGGCCCCGCGGCGCTGCTGGCCGAGAAGAATATAAGGAAAGTCGAAACGCTCGATTACCCCGAGCTCGGCATGGAAGCGGTCTGGGCCATAGAGGTCGAGGATTTCCCGGCCTTCGTGCTGGTGGACGACAAGGGCGGGGATTTTTTCAAGCAGATAAAATAGCCTGAAGCTTATGCGGCGATCAAGATACTTCTTCAGCCTGGCGGTTTTTGCGGCCGCGGTCTTTACCGCGGGCTGCGAAATACCTATCGGCAGCCCGGAAGAGCGGATGTTCAAGTCCGCGAAGAACGACTATGAGCGGAACATGCGCAAGCTGCTGGACTCCGGCCTTAACCCGGACATCCGGGACCAGGCCGGCTGGACCCCGCTTATGTGGGCCGCCGCAAAAGACAATCTGGACTCCCTGAAGCTGCTGGTTTCCCGGGGCGCCGACATAAACCTCCGGAATTACAAAGGCGAAACCGCCCTCCATATAGCCGCGCGCTGGAGCCGCCTCGACACGGTGCGCTACCTTATCTCGATCGGAGCCAAGCCCGAAACGCTGGACCGGCTGGGCTGGCCCCCGCTGATGTGGGCCGCGATGCAGGGCAGGACCGACGTGGTAAAAGCCCTGGCGGAAAGCGGGGCGAACATGGAATTCAGGGACACCAACGGCAATACGGCGCTTATGATGGCCGCCAACCGCGGCAGGACCGCGACGGTAAAATACATGCTGGAGTTCGGGGTCAACCCGGGCAAGACCAACAAGGCCGGGCAGACCGCGGCCGACGTGGCGAGACAAAGCAAGTACCTCGAACTCGCCGCGCTCATCGAAGGAGGCGCGCAAAAAAATCCTCCCGTTAAAGGTGCCCCGAAATAAGCCGGCTTTCGCTTCCAGATTCCAACCCTCCATAAAACCAAATGAGCAATCCTCATATCCGGCGACTGGACGCCTACAGGCTGGAAATACTCCCTTCCTACAAGCAGGGGATGAACGCTTCCTCCATAATTTACGCTGACGCAGGAATTGAAAAATTCATAGAGGCCGGCGCGCTGGACCAGGCCGCGAATACGGCCACCCTGCCCGGCCTGGCCGGCAACGCCCTCGCTATGCCGGACATCCACACCGGCTACGGCTTCCCCATAGGCGGGGTCGCCGCTTTCAGCGCCGACAGCGGCGTCATCTCGCCCGGCGGAGTCGGCTACGACATCAACTGCGGCGTCAGGCTGCTTGCCTCCTCTCTTGAAAAAAAAGATATCGAAAAAAAGATTGAGGCCCTGGCGGCGGGGCTTTATGCCGGCATCCCCGCAGGCCTGGGAGCCGGCGGCGGGCTGCGGCTGGGAAAGCGGGACTGGGAAGCGCCGCTCATCCAGGGCGCGGCCTGGGCGGTAAAGGCCGGCCTTGGCAGGCCGGAAGACCTGGCAGCGGCGGAGTCCGGCGGCGCGATGAGCGGGGCTAATCCCCACGCTGTAAGCAGGCGGGCCCTCGAGCGCGGCGGCGGCCAGCTCGGAACGCTCGGGTCCGGGAACCATTTCCTGGAAGTTCAGGAGGTTTCAGAGATTTTCGACGAGGGGACGGCGCGCGCCTTCGGCATTTTTAAGGGCCAGATAACGGTGATGCTCCATACCGGGTCGCGCGGCCTGGGGCACCAGGTGTGCACCGATTTTATCGAGGTGATGCGAAGCGCCGCCCGGCGCTACGGGATAGCCCTGGCCGACCCGCAGCTGGCGGCGGCGCCTTTCCGCAGCACGGAGGGCCAGGACTATTTCGGGGCCATGCAGGCCGCGGCCAACTACGCCTGGGCCAACCGGCAGGCCCTGACCGGGCTGGCCCGCGATATCTTCTCTTCGGTCCTGGGCGCCGGCGAAAAAGCCCTGGCGATGAACCTGGTTTACGACGTAGCGCATAATATCGCCAAGCTCGAGGAGCATACGGTGGGCGGGAAGAAAATAATGGTGGTGGTTCACCGCAAGGGAGCCACGCGCGCCTTCGGCCCCGGCCACCCGGAGCTGCCGCCGGCCTACGCGCTGACGGGCCAGCCGGTCATAATCCCCGGCGATATGGGCAGGGCCTCATTCCTGCTCGCCGGGGAGCCCAAAGCCATGGCCGAGACCTTCGGCTCGACCTGCCACGGCGCAGGCAGGCTTATGTCCCGCGGAGAAGCCATCAGGCGCGCGCGCGGGCGGAACATAGAGGAAGAACTGGCCGCGAAAGGGGTGTGGGTACGCTCCTCCGGGCGCGAAACCCTGGGCGAGGAAATGCCGGAAGCCTACAAGGACGTGGAGGCCGTGGTCAATGTCGTTGCCGGGGCGGGCCTGGCCCGCAAGGTAGCCCGGTTCAGACCGCTGATAGTTATAAAGGGATAAAGCTCCGATGAACCTCACCGCGCGGCGCCTGGCGCCGGCAGTCTTTTCGCTTGCGCTGTTCTCCAGCGCGGCGCTCATCTTCGCGCTCCAGCCGCTTTTCACGCGCCTGACCACGCCGCTGCTGGGCGGCTCGCCGGCGGTCTGGAACGCTTCTATGGCTTTCTTCCAGGCCGCGCTGCTCCTTGGCTATTTTTACGCGCATTTGCTGGCGCGCCTGAAAGACCTGCGGCTCCAGGCCGGGCTGCACGCGGTAGTGCTGGCGCTGGCCGCCCTGGCGCTTCCGCTCCGCGTCAGCGGCGTCTTCGGGCCGCCGAACTACGAACACCCGGCTCTCTGGCTGCTCGGCGTACTGGCCGTCTCGGTCGGCGCGCCGTTCGCCGCCGCCTCGGCGACCGCCCCGCTCCTGCAGGCCTGGTACGCGCGCTCGGGCCGCGCCGACGCCCACGACCCCTATTATCTTTACTCCGCCAGCAACCTGGGCAGCCTCATCGGCCTCCTGGCTTATCCCGCGCTGATAGAGCCGCTGCTCGGCACGAAGGCGCAGAGCGCGGCCTGGCAGTGGGGTTACGCGGCCGTGGCCGCGCTTATCCTGGCGGCGGCGGCCGCCGCTCTTCTGGCCGAAGGCCCCCCCGCCGGCGCCGCCGGGAACCGGGCGCCCTCCGCCCCGCCGGGCTGGAGAAAGCGCCTTTACTGGCTGGGAGCGTCCGCGGCCGGGGCGGCCCTGGTCCCGGGCGTGACGCTCCACATTTCCGCGAATATAGGGTCCACGCCGCTGTTCTGGGTGGTTCCGCTGGCGCTTTATCTCGTCACTTTCATCATCGCTTTTTCGCGCGGCGCGGAAAAGCTCGCCTCGGCCGCCCGCTTCAGCTACCCCTTCGCGCTTTTTTTCCTGATCGTGTCCTACCTGCTGCAGGGGCGCTGGGTCCCGGTGGTCCTTGCCAACCTTTTCGGTTTCTTTATCAGCGCGCTGCTCTGCGGCCTGGCGCTGGCCCGCGAGCGGCCGAAAGCGGACCGGCTTACGGAATTCTATTTTTTTATTTCTCTCGGCGGCGTGCTCGGCGGTTCCGCCGCCGCCCTGGTGGCGCCCCTGATCTTCAATAATGTCTACGAGTACCCGCTCGCGCTGGCGGCCGCCGCCCTTTTCCTGCCGCGCGGCAAAGCGGGCCTGCCGAAACTGGCCGGCTATTCGGCCGCTGCCGCCGCGGCGATGGCGCTGCTGATGATCCTGCTCAGGCACATCGATCCGGGCGGCGCGGTCGTCGCCGCCGCCGCCCGCTTGGGACAGGACAATCTGGTGCGCGCCGGCCTGGGCGTCTGCCTGGCCGCCATCTTTCTCAACCGCGCCAGGCCCGCCGCGCTCGCGGCCATGGTACTGGCGTCTTTCGTGATATTCTTCCTCAAGGAGGACAGGGCGGGCCGGATCATTACGCAGGAGCGCGGTTTCTTCGGCATCCTGCGCACGCGCGAGATCTACGATCCCGCGGACCGGCGGGTGTCGATCCTCCGCATCCTTTCGCATTTCAACGTGGTCCACGGCGCGCAGCTGACGCGCCCGGGGCTTACCCGCCAGCCGCTGACCTATTACAACCCGCGGACGGCGCTGGGGGAGGCCGTGCTCGTCGGCCTCAGCACCGGGGACCCGGGCCGCGTGGCGCTCATCGGCCTGGGCACCGGCGCTACCGCGTGCCTGCTGCGCCCTGAAGATAAGCTGACGATCTTCGAGATAGACCCCGCGGTGGTCAGGCTGGCCGCCCGGCCTGGCGGGGATTTCACCTACGTGCGTGAATGCCAGCCCGGCGCGCGCGTGGTCCTGGGCGACGCGCGGCTCAAGATAGCCGACGAACCGGACGGGTCCTTCGATGTGATAGTGGTGGACGCGTTTTCATCGGACGCGATACCGGCGCATCTCCTGACGCGCGAAGCCCTGGAGCTTTACCTGCGCAAGGCAAGCAGCCGCGGGATAGTGGTGCTTCACCTTTCAAACAGCAGCCTGGCGCTGGTTTCGGAAGCGGCCCGGCTGGCCCGCGATCTCGGCGCGCCGGCGCTTTTCCGGGAGAGCAAAGCTTTCAACCATCCCTACGCTTCCTACTTCGGCGCTTTGGGCACGGGAGCGATGATCGTGGTTAAATCGCCGCAAGTCCTGGCGCAGCTGCCCCTCGCGGCCATGACAGAGTGGTCCTTTATAGAAGCGCCGGCAGGGCGAGCCTGGTCCGACGACTACATCAATGTCCCGCGCGCCCTCTGGACCAATTTGACAGGGGAAAATTACAGCCTTAAAAAAATATAGGACAAGCGCCTTTTTGATATCATTAGCTGTCAGCGGTTGGCGGGGAATTTATGAAAGAGACCTGGAGCGCTACCGCGCTTCTTTTCGCCGTTCTTCTTATCCTGTCTTTCATCGTCTACAGGGACCTTGCGCGGACGGGAACTTCGGCCGCTGCTCCGCCGAAGAGATTCGATTTTATCATGCAGACCGCCCCAGGCGCCCCGGGGGGCGGCCCCGGCTATGGCCTGTCCGGCTCTACGGACCCGGCCTCCGCGGCGCGAGAAGAGCGCGAGCGGCGGATCGCCGCCGCCGTCGCCAAATACGGCTCCCGGCCAGTCGTCCTGGAATTCATGGAGGACCTGAAAAAGGACCCCTGCACCTCAAAGGTCATAGAGGAAGAAAAGATAACGGATATGGTCGGCGCCCTGTCGGCGGCAAGAAGGGCCGGCTGCCTCGATAAGCTTAAGGTTAAATACGCTTTTCGCCCGCAATTCATCAAACTTATGGCCGAGGTAATGGCCGACCCCGAGGTCAGGCCCCTCCTGGAAAGCGCCCCGGAGGAGCAGCCCGCGGCCGCTGCCGAAACCGCGCCTCCCGCCGGCCCCGCAGCGCCTGAACCCGCCATACCGGGCGCTCCGTAAACATAAAAGCGCCCTCGCCCGGACGGGAGAAATAGCGCCAGGCGGATTTCAGGGAAGGATAGGGGCTATTGCGATTTCCAGAGCTCGAACATCAGCAGGTTCCACATCTCGGAACCGTGGTCCGCTTTTCCGCTCTGGTGCTCGTAGAACAGAACCTGCAGCGCTTTTTTCTCGAGGAAGGCGCCGGCCAGGAAACCTTTAGCTATCACTTTTTCATACCAGAACAGTTTAAGGTCTTTCCTTAGCCACTCGGAGTAAGGGCAGGTCAGGCCGCGCTTTCCCCGGTCGGTTATTTCCGGCGGGAGCAGGTCCCGGAAGGCTTCCCGCAATAAATATTTCTGCACCAGCCCTTCGGCGCGCCAATCCCCGTTGCCCCTGAAATTCCCGGTTTTCCGGCCGCGCCCGCTTTGTTCCCGGAGGCGCCCCTTTATTTTCCAGCGGCCCGGCAGCGGTGAGACGAGGGAGACCATGTCCCCGTACAGGAACGGGGCGAGGACCTTGAGGCCCTTTCTCGCGAAAGCGGCGTAAGCGTTCATGAAAAGATATTCCGGCAGGAAAGACTTCATGTCGCAGTCCAGCACCATGTTCGTTATATCTTTGGCGGCGCAGCGCCCGATAAGGCTCCGGAGATGCGCGGTCACCGGGTCTTCTCCCCGGCCGAGCGCGGACAGGAAGCCGGGAGCGTAAAGCGTTCTTTTTTTAAAATGGGAGCAATGCAGCATATTGCGCCCGTATTCCGCCGCTACGGCGGCCGGGGGAAAGCCCCCGGAGGCCCCGCTCCACAGGCCCTCTTTTTCAAGGCGCGAAAAGATCGCTATCAGCCCTGGCTGCCAGGCGTGGCCGCCGAAGAGCTCGTCCCCGCCCGTGCCGGTGATAACTCCGGAAAACTCTTTTTCCAGGAGCTCGTTGACCTGGAACAGCGGGACCGCGGCGTCGTCGGAGACGGGCTCGTTGAAGCGGGCGGCCAGCTTGAAAAGGGTTTCCTCGGACGGGAGATTTACAGGGACCGACAGGTGCCTGGTCCTGAATTTACGGGCCACCAGGGAGGAGAAGTTCTCTTCGCTCTCCGCCTGGCCCGGGAAGGTCAGGGAAATAGTGTTCAGCCTGCCGGGCACGGACTCGCTCGCGGCCGCGACGATAGCGGAGGAATCCAGCCCCCCGGAGAGCAGGAAAGCGCAATGCGGCACGGAAGCGGCGGCATGCGCTGCGGCCGCTCCCAAACCTTTCCTTACCTCTTTTTTCGCCGCGGCCAGGGTAAACGCGCGCGGCGCCGGCGGCACGGTAAAAAGCCGGGCCGAAGCGGGCTTATCGGCGCAGCTTACCAGCATCTCGCCCATACGGAGCTTCGACAGGCCTTTATAAGCGGTGTTCGGCGCGGGGATATAATTCAGGGTCAGGTAAAGGTCTACCGCCCCGGGGGCGAGCTCAAGCTTAAAGCCGAAAAGGTCCCGGAGCAGCGCGATATCCGAAGCCCAGACAAGAAAATCTCCGGCAAACCCGTAATAAAGAGGGCGCGAGCCGGAGCCGCTACGGTAAAGGAACAGTTTCTTTTCTACCGTGTCGTAGACCGACAGGGTAAAGTCGCCGAAAAGTTTCCCGATCGGAAATTCTCCCTCCGCGCGGTAAAGCATAACCAGTAGCTCGCCCGGCTTTTTGCCGGCCGCCGACCCGGGATAAAGACTTTCCACCATCTCTTTCAGGTTGAGGATATTCCCGTCCAGCTCTACAAGCAGGCCCTTCGAAGCGTAGGGCCAGGCCGGTGAACACCCCTGCCGGCAAAGGCAGGGGATGCAGCGGCGCCCGTGCTCGTCATGCGGCATGGCAGGGGAGCAGGCAAAAACCGTTTCCCCCGCGATAGCGGCGTGTTTAAGCCCGCTTCCGGCGGCCCCGGCGACGGCGCCCGAGAGCGCGCCTCTCGTGAGTTCAAGT
The DNA here is from genome assembly GCA_028713125.1 of Elusimicrobiales bacterium. GTDB lineage: Bacteria > Elusimicrobiota > Elusimicrobia > Elusimicrobiales > UBA9959 > UBA9959. The sequence continues at coordinate 156,619 of JAQTOU010000002.1, read as the reverse complement.
TCCGGACTGAAGATCCCCGCTTGCGGCATTTTTTCCTCTAATACAGTGCTGTAAATTATTACGAGAGAAGCATCTAGGGCTGTTATTTAGGCAGCTCGCTGCGGTGGCGCTGAAAATCGTCGTACGCGGCCTTGGCGTCCTGTTTCGAGGCGAAATTGCCGCCGTACTTGTTCCAAAGCGTCCGTTTATCGCTGGTATCGACTTCCCTGGCGACCTGCTGCGGGGTCTTGCCTATTACCGACAGCCGCCGCAAAAGGTCGAGCATCTCCTGGGATCGCCCGGTTTGAGGCCCCTCCCCCCGACCGCTAAGGAGGTAGGCGGAATACTCTTCCATCAGTTGCCCCTCTCTCCAGCGTATCAGCCCGCCGCCCGCCCCCGCGTTGCGCCCTCCGAGAGCCTGCCCGTAAGCCCCGGTCACATCGCCTCTCATCACATTCCGTATCTCGCCGGCCATTCTGTCAGAGTCCGTGGTCACGGTCCAGGCGTTATCCCGGCCGGCGGGATGTGACAAGCCGGGCTGCGGTTCGAACCAGCCATCTTCCTTCAGATAATTCAGCGCCAGCGCCGCGGAGACGCACAGGAACAGAATGCCGGCCAGCCTGGCCGAAGGCAGGAAGACCGCCTCAGACCCTATCCAGCGGCTGCGGCAATTTCGGCAGTACCGGCGCCGGCTGCCCGGCGCCAGGCGCGCGAGGTGCAGGAGATAGATTTTTCCGGTGCGGACTTTCCGGCTTCCGCACTTTGGACAGGAACCAAGTTTCATTGTATTAAGCCCGGCGTACGGTTAAACCGATCTCCCGGCCTGGCGGCAGGCGGGAATAAAAATACTAACCTTGTAAATCAGTATAACCCTCAAACCCAAAAATATTATACAGCAAATATAAAAAAACGGCTAGGCCTCCTGTCGCCTGACCAAAAGCGTGACCCAATAGGCTCCCGCGAGGGCCAGCCCCAGGCCTATAAGCTGGTAGGCCTGTATTTTTTCTATACCGAAAAGGTGCGAGAACAGCGCCGTCAGCACCGGGTAGGAAAGCACTATGGCCGTAGCTTTCGAAAGGTCCATGTTAAGGATGGCTTTGTACCAGAGTATATTGTTCAGCGCGGTCAGAACCAGCCCCCAGGCAAGGATTATCCAAAGCAGCTCCAGGCTGGGCGTAAAAGAAGCCACCGGCATAACAAAGCCCAGGAGAAAGACTGGCAGTATGCCGAGCGTGGCGAACAGCGTGCGCGCCGACGCCACGAAGACGTGCGACAGCTCCTTCGGGAGCTTCTTGCTGAAGAGGTGAGACACCTGGTAGAAAAGCGGCACGGCCAGCACGATAAGGTCCCCGGTCCACCTGAGCGTGAACCTTTCCTTGAAAGCTATAAGCAGGGTCCCGGCGAGCACCAGGCCGGTGCCGAAAAGCTGGCTTAAAGAAATTTTCTCTTTCAGAAAAAGCCTGGAGAGTATGACCGTGTAGACCGCCTCCACCTGGCCGAGGATAGCGGCGTTCGCCGGCGTCGTATACCTGAGCGCGGTGACCAGCGCCGCTATCGGCAGCGCGCTGCCGAAAAAACCCACGGCGAAAAGCCGCGGCCACAGGTCCCGCCTGAAATAAAGAGCGAAGGCCTCGTTCTTAAACGCCCAAGGCACGAAACAGGCGAAGCCGAGCGCCGAGCCGGCCAGCGCGAAAAGCGGCGCCGAGATCCTGCCGGCCGCGAAATAGCCTAGTATCGGCATGAAAGAATTTATGCAGACGTTCAGCCAGATAGCGCCAAGCGGGGTAATGTTCATCAGGTAAATTATATAATTAAGAAAGCGCTAAACATGAAAACCTATCACTTCTTCCCCGTGCTCCTGGTCCTCATTTTTTCCTATATCGGCCTGCATTTTTACTCGGCCAGGTGGCTGGCAAGAAGCTTATCCCTGGGCCAGACCGCCGCGCACTGGCTGCGCCTCTCCCTCCTGGCCGTCGCTTTTCTTTCCCCTTTCACCATGTTCCTCAAGCGCTACCACCACGGCCCGCTGCTTGAAGGCCTCTACGCGGCCGGCTACGCCTGGATGGGCCTGATAATGCTGGCCGCCTTCATCTTCGCCTGCTCCGACCTGGCGGCCCTCGCCCTGCGCCGCCTGCCCTGGTTCCAGGCGCAGGTGCTCGCCAATACCACGCTCGCCCTGCTCGCGCTCATAACCGCCTGGGGCATTTACGGCGGCCAGAAAGTCCCGGTCATAAAAGAAATGACCATCCCGTTCAAAGACCTGCCGCCGGAGCTGGAAGGATTCAAGATAGCCCAGATCTCGGATATGCATATCGACTCGAACTGGAAGCTGCGCCAGTTCTCCGGGATCGTGGACGAGATAAACGCGGCCGGGCCGGACCTGGTCCTGGTCACCGGCGACCTGATAGACCCCGGCATAGCCTGCGCCACGGGCCTTGCCGAGCTTACCGGGAAAATAAAAAGCCGGCTGGGGCTTTTCGGCTCGCTGGGCAACCACGAATATTATTACGGCCTGGAGCGGTCGATGGACTGCTACAAGGCCTTCGGGATAAAGCTGCTCAGGAACGAAGCGCAGGTAATGGGTAAACTCCGCCTGATAGGCCTGGGCGACATCCATACCGAGCACCTTACCGAGGCCGACGTAAAGGACCAGCTGAAAAGGAACAGCAACGGAGAATTCACCATAGTGATGTCCCACCAGCCCGTGTTTTACCCGGCTATAGCCGCCGCCGGGAAATACCTGGTCTTTTCCGGGCATACGCATAAAGGCCAGATCTTTCCTTTCCATATCTTCACTAAATTGTTCTACAACTACTTCTACGGCCTGTACCGCATAAACGAAAGCGTTTTCTATGTCACCTCCGGCGCCGGAACCTGGGGCCCCCCCCTGCGCTGGCTGGCGCCGGCTGAAATACCCGTCATAACGCTGGTTAAAAGTTCCTAGTCCGCGGTTTCCATGCCGCCGGCAGACCGCCGCAAGGCAGGCCCTTTGAGGGTTGCGCTTCCGGATTTTGTCTGCTATACCATATGCAGGCGGCAAAGGCGCCGCGCGCGGATTTAAAATATCTTTTTATAACGGAGCTACCATGAAACACCTGAAAGGAATATTTGCATTAACGGCTTTACTGGCCTTTTCCTGCGGGACGCTTAGCGCCGCCGGGCTTGAAAAAGGAGCGGACAAATCATCCTCCCTCTCTTCTATCAAGGCCGACGAAACGCCTGTGCCCGCCCCTTCCCCGGCCGCCGACGCCAACGCCGCGCAGGCCGCCAAAATGGACAAGTTCTTCAAGTATCTCGGAAGCATTATAGACGCCCCGAAGTACAAGCCGCTGCGCGGGGACGGGGACAAGTCGGCCACGGCCATCGCCCCGGGCCGCCTCGGGCCCGTCGCTTATTCCTTCAAGCTGAACTCGCTCCTCAACGCGCACAAAGACTCCGGCCTGTCCTTCCGCACCCCGCACGGGACCGAGGTTAAATTCAGCGCCTACACCGCCGCTAACTGCCCCGACGGCGGCCAGTCCTGCGCCGACAAAGAAAGGTTCTTCCTGCTCCTTTACGTGGGCGCCAAAGAGACTTACTTTATCAGGGCCAACGATATCGTAAACGCGATGTTCATGAGCGGCTCCAGGGCGCTCAATATCGGCGGCGACGAGCTTACCGTCAAGCTCCATGCCGTTCTCTCGGACATCCCCTCCAGCAAAGTGGAGATCACCTGCGGCGGCGCGAAAGTTTTTGTCGTCACGCTGAAGCAGCTCGGCGACGCGATCGGGGCCAAGGGCGCCGACCTCAGGCTGGGCAAAACCTATAAGATGGCCTACGGCAACGAGCTTCTCCAGGGGAAAAGCGGGGCCAGGTTCTCTGACAAGCTGGTCATAATACTCTCCCCCGTCGGCGTGCCCGGCTTCCATTTCCTTAACCATGCGGACATAACCGCGGCCGGGGTGGCCTATCCGGAAATAGAGCCTGATTTCGGCTTCAGGATAGCGGGGAATACCCTTGAAATATTAAAGCTCGAATAAACGGCCGCAAATAAAAAAGCCGTCCGGAAGCCGGGCGGCTTTTTTATTTCTTAAATGGCAAAGGGCGGGAATAATTCCCGCCCTTTGTCGCGCAACCTTTTAGTGTAGAACTATTTCCTGCAGCGGCCGCTGTTAACGACCTGGCTTTCCCTGTTGCAGGCCTGGATGGAGCAGTAGCCCTGCTGGCCCTGCGTGGACTGCATGCAGCGCAGCGTGGCGCTGTCGCGGGCGGAACCCTCGTCCTGGCGCAGGTCGCCGGGATAAGTGGAAGTCGGGCCCTGGGGCTGGCCGGGCTGGGCCGCCGGGGTGAACTGCGCGGTGCAGCGGAACTGGTCCATGGAACACTGGTAGCGGCAGTCGCCGTGTATAGACAGGCACTGCTGGCAGGCGCGTATCTCGCTGGGCCCGGCGCCGTGGCCGCCCCAGTGCTCTTCCCAACCCATGTCGGAAGCGACGCAGTTGACGCGGCCGTAGCCGCCGTAACCGCCGTTATTGCCGTGGTTGTTCCCGTTATTCCAGCCGTTGTTGCCGTTGTTATTCCCGTTATTGCCGCCGCCGCCGAAGATCGCGTCGACCCAGGGGTTTCCCTTGTCGGCTTCGAAGTAGATGGTCCTGACGGGCTGGCCTTTCTCGGTGATCACGACCGCCACTTCACCCTCTTTGGGTTCGGGCGCTATAGCGGCCTCCTGTTTGGGGGCCTGGAGAGCCAGCTGGTCCACGGCCCTGGGGGCCGCGGCGAAGATGCTGCTGGCGGAAAGAAGTAGTATTGACGACACCGCGATAAGTGCTGAGCTTTTCATTTATATTTTCCTCCGGTTGCTTGACTACATAAGCAGTGTATGAATTTGGTTCGAAGCCGCACGAGGGGCCAAAGTCCTTTACTTATCAATTCAAAGGGCCTACGTCAAAATAGGACTAAAGGGCAAAGCGGGCTGAAAGGCCTATTTCCCGCTGGGCCATTAAGCGGGAAATGAAAGGTCCAAGGCCTGTACCGGCCGGGATGGGAACATAGCTACAATAAAGGCTGAACGATTATCCGGGAGGCTTGATGAACAAAACGGCTAAAATTTTACTGACGGCAGCGGCGTCTTTCGCCGCGGGCAATCTGTCCGCGGCCGATTTCGGTAAAGACATCCAAAATATCGGAAGCCTGCTTAAGGGCGAGAAGTTCGGCAGCGCGGAGATCGCGGCTCCCTTACCTCCGCCTGCCGGGGCGGCTGCTCCGGCGGGCAGCGATAGATGGTGGAGCGTCTCTTTTTTCGGCTCGGCGCATAAAGCCGTAATGAAAGGAGCCCTCTCTTTCATGAACGGCAAAGAACTCTCCGACATCGCCCGCGCCCAGGATATGCTTTTAACCGGGACCAATGACGAAAGCGCGCATTTGCCGGACGCGAAGATCAACAATGGCGGAAAACCGGAAGAGCTTTGGGAGGGGAAGGCCCCTTACACCCTCGGCGGGGTGCTCTGGAACTACGAGCACTTCAAGTTCCCCGAAGCCTACGCCAAGATGGGAACCATCTGCCACCTCACGCAGGACCAGGCCACCCCGACCCACGCCGCCAATATACGCCATTCCACCAACGACGGCTTCGAGGGCTATGCCGCCGACGGCAATAAGGTAAAAATAACGGCTTCCCGCGACGAAGGCCAGATGAAGCCCTACGAGTATTACCAGGACCTGCAGGACGAAACGCGCAAGCACCTTTCCTCCTGGGTGAACCCCAGGACGGGGAAGCCCTACTGGGTCCCCGCAAAAAATTCCCCCCCGCCAGGCCAGGACGCCACTTTCGGCCCCTGGGGCAGCTACGGTCCGGACGGGGATTCGTATACCCATACCGATCAAACGAACTCGGACGGCGGAAATAATAACACGCAGGTCACCGACAGCCCGGAAATACGCGTACGACAGTTGTCCATGGCCGGGGCCGCGACGGTGGGCGTTCTCAAATCCGCCTCCAAACGGCTGCCGCCCCTGGTGTCAGGCCTGACCGTAACGCCGGCAGGCAGGAAAGCCGCGGTAAAATTCACCGTCCTGGATAACCGCTCCCGCTACGCTGTCTATTCGATAACCATCTACCAGGACGGGAAAGAACGCGGCGCGCCCCAGGCCGGTAAAGTGGATCTCGCGGACCCCGCTTCTCCCGAGCTGATGCTTAAAGGCGAAGTCAATACGACCCTGGACCTTTCGGACCTGGCCCCCGGCGGCTTTACGCTGCAGGTACGCGTCACGGACACGGACGGGAACACCATCCCCGAAGAAGTCAACGCGGACGACATCCCCGCGAACGACACCCGGGCCGCCCTGACGATGAACTGAACTTAATTCCTACAATAAAAAAACAGCCGGCTTTTTATAGCCGGCTGTTTTATTTTAACTAAGCGCTTTACTTAAGTATCGTTATAAGCGGGCCCGGGTTGGGGATGGAGAAAGCGCAGGGAGTCGAGATGGGGCCGACCCAGGGGTTGGGAGCCGGGATGTACGGGAAAGGATTCGGCCTGGAAACATAGCTGCCGTCCTTGCACTTATAAACGCAGGTATTCCCGTCCATCACCAGATTGCAGACATCCGCCGGGGCGGCGCTCTTCACGGCCGCGGGAGGCGTCAGTTCGAAATTACCGAGGACCTGGCGGACCGAGTATTTATAGGCCGGGGAAACCTGCTTAAGGCTGAGGAAAGAACCCCAAAGGCAGACTTCGAAAACTTCTTTCTGCTCCGGCTTGAGTTCGCGGGGCGCCGTGATGACGACCTTAACGTTCTCATTGTAATAGCGGGTGCTGGGGAAGCAGATCTGGCCTACCGGGTAGCCCATGTTCTGGCAGTCCTGGGTGGTTTCCCTGCTGGTCAGCTTTACCTCGGGGGAGGTGAGAGGGTCGGCGGCGCCGAAGGTGATCTTCTTGCAGTCGCGGGTAAGGTCGATAAGCTGGCCGAATTTAGCTTCGGGGAGCTTAACATCTGAAGAGACCGCTTCTTTAACGGCGCTCTTAATATCCACGCCCTGGTCGAAATTGACCGCGGCATTGGCCCCGGCCACGAAGCCGAAGCAGACTAACGCTAATATAAGTTTCCTGTTCATTCTATTTATTGCCTCCGTAGATTTCACTTCCCTGTCTTAAATTATCCCTGCCCGAAAGTATATTTTACCAAAAAGTCCAGCCCGGCGGATGGCTTGAATTAAAAAAGGGACAGGCTGCTTTTACCTGGAAAAGCAGCCTGTCCCTTTTTCTTTTTCCTTTATTATTTCAGCCAGCCGTAGGTCAGGTCGGTGAAGCAGACCAGGAACATGGCGAAACAGGAGAAGAAGATGGCATTAAAAATTTTTAGTTCGTAGGTGTAGGTTCTCTGTAGCATAAATTTTCCTTTAGGCTGTCTTGTACTTATAGTTTAGCCTTAAATTCGGCCGCGCAATAGGGCCATAAGGACCTGTAAATAAAATAAAAAGACCCACCCGTGAGGACAAAGGGCCTACGCAGGAAAGAATGGAAGCCAGGGAGCGAACAGGAAATAGTTAGAGATCGTCCTCATTGCCGCCGGACGCCTTCTTCTCCGAACTGAAAAGCAGGCGGCCGTAATTGCGCAGGGTCTTGACCGAGGACGACAGGGAGCCGGCCCTCGGATATAAAGGAGTATCATCGTCTATCTTTTCAATGACGCCTATGCCGTTGCCAATGCCCTCAAGCAGTATCGGGTCGATGGAACCCTCGTAAGCGGACTGCCAGGAACGGACATATTCCCGCTCCATGTGCTCGCGGTTGGCGTCGTCCAGTATTATATAACCGCCGGGGGCTAAAGCGTTGAAAACATCGTAAAGCACGGCCTCGCGGCCATAATCGTCGTGCGGCGCGTCTATGAGCGCCAGGTCGAAAGGGCCGAGAGCCTCAAGCAGGCCCTTCGGCAGGCTGTATGAAAGCAGCAGGCGCGTGCCGTAGAGCCTGGGGCGCAGCGGGGCGACGCGGAAGTCGACTTTGGCCTGGCAGCCGGAGGTCTCATAAGCCTCTTTGGCCATCTCGGAATATTGCCGGGAAGAGTCGATGGAAAGCAGGTAATTACCTTCGACAGGGGCTATCTCCCTCGCCATCATCAGCGTGGAGAAACCGGAGCCGAACTCTATTATTTTTTTTGCCCCTAGCGCGCGCACGAAACCGGCGAGAAAGCGGCAGGAAGCTGGGTCCATGGCCCAGGAGCCGGGATGCTCGTACCTCGAGAGCGGGACCTTGTCCATCGCGGCGATGGCTTCAGCTATATAAGGGTTCATAAGTAGTCCAGTGAGGCCGGGCCGCAGTTCAGGAGCAGGTCCAGCGCCGACATATCCGGCTCGAAGCCGGGGAAAGCCTGTTTATACTCGCGCGGCTTGAAGTCCTGCCAGGAAAGCTTTACGCCCGCGAAGCTGAAAACGCCCGGGTCCAGGTAGGCCCTGGCTCCGGCGCCGGAGAGATACTCGTCCGCGCCGGCGGCGGCGCAAAGGCGGGCCAGGCGCGCGCTTGAAGTTTCCGCTATATTGAACTCCGAGGAAAATTTCACCGGGGTCCCGATCGCGAAAGCGTCTTTCAGAAAATCCATGGTAGCTATAGCCAGGTCCGCGAGCAGGCGGTAATCCCGGGAATAAAGCTCCTCCAGCCGGGGAAGGTATTCCTTAAAGAACGGCGCGCGCGCGTAATTCGTCTTTATGGCCCGCAGATGCTCTTCGCTCCACGCGGCCGTATTATCCATCTCCACTTCGTTTATCTTCTGAGAAAACCTGCCTTTGGAGATAACCGGCGCCGTCAGATACTGCCAGCCGCGCGCGGTGCGGATGCGGTTCCGGTTCTGGAACTCCCGTTTCTCGAACTGCACGTCGTCGAGGTAGATAAACAGCTCCGCGGCGCGCATCTTCGCGAAGAAGCGCAGGCCGGGCCAGTACTGGAGTTGGTGTATAGCTGCTTTCATTTTCTAGCGGTCACTATAAGCGAGGAGCCGGCGTAAACCCTGCCGAAAGTCAGGAACCATACGGCCTGCGCCAGCCAATAGTATAGAACTTTAAGGGCGCCGGTAAGAAATCCCCCCAGGCGTCCCCCGGTACGGTAAGGGTCTCCGGAAGTGGGCCTGGAGTTGCGTATCCTTATCTCCCTGAAGCCGGAGCGCATGAGCATCGCGCGAAGAGTTTCGGCCCTGAAATTGAAATTATGGATTATAGAAGGGCTGGCCCCGAAAGGCTTAAAAAAGCCCGCTTTTTCGAGCCTGTAAAGCGGAAGGTGGAAAGCGGCGTTGAATTCCCTTATATAAATTATGCCGCCCGGTTTAAGCAGCCTCGAAAGTTCCTTGGCGGCGGCGGCCGGGTCCTTCATCTGCGAAAAGACATCGAAAACCGTGACAGCGTCGTAGGCGCCGCCCTCGAGCCCGTCATCCTCTACTGGGTTCAGATGTGTTTTAAAGCCCCGGGCCAGCGCTTTTACCGCCAGCGTCCGGTCAAGTTCCACGCCTTCGGCCCGCCAGCCGCGCGCGGCCGCGGCCGCGAGCAATTCCCCTCCGGCGCAGCCGATATCCAGGAGCCGCCCCCTTGCAGGGAAAGCGCGGTCGAGAAAATCCAGGGTTTCCCGGAACAAGACCGCCTTCGCGCCGCCATAAATGCCTTCTTCCAAACCTGGCTTATAGGCCGGCGCGCCGAAATATTTTTCTGCCCTGAACACAAGGCGGCACTCGCCGCACTCGTACAGCCCTTCTACCAATGGGGCGGCGGCGCCCCCGCACACGACGCAGGCTTCGCTTTTTATGTCCGCCTCCCGGAGGAAACAGCCTCGAACAGCGCCTGTTCGACTCCCTCGGCGTATTTAGCCCAGGAATAGTTTTCTTCCACAAATTTACGTGAGACGCCGCGTATTGCCTCGCGGTTTTCCATATACCGCGGAATAAATCCGAGTATCCCCGAAGCTATACCCCCGGGAGAGCAATCCTCCAGCAGCATCCTGGAATCAAGACGTCCGATTATCTCCGGGTTAGCGGCCACAGGGGTAGCCAGCACTGGCGTTCCGCAGGCGAGGGCTTCCAGCGTTACCAGCCCGAACCCCTCCAGCAATCTCGTAGGCAGGATAAAGAGGTCGGCGCACTGGTAATAAGCCTGGAGGTCCTCCTCTGGGATATACCCGGCCAGCAATACTCTTCCGGAAAGCCCTCCAGCCTTTATCATCTTCTCCAGTTTACCGCGCAGGTAGCCGCTCCCACCGATAACAAAAAAAGCTTCCGGTCTTTCCTTAACCACGGCCGCGGCGGCCTCCACAAGGTTTTCGAGACCCATGCGGCTGGCGAGGTTTCGGACTGTAAAGATCATAAAGCCGGCGGGCGGAAGTCCCAGCCGCTCACGCAGCGCTACAGTGTCGCCCGAAGGGCGGAATTTATCCAGGTCTACGCCCAGCGGAAGTATCCTGGACTCAAGGGCATGCGCGAATCTAAGCTTGGAAGCCATAAAAAGGCTGGCGTTAAGTATGACCTTCGCCGCTCTAAGGACTTTGCGTTCGGCGAAGTTGCGAAGGCCGGAACATAAGAACCGGCGAAGAGGATTGATCCCCAGGTCGCCTGCCCTTATGGAATATTCCTCGGCCCAGGGCGAATGGAAATTATAGATCGCCGGCACCCCATTGAGCATGGCTATTGCAAGGAGTCCCGTGTAAGGATGGTGCAGCTCCAACACGTCAATGCGGCCATGTCTCACTAGTATAGCCTTCACGGCGGACCGCAGCTTAAGGGGACTGCCGCGATAACGGTAAACCTCTATCCCCTCGGAAATTTCAAAATCTTTTTTACCGTGCGCGCCTTTAGTGAGCACTACCGGCCGGTGCCCCATGGCCGCCAGACGCTTCGCGGTTTCCCATGCGACGCGGCCCGAGCCGCCCGCGTCGTCCTCCTGTATTATATCCGTGCATACCAGGACGTTCAGCGGCCCAGCTGCGGGCCTGAGGCCGAAACTGACGCCCCCCGCCGCCATTTTCCGGTTCCTGGCCAGCCAGAGTTCGAAAATAATAACGGAGTGTATCTGATCGCTCAGGTTCCTGCGTCCGCTTTCATGCTCTTTAAGCATGCCGGCTATATAGCCGGGAGAAAGCCAGCCGTTCTTTTCAAGAGAACTGCTTTTAAGCACCTCGCGCGCGAAGCCTTTCAGTTCTTCCCCGTACCACCTGGCCAGCGGAACCTGGAAACCGCGCTTCGGGCCGCTTAGGATCTCCGGCGGCAGACGCCCGGCCATGATCTTTTTGAGCATGGCCTTGAGGGTGAAACCGCGCGTTTTCAGCGCAAGCGGGGCGGAAGCCATCAGCTCCGCCAGCCTGACGTCGAGGAAGGGAACCCTCAGCTCCAGGGAATTGGACATAGAAACCCTGTCCGCCAGGCAGAGCAGGTCGTCGGAAAGGTAGTTCCTTAGCTCATAGGCGAAAATATCGTCGGGAGAGCCAAGCCGGCCGGGCAGCTTCGGGGCCGAGCCGGCGGCGCCGGAATGGGCGGGGGAGTAAAGCCGGGCGCGCTCCTCCCTGCCGAAATATGAGATCCAGGAATCGTAGGCGTCGCGGAAATCGCCGCGGCCTCCTCCGAAGAACCTTTTCATCCGCCCGGGAATATTTTTCGCCGAGCGGGATTCCGGGAGCAGCCTGGCCGCCGACCAGAAGCCTTCGCGGAGCGCCCGCGGCAGTTTCAGGTAAACCGGCATCAGCCTGGCGCCGAGGTGCCTGGGATAGCCGCCGAAGAACTCGTCGCCGCCTACGCCCGTCAGGGCCACCGTGACTTTTTTGCGGGCCTCCCCTGTCACCAGGAAGTTAGGGATGGCGGAAGCGTCGGCGAAAGGCTCGTCGAAAGTGGCGGCCAGTTTCTCTATTATCGTGCGCGGGTCGGGCTCCAGGATGTGCTCGGAATGGTCGGACCGGAAATGCCCCGAGATAAGCCGCGCCTGGGCGGTCTCATTGAAGCTCGAATCCTTTCTGCCGTAACCGACCGTGAAAGTTTTCACGGGGGCGGCGCCAAGACTGTTCATGTAATAAAGAAGGGATGAAGAATCTACCCCGCCTGAAAGAAGCAGTCCGAGCGGGACGTCGGAAACCAGCTGCTCGGAGACGCTGGCTGAAAGCAGCGCGTCGGCCGCCTCCAGATATTCCCCCCAGGTTTTAGCCGGAGAGGCTCCGAATTCCGGAACCCTCCAGTAAGTCTTTATTTCCGCCTTCCCACCCCTGAACAACAAAGTCTGCGCCGGCTCCAGTTTGCGTATGGCTTTATAGACGGTAAGCGGCGCCGGGATGTACAGGTTGGTAAAATAGGCGTCCACGGCCTCCGTATCCAACCCCGCGCCTATATCCGCGGCGAGCAGGAGGGCTTTCATCTCCGAGGCGAAATAAAGCTTGTTGCCGGCAAGGGAATAGAAAAGCGGCTTTATCCCGAAATGGTCCCGGCCCAGCAGCAGGGCGGCTTTTCGAGAATCCCAGATGGCGAAAGCGAACATCCCGCGCAGCTTCGGAGCGAGGTCGGCGCCATGCTCCTCGTAAAGATGGACCAGGACCTCCGTGTCGGTCCTGGTGCGGAAACGGTGCCCCTTCGCTTCCAACCCCGCGCGCAGTTCTTTAAAATTGTAAATTTCCCCGTTGAAGACGACCGTGACCGTGCCATCTTCGTTCGAGATAGGCTGCCCTCCCGTGGCCAGGTCGATGATCTTGAGCCGCCGCATCCCGAGGGAGACCTTTTCCCCCTCTGTAAAAAAACCGTCCTCGTCCGGCCCGCGGTGCGCCAGTTTTGAGGCCATGCCCTTCAGCAGGTCTTCGTTCTTATAATTAGCGAAACCGCAGATGCCGCACATATTAAACCCCTCTTCGAATTTTAGCGCTTATTAATTCCCGGCCGAGTCCAGGGCCTTTCTGCCGCTCCGGCTTTCCCATACAAAATATGTTCCGATTTCAGACAGCACATAACATTTCTCTAATATGCCCCGGATTTCCCTGTCTTTCAAAAGCCATTTCAGCTGCGCCTGGGTATGTGTGGTCCAACCTGCAATGATAAAGGCCGGTTTTCGCTGCGAAATAAAATTATACATCTCTTTTTCCGACTGCCATACGCGCCACCCGGACCCGGCAACGTTCCGGGCGACAAAATCACATATAAATTCCGGAGTTGCCATAATGGTTTCTCCTCCGGAGAGTTTAGCAGAAACCTCCTTTAATACCTCAGTTCTTCCAAACGCTCCGTACTGGTATGAGGTAGAATAGCCGGCCGAAATCTGCCTTACATATAAACCCGCGCATGTTCCGAGCAATGCCGCTGAGGCGGCAGCTGCGAACGTTGCTTTTGAAACCTTTGAACCGCGCCACTTATTCAGGAGCAGAGCGACTGCGAGCGGAAGCGCTGTATAACAAAAAAGAGGCAATAAGACCTTGTTAACTATAGCGAGGTAATTCCCGTAAAAGAGGAGTTGTTTAAGTATAAGATTTATAAGCAATTCCGGGTCCACATAAATTACGGTCAGCGCGGAGCAAAGGGCGGCCGGCACAATCAGATAAACTAGCGGGGCGGCGCTAAATCCGCCGGCTATCTGAACTAATGCGATACCGGCGAAAACATGCAGCAGCGGTGAAATAGCGGCATGATACCTGGGGAATCCGTAGTTCGAGCCGCCTATGAACAAATAGCCCGCAAAATAGAAGACGCACAAAAATGCCATAAGATGAGCGGCCGGCTGGGAAACTTCCCTCATAAAAACTTTCTTTATCCCTGAGTAGGCGAGATAAAGCAGGAACGGAGAAAACCAGAATATTATCCTGATAAGGTCCAACGCCCATTTAAAGATCCCGGCACCGTTGAAAGACGTCCGTGACTGGGAAAAATATATGAACGGGATTTCGAGAACCAGCGCCCAGGATTCCCTGTCCCCCAATAAAAAGCAGGCCGCGCTCCACGTAAAAATAAAAAAGAGCACCCCCCAGGAAATCCCGGAGGTCAGCAGCGAGCGAAATTTTTTTTCCATCCGCCCGCGAAATACGAACAGATAAACAATTACCCCGGCAATGAGCGCTATAGAAGAAGTAGCTTTAGCCCAGAACGAAAGAGTCAGAAGCGCCCCTAAAACAAGGGCGCTCCTGCCCGTCTCCACGCAAGCGCGCGACAGAAAATACGAAACAAGGGCAAAGCATAGAGGGAGAAGCGTACTATCCGAGGAATCAAGGGACTGGACTCCCTGTATAGTAACCGGATTGATAAGGAACAGGCAGGCGGCGATAAGCCCTGAATTTCGGCCGGAAATATTTCTGGCCGTCAGATAAATCATGGCGGCGGCTGCCAGGACAGGGAATATGTTAAATATCCTTGCTGTTTCCGGCATGGCCCCGAAAAATTGGAATGGCAAGGTCAGATAAAGCAGGTACAGCGGCGGATGGTCCATGGGCCCGGAGACAAAAGAACCGAGCGACCATCTTTTCGCGACGTCAAAATAAAACACGTCCCACTCAAGAAGCGGCAGCTTCGCTTTTACAATTACAGCGGCGACAAAGAAGGCCGCGGACAAAACCGCCGCGAATTTGCCGCGCGAAAGATTAGGCATTTTTCCCCATGCCGTATACGCTCAAATAAACGGTTTCGTGGCGTTCAATAAACCCGGAGAGAGAGAAAGTTTCAGCCTTTCTCCTGGCATTGCGGCCCAAGCCGGCTGCAAGGGACGGATCATGAACCAGACCAAGAACGGCCTCGGCTAACGCATGCGGGTCGCCCGGAGGCACGAGCACAGCTTCCTCTCCGCCGGCCGCGGTTTCGCGTATACCGGGGATATCGCTGGCCACAATTGCCTTACCCATGGCCATCGCCTCCAGCAGGGCTAACGGCTGGCCTTCAAGCAGGGAAGGCATAAGGAATATGTCCAGCGCACCTAGAAAATCCCTGGCCGAAGACGTCTCCCCGCAAAATACGATATTATCTGAAAGCCCGGCCGAGTCTGCCCGCTTCTTCAGGTCCGGGGCAAGACGGCCGCCCCCCGCCACCAGGCATGTCAGTTTTCCTCTGAGCTCCGGCTCCTTTTTAAACATGAGTGCCAGCGCCTCTATCAGGCAGGAATATCCCTTCTGCCATTCAAGACGGCCTAAAGCCCCGGTCACCAGACGGCCGCGGAGGCCAAATCGTTTAATAAACTCGACCGCGTTAAAATTTGAAGGATCGAATTCCGCTAAATCGACCGGGTTGGGGATTAGTTCCACACGGGAATGCTTTTTACCCAGCAGTACGGCTAACGAACTTGAGACAGTAATAACCGCTGAAATTTTCCTGGCGGCTAAAGAAGCAAGGGAGCGGTATAACAGGCGGCGAAGAAACCCCACGTCGAAACCTTCCACCGGCATGGGGATCGTGGCCAGGCATCTGACTCCCGCTGCAGCGGCGGCAAGTCCGCAGTAAAAATCGGCGCGGGCGCCCTGACTGTGCGCCAGGTCGATCCCGTTTTCTGCCATAAGTTTTTTCAGTCTGCCCAGATTTGCAAAATCGTACCTGTTCGAGAGGTCAAAAGGCAGGAAACGGCAATATCCTTTCGTTTCTTCGTAAAAGCGGCCCTCCGGGCGGGAAGCGCAGCAGATCTCGAACTTTTCAGGCGATAAATTCCGAATCAGCAGAGAAAATGTTTTTTCCCCGCCGCCAAAGCATTCGTTTTCAATAACGAAAAGAATCCGTATTTTTTTTATCACTTTGCGCTTCCTCTTCAAAATACCGGGGAGACCCGGGCAAAGCGGGACAAGGCCCCGCTGCTACTTATTCGCTTTTTTCCTGGCCGGCGTTGCAAGACACTTCAGCAAAAGAAAAGCCACGCGAAGAGTAAGCCCCGGCATAAAAAAATACCCCGCGAACCAGCGGTACTTCTTCAAGGTCATATAAAGCAGACATAAAAAGCCGGAGGCGTCCCTTTCATTAGAAAGACCCTCGAGTATTCCCAGGAAATATCCCGTAAAAACGCGTCTGAGCCAGCGCTTTAATTCCTCAGGCCTAAAGATCCCCCTGTCGCGAGCGTATAAATAAGGGAGGTAAATATGGTCGAGATTTTCAAAATAGGTCTGCCAGGGGTTCCCCTCCGATTCCCGGCCCGCGTGCATCCTGTAAACAGCCGCAGTTGTTTTCACAAACCCGACTTTCCCGTTTAGAGAAAGCCGCAGGAAATCCATGGTGTCACAGCCGAATATCCCAGGGCTGGAAAACATAGAAAAGCCCGTGGCCGCACTTCGCTTAAAAAGCACGGTCATAAGCCTGAATACGGAAGCTTTTTCGCGGTAGTTGATGAAATACCAGCTGCCCTCCGCTAATGCCGGCAGTTCTCTCCGTGTAGGGGTCAATTCGCCAGTTTCCTCGTAAAGTGTGTCAAAATCTGCGTGCACAAGCACAAGGCCGGGGTTCCCGGATATCAACGCAGCCGCTTTGGAAATATAGGCGGGATCGCCCAGAAAGTCATCATCGGAAAGCAGCAGCGTCCACTCCGCGGACGCGTTTTTTTCCAACACCCCGCGCCAATGGTCGTACATCGGCAGCGTTCGCTCCTGCCTGACATAGACGAATCGCGGGTCATCCGAGAACGCCCTGCACACCGCAGGCGTAGAGTCGCCGGAAGCGTTGTCCGAAACAATAACCTTCAGGGCCGGGTAATCCTGAGCCAGGGCGGACTTTATGGCAGCAGGCAACATCGCGGCCCGGTTCAGCGTAGGAATTATTATCTCTATTAACGGCAGGCTCATGAAGAAACACCCCTGGCATGCATGTGTTTACGGGCCTTCAGGACGTAGGCGGCGAGATTCACCGACTGGGCGGCAACCGCGCCCATAGCCAGCGCATAGACGCCGAAGCGGGGCAGAAAAGCTGAAACGGCCAGCCAGTAAAACACGCTGAAAAAAGAATTAGTCACTATAAAAATCCGGCTGTCCTTGGCGGCTACGCATACGGAAACGAACGCGGCCTCAAGTATGACTACGGCGTACCACGCTGCAAGGCATACAAAAACGATTCTGATATAACTTATGTCGACGCTCGTAAGCGCACGGCCGCCTGCCAGTCCTAATATGTACGGAATCGCGAACCAGGCCGCAGCGGCGGCGCCGAAAAAAAGCAACAGCGACCCGCGCGCATATTCATAAACCGCCTCTTTTACGGCAAGAATTCTCCCTGAGGACCAGGCAGAAGCCACCTTTGATTGAAGAACGCGCAGAGGAGGGCCCGTAACGACCGTGTGCGCTACAGAAACAATTCTTTGAGCGTAGTTAAAATATGAGACAGCGCCCCCCGGAAGACTTGCCAGGGCGTTATTTGTGACAAAGCCGAAGGCCAACCCATAAATCCCGTGCCCCGCGCGCATGGCAAAACTGTTTCGGATATAAGCCCTGCCGAACGAGTGCTTGAACACAGGCTTGGGTAAGAAGCCCGACCTGTGGCAAAAGAAGACTCCCGCCATAAAAGCAAGAACAGCTTCAAGCGACGAGCCGATAGCCATCATTCCCGCATCCTTGACCCCGGAGCGCAGCATCCACAACTGGAACAGCAGCAGCAGGAAAAGAGAAAAAATAGCGGAAATATACGAAAAAGAGAATTTCTCCTCGGCGTTAAGTATGCGGTCATTGATGTAAGCAGCCGGCGCAAGAAAAGCCATTGGCGCAAGCAGGGGCAGTATCCGTCTAAGTTCAGAGAGCCTCACCGCATCCAGCCCGGAGGCAAAAAACAAGGATAATATCTTGGCGCCGAATAAACAGATCAGCGCGAAGAGCGCGCCTACCAGCAAGGCTATAGAGAAAGAAAAGCTATAGAAAGCTGAAGCGGATTCGACGGAAATCTTTTTGGCGTCCGAATAGAAATACATGAACTGCTCCACGAACAGGAACTCGAACGCCTGCAGGGTCGCGAGCACCGATACCGCAATAAAGTATGCGTCAATCCCGGGAGAAACCCCGAAAATACGGACCAACAGCAAAGCCACCGCCGTACGCAATCCCATCTGAACGACCGCATAGACATTGTACTTCAAGCGGAATATTCCGGCCGGTGGTTTAAAATGGATAGGCGGCATAAGACTCTAAAAATCCGGGACCAGCATCTGAATTTTGCGCTGCTGAAATTAATTATATATATAATATTGTACTGAGCGGTATCTCACAAGCGAAATATAGCATTAATTTAGCATGCTCTTGAGACCGGCGGCGGGACTCTATTCGGGATCCAAAAGAATCTTTATGTGCAACAAAGCCTGCATACAATTCATAGCTGATAATCTTTCACGGCCGGAAGCGGAAGGCAGACGCGTGCTGGAGGTCGGTTCCCTGAATGTCAATGGCTCGGCCAGGGAGACTCTGCGCCCTCTTTCCCCGGGCAGCTACACGGGAGTGGACATTGCCAGCGGGCCGGGGGTGGACGAGGTTTGCGACGTTGCCGGACTGAGAGAGCGATTCGGCGCCGGCAGTTTCGACATCGTTTTATCCACAGAAATGCTGGAACACGTAAAAGACTGGCGGTCCGCCGTTTCTAATTTAAAGGCCATCTTGAAGCCAGGCGGCATACTCCTGCTTACGACCCGGTCCGCCGGCTATCCCTACCATGGATACCCTCACGATTTCTGGCGCTATGAGAAAGAGGATATGCGCGCAATTTTCTCGGACATGTCCATACTGGCCATCGCAAGCGACCCGCTTACGCCGGGGATATTCATAAAGGCGGCAAAACCGGAAAACTACAGAGAAAATAATCTTTCCACCCTGGCATTATACTCGATAGTCTCCGGGCGGCGGCAGAGTGAAATTACAGGCGGGGCCATCGCGATATTCAAGTTTATAAGGGCGCTCAGGGGGGCAGTCTCCGCTATTCTACCGGAGAACCTCAAACGGCTGTTAAAAAATATAATCTCCCCTTCAACCGGAAAGCCGGGACGCTAAAAAGTTAAAATAAAAATGCCCAGAATGAAAAACATTAAAAGCTCACTGGTTTATTATGCCGGAAGGGTTCCCTCCCTGGTCGAAGAGATTTTTTTCGCAAAACCGTCAGGGCTTAAAGCCATGGATTATAACGCTTATTGGCGCGCGAAGGGAGACATGCTCTTTACCGGGAGGTGCCCCGTATTCGCAGAGCTGGTCACTCCGGGTTCATCCGTCCTGGACATCGGCTGCGGGGAAGGCACGACCCTTAAATTCCTGGAAGAGAAGCTCGGCATCCGCGGTTCAGGCCTGGATATTTCGCCGGTGGCGGTCGCCATGGCCCAAAAAAAAGGCGTCGCGGCCGCCCAAGCCGACGCCTCCGCCAAAGATTTCAGCATACCCGGAGTCTATGACCATATAATAATCTCCGAAGTACTGGAACATATCCCCAACCCGGAGGAGCTTCTTGCGAAAGTGAAAGGAAAATTCAATATTTCCCTCATAGTCTCCATCCCCAACTCAGCTTATTACATACACAGGCTTAGGCTGCTATTCGGCAGGTTCCCGATACAGTGGGCCTGGCACCCGGGCGAACACCTGCGCTTCTGGTCTCTGACTGATTTCAGGGAACTCCTGGCGGATACCGGGTTCGAAATAATCTCGGTCAAAACGCATTCCGGTTTTCTTTTCCTGCACGGGCTTTGGCCAAACCTTTTCGCTGACAGCGCCGTTTTTGAAGTAAGGGAAGCAAAAAAATGCGCATAGCCATACTCTGCACGGCCACTACGCTGCACCAACAGGGCGGCACGGAGGTTCATGCTGAAGCTATCGCTGCGGGGGCCGCCGCAAGGGGCCATTCCGTACATATAATCACTTCGCACCACCCGGACCGCCCGGAAACCGAGGTCCGGGGAGGGATTTCCACGCATTACCTCCCCGGAACGGATTTTTCGATGTCCCGCAAGGCCCTGACGGCCTGGTGGGAACTTAGCGCGCTTAAAATAAAAGAGTTAGCGTCAGGGCCCGGACTTGACATCATCTGGGCAGAAAACTATACCGGCCAGTATTATGCGAGCCGGCTCCGGAAAGAGCTTGGTATTCCGGTTATTTCTTTTTTAGGCGGCCTCGGTGTCTTTGATGACATAAGAAGCAATTTCTCCAGGATCTCCACCCCGGGAGAAGCTCTCTACTTCGCTACCAGGTACCTGGCCCAGGCGGCGCTCCACCTGTGTCCATGGCAATATAACGCCGTACATTACTCGGACCATACGGTGACCGTAAGCCAGGCCTCCAGGCAGGCGGTACTGCGCGAAATTTCTGTTCCGGAAGGCAGGATAACCGCGATATATCCCCCCGTGGATACGCGCCTTTTTCGCCCCGATACGAAGTTGCGCGGAAAGACGCGGGAAACCCTGAAGCTCGGGGCGCGCGACCTCGTACTTCTCATGTCCGGGGTAGTTCATAAACAAAAAGGGTTCGAATTAGGCCTCAAAGCATTTTTCGCTTTAGAAAGGCCGGCCGGGGATTTGAAACTTGTTATCGCGGGTGACGGCCCGGAAAGGGGCCGCCTGGAGCAGTTGGCGGCATCGCGTAAAAATAAATCGGTTTTTTTTACCGGGACGGTCCCGAATTGTGAAATGCCGGGAATATATAATGCGGCCGATATTTACCTGAACCCTACAATAAGGAGAGAAGGCCTCTCCATAGTAACCGTAGAAGCCATGGCCTGCGCCCTGCCCTCCGTAGTTTCAAGAATAGGCGGCACGGTCGAAACTATTGAGGAGGGGCTCAGCGGCTTCTTTACCCGCCCCGGCAATATCGCCGAGCTAAAGCAAAAAACACTGGCAATACTTGAAAACACGGACCTGGTCCGAAAAATGGGCTTCAATGCCAGGAAGAGATCCGTGGATATTTTCTCGGCAGATAAAAGTATGACTGCCATTCTGGATCTTTCCGATAAGGTCATTAAAAGGGCGGGAACCGAGATATGAAAAAAATGACGGTTGCGGAGGTAAAAGCATCTTATGAACAGAAAAAGGATTGGGAAAGGCAGTTCCCGGTAAGCGCCTGCCTTTTCAGGCCCCTTTCTTTTCCCCTTACCGCCCTGCTCTCGAGGGTCACAAATTCTCCCAGCGCCATAGCCTGGGCCGGACTCGGAGTGGGAGCCTTGGCCTGCATTCTGCTTTTCCGGAGGGGTCAGTTCGGCCCTTGGCCGGGAATCGCCGGATTAGCTCTTTTCGCCCTGTTGGACGCCGCGGACGGCAATATGGCCAGGGCTACCGGCTGCGTAACAAGGTACGGCAAATTTCTGGACGGGACTCTCGGGAAACTGGTAGAAGGACTTTACCTTCCGGCTCTGTCCGCCGGATTGTACTTCACGGAAGGTCCGGGCCTGAGCGGGCTCACCGCCCCTCATTCAGCCGGTCTGCTTTTAAGCGGTTTTATAGCGCTGATAGCCATGCTTTATTCCAGTTATATTGAAAGCGCTCATGACGCTCTGGCTAATGAAGCTAAAAGCGGCGGACAGCCGGGCCTAAACACTAAAATAGGCAGTTCAAGATTCAGGGGAAATATTTTTTATTCGGTTTTTATAAATCTTCACGCTTTCAATCTGCAGGTACTTCTGCTGTCCCTCGCGGCTTTTTTAGGCAGAGAGGCCCTTTTCTTATTTTTTATAACGGCCTATTATCTAGGACGGATAGCCGTACTTTTTCCATATTACATTTTTAAAGCCCGCGCGGAACTCGTATGAAGAAACAGCGGGTCTGGCTGGTCACACCCTGCTCTCCCCTGCCCGGAGAGGGCTGGGGCGGCGTAAAGACGCATTCTGAAACGCTGTCAAGATTGCTGGTCAGCCTTGGGACGGAATTAACCGTAATAGTGCCGGATGGGATCTCAAAGCCCGGCCCCGCACCGGCAGGGTTAACAGTGGAAAACGTTCACTCCGGCGCCCACCCCCACAAAGAAAGCTGGCGCAGGGCAATGCGGCTGACTGCCGAACGGCTGTGCAGGACAGCGCCGCCCGACATCGTGTTTTCCCAGGGCTATTATGCAGCCGGCTGCGAACCGGTCCTTAAAGAAACGGGGGCCGCCCTGGCCGCATTCGTTCATAATTTCCATCTGATACACTTCTACAAACTATTCTCGGAAGTTAACAGCCCCCGGTCCTTCGCAAGTTATATTGCAAGGTCTTTGCCGGGGTTAACACATAAGATGTTTTGCGCCGAAATACCGTTCCTTCACAAAGCCGATCTGGTGATCTCGGTGTCTGAACATAACGCGCGCCTGCTTGAACGTTTTTACCGGATCCCGAAGGCGCGCCTTAGCGTTCTTCACAACTGGGTCGATACTGATTTTTTTGGGCCATCCAGGCAGCGCAGGGACGAGGGGAGGAAAAAGCTGGGCCTTGCGCCGGGGCAGGTTTGTTTCCTCGTAACCGGTTCCCTTTGGCGCCCAAAAGGTTTCCATGTGGCTATAAAGGCCTTCAAGCTCCTGGCGGAACGCGCCCCAGACACGGTTTTGATCTTGGCGGGTTCCGGTCCTGAAGAAAAGGCTCTAAAAGCATTGTCAGGCCCCGGGCTGATAAATAACGGGAGGATAAAGTTCCTGGGGGAAATAGCACTTGCAGAATTGCCTTCCGTCTACAATTCCGCGGACATATTCCTTATGCCGTCGATTCATCCGGAAGGGCTGGCTTATACGCTCATAGAAGCCATGGCCTGCGGGTTGCCGGCCATAGCGACCACTCTCGGAGGCAATATTGAAACCCTTGGCGATTGCGGCATACTTATTAAGCCTTCCAAGCCCGAGGACCTCTCCTCGTGCATGCTGGATCTGGCCCTGAACCCCGGAAAAAGATCCGCTATGGGAACTCAGGCGGCGGAACGCGCGCTCAGACTTTTTTCAATAGATATGGCCCGGGAAAAGGTAAATGGACTGCTCGATTATCGGCGTTTGCCTGAAAAAAACTGATCTCGCCCCTAATGGCCGCGGCCTTCCCTGCCGTGCACCCCATCGATAACCGCGCGCAGCACAAGAGAGATCTCACGGGCATCTATCCCCGCGCGCAGCGACTCCAGCAGATATTTAGGCAAACCAAAGACAAGCGTCCCGAGTGACGCTGCCACAGTTCTAAAAAGGCCGAAATTGCGCTTGAAAACCAGAAACTTATTTCTATAGAGGTAGTAGAGCCTGTCCCTTTTGGTTTGGCCGGGGGTGATATCATGCAGCACGGTGATTCCCGGAAAATACACTACCCTCCAACCCTTATTTTTCAGCCTGAGGCAGAGATCCACTTCTTCATGGGCGGTATAAAAGCCGGCATAAAATCCCCCGGACTGGGCCAGAGCCGAAACCCTTACCATAAGGCAGGTGGAATTAAGCCAATCGCAATCAAGCGGTTCCGAAGAATCCTTTTCCGTGTAGCGGCCGGCCCAGGACACAAAATTCGCCATGTGGACCGGGATCCCCGGCGCCGACATAACGGCGATACGCGGACCGACGGCCCCCACGCCGGGGTTTTTCAAAAGGAATCCGGCGAGTCCGGACAGCGTTTCCGGAGGCAGTTCAGCGTCATCATCCACAAAACAGATAAACTCCGCCTCCGCCGAGACCTTTTTTTCCAAAAGGCTTCTTCCGGATGCAATCTGTATATTTTCAGCGTTTACAAAAAGCTCAGCGCGGGAAAACCCGGCCGCGGAAATCCCGGACAATGCCTCGCGCACGCGCAAGGGGGTCTCGTCTGAACTCGCGTCGTCAAGAACCGCTATTTCAAGCGAAGCGGCGGGATAGTCCTGGCGCAACACGCTCTCAAGACAGCGTACGACCGCCTGCCCCCTGTTCCGTGTACACATTAAAATACTGATATGCCCGGTTTTCATTTATATTCAGATCTCCGCAGACCTCCGGCATTCTCCCGGCCGGATAAATTCATGTTTTCCTGCATACGGCTATAATGGTTGGGCTATCTCCGAGCCCCTTGGAATATTCCATATCGTCCACCGTAACTTCTTCCAGGGTTTTTAACCCCTTCATCCTGGCGATAAGGCTGGCGATTAAATGACGCGCCTTAACCGGGACAATACGCCTCAACCCCAGCGGGTCGGCGCTCCGGAGTTCGCCCAGACTGTCTTCTAACCTGCGCAGCGGGGCAGAAAGGCTCCGGCCGTAAAATTCCACCTTGGCAAAATAGCGGCCGGCAAGCTCCAGGAAGGAACCTGGGCTGTACTCTCTAAGGTGGTAAATGTTGCCGGGCTTATTATTGTGGACGGCGCTGTGCGGTGTAAATACGATAAAGATGCCGTCATCCTTAAGGACGCGGCTGATTTCGGACAGAAATTTCACGTCGTCCTCTACATGCTCTATGGTATCTTGCGAAATGACAGCGTCAAAAGTCCGGTCAGGGAAGCGAAGGGAGGACGCATCCATAACTTCAAAACACAGATTTTGTCTTTTATATCTGGCGCGACAGTACGCAACAGTCTCCGGTGAAATATCGACCCCGTCCACTTTCAGCGCGGCGGATGCAAGATAAAAGCTTCCGTAGCCGCGGCCGCAGGCGCAGTCCAATATCTTTTTTTCTGCCGCCCCGGGAATCATCGAAAGCGCCCATTTATAGCCAGAAAGCATCACTTTGTAATGGGTGTTGGTCTCGCAATCCGGGGTTCTTTCGTCGTAGTCTGTCATATGTAAAATCCTAGGCAAATCGGGGCGCTGCACGTAACAGCCGGCCAGTCTCCGCTGCCGGCAGTATCCTCAGACAAGAGAATTTTTTTCACCTTCCGGCTCCAATTGGGCCAGTTTCATTATTATGGCGGTCAGGAACCAGAAAGGCTCCATTATGCGGACTATGATGAAGGTATTAACTCCGATAGACTGCCAAAGCAGGCCTATAAGCCCGATAATGTAGCCGAGCGAGAGGGTGCGCACAAAGGGATCGTCGCTTTTATGGTAAAGCCGCCACGAAACTTTAAAACACACAACAATCATCCACACCCATAAAACAAGCCCTACAACCCCGGTTTCCGCTATTACAAGCGGCACCTGGGCATCAGAGAGGCCGACGCCGGTAACCCCGTTGCCGATCAGCACATTTTTAGGCAGCCAATAAAAAACACTTCTTTGCCAGGAGCGCACGCGCAGCGCGGCGGATTCTTCCAGCCTGATCTCTCCGACCGGCGTGTTAAAAACCGTGTTGGCCTGATTTCCCACATAGGTCTCTTGCACGCGGACTTTGGCCCGCTCCGCGAGGAAGGGAGAAAGCGAAATCCCCAGCACACCCAGCGCGGTAACGCTTATGAGAAAAAGACGTCTTTGACGGGAAAGGAAAATAGCGGCCAGGCCCGAAAAAGCCAGCCCGATATAGGAAGCGCGCGAAAGCGTGAGTATAAAGGCCGGGAGCATTGCCGCCATGGACGCAAAGGCCCAGGCGAAAGTCCTGAAAGGCATCTCGGAAATGACCCCGAATATCAAGCCGAATACGATCAGGTAGTACCCGCCAAGCGAGGCCGGTTCAGATTCCTCCGGATTTCCCAGCGGGGCCTCGAAAGGGGTCGACGCCCTGGCTCCCGGGCCCGCGTTAAAATAGTACCAGACGGCGTAAACCGTAACAAGGGCGGCCACTACCGCCCCCGCTTTCAGGTAGCGGCGAACCTCCTCCTTGCTTTCTATGATATTGAAAACCATGAAGTACAGAAGGAAATACTCCACGTATTTCAGGATATAGAAGATCGCCGTCTCCCAGTTTATTCTTCCTCCCATTACGCCGAAAGCGGTGGAGAGGACGCAGACGAAAGTGTAGAGCAATATCGGGTTCTGTACCGGGGAACGGAAGACCAGGGGCTTGTCCTTGACTATAGCCGTCTTGCCCAGCCAGGAAAAAAATATTATCAGAAGCAATATATCGTCATAGCGCACGACTATATTCCGGCCGCTGCCCGCCAGGCCGGCGAGATTTATTTCCGGGGACAACAGCATCGAGAAGACCAGGAGCACAAGACTGAGTTTCGGGGAAAAGAAAGCGAAAAGACCTACGATCAGCGCGCCCAGCAGCAATATAAGAGAATATTGCGCGCCGGCCGCGGCCATGAAGCCCAGCCAGCCCGCGGCGGCAAGGGCTAAGAGGACGATTATAATAGGCATGGAAACTTACCGCTTGGCGTAGTTCTTGTAATCTTTGTAATAGTAGCCGTACTGCGGCCCCATCTCGGAGGCGCGCACTCCGTTGAGGACTACGCCGAGCATGTGGGCGTTGGCGTTGGTTATCTGGTCGGCAGCGCGCTTGAGGGCGCCGCGCGCGATCTTGCCGGCCTTATAGACCAGCACTACGCCGTCGGAGGCGTGCTTGGCTATCATCACCGCGTCGACGAAGAGCAGCAGCGGCGGCGCGTCGAAAACTATAAGGTCGAACTCGCTCTTGAGGTCTTCCATCAGGTCCTTCCAGTTGGCCGAATCCAGAACGTCCACTACGTTCTCTGGCTGGGTTCCGCAGTTAAGCACCTTGAGGTTCTCGATCCCCGAGAAGCGCATCAGTTGGTCGAAATCCAGGCCGCCCATGATAAAATCGGCGCTTTCCAGCGCGGCTTCGCGCCAGTCGGCTTTCCCGGTCAGCACGTCGCTGAGGCCGGGAGCCTTTTTGGTCCCGAAGATCTCGTTGACGGCCGGGCGCCGCAGGTCGGCGTCTATCAGCAGGGTTTTCAGCCCGGAATGCGCGGCGGCCAGCGCGAAATTAACAGCCGTCAGGGTCTTGCCCTCGGCGGCGCCGGCGGAGCTGATGACCAGGGAGACGCTGTCCTTGGTCTTCAGGTTGGACATGATATTGGTGCGCATGGTGTGATAGGACTCTATCACGCCGGAGGCGTAGCGCTTGTTCACTATCAGCACGCTGCGGAAAGCGTCCACGGTATAGCGCTCTTTCTTGAAAACATTGGTGAGCCAGTTATCCAGCGGCTTTTCGCTCATGATGTTGGGGATGATCCCGAGCACCGGCAGCTTCATGAAGCCTTCGATATCCTCGATAGTGGAGATGGAAACGTCCAGGTTCTCCAGCAGGAAAACCACGACCACGGCTATGAACATGCCCAGGACGATGCCGACCATCAAATTAAGCCTGCGGTTCGGGGAGATGGGCGTTCTTTCCGGAGCGGGCCGCTGCACCACGGTAACGAAAGAGACCATCGAGGACACGCCCAGTTTGGCTTCCTCGTGCTGCCTGTTGAGGGTGGTATAAAGGTCCTCCTGCAGGCGCAGCTCGCGGCTTATCCGGGCCAGCGTCACCTCCTGCGCGGGGATCTCCTCCAGCTTGCTCTCCACCATGTCTATGCGCTGCTGCAGGCTCTGGACCTCTGGGTGGTTCGGGGTGTATTTTTCCAGCAGCTCCTTTCTCTTTATCTCCAGGTCCGCCAGCTGGTTCGCCAGGGCCGCGCCCAGGCCGGTCTTCGGGTTCTTCTCGATGAAATTCTGCTTCTGCCTCTCCAGGGTGCGCAGGCTGTCCTCGACCTCGTCCTTGCGCGCCGAGATATCGGCCAGGGTTTTCCTGGCCTGCAGGCTCTTCTGCTCCAGGTCGAAATCGTGGTAAGCCTCTATCACGGCCATCACGATATCGGAGGCCTTTACCGGGTCGGAATTAAAAGCGGAAATAGCTATCAGGTTGGAGTCGGTCAGGCGCTCCACTTTGTATGATCCGGCTATCTCGGCCGTGGACCTGGCCCCGGACGGCATGCCAAGCTTGGCCGCGGCGCGCTCGGAGATCTCGGAAGAAGTTATGACCATCAGCTCGGTGGCCACGGCGCTCCAGGGATCGAATTCCTCGGCGACGGAGCCGGTGATCCGGGAGTAGGAGGTCGGAGGCTTTATTTTTATCTTGCCCTGGCTGCGGTACACGGTGGGCTGGAGGCGCGTATAGAACAGCGTCGAGAAAACGGTTACCGCGAAGATCAGCAGGGCTACCCATTTGCGCCTGTTGACTATGCGCCAGTAATCGTAAAGTGTAAGTTCGGCGTTCATTGTGTTAATTCTTCTTGGCCACGATGCTGGCCGTGATCGCGAAAGTGAATAAGGTCGCCCAGGGGACGAAATTGTCGGTTATCCACTTCGCCGCCGTGGAGTAAGACTTGCGCGGTATATAAACGATATCCCCGGTGGCGAGCGCTATATTCTTGTCCATATTCCCGGCGAACACGGCCTCCAGGTCGGCCTTTATTATCTCTTCCGCCACTTTGTCGTCCGCGCCTTTGACGCGCCTGAAAATGCGGACCCTGTCCCTGCGGGCGTAATCGGCGGTTCCGCCGGCCTGCGCGACCAGGTCCAGCAGGCGCATGCCCTCGCGGTATTCAAAATAGCCGGACTGTTTTATCTCGCCGATCACCGCCACGCGGCTCGACGAGAATTTGCGCACGCTGATCGTGATGGAGGGATTGGAAACGTACTTGGAAAATTTAGCCGTCAGGATCTTCTGCAGGTCGTCCGGCTTTATGCCCTGCGCCTTCATGGACCCAAGCATGGGGATCTCGATGGTCCCGTCGGGCTGCACCGTGACTTCCTTGGAAAATTCTTCGGCGGGCTGCACGTTGACGCTTATGACGTCCCCGGCTTCGATGAAATATTCTTTGTTCAGCGCGCCCATGGCGGCGAGGTCCAGGCTGAAAGCCGGGATAGTGCTGAAAAAGGTAAGGATCGACAGCGCTGCGGATAGGATCTTCATAATTTTATTATATATATTAGGAGCGGCGGCCTCAATAAGATTCTGGCTATGCTCCGCGGCTCCCTGAGCCTGGCGGAGATCTCTCCCCGGCCTATTCCATCCCCACGGCTTTCGTGAGCGATTTGACCAGCACGCGCAGCTCTTCCACCCTGTTCTCCAGCTCGGTATCCCTGGCCGGGCTTCCCGAAGGAGGGGCGAGGCCTTCCGTAGCGGCTTTCGCGCTCAGCATCTCCACTTTCCTGGAAAGAGCGTCCACGCGCTCCGCCAGGCCGGCGGCCTCCGCGCTCTGGCCCCGCTGGCTTAAGGAGAACCTGAAAAGCGCCAGCAGGAGCGCAAGCGAAAAAAACGAGAAAAACACCGCCCCGACGACCACCAGGTACTCGATCCCGGCCAGCACTCCGCCGAGAGCGGCGATAAGCGAGGCCAGCATCCCGAAAAGTATTATCTCCTTGTTCTCTCCCCAGGCCGTATTTTGCGGCCCTGCCGAAGGCACCCGCTCCTGGAGCGAATAGGACCTGCCGGTCCTTTCCGGCGGCGGCGCGGCCCGCTGCGGAACCCGGTCCGGGCCCGCGGCGTAGAACCCGCGCGGCTGCCTGGAGGGCGGTTCCGGAACCCGCTCGCCGCGTTTGGCGGGCGGCTCCGGGGTTTCCGGCTGCCTCTGAGGCAGCGGCGCCACTTCCCCCTTCAGCTTCTCGAGCAGGTTCTTGAGATCCTCGGAGCCTCTCATGGTTTCTCCCCCCTCTCCCTCTTGTCCAGGGAGCTCTCCCTTGCGTCAAGCTCGGCCTTTATCCTGTCGAAAGTCCTTTTAAGGTCCGCCTTCCTGGCGTTAAAATCCCCCTCCATCGCCTCTTCTCGCAGTTTAAGCTGCCCGAATTTGTCGGCGTATTCGCGCTCCAGCGACTGTTCCCGGCCGCTGATATCCAGCCTTATCTTTTCGAAAGCCTTTATAAGCTCCGCTTTCCTGGCGTTATACTCTTCGTCGAGAGCTCTCCCCCGCAGCCGCAGCTGCTCGCCCTTCGCGGCGTGCTGCTGCTCAAGCTCCCGCTCTTTCGCCTCCAGGGCTTTGTTTTTTTCTTCCCACTGGGCCAGCATGTCCAGCTCTTTCTTATTGAACTTCTCGTAAAGCTCCTGCATCCTGGCGACGAACCGGGCGTTGAGCGCGCCCTCGTCTTCCGTGGTTTTGATCTTTAGCTCGGCGATAAGCGCCTCGCGGGAATTATAGGCCGCCTTGACCTCCTCGTATTTCCTGAGGGTCTCGGCCCTGGAGCTCTCGGCCGCGGCCAGGCGGGATTTAAGCTCGTCCAGCTCCTTCTTGATGCGGCTTTCTTTCTGCTCGTACTTGCTCTGGTTAGAGGCCACGCGTTCGGAATACTCGCTGTCGTATTCCTTGATAGTATTGCTCAGGGATTTCAGGTCCGGCTCGAACTCCTCGAGGATGGCGTTGAGGTGGACGGAAGTGGGGTTCCTGTCCTCCCAGAGCTTGGCCGCGAGCGCTTTCAGCTTCTCAAGCAGCTCTACCGGAACACATTGGATGGCGCGTTCTTTTTCCATAATTATCTCTTCCTGTACTCGAGGATAGCCCGGGAAAGTTCCGCCTTCATCTGCTCGAGCTCCGAGTTTTTAAGGGCGTAATCTTTTTCAAGCTTAAGCCGGTACTCGTTAAGCTCTTTTTCTTTTTCGCTGAGCTCCTGCTTCTGCGAGAAGATCTCCTGGTTGAACCCGTTCACGCGCATGTTAAGGGCGGCGTGCAGGTTGTCCAGCTCCAGCTGCTTCTGCCTGTAGAACTTGTCTCCTTCGGACAGCAGCTTTTCCTTCGCGGAGAGCAGGCTCTCGAGCTGCTTTATCCGGGCGTCGCCGCGCGCCTTTTCCTCCGCCGCCATCTCGCGGAAGCGGGCGTCCTGGTCGGAGATATTCTTCATCAGCTCGCCGGAGGCCGTCTGGCGGTACTTGATCATCGCGCGCTCCAGCTCCTGCACTTTCATGTCCGCGTTCTCGATATAGCGGTCGCGGCGGCCTATCTCCTCCAGCAGTTGGTCCTTCTCGGCGTCGAAGCCTTCTTCGAGCAGCTTCACTTCTTCCCTGTTGACCTTTTTAGACTTCTCAAGCTCCTCCTGGGCGTGGCGCAGCCTGTCCTCGGCCATCTCCACGGCCGTCGAGACCGCGTCGGCCACCGTCTGCTCCAGCTCCGTGATCTGGGCCTTCTGCAGCTCGATCTTCTCGTTGTGGAAGGCCTTCTCGGCCGCAAGCAGCTTCTCGCCCTGCTCCTTCGCCCGGGCGTTGGCTTTCGCCGCGTCCGCGCTCTCCCTCTCGATATCTTTTCTAAGCGAGGCGTTCTCCTCGGCGAGGCGCTCGCACTTGATCGTGAACTCGCTGTTCATTACTTCCAGCCGCGCCTGGCAATCCTCTTCGAAGGCGGCCTGCTTGCGGGCGTAGATCTTCTCCAGCTCGGCGCGGCGCGCGGCGACAGCCTCGGAAACCGAGGCGCTGGCGCGGGCTTCGCAGTCGCGTTTCGCTTCTACTACTGAATGGTTCAAGGCGTTGATCACGTCCGTTTTGGCGTCCAGCTCGGTTGAAAGCTCGGCCTGCCTGGCCGTGGCGGCTTCAAGGGCCTGGAACAGGTCCGCCGTCTGCGCCGCTACGGATTCTTTAACGCGGACGGAAAGTTCCTTCTCGTAATTTGCCCTGGCCTCGATCAGCCCCCTGTTAAAGCGCTCCTCCAGCCCGGCATTGGCCATTCCGGCCTGGCGCAGGGCGGCGTCGTACGTCTCTATTTTTTTCTGGGCTTCCGCATAATTGCCGGAAGCCTCGGACAGCATATTTTCGAACCTGGAGCGCTCGGCGTGCCAGTTCTTCCTTTCCGCTTCTATTTTATCGGCTGCCTCGGCGTGTACGGCCTCTATCGTATCCGCGGACTCTGCCTGTACCGACTCGATCTTCCCGATCGCTTCGGTCCTTACCGCATTGATCTGTTCGGCTGTTTCCGCTTTTACGGTCTTGATCTCTTCGGCGGCCCCGGCTTTCACGGCCTTGATCTCTTCGACAGCCTCGGCTTTAACGGCCGCCACGCGGGCGGAATAATCCGCCTCAAGGCTGGCGATCCTGGCGGAGTAGCCGGCTTCAAGGGCGGAGGCCTTTGATTCAAATTCCTCTACTATCTTTCTCTTCTCCTCTATATTGGAGGCTTCCTTCTGCCGGAGCTCGTCGGTAAGTTTATTTATCGTCTGGTTATAGGCCTGTTTTTCCGACTCGAAGCCCGCCAGCTTCTCCCGGAAGGAGGCTTCCCCGGAGCGGATGCGCTCCATCAGGTCTTTATGGTGCTCCTCGCGCGTAGCGGTGATCGCGCTCTCAAGTTCTTTAAGCCTGGCGGAATTAACGGCAAGAGCTTCTTCGCGCGCGCGCTTTTCCTCTTCCAGGACGGCCTTCTCGGCGTCCATCGACTTGCGCTCGGACTCCAGGCGGGCGTTGAATTCTTTTTCGAACTCGGCGCGGCCGGCGGCCAGATCGTTTTCAACCTCTTTTTTCTTTTCCTCGTAAGTCTTCTCGAGCGAAGAGGCGTGCCCGCGCTGGCCTTCCTCGATCACGCTTACCCTCGCGTCATATTCGGCCTGCAGCCTAGCGCGGTCGGCATCCCAGGCGGCGGCTTTTTTCTCGAGCCTGGCCTGCAGCTCCCTCACTGTCGCCTCTTTCGCGCTCTTTTCGGCTTCGAGCGCGGCCAGCTGGGCCCTGAAGGCGGTTTCTTTTTCCGAAATTATCTTGAGCAGCTCGGTATGGTGGGTCTCCTGCTGGACGGCCAGCGCGTTCTCTATATCTTTTATGCGGTCCTGGGCGGAGGCGTACTGCGCCTCGCGCACATGCTGCTCCTCGAGGAGCCTGGCGCGCTCTATCTGCCAGGAGGTCTCGAAAGAACGCACCTGCTCGGCATGGTCGGAATCGGCGGCGCGGATCTTCTCCTCGAGGCCGGCTTCCAGCATATTCCGCAGCTTGCGGTAGTTCTCTTCCGTCTCGCGCTTCTTGGCGAGATATTCGCCCTCCAGCTCGCGCCGGCGGGTCTCCACTTTCTCCTCGGAGAGGTGGACGCATTTCTCAAGCCCGCCGATCCGCTCGTTAAGATCCTTTTCGCGGGCCTTAAAAGAGGTTTCCAGCCTGCTCAGGCGCCCCTGGTGTTCGCCCTCCAGCTCCGCGCGCAGCCCGTCGTATTTCTTCTGGGCCTCGGCAAGGCGGCCGGCGTACTGGCTCTCAACTTCCAGGAGGCGGCTGTTCCAGCGCTCTATCACGGAGCGCTGGTTGCGGTCCAGCTCTTCGAATTTGTCGGAGTATTCCTGTTCCAGGCTGTGGCGCAGCGAATCCAGCTTGGCCTCTTTCTTCAGGAGCTGCTGGATGTCCAACTTGCCCTCGCCCAGCAGGGACATGGTGGCTTCCAGCTTGGTGTAAAAATCTTCTTTCTCCTCCAGGGTCTTGTTGCGGGAGGAATAGGCGTCGGTGAGGGAGGCCTCTTTGACCTGCAGCCGCTTGGCGGTCTCTTCGGCCAGGGTCAGGTTTTTCTTGAGATCGGCCTTCTCTTTCTCAATGGAGTTCAGCTTTTCCAGCGCCCAGCGCAGCGTCATGCGGGCGGTGTCCAGGCTTGTTACATCATTGACCAGCTGTTCGATCTCGCCGTATTCGTTTGCCATAGTTTTCACCTTTTAAATACTCTATATCAAGTTTAATACACACCCTCCCTTAAGTCAATAAAAGGAATATTGAATGATTATTAACAGATTGTGTCATAGAATACCTGATAGAGGCTGAAAGCATGGGCGCCACGGAGGGGGAAGAGCGCAGGAACCTCTTTTGCTTAATCCGCCGTCTTCTTTTGCCTTATGCGGTATTCTGCCGCTATAAATATAAATAGCTGTTATTTAGTAAAATTAAATTAATGCTAAAGAGATTTATATGGCTGGTCCTGCTGGCCGCGGCCGCTTCCCTTGCCTGGCGCTTCGGCTATCCTTATGCGCTTAAATACTTCTTCAGGATCTCCGGCACGGTCAGCGTGGCACAGGAACTGCTGCCGAACCTGCCGGGAGCCAACAGCATGCTCTTCATCGTGGCCAGGAACGAAAGCGGGGTTCCGGTAGCCGTTAAAAAGATAATCAGCCCGGTTTTTCCCGCCAAATTCGAGATGACCTCCTCCAATTTGATCATGCCGGACCTGCTGACCCGGATGGTCTACCTTGACGCGCTCGTCAACACCCACGGCCAGCTTGGAGCCTTGCGCAGGGGAGATCTGAAAGGAACGCGCCAGGACCGCGTCAGGTTCATCAGCAAGAACATCGAAATAACCCTGGACTCCGCCCAAAAATAAAACCCGGGACCGCCTTGCGGCGTATCCCGGGTAATCTGCTGAACTTACGGTTATCTCTTGAATTGCGGCTTTTTACCGTTCGAAAGCGAGAAAAGCCAGATAAGTTTGTCAGTGGACTTGATCAGGTTTTCCCAGTTTTTCTCAAGCTTCGGGAGCTTTTTTCCCGGTTTTTCCACCTTCGCGTCCTGTTCGTAATTTTTAGTGATCTCTTCCCAAGTCAT
The DNA here is from genome assembly GCA_028713125.1 of Elusimicrobiales bacterium. Lineage (GTDB taxonomy): Bacteria > Elusimicrobiota > Elusimicrobia > Elusimicrobiales > UBA9959 > UBA9959. Next base: position 122,503 of record JAQTOU010000002.1, on the reverse strand, counting down.
ATTCCCCCCCGTTTATTTAACCCCTCGTGATATTGTACAGCATGGCGGTAAAAAGCCAAGTGCCGAAAGACCTACCAGCCGAGGGACCTTGAGACACCCATGTAAACCAGCACCCCGCCTACGAGCAGCAGCAGGAAGCCCCAGTTCTTCCGGTGCAGCGCCACGTAGGAATCGTTCAGGAAAGTTTCTTTGATCAGGCGGTTGACCCGCTCTATGATCCCGGGCTTGTAAATATAGCCCAGGCCGAGCAGGATAAAGAGCAGGCCGAAAAATATTTTAAGGTACGGGCTTATCTCATTCATGATTGTAGCGGTTCATCGCGGTCTCCACGCCGTCCTCGAAGGCCGCCTTCAGCGCTTCGCAGGCCCGGGCCAGGAAATCAGGAAGCCGCCCCCCCTCTTCTTTATTGAATCCCGACAGCACGAAATTTTTTCCCGGGATATTCTCGGGCCGCGGCCCAATACCCAGCCGCAGGCGGGGCACGGCCGGCCCGAGCGCCGAAACTACCGAATCCATGCCGTTGTGCGAACCCGCCGAGCCTTCCTTGCGCAGGCGCAGCTTCCCGAAAGGAAGCGCCAGGTCGTCATAAGCCGTAAGTACGGCCGCGGGAGGGATCTTGTAGAAAGAGGCGAAGCTCTGCACGGCGTTCCCGGAAAGGTTCATGTAGGTCTGGGGTTTCAGCAGGAAGGCTTTGCGTCCGGCGGCCTCGAATTCGAGATAAAGGCCCAGGCCTTTCCAGTCCCGCCAGTTCCCCCCCGAGGCAAAGCGCGAGGCGGCGAGGTCGGCCAGCATAAAGCCTATATTATGCCTGGTCTTCTCGTATTCCCTGCCGGGGTTCCCCAGCAGGGCCGCCATCTGTATCTGGTCTTTCAATTAAATCCCCCGGGATAAAGCAAGGAGCAGAAGCCGAACATGTTAAGGTCCAACTTCTGCTCCGATGCCCTGGCCCCCTTTTACTTCTTGGGAGCCGGCTTCTTGTCGTCGGCCTTGCCGGCGGCGGGCTTGCCAGCCTCGGGCTTGGCTCCGGGCTTGGCGGCGGCGGCGCCCTCCTCACCCTCTTCCTTCTTGCCCTTGGCTATAACTTCGGGCTGAGCGCCTTCGGCGGCGGCGCCGGCTATGGGCTCTTCAACCTTCTCTTCCTTCGGCGCGGTCACGCTGACGACTATCTGCTCGGGAGCGTCGAGGAGTTCGGCCTTGCCGGCCTTGATATCCTTGATGCGCAGGGAATGGTTCATGTGCAGGTCCGTGATGTCCAGCTCGATCTCGTGGGGGATCTCGGTGGGCAGGCAGGAGACGTTCAGCACGCGCATGGTGTGCTCGACCAGGCCGCCCTGGACTTTCGCGCCGTAGCACTCGCCGACGAGCTTCACGGCGACCTTCACCTTGATCTTCTCTTTCAGCGAGATGCGCTGGAAGTCGAAATGGGTGTATTTGTCGGTGAGCGGGTGGCGCTGGATGGCCTTTATGATGACCGTGTCCTCGCCGCCCTCGTGCTTCATCGTTATGATGGCGTTGGGGTCGGAGCGGATTATAGTGCAGATGGACTTATAGTCCACTACGATGCTGATGGGGGTCTTCTCCTGGCCGTAGATAACGGCGGGGATCTGGTCGGCCGCCCTGTGGGCGCTGAGCGTTCCACGTACGCCGGCTTTCGTGCGCGGCGAGGCTGAAAGTAATGTCTGTTTCATGCTGCATGTCCTCCTGCTATGATACAACGCTCACTTAAAGAGTTCGCTTATAGACTCACCCATGTGATTGCGTTTGATGGCCTCCGCAAGGAGCGCGGCCACGGATACTACCTTTATTTTAGCACTTTTTGAGGCGTTTACGGGAATAGTATCTGTCAAAATGAGCTCTTCTATAGGGGATTTGTCTATTTTCTCGATGGCGTCCCGCGAGAGAACTCCGTGCGTGGCGGCCGCTATTATCCTGGCCGCGCCCTGGTCCTTTATGGACTGGGCCACCATGCAGAGCGTGCCGGCCGTGTCCACCAGGTCGTCGAAGATGAAGCAGGTCTTGCCCTTTACGTCGCCGATGATATTGTAGACCACGGCTTCATTGGGGCGGGGACGGCGCTTGTCGATGATGACCAGGCCGAGGTCCAGGCGCTTGGCGAAAGAGCGGGCCCGCTCCACGCTGCCCACGTCAGGGGAAACAACGACCATATTATCGAATTTCCGGCCCTTGATATAATCCAGCACTACCGGCCGGCCGTAGAGGTGGTCCAGCGGGATGTCGAAGAAGCCCTGGATCTGGGCGGCGTGCAGGTCGATGGTGATGACGCGGTTGGCGCCGGCCTCGGTGATGAGGTTGGCGACCAGCTTGGCGGTGATGGCCACGCGGGGGGCGGGCTTGCGGTCGGCGCGGGCGTAGCCGTAATAAGGCATGACGGCGGTGATGCGGCCGGCGGAGGCGCGGCGCAGCGCGTCCATGAGGATGAGGAGCTCCATCAAATTGTCGTTGACCGGCGGGCAGGTGGGCTGCACCACGTAGCAGTCCTCGCCGCGCACGTTCTCGAGGATATGCGCGTCGATCTCGCCGTCGGCGAACTTCTGGACCTTGGTCTCTGAAAGCGGCACCCCGAGGATGTCGCAGATCTTCTTGGCCAACTCCGGGTTGGCATTGCCGCTGAACACCTTGAACGCGCCCCTTTTCCTCAGGTCGGGAGTCATTTTGTCCTTTTTTTAAGCTGCTTTACCACCTGCCGTGCGCGCGCTATGGCAAGCGCGCCGCCCGGGACGTCCTCCGTTATGGTTGAACCGGCGGCCGTGTAAGCGCCGGCCCCGATAGTTACCGGGGCCACAAGATTGGTGTTGGAGCCGATGAAAGCGCCGTTCCCGATGACAGTCCTGTTCTTATTGACTCCGTCGTAATTGCAGGTGATGGTGCCCGCGCCGACGTTCACTTTTTCGCCCATTTCGGTGTCGCCGATATAGCTGTGATGGTGCATCTTCGAGCCGCGGCCGATGATCGATTTCTTGACCTCGGCGAAATTGCCTATTTCGGCGCTGGGGCCGATATCCGAAAGAGGGCGGAGGCGGGCGAAGGGGCCCACGATGGCGCCGGCGCGGACGCGGCTGGATTCGAGGGCGCAGGAATATTTTATGACCGCGCCGTCGTCGATGCGGCAATCCTCGATGACGCCATACGGTCCTATTTTGCAGCCGCGGCCTATGGAGGAAACGCCTTTTATGAAGACGCCGGGATAAATGACGGTATCGCGGCCGATAACGGTATTCTCTTCTATATAGGTATTGGCGGGGTCCACTACCGTCACGCCGGAAGCCATCAGCTCGGCGGCTTTGCGCTTGTTGAGCATGGCGTAGGCGGCGGCGAGGTCGCCGCGGGAATTTATGCCTGTCATCTCGGTGGGGTCGGAGAGTTTGAAGGCGGCGGTCTTGCCGCCGGCGGCTATGATGTTCTCTAGAGCGTCCGTGAGGTAGAACTCGCCCTTGGAGCCTTTTTTCTTGAGGCCGTGGACGGCTTTCTCGAGGGCTTTGACGCGGAAGAAATAGGTTCCGGAATTTACTTCGGTGATGTTCTTTTCCCAGGTATCCGCGTCGGCGGCTTCGACGATGGCGGCTACGTCGCCGGCGTGGTTGCGCTTTACGCGGCCATAGGAGCCGGGCTCGGCGAGGTCGGCGGTCATGACGAGGCAGTCGGGGGAGTGCTTAAGGTAGTAGCCGAGCATCTTCTTGACGGTCTCAACGCGGAAGAGCGGGGCGTCGCCGCAGAGGACCATTACATGGGCGTGGGCGCGTATCTGGGGCATTGCTTCCTGCACGGCGCGGCCGCTGCCTTTCAGGAGTTTCTGGCGGACGAAAACTATTTTTCCAAAGATAGCGGGGCCGAGTCTTTTGGAGAGCTCGGCCTCTACCAGCTCGGCATGGTGACCGGTGACGATTATTATTTTCGTTGGCCCGAGCAGGGCTATCTTGCGGATGGCCCGCTCGATGAGGGACATGTCGCCGAGGTAATGGAGGACTTTGGGGAGGTCGGACTGCATGCGGGTTCCAAGACCCGCCGCCAGTACCACCGCCGCGAAACTGTTGTTTTTGGGCATAGTATTTAGAAAGAAGACTGAGAAAATCTAAGATAACGGATAGGACTACACCCAAATTCTACAAAAATAGCCGCCTGCTGCGAAAGAATGATTATTTATCGAGGCTCAACCTCAATAGAAAGGGGGTTCGCGGGTGGCGGGGGCATGGGCCCGTCGCTCACGGCGTCGCGCACACCGTGCGCGCGCCTCCTCTCTCGGCCCTCGCGCTTATGCAAGCTCGGGCCTCCGAGAGGTCGCTCCGGGCCCATACCCTTGCCACCCGCTCCTAAAGGTAATGGGGAACTTATTTTTTAATGAGGGAATCTTTCTCTTTGCGGGAAAGTTTCTTGATAGCGGCTTCCAGGATAGAGGCCGCGGACCTGTCTTTCTTCCTTTTCTTCCAGACCAGCTCAACCGGCCCGAAAGCGGCCGTATACTTGGCGCCTTTGCCGGAATTATGGTCGGCGATGCGCCCGGACAGGTTATTAGTTATCCCGGTATATAAGGAACCGTTCGCGCAGCGCACGATATACACGGTCCACGATTTTATTTTTAGGGATGCGGCAGGCATATAATTGGACCGGGCGGCTGTGGGACAGGGTTAGCAAAACCCTCTCGGAGCCCGACGCTTGCGTAAGCGCGGGAAAGGGCGGGTGGCCGCAGCGGCCACTGCAGTGAGCGGGAGTTGCGAGCACGGTGTGCGGGTGGACTACACTATCCTGCGTTTCTGCCAGGACACCGCAGTGACAACGTTTTTGCGTTCCTGTCCCTCAGCCGCCCGCGAACTTGCAAGCCTGCCGTTACCTTTTACTTAAAGAACTCCCGGGCATGGATTCGAACCATGACTGACCGCGTCAAAGGCGGTTGTGCTACCGTTACACCACCCGGGAATAAAACTTAAAAATTACACAGCACGAAAACCCTTCCCGCGGCCCGCGGGAAGGGTTTTGCACCTTGCCGCATTCGGGTTAGACGCCTTCGGCGAAGCCCTCTGTTTGGGTCGGGACCGGCAAGGGGCCGGCCTTCGCCATCTCTTTCTCGTACTCCTTGAGAATGAGCTGCTCGAGCACCCCGCGGAACTCGTTATTTATAGGATGGGCTATGTCCTTGTACGTGCCGTCCTTGATCTTCCTGGACGGCATGCAGACTATCAGCCCGTTATTTCCGCTCACTACCTTCATGTTATGAACCACGAAGGCATTATCAAAGGTAACAGTGGCGAAAGCCTTAAGGCGTGCCTCGTTCCTGAGATGTATTCTAACTTCGGTGATTTCCATGTTGTCCCCCTAATTTCCGCCCCCCGACAAAACCCGGCACCCAGCCGGAACTTAGAACAAACTCTCAAGGTAGCGTTACACTGTTTCTACTTACTGGAATTTTAGCAAAATTTTGTTAAAAAAACCTTGTAACCGCGGATACACTTCATTTCGGCGGCGAGCCGCCCGGCTTTAGCCCTGCTGCGGCAAAGGGCGAAGACGGAGGCCCCGGAACCGGACATAAGTACCGCGTCCGCGCCCGAGCCGGCCAACTTTTCTTTAGCCAGCCTCACAGCCTTGTGCTTCGGGAGGACCGGGTCCTCGAGGCGGTTGAACAATAGTTCGGAATTAAACACGCCTTTTTTCAATGACCCGGTCAGCCGCCGGAAATCCGCAAGGCGCCTTTTTATCTCAGAAGGCGCGCCCAGCTTAAGGCTGCTATAAACTTCTTTCGTATAAACCGGAACCCCCGGATAAACCAGCACGATATAAGGAAGGGGCCCGGAGGGTTTAAGGACCTTGAGTTTCTCCCCCCTCCCGGAACCCTCGGCCATGGCGGTATCGAGCATAAAGAAAGGAACATCGGAGCCCAGCTCCGCCGCTATCGTCATCAGCCGGCCCGAAGCGCTTTGCGGCAGTTTATAAAGACGCGCGAGGCCAAGCAGCGCGGCCGCGGCGTCCGAAGACCCGCCGCCAAGGCCGGCGCCAACCGGGATATTCTTTTCCAGCTTTATCTCTACCGCCGGCTCGATGCCGAAAGTCTCGAAGAACCTCACCGCCGCTTTGAAGACAATATTATCTCCCGGGCGGCCGAGTTCCCGCGGCCCGCCTTTCACCGAAAGACTTATACCGGGAACGGGGCTCTTCTTAAAAGAAAGGCCGTCGCTTATCCCTATCCGCGCGAACAGCGTCGCCAGGTCGTGATACCCGTCCGGCCGGCGGCGCGCGACTTCAAGGAAAAGGTTGAGCTTGGCGTGAGCTTTGAGTTTAAGCATATCCCGTAACTGCGGCGGCCTTCCTTATTCAGGAAGCTTCAGCGTATTCGCGCCGGTGAAGTTCATCTGGTTCTTATCCAGCGTGATCTTTACCGAGACGAAAGGCAGCTTGAAATCCAGGGTCTCCGGGAAAAGATAGAGATTCTTCATGAAGTAGTTCCCCGGCCTGAATTTCAGCTTGCCCTCGGATTTATTGGTTATCTCCTCGGGCCAGGAGAGCGCGGAGTCCAGGCAGACCTCCCTGTCGCCGCCGGTAAAGCAGGGTTCGCGCCAGGTTCCGCCCTTCGCGCCGGCCAGGTAGTCGCCGGCGAACCAGCCGCTCAGCTCCCCGGCGATCAGTGAAGCCCAGTAGCTGAAAGTCCCCGAATCTATGTCCTTTATCGAGATCGCGTCCATGTCCATTACGCCGGCGGAAACCCTGGCTTTCCAGAGCGGGACCATCAGCGGCCCCATCACCGTCAGGCTGAAATCCGAAGGCGGAGAGAAATGCAGGATAGCGTCGAACTTCACTGTCTTGCCGCGCAGTTTCGCCTCCACTTTTGCGAAGGAGGCGAATTCCATGCCGGCGGGGCTGAAATTCCGGAGATAGGCCAGCTCGAGGTTGGCCAGGTCGGCCGGCGGAATATTTTTTCGCAGCTCCTTCAGGCGGGCGGAGGCTTTGGCGCGCTTGGCGGGCTTTTCCAGCAGCCAGGAATTCCTCCAGGCCAGCCAGGAGATGTTATTATTCCCGGCCGCCGAGTAGATCTCCCCGGCGTGCGCCCAGATCACGGCGTCGTCGGAGACCGCTTTTACGGCCCTCTTTATCCCCTCCTGGGCCCCCGCTATATTCCCGCGCTTGAACCTTACCCAGGCCAGCGAGTCGAGGTAAGCGCCGTTCTCCGGCTCCAGGGAGATCGCGCCCATGATCAGCAGCTCGGCCTCGTCCAGCTTCAGGCCCCTGTCGGCCAGCGAATAGCCCAGGTAATTCATCACGTTCGCGTTCTTCTGGTTCTTGGACAGCAGGTAGCGGAAATTCTCCTCCGCCGTGGCCATATCGTTCTCACGCTCGCTTATGACCGCGTACTGCATGCGGGCCTCGGCATTGTCCGGCTCTTTCGCCACTATGGCCTTGAGCATCGCCCGCGATTTGTCCGTCTTGCCCATGTCGTCATAGCCCAGCGCCAGGAAATAGGCTATCTCCATATTGTCGGGCCACTTCTTTAAAGCCAGCTCCAGCAGGGCGATGGCCCTTTCATAGCGGCCGCTCTGCGTATAATAATAGGCCAGGCGCAGCACCAGGCCGGCGTCGTCCTTAAGCCCGCCGGAGTTCTCGAGATACGCGGCGGCGGCGCTGAAATCCCTCTTCTGCTCGTTTATCACCGACAGCCAGAAGCAGGCGGTAGGGTCTTTCTTGTCCAGGTCCCAGGCCTTGAGGAAATATTTTTCGGCCTCCTCCAGATTGTTCAGCATCGGCCCGGAATAAAGTTCGCCTACGCGGTCGAAGAGCTCGATGTTCTTCGGCTCTATCGCTATCAGTTCCAGGTATTCCGAGAGCGCGGCGGCGCTGTCGCTGGTCATCTCGTAAAGATTGGCCAGCATATAGCGCGGCTGGGGGTAGAAGGAATCGGCCTCCTTGGATTTTATGAGGTTCTCCCTTACCCCGGCGGCGTCTCCCTTGGCGTTCTTCAGCACCGCTATCTGGTAATAGATCTCCGCCGAGTCCTCGGAGCGCAGGTCCATGTATTTTTCAAGGTAGCCGATAGCTTTGTCCGGGTTCTTCGAGCTCCAGATGCTGGCCAGCTGGTAAAGCGCTTCGTAGGAGGAGGGGTCGAGCTCCACGCCTTTTTCGTAAGCCGCGCGCGCGCCCTCAAGGTCGCCCTTGGCCCACTTGACGTTCCCGTAGAGCACCCAGTTGTCGGCCGTCGCGGAATCGGACTGCACCACGAACTCCGCCCACTGCGCGGCTTCGTCCACCTTGCCGATATGCAGCGCAAGGTTAAGCGCCTGCTTGTAAACGAAGACGGACTGGGGATCGAGCAGCATCGTGCGGCGGTATTCCTGCAGGGCGGAATCGTAGTTGCCCTTGCGCTCCTGCACCATGCCGGTCATAAAGTGGAGATAGGCTTCCTTGTCCGCGGCGGCGGCGGAAACCGTCACGAAGCAGGAAAAAACAAGAACGCCGTGGATAATTCTTTTGATCATATGTCCTTTGAAGGCAGCACCTTGCGCAGAAGCAAAGCCGCGTCAGTATTATTGTAAAATTTCGGCCTTTTGCCAACCTGCTCGAAACCCCTGGCGCGGTAGAGCGCTATGGCTGCCGCATTGTGCTCGTTGACCTCCAGGTCTATTTCCCGGCAGGCGCTCTTGGCCGCGTATTCGAGCAGCTTTCCCAGCAGGGCCGAAGCCGCCCCGCGCCTGAGGAAAGCCCGGCCCACGGCGAGGGTATTAAGCTGCACCTGCGGCCTGAGTATCCAGAAATTTATGAAGCCGGCGGCACGTCCGTCCAGCTCGGCGGCGAGCGTGACCGAATTCGGGTTCTTCTCCTCGGCCGCGAACCCTTTCTCCCCCCAGGCGGGATAGCCGGGATGCTCCGCCTCGATAGCGGCGAAAGCGGGATAGTCTTCTTTTTTCGCCCTGCGTATCAGCATATCAGCCTCGAGCCGGCGCGGGCCTGACATTGTTCTCCAGCTCGTACTTGGCCGGCTTCAGGTATAGCGGTTTTAATGTTTTGTTCTTGCCGGCCAGCGCCGCCTTTATGATGTAAGCCGGGATTATCTTTGAAACCGCGGCCGGGGCCCTTACCGCCTGCGCCGGCAGCAGGCCGTAGATGGCGGGCTCCTCTTCGGCGTCGGCTATAGCGTAGAAGGGCAGCTTCTCTCCGGCCAGCCTGGTTTTCAGCTCTTCCGCCTTGAGCCAGACCGGCTCCCCGTTCGGGACAGGCAGTTTGCCGGCAGCTGTGAAAAGCTGGCAGAAATATTCGTCCTTGAAAGCGTGAACCAGCACGGCCAGCAGGCGGCAGCCGCTTTTTTTGAAATGGGGGTTTTCCGCGGCCTGCAGCGCCAGGATCTCGAACAGCGTCGCCGTATAGACGCCCGCGCCCGACAGCGCCTTCAGCGCGCCGGCCAGCGTCAGCGAGATCCTTATGCCGGTAAAGCGCCCGGGCCCCCGCGCCGCGCAAACCGTGGTTACGCAGCGCAGCCCCGCGCCCGCCTTTTTCAATTCCAGTTTGACCAAAGCGAAAAGGGCGCGCTCCTGGTTGAACACCTTTTTCTGCGCCTGGAAAAAGCGGCCTTCGGCCAGGACCGCTATTTTCAGCCTTTTGCCGGAAGTGCAGAGGCCCAATATTATTTTTTCAGCCATTTAGCCTCTATTTTCTCCACGGCCGGCCGGTCGGCAGCGCCCGACGTTATTTTTATGACCCGGCGGTCGCCCCCCCCCAGCTCGAATTCCAGCCTTATCGGCTCGGCGCCGGCCTCGCCGGCGGCGGCAGGCCATTCCACGGCGGTTATCCCGTCCGCCCGGCCAAGGTATTCGTCCAGGCCGATATTTTCCATATCAGCCTCGCCCGCGCGGAAGAGGTCGAAGTGATAAAGCTTAAGCCGCCCCTTGTAAGCGCGCATAAGATTAAAACTCGCGCTGACCGGCAGCTTTTTAGCGCCGAGCGCGGCGGCCAGCTCCCGCACGAAAAAAGTTTTGCCGGAACCTATGGGTCCCTCGAGGAAAAGAGCATCCCCGCCTTTAAGCCCGGCGGCGAAGAGCCCGGCCAGCCGCGCCGTGTCCGCGGGGCAGGAGCTTTTTACCTTAAAAATGTTCGAAGCTTTTGACTTTGCCATTAAAGTTCTCTATTTCCATGCCGGAACCTTTTTCCAGGCGGCCCAAAACCAAAGCCGCCGGCAGGAGTTCTTTTATCCGGGCGAGCCTCCGCGCGGGGGCCGTAAATACCAGGCCGAAGTCTTCCCCGCCGGTAAGAACGTAGTGAAGCCAGGGCTTTTTCTTTAAAGCGCTGTAGGCCCTCAGGGCGGGCGGGCAGGCGTCCTCTCCCGGACTGACGATAACGCGGCAGCGGGAAAGACCGGAAATTATGGCGGCGCTGCGCGCCAGCCCGTCGGAATTATCCAGCATCGCCGAGGCCAGGCCTTCCCTGCCCAGCACCGCGCCGGCCTTAAGCAGGGGCTCCGGGCGCCAGAAAGCTTTTATCAGGCCGGAGAATTCTTTCTTTTCCGCCGCCCTGCCGCCCATCAGTATCTCAAGCCCCGCGGCGGCCAGGCCGAGAGGGCCTATGTTCAAAAGGAGGTCGCCGGGCTTCGCGCCGTAGCGCGTAACCAGCTTCGAGCCGCCGGACTCGCCCCAGACCGTCATGTAGAAATGGTTCTCCCGCGCCCCCGCCAGGTTGCCGCCGGCTATGGAGATGCCGAAACGCAGAGCCTCCTTCTTGAGCTCTTTCATGAAGCGCAGGATAAAATCTTTCGGGGTATTTTTGCGCAGGCCGGCGCCGACCACGCAGGAGACCGGCTTAACTTCGCCCATCGAAGCCAGGTCACTCAGGTTTATGCGCGTGAGCTTACGGGCCAGGTCCTCGGGCGTAGCGAAGCGCTCAAGGTAATGCGTGCCTTCCACTATCTCGTCGGTGGTTATCACCAGGTTCCTGCCCGGCCCGTGACGCAGCACGGCGCAGTCGTCGCCCGGTCCAAGCAGCAGGCGGCGGTCCAGGGGGAACCGGAAAGTTTTTTCTATATGCTCGAGCAGCCTCGCTTCGCCGGCCTTCTTCTTTTTCATCTCGCGAGCCTCCGTATGGCCGCCGGGAGGAAATCGAGCAGCTCCCCGGCCAGCACGCAGCGCTCCGTATATTTTTCGGCGGCCAGGTCGCCGCAAAGCCCGTGCAGGTAGACCGCGAGGGCCGCGCTTTCCAGGGCCGTCGCCGCGGTGAAGCCGCGCTTAAGCCCCGCCTGCGCGAAAAAACCGGCGCAGAGCCCGGCCAGGACGTCGCCGGAACCGCCCTTGGCGAGCGCCGGGCCGCCGGTAGGATTCTTTAAAACCGTTTTTCCGCCGCAGACCAGCGTGCCCGCGCCTTTAAGCACGGCGATTCCTCCGGAGAGAGCGGCCAGCCCGATTACCGCCGCCTGCCGGTCTTCTATCTTACCGCCGAGAAGCCGCTCCGCTTCTCCCGGATGCGGGGTCAGTATCAGCGGCCCAGAAGCGAACTTGAACGAGCGCAGCCCGGAACCGGACAGGGCGTTCAGCGCGTCGGCGTCGATCACGGCGGGGACCGCCAGGGTCTTAAGGAGTTTGGCCGCGAAAGCGCGCGCGCCTGGTTTAGAGCCCAGGCCCGGGCCTATAAGCATCGCGTCCGTTTTATTACGGCGGGCGAAGGCCGCCACCTGCGCCGCCGCCCTCAAGGAAAAGGAGCCGCCGGAGGAATCCGCGCCGAAGGTCATGGCCTCGGGCAGAGCGCAGGCTATGATCTTTCTTTCGCTTTCGGGGCAGGCCACGGTCACAAGACCGGCGCCGGACTTAAGCGCCGCGCGGGCCGCGAGTATGGCGGCGCCGGCCATGCCGCGCGAGCCCGCTACTACGAGGACCCGCCCGTAATTTCCCTTATGGGAATCTTTAGCGCGCGCAGGAAGGAGCGGTTTTAAAAAGCGGGGAGATAAGATAGAGGTTTTCATAGCCCGGCTTATCCGAAAGCTATTACGGAAGCTGCGGCATAGCTGCTGGTATGCGAGATCGAGACCATCAGGCGCGCGCCGGGGCGGCCTTTCACCTTTACTTGCGGCCGGCCGCTGGCGGTATTCTCCACTTCTATGCTTTTGAGGGGCAGGCTCTTCGCGTCCAGGGCTTTGATGACGGCTTCTTTTACGGCGAAGCGCGCGGCCAGGCGCTCGTACATATTCTTGCTTTTTAGCGAATAGGCGAGCTCCCCCGGCGTAAAAAATCTTTTCAGGAAACCGGGGGTCCGCTCCGCCAGGCCGCGGATCCTGGCCACTTCGACCAGGTCCACTCCGAGCCCTGTCACGGCCAGCGGCCGCTTTTCTTTTTTTGGCGGCATAAGGTTAGCGAACAGTGACGCTTTTCGCCAAATTGCGCGGTTTGTCTATATCGCACTTCTTGGCCAGCGCCACATAATAGGCGAAGATCTGCAGAGGTATCACCGTAAGCATCGGCGTAAAAAGTTCTCCCGTGGTCGGCAGCACCAGATAGCGCGAGGCTTTTACGGTTTTCTTAGAAGCCTCGTCCACGATAGCGACCACATCGGCCCCGCGGGCTTTGGCTTCCTCTATGTTACCGGCCATCAGGTCCAGCGTCCTGCCGGAAGGCGCCACCGCCAGCAGCGGCATGCCCTTGTAGATTATGGCTATCGGTCCATGCTTCATCTCGCCGGCGGCGTAACCCTCGGCGTGGACGTAAGCGATCTCTTTTATCTTAAGCGCGCCTTCGAGCGCTATGGGGTAATTGATGTGCCTGGAGATGAACAGGAAATGCTCGCTGGAGGCGAAGCTGTCGGCCACTTTGGCGATCTCTTTCTCCTTCTCCAGAGTCTCCTCTATAAGGCGGGGGATCTTGAGCAGCTCCTCGGCGTAGTTCCTCGCGTCGGTGCCTGTCAGGCGGCCCCGCGCGGCGGCGAAATGCCCCGCGAGCAGATAGATGGCGGCCAGCTGGCCGAGGAAAGCTTTAGTGGAGGCCACTCCGATCTCGGGCCCGCAGTGCGTATGGAGGACATAGTCGGCTTCCCGCGTGAGCGTGGCGCCCACGGTATTGGTTATGGCCAGGACCTTCGCGCCGGAAGCCTTGGCCTCGCGCACGGCGAAAAGCGTGTCGGCGGTCTCGCCGGACTGCGAGATGGCTATCACCAGCGTGTTGGGCGCCATCAGCTTGGCGCGGTCCGTGAACTCCGAGGCCACGTCCGCGTGCGCGGCGATGCCGAAATTCTCGAAAAGGACGCGCCCTACGAGCGCCGCGTGGTAGGCCGTGCCGCAGGCGATGAACTGAAGCGAGGAAAAAGACTTCATGGCCTCGGCCGAAAGCCCGATCTCGGACCTGAGGATGTCGCCGCCGATCGGCAGCAGCCGGCCGCGCAGAGTGTTCTCCACGGCCTCCGCTTGCTCGTGGATCTCCTTTAGCATGAAGTGCTTATAGCCGCCCTTCTCGGCCATCGTGGAGTCCCACTGTATAGTAACGGGCTCCTTGGCTACTTTCTTGCCCTGGAAGGTGTAAAAATCTATGCCGTCCTTTTTCACGGCCGCCATTTCCCCGTCGTTAAGGAAGACCACCCGCTTAGTGTGCTTCAGGAAGGCCGAAACGTCGGAGGCTATGAAATTCTCGCCTTTGCCCAAGCCCACCACCAGCGGGCTGTGCATCCGCGCGGCCAGGATCATGCCGGGGCATTTCGCCCAGACCACCGAAATGGCGAAAGAGCCTTTAAGGTCCGCTACGGCGCGCCGGAAAGCTTCGAAGAAAACCGGCTCCAGCATATCGGCGCGCGCGGCCGAGGCCTGCACGTGCAGGCTCTTCAGTTTCTCTTCGACGATATGGGCTATGACCTCGGTGTCGGTCTCGGATTTGAACTTGTGGCCGCCGGCCAGGAGCTTCTCTTTCAGGTCCAGGTAATTTTCGATTATGCCGTTATGCACCACCACTACTTCGGAGGAGCAGTCGGTATGCGGGTGCGCATTGTCTTCGGAAGGGGCCCCGTGGGTGGCCCAGCGGGTATGCCCCACGCCGGCATGGGCGCCCTTCACGGGCTCGGCGGCCACCAGTTTGTCGAGCGCGTCCACGCGGCCGCTCACTCTTTTAAGGTAAAGGCGGTTCTTCCCGTCCACGGCGGCTATGCCGCAGGAATCGTAGCCGCGGTACTCGAGCCGCTTGAGGCCGTCGATGAGGATGTCCGTGGTCTTGTTGTCTCCGATATAGCCCGTTATTCCGCACATATTAAGAGTGTCCTTGCGTCTTCAAAAATACGATAGGCCAGCAGGCTCCGAAAAGCTCACCAGCCTACCGGCCGCCGGCAGCGGCGCTATTACTGTATAAGCCTTTTCATTTCCGACACGGCAGTCTTCAAGCCCACGAACATGCCGCGGGAAATTATCGAGAAGCCGATATTGAGGCAGTCCATGCCTTCGATGCGGGCCACCGGGGCCACATTGTAGTAGTCCAGGCCGTGGCCGGCGTGCAGCTCCATCTTGAGCTCCTTCACGAGGTGTCCGGCCAGCTGCAGCTGCTCCAGCTCGTCGGCCTGCAGCTTCTTGCCCCAGGACTCCGCGTATTTCTTCGTGCAGAGCTCGATGCTGTCGGCTCCCATATTATGTGCGGCGCGTATGGCTTTCGGGTCCGGGTCCGTGAAGACGCTGACTTCCATGCCGGCTCCGGAGAGCTTCTTGATTATTTTCTCGAGCTCCGGGTTCTTCTTGTCAAGCTTCATCCCGCCCTGGGTGGTTAGCTCGCGGGGGCCTTCCGGCACCAGGCAGACGGAATCGGGGCGGACGATCAGGGCGATCTTCTCCATCTCGGAGGTGGCCGCCATCTCCAGGTGGATAAGCCCCTTAACGTCGTGCCGCACCCGCTCGAGGTCGGAGTCCTGTATGTGGCGGCGGTCCTGGCGCAGGTGCATCACCACCATGTCCCCGCCGGAGCTGTAAACCACGCGGGCGGCCTCGACGGTATCCGGGTTCTTTTCCCCGCGCGCCTGGCGCAGCGTGGCTACGTGGTCGATATTCACTCCGAGTTTAACGTATCCCATGGTAAAACCTCCAGAAAAATAAATTAAAAACGCCGCCTGAGCTCTATTTAGCCGCTACCGCTCCCGAATGCTTCCTGTAATGCGCCAGCAATTCCTCGGCTATCGCCTTGATCTCGGCGCGGGATTCCCCCTCGACGAGCAGCCGCAGGAGCGGCTCCGTGCCGGAATAGCGGATGAAGATGCGCCCGTTGCCTTTCAGGTCGTTCTCGAATTTAACGACCTTGTCGCTGAAGCCGGTGACGCTCTTGAAAGCCGGCTTGTGAGACACCTTGACCTTCTCCACCACCTGCGGGTAGCGGTTCCAGTGGCGCCGGAACCAGCTGAACGGCTTGCCCAGGTCGAGCACGACCGCCAGCGTCTGCAGCGCGGTCAGCACCCCGTCTCCGGTAGGCGCGAATTCGCGGAAAATTATATGACCGCTGGTCTCGCCGCCCACTTTAAGGTCGCCCTTCTCCATCGCGTCGGTGACGTTCTTGTCGCCGACCGGGACCTGCGCGACGCTTATGCCCTGCCCCTTGAGGTATTTCAGCAGGCCGTAGTTGGACATGAAAGTCAGGGAGACGCCGTTATTTGTAAGGCGGCCGCGCTCCTTAAGGTAGGGCGCCGTAAGCGCGATGATATCGTCCCCGTCCAGCTGGACGCCTTTCTCGTCGGCGAACATGCAGCGGTCGGCGTCCCCGTCGAAGCTGATCCCGCAGAAAGCGCCCCACTTGGCCGCCTCTTTCGCCATCCTCTCTGTATGCAGCGCCCCGCAGCCCACGTTTATGTTTTTGCCGTTCGGCTTGTCGCCTATGACCTTCACCCTGGCGCCCAGGTCGCGGAAGATCCGCGGGGCTATTTTATAGGCGGCGCCGTTGGCGCAGTCCAGAAGTATTTTAACGCCCTTGAGCGTGAACCCGGGCGGCAGCGTGCCCTTAAGGAACGCTTCGTAGTCGCGCGTAAAATCTTTTTTATGCAGGCCGGGATGGGAGGGCCTGAAAGAAAGCGGCTTCTTGCCGAGCAGCAGCTTCTCGATCTTGGCCTCGATAGCTTCGCTGAGCTTGAGCCCGTCGCAGGAGAAGAACTTTATCCCGTTGAATTCGGGCGGGTTATGGCTGGCGGAGATGACTATGCCGAAATCGGCGTTCTCGCGCTTTACCAGGTAGGAGACGGCCGGGGTTGGGATTATCCCCAGGTCCACCACCTTGAACTTGCTCGCGCCAAGGCCTTCCACCAGGTACTTTTTTATAAGCCGGCCGGAAGCGCGGGAATCCATGCCCACAAGGACCACCGGCTTGCCATGGCCCCTTTTTTTGTATTTCGGAAGGACCAGGGAGGCCGCATAGCCGATCTTGCGTATAAAATCCGGGGTAAATGGGTAGTCCCAGGTGATGCCGCGTATGCCGTCAGTTCCGAAAAGTTTGCCCATTTATGTAAGCCCCGAAGCTATGCTAGTACCGCCATAAGAGCTATGCTATCAGGGCGGCCGCTGTTAACTGTCTTATATAATTTTATATTATATCATTACTGACCGCGCCATGTGCAGTGCCCGGGCAGCGCTTATAAGGGAAGGGTGGCCGAGTGGTTTAAGGCGTCGGTCTTGAAAACCGATGTACGGTTAATCCGTACCGTGGGTTCGAATCCCTCCCCTTCCGCCAGATCTATGGAGAGGTGTGTGAGCGGTTGAAACAGCAGGTCTCGAAAACCTGTAAGGGTCAAACCTTCGAGGGTTCGAATCCCTCCCTCTCCGAACTTTTTACTTCGCAAAAAGTTCTTTGTGTCCAGGAAGAAGCGCAGGATAGCGCTGATTAAAAAGCCCCGCAGGGGGCTTTTTAATTGCCCGGGGCCTGCCCGGCTTTATCGCGGGGCTAATTTTATACAATTGTTCTAACCTATGACCAATAAAGCCAGCATCCTCGTGGTGGACGATGAACCGCAGATAGCGGAGATGATCTCCGCCTCCCTGCAGCTGCACGGCTACGCGGTCTCGGTGGTCTACGACGGAGAGCAGGCGGTGAAGAAAATAGCCGCCGAAAAATTCGACCTGGTGATCACGGACATCCAGATGCCGGGCATGGACGGCATCACCGCCCTGGGCGAGATGAAAAAGATAGACCCGGAGCTGGAGGTAATAATCGCGACGGGGCACGGGACCATGGGGACGGCCATACAGAGCATGCGCAAGGGCGCCTTCGACTATCTGCACAAGCCCTTCGAGATCAAGGAACTCCTGGCCGTGGTGGGAAAAGCGCTTGAGAAGCGCAAGTTCAACGATATCACAAAAGCCATTTTCTCCACCATCAAGCCGGAGGAACTTCTGCGCGTTACCATCGACTCGGTGACGAGGATACTCAAAGCCGAGGAATCGCTGCTGGTGCTGCCGGATAAGGGCGGCCGCCTGAAAGTGGCGGTCTCGGAGGGCCTGGAGGACGAGGCGCGCCTTAACTCGAGGCTCGGCCTTTGCGACAGGATGATGGGGCGCCTTGGCGGGGAAACTAAATCCGTCATACTTGTCGACGAACCGGCCAGGGACAAGGCCTTCTCCGACCTGCCCGGCATAAGCGGGATAAAATGCGCGCTCTTCCTGCCGCTGATGGAGGAGAACAAGCCCTCCGGCCTGATAAATATAAACCGCACCCAGGAGGGCGAATATTTCACGGAGGAAGATCTGCAAAGGGCGAAGATCTTCGGCTCCCTGGTGAACCTGGCGCTCAGGAACTCCAACCTCTACCGCCAGCTGCAGGAGACCCAGTCGCAGCTGATCCAGGCGGAAAAGATGTCCGCGCTGGGCCAGCTCGCGGGCGGGCTAGCGCATGAGATCAACAACCCGCTCTCGGGCATACTCGGCCTTACCCAGCTCGTTCTGGAAAATACCAAGCCAGACAGCCAGAATTTCACTGACCTGAAAGATATAGAGAAAGCCGTCTTCCGCTGCAAGAAGATCATAGTTTCCCTGCTCTCTTTCGCCCGGCAGGAAAAGACTCGCATGGAACCGGTTAACATAAACGAAGTCATAGAGGAAACACTGACCCTCTGCGCGCGCCAGATGGAGCTTAAGAGCGTGCGCATAGCCAGGGAGTTCGGACAGGGCCTCCCGATGGTGACCGGGGACTACCAGCAGCTGATGCAGGTTTTCCTGAACCTGTTCACTAACGCGCGCGACGCAATGCCGGAGGGCGGCGAGCTTACCGTGGGAACCAGCCTCCTGAAGGACCCGGCTGGCCGGGAGATGATAATGACCACGGTCTCCGATACTGGGACCGGGATAAAGCCTGAAATACTGGCTAGCGTTTTTGACCCTTTCTTCACCACCAAACCTGTAGGCAAGGGCACGGGCCTGGGGCTTTCGGTCTGCCTTGGCATCATAAACAGGCATAACGGCACGATAAAGGCTCACAACCGCCCCAACGGGGGCACGACCTTCACCATAGGCCTGCCGGCCTGACGGCTTTCCGTTTATGGCAAAAAGAATACTTATAGTGGACGACGAGGACCTGGTCCGGAATTACGTGCGGCGCGCGCTGGCCAGCCGCGGCTGGGAGATAAGCGAGGCGGACAACGGGGCCGCCGCGCTCGAGCTGCTTAAACAAAAAGATTTCGACGCGGTCATCTGCGACCTGAAAATGCCGGATATGCGCGGCGAAGAGGTCATAAAAAGGATCCGCGATATGCTCCCCGCCATAAAGATCATAGCCATCACCGGCTCCGTCTCCAACATAAGCACCCCCCTGGTGCCCGGCGTGGAGCTGGAGGGCTTCCTTATAAAACCCTTCGGCATAGACGAGATCAGGAACCTGGTTGAGAAAGTCCTCGGCTGCTGACACCTCTTTACCTTCGACCGCTGGTTGGCGGCCGCCTCTTAGTGCAGCCCGCATTCGTCCGAGATCTTTCCCTCCTCGTCCATGATCGTTATCACGGCGTTCATCTCCGGCACTGAAAGCCTGGGAAGCTCCGGGGAGCGGTGATAGGCCTGGAGCAGGGCGTAGAATCTCTTCCTGTCCTCATTATTCTTTATTTCCCCGCCGGGGTTGCGGGTGAGCTTCCTGCTTTTGAAGTTGGGGTCGCGCATCTGCAGCGCCCAGTACTTCGCTTTGGCGTCGAGGGCCGCCGTCTGCATGGAAGCGAGGCGCGCGCGGCGGGTATTGCAGCTGTCGGTATTGAGGCTGGCGGGCGCGTCGCGGAAATTGGAGAGCTCGGGCCTGAGCTCCGGCTCCTCATCGCTGAACATGGCCGCCACCATCCGCAGGTCCGGCACCTCGAATTCAAAATCGGGCCGCTCCGGCAGTATCTCCCACTGCCTTTCGGTCTGGCCCTCGACGGTATGCAGCACCGCGCCGGTAACCGGGTCTATCATCTTGGCTATTATTTTAAGATGTTCTTTAGTGCCGAAGATGGTGCCCACGATTATCGCGTTACTCGGGTCTATCTTTTTCCTGCCGCCGTCCGCGCCCTCCTCCGCCACCCCGGAGGCCGAGAGGCTGCGCTCCTCCAGCACTTTGTCCAGCTGCGACCGCTCGAGCAGGTTGACCTTGCCCGAGGCCACCAGGCAGGAGATGAGCTTCTCCGAGAAATATTCGCTCTCCTCGCGGGAAGTGCGGGCCTTGCGCGAAAAACCGACCACGGTCACGTTCTTGACTTTTTTGTCGGTGGAGTACTTAGCGAAGTCGTTCGCCATTTTCTTGTAGGCGTCTTCCGCGAAGGAGTTATGGGGGGCGCCGAGGATCAGCCCGAAGGCGGCTGCGAAAGTTATTTTTAAGGCCGAATTTACCGTTTTCATAACCCCTCCTTTCCACGTTAATACTCTATCAGAGGGGAATACGGTAAAAACCAAAAAATTATCAAATTTCGGTCAAATGTAACTTTGGATACTTTGCTTTGAAAACTGCGCAAAGGATGGGGTTAAGGGTGGCACGGCGGCCGGGTTAGCAAAACCGTCGTTGAGCCCGCCGGTTGCATAGCCCGGCGGGCGAATACCGAGTGAGGCCACGGTGTGGCCGAACGCGTTTTGCGTTCCGGTCGCCGTACCGCCCGGCCAGAACCATGTGGAAGTTATTCGAATTTGTAACCGTGGCCGGTGACGCTGGTGATGTGCTCACCTATTTCATGGCCGAGCTTTTTGCGGAGGGATGAAATATGCACCCCGACCGTATGCGGGTCATTGTAGCTGGCCGGGTCGTAGCCCCAGACCGTCTCCAGGAGGTGCGGGATGCCCAGCAGCCGGCCCTCTTCGGTTATCAGCGCCATCAGCAGATCGAACTCTTTGCGGGTAAGATTTATCACGGAGCTCTTGATCGTCACGGTCCGCCCCGAAGGGTCGATCACCATGCCAAGCTTCTTTATCTTCTCCGTTTTCTCCGCCACGCCCTCGTAGCGCTTCATGACCGCCTTCACCTTGGCCAGCAGGACCGGGAAAGAAAAAGGTTTAAGGATATAATCGTCGGCGCCCTTGTTATAGCCGGCCAGGATATCTTCCTCGCTGATCTTGCTGCCTGAAATTATTATGACCGGAACCCCGGTAAAGCCTTCGGTCTCCTTCAAGGCCTTGCAGAGCGCGAAGCCGTCCAGACCCTTCATCTGCGCGTCGGTTATGACCAGGTCCGGCTTCGACTCGCGCGCCAGTGCCACCGCCTCGGCCCCGTTGTCCGCGGCGGCGACAGTGAAGCCGCGGTCCTCGAGGTAGCGCCGGGTGGAGTTCAGCACCAGCTTATCGTCGTCGACCAGCAGTATTCTTTTATACATATTTCACCGCCATCTCCACGTCGTCGGTCCACACGGCTTTGGCGCCCAGATCAAGAAGGCGGCGCACGTCGCGCGGGTGGTTGGCTATGCCGGCGGAGATCTCCACTCCGGCCAGGGCCGCCTCTTCCGCCTGCTTTTTAAAATCGAACGCCGAAGCGCCTGCGTAAAAAAGCTGTTTCGTCAGCGGCCAGTCGATCCAGCCGGCGCAGACCTTCGAGGCGCCGGTCTTCACGGCCGTGGTAAGCATGTCCGAGGGGAAAAGCGGCATGACCG
The DNA here is from genome assembly GCA_028713125.1 of Elusimicrobiales bacterium. Classification (GTDB taxonomy): domain Bacteria; phylum Elusimicrobiota; class Elusimicrobia; order Elusimicrobiales; family UBA9959; genus UBA9959. The sequence goes on along the minus strand of JAQTOU010000002.1, from coordinate 101,506 downwards.
CCAGTCCCACGCCCGGCACGGCCGCGCGCGCGGCCGCAAGGAAACCGCTCCGGCAGGAGTAGGTAAGCAGGAAGGCGCGGCTCTGTACGCCCGCCCTTTTTATCTGCAGGGCCAGGTCCGCGGCGTCGGCCTCTTTTTCAAGCGCCATCTCGAAATAGAATTCCCTGCCGGGATGCAGTATCATAAGGTTAAGGATATCGTCCAGGTGCGGGATGGGCTCCTTCCCGAGCACGCGCAGGCTTTTCAAATGCGGCCACGAGGTGGCCGCGATCTTCCAGTCCCGGCCGCAGACCCTGCCGGTCCCGGAGTCATGGAAGGCCACGAACTGCCCGTCGGCGGTGCGGCGGATGTCGCATTCCACGGCGTCGGCCCCGGCTGAAAAAGCCGCCTTGAAGGCGGCCACGGTATTTTCGGGGGCCTTAAGCATACCCCCCCTGTGAGCGTAAACGGAGACAGAGGCCATAGGCTTATTTCCTTTTAAGCGCCGCCCGTTATAAAGTACCAGATAAGCAGGGCTATGATGAGGGAGAGCAGTTTTATCTGCCAGTTCCGGGTAAAAAGTTCCTGGATATTCATACGGTTAGGCCTGCGGCGGCGCCGCGTGAGGGGCGGCCTGGGCCTCAGGGCGCGGGGCTTTCCTGAGCAGGGTCTTCTCGGCTTTCGAGCGGTAGAGCTGGTACAGCATGGCCTCGAGGTCCTTCGGATCGACGGCCTGCTGGAGCTTCCCGTTGCGGGCCACCGACAGCGTCCCGGTCTCCTCGGAAACTATGATTATGATCGCGTCAGCCACTTCGCTGAGGCCCAGCGCGGCGCGGTGCCTCATGCCTAGTATCTTTGAAAGCTCCTGCTGCTCCGTCAGCGGCAGAATGCAGCCGGCCGCGACCAGCCTGTTATTGGCTATGACGGCCGCGCCGTCGTGAAGCAGGGTGTTTATGTGGAAAACCGTCAGCAGCATCTCCTTGGAGACCTCGCCGTTTATGCGCACCCCCGTCTCTACGATGTCGCGCAGCGCCATGTCCTGCTCCAGCACTATCAGCATCCCCATTTTCTCCGCGGCGGCGGCGCGGACGGCCTCCATCATTTCGCCTATGAAGCGGTACTCCTGGGACACCATCACCCGGCCCAGCGGATTCGAGCCGATATTGGCGAGCGCGAACCGGATCTCGGGCTGGAAGACCACTATAAGGAGGAACATGCCGGCCAGCCAGAACTGCTGCATCAGCCAGACGGTAGCGGAAAGGTTCAGGTATTTGGCCACGGCGGTGATGACGGCCAGGATAAAAACGCCCCAGATAACCTGCATGGCGCGCGTGCCCTTAAGCAGCAATATCAGGCGGTATACGATATAGTATACCACCGCGATATCGGCAAGGTTCTTAGCGTACTGCAGGTACATCCGTTGCTCCCCCCTGTCCTCAGACGGCCTTGGCGGCGGCCATCAGGGAATCTATCTCCGCGGCGTCGATAACTTCATTCTCTATCAGGCGGGCCGCTATCGCGTCCAGCGCCTTGCGGTTGCCCGTGAGCGCGGCCTTGGCCTTCATATAGCTGTCGCTGATGATGCGCTTGATCTCTTCGTCCACGATGCGGGCGGTCTCATTGGAATAGCCGGCCTGGCGCATTATGTCGCGGCCCAGGAAAACCTCGGACTCGTCCTTCTTGAGGGACTGCAGGCCGATCTTCTCGCTCATGCCGAATTCCATCACCATCTTCTGCACGAAACTTGTAACCTTGTTCAGGTCGTCGTGGGCGCCGGTAGTGATCTCGCCTATGGCGATCTCCTCGGCGGCGCGGCCGCCCAGCAGCACGCAGATCCGGTTCAGGATCTCGGTCTTGGAGGTAAGGTACTTGTCCTCGAGCGGCATCTGCATGGTATAGCCCAGCGCGGGCCCGCGCGGGATGATAGTCACTTTGTGCACAGGGTCGCAGCCGGGGAGGGTCTTCGCCACCAGAGTGTGACCGGCCTCATGGTAAGCCACCACCCGCTTCTCGCTGTCCGAAATTATCCGGGACTTGCGCTGGGGGCCGGCCAGCATCTTCTCGATAGCCTCCTCCAGGTCCTTCAGGTCCACCGATTTCTGTTCTTTCTTGGCGGCGAGGATGGCGGCCTCGTTCACGATATTGGAGAGGTCCGCGCCAGTGCAGCCGGGCGTGTGGCGGGCTATCACGGACATGTCCGTGTCGGGGGTGAGCTTTATCTTTTTCGCGTGCACGTTCAGGATCTCCAGGCGGCCCTTAATGTCGGGGACGGGCACGTTTATCCGGCGGTCGAAGCGGCCGGGCCGCAGCAGCGCGGTGTCCAGCACGTCGGGCCGGTTGGTGGCGCCTATCAAAATTATGCCTTCCTTGGACTCGAAGCCGTCAAGCTCCACCAGCATCTGGTTCAGGGTCTGCTCGCGCTCGTCGTGCCCGCCGCCGATGCCGGCGAAGCGGGACCGCCCGACGGCGTCCAACTCGTCGAGGAAAATGATGGCGGGGGCGCTCTTCTTGGCCCGCTCGAACAGGTCGCGCACGCGGCTGGCGCCTACGCCTACGAACATCTCGACGAACTCGGAGCCGGAGGCCGTGAAGAAAGGCACGCCGGCCTCGCCCGCTACGGCGCGCGCCAGGAGCGTCTTGCCGGTGCCGGGGGAGCCGTAGAGCAGCACGCCTTTGGGCAGCTCGCCGCCCAGCGTCTGGTATTTCTTCGGATTCTTGAGGTAATCCACGATATCTTTCAGCTCTTCCTTGGTCTCGTCGCAGCCCGCCACGTCCTTGAAAGTGACCTTCTGCTTCTTAAGGTCCTGCTGCTTGGCCTTCGATTTCCCGAAGGCCATGGCCTGCTTGCCGCCCATCTGGGCCTGGCGTATGAACAGGAACCACCAGATGAAGACGAAGATCAGGATCCAGCCGATATTGAGTATCAGCCCGGCTATCCAGCCCCGGTCGGCCTCGGCCTTGAAATTGGTCACGCCGGCGCCTTCCATATCCTCTATCAGCTTGGCATCCGTCATCGGGATGGTCTTGAAGGAGACCGTCTTGTCGCCCTCTTTCATTTTGCCGCTGATCAGGTCCTGGCGCACGCTGACGTCCGTGATCTGCTTGTCGCGCAGCTTCTGCTTGAACTCGGAATAGGGGAGCTGGCGCTCCTTCTCCACGCCCTTCATGTTCTGGTAGACGGCCACGAAAAGCGTGAACGCCAGGAACCAGAACAGGAGCTGCCTTAAATTTTTTTTCAGCGGCATATTTTTTTTCCTTCTATCGCTTCTTTGCTGAGGACCCCGATATACGGCAGGTTCCTGTAGATCCCGTTATAGTCCAGCCCGTAGCCCACCACGAACTTATCCTCGATGGTGAAGCCGGTGTATTTTATCGGGACCTGCGCCCGGCGGCGGCTGGGCTTGTCCAGCAGCGTGCAGATCTCGAGCGACCTGGGGCGGCGGGTCTTAAGGTTCTGCAGCATATACTCCATCGTCAGGCCGGAGTCGACGATATCCTCCACTATCAGCACGTCGCAGTCCTCTATGCTCTCCTTGAGGTCCAGCAGGATGCGCACCACGCCGGTGGAATGGGTGCCGGAATACGAGGAGAGCATCATGAAATCCATGCGGGTATCCAGGGAGATATTCTTGGCCAGGTCCGACATGAAAAGCACGCAGCCCTTAAGCACCCCTACCAGGGTGACGCAGCGGCCGGCGTAATCTTTGGAGATCCGCTCGCCCAGCTTTTTTACGCCCGCGTCCAGCTCCGCGCTGGAAACGAGTATTTCCTGCAAATCTTTATGCATCCGTCCTATATTTTAGGTTTTTTAGAGTGTTTTTGCCACGATAAAAAACGGGAAGCCGGGGCTGAAAAACCCCGGCTTCCCGTTCGGCCGCCGCCTTCTCCTATTTTTGAGGCGAGAGCTGGGAGTAGAAATAGTTCTCCATTATGCCTGACAGCCAGCCCGGCTTGCCGGAAAGGTCTTCCGAAGACATTTTTTTAGCCTCGGCTATGTCGCTGGAAAAAACCGAGTCCAGCCGGGCCGTAGAATCGCGGTCCAGCACGCTGATATTTAGCTCCGTATCGTACCTTTCGCTCCTGGGGTGCAAATTGTACGAGCCCAGGCTGCAGAAAACCCCGTCCACTGTCATGAACTTGGAATGGAGGGTCTGCCCCTGCTTGAGGTAGACGTTAACCCCGGCGTCGGCAAAAACCTTCATCCCCTTGATTATGGTATCCGCGAAAGATTTCCCGTCCGAGTCTATGCTCTCCTTTGAATTGGTGAGGATGTTCACCTCCACTCCGCGCGCCCGGGCCTCTATTACCGCCTGGGTGAAAGCCGGTATGGCGACGATGTAGGCGTTCTCTATGTTAATCCGGTCCGTGGCGCCCTGTATGGCTTTCAGTATGCTTAAAAGTATCGGCGGGGTAAGGCTGGGCGGGTTTTGCAGGAGCACGGAAATGCGGGCGGAGCCGGTCCCGGCCGCGGGGCTCCGAGGCGCGGCTACGCGCCTGGACGGTTCTTTGACCTGGGAGTTCCACATCCCCGCGAAAAGTTTCACGGAGTCGGTCACGGCCGGCCCGGTGTAGAGGACGTCCGTATCCCGCCACTTCAGCCCGTCCGGGTTCTTGTGGGAATAAGGGTCTCCGAAATTCATTCCGCCCTCGATGGCGTATTCCCCGTCCACTATCATCATTTTTACGTGCAGGTAATCGTGGGTCCTGGGGCTCTCCTGGTAGCGCACTACGTCTATGCCGGCCGCCGCCAGGCGCTTTAAATTCTTGCCGCCGAAAACGTAGGCCAGCTTATTGTCGGTCATGAACTTGATGTCCACGCCCTCCTTCTTTTTGGCCAGGAGGATCTCGGTGGTCTCGTCGCCGGTAACGTCGTCGTAGATGGCGTAGGTGGCCACGTAAATTGTTTTTTTGGCTTCCCTCATCAGGCGGTCTTTTTGCGCGAAAGAGGCGGGTCCGTTCACGAGGTAGTCGACCGCGCCGCCTGGGAGGAACTTCGACCCGGTAAGTGCTTCCATCTCGTTTATAAAGCCCTGGTCAAGCAGGAGCGAGGCCGCTCCGGCCTTCCGCGCTTCGTACCTTGAATTTTTGACCGCGGCCGCCGCTTTGAGGGAGATCTCGTCGAAACCGGGAGCGGCGTCCGCCCAGGGCACGAAGCCGGAATCGGCCAGCTGAGCGCTTATAGTATGGTAGGCCATCGGCGCATAGCCCCAGACATTTCCGATAGGCATGCTGTTGCCGGCCGGGGGCTGCTGCTCCGGCTTAGGAACTTCCGGAACCCGGAAAGGCGCCGGCCGGACTATTTTTGCATATGCGGGAGCGGCCTGCGGCGCCGCGGACCGGGCCGCGGATACGGGAAGATCTTCATATACGCTGATCCCGAGTTCCTGCGCGGTCCTGGCTATTTTCGCTTCGAAATCCCTGGTTTTAGCGTCGTTAACGGCAGGGCTGTAAGCTACCTGCGCGGAAACCGATCGTGAGCATAGAACGAGAAGAAGAACGGCCTGGAAGGTTATAGTTATTTTCACACTTATATTCTAGCTCCCCCCCGCTCGTTATTAATAGAGCCGTAAGGGAACAAATCCTAAAAAAACAGGCCCACGCTGCCGTGGGCCCTTGGGGCAGGCGGAAAAGGTTCTTAGTCCAGGTCCCAGGGTGATTCCGGCCTGGAGGTGTCGCCTGAATCCTTTATGCGCTTCTTCTCTTTTTCGAACTTTTCGTCGAGCTCCTTCTTTTTATCCTCCAGGGATTTACCGGCGCTGGAGAAGTAGCTGTCCAGGCGGAGCTTGTCCTCTTTCATTTTTTTTATAGCTTCCTGCATCGGGTCGCCGCCTTCCTTGACCGCCGGCTTCTCCCATTGGCGCAGCACCTTGCCGCTCTTGCTGTCCACCTCTATGCGCGCTTTGCAGCAGGGACAATCCACGATAAAAGTTCCGTCCGACATAATTCTTTCCCCCTCTACGATCCTCGATTATCTTATCCCCCACAGCGGGTGCTGCTGCGGCAGAACTTTGACCCGGCTCAGCCTGGAGGCGGCGTAACAGGCCGCTTCCTCCACGAATTTAGCCGACGGCGGTTTCTCCCCGGCCTTCCGCGCCGTGGCCGGCTGTATAAAAAAATGGATCCCTGGGCTGACCGAGGCCGCCAGGTCGACGGCCTTTTTAAGCTCCGTAATTTTAGTTTTAGAGGTCACCACGGCTTTGATAAAGGTTTTTTCCGGGGCGGAGGAGAGGAACTTCTTATGTTCCGCCCAGCGCGCTTTCTGCCCCGTGGAGGAGGGGAGCTTTATATCCATAGCTATGACGTCGGCGAGCCCCGCTACTTTTAAAAGCTCCTCATGGAGCACGCCGTTCGTTTCGAGGTGGAGGGTAAGTCCGGATTTTTTCAGCGCCGGGGCGAGCGCTTTTATGAACCGCCAGTACAGCAGCGGCTCTCCGCCGGTAAGCGAAACGTGCTTTGATTTTTTCGCGCGGGCCAGCTTTATAACCGCCGCCGCGGCCTCCGCGCAGGTCATAAGCGCCGCAGCCGAAGCGTCCAGCGCGGCCGGCTCGTCGCAATAGCCGCAGGCCAGATTGCAGCCCGCGAAGCGCAGGAAGACCTGCCGCTGCCCGCAGTAAAGGCCCTCGCCCTGGACGGAGCAGAAGATCTCGGAAACAGGCGCTTTAATATTTTTCACTCTGCCCTTATACCAGCGCCGGGTCTTTAAGACCGGCGTCCGCGAAGCCTTTCTGCCGCAGTTTGCACGAATCGCAATGGCCGCAGGGTTTCTTCCCGCCGCTGTAGCAGGACCAGGTAAGCTCCAGCGGGGCCCCGAGCTTCAGCGCGAGGCGGGCTATGCCGGCCTTGCTAAGTTTGATAAGGGGCGTGAGCAATTTTATCCTCTTCCCCCCCGCGCCGCTCCGGGTCCCGTGCGCGGCGGCTTTTTCAAGGGCGCGGTAAAAAGCCGGGCGGCAGTCGGGGTAGCCGGAATAATCCACCACGTTGGGGCCGAGGACCACGGCCGCGGCCCCCTCGGCGTCGGCCAGGGAAAAACCGGCGGAGGCGAAAACCAGGTTGCGCCCGGGCACATAAGTAGAGGGGATGTCTCCCTTCTTTCCTATCTTTGACAGTTTGACGTCGGGCAGCTTCATCCCGCCGTTGACCAGCGAGCTGGTATTAAACCAGGGGAAGTCCAGTTTTATTTCGTAAAGTTTAACCCCGAGGCGCCTGGCAATGGCGCGGGCGGCGGCGTTCTCGCGGGAGTGGCGCTGCCCGTAGTCGAACGACACGGCCAGGCATTCATAGCCCTTGGACAAGGCCCAGCACAGGGCCGTAGTGGAATCCAGCCCGCCGGAAAAGAGCACGACAGCTTTTTTAGCTTTCATTCTTTTGCCTTATGCTTCGCGGCGTCGTCCACAATGCCCGCGCCGGCCTTGAATTTTATCCGCGGGACGGTTTTCATATGGCCTTTTTTCAGCGCCATTTCCATATCGCGCTTGCCGGTTTCCGGCCTGCCGGCGATAAAATCCAGGACCCTGCCGCTGGAGTGTATCTCCTGCAGGGCCTGCTCGAAAATATCCCGCCCCTCCATTTCCTCAGCCAGCGCGCGGGCGCAGATCATGTCTTCTACGTGTCGGCTGTCGTAGAACAGGCAGGCAGGCACGATAAGAGTGGGCTTCGGGCCCGCGAGGCAATAAGAGACCAGGGCCGGGAAATTAGCGAAGCAGGCCACCAGGATCTCTTCGGCCAGCAGCAGGGAGGCGGCGGCCGGGGACCCGGAATTAGTGACCGAAAGCGCGGGGCGGGAAGGGTCGGAGCCGTAGAGCGCGGTATAAGGGGAATTGTCGTACTGGTCCACGCCGGGCCCCATGTCTATCTCGGAGAAGAGGTCCGAATCTTTCTGCCGGCCGCGGGCCGCCAGCGCCAGCGCCGGGGTGGCGTAGACCCTCACGTCGCGGCGCCCGCTTTCCAGAAGCGCGCAGATGGTATTGGAGAACCTGAACAGGTCTATCACTATGCCGCGGCCGCGCCAGGTGACGGCTTCCGCGCGGTCGAAAGCGATGCGTATCTTATTTGACTGGGGAGGTGGAGACTTCTGTGACATATTTTATGGCCAGCGCGCTCAGGAAGATCTCCGGCTCCTGGTAAACGCCCATCTGCGGTCCGGACGGGGCGGAGTCCACCGTCAGTATCACGCCGTCGGCGCCGAGCTCCGCCGCTTTTTTACGGGCCTGCAGCTTAAGCCCCTCAAGGGCAGCCTCGCCGGTTTTCGCGCTGACCCTTTCGCTGTGGATAATGGCTATCCCGCCCCAGGGGGCGCTCGTCTCGCCGCGCGAGGAATAGACCTCTACTTTGCGCCAGTCGCGCGGGGCGAACCAGGGGCCCACCTGGATCACGTCCAGCTTCGCCGACGCGCAGGCGCAGGCGAAAATAATAAAGGATAAAGGATAAAAGACCAGGGGCAGAGAAGACCTCTTTGTTCCCCCGCGCTTCTTTCCTTCATCCCTCATCCTTGATCCTTCGCCCTCAGCTTCAGGGCTGGTCTACTCCCAGGTCCCGGCAGATCTTGCGCACGGTAAAATCGGCTATTTCGGTATGCCTGGTAACCGGGACTTCCTTGTTGGTGACCGGGTTCATAAAAACAGAATACTTTCCGCCCTCGCGGGAAAGCACGCAGCCTTTGCTTACAAGGTGTCTTACAAGGTCTTTTCTTTTCATATTGTACCTCTCGGGGCCGGCGGGAAACGCGCGGCCGTTAAATATATTTTAGCATTCTCGGAACGGGGAAGTATTTGGTTTTAAAACGTGGAGCTCCCCGGCCGCCTGCCGTCTAGTCGGCGCTGCGCGGTACGCGGTCTATAAGTTTCCAGGAAACATTGGCCTTCCCCACCGTCACCTGGACGAAAGAGAGGGAGCCGTCGTCGAGGCTCTCAAAGATCATTATATTCCGGCCGGCGTCGGTGATAGTGCCTTTGCACTGCCCGTAGGAAGAAGGGAGCCCGCCGGGGACCAGCCGGTCTTCCCCCTCCATGCCGTAAGCCGCGGGAGACTCGGTCTCCTCGGTCTTCGAATCGATCATGACGACGGATTCCTCGGCGTCCTGTTCCTGCTTGGCCGCGGCGGCTTTCGCCTGCTCGGCCTTCTTGCTCTGTACGGAGTCCAGGGCCATCTGCTGCGTGGTAGCGGCCGTGAGCGCGGCCATCTCGGCTTTTATCTTTTTAGACGGCTCCTTCGCGTAAAGCGGTCCAGCGCAAACCAGCAGCAGCGCCGCGATTAAAGTTTTGTTCATATACTTAAGCCTCCCTTAGCTAGAACCTCTTGACCGCAACCCTGCCTGTCCGGATCTTCAGCAGCTTTAAAGCCAACTCGGAAAATCTTTCCGGCGCGTCGCTGACGATGAACTCGGAGCGCCCTCTCCGGGCCCGGTTAAGCAGGCCCAGTCCCGCCAGTTCGTTCCTGGCGCTTACCGCGGCCGCCAGCGCGGAATCGACTATCCTGGTGCGCGGACCCATCACCCGCGCGATCACTTTTTTCAGCAGCGGGTAATGGGTGCAGCCGAGTATGAGAACGTCGGCTTTCCCCCTGAACGGCGCTAGATATTCGCGCGCCGTCAGCGCCGCGGCCGGCTTCGAGCACCAGCCTTCCTCCACTAGCGGTACGAACAGCGGGCAGGCCTTTTCCGTCACCTTTATCCCGCGGCCTGACTCCGCCAGGGCCCGGGAGTAAGCGCGGCTGTTCACCGTGGCCGAGGTCCCGGTGACGAGGACCCGGCCGCCGGCCGGAACCGCTTTCAGTGCGGCCTCCGCGCCCGGCTGTATAACTCCCATTACGGGCACCGGGGAAAGTTTTCTTATTTCGTCCAGCGCCAGCGAGGAGGCCGTATTGCAGGCCACTATCAGGAATTTTATCTTTTTTCCTAGCAGGAAGGCGGTGATCTCCTTTGAAAAGGACAGGACGGCCTCGGCCGACTTCGTGCCGTAGGGAACCCGGGCGGTGTCGCCGAAATAGATAAGGTCCTCTCCCGGCAGCAGGGAGCGCAGTTCTTTGAAAACCGTAAGCCCGCCGAGCCCCGAGTCAAAAATACCGATCGGCCTTTCGCTGTTCTTCATAATTATAGATCAAGAATCGGGAATCGGGGATCAGAAGAAAACTACCAGCTCTGCTTCCGAGGATTCTCGATCCTCGATTCCCGATTGTCGATTGCTAGTGCCACTTCTTCAGCTCTCCGTATTTCATCACCGCTCTATAGATGGCGTTAGCCACCTTCGTGCGCACTTTTTTATCGTTCATGCTTTTCTGGTCGGAGGAATTGGTCATGAAGCCCGTTTCTACCAGAATGCCGGGGGAGTAGGTGCCCCTGAGCACGTAAAAGGCGGCCTGCTTCACCCCGCGGTTCACGAAGGGGGTGCGCTTCTCCATCTCCGCGGTGACAAGGCCGGCCAGCCGGCTGCCCTCGTTAAGATATTCGTTGCGGGCCATGGAGTGCAGCAGCATGGCCGCAGGATCGCCCTGCTCCGCCCCGTCCTCGAGGCTGATGACGGAGTTTTCGTAGTCGGCCACTTCGGCGGCCCAGGGGTCGGACGCCTTCTCGGACATGAAGTAAATTTCAAAACCCCTCTCGCGCCTGTCGCGCGAGGCGTTGGCGTGAATGGAGATGAAGAGGTCCGCCTTGAAATTATTGGCCATGACCGAGCGGTCGGCCAGCGGGATGAACTCGTCCGTGCCGCGGGTAAGCAGGACGTCGAAATTATCCTCGGCTTTGAGCTGGTCGTAGAGCTCTTTGGCTATAAGCAGGTTCAGGTCCTTTTCCTTCAGCCCGAAAAGTTTTTTTCCGCCCGGGTCCTTGCCGCCGTGGCCCGCGTCTATGACTATCTTTTTACGACCCGCGCCGCCCACCTCCAGCTTGTCCGGGATATTCATCCCCGCCGTGGACGAGGACGCTCCGCCCGCGACGGCGGCAGCGGCCCCCGTTTCGAAGCCCCCTGCGGAGGGAGCTATGACGGGGATGGCGCCAGGCTCCCCGGCGGCTTCGCCCGTGATGCTCTGCTGCACCGGCACGTCCAGCTTCGAGACGTCTATGACGAGGCGGTCGGGGTCGGAAAGCCTGAAAACGCTGACCTTGCCGAAATTAGCGTCCGGGTTGATCACGAGACGGGCCATTTTATTTTCCTGCAGCAGGTCGACTCCGCGTACGACGCCGTCGCCCACGCTGAGCTTCTCCTCGCGGCCGACAACCCCGCCGAGGATGGTCACCTTGAAAAGGTTATTCTCTTTCTGGGAGGACTGGAACTCCAGCGGCTCCTCCATATAGACCACGATCCTCGTCTTGTCCTGGTGGGAGAAGTAATTGATAGAGGTTATGTTGACCTCCCGCTGCGCGGTCAGCGCACCGGTGGCCTGGTTATACTCCAGCCTGAAGCCGAACGCGTCCGAGAAATGCTTGGAGATAAAGAAGTTCAGCGCAAGGAAGGCCTTCCCGCCGCGCACTATCATCGGGTTGGGGAACTGCTCGGTCTCGTCGTTGATGATGACCGAATCGGACTTCATGAAAAACACCACTTTCTTGCCCTTTATCTGCAGCAGCAGCTTGCCGGAGACGGGGTACCAGTAGATCTTCCCCCCGATAAGCTTGGCCGCCTGCCCGGCGTCGAGGTAAACCGTCCCGCTCAGCGCGTAAGTGCCTATCTTCCCGGTATAAACCCCGTTCTTGAGATAGGTCACCTCGTCCACCCGCGCCTGAACCGGCTGGCAAAGCGCCGCCGCCACGAACATGAACACAAGCAATCTTTTCAGCATAAACTCCCTCTCTGATCCCCGGCTCCCGATTTCCGATCTTCGCTCCCCGACAAGCACGGCCTCGCTTTGCTCGACTCCCGACCCCCGGTCCTTATTCGAGTATTATCCGGTAGTCTTCCCAGGTAAGCTGCGGATCGGCGGCCAGCTTCACGCTGCGGTGCACGTTCTTCTCTATCATCCCCTGCTTTTTCTTGAGCACCTCGCAGAGGATGGGATGAGTCACTATCCTCAGGTTCCCGCCGGGGCGGCCCATCGTGATATTGTGGATCTCGCGCTGTATCTTTATGCGGATGGTCTCGCTGGAGAGCACGCGGCCGCAGCCGTGGCACTCGGGGCACTCCTCGGTAAGCAGGCTTACGGTGCTCTCGCGCTTGCGCTCGCGCGTCATCTCCACCAGGCCCAGGCGGGTGATGGGAAGTATCCGGATCTTGGCCCGGTCGCGGCTCACCGCGGCCTCCATGACGCTGACCACCTTGTGGCGGTTCGCGGCCTTCTTCATGTCGATGAAGTCGATCACGATGATGCCGCCGATATTGCGCAGCCTGAGCTGCCGCGCCGCTTCCAGGGCCGCCTCGATGTTGGTGGCGGTCACGGTCTCCTCCTGCGACTTGGAGCCGGTGAAGCGGCCGGTGTTCACGTCTATCGCGCACAGGGACTCCGCCTCCTGGATGATGATGCTGCCCCCGTTAGGGAGCGGCACTTTTACGCGCCGCAGCTCGTCTATCTCTTTTTCGATATTGAAGGCCTTGAAGATCGGGGTCTTGCTGTCGTACAGCTTTATCCGGTCCTTCAGGTCCGGGGAGATCTTCGCGGCGAATTCCTGCACGTTGTGGAAATCGTCCTTGTTGTCCAGCATGTAGATGGTGGTTTCGTCGGAGAGGATGTCGCGCGCCACCTGCATGGTCATGTCCATATCCTTGTGCAGCAGCGCGGGCGGCCTGGCGGTATCGAAATGCGCCTGCACGGTGTCCCACATCTTAAGCAGGTACTTCACCTCGCGTTCCATCTCCTCCTCGGTGGCGCCTTCCGCCTCGGTGCGCACGATGCAGCCCTTGGTGCCGAGGGTCTTGGTGTCGGCGATCTTGCGCATTATCTCGGAGAGCCGCTTGCGCTCCTCCGCGTCCTCGATGTTCTTGGAAACTCCCACGAATTCCTGGAAGGGCGTCAGCACCAGGAAGCGCCCCGGCAGGGACACGTCCATGGTCACCTTCATGCCCTTGGTGCTGATGGCGTCCTTCGTGACCTGGACCATGACCTCCTGGCCCTTTCTCAGCAGCTTGTCTATCGGCTCTTTCTGGTTGCCCAGCACGTCGGAGATGTAGATATAGGCGTTCTTGTCCAGCCCGATATCCATGAAAGCGCTGGAGATGCCCGGCAGCACGTTCTCGACCGTGGCTTTATAAATATTGCCCACGATGTTCCCGGAGCTGCGGCGCTCCCAGAACAGCTCGGCCAGCTTTCCGGACTCCAGGATCGCTATCCTCGTCTCCTCGAAGGACGTGTTCGCGAATATTTCTTTCTTGATCTTTGCGTTTGCCATAAATGCTCCTTAAAACCGTCAGCTAAAATACTTCCAGCTTCCCGCCCGAATTGAACCAGTAAAGTTCCTTGCGCACTATGCGCCTGAAAACGGGCTTCCCCCCCGCCATCAGCTCCGCGACTATTTCCGGCTTCACGCTCTTGCCGGGCTCCAGCTTCAGCGTGACCTTCAGCAGCGAGCTCTCCTTATCGTAGGAAGCCGCCAGCACGGGCGTTCTCGCGTCCAGCGTCTTGCGCTCGCCGGAAGGTTTCACCCTTTCGTAAGCCAAATTCTTAAGCGCAAGGAAGGCGTCCACCGCGGCCTGCGAGAACTCCGCCGGGAACTCCGCCTCCATAAAATACTCGGCCGCGTTCACGGCCGCCTCTATAGAGGGGAAAAATACCGGGATGCGGCGCGCCGAAATAAGACGGAAAGACGCGTCGTCCAGCGGCCGCAGCTTCTCCGCCGCCGCGTCCTCCCTCACGAACTCTTCCAGGTAGAGGTCGGCGTATTCGCACAGGCTTTCGTGGCCCACCGAGACGGCCGGGCCGAAGGCCATGCGCGGCATCGGCTTGCCTCCCGCCGCCTGGCAGAATTTCAGGCCGCTGGCCGCGGCCCTGCCGCGCAGCACCTTTATCTGCTCCAGGTGGCTGAGGTCTTTCGCCGGCGCTAGCCGGGCGAATTTAAGCCGCAGCCTGGATTTAGGGACTTCGTTCATAAGCTCAGACCAAAGCGTACCGCCGCGCGTACACCGACTCGGCTATGCCCAGCGCCATCAGCGTGGCCACCAAATTGGAGCCGCCGTAGGAAACCAGCGGCAGCGGCACCCCGGCCACCGGCGACAGCCCCAGAAGCATGCCGAAATTTATGCAGAAATATACCAGGAACATGCCGAAGATCCCGCAGTTCACCAGGTAGCCGAACCGGTCGCGGGCCAGCCGCGCGCCCTGCATCGTCCTGCGCATCAGCAGCACGTAAAGCCCGGTCACCAGCAGCATGCCCCAGAAACCCAGCTCCTCGCCGATGACGGCCAGAATGAAGTCGGTGTGCCTCTCGGGCACGAAGCCGAGGCGCGACTGGGTGCCGGAAAATACGCCGCGCCCGAGTATGCCGCCGGAGCCTATGGCTATGCGCGCCTGCAGCAGATTGTAGCCCGCGCCGCGCGGGTCGGTCTCCGGGGAAAGGAAAACTTCAAGCCGCTTCTGCTGGTATTCCTTCATCTGGTTCTTCACCAGCATGCCGGAGAAAAAGCCCAGCATCAGGACCAGGGCGGCGCCGGCGAAGTAGACTCCGGAGACATTTGCGTAAAGCCTTACCGAAAGACGCCAGAGCAGCCAGCAGCCGAAGACCACGGAGGCCATGAAGGCGGAAGCGCTGAACCAGGAATCGGAAAGATGGAAAAAATAGTTTACCAGGACGTTGTCCAGGAGCTCGGGGGTAAGGGTAATGATGCTCCAGAGGACGGGGAAAAGCGCGGAGATGAAGGCGTAGCCGAGTATGATGAAAAGGTGGAAAAGGCTCGCGCCCGAGGCGAAGAGCATGATCAGGACCACCGGGAAGGTTATCAGGATCGCGGAAAAGTCCGGCTGCTTTATAAGGAGCAGGAACACCGGCACGCACAGCGCGAAAGCGCCCAGCACCGTGGGGAGTTCCTTTATCTTGGAAATGCGCTTGTCCAGGAAATTAGCCAGCACCAGGATAAGCCCGACGCGGGCGAACTCGGAAGGCTGTATGGAAAAATACGGGAGGCGGTACCAGGATTTGGCGCCCTTGTCCACAACTCCGAACAGAAGAACTCCGACGAGAGAAGCCAGGATCACGCCGTAAACGAATTTCCACTGGTCCTGGTAGACCTGGTAGTTAAGGCTCCAGGCCGCGCCGAAGACGAGGATGGCCAACGGTATGGCTATTAGCTGCACCCTGATTATGCGGGCCTGGCCGGGCAGCACCGCCACCGAGGAAAAAATAGCTATCGTGCCCAGCGCAAGCAGGAACATCGCGGCCAGGAAAAGCACCCAGTCTATCCTGCCTTTTTTAAGCCCTCCCTGGGGGGTGAAGATCATATGGTGCTCCCGGGATGCAGCACGGAAGGCAGCGGAAGTTTCGGGCCATGGGGCAGCCTGGGCAGGGAGGCCGGCGCGTTTTTAGCCGGAAGTTCCGAGCGCAGGGCGGCCTCTATCACGGCTTTCGCTATAGGCACGGCCGCCGAGGCCCCGTGCTCGCCGTGCTCCACCAGCACGGCCACCGCTATCTTGGAGGGCTCGTCGTTGACGGTGGCGTAAGCTACGAACCAGGCATGGTCCTTCCCCTGCGGGTTCTGCGCCGTTCCGGTCTTGCCGTAGATCTCGGCGCCGGCTATTTTTCCGGCCTGGCCCGTACCCGCCTCCACCACGCTGCGCAAGCCTTCCCTGATAAGTTGCCAGGTGCTGTCTTTCAGCTGTATGCGGCTCAAAGTCTCGGGTTTGCCCTGGTAAAAAAGCTGGCCGTCGCTTTTAACTATGCGGTCCACGTAATAAGGGCGGTGAAAGACCCCCCCGTTGGCGACCGCGGCGATCTCGCCGGCGGCCTGCATCGGGGTCATCAGGGTCTCGCCCTGGCCTATGGCCTGGTTCAGCGTATCGCCTATGAACCAGTAGCTTTTCTTGGCGGCGCGCAGGCTCGGGCCGAAAACGTTGCCAGGCTTCTCGCCGGACAGAGGGATGCCGGAGATCTGC
Organism: Elusimicrobiales bacterium; assembly: GCA_028713125.1. GTDB lineage: Bacteria > Elusimicrobiota > Elusimicrobia > Elusimicrobiales > UBA9959 > UBA9959. Next base: position 85,522 of record JAQTOU010000002.1, on the reverse strand, counting down.
CCCAGCCGGAAAGCCCGCGCCTGCTTCTCTATCGCCAGGGCGCCCGCGCGCTGGCCGGCGTTATAGAAGTAAACGTCGCAGGATTTGGCCAGGCCGTCGATAAAAGACACCTGCCCATGCCCCTTCTTGTCCCAGCATTTAAAAACGCGGCTGCCGGCGTCGTAGTAGCCGGGACAATAGAACTTCTCGTCGGTGCCGACACGGCCGGATTCGAGGATAGCGGCGGCGGTGATTATCTTGAAAATTGAGCCGGGCGGATAGCTGCCCTGCAGCGCCACGTTGAACTCGGGCAGGGTCTTGCCCGCCGGCAGCCCTTCCCTTTCGGAGCCTGACAGCACGAACATATTGGGATCATAATCTGGGGCGGAGGCGAAAGCGATGATGGCCCCCGTCCGCGGGTCCAGCGCCACCACGGCCCCCTTGCCGCTGATGGATTTCTTCAGGCCCTCCTCCGCGGCGGCCTGCGCTTTAGAATCTATGGTCAGGAAAATGTCGGCGCCGGGAACCCACTTGCGGCTTTCCAGCACCCTGTTAAGCTTGCCCCTGGAGTCCACCTCCAGGTAGATCCCGCCGTCCTTGCCCTTGAGTTCCTTCTCGTACATCTGCTCCAGGCCGGCCTTGCCCAGCCGCGAGTCCATGGAATAATTTTTGTCCCTGGAGCGGGAGGCCCATTCCTTGGGGTCCATCTTCCCTATGTAGCCAACCAGGTGGCTGAGATACGCGCCGAAGGGGTAATAGCGCCTGGCCTCGACGATAACGTCCACGCCGGGATACACGGCCTTGAGCTCCGAAAGGGCCAGCATGATCTTGGGCGGCAGGTTTTCCGCCAGGCGCACCGGCTTCTCCCTCGAAGCCGCTTTGTAAATATTCTTGCGCAGCGCGTCGAAATCGGCGCCCAGCGGCCTGGCCAGGGCCCTGGCCATGCGGTCTATCTCGGCGCCGCTTTTCGCCTGGCCTGGGAAATAAATGAGGCTGAAAGAAGGTTTGCTGGTGACCAGCGCAACTTCATCGGAGGAGAAGATGCGCCCGCGCGGCGCGGCCTGGGCTATGATCTGGGTCCGGTTCTTTTCCGCGATCTCCCTGTAATGCGCCCCGCCCAGCACCTGCAGGTTCACCAGCCGCAGGATGAAGATGAGCGCGGCCGCGTAGGCCAGTATCCAGAGCAGCTCGAGCCTTTCCTGCGGTATCTGGCGGTCGATCATAGTATCCCTGTCCGCCGCTTGAGCCAGTAGAACACCTGGAACACGACCGGCACTGCCAGCGCGTTCAGGAAAGGTTCCGTAAGGAAAATTTTAAGGCCGGTGGGATTTATCCTGAAAAAAACAAGGCTGAGCCCCTGGTAGAAAAACATGCTGATCCAGGAAAGGGAAAGCGCTGCGACCAGCTGGGAGAAAAAGCTGTCCATGTCGAAGTGGCGCTTCACGACGTAGACGGCGTAAGCCATCAGCGAATAAGTGAGCGCGTAGCCGCCGAAAGCGCTGACTCCCAGGATGTCGGCGTAAAGCCCCAGGAAAAAACCCCAGGCCACGGCCTTCACCGGTCCGGCGAGGATGGCCGCGCTCAGGGCCGCCGCGAAGATAAAATTGGGCGCGAGGCCGAAAAAGGCCAGGTTCTGCGTCCACCACCAGTAAAAAGTGCCGGAGGCCAGGTACAGGAGGATCTCGAGGATTATAGCCATCAGCGTTCCGCTCCGGCCGCCGGAATATTTTCCTGCTGCAGGTGCCGCCTCACGACGAAGACCTCTTTAAGCGTGTTCAGGTCCACGGCCGGCGTCACGTCGGCAGTGATGAAATTCATGAAAGATTCCCTCGGGTAGACCTTGGTCACTTTGCCTACCGGCACGCCGGCCGGGAAAAGCAGGCCGCCGGAAGCGGTAGTGATCTCCGCGCCCTCCGCCAGTTCCGACTGCTCCGGGACATAGTTAACCTTCAGCAGCCAGGTGCCCTTGCCCTCCACCAGCGCCTCAAGCCCGGACGGCGCGATCGAGCAGACCGCGGAGGCGGCGCTGTTGGTGATCAGCAGGACCTTAGAAAATTTGGGGTAAACCTCGAACACGCGGCCCGCCAGCCCGGCGCGGCCCTCCTGCATGCCGAGGACGGTGTCGTTCACTTCTATGCCGTCATCCGAACCCTTGCTTATGAAGAAGGAGCCGTACCAGTCGGACGGCGTCTTATTGACCACCCTGGCCCAGGAGCCGGCCCAGGGCAGGGTATGGGAAAGCCTCAGCTCCTGCGCGAGCCGCTCGTTCTCGGAAACCGCCGCGGAGGCGTTAAGGAGCTTCACCTCGAGATCCTTCACCTTCTCCCTGAGGGCGCGGTTCTCCTGGTCCGTGCTCAGCAGCGAGACGAAATTAGCCGGGACGTTGCGCACGAAATACCCGTACCGGGCGCCGTAATGCAGCGAGGGGTAAAGACTGTAGCTGGCCACGATCCGGGCCGTATGCGCTATTTTTGATGCGGGGAAAATAAGGAGGAGGACCGACAGGACGGCAAAAAAAACTACCGCGTAGTTAGCTGCGTCCTTTTCTCTGCTCATCGCCTATCGCCTTGAGGACCCCTCCTGAAAACCGCCCGCCCCTCTAAAGGGGTCAGCTGCGGTAGGAATTCAGGAATTCGGGCCGCTGGATCTTATCCAGCTCTTCAAGATACTTACCGCAACCCAAGGCGACACAGCTCAAAGGATCGGCAGCCCTGTGGACGGGCAGTTCGGTTTCCTGCCGGATCAGCTCCGGGAAACCGCGCAGGAGCGAGCCGCCGCCGGCCAGCACCATCCCGCGGTCCACGAGGTCCGAGGAAAGTTCGGGCGGAGTAGCCTCCAGCACCTGCTTGATCACGTCCACTATCAGCTGGACAGGCTCCATGAGGGCCTGCCTTATCTCTTCAGAAGTCACAAGAATCGTCTTGGGCAGCCCCTTGGCCTGGTCCCTGCCCTTAACTTCAATCGTTTTTTCTTCTTTTAAAGGGAAAACCGAACCGATCTGTATCTTTACCTCTTCCGCGGTAGTTTCGCCTATGACTAAATTGTGCTTGCGCCGGAAATACTGCACTATGCACTCGTCCATCTCGTCCCCGGCCACGTCGATGGACTTCGCTACGACCATGCCGCCCAGCGAGATGACCGCCACCTCGGTGGTGCCGCCGCCTATATCGCATATCATGCTGGCGTGAGGCTCAGAAACCGGGAGGTCCGAACCTATGGCGGCGGCCATAGGCTCCTCTATAAGCTGCACCTCGCGGGCGCCCGCCTGTTCGGCGGATTCCTGCACGGCGCGCTTCTCCACTTCGGTTATGCCCGACGGGATGCCTATCACTATGCGGGGATGCAGCAGGCTGCGCCTGTTATGCACCTTGCGGATGAAATATTTTATGAGCTCCTGTGTGAGTTCGAAGTCGGCGATCACGCCGTTCCGGAGCGGGCGCACGGCGACGATGTTCGACGGGGTGCGGCCCAGCATCAGCTTGGCTTCCGCGCCCACGGCCAGCACTTTCCGCCTGTTCTTGTCTATCGCGACGACGGAAGGCTCACGCAGCACGATACCCTTGCCTTTTACATATACAAGGGTATTCGCGGTGCCGAGATCTATCCCGATATCGTTGGAGAACAGGCTGAAAAAGTAGTCGAACAGTCCCATTAAGCTCCTGAATTAAACCAGTTTAACCAGCGCCGCTTCGGCCGCGTCGCCCCTGCGGGCGCCGAGCTTGAGGATGCGGGTAAAGCCGCCGGGCCGCTCTTTGTAGCGGGGGGCGAGCACGTCGAACACCTTGTGGTACACGACTTTATCTTTGATGATGCGGCGGACTTCGACGCGGCGGTTGTTCTTCGCGTCGGCGATCACGCGCTCCACCACGCGGCGGAGTTCCTTGGCCTTCGGGAGGGTGGTTTCCACCTTCTCGTGCAGCAGGAGGCTCGTAGCCATGTTGGAGAACATCGCCCGGCGGTGAGAGCCGGTCCTTGAAAGTTTTCTGGCGCCCAGGTTGTTTATCATAAGGGTTCCTTAAAAATAATCTTAGTCTATCTTCATGCCGAGGTCAAGGCCCATCTCTTTGAGCTTTTCCTTGATCTCGTCGAGCGATTTCTGCCCGAAATTCTTCACGGCCAGCAGGTCGTCCTCGGACTTGCGGACCAGTTCGCCGATCGTGCGGATGCCGGCCACCTTGAGGCAGTTGGACGCGCGGGAGGAGAGTTCGATCATCTCCACGCCCTGGTCCAGCTTGCCGGACAGCTCGCCGCCGGCTTCTTTCTTGGCTTCCTCGGCCTTGGCGGGTTCCTTCGCGGCTTCTTCGGCCGGCAGGAAAGGCATTATGGAGCGGCGCAGCAGCGCGGCGGTGTTGCTGACGGCGGCGGCGGGGCTCAGCGTCCCGTCGGTCCAGACCTCGAGCACGAGCTTGTCGTAGTCGGTGCGCTGGCCCACGCGGGCGTTCTCCACGGTGTAGTGGACTTTCTGGATCGGGGAGAAGATCGCGTCCATGGGGATGAACTCCATCGGGAGGTTCATGCGGGCGCGGATCTCGTCGGAAGTGAGGTAGCCGGAACCGCGGGCGATCTCGAGCTCGGCTTCGAACTCGGCGCCGGATTCCACGTGGGCTATCACGAGGTCCTTGTTGATGATGTCGACGTTGGAGTTCTCGCGGATGTCGGAAGCTTTAACTTCCTTCTTCCCCTTTACGGAGATCTGCACGGTCTCGGGGCCCTCGCCCTTGAGGCGCACGCGGAGCTTCTTGAGGTTCAGGACGATATTCACCACGTCTTCCTGCACGCCGTTGACGGCGGAATATTCGTGCCTGGCGCCCTTGATGCGCACGGCCACCACGGCCGCGCCCTCGAGGCTGGAGAGCAGGATGCGGCGCAGGGAATTACCCACGGTGTGGCCGTAGCCCTTTTCGTAGGGCTCGGCGGTGAACCTGGAGTAGTTCTCGGTCTTCGACTTGTCGTCGATGTTGAGGGCTTCGGGAATAACCAGCTGCTTTGAGAAAGTTGCCATTAGTAACCTCGCTTGCTTGGAATAGAATTAAACCGTCGCTTATTTGGAGTAGAACTCGACGATGAGCTGTTCATCGACGGAGATGCTTGACTCCGCGCGGTCGGGCCAGCGCACGAGCTTGCCCTTCTTGGAACCGGCGTCCCACGACAGGAAGCTGGGGCGCTGGGTGGTCTTCTCGGCGTGCTCCAGGCCCTGCTTGACCAGGACCGTCTCCGCGGTCTTCGCGTTTATGGACACCTCGTCGCCGGGCTTGAGGATGGCGGAAGGGATATCCAGGCAGCGGCCGTTGACCGTGATATGCCCGTGGTTGACGAGCTGGCGCGCCGCTTTGAGCGACACGGCGAAACCGAGGCGCCGCACTATATTGTCGAGGCGGACTTCCAGGAAGCGCAGCAGGGCCGCGCCGGTCTGGCCCTTGTCCTTGGAGGCCTTGTTGAAGAAGCGCTTGAACTGGGCTTCGGTCACCTGGGCGGAGAGGCGGGCTATCTGCTTCTCGCGGAGATGTTTGCCGTAATCCGACATCTTGGTCGGGCGCTTGCCGGCGGAGAAGCGCTTGTCCTTCTCGGCTTTCGCGGCGCGGTCCACAAGGCAGTTAGTGTGGCACTTGGTTCCCTTGAGGAACATCTTCTGACTTACTTTTACGCATTTCTTGCAGCTGGGTCCGGTATATCTCGACATTAAAGTCTCCTTGCTAGTTTCGCCAGGTCAGTACTTGACGGCGTTATTATACTCTGCGCGCCTTGGGCGGCCTGCAGCCGTTGTGCGGGATCGGGGTGATATCCTTGATGGAGACCACGTGTATGCCGCTCTGGGCGATGCCGCGGATGGCGGTCTCGCGCCCGGGGCCGGGGCCGCTCACGAAAACCATGGCCTGCCTCACGCCGTAATCGGCGGCCTTGGCCGAGGCTTTTGCCGCGGTGATCTGCGCCGCGAAGGGGGTGCCCTTCTTGGTGCCGCGGAAACCGTTGCCGCCGGAAGTGGACCAGGCGATGACGCCGCCCTTCTCGTCGGTAAAGGTTATGATGGTGTTGTTGAAAGAGCAGTTGACGTACACGCGGGCGAACGCCACGGTGCGGTAACGGCGCTTGGCCTGAACTTTCTGGTCGGGTTTCTTCGCCCCGTCCTGGGCCTGGTTTTTATTTTCGTCTGCCATAGTTTTAAATCATCCTCCGTAGTATTTCCCCCCGCAGGGCGGGGGGATCCGCCTTAAGCCTTCGCCGTCGCTGCCGCCGCCTTGGCGGACGAACCCACCGTGCGTCTCCGGCCCCTGCGGGTGCGGGCGTTGGTGCGGGTGCGCTGGCCGCGGGCGGGAAGATTCCTTCTGTGCCGGTAGCCGCGGTAGCTGTTTATTTCGACAAAGCGCTTAAGGTTGGCGGAGATCTCCCTGCGGAGCTCGCCCTCTACCTTGTACTCTTTCGCGATGTAGGCGTTAAGCAGACCCACCTGGTCCTCGGTGAGATCTTTTACCCTGATCTCAGGGTCGATCTGGGCTTTCAGGCCCTCAAGTATCTTTTTAGCCATGGGCCGCCCGATGCCGAAGACATAGGCGAGGGCGATGCTGACCTTCTTCTCTCTGGGTAAATCCACACCTGCTATACGTGCCATACTTTCTCCTCTTTAACCGCTGTTGATCGATATTTTCCCGGCGTTAAGCCGGCCGCTGCTTACTGGTTCAGCCCTGGCGCTGCTTGTGGCGCGGATCGTCGCAGATCACGCGTACCACGCCCTTGCGCCTGACTATCACGCACTTTACACAAATTTTCTTTACGCTCGCTCTTACTTTCATTGAAGCACCTCTGACTGTATTATTCCGCACCGCTTACTGAAATTCAGCTTATTTTTCCCTGTACACTATCCGGCCCTTGCTGAGATCGTACGGGGACAGTTCCATTTTCACTTTGTCGCCGGGCAGTATCTTTATATGGTGGATGCGCATCTTGCCGGAAATGATGCCGAGTATCGTCTTGCCCGGGGCGATCTCTACCTTGAAAGTGGCGTTCGGAAGGGACTCTTTTACGATGCCTTCGATCTCTATTTTTTCACTGTTTTCTGACATATTTATATATTGTACTAAATTATAGCCTCTCCGGGGCGAACCCTGCTTGGCCGGCCTTCGGGGCCGCGCTGAGAATATCGCAGCCTTTCTCGGTCACCGCCACCGTATGCTCGTAGTGGGCCGCCAGGCTGCCGTCCGCTGAAACCGCCGTCCAGCCGTCGTTCTTTATCACTACTTCCGCCCTGCCCAGGCAGAGCATCGGCTCTATGGCCAGCGTCATGCCGGCCTTCAGCACCGGTCCCGAGCCGGGCTTGCCGAAATTCGGGATGGAGGGCTCCTCGTGAAGATGCCTTCCTATGCCGTGGCCCGTAAACTCCCTCACCACAGACATGCCGTTCTCCAGCGCGTATTTTTCCACCGCGTGGGACACGTCGCCCAGTCTCGCCCCCGCCCTTACTTCGGAGAGCGCCATCTCCAGCGACCGGCTGGTCACATCCATCAGCCTTTTCGCCTGGCCGGAGACCGCTCCGGCCGCCACAGTAACGGCGGCGTCGCCGTAAAAACCTTCGCAGACCGCGCCCATATCCAGGCTGACTATATCGCCCTCGCGGATGATCCGTCCGGGGCTAGGAATGCCGTGCACTATCTCTTCGTTTATGGAAACGCAGAGCGTTGCCGGATAACCGCGGTAGCCGAGGAAAGCCGGGACGGCGCCCATTTCGCGCACGCTGCTCTCCGCAAATTTGTCAAGTTCCGCCGTTGAAACGCCGGGCCTTACCCGGGACTTGAGATGAAAGAGAACTTCCGCGACCACCCTGGACGCCTTGCGCATCAGTTCTATCTCGGCCGGGGTCTTTATTTCTATCACGTTTATCGCTTTACCAGGGAGGCCACCTTCTCAGCCACCACCTCGGGAGCGAGCGCCCCGTCCGCCTCGAAAAAATTTCCTGAAGAACGATAGTAGGCCAGCAGCGGCTCGGTCTGGTCCCTGTAAACCTGCAGGCGCCGGTGAATGACTTCCGGCTTGTCGTCGTCCCGCATCATCAGGGGCTTGGCGCAGGCGTCGCAGACGTTTTCCTTAGCCGGGGCGTGGGTAATAGTGTTATAGATCCTGCCGCAGCCGGTGCAGGTGCGCCGCGAGCCCAGGCGCTTCGTCACTTCCGCCTCGGAAACATTGAGAAAGACCACCACATCGACGGCCTGGCCGCGGGAGGCGAACCAGCTGTCCATCCCCTCGGCCTGGTCCACTGTGCGGGGCACGCCGTCGAACAGCATCCCCCGGTTTTCCTTGCTCAGCCGGGCCTTGAGGACCTCGAGCACAAGCTTGTCCGGAACCAGGCGCCCGGCGGAGAGATAGCCGGCGACTTCCTGCCCCAGCGGGGTCTTGTTGGCGAGTTCCTCGCGGAAAATATCGCCGGTGGAAACATGGAATAATCCAAGTTTTTGAGAAAGAACCTTTGCCTGCGTTCCCTTTCCGGAACCAGGGGACCCCAAGAGTATTATATTCATGATCTGTCAGTTAACCGCGAACGGTTTACTTGTTCACTGAATTTTTAAGCTTCGCCGGCCCGCTCAGCTTCCGACGTTGAACCAGCGGCCCTTCACGCGGGAATTCTTGTAAAAACCTTCGTAGTTGCGCATCACCAAGTGCGCCTCGGTCTGCGCGATCGTGTCGAGCGCCACGCCCACCACGATCAGCAGGGAGGTGCCGCCGAAATAGAACGGCACGTTGAATTTGGCCCTCAGGTAGTCGGGCAGGACGGCGATCAGGGAGACGAACAGCGCGCCGCCGAGGGTGATGCGGTTGAGCACCCACTCGATGTGCTGCGCCGTCGGCTCGCCCGGGCGCATGCCGGGGATGAAGCCGCCCCATTTCTTCATGTTCTCGGCCAGGTCCTTCGGGTTGATGCTGACGGAGTTATAGAAGTAGCAGAAGAAGATGATCAGGGCGACATAAACCATCTGGTAAAGGATGCTGGAGTGGTTCATCACCGCCATCAGCTTCTGGGCCCAGGGCGCGCCGGGGTTGAAAGAGCCTATGGTATAGGGCACGCTCAGCAGCGAGACCGCGAAGATGACCGCGATAACGCCGGACTGGTCGACTTTCAGGGGCAGGAAAGTAGAGGCGCCGCCGTACATCTTGCGGCCCACCATGCGCTGCGCGTACTGCACCGGGATCTTGCGCTGCGCCGTTTCCACCCAGATGACGAAGCCGATGATCAGCAGCACGACCGCCAGGATGAGGATGCCGGTGAGCAGGCTGATTTCGTCGATCTGGATAAGCTTTATCATGCTCATCACGGCGGACGGCATGCGGTCCACGATGCCGGCGAAGATGATGAGGGAGATCCCGTTGCCGATGCCGCGCTCGGTGATCTGCTCGCCCAGCCACATCACGAAGATGGTACCGGTGACCAGGGTGATCACGGTCACGAAATAGAAGCCGAGGGTCGGGTTGGCCACGATCTGGGGGCCGCTGCCGCCGGCGCCCATCTTGGTCATGGCGATGGTCAGGCCCAGCGACTGGAAAGCCGCCAGACCGAGGGTGAACAGCCTGGTGAACTGCGTTATCTTCTTGCGGCCGCTTTCGCCCTCTTTCTGGAGGCGGTCGAGCACCGGGAAAATATGCGCGCCCTGGACCAGGCTCATGATGATGGAGGCGTTGATGTAGGGCATCACGCCCATCGAGAAGATGGAGAACCGGCTGAGAGCGCCGCCGGAGAAGATGTCCAGGAAGCCAAGGATCGAGCCCTTCTGGGCCGCGAAGATGGCCTGCAGCGCCGCGGTATTGATGCCGGGTATCGGGATAGTCGCGCCGAGGCGGTAGACAGCGAGCGCCCCGAGCACGAAGAATATCCGTTTTTTAAGATCCTCTATCTTAAAAATGTCGGTTATCTGTTGCATTATTTCTTGTCCGTTTTGGCGGCCTTCTTGGAGACGTTCTGGGCGTCCACGACGGCCTGCTTGGCCGCCTTAAGCCCGACGAGCAGGGTGATCTTGCCGCCGGCCTTGGTTATCTTGTCGGCCGCGCCCTTGGAGAAGGAATGAGCGGTGACATTGAGGGCTTTCGTGACTTCCCCGTTGCCGAGGACCTTCACCAGCGTGTCGTGCTTGATCAGCCTGCGCTTGAGCATGTCGGCCGGGGTGACGGTGGCGCCGGCGGGAAAATTCTTTTCCAGCGAGGAGAGGTTGATCCACTCGTAGTACTGGCGGAACTGCACATTGCTGAAGCCGCTCTTGGGGATGCGGCGCAGCAGCGGGGTCTGCCCGCCTTCGAAACCTACGGGCTTGGTGCCGCCGGAAGTGGCGTGCTGGCCCTTCTGCCCGCGGGTAGAGGTCTGGCCGTGGCCGGAACCCTGGCCGGTGCCGAGGCGCTTGCGCTTGTGCATGGAGCCGTAATGGGGCTTAAGATTGTGAAGTGAGATCATAGTGTTTCTCCTGTGTTTCCCGAAATCGTCGTTCCGAAGCGGCGGCTCTATTCCTTGCCGCGGATCTTCATTACTTCTTCCTTGCTCTTGAGCCGCTTGAGGGCGTCGAGAGTGGCGTAAACCGTATTGAACGCGTTGCGCGTGCCGAGGTTCTTGGTAAGGATGTTCTTGACCCCGCCCGCTTCGAGCACGGCGCGCACGCCGCCGCCGGCTATCAGGCCGGTGCCGCCCACGGCGGGCTTCATCCAGACCTTGCCCGCGCCGAACCTGCCTTCGATCTCGTGCGGGATAGTGGCCCCTTCGAGAGGGAACTGGAACATTTCTTTGCGGGCGCCGGCGGTGCCCTTCTGTATGGCGCCCTGCACCTCGTTCGATTTGCCAAGGCCTACGCCGACCTTGCCGTTATTGTCGCCGACCACCACGAGGGCGTTGAAAGAGAAGCGCTTGCCGCCCTTCACGACCTTGGTGACGCGGTTGACGACCACGGTCACTATTTTTTCCTCTTTGGCTTCGGTCAGGTCGAGCTCCATAGCCTCGCCGGGGGTCTTGCCCTGGGCGTTGAGTTCTTTGCTGGTCTTAAGCTGTTTCTGGTTTCTGAGCATTTTGGAGTCTCCCTTAGAATTTCAAGCCGGCTTCGCGGGCGGCGTCAGCGAGGGCCTTGATGCGGCCGTGGTAGATCCTGCCGCCGCGGTCGAAACAGACTTCCGTAACGCCCTTGGCGATGGCGCGCTTGGCGAGGAGGGCTCCGACCGTCTTGGCGGAGTCCAGGCTCTTGCCGGACTTAAACTTGCCCTTCAGGTCCTTCTCCAGGCTGGAGGCGGCCGCGAGGGTCACGCCCTTCTTGTCGTCGACGACCTGGGCGTAGATGTACTTGGTACCCCGGTAGACGCTCAGCCTCAGCTTATGTATGCCGTTGGCGAACAGGCCGTTCCTTGAGCGGATCTTGCGGAATTCGTAGCGTTCTTGTTTGCTTATCATATTGGATCTCCCTGATTATTTCTTAGCCGCACCGCCGGCCGCACCCGCGCTGGCGCCCGCCGCCGTCTTGCCGGCCTTGCGGATGATGTGCTCGCCCTGGTATTTAATGCCGGTGCCCTTGTAGGGTTCCGGGGGTTTAATGCGTTTGATCTGGGCGGCCAGGTTGCCCACGGCTTCCCTGTCTATGCCCTTTATCGTAAGGACGACCTGCTTGGGGTCGAAAGACATCTTGATCCCGGCCGGTATGTCCACTATCACGGGGTGGGAGAAACCAAGCTGCATGGATACGCGGTTGCCTTCTACGGCTCCCTTGAAACCTACGCCGCTGATCTCGAGCACCTTTTCAAATTCTTTGGTCACGCCGGACACCATGTTGTTCACGCGGGCCCTGGCGGTGCCGAAAAGCGCGCCTTTGCCGGCGGCGCCCTTGGCTATGCTGATATTGATGTTCGCGCCTGAGACGGCGGCGTCTATGCCATCGGGCAGGGAGAACGAAAGCTTGCCCAGGGGGCCTTCGACAAGGACCTTCCTGTTATCCACCCTCGCCTTCACTTTTTCCGGAAGCGCTATCGGCTTTTTTCCAATTCTGCTCATAGTTTTACCTCTTGAAAGATTCTGTCAGCTATTCCGCCGCTCTTACCAGACCTGGCAGAGCACTTCGCCGCCGAGCTTCTGCTTCTTGGCGTCCGCGTCGGTCAGCAGGCCCTTAGAAGTCGAGACGATCGTCACGCCGAAGGCGGCGCGCACATGGGGCATCTCGTCGTGGGCCCGGTAGATGCGCAAGCCGGGCTTCGATACGCGGCGGATGCCGTTTATCACGGGCTGCTTGTCCATCGTGTACTTCAGCGTGATGCGGATCACGCCGCGCCGGTCTATGGTCTTGTCCAGTTTCGGGTCAAGCACCTTGAAATTCGAAACGAAGCCCTCGTCCTTGAGGACCTTTACGAGCCCGACCTTGATGCCGGAGAAGGGGACGTCCACCCGCTCTTTCTTTTTGGTCGTGGCGTTCTTTATCGCGCACAGCATGTTTGCTATAGGATCCATTTTTTCACCTCTTAATCTGAAAACTTACGCAGGTCGCGGCCCTAATTGATTGTGACTTGTGACCTGTGACTTGTGACTTCCGTATTACCAGCTCGACTTCCTGAGACCGGGGATCAGGCCTTCGTGCGCCATCTTCCTCAGGCATATCCTGCAGAGCCCGAAGTCGCGGTAGTAGCCGCGCGGCCTGCCGCAGATCTGGCAGCGGTTGCGGAAGCGCGTAGAGAACTTCTGGGGTTTGCGCATCTTCGCCATCCAAGCATATGTAGCCATGTCTTTCTCCTAGTTTAGTTAAAACGTTCGACTTTAGTTCTTCACTTCCGGCTTCGCGGGCTTCTTGAACGGCATGCCCATGTTTTCCAGCAGGGCCTGGCCCTTTTTATTGTCGCCGGCGGTGGTCACGAAAGTTATGTTCATGCCGCGCGCCTTGGGAGACTTTTCCATGTTGACTTCCGGGAAGATGTGATGCTCTTTCAGGCCGAGGTTCAGGTTGCCGCGCCCGTCGAAGAACCGGGGGTCGATGCCCTGGAAATCGCGCATGCGGGGTACCGAGACCGACACGAAGCGGTCGAAGAACTCGTACATCCGCGCTCCGCGCAGCGTGACGCGCACGGCGATGGGCATGCCCTCGCGCAGCTTGAAGTTCGAGATGGACTTCTTCGCGCGGCGCACCTGGGGCGCCTGGCCGGAGATGACCGTAAGGTCTTCCTTGGCCAGGTCCAGGGCCTGGATATTTTCCTTGGCCTCGCTGACGCCGATATTGATCACGATCTTGGTGATCCTGGGGGCGGCCATCGGGGAAGTCAGGTTGAATTCCTTCATGAGCGCCGGCCTCACGGTGTTGAGGTACATTTCGTTCATGCGCACTTTGTAGCCCTTGGGCATGGGGATGACGGCGCCTTTATGGGCCTCCGTCACCTGCACCTTCTGGTGCTGTTCCTTGCTCTTGGCTTTCTGCTGCTCTTTAGTGGCAGAGTGCTCTTTGTGCTCTTTCTTCGGTTCTTTGGGTGTATCCTTCGCCATTTAAATTACCTCTTTAGATTATCGTCTCGCCGCATTTCTTGCAGGCGCGCATCTTTTCGCCGCCCTGTACCAGAACTTTAACGCGGGCGGGCTTGTTGCACTTGGGGCAGACCAGCTGCACGTTGGAAATGCTCATCGCCGCTTCCATCTTGTGGATGCCGCCGGGCTTTTCCTTGGTCGTCTTCTTGTGCTTGGAGACTATGTTTATCCCCATCACGACCACCTTGCGCGTCACGGGCAGGAGCTCTTTTACTTCGCCTTTTTTGCCCTTGTCCTTGCCGGCTATAACTATGACAGTGTCTTTTTTCCTGAGTTTAAGCATGATTTTTCCGCCTTATTAAATTACTTCCGGAGCGAGCGAGACTATCTTGAGGTAGTTCTTCGCGCGCAGCTCGCGGGCCACGGGCCCGAAAACGCGGGTGCCCTTGGGCTCGCCGTTCTCGTCTATTATGCAGACGGCGTTATCGTCGAAGCGTATATAGGAGCCGTCAGCGCGGCGCACTTCCTTCCTGACGCGGACCACCACGGCCTTTACGACCTCGCCTTTCTTTATCGCGGCGTGCGGGGTGGCGTCCTTCACCGAGCAGACCACCGTGTCTCCCAGGAAAGCGTAGCGGCGGTAGCTGCCGCCCATCACGTGGAAGCACATGAGCTTCCTGGCGCCGGAATTGTCGGCCACGTTCAACATCGTTCTCAACTGTATCATAGATCGTTCCTTTTCACTGAATTCTGTTTATCACCCGGGAGCCGTTACTTCTTGCTCTTCTCCACTATGCGGCTTACCCTCCAGCGCTTCAGCGCGGACAGGGGGCGGGTGCTGACGATTTCCACCAGGTCGCCGGTCTTCGATTCGTTGGCCTCGTCGTGGGCGTAGAACTTGCGGTGGCGCCGGAGGGTCTTGGCGTAAACGGCGTGGCTGATGACGTGGTCCACGCTGATGACGCGGGTCTTGGTCATCTTGTCGGAGACGACGACGCCGCGCAGGACTTTCCTGTTGGTTCTGGATTCGGTGGTTTCAGTTTGTTCTTTCATTTTTTAACCTCGGCGGCTTTGGTCTTCGCGATCTCGCGCTGCCGGAGATAAGTGTTTATCATGGCTATCTTGCGGCGGGAAGTGCGCAGGACCAGCGGGTTCTCGATAGGCGCGGTAGTGCGCTTGAACTTAAGCTGGAAGATCTGCTTCTTGAGGTCCGCGGCCTGCGCCTTCATTTCGGCGTCGCTCATGTTCTTTAAAGTTTCTTTGTCTTTACTTTTCATGGTAAGCGCTCCTTAATTCTCTTCGCGGCACACGAGCCGGGTCTTTATCGGCAGCTTGTGTCCGGCGCGGATGAAAGCTTCTTTCGCGGTAGCGTGGTCCAGGCCTTCGACCTCGAACAGCATCCTGCCGGGCTTCACGACGGCTACCCAATGATCGGGCGCGCCCTTACCTTTACCCATGCGGGTTTCGGCGGGGTGTTTGGTGACGGCCTTGTCCGGGAATATGCGGATCCAGATCTTGCCTTTCTTGCGCAGGTAGCGCACGATGCACACGCGGCAGGCTTCTATCTGGCGCGCGGTTATCCAGCGGGGCTCGAGGGCCTTCAGGCCGAACTCGCCGAAAGCCAGCGTGGTTCCGCTCTTCGCCATGCCCTTGATGCGCGGGGCCGAATGCGTCTTGCGGTATTTTACTCTCTTTGGCATTAACATAGTTATTGCTCCTTAAATAGCTTAAGCGCCGGGGTGCGCGTCCCTGCGGGCCTGTCCCGATTCGTCCATCACCGGTATTTCGGTGGGGTTCTCGGCTTCCATCTTTATCAGCTGCTCGCGCAGCTCGCGGGGCGTCTTCGCGAAGAACAGCTTCTTGAAGATCCACACTTTTATCCCGATCTTGCCCATGCTGGTATTGGCTTCGGTTAAGCCGTAATCGATGTCGGCGGAGATGGTCTGCAGGGGCACGCGGCCCTTGCGGAACCACTCGCGGCGGGCGATCTCGGCGCCGCCGAGGCGGCCGGAGGCCATCACCTTTATGCCGAGGGCGCCGGAGCCCATCGTGCGCTCCATCGCGCGCTTGATGGCGCGCTTGAAAGAGATGCGCTTCTCGAGCTGCTGCGCGACCGACTGGCCGACGAGGCGGGGGTCGAGCTCGGGGATCTTTATCTCGGAAACGTTGATGTAGACCTTGCGCTTGGTGAGGCGCTCGATGTCCTTCTTGAGATTCTCTATGTCGGCGCCCTTGCGGCCGATCACTACGCCGGGGCGGGCGGTGTGGATCGTCACTTTAAGGTAGGCGCCGGCGCGTTCGATGTCGACCCAGCTGACCGAGGCGAGCTGGAACCTTTCCGTGACCATCCGCCTTATTTCAAAATCTTCGCCGATGAGCTCGGGCATCTTCTTGGGGGAGAACCAGCGGGACTGCCAGTCCTGGATGTAGCCGAGCCTTAAACCGCGGGGATGAATTTTCTGACCCATATTATTTCTGCTCCTTGGTGTCCGATACCGTGACGTTGATGTGGCACATCTTGCGCTTGAACGGCATCGCGCGGCCCTGGGGACCGGGCTGCACGCGGCGCAGCATCTTCATCGGGCCCTGGTCGGCGCTGGCGGCCGTCACCCAGACGGCTTTCAGGTCGACCTTGCGGCCGAGCTTCACCGAGAGGTTGGCGCCGGCGGACCGGATGGCCTTGTCGACGATGTCGGTGGCGATCCGCGGAAGGCTCTTCAGGATATACTGGGCCTCCCAGATGGATTTACCGCGTACGGCGTCGAGCAGCTGGGCCACCTTGCGGCGGCCGAAGCGCTGGTACCTGAGTTTGCATATAGCTTCCATAAATTTCTCCGTTTCAGTTTCCCGATTTCAGGCTCTCTACCCTTTAGGTAAGAGCGTTCGCTTCTTTGGTATGCGACTGGCCATGGCCTTTGAAGAGCCTGGGGAAAGAGAACTCGCCCAGCTTGTGCCCGACCATGCGCTCGTTCACGTACACCGGCAGGAACTTGCGGCCGTTGTGAACCATAAGGGTCTGCCCGACGAATTCGGGGGTGATGGTGCAGGCGCGGGCCCAGGTCTTTATCTGGACTTTGTTGCCGCTGGCAACGGCAGCCTGGACTTTCGCCAGAAGTTTCTGGTCTACGTAAGGGCCTTTTTTAGAAGATCTGCTCATTTATATTCTCCTGATTAAGCGTTCGTCGACTTGCGCCTGTCCGACACTATCATCCAGCCCCAGATCTTTGATTTGGTCCTGGTCTTGTAGCCTCTGGAAGGCTGGTTCCACGGGGAGCGGGGCACGTTATTGCCCTTGGAGCGGCCGCGGCCGCCGCCGAGCGGGTGGTCGCAGGCGTTCATGGCTCCGCCGCGCACGGTGGGCTTCACGCCGATGTGGCGCTGGCGCCCGGCCTTGCCGAGGGTTATGGTATTGTGCTCGATATTGCCGACCTGGCCGATGGTGGCGAGGCAGGCCTTGAGAACTTTGCGGATCTCGCCGGAGGGCATCTTGATGAGGGCGTAGTCGCCCTCTTTGGCCATCAGCTGCGCCTGGGTTCCGGCCGCGCGGACGAACTGCGCGCCCTTGCCCGGGATCATTTCGATGGCGTGGATAAAGGTACCGTCGGGAATATTGGTGATAGGCAGCGCGTTGCCCAGCCGGATCTCGGCCTGGGGGCCGCTCATCACGTTGGCGCCGACGCCGAGCCCGAGGGGGGCGGGGATGTAGCGCTTGTCGCCGTCCGCGTAGAACAGCAGGGCTATGCGGGCGTTCCTGTTGGGATCGTATTCGATAGCGGCGACGCGGGCGGGCACGCCGTACTTCTCGCGCTTGAAATCGATGTCGCGGTAGCGGCGGCGGTGGCCTCCGCCGTGGTGCCGGACCATTACCTGGCCGGTATTATTGCGGCCGCCGTGCTTGCGCAGGCCGGTAGCCAGCGACTTTTCGGGATCCAGCTTGGTGATCTCCGAGAAATCGGCGATCTGCATCGTGCGCCGGGAGGGGGTGTAGGGTCTGTATGATTTGATTGGCATATCTTTCTTCCTATTTATTCGCCTTATTTCGGCAGTTCGGTCACGTCTATTTTCTGCCCGGCCTTCACTGTCACTATCGCCTTCTTCCAGTCGGAGCGGTAGCCCTCGTGGCGGCCCACTTTGTGCAGTTTGCCTCTGTAGATGGCGGTGCGTACGGCCGTAACCTTGACCTTAAAGAGAGCCTCGATGGCCTTCTTTATCTCGATCTTGTTGGACTTGGGGTTGACGCGGAAGGTGTAGCGGTTCTGCGTGTCCTTGATGGTCATGCTTTTTTCGCTGAGGATAGGGGAAACGAGGACTTCGGTAAAGTTCATTTGGCCTCCTTGACGCTGTCGGTCAGGACTTTCAGGCCGGCAGTGGTGAAAACGAGTTTCTCGTTGCGCATCGCTTCGTAGGCGTTCAGGTTGTTGGCCAGGCACCACCCGAAGTCGGCCCTGTTCCTGGCCGCGATCTTGAAGTTCTTGTCCATCTTGTCCGTTATGAACAGGATGCTCTTGGCGTTGATACCCTTGTGCAGGGCGTTGAGAGCGCTGGTCTTGGGGGCCTCGAGGGCGAGGTTCTCCATCACCAGCACGGCGCCGTCGGCGGCGCGGGCGGAGAGGGCCTCGATCAGGGCTTTCTGAAGCTTCTGTATGGGCAGGTACTGGCGGAAGGAGCGGGGCTTGGGCCCGAACACCACGCCGCCTTTGCGCCAGATCGGGGAGCGGGTGGAACCGGCGCGCGCGCGGCCGGTGCCTTTCTGCTTCCACGGCTTCTTGCCGCCGCCGGAGATCTCGGCGCGGGTCTTGGTGCAGGCCGTACCGCGGTGCTTATTGGCCAGGTAATACTTCATCACTTCGTGGATGAAGCAGGAATCGGGCCTGGTGGAGAAAAGCTCCGGCAGGTCGAACTTGCCCACTTCTTTGCCTTGCAGGTTTAAAAGTTTTGTTTCCATAGTTTTTCCTTGCTTTGCCTACCCGTTATTTCTTGGCCGCCGGCGCCGGCTTCTTGGCCGTGCCCTTTATGGCGTCCTTCTTGGATTTAGCTTTCAGGTTCTCCGCGCGGGCGACATTGACTTTCTTGTTGGTGAGCATGATGCGGACCATGCTGCCGGTGGCGCCGGGGATACCGTTGTTCACCAGGATCAGGTTCTCCTCGGGTATGATCTTTATTATCTTGACCTTCATCACGGAGACCGTGTCCACGCCCATGTGGCCGGCCATGCGCTGGCCGGGAAGCACGCGCCCGAGGGAGCGGCGGGAACCCAGCGAACCGGGCGCCCTTTCCCTGTCGGAGGCGCCGTGGGAAGCTCCGCCGCCGGCGAAGCCGTGGCGTTTCATGCCGCCCGCGAAACCTTTACCCTTGCTGATGCCCTGCAGGTCGACGTACTGGCCTTCGGCGAAGCGCTCTACGCTGGCGGTCTGGCCTGCGGCGGCGCCCGCGAGGTCGGTCACGCGGAATTCCTTCAGGTACTTAAGGGGTTTAATATCGAGCTTCTTGGCCAGGCCTTTTTCAGCGGCGTTGGCGCTGCTCTCTTTCTTGTCCCCGAAGCCGAGGCAGATGGCCTGGTAGCCGTCCTTTTCCTTGGTGCGGGTGTAGACCACGCGGCACGGGCCGGTCTGCACGACGGTGACGGCGTGGAGATTACCCGCGGCGTCGAAGATCTGGGTCATGCCCAGCTTCTTGCCGACGAGAAATTTATGCGCTACGGGCAGCACCTGTACTTCGGGCTTTGCCTCGGGAGTTGTATTTTCTTTGTTTTCTTCTGTCATATCGATCCGCTCCTTGCGTTAGCCGCTGCGACGGGAAAGGCCCGGTTCTGACGCCGGGTTTCCGCGGTCGCAAAAAACAAACGAACAAACCGCGCCGGAACTTTTTAGCTCCGGTTTTTTAAAAACGATATTTTAAGTTTCTATGATTAAGCCCGCAGCTGGAGGGAATCAAGGCCGCTCCATCTATAGGGCCGCTGCCCGTATTCCGAAGAACGCGACAGCGTAATAAAAACTGCTTTTTCAAAGAAACCGCGGCGTTGCCGCAGTTAACTACAGATTTATTATAACAAAAGGTCCCCGCAGTGTCAAAGGTTTTATTATTTTTCAGGATCGGGACAAATCCGCCAAGCCCGCGCAGCCTTGGCCCGGTTTAAAGTTTATTATATTCTGGCCGCGAAAGCCAGCACGTGGCCGTCCGGGTCGAGGCTATAGGCGGCTTTATCCCCCCAGCCTCTCGGGGCCAGGGGGCTTAGCTCGCGGGCGCCGGCGGCCAGGGCCCTGGCGTGGTAAATAGCGGGGTCGGGGACGGTCAGGTATACTTCGGCCCTCGGGATGCCGCTGCCTTTTTCAGGGTCCGGCATATCCGGCAGGAGGCGTTTTATGCCTTTTTCAGGCATTAGCCCCAGTACGCTGCCGGGGGCAAGCTCGAATTCGGTCATCCCCGGGACATCCAGCCGCGGAGCCATGCCCAGGGCTATAGCGTAGAACTCCCTGCTCTTGGCCTGGTCCCTTACGTATAGGATGAAATTAATATTCATATAGATATCAATATTTATATTAATTAGATTTTCAAAATATCTATTCTCTGCCCGTCCCAGGCCGCAAAGCACTCGGCTTTTGACCCGGCCTGGGCGATAATGGCCCGGCAGGATTTCACATTCGCGTCCATCATCTCGTCCGTATGGGAGGGATCGTGGTGGAAAAGCGCCAGGAGCTTGACCCCGGCCGCCACCGCGAACCGCGCCACGTCTTCATAGCTGCTGTGCCCCCACCCTTTCCGGGTGGCGTACTCTTCCTCGGTATACTGTGAATCCCTTATGAGCAGGTCGCTCCCCCGCGCGAAGTCCACGATCGCGGCGTCGTAGCGGCGCGACATTTCGCTGTCGCCGCCCAGCCTGCCGAAATCTTCGTGGTCGCTCAGATACGTAATGACCTTTCCCTGCGTCTCGATACGGAAACCTATGCAGACCCCGGGATGGTTCAGGTGCTGGAAGGAGACCTTGGCGACGCCTATATCTATGGGGCCTACCAGCTCTATGAAGTTAGGCTTGCAGGCCAGGCTTGAAAGAGGGATAGGAAAATAATCCAAAGCCATAGATTCCCCGAAAATGCTCCTCAAACTGCTGTTCGCCCCGTGCAAACTATATACGTTGAACTTGTTCAGCGGATTATACAGGGGCGTGAAGAAAGGGAAACCCTGGATATGGTCCCAGTGCGTATGCCCGACGAAGATATGGCCCTCTATGGGCCGGCCGGAGAACTCCTGCGAGAGCTTGACTCCAAGTTCGCGCAGGCCGGTCCCGCAGTCTAATATCAGGGGGACGCCGCCTATGCGGACCTCGGTGCAGGGCGTATTCCCGCCGTACCGCACTGTTTTAGCGCCGCTGGTAGCGCATGAGCCGCGCGTTCCCCAAAATTGCACATAGACCGGCTGAAGGGTCTGGGGCTTCGCCGGGGCGGCAAGGGAAGAGGACCGGTTGGTAACGGCGGGATTGACGGCGGCGCGGGGCGGCAGCGGACCGCCGGATAAAAGTTTTCTGACTTTCTCGAGCAGGTCGTTGATGGGGAAAGGCTTTACAATGTAATCGTCCGCCCCGGCGGCAAGAGCCTGCGCTTTATCCGTGGCGAAAGGCTTGGAGGACGCGACCAGGACCTTCACGCCGCTTAATCCGTCGGGCCCCTTCAGCAGCTTGCACAGTTCATAACCGTGCATGCGCGGCATCATCAGGTCGGAGATCACCAGGTCGGGATGCCAGGACTTCGCTTTTTCCCAGCCGTCCTGCCCGTCCTCGGCTTCCATGACCTCGTATTCAGAGGAAAGGATATCCACGCCCATGTCCCTGATCACGGCATCGTCGTCCACGACAAGCACACGCTTCTTATTTTCGGGCATCGTCAAATTTTACAGAAATCACCGGGCCGCTACAAGCATTATTCCGGCGGCGGGCGGGACCTACCCGCGGCCCGCGCGGCGCCCCGCGGGAGAGGAAGCCCGGCGCGAGAAGGAGATCCTGGCGGGCCGGAACCCGGACCTGAGGAACCATTTCTGCGACCTCAGGTTCGCGGCGTGAACGCTGGCGCCGATACATTCGCGGCTGTTTTCGCGCAGCCAGCCCCGCAGGAGCGCGTGGGCGGCCAGCCGTTCGGCTTTGGCCAGGCCGGGATCCACCCAGACCCAGGAGATCCAGTCCAAAGGCCTGGAGCCGGGCTTCCCGGCTATCTTCAGCAGCGTAAGCATGGAAACCACCCTGCCTTTTTTGCGCACGCTGACGCCTTCAGCCTTCGGCAGCTCGTTCTTGTAATATTCCTTCGCCTCGGCCTCGAAGCTCGGGGTAAGATATTTTTTGAAGGGCCCGGAAAAATATTTCAGGTCGGTAGCCCTCGCCCACTTTTTATGCTCCGCGGTATTCTTAAAAGGCTCCAGGGTGAGGCCGCAGGAAAGTCCCGGCGTCCCGCCGGCGGGGAGCATCTTCTTGTCAGCCATATAGGTCAGGCGGCAGACGTATTTCCTGCCCGAGACCATATCCCTGACCGGTTCGCCGCTTCCTGCTTCTTTAGCGGGGAAGACGAAGACGAGGGAGGCTTTATCGGCGGGCCACCCGACACCGTCGATGAACCCGTCGCCGAGCAGCGCCGCGGAAGGCAGGGAATAAAGCACCTGGTTCTTCAAAACCTTGATCAATTTTATTTTTTCAGCCATAGCCGGGTCCTCAGGCAGGCCCGCGGGAGACCCTGAGCCGGACATAGGCCGTTTTCAGGCGGCGCACTATTACGGGGAGGAGGAGCATCGCCGCCAGGATGATCCACATTGCGCGGTCGGGATCGCCCAGGGCTGAGCTCAGCTTCAGCGTGGCGGCCATCACGACGCCGAAATAGAGCATGTCGCCGGCGATCGCGATCGCCCACCCCGCGATAAAGCCGTGCCCGGCGGCGGCCGCCGCGGCGCGGCCCGTCATGGGATCGACGCCGAACGCTATCATGATAAGCGCGAACGGCCCCGCCCCGCCGTAGTGCGCCGTGGTCCGGCTCATCGCGAGCTTCATCGCCGCGCCCATAAGCCCGATGAATTTGATCTTCCGGCCCGCCAGCCTGAGCAGGCCGAGGACCGGCTCGAACAGGAAAGCCAGGATCACGTCGGAGACCAGGTAAAGGCCGGCCGTAACGGGCCAGGCCAGGTGCTGGCTGCGGGCCAGCAGCACCCCCGCCGGGATGCCGCCGCCTACGGGAATAAGGAAAAGCGTCAGGACTGAGATCATAAGCGGCTTAAAGAGCGGCCCGGTCCCTTTCCTGGAACAAGCCCTTATGGAGGGCGAGGAGGGCCTTCTGCTTCAGTCCGGTGTCCACCAGCACGGACACGTTGTTCTCGCTGCCGCCGTAGGAGATCATCCGGATCGGGATATTCTTCAGGGCTTCGAAGATCTTCATCGCGTAACCCTCTTTCTCCGCGGTAAAGCTTCCCACCACGCAGATTATGCTGAGGCCGCCGTCGACCTCCACCCGGCAGAAGCTTTTCAGCTCCGCGACGATAGCGTCCAGGTTCGTCCTGCTGTCTATGGTCAGGGAGACCGCGACCTCCGAAGTGGTGATCATGTCGATCGGGGTTTTATAGCGCTCGAAGATCTCGAAGACCGCCCGCAGGAAGCCGTAGGCGAGCAGCATGCGCCCGGATTTTATCTTGATCGCGGTGATCCCGTCCTTCGCCGCGACGGCCTTTATATCGTCGCCGGAGGACCTTTCGGTGATAAGGGTGCCCCTGGCCTCGGGCTGCATCGTGTTCAGCAGCCGGACCGGGATGTTCCTCAGCTGGGCCGGGAGGATGCAGGTCGGGTGCAGTATCTTGGCCCCGAAATAGGCCAGCTCGGCGGCCTCGTCGAAAGAGAGCTCGGCTATCGGCCGGGTCTTCTCCACCAGGCGGGGGTCGTTGTTATGCATCCCGTCGATATCGGTCCAGATCTGGATCTCCTCCGCCCTGATAGCGGCGCCGAGTATCGTGGCGGTGTAGTCGCTCCCCCCGCGCTTTAAATTGTCGGTCTCACCCGAGGCGTTCCGGCAGATATACCCCTGTGTGATGAACAGCTTCTTTCCCGGGTATTTCGCGAGTTCTTTCGCGGCATTTGCCTCGATACGCTCCATGTCCGGCTCTTCGTTCTCGTCGATGCGCATGAAGTCCAGGGCAGGAAGTAGCACCGAATCTATGTTCTTTTCCTCAAGATAGAAATGAAACAGGGCTGTCGAGAGCAGCTCGCCCCCTGCGAGCACTTTACGCTCTTCCTTCCCGGTGAACGGCCCCAGGATAAAGGAACGCAGCTCCATGAAATGAAAACTTACCAGTTCGCCGCCCCTGGCGAGCGCTTTTTCCGCGCTGTATAGTTCGGCGACGACCCCCCGGTATTTCTTTTCCAGCGCGTCTATCAATTCGTTAGCCCGGCCCGTTTCTTTCGCGTGCAAAGCGTTCGCGATCTCGACCAGGGCGTTGGTGGTCCCGGCCATGGCCGAGAGCACGACTATTTTGGGAGCGCCGTCGTTTATAAGGCCCGCCAGCGCGCGCATTCTTTCCGCCGAGCCGACGGAAGTTCCGCCGAATTTCAATATCTTCATAGCTTTAATGCCAGGCCCTCAGCCGCGCCGCTTCCAGCCGCCCTTATGACTTTTCCTCTCGTGTATTTCCTTCCTCAGGTCGTCCGCCCGCCATTTGTTTTTCACCGACGGGTCCAGCTTGGCCGCCTGTTCCGCCGCGGCGAGCGCCTTCTCATGCTCCCCCATTTCCTCGTAGATCTCGCTCAGTTTTTCAGGGCAGAAGGCGTTAAGCGGGTCCTGGCCGAACATCCGCTCCAAAGCCGCGGCCTCGGCGTAGCGCGGGTGCTTTTTCGCGGCTTTCGGCCGCCGCCGCAGAAGTTTCTTCCGGAGCCTTTTTATCAATACCGGGACGGTAAGGACGGCGGCCAGCAGTAACAGGTTTAAAAAAACCGTCGCTTTCGGCCTTGCCGGAAAAGCCATCCTGTTTATAAAATAAACCAGGGTGAAAGTGACGGACCCCGCGAAGAATGCGTGCGGGAAATGCGCTTTCCTCCGGCGGGAAACTTTCGCTTTCCTTCCAAGGAGCCAGAGCGCGGCCCCGGAAAAAGCCAGGCCGGAAAGAGAGCAGAATAATATCACGCCAAACGTCAACTCCGGCATCGCTGGTCCTCTTTTCACGCGCGGACGGCCGCAAGCCCCGCTTTGTTATTTTTCCGGCAGGCCGTGCAGTTTTGAAAGCAGCCAGGCCATGTTCTCGCCCAGGACTTTCATGGTCGCCATGCCTTCCTTGTCGTTCTCCACTTCGCCTATGACCCGGCCCACGCCCACGTTCCAATAATTGGAGCCGGGGATTATCATCTGGTTGATGGTGAAGAAATGGTTTATGGTGTCGAAAGCGTGGATGGCCCCGCCGCGCCTGACCGCCACCACCGCGGCGCCCGCTTTGCGCCTGAACAGCCCGCCATTGGCCATGCTGACATAGCCGGCCCGGTCTATCAGCGCTTTGGTCTCGCTGCTGACGTCCGCGAAGTAGGTGGGCGACCCTATAAGTATGCCGGCCGATGCCGACATTTTCTCGATATAGCCGTTCAGCCCGTCGTCCGGCTGAACGCATTTTTTGTCCCTGTTCTTAAAACACCCATTGCAGGCCTGGCAGCCCCGCAGCGGCTTGCCGGCCAGCTGCACCAGCTCCGTTTCAAAGCCCCGGGCTTTCAGTTCCGCCAGCGCCGCGTTCAGCAGAATGGCGGTATTCCCGTCCTTCCGCGCGCTCCCGTTAAAAGCAGTTATTTTAAGCATGTTCCTCCCGTAGGCCCGCCCTTTTCAAGAAAATTATCAGAACGTGGACCACCCTGCGCCCTTGGAGTCCAGATGGGTGCAGCCGATCCAGAAATCCCCCTTCTGGCGTAGCGTTCCCATCATAGGCGGGGTATCCGTCTCCCAGTAGATCCACAGCGCTCCAAGGTGGTCGTCCCACATCGAGGGCGCGCCCAAACCGGTTACACAGCCCCCGGCCGCATACATCCCGGTGCAGACTTTGCTGGTGGCCGCATGGTACGACGGCACCCTTGCCGCGGGGATCTCGCCAAGATACTTCGCGTTGGCGGTAAGGCAGGCGAGATTGTCGCCCGGGTAGATCCCCTCCGTATCTCCGTAATATATCCTTAAAGCCGAACGGACGGAGGCGAGATTGGCCTTGGTCGATCCTTCCCGGGATTTATTTATCAGGTCGGCGAACTTGGGGATCGCGACGGCAGCCAAAATGCCGATGATGGCTACCACTATCATCAGTTCGATAAGAGTGAAGCCGGACATGAGTTTTTTTCTTGCGTGATTCATAGGATATATTCGGAATAGTATATTAATTAGCGGGAATCCCGTAAAATGCGCGGCCGCCCCGGGAACTAAATGAAAGCCGGGGGAAACTCCCCCGGCTTTCCTTCACTTGCGCGGCTTTTTTCCGCTGCCGCTGCGCTGTTACATGGGCTCCATACTCACCCCATTTCACCGCACTACCACCGCTAATATAGTATAGCTCCCGAAACCCGAAATTTCAAGGGCAAAAAGTCCCGCCGCTCAAGGGGCTCCGGGCAGCCTAGCGGCCCCCGTTTCCTTTATGCTTTCAGCCAGTGAATACATGAACGCCTCATCCGCGCCGGTAAAAGAATAAAAAACACCCGTTCCGTCTACGAAAAGCTGCGTTATTTCAACCGGCAGCAGGATGTTAACCTGAAAAGCGGTCCTGCGCATTGCGACGTCTTTCAGCGTAAAGGTTTCTTTGTTGTTCCTCAGCGCGTACTGGACCCCCTTTTTGAGATCTTCCAGGGTCGCGCGCTTCCCGTTAAACTCGGGAGGTCTGCTGACTTCAAGCCGGACTATCCCTGCAGCTTTGTATTGCCTCTCGTCGTCAGTAGGCCGGGTCCCTTTAGGGAAGAAATAGACTATTTCCGACTTCCCCCGCATTTCCGCATATACTTCATATCCTGACGGGAACTCCATTAAATAACCGGAGTCCCCCACGAAAGCGCTCTTTCCCGTTGCGGCGGCCCGGCCGCCCGAATCGCCGGAAGGCGAAGCAGTGGCGCCCGGCCCCGGGCCTTTTTTAAGGTATAAAAAGCCGGCCGCGCCTGCAGAGAGGAGCAGTACCAGGATACTTACACCTTTAATTTTAGTCATTTAGATCCTTCAATAGCCCGGGCGGACAGCTCGCCTACCGTGATAATCTAGCAACTTATAAGTGCCCGGTAAATCCCGGCCCCGGGACTTAGGGCCCAGATGCGCATGGGCCTAATTCCCCTTTGAAAGCCGGCGGAATACGTATAGGATATACACAGGAGACATTCTTATGAAAAAAATAATTTTAGTCGCTATGTCGGTCATCCTCTCTTCCGGCCCGCTCCTGGCGCAAAACCTGGAGAGGCTGCGCAAATCCTCCGAGAACATAAGGATAGAGACCGGCAGCCTCAAGCAGAAATCATCCACGACCCAGTACGAGATACAGCCCACCCCCGTCCTGGCCCAGTTGATAATCAACTTCTTCAAGCTCCTGTTCAGCCCTAACGGCGATATAGAGGTAACCAACCCCTTAACGGAAGTTCCGCAGGTAGAAGGGACGCTGGAGGATGACAAGTCCGAAGAGCAGTATACCGAGAGCGAGACCTATAAGCCTATAGACCCCGCCGAGCTGCAGGAAACCCCCGCCGCCCAGGAACCTGGGCAGCCCCAGCAGCCTCCGCAATACCAGCAGCCCCCCGCGGGCGCGAACAATGCCGGCACGATCCCCGAAGACCTCAAGCGCAAGGCCCTGGAATATTTCAACGCGAACCAGGATAAAATAAAGAACAAGAACTATATCGGCATAGTCGATTTCACGGCGCATTCAAGCCGGGCGAGGTTCTTCATACTCAATATGCAGAGCGGCGAGGTGCACGCGATGCGCGTCGCGCACGGCAAAGGCTCCGACCCGGACGGCGACGGCTACGCAACCAGGTTCAGCAATGTGCCCGAGTCGAAAGCCTCTTCGCTGGGCTTCTACCTGACCGGCGCTCTCTATACCGGGAGCCACGGCAAGTCAATGCGGCTGCTAGGCCAGTCCTCCACTAATTCGAACGCTCTTTCAAGGGCCGTGGTCCTGCACGAATCCGCCTATGTCAGGGAAGCTAACATGACGCAGGGCCGGTCCTTCGGCTGCCTGGCCGTCTCCACCACCGAGATCCGCACCGCGCTGAACACCCTTAACGGCGGCGCCCTGATCTACGCCGGCCTGAGCGGAAGCGAGTTCTGAATTTAATGTCATTGACCCTGGATCCCCCCCCCGCCGTCCTCGATCCCCGCCTGGCCTGCGCCTGGCCGCGCTTGCTCAAGGAGCCGCGCGTCCGCATCACTACGCCGGGCGAAATTAAAAGCTGGATAATTCACGAGGACGAACAGGTGATCGTCATAAACAAGCCTGGCGACGTGGTCTGCCACCCGTCCAAGGCCGGCCCCTGGTCCAGCCTCGCCGGAGCGGTGCGGGAATACTCCGGCCTCGCGGCCTCGCACCTGGTCTTCCGCCTCGACCGCGAGACCAGCGGCGTGGTGGTGTTCGCTAAAAATCCGGTGGTGGCTGACCGGCTCCAAAAGGCTATGCGGCTCCGGCAGACCGGCAAAGTTTACCTCGCGGTCATGACAGGAGAATTTTCGGAACCGGTGACAGTAGACCAGCCCCTTGGCGACGATGTAAAGAGCCCGGTCCTGGCTAAATCGGCCGTGAGGACCGACGGACAGGCAGCCGTTACGCGCTTTATTCCTCTTTCCCGCGCCGGCGGCTTCACTCTGGCCCGCGTCGTCACGGAAACCGGCCGCAAGCACCAGATCAGGGCCCACGCTCAATGGCTCGGCCGCCGCCTCGTCGGCGACAAGATCTACGGCCCGGACGAGCGCTTGTTCCTGGATTTCATCGACACAGGCTGGACCCCCGCCCTGGAGGAGAAACTGCTGCTGCCCCGGCAGGCCCTGCATTGCTCTGAAATAGATATGCGGAAAGCTGGCCTGGACCGCGTATTCACCGCTCCCCTGCCCGCCGACCTGCGCGAATTTTGCGCCGCGCGCGGTATCGCCATCCCGGAAGGACTATGAAAAAAACGATATTGACCCTTGCTTTCGGCGCGGCCGCCGCGCTCGCTCTCGCCACGCAGGCCTTCGCGGCGCCGGCGCAGGTGATCTTCATCCGCCACGCGGAAAAACCGGAGAACGGCAGCGAACTGAGCGAGAAAGGCTGGAAGCGCGCCGAAGCGCTGGTCTGGTTCTTCCAGACCTCGCCCGCCGTCACGCAGCGCGGAACCCCGTTCGCCATCTACGCCGCGGCCCCTAAGAACGAAGACAGCTCTATCCGCTCCATACAGACGGTAACCCCGCTCGCGAACGCTTTGAATAAGAAGATCAATACGGAATTCACGCGCGGGCAGACGCACAAAATAGCCGTGGATATCATGGAAAACCCCGACTATACGGGGAAGATGGTGCTCGTCTGCTGGCAGCATACGAATATTATCGAGATCGTACGCGAACTGGCCGAATACAACGGGACCGCGACGGACGCGCAGGTTTCCCTTCCGGCGGCCTGGCCTGACCAGAGCTTCGACAGGGTCTGGATCCTGGACCTTTACCGCGGCAAGGTCGTCTCTTTCAGGAATATTCCGCAGCGCCTGCTGCCTGGCGACAGCGCTAAATGAACGGCAAAAAACGGCTACGTTAATTTAAATCTTAACCTCAGGACCCCGTCCTCAAAACTGCTGGAAACTATCCTGAAACCGCCTATCTCGCCGGTGGAAGCCACATGCTTCCCGATGCACGGGCAGGCGTCGTAATCACCTATCCGGATGACGCGCAATTTATCCCCCGTCCCCTCCGGCAGCCGGCCGAGGTCCAGCTTGCCCGCGGCCTCTTCCTTCGAGATGAGCTCTTCGCTTACAATGGCGTCCGCCTTGATGACCTCGTTTACCCGCTTCTCTATCTCGGCGGTCTCTTCGGCCGTCAGGTTCCTGCCGAATTTGTAATCGCATTTTGATTTCTTTTTCTCGATGTGCGAGCTGAAAGACCGCCCGCAGCCGAACATCCGCACCATAGTCTGGTTCAGTATATGCTCGGCGGTATGCATCCCGAGGTCCGCATATTCTTTCATCGCTGTTTCCCTTTTCCTACCGCATGTTATTTTAGCAAAACAAAGCCGCCGGGCTTTCCCGGCGGCTTAGCTGGCCGCGCGCCGGCTTGCATCGTTATTTTTTATCCCCTATCGCGCACTCGTATTTGCCGTCCGTTTTAGTGCAGGAGACATTGCCCGCGGACTGGGACAGGCTGGGATCGTCCTCGCTCGGATAGATCCCGTTCTCGTAGAGAGCGTCTATTATCTTCCCGGCGGCGTCGGTATGCACTATCAGTTTCTCCGCGCCGTTCACTTTCACGAAGAAAGAGCAGGCGTCGTACATTTCGGAGGCGCAGGTAAGGCTGCGGACCGCGATAGTGTCGGCGTTGCCGTCGATGACGTGGAGAGGCAGGTCCTCGAATTTCGCCATCAGGTTAAGGGCCTCCCACATCTTCTGCGCGGCGGGCCCGACGCCCCGCGCCTTCCCGCCGGTGAAAAGGCGGCCCTGGATGTTGTAAAGCTCGCCGCCGTTCTTCTCGGTCCAGATCTCGGAATAGTCGAAGTGCAGCCCGCTTACCTTGATAGTGGTCTTTATAGCGACGTTCTCGTTATAGGCCTCGTTAAGCGTTATGACGTTATTCTCATAGGAACCGGCCACCAGCCCGTCCTGGTCCAGGAGCTGCGTCCCTTTTTTGGCGAAACGCGCCGGCTCTACGTTCATGCCGGCCACGGAGCAGTCGAAATAGCCGCTCTTGCGGAAAAGGTAATCCGCCCCGTCCTCGAACTCCATATCCATATAACAGTGAGCGCCGGAGCCCTGGTAAGTCCATTCGCCCTGGCCCAGCCATTTGCCGGAAAGACCGGAGTACCGCGCTTTGCGGCTGCCGCCCACTACGGGGAGGTACTGGCCGCCGGGAAGTATGTAGCCGCTGCCGTTATAGACGGCGGGCTGGAATTTACCGGTGGAAGCGTAGATGAAACCGCCGCCCACAGGAACCACCGCCTGCACTTTGCCAGTGCGCGGGTCGAGCAGCATAAGCGTGTTCCGGTCTTTGGAAACCTCCGGCGCCGCGGGAGCGGCGTCCGGTACGGCAGGCGCGCCCCTTAAAGACGGCAGGCCGCCCAATTGGTCCAGGGCCGCGGGCTGCGCGGCCAGCGCGCCCGGCAGCGCGGCTAAAACGACGAGAAATATTATTTTTTTCATTTAGTCCCTCTCTCCAGATTAAAACAAAATTTACCAGTTTGCCCGCCTATTGTCAATTTGGCCGCCGCGGCCTCAATCTTTCTTCGGGGGCGGCGGCAGAAGCAGGTTTTTCATCTCTCCGACGGCGCTTTCTACGCGGCCCAGCCTTTCGAGCAGCTGCGATTGGGTGTTCCCTATCGAGACCAGCATCGCGCTCAGCTGTCCCAGTTTTTCCATCAGGTTGGCGGGTTCCGGGCTTGCGGCATTTCCGGCTAGGGCGGCGATTTTCCCGGGACCGGCGGCCGCTGGGATCTCCTTAAGCGGCCCGGCAATACCGGCGCCTGCCGCTTCGGCCCGGCCCGCGGAAGGGGCCGGCTGGGGCTTCGCGGGGGGCTCTTCGGCGACCGGGTCTTCTATCAAGGTCCCCCTCATGGTCATCATGATAGGAGACTGTACGGCCGGGTTCCTGGGCTGCTCCGGCTCGGGAGGGGCGCCGAACAGGGCCAGGACTTCGGGATAAGAGGACGCCGCTTTCCAATCGTTCGCCTGCGCCCCGCCCGGCGCGTCGGGGCAGAGCATGGAGGAAAGGCTGAAGCTCGGAAGCTCGGCCAGTTTTTCTTTTTCGAACGGGCCGCAGACTTTATTATTCATGTACGCCCAATATTTCATAAAACCCTCCCGCTTATTTTATCCGCAAGCCTGCATCAATGATACTAAAAACATCCGGGACTTTTTTTCCCTAAGCGCTAATAGATCAGCCGGTCCCACCAGCTCCGCGGCAGGCCGCGCCAGGAAAGAGCTTTCAGGTCGATCACGGTCTCGCCCTGGCCCGCCTCCGAAGTTCTCGCAAACCCGTATTCAGTTCCGCCTGCGCGCCGGACCCTGAAGAAGTTTTCCGGGAGGCTGTCTATCGGCGCGAAGCGGCCGGCGGCAAGGTCGAGAGCGCATACTTTCACCCCCAGGCGTTTCCTCCCGGAACTGAAGCGGTGCACGAAAAGGAGCCCGGTGTCCCCGAACTGCGCCGTCGAGTCGTACAGGTACCAGCATTCCAGCCGGGGGAGATCCAGGGCCATTACCGGCTTATCTTTATCGCGGAAGACGGCCAGCCTGCCTATCTCCTTGGAAACGCCGATCTCGCGGATCCCGTACAGCAGGGCGGCGGTATCCCCGTCGGCGGACTCCCAGAGGTCTTCCCTTAAATGGAACTTTCTTTTATCGGCCCAAAGCCGCCCATAAACCGCTTTAAGATCTATGGCCCAGCCTTTAATATTTTCCATGCATGCTCCGGCCGCGAAACCGGCCCTGCGGCTTATAACTCCGGATGAAGAGGCCCCGCGGCTTTTCCGCCTAATATTTTAACATAAGGCCCCTGTCCGCTTTTCTGCACAAAACGAGGCCGCCGGGAACTCTCCCGGCGGCCTCGCTTTACGATAGTCCCGCTTTTCAGGGGATGAATTTCTCAAGCACGGAGATCTTGGTCACGGCTTCGCCCCTGCCGCCTTCCTGCGGAACCACTGAAGCCATCTTGCAGCCGGCCGGGGAATTTACGAAGTCCACGTCGCCGCGCACCAGAATGCCCTCGATCAGGTTGGTGTTCGCGTTGAACACGGCGCTGCCGGAATTACCGCCGAAGGTGTCCAGGTCGGTCATGAAGAAATACTTGGGCGAGGCTTTGCGAACTTTCGCATTGCCGGCTATCTTGACCGGCAGGCCCACCGGGTGGCCTATCACGAACAGCTTGTCTCCGTTAGCCGGCTTGGAACGCCTGTTCACGGCCAGCGGCTTGCGGCCGGAAACTTTCCTGTCGAGCTTTATCAGCGCGAAGTCCGGGCCGGGCCCGCCGTTCCAGATGCTTGCGAGGAAGCCGGGGGTAACGTCAAGGTCGCGCTTTATGATGCTCTTGCAGCTGTAGATATCCCCCGCCGGTACCGAGCTGGGATAATCGCCGGCTTTTTTGAGGGCATAGCCGAAGGCCAGTTTGGTGTCGGCGCA
Organism: Elusimicrobiales bacterium; assembly: GCA_028713125.1. GTDB lineage: Bacteria > Elusimicrobiota > Elusimicrobia > Elusimicrobiales > UBA9959 > UBA9959. Next base: position 52,802 of record JAQTOU010000002.1, on the reverse strand, counting down.
CTTAGCCTGGTCCACTATGCAATGGCCGGCCGTCATTACTATATCCTCGCCCACCAGGGTGCCGGAGCAGAAAGCGCCTATGGGCTGTTCGGCGAACTTCTCGCCGGGACAGAGCCTTGCGGCGCGGCCGAAATTCATTACGCCGAGCAGGGCTTTATCGCCGGCCATCGTGACCGAGCCGGATTCCCAGAAAGAGACCACCGAATCCGCCAGGGCTTTCATGGTCGGGTCGGCGCTGTAATAATCCGTGCGGTCGTCGTCTCCGTAAATAGACTTGCGTTCGGAGCTCTCCTCCTGGACCGCGGGGGCCGAAACCGCCGGTACGTCCGCCCCGCCGCCAGAGGCGGGCAGGGAATTGAAAGCGCCGTCGGAAACGGCGTCGCGCAGGTCGGAAGGCACGGTCTTAGCTTTCGGCGCCAGCGCATAATAGGCCGGAATGATCGCAGCCAGCAGCAAAGCCAAACGTTTGATATTCATAAGTTCCTCCGGAAAATACCGCAATATAACTTAGCAGAAATTCCGCATGCGCGCCAGCCGCCCGGAATATTCTCTTCCTGGCTTATATTATACGACGCCGGCCTTGCCGCCGTAAGGGCATATCGGTCCAGTCCGGATTGCCCGAAAGACCTATGCCGGCTTTTCCTCCGCGGCTTGCTCCGCGGCCTTTTTTGTTTTCCGGTTGTAATCCTGGAGATAATAGGTTATCAGCAGGGCTATAGCCCCGGCCGCCAACATTGAACCGGGATTGGCGCCCAGCCTTTCGAACCATTGGGTGTAGAAATGGATGGAGCCAAAAACGACGCTTAGGTTCACTACGAACAGCCTTCCCTCACGGGCCGCCCAAAGCGCGACTGAGAGCAGCGAGAGGGCCCAGAAAACGGCGAAAACGTAATCCGGCACATTGGAGCCCATGAAGGGGCTGCCCCAGATCGAGCCGACCCAGAAACCCATGTTCACTATGAACAGGCAGGTCCTGGAAAAGACCAGGGCCAGCCTCTGGAAATCCCAGGCCAGCTTCCTTGAAACCGCCAGGCCGGCCAGGCTGAGGGCCGAGAATATCAGCACCGTCGGCGCCGGCTCCCTGATAGCGATGAAATATCCGCCTTGCGAGTAAAAAGCGCTGCCCCCGAGCCAGTTAAGTATGACCAGGCTGCTCAGCCCCGCCTGGAAGCCCCCCCGCGTGACCGCGCTCCACGCAAGCAGCCCGAGGACGAGGACAAGATGTATCCCGTCGCGGTTGAAAGCCGAGACCAGGAATTTCGCCAGCTCGGCGAAAAATTCCGGGAACATCCCGACAAGCCCGGCGACTACGGCGATGCTTGCAAGAACTATGAGCACGTTGAAAGTATGGGATTTTACCGATTGCCTGGAGATCTCGGCCAGGCGTTCATATTCTTCTTTCGTGATCTTCCCGGCCGCCAGGAGCTTATCAAGGTCGAGAGTAACTTTCATGTTCTATCCTCCCGCCGCGGTTCCCGGCGCGGCTCTACATCGAAAGATTCTTCTATAGTTCCGCCGGTCAGGCCTTTGGCCTTTACCGAGAGCACCCAGCCGCCGGCGCCCACTACCGCCGGGCTTTCCGGTATCACGGCCGCGACGCGGTAGGTCCAACCGTCCGCCGTCTGCGTCGCCGGACCTACCCTGGCCGCGATAGTCGCCAGCGGCTCGTCGCCGTCGCTGTACAATTTAAGTTCTCCCTGCACGGAGCCGGCCTTCTTCCCCAGCGCCAAAATCCCGGACGCCTCCTCTCCCGGCCCGCATTTATCCGCCCCGGGAGCGAAATCTATTTTGCCGAAATTGCGGCGTTTCAGGGTGAAAGCTATCTCTATAGCGAAGCGGCCCAAGGCGAGGAGGATAAGAAAAGCGGCCGGGAACAAAGTATTATCGCTGTTATAAGGTCCGGTCAGGCCGGGCCTCAGGCTTCGCCAGGCGTATAAGGCCAGGCACGGCAGCCCCGGAGAAAGAACCCAGGGAGTGGTCAGTACGCGGGTTATGCCCCGGGAAATTTTTTCAGGAACGCCGAGCAGCTTGAATACTACCGGCAGCCCGAGCGGCGCCGTCCAGATCCCGAACCCGCTGAAAAGCATGCCCAGGTTCAGAGCGAAAAGACGGTCATAGGCTTCGGTCGGAGAATCCGAATGAAAAGCGCCTGCCGCGACCACCAGCAGCCACAGGCCGAAAGGAAGGAGGATCGAAGAAAAAGCCAGACCTGCCGCGGGCGCCGCAAGCTCTCCGAATATATTTTTAAATCTGTTCAAGGACATAAAGACAGACTGCAAAAAGCCCCGGCCGCCTTTTAAGTATAGCAGAGGACCCCGGCCGCCGCCAGTCCGGACGATAGGCGGCCGGTCATAGGCCTATAGGGTAATAAAGGGCGTCCAATGACTATCCCGGACCGGGACCTTGGTCTCATGTATTGATGAACGCTCATTGTTATAATTTATATAAGTTACCGCGTCAGGCGGCTTATTTACCGACGAAAGAGGATATTAAGAATGAAAAGAGCATTTTACGCCATGATAGTGACCCTTATATCGACCGGCCCCGCATTGGCCGCCGGAAGCGCTTTTCTCCGCCTTGCCGATTCGGTTCCCCAGGCCGCTCTTGAAAACATCGTCCCGCAGCCCCCCGCGCCGGCCCCGGCCGCCGAGGTTGCCGCCACTCCTATCACCGCCGAGACCATCAAGGGCGAGTACGCGGTCAGGCCCTATAAGTTCGCCGAACTTCTGATGCTCGTCGCGGAAGACGTGACCGTCATCCGCAGGGACCCCGCCGGCGACGTGGTCTGCAAAGGCGTCTATAAACTGGACACCGCGGCGCCGGCCCTCACAGCTTCCTTCGAGAATTGCGGCGGAAACAGTTTCGCGCTTAAAATAGACCTGGCGGGCCAGACCATAGAAACCCTTTTCGCCGGCGTTAACGTTATGGGCTCCGGCGTCCTGGCCGAAGACAGCATACCGAAACTCCCCATCAATATCAGGAAGACAAAGTAAGCGCGGCGAAGCCGCTCTTGAAACCGCCCGGCCGCCAGCAAGGAGCCGGGCGGTTCTTTGCCGTCCCGCCCGGAGCCGGGCAGCCTGTCCGGCATAAGCTTTCAAAGCGGAATTGACGGCTTTGAGTCAGAGCCGAAGCCGCGCGAAGCGAGCCCCTCGGCGGAGGGCCGCGCCCCCGCTAACTTCAGGGCGCGAAAAAGCCGGGGAAGGTTTTCCTTCCCCGGCTTCAGTATTTTCCAGGACCTTATTTGCCGGCCGAATTCGCCGGGACTATATCGAAGGGGCAGGCGAAGGTTCCGCCGTCGCCCATCGGGTCCCGCAGCTGCCGGACTTTATCCAGGAAGAGGTCGGCCCAGTCTTCGGCGCTGTGCTGGGGAGCGTGCTTGGAAGCCCTGGCCGCGGTGAAGATATCCACGAGCTGCTCGCGGGAGAGCAGGGAGAAGCGGCGGACCAGCATCTGCCTGGCCTGCTCGCCTATCTGGTGCATGTCCCGGCCCTCGGGGTCCGTGCCTTTGATCGTGCTGGTCTGGGCGGTATGCAGCCGCATAATGCACTTTGAGGGGTCAAGCCAGACGGATTCGCCTTTCCAGCCGTCGTAGTTTATCCTGCTGTTATGGAACAGGCCGCGCCCGCCCAAAGTCACGCCCGTATCCTGCATATAAGCGATGGGCTTAAGACATTTGGCCTTGCCGTCGGCGCCGGCGACCATGTCTTTCTTTGCGCAGCCGAGGGCCTGGTTCTGGGCCTTATTGTCGGTATTGCCGAAGAAATGGGCTATCCCGGTCAGGGCCTCGGCGCCGGCCCGGTCCTCTATAAGGTAAAACTCGTTGAAGCCTATCCCCGAATTGGTACTGGATTCTATCCGCTCAGCTATCTTATCCTCTATAGCTATCTGCTGGCCATTCTTCCAGGCGCCGGGATCGGCTTCGTTCTTGAAAGGGTCGGACGGGCAGTCCGGGCAGTTAAGCCGGGTGGGGTACATCCTGTCGGCATAGGCCCCGATGGCCGTAAGTATCCAGGTAACGGCGACTTCGGTGGTGACCTCGCGGTTGTTCTCCCCGTATTTCACCTTGAATTTCTTTCCGTCCTCGCCGGCGCATTTGAATTTGGGAGTAGTCCCGTTAGCCTTCCCGGCTTCGTAGGCTTCCGCGTTCGGTACGTAGCTGCAGTTCACCACTTCTTCCACCCCGTATTTCATTTTGGGGAAAGGGCCTATTTTAAAATCAAGCGCCTGGGTGTTCAGCTGGCTCTCGGGAACCCAGAGGGAAGCCTTTGCGATATAGGCGTTCCGTTCGGAATCGGAGATGAATCCGAATTCGAGTTTGCCTGAACCGCCTTTCGCCTTTTCGCCGCCCCAGACCCTGGCCGGCATCATCACGGCATGGTCGGCGGCGGCGGCTTTCTTAAGTTCCGCGGCGCCTATGCCCGGCAAACCGAACTGCTCGCCGGCTAAAGCGTTCCCGGCCAATCCCGCAAGTATCGCCGCAGAAAGAAGCTTCTTCATTTTATCTCCATTAGCCTAGATCCCTGAAAATCCGTTTAACTTCAATTCTTATTATGCCTTAATCCGGCGAAAACCCACATGGGCCAAAAGTCCTTTTTCACGGCGTAAATCGGCCCAGGCCTTTCTGGGCAGGCCGTCCCGCGCTTTCTTATCTGGAGATTATCATCGAGAGCAGCGTCCTGGTGAAAGAGCGCCTGTCGAATTTAAGGATCATGTCGGCCGACATGACCGGCACGGTATGGTCCACGCCTTCGAGCTTTATATAGTCCGAGCCGGGCAGGATAGCGCTCTCCACGGGAACCAGCCCGTCATTGTCCAGCCCGCGCTTCAGCATGAAATCCCGCGGCAGTTCGAGAAGGGTGTCGAACTTCATATGCTTTTCCGGCTTCCAGGAGGCGAAAGAGATCATATTCAAACCGGAAACCACGCCGCCTATAGCCCCGCGGTTCGAGTCCTGGTAGCCCTCGCGTTTGAGCGGGGTAAGGCTTTCAAGCGATTCTATGGTACCGCCGAAATGGCCCAAAAGCCGCTTCATAGCCGAAGAAAATGTTTTATTCCCTTTCACATAGTCCGCCACCGGCGAGCCGCGGAAAGGGGTCTGAAGCGAGATGAAGCCGCGGACTTTGGGGGCGAGGTCCGGGTTCTCTATAAGGGCCTGCAAAACGTACATCCCGCCGTCGCTGTGGGAGATCAATATAACAGGTTTTTCGGAGGACCGTATCTCTTTGGCGAGCTTGGCCGCGTTATGCTCCGGCAGCATCACTGAATCTATATCCGCCATGGTAAAATCCACGCCCAGGGCCTTGAGCTCTTCCATCTGGTCGTTGAAATAGCGGCCTATCCAGATCTTCTTGCCGAAGATCTCGAAAGGCTCGACATAGCCGCCCGTCAGGAAGCCGCGCACGAGCAAAACTTTGCATTTGCGGAGCTCGGTTATTTCTTTTTCTCCGAGCCCCTGCCCGGGGGTATTGCGCAAGCGGGTATAATCGGCGGTAAGGTCGGAGCCCACCCTGGCCGGCGCCGGTATCGCTTCGGTAGAAATATCGGCGGTGACAAAGCCAAGCTGCCCGGCGGCCTCAAGAGCCGGCTCCGGGGCGGCAAAACAGCTATTGGCACGGAATAAAAAAGAGACAAGGAATATAAATATAGTCTTTAACATTAAATATAGTTTACCTTCGCGGGGAGAGAAGGCCAAGCGCCCATAGGCCTACCCCCTGAAAGTTAAGAGACCTACCCCGCCCTGGGCCCATAAAAAAGTCCGCCTGCCTTTATAGGGCAGGCGGACATGGATGGGACCTGGCGGCTTTTTCAGCTTCCGAGGGTCGCGACCATCACGGCCTTGATCGTGTGCATGCGGTTCTCGGCCTGGTCGAAGGCGATGCAGGCCGCCGATTCGAACACATCCTCGGTGACCTCTATGCCGTTGTGCAGGGCGAACTGCTCCGAGACCTGCTTGCCCACCTTGGTATCGGCGTTATGGAAAGCCGGCAGGCAGTGCATGAATTTCACGTTCTTATTGCCGGACTTCTTCATCAGGGCGGAGTTGACCTGGTAAGGCTTGAGCAGTTTGATGCGCTCGGCCCAGACTTCTTTCGGCTCTCCCATCGACACCCAGACGTCGGTGTGGATGAAATCCGCACCCTTCACGGCCTGGGCGGCGTTCGCTGTGACGGTGATCCGGGCGCCGGAGGATTTCGCTATCTCCTGGCACTGGGCTATCAGTTCCGCGTCCGGCTGCAGGCCTTTCGGCGCGCCGATGCGCACGTCCATGCCGAGTATGCTGCCGACTACCAGCAGCGAGCGGCCCATGTTAAAGCGGGCGTCGCCGACATAGGCGTAAGAGATCTTCTCGAGGGGCTTGGAGCAGTGCTCGGTCATGGTCAGGACGTCGGCAAGCATCTGGGTCGGATGCCACTGGTTGGTAAGGCCGTTCCACACCGGGACGCCGGCATACTTGGCCAGCTCTTCAACTATCTCCTGGCCGAAGCCGCGGTATTCGATGCCGTCGTACATCCTGCCCAGGACCCGGGCGGTGTCTTTTACGGTTTCTTTATGGCCCATCTGGCTGCCGGTCGGCTCAAGATAGGTCACATGGGCGCCCTGGTCATGCGCGGCTACTTCGAAAGCGCAGCGGGTGCGGGTGGAGGATTTTTCAAATATAAGGGCGATGTTCTTGCCTATAAGCCGCCGCTGCTCGGTTCCGGCGTACTTGGCTTCCTTGAGGTCCCCGGACAATTTAAGAAGAAAACCAAGTTCTTTTTTAGTGAAGTCGAGTTCTTTGAGGAAGTTCCTGTTTCTGAGGTTGAAGCCCATTTAAAGTCTCCTTAAGGGAAGGATTGCCGCGATATTTATATTATACCCTTTTGCTTTATGGGAAGCCCAAGCGCGGCGGTCCCGGGCTTCCCGCCCCCCGCCCGGTCAGCGTTCGGAGGCGAGCTCCCTCCTTGTCGGGGCGCGCCAAAGGCTTGACAGGATAAGCCCGCGCATGGAGGGGTATTCTTTGGGCAGGCGGTCGTACAAGCCTTCGAAAAGTTCGCCGTGAAGCAGGAGCTCTTTCCGCCATTCTTTATGGTCGAACCGCATTACCTCCCTGAAGCGGGAAGAATCGAAACCCGGCAGCCCGGCGGTATCGATATCGCCTTCTTTGGGAACCCAGCCGGCCGGGCATTCCACCGCGTGACCGCGCCCGTTCACCCTGTCCACTATCCATTTGAGGACGCGGATATTCTCGCCGTAGCCCGGCCACAGGAACTTCCCGTCCGCGCCTTTGCGGAACCAGTTGACGCAGAAAATACGCGGCGCCTCGGTGATATCGCGGCCGATCTGCAGCCAGTGGTTGAAGTAGTCCCCCATATGGTAGCCGCAGAAAGGCAGCATGGCCATGGGGTCCCTGCGCACGTTCCCCGTTGCGCCGGCGGCCGCCGCGGTAGTTTCGCTCCCGATGGTGCTGGCCATGTAAACGCCGAAGTTCCAGTTGAAGGCCTGTATCACCAGGGGGATCGTGTCGGCCCGCCGCCCCCCGAAGAGGATGGCGCTTATGGGCACGCCCTCCGGTTTCTCCCAATCAGGATCGATGCAGGGGCATTGGCTGGCCGGGGCAGTGAAGCGCGCATTGGGATGCGCGGCCGGCTTCCCGCCCGAGGGATCGTAGGGCTTTCCCTGCCAGTCGGTGAGGCCTTCGGGAGCCTTTTCCGTCATGCCCTCCCACCAGACATCGCCGTCAGCCGTAAGGGCCACATTGGTGAAGATTGTATTCTTCACGATGGTGGCCATGGCATTAGGGTTGCTTTTGGTATTGGTCCCGGGCGCAACGCCGAAGAAGCCCGCTTCGGGATTGATAGCATAAAGGCGGCCGTCCGCGCCGGGCTTGATCCAGGCTATATCGTCCCCTACCGTGGTAACCTTATAATCCTTAAAGGCTTCGGGAACCTGCATCATGGCGAAATTCGTCTTCCCGCAAGAGCTGGGGAAAGCGCCGGCCACGTAGGTCTTAGGCAGGTTCGGCCCTTCGAAGCCCATGATCAGCATATGTTCGGCCAGCCAGCCGTCCTCGCGCGCCATCAGGCTGGCGATGCGCAGCGCGAAGCATTTCTTCCCGAGCAGAGCGTTCCCGCCATAGCCGCTGCCGAAGCTCCAGATCGAGCGGTTGGTGAAGTGGACTATATATTTATTCTCTTTATTACAGGGCCAGGGCACGTCCTTCTGGCCGGGCTCAAGGGGCATCCCCACCGAGTGCAGGCAGGGCACGAAAGCGCCATCCCCGAGGACGCCGTAGACCGCTTTTCCCATGCGGGTCATGATCCGCATATTGACGGCCACGTAGGGGCTGTCGGTGATCTCCACTCCGATCTGGGCGATCTTGGAGCCTAGCGGCCCCATGCTGAAAGGAACCACGTAGAGGGTCCGCCCCCGCATACAGCCCCGGAAAAGTTTAATAAGCCTGGCCTTCATCGCGGCCGGGGCCTCCCAGTTATTATTGGGGCCGGCGTCCTCCCTCTTTCCGCTGCAGATAAAAGTGCGGTCCTCCACCCGCGCCACATCCGAGGGGTCGCTCAGGGCCAGGAAGCAGCCGGGACGCTTCTCCGGGTTCAGGCGCCGGAAGGTTCCGGCCTTCACCATCTCTTCGCAGAGAGCGTCGTATTCCTCCTTGCTGCCGTCGCACCAGTGCACCCGGTCCGGAGCGCAAAGCGCCGCGGTCTCCGCTACCCATCTCAGCAGTTCACGGTTCTTGATATACTCTGGCGGGTTGGAAAGTATGCTGTTCATTATGCCTCCGGAAGCGGGTTTTTAAAACCTGCCTTTTATTCTACAAACAAAACCGCCCTGTTTCCCCTGCGTCTCCATGGGCCCCGGAAAGGCGCCTGAGCCCGTCCTGAAAGGCAACCGGGGCCTTTTCCGGGTTTCCGGATAAAAAGCCGTTAAAAAATAATAATCCCCTTTTCGGTCCGGAATAATGTCATACTATAAGGGTAGTAAACCAGAACTCAAGTTTTTGAAGCCTATTCTACCGAGCAACATTTAGGAAAAGATAGAGCAGAGAGAGTTGAGTCAGGTATGAAAGTTGCAAGGAGAATAACACAATGAGCAAGAGAATATACGTGGGCGGACTGCCCTTTTCAACCACCGAAGCGGAAATGAACGCCCTGTTCGCTACCCACGGTGCGGTTACCAGCGCCAAGTTGATCACTGACCGGGAGTCCGGCCAGTCACGCGGCTTCGGCTTCATCGAGATGGCCAATGACGCGGAAGCTGTCACGGCCATGGAAAAGCTTAACGGCACCGACTTCGGCGGCCGCAAGCTGACCATCAACGAAGCTCGCCCCATGGAAGCCCGCACCGGCGGCGGTGACCGCGGCGGACGCGGCGGCGATCGCGGCGGACGCGGCGGCGGCGGCGGCTACGGCGGCGGCAAGTGGTAATCTAAAATCCTTTAACGGTTTTAGAACCGCCGTCCTGAAAAGGGCGGCGGTTTTTTATTGTGCGTCCCGGCCGGCAGGCGCTATCCCCGGAAAAGGCGGCTTTTGAAAGACGCGGGAGCGCGGGGCCGCGGAAGCCCGGGCCCGCCTTACGAAGGAAAACGTGATTTTTTCAGGATCCGGCAGCTTCTTCCAAAGCCGTCACTTATTGGCGATCCCGCGGCAAAGCCAGACGAACTCGGCCAGGCTTTCGGGCGACAGGCCTTTCTCGGGGAGCGCGTCCAGGCGCTTGTTCGGGTTCCCGCCGCGGAAGAAAAGCACCGCGGGAACGACTCCCACGGAATAAAGGCAAGCCGCCTCCGGCACCGTGTCGATGGAAAGCTTGAAGAAAGAGCCGGGGCTGCAGGCCGCCAGCTTCTCGAAAGCCGGGCAGAACTCAACGCAGAAAGGGTCCCAGGGTGAGTAAAAAAGCAGGAATTTATCGCCGCCGGAGCGCAGCTCCTGGTCCAGCGCCTCTTTCATCTTTATCTCTTTGATCGCCATGCCTTCCCCCCCCGGTAAACATTCTAGCAAAAGGTCCGGCCGTTTTTCGCAGCGCCGGTTGATTAAAGTCCGCGTAAAATATAGTATTGAATAGCTATGAAAAACACCGCGATTCTCTGTCTTCTGCTGGCGCTTCCCGCGGGCGCCGCGGGGCCGCGGGATGGCATAGGCACGGCGAAAGCGGAGGCGGAATACAGGACCCCGGACGCCGAACTGGTGGAGATAGAAGGCTTTACCAGCCCGGAGGGGGACATCCCCTGCGCGCCCAAATCCTATTCAAACAACTGGCACTACAAATTCTACTCCCCCTCTTCGGGGGAATGGATTCTTGTGAACGCCTGCGGGCCCGGGTTCATGAACATAGCCAAGAGCATCCCGGACAGGGCGTTCGAAGAGCCGACAAAGCGCCTGCCGCCCTCTTTCGCCGATCCTGAAACCGTGCTTAAAAAAATGGCCGCCGACGGCGTCTTCAGCGGCACCGGGGACGCGAGGAACAGGGAGATCCTGATGAAGGTCCGGAACCTGCCGGCAAAGGACGGGCGCCCGGCCGGCTGTTACTGGACGGTCTCGCAGGGCAGGGCGAAGGCGCTGGCCGACTGCGAAGCGGAAAAGACCTGGAAACTTGGCGGGGCGGCCGCCCCTAAGCTCGCGGCCGGCGCCGCGATAAAAGGCGCCGACACCGCCGGGAGGTATACCAGGTTGGCCGTGGAAGCGGCGCGCCGCAAATATCCCGGGGCACAATTCCTGGGCGTGGAATCGCTGGTGGATAAGACGGGCAGCTCGAAGTGCCTGATCGCCGACGACGGCTGGGCTTTTATTTTTTACTCGCCCGAGCTTTCCAGCAGCGTCACCGTGGGAGCCTGCAAGGGCAAGGTCGCCCTGGGAGGAGTGGATTTCAGCGGTAAATTCAGCGGCATCAGTACCCTGGACATGATACCGCAGCAGTTCAAGGACAGCGACGCCGCGCTCACGCACGTGCCGCCGGCCTGCAGGAATTACTCCACCTTAACGATGAAATTGAAGAATTTCAAGCCGAAGTTCACCCCGTTCGCGGGGCATAATTTGATCTGGAGCGTGGACTGCGGCTCTTCCAGGCACCTGGTGGACGGCTATACCGGCGCCTACCTCGGACTTGAAAAAAAATAATCAGCCCTTTAAAAAATCCTTGCCCTTCCCGCCGCGAACGGACGGGAAGTTAAACGGCGGCGTCCCCCGCCCCCCAGCGCTCCAGCTCCGCGGCGAGCTCCTCGGTGAGGACGGCCAGCACCCCGGCCCTGGCGAGGCGCCCGTCGCGCCGCATCGCGAGCGAGGCGGAAATGATCCTGAAATCAAGCTTCGGGTTCAGGCAGGCGCTCAGCCCGGCCGAGACGGCGCCCGGCCCCCCCTTGATGAACATAGGCACGGAAGCGATCGCGCTTACATTTAAAGCGTTGATCAGGGGGTTTACCATCGCGTTCAGTATGATATTGCCTATCTCTATCACAAGGCCCTCCTCCAGCTCCGTGATGCCCCCGGTCCGGTAAAGCGGACCGTTCACGAAACAGCTGGAAATATGCCTTATATCCTCGGAGCGCAGAAGCATCGCGGCGGAGAACGGCGAGTAGCCCCGGATGTTCACCTGGACGGCCGCTACGGATTTTCCGAAATCCGCCTTCCTGACCGCGTCGGGGACCTTGCCGGAAAAAACTTCGAGGTCGCATAATTCCCACGCCCAGGAGGAAGCGTCGCTGGTTTTAAGCATGCATTTGCTCAGCCCGCCCGCGGCAAGGCGCGTTATAGTCTCGTTTTTTTCCGCGGCCGCCGGCTTGTTTTCCGGAGCCGCGGAAGCAGCTTCGCTTCTTACCCTGTCGGCCGGATGTTTCCGCAGGACGGCGTGGAAGGTTTTTTCAAAATCGTAGGCGCTGAAGGGCTTATAGATTATTCCGTCGGCGCCGATAAGATGAAGCTGCCTGTTTATAGTGTCCTGCTCTACCGCGGTCACCATGATCACTTTGACCACGGTATCGAGCTTGCGTATCTCTTTCAACGCCTCGACCCCGGACATGCCGGGCATTATTATGTCGAGAAGCACCACTTCGGGCCGCAGCTCCGCGAAGGCTTTCAGAGCGGCCGCCCCGTCCTCCGCCTCGCCAACGACCTCATGGCCTTTGTTTTCCAGGATAACCTTTATCAGGCTTCTGGTTTCGGCGCTGTCGTCCACTATAAGTACTTTCATTAATTACCCCTGGGGAAATTTACGCGGTCACTTCAGCGTGCAGCGGGCGTAGGTGAGATCCGTCTTTTCGACGCTGTGCACCGAAGCGTCCGCCGGGGAATCGCACGTGCCGCTATAAGCGTAATTCGCGTTCTCGGACTCGCCCAGCCAGAACCAGCGCTTGCAGCCGTCAGAGACTTCTCCGTTCTTGCATTCCGCGCGGCAGAGGTCGTTCCATTCCTTCACTTTGTAAAGGCGGACGCCCGAGCTGCGGCAATAGGCCGCGGCCTCTTGCCAGGTGCACGGCTCCTTGGCGCACCGGGCTCCCTTGTTTTCCGCCGGCGCCGCCTTCTCCGCGGCCTTCTTCACCGGCTTGCAATAGACGGCGGCCGTTTCGCTTTTCTTATAGGAGTCGGCCGCCCCTTCCTTAAAAGACACGCCCCAGGCCCGGCTTTTATCCCTCTCTTTCGAGGTCCAGTACCAGCCCGAGCACAGGTCGGAAGTCTTGCCGCCCGTGCATTTGGCTTCCCAGGCCTGGAGGAGCTCCTCGATGGTAGGCAGCCGCTCGCCTTTTTTCCTGCAGTAAGCCCTCGCGCTGTCCCAGCCGCAATCGCTCCGCCCGCAGTCCGCGGCGGAGGCGGGCAGGCTGAGAGCCGCTAATGAACAGAGCGTGAACGCCGCAGCCGCAAGTTTATTCATAGGTCCGGTCAAGCTCAGAATCTCGCGTTGGCTATTACCATTACCGGCAGCGTGGAATTCCTGATCACGTTCACGAGACCCAGCTGCAGGCCTTTGCCCATAGCGGCCGCATAATTCACCAGGCCGAACTGGAGGCCGGAGAATTTCTCTGCATAATTCACGAAGCCGACCTGGGCGCCTTTCATGTCCTTGGTCATATTCAGGGCGCCCCACTGTATCCCTGAGGCTTTGTCCGACGAAGTCGCGAGCCCCATTTGAAGCCCTTCCAGGCTCGAAGTCCTGCTGAAGACGAAAGTCCACTGTATCCCGGTAAGGTTACGCGTATTGGAATAGATCAAGCCTAGCTCTATGCCGCGGACCGAGTCGGCCTGCGGATAAGCCGCCTTGTCGAAAAGGGACACCTTCCCCCAGGTGTCGGCCGCGAAAGAAGCCGACACCCCGCTTAAAGTCAGTACAGCAGCTATAATAATTTTTTTCATATATCTCCCGGTCCGTCAGCCGACGCTTTCGCAATCACTATATCATTTATTCGCCGCGGGAAAAGACGCGGCTTTTTTCCGCGCGCTCAGGCGTATTTTCGCTCCCCGGTCCGGCCCACCCTGCCTTATATTGTTCCATTTTACAAAAAGAAGCGAAAAGATACCCACCCACCTATCGCTTCGCGCGGCCTGCCGCTTCATGAACGGCTACGGCTTTCCGGGGCCGGGGCAATTCGTCTTTCCCTCCCTGAAAATGCCCGGGATTGCGCAAACTATTTTAAAGAGTTAAGATTTCCGGGGTTAGTTAAAAAGGGGGGAATAATGAAAATAATGAACATATCTGCCGCCGTATTGTTCCTTGCGGCTTCGGCGGGCGCGCAGACTCTGCCCGGGGCGGACTCGCTGAAAGAGAAGGCCGCCGCAAAAGGCAACGTAGCCTATACCGCCGCGAAAGCGGCTTTCAACAAAGCGGTTAAAGATATACCTTTCCGGTATAATTCTTCCGAGCTGAGCCTTGGCGATCCCAAGTACAAAGTGGCCGGCGTCAATGTGGAGGAGTTCATGAAAAAAACCATGATCCCCGCCCTGGTAAAAGTCGTGGAACTTGCGCCTGCGGACAAACAGGTGACTATAACCGGCCATGCCTCCCGGAGGGGTCCGGAAGAAGCCGCGGGTAGCTTTCAGGGGAACATAGCCCTGTCCAAGGCCCGCGCGGAGGCGGTGGTCGCTTACCTTACGGCCAACTCCAGCCTGCCAGCCGGCCGCTTCAAAGTGGAAGCCGCCGGTTCCTCCCGGCCGCTTTCGGGCAAGGACCCGGCCTCGGAAGAGAACTGCCGTGTTTCGATCATGATGGAATAGCGCCCGCGCCGCCCGTCCGGAGCCTCCCTGCCGCGAAAGCGCGCGGGGAGGCCTCAGCGCGGCGCTTATTTAGCCAGGTTCCCGTACAGGAGAGCGAGCAGGGACGCGGCCAGGTGCCCGCCTTTTATCCAGCGGTTCCGCATCGCCCGGGCAAGCAGGTTTTGCCCAAAAGTATCTCCGGAGCGGACCACCCTGTGCCAGAGGTCCGCGAATGAAACGGCGCTCCAGAACAGCCAGAGCCACCAAAGCGGGTTCGCGGCGAAGGCCGCCCCGGGATCCCCGCGCAGGAAAAAAATAACCGCGCGGGTCGTGCCGCACATCGGGCAGGCCAGATGCAGATATTTGAAGAAAGGGCAGCCCGGCCAGGGCAGGACACGCAGCGCGCATAGCCCCAGGATAACCGTGACCGCGGACGCGGCGGCCAGGGCGGCCGCCCGGACCGGCGGCCGGCCTATTTGGTCGGGAAAAATTCCCATTCGCCCACCTTCCGTTTTTTCTGGACGGAGTAATTCATCCAGTAATCCACGATCGCCGGGATCCCCGCCAGCCCGCCGGTGACGAGCGCGGCTATAGCCCACACCCAGCCCTTCACGGTCTGCCCCCACTGCATAAAGCCGATAGGCAGGCAGCAAAGGAACCAAAGTATAGCGGCGCCGGGACCCGCGGCTTTATCGTTCGCCGGAACGCCCGCGGCCGGCAGAACGGCCGGCCCGGCCTCCGCGCCGCCGGCGGCAAGGTCCGAATATGGCCGCCAATGCGACCCGCCTTCTTCCACTACCCACGTGTTCGCCTTAAGGGTCCCCCCGATGTGGAGCTGCCGGAGCTCCTCCAGGCTGCATGGCCCCGTGGGCTGGTTATTCGAATCCGCGTAATAGTAGCGCATTTATTTCTCCGGGCTTGAAGCGGAACTTCTTTTAAGTATAGCAGACGCCGCCGGCGGCCGCCAACCGGGTCTTCCTCCGTCTTTTAATTATGTGGTTCGCGGGACCGGAACGAAGGCTTCCGCCGCTTTTCAGCTTTCAGCCCCGCGCCCCGCATTTCGCGGCCGCGGTCTCCAGCCAGTTCAGGAAGAGGCTGCCGAACTGCGAACACTCCACCGGGAGGAAATGGCCGCAGTCGTAGAAAGAATGGTATTCGGAGAACTTCAGCTTTGAAGAAAGCTCGAACTGGTCGCGGTACCCGACCAGCAGGTCCTGCTGGCCCACGAGGAAGGCCGTGGCGGAAGCTATCTTGCGCGGATTAATGGTAAGGTCCGCGGCGATCGCGTTCCTGATAAGCCGGGCCTGGTAGATCCATCTGGCCGGAAAGAATCCGGGCGTAAGGTTTGCCTTGTACCGCCTCAGCGTCTCGGGGCTTTTTTTAGCGGCCAGGAGCAGGTACCTTGAGTCGGCGCTCTTCCTTTCGTCCCTGCTCAGTTCGTCGACCGCCCCTTCTATTTTCAGCGGTTTCTTTATTCTGCTTTTATCGGTGTATACGGGCGGCGCTATCAGGAACAGGGCGGGGAAAGGAGTGGCCTCCGCCAGTTTGAGGGCCAAAAAACCGCCCATAGAATAGCCGACCAGGCAGGGCGGCCGCGCGAACTTGTACCGCAGAAAAGACCCCAGGTCGTTCAGGACCTCCGTTATGCCGGCCCGGAACAGCGGGCAATCCGATTCGCCGTGGCCCGGCAGGTCTATGTAGTACCTCGCGTATCCGCGGCCCGCCCTGCGGAAATACTGCTCGAAACTGTTCTTCATCGAAACATGGTCTACCGTCGCCCCGTGGAGGAAAACGAGCGGAAACCCGTCTTCCGGGCCGAAGCGTGCGTAAGCGAGCAAAGATGAGCCGGCGCTATATTTTTCCATTATAGATGCGCTCGCTGGCCCGCGGCCCTTTAAAGGCCGGGCAGCTGTTTTATTTTTATATTCTGTTCCCCCCGGAGCAGTTACGGCTATTCTACCCTATTTTAGCGGCAAAAGGCGGCGGCGCGATTTTCCGCTTATTACAGAGAATCGAAAACTCTTTTAAGGCGGGCCTCCACCTCGAGCGCGAGCGGCCTGAGAGCCGTGTTATCGACCATCCCCATGGCCACGGTAGGTTTGATTATACCGACCGCCGTCTTTCCGCCCTTTTTATATACGATCACATTGCACGGCAGCAGGAGGCCGATATTCTCTTCGGCGAGGATGGCTTTATGCGCGTTCGGAGGATTGCAGGCGCCCAGGATGACGTAGTCAGGGAACTCTATCCCAAGCTTCTCCCTGAACTTCTCTTTCACGTCTATAGTCGACAGGATGCCGAACCCCTCCGCTTTCAAGGCGGCGGTCACCGCCTCCACGGCCGCCGCGAAAGGCAGCCCCAGTTCTTTAGTGAATCCGTAATTTATCATAAGCCCCCCTGAGTTCTTCTCTAGGATTATACTCCAAAAAGGGGCGGCTTATTTATTCCCGGCTATTTTACGTCCAGGACTTCCGCGATAGCTTTTTCAAGCAGCTCCCTTGGCAGGGCGCCTTTCACCACCTGCGGTTTGCCCGACACCGGGATCAAAAGCATGGTAGGGATGCTCTGTATGCCGAAAGCGGCGGAAAGCCCCTGCTCCTCTTCGGTATTGATCTTGTAGATATCCAGCTTACCGGCGTATTTCTCCGACAGTTCGGCCAGCACAGGCGCGAGCATTTTGCAGGGTCCGCACCAATCCGCGTAAAAGTCCACTATGCACGGCTTGTCCCCCGCGAATTTCCATTCGCTGTTCTGTTCATAGTCGAAAACCTTAGTTTTAAAAGCCTCGGTCGTAAGATTCTGCATATTTTCTCCTTTTACCTGTTGATCGTAAATAAAAAACCCATCAGGGCGCCCCAGATGGCGCTCATATAAGGACTTTTAACTATAGGGCAAGCCCCGGAGGAGCAGCCGACCAGCCTGTGCCAGAGATACCCAAGCATCCCGCCCGCGGCCGCGCCTGAAATTACTTTTAGAACATACATTCAGAACCTCCCGGGCTTTCGCCTTCATAAATTAGATGCGCGGAAGGGCGAAAAGTTTCGCTCCAGGCATAAAAGCCTTCCCTAATAAAAGAAAACCGCCGGGTTTCCCCGGCGGCTTCGTCCTGAAAACTATCCAGGCGGCTTACTTGGCCAGCTCCACGGCGTAGGCCACGGCCAGCCGGGCGAACTTAAGCGCGTGGGCGGCCCCGCCGCCGGTCTGCGCGAGCGTGTCTACGGGCTTGTGGATGTTCGGGTTGTACTGTTCGAAAGTGGACTCGAAAGGCAGCGAGGCAGGGTAGCCGTTCTTTGTCCAGGAAGCGTGGTCGGAGCAGCCGTAGCCGCACTTGAAGGTCGCCCACTTGTAATCCGTATAGGTGTCCACCAGCTTGCCCAAAAAGGCGTTCTGGTCGGCGCTGGTATTGTCGGAGACGAAATAAATATCGAGCGCAGAGCCCTTGTAATTGACCATATCAAGATTGAGCATCCCCTGCACGGCCACGCCGTCTTTCTTGAAGGCCGCGGCAACTTCGCCGGAGCCGCGCAGGCCGACCTCTTCCGCCGCGAAAGCGATGAATTTTATGGTTTTAGAGGGCCTGTAGCCGGACTCCACCAAAGTCCTTATTACCTCATTGGTGACGGCCACGCCCGAGGCATTATCGTCGGCGCCGGGGGCCGGGTTATCGCCGCCTCCGGAAATAGAATCAAGGTGGCCGCCGATCACTATCACTTTCTCCGGCTCGGCGGTTCCGCGCATGGTCAGGATCACCGATTCCTGCGGGAAGGCCGCGTGCTTGAAAGCGGCCACCGAGATGTCCGGCCGGCCCTCGGCGAATTTGCCCCAGGCCTGCTGCAGCCACTTGGAGGAATCCACCCCGGTGGCGCTGCGGTAATACCTGTTCTTATAGGAGGAAAGCGAAGTGATGGCGGAAACGATGGGTTGCTCTTTAACCAGCTCGAGCATTCCCTTAAGCCGGGGCCCCTGGTCTATGACATAGGCGCGGGCGGGAACGGCGGGCGCCGCCTCCAGGTCCTGCAGCGCGGCTTCCAGGGTATCATGGGCGAAGTAGCCCGGCGCCCTGCGGAAAGCTCCGAACATCCCGTCCGCCAGCCGGCCAAGTTCTGCAGGTTTGAATTCGTAGATCGCCAGCCTTTTATTCTGGGCTATAGGGGCGCTCTTGAAAAGGGCCCCGTCCAGGGCGCCCACGTCGCTTTTCTCCATGCTTACCCAGACCGGGCGCTCCGGCGCGGGCCCGGGAACTTCCGGAACCAGCCCGCCGGCGGAAGCCGCCGACTCTATGGCCGCCTGTATGGCCAGGCTCACATCCACGCCCCTGTCGAAATCGGGCGTATAGCCGGCGCTCGCCAACCCGGCGCAGCAGGCTAAAACCGCGGGAACAAGGAACAAGTTCAAATTACGCATAAATTCTCCCTGGATCGCCGCCGCCCCCTGTCTTTTTTTTGTTGCAAAGCGGCCTGTCTAAGGCTATAATACCTTAAATATTGACATTTGTCATATCCCAAAAGAAGACCTAAGGAAAGAACAATGAAAAGAACCGCACTGCTCTCAGTTGTCTCCGCCCTCCTCCTTG
This sequence comes from Elusimicrobiales bacterium, assembly GCA_028713125.1. Lineage (GTDB taxonomy): Bacteria > Elusimicrobiota > Elusimicrobia > Elusimicrobiales > UBA9959 > UBA9959. Next base: position 34,064 of record JAQTOU010000002.1, on the reverse strand, counting down.
GCGCGGCCTTAATGCCCGCCTCGGCCTCCGACTGCGCCGGCTTCCTGCCCCCCAACGACCTCAAGATCCCGGTGGGCTCCGCCGCCGACAAAGGCATCCTGGAGGAACAGTTCAACCAGGTCATGAATACCGTGGAGAAGATCTACAAGCCCCAGGTCGCCGCGCTCGGGAAAGTGCTGGAGATCCGCCGGCTCTGGACCGACGCCACCGTCAACGCCTCCGCGATGCAGAGCGGAAACAAATATATCCTCAATATGTACGGCGGCCTGGCCCGCCACGAGACCATCACCATGGACGGCATGGCGCTGGTAGCCTGCCATGAGCTGGGCCACCACCTCGGCGGCGCGCCCAAAGTCTCCAGCTGGGCTTCCAACGAGGGCCAGTCCGACTATTACGCCAATATGAAATGCCTGAAGCAGGTCTTCGCGGACTCCTCCTCCGGCTCTTTCACCCGCCTGTCGGCCGGCGATGAAGTAGCCCAGAAAGGCTGCGAGACTATGTACTCCGACCCGCAGGACCGCGCCGTCTGCTACCGGGCGGCCATGGCCGGCAAATCGGTTGCCTACCTGTTCCAGATGCTGAGGAACGAGACCGTTACCCCCCGCTTCGACACCCCTTCCGCCATAGTGGTGACCTCGATGATGACCACCCATCCCCCGACCCAGTGCCGGATGGACACCTACCTCGCCGGCTCGCTCTGCACCCAGCCCGTCTCGGCCCCGCTCAGCGGCACCGACCCCACCGTAGGGACCTGCACCCGCTCGGCCGGTTTCCAGGCCGGCTTCCGGCCGCTCTGCTGGTACAAGCCGGCCAAGCCCTCGGAGCTTCTGCCGCCCGCAGGCAAAGCCTTCGGCCCCGGCGAAGACCTGACCATCCCCGGCCCGGCCTTCAATATGCTCAACACCGTCTACCCCTGGGACAGCCTCCGCGCCCCGATAGCCAGGTAAGACAAGCGAACCGCCTCAAAAGAAAACCGCCGGCTTCCCCGGCGGTTTTTCTTTTGGCTCGAGCATAAGTAAAAAGATGGAGGCTAAATTTTATCCTGTCCCTTTTTACAGAAGCGCGAAGCCAGCGCTGTGAGCGTTTCGACGCGCGAAGGCTTGTAAAGCACGTCCACCGCCCCGATAGTAGAAACTTTTCCTTCCACATCGGTCAGGCCCGTGATGATGGCGACGGGGATAGCGGCAAGCGCCGGATCCTGCTGCTGTATCCTCCGGAATTCCCAGCCCGTCATTTCAGGCATCATCAGGTCCAGCAGGATCAGCCCTGGCTGGCGGGAGGAGGTTCTGAGGTAGTCCAGCGCTTCCTTGCCGTTGCCGGCAACGGCGGTCTCATAGCCCTGGCTGGACAGGACCGCGCTGATTATTTCGCAGACCTTCTTATCGTCGTCCACGACAAGAACGGCCGAAGCTCCGGCTCCGCTCATAGAATTAGCCCTCCTACCGTATGATAACAAAAACCGGCCTCTTTTTCACTTATTTGGGCAAATAGGCCTTTGTACCCACGGTGAACCTAACCATGGGACCCTTACGGCCCGGCAGCGGAGTTGTTAAACTATATATATGAAAAGACTCATCTTAACGGTACTGGCGGCGGCGGGCTTCTCCGCGGCCGTATCCGCCAGGGAATACGCTCCCGGTCCGGCCGGCGCCTCGGACAGGAATGCCCGGTCGGAGCAAGCCGTTATTGAAACCGTGGATCCCGGGCTGCTGGTCCTGGAAACCATAGAAAAATTGACTCCCGGCGCGGACCCTATGGCGCCCCGCATAACCTTCGCGCTCAGAAACCCCGATCAAACTGGAGCAGAGCTGTCGCCGGCGGACTTCTCCGGCCTGAAAGACGTGGCGGCCTGGCAGGTCCAGATACTCGACAGCAGCGGGAAAAAAGTGGATTTTATCCAGGGGCGGCGGCAGCCCCCGCCGCCCGTGCTTTCCTGGTCCGGGCTGTCCGGTAGCGGATCGCCGTTCCCGAGCGGTTTCTACACAGCCAGGCTCGTCTGGACGGACCGCGCCAGGAAAGTTTACGCGACACAGGCGGTTTCCTTCAACCTTTTTTCCCAGCTGAAGATGCCGGACTTCGCCGAGCTGAAGCTCGACTTCCGCTTCAGCGAAGAGCTCTCCCTGAGCTAGCCGGACTTGCCGGCGTAAAGGCAGAAAAGGCTCCCGCTTTTCCAGTTATCCGGACAATACAGAACCGCCGGGTTTCCCCGGCGGCTCAAGCGGCTTGTCGGCAATCTATCCTTTAGCTCCAGCGGTCCTCTTTTCCCCAGTTCAGTACCAGTATCCCGCCCGCAAAAAGCAGGACGCTCGCAATGGCCATGCCCGCGGACGGCGCATGCGACACCGAAGCCGCCGGGCTGAAATAAAGGTACATTTCAAGACTTACGCCGACCAGGCCGAGCAGGGCACCGATCCCGGCGGCGATCTTTATAAGGAGAATTTTAACGTCCCGCGCCGGCGGCTCGACAGGCGCGGCGGCCGGCCTCTCCACCTTGACTTCGGAGGAACCTCCGGAAACTCCAAGCAGTTTTTTCGCCAGCGCAAGCTCGTTAGCGTCGAGCCAGACGCCGCCGCAGGCTTCGCACTTATCCACAAGCAGGAGCGGATTCACCAGGCCCCCGCGCGACATCTTGTTTTTGCAGCGGGGGCAGGCGAGGCTCCCGGCCCTGGAGTTAAGAAGTTCAAGATCAGCCGGGGTGCCGCCCAGCGACTGCTTGAGCAGGGCTTCGAGCTCGCCCTTGTCGAACCAGATCCCGGAACAGCCCGGGCAGACGTCGAGCGGGATATTTCCCAGGGAAGGGGTCTCAACCAGCGCCTCAGAAGAACATTTTGGACAATTGATCATAAATTCACACCGGTCTCCTCATAAATTTCCAGGCCCGATTACCAGCCAAAACCGGGCCGCATTATATTTTAACTTTTAATAAGCCCGGATCGCATTCTGTCCCTCTGATAAAAGCCGGACCGGATTCAGCCGCCGCTAGCCGTAAAATCCAATTACTACCCCATACTAGCCAGCCAGCCCGGAGACAGCGGCGTCCCGCACTGGGCCCTGATAGTGGCCAGACAGCAGCGCGGTAACACCTGTTAGTATCTTACGCAATTCAACGTGGAAAGACCCTCCGCTTTTTCATCTCCGGCTATTCTTCCCGGTCTCGCGGGTCCCACTCCGCGCGCGTATCCTGGCGCTTACGGGCAGCGGCAGCTTTTTCCGCCTTAAGGCCGTTGTATATGCCCCCGATCAGCAAGGGAAGACCGAAGCTGAAAAAGAACCAGAAAGCGGTCTCAAACACGTAATATAAAGCCGCTCCTGAAATCAGGGCCATTCCGAAAAAAATACCCGGTAAATTATAATAAAACCGCCTGCCTTGAGGCTCGGGAACAAATTTTATGCTTATTGCCAGGCCATAAAGCCCGCAGGCCATTACTGTGCCGGAAATGATCTTCACATAATCCAGCTCTTTATTAACGACCAGCAGGCTCAGGCTTCCGAATAGAATAAACATCACGAACATCAGCACTATGACAAAGATGAGCTTGCTGACTTCTTTTTTAAATTTGGACATGCCGTCTCCTGTCGTACGATGCGCCCTTCTGACTTAATATCAGTCCAATTTTACAAAACAACCCCCCCGGCTTCACCGGCGGTTTTAAGCAGCTTCTAAACGGCCGGGCATTTAAGCCCCGGCCTCCCGTATCAAATCTTGATCAGCCGCGGGGCGCTGAATTTTCCTTTGTAGCCAAGCAGGTCGATCTTTGCCGCGCGCATGAAGTAATCCCCCGGAGGAAGCAGTTTTTTAAGGTCAGGCTTCTCCGAAGTCTTGTAGGTACGATCAAGGAGGATGGCGGCGAAGTCCCGGTCTTTTGCAACCTGCAGCTGGTAGCCGGAATTTGCGTCCACAGAGTCCAGAGCATTGACCGGCAGAAAATCGAATTCAGCAAAAGCCGGAGGGTCCGAATCCCTTAGAGGAGGAACTTTCTCAGGCAGAAGAACCGCCGCAGAACTCCCTTCCTTCAGCGCCGCTGACAGTACCGCTGGCAAAGAAGGCGGCATATCAGGTCTTACCTCGGTAAAATAGCCCTTTCGGACCTCCACCTTCCTGCCCTGCGCCTCCACTTCCGCCACGCCCCGCGTAACGCTGACTATGGTCGTAAAGTCCGCCTTCATCCTGGCCGTGAACTCGGCATCCGCAGTCTTGGGCAGGATAGTGGCGTTGCGGGTTACGATGCGCGAACGCCTGCTGCGCAGCTCGCCGGCCACCATTTCCGCGTCCGCGCCCTTTTTGCCTGGAGGGCGGAGCACGACCAGAGTGTTGGGGGCCAGCACGAGCGTTTCGCCCGTGTGGAAGCGCACCTCCGCGCGCGAAGAGGCCATGGTGTACACGGTGTCCCTCTCGAACAGGTCCATCAGCGGACGCGCTTTCCCCCAGTCCGTCGCGCCCGTGCGGCGAAAAAGAACGTCGTTAGTGAAGCGGACCAGCTTGGCCGCCTGCAGCTCGTCGGCGGCCAGGGCGGAGCCCAGCGAGAGATAGATAATAATACTCGACAGGAATATCCTCACATAGCCTCTTGCTCCAGGCAGATTTATACTTCTTTAATAGTTTATTACAACCCTGTTAAATATTCCCCCGCAAAACATCAAATCCCGGTCAAATCTTCAAGGCCCTTTATCCGGCCGCCCCCGCTATCCGGTCCGCGGCGGGCCCGGTTCAGGGAGGAGTTTTTTTTCCGCCTTGGTCGAAGAAGCCCTCGCGCTGCGCGCCGCGGCCGCGAAATGTTATTATTGAGTCGGAGAGCTATGAACAATTGTCCTAAATGCGGGGAGACGGCGCTGGCCGGCGCGGAAGGGCCTGGCGGCGTCGCCGTCGATCAATGCCCCGGGTGCCGCGGCGTCTGGCTGGACGCCGGGGAATTGGAGGCCGTGCTGGGCGCCGGCGGCGGCGCGGCGACGGACCTTGCCCTGATAGCGCCCGGGCTTTCCGACCTTAAGTGCCCGCGCTGCGGGGACAAGATGCGCCGCGGCGGCCTCGTAAACCCGCTGCTCCTGGCGGACAAATGCTCCGCCTGCGGCGGTTTCTGGCTTGACGGCGGCGAGCTCCCCCGCCTGAAAGAATTGACGGATACCGCGGCGCCGGCCGCGCCCGGCCGCCGCCGGGCGATGCCCCCCGGCTCCGGCATGGGAGCCCAGGGCCTGCAGGCCGGGTTCACCCGCTCCGCCATGCCGGAAGACGAATTCACTTCGCTCCTGCAGGGCAAGGTCTTCCCGTTCGCCGCCGCCCTCTTCGGCTTCGGCGGCTGCATTTACCAGGTCTTCAAGTATATTGACTCGGTGGAGAAGGTCCCGTTCCAGACGGCGCCGGGATTGGCGGGCCTGGCGCAGTCGCTGGGCTGGTTCTTCGCCGTCACAGTCGGCTGCATAGCGCTTTTCCTGTTCGGGCTCTACATGCTGCTGCGCGACGTCTCGAATATCTCCGGCGATAAATAGCCGCCCGCCGCCGCGGGTTTTTAAAAGCTCCAAAAAATCGACCGCCGCTTTTCCCGGGTCATTTATCTCCGGCCAGGCGTATTTTACCGCGGCCAAAAGTCGCGGCTTTATAAGCCCCGGTGCGGTAATGCCGCCACAGGATGACTTTTTCGGAATGCCGCCCCTCCGCCGCGAGGTCACTGACATAAGCGGTAATTTCCGGGATCATATATGGGCCGTCGCTGGTAAGGGGCGGGATAAAATCCCGGTCCGGGTAAACAATGCGCAGGGTCACTGCCTGCGCCGGGCCCGGCAGGACCCGCTGCTCTTCCCCCTCGCAGGAGAACCTGGGGCCTTCGTATTTTGCCCAGTTGGACACCCAGCCTCCGCCCGAGATCTTTATAGGCCTGGCCGCGCTAACCAGTATCTTCAACACTATTTCACCTGAGCCCGGGACGTGGCTCTCGCTGATCCCCGACACTGAAACGAGGGACTGCGCCGCGGCGCGCTTGGCGGCGATCTCCCTGTCCATCCGCTCCGCCAAGCCATTCAGCGGCGGCGGCGTCCAAAGGTAATACGCTCCAAGCATCCCGGAGAGAACGGAACAAAGCGCCATCGACAGCGTGTTCATCCCTAAAAGATAGCGGCCGCCGCGGCGCTCGCGCAGCGACTGCAAAGCGTACAAGGCAAGCAGGCAGCCCCCTAAAGAGAGTAGAAATAGAGCGAGCCAGAAAAGAAAAGAGCCGTCATAATCTCCAAGCAGGACCCGGTGGAACATTATGGAGTTTATTGCCGACGCGGCGCCTAGCGCGGCGAAAAAAGGCAGGGAAAGCAGCAGCCGGTACGGCTGTTCATGCCGGCCATCCTCCACAGCCGAAGACCTTTTCTGTGCCGGCAGCGGCCCGGCCGCGGCTTCCCCGCTTTGAGGAACGGCGGGCGCCGGCTCTTTATCTATAAGTTCGTCACCTCCTCCCTGCAGGACCAGAAGCAAATTGCGCAAAAGACCGCCGATCCCGCCGGCCAGCGGCGAAAAGGCGAGCAATGTCGCCAGGATGCCGTATGCAAGTATTCCGTCCCGATTCCGGGTTTGAGCCATCGCGGCTATAAAGCCGAGGAAAACCAGAACCAAGCCGGTCAGCGCCGCCGAAATTGCCGGGATAAGGCCGGTCCAGAAAGCTTTACCCCAGCCGAAATCTCCGGAAACCACGCTATGCCGCCAGCCCAGGAAAACCAGGCCGGGGAGAAAAACAGCGACGGGAAGCAAGACCAGGCCGCCCAGCTCCCTCCCGGAGACGGCGGCCAGGGCGATTACCGCGCCGCAGGCCAGCGAGAAGAATGCTCCGTTCCGCAAAGCTTTAATATTCATTTTTTTATCGAAAGGCTTCCGCCTCTTTTCCTTTAGCGCGTGTGAAAAGCAAGTGAGACAAGGCCGGCCGCAAGCATTAAGAAGACTATGGGGGCGGCCAGGCCGCTTGCGCCCGGCAGACCCAGGCTGGATTGGGAAGGATTAGCGGGGTTGCAGTAGACGTCCAGGCTTTTACCGGGCGGGAAGTTCTCCTGCAGGTCCTTTTCTGCCGAGCCTTCGCTGAAATAGAGCTTTGCTTTATTTATCTCCAGCGGCCCGGCCCCATAGATGACGCCGTCGGCGGCGTAGGAATAATTTATATAGGTGGAGTAAGAAGTGCTGCGGCGGCTGTGATAGCGCACCACTTTATTTCCCGTCACCCTGCCGACCGCAGGGGTCCAGGTCCTCTGGGCCGTAAGTGCATTGCGGAAATCGTTAAGGAAGATCAGGCCCATCGCCGCCGCGAAAGCGGCGACCAGGTAATAGCCCCAGGCGCTCCCGCCCGGCTCGTCCGCCTTGCGCGGCGACTGAATTCCGCCTCCGGTCCCTGCGCTCATTAGAACACCATATATAACATCGGCCCGCCAGGTCAAAGAAAACCCGCCCCGTAAATATAAGGCCCGCCGCGTCCTTTTACCGGCTCTGTCAAAGCAAAACCGCCGGGCTTCCCCGGCGGTTTCAGCTGCCTGCCCCGCGTCTATTTATTAAAGAACTGCAGCGCTACCGCAAGGGCGGGCATCAGGATCGAGCCTACCATCGCCTCGCCGGCCACCAGGCCGGAGGCCAGGGGCGTAGCGTAAAGCCCGTACGACCCTTCTTCGCCCGGCGAGAACCGGCTCCAGACGGCCGAGATCACGCTGCCGACGGCCATGCCGATATTCAGCGAGGCCGGCAGGATCAGGGCGAAGCCCAGCGCCGCCGGGATCGGGACGAACCAGAAGCGGCTCACCTCGTGGCCCTGCTCGTTGGTCTTCTTGAAAGCGAGCAGCAGCTCGAAGAAGACGCCGATGAAGATCGCGATGACGGACGCCTGCAGCGCGCCGTGGGGAAGGAAGGAAAGGCCTTTCTCCATCACGATGGCGAGCGTGGCGATCTTTAGGCCCGTCGGGGCGGCGAGCTGGCCCGGGTTCAGGCCTATGCCGTAGGTGCGCTCCAGCATATTGAACATGAACGGCGTAAGGATAGCGCCTATCGGGATCACGAACAGCTGGGCCAGGATCAAGGTCTTGAACTTGCCGCCCAGGCGCTGGGCCACCCAGAACGACGGGACCACGTTCTCCGACGTGGCCTGCGGGTTGGCGCTGATATAGGCGGCGGTCAGGTTGGCCCTGATATGCGCGGGCCAGAGCAGGCCGAACAGGAACTGCGTGGCGTTCGCCATCAGCGAAACCGGCCCGGAGCCGGTGATGCCCAGCACGCGCAGGCCGGCCACGATCAGGAGGGGCTGTATGGCCACGGCCAGCAGCACCTGCTTCCAGGGCATGTCGAACCAGGTGCTGGTCATCCAGACCAGCAGCGTCACGGTGACGGCGATGCCCGTAACGGTCCACCAGAGCGGGATCTCCTCGTCGGCCAGGGACTTGAACTCGTGCTTCTCGAACTTGACCTTGTCCTTGTGCAGGAAATGTAGGACTATCGGGATGATCACGCTGGTCAGCGCCGCGGCGATCATCATCGCCGTGGCCGGCCACATCATCCACTGCACCACGTACTTGAAGTGGGAGGAGGCGCCCGCGAACTCCGCGGCCTTGCCGCAGGTGGCGTTAAGGAAGTCCATCGCCTGCGCTTTCGGCGCGCCGTCCAGGCCGCCCACGGAGTTGAGAGTGTTCAGGCAGTTGCCGAAGTTTTCCTGGGCCACGCCGGAGAGGGCGGAGTATTTCGCCACCGTCTCGCCGAAGGCGCTGACCAGCCAGGTTCCGAGCAGGCCGGAGAGCCCGACGGAGAGCGGGACCAGCATGCCGATGCCGAATGCCGCGAACTCGGCCCCGATCGAGATGTTCAGCACGGCGTTGCCGACGATAGCGGGGATGACGCCGAGCCCGTCGCGCAGGAAAGTGAGGAAGCCCGCCACGCCGGTGCTGATCATCAGCACGTCGCGCTTGGTCTTGGTGGAGGCCGTCGCCTTCGGGTCGGTCAGAGTCTGCGCCACGCTCAGGGTGGCCTTGCTGGCCGGCCAGGGGAGGGAGTGGTCCTTCAGGATGGAGCTCCTCGGCAATATGCCCATGAACACGCCGAGGTTGGCGGAGACGAGCAGCCAGAGGAACATCTGCCAGGTCGAAAGGTCGAAGCCGATATTGCGGCCGAAGACGTTCTGGATGTAGAAGAAAGCCGAGAGGATCACGACCATGAAGGCGATGCTGGACACGAGGCCGATCATGGTCTGGATGATGTTCAGCTCGACGGCGAGCTCCTGGCCCTGCATCCGCTTGCCCAGCACGAAGGCGGCCAGGAACATGCCTCCTATGGTGAGGTCCACGCTCTGCCCGAGCTTCAGCGTCACGTACGGGGTCGCGGCCGCGGCCACGGCGCACAGCAGGCCGCCAAGAAGCAGCAACCGCCAGTTCAGTTCCTTCATGATGTCTCCTCCTGGTCTTTACCAGCGTTATTCAGCTATCGGCAATATGGAGCGGCGCCGCGTTCTTAAAAAAAGCTTTTCCGCCGTTCTCATTACTTATGATACAAAAGAGTCGCCGTTCCGCTCAAAGCCGGTTTTTTTGCGGCCGGGGCCGCCCGGCAAAGCGCGAAAAGAACGACGACGGCCTGGAGCAGGACTTTCTTAAAGGTCAGTTAGGCATTCCATTGTTCCGGGACAGCCCCCTGTCTATTGCGGGTATTCCATCTAATGGAACTATACGCCCCGCCCTCAGCGCTTTCCGCCGGTTTTGGCCTCGGCTTCCCTCTTGGCGACCCTCACCAGTTTGGCGCAGACCTCGGCCAGAGAGTGATTGAAGAGCCTGTCGCTGCTCATGATAGAGGCGGCCCCGCTGCCATAGTATTCCCTCTCGGGCGAACCTTCCTTCGCCCCCGGCAGATACTGCTCGCGCACGCCGCCGTTAAGCGCCCTGCCGGCGGCGTTGATGCACGGCATGGTATTGGTAAAGATCATCAGCGGCTCGGGTCCCGTGACCGTAATGGAAGAGAGGCCCTCGTCGTAGGGTTCATAGGCCTGCTTCACTTGCAGCGTCAGCGGCTTGCCCGGCAGCCTTTCGTCTTCCTGGTTCACGGCTTTCACCGCGGTGTTCGCCAGGCCCAGGCAGACCTCGCCCAGAGACCGCCTGAAAGTGCTGTCATAGGCCAGTATGGTCCTGGCGTCCTTCTTGTAGCGGGCTATCGCCTTGGCATTTTCCGGCTTGTCCGGCAGGTAGTAATTCCGCGCCGCCGCCGCCATCGCGGAACTTACGGCCTCCACCACGGCGTCGATATCGAAATTCCTAAGGGTCTTGGCATGCTCCCTGCCCGCGCCCGGCGCGAACGGGTCCGCCCCGCCCTCCCCGGCGCCCGCGATACCGGAGCAGAAGACCGCCGCTATCAATATAAGATATTTATTCATGAGCCACGCTCCCGGACCGCGCCACCGCCGCTATGGAGGCGTAAACGCGCGCTGTCTTTTTCACAGCGCCTCCGTCAATCCTACCAGACAAAACCGCCGGGCTTCCCCGGCGGTTCCGCTGTACCGCGGCAAATAGCCGCCAGCGCCTGACCGCTTCTTACTTTTTCGCTATCCCCGCAACGCCTGTTTCGGTAACCGCGAACTCGCAGTCTTTAGCCTCGCAGGCGTATTTCAAAGTTTCCCAGGTGGAGCCCTTGAGCGGGGCCATGCTGGCCGAAGCCAGCTCGACTTCTTTCGCCGAAAGCCTGAACCTGATGCTGTATACGGTAGCGGGAATATTCGAATTTACCCCGAAATTATTCAAAGAGAATTCGCAGGGAAGTTCTTTGCAGGCATAAGACAGGTCGGTCCATTCATTTCCTTTAACGGATTTAAAGACCAGGGAGCCGCCAGCTCTCTTGACCTTGAATTCGAATTTAAGGGGAGAGGCGGACTGTTCCGACTGGGCGTCGGCGGGCTGCTCTTTGGGCTTGCAGCCGGTCCCGGCGATAAAGAACAAAGCGACTATTCCGATGAGATATTTCATATTTTCTCCTTTAAGTATTTATACTTCAAAAAAATCCCGCCGCCTCTCCCGCTATTCCGGTGCGCCGGCCTCAGGACCTGCCGGCAAAGGCGGCCCCCACCAGCTTGCCCAGGCGGGTAAGAAGGTCCGGGTAGCGCTTGCGCAGTATTTCCATGTACTTATATCCCAAGGGGGTCAGTTCCCAGGTGCGCGCGTCGTAGAGCAGGTCCTTCGTGACCTTCGGGGTGGGCACGACATCCAGGAGAGTGACATACACGATACGCTCTTCCAGAATGTCCCTTTGAGAGATGCAGTCGTTCGACGAGGAGGAGCACTTGAGCATCAGGAAATGACCGTCCTGGTCCATCTTGCCCAGCGCGAAAGCCACGGAGGCCGGAAAGAAACGGTTGGGCTCGGTCGATTCCAGCTCTACGTTGCGGTTCTTGAACACCATGCCGAACCCTTTCGAAGTCAGGCTCCAGTTCTGCGCCGGTATTTTCTTATAGTCGGAGTCGGACTCTTTGGCCGCGGCCCTGGATTTTCCGGCGGCCCGGGCCGGGGGCGTCAGGGAGAACAGCAGGCCGGAAAGAAGCGCGAAGGACAGGATATAAAGGCGCATGATTTTTAGTTTAGGCTATATAAAAGCCGTTTGTCAACGGAAGCCGGGGAACTAAACCGCCCGGCCCGGTTTTTGCTAAACTTTTATCAAGGCGGGCAGCATAAGGCGTTTATGAACAATAATGAACAAAAACCTGATCTTCTGAAGCGGATGTCCAGCGTGACCAGCCACGAAATACGCAATCCCCTGGCTATCATCTCCAATTCGATTTATTTCATCAAGACCAAACTGAACGCCGGCGGCGCGCCCGTCGACCCGAAGGTAGCGAAACATTTAGGGATAATCGAGGGAGAGGTGAAGCACAGCAACGAAGTTATAGACCAGATCCTCGCTTTCACCCATACGAAGGAACTGCACTGCGCGCCCTCCTCGGTGAACTCCGCCATCAAGGACCTGACCGGAGCTTACCCGTTCCCGTCTTCCATCACGGTAAAAGCCGTCCCCGACCCCTCTGACCCCTGTGTTAACGCGGACATGGAAGCCGTTTCCCGCGCGCTCCGCTGCGTGCTCGACAATTCGGTGCAGGCCATGCCGGAAGGCGGAACCGTGACCATAGAGGCTTCTCACGACGCCGCCAGCGCTCTCCTGACCGTCACCGACACCGGCCCCGGGTTTCCGGGCGGCGACGGAGAGAAAGTCTTCGAGCCCTTCTTCACCACCAAGCCGCGCGGCGTCGGGCTCGGCCTTACCATCGCGCGCAAGCTCCTGGAGCAGCAGGGCGGCGCCGCCAGCGCGCAGAACGCCGCCCCGAGCGGCGCCAAAGTCACTTTGTCCCTGCCTTTGCTCCCGAATAAAACATCCTGATGGAAACCGACCTGCGGGGTTTGACCCGCGCGGAGATAGCGGCGGCGCTTGTGAGCCTGGGAGAGAAACCCGGGAACGCGGGCGCGGTCTTTATGGCCGTGCACCGCCGCGGCGCTACGGACCTGGCGCTCCTGCCGAACGTGCCGGAGCGCGTCTGTCGGGCGCTGGGCCGCGCTTTCTCGCTGCGGCCGCTACAGCTCCCGGAGCGCAAGCTGGTCGCGGGGGACGGGACTAAGAAGCTGCTCTTCCGGTTCTCCGGGGACGCGCCCGCAGAATGCGTGGTTCTGCCTGCCAAAGGCCGCGATACCGCCTGCCTCTCCTCCCAGTCCGGCTGCTCCTGCGGCTGCACCTTCTGCGCCACCGGGACTTTGGGGCTCAAGCGCTCGCTTGACCCGGCCGAAATAGTAGCCCAGTTCGAGGCCTGCCGGAGCGAGGCCGCGGACCTGAAGAGCCTGGTTTTCATGGGCATGGGCGAGCCTTTCCTGAACTGGGAGAACGTCAAGAGAGCCATCCTGATACTTTCCGACAGCCGCGGCCGGCATTTCCCGCAGGCCAAGATGACGGTCTCCACGGTGGGCGTCATCCCGGTGATAGAGGAGCTGACAGGATCCGACCTCCGGATAAGGCTGGCCGTCTCGCTGGTGGCGGCGGACCCGGAACTGCGCGCGCGCCTCGCGCCCATGGAGAAAGCTTACCCGCTGAAGCGCGTGCTCGCCGCCGTAAGGGAATACTGCCGGGCGCGGAAGGCCCTCGTCATGCTTGAATACATCCTGCTGCCCGGCGTGAACGACCGCCCGTCCGATTCCGCGCTGCTCGCCAAACTGATAGAAGGCATACCCTGCCGCCTCAATTTGATCCCCTACAACCCGCCGGGCGGCCCCGGCGCCGCCTCGCCGCGCATAAAAGAGTTCCAGCGGGAACTCCTGGACGCCGGAGTGCTCGTCTACCTGCGGCAGGAAAAAGGCGCGGACATAGCCGCCGCCTGCGGCCAGCTTGCCGCGGGAACCGGCCTGAAATAAAACCGCCGGGCTTTCCCGGCGGTTCCGCGCATGGATATCGGATCTCAGGACCTCAGCCCGCTCCCCCTTTTGCCTTTCCCCCTTGAATAACCCAGCTGGCTCTCGACCAGCTTTTTAAAAACGTCCATCAGGTTCCCGCTTCGCCCGCCCAGCTTTTCATAGCCGGCTTCTTCGGCCTCTCCGCATAAATAATAAAGGGCCTCGATGGTAGAAACGCAGTGCTCCATGGGCTGTTTCTTGATCGCGAACTGGGAGGTATAACCGCGGGAAAAAGAGATGCGGGGCAGGGCGCTGATGTTCCGGCTTCTGTTCAAAAGTCTCTTTGCGCAGAGCCAGGTCCCGTCTATAACGAAGACCAGGAGGGTTTTTCCTTCCGGGAGGAGCTCCTTCCCTAAAGTTTTAAAATTCACGGCTTTTGGCCCCGGGTACAGGACGAAAGGGCTGTAGGAGGGGTCCCGGAGCAGGGAATTAACCCGCTCATCCAGCGTAAAATCGGTCCCGATTAAAAGCTCGGAGTTATTCAAACATAATTTCGCGAGCCGGGCCGTCCCGGTTTTTTGTCTCCGGGCTTCCTTGGTATGCATGAGGATCACGAAGCGCATCCTGGTGGAGAAAGGTTTTATGCTGCCGCACAAGCAGTTCTTCTTCGCCCGGTAGCAGGCATAGCACTCCTCGCGGTTGGCGCTTTGTGCCTCTTTTGAAAGATCGGTTTTTTTAAGCATCCAAATAGAAAAAGGCTCTAGAAAAAGGCTCCAGGAGCCTTTCACCTTTTTAATGGCGGCTTGAACGCTTCCCGGCGTCCTGGCGCGCTATTTTGCCGCGCCTTTCACCACCGTGCATTTATTGTTCTTGAGGGAGATAGTAACGTCGTCCCCTACCTTAAGCGCGGCTATGTCCTTTGGCGAGAGCTTTATAATATTATTGCCCAGGACGATCTCGTTCTTGGCCGCGTCTATAGCCGAGACCGGCCCCATCGCCACGCCGCTCGAACCTTCGAACCGCTCCAGGGGCGCCGGCTCGCCGGCCTTTCTCACGGTGGTCTTACCTTTCTTCACGTTCACCGTTACGTCGTCCCCCACTTTCAGGGCGGCGATGTCCTTTGGCGAGAGCTTTATAATATTATCGCCCAGCACGATCTCGTTCCTGGCCGCGTCTATAGCCGAAATGGGCCCCATCGCCACGCCGTAGCCGCCGAAAGGCTGAGGGCCTTTTTTTTCGCCGGCCTTTCTCACCGTGGCCTTCCCCTTAATAACGTTCACCGTTACGTCATCCCCCACTTTCAGCCTGGCGATGTCCGCAGGTTTGACTTTTATAATGTCATTGCCGATGGTTATTTCGTTTTTGGCCCGGTCGATCGCCGAAATGGGGCCCATCGCCACGCCCTGCCCCTTGAAAGGCCGGGGTCCCGCCGCTTTTTCCTCCTGGGCGAAAACGCCTCCCGCCAGGACCGCGACCGCAGCCGCTAAAATAAAATATTTCTTCATAAGGTTCTCCTTTTTATCCGCCAGCCTATATTATCATTTTGCCCGCCCGCCCTTGTTACCGCTCATGGCGCGCCGCCTAAGCTTCCCCCGCCTGCGCTTTACTTGCTTCCTGCGAGTATCTGTTCTATCCGTTTAAGGCCGGCGGCGGCCTCGGTATTGGACGGATCCATCTTCATGGCTGTCTTCCATTCTTTGCGCGCCTGTTCATAGTTGGCGTTCTGGAAATATTTTACGCCTTCCAGGTAATGCCGCTGCGAGGGAGGGACCCCGGAGTCCGCGGCCGCCTTCGGGCCGCCTGCGTCAAGGGAGGACTGCGTGATCTGGTTGCCCTTGGGGATCCTCACCAGCGTCACCAAATTATTGATAAGCCTGATATCTGACATGCTGCGCATCTCATAGGCGTCCTGCTGCATATAATGCCTCGGCAGCCGCATCGTCTCTACCAGTTCCTCTTTCAGGACGGTCCTCGCCGGCAGGTCCACCCTGGCTACCAGCACGTCCGTCAGCTCGTAAGCCTGCGAGGGAGAGCGCTCCCGGTAGAACATTCCCGCCCGGAAAGCCGCGGCGAGCAGGAGCAGGACCACGGTGATAACCACGCTTTTTTTAGACATAAACACTTTCTCCTTAACTTTTCATACTAAAATAATCTCCACGTTCCCCGCCGCAAAAAAACCGCCGGCCTTTTTATTTTTAAAGCCTGGCGCCCAGGAAAGCGGCCAGGCGGGCCTGCTCGGCGTCCAGCTCGCGCCGGAAAGCGGCGCCGGCCGGGCGCGGGCGTGCGAAACCGGTTTCCACGCGCAGCGACCCCTCGGTCACCGCGGCATTAGCCCAGCCTATTACCTCGTCGCCCCACAATAAAGGCATGGCGTAATAACCGCGCAAGCGCTTTGCCGCCGGGGTGTAGGCCTCGAAACGGTAAGCCCAGCCCCAGAAATGCTCGAAGCGGGCCCTGTCCCAGACCAGCGGGTCGAACGGGGCCAGGAACCTGACCTTGCGCGGAGCCTCCGCGGAAAGATCGCACCCGGGCGGCAGCACATAGTCCGCGCCGCCGGCTTTCACTACCGCGAGCTCCCCTTCCTTTATCATAGAAGCCAGGAAAGCGGGCGCCGTCCCCAGGCCAGGGAAATACCTGCTCAGCGGCCGCGCGGCCATAGCCCGCAGCTGCCGCAGCGGCACCGGGGCCAAAATATTCACCAGCGCCAGGACTCGCTCGCGCATCCGCTGCCGCGCGGGCAGCGGGTCGGGCGCCTGCCGCGCCGGGGCGAACACGCGCACGCCGCCCTCGCGCCGGGCCACCCGAAGGAGGCCGCGGTAGTGAAGCCAGTCCAGCGCCTGCGTAGTGGCCTTCGACAGGCCGCCCCAGGCATTGGTCACGCGCCGGGCACCTAAATGCTTCTCCAGCTCGCCCGGGTGCGCCTCGCCCAAACCGGTCACCGCCGCCAGCACCTTCCCCTCAAAAGCTCCCGGCTTGCCGCCGCCGCGCGGGTGCAGCAGCCGCCACACCCCGCGCGACACGAAACCGTAGGCGTAAAGATAATCCTCTTCCGCGTCGAGCCGCGGGTAGAGGCGCTCCAGGTCCCCGGCCCGGTAGCCGGCCACCCGGTGGCGCAAGATCAGGTCCTGCGCGCGCGCCGGCGAGCGGATGGGGTCAGCCTGCACGAACCCCAGCCTGTCCACCGCCCGCTGCAGCGTGCCCGCCTCGAACAGCGAGCGCGCCGCCGCCACCCCGCGCAATTTCCGCAGCTCTTCCATGCTTCAAATTCTACAAAACAAAACCGCCGGGCTTCCCCGGAGGTTCCGCTTGACTTCAATAAATAGTTGTTTCGTCTTCAGCGTAATTATTCCCCTTACTGCGACAGCATCCGCAGCAGGGCGGCGGCGCCGGCGGGACGCTTGCCGGGATCGAACATCAGGCAGCGGTCGATGAGCTCGCGCAGGCCGGCGGGCAGTTCGTCCGGCAGCTTCGGGTAATCGCGCTCCATTTTCTGGCTGTAATAGAGCGAGGAAGGCCCGGCGAAAGGCAGCCGGCCCGTAACGAGGGTATAGGCCGTCACCCCGAAGGAATAAATATCGGAAAGCGGGGTGGTCACTCCGGCATGCTGTTCCGGCGCCATGTAGGCGGGGGTTCCGACAACGTCCACTTCCTGGATAGCCGCGGCGTCCTGGTCGAAATGGCGGGCTATACCGAAATCCATCACCTTGACGAAATTCTTCGGCCCCGAAACTATATTCCCGGGCTTGAGATCGCGGTGTATGACCTTTTTTTCATGCGCGAAGGCCAGCGCCTCGGCAACCGCCTTCAGGATGGGGACAACTTCTCCGGGCGTAAGCCGGCCCCTGAGCGCCAATACGGTCTGGAGGGTTTCCCAATCGATATACTCGAGCACCAGGTAAACGTCCTCCCCGGACTCTACGGCCTCGTAAAATTCCACGATGCGCGGATGCCGGAGCTCCGAAAGAGTTTTTGCCTCCGCAAGGAAGAGGGCCCTGTCCTCCGGGTCACGGGCTATCTCCTGGCTCATCCGTTTCAGCGCCACCAGGCGGCCCCGCGACTTGTCCTTCGCCAGGAAAACCACGCCGCTGCCGCCGACGCCCAAAAGGCCGAGGATAGTGAACCGCCCCGCCACCTCCTTCAGTACCGGGGCGGCCTTGCGCGGCTGGCGGTCCGGGCCTTCCTCCGGCCGGCCCCTGCCGGTGGTCTTAAAATAGGCGGACATGGTGCGCGCGTCCTCGGCGGGCAGGCGCCGCAGGCTGCGCAGGCGCGCCTCGCAATCCTGGTAGCTGCCGTTTATCCGGAGCAGTTTGTCATACAGGGCGGCCGCGCGTTTTGCATTGCCGGCCCGCTCGCAGGTAATGGCGAAAAGATACTGCAGAAGCGCCGAATCGCGAAGCCAAGCCCGGCTCTCGGCCCATTCGAACAGCTCCCTGGCGTACGGGAAGTCGCGCCGGCGCAGGCTTGCCCTTAGCGCCAGGGAACACTCCGCCTCGCTCCACCGGGCCCTCGGTATTTTCTTCAGCTCCTCCGGAACTTCGCCGAACGAGCCGTCGGAGAACAGCGTCTTTGCCCGGGCAAGGACATCGGCTGGCTGCGCGGCTTCGACGGCGGGGGCCTGTTCCGGAACGGAGGCCGGCGGCGGGCCGGGCCGGTTTCTTTTTTTATTGTTTACCGAGTTCTTGAGGAAGTATATGAATATCGCCAGGGTAGCGATGAGCGTCATCAGCAATATATAGACTACGGATTCTATCTCTTTAGGCAGCATAGCTGGTTAAGATCCGGGAGGAGGCAAGTTAGGGACGATTACGCCCCGGCTTCCGGTCCCCGCCCTTTTTCCGGAAATCCTGTATGCGGATTATGCCGGGCGCGAGACGCGGGGCGCCGGGCCGGTGCTGCGTCTCCACGAAGAAGGAAGCGGCGCCGGGGAAGCGGGCCCGCAGGATGTTCGAATTGGCCGGCTCGTTCTCGAACACAGCCGCCACTTCGCCGAGGCGGTCGATATACTCGCTGACCTCTTTCTTGAAGATCTCGTCGTCCTGCTCGAATTCTTTTTTCACTATCGTCATGGTCCCGGCCACCAGGTCCGCGACTTGCTCGAGCAGCCGGTAGTTTTCCTCGTATGATATTTTCATTTTCATCTCCCGGACGCTTATAAGCCGCTCTCTCCCCGCTTCCAGCCAATACCGCACCCCCAAATTCTACAAAACAAAACCGCCTGGAGCTGAAACTTTTGGCGGCTTATTGCATCTAAATAATGAAAGTTAAATCAGACCGGAGCAAGGACGCATAACATGACCCTGGAAACCATGCAGCCGTATATCCTCCCGGCGGGCGCCGTCGCCTTCCTGGTATTCCGTTATTTCAGATTCAAGGCCGTGCGGGGGAAGCTGCCCGGGCTGGCCGCGGAGGGCGCGGTGATAGTGGACGTGCGCTCGCCGGCCGAGTTCGCCGCCGGCAGCCGGCCGGGCAGCATCAACATACCGCTGGATATGCTGGCAAAAGGGGCGGCGAAACTGGACAAAACCAAGCCGGTGGTCCTCTGCTGCGCCTCCGGGGCGCGCAGCGGCATAGCTGTCGGCATCTTGAAAGGCCTCGGCTTCCGGAACGTCACCAATGCGGGCCCCTGGCAGAATACCCTCTAGCGGGACAAAAAGTTTAAAGAAGCCTGTTCCATGGGATGCACTTCCTCATCCTTCGGATCGCGCAGCAGGACCTGGACGTCCGCGCTCTCCCAGGCCAGCGCGGCGAACTGGGCTTCGTTGAAATTCATCTCGAGAAGCAAGACGCTTTGCCACGGATATAAGGCTGAAGCCTCCACGGCGAGAACGCGCACCATCTTAAGCAAAGTCGCCGCGGACGCTCCCGCTTTTTCCGCGAACTGGAGCTCCTTTATGACCGCTATCACGTCGACCCTGTCTTCAGGCGAGATATATGATATCCGGTCATTATCGAATTCAAGGCCCATGCTTCTATAACCCGGGCGGGGAAGCCTGCCCGCCGCTTCCGGTTTTTTGGAAGGTTCGCTTTGTTTCACAAAGGCGTGCCCGGCGCAGAAAGCCGTTTGGTCAAGGAACTGGAAAGCCAGAAAAAAGAACCCCAGGGCAAATTTCATTTAAACCTCCGTAGCCGCGCCTTTTAAACCCATATCCTGCCGCGCTGATCCGGTCTTTTTATTTACACACGTAGATCTGCTTCATCGACGCCGAAGTGAACGGCTTCCTGTCATAGGTCCCGAATTTAGCCAGGACCTTGAACCCGTTGTATTTAAGCAGCGCGTCCATTTCCAGCGGGTAGAAGCAGCGCATATCCAGCTTTTGCGGCAGCGGCCGGCCGCCGTCTATACGGTGGATCCAGGTCGTCCGGTTGACCTGCGCGGCGGAGTCGTAACGGCAGATCTCGTCCACCACCACCCTGCGCCCCAGGGCCGTACGGAATTTGGCTATCCCCTTATGCAGATTCACCAGCTTGACCATGTATTCTATGCTCGGGTTGAAAATGTCGAACACGAAACGCGCGCCCGGCGCCATATGCGCGCGCGCCGTTCTGAATACTTTTTCCACGTCCTCCAGCGTATAGGTGTTCTGGATGGAGTTGAAAGGGATGAAGACAAGCTTGAATTTTTTCTTGAGCCGGATCTTGAGCATATCCCCCCGCAGGAAAACGTCCGGCAGGCCCTGCGCTGACGCTTTCTTCCTGGCCGCGGCGAGCATCGGCGGGGTAAAGTCCACCCCCGTGATATCTATCCCCGCCCTTAGAAGCGGCAGCGTAAGCCGGCCGCTTCCGCAGCAGAGCTCGAGCACCGCCCCTTTGGCGCGGCGGCATTCTTCCAGGTAGAACGGGATATCGTGCGTGAAAGTGTTCATCGCGTCATAAATATCCGCGTCGTATACCAGCCTGTCCACCCCCAGCCCGCCGGCTGCCTTTATATTTTTCATAATCGATATTCTACCAAACCCCCGCCTCCCGCAAAACAAAACCGCCCGGCAGCCGGCGGTTCTAAAGGCTTAAGCGGCCTTTTCAGCTATAGGCGCGCATTACTTGCCGGCGGGCGGGGATTCGGAGGCTAGTCTTTCAGCTTTTTTCTCTTGCGCCCAGTTGGCGTAGTTCCTGGCCTGATAAGCCATAAAAGCCAGGAGCGCCAGCAAAAACAGCGCCATGAATAGATCGGACCGGAGCTTTTTACGCGGGTTATCTGTTTTCATGTCACGGTGAACAGGCGGCACGCAACTTAATTCCCTGGAAGCAATTTAGCAGCGCTTCGCTTTATCCCGGTTTATCCGGCCGTTTCCGGCTTTTATCGCGGATAGCCGAGAGGAGTTCCACGACCTTGTTCGCGACCGCCTCTTCCGGGCTGGGGCCGCCGGGGCGGCCCGCATTTCCATTCAAGACCCTTTCCGGGAACAGGGCCGCGACCAGGGCGCCGGTGGCCGCGGCCTCCACGTAAACGGCCCGGAGTTCAAGCAGCTCCTTGACTTCCAGGTCCCTGGCATCCCCGGGCAATTCAGGCTTATCCGCCTTGCGGTCGTAAATGAATGGCGACGCCACCCCCTCGCCCATCTCTATTTCCAGCCGCGCCCGTTCATTATCGTAATACAGCCAGTATTTCACGCCCTTATGCCTGCCGGTAAAAACCGCCGTGCCTTCTATCAGCGCGGGCGGGCTTTCCCCGTCATCCACGGGCGCCGCCTTGCCCCGGGCCCGCAGGAACTTGAGCAGCACGAGCAAAAGCGCCGCTGCAAAGCATACGGCAACCCAGATAAATATTTGGTCTTTCCCCATAAGTGCAGAATACTATATTTCCATATAAAACAAAACCGCCGGGCTGCCCCGGCGGTTTCGGTTTGCTTGTTAAGGCTGCTTTACTGAAGGTTTATCTTATCCTGATTGATATAGCCCTCGGTCCAGTCCCCGGCCATTACCGCGGACTTGCGGACGCTCCAATAACCGTTCTTGTCGCCGGTTATTATGACTTTCGCTCCGCGGTCGAGCTTGGCGATAGAGCTGGAGAAGATACCATGGGTACCTTTCCTTACATCGGTTCCGTTCTTCGACACGACGCCGACCCTGTTGGGGTTCGTCCTCGTGTACATCTGGCGGGCATCGCCGACAAGCGCGCCCTTTTCCGAGAACGTCGCGACAAGGGCGTCCGCGTCCGGCGCGACGACATCGTAGAGCTTGCCGATATTAAGTGTCACCATGGTTTTCGCCCGGCCGCCCACGCCTTCGGCCTTCAGGTCGGCCGTCAGGGTTATCTCCCCGCGCTCGCTCTTGACCACTATGGCTACGGTATCCGACTTCTGGAAACCGAAGTTCCTGACTTCGGCCTTCATCATGATATTCTCGTTAGCTTCGAACTGGCCATTGCCGTTCTCGTCGTAGAACGTGACGCCGACGACCTTGAGGACAGCATTCTCGCTGTAATACTTGTCGGCAGCCGCGATGCCGGACTGTTTGCCGGCTTCGAAGGCGCCGGGGTACACCTCGGCCGCAGTCTTCTCATAGCCGGCCTTGTAGCCGACCTTCGTCTGCTCGGCGGAGCCGGCGGCGAAGCCTTCCTTCTGGCCGACGGTCTGGCCATTGGTCAGGCCCTGGGCGCGCTGCTCTGAGTATTCCCTCCTGCTGTATTCATTGTAATAACTGGAATAAGCGGAGTTATACGCCGCATTATAAGCGTCCTGGTAGCCCTTCTCTTTTCCCTGGGCGAAGCCGGTCCTGTAGCTGACCGAGAACTGGGCGTCGTAGGCGCGCCTGTACGCCATGCTGTATCTTTCATTATAGCCTTCGCGCTTGGCGAACTCATAAGCCCGGTTGTAGCTGTTGCGGTAGCCTTCCTGGTAACCTTCTTTATAGGCGCGCTGCTCTTCAGGGGTGTTATAACCGTTGCGGGCCAGCGCTATAGGAAGGCCGGTGGTCGCGCCCTTCGCGAAGGCGCCCCTCATTGATTTAGTGTCGAGGGAAGAGCTCTGGAGCTCGGCTTCACGCTGGCTGAATCCGGCCTGGTAGCCGGCTTTCTGGCCGTTCGCGGCCTCTATAACAGCCGCGTCGGCCTGCCCCTTAGCGAAGCCTGTGCTGTAGGAAGCCGCATCCTGCAGCCCTGCCTGGTTCGCGGCGGCATAGGCGGTATTGTAGCCGCCGGTATAGCCCTCGTCATAGCAGCGCTTCTTGCCGGCCTCGGTACCATTATTGGTCCCGACGTTCTGGCCGTCCGCGTTCCCTCTCTGCGTCCCCATGGACTGGTCGACATTATAGCCGTCCCTGTAGCCGGATTGACGGCCCGCATAATCGCCTTCATCGGTGCCTTTTCTGCGCCCTTCCCTTTCACCGGAATCGACGCCGTCAGCATAGCCTCTCTGCCGGCCTTCCCTGCCGCCTACTTCGGAACCGTCCCGTATACCGGCGTTCCGCGCCTGGGTGGTATCTACCGGCGCGGGCGGCTGAGGGGGTTGGGGAGGTTGGGGAGGCTGGGGCGGCTGGCCGGGTTGGCCAGGCTGACCGGGCTGCCCAGGCTGACCGGGGTGGCCGGGCTGGCCGGGGTGACCGGGCTGGCCGCCATTGTTGCCGCCGTGATTGCCAGGGCCGTTATTGTCGCCGCCGGGCTGACCGCCGTGGTTACCGCCGGGCTGGCCAGGCTGCCAACCGGGATGAGGCTGCTGCCCGGGCTGACCGGGCTGCCAACCATTGGGCAGCGGCTTACCTTGAGAATCTTTCTGTTCCTGGAGGATTTGTTTAAGACTGTCGTTAACATCCGACAGCTGCATAACCCCGTCGCTTGAGGCGAAGATCACGCCCGAGGCTATCAAAAGAGAGGGAAACACCGACGCCGCGCAGAATATTTTTTTCATTAATGCACCCCTAGTTTCCGGCTTCCCGGAGAATCGAATCTATAAGATATTGTATCCGAACTCTCCACAGACATATAGAGCAGAAAGGCCCAGTGGTACAGGGAAAAATGGCGCCCCGGACCTGGGCCCTTTGGCCCCCTGCGCTTCAGGATCCACCTAGCCCAGGGATAAAAAGAAACCGCCGGGCTTCCCCGGCGGTTTTAAATGACTTTAGACGCTCTTCGTGCCGCCTCTCCCCTATCAGCGGTCACCGCTCCCGTCCTGCGCGTCCAGGTCCTTCCTGCACTGCTTGACCAAAGCGAGCGCCTTCGCCATTTCCTGGTCGGCCCCCAAGTTAAAGGACACATATTCGCTCATGTTCACTACATTCGCCGTGTCGTCAGCCGGCGCCGTTGTAAAATTCACCGTCATGCAGCCTGGAACGAATTCCTCCGCGCCGGTGAGTTCTATGGAAACTATATTCTTTATGAGGATCTCGCAGGGCGACACATAGGCCGCCTCTCCGGACGCGCCCGGAACCCCCTGGGGGGCTATAAGCAGCTTGTCCCGATAGACCTCCAGCATCTTCTCCAGGCCGCAAACCGCGATCAGGGGCTCGCCGGCGTCCCCATCCTTGCCGGCGGCCGGGCTTTCGCCTTCACTTGCCATTACGGTTCCGCATTTCCAGCAGGTATCGAAGTTCGGCTCCAGCTGTTCCCCGCAATTTTCGCAGCTCCTGCCGGCGGGAACCGCTTCCGCCGCCGCGTCCCCGCCGGTCTCCTCTTCGCTCTTTTCCTCTTCGGGGACATAGGGCTGCTTGGCGGAACAGTAGCCGCAATAGATGGAGTCGTCGTCGATGCCGCGTTTGCATTCAGGACATGTCTTCATATTTACAACTATTCTACAAAACAAAACCGCCGGGCTTCCCCGGCGGTCTCGCTCTTCAGCGTCCCCGATCCCTACCGCATATACCCTTTCGAGGCGGTAACGACTGCGGACGCGGACTCTTTTCCAAGAGCCTTGACCGAAGCGCTGGCGGTCCCGGTATAGGTGACGACTACCGAGCAAAAAGCCCCATCCTTGCCAGCGAGAGTGTTGTAGGTCCCCGGGTTATTGGTTTTGGGGTCCACCACTATCCGCACCACCGTGACTTCGGCGTCGGTGCCCGTCACCTTGCCGCAGATCTCCGCCACGCGGGTGTTCTGCCCGGTCATGACGAAAGAGGTGATAGCCACGACGGGCTCACCGGCAGCCGCTACGGCCCCGGGCGCGGTCGCGGGGACCGCCGAATTCAGATCTTTTGTGTCCGCAAAGCCGCTCTGCTGGGCGATGGCCGCCACTTTATTCTGCGCCGTCTCGCTCAATGCCGCTCTGCCAAAGGATGCGGCGAGAGCCAGCAATCCGATGACCAATGTTAGTATTCCATACTTTTTCATGCGATATCTCCCTTGGGCCCCCCTGAGAAGTGCCCCCTAGCTATGTGTTCAAGTTAGTGTACAAACAGGAAACTCCGATGTCAATCCGGAAACCCCTAAGGGCCCCCGCCCTTTCCTTAATGGAGCAATGATTCGGCCTGGACCTGTTTGGTCTTCTTTACGATAAAGCCTTTCTTAAGCATGAAGCCGCATAAAAGAACGGAGAAAAGGGTCCCGGCATAACCGACGATAGTAGCGACCGGCAGCAGGGTCAGGAAGAGGACGCAGGTCAGGAAAAACGGGATGGGGCTGGATTTGCTCGACTGCGCTATCCCGACGGCGAAATAGTCGTTGATCTTCCTGGTGGCGAAATCGACGAAGACGTCGGCCACTGGCTCGCTGCCGCCCAATTGCTTTCCCGCCAGCCCGGAGAGCTGTTTTCTTCCCTGCTCCAGGACCAGGTTTACCGCCGCGTCAGGCTTTCCCGGATCCTGCCCGGGAAGGACCGCGGTCTGATTCTGCAGGATAAATTTATCCACGGTCATTTCCCGCGAGGACGAGAAAAAAGAATATTTCGGGTTTACGCGGCCGTATAGTTTGCCGAGGAAAAAAGCTATATCCTTGCTGACTTCGAAGGTCGGAAGGTTTATATCTTTCCCGCCCCTGCTCACCAGGGCGTAATACTGGCTGGTAATAGCTATGATCAGCGCCAATACTATATAACTCCGGCCGTTCATGAACGAGTTGAAGAAACTGAGCTTTATCGAAAGCCCCAGGCTCTCCCTTATATTACGCGCCGCATAATAGGCTATGCCGGCAGAAAGCGCGAGAAAAGCGAAATGGAGCGGCGTCGCCGCGAAAAAAATGCTCTGAAGAAGCGAAGCGGCCAGGACCGCTACAAGGTAAGCGGTTCTTTTGACGAGGACCGTGCACAGGTAGAAAACCACCAGCAAAACAAAGAAGACGGTTATCGGCGCGCCCCAGACGCTTGAGTTGGGGACCGTAACGGCGCGGTAAAGGAAAAGCCAGCATAAAAATGCCGCCACGAATAAACCCGCAAGCATTGCCGGCTCAAGTATTTTATTTCGCATAAAATAACTCCAAAAAAGAAGCAGCCGCTTTTTCCCCAGAATATAAAAAGTTCTTCACGCTCATGTTTTCTATTCTACCAAAACCAAACCGCCGGGTTCCCCCGGCGGTCTCGAATGGCTTGTTAATGAATGGTCATTAGTGCTCAGCGTCCCCTGGCCCCGCGGTAAAGCAGTTGCTATTCGGCGCAGGTATAGCTGACCACCTGCGTTTTCGCCGGCTCGTGGCCGGCCAGGGCGGCCAGGCACCACAAGCGCAGGGCCTCTTTCAGGTCCTTGCCGACGCCATCGCCCGAAGCATAGGAAAGGCCCAGCTTGAACTGCGCCCCGGGATCGCTCTGCGCGCCGTCCGCATTGCCGGGCGCGGCAAGGCCTTCAGGCTTTCTGCAGACGGAACCGATTATCTTCTCCCTGGCCGAACGGGCCGCCTGCGCTACGGCCGGCTCGTCGCTGCGCTCATGGTCCGCCGCCAGGCACCACCACCTTAAAGCCTTCGCGGGATCCCTGGCGACGACCTCTCCGGCGTCCCAGATCAGGCCCGCTTTATACTGCGCCAGGGTATAGCCTGTCTCAGCCGACGCGCTGTATAATCTGAAAGCCTCCGCCTTGTCTTCGGCGCTTGCCCCGCTTTCATACTCCTGGGCGAGGCGGTATTGCGCCGCGTACTCTCCCTGCGCGGCCGCCATTCTATAGAACCTGAACGCCTCCCGCATATCCGCCTGGATCCCAAGCCCGTCCTCATAGCGGACGCCGAGGTTATATTGGCAGACGGGGCTGCCGCTTTTCGCGGATCTCATGAACCACTCCGTAGCTTTTTTTTCGTCGGCCTCCAGCCCGAGACCGCGCGCGTAGGCGTAGCCGATATTGCATTCCGCCTCAGGATTCCCTTTCTCGGCCGACTTCCTGTACCACTTAACGCCTTCTTGGATATTCTTATCCACGCCTTCCCCCCTGGAGTACATCTTGCCCAGGATATACTGCGCCAGGTCGTCGCCGGCCTCCGCTATTTTCTTTACGCCCGGGAAAGCGGCCTTCGCCAGGTTCAGCGCAAGTTTCTTTTGTTTAACCGACAGCGAATTGCGGGAAATACAGCCGGAATAAAAATAGTAGGCGACAGGATTATCTTTTTCTCCCAATTTCTTGAACCTGGCGCAAGCGGCCGGATATTGGGAAGTTCTCCAGAGGGCGACCGCCTTGAGAAGCTCCTTTTTCTGGGCTTTATACTGTGCCGGACCGTACCCGTCCCCGGCGTATAAGCCCGCCGGGCAAACGGCTGAAAGAAAGAGAAAGTAAGCGAAAAATAATTTACCGGACATCATATATAAAAAGTTTCCCCGGGCCTTTTCCGCTACTCTTCGTTATACTTGAATGATCTTAACAGCTCTATAGCTTTTTCCCGGTCTTCGGCTATGACCGCCAGTCTCACTGGAATAGCCGGGCCGAAACCGGCCACCATAGCGCTCGCGTTCCTGTCCAGCAGAACGCATTTGATCCCATTGGACTTAAGAACCCCGCAGAGCATCTCCGCCTCCGCCGAATTCTGCGCCTCATAAATTGTCTCTAAAGGTTTGTCTTCCATGCCCATAAGAATAGATGTTTTCCAGCGTCAAATGCAAAACCCCGCCCCTTTTCCAAGGTGAAAAAATCCCCCCTTTTCCAGGCTTCTTGAAAAATGTACCATTCGAATATAGTCCAGCGCGTATTAAAGGAGATTTAAATATGAAGAACAGGATACTTGGCGGTTTTATCGCTCTCACCCTGCTTGCCGGCACTGCCGGCGCCTGGGCCCAGGCCCAGAAGCAGGAGAAGAAGACCGAGCTGACGGAGAAGACCGGCGTCATCTCAGTCCAGAAGGCCGACCCGAAGAAGAACGAGAAGTACGACACTATCCTTCTCAAGGCCGGCGAGGAAAGCATAAAACTGCTCCCCGGCGCCGACAAGAAGGTTTTCAAGCCCCTCGAAAAACTGGCCGGCAAGACCGTCACCGTGAAGGGCGAGTACCTTCCCCCGAACCCGCCCAAATACCCGCTGGCCGCGCTGAAGGTCGCCTCCTTCGCGGAAGTTAAGGCCGCCCCCGCCGCCGCAAAGAAGTAACCGCCGCACATATAAGGAAGGGGACGCTGACATATTCAGCGTCCCCTTCCTTTTTTAACCCGCTAAAACAAAAAACACAATACTTCCAGACGTCTCGAATAGCTTTTAATAACCAGCGTTCACTGTCGCATCTTGAAGTTGCCTCAATGGTCCGCCAGCGAATCCATTTTTTTAACCAGCTCCGGGTCCGCGAGCAGCTTCTTTACCTGCGGGTTCTCGAGCAGGGCCGAGGCGTCGCCTTTTTCCAGGGCCCGCTTCAAAGCGGGATCGTTGAGGAGGGCTTTCAGGGCCGGATCGTTGAGCAGGGCCTTCGATATTTTTGGGTCGTCGCGCATCGCGGCCACAGCGCGGAACTTATCCAGCGCCGCTAGCGAAGCCGTATCAAAAGGGCTGTGCTTGCGCGTGAAGGCCGCGGCCGAGGAAGCGTTCAGGGCGGCTTCGGCGCGGGGAAGATGCTTGGCCAGCGGCCCCTCGAAAGCGAGGACGGCGGCAAGCGCGAGCCAGGCGATCACTCCGATCTTGCCCGCGCCCAGGAAGATCCCGGCGACCCGGTCGGGCAGATTGCGCTGCTTGCCCGGGATGATAGCGTTGATTATCCCGCGCGCGATCAGAGTCACTACGATCAGGATAACGGGCATGGAAAGCGCGCTTAAACCGACGGTTACCAGCGCCGGCGGCCAGCCCATGCGCCCGGAAATAGCCGGAGCGAGCAGCGCGGCGAGGGGCTTGGCGAAGAAATAAGCGGCGATGATCCCTATCCAGTGGGAAACTTGCTGGATAGCGCCAGTATAGAAACCGATCAAAGCGAATAAGCCAAGCGCCGCAAGGATCCAGAGGTCCAGGTTCATATTGCTCTGTGCGTCCCCCATCTTATTATTTTCATGATCTTCACACCCGCCCCGCTGGCTTCTCGAAATATTTGGTGATATCTATCCCCTCGCCCAGGGCTATCTTGTAGGAGGCCCTTTTCAGCAGGCTGCCTGCCATCGCCAGCCCGGCCATAGCCAGGGCAGCCGCCGCGTAGTATATGCTCATCTTCCCGAACTTGAAGAAGATCGCCACCGGCAGCACGACAAGGACAAGGCTGAGCCCGATCACCCCGGCCGAATAAAGCCAGACGCCGGCGAGCCAGAACCAGCGCCCGCGCGATCCCCGGCGCACCAACTCCTCATAAAGCGGATAATCAGGCTGCATACCAAGATTCTACAAAACAAAACCGCCGGGCTTCCCCGGCGGTCTCGAATAACTTGTTAATAAAAAGTCATAAAGTCATGTGCGTCCCTACCTGCCACTGGACACCATCATCGGTATCTCCGGGGCGACCGAGACCAGGCGGATCAGGTAGAAAGTTCCGCCGCCGGTGGCCGGCATAAGGCAGGAGAAGAGAACTTCTTTCCCTGCGACCTGCAGCCTGCGCACAGCGGCGTGCATGGCCCTGTCGCAGTTCTTTTCCGAGCGGAAGAGATTGCTTACCACCACATCCCTGTCTTCAGCCATCTCCTGCTTATAAGCGGCCAGGTCATTCGCGACTATGATCGCCTGGGCCCGGGCGGGGGCAGGAGCCGGGGCCTGCTCTGCAACGGCAGCCGCAGCCGGGGCGGCCTCCACAAAAACGGTCTCGGGCGCGGGAGTAGGCAGAACCTCGGCGGGAACGCGGATATCCGCTACGGCGTCCCTGAAATCAGAAAGGGCCACCGGCTTTTTGTTGTTTTGCAATATCACAAAGCCAAGCATCACGTTCAGCGTAAGTGAAAGTCCAAGATTAATTTTAGTCGTCATTTCTCTCCTGGTCCAAAGCCCCTTCCGGGGCGCTATATACCATTATTTAAAGTTTTAACCCCTACGGCAAGCCTTTTTCCCTCGTTCAGGTCAGGAGCCTGATCAGTTTCCCGGAAGAAGGGAATTCTTTCAGCAGGAAAGCCCGCTCCCCGAACTCAAAATCGGAGAACTCGAACCCGGGCGACACCGTGCAGCCGACGAAAGCGAAAGCGGCGCCCGGCTTCGGCCAGGCCCCGAACCAAGTTCCGGCGGGGACCACGAACTGCTGCACCTCCCCCGCCCCGGCGTCGGGCCCGACCGCCACCCGCTCCTCCCTGCCGTCGGGAAAGATCATCCCCACGGTCAGAGCGCCGCCGCCGTAGTGATGCCACATCTCGTCCGACTTCAGGCGGTGCATCCTGGACGTGGCCTTTCTCGGCAGCAGGAAATAGATCCCGGTGCAAAAATGCCTGCCGCTCTTGTCCCTCGCCGCGGACTTGTAAGTCTCGCGGTAAAACCCGCCCTCAGGATGCGGCTTCAGCGAATATATCCGAATAAGGTCTTCGGCCTTCAATTCCTTCATATCCCCTCTCGCTCCGCTATAAAAGACTTCAGCTAATATTCTACAAAAACAAAACCGCCGGCTTCCCCGGCGGTCGGAGGATGTTGTAACATATCCCTGAAGAGACCCTCTAAAACATATGAAAACAAACACATTGAAGAACGCGGCAATGCTTATCCCTTTTCTTTTCCTGGCCTGCTCAAAAGGCCCGGCCGCGGAAGGCCCGGCAAAGACAGCCTTCTATTTCGGCCCCTCGCGCTTTTCCTCGGCGGACGGGAAAGTCCCGTACGGCGGAACGACCTCGGCCGCGAAGAGGGAGGTTTCCGCCGACGGCTCGCTTATTACCGAAACCCTTACCCAGCCCGGCGGAAGCCCTGCCGTGCCGCCGACCACTTATCTAACCACCATGAAAAGGCGCGGCGCCTCGCTCGTATACGACACCCAGGACGCCGAAAAGACCTTCACCGGGACGCTTACGTATTCCGACGCCGGCCTGAGCTCCTGGACCTACGACATAAAACTGGCGGCCGGGGGCGCTATTACCGGAACCGGCGCGATAAACCAGGGGGCCCTGATCACGAAAAAAGTATTCGCCGGGACCAAAACCGTGCTGATAACCGACGAATTAAAAGAGATCCCCCGGGCGGAATACGAGCGCGTCATGGCCGCCATGCTTCCGAAGTAAACTTCCCCCGCCTTCCCCTAAAAGAAAACCGCCGGAAATTTCCCCGGCGGTTTTAAATAAGCCGCTGACAATTAGTCGTTTAGTCATTAACGTCCCCTATCCCGCGTTAATACCGGGATCGGTCAGTTGCCGGCTGGTTTATCGCACAGGACGAATATATTAGATTGCGATTTCCTATCGGTCTGAATTTCGCCGCCGAGGTGGGTGATAACTGTCTTGGCGTTGGCGCCGTCCCCTTGGGAGGACCAGATCCTGCATCCGCATATGCCGTGCTGATTCCCGCCCGAGCATTCGGCCAAGTCCAGTTCCTGCAGCTGGATCACGGTGGGGAGCCTCCCTTCGCAGTATGCCATTGCGTCATACCAATTGCAGACGCGAAGCCTGTCGCTAGCGCGATGGGGCTTGCAGTTGGCCGGATTCCCTTTTACAGGGACGGCCTCCTCCTCCTCCGGTTTTCGCTCCGGATAAACAGGCTTCAGCATCAATTTCGGCTGTTCGGCGCCCTGCGCAGTCTCTCGGGCGGAGGCAGCCTCCGCCGCTTTTTTTCGCGCCTTGGCTATCGCCAGGTATTTTCTGGCCGATGGAACCAGGGGATCGGAGGGAAATCCGTCTATCAATCCCTTAAAAGAACTTATCGCTTCCGGATATCTCTTTGCTTCAAGATCGGCCTTCCCCCTCCGGTACATTTGACGGGCGGTTACCCTAATCCTCTCCCTCCCTGCCGGCAGACCAACGTCCCCGCCAAGGCAGAAAAGCGGCGACAAACACAGCGATAACAAGATAAGTATTTTCATTTAACCTGGCTTATCCGGTGGCGCTCACCCCATCGGTTCAAGCAGCGTCCCCTATCCCCCTTTTACCTCCCGAAGTTCTGGGTCGGCTGACCGTCGTAATTCGTCAGCGCGATGATCACCTTCATCCACGACGCTTCCAGCTCGGATTCCTTCACGCTGCCTTTCGGGGCGGCAGCCGAGTAAAGCATTGCGCCGAACAGGCTGTGATGCAGGAGTTCCGCGATGGTCGCGGGATCGCTGGTGAAATGGAACATCCCCTCGCGTTTGCCGGCCAGCAGGTGCTTCAGGATCCTTTGCCGCCCGCCCGCCGTCATCCGGTCGAAAGTGTCGGCGAATTCCTTCCTGCGGCCGGCCAGGTAATAGAGGAGCGTCAGTATCTGGGTTTCAGCGCCCCGGTTGCGCACCGCCCAGGCGACGTTCCCCACGCAGTGTCTAAGCAGGCGGTAGCCGGCGTCGTCGCCGCTGCGGACAAGCCCGTCCACTACGGCGTGGTTGTGCCGGATGATGATCTGCACCATCGCCTGCATCAAGGCGTTCTTGTTGGGAAAGAGGCGGAGGACTTCCGCTTCGCTTATTCCAAGTTCACCGGCCAGCATCTTGAAAGTGGTTTCGACAAAGCCGTGCTTGGCCACTAATTTAATGGCGGTTTCGGCGGCTTTTTCACTGGTGCAGCAGTTCTTGTCGGTTCCGTGTTTTTTAGCCATATTCAAATTTTATCTAACTCCGGATTTAATGTAAAACGCGGCGTCCCCTATATCCCTCGTCAGATCCGCGCAAAGACAAGGCGGTCGTCCGGAGACCAGACGTGGTTCTGGGGAGAGCGGTAGCCGCGCAGCCACAGCACGCCATCCGCACGCCGCAAATAGAAGCCTTTAGGGAACTCGTCGTCCGCTGAAAGCGGCGCGGACACAACAGTAATAGCCCCCGCGGGCGCCCGGGCGGACCGGGCCGTCTGCCCCGGATCCACCTCCGGCTGGTCAAGGTACTCCAGCCGCAGGCAGGGTCCAAGCTCAAGCGGGCAGACGCCAAGGCTCAGGCTCCCGGCCCTGGCCAACAGCTCGCCCATGGTAGCCCCCCGGGGAAACCCTAGCCTCTCTACGGAAGTCTCCACAATATCAAGAGAATAGCGCGCCTCCGAAACAAAGAACAACTCGCTGGCAAAAAGTTCCTCGGCATACTTGTTCAGCGCGACAGAAGCCCGTCCAAGCTGCTCCCGCAGCTCCGCCTTGCTCCTCCCGCCGATCATTACCGCCCTATTACTGTATTCCAGTTCGCCCATCCCCCAATTCTACCAAAACAAAACCGCCGGGCCTTCTCCAGCGGTTTTAAATGACTTGTTAATAAATAGTCATTTAGTCATCAGAGTCCCCTATCCCATAGAATACAAGCGCCGGCTATTCTGTGGAGTGCTCTGTGGACTGGATGTACTCGTTTATCTGGGGCATAAGTTTTTCCAGGCTTTCTTTGAAGTCCGCTACCTCTCCGAGTTCCCTCCGTCCAGCCTTTTCAAGCAGGATGAAAGACTTGAACAGCGCCCCGCGGGCCATGTATAAATAATGCAGCCGGCCATGATGGCTCTTGTGGCTGTAGCTCTCCGCTATGCAGGTGTTGATGGAATCCATGCTGTTCACCAGCTCCATCCCCAGTGTATTCCTGGCAAATTCCTCCCAGGCGGCCATGTGCTTCCAGACCCGGTCGGATATTTCTTCAGATTCGATAAAGACGCGCATCTCCCTGATCTTTTCCATATTGTCCCCCCCAGCCCCCATTCTACTAAAACGAAACGCGCCGTCATAGCGTAAAAGACTCCTGGCGCCTGTCTGTAAACCTAACAAAACAAAACCGCCGGACTGCCCCTCCGGTATTAAATGACTTGCAAATAAATAGTCATTTAGTCATCAGCGTCCCCTATGCCCTCCTTCAAATGAGAGGGCCAAATAAAACCCTGGCTGGTCCTTACGAACCAGCCAGGGTTGGCAAAAGCAAGCTTTGGGCTAGCCGTGGATCAGAGTTTTATCTCTACTTCCACGCCGCTGGGGAGATCGAGCTTCATAAGCTCGTCCACCGTTTTCTGGGTCGGGCTGATCAGCTCGATGAGGCGCTTGTGTATGCGCATCTCGAACTGCTCCCGCGACTTCTTGTCCACGTGAACCGAGCGGTTCACAGTGTACTTGCGGATCCGGGTCGGCAGAAGCACCGGGCCCGCGATAAGAGCGCCAGTGCGCTTCGCGGTATCGATGATCTTCACGGTCGACTGGTCGATCAGCCTGTAGTCGTAGGAGTTCAGCCTTATCCGGATGCGCTGCTGCGCCGCCGGCTTGTTCTCTTCGGTTTTTTTGGATTCGGCCATATTATTCTATTATCTCCGAGACGACTCCGGATCCCACGGTGTGGCCGCCTTCGCGGATAGCGAAGCGGAGGCCCTTTTCCATGGCGATAGCGGAGATCAGCTCAACGGTCATTTCGGCGTGGTCGCCGGGCATGATCATTTCAACGCCGGGCT
>JAQTOU010000006.1 GCA_028713125.1 Elusimicrobiales bacterium | reverse complement strand
AATGGAGCGATTATCGCTGTTGGACACTTTAAATTTGAATCAAAACCGATTGAACAGGATACGTGACGGGGACTTACAGCCATTCCTGCCCTTCGCTTAAAAAAGTTTCTTGGGACAGCCCTGGCCCATAGGGCCTATTTTGCCCTAGGCCCTTTGCCTCTTGATAGCAGGTCCTTTGACTCTAAATCTGGAGGCAGGGGAAGTGGTATCTTGTCCTTGAGAACTAAAATTAACGGGGGGAGAAGACATGCACAAATTCAATAAAAGCGCTTTTATCGCCGCGATGACTCTCATCTGCTGCGCGGGCTTCGCTGCGGCCCAGGTCGTTTCTTTCGACGCTGCCGGAGACCTCGGCAATATGGTTAAAGAACTGAAGTTCGGCGGCCAGGGCGGACACGGCGGCCCCGGCGGACATATCCCGACTCCCCCGGCCCCCACGCCCCATAACGGCGGCAATCATAACGGCCCCGGCAACAATAACGGAAACTGGAACCCCCAGCCCGGCCCCGGAAACCACAATGGCCCCGGTAATCACAATAATGGCGGCTGGAATCCCCAGCCCGGCCCCGGGAACCACAATGGCCCAGGAAATCACAATGGCAACTGGAATCCCCAACCCGGCCCCGGCAATCATAACGGCAACTGGAATCCCCAGCCCGGCCCCTGGAACCCTCAGCCTGCTCCCTGGAATCCTCAGCCTGCCCCTTGGAATCCCCAGCCTGCTCCTTGGTATCCCCAGCCCGGTCCTCAGCCCGGCAATTGGCATCCCCATCAGAACGGCCATCCCGACTGGAACAATAATAACTGGGGAAACAACCACTGGAACAACCACGGTTCCAACCACTATGACTGGTGGAATAATTACAACTACTGGTGGGCTAACAACATGCACCCTTACTCCATCTACCGCACCGTCTGCGATGTTACCCCCGGCGTTTCAGCCAAGGGCTTCATAGTCGAGCAGAGCCTGCCTTTCTACGGCCGGGCTACGTTCTACTACTACGACGCCTTCAGCACCATCATAAGGACCAGCAATCCTACCAATGGCGTTTACAGCGGCGGCAGCGGCGCACCGGTATTCGACTTCTACCAGGTGCCCCAGCAGGCCGATCACTGCTTCCTGGCTATAACCCAGTAAGGCTTAAGTCACGCTGCCTGCAAGCGCCCCGCCAAAAGCGGGGCGCTTGTTTTCATGCGCGCGGCCTCCCTCCAGGGCCGCTTAATAAAAACAGCCCCGACGATGAACCAAAGGCTCCATAGGACTTTGGGCCCAGATGCATCTAGGCCCTTTGGCCCTTGAGCAAAGTCAAGCGTGACTGTAGAGTGTATATAGCTACTGTGTAATTCCCGGGATTGGCCGGGAAGCATCCACCTCCGGACCTTAATCCGGATTCACCACGGTAAGTTGTAATTGTTTTACCGGGAGGTGGATATGCATCACGTGAACAAGAACTCTCCAGCACCCATAGCCCTCAGAGCCGTATTTTCAACCGCCGTTTTCTTTTTATCCATATTCCATTTTGTCACCCCCGCGCTTAACGCGCAGGCCCTGAACCAGCTTTATACAGCCGCTCCAGCGATAGAAATACCGCTGGCCCCCCCGGCGCAGAACGCCACTGTTTATAACGCCGCCCCCGGCCTTAACGTATTTTTCGTCAGCGTCGGCCAGGGCGATTCCGAATACATCGAGCTTCCTAACGGGGAGAACGTATTGATAGACGGCGGCCCGGACAGCTCCGAAACCAGCGGCCTGGCGCAGTTTCTAGCCCGGAAGAAAGTCACGAAGATCAGCCATGTCGTCCTAACCCACCCGCATGCGGACCATTATAAAGGCCTGCAGTACGTTTTTTCGCACCTTAAAGTCGACAATTTTTACGACACCCGCATGGACAATACCGGGACCTCCGCCGATGAAGCGCTCCGCGGCCAGGCCAAAGACCTCGGCGTTAATTTGGTCTATCCCGCCCCCGGCGACAAACTTTCATGGGGCCCCGGCGGAGTAGAGGCAAAAGTTTTCAATTCCTGCCCCCAGCAGGCGTCGAGCGGAGACGGTAAAGCTATTAATAACTGCTCCATTACCATAAGGCTGGCCTATCAGGACACCTCCATGCTTTTTGTCGGCGATGCGCAGAACGACGTGGAGGCCAGGATGGTGGAAACTTTCGGCGCCGAGCTCAGATCCGACGCTCTCAAGGTAGGGCACCACGGCAGCGCGCATTCTTCCAGCGACCCTTTTCTCGCGGCGGTGCAGCCGAAGCGCGCTTATATCGAAGTTGGCCCGAACAACTACGGCCACCCCACGCAGAGCGCGCTGAGCCGCCTGCAGAAAGCCGGCGCCAGCATTTTCAGAACGGACCTCGACGGCACGCTGGAATTCCCGGCGGCCGCCTCCTTCGGACCGGCCCCGCTCCCGGCGCAATAAGATCTTTGTCGGCATAAGAATTTCCCCCTTCCGTACAAATAGCATAGCAGAGGAACCCGGGTGGACTACGCTATCCTGCGTAACTCATGGACACAATCCCAAGGGCGTAATTCCACAGCAATAGAATAGCAGACGAACCCGACAACGGTGTGTCGGGTTCATTTTTTCTATTTTTGCTGTTATTTCTTAATGCGGGAAGGCTTTACCAGTCTCTCCTGGCTTTGCCAAGCTCCCTGACCAGGAGGCGGACGACGTCTTCGGATTCCGGAGCCAGCGGACTATTTGTAATATTTTCCACGGCTTTGTTCGCGTAACCGGAAAGGAGGACACTTTTGGCCGCGGATTTCGAAAGGCCCACCTGGGAATTACCTTTGCTTTTCTCCGTCTCCCACAGCGTTTCGCCGGTCCTGCCGTCAACCAGCCGGAGCTTTACCTTGACCATGCGCTCCGCATAGACCCCTACATTGGAGTAATTGAAGGTTTCTATCTCCCCGTAAAGAAGCGCTTCGGTCCCGAGCAGGCCGGCAAGTCTCTGGGGCGTAACGGAATTAAGCTGGCCGCCTTCGGAGATACCCAGGCTATGCACCTTTTCCTCTGTTTCCTTTACGTCCGCCAGGTTAAAGTTGGCCGCGGAAAGGTAAGTATCCAACAGGTCCCGGAAGAGCTCCGGCGCCCTGAGGTCCAGGGACTGGTTCTCGAACGGGAGCAGGGCTATAGTGGAAGGAAAAGGAGCTTCGTGCCGGGCTACGGGAGCCGTTGCGGCGCAGCCGCCCAGGACCGCTAAGAGAAAGATAAAAGGAATATAATTCCGGTTCCGCATGACGCCTCCGTGTTTTTGGACTTCTTTTCAAATTCTAGTACATTTTACAGGCTGGCGGCAGGCCGGATTGTCTAACTCCGCAATATAATGATATTATCAGTACAATACTTAACAATAGTCAGCGAGGGGGTATATTTCATGCGAAAAAAGTTTTTACTGTTATCCTTGGCCGCACTGGCCTTTAGCCTAGCCGGAAAAGCCAGGGCTGGCGAGACCTTCCAGTTCGCCCCCCCGCCTTTCCCGGTCCTGAACCTGCGCTCCGTTGATATAGAGAAGAACAGCGGCTTCGACTATATCGGGATGAAGGTCGGCGGTTTCAAGTTCAATGCCGTCAATTTCGGCGGCAGCCGCGCGATCAAATACTGGGACCGGGGCGGCTTCAGCCTCGGCGGCAATATAATGCTGATCCTCGGGACAGGGCAATTCTCTCCCGGCTCTAAAATGACTATGTTCGGCGAAGGCTTCGGCGTCCAGCCCAACTGGTATTTCGACCTTAAAGGCGATGAAGAAGACGACTTCAGCCTGCCCATCTACTTCGGCCCCCATGTCAATCTTAACATGCTGATGGGGTCGGCCTCGCAGTATATTCCCTACTACGGCACGGTAACGACCTATTTAACCGCGACGACCATAATGTACGGCTGGCAGGCCGGCATCCAGGCGGGCGTGAACCTGAACGACTATATCAAGTTCGTACCTTACGTGGACTTTTCCCAGGAAATAGGCGGCGCGGTGGCGACCTCCATCACTTCCTCCGGCTATAGCTCGAGCACCTCGGTAAGCATCAAATCGATGCCGGTGACCATGTCCCCGGGTTTCGACTTCAAGCTCCGGAAGGTCAACCTCAGCCTCGGCGGCGCAATACAGAATTCAAAGAGCGCCACCGGCACCGGAGAAAAAACCAAGACCACGGTTTTCCATATCCGGTTCCAGACGAAATTCCGCTCCATCTGCGGCATTTAAAGGAGGATAGAATAATAATATGAAAAACAATTTAATAACTTTCACTCTGCTGGGCGCCGCGGCGCTCCTGATGGGCGGCTGCCAGACCACCCGCACCGCCTCTTTCCCAGGCCACGACTACAATACGGTGTTCAAGAACGCCGTCTCTGGCCTCTGCTCCGAAAAGAAGCTTCTGGTCTATAAGGCCGACAAGGCGAGGGGCGTTATCTGGGTGCAGGGCAGGGGCATATTCGCCAATCCGCCCGAGACGCCTGTCATACTCTCCAAGGCCTCCGACGGCTCCGCCTCGGCCAGGATAACGGTCCCCGGCATGAACAACCCCTGGCCCGACCGGATGCTGGAGCTCATTACCGGCAACCTCCCGGCCGCGAAGCAGGGCGTTTCTAAATCACCCGGCAAGCGGACCCTTGAAGATGACTCCGACCTGGACCTTGAAAAGCAGAAGCTCGAGCTCGAGAAGCAGAAGCTTCAGCTCGAAAAGGACAAGTTCGAGTTCGAAAAGCAGAAGCAGAAGGGAAAGTAAAACCTTTCGCTCCGCGAAGCTGACAAAAAACCGTCCCCCCGTTTCCGGGGGGACGGTTTTTTTACTCTCTGTTTAAAACGCTTACTTGCCGTTTACCAGCTGATTCACGGCGGGGGAGGTACCGCTGTTGGTCAGCGGGGCCGCCGGCACGGTCACGGTCATATCCGTGAACACGGGGATATCGGTCATATCGACGCTCTTGCCGGGCGCGCCGGGGATGGTCTGCGTGACGCAGTGGATGGACCCGCCGGAGACTATGCTGTCGTCGGAGAGCACGGGCACTACGGTATAGCCGGCGGATTCGTAGGCGGCCTTGGCATTGGCCTCCTCGGCGGAGTTGGAATAAGACGGGATGATGGCCACTTTATTGACCACCAGCGAGTTGGTGTAAGTATACCAGGCGTCGGTGTACCAGCCTTTCACGGGGAGGACCTTGTAGGGCTGGCCGTTGGGGGCCTTATTGCTCTTGAACCACTCTATCGCCTTCTCGGCATTGCTCTTGAAGGGCTCGGTGTCGGCCACGGAGACCAAAATGGTGTTATCGTTGAGCAGCTTCAGGAACATATCGATGTGGCCGGTGCCGTCGCCGGGCTCGCCGGGGTAGCCCGCATAGTCGAAAGTGACTATCTTCTTGACCTTAAGGTAGTTCTTAAGGTGCGTGTTAACCTGGTCCTCGCTCATATTGGAGTTCCAGATATAGGTGCGCTTTGTCATGAACAAGGTTCCGGCGCTGTCCACCATCAGATTGCCGCCGTCCATGATGATCGGCATCGCGTACACGCCTATGTTCTTGGCCTTGCCGAGCACGCCGGGAACGGCGTCATCGTTGCGGCGGTACTGGTAGTGGCGGTAAATGGAGTCGACGATCCCGGGCTTGCCGCCGGAGACGCCGAAAGGGCCGTAGTCGCGCATCCA
This sequence comes from Elusimicrobiales bacterium, assembly GCA_028713125.1. Lineage (GTDB taxonomy): Bacteria > Elusimicrobiota > Elusimicrobia > Elusimicrobiales > UBA9959 > UBA9959. Next base: position 197,183 of record JAQTOU010000006.1, on the reverse strand, counting down.
GACGCTGTCGAGCGGTGCGGTGATACGGGAGTAGCTGGTTGCGGGCACTCCCGAGATGGAAGCGGGCCCGCCGACCGCCCAAAGCTGGGCTTTGGCGTCGCCGGTGACGGCCTTGGCTATGCTGGTAAGCATGGGCGTATAAGAGGCCCAACCGACAGCGACCGCGCTGACAGGCTCGTATTCGGCCGGCATGCGGAAATCAGAGGGGGTTACGCCGCGGACCGTGGGCGCCAAAATAGGCGCTCTGCCGTCGGCCTTTTCACGGCTTTTATCTATCCAGTTGGGAAGGGGTTTGTTAAGTTCCAGGGCGAAGGCCCCGGTGGAAAGGAGGCTTAAGAAAGACAGCGCGAGTAATCCGTTGATTTTTTTCATGCAAGGTCCGCCTTATATATTGAATGAGATATTTTACTAGAACGACAGCCGGAAACCGCTAACTTTTACTTTACCTATTACAATTATACCCGTCACAAGCCTTTTGCACATGAGCCTTAGGACCAAATAGCGCCTAGGTCCTTTGGCCTATGCCCCGTCTACTTCTTAACCGCGGGACAGGGGGCGAACGGGCCGCTGCCGGCGGTATAGAACGGGGCGAGGCGCCCGGCCCCGTCCAGGGTATAGGGAGTGGCGGAGTAACCGTCCTTCAAGGCCGGGTCGACTTCGAAGATATAGAAAGTCTGGCGGATCCGCTGTAGACGGCTTACGGGATCGGTAGAAACATGCTTTTCGGCGTAAGGCACCAGGCACTCCCCGTCGCAGGGCCGGCAGTGAGCGGCGTAGAGCGCCCGGCTTATCGGGTAATTATAGGGCCTGTCCATAGCCGTCCCGACTATGATCTGGCGCACCGGCCAGCCATCGGACTTCCTGACGTGGTCCCAGTTCAGGTGTTCATGCCCGCTGACATAGGCCGCGACGCGCCCCGCGGAGAGGATCGCGCTCATTTTTTTTCTAAAATCGGCCCTGGGCCTGCCGAGCAGAGCGGAGTCCATAGGGACATGCCCGAAAACGAAACGCAGGCCCGCGCTTTCCGCCTGCTTGAGGTCCTTCCTGAGCCAGGCTTCCTCCTCCGGCCCGATGCTCTGGTCTATGACGGCGAGAGGGACGAAATGCGCGGCCTTATGGTCGAAAGAATAATAAAGCGGCGGCGAGCCCTGAAGGGAGAAGGATGAGAGAGCCGTTTCGAAATACTTCCACGCCTCCGCATAAGCCTTCCGGTGCGCCGCGGTATATTGGTCATGGTTGCCGGGCACCGGGACCACCGGTATCCCGGCGTCCCGAAGCGGTTTCAAGGCGCTTTGGATGTTCAGCCACCAGGCGCGGACCTCTTCCAGCGGGACCTTGTCGTCCGGGGTCCCGCGGGTGAAGTCTCCGTCGATCACTACGAAGTCCGGGCGCTCCGCGATAAGCCTGGCGACGACCTTCTTCAGGAAAATTCCCGCGCCGCGCGCCGGGTCGGCCTGCGCGCCGAGGTGGATATCGGAAATGACGGCGAATTTCCAGGAGGGGCCGGAAGCGCCGGCAGAAGGCAGGGCGCCCGGGCCGGCCAGGAGCGGAACCAGAAAGGCAAGAACCGCTTTTTTCATATCATTCTCCAGGATCGCTGAAAGGTATTTTCCCATTTTTACCACCACCGTTCAATGCCGGGCCGTTAATAAAAAAGCCTCCCGCCGCCGGGAGGCTTTCTTTGGCGCCATAAAGCGCTATTGAACCGCGGGCGGAGGCGGCTGCACCGGCTGCACCGGCTGCGCCGCTGGCGCGGCGCCCTGGTTGCCCATCCTCGTTATCCACGCCGCGCCGAGCCCTAGCATGGTCCCGAAGGCCAGAAGCATGAAGCCGATGAGGGAAAGCACTCCCCCCACGAACGGGATCACCTTTCCGAAGAACATCAGCCCGGCCATGATAGCGTAGCCGGCGGCCACTTTACCCGGCAGGCCGGCGGGACCGGTCTTCTTTATGCCCTCGAAGAACCTGCCCTGCAGGATCACGCTGAAAGCGCTGAGGCCCAGCACCGCGGCGGCCGCGTACAGCATGAGCGCGAAAGGGACCAGCGGTATCCCCAGGACCGAGACCAGCATCATCAGCATGCCGGGGAAAAAGCCCATTACCATCAGCGCTCCGACGCCGCAGGCCCGCCACATATCTCCGGAGATGAAGGAGGCGGCGTTCTGCACGTTCTTAGGGAAAAATACGGCGGGGAGCACCAGGAGCAGCGCGCCGGTGGCGAGCATCGAAAAGAAGACCAGCAGGCCGATCCCCACGATGCCGCCGGCCATCCAGGGGCTTACCCCTTCCTCGCGGTGTCCGGCGTAGCGCGCCAGCCTGAGGACGCGCGGCAGAACCTTGCGGGCCGCCCCGATGTCGAAGGTGCTCACCTCGCCCTTATGGACGGCCTTTTCGCCTTTGACGAAAGAGCCGCCCATCACGGAGATGTCGCCGACTATTTCGCCCGCCCCGGAAAGATTTACGCCGCCGCCCACGCTCGCCACGTCGCCGGTGACCTTCCCGCTGACGGAGACAGGGCCGCCTACGCTGGCCACGTCGCCGTTCACGGAACCTGGGACGAAGACCGAGCCGCCGATAGCGACCAGGTCGCCAAGCAGTTGGCCGTTGACGGTTATGGAGGCGCCTCCCACCGAAACCGCGTCCCCGTTCAGCGTTCCGTTGACCGTTATGGACTTGTCGGTGGCGACGTCTTCGCTCACGGTCTGTCCTTTATCTATCACCACGTCCTCGTGGATGAGCTCCTGCCGCCTGGCCTGCGCTGTCTGGCCCAGGCAACCCAGGGCCAGCGCGAGTATAACGTATTTTTTAATATTCTTCATATTTCTTTCCTCCCTGTCTTTTCAGATCCCCTGGCGGACAGGGCGCGCGCTCTTTGAGAGCGCGGCTATGGCCGCCGAACAAACCAAAACAGCAAAGCCTATTTCATACCAGGCCGGAAGCCAGGCCGAAGCGGCGGAGAGCATCTCGGAAGCGAAAGACGCCGCCGCCGCAAGCTTCGACAAAAGAAGAGCGGACCGGGCGGCCATAAATGTGAGCGCCCGGGAAAAGCCGCCGGGCTGTATCGCCAGGGCCGCTATCTCTCCTAAATTGGCGTAAGCCACTCTCGCCGAAACGAAAGCGAGGGCGGACACCCAGGCGGTAAGAGTTAAACCTGCTATCTTCAGGATGCCGGCATACCATGCCTGGGGCGCCCCGGCCGCCAACTCCGCCATTACCCTGGCGCTGAAGCCCGCCGAAGGCCGGCGGTAAGGCAGGGCGGCTATCGCGCTGGCTATAAGTTCGTTTGTTTTGTCAGGTTTCATATCTCTTCCTATCGAGGCTCAACCTCAATAACCGCTGGTCTCTGGTAATACGGGGCAGGCGCCTAAAAGGTTGCGCCCGCTTCCCTGTAAAGTTTAACCTTCATTAACTCACGCGCCCTGAACAGCCTGGCCTTCACCGTGCCCTCCGGCGCGCCAAGTACGAGGGCTATTTCAGACGAGCCCATATTTTCCTTATAGGCCAGCAGCAGGACCTCGCTGTACAAGGGCGGCAGGGCGGCAAGCATGGCCTCTATCCGTTCGGAAGTTATCGAGTCCTCCACTTTGGCTTCCACCCCGGCAGAACGGTCCGGCAGGTCGGGGAAATCCTCGGTGTCGAGCGAGACGGTTTTATTTCCGGCGCGCAGCGCGTCCATGCAGGCATTGTGGGCGATGCGGAACAGCCAGGAGGAGAAATGGTAAGCAGAGTTATAAGAGGAAAGACCGCGGAAAGCTTTTACGAAGGCTTCCTGCGACGCTTCTTCGGCGGCCACAGGGTCCTTCAAAAGGCGCAGGGCGAAACTGTAGATCCTGTCCTGGTAGGCCTCGAGTATGCCGGCGAAAGCGGAATTATCCCCTTCGAGGCAGCGGCGCACCAGCTCTGTTTCGGTTTCAGCCATTATTATAAATACGCATAAGCGGCCGTTTTGGTTGCGCCGCCTTCAAACCATATTCTAGAAAGAGACGCCGGCTGTGACCTGCACGGAGAGTTTCGCGCCGGAGAAGGTATATTCCCGCCCGGCGGGGCCGAGGAAGGCGTTCACCAGGCAGCCGGCGGAGAAATCGTTGAGATTCTTGTAGCTGACCCCGGTGGAAAGGACGCCGGACTGGTCGTTGAGGTTTCGCACATAGTTCATATTCAGCGTCATGTCGGTTATTATGAACCGGCTGACGCTGGTAAACACGGCGCCGTAATACCTGGAGAGATAGTTGGGCTCGTAAAGCCCGTTGGCAAGGAGGAACTGCCCTTTCGTTCCGGCCGGCATAAGCACGGCCAGCGGCCCCGAGAAGGCGTACGCGGTCTTATCGCTGAAAGGGCTTTTGGTATAGCCGTTTTGGTTGTAGAAGAACTCGGCGGCTATTGTAAGCCGGTCATTGAAGTTGCCGAGGCGGAAGCCCTCGCTTAAATTTATCGCGGCCTTGCTGACCCAGTCGTCGTTCTTCCGGTAAATATCGAGCGTCCCCCCGTCATTGCGGATAAAGCGCGTATTGTCCCGCTTCGCCACGCTGACCTCGCCGGCTATATCCACGCCGCCCAGGCGGCTCGAGACATCGTAGCCGAAGACCGGGCGTTTGTCGCGCTTGGCCCAGCCCGAGAAAGCCATCTCCGTCTTCCCGGTCAGAAGTTCGAATTTAAGAGCTCCGCCCAGGTCGCGGTCCTCGCCGGCGTTGCCGGTATCCAGAAAACCGTAGATATTATAATCGGTGCCGAACGGCACATGGAATTTGACCCCGTAAGCGCCGTCGCGGTAGCCGATCTTGCGGACAAAAGTCTTTTTCTCGATATTGATGAGGTCAGTCGGGTTCCAGAGGTAGCACCGCCCCCACTGCAGCACCTGCTTGCCGGTGCGGAAATAGACGCGGCGGCTTAAATTAAAATCCAGGAAAGCCTCGCGAAGCTCCGACTTCGTCTCCCGGCTCCTCGAGCGGTACGAGGTCTCCATATTGGCGAAGGCCTTCACGCCGTTCTTGAGGCGGGCGTCCAGCATCAAATTGCCGACTATATAGGAATTGAACGGGTTCCCGGTGGAGCTGCTGTAGACCACGTCCTCGATCACGCTTATGACCTCTCCGGAAAAACCGAGCGTTTTCTTTTCCTCGGCCGTCCCCTGAACTCCGGCGGCCTGGGTAGCCACCTCGGGGCTGGAGAACATTTCAAGCTCGGACGAGACATCTTCGGCGAGAGCCGCGGCGGGGAACAACGGGGTGAGCGCCGCAAGGAGAAATAGTTTTTTCATGTTCACTTGCTCAGGTTCTCGAGGTAGGCTTTCGTGAAGATCTTGTCGTCCAGCTTCCCGGGGACGAGGTTGGCTATCTCCACCACGGTCTTGTTGCCTTTCTCGAACTCGTCGATGAACAGCTGCTTCACCGGGACGAACCGCCCCTCTATCTCGGTGAACTTCAGAAAATAGGCGGTCTGCATCAGCGTTCCGGATAAAGAATAGGATTCCTGCTTCAGCAGGAGGTTATTGTCGCGGCGCGTCCAGAAGACCTGCTTCGGGTAGTCCACGTCGTTGACCTTGGCCTTCACCTCGAACTTATTGACCTCCACCTTACCGAGCAGCTCCTGCGAAAATTTCTCCGTGCCGGAGGAATCCACGACAGGTCCGTAAAGCTCGTCCAGCTTCCGCGACTCGAAATCGTCGCTGTGCGCGTCGGAGCCGCCGATGCTCTCGTCGCGGTTGACGTGCTGGAAAGTGCGGGTATTCTTGCGGTACATCCAGAAATTATCCCCGACGCGCAGATAGCCGTTGCCCTTCTCGTTCTCCGGGGAGTTCATCGCTATCAAAAAAGCGTCGTCTGAGTCCCGGCGGAAATAAGCCATGTCTATGATCTTGGTGCCCTGCCCCGCCCGCTGCTGGGTCAGCGTCACCTCGGCGCGGACGTCCTTCTTCATCTTGTAGTTGGCGTCTATGGCTTTGAGGATGGGAACCACCCGGCTTTCGGCGCGTAGGCCGGCGGATAGCGGGAGCAGGGTCAGGAAGGAGAATAATAGAAGTTTCATCATGATGCTTTCCTCTAGGTGAAATGCCCAAGAGCCTGCGCCGGCGAAAGGTTCGCCGCCCGGCGCGCGGGGAACCAGGCCGTGACCACGGCGATGCCCATGATCAGGAGCATGCTGCCGGCTATGCCGGTGAAAGTGGGAAGGAAATACAAATGCCCGTTCACAAGCAGCATGCCCAGCGGATTGTCGACGGGATGGAAGGTGATAAGAGAAAGGAGGCGCATCGAGATGAAGCCCATTATCAGCCCGGTAAAGGAGGAGAACAGCGTCAGGAAGAAGGTCTCGAGCAGGAACATATCGCGCACGTCCCGGCGCTGCATCCCTATCGCGCGCACCGTGCCTATCTCGCGGGTCCGCTCCTTGATGGTCATGCGCAGGGTGTTCACTACGCCCAGCAGGATGATGAAGAACAGGATCAGCACCGCCGAGATCGTGATGATGTTAAGCACGGATTCCAGCTTGAGGATGTCGCTGGCGGTCTCGTACATCGTGGAGACGTCGATGGTGGTTCCCTTCCACTTGTTGCGGGCTATCTCCTGGTATTTCTTCTTGTAATCGTCGGTGTTGTAGGTGCGCTTCAGCAAAACCCACTCCGGCGCCGCAAGGGCGCTCCACGTTGCGTCGGCCGCGTAGGCCTTGGCGCCCGGCCCGGGGCCTGCGGGCAGATCGTCGTAATAAAGGTCGTAGAAGCCGGAGTCGTTCAGCAGCACCACGTCCTGGGCCGGATAATCCCCGGAGCCGCAGACGGCGCTTACCTGCAGGGAGGCTTCTTTGGGGGTCTTCTCGAATTTGCGGTCGTAGCGGATGGCGACCTTATCCCCGACGTTCACGCCTAGCGAGCGGGCGAGCGGGACCGGGATGATGACCCCGTCTTTCCTGAAGGCTTTTTCGAAGCTGCCGGAGGAGAGCTTGAGAATGCCGGAGATCCTCTTTTTGGACTCTTCGTCGCTCTTGAAGCCGAGCAGCACCACGGGCTTGCGCCCGTCGCGGCCGGCGGCGGAGGCGTAGATGGCCGCGATACCGGGCTTGAGCCGGGCGTGTATGCGGTCCGCCAGGGCGGCCGCGTTCTTCTGCGGGTCCTTTATCTTCAGGCTCAGGCTGGCGGTCTCGTAAGGCCGGTAGCCGAGCAGCTCTTTTTCGCGCGGCAGCTCAAGGAAGACCACCGGCTGCATGAAGATATTGTCGTTCTTCATGATCCCGACTATCGTGAGCCTGGCGGCCTGGTCCTGGCCGAACATATTTCGGAACCGCACCCGCACGATATCGTTCATCTTCACGTTGAGATAATGGGCCTTCTCGGCCGAAATTATCACCGGGTTCTCTATCTCCGCGCTCTCCACGTCCTTCCATTTGCCTTCCACGAGACGGAAGGATTCCTCCACTTCCCTCAGGGCCTTCTTGCCTATGGTCTTCTTCGTGTCCACGCCTACCAGTATTATATTGTCAGACCTGCCGTTCCCGATGGCGCGGGCGAACATGCCTACGGCCTCGTCGGCGTCCTCTATCACCGGCTCCCCCTTTACGGCCTCGAAAGCGCGCGCCCTGTCGCGGAAGATCTCGCGCATGACCCCGCCCTTCTCGTTGAAGCGGATGGCTACGTGGCCGGTGACGTAGCGCATTATCTTGTTGAAGAGGATGTCGGAGATCCCGTGGGAGAAAGAATTGGCGACCACCAGAATGCAGACGCCGATGGCCATGGCGGAGCCCAGCATGATATTCCTGCGCTTCTGACGCAGCAGGTTCCGCAGGCTAAGTCTTATAAGAAGCATAGATCTAATCTCTCGAGATCGCGTCCAGCGGAGTTATGTGCACGGCCACCCGCATGGGGTACATCGCGGCCACTACGGTCACGAACAGGAGCTGCAGGGCGGTCAGCCCCACGTCCGAAAGGCTCAGGAGCGGGTTGAAGAAATTCCCGCCGTAAAGCAGCTGCAGCATGTCGTTCTTGGTGGTGATCTGCAGCAGCGGGATAATGCGCACGGCCACTATCCCGGCCAGTATCCCCGCGCCGCCGAAAACCGCGGAGAGAACCGCCGTTTCGCCCAGGAACATCCCGGCGATGAAAGTCTTGTGCGCGCCCACGGCCCGCATCATGCCTATCTCGGAAGAGCGCTCAAGAGCCGACATCGTGAGCGTGTTCACTATTATTATCACCGCCACGCAGAAAAGAAGCATGACGAAGATGAAAAGCGCGCTCTTTATTATCAGGGCCATCCCGCCCATCGGGCCGGACGCCTTGTTCCAGGTTACGGCCCTTACCCCGGTCCCGGCCAGGGCCTTGTTCAGTTTTTTCAGCGAGCGGCCATAGTCCTCGCCGTCATTGAGCTTTATAAAGACCGCGTTATAGACCCCGTCCTCCGCCAGTTTCGGCTCATTTAAGGCTACGACCTTTATCTTCGGGGCCTTCTTAACATCGGATACTATCATCCCCTCGCCGAACAGCGAATCCAGGTCCCCGCCTTCCAGGCCAAGCAGCTTCTTTTCCTCTTTAGGCACCTGCGCCGCCATGTCCGCGGCGGTGAAGTAGCCAAGGCATTCGCGGTAGGATTCGATGTCCACCAGGCAGAAATGGCCGAAGATCTGGTTCAGGGCCCCGTACCTGATTATCCCCTTCACCGGGAAGCGGATGTCGGTGGTCGTATTTATCCCGCTGGTCATCCCCATCATCACTACGTTCGTGCTTATGATAAGGGTGTCCAGATTGGCCAAAGCCTCTTTCTTCAGGTTCTCTTTTACGACCCGCCCGCCTTCCGGCAGGAACCAGATATTGTAAAAGTCGTAGAACTCGTCGCGGGCGAAAGTAGGGATCAGCAGGGTGCGCTGCCCCCCCGCGGGATAGGAGCCCTCTATCACGGTAAAGCTGTCCGGGAACATCTTCCTGTATTCGGCGAAATCCACGCCCAGCAAATAGGCGTAGCCGGGCGCGCTGGTGCTCTCGTCCAGGACCATGGCCAAATTCTTGCCGACGGGCAGGAAGCGCTTCACATAGGGCTGGGCGGCCAGAATTTCTTTTATCTGTTTGTAGGTGGTCACCGGCTCGATGCTGGAGCCCATCATGTTCAGCAGGATATTGTCGCTCTTCTGCGCTTCGCTGATCAGGACGAGGTCGCCCATGAAACCGTTTACGATATTCTTCTCGATGCCGACGGCCATGCCGGAGATCACGCCGTTCCCCACCGTCATAAGGAAAGCGCCCGTGAAGAGGATCACCCCTATCACGAGGCTTTTTCCCTTGTGGCGCAGGATATTGCGCCAGGCGATGGTGAATATTAGCTTCATACGTTAACGGGTTCGGGGTCCTGTCAGGGGCGTTGCCCCGCGAACCCTGGAAGATGGGAACCGTTGCGCGGTTCCCCCCCGCCTTTCGGAATTAATGGCGGGGCCCCCCTCTCCCCAAAGGGTTCTCGGGGCAACGCCCCTGCCACCCCTCCAAAGAGTTGTATTTTTATGCAAGCGCGGGCTCCTTTTCTATGAGGCCGTCTTTTATTTTTACTATGCGCCGGGCGTATTTAAGGACGTTCGCGTCGTGGGTAGAGAAGATAAAGGTGGTTTTTTCTATCTCGTTCATCCTGCGCATCAGCTCCAGGATGGAGGCGCCGGTGACGGAGTCGAGGTTGGCGGTGGGCTCGTCGGCCAGGATGATGTCCGGGTTGGTGACCAGGGCCCGGGCTATGGCCACGCGCTGGCGCTGCCCGCCGGAGAGCTCGGCGGGGCGGTGGGCGGCGTGCTCCTTCAGACCAACTTCCTCGATAAGTTTGTCGGCGCGCTTGCGGGCTTCGGCAGCCGGCCTTTTCATGAGCAGGAGCGGGAACTCTATATTTTCTATTACGTTCAGCACGGGGATGAGGTTGAAGGTCTGGAAGATGAAGCCGATCTTGTTGAGCCTGATCTCCGTTATCTGCCTGTCGTTGAGCGAAGTTATTTCATGCCCGCCCACCTTTACGCTGCCGGTGGTGGCGAAATCGATGCAGCCTATGACGTTAAGCAGCGTGGTCTTGCCGCTGCCGGAGGGGCCGATAATGCTCATAAAGTCGCCCTCGGCCACTTCGAGGTCCACCCCGCGGAGCGCCGGCACTATGGTGTCGCCCAGGGGGTAGTTTTTCTTAAGCCCTCTGATCTCAATGATATTCATATCCGTTTCCTTAAGGGAACTGAACGCCTTGAGGTTATTTTACTGTTTTTTAGGGGCGCGGAGGACTTCCCTCCGGGGCTGAATAGCAAGGGCCGCGGAGAATCGCTCCGCAGCCCTTGATCTTTGCATCCTGCCCTGGCAATTCAATACGCCCGCCTCAGGGTTTCCCGCCGGCTTTTTTCTCCGCCTTTTCCTTCTTCGGACCGGCTTTTTCAATAACCTTTACTTCTTTGACCGCCGGGTTGGCCATATCGCCCTCATACATGATATGCACCTTATCCCCGGTCATGATAGCCGAAAGGGAAACGGGCTTGCCGGCCTTCATGATCTTCGTCTCCGCGCCTATCGTCATGGTCATCGTCATCTTTTTCTGGTCGTTGATGGTGAGCTTTCCGGTGGCCAGGTCTATGGATTCGACGATACCGGAACACTTGTTAAGTTTCGCCTTACTCTCTTTTTTACCGGGCTTGGTCTCGCTTTTCATTTCTTTCCCGGTTTCCTTCGGAACAGGCGCCTGGGCGGCCACCACCAGGCAGCTCAGAACGGCTGCAATGATCAGAATTACCATGTTTTTCATTTTTCTACCCCCTTTTCAGTTCACTATAACTAAGGCCGCGCGCCGACCGGGACCGCTATGCAGTTCTGCCCGGTGAAGGCTATGTTTATCTGCGCCTTCCTGCGGGTCCCGCTTATTTTAGCCTTGTAGGCGGTCTTCGCGCGGTTCACGTAAGAAGCTATGGCTTTGGCGGTATCTATGGCGCCCTGGTGCGGCGAGAGGCTCGCTACCGCGTTCAGGCACGGAACTCTTTGCAGGCTGCCGTCCTTCCCCTTGAAGCGGAAAGCGGGCAGCCACATATTCACAGTGCCGTCCTCTCCTTTGCCGGTAGCCACGCCGGTGATCTCGGCCGTGACCGGCTTGCCGCCCACGGTAGCCCTGCCGGCCGTGACCAGAGCCCGCTGCGTCCTGTCGTAAGACACGATGGTAAGCTGCACGCCCCTGTCGAGCTCTACCTCGTTGTAGTACCCCGGATTAGTGTTTTTCATATTCCCCCCTGAATAATAAGACAAGCCGGCCTCCAAGGCCGAAATTAAAACTCCGCTGTGTCTTTATCCCCCCCGCTTCTTTACTACCCCGGCCTCGGGCCCTACCCCGCGCCAGGTGAAATAACTATATAGCTTTCCCTTAACGGAAATCAATAATCTAAAAGGGTTAGACCAGGATATGCCCGGCCAGGGTCGCCCAGTAAGCCGCGCCTAAAGGAAGGATCTCGTCGTTAAAATCATAGCGCGGATTATGCAGCGCGCAGCCGTCCCTGACCGGGCCGTTGCCGGCGAAGATATAGCAGCCCGGCCTGGCCCGCAGCATGAAAGAGAAGTCTTCCGCGCCCATTACCTGTGGTACCCTTATCACGTTCCCGGCCCCGGCGAGGCCTTTCAGCACGGAAGCGCAGAGTTCCGCTTCGCGTTCGGCATTGACCGTGGGCGGGTAATTTCGCGTATAGCTGACTTTAGCTTTCGCGCCGTAAGCGGCCGCGACCCCGGCGCAGATCTCGTTTATCCGGCTTTCGATAAGGTCCTGGACGGCGGGACTGAAAGCGCGCGCGGTCCCGCGCAGCACCGCGGTTCCGGGGATGACGTTATAGGCGTCCCCGGCGTGCAGCTGGGTTACGCTGATAACGGCGGGCTCTATCGGATCGACGCTGCGGCTGACGATAGTATGAAGGGCCTGCACCAGGGCGGACGCCGTCACCACCAGGTCTATGCCGGTATGCGGCATAGCGGCGTGGCAGCCATGTCCCGTCAGTTCTATTTCGAAGATATCAGAGGAAGCCATTATCGGCCCCGGCCTCACCCCGAACTGGCCGACCGGCAGCCCGGGCCAGTTGTGCATGCCGTAGACCGAGTCGCAGGGGAACTTGTCGAACAGGCCCTGCCCGACCATCTCGCGCCCGCCGCCGCCGCTCTCCTCCGCGGGCTGGAAAATAAAATGGATGGTCCCGCTGAAGCGCTTCGTTGCGGCCAGGTATTTGGCCGCGCCCAGGAGCATCGCGGTATGGCCGTCATGCCCGCAGGCGTGCATCTTGCCTTCGTTCTGAGAGCGGTAAGCGAAATCGTTCTTCTCCTGCAATGGCAAAGCGTCCATGTCCGCCCGGAGCCCGATGGCCCCCTTGCCGGAGCCGGCCTTCAGCGTGCCGACGACTCCGGTGCGCCCCAGACCTTTATGCACGGCCAGGCCGAAGCTCTCCAGTTTCTCCGCCACCAGCGCGGAGGTGCGCCGCTCCTCGAAAGCCGTCTCCGGATGGGCGTGAATATCACGGCGCCAGGCCGTCATTTCAGCGTGCAGCAGTTTTATTTCTTCCTTAATAGACATGGTGTTCCTTGCAATGAGGTCAGATTAAGCCCCGCGGAAATATTCAGCTTTATTTTCCGCCGTTTATCTGATGCCAGCAGAAAGTGCAGAATTCACCGGCCTCGGGCAGGATCTGCCCGCACTTGGGGCAGCGGCGCTCATTTGTTTTCTCGTGCGGGGCTTCCTCGTCTTCGCGCGGCGCGGGAGGCGGCACGTACGCAATGAACGGCTGTGCGAGTTTCCAGATATCATAACCCAGGCAGCCGGCATAGCCGAGGACGCCTAACTTAAGCAGCGTCATAATCTTGCCGTTCGTTATTATTTCCCCCACCGGCGGCCAGACAACGGCCACGATTATCAAAAGAACGGCCGCAAGCGAGATCTTTTCGGCCAGGGCCAGGACCTTTTCCGGCGGCTGCGCGAATTTTTTCAGCCAGGCGGTCAATTCTGTCTTGAACGGGTCTTTCAGGGCGAAAAGTTTATAGGCCACGCCGAAACCCAAGCCGACCTGGACAACTACGGAGAAAGTAAGGCTCCCGTAAATGGTGTCATGAACTCCCATGAACATTTGCACGAAGAGCGGCGCCAGGAAATACAGAAGCAATAATATCCCCGCCGGGGTCAGCCTGGCCTTCAATTCATTAAGGGTCATGTTTTTCTTGCCGGGCAAACAGCCTTATTTTCCGGAGTTCCTGCCTTCGCATTTAAGGGCCGCGTAGAGAGCGTCATAAACCGGGAACTGCCATTCCAGGTTTTCATTGTCGTCCGGGTACATGAGCGAGAAACCGCGCGCGATGGCCTCAAGGCCGGCGGCGTAGGGATGAGCCTTGAGATCGCCGGTATCCGCGGCGTTCACTATATCCCCAAGCTTGTGAAGGACGGGGTCGGTAAGCTCGTATTTCTTGAGGATAGCCCGGAAAGTGCAGTCGTCCCCGTGGTGCCCGAGCTCAGCATCCTCGATATCGAAAGGGATGGCGTTCTCTTCCCGGCCCATCTTCTCCACCAGGCTGTCAGCCGCGAAGAGTATCTCCGCCTGCGTGTCCACGAACCTTTCAATAAGCCACGGGCAGGCCACCCTGTCCACGTGCACGTGAGATCTTGTTATCCATTTCATGCTGTTCTCCTCCGCTGCTTTATATGTTTTCAACGAACTGAACGCTGTGGCCCTCAGGATCTTTAACGTAAAAGAACTTGATATGTGGATTCGGCTGGAAAGGCCCGCTGGCGACTTCCAGACCTTTTTCCTTTATAAACGCTATGGTCTCATCCAAAGACTTGACCTCGAACCCGAGGGAAATACCCGTGCCGGAGGAGGCCGGGTATCTTTCCCCGCAAATCAGCTCCACCTCCGTCTCCCCTTCGCCCAGGAAACTTATCTCCATCCCCGGCCCGGCAGAAAAGCGCCTTTTCACCGGCAGCCCGATTATATCCCGGTAGAATTTGACCGACTCTTCCATATTCTTAACGCCCAAAGTGCACCAGCAAAATTTCATAAGCAGTATCCTTTTCCGCGGAATTATCAAAATTAACCGGGCGTGCCTTATCCGGCCTGCTCCGGCTCCACCTTATAAAGAACCATCGGCCTGGACTTGCCCTTCATCAGCACCGGCGGGCACTCTATAAAGTTAAAGCCCGGGAACAGTTTTTTGTCCAGGCCCTGTACCGTGGCCTCGCTCAGCAGGATCTGGGTTGCGGCGGTCTTGGTCTGGCTCTCGATGCGGGAAGCCACGTTCACGGTATCCCCGAGCACGGTGTACTCGAGCCGCTCCACGGTACCTACATTGCCGGCCACCAGCCCGCCGCTGTGCACGCCTACCCCGAAGAAAACCTCGGGATGCTTACCCTGCGCGTTGAAAGCTTTAAGGGCTTCCCTCATGCCCAGGGCCGCCCGGAGCGCCGCCGCCTGGTGGTCCTCCACGCCGAACACCGGCGAGAAGATCGCCATCACCGCGTCGCCCATGAATTTATTTATCACGCCCTTGTTCTCCGTGATAGGCTTGGTAATATAGGTAAAGTATTCGTTCAGGAAACGGATCAGCTCTACGGGCGGGAGCTTCTCGCTCAGCGGCGTGAAGCCGCGGATGTCGGAGAAAAGCACCGTGGCCTGTATCTCCTCGCCGGCAAGGTTCACCTTGCCGCTCTTCATGATCTTCTCGGCTATCTCCAGCGAAACGTAGCGGCCGAAGGTGTCCTTGATATGGTCGCGCTCCACCAAGCCGTCCAGCATCATATTGAAATGGCCTTTCAGCTGCCCGAGCTCGTCGGCGTAAAGCACCGAGGTTTTGCAGCTGAAATCCCCGGCCGCCACGGCTTTCATCCGCCCCACCAGCGCGCTCACCGGCGTCTGGACGTTAATACGGTAAAGGAAGATTGAAACCGCCTGGAAGACCAGCATAAGCGCCACGAGGATGGCGACCACGAGAATAATAGCGAGCGTCCGCAGGTTATCATACGTAAGCACCCAGTCCAAACCGGTGTCCCGAGCGGCGATCATCTTGGAAAATAGGTCAAAATTCGCGAAGATCGGGACATAGAGGCTGAGCACCAGCGGAACCATTGCCAGGGAGAATATCATCAGCGCGTATCTCAGCGTCAGGCTGACGGCGAAGCCTTTCTTAAGGCCGTAGGGATTATTCTCAAGAAAGAACGGCCTGGCTATGCGCCTGCGGATGTAAAGGCCCGTCAGCTCCAGGTTCAGATAACTAACGAAAGCCGCGAAAAGCAGGCTCGACACGCCGAAGACCACTTTCATCCTGGCGGGCGCCGCCCCGTAATGAGCGGCATAGGACGCGACTTTAACAAAATAGAGCTGCAATGCCATCACCCAGCCCAGGATAAAGATAACAATAGGCAGATTTATGATGCGGCTTTCGATGCGGGCTATATTCTGCGGCTTACTCGAGAAATAATGCCTGTAGAGAGGCCAGAGCCAGAGGATCAGAAGAAGGAAATAAAAATTGAGGTTGCCGCCCTTGCTTTTAAACTGCACATCCTTTTGCGGCTTCCCATCCACTACTTTCTCGGTCTCTTGCGGCTCATAGTCCACCGGTCTGAAGATCGCTTTAAAGACGGCATCCGAAGGCCTGTAAGAGCCCCCCTTGGCCTTCTCGGCGAGGCTGTGTTCCAATTCTGATTTCATTAATGGAAAGTCGATAAGCGAGCATGTCTGGAAGAACAGGACCGTGCTGCTGCCGAGTAAAACCATCAGCGAAAAAAGGAGGTAAAGCCCCAGGTGGAGCTTGTGGAGCTTCTTCCAGGCAGCGGACAGTATTTTCATATGAACCTTTAGTTTACATCTTTTATCTTTTGCCCCGCTACAAAAGCATGGCGGGCGGCCCTTTTTGCCCGCCCGCTCATGAAACACTTAAGTTAAACCTGCTTAATTTCAGTGTCCGCTGGTAGGGGGATCAGCTTCGACTTCAACTTCACCGCAGACAAACACCTTAGCCACGGTACAGACAAGTTTCGAAACATTGGTCTTGGGATCCATAACCATATCGCACACTTTCTGCGTCACCCAGGTGCATATGCCCTTGTTCTGATTTATGCACACGCTGGGGAAGGAATATTCCGGCCCTTTTGTCTGGTAAACGAACTCCGCTTTCTGCTCGGGGGTTCCCCTCTGAAGAAGGCAGGCGAAGCTTCCGGCGAAAGCGGAGTGCAGCTTCTGTTCGCGGACATAAGCTATGGCCGTGCCGATGGATCTGTCCATTTCTTTCACCTGCTGCTCGGTGAACTCCGGCGCGGGGCGGCCCGGGATCTCCATATTTACCTTTTCAAATTTGATCGCGTCGGCTTTGACGGCTTCAACGGAGCCGAGCGCTTCAGCGAAGTTAACGGCTTTAGCGGACTTACCGTCAAAGTCAACTACTTCCCCTGCCCTGGCGGAAATCGCCGCCGAGACCAGTACCGCGAAGACCGCTATTATCATTTTGCCGTTTTTCATAATTTTTCCCCTTATCCGCCTAGATTTTGTACCGCTATGCCCACTACAGGGCATTTTTTGTGCCATATCCTAAAAGAGAGTCAAAACGCCGCTTTACTTATATAAAACAGCGACGGGCCCCGCGTTAGGCGCAATTATATTTTCATTTGAAAATAAAGTGTTCTCGCATGAGAATATTTAGCAGGCAAACCGGCCTAAGATCCGGATAAGAACCGAATTTGATCTCCACATAAAATTGAGAGCCCCCGTGAACGGGGGCTCTTCAATTGGCACACAGGCCAGGGTACTTGGGAACAACAGACCACATAAGGGGCGACCGGGAACCGAGAGGCGCAAGCGCCGAAGACCAAGGGCCGGAACACCCACCCGGGAGCAGAACCGCCGCAGGCGGACCGCCGAACCAGGACCCCGGCGACCGCGCCGCCCTGAAGGGCGGGAGACGGACCGGAGAACACCCCGAAGAACGCGTTGCAGCACCGCGGAAACAGCCGACTCCGCAAAGACGCCGAGCCAGCGCTGGCAGCGAACCGGGGGAAACCGCGTCGTGGCCGGGGGCAGAGCCCCGCGGGCCGGAACCGCAACACCGAGACCAGCTCGACCGCAACTCCCGAGATCATCTCGACTACTCCGCCGACGCGCTATAAAAAGAACAAGACTACAATACGAGTATAGTGCACAAACCTTGACTTGTCAAGGGGGTAGCGCGAAAATATATTTCGCGATCGATATTTACGTCGGGCTGAAATAAAAATAGCGGGCGCGGATCTTTTCCGCGCCCGCCATTCTGACGTATAGCTGCTTACCAGCCCCTGCTGATATAGCCGATGATATAGGTCCAGCCGCTGTTGTAGAACACCGGCTTCTCTATCACGATATTTCTCTGCACGGCCATGGCCGAAGCGGTCTGCTCGGCGGAGTTCCTGGCGTCGCTGGAGGAGGAGTACGAACCGCCGCGGTACTGCTGCACGTAGAGCGGCTGGGGCGCGTTATAGACTATCTCGAAGCGCCAGCCGGAATTGTATTCCACGCGGGATTCCATGACGGGTATCCTGAAGTCTGACATCACGCGCAGCGCGTAATCCCTGGCGGCCGCGGCCTCGCTGGAGGAGGAATAGCTGCCGATGCTGGGCAGCTTCTGGAGCTGCTCGTTCTGATAAGGATACTGGTTCAGGCTGACATAGCCCACGATGTAGGTCCAGCCATTGCTGTAGAACACGGGCATCTCCACAATGACCTTTCCCTGCGTCTTCAGAGCTTCCGCCGTCCTGTCGGCCGCCGCTTTGGCGTCGCCGGAGGAAGAGTAAGACCCGCCGCGGTACTGGGCGACGGGGAGAGGCTGCTGCGAAGTGTACTTGATCACGAAGCGCCAGCCGGAATTATATTCGACGCGCGATTCCATGACCTGGAGCCTGAGGTAAGACAGCGCGCCCATCGCCATGTCCCTGGCGCTCGCGGCTTCGCTATTAGAGGAATAGCTGCCGATGCTGTTAAGAGTCTGGAACTGTCCCTGCCAGGGACCGGGCTGCGGGGGCCAAGGCTGGGGCTGCGGCACGGGAGGGTAGTAAGGGGGGCCGTTATGTCCGCCGGGGGCTCCGGGGTGGCCGCCGGGATGATTGCCGGGATAGCCGCCATTGTGGCCGCCGGGGTTCCCGCCGAACGGGGACTGCCCGCCATTGGCCGCATTGACGAGGGCTCCGAACAAGCCGAAGATCTGCGCCGGAGTCGGGTCATTGGAAGGCTGCTGCACGCCCGGCTTGGGCTGATTGTTCCCGGGGCCCTGCTGGGCAGCCGCGGGAAAGCTTAAACCGAACGAAAGTCCTAAAGTTAAAAGTGCCGCTATTTTTTTCATTTACTTATCCTCCCCTGATTAGAAACCCTGCTTCAATACTAATAGGATACGAAAAGCGGGGATTTCCCACATCAGCCAGAAGTCCCAGGCGGCCTATGTTTTTAGGCCTATGAACCTCATAGGCCCCCATAGGCTTGCAGATATATTTTAAGTTGATCGGAAGAGGTAAACTTAAAAACCGCGGCCGGCTATTACGTCCAGAAAAAGCTGGCCGTATTTTTCGATGCGCTTTTCGCCCATGCCCTTCATGCCGCGCAGGGCTTCCAGGGACTGCGGCTTTGCGGCGGCCATTTCTATAAGCACGGTGTCGTGGCAGATAACATAAGGAGGGATCCCTTTCTTATCAGCCACGCTGCGGCGCAGGGCGCGCAGTTTTTCGAACAAATCTTTATCAGCCTCAAGGAAGGTGACGCCGGCCTTTTCCGCTTTCTGGAAAGCCTTGGCCTTTTTCTTGACGGCTTTAGGTGGTACAGGCAGGCCGAGGCGCACCGTGCCCTTGTCCTGGCAGAGGGCTTTACCTTCGGCTGTTATGCGGAGAAGCGGGTATTCATTATCCTCGGTCACTTCAAGATAATCCTGCACGATAAGCTGGTCTATCCAGGAGCGCACGGCGGGTTCCCCCGCCTCTTTGAGCAGGCCGAAGACCTTGAGCAGGTCGTGGCCGTTCGCGGTCATGCGGTCATTGATGCGGCCCAGAAGCAGGTTCACTACATAGCCGGTGCCATAGCGGCCCTCGGCGCGCCAGGCGGCGCTCAGAACTTTCTTCGCGGTAAGCAGGGCCTCTTCATCCGACAACCCTTTGGTCTCGCCGAGGCAGACATCGCAGGCCCCGCAGCCCTCCTCAGCCTGCTCACCTACGGGATAGGGCGCGCTGAAATGACTGGCCAGCTGGCCGTGCCGGCAGACCGGGGCCACGGCGTAGCGGCCTATGTCGCGCAATTGTTTTTCAAGAGCGCGCTCGCGCTCGGCGGAAAGCGTCACGTCCTTCTTGGCCATCCAGCGGTGGGTGGCCAGGTCGGCGGCGGAAAAAAGAAGCGTGCAGTCGGCGGGAAGGCCGTCGCGGCCGGCACGGCCGCTCTCCTGCTGATAATGCTCCACGGAGCGCGGAGTATTGGCATGGATCACATAGCGCACATTGGAACGGTCTATGCCCATGCCGAAAGCGATGGTGGCGACGATCACGTCCAGCCGCTCGTTCACGAAATTATCCTGGGCGCTGCGGCGCTCTTCGGCGTTGAGCCCGGCGTGGTAAGGCGCGCTGGAGACGCCTTCTTTCTTAAGGCTGGCGGCCAGGCGCTCCACGTCCTTGCGGGTCTGGGCGTAAACTATCCCCCCCTCGCCCGGGTGGCGGCGCACGACTTCCAGAACCTGCTTGGACTGGTCGCGGCGCGGGAAGGCGCGGTAGATAAGGTTTGGCCGGTCCGGGTGGCCGATAAGTATTTCGGGGTCGCGCAGGGCAAGCTGGGCGCGGATGTCTTCCTGTACTATAGGCGTGGCGGTGGCCGTGAGGGCCATGCGGGCCGCTTTGGGAAAAAGGTCAAGCGCCTCGGTGAGCCGGCGGTATTCGGGGCGGAATTCGTGGCCCCAGTGCGAAACGCAGTGCGCTTCGTCCACGGCGGCGAGGATAAGGCGCGGGGCTATCAGTTCGTAAAGGTCGCCGGTCAGCAGGCGCTCGGGGCTTACATATAAAAGTTCGGTAGTGCCGTTAGAAAGATTCTGGTAGGCCTCCCTTTTCGGGCCGACCTTTAAATTGGAATGAAGAGCGTCGGCGGCGAGGCCGGCTTCGCGAGCGGCGGCCACCTGGTCGTCCATCAGGGCTATGAGCGGGGATACCACCAGGACCAGGCCGCGGCCCATGGCCGCCGGCATCTGGTAACACAGGCTTTTTCCGCCGCCGGTGGGCAGGACGACAAGGCAGTCCCGCCCGGAAAGCGCGGCCTCGATGGCCTCTTTCTGGAGCGGCTTGAAGGTGTCGTACCCCCAGCGTTTTTTCAATGTCTCTTCAGGGTTCACACCTATATTATAGCAGGCGAACCCGACAAGGGCGTGTCGGGGAGCTTTATCGTTATTTCAGATCGCCTGTGTGGCGGTGGGCGTACCAGAACGCAAAAACAGCGTCGCGCACACCGTGCGCGCGCTTCCCGCTCTCAGGCTCGGCGCTTACGCAAGCCTCGCCTTCCGAGAGGGTTTTGCTAACCCGGTACGCCCGCCGCCACCGCGCATCATTATGCCGGGGGCTCCAGGTATTCGCAGGTTTCTATGGCGCCGGAGGGGCCGTCGAAAACCAGGGTGAAGCCGTCGGAGAAGGTCGCTTTGTAAAAATCGGGGTGGTCCGGAGTTTCGGGAGAGAACATCCCGGTTACTTTCTCGTCGTAGGAGATTTTCCACTTGTCTATCTCGGTCCTGAGGGAATCCGGGTCGCGCTTGTCCGGGACCGGGACGTACTTATAATCCATCAGTTCCTGGAATTTACCCCATTCCTCGGCCTGCACCATGTTCCGGGCGCCCCACCGTTTTGCCAGCAGGCGCATCTTCAGCCTGGCATAGGACCTTTCCGGGTAATAGCAGTCCTGCACGTCCCCGGCCTCGTCCAGCCTAAGCACGAAACCGTCGGGGAAGTAGGCCTTGAAATAACCCTCGCCGGTCACGCCTATAGCCCCGCAGTCCGTGGCTGAGCAGAAAAAATAAACCGTGTTCACCGCCTCCGCCGGATAGGCCTTCCACGCTTCTATCTCGAAGTCGGCCAGCTTTTCCTTTCCGCCGAGCGAAACTATAGAAAGCCTGGTGGCCAGGCTGGCGGCTTTCAGCCTGGCGAATTCCGCCCACTCTGGAGTCGAAGCCGCCGCGATCCTTTGCTTTGCCTGGGCGCGCAGGGAAGCGCGCAGATTGCCGGGTTTGACCTGGGCGGCCCAGTCCCTTGGAACCACGGCCCTTGCGGCGGCGAGGCTCGCTCCACTGTCCGTATTTACAAGCCGGACATTCAGCTCGGCGCGCCCGTCGCCAAGATCGGCGGACATGCCGGAAATCACCGCGTCCACATCCAATTTCTTCCTGAGCCCTCGCAGAAGCTCCGGCCCGGCTCCCGCTTCCGGTTTGAAGTAAAATTCCGCCAGCTCTTTTGCGTACTGGCCGGGATCTATGACGGTGAATTTGCCGAGATTTATCAGTTCCGTAGTGAGCCGCTCGCCCAGCACCCTGCCGTCCAGGGAGGTCCCGGAACCTTCGGCGCAGGCGAAAGGCAGGACAGCCGCGGTTCTAATTTTTTTACCGGCCTGGACGGATAGCTTTTCGGCCAGAACCCGGTAAGGGTCCGCGGCGGCGGCGGCCCGGCCCATGAGCAGGACAATGCAGGAGAAATATAAAAACCTCTTCATGCTCCCCCTTCCGCGGCAATATCAGGAACCCGCGAAAAGCCGGCCGCTTTTTCGCGGGAGTTTACCGCGCTGCCGCCTGAAAAGAGGCTCCCGGCCAGGGAGCCTCCTGCCCGGGCCCATTTTTCAGGGGCGGTTATCCTGGAACATGTCCGCAAGCTTCTCTCCGAGAGCGAAGGTCTCGAGGAACAGCGAGCCTCCCACCGCCAGCACGCCGACCTGCGCCAGGGTCTGCGGATGTATGCCTACCACTGCGATGATACCGAGCGTCAGCGTCCCCATACCGACCAGCACGCGCACATCCGAAGACGCCGCGTACACCGAGGCGGCCATCCCCCGGAGAAGCGGATTCTTCGAGAAGCCGCTTGCGATGATGGAGTTTATCATCGTTATGGTGCCTATGCTGAAGAGCACGGCGGCGCCGAAAACCAGGACCGCCGAAGAACAGAGCATGACGGGATTAATTCCCATCAGGGCGAGCAGTCCCATCGTCACCCCGGCTATTCCCGCCAGGATCTCTATGGACATTCCGCCCGACGTAGTGCGCGAGCCCTGGACCTCGCCCAGCTCCCGCATTACGGAATAGAAACGCCTTATCACCATCCTGGCCTCTATTATCATTGCGGCGCCAAGCACTACGATCGATACCGGGAGAAAAGTCTCGGGATACATCCCCGCCAGTCCCACTATCGAAAGCACCGCGGCCGCAAGACCGACCACGCCTTCCACGGCCGTCCCCCTGGTAATGGTCTTGAGCGGCCTGCGCTCCTCAAGGACCTTGTCCAATACCTGTGATGGTTCCATTTTGCCCCCTCTTTTAACCCATTTTCGATTATCGGGAAACCCCTTTCCCTTTATCCCTGCATTAGATAATATCAATGTATTTTTGTCAATGACCCGAAAAGGCAAGCCTGTACGGGCCTTAACAAAAACCGAACGGCTGCCGTAGAAGCTGGCTCCGCCTATTTAATTTTAAGTTTGTAAATAAAAACCGGAAGGTGTTTTTTGAAACCGAGCTTGTTGTTTATGGCGAGCATCGGAGCGTTCGCCCAGCGCAACTCATTCCTGTCGCCGGAAATCAGCGTCTGAAATTCCCCACTTCTGGATACTCCAGAAATCCACGTCCGACGAACATGTTCTTTATCCTGTGCGGGTAATTGAACACATCCGTCGGCTGGAACAGCGTCAGCAGCAGCCCTTCGTCAGCGATAGACGCGGCCAGCTTGCCTGCAAGCTCCGTCTTTGCCGCCGGCTCCTCTTCTCCTGACAGGGCCCGGCATTGCGCCTTGATCCCGGCCGGCACATAGTCCACATACCGGCTCTCTCCGCAAACAGGCACGAAAATGGAAGTATAGTTCCCCCAAGCCGTTCCGACCACGCCGACCGCCAGGGTATATGGACGCCGGGCGGCCGGATTTTTAATAAGCCTTATGAGGTCCTGCACAGAGTAAAGCTGTACCATTATCCTGCGGCCGGTCCGGGAGTAAAAATCGTCCGCGAACGCCTTAAGGTATGGCAGATTCCCTCCGTTCTGGTCGGCCAGCACTATCGGCCCGGTAAAATACGGAACTTCGGCTTTTCCGCCGCAGTTCTGCGGCGGCCTGCCGCCGCCGGCGCCAGGCAGGCCAACAGGGAGGACCGTGCGCAATTCCGTGTAATTCTTCAGGTTCGGCACGAAGGCATCCCTGAATTTCACAGTGTCAATACAGTTGTAGAGGAAACGCCGTACCTTCGGGTCCGGGTGATTGATAAAAACATTGACAGACTTGAGCGCGAAATTATGGAACGAGATGTACTCCTTTTTCACCCAATCAGGCCGCGCCTCGACCCCCAGTTTATTAAAGTCCGAGATATTGTGGTTCTTAAGGTTCGCATCTTTTACCCCCGAGTACTGGTGCAGTATTATTGCGCCGTAGCCGCCCCTGACCCGCTTTTTCCGCCGGAGCATTATCCGCTGTTTCGACATCTCCGTTGTCTCGAACTGGCCAAGGCCCAGCTCGGCTGCGGAAGAGACGGCTATCGACGGGGCGTTCTCATACCTTGTCAGGAACTCCAGGAACCCTCTTGAGGGCCTCTTGAACTCCGCGCGGCAGCATGCGCCGGCGCAGCGCACGACCGCCTCTGGCGAGTACCTCAAAGCGGCGCTGCTGATATATTCCGCGAAGTACTCCCGTGAGAAAAAGATTTCTTTGTTGAAGCGAAGGGAGGTGTCAGGGCAAAACACGTAAGAGGTGGACCGCAGGTCCCTTGACCAGCTGCTCAGGAGGCCGGAACTGTAATTCTCCCCGTCGTCTCTCCTGAAAAGCGGCTCATGCGTCTGTTTAAGAACATAGTACACGCCCTGGATCTCCGCGTTCTTTTTCTGCACGCTGGCCGGCAAATCCGGCAGCAGGGCCTCCCAAGTCTGCTCGCGCAAGCCGCACCCGCCGAACAGCAGCGCTGCCAGTACCGGGAAGGCCAGCAGGCGAACGGCGGAGCATGAATATTTATTTTCTCGCGTGGGAAGAGGGAGCGTCATACCTTCGTACATCGGCATGCAGGCCTATTTTGAGCTCCCGCGGGATTTCGCCGCGAACAGGCGCTCACAAAGCGGGCAGGGGCTGGCCTGCATCTCCGGCAGCGGCTCGCGCTCCAGACCGAGCTTTTTACGTATCTCCCCCAGGGTAAGTTTGGAAATGAGCCTGTAAAAATGGCTGTCGCGATGGGCCATGGGAGAGCGGTGCACGTACCCTGAGAACGACCCGCTGAAGGTCAGCGAAGAGCAGCAGGAGGTAAAACCCTGTCCACAGAGGTAACTCATAAACGCCCGGGAAGGGCAGCGGCTGGCAAGCATCTTCCTGGTGGAAAGAACTCCCTTGTATTTTATGCTGTTAGTTCTCGCCGCGCCAAGAGGCAGAACCGGCTGTATCGAAATAGGAAAATCCCCGACCGCTTTAAGATCCTTGAGCAGCGCAAGGTCAAGCGGCGACTCCATTGCGAATAGTACGTTGAAGCGTATACCGAGTTCCTTACAAGCCAGGTAAAGATTCTTCACATTAGGCCCCGGCAGGAATTTAAGGTGGAATTTATCGTAAGACAGCTGGACGTAATCAAGTTTCCGGAAAGTGGATAGCAGCGCTTTTGCCGAGCCCCTGCTGCCGGCGAAATGCCCGTTGGTAGTGATACCGACCTCGGTCTTATCCAGCCGTTCCAGGCTGGAAAGGATGCCGTTGATGACGGGGACATAAAGCGTCGGCTCTCCGCCGACAAAAAGCAGGGATTTGATGGAGTGCGTCTTTATCGCACGCAATATGGCGATTATCTCTTTGTTGGTAAGGCTAAGGGATTTCTTTTCGGCGGTAGCGCAATGGGCGCAGGAAAAATTACACCTGTATCCCAGAACTATTCCCAGCCCGAAGATCTTATCAGGCCTTATCTTCGCCGGTTTTTCCGTGATAGCCACTTACCGCGTTGAAGTGAGCTGGGATACAGGCCCGTATAAAGTGATCCCTGCGGAACCGCAGTACTCTATGCCCTTGGTTGAGATTGCGGAAACCGCGAGCAGCGAGCGCTTTTCCTTGAGGGAAAGGGCCCCCACGTAACTAGCGGCCCCAGCCGCCGAAAACACACCGATAGATACTAAGAAAGAAGCGATGGACTTATCATTATTGCTCATATATACCTCCAGAGATTTCCCCCGCAAATCGAACCTGAATAGAGCCTGGCAGCGCTACCGTCATATTCTATCTTAAACTCCTCTTTGATGTAAGTACCAATAGACCTATGACCGCATAGGCCCTCATTTGATGCTCCTGGTTCAGATAGCGGCTTCAATCCTGCACGGTGAAATTGCTCCAGAACTCGCCTGTATCGCCGCGCAAAGTGGCCTCACAGGAGGCGGCGCAGAGCTGCACCAGGTAAAGATCGTACTTCCTGACTCCGCTCTTTTGGGCCATCACCCTGAACTTCCGGCCGTGCGGCAGCATAACCTCGTCCTCTCCCTGGTCGATCAGTATGGCCTTTTCCCCAGGCTGCGACGGGTAGATGACAAAGATGGCCCGGCGGGAAGGCTTCCCGGCGTCGCTCATCTCCACGGCAAAATGGCGTGCCACGCTGTAGGTAAGCGAAGTTGAAACATAGCCTTTGTCGGTGAATTCCTCGCCCATGGCGAAAGGCTTGTCCTGGCGATAGCCCAGGCCCAGGCCGCGGAACATTATCAGGTCGCCCGGCAGCCGCGGTGCCTGCTCTAATATACTGTCGATACGGGCCACCATGGCCTTGGCGTCCTCGGGACCGGTACCGTACCAGTCATAGGGCGCGGGGTAATAGCGCAGGTAGCCGTTTATCTCGCCGTAAAAGGCGTCTTCCTTGCTGGTATAGCTTTCCAGGTCCTGCACCGCCTCTTCCGAAGCGCCGAAATAATCCGGAGAGGGATAGCCCAGGCCGCCATAGAGCGACCTGAAATCATAGACATGAACGCCCGCCGCGAGCGGCGCCGCGGGAGGAGGCGCCGCGGCCGCGCCGCGCGCGTAATCGGCAAAAGCCGCCCCGCCGGCGCGCCCGTCGAATGAGATGTCAGCTGCGGCGGCTGGATCGATAAACAGAGCGGCCGCCAAAATAAAACCGCAGGAAAATATCCCTGTAATTGATTTCACGAATATATTTTACATCGCGCGCCCGCGGAGCGCACGGGCCATAGGGACCAGGGAAAGCCGGCTTTTAGGCCTACGCCGCATAATAAACCGAGCCAGCATTACGGAGCCGACCCGCTTATAAATTGCCGGCACAGTTCCAAAACATGAATTCTTATGTACAATATCCGCATAAGGTTCGCCGAAAGGCTTATAGGAGCGCAAAATGAAAATCATAATAGCACTGGCTTTAATATCCTTCACGGTTTCAGCTATGGCGCAGGACGCCGCGCCAAAAAAATGGAAGGACGCCGCCGAGTTGTCTTACGTACAGACCTCCGGCAATTCCAAAACCTCAACTACGGCGGGCAGGAACCTGTTCAACTATGACTGGGAGAAAGCCGCGCTTGAACTGGCCGCCGGCGGCCTTGGAACCAAGAGCAGGAACACGGTTACCGCGGAGCAGTACCACGCTTCGGAGAAGGTCAGCTGGAAGTTTTCCGGCAGGAATTACACTTTCGAAAAAGTCGCCCTGGACAAGAACCGCTTCGCCGGCGTCCTGAGCCGCTACGACCTGGGCCTCGGCCTGGGGCGCACCCTGATAGACCGCGCGGACGACAAACTCTTCGCCGAGGTCGGCGGCGGTTATATCTTCGAGGACCGCATCCATACCGAGAACCAGTCTTTCGGGACCTACCGCGGCTACGGCAAATATATAAGGAATCTCTCCGCCACGGCCAATGCCAGCCAGGACTTCGAATACCTCGGCAACCTGAAAGACTCTAAGGGCTACCGCATGAACGCCGAAACCGCCCTGGTGGCCTCTATTTCCACCCACTTCTCGCTTAAGACCTCCTATCTCTGGAAATATTCGAACAGCCCCTCGGCCGGCTTCAAAAAAACCGACACGACGACAGGCATGACCATAATAGTGAACTACTAGACGATAGATAATTAAGGAGGAAAAACCATGCTCAAAGACTTCAAAGAATTTATAATGCGCGGCAATGTGGTGGATATGGCCGTCGGCGTCATCATAGGCGGCGCTTTCGGCAAGATAGTGGGCTCGCTGGTTAACGACGTGATCATGCCCCCCATCGGCAAGCTTACCGGCGGCGTGGACTTCTCCAGCCTCTACATAAACCTGTCGGGGACCGCTTACACAAGCCTGGCCGAAGCGCAGAAAGCCGGCGCCGCCACTATAAACTACGGCGTGTTCCTGAACACCGTCATAAACTTCCTGATAGTAGCCGGGGCTATTTTCATCATGATCAGCCAGATGAACAACCTTAAAAAACGCCTTGAGAAGCCGGCGTCGGCCTCCGCGCCCACCACCAAAGAGTGCCCGCTCTGCCTGTCCACGATACCGCTCAAAGCGGTAAAGTGCGCGCACTGCGCTTCGGACATTAAATAAAGCTCGGCCCCGGCGGCCCAACCCTGGAGTTTTAAAAATCTCCCGGGACCTCCTCTATCCCCCATATGGCCGGGGCCAATAGGCCCATTGGATCTATAGCCCTTGGACCCTGATATTCAGGTCAAGTTTGCGGTATCCTCTTAATAAGGACCAGGGTAACTATATGAGATCACTTATCTTTCTTGCGGCGGCACTGATAACGGCTCCGGCTTATGCCTTCGACCTGGGCGGCGTCAGCCTGAAAGACATACAAAGCAAAGCCCTGGAACTACCGGTCCCGGCCCCGGCAATGGTCCCCGGTTCCGAAGACGCGCTGGACGGACAATTTCTAAGCGACAAAGCGGCGCCCTTCTATTCGATAACCACAGCCCAGACCAATGTCTGCTCGGACGGAAAAAAGCTCACCGACGAGGACAAGAAACCCTGGGTAGAGTACCAGAAGAAAAACGGCTTCAGCTCGGTCTGGAAGGACGGCTCGCACCAGAACGAGACCGCCACCGGGAAAATTAACGCGATAGAGGTTCCCTATGTCGTAGTCCCGAGGGGGCACAGGGAACTCCTCAACAAAACCGCGGAAGTATGCGTGGTGGCCACCGGCAAATGCGTTAGCGCCGAGGTTCGGGAGATAGGCCCGGCTTTCGGCGAGGTTTCGGTAGCGGTTATGATGAAGCTCGGGCTTAACGCCCACCCGGACTCCGGCCGGCACTACGGCAGGATCACCTACAAGTTCTACAAATAAATATACCCGCGCTAAGACCGCGCGGGCATTAACCGGAAATTATAAAGTCTACAGGGACTCTTTTCTTCCTCTATTCTTTAGCGCAGGGCGCGCGCGGAAAAAACGCAGTCTTTTCCGGCGGCGGCCGTAAGTTTTTCACCGCCGGGCTCAATAATGAGTTCGCCCTGGCCTTCGGCCAGGATTTCCCCGCCCTCTTTGAGCAGCAGGGTGTACTGCAGCAGGAAAGTTCCGCCTTCGCCGGGGCTTTTAGGCAGCAGGCCCACCATGAACTTGCGCACCGTATCGCCCTCCTGGCTGTAAAGCACCGCGCTGTACTGCTCGTCGGGCAGGTAAATGAAATTGGCCGGGTAGGAGATCCTTCCGCATTTCAGACGGGTCTCCAGGGTCCCGGACCTTTCCGCGCCGGGTTTTTCACCGGCTTCCCCCTGCAGCTCCACGATAAATTTCCAGCCTCCGGCCTCGGCGGCGAGCACGGGCTTGCCCGGGCGCAGCAGCACCTTCCCCCCGGCCTGGAAAGGCGGCCTGGCCCGCTGCTCTCCGGCCACCTCCACCTGGTAATCCAGCCTGAAAAGACCGTCCTCCGGCTTATTGAGAAAGGAATTAAAGATCAGTTCGCGCGCCGGCCCTCCCCCGCGCATCTGCGGCTTGCCGTTAAACACTGCTTGTTTCTCCAAAGAGCTGGACTGAGAGTGAGAATAGGCCGCCCTGCCATTGACGGCTTTCATCTTTACCGTCCAAGCCTCCGCCCCCGCCGCGCAGGTAAAGAGGAAAGCAAGGCAGAGAAAGATCAGGGAACCAGTAATTTTCATCATAAAAATAGCAGGCGCCTTTCCTCAGCGGTCGCAGGCCCAGGCGGCGGCAGCCTCAAGGCCGGGCAGGGCCGGGTCCAGCGCGACGCTGACGCACCGGCGGCCGTCGGCAAGCTTGGCCAGGCGGTACCAGCGGTTCAGGAAGCCAGCGACTGGGTCGAACTGGAAAGCCATTTCGAATGTCGGCAGGAACTTATAGTTCCGCTCCAGCCCGCTGCGCGCGAAAGTCTGTTCCGAAAGCGGAACTATCCTGATAGCGCCGTCCGCGACCCTGGCGCTGCGGTATTCAACCAGGGATTCGGTGGTAAGCGACAGGACTTGGCTCCCCAGGACCTTGCCGCAGTCACCGCTGCAGGCCGCGGCCGCGGAACTCACGGGCGCGTCGGCCCAGGCCACCCCGGCCTCAGTGGCGGAAAGTTCGAATTCCCCCGCCGCGTTCGCACCCACGCGCGCGGCGGCGATGATCTCTCGGTGTTCAGGGTCGTAAGCCGACAGCCAGAGCTGCGCAGCCCCGCCTTGCTCCTGGGGCGCCTCGATGAAAGCCAGAAGCACGGAGCCGCCCGTAGAGCCGAAAGCGGCCACGGCGCAGGCGCTGGAGCCGGACACTTCCCGGAATTCCCCCGGGCCCACGCCCGTAAAATGTACCCCGCGGCCGTCGGATATCCACCAGGTGCGGGTCTTGGCCGGGTCGTCGCCAGGCAGCGGAAGCATCAGCGCCTGGAAAGACCGCCTGTTCCAGGAACAAGGCAGCGCCGCCGCCGCGGCCGTAGAGCTGAAGAGCTCGCCCTGGGAGATCCGGAAGCCCGGGTCCAGCCGGTCGAGAGCCGCGGCCGCAAGCCAGCGGTCGGCCTCGCGGGGCGCGGAGAGCAGGGTCTGGAAAACGGGGATGGCCAGGTCGGCCATGGTTCCCTGCCGCGGCAGAGCGCTGACCGCCGCGAAAGAGACGGCGGGCAGGACGCGCCCCAGCTTGGCCGCCGCTGCCGCCGCTTCCGGTGACTGCGCCCGGCTCTGGAGGGCCGGGGCCGCGGCCGCGCCGGCAGCGCGCAGCTTCGGCCACCAGTAAGCAGCAAGGCCGGCCACGCCGAGAAGCATCGTAAGAAGGAAAAAAGAGCGGGCCAGGGACGGGACGACAGCGCGGCTCCTCTCGCCGTCTTCCCCGCCGGGCCGGCTGAAATCGAAACGGACGGGCGGAGTCTTGATGATGCGCAGGCGGTACAGAAGGGGGCTCAACCCGAAGGCGACCTCTTTGACGGTCATATAAAGAAGCGACCAGCTCATCACCACCACCGTCAGCGCGGTCATCACATTGCCCCAGCCGCCGGCGGCGAAAAGTTCGAGCACGCGGTGGAACTCGACCAGCGCGGGCTGGTGCGCCAGGGAGGGCGCCCTGGCCAGAAAGAGGTAGGCGCACAAGCCCAGGAAGAAACCTATGGGGGTGTGAGGCTTAAGCCGCCTGGTGGAGCTGTCCATGAAGGTCACGCCGAGCATCACGTACATGAAGCCGAAGCCGCAGACCTCGCGCCAGAGCAGGGACGGATGCCAGGCCCCCTGCATGGAGGTATAGAACATCATGGCGGCGTAGACGACGGAGAGGACTATGGCGTAGAGGATGTACAGCAGTGCGCTGACCTCCTCGAAGAGGAAGTGCTTGAGCGCGGCCATGAGCAGCCCGGACAGGCGCGCAAGCATCCAGAACATCGCGCTTATGCTGCTCAGGGTACGGAAAGGGGTCAACAGAGCCTGGAACTCGGGCGAGTTCCAGATAGAGAGCGCTTGCGCCAGGTAAGAGTCCATCAATTTAATGCCATAGCCGTTTATTAATCAGGTAATTATAAGATATTAACCGGATTGACCGGCGGACCTGCGCTTTGATCACGTCCCGAAAGCGGCCGAACCTTATCAGAAGATATAAAATGAGAGCCCCCGGGAACGGGGGCTCTTCATTATGGCACACGGGCCAGGACCGCATATACCGCAACCGCGCACACTACGTAAGGAGCGAACCGGGAACCGCAGGCGCGAAGCGCCGGAACCGGTACACCCACCCGGGAGCAGGACAGCCGTCAAAGGACGGGCGCCGCCGAACCAGGACCCCGGCAAACCGCGCCGCCCTAAGGGCGGGAGACGGACCGGAGAACGCCTGAACGCGCCGCAGCTGACCGAGAAACTCCGGCGCCCGCAAGAACGCCGAAACCGAAGCTGGCCGCGAAACAGGGGAAACCGCGCCGGGGCCGGGCCAACCCGCCACCCTCCGCAACCACTCCGACGGCGCTCTTAAAAGATCAGGACTACAAAATTAGTATAACAGACGGAACTTGACTTGTCAAGGGGTGTCGCAATTTTTAAAAATATTCATCCTCTTTTGCTTTTATATTATAATTGTTGAATCCTCTTATAAAGGGCTGCCCGGTATCCACAAATGAAAATAAATAAAAATATTTGCGCGAAAGATCCCCACGCCGTCAATAAATTTGCGGACGCCATCCTCGAAACCTGCGCGAGAAAAAAACTCGGGCTGAAAGCCACGCTGGAAATTTTCCTGCCCGGGATCGCCGCGGAATTCGGCGCCGCGGCCGCCGCCCTCGAGACCCGCAACGAGGACCTTGAAAAAGAAATTTTCAGCTGGAAAGCCGCGCCGTCTTTCGACCTCGGAAAAACCCCGGGCAGGGCGTCCGTAAAAGCTTCGCGCGGGCTGAACTGGGTCTCCAAGCCGCTCGACCTCGACGGCCGGAGAGTAGGGACCCTGGCCTTCGGCCACCGCGGCCCGGCGGCCCCGGACAAGAATTATCTCGCCTGCCTCGACGCGGTCTGCGAAGAACTCGACGGGACCCTCTGGGGCATACACAGCGCGGCGCTTAAGCAGAAGCTGATGGAGCGGGTCACGCGCTGCCTGACGCGCAGCGTCCTGCGCGAGGCCATAGACGAGGCCGTCGGCGCCCTGCACGCCGAGATCCCCTTCCGCCACCTGGGCCTGGTCTACCGCAACGACGACGCCGCCGAGGGCGAGCGCATCCAGTACCGCATCTACCGCGGCAGCCGCTGCGTGCACGATTCCGAGCAGCGGCCGCATAAAGCCCTCAGCCTCGCCATAAAGACCCACGGCATACATTTGCTGGACCCGGACAGGCATATGGTGCGCAGGCTGCTCGGGCTGGACGAGGGCATGGGCTTCACGCTCAGCGGCCACGCCGCCGGCGCCGGCCAGCTCGGGAAGCTGGTCGCCGACGTGGAAGGCGGCCTTTCCACCTTCGGGCGCGACCTGATGAACATCTTCGCCAATTCAATAAGCCAGCGCCTGATAGACTATAACCGCGAGCGCCGCCACATGGCCAAGTTCTTCTCCCCCTCCACGGTATCGGAGCTCCTGAGCGACCCCGACTATATGCGCAAGCATCTGTCGCCGCGGGTGAAGGACCTGGTCATACTTTACGTCGATATAAATTCTTTCACCAAGCTGTGCGAAAAGGGCCTGCGCCGCCCGGACAGGATAGGGGAGTTCGTGGACCTCTGGAGCGAAGGCGCAGTGCATATAGCCTGGGAGCACGGCGGGACCTTCGACAAGATGGTCGGCGACTGCGTGATAATACACTTCGGCCCGCCTTTCTTCCGGGATTCGCCGGCGAAATGCGCCCGGGCGGCCGCGCTGGCCGCGCTGGAGATACAGAAGTTCACCGCGCGCCTCGGGACCCTGCCGCGCTACCGCGGCCTGGCGGCGAAGATAAAAGCGAAAGGGCTCGGCGTGGCCTCCGGCCTGAACCTCTGCCCCGCCGCCGTCGGCCTGTTCGGCCCGAACCACGACTTCACCGCTTTCTCCAGCGGCATGAACCAGACGGCCCGCCTTCAGTCGAAAGCCGGTTTCCGCGAAACCCTGGTGATGGGTTCTGTCAGGGCGGCCCTGCAAAAAGCCGGCCTCGCCGCCGGCCTGCGCTTCGAGGGCCCGTTCGAGACCGAGGCCAAGAACGTAGCCAAGCCGCTGCGCTACTACAGGCTGAAACCCGCGAAGAA
Source organism: Elusimicrobiales bacterium (assembly GCA_028713125.1). Classification (GTDB taxonomy): domain Bacteria; phylum Elusimicrobiota; class Elusimicrobia; order Elusimicrobiales; family UBA9959; genus UBA9959. The sequence continues at coordinate 163,934 of JAQTOU010000006.1, read as the reverse complement.
AAGCTGAACAGGAAGCCGCAAAAAAAAGAGCCCCCGTTCCGCGGGGGCTCTTTTTTTGAGCAAGGCGTTCCTGCGGACTATTTCATCGAAAAGTCTTCGAGCTTTATGAAGTTGTACCCGCGCTTGCGAAGCTCGGGAACGGCAAGCTCCAGCGCCTCCCGGTCTGGCCAGCCGGGGTGGTTGAAATGCATTATGACCACCGCGCCGTGCCGCGCCCCTTTAAGGATATTGGCGCTCATGGTCTTGGCGGACGAATGCGTGGCGTCGCCGGAGAGTATATCGTAGCTCACCACTTCCATCCCGAGGCGCTCCGCCACCTTTAAAGAAAGCTCGTCGGTATAAGCCGTCGCCGAACGGAAAAATATCGGCCGCCGCCCGGACAGGTCGTTTATCCTGCGCGCGCCCAGCTCCATCTCGTCTATCACGTCGCCGAGGTCGCGCGTTGCGTGCACGCCGTACATGGTCTTCCCCTCCGTGGAACAGAGGCGGTGCAGCATCCCGTGGTTCTCTATCTCGAAAAGCGGGTCCTTGGCCAGTTCCGCGAAGATCTCTTTATTCTTCTCCAGCCAGAGGCCGGTGATGAAGAGCGTGGCCGGGATCTGCTCCCTGCGCAGGTATTCGATCAGTTTTTTATTGTAGCCGCTGTGGCGGCCGCCGCAGGCGTCGAAGGTAAAAGCTATGACTTTCTGGTTCTTATCCCCGCCAGTATCCCTGCCGAATTTGCCGCGCTTCACGAATTCGCTGAAGCGCCCGGGACCGACTTTGGCGAACTCGGCCATTATGCGCTTTTTAAAGGCCAGGTATTCCGGCGTGTAATAGGACTTTAAAGCGTTCCGCTCGTCGCCGCGCGGGCGCGCCAGCGCGTACGGCGCCAGCAGGCACAGGGCGGCCGCGGCGGCGGCGAGCTTGACCTTTAAAGTTGACTTGCGCATGTCGCGGGAACCCGACCCTATTTAGCGAAATAGGGATGGCCCAGGTACGGCTTCTTCTCAGGCTTTTCCTCGGTCTTCTTGATCTCCATCTCCTGCACCAAAATGGAGGGCGTCACGATAGTTCCCGGAGTGCTCCAGGCGAGGTTGTACACATAGGTCTCTTTCGAGACGGCCGTGATATCCCGGAGCGCGCGCAGGCTGGTCCCGGTGAACTCTATGCCGTGAACCGGCTCCTCGCGGCCGTCGGGATAGACCTTCCAGGCCGAGAACGGCCCGTACAGGCTGTCCAACCCTTTTACCAGGATGCAGTAGTCGAGCTCCTGCTCTTTGCAGAGATCGAGGAACTTTTTCTTCAGCTCCGGCATAGGAAGAACCTTCGCCGGGTTGTCTTCAGGGATTATAAAGACATTGGAGGGAGAGCCGGCGGGATATTCGCTGAAGTCCCCCCTGCCGTGGCCGTTGGACTTGTTAAAGTCGCGGGTGGCAGCCCTGGACATATAATACTCCGAGAGTTTGCCCTTCGTCACCAGCTTGATCTTCTGGGCGGGCACGCCCTCGTCGTCCACCTCGTAAAAGCCGGAAAGCGGCACGCCTTCATGATAGCGGACGGTGGGGTCGTCCACGACGTTAAGGAAAGGCGAGGTCACGCGCATCCCTATGCGCTCCACCAGTTCCCCCGCCCTGCGGTAGACCGTTTCCTCCGACCAGCGGCTTTTCTCGGTCCAGACTTCGCGCGGGTTGGCGACATTGTTGACCAGCAGGGTCTCGAAGAACTTGCCGGCCGCGTCTTTCTCGAAGAGCACGGGGCCGATATAGGCCTTGATGGGCTCCGATTTACTCATGCGGGCCAGGTTCTTCCCTATCTCGTCGGCCTTGGCCAGGAGCGTCTCGAGAGCGGGGGCGTCCTTGGCCAGGCAGAAATCGTAGACATGGGAGGATTTAAGGCGGAAGCCGTCGGGCGCGTAGCCGGAGGCCGTTATCGTGACGTCCCCGTCGCAGGAGGGCCGCCTGTTGGCGGAACCCTCGCTGTTAAGGTAGCGCACCCCGCCCGAATTGAAGTGCAGGCGCACGGAGGAATACTTTACCTCCGGGTATTTAAGGAAGACCGCGGAAACCCTGCGGATATTCTCTCCCCAGAGCTTCTCGTCCAGGCGCTCGACGGCGAAGGTGCGGTACAGTTCGTACGGCGCCTGGGGCGTCATGTCGTCGTAAAGCTCGGTCATGTTCTTTGATTCTACGAAGGCCCTTTTCTTGGACAGCGTCTCCAGGGCCTTTTTATAGGCCTTGTCCGTGGCCGACCAGACGGCGAAGCGCAGCGCGTCGTAATTATCGTCCAGCGCAATATTCCAGTCGGTCTCCGCGCGGTAGCCCTCCCACATATTGGGGGCGTAGTTGCTGTTGTCGAACCTGGGCGTGCCGGTGCGCAGGTCCACCTTGAGGCGGCGGTAATCAGAGGAGTTAAGGTTCTCTACCGCGCCGAAGTCCGCCGTGACGCTGAAGGAATGGCCGTCGCCTATATGGTAGGACAGGAAATACGGCTTGCCCAGGTTGTCCATGTTGAGCTTGGCCATGGAGCGGGCCATCTCGTCCTTCATGGCGGCGAAAACCTTGTCGTCCGAGGGAGGAGCGGCGTTCAGGCCGCGGGCCGCCGGAAGAGCGGCGGCGAAGGCTAAAGCGATTATAATTATTTTTTTCATGGCTTCGTCCTTTATTTATCGTGCAGCGGCGGGTTCAGCACCGGCGGCTTTTCCTGCGATTTCTGGGACTTCTCGACTTCCATCTCGCTAATGAGCACGCTGGGCGAGACAGAGGAGACCGGAACCCAGCCTGACTCGGCGCCGCAGGTCCCGTTGAAGACGGCGTCGTCGTCGGCCGCGGCGGTGATCTTGCTGAAGCTGGTTATCGGCGTGCCCACGATATCCACGCCGCGCACCACTTCGTCGGGGCGCCCGTCGGTATAGACCTTGTAGACCAGCAGCGGGAGAACCTTGAAGGCCTGGGCGTTCCCGCGGTCGGTATTGGTGAAACCGCCGGAGATATCGTCAAAAACGAGGCCGAACGGCTTATTTTGCTTTTTGCATTCCTCTATAAGTTTTTCCCGCAGTTCCGGGTAAGTGCTGGTCACCGAAGCCTTCATCACCAAATTGCCCATGCGCGCCACTATAGGTTTGCCGGAGGAGCGCCTGCCGTGTCCGTTCGAGGCCGGGTAGCCGCGTATCGGGGAGCGGCTCATCAGGAAGCCCTTCAGCACGCCGTTCTCGACTATGCTCACCCGCTGGGACCTGACGCCTTCGTCGTCGTAGCGGTAATAGCCGCGCAGCGGTATGCCGCGGAACTCTTTCATATTGGGGTCGTCGTAAAGCGTTACGATATCGGAAGTGATCTTCTGGCCGACTTTCTTGGCGAAGGTCTGGCCCGAGTCCTCCAGCTTCTGCCGGTGGCCTTCCATGCGGTGGCCGATTATCTCGTGAAAATACACGCCGGCGGCGCGGGCCTTAAGGATGGCGGGGCCGCTGTACGGCTCCACTATCGGGGCGTCCTTCAAAGCTTTCAGCTCGGCTATCGAGCGGTCCATATCGGAGTTCACCTTCTCCTCCGAGGGCAGGCCGGCGAAAGAATCGGTATTGTAATATTCGCCGCGGCTCAGCTCCATGCCGTCCGTGGTGCGGCTGGTGAGATAATAGGTCAGCGTGATATAGTTGTTCCCGGTCTTAATGCGGTTGCCTTCGCTGTTCACCAGGTAGCGGTTCTCGTTCTCGTAGCTCAGCGTCATCCCGGAGTCGTAGATATAAGAGTAGCCGGCCAGGCGGGCGGAATGCTTTTTAAGGCGCTCGCGCCAGGCGGCCAGGTCGGGCTCCGGGAGGGAGACGGTCTCGTAGAAAATTTCCGGTTTGGACGGGGAGAAGTCGGCGGAGGGATCGTCCTCGGCGGCGGTCACGGCCTTGTTCATCTTCACCTTGGTGAAATTTTCCTGCGCTTTCTTGTAGGCCTTGTCGGTATATTCCCAGATGCGGGCCCGCAGGGCGTCCTCGTTCCCCTCCATCGCCACCGGCAGGTCCAGGGACTGCCCCCCGCTGGTCCAGGCCATGTTCCCTTTCACCTGGTGGGTATTGTCCATCTCCATCGTGTTCACGCGCATGTCTATGTCCAGCTTGCTGCTGCTGTAGTCGGCGTCCCCGTCCAGAGCCCCGAGCTTGGCGGCCAGGTAATGGTACTTGGACGCGGTCAACTCGTAGCCCAGGTAATAAAGCGGGGTTTTTTCGGAATTTTTAAGGCCGGTGAAGGAGCGGTCCAGCTCTTTTACAAGGGCGCTCATGTACGGGTCTTTAGCTTCTTCCGAAGCGGAAAGGACCGCGGGGGCGAGCAGGACGCAAAGAGAGAAAAGAAGTTTATACATTGAACCTCCGTATAGTCTGCAGTTAAATTGTATAAAATAGCGCCCCGCCCCAAATAATTAATTTCGCCGGGACCAACCCGACAGGCCCTTGACGGGTTCACCTGCTATGCTATTTAAGGAATGATACGCTGCGGGGTAAGGAGGCTTTATGAAATGGACGGTAAAAGAATGGCTTGCCGAGGGTTACCGGGCGCGGAAGGCGGGCGCGCTCACCGCGCATATCTACCGCTCGCTGAAATGGCCGGAGTTTTACAGCGACGGCTCGCCCGCTTATGAAGTAAAGTACGGCGGGAGCGCGATAGCCCTCATCCGCTTCGAGGGCAAGGGCGCGACGGTAAGGGCCCTGCCGGCGGCGGGGCGATTTCCGGAGATAAACGACCTTGACCTGGTGGAGATAGCGCTCTGGGTGAGCAAGCTGAGGAAGGCTTCTTCAAGCCTTAACTGAAGGCCCGTCATTTTCGAACAGGCCAGCCGGCAGGGTGAAACCGAAAATGATCCCGGCCCCCAGGCCGCCGAAATGGGCCCAGTTGTCCACGTAAGGCGTAAGCACGCCCATGATAAGCTGGAAAGCCCCCCAGGCGAACAGCGCGGCACCGATGCGGCGATCGCGCAGGTGGAGCGAGCCGCTGTAGCGGTAAAAGAAAACTACGGCCGCGCCGAGGAGGCCGAAGATGGCGCCGGAAGCGCCCACCGCCGGCTTGGGCTGCATGAAGGCGCTGATAAAGGAGGCCGTAAGGCCGCTGAAAAAATATATGAATAGGGCCCGCATGCTCCCCCAGGCGCGCTCGGAGGCCAGGCCAAGCACGTAAAGCGCGAGGCAGTTGCCTATAAGGTGGCCGTAGCCGCCGTGCAGGAACATGCCCGTCGCAAGGCGCCAGCTTTGCCCCGCGAAGACCTTTTCGCCGTAGATTGCGCCGGCGGCTATTATGGCCGCGCTGCTTTTAAGCGCGCCCGTTTTGATCTCCCAGGCGAAAATTATTATATTGGCGGCGATAAGGAGCATTGCGAAAACAGGCGCCGCCGACATCCCTCTCTCGAAATCCACCCTGGACGGGTGGAAGGGGTCTTCCGCCAGCATCTCCGCGGTGATCTTCCTCGCGCTCTCCGGCATCAGCGTTTCTCCCCCGTATCCAGGAGCACGCCCATGGCCAAAGCCGCGCGCCGGTCGATCGAGCGGCGGGAATCCGCGCTCATATCCAGCACGTAGCGGTCCAGGATGGTCAGCTTGCGGTTGAATTCGCCCAGGATGTTCTCGCCCCGGTCATAGATCATGTAGTTAGTGCGCAGGAGCCCGAAAAAACTGCCGAGGAAGAAGCGCAGCATCGAGAGGATCATCGAATCCTCTTTGGCGATGAACAGGGCCGCGCCGGCGCCGTCGTGGCAATACCAGCGCTTCCGGAGGATATTATGGAGGCGCTTTTTAAAGATCCTGGCTACCCTGACTCCCTGCGGGTCCAGGACGGAGAAAGAAGCGGTAAGGATCTGTATCTTGCTCTCCTGCAGGACCTGGAGCAGGGTCTCCGCCTTGCTTTCATCGCGGTAGATAGTGATATGGCGCTTTTTGGCAAGGACGGCCGCCACAAGGTAGACCACCAGGAAACTGCCGTAGACGGCCCAGAGCGACAGGAGGAGGACCAGCATGGGATCGCCGCCCCCCTTTTTAATCCCGGCGCCGACCGCCCCGAAGAAAAAAAGATTGACCAGGCCGGCGAAGAGGCCGGCGAAGATAGCCAGGACGTTAAGGAAGATGTAGCGGGGGCGCTCCACGAACATAAGCGGGGCCCCGGCTTCGTCCGCGACGTCGTATTTCTCGCGGATGGCCAAATGCTGCTGGTTCAGCAGGAATTTGTCGCGGGAGAACACGGCGTCCCCGCCCTGGACATGCACCGGGGGGGCCGGCGGCAGCGCGGGCACGGCTATGGCGGCCCCGCATTTGGGGCAGGCCAGCTGCGAGCCGGCATATTCGTCTTTAAGATTGTAGACAGCGCCGCAGGCGCAGGTAACGTTCACCGACATTGGCAGTTCCTCGTCCGGTCAATCGGCATTTTTAGGCAGTATAAGGTAGAACGAGGCGCCCTTGCCCTCCTGCGACTCGACCCAGATGCTCCCTTTGTGTTTCTCGGCGACTTCCTTGGCGATGGAAAGTCCCAGGCCCGTTCCGTTCCGCTCCGTGGCCCTGGCGTTCCTGGCCCTGAAGAATTCCTCGAAGAGATGCGGGAGGTCGTCCCCGGGCACGCCCATGCCGGTATCGGTGACGCGTATCCTCACCTTTTCCCCCTCGTCCGTTATGGCGAGCTCCACGCTTCCGCCTTCGGGGGTGTACTTGATCGAATTGGCGAGGAAATTTGCGATAGTTTCCTCGATATAGATCTGCGCGCCGTTGATGATATCCACGCCCGGGGCGACCGACCAGGCGAGCTTTATTTTTTTCTCCCCGGCCCTCTCTTCCACCAGGCGCACGGCATTCTCCGCCGTTTTCAGCAGCGAGAAGGGCCCGGTCTCTATTTTCTTGCTCAGCTTCAGGCGCGTTATCTCGAGCAGGGCCTTGACGAAAACGAGCAGCTTCTCTGTCCTGGCGTAAGACCTGCGCAGAAGGTCTTCCTGCCCGGGCGCGAGGGGCCCGGTAAGGCCGTGCAGGACGGGGTCCAGGCAGGCCTGTATCGCGGCCAGATGCTCTTTCACGTCGTGGGAAACGCGCAGGACGTAGTTGCTCTTTATCTTGTCTTTTTCTTTCAGCTGCAGATTGGCCTGGCGCAGCGTGGCTTCCTTCTGCCTGAGCTTGAGCGAGACGGAGCTCGCCATATAGACCGCTATGAACAGGGTGCTGACGAAGGCGGCGGAGGAACCGAGCAGCGGCAGGGACCCTTCCCCGAGGAAACAGAAGCCCGGTCCGTTTATGCAATAGTGCCGCCACTGCCCGCTGTACTCCAGGCCGCTGACTAAAAGGAAAAGGACCGAGGCGAAAGCGGCCTGCAGATAGCTGGCCCGGCGCGAGAGCAAAATGCTCGCTATTATCATGTGGAAGAAAAAATAATAGGCGAAAGGATTTTCCGGCCCGCCTGAGAAGTGGAGAAGGGCCGCCAGGCTCAGCAGGTCAAGCGGGATCTGGGAGTTCGCAAGGCGGTTGGTGATCACGGGCAGGTCCGGCCTGTCGGAAGCCCGGACCCGGTTCAGATAAAGAAGAAAAAGAAAGTTATAGGCGCACAGCGCCGCCGCCAGGGAATAAAGCTTCCCGTAATCCAGCCCGAGGCCTAAAACCTTGTCCGCGAAGAGGGTGGTCAGGACCACCCCCCCCACGGCGAACCAGCGCAGGCGGATAAGCCAATAAAGGCTTTCAGCCAGGCCGTCCTGCTGTTCCCGCACGGCGTCGGTCAAAGCGTCATTTCCCTTTGGGAGCGTCGCCCTTGAGGAGGGCTTCCACTTTAACCAGGAGTTCGTTCGGCTTCAGCGGCTTTTCAAGATAGGCGTTGACCGGCAGCCAGTCTTTGTCCCCCACCTCGCTGTTGAAGTCCAGGCCGGTGCTTTCTTTTATCGCGGTCAGCATCAGGATCGGCACGGTCTTATTCTCCCGGCTTTCCCTGAGGCCGCGCGCGACCTCGAAACCGGTGCTCATGGTTTCCATCATGACGTCCAGGATGATCAGGTCGTATTTGGCCGCCTTGGCCTCTTTAAGACCTTCTGCCCCATTCTTCGCCACCTTCACCTTGTGCCGGCAGCTTTCCAGGATTATGCGCATCGACTCCACTATGTCGGGATCATCGTCAATTATCAATATTTTAGCCATAAGTCCTCCTGAAATTATTATATCTAAATTACGCCGGTATTCGTGGCCCTAATGGCCGGGCCTCCCTAAGTGGTATAATATATATAGTGAACGCGGGAAGCCAGCGTTCGGAGGGAGCAATATGAGGATACTAGGCATGGGAACACCAGAACTGCTTTTTATAGGTTTTATCTGCGTTCTTCTTTTCGGAGCGAACAAGCTTCCGGAGCTCGGCAAGTCCGTGGCCACCACGATAAAGGAATTCAAGAAAGCGATGCGGGAAGACCCGGCTGACGAGAAGCCCGCCCCGAACGACAAACAGCCGAAGCAATAATTTACGGACGGACCCGGCCCCGTAATGGACCCCACCCTTTCTTTGTCCTCCCACCTCGACGAATTAAGACGCAGGCTTATCTCTTCGCTGATCTTCCTCGCCTGCGCCTTCGGGGTTTCCTTCAACTATTCCTCGCTGCTGTTCAGGATCATCAAGCAACCGATAGCCGGGACCGTGGACAAGCTGGTGTTCTTTTCCCCCACGGAGGCGCTGTCCGTCTACCTCAATATCTCCTTTACGGCCGGCCTGATAATTTCCATGCCTTTCCTGCTTTACCAGGTCTGGAAATTCGTGGAGCCAGCCGCCGGCCCCGGGCTTAAAGGCAATGTTTTCGCCTTCGTAGGCTGGGTCATGTTCGCTTTCTCGGCCGGGGTCCTGTTCTCCTATTACATCTTCATTCCGCCCGCGCTCAAATTCCTACTCGGTTTCGCCGGGGAGGACCTCCGGCCGCTTATCTCCGCCCAAAGCTATATTTCCTTCATCACCTGGACCATACTGGGCACCGGGCTCGTTTTCGAAATGCCGGTCCTGAGCTATATCCTCACAAAGGCCGGCGTGATCGACCACCGCCTGCTCCGGAGCAAGTACCGCTACGCCATAGTGCTGATCTTCATAGCCGCCGCCATCCTCACGCCCACCCCCGATATTTTCAATATGATGGTCTTCGCGGCCCCGATGTTCGGCCTGTACGAGCTGAGCATCTGGGTCTCGCGGTTCGCGGCCGCCTCCGCCGCGCCCTCCGTCCTTATAATCGCCGGCCAGGTGGGCAACGAAAAATCCGGGTTGTAAAACCGTCCCGCGATTTATTGTAAAATATCAATATATGAAAGACGTCCAGCATCTGATTCGCGTTGTCATTATATTCGCGGTCGCCTTAGTCGGCTTCCTGTCCGTGCGCAGCCTGCTCGTCCCGAAAAGCTTCGGCAAGCTGGGCCATTACCGCGCCGACTCGGTAGACGAATTCGCCGCCCAGCCCCGCCATTACGCCGGGGCCGAAGCCTGCAAGAAGTGCCACGCGCAGCAGGTCGCCGACAAAGCCAAATCCAGCCACCGCGGCATAAACTGCGAAAGCTGCCACGGCGCTCTGCTCGGCCACGTCGAGAACCCCAAGTCCGACAATAAGCCCCGGAGGCCCAAGGAAACCGAGATGAGGGCTTTCTGCGGCCATTGCCATGAAAGAACCATCTCCAAGCCCGCGAAATACCCGCAGATAAACCTCAAAGAGCACAATCCCGACGCTCCCTGCAATATGTGCCATCAGCCTCACCAGCCCAAATGACCATTATGAAAAACTTCAGCCGCAAACAGTTCCTGAAGACAGCCGTCGGCGCCGCGATGGTGCTCGTCTCCAAAGCTTTCAGCACCCCCGTGCAGGCCGCGGAGAAATTCTTCCGCGAGCCCGCCTGGAAGAGAAAGAAGCCTTATTGGGGCTACGCTATCGATATCAATAAGTGCATAGGCTGCGCCCGCTGCGTGGACGCCTGCAAGACGGAGAACGAAGTTCCCCGCGAAGCTTTCTATTTCCGCACCTGGGTGGAGCGCTATATCCTCAGGCGCAGCGGCGAGGTCAACGTGGACTCGCCCAACGGCGGCCTGGACGGCTACCTCCCGCCCGCCGACCCTGAAACCGTCACCAAGAGCTTTTTCGTGCCCAAGATCTGCAACCACTGCGAGCACGCTCCCTGCGTGCAGGTCTGCCCCGTGGGCGCCACCTTCCTGTCCGAGGACGGCGTGGTCCTGGTGGACAAGAAATACTGCATAGGCTGCCGCTACTGCATCCAGGCCTGCCCCTACGGCAGCCGCTTCTTCAACCCGATAACCCACACGGCCGACAAATGCACGCTCTGCTATCACCGCATCAAGAAGGGTCTCAAGACCGCCTGCGTCGAGGTCTGCCCCACCGGCGCCCGGATGTTCGGCGACCTGAGCGACCCGAAGAGCGCGATTTCGAAGTTCTACGAAACAGAAAACACCCAGGTGCTGAAGCCCAACCTTGGAACGCAGTGTAAAGTGGTCTACAAAGGCCTCGACAAGGAGGTCCGCTGATGGACATGGCTATAATCGAAATGCTGCGCGGAGCCCTGGGCAAGGTCTCCGGCTTCATCTACCCCAACGAGCTGGAGCTCCAGTGGAGCGTCCTCATCGTTCTCTACCCTTATATCACCGGCCTCGTGGCCGGCGCTTTCGTCCTCGCCTCCCTTGAGCGCGTGTTCGACGTAAAAGCGATAAAGCCCATCTACCGGCTTTCCCTGCTGGTAGCCCTGGCCTTCCTCCTGGTGGCGCCGCTGCCGCTCAACGTGCACCTCGGCCACCCCGAGCGCGGCATCGAGATCTTCATGACGCCGCACACCTCGTCGGCCATGGCCATGTTCGGCTTCGTGTACCTCTGGTACCTCATGGTCGTCCTGCTGATGGAAGTCTGGCTGGATTACCGCAAGGAGATCGTGGAGTGGTCCATCTCCGAGAAGTTCTGGCCCAAGCGCGTTTTCTACAAGATCCTCACGCTGGGCGTGACCAATATTTCCCCCCGCTCCCTCGAGATAGACGACAAGCTCGGCCGCATACTGACCATAGTCGGCCTTCCGTCGGCCCTGCTCCTGCACGGCTATGTCGGCTTCATCTTCGGCTCCATCAAGGCCAACCCCTGGTGGTCCACGCCGCTGATGCCCGTGATCTTCATCTTCTCGGCGATGGCGTCGGGCATCGCCGGCGTGATGCTGGTCTATATGCTCGCCTGCTGGGCGCGCAACGTCAAGATAGACATGCCCTGCCTGGACACCATAGGCAAATTCCTGCTGACGGCCATCATATTGGCCTTCTCCCTTGAAATGCTGGAGAGCCTGCAGACCGTTTACGAGGCCGAGGAGCACTTCGACATCATCAGCCTGCTGGTTGAAGGCAAGCTGTTCGTCAGCATGATCCTGATACAGATCATCATGGGCTCGCTTACGCCCATCTTCCTGCTCGGAACCGTGCAGATGGTGGAGCTCCCGGAAAAAGCCCGCAAGATCTTCTACGCCCTCTCAGGCACCCTCGCCCTTATCGGCATCCTGGCGATGAGGTGGAACGTGGTGATAGGCGGGCAGTTCTTCTCCAAGAGCTTCCTCGGCTTTACCACCTATAAGATGGAACTGGCCGGCCGCGAGGGACTGCTCAGCGCTATCGGGCTGGGTATCCTCCCGCTCTTTATTCTCGCGGCCCTGCTCTACCTTCTCCCGCCCTGGGAGAAAACAAAGGAAACAATATGAAAATAAATATCATCGCGGTCTCGGGTGTTCTTCTTTTTTGCGCGCAGGCCCTCCCGTCCTTCGCCGCCGAGCCGGCCGCGAATTACGGCAAGATGTGCGTTTCCTGCCACGGCAAGGACAGGAAAGGCGCTCCCGCCATGGTGAAGATGTTCAAGCTCGAACCCGCGGCGATGGACCTGACCGACAAGGCCTTCCTCGCGATGAGCGACGCGGATATCGCCGCCATAATCTCCGGCGGCAAAGGCAAAATGCCGGCGCATAAAGCCAGGCTTACCGCCGCCGAAATAACGGCTATCGTCTCCTACCTTAAAGCCGCCGATGCAAAAACCGCCGAGACCAAGGCTGCCGACGTTAAAGCTCCTGAAGCAAAAGCCGCCGAAGTGAAACCGGCCGCTCCCGCCGCCGCCCCGGCAAAGCCCGCCGCGAAGGCCGCCGAGAACGCCGACTATAAAGCCAAATGCGCCTCCTGCCACGGCAAGGACGGAAAGGGAAGCCCCTCGATGGCCAAGATGTTCAAGCTCGAACCCGCGGCCCTGGACCTCACCGCCAAGGCGACCCAGGAGAAGACCGACGACGCCGTCGCCAAACTGATCTCTGACGGCAAAGGCAAAATGCCCGCTTTCAAAAGCAAGCTCGGCGAAGCCCAGATCAAGGAACTTGTCAAATTCATTAAAACCCTGAAATAATAGCCGATCAAGTTAATATAAAAAAGAGCCCGGACTAAAGTCCGGGCTTTTTTTACGCCGGGAAAGCCCGGTTCTTTTATTTCAGCGGTTCAGAGCCTCTGCTGCCGCCAGAGCGCGGTTCTTTATCTCGAGGGCCAGGCCCCGGAAGATCACCACGTGGGCCGGGTAAAGGGAATACCAGTAAAGATTGCCGAACAGCCCCCTGGGCTCGAAATAGGCGGTAAGACGGAGCGTGCAGGCTCCGTGCTTCGGCTGCTGGCCCGGAGGGAAAAGTCCCGCGGGCACAGCTTCGAACTGGAGCCAGCCTTTGCCGGGCAGCCTCATCTCGGCGCGCAGCAGCATCATCCGCCCCTCTATCACCCGCTCGACGCGCCAGAAATCCAGAACCTCGCCCTGCCGTATTATATCCGGATGGCGGCGCCCCAGGCGCATCCCTATCCCCCCTACTAAACGGTCCTGAAGCGCTTTCAAAGCCCAGATCCACGGCCAGTAGAACCAGCCGCGCCTGCCGCCTATCCCGGTGAACACTTTGAATACGGTCTCGGGCGGAGCCGCGATCTCCAGCACGTGGGCATGGCGGATAAGGCCTTCCCGGTCCTCAAAAGTATAAGGTTTGGCGTAGGACGGCGTATAAGCCGCGGTCCACGAAGTTTCCACGGCGTTCTCGCTCAGGCGGACCAGCGCGCGTTTCACGGCCGTGGCATAGTCCATCGGCTTTATCTCCGGGAAAAGCTCGGCCGCAAGGGAGGTACTGCAGGTAACGTCGCAATTAAGGCTCTCTAAAAGCGGGCGCGCCAGCCTCCTCGGCACGGGCGTTATAAGACCGACCATCGTGCCGCCAAAACCAACGCTCCCGTGGCGCAGGTTAAAGAACCAGCGCTTCAGGCCTCTGATATCCGCGTAAATCCTCAGCATCTCCTCGTAGGAGTGGGAAGTCTCTCCCCCGATCTCAATTATACGGCCGGCTGTATCCGGTTTCTGCAGGCAGTCCGTAAGATAAGAGAGCGCGTCCCTGACCGCCAGCGGCTGGCAGCGCGCCTGCAGCAGGCGGCTGGTAAGGATAACAGGCATGCGCTCCACCAGGTAGCGGATCATCTCGAAAGAGACGCTGCCGGAGCCGACTATAATTGCGGCCCTGAACTCAGTAACCGGGGGGCCGAAAGTCCGCAGGACCTCCCCCACCCGGTGGCGCGAAAGCAGGTGCCTGGAGAGGCCTTCTTCATCCTTGCCGAGCCCGCCGAGATAGACCACCCTGCCGCAGCCCGCCGCGGACGCTGCCTTGGCGAAATTCAAAGCCGAGGTCTCCTCCATCTTTTCGAAGCCCGGAACGTCGGCCATGGAGTGAACCAGATAATAAGCGGCGTCCGTTCCGGCCAGCGCCGCCTCCAGCCCCTCGTTCTTGTAAACATCGCCCTTCGCTATCTCCACGCTGCCGGCCCAGGGCAGCCCGGACAGGTGGTCCGGGTTCCGCGTCAGGCAGCGCACCTTATAGCCCTTGGCCAGCAGCCGGCCTACAAGCCGCCCGCCGATATAGCCGTCAGGCCCGGTGACTAGAATGGTTTTCATAAAAATATTTTAGGAACTCACCCGTGCGGCGGTTGCCTGGGTGGCCGGAACGCAAAACACGTTCGGCCACACCGTGGCCTCACTCGGTATTCGCCCGCCGGGCTATGCAACCGGCGGGCTCAACGACGGTTTTGCTAACCCGGCCCCCCAGGCAACCTCGGGCTAAACGAGCTGTTTTATCTTCGCGACCAAATCCGTTATTGATTCGCTCAATTTGGCGCAATCTATATAAGTATCTAAATTCATGCGCTTCTTGCCGTCGGGGGTCGACCAGAAGACCCTGAACAGCAGGCCCTCGTCGGTGATCTCGGCGTGGGCGCCGAGCGGGGTGGCGCAGCCGCCGCCCATCTCGGCCAGGAACAGGCGCTCGGCTTCCGCGCAGATCCGCGTGCGCGCATGGTCCAGCCTGCGCGCCAGCCGCATTACGGGCAGGTCGGAAGCGACAGCCTCGACGACTATCACGCCCTGCCCGGGAGCGGGCACAACTTCGTCGGCGGTGAAGATCTGGCTTATCCGCTTTTCCAGGCCCAGGCGCTTGAAAGCGGCGCAGGCCACCACGATAGCGTCGCAGTCCCCGCGGTCAAGCTTCGCCAGGCGGGTGTCCATATTCCCCCGCAGCGGGGCGAAGACGGCGTCCGGCCGCAGCTTCGCTATCTGGTAGCGCCGCCTGAGAGAGCCGGTGGCTATCCTGGGGTTGGGCGGGAGGTCCGCTAATTTAGCGCCGCCGCGGGTAACGAGCGCGTCGCGCGGGTCCTCGCGCTTCAGGTACGAAGCTACCGCCAGCCCTTCGGCCAGCTCGCCCGGCAGGTCTTTCAGGGAATGCATCGCCAGCCTGCTGCCGCGGTCGATCAGGTCGCGCTCTATCTCTTTTACGAAAAGCCCCTTGCCGTCCTTGGCGATGAGCTTTTCCACGGAATCGTCCAGGAAGATATCCCCGCTGGTCTTGATGATCTTCTGGTCTATCGCCACGCCTTCTTTGCGGACCAGGTCGCAGATAATATCCGTCTGCACGAGGGCCAGCCTGGAGCCGCGGGTGCCTATGACCAGCGGCTCTTTAAAATTAGCCGGGTCCACAGAAGAGTCCTGGTTGAACTTGTCCCACATCTCGGCGCCCTTGGTTTCTATTATCGCCCGGGCTTTATTTATCTCGTCGGAAAGCTGCGCCAGGTTCTCGGCGACTATGCGCTCAAGGTCGTCGATATTGTACAGATAGACGTTGGAAAGCTGGCCGGCCTCGGGCTGGATATTGCGCGGCACGGAGATATCCACCAGGAAAACCGGGTTCCCGTGCCGCAGGCTCATCACCCTGGCCATCAGGTCTTTCGTGAGCACCGGTTCCTTTGCGGAAGTGGAGACCAGCACGACGTCGGCCGCGGTAAGCGCCTCCTCCAGCTTCTCCCACGGGAGGCACTGCGCGGAGAACTTGGCCGCGAGCTCCTGGCCATTGGCCAGGGTGCGGTTGATAACGGTAATAGCAGCTTTCTTCTCGGAGAAAGCCAGCGCCGCGGACTCGGCCATCTCGCCGGCGCCCAGGAGAAGGACTTTAGCTTTATCCAGGTCTCCGAAGATCCTGCCGGCATACTGCACGGCGACAAAAGCCACGGAGCGGCCGCCCTGGCTGATCTTCGTATTCGCGCGCACATGCTTGCCCACTCCGATGGCGCGCTGGAAAAGAGTATTGGTCAGGCGGCCGGTGACGCCGGCGGTCTTGGCGCCGTAGTAGGAATCCTTGAGCTGGCCGAGGATCTCGTTCTCCCCCACCACCATCGAGTCCAGGCCGCAGGCCACGTTCAGGAGGTGGTCCAGCGCCTCTTTGCCGGTCTTGCTGTAGAGGTGCCCGCCGCCCGCTTTATTAGCGTCGTAGAGCGACGGGTCGCTCAGAAAGCCTATCAGGGACGCTTCGCAGTCCTTCTTTTTTCCGACGGCGTAAAGGTCCACGCGGTTGCAGGTGGACACCCACACCAGCTCCTCCGCCGCAAGCCCGCCGGAAAGCATGGCCTTAAGCAGCAGGCGGCGGCGCTCCGGGCTTATGCTGAAAGCTTCGCGCGTTTCCACCGAGCAGGTTTTATGAGAAAGGCCGACGAGGACTAGTTCCATTTTTTATAAGTGTAAGCTCAGAAAAATTTATGATAGGCGATCAGGCGGCTCGACAGCATCATGGTGGCCGCGATAAAGACAAAGCCCGCGACATTGGCCCAGGCGGCCTTGGTCCCGCGCCAGTCGCCGTATTTCCTAAGGACCAGGTAAAGGCCGTAAACGAGCAGGGTGGCGAGAGCCCCGAGCTCTTTCACGTCGGAACCGGGCAGGCGGCCGTATTTAGTATAGAGCTGGAAGCTGGCAAGCAGGAAGCCGCCCAGGAAAAGCGGGAAGCCCACTTCCACAAGGCGCCAGATAAGCTTGTCCATATCGCCTATGGAAGGGAGCGCGAAAGCCGCTTCGTGCGGCTTCCTCGCCCTGAGTTCCATGTCGGAAAGCAGCAGGGAGGAGCTTGCGCCGAAAGCGTTTATGAACATCGCGTATGAAACTATGAACAGGAAATTATGCAGCGCGGACAGCCCGCTCCTCGCCTGCAGGGAGAAAGCGTCGAGGCCCGGAGTAGCGGAAAGAAGCGGGACGGCCAGCAGGAGCAGGCTCCAGGGCAGCACGAAGACGAAAGTGACCCCGGTCCCCCTGCGCATCTCGAGAGCGAGCAGGAGCGCGTTCACGCAAAAGCCCAGCGCGAGCATCATGCCGCGCGGGGTATTAAGCGGGGTAAGATACCTGTTCTCGGGAACGTACCAGAAAAAAAGCGTAAGGGCCGCGAAGGCCGCCGCCTGGAAAAGTACGGCGCCGCCCAGGAGGAGAAGCGAGGCTTTGAAGATCTTCTGGTTCCGCTTGAATACGAAATAAACCCCGTGGGCCAGGGCAAGGAGCGTAAAGGCAAAAGCGAGCCTGACGCTCCAGACCGACCCCGCCGCGAAATCAGGGAAGATATCCATATTCGGTCGCTCAGCCCCTGCCGTAACTGTGCAGCCCGGACATAAGATAATTGACGCCGAAATAAGTGAACATCACAAGCAGGAAACCCCAAAGCATAAGGCTCGCGAACTTCTTATCCTTCCAGCCTTTGGTCCTTCTCAAATGTATAGCCACGGCGTAATAAAGCCAGGTGATAAGGGACCAGGTTTCCTTGGGGTCCCAGGACCAGTAGGAGCCCCAGGCCGAGTTCGCCCAGACGGCGCCGGTGATTATCCCCATGGTTAGCAGCCAGAACCCCACCAGGCAGGCCCTGTAAACCAGGGATTCAAGGCTTTTCTTCTTTTCCGCGTGCTCGGCTTTGCCCATGAAAGAAAAAACCACGGCCCCGAGGAAAGAGAGAAGCAGCGCGCCGTAGCCGGTCATGACGGTGCTGACGTGGATAAGCAGCCAGTTGGACTGCAGGGCAGGGACCAGCGGCGAGATGCTCGACTCCAGGAAGGAAGCCCCCCCCATGCTCAGCACGGCCACCACGGCCGTCCAGGGCGCCAGCCATTCCAGCTCGCGGCCTGAAAAATGCTTGAACAGCAGGTAGGCGCCGACAAAAGCCCAGATGAGGAAGATCAGGGATTCATACTGGTTGGACAAGGGCGCCCTGCCAGCCAGGTACCAGCGCGCGCCGATATGGTAGGTGCTGGTAAGCCAGGCGGCGAACAGAGCGAGGACGGAATACTTGAATTTCCAGGGCTTGTTCAAAAGAAAGCCGAGCAGGGTCGCCGCCATCGCGACGCCGTAAAAGACAAAAGAAGCTTTAAGCGATATTTCCATTATTTCATCTCCTTCCAGAACGCCATAGAGAGACCGATCATCAGCGCGGCGAAGCCGGCGTAGATGAAGAAAACGCTTGGGTCCTTGGAAACCTGTATGCTTGAATAATTAGGGTTTTTCGGATCGTAGCCGGACTGGTAGAACCGGTAGCCCTTGTAGGCGGCAGGGGAATTGACGTTAATAAGTTTCTCCAGCTTTTCCACGCCATTCTCGAGGAAGGCGATGCGGCTCTCGAACTGCTTTACCCTGCCCGGATTATATTCGTAAACATACCGCAGCCCGTCGGTGGCCTGCACGCCGTGGAAATCGGGATGGTTGGCGAAAAGGTAGCTGGCCTTCGCGGCTTTCGTGGCTTTTGCCCCGGCCGGCTTTATAGCGAGGGCCGGATTTTCCCTGGCTTCATTGACGGTCATCGGGCCGTTATTGCCTATGGAGAAATTGGGGTAAAAGCTCAGGACTGACAGGTCCGCGCCGGTCGAAGCGAAATGCGCGTCTTTGCCAGGGACCACTTCCACGGACTCTACCAGGTCTTCTCCTTCATGCCCCGGGTCCTCGCACTTTTTAAGCACGTGGATAATGTGCTTCTCCTGGTCCCAGTAGTGTATCTGGAAGCTTTTAAGCGTGACTTCGAAAGGCAAGGGCTCGGAAACCCCGGAGTCGCCGTCGAACTCGCTCCTGACCTGGCCGGTCTCGAGCGCCATGATGCCGCGCACCGCGAAAAGCCCGTGTACCGCTCCGCCGACGAACATCAGCGTCACTCCCACATGGCTCAGGAAAACCCCGGGGCGCAGCTTAAGGACTTTCCACTGCTTTACCGTGCAGGCGACCATATTGAGGGCGCCGCCGGCCATAAGGGCCATGAACCAGAAGCTGGAAAACACTATATTGAACCGCAGCGCGACTACAAGGTTCCCGCCGAGGCGGCCGAACATCTGCTGGTAAGCCTCCAGAGCTTCGCCCTGGGGGATAACGCCGCCCAGCAGGAAAGCGATCAGCATCAGTGCTGAGAGGGTGAAAAAGAACTGTATAGAGGCGAGTTTGTTTATAAGTTTCATCGCAGGGTCCTTAGTAGAAAGCCGCAGGTGCAGACGCCGGAACCGGGAGGATTTGGAAAGCTCTTACAGAACAATTATATCAAAACGGCGGCATGCCCGCAAAAGAAGAAGGGACAGGCGCTGAGCCTGTCCCCTCCCCTACCGCTCCGGGGCTTTTATTTATGGCACTCTTTGCAGGTCTCGGCGTAATTTTTCCTGAGCGGCACGCTCTTGTGGCCGCCTATGTCGTGGCATTTCACGCAGCCCATCATTTCGGTGTGGGCCTTATGCGGCATCTTCTTGCCGGCGATAGCCGCGATAGGGTTGGAGGCCGGGACTTTTACTGTTTCCGGCGGGACCTTAACGCCCACCTCCTGGTGGCACTGCGTAGCGCAGTAGGAGCCGGAAATAAGCGGCTCCGCGGAAATGTCGGAGAGCTCCACCGCGAGGGCGAGGCCGGCCTCGCCCAGCGCGCGGTCGGCCTCGCGCATGATCAGGGAGGTCAGGTAGATATTGTGTTCGCCGTGCGCCGCGCCGAGGAACTGTTCCAGCTTCTGGGCGTGCGCCAGCGCCAGGCGGGCCTTCTTAAGCTCGGCTTCCGGCCGCGAAGATTTGGCGAGCTCGCCCTTCGCCGCTTCTATCTTGGAGGCCAGCTGCTTCAGCGCGGTCCCGACGTCGCCTTTGACATGGGCCCAGGTCCCCTTGAATTTCTCGCCGTGGCATTTCGAGCAGGCCTGCTCGGAGGCCTTCTGCGTATGGCCGCTGAACCCGCCGTTCTCGCTTTTGTCCTGGTAATGGCAGCCGATGCAGTTGACGCCCGCTTTGAACATCGGGCTGGGCATCTCCGGCAGGGAAGCGCCCTTTATCTCTTCGGGCAGTCTCCCGGAGTAGAGCTCGAGCTGGGTAGAATGCTTGTCCTGGTGGCAATAGGAACAGTCGAAGCTTACGCCGACAGGATGGCTGCCGGGCATTCCTTTTACGCCGGAGCCGGAGGTAGAATCCTCCTGGGCCATTTTAAGCGGGGAGCTGTGCTTTATCTCCTGGTGGCAGTGGAAGCAGGCCACATGGTGCTTGGTCACATGATTTTCATGGATGAAGGGAATATCCCCGTAGCGCTCCAGCTTCTCGGGCTGGTTATGGCAGGTGAAGCACCTGTCCTTTAAAGCGGCTCCTTCGCCGCTTACCACGCCGAGGTGGCAGTTAAGGCAGGTAACGCCCTGCTTGGTCACATAGTCTTTGTGATTGTAGGACATATTGCCTACCTTGAAATCTTTTACCGGCAGGTTATGGCAGGACAGGCAGCCGCCCAGCGGCTTAAGTTCCTTGCCGGAACCCATGCCCTTGAAATGGCAGGTATAGCAGGTGTCATAAGTGACTTCCATATGCTTGCCGACCATGATCTGCGAATGGCAGGAGGTGCAGCGAAGCTGCCTGCCGCGGCGCTTCTCGGTCAGATGCGGCCTGTGGTCGAAGCGCACGCCTTTGTCGCCGACCTTGACCCAGCCTTCGAGCAGCCTGGTGGCATGGCAGCCGTTGGCGAGACAGGCGGCGTCCTCAACCTCGGCGTAAGGCTTGGAGGAATAGGTGCGGGTGACGTACTTCACCACCTGCGAGAGGGCCTGGAACTTGTGCCAGAGGTGCGTCTTGACCGTGGACGGCGGGTAATGGCATTTCACGCAGGCGACCTTATTGTGCTTGGAACCGTTCCAGGCGTCGTAATAAGGCTTCATGATATGGCAGGAATTGCAGAAATTAGGCGACTCAGAGTAATGCATGAGAGACAGAAGCACTACCAGCGCGCCGACCGCGATAACGGTGACGGCGACCTTGAACCGGGGGGCGAGGTTTAAATGCCAGCCTTTATCCTTGGTAAGGTCGATGCCGAGAAAATGTAAAAAACCGGAAAGCTTTTCCATTGTTTAACCGTTCCTTGTATTAAGCCGGCTTTCCCCGCCGCTTTAACAGATCAAGAACTTTGCGCGGGCGCCGTAATGGGTGACCTTGTATATTCTATGTTTTTGCCCCCCTTTCCCGCAAATTCACGGCGGGAAGCACAAAAAGCAACCGGCGCGTTGACTTAAGCTAATAAAAACAAGACCCCCGCGACTCAGCGGGGGTCCTGCTTTGCCGGGGTCCTGGCCCTTTCAGTTACTCTTTCTCTTCAGCCTCTTCTTTCGCCTCCGCGACGCGCGGCAAAGCGACTTTCCCCGTCAGCCAGGCCCAGTTCATGGGATAGACCGCGGGGTCGAAGACCGTCCAGTAGGAATGCCAGACGAGGATCGCCAGGCAGGCGAGGATGGCTTCCATGAAATGCACCAGGAGGCAGAGGTCGATGACCCACTTGGGCAGGAACTGAAGGGACAGTTCCCTGAACCAGACTACGCAGCCTGTAACCACCATCACGAAGCTTCCCCAGATCAGCGCCCAGTATTCCACTTTTTCCATGTAGCTGAAATGCCTGAATTTCGGCGGCTGGCCTTTATGGAAGACATTGAATTTCTGAAGCTGGAAGAAATCCCTGATATCGTTCAGCCCGGGCAGCAGCTCCATAAAGCACTTGCGGCCCTCGCGGAACGCCGCCAGCCAGAGAGCGTGATAAACGGCCAGGGCGATGAACAGCCCGCCGAAAACCCTGTGCAGGATGGTGCGCAGGGCGCCGCCGCTGGTCCCGCCGAAGAACACGGTGTTGAAAAGGGAATCAGGATACCTGTGGCCGAAGCCTGTATAGGCGAGCCCGATAAAAGAGAGAGCGAGCAGAATATGCTGCACACGCTCGTTGACGGACATCCTCTCTTCGGCCGGATGGGAATGCCAGCCGGTGATCGCCTTTCTGTACAGGTCGACCATATTGTGCAGCATCATTCCGCCGAGGGTCAGGACGATGAGCAGGATATAAGTCTTCCTGACCATGTCCAGCAGCCACTCGTAGCTCCCGGCGGTCTGCGCCACGGTCATGTCAGCGTGGATCTTGCCCTTGCTGACCAGCTCTCCGGCTTTTTTATGGCAGGAGCCGCAGGTCTTCTGCAGATTGGCAGGGTTGACCGAGGAATTGGGATCGGAGGGCGCGAGCACGTCGTGATATTTATGGCAGGACGCGCAGTTGGCCACCGTAAGGCTGCCCGCCCGGAAAGCCACGCCGTGGTAGCTGTCCATATAGCTCTTCACGGGGTTGATCGGCAGGCCGAACTGCGCCATGATCTTCTCGGAAGAGTGGCAGCCGCTGCAGGTCTTCACTACCGAGCCGGAGAAAACGGTGGAGCCGGACTCGCCGTGGGCCTGGATGGTATGCTCGCCGTGGCAGGAGGTGCAGACGGGCGCCTCTTTATGGCCGCGCGCGACCTGCTTGCCGTGCACCGAGCTGGAATAGAGGGCGAGCTGCTTGGTATGGCAGCGGCCGCAGGTCTGCGGTACGCGCGCCCTGTTTATGCGGCTGTCGGAATTGGCCGGGAAATTAATATCGTGGTCGCCGTGGCAGTCGACGCAGATAGCCACCTTCGCTTTATTGTCCTTGATGAAAGCCCTGCCGTGCACGGTCTTGTCGTAAGTATTCTTGGGCTCGAACAGGAACTTGCCGGCGGCGAAAAGCTCTTTATGGCAGGTGTCGCAGGTATTGGGAATATTGGAACGGTGCAGCGGGGAAGCCGGGTCGGTCGGCTTGCGCACATTGTGGGGGCTGCCGTGACAGGAGAGGCAGATGGCCGGGCCGGATTTGGTCTTCGCGATAGCCTTGCCGTGGTCCGAACCCATCAGCCTGTCGGCCACGTCGGTGTGGCAGCCGCCGCAGAACACCGGCGGGGTCTTTTTCTCGGGATGCGGATAGCCGTCCTTGTCCATGTGGCAGGAATTACAGGCAAGAGGGCCGTGGGTGGACGCGGCCATGTTCTTGGGGTCCACGAAAGGCGCCCCGGAGCCTTTTTCCCCGTGGCACATCAGGCAGGGATTATCTTCGGCCGCGCGCGCCGCGGCGCCGCCGCACAGGAGGAAAGCGATGGAGAGGTAAAGAATATTTTTTTTCATGTTGTTAAAAGAGCGGAGAGAAGATCGCCACTATTATCAGCAGTACGGTCACCACGCCGATGGTCAGCGCGGTAAAGCCTATTACCCGGGCGAAATTCCAGAGCCACTCGGGCGTCGGCTCGGTCTTGAGCGACTCCAGCTCGCCGGAGGCAAGCAGCCTTTCGTATTCCTCCGGCCGCTCCTCTTTCATTTCCTCAAGCGAGATCCTGCCGGTGAAAATAACGTCGTCCATCGGGAATTTCCCCGGCCTGAGGTGGGTATGGAAGAAGTGTATCGTGAAGATGAACCCGGAGGCCAGCAGGGCCTCGTCGCTGTGCACCACGGTGGCCACGTTAAAGACCCAGCCCGGCAGCACGGCGGCGAAGAACTCGGGGAACCACAGCACCAGGCCGGAAGTTCCGATTATGCTGATACCCCAGAAGACGGCCCAGTAGTCGAACTTCTCCCAGTAAGTCCACCGGTCGAAGCGCGGGCGCGGGCCCTTGCCCAGGAACCACTTGATCTGGGCGATGAAATCCTGCAGGTCTTTCAGCCTGGGGATCATTGAATCCGGGCCGAACACGCGGAACTCCCGGTGCGAGACTATGTAGCGCGCCGCATAGGAAAGATGCAGGCCGAAATACAGGAAGGTAAGCAGGGCGAAGAACCGGTGCATGAGGCCCATCACCTCGAACCCGCCGAAGAGGTGGGCGAGGAAAGTGGCCCACCAGGTATTGGAGAACTTCATGGGCATCCCGGTAAGCACCAGGCCAAGGAAGCTGGTGATGATTATCCCGTGCAGGATGCGGTGATAAAGTTTGAAGCGGAAGTAATACTGGCCGGACTTGGCGGCTTCTTCCTCGGCTTCATGCCGCTTTTTCTTTATATCCCCGACCAGGCGCGCCAGCCACATCAGCGTGTGCACGCCGAAGAAGGCGAAGGTCCCGATCAGCAGCGCGGACATGAGCAGTATGGTCCAGAACATGACCCTGAACTGCACCTGCTTGCCGCTGGTAGAATGGGCGATATACTTTATGAAATTTTCATTGGCCTTCGGATGGCATTTCCGGCAGGTATCGGCTTTATTGGCCGGAGAAAGGGTGGAGCGGGGATCGCTTACCTTCTGTATATTGTGGGCGCTGTGGCAGTCCGAGCAGCGGGCCACCTTGGTATAGCCCAGGCGGGTGATCTTCCCGTGGTAAGTGTCGCGGTAGGTGGCGAGATATTCTCCGTGGCAGTCGCCGCACTCTTTGACCACCTGCAGCTGGTAGCCCTGCGCGTCGGTGCGCACTATGCGGTGGGCGCTGTGGCAGGTGGTGCAGACGGGAGCGAGAGCGCTGCCCTCGGCCAGTTTTTTACCGTGGATGCTCTCCTTGAAAACGGCGGCGATGCCGGCATGGCACTTGCCGCAGGTGTCCACGACATGATTGCGGCCTATAGTGGAGGCGGGGTCGGTATGTTTCTGGATATTATGGTCGCCGTGGCAGTTGGTGCAGACCGCGGTAACGAGCAGGCCGCTGCGCACCAGGGCCCTGCCGTGGATGGTTCCGTAATATTCCTTGAGCACGTCCTGGGGGAAATTATATTTCTGCGCCAGCACGGGATCCGCGTGGCAGCGGGCGCAGGTCTCGGGCAGGCGGAAAGGATAAACAGAGGAGAGCGGGTCGCTCTTCCTCATTATTTTATGACTAGGCGTATGACAATCCTGGCAGGAAGCGGCCTCGGATTCCCCCATCGCCCTCGCTTTGGCGTGAATGGTATTGTCGTACTTGGCAGTTACCTTGGCATGGCAGTCGCGGCAGTTGATCTTGGAAGGTTTAACCTGGTGCGGGCCGGGAGTTGCGTCAGTGTGGCAGGCGACGCATTTTTCCCCGGCGTGGCGGGAGGAGGCGAGATCGGAAGCTTTTACCGCGGGCGCATTCTCGAAGCCGGCCTTTTTACGGCCGTGGCAATCCATACAGGCGGAATTATCCGCGGCAGAAACCGGAACGGTGAAGAAAAGCACCGGGGCGAACAAGAGAGCGGCTATGGCGGCGGTTTTATAAAAAAAAGGCTTCGTCATTGTTCTCCGTGTAATATATTATATTAACCCGTGTTATATTAAATAGTATCAAATAGTCCATCAATCAAGCACACCACAAAAGGTAATTATGATATTGATTTATTGCAAGATATTTTCCCTGTCTGAATAGCCTCGGCCTCCGCCGCAGCTTATAAAAAAAGCGGCCGGCTGATCACTCAGCCGGCCGCCTTATGCTTTTTGTTCGATTAGAACTTGGACGACACGGCGACGGAGGCCGAGTTGACCCAGCCGCTGTTCAGGGAGTCCAGTTTATCGGTCCACTGGTCACGGCGCAGGCCGAGATTGGCGGACAGGTTCTTGTTGCTAGCCGGGCTGAACTTGAGGTTCAGGCCGGTGCTCACGATCCTTATATCGGAGGGCTCCAGGTCGTTAATAGTTCCGGCATCACCGGCCTTCGTAAGGACGATATTGACAGGGGCTTTGCCCAGGGAGCGGGTATACGAGCTGTTCGCAGCCAGCGTATATTCCTTGCTGAGCTTGGCGCTGCCATGGAAGCCGATAGTGTCATTGGCCGCACGGTAAAGGACGCCGAGTTCGCGGTAAGGGCGGGTGCCGGTAGTGTCGTAAGTGGGGGTCTGGGCAGCCCAGCCGCCGTAGTACATGTCGCTGTGGTTGGACACCTGGTCGAAGGCGTAGTTGGCGCCCGCGGTGTATTTAGCGTCGCTCCAGTCAAGGCCCGCCAGGTAGCTGTTCTGGTTGTCCTTGCTGTTGGTGTGGTGTGACTTCTTGTTCTCGCCGGACATAACCATAGCGGAACCGGTGAAGAACAGGTTGCCCTTCACAGGCACATAGAGGTCGGCAGAGTACTCTTCAGAGGCGGTAAGCAGCGCCTCGAATACGGCCGCATTGGAGCGGGTGGCCTTGAAGCCGAGGCCGAGCTCGGCATTCATCGGAAGGCTGGCATTGACGCCGGCCGTATAGATGTTGATGGTGTTCTGCTTGGCTATCGCGTTCCACTGTGAGTTCGCTTCCACATAACCAAGGTCATTATAGGTGTTAGAGGAGGTGAAGACCTCCGCGCCGGCGTGGCGGCGGTAGTTATTGTCCAGCTTGTAGCCCAGGTTAAAGGCCAACTTTTCGGAGAAGTCATAATTCGCCAGCATTTCGCCGGTGAAATTAGCCTTGTCCACATAGGAGGTCTCGCCGGGCTTGTAGGTTAACGGGGTTCCGTTACCAGTTTTAGAATAGCTGGCTATAGGATTCCAGGCATCGTTCTCGTTCACCTGCTCGGTGCGGCCGTAACCCTTCACGGTCACATTCAGCTTTTTACCGAAGCGGTGGGAAGCGGCCAGCGTAGCCACATAGGAATACATCTTATAGCCGTTTATCACGCCCTCGCGGGTGCGGGACATAAGGCTGCCGTTCACGTTATAACCGGCCACGGGGTGTGAGCGGAAAGACAGGTTGCGCATCTCCATCTTGTGGGCGGGAGCGAGCTGCCGTCCGAGTATATAGCTCGAAGTTGAAACGTAAATGGCCTGGGAATCGTCGCTGAAGTTCCCGCGGACATAGTCATAAGCCATCGCGCCGTCGCCGATCTTGGCGTCGAAGCCGAGATTGACCATCTTCAGGTCCCTGTCGATCCCCTGAACCCACGCCTTTGAATTATTGCGTGAGATGATGTCCCCCTGCTCTTTCTCTTCCCAGAGACCGGCGTGAACGCCGTAATCACCGAAGGCATAGGAAAGCATAGTATTGCTCTCGGTGCGGTTGAAGGAGCGGCCGGAAATATCGCGAGAGATCCCACTGAGGGCGGGCGCCAGGAGCGTCGCACCGGTTTGCGGGGACACATTGCCGTTAACGGACCAGGTGCTGTTAACGATCATGCCGGTCTTTATCCAGGGCTGCCGGTGAACCATATTGCTCTCCGAGGCCTTTACCCCGAAGCCGCCGGCGTTCAGGTTGAGGTCCCAGCTTCCCTCGCCGCTGCCGATATCATAACCGGCCAGGTCGAGGTAAGTGTTCGCGCCCGTTGCCGAGGCTTTGAAGTCGGCGGAGCCGGCATTGGTGATGTCGGTCTTCCTGCCGTTGTATTCCTCAACCAGGGCATTGCTGCCGGAATTGCTCTTCATGAGGGCATTCAGTGTTACATCCGCGCTGAGGTTCTGCGCCTTCAGCGGGGAGGCGATAATCGCCAGTGTAAGCATTGCTATTAAATTACGCATTATTTGTTCTCCTATTTTATTCTGTTCGCCGCTATTAATGTCCGAACGCGCCGCTCATGTCAGAGCCGTGGATATAAGTGTGGCAGTCGGTGCAATTGCGCTTGCGCAGATCGCTCACGCCGGAGTTCTGCCTGACAGTGTGTTCGTTCTTGTGGCAGCGCAGACACAGATAGGGCTGGGCCTGCTTAAGCAGGTTCTGGTTCGCCGAGCCGTGCGGTTTGTGGCAGGTTCCGCAGTTCTCGGTGACCGGGTCGTGCTCGTGGGCAAAAGGACCGGCCTTGTCGGAGTGACATTTATAGCAGGTCTCGTTGACGGTTTCGGCCTTAAGATTGCCGCTGGTTCCGCCGTGGGGGTTATGGCAGCCATTGCAGGTCATCTTCCCTTCTTCGATAGGATGGTGGGAAGGAAGGCTCATCTCTGCTTTCTTGTTCTTATGGCACTGGTAGCAGGTCTCGCCTTCGCTCTTCTTGAGACTTTTAGCGCCCTGGCCATTATGTACGCTGTGGCAGGTATTGCAGGTAAGGCCCTTGGCCGCGTGCGTGCCGGTGTCCCAGAGCATTACGTCTTTCTGGTTATGGCAAGCGAAGCAGGTGGCGGAGGCGGCGGAACCCTTAAGCTTTGAAGGGTTCTTTATAGTCGCGAAGCCGGGGTTGGTCTTGTCGCCGGCGGCGGCCGCGTGAAGCGAACCAGCGCCATGACAGGACTCACAGCTCTTGTCGGCCGTGATACCTTTTACTATAGGCATCTTCTTGCCATGCGTGGAGCTATTGAAGCTCGCGGCCTGTTCCGAATGGCAGGCTATGCAGGTATCGGACCCGACCAGAGTCGCGGTCTCAGCCGAAGCCGCCTTAAAAGGAACGACAAGGGCAAGGGCTGCCGCTATCCAACTTAATTTTTTCAGTTTCATTATACCTCCGTAATTTACTGCTTCTCCGTCGTAATTCGTCGCTGAAAACATTTTTACCGCACCC
Organism: Elusimicrobiales bacterium; assembly: GCA_028713125.1. Taxonomy (GTDB): domain Bacteria; phylum Elusimicrobiota; class Elusimicrobia; order Elusimicrobiales; family UBA9959; genus UBA9959. Next base: position 135,976 of record JAQTOU010000006.1, on the reverse strand, counting down.
GATTCCGGCATTTTTACCACCGGATAAAACTCACGCGACTAAGTAAGAATACTAAAATGCGCCATGTTTTCAATGCAACAAAATTCAACCCCCGCATTGATTTACAGCACTGCCGAGATTTACAAAATGCAATAGAATTACACTCCCCCCAATGAAAGGCCCTCCTTCCAGAGGGCCTTTCGCACGGCGCAGAATTATTACTGAAACCAATAAAAAAGGCAGCCGGCTGATCACTCAGCCGGCCGCCTTATGCTTTTTGTTCGATTAGAACTTGGACGACACGGCGACGGAGGCCGAGTTGACCCAGCCGCTGTTCAGGGAGTCCAGTTTATCGGTCCACTGGTCACGGCGCAGGCCGAGATTGGCGGACAGGTTCTTGTTGCTAGCCGGGCTGAACTTGAGGTTCAGGCCGGTGCTCACGATCCTTATATCGGAGGGCTCCAGGTCGTTAATAGTTCCGGCATCACCGGCCTTCGTAAGGACGATATTGACAGGGGCTTTGCCCAGGGAGCGGGTATACGAGCTGTTCGCAGCCAGCGTATATTCCTTGCTGAGCTTGGCGCTGCCATGGAAGCCGATAGTGTCATTGGCCGCACGGTAAAGGACGCCGAGTTCGCGGTAAGGGCGGGTGCCGGTAGTGTCGTAAGTGGGGGTCTGGGCAGCCCAGCCGCCGTAGTACATGTCGCTGTGGTTGGACACCTGGTCGAAGGCGTAGTTGGCGCCCGCGGTGTATTTAGCGTCGCTCCAGTCAAGGCCCGCCAGGTAGCTGTTCTGGTTGTCCTTGCTGTTGGTGTGGTGTGACTTCTTGTTCTCGCCGGACATAACCATAGCGGAACCGGTGAAGAACAGGTTGCCCTTCACAGGCACATAGAGGTCGGCAGAGTACTCTTCAGAGGCGGTAAGCAGCGCCTCGAATACGGCCGCATTGGAGCGGGTGGCCTTGAAGCCGAGGCCGAGCTCGGCATTCATCGGAAGGCTGGCATTGACGCCGGCCGTATAGATGTTGATGGTGTTCTGCTTGGCTATCGCGTTCCACTGTGAGTTCGCTTCCACATAACCAAGGTCATTATAGGTGTTAGAGGAGGTGAAGACCTCCGCGCCGGCGTGGCGGCGGTAGTTATTGTCCAGCTTGTAGCCCAGGTTAAAGGCCAACTTTTCGGAGAAGTCATAATTCGCCAGCATTTCGCCGGTGAAATTAGCCTTGTCCACATAGGAGGTCTCGCCGGGCTTGTAGGTTAACGGGGTTCCGTTACCAGTTTTAGAATAGCTGGCTATAGGATTCCAGGCATCGTTCTCGTTCACCTGCTCGGTGCGGCCGTAACCCTTCACGGTCACATTCAGCTTTTTACCGAAGCGGTGGGAAGCGGCCAGCGTAGCCACATAGGAATACATCTTATAGCCGTTTATCACGCCCTCGCGGGTGCGGGACATAAGGCTGCCGTTCACGTTATAACCGGCCACGGGGTGTGAGCGGAAAGACAGGTTGCGCATCTCCATCTTGTGGGCGGGAGCGAGCTGCCGTCCGAGTATATAGCTCGAAGTTGAAACGTAAATGGCCTGGGAATCGTCGCTGAAGTTCCCGCGGACATAGTCATAAGCCATCGCGCCGTCGCCGATCTTGGCGTCGAAGCCGAGATTGACCATCTTCAGGTCCCTGTCGATCCCCTGAACCCACGCCTTTGAATTATTGCGTGAGATGATGTCCCCCTGCTCTTTCTCTTCCCAGAGACCGGCGTGAACGCCGTAATCACCGAAGGCATAGGAAAGCATAGTATTGCTCTCGGTGCGGTTGAAGGAGCGGCCGGAAATATCGCGAGAGATCCCACTGAGGGCGGGCGCCAGGAGCGTCGCACCGGTTTGCGGGGACACATTGCCGTTAACGGACCAGGTGCTGTTAACGATCATGCCGGTCTTTATCCAGGGCTGCCGGTGAACCATATTGCTCTCCGAGGCCTTTACCCCGAAGCCGCCGGCGTTCAGGTTGAGGTCCCAGCTTCCCTCGCCGCTGCCGATATCATAACCGGCCAGGTCGAGGTAAGTGTTCGCGCCCGTTGCCGAGGCTTTGAAGTCGGCGGAGCCGGCATTGGTGATGTCGGTCTTCCTGCCGTTGTATTCCTCAACCAGGGCATTGCTGCCGGAATTGCTCTTCATGAGGGCATTCAGTGTTACATCCGCGCTGAGGTTCTGCGCCTTCAGCGGGGAGGCGATAATCGCCAGTGTAAGCATTGCTATTAAATTACGCATTATTTGTTCTCCTATATCTATGTCTGTTTGCCGCTATTAATGTCCGAACGCGCCGCTCATGTCAGAGCCGTGGATATAAGTGTGGCAGTCGGCGCAATTGCGCTTGCGCAGATCGCTCACGCCGGAGTTCTGCCTGACAGTATGCTCATTCTTGTGACAGCGCAGGCACAGGTAAGGCATGGCCTGTTTGAGGAGGTTCTGGTTCGCCGAGCCGTGCGGTTTGTGGCAGGTTCCGCAGTTCTCGGTGACCGGGTCGTGCTCATGGGCGAAGGGACCGGCCTTGTCGGAGTGGCATTTATAGCAGGTCTCGTTGACGGTCTCTTCTTTAAGATTGCCGCTGGTTCCACCGTGGGGGTTATGGCAACCTACGCAGGTCATCTTCCCTTCCTGTATAGGGTGGTGGGAGGGGAGGCTCATATCAGCCTTCTTGCTCTTGTGGCATGCATAGCAGGTCTCGGAGACGTCCTTCTTGAGGTTCTTGGGCCCCTGGGCATTGTGCACGCTATGGCAGGTATTGCAGGTGAGGCCTTTTGCCGCGTGTGTGCCGGTGTCCCAGAGCATTACAGCTTTCTGGTTATGGCAAGCGAAGCAGGTGGCGGAGGCGGCGGAACCCTTAAGCTTTGAAGGGTTCTTTATAGTCGCGAAGCCGGGGTTGGCCTTGTCGCCGGCGGCGGCGGCATGGAGAGAGCCCGCCCCATGGCAGGACTCGCAGCTCTTGTCGGCCGTGATACCTTTTACTATAGGCATCTTCTTGCCATGCGTGGAGCTATTGAAGCTCGCGGCCTGTTCAGAATGGCAGGCTATGCAGGTCTCGGACCCGACCAGGGTCGCGGTCTCGGCGGAAGCCGCCTTGAAAGGAACGACAAGGGCAAGGGCTGCCGCTATCCAACTTAATTTTTTCAGTTTCATTTAACCTCCGTAGTTTCCCGAAATCTTCCAGCGCGGTGCTTTACAACAAGCGTCTAGCCGGCATAATACAATAGCCTTATAGTATGCAGCTCAACAATACTACAAAAATATCTCAAGAGGTGATGCACACTTAAAGCAATGGCGGTATTGATTTAAGGCAATGGTTTTTGCGGGCACAAAAAATAAACCCCGGGCCGCGCCCGGGGGCTTTCCGCCCTAGCGGTTATCGGCGGGAAACTTGCTCCAGCCTGGCCTTATCTTTAACAGTAACATCCGGTCCGGAGACCGATATCCAGCCTTTCTTGCGGAATTCCGACAGCAGCCGGCACAGGACCTCGGGGGAAGTTCCAAGTATTTTAGCCAGGTCCCCCCTGCTCTCGGGGAATTCTACGACAGAGGAACCCTTGTCGGAGGTTTTCTCCACTATATATTTGGCAAGGCGCCCCCTTACAGTTTTAAAGCCGAAATCCAATAGATGTTCCTCGGCCTGGCCCAATTTCGCTGCAAGGCGGCGGACAAGGGCGCGGCTTACCTCCGGAGATTCGAGAAAATATTTCTCAAAATAAGTCCCTTCAAGGAAGCAGATACGACAGTCTTCCAGCGCCTCACCGGTGCCCAGGTAGGCTTCTCCGGCCAGGAAAGCGCGGTCCCCCAGCAGATCCGGAGCTTCCACCACGCGCGGGATGCTGGAATGAAGGCCGGTGTCCGTCCTTATTATCTTTACCCGGCCGGCGCAGAGGAAATAAACGCCGAAGGGGCGGTTGCCTTCGTAAAAAATGACATTTCCTTTATGGTAATTATTAGCTATGCGTTTTTCGCGGAATCCCTCCCACACCGTCTCTGGAACCCCGGCAAAGAAAGGCATATTAATAATAGGGCATTTACTCTTAAGCGATTCCAAAGAACCGCAGTTGCATTTTCCTACTATAGCTTTCATAATATCTCCGAAAAACCGCTTTGCTTTGCGCTTAAAGCGGAACCATGACATTATGTTAATACAATGATGGGGGAATTGATATGCAGAATAGCAAAATAAAGATTGATATCCCGCAACTGGGAGATTGCGGGATATCAATAATCCTGCCCGCTGAGGAGCGAACAGGCCAGGAGAGGCGATTAAAGCCTGTACCTAGCGGCGGGAAACCTGCTCTAGGCGGGGTTTGTCCTTAACAGTGACGTCCCGCCCCGTGACGGCTATCCAGCCTTTCTTGCGGAACTCGGCCAGGAGGCGGCAGAGAACTTCGGGAGAAGTTCCGAGTATCTTCGCCAGGTCCCCCCTGCTCTCAGGGAACTGGATATTGTTGGAACCCTTGGAGACGGTCTTTTCGTGGATATACTTCGCCAAGCGGCCCCTTACGGTCTTGAAGCCGAAATCGAGCAGTTGCTCCTCGGCGCGGCCCAGCTCCTGGGCAAGGCGCTTCACGAGGGAGCGGCACACCTGCGGGATCTCGAGGAAAAGCTTCTCGAAATAAGCCCCGTCTATAAAGCAGATCCGGCAGTCTTCCAGCGCCTCGCCGGTGCCGAGATAGGCTTCCCCGGCCAGGAAAGAGCGGTCCCCGAGGAGATTGGGCGCCTCTACTACGCGCGGGATGCTTGAGTGGAGGCCGGCGTCCGTCCGGATTATCTTGACCCGGCCGCTGCAGAGGAAATACACGCCGAAGGGCTTATTGCCTTCGTAAAATATGATATTTCCTTTCTTGTAATCATTGGTGATGCGTTTTTTACAGAAGCCTTCCCACACCGAGTCCGGCACGCCGGCGAAAACGGGCATTTTCAGCATCGGGCACTTGCACTTCGCCGAGTCAAAAGTCTCGCATTTGCATTTCGGGGTCATGATTTTCATAAGAATTCTCCTGTTGTGTGTTACCTACGGCTTCGCAGAAATTTCCTCATCGGTAAGGTAGCAGGCCGGGTCTGCCTGCCACATGTCTCCGGTCGCCCTGAGCGCGCGCACGCGGAAACCGCCGCCGCAGACGTCTTTCCAGGCGCAGGTCCCGCAGCGGCCCTTTAATAAAGGAAGGCGGTTCCTGAGGCCGGCCAGCACGGGGTGCTTCCCCTCCCCCCAGACTTTGCTGAAGGGCGTCTGGCGGATATTGGCGATGGTCAGGTCCTGCCAGAACTGGTCCGGGTGTATATTCCCCTTCCAGTCAATGTTTGAAAGCGTAACTCCGGAGCCATTGGCCCCGCCGCCGTTCCACTTCAGGATCTCGAGCACGGCCGCGGCGCGCTTCGGGTCTTTCTTAAGCAGCTTAAGATAAAGATAGACGGCGTCGCAGGGATTGTCCACGGTGAGGATCTCGGTGGGCTTGGGCTTTTTCGCCAGGATCTCCGCGCGGCGGATGATAGTATCCATGGCTTTGCGGGACTCGGCGTGGGTAAGATCGTCGCCGCTTATTTCTCCGCCGCGACCGGAATAGACCAAATGGTAGAAACAAGCCCTGGGGATCTCTTCCTTTTCTATAAAATTGAAGATCTCGTCCAGGTTCTCGGTATTGTGTTTCGTAAGGGTGAAGCGCAGGCCGGTCTTCTGGCCGACCTCTTTAAGGTTGCGCAGGCCTTTAAGCGCGCCCTCGAAAGCCCCGTCCACGCCGCGGAACTTGTCGTTTATCGGGCCGATACCGTCGAAAGAGATGCCGACATAGGTGATGCCCAGAGATTTTATCTTCTTGGCCATATCCATATTTATCAGGGTACCGTTAGTGGAGATAGTTACCCTTATGCCTTTGGAAGTGGCGTAAGTCGCGAGCTCGAAGAAATCCGGGCGCGTAAGCGGCTCTCCGCCCGAGAAAAGCAGCGCCGAGACGCCCATTTGACCGACGTCGTCTATCATGACTTTTGCTTCCGCGGTGGTAAGTTCGTCGGTGTCCAGTTCGCCGGTGGAATTGGCGTAGCAGTGCACGCATTTAAGGTTGCAGCGCTTGGTGCTGCTCCAGACCACTATGGGCCGGCGCGCGCCGGCGCCCTCTTTACTGCCGCCGTAGCGCAATTTCACTGAGGGCGTATCGATGCTGCACCACATTTTTGTTATATCGAGCATATATTTATTTTCCTATTTGTAAAACGCTGTAGTCTTTTATTTTTTAGCCTTCGCCTTAGGTTCATAGAGGCAGTACGGCTCCTGGCCCATATAGTCGCCGGTAGTTCCGAAAGCCCTGGCCCGGCAGCCGGCGCAGATGACCCTGTATTCGCAGACTCCGCATTTCCCTTTGAGGGCGTCCGGGTCGCTGATGGTCTTGAAGACTTCGGAGTTTTCCCAGACGTCCCAGAAATCCTGTTTGCGCAGGTCCCCGGCCGGCACCGGCAGATAGCCGCAGGGGAAAACTTCGCCCTTATGGGAAATGAAAGCGATGGCGCTCCCGGCCAGGCAGCCGCGCATCTGCGCCGTCCGGCCCGCAAACTCGGGGCTGGAAGCCGCGACCTTCTGGCGCACTATCCTGGTCTGGTGCGGCGCGCAGGTGGCCCTTATCTCCATCCCCCCGGGGGCGGGATGACCGTGACCATGGCCGTGGCCATGAGCGGGATGGCCGGCGGCGCCCTGCTGTACCATCAGCCAGTTGAGGAATTCCTCGTAATTTTCCGCGCCGAGGCGCATCGCGTCGGGCAGCTCGGCCCCGCAGCCCACCGGGACCAGCAGGAAGAAATGAAGCGCGTCCACGCCGAGCTCGCGGGCCAGCGCCACTACTTCGTCGCGCTCGGCGACGTTCTTGGTGCTGACCGAGCAGTTGATCTGGGTGGAGATGCCGGCCGCCCTGAAAAGCTTGAGCGCGTTGACGGCTTTATCGAAAGAGCCTTTCTGGCCGCGGAAATCGTCGTGCGTGGCGGCCTTGGAGCCGTCAATGCTTACCGAGATCCGGTGCGGTCCGTAGGAAGCAAGCATCTTGGTCATCGCTTCGTCCACGAGCGCGCCGTTGGTGGCGATAGCGAAAGGGATGCCTTTTTCCTTGGCGAAAGCGAGCAGCTCGGGCAGGTCCTTGCGCATCAGCGGCTCGCCGCCCGAGAAAACCACCATGGGCGGGCGGCCTTCGCCTTTAAGGGAACCTAATATCTTTTTAAATTCCGCTGTAGGGAGTTCATAAAGCTCGTCCCCCCTCTCCGGAACATTGGTCCTGCGGCAATGCACGCATTGCAGATTGCACCTGGAAGTGGTTTCCCAGAAAACAAGCCTTGGCGGATTTCTTTTCATAGTCATGTCCTTTAGAAGCAGATCAGGCCAGCGCCTGTTCAGCGGCTTTCAGCGTAGCTTTAATATCCGCGGGAGTGTGCGCCGTGGAAATAAAGCAGGTTTCGAACTGGCTGGGCGGCAGGTAAACTCCCCTTTCCGCCATAGCCCAGAAAAACTTCGCGTAAAGCTTCGTGTCGCAGGCGGCGGCGCCGGTCCAGTCTTTCAGCGGGCCTTTATTGAAGAACAGGGTGAACAGCGAGCCAACCCGGTTAAGAGTGACCGGCAGGTTCCCCTTCCTTATAATAAGGCGCAGTCCTTTTTCCATAGCCTGGCCGGAGGCTTCCAGCTTCTTATAGACTCCCGGTTTTGAAAGCTTTTTGATAGCGGCGCAGCCAGCGGCCATGGCCAGCGGGTTGCCTGAAAGCGTGCCCGCCTGGTAGACCTTGCCGGCCGGGGAAAGGTTCTTCATTATTTTTTCGCTGCCGCCGTAAGCTCCGACCGGGAGGCCGCCGCCTATTATTTTGCCCAAAGTCGTGAGGTCGGGCTTTATGCCGTAAAGGCCCTGCGCCCCGCCGAAGCCGACGCGGAAGCCGGTTATGACTTCGTCGAAAATAAGCAGGGAGCCGGTCGCGGTGCAGGTTTTCCGCAGCGCCTTCAGGAAGCCGGGCTCGGGAAGTACCAGGCCCATATTTGCGGCTATGGGCTCGACTATCACGCAGGCGACTTCCTTGCCGCTGCGCTTCATATAGGCCCGGAAACCTTCGATATCGTTATATTCGAGCGAAACGGTATTGCGGGCGAAAGCGGCCGGCACGCCGGGGCTGGAGGGCGCTCCGAAAGTAGCGGCGCCTGAGCCGGCTTTTACCAGGAGCGAATCGGCATGGCCATGGTAGCAGCCGGTAAATTTGACTATCTTTTCCCTGCCGGTATAGCCGCGGGCTAGCCTGATAGCGCTCATCACGGCTTCGGTTCCGGAAGAGACGAACCGCAGTTTTTCGATAGAGGGCAGCGCTTTTTTTATCATCTCGGCCAGCACGGCTTCGGCTTCGGTAGGCGCTCCGTAGGAAGTTCCTTTGGTAACGGCGGCGGAAAGCGCGGACTGGATGTCCTTATCGGCGTGCCCGAGTATCATGACCCCCCAAGAGGTGACATAATCAATATAGGAGTTCCCGTCAACATCGTTAAGGCGCGGGCCTTTGGCCGACTTGATAAAAAGAGGAGAGCCGCCCACGGCGTTAAAGGCCCTCACGGGGCTGTTCACCCCGCCGGCCAGGTGCTTAAGGGAATAATTCCAGAGTTTCTTGGATTTAGCGGTTTTAAGTTTCATGTTTTTCCTGTAAGAAGTTTTTTACTCCGGCTTGAGCCGGTTCACGAACTCGTCCAGCTCGGCGTCGGTACCGTCGAAAGGAGGCATGGTCTCGGCCGGTTTCCTCAGCAATCTTTTCAGGTCGTCTTTCGTGTGGTGAGGCAGATGCACGTCCAGCGCTGGCCCGAATGTTCCGCCGTCGCCGTAATAGCTGTGGCAGGCGAGGCACCCATGCGCTTCCAGCGCCTCTTCCGTGATATGCCTGGCCGCCGCGGGGGTTAAGGCGGCCGTTTTAGCCGCAGATTTCGCCGGCGCGGTTTTTGCGGGCGCGGCTGCCGGCGCCGGAGGGGTCTCAACCGCGGGTTTAGGCGCGGCGACCAAAGCCCCGGTCATATACATGTTCCCGTAGATCACGAACGGTTTCCTGGCCCGCTCGCGGGTGTAAGCTCCGAAGGAAAAAGCGGTAAGTACGGCGATCCCGCCGACCAGCAGGACCGTCCTCTTTTTCTTATTAGAAAGCAGGTAAACAGCCGAGCAGGAGACAGCCACGGTCGCAAGGCTGGCCATAGTCCAGAAAAACTTGGCTATCACGCCTTTTACGATAGTGTCAAAGATCAGGACATTTACGGCTTTCAGCGTGAACAGGTAGGAGAGTCCGCTCAAGGGCTGCAGCAGTATGCCGAAGGCGAAGATCGTCCCGCAATAATCGAGCATCCAGGAATAGTAAGCCGCGTCGGCGGCGGCGGCCTTGCGCTGTTTGGAGAAAGCGTAAATATAGCCGAACATAGCGGAGTTGATTATGCACGGCAGGATCACGTGGGTGCTGGACGCGAGGAAGCTGGGATTAAAGACCGCGTTCATAAGGCGCGGGTCCTGGAAATAGGTTCCCGGAGTCAGCATGAAGGACCAGGCGGCGTTTATGACCAGCCCGGCGCTTACGCCTGAGGCGGCCGCGACAGCGCCTATGAGGATATGCCCGCCCTTATTCGACATGGTTTCCCAGGTATTGCCGTAAGCGGCGGTGGAAGCCATCATTACCATGAAGATCGCGGCCTCAAGAACCAGCGGCCAGAAGAAAATATTATAAAGCCGGGTCGCGAACTCGGGAAAAAGACCTATCAGGAGGACCACGAAAGTGACGCCCAGGACGCCGTTGAGCTTCATCATGTCGGAAAGGAACTTGATATAGCCCCTGGCGAAGCGGTCATGGAAAGCGCTGTTCTTCTTATAGCCGATCCACTCGCTGACGAAAGCCAGGCAGGTCCCGCCAACAGCGACGAAGGCGAAAAAGACGTGGACCACGATAACGAGGGCCATTACAAGCGAATTGCCTAGGAAAGGGAAATTTATATGCGGCATCTTAACCTCTTTTCTGCTTCCTAAAAATACACCATGCTGGTCTTCTTGAATTCCCTGAGGCTTTCAAGGACCCTGTAGTCTTTCATCCCTGTTTTTTCAACAAGTCCTTCCACGACTTTCAGAACTTCGGCGCGGCTGCGGCCATGGACCATGGTGTAAAGGTTATAGGGCCAGCCCGGGCGGACAAGGCGCTCGTAGCAGTGGCTGATGGCCGGGGAAGCGGCGGCTGTTTTCCCGAAGGACACCGCGCGGCCGGCGGGTATTTTCCAGGCCACCATCGCATTGTACGAGTAGCCGGCTTTATGATGCCTTACAATGGCCCGTATGCTGCGCAGGGCGCCGCTGCTCTTAAGTTCGCTGAGGGCCGCGAGGAGTTTCTCTTCCGTCAGGCCGAGCTCCGCGGCGATCTTCTTGAAAGGTGCGGGCTCGAGCGGGATATCCCCCTGGAGAGCGCGGACGATGGCCGGGTTTATTTTCATAGCGGGAACATCGTCTTTATCTTGAACATTTTCTTCACCGGGAAGGAAAAGCACTTTTCCACGCCGGGCAGGCGCCTGAACGAGGCGATCTTCTTATCGACGCCGGCCATGGTGCCGCGCACGCCGACGGTGAACCAGAGGTTCATCTCCCCCTCTCTTTCATAGCAGTGGGTGACGCCCGGGAATTTAGAGATCTCTTTCGCTACGGCGGCTAAACGCGCGGGCTTTACGCGCGCGCCGGCGAGAGTGGAGGAAAAGCCGAGTTTGCGGGTCTCGAAGCTCCCGCCTATCCTGCGGACCAGCCCTTTTTTCTTGTAGGCCTTCAGGACCTTAAGGACCTCCGCCTCGGAGACGCCTAAGCTTGCGCCAAGATCGGCGAAGGGGCGGGCGGTGCACGGGATATCATTCTGCGCCGCGTCCAGGACCAGTTTATCTATTCTTTTAACCATTTTGCCGCTTCCTTGGCGTGGTAAGTGATTATCATGTCGGCGCCGGCCCTCTTTATAGAGGTAAGTATCTCGAGGACCATCGCTTTCTCGTTTATAAGGCCTTTCTGCGCCGCGACCTTCACCATCGAATACTCGCCGCTCACATTGTAGGCGGCCGTCGGGAACTGGAATTTTTCTTTTATCGCGCGCAGTATGTCGAGGTAGGCGAGCGCGGGCTTCACCATTACGATATCGGCGCCCTGCATTACGTCAAGCTCCACTTCGCGCAGGGCCTCGAGATAATTAGCCGGGTCCATCTGGTAAGTTTTCCTGTCCCCGAACTGCGGGGCGGACTGGGCGGCTTCGCGGAAAGGCCCGTAAAAAGCGGAAGAATACTTCGCGGCGTAGGAAAGTATGCCTACGTCCTGGAAGCCTTTGCCGTCGAGGGCTTTCCTTATCGCCCCCACGCGGTTATCCATCATATCGGAGGGCGCGACCAGGTCGGCGCCGGCTTCCGCGTGCACCAGCGCCTCTTTCACCAGGAGCTCGAGCGTGCAGTCATTGTCCACAAGCATTTCGCCAGCGCGGGTTTTCCTGATAACGCCGCAGTGTCCGTGGCTGGTATATTCGCAAAGACAGACGTCGGTCATCACCGCCAGGTCCGGAACCGACTTTTTTATCAGCCTGACTGCTTCGGGCACGGGGCCCTTTGGATCATAGGCTTCTTTCCCGAGCGGGTCTTTCTTTGAGGGCAGCCCGAAAAGAATAAGAGAGCTTATGCCGAGGTCGCGGCACTTCGCGGCTTCGACGGCAGCTTCGTCCACGGAGAGGTGGAAGCAGCCGGGCATGGAAGAAATTTCTTTCTTATATTTTTTCCCCGGAACGACGAACAGCGGGTAAACGAAATTATCCGTGACTACGCGGGTTTCCCTGAACATGTCGCGGGCCCATTTAAGGTTCCTGAGTCTGCGGGGCCGGGCTGAGTCGGAAATCATGCGGTATCTCCTTGAAATACGCTGGCGGCTTTAGCGGTTTTTCCTGAAATATCCCTGAGCCGCTTCCACAAGGCCGGGGATAGTATAATCCTTCGCTTCAAAATCGGGCTTAAAACCCTCGGATTTCATAGTTCCGGAAGTGATCGGGCCTATGCTTCCCATAGCCACGCCTTTAAGAAGCTTCTTGTCTGCGCCCTTGAAGCTTTCAAGGAAACCGGTAACGGTGGAGGAACTGGTGAAAGTTATAAGGCTTACTGTTCCTTCCTCAAGATGGCGGCGAAGCTCGGGGAGGTTTCCCCTGTCCGGAAGAGTGTTATAGGTCGGGACCTCGGTCACCAGGGCGCCGGCTTTTTTAAGCCCGGCATTGAGCATGTCCCTGGCCATGGCGGCCCTGGGCAGGAGTATTTTCTGCCCCTTTACTTTTCCCAGCGCTTTCAGGATCGATTCGGAGATATATTTCTCGGGGACGAGGTCCGCCTCGACGCCCCTGGCCCGCAGCGCTTCCGCCGTAGCGGGGCCGATGGCGACGACTTTCGCGCTTCCGAAGCGGCGCGCGTCCAGGCCGAGCTTCTTCATGCGGTTGAAGAAGACCTCGACGCCGTTCGAGCTGGTAAAGATGACCCAGTTATAGCCGCCGAGGCCCTTTATCTCTTTGTCCAGGGCCGTGAAGGACTTGAGCGGCTCTATTTTTATGGAAGGGAAAACTATAACTTCCGCCCCGAGGTCGGAAAGCTTCTGCGCCAGGGCGCTGGCCTGTTCCCTCGAGCGGGTGACGACTATTTTCCTGCCGAAAAGCGGCCTTTTCTCGAACCAGGCCAGCTGCTCGCGCAGCCCGGCCACTCCGCCCACTACAGTGACAGCCGGGGCCTTGATATTGGCCTTGCGGGCGAGTTCGGCTATATTGGAGAGTTTGCCGGAAAGCGATCTCTGGCGCGGGGTAGTCCCGTTGGAAACGATAGCGGCAGGCGTGGAGCCTTTCAGCCCCGCGGCCATGAGCTTCGCGGAAATGACGTCGAGGCTTGAAACGCCCATGAGGAAGACCAGGGTTCCGCCGCCGGAAGCCAGGCTGTCCCAGGGGAGTTTAAGCTCCCCGTCCTTCTGCATATGCCCGGTGAGGAAAGTCACCATGGGCGCGAAAGAGCGGTCGGTAACGGGGATGCCCGCGTAGGCGGGCGCCGCCACGGCCGAGCTGACGCCGGGAACTATCTCGAAAGGTATTTTAGCCGACGCGAGGTCGCGGGCTTCCTCTCCGCCGCGCCCGAAGATGAAAGGGTCTCCGCCTTTAAGGCGCACCACCGTGCCGCCTTTCTTCCCGAGGCGGACCAGCAGGGCGTTTATATCTTCCTGCTCCATCGCGTGCACCGCGCCGCGCTTGCCTACATAAATTTTTTTGGACTTTTCCGGAGCGAGGTTGATGAAATCGGGGTTGGAGAGCGCGTCGTAAACGACGTAGTCGGCCTTTCGCAGGCACTCCGCGCCTTTTATCGTCAGCAGGCCGGGATCGCCGGGACCGCCGCCCACCAGATATACTTTGCCTTTGGTCATATTTGCCTTAGAAGCCTGAAGTAGGCCCGCTTGGCCGCCAGTTTGGCTGTGGCCGTTTTTTCCGCCAGCATCTTCACGCGCAGTTTCCGTAAAGCTTCGACTTTCTTCGCGAAAGCGCCGCCGTAGGTCTTCTGCAGGCGGACGCGTATCTTTTTAGCCAGGGCCGGGCTGGCGCCGCCGGTAGAGACCGCTATGGTCAAGGGGCCGTTCCTGAGCACCGCCGGAACTATAAAATTGCAGAGGGCCGGCCTGTCCACCACGTTCACCAACGCCCCGCCCTTCACCGCCGCTTCTCCCACCAGGGCGTTCACTTCCTCGGAATCCGTGGAGCAGACGACTATCGCCGCTCCTTTCAGGTCCGAAAGCCTGAATTTCCGCCTGAAAAACTTTATCCGCCCTTTTTCGCCGAGTTTGGCGAAACCCGGGTGTAAAAGGGGAGCCACGACCTTAACTTGCGTGGCGCCGGACTTAAGAAGCGTTTCCGTTTTGCGGAACGCTACCTCGCCGCCGCCCACCACAAGGCATGGCTTCCCCTTTATGTCAAGGAACACCGGGTACAAAAAGGCTTTTATTTCGCGGCCTCTTCTTTCTTCACTTCAGCAGTTCCGCCCTTAACCCTGTTCACGTCGACGTGGGGGCTGTGGCAGTCGCGGCAATCTTTGCCTTTGCCGTTGATGGTCTTTTTCTTGTCGGCCATGGGAGCCTTCATGTGGAGGCTGCCGGCGCCGTGGCAGGCTTCGCACTGCACATTGGCCAGATTAGGCGTCTTTTCCATGGAGACGAAGCCGCTGGCTTCGCCGAAACCGGTCACGTGGCATTTCACGCACTCGGGATTCTTCTGTTCCTCGGCGGTAAGGGACTCTATCGCCTTGAAATGCTTCATCTTGGTCCAGGTAGCGTGCTGCTTTGAATGGCACATCTTGCATTTATCCGCGCCGAGGTACGTAGCCGTAGCGGGAGCGGCGGCGTCCTGAGCCATAACCAGCCCGGCTACGCCCATGAACACCATACAGCCCAGCAGTGATATCATTTTCATTAATTATTCCTCCTGATAGTATTGTGGTCCGAAAAAAACAGCTTTAATACACATTTTATTATACAACTTTTTTATTATTCGCCAAAAGTTGATTAAAGTTAGCGCTATTATGTAACATTTATCTACCGCAGACCTAGCATTGGGAGGAATTCAACAATGGATTTTACGTTCAATGAAGAGCAGAAGATGGTCATTGACGGGGCCCGCCGCTTCGCCAAAGAAAAGCTGGCGCCTTTCGCCGCCGAGCTGGACGAGAAGGCTGAAGTCAATATAAAGGCTTTGAAGGAACTGGGCAGGCTGGGCTATCTTAGCATGACGCTGCCCGAGGAGTACGACGGGTCCAATGCCGGCGCCGTCGCTTACGCCGCTTCCATGATAGAGTTCAGCAAGGCCGACGCGGGAACCTCCGTGGCAGTCTCGGTGCAGAACTCCCTGGTCAACGACGCTATCCTCACTTTCGGAACGGACGAGCAGAAAAAGAAATTCCTGCCCAAACTGGCCTCCGGCGAGTGGATCGGCTGCTTTACCCTGACCGAGGCGAACTCCGGCAGCGATCCAGGGTCCCTGAGGACCTCCGCCACCAGGGACGGCGACCATTTCGTCATCTCCGGGACCAAGAATTTCACCACCAACGGCGGCATCGCCGACGTGATGGTCGTGTTCGCCCAGACCTGCAAGGAAAAGGGCTCCAAAGGCATTTCCGCCTTCCTCCTCACCAAGGATATCCCCGGCTTCAAGGTGGGCAAACACGAGAACAAGATGGGCATAAGGTCGTCGAGCACCACCGAAATGGTCTTCGACAATTGCCGCGTACCGGCCGCCTCCCTCCTGGGAGAGGAGAACAAGGGCCTGAAAATAGCCCTCACCACCCTCGACGGCGGGCGCATCGGCATAGCCGCGCAGGCCGTGGGCATCGCCGAAGCGGCGCTCGAGGAAGCCGTCCGCTACTCCAAGGAAAGGGTCCAGTTCGGGCGGCCCATTTCCGAGCTGGAAGGCATACAGTTCATGATCGCCGACATGGCCACCGAAGTGGAAGTGGCCAAGACCATGCTCTACCGCGTGGCCTGGATGAAAGAATCCCACTCCGGGAAATACACCAAAGAAGCGGCCATGATAAAGCTCTACGCCTCAGAAATGGCCCACCGGGTCTGCCATAAGGCGCTGCAGGTCCACGGCGGCTACGGCTTCATGAAGGAATACAAGATAGAGCGCCTCTACAGGGACCAGCGGATCACCGAGATCTACGAAGGCACTTCCGAAATACAGAAGTGCGTCATAGCCCGCAGCGTCTTAGGAGAATAAAATGAACGTAGCTGTAATTTTGCAGCAGGTCCCCGACACCGAAGCGGTCGTAAAGCCGAACCCCGCCGTCCCCGGCGGCATCGTCGAAGAGGGCGTGAAGTTCATCCTTAATCCCTACGACGAGTTCGCCGTGGAGGAAGCCCTGAAGATCACCGAAAAAGACGGCGGAGAAGTGGTCGGGGTCTGCATAGGGCCGGACCGCGCCGAGAACGCCATCCGCATGGCGATGGCCATGGGCATGGAGCGCGCCATCCTCATCTCCGAACCGGCCGCGGTGGAAGCCGATATCGTTACGCAGGGCGCGATCCTCGCCGCCGCTTTAAAAACCCTCTCCCCCCGCCTGATCCTCAGCGGCCGCGAGATGATAGACAATCAGAACGACGCCGCCGCCGCGGTGGTGGCCCGCAAGCTGGGGATGCCGCACGTGCTGGCCGCGAGCAAGATAGAGGTAACCGGAGACAAGGCCGTGGTGGTCCGCGACATCGAAGGCGGCTCCCTGGAAATAGAGACCACTCTCCCCGCCGCCATCTCCTGCCAGAAAGGGCTCAACGAGCCCCGCTACCCCACTCTTATCGCCATCAAACGCGCGAAGAACAAAGAAATTAAGAAGATGACGCTGGCGGAGCTCGGCCTCACGGCCGCCGCGCCCAAAAGCCGCGTCACCGCGCTGCGCCTGCCCCAGGCCAGGGCCGCGGGCGTCAAGATAACCGGAACCCCCGAAGAAGTCACGGGAAAATGCCTGGCCTGGCTTTCAGGCACGGCGAAAGTAATTTAAACCTTTTAAGGAGCTAACTATGGCTGGTGTCCTCGTCTGGATAGAAACTTCGGAAGGCAAGATCAGGAAGGTAACGCGCGAAGCCGCGAGCGCCGGCGCGAAGCTGGCCGCGGCGCAGAACGCCCCGCTCTGCGCCGTGCTTTTCAACGGCAAAGACCTGCTCCCCGAGCTGGGGAACATGGGTTTTTCGAAGATCTACGCCGCCGACGGGCCCGCTTTCGAGAAATACTCCGGCGAAGCCTACGCCGACGCGCTCGCCGCCGCCGGCGAGCAGTGCGGCGCCGACGTTTTCCTGACCGGCGCTACGGCCCTGGGCCGGGACCTCTCGGCCTGCCTCGCCGCGAAGCTGGACGCCGCGCTGGCGATAGACGTGACCGAGATAAAATACGACGCCAAGCCCCTGACGGTCGTCCGCCCGGTCTATTCCGGCAAGCTCCTGGCCGACGTGGAGCTGACCGCCGATAAGAAGGTTATCTCCCTCCGCCCCAATGTCTTCCCCGTAACGGAGAAGCCCGCCGCTTCGCCCGAGATCATCCCCCTTTCCGCGGAAACCGCGGCCATCCGCGCCCAGGTCCTGAAGGCTATCAAAGCCGCCGAAGGCGTGATGGACGTGGCTGAAGCCACGATAATAGTCTCCGGCGGCCGCGGCACCGGCGGGGCGGCCGGCTTCAAGGTCATAGAGGACCTGGCCAAAACCCTCGGCGGCGCCGTTGGCGCTTCCCGCGTGGCCGTGGACGAAGGCTGGATAGAATATTCCCACCAGGTAGGCCAGACCGGCAAAGTCGTCTCGCCCGTCCTTTATATCGCCTGCGGGATCTCCGGCTCAACCCAGCATTTCGCCGGCATGGGAACCTCCAAGTTCATCATCGCCGTTAACACCGACCCCGACGCGCCCATAATGGAAAAAGCCGATTTCGCGATAGTAGGGGACCTCTTCAAGGTAGTGCCCGTACTTAAAGAGGAGCTGCTGAAAGTAGTTAAATAAATGTTCTTTCTGTAATTCCCCTAAGCGCGCCTTCCGGACGGCGCAGGGACCGGGTTAGCAAAACCGTCGTTGAGCCCGACGCTTGCATAAGCGCGGAGGGCGAATACCGAGTGAGGGCACGGTGTGCCCGAACGTGTTTTGCGTTCCGGTCCCCGCGACGCCCGGAAGCCGAACTCAGGCAACCCATTCTAACTCGTACTTATCCAGGAGGCCCACTGATGGATTATCAGATCTTGAAGACCGCGGAAGCCGACGGCATACTTACCGTCACCCTCAGCAGACCAAAAGCCCTCAACGCCCTCAACTCCCTTTTCTTCAAAGAAATGGACGACCTTATCGCCTCCGTGGCCCGCAGGCCGGAGCTGAAAGCTTTGGTCATCACCGGCGAAGGGAAAGCTTTCGTCGCCGGCGCCGACATAGCCGAGATGGTCGGGATGAATTCCGCCGAAGGCTCGGCTTTCTCGAAGGCCGGGCAGGCCACCTTCAACAGCTTTGAAAACCTTGAAATACCCGTGATCGCCGCCGTGAACGGCTTCGCGCTGGGCGGCGGCTGCGAGCTGGCGATGGCCTGCGATATCAGGATAGCCAGCTCCGCCGCGAAGTTCGGCCAGCCCGAAGTGAACCTCGGCCTCGTGCCCGGCTACGCCGGAACCCAGCGGCTCCCCCGCCAGGCCGGGCTGGGCAACGCGCTTTACATGCTGCTCACCGGCGACCTTATCTCCGCCGAAGAAGCGCTGCGCATGGGACTGGTCCAGAAAGTAGTGGAACCCGACCAGCTTATGCCGGAAGTGATCAAACTCGCGCAGAAAATAGCGTCGAAAGGCCCCAAGGCCGTCCGCAAAGCTAAGAAGCTCGCGCGCGCCGGCCTGCTGAGCGGCTTCGAAAAAGGCTGCGACCTGGAAGCCGGAGAATTCGGGACCCTTTTCGGCAATGAAGGGACCGAGGGCATGAAAGCGTTCCTCGAAAAACGCAAACCGAACTGGACCATGGAGAAAGCGATATGAACTACGCTGAAAGACTTGAGAACGTTACCGTGCTCGGCGCGTCCGGGAAAATGGGCAGCGGAATTCTGCTGCTTACCGCAATGGAGATGGCCGACCTCAGCCTGAAACCGGAGAACAAGGACAGGCAGTTCGTGCTGAACGCCGTCGACGTCTCCAACAAGGCCCTGGACGGGCTCATGAAGTACCTGAAGGTACAGGTCCAGAAAGCCGCCGAAAAGAAAATAGTGCAGCTGCGCAAAGTCTACGAGAATAACGCCGACCTCATAGACAATAAGGACATAGTGGACCGCTATGTGGCCGACGTCTGCGCCATCGTGCGTCCCACCGTCGTGCTCGAATCGGCCTACGCTTCAGGCCTGGTCTTCGAGGCCGTTATAGAGAACCCCGCGCTGAAGATAAAGCTGCTTTCCCAGATAAACAAGAACAGCGCGAACGCGCCCTGGTTCTTCACCAACACCTCCTCAATCCCGGTGCACGAGCTGGACGAGAAGGCCGGCCTGGGCGGCCGCCTGCTCGGCGTCCACTTCTACAACCCCCCCGCCATCCAGAAACTGGTGGAGCTTATCCGGGCCGCCTCCACGAAGGACGAGCTTGTGGAATTCGCTCTCGCTTACTCCAAGAACCTGAGGAAGATCGTAGTGCCCTCCAACGACTTCGCCGGGTTCATCGGCAACGGCCATTTCATGCGCGACGCGCTGCACGGCATCGCGGAGGCGGAACGCCTTTCAAAAGAAATGCCTTTCGCGGAAGCCGTCTACATGGTGAACAGGGCCACCCAGGATTTCCTGATCCGCCCGATGGGCATTTTCCAGCTGATCGACTATGTCGGGCTCGACGTCTGCCAGTACATCATGAGCGTGATGGCCGAGCGTTTCCCCGGCGAGACCATCCATAGCCCGCTGCTGGACAGGCTGATAGCCGCCGGAGTGAAGGGCGGCCAGTTCTCAGACGGCTCGCAGAAGGACGGCTTCTTCAAGTACGAGAAGAACCGCCCCGCCGCTATCTATGACCCTGAAGCGAAGCAGTATGTCCCGGTCGCTTCCTTCCAGGCCGCCTGCGACGCGAAGATGGGCCCGCTCCCGCAGCCGGCACTCAGCTGGAAGTCGGCGGTAAAACATCCGAAGAAAGAAGCCGCGCTCGAGGAATTCTTTGCCAAGCTCGCCGCGATGAGCTCCCCGGGAGCCGTCCTGGCCATGCGCTACGGCGAGCGCTCCCGCGAGATCGGCCTTAAGCTCGTTTCGGATAAAGTGGCCCAGAAAGAAGAGGACGTGAACACGGTGCTCCTTTCCGGCTTCTACCACGTTTACGGACCCATAAACAATTACTTTAAAAGAGAGATGGTAAAATGAAAAAATTAAGAAGACGGATATTCATGGCGGCCGGCTACAACACCATATCTTTGGGCAGCGGGCGGAAGGAGTTCAATCCCAAGAAGCCCAGGCCCGGCCTGGAAGAATATATCAAGGAAGCCGGGCAGGCCACCCTTAAGATGGCGGGCGGCGCCGCCAATATCGACGAGGGCGTCATCGGCAATTTCATGGCCTCGAAGTTCAATAACCAGGGAAACCTGGCCGGCCTGATCCCCTTCATCGACGAAGGTCTGAAATGGAAACCAAGCTGCCGCGTGGAAGGGGCCTGCTGCTCCGGCGGGCTGGCGCTGGTCACCGCTGTCAAATCCGTGCTGGCCGAAACGGCGGAAACCGTTCTGACCATAGGCGTGGAAGTGCAGAACACCGTTAAAGCGGTCTACGGCGCGGATATCCTGGCCGGGGCCGGCTGGTATAAAGAGCGCAAGACCGGGCACGCTTATTTTTTCCCGGGGAAGTTCAGCGACCGGGCCGGCGACTATTTCAAGAAATTCGGCCTCGAGCGCGCCCGCAAGGGCATGGCGCGCTGGTACAGGAACGCCATCGAGAACGCCAGGCTCGTTCCCACCGCGCAGGAGCATCAGAACAGGCAGGAGGACCTGGAAGCGGCGGCGATGTGCAAGCCTAACCCGAAGTCTTTCGTGGAGAACCTCACTATTTACGACTGCTCCAAAGTCTCCGACGGCGCGGCCGCCATAGCCGTGCTCTCGGAAGAAGGCCTGAAAAAAGCCGGCATAGCTAAAAAAGACGCGATCGAAGTCGTGGGCTTCGGCCAGGTGGAAGCCGACCTGACGGCGGCCCCCGCCGACCTCACGCGGCTCGACACCACGGCCGAGGCCGTAAGAAGGGCGCTGGAATCCGCCGGTATAACCGCTGCCGACCTCGGGACCGTCGAGTGCCATGACTGCTTCACCATCACCGGCATCCTCTCGGTGGAGGCCATAGGCCTGGCCAAACAGGGCGAAGGCGCGGACTTCGTAAGCGCCGGCAATACCGCAAGGAACGGGAAGATACCTTTTAACACCACCGGCGGCCTTGTAGGCTGGGGACACCCGACCGGCGCTACCGGCGTACGCCAGGCCATAACGATCTGGGAACAGCTTACCGGCAAGGCCGGCGCCTGGCAGATCGAGATCCCCGAAAGCCGCCCCTACGCTTTATCGATAAGCATGGGCGGAAATGACAGGACCGTAGTGGCGATAGTCTACCGCCGCCCCGCCGACGCGAAATAAGGACCGGCGGCAGCGTGCGGAGAGCAGGGAAGGAGTTCAAGGGAGCTCTTCCCCGGTTCCTTTTAATTTATGAACTGGAATATAACCGAAGGTTTCATCATAGGGGCCGCCATACCGACGGCCCTGGTCTTCTTCTTCCGGGCCGTATACCTCAAATACCGCCTCCTCAAAGCCTGCTCGCCCGTGCCGGACCCGATCGCCGAACACGGCACGCGTCTGAAAGAAGTCCTGACCATCTTCCTGGAGCAGAAGAAGCTTTTCCAGGACTTCAAGCCCGGCTTGATGCACGCTTTCATTTTCTGGGGCTTCTGCATCCTGTCTCTCCGCACCATCACGATGTTCGGGATGGCTTTCTACGGCTTCGATTTTTTCCTGCCCGGCCTGGGCCCCGATACTTTCGCCGGCCATGGTTTCGCCCTGCTCAAGGACGCCGCCGTCACCCTGGTGACCGTGATGGTAATTTACGCCCTGGTGCGCAGATATATCCTCAAGATCCCCCGGCTGCTTAACACCCCCGACGCCCTGTTCGTACTGCTGATGATACTCGGCCTCATGGTGACCGATATGATCTTCGAGGCCGGGCTCCGCGGGGCCTCGTCGCCGCTCGCCGGCCACACGGCGTTCATTCTTCATTGCCTGGGCATTCTGGTCTTCCTGGTCTACCTGCCCTCCGGCAAGCACATGCACATCATCTCGGCGATCTTCAACGTTTACCTGCGCCCGCTGCACCGCAGCGGTCGGCTCACGAAGCTGCCGCTGGAAGACGAATCGGTGGAGACCTACGGCACGCCGAATATAGAGAATTTGACCTGGAAAGAGGCGCTGGACCTCTATACCTGCACCGAGTGCGGAAGATGCACCGATATGTGCCCCGCCGCGAGCACGAACAAAAAGCTCTCCCCCCGAGACGTGATAAACAAGCAGAAGCATTTCCTCGTGGACGATGAAGCCGCCCGCCTGCTTTCCGGCGACAAGACAAAAGAGCCCTCCAAAGACATGGTTCCGGACGTCGTCACCCCGCAGGAGATCTGGGACTGTACTACCTGCCAGGCCTGCGAACAGGCCTGCCCGCTGAACATCTCCCACGTCCAGCGCCTTAATTCGATGCGCCGCAGCGAAGTCCTGATGAAAGGCAAGTTCCCGCCCGAGCTCAAGCGCGTCTTCAAAGGCATGCAGACCAACGGCAACCCCTGGGGCATGGGCGCGGAGAAGCGGATGGAATGGGCCAAAGGCCTGGACATACCGCTGCTCGAGAATACCCCGGACGCGGAATACCTGCTTTATCTCGGCTGCAACTCCGCCTTCGACGACCGCGCGCAGAAAGTCAGCCGCTCGCTGGCCGCGCTGCTCAAGGAGCAGGGCGTCTCCTTCGCCGTGCTTGGCGAAAGCGAGACCTGCTGCGGCGAGACCGCCCGCCGGCTGGGCGAGGAGGCCGTAGGCCAGGCGCTCATCGAAGCCAACGTCGAGCTTTTCAAAGAGCTGAAAGTTAAAAAGATAATCACGCCCTGTCCGCACTGCTACAACACTTTCAAGAACGAGTACCCGGATTTCGGCGGCAACTACGAAGTTCTGCACCACTCGGAGCTTATCGCGAAGCTGATGGAAGCCGGCAAGCTGAAACCCGCGGGAAATGAGCAGGGCCGCGCCGTCATACATGATTCCTGCTACCTCGGGCGAGTCAACTCGGTCTACCAGCCCAGCCGCGATATCCTGGCGGGCGTTCCCGGCCTTGAAGTCTCCGAGCATGAAAGGTCAAAAACCAAAGGCTTCTGCTGCGGCGCCGGCGGCGGCCGGTTCTGGCTCGAGGAAGGCGAACCCAGGATCAACCACACAAGGGTGAAACAATTGCTCGAAACAAAGCCTTCCGTAATAGCCACTTCCTGCCCTTATTGCATGAAGATGCTCTCTGACGGGATCAAAGACCTCGGGGCAACGGGCGTGGAAGTCCGCGACCTCTCCGAAATAGTCACCGGCGCCGCGCCAGCGGCGCCGAAATAATACGACAGCCGCTCAGGATGTCGTATAATAGTAAAGCAGTTCGGGTTAGGTAGAAAGAATTAGTGATTCCGCTTAAAAACCCCCGTTTTTAAAACAGCGTAAAAATCATTTACAAATTCTCTCTACGGTCATGTATCGCCGTTTTTTATTGCTTTACATCAACCGCCGCATTAATTTTAATCAACGGCGGGCAGCGTTGGTCTTTTAAAAGGGAACTTCATGTCGTTCGGGTCTTTGCGGCGCTGCCGCAAAACAGTTTTATTAATTCTTGCAACCGCGCTGGCCGGCTCACTGGCTTACGCCGGCGTACTGTTAAGCGTCCATTATTTTGTTTCCATCCCGGTAATGATCAACGGGACGACGGATACGGTTTCCGCTAATTACAAGATCCACACCGGCATACTTGGCCGGGCCATGACCGGTCCCGCGCAAAGCGCCCACTACATCATTACAGGCGGCAGCGTCGACCCGGCCGCGCCCCCTTCTCCTCCCTCCGGCTCTTGCGACCCCTACGTCTATCCCAATCCCTTCGAGCCGAACACTCCTGGCCGCTTCCATGCCGGCAAGCTTACCTTTAAGCATCTGCCGGCAGCCGCGACCATAAAGATCTTTGCCATCACCGGCAAATTGATGACCGAGCTTCACAAGACCGACAGCTCGGTCGACTATTACGAATGGGACGCCGCTAATGCCGACGGACAAAAGCTGGCGAGCGGCGTTTACATTTTCTTCCTCACCTCCCCGGGCGTCTGCAAAGCTAAAGGCAAATTCTCGGTGATAAGATAATGACGCCGAAAAATATCCTGATCTCGGCGGCCCTCGCGGCGTTAGCTCTCCCGTGCGGCCCCGCTCCCGCTTTTGCGGGAGGCGCCCGGGGAACAAGCGCTTTTCAATTCCTCCAGCTTGGCGTAGGCGCCAGGCCTTCGGCTATGGGCGAAGTCTTCACGGGACTGGCCGACGATGTTAATGCGGTCTATTGGAATCCCGCCGGACTGGCCGGCATGAAGCGCGGCGAATTATCCATGACGCACGCCCTGTGGTTCGAGGACATCTCCTATTCAAACTTCTTTTACGGCCGCCCGGCGCTGGGCGGAAGCATAGGCGCCGGCTTCAACATTCTCAATTCCGGAACCATTCAAAAAGCCGACTATTTAGGGAACCGGCTAGCGGAGAGCTACAGCGCGGCGGACATGATGGGGCTTGTTTCCTATGCCCGCCCGCTGGGCAGCCTGGCGCTTGGCGCTAACCTGAAATATATAACCTCGCGCATAGACAGCCAAAGCGCGCAGTCCTTCGCAGCGGACCTGGGCGCTCTCTACAGCGGCTTCCGGCCCTGGGGAAGAAAGCTGAGCGTCGGCCTGGCGGTACAGAACTTCGGAACAAAGGCAAAATACGCGGCCGAAGAATATCCCCTCCCGCTGACTATCCGCGCGGGAGGGTCCCTGGCGCTTTTTAAGAATTTACTGCTGGCCTCGGACCTGACCTATACGGAACAAGATATTAATCTGCACGCCGGCGCCGAATATACGCGCGCTTTCGGCGCTTTTATTCTTGCGGCCAGGGGCGGGTATAAGGGCGATACGGTCAAGGAACTCGGAGCGCTTTCAGGCTTGACCGCCGGCCTCGGCGTCGGCTGGAACGATTACCGGCTCGACTATGCCTGGAATTCTTTCACTGACCTCGGAATTACGCACAGGATCTCGCTGGGAATAAAATTTGCCGCTCCGGCCGCGAAAGCTGAGCCGCCTGCCCCTGCGCCTATCCCGGTGCCCACCCCTATTCCTGTTCCTGCCCCCGCTCCGGTTGCCGCAGAGGTGATCACCGCCCCCGCCGATACCGATGCTGACGGAATTACTGACCCTTTCGATAAATGCCCCGGCACCTCAACGGGAACGGCCGTTGACGCTGTTGGCTGCCCGCTGGACACTGATGTTGACGGGGTGGCGGATTATTTAGACAAGTGCCCCGGCACTTCCACCGGAACCGCGGTCAACGCGGCCGGTTGCCCCCCGGACACGGACGCTGACGGCGTGCCGGATTATCTTGACGCCTGCCCTGGCACTACTCCGGGCGCCGCTGTCGGCGCGACTGGCTGCCTGCTTGACGCCGATGCCGACGGGGTAGTGGATTCGCTGGATAACTGCCTCGGAACTCCGGCAGGAATAGCCGTGGACGCCGCCGGCTGCCAGGTAGGGACGAAGGTTGAGCTGCAGGCGATCGACAGGCTTACGCTGGTAGCCGCCCCGGGCTCAGTAACCCCGGGCGTAGTTGACGCCGTTCTCGGCGCCGCCGGCGACCCCGCCTGCCACTGGGACCAGGCCGAGAAATTATGCCTGAAACTGCTCATAGAGTTCGATTTCGACAAAGCCAACCTCAGGGGAGCCTACGCAAGCCAGCTAAAAGAAATAGCGGCGTTCATGGCGGCCAATCCCTCGGCGCGGATAGAGCTGCAGGGACATACCGACGACCACGGCTCCAGCGAATATAATATCAGGCTTTCCAATAACAGGGCCAATTCCGTCATGAAACATTTTATAGAGGTTAACGGCCTGAAAGCCGGCCGCCTGTCCTATAAGGGCATAGGAAAAGCCCAGCCCGCCGTCTCGAATGCGACCGATGAAGGCCGCCAGATAAACCGCCGCGTGATAGCCATCCTGACCATGGGGAGCACCTCGCAGCAGGTTAAGCCCTGATTTTTTGATGAAAACTGATTGGAGGTAGTTCATGAAAAGCAGAATACAAAAAGAAATTTCAAATGCCGCACTGGCGGCCTTGTTTACGATTTTGATCTTCGCGGCAAACTCCGCGAGAGCTGCTGTTCCCGAACTTATAAATTTCCAGGGCAAACTTACAGACTCCGCCGGTACCGCGATCACTGTCTCGGTCCCCATGGTCTTCAAATTCTATACGACCGCCACCGGCGGCTCTTTAGTCTGGTCCGAGAACCAGGACGTAGTCCCCGACAGCACCGGCCTTTACAGCGTACTGCTCGGCTCGGCCACATCTTTCAGCACTTATGGCATAAGCTTTTCGACCTCCTATTGGCTAGGCGTGACGGTAGGGACCGATCTTGAAATGACCCCACGCTACAAAATTGTCTCCTCGGCTTACGCTTTATACTCTATCAACAGCGGCACCGCCGCGTATTCCGTGAACAGCGGGACCTCAGCCTGGGCGAACGGCGTGGATTGGCCTATGGTCAACCACAAGCCGGTTTTCGGGGCCGGCGACGTTTATCTCGCCTCTACGCAGACCTTTACAGGAAATAACAGCTTCCAGGGAGCTACATATCTTTCATCCGCAACCTATGTGACGGGCGGCGGAATTTACTCTACCGGAGCTGTAGGCGGGGTGCCTTTCTCCGGCTCCGGAGCGCGCTTCATGTGGATACCGGAGAAATACGCGCTCAGGGCCGGGAAGGTAACCGGCGCCCAGTGGGATGCCGGCAATATCGGGGATTTTTCAACAGCTTTCGGCGATAGCAACACGGCAAGCTACTTCTACGACACTGTAGCCGGAGGGCGGAACAATACGGCAAGCGGCGGCGCCAGCAATGTAGCAGGCGGCACTGATAATAATGTAACCGCGCTATATGCCAACATAGCCGGCGGCACCGGCAACACGGCAAGCAACGAAAAAGCCTCCGTGACAGGCGGGGCTCGCAACAAAGCAACAGGTTTTTATTCTACTGTGACGGGCGGAGACTCGAATGCAGCTAACGGTGATTGGTCTATCGCAGCCGGAGGAATAGGAAATACCGCTAACAATGATTATTCTTTCGCTGCAGGCTACAGATCCAGCTCAACCGCCGACGGCGCTTTTACCTGGTCCGATTCCGAAGGGGCTTTAGTAAATAATAATGTGGCCGACAGGACCTGGTTCAAGAACAGGGGCGGGTTCCTGATCACGAACACGACAAATGCGGGAGGCGCCGCCTTCTCCGTAGACAGTTCCGGCTATGTAGCTGTAGGGACGATGTTGGTTCCCTCCACCTTTACCGTGGTGGGAACATTTAAGCTGATCGACGGCTCGGCGGCCGCCGGCAGGGTTCTGACTTCCGACGCGAACGGCCTGGCAAGATGGGCGGTAGCGGGCGGAGGCGGCGGGGATGTCTATAAAGCGTCCACGCAGACCTTTACCGGCTCGAACACTTTCATATCTACAACGGCTTTCACCGCGCTGGATCCTTCTCTGCCGGGGGTTACGATATCGTCAGGGCTGATCGTTTCAGCGGGCAATGTAGGCATAGGGACTACCGTGCCTACCTCTACGCTTACCGTTGTGGGCACGTTCAAATTAGTCGACGGGACGCAGACCAACGGGTATGTGCTGACATCCAACGCGGCCGGCCTGGCAAACTGGCAGGCCCCTGTCACAGGCGGGGACGTCTATAAAGCGTCGACGCAAACCTTTACCGGGGAGAATTCCTTTACGAGGGCTACTTATTTTTCGTCTTCGGCCTATTTTACTAACGGCGGCATATACTCAACCGGGACGACTGGCGGAGTGGCTTTCTCCGGAGCAGGAACCCGTTTAATGTGGATACCGGAGAAAGGCGCGCTCAGGGCGGGAATTGTAGCCGGAGCTTCCTGGGATTCCAATAATATCGGGCTTGGCTCGATTGCCTTTGGAAACAATAGCACGTCCAGCAATACCTATACCACCGTTTCCGGCGGAAACTCTAATTCCGCGGGGGGCTATGTCGCCACTGTAGGCGGCGGACAATCTAATATAGCGACCGGAGATTGGGCCACCGCGGCCGGCGGACAGTCTAATACGGCGAGCGGCATCTGGACCACTGTAACCGGCGGACAGTCCAACACTGCCAGCAGTTTATCCGCTACCGTATCAGGAGGACAGACCAACACGGCCACCGGCTCATTCTCCACTGTGGGAGGTGGAAAGGCAAATGCGGCCAGCAACAGCTACTCCGCCGTGGCCGGCGGCTGGGGTAATACGGCAAGCGGCCAGATGTCGGTTGTGGCCGGCGGGGCGGACAATATAGCGAGCAGCAACTATACCGCTGTGGCTGGCGGATTTACTAACACCGCAAGCGCTAATTATGCCACAGTATCAGGCGGACGTCAGAACGTCAGCTCCATGGATGCCGCCACCGTATCCGGCGGATATATAAACACGGCTATCGGGCTGTATTCCACCGTAGCCGGAGGACTGGAGAACACCGCGAAAGGCAATAATTCATTCGCCGCAGGGTATAAATCCAGTTCAACCGCCAACGGAACCTTTACCTGGTCGGATTCAGCGGCTGTGGTGGTCGAGAATAATGTTGTCGACAGGACCTGGTTCAAGAACCGGGGCGGGTTCCTGGCTACGGCCTCTACTAATACTGCCGATGGCGGCATGTTCCTCAACAACAGCAACTATGTGGGCATCGGTACTCTTGTCCCGACCTCCACGCTTACCGTTATCGGAACCTTTAAGTTAGCTGACGGTTCCCAGGGCGCCGGCAAGGTGCTGACTTCCGATGCCGTCGGTCTGGCGGCCTGGGCGGCGCCTGCCGGGCCGGTATATGCAGTAACCCAGGCGAATAATATCAACGCTACTCCGACCTTGGCCGACATTCCCATGCTTAGTGTCGCTTTGCTTGCGAATGCCACCTATCAGTTCGAGGCTGAATTATCCTGCGGCGCCGGCGCAACCGCGGTCGGCCTTCAATATGCCGTAGCCTATCCCGCCGCTGGCGCAACTGTTGAGGCCGTCATCTATGGGCCTGTCTCCAGCGCTGCGATGATGAACTCGAGAATAACCGCTATTAATACGGCAACGCAGAACTATCTTACGGAAATTGTGCTGACTGGCGGGATCCTGATCAAAGGCATAATAACCACAAGCAGCTCGGGGAACCTTACGATACAGCACGCGGCCCCGAACCCCAATAATTCCACGGTCTATAAGGGTTCTTATCTGAAAGTGACAAAACTCTGACGGATAGCCTGTTCTGCCTGCAAAAGGACTAAAAAAGGTTGTCTAACTGCCGCATTTGGTTATATACTCTTTATCTATGACCCTACCATGGCTCACGGGTATATATATAAAGGCGCAAAGTTATTTATATCCGCCGCCCGCCGGCTTTCCTAATCCCTCTACCCAAGTTTCTTTTAAGGAGTCAGCCGGATGAACAGGGTAACGGAACTCTTCGGCATTAAATACCCCATCATACAGGGCGGGATGGTCTGGTGCAGCGGCTGGGAGCTGGCCTCTGCCGTCAGCAATGCCGGCGGGCTGGGCCTTATCGGGGCCGGGTCAATGTCGCCGGAGATGCTGCGCGCCCATATCCTCAAATGCAAAGAGGCCACCGACAAACCTTTCGGGGTCAATGTCCCGCTCCTTTTCTCGCACCTCCAGGAGACCATGAAGGTTATCGTGGACGAGGACGTTAAAATAGTTTTCACTTCGGGCGGAAAGCCGGACCTTTGGACGTCTTTTCTGAAAGATAAGGGCATAAAGGTAGCGCACGTGGTCCCGGGGGCGAAGTACGCCGCCAAGTGCGAAGCGGCGGGCGTAGACGCGGTAGTGGCCGAGGGCTTCGAGGCCGGCGGGCACAATGGCCGCGAGGAAACGACCACCCTTTGTCTTATCCCGAAGGTGAGGGAAACCATAAAGATCCCTTTGATAGCCGCCGGCGGCATAACCGGCGGCAGGGCCATGCTTGCGGTCATGGTTTTAGGCGCCGAAGGCGTACAAATGGGCACCCGCTTCGTGGCCAGCTGGGAATGCTCGGCCAGCGCCGGCTTCAAACAGAAAGTAGTCGAATGCGAAGAAGGCGGAACCGTCCTCGCGCTGAAAAAGCTGGCGCCGGTAAGGCTGCTGCGGAATAAATTTTGCGCCGAAGTCCTGGAGCTCGAGAGCCGCGGCGCGACCCCCGAAGAGCTGACGCAGTTGCTCGGGAAAGGCAGGGCAGGGAAGGGGATGTTCGAAGGCGACGTAGAGAACGGGGAGCTCGAGATCGGCCAGGCCGCATCCCTGCTGAAAGGGATCCTGCCTGCCGGAGAAATAGTGGATGCCATCTGGAACGAGTTCCTGCAGGCGCGAAAAGAGATCAGCGAAGCGGCCGCGCAGTTGGGCAGCTGACCGGCGAAGCGGCTTTCCAGCCGCCCGGCTCAGCGGATAAAACTATGAACACCGAAAAGATCTACAAACCTAAAAACCATATCAGGATAGCCACCGCCACCTCTTTATTCGACGGGCATGACGCTTCGATAAACGTGATGCGCCGGATCTTCCAGGCCAGCGGCGCCGAGGTTATACACCTCGGGCATAACAGGTCCGTAGCTGAGATAGTGGCCTGCGCCATCCAGGAGGACGTGCAGGCGGTAGCCATCACCTCCTACCAGGGCGGCCACCTCGAGTCCTTCAAATACATGTACGACCTGCTCAAGCAGCAGGGCTGCGGGCATATAAAGATCATCGCCGGCGGCGGCGGGGTTATCCTTCCCGAGGAAATAAAAGAACTGCACGCCTACGGCATAGCCAGGATCTACTCGCCCGACGACGGCCGCAGGATGGGGCTGCAGGGAATGATCAACGACACCCTTAAGCTCGCCGATTTCCCCACCGGCAACGACGCCAAGCTCAGCGCGGAGAAGGTGAGCTCCAAAGATTTCAGGTCGGTGGCCGCGATGATCTCGGCCGCGGAAAATTACCCGGAGCGCTCGGCGGACCTTCTGAAGAAGCTCGCGAAGAAAGCGGCTGGCAAAAAGATACCCGTAATAGGCTTCACCGGCACGGGCGGCGCGGGCAAGTCCTCGCTGGTTGACGAAGTCATCAGGCGCTACCTGGCCGATTTCCCCGACAGGAACATAGCCGTGCTCTCGGTGGACCCGTCCAAGCGCAGGTCCGGCGGCGCGCTGCTGGGCGACAGAATTAGGATGAACGCGGTCAGCAGCCCGCGCGTCTATATGCGCTCCATGGCCACCAGGCAGTCCAATATGGCCCTGTCGAAGTACGTCAAGGACGCGCTCTGCGTCTGCAAAGCGGCAGGCTTCGACGCGATAATCCTCGAAAGCTCCGGCATCGGCCAGTCCGACACCGAGATAGTGGACCACAGCGACGTTTCCATCTACGTGATGACGCCGGAATACGGCGCCGCAACGCAGCTGGAAAAAATAGACATGCTTGATTTCGCCGACATGGTAGCCATCAATAAATTCGAAAAAAAAGGCGCGCTTGACGCCCTGCGCGACGTGAGGAAGCAGTACGCCCGCAGCCGCCGCTCCGAGCACGCGAAGCTGGAAGACCTGCCTGTCTTCGGAACTATCGCCTCGCAGTTCAACGACGAAGGCGTGGACAAGTTTTATGGCGCGCTCATCGGCAAGATCGCGAAAAAGACCGGAGCGGCCTTCAAGAGCAAGCCTGTCGAGGCCGGCAAACAGTACCAGAAGATCCAGATCATCCCCCCCAACAGGGTGCGGTATCTCTCCGAGATAGCCGAGACCATCCACGATTACAATAAGCGCGCTCTCGAGCAGGCGGACATCGCGCAGAAACTGTACTCTATCCGCGAAACCATTAAAACGCTGGGCGGAAACGCCGCTGACGCGCCGATAATAAAGCGCCTTGAAAATACTTACAAAGAAACAGAGCATAAACTGGAAGATCACAATAAAAAAGTGCTCGAGCACTGGGACAAAAGGCTGGAGTGCTATAAAAGCGATTTCTTCACCTACAAAGTCAGGGACAAAGAGATAAAGGTAAAGACCCATGTGGAATCGCTGTCCCACCTCCAGATACCCAAAATTTCGATGCCGGGCTACAAGGCCTGGGGCGATATCCTTAAATGGAACCTGAAAGAGAATGTCCCCGGAGAATTCCCTTACGCCGCGGGCGTATTCCCGTTCAAGCGCGAGGGCGAGGACCCTACCAGGATGTTCGCCGGAGAAGGCGGGCCCGAAAGGACGAACAAGCGCTTCCATTACGTTTCAAAAGGGCAGCCGGCCAAGCGGCTTTCCACGGCTTTCGACTCGGTGACGCTCTACGGCGCCGACCCGGATATCCGCCCCGACATCTACGGCAAAATAGGCAATTCCGGCGTTTCCATCGCCTGCCTCGACGACGCGAAGAAGCTTTATTCAGGCTTCAATTTGGCCGACCCGATGACTTCGGTTTCGATGACGATAAACGGCCCGGCCCCGATCATGACGGCTTATTTCATGAACGCGGCCATAGACCAGCAGTGCGAGCTTTATATCCGCGCCAACGGCCTCGAGAAAAAGACGCTTAAAACTATCGAACAGCTATACAAGGCAAAAGGGACCACCCGGCCTTCTTACCACGGCAAACTGCCGGAAGGCAATGACGGGCTGGGACTTATGCTTCTCGGCGTCACCGGCGACCAGGTCCTGCCGCGCGACGTTTACGAAAAGATCAAAGCCGAGACCATGGCCAAGGTGCGCGGGACAGTGCAGTCCGACATCCTGAAGGAAGACCAGGCGCAGAACACCTGCATCTATTCCATAGATTTCTCCCTGAAGCTGATGGGCGACGTGCAGGCTTACTTCATCGACCACGGGATCAGGAATTTCTATTCCGTTTCCATCTCCGGCTACCATATCGCCGAGGCCGGCGCGAACGCTATCTCCCAGCTGGCTTTCACCCTGGCCAACGGCTTCACTTACGTCGAGTATTACGCTTCGCGCGGGATGGACATAGACAAATTCGCGCCTAACCTCTCCTTCTTCTTCTCCAACGGTATGGACCCGGAGTTCTCGGTCATAGGCCGGGTCGCCAGGATCATCTGGGCGAAAGCGATGAAGCATAAGTACAAGGCTAATTCGCTTTCCCAGAAGCTGAAATACCATATCCAGACCTCGGGGCGGTCGCTGCACGCCCAGGAGATAGACTTCAACGATATCAGGACCACGCTGCAGGCCCTGTACGCGATCTACGACAATTGCAATTCGCTTCACACCAACGCTTACGACGAGGCGATAACCACGCCCACCGAAGAGTCGGTGCGCCGCGCTATGGCCATACAGCTTATCATCAACCGCGAGCTCGGACTAGCCTTCAACCAGAATCCTTCGCAGGGCTCTTTCATTATCGAGGAGCTAACCGACCTGGTGGAAGAGGCCGTCATGGCGGAATTCAACAGGCTGAGCGAGCGCGGCGGCGTGCTCGGCGCGATGGAGACCATGTACCAGAGAAGCAAGATCCAGGAAGAATCGCTCCACTACGAAACGCTTAAGCACGACGGCGCGATGCCGATAGTGGGCGTGAACACCTTCCTTTCCTCCAAAGGCTCCCCCACCGTGACGCCCGGAGAAGTCATCCGCTCGACAGAGCAGGAAAAAACCAACCAGATCGCTTCGCTTAAGGCCCTTCATAAAACTTATGACAAGCAGGCCGCGGCGGCGCTGGCCGAGCTTAAGAAGAACGCCCTCGGCGGAGTGAATCTCTTCGAAAGCCTGATGGAGGCCGCGAAATACTGCTCCCTCGGGCAGATCACCGGCGCTTTGTTCGAAATAGGCGGGCAATACAGGCGGAGCATGTGATAAAAGACGAAGACAAGATACTCTACCTCCCCTGGGCCGAACAGAAGCGGCTGCAGAACGAGAAACTGCACCGTTTCGTCACCAGGCATTTGTACCCGTTCAGCCCTTATTACCGCAAGCTTTTCGACGACAACAGGATAAACCCGGACGATATCAGGACGGCGGAAGACCTCGGCCGCATTCCATTTACCTCGAAGCAGGACTTCCGCGACGCTATCCAGAAGGATCCGGCGAAGGGAACCCTGGCTTTCTGCCTCCAGCCGGACAAAGACACCATAAAGAAATTCCTTCCGAAGACGGAGCTCGCGAAGTTCATGCTTCGGCGCGCCCTGAAGGGCGAGGCCGCCTTCAAAGCCGCGCTGGAAAAAGAATACAAGCCTATCTTCCTCACTTCCACCGCCGGGACCACCAGCACCCCGATGCCTTTCCTTTATTCCGATTACGATATACAGAACCTGAAGGTTTACGGCGGCAGGATGATAGCAACGATAGGGATACAGAACGAAAGACTGGTGAACCTGTTCCCTTACGCCCCGCACCTGGCCTTCTGGCTGGCCGTGCTGGGCGGGCTCTCGGCCAATGTTTTCGTCCTTAGCACCGGCGGCGGCAAGACCATGGGGACGGAAGGGAATATCCGCACCATCCTGAAAATGAAGCCGCAGTTTTTGCTGGGCGTGCCGAGCTATGTCTACCACGTGCTGAAAACGGCCCGGGCTGAAAACCAGGACTTCAGTTTCCTTAACCGGATAATTTTAGGCGCGAGCCCCGTCCCTAACGGCTTTAAGAACAAAATAGCGTCTATCCTTAAAGAGATGGGCGCTACCGACGTGAAAGTGTTCGGGACCTATGGCTTCACCGAGGCGCGCGGCGCCTGGGCGGAATGCCCCACCGAGATCAGCGTCTCCAGCGGCTACCATACCTCCCCGGATATGGAAGTTTTTGAAATAATCGACCCGGTCACGGGCGAAGTTAAGGGCGAAGGCGAGGACGGCGAGCTGGTCTACACCGGGATAGACGCCCGCGGGACCTGCGTGCTGCGCTACCGTACCGGCGACCTGGTGAAAGGCGGGATAAGCTACGCCCCCTGCCCGCATTGCGGAAAGACCGTCCCCAGGATCTCCAGCCACCTGACCCGCGCCTCGAATATCAAGAACGTGCAGCTCTCCAAGATCAAGGGCTCGCTGGTGAACCTTAACGACCTGGAGCGCTTCCTGGACGACAGGCATGAGATCAACGAATGGCAGATAGAGATCAAAAAAAAGAACGACGACCCTTTCGAAGTCGACGAGCTGATCCTTAATGTCTGCCTTGCGGAGAACGTCAACAAAGACACTTTCTCCCATCTCCTGAACGAAGAGGTCATCAGCAACGCCGAAGTTTCCTTTAACGCCATCCACTATGTCACGCACCAGGAGATCTCCGAAAAAATAGAGGTGGAGTCGGCCGTAAAAGCGAAAAAGATAGTGGATAAGAGACCCTCGAATTAGGTAATTTTGCGGATTAAAGGGGTTCATCATGAAACAGATACGGAAAGTAGGCGTATTGGGCGCCGGGACCATGGGCTCGCAGATAGCCGCTCACCTGTCTAACGCCGGGTTCGGAGTGCTCCTCCTGGACGTAGTTCCTGACTGGATGTTCGACGCCGAACAGCTGAAAGACGCCAAGAACCGGAATCATTTCGCCATAAAAGGCCTGGAAGCTGCTAAAAAGCTTAAGCCCGCGCCTTTCGCCGTGCCTGAATTCGCGGAAGCTATAGAGCTCGGCAATTTCACCGACGACCTTGGAAAACTTAAGGACGCGGACTGGATCATAGAAGTCGTAAAAGAAGACCTCAAGATAAAAGTCGATCTGATGGAAAAAGTGGCCGCCGTGCGCCAGCCCGGAACTATAGTAAGCTCCAACACTTCCGGCATCTCCCTGAACACGATGGTGAAAGGCCTGCCGGAAGAATTCAAACAGCATTTCCTCGGGACCCACTTTTTCAATCCTCCCCGCTACCTCCCGCTGCTCGAGATCACGCCTATCGCCGAGACCCTGACCGAAGTCGCGGCGTATATGAAAGATTTCTGCGACAGGAAACTCGGCAAGACCGTAGTGCCCGCAAAGGACACCCCGGATTTCATCGCGAACCGGATAGCAGTCCCCGGCGTGATGAAGATCATCCATGTAATGCTTGCCGACGGCTACACTATCGAGGAAGTCGACAAGATGACCGGCAAAGCTATCGGCTGGCCTAAAAGCGCCACTTTCCGCACTTTGGATATAGTCGGGCTGGACGTGATCAGCAATGTGGTGAAATACCTTTACGAGCATATCCCGGCCGACCCGCGCAGGGACGTCCTTAAAATGCCGCTTTTCGTAGAGAAGATGATAGAGAAAGGCCTGCTCGGCCAGAAAGCCAGGAAAGGCTTCTACCAGAACGTAAAGAAAGCGGACGGCAAAAGGGACCTCCAGGTCATCGACCCGGAAACCCTGGAGTACCGCCCCGGTAAAAAGGTCGCTTTCCCGAGCATCGACGCCGCCAAAAGCATGGAGAGCGCCGGTGAAAGGATCAAGTTCCTCTTCAACGGCAAAGACAGGGTGGGCGAATTCCTGCAGAAAACCCTGCTCTCGACTTTGGTTTACGCCGCCGAGCGCCTGCCGGAAGTTTCAGACGATATAATGGCCGTGGACGCCGCCCTTAAGAACGGCTTCATGTGGGAGCTCGGGCCCTTCGAGACCTGGGACGCTATCGGCGTGGAAAGTATAGTAGAAAAACTGAATGCCGCTAAAGAGCCCGTCCCGCCAGTTGTCGAGGCGCTGCTTAAGTCGGGAAACAGATCTTTCTACCAGAGAAAGAACGGAAAGACCCTGTTCTTCGACTTCAAAACCGGCGCCTATAAAGAAGTCGTAACGCCCGAAGGCGTGATCGTCCTCAGGGACCTGAAAGAACAGGGAAAGATCATAGAGGAAAGCAAAGAGGCTTCCCTCATCGACCTCGGCGACGGGGTGGCCTGCCTTGAATTCCACACAAAGATGAACGCGATCGGGCCGGGCATGATCACGATGATGAAGAAAGCGGCCAAAAAAGTGGCCGGCGACAATAACTTCAAAGGCCTGGTGATAGGCAGCCAGGGAGACAACTTCTCCGCCGGCGCCAACCTGGACCTGGTGAAAGAATCCATCCTGAACGACGAGTTCGAAGACATCGAAGAGATGGCGAAGAACTTCCAGGACGCGCTGATGGGCTTCAAGTACCTGTCCAAGCCCGTGGTGGCCGCGCCTTACGGCTACACTTTCGGCGGCGCCTGCGAGGTCTGCCTGCACGCGGCCAGGATCTGCGCGGCTCACGAGACCTATATCGGCCTGATGGAATTCGCCGTAGGCGTTATCCCGGCCGGCGGCGGCACCAAGGAAGCGCTTCTGCGGAACCTGGACCTGATACCGAAGGACCTGCCGCCGGGAAGCGAAGTTGACCCGCTGCCTTACCTCGGCAGGGCTTTGATGACCGTCCTGCGCCCGGACATCAAAGTAAGCGCTTCCGGCCCCGCCGCGAGGCAGATAGGCCATCTGCGCGACTCAGATATCATCGTGATGAACAAGAGCCGGCTTATCGCCGAGGCGAAGGCCCAGGTGCTCGCGCTTGCGCCCAACTACCAGCCCCCCCGCCCCAGGAAGATCACGCTTCACGGCGCGCGCGCTTATTCAGCGCTCAAAGCCCAGCTCTACCTCTTCCGGAAGGGCGGCTATATGAGCGACTACGACGTCCTTATCGCGACGAAGGTGGCGGAGATCCTGACCGGTGGGAACCTTTCCCAGCCGATCGAGGTTTCCGAGCAGTATGTGCTCGACCAGGAGCGGAAGGTTTTCATGTTCCTCTGTCATCAGAAAAAGACGCAGGAACGGATAGCCCATATGCTCAAGACCGGCAAGCCTTTGAGGAATTAATATGAACAATATCCAGAAAGATCTGCTGAAGAACGTCGTTCTCGTCGACGCGGGCGGCAGCGCCGGCGTCCGCACCGCTATCTCGAGAGCGAAAAAGGGCGGTTTCAAGACCGTCAGGTCCGACGACCTGGCCGCGCACGTGATAAAAGGCATCCTTGAAAGGACCAAACTGGATCCCCTCAGGCTCAGCGAAGTCAGGCTGGGCTGCGCTTTCCCCGAGGGAGAGCAGGGCATGCAGCCGGCCAGGATGGCGGTCTTCGCCGCCGGCCTGCCCGTGGACGTCACGGCGCTGACCATCAACCGCTATTGTTCCTCCGGGCTCCAGTCCATCGTCGACGAAATAGCCTACATCGCCTGCGGGATGAAAACTGTTTCGATCGCCGGCGGGATGGAAAGCATGACTATGATCCCGATGGGCGGAGTGAAATTCGCCCCCAACCCGCGCCTGGTGGAAGAATGGCCCGAGACCTATATGTCGATGGGCCTGACCGCCGAGCTGCTGGCCGAGCAGGACGGGAATACAAGGGAAGAGCAGGACGCCTTCGCCCTCGACTCCCACAAAAAAGCGGTAAAAGCTTTGGATACCGGAAAATGGAAGAACGAGATCCTGCCTTATCCAGTTAAAGAGCTGGGCCTGGGCGGAAAAGCTAAAGAGTTTATCGTCGATACTGACGAATGCCCCCGCCGTGACGCTAACATCGAGGACCTGGCTAAATTGAAGCCCGTCTTCCAGGAAAAGGGCACCGTGACCGCCGGCAATTCCTCCCAGATGAGCGACGGCGCCGCCGTCGTGATGATAACGACGATGGAAGAGGCGGCGAAGAATGGGCTGAAGCCTGTGGCCCGCCTGGTAAGCTATGAAGTGGCCGGCGTCGCCCCTGAAATAATGGGCATCGGCCCCGTAGAAGCGATTCCCCGGGCGCTGGCCTCGGCCGGGTTAAAGATAGAAGAAATGGATATCATAGAAATGAACGAGGCTTTCGCTTCTCAGTCCATCTCCGTCATAAAGCGGCTTAAGAAAGATAAAGGTATAGTGATGCCTCTGGACAAACTCAACGTGGACGGCGGCGCGCTCGCCCTCGGCCACCCCCTGGGCTGCACCGGCGCCTATCTCACGATAAAAGCTATCAACGAATGCCGCCGCCGCAAAGGTAAATACGTAATGGTAACCATGTGCATAGGCGGAGGCATGGGCGCCGCCGGCATCTTCGAAGTGCTTTATTAATCAGGCTATTAAAAGTCAGGGGCAGGCGTTGGATTCCGGCGCCTGCCCCTTTTTTATTAGAGGAAGTATTTTTTGCTTTCTATCAGCTTATCCGCTATCTTCCGCTGGAGCGACACGGGGTCTACCAGGTGGTTGGCCAGGGGGCGGGCCAGCCTTTTCAGGCGGCCGAGGTAGGATTTGAGCATGTCGCCCTCTTCGAGGTAGGCCAGGACCTCTTTCGCGAGTTTTTCGGTTTCCATCGCTGCGTTCTGGACGTAAAGCTTGACTATCGCTTCCTGGATCTCGCCGCCGTGCTCTTTGGCGCGCAGCAGGCCGCTTTCGGACAGGTACATAAGGATGAGCATATCGCTTAAGCGGCGCAGGATCTCCTGCTGGGCAACTATCTTTTCACGGACAGGGAACTTCTCGAGGACACGGCCGCCGGCGACGAAGAACATTTTCTTCATGCCGTTCACGAGCTCGGCCTGCGCGGCGAGCTTCTCGTCCGGGAGTTCCTCGGCGGAGCCTTCCTCGAGCTGGGCGGCCAGCGCGGCGCCGGCTTTGGCCAGGGGCAGCTTGCCCTTGCCCGCTCTCTCAAGCATGTTAAGAATAGCGGTCAGCCTGTTTATTTCGTTAGTGCCTTCGAAGATCCTGTTGATGCGGGCGTCGCGCAGGTAGCGCTCGGCCAAATAGTCCTTGGTATAGCCGTAGCCGCCGTGCACCTGCACGTTTTCGTCGGCGATATACCAGAAAGTCTCGCTGCCGGCGACCTTCAGGATAGCGCATTCTATCTCGTATTCCCGCAAAGCTTCCAGCACGGCGGGCAAATTCTTGAAGTCGGTGGCTTTGAACCTTTCTTCCACCAGCCCGGCGGTTCTGTAAACGGCGCTTTCCGTCATCCACGCCCCGACCACCATGTTCGCGAGCTTTTCTTTTATCATCCCGAACTGGGCGACAGGGATACCGAACTGTTTTCTCTCTACCGCGTATTTAACGGCGTCGTTGATCACGTGCTTGCCGGACCCGGTGGTCATCGCACCAAGCTTGAGTCTGCCGATGTTCAGCGTATTGAAAATAATATGGATGCCTTTGCCAATCTCGCCGAGAAGGTTCTCGGCCGGGACTTGGACGTCCACAAGGTTAAGGGGACAGGTGGAAGAGCCGGAAATACCCATCTTGTTCTCTTCTTTGCCTACGGTGAAGCCGGGCGCGCCTTTTTCCACGATAAAACAGGCGGATTTCTTCGGGTCCCCGTCCACCTTGGCCAAAATAACGAACAAGTTGGCAAAGCCGCTGTTCGAGATAAAGGTTTTGTTCCCGTTAAGGATGTAAGATTTGCCGTCCGGACTCAGGGTCGCCTTCGTCTTAGCGCCGTAAAGGTCGCTGCCGGCTTCCGGCTCGGTGGCGCCGAATGCCCCGGTCCATTCCCCGCTGACCAGTTTGGGCAAATATTTATTTTTCTGCGCTTCCGTCCCGAAGAACAGTATCGGGTGGGTTCCGATCCCGCTGTGCGCGGCCCAGGAAACCGCCCAGGAGCCGCCGGCGCCGAAAACCTCCGAGACGCACATAGCGGTGGCGAAATCCAGCCCGGACCCGCCGTATTCCTCGGCCACGTCGGTGCCAAGGAAGCCCATATCGGCCACTTTCTTAAGCAGGCCGACCGTTATCCCGTAATCGCCTTTCTGCTCGTCTATCGCGGCCAGCTTGGGCAGCACGTCTTTCTCGATGAATCTTTTAGCCGTATCGACGGCCATCTTCTGCTCTTCGGTGAATTTTTCGGGCGTGAAGATCTTAGTAGTTACCGGGAAACCCAGGCCTCCGGGAATGGAAAAATAGCCGCCGGCGGAAATATCGTTAATTTTATCAGCGCTCATAGGGTTCTCCTCATGTAATAAGGGTGAATGATCCAGGCTCCTGCTTTATTAAACAATTATATTCTATTTTTTAGGCATGATTTGTATAATTAGTACTGTATTGACGCAAGTCTCGGGGACCGTTGACCATAGGCATAAATGCCGGACTCTAAAATTCTCCGTTTCGACACGCTTCCGTCCACCCAGGACTACGCCGTAGAGCTCGCGCGAAAAGCTGAAGGCCGGGAATGGACGGCGGTCGTAGCGGACGCCCAGACAAAGGGCAGGGGAACGGGGGGCAATGACTGGTATTCCCCCGCGGGGCAGAATCTCTATTTTTCTCTGATAGCGTGGCCGGCCGGAACCATGGCGGACCCGGCGGTAATAAATCACTCGGCGGCGCTGGCGGCGGCGGAAGTTCTCTCCGGCTACGGGATCAACTGCAGGATAAAATGGCCCAATGACCTGCTGGCCGGCGGCAAAAAGATCAGCGGCATACTTTCCACTTCAGGCAAAAACCGCGCTGGAGACGATTTTATAGTTTGCGGGATCGGCCTGAACGTGGATACCAGGGAATTTCCCCCCGGACTTTCAGGATCGGCTACTTCGATGGAACTTGCGGCCGGGCAAAGCCCGGACAAGGAAGAGTTGCTGCGGAAGCTGCTTGAGTCGCTCAAGCGCCGGTTCCTCCTTCTTTTCAAGAGCGGTTTCGCCGGCGAAGTTGCCGAATATGTCTCGCTGATGGCGCAAATAGGCGACGCCTATACCCCCGGGAAAGGCGGGCCGGCAGGGACCATAGCGGGCATTAGTGAGAAAGGCTGGCTTTTGGTAAAATACTCCGGCGGGATAGAGGCGGTCAGACCCTATGGATAAAATAATTTCGAATATAAACACGCAGAGCCCCGAGTTCAAAGAGAACGAAAAGTTCAATTTGGGCGTAGTGGCCGAGTTCAGGAAACGCCTCGAGGCCGCGAAAGCCGGCGGCCCCCCTAAATCCAGGGAGCTTCATATTTCAAGAAAGAAACTCCTCCCCAGGGAAAGGATAAAAGCGCTTCTGGATAAAGATACTCCTTTTCTCGAGCTTTGCGCCCTGGCCGCCAATGGCATGTACGAAGACGAAGCGCCCTGCGCCGGGATAATAACCGGCATCGGCCTGATACACGGCCGGGAAGTGGTTATCATAGCCAATGACGCCACCGTAAAAGGCGGGACCTATTATCCAATTACCGTTAAAAAACACTTAAGAGCGCAGGAAGTAGCCCTTGAGAACAATCTGCCCTGCCTTTATTTGGTGGATTCCGGCGGCGCTTTCCTGCCGCTGCAGGACGAGGTTTTCCCGGA
Source organism: Elusimicrobiales bacterium (assembly GCA_028713125.1). Classification (GTDB taxonomy): domain Bacteria; phylum Elusimicrobiota; class Elusimicrobia; order Elusimicrobiales; family UBA9959; genus UBA9959. Next base: position 94,014 of record JAQTOU010000006.1, on the reverse strand, counting down.
CAAGTTCCATTTCGGCCGGATCTTTTACAACCAGGCCATAATGTCATCCAGGGGCATAGCCCAGATCTCCATAGTATTCGGCTCCTGCACCGCCGGCGGCGCGTATATTCCCGCGATGAGCGAAGAGACCGTGATGGTCAAGAACCAGGCCACTATTTTCCTTGGCGGCCCCCCCCTGGTGAAAGCCGCCACCGGCGAGGACGTCACCGACGAAGAATTAGGCGGCGCCGACGTCCACTGCCGGATTTCCGGCGTGTCGGATCATCTGGCCGCCGACGAGCAGGGCGCTATCAGGACAGCGCGCAATATCGTCGAAAATCTCAAACATACTGTAAAGACGGACATCGGGGCCTCCGTTCCGGAAGAGCCCGCCTACGATCCTAAAGAGCTCTACGGCATCATTCCCTCCAGCCTTAAAAAATCTTTCGACACGCGGGAAGTGATAGCCCGCATCGTTGACGGCTCGAAATTCCACGAGTTCAAGAAGACCTACGGCGTCACTTTGGTCACCGGCTTCGCCAGGATCATGGGCCAGCCGGTCGGCATAATCGCGAATAACGGTATACTTTTCTCGGAGAGCTCTCTTAAGGGCACGCATTTCATAGAGCTTTGCTGCTCCCGGCGCATCCCGCTGGTCTTCCTGCAGAATATCACCGGCTTCATCATAGGCAAGAAATACGAGCACGGCGGCATAGCCAAGGACGGGGCGAAGCTGGTCTCCGCGGTCTCCAGCGCGAACGTCCCGAAGTTCACCGTGATCATCGGCGGCTCCTACGGGGCCGGTAATTACGGGATGTGCGGCAGGGCTTTCGGCGGCCGCTTCCTGTGGATGTGGCCCACCGGCAGGATCTCCGTGATGGGCGGCGAGCAGGCCGCGAACGTCCTGTGCACCGTAAAGATGAACCAGCTCGCGAAAAAGGGCGTGACCATGAGCCCGGAAGAGCAGGCCGAATTCAAAGACCCGATCCTGCGGAAATACGAGACCGAAGCCAGCCCTTACTACAGCTCCGCCCGCCTTTGGGACGACGGCGTCATAGATCCCGTCGACACCCGCAAAGTGCTGGGCCTCGCCATAGCGGCGTCGCTGAACATGCCCATCGAGGAATACAAAGCCCCTGTATACAGAATGTGAAAACGATAAAAATAGAAACCATAGACAGGATAGCCAAAGTCTCCCTGGCGCGCCCCGAAGTGCACAATGCCTTCGATAAAGCGATGATCCAGGAGCTTACTGAAGCCTTCGCGGCTTTCGCCGTCCACCCCTCCGTGCGCGCCGTGATACTGACCGGCGAGGGCAAGTCTTTTTGCGCCGGCGCGGACCTCAACTGGCTGGGCGCCAGCCGCTCCGCTCCTTACGAAGAGCATTTGGCGGACACGCTGAAGCTTTCCTCGATGTTCAGGGCCATCTATAACCTGGACAAGCCGGTCATAGCGGCCGTTAACGGGGCCGCGCTGGGCGGCGGCGTCGGCATGCTGGCCGTTGCCGACGTGGTAATAGCTTCGGAAGAAGCCGTCCTCGGCCTGAGCGAGGTTAAGATAGGAGTGGTCCCGGCCTGCATCTCCCCCTACCTTTTCATGCGCTGCGCCAACAGGGCGAAGCTTAAGGAATATTTCATGAGCGGGGAAAGATTCTCCGCCAGGGACGCTAAAGAGGCCGGGCTGGTGGACTATATCTGCAAATCGTATGAGCTGCCTGAAGCCGCGCTCGCGAAAGCCAGGTCTTTCGCCAATGCCGCCCCCAAAGCCCAGGGGGTGTGTAAACAGCTTTTCCGGAACGTCCCCCTTATGCACCTCGACGAAGCAGAGCGCTACACCGCGAAGGTGCTGGCGAATATCAGGACCGGCGACGAAGCGCACAGGGGCATAGAAGCTTTTTTCAGCAAGAAGAAAATAGAATGGGAATAAAAAAACTGCTTATCGCGAACCGCGGCGAGATCGCCGTCAGGGTCATCAAGAGCGCCCGCGAGCTCGGGATAAAATGCGTCGCCGTGCACAGCGATATCGACCGGGGGGCGCGGCACGTGCTGGCCGCGGACGAAGCCCGCTGCATCGGCGAAGCCTCCCCCCTTAAAAGCTATCTCGACATGGGCAAGATCATAGCCGCCGCCAAAGACAGCGGCTGCGACGCTATCCATCCCGGCTACGGCTTTCTCTCGGAAAACCCGAAGTTCGCGGCCCTTGTGGCCGAGGCCGGGCTGACCTTCGTAGGACCAAAAGCGGGGACTATCGCCCTGATGGGAGACAAAGTCGCGAGCAAAGAAGCGATGAGCAAAGCCGGGGTCCCGGTGGTCCCTTTCGTCAAAGGAACCGAAGAATTTTGCCTTAAAGAGGCTCCCAAGCTTGGCTATCCCCTCATGATAAAGGCGATCGCCGGCGGCGGCGGGAAAGGGATGCGGATGGTCAGCGCCCCGGAGCAGCTCAAGCCCGCCCTGGAAGCGGCTTCGCGCGAAGCGCTCAAAGCCTTCGGCGACGGCCGGGTGTTCGTAGAGAAATGCATCGTAAAGCCCCGCCATATAGAATTCCAGGTGCTCGCCGACTCCCACGGGAACGTGGTCCATCTATTCGAGAGAGAATGCTCGATACAGCGCAGGCACCAGAAAGTGGTGGAAGAGGCTCCTTCCACGGCGCTTAGCGCCAAGGCAAGAGCGGCGATGGCTGACGCCGCCGTAAAGGCCGCGAAAGCCGCGAACTACGTGAACGCCGGAACCGTGGAATTTATTTTCGAAGAGCCGGATAAATTTTATTTCCTGGAGATGAACACCAGGCTGCAGGTAGAGCACCCCGTCACCGAGCTGACAACAGGCATAGACCTGGTCAGGGAGCAGCTGCTGATAGCCGGCGGAGAGAAACTCGGCTTCAGACAGGAAGACCTGCTTCGGCGCGGGCACGCCCTCGAATGCCGGGTATACGCGGAGAACCCGGAGAACAACTTTCTCCCCTCGGCCGGAAAGGTCTTCCTGTTCAGGGAACCGACCGGGCCGAATATCAGGAACGACAGCGGCTTCGGCTCCGGGGACGAGATAAGCACCTATTACGACCCGCTGATCTCAAAGCTGGTGACCTACGGCGCCACGCGCGAGGAAGCCCGCCTCAGGATGCTCGCGGCGCTCCGCGAATACGTAGTGCTCGGAGTGAGCACGAACATCGCTTTCCTCGCGGATATCATAGCGCACCCGGATTTCGCGGCAGGAAAAACGTACACGGACTTCATCCCGAAGTTTTTTGAGGACTGGAAACCCCGGCGGGAGAAAACGGAGCTCGCCCTCGCCTGCGCGGAGCATAGCCGCGCGCGCGGCTCACGCGGGAACGCCGCCGGCCCCGCTAAAGAGGCGGCCTATAATCCCTGGAAAGAGCTCGGCCAGTTCGAGATAGGGACGGGCAAATGAACCTCTACACCATAGGCGAAGAAAACTTCGAGGTAGAATTTAAAAAAGACGCCTTTTTTGTAAACGGTAAGGAAGCCGCCGGCGGCCTTTCTTTCGAACAGCTCCCGGGCGACGGGCTTATCGTCAAGCTGGGCGACTCCGTGCTTCCGGCTTTTGTCCACCGGGAAGGCGAAGTTTTTTACTGCTGGGTGGCGGGAGAGACTTACCGCATCTGCGGGATCGACCAGGACGCGGGGCCCGACGCTTCGGCGCACCATGAAGCCGGGGAAAAAGCGCTTATCGCGCCGATGCCCGGCAAAGTGGTGAAAGTGCTGGTAAAAGCCGGCGAAGAGGTAAAGCGCGGGACGAAGCTGATGATCATCGAGTCCATGAAGATGGAAACAGAGATAGCGGCGCCCGCCGACGGCGTCGTCTCCGCCGTGAAGTACGGGGAAGGCGAAGTTTTCAAGGAAGGCGAAGTTCTTGTTGAAATAGACCAGAAAAAGTAAGGGGACCTCATGTATTTGACGGAAGAACACGCGCTAATAAGATCCACTGTCAGGGATTTCGCCCAGAACGAAATTAAGCCCGTCGCGAGGGAACTCGACGAAAAGGCCGAATTCTCCGTAACCCTTACGAAGAAGATGGGCAAGCTCGGCCTTCTTGGCATGACGGTCCCGGAGAAATACGGCGGGCAGGGTTACGATTACCTGTCTTACATCATCGCGGTGGAGGAGCTCGCCAGGGTGGACGGCTCCCAGGCGGCTACCGTAGCCGCGCACAATTCCCTGGGCATAGGCCCTATCAACTATTTCGGAACCGAAGAGCAGAAGAAGAAACTCCTGCCGGGGCTCTGCGGCGGCGAGGGCCTGTGGGCTTTCGGCCTGACCGAGCCGGAGGCCGGCTCCGACTCCCGCGGGACGAAGACCACCGCGAAGCTGAGCGGCGAAGGCTGGGTGATCAACGGCTCGAAGACCTTCATCACCAACGCTTCCTCGGCCATGGCGAAAGGCGCCACGGTGCAGGTGGTGACGGACGTTAAGGACGGGGTTAAGGAATTTTCCACCATACTCGTAGAAAAAGGAACTCCGGGCTATACCCAGAGGCACATGAAGGACAAGCTGATGTGGCGCGCCTCCGACACCGCGGAACTTCATTTCGATAACTGCAAAGTCCCGGAAGCGAATTTGCTCGGCAAGCGGGGCGAAGGCTCGCATATCATGCTGAGCACGCTGGACAACGGGAAGCTTTCGATCGCGGCCATGGGGCTGGGCCTCGCGCAGGGCGCTTTCGAGATGGCGCTTAAATACTCCCAGGAGAGGGTGCAGTTCGGCAAGCCTATCTGCAAGTTCCAGGCCACGGCTTTCAAGCTCGCCGACATGGCGATGAAAGTGGAGCTCGCCCGCAACCTGCTCTACAAAGCCTGCTGGCTGAAGGACAACCACAAGCCTTTCGCGAAAGAATCCGCTATGTCCAAGCTCTATTGCTCCGAAGTCGCCGCGCAGGTGGCCGACGAGGCCGTGCAGATCCACGGCGGCTACGGCCTGATGAAGGAATTCGACGTAGAGCGGTTCTACCGCGACCAGAGGCTCCTGAGGATAGGCGAGGGAACCTCGGAGATACAGAGAACGGTCATAGCCCGCCATATCGGCTGCTGAAAATGAAAAAGATCTATTTCCAGGAAGTCGGCCTCCGCGACGGGATCCAGGTGGAGGCGTCGCTCGTCCCCCTCGAAAGAAAAATAAAATGGGCGACGGAGCTGCTCGGCTCCGGCATCGACCAGATACAGCTCGGCGCTTTCGTGCGCGCCGATAAAGTTCCGCAGATGGCGGACACGGAAGAGCTTTTCAGGCATTTCGGACAGGGCGGGAAACCGGGGACCGCGGAGCTCTCGGCCCTGGTGCTTAACGAGAAAGGCCTGGAGCGCGGGATGAAGTGCGGCGTGGAGGTCTTCTGCATGGGCTCCTCGGCCAGCGAGACCCACAGCCGGGAGAACACCGGGATGGGCTCCGACGAAGCGGCGCTGCGCATCGCCGCGATGGCGAAAGAGGCTCTTAAGGCCGGGAAAAAGGTCAGGGCCTCCGTGCAGTCGGCTTTCGGCTGCGGCCACGAGGGCCCCGTGCCGGCAGAGAAAGTTTTAACGATAGTTAAGAAATACCTCGAGGCCGGCGTGCCGAACGTGGGGCTTTCGGACACCGCCGGCCACGCGAACCCGCACCAGGTCGGAAAACTGTTCCAGGCCGTGGCGGAACTTGACCCGGCGGCCGAGCTTTCCTGCCACTTCCACAACGCCTACGCCCTGGGCCTGACGAACTGCTGTTTCGCGCTCGCGGCGGGCGTGACTTATTTCGAGACCTCTTTCGGCGGGCTCGGCGGCTGCCCTTTCATAAAACTGCCCTCGGGGAACGTCTGCACGGAGGACCTCGTCCACACTTTCCAGCGGATGGGGATCCGCAAGGACGTAAAGCTGGAGACGATAATAGCCGTGGCGCGGGACGCGGCCGCTTTCTTCAAGCGGGACCTGCCCGGAACTATCATGAAAACAGGTTCTATCGTGGATTTCAAGGGAGAAAAATAAATGGAACAGGCCAGCCTTAAGAGAAAAAAGTTCAAAGCCATGGTGCGAAAAGGCGGTTTGATGCTTCCGGGCGCTTTCAACGCCCTGACCGCGAAGCTTATCCAGAAGGCCGGTTTCAAAGGCGTCTATATCTCCGGCGCGGGCCTCAATAACGGCGCGGGTTTTCCCGATATCGGACTGCTGACCCTCGCTGAATTCGCGACGATGGCCGGGTATATCGCCGCGGCCACCGACCTGCCCTGCGTCTGCGACGCCGACACCGGCTTCGGCGAAGCGGTCAACGTTTCAAGGTGCGTCAAAGAGATGGAAAGGGCCGGGATAGCCGGGATCCATATCGAAGACCAGGTCTTTCCCAAGCGCTGCGGCCACCTCTCCGGCAAGCAGCTCATCCCCGTCGAGCAGATGGTCAGGAAGATAAAGACCGCCGTGCTCAGCCGGGAGGATAAGAATTTCCTCATCATCGCCCGCACCGACGCGCGCTCCGTGGAAAGCTTCGACAAAGCCGTGGAACGCGCCAGGGCTTACGCCGCGGCCGGCGCGGACGTGATCTTCCCCGAGGCGCTGAACAGCAAAGAAGAATTCGCTGAATTCGCCAGGAAGGTAAAAACGCCTCTCCTGGCCAATATGACCGAGTTCGGCGTCTCCCCCCTCCTGAGCTCGAAGGAGCTTTTCAAGCTTGGCTACAAGATAGTCATTTATCCCATGGGCGCTTTCCGCACCATGATGAAAGCCACCGAAGTTTTTTATTCGACCCTGCTCAATGAGGGGACCCAGGCGGGGATGCTGGATAAAATGCAGACCAGGAAGGAGCTTTACGCCCTGCTTGATTATGACAGTTACTCGAAGCTGGACGAGAAAGCCTACGGTGATTTCCGCGGCAACCTTAACAAGGAGAAGTCTAAATGAGCCATATATCCAATGTCAGACCCGAAACGGACGCGGTGATAGCCAAAATAGCCGACTATGCCGATAATTTCAAGATAAACAGCGCCGAAGCCTACGATACGGCGCGCTATTGCCTGATGGACAGCCTTGGCTGCGGCATCCTCGCTTTGCGCTTCCCCGCTTGCGCCAAGCTCCTCGGACCCGTCGTCCCCGGCACGACCGTCCCCGGCGGCGTCCGCGTCCCCGGTACCGATTTCGTGCTCGACCCGATACAGGGAGCTTTCAATATCGGCACAATGATACGCTGGCTGGATTATAATGACACCTGGCTGGCGGCCGAATGGGGCCATCCCTCGGACAATCTGGGCTCTATACTCGCCGTGGCCGATTATCTCTCGCAGAAGCGCCGCAAAGAAGGCGGGGCCCCCCTGCTGATGAAGGACGTTCTGACCTCCCTCATCAAAACCCACGAGATACAGGGCGTCCTCGCCCTGGAGAACAGCTTTAACCGCGTAGGCCTCGACCATGTAGTGCTGGTCAAAGTGGCCTCCGCCGCTCTTTCAGCAAAACTGCTCGGCGGGACCCGCGCCCAGATAGCCGACGCGGTCTCCCAGGCCTGGGTGGACGGGCAGAGCCTCCGCACCTACCGCCACGCTCCCAATACCGGCTCCAGGAAGTCCTGGGCGGCCGGCGACGCCTGCAGCAGGGCCGTGAAACTGGCCCTGATGACAATGCAGGGAGAGATGGGCTACCCCTCGGCCCTGACGGCGAAGACCTGGGGCTTCTACGACGTTCTTTTCAAAGGGAAAGAATTCTCCCTCCCGCAGGCTTTCGGTTCCTATGTGATGGAGAACGTGCTCTTCAAGATCTCTTTCCCGGCCGAGTTCCACGCCCAGACCGCGGTGGAATGCGCCGTTAAGCTGCACCACCAGGTGAAGGACCGCCTCGAAGAGATAAAAGAAGTGCGCGTGCTTACCCACGAGTCCGCCCTGCGCATCATAGATAAGAAAGGCCCGCTGCATAACCCGGCGGACCGCGACCATTGCCTGCAGTATATGACGGCGATCGGCCTGATCTTCGGGAACCTCGAGGCCGACCATTACGAGGACAAAGTGGCGCAGGACCCAAGGATAGACGCGCTCCGGGACAAGTTCACCATGACCGAGGAGCCCCGCTATACCAAAGAGTACCTGGACCCGTCCAAGCGCTCTATCTCCAACGCCGTGCAGATCTTCTTCAAGGACGGAACGAGCACGGAAAAAGTCGAAGTGGAATATCCTATCGGACACCGCCGCCGGAGGAAGGAAGGCATCCCGGAGCTGGTAAAGAAGCTGGATGCGAACCTTAAGACCCGCTATTCGGACGAAAAGCGCTCGGCGATAATGAGCTCTTTCGCCGACCCGGTGAAATTCGAGAGTATGCCGGTCGATAAATGGATGGAGCTGCTGCGCCTGTCCTGAAGGAGAAAGAATGAAATATCCAAAAAAAGTCGTGCTGGGCGATATCACCGTGCGGGATGGCTTCCAGCACGAGTCCAAAACCATCCCTACGCGCGCAAAGCTCTGGTGCGTCGAGCAATCGATCCTGGCGGGCTATAAACGCCTGGAAGTGACCAACCTGGGCAACCCGGCCGGCATGCCGCAGTTCGCGGACGCCGACCAGCTCCTGCAGTCTATTCACAAGAGCTCCCTGCTGAAAGACAAGCTGAAGGACGTCGAGCTCACGGCCGTGACTATCAGGGAAAAAGCCGCGGAGCGGGCCTTCGACGCCCGGCAGAAAGGCTGGGGGCCGGACCGGATCCTGTTCATGGTCTCCACCAGCGAAGCCCACCACCGGAAGAATTCCGGGCTCTCCCTGGAAGAATACTGGAAAATGTGCGAGACCTATATCAAAAAGGCTCATGAGAACGGGATCAAGGTCTGCGGGACAGTTTCGACCATCTGGGGCTGCCCCATCGTCGGGCCCACGGAGCTGAAGAAAGCCGTGGAATTCACGAAGCGCTTCCTGGACATCGGAGCGGACGACATAGAACACGCCGACCACGACGGGTCGGCTTCGCCGGATAAGGTTTTCGATTATTTCTCGATGGTGCTTAAAGATATCCCTGACCCCAAAAAGCATGTAGCTCATTTCCACGTCACCCGGGGCTGGGGCCTGGCTAACGTGCTTGCCGCTCTCCAGGCCGGGATCACCCATTTCGAGGGCACGATGGGCGGCATCGGCGGCCAGCCCGCGAATTTCGTGGACGGCTGCCCGGTCGCGGGGACCGGCAAACATTATTACGCCGACCCCGGCATAGTCGGCCTGGTCTCTTCCGAGGACATGGCCGTGATGATGGACGAGATGGGGATAGACACCGGCCTCGATATAGACCGCGTCCTCGAGATCGGCCAAGCGACGGAGCGCATCCTCGGCCGCCGCCTCCGCTCCGAAACCGTCCACTCCGGCCGCGTCCCCAAAACCCCCACAGGCCGCGGCTCGCCCCTGACATTGTAATCAGCGACCGCGTAGAAATGAAGAAGCCCCGGCTGAAAACCGGGGCTTCTTATTTGTAACCAGGACAGGCCCGGGTTATCAAACGGCCAGGCTCGGGTCTTCGAGTTTGCCCAGGAAGAGGATCAGACCGGTGCGCTTTTCTTCTATCAGGAAAATGAAGGGGCGGTCGGCTTTGAGGACCTGTGGGGTGGGTTCGCGTTTCTTTTTCCTGGATTTAACTACCAGGGCTTCGCGGCCGTCCTCGTCCACTTCAACTACGACTTTCTGCACGGCTTTCTGGAGGTAAAGGCCTTTGCGGCCCGTCATGCCGGAGTAATCGGCGTTTTCAGCGAAGGCTCCCGGCATGCCGAGAGCGGACAGGCGGGCGGCCAGGTCCCAGGTCCCGGAAATTTTAAAGCGCGGCAGGGAGACGAGGACAGGCTCGATCCTGGCCGACATAGCTTTCCTTAGCTCAGCCAGTTTTTCCGGCGAAAGAGTTTTGAAGAGGTCGGCGGCGCTCTTGCCCGGGGCGGGAAGGAGCACTATCATCCGCAGCCTGCCGCCGAGATAATCCAGCCCGGCTGCCTGCAGGTCCCCATCCTCGTAATATTCCGTTTTCACCTGTTTATCGAAGGACATCAATTGCGCTTTAACCTTTTCCCCGCCGGCTAGAGAAAACTCCTGCTCGGAAGTCACGTCCGCGCTGAATCGGTTCTGCCATCTGCCTTTGAAAGTCACGACGTTAGCGATCATCAGCCTGGTGAACAGCGTAATCGCGCCCTGCTCGAAAACCCCGGTTACCAGACCGCCGGTCTTTTTTTCCGTCCAGTCATTGATAGCGGCCCGCGCCTTTTCAGGCGAATTCCTGAAATCCGCGGTTTCGCCCGAGGCGGAATAAGAGGACTTAAGCACCGCTTCATATTCGGGCAGGAACTCATAGCCTTTCTGGTACCAGTAAGTGCTGAGCCGCCTGAACTCCAAACCTTTTACGGCTTTGATCAGGCTCCGGCGCAGCACTACGGCTTCCAGCCTGAGAGAATTGGCGTCTTCGGGAAAATCAAAAACGCTTCTTATCTCGGTAGCGGTCTTTCCGCGCGCGCAATCATAGGCCATTGAAAAAGCCGAATAAAGACCGTAAGGCGAGAAGATCATGTTGCCCTTGGTTTCCCCCGCCCCGGCGCTGAACCTGAAGCCGGCGGCGTTAGACTTCTCGGCCGGGGACAGGACTACGGGCGCGGTGGACACCGGCAAGGTTTCGGCCAATAAAGGCCCCGCCGCGAAAACCGCGGCGGCCGCTAAACCCAGGATCATGTATTTCCTCATATTGAGCTTCCCTTGATATAGTTAAAATGGCGCAGCCGGGCCGGCATATGCGAACCGACAGAGCTTAATCCCACGGCGAGCAGAAGCAGGAAGCGGTTATAATCCGGGAACACCGGGACGAGGCACAGGAGCGCGAGCTTTATCAGCGTGACCCCACCCGCAAGCTGCAGGAACCAGTCAAGACCTTTCCGCAGCTCAAGGGCCATCAGGGCAGCGCCGGTGAAGACGCTGGCGTAAAGCCAGGGCATAAGTTCGGCCTGTTGAACCCCGAACCAAAGACCGCCGAAAAATACGGAGAAACTTATGATATGAAGCGTGCGCATCGTGACGCGCAGCGCGCGGCCAGGCGCCCGTTTCTCTTCTGGCAAGTCGGAAATAAGGGTGTCGGTCATTCCTGGTGCTTTTCTAGCGGTTTATTTCCCGGGCTTGGAGGCCGGGACAGGCGCCGCGGCGCTCGGCAGCGCTTTCCAGACGGCCTCGGCTTTTATTGAAAGCTCCTGCATATGTTTTAAAAAAACGGTTACGTGCCATATCTCGCTGTCGGTCATCGTGGCGGTATACGAGGGCATGCCGGTCAGCCGGATGCCGTGCTTTATCTTCCAGTGGATCTCGCCTTCGGGGTCGTCCTCTACTCCGTGCTTGGCGAATTGCGGCGGGCGCTGGAACAGGCCCAGGGCGATATTGGAGGCCTTGCCGTCGGCCGCGCCATGGCAGACAGCGCAATTGGCGGCGTACAGGCGGATGCCGGCTAGCAGGCTTTCGTCGTTAACGGCCACCGGGCCGGTCCCGGGCTGCGCCTCGCGCGACAGCGTGGCGTGCAGCGATCTGCGAGCGGCCCACTTTTCCATGAAGGAGGGCTTCGCGTCCGCGTTGGCGGGCATGAGGCCGAGGGACAGGAACAGGTAGGCGCCTGCTATACCGGAGAGAACGGTCGCCGCGACCCCGATCAGAATTCCTTTAAGCATATACTTCCTTTCTCCGCGTCCGGATATATAAGAGGATACAAGTATTAAACCTGTTCATTAACCGCGTGTCAAATAAAGCAGCCCGGCGAGGGCCGGGCCGCGGAAGTTTTCTGGCTAAAACCTAGCTATGGAAGGAAACGCAGCCTTTGACTATGCGCATGAAGGTCTCGGGGAGCAGGCCCATCAGGAGGGTGGCCGCCGAGGTGATGAAGATCACGCCTGCGGTATAGATATCCGTCTCGACCGCCGAGACGTCCTTGCTCTCCGAGAAGAACATCCTGCGGGCGATGTTCATGTAATAGTAGACGGACACGACGCTGTTAATAACGCCGACGATAGCCAGCCAAAGGTAAGTATGGGAATTGACGGCGGAGGCGAACAGGTAGAACTTGCCGATGAAGCCGACCAGCGGCGGGATGCCGGCGAGCGACAGGAGGAACATCACCATCACTATGCTCAGGCCGAGGGAGCGCCTGGCCAGTCCGTCGTAGGCGTCCAGTTCGTAGGAGCCGGTCTTCCCGGCCACGACCATGGCCACGGCGAAAGCGCCCATGTTGGTAACGAGGTAAGCCAGCGCGTAGAAGAAGACGCTTTCGCGGCCTATCGGGTCGGCCACGACGAGACCGATAAGCATATAGCCGGCCTGGGCGATAGAGGAATAAGCGAGCAGCCTTTTGACATTGGTCTGGAAAAGCGCGGTCAGGTTGCCGACCGTCATGGTAAGGGCGGCCAGCACGGCTATGACCAGGGTGGAGCTGATAGCGTAATGCGGGATCACGGAGGCGAAAATGCGCATCATCGCGCCGAGGGCCGCAAGCTTCGAGGCCACGGAGAGATAAGCCGTTACGGGGGTCGGGGCGCCCTCGTAGGCGTCAGGTGCCCAGAAATGGAACGGGACCATAGAGATCTTGAACCCGAAGCCCACGAGGATGAAGAGCATGCCCATGATATAGGCGGGATCGTTGAAATGGAGGTCGACCGAGGAAACGTAATTGAACAGGTTCGTCGTGCCGGTGGCGCCGTAGAACAGCGAGATGCCGTAGATCGTTACGGCGGTGGAAAGGCCGCCCATCAGGAAATATTTTATCGCGCCCTCGGCGGACCTGGGGTTCTTCTGCTCGAACCCGGTCAGGATAAAGCAGGAGATGCTGATAAGCTCGAGGGAGATCAGCAGGTAGATCAGGTCCATGGCGCCAGACAGGAACATCATCCCGCAGCTGGCCCAGAGGACCAGCGCGGTATAAGTTCCGACGTGCCTGGGCTGTATCGCGTGATAGTTCACGGACAGCAGGAGCGTGAAAACGGTGGCGGCGAGGATTATGAACTTGAAGAGCTGGGCCGCCGGGTCGAGCACCCACATCGTCCCGTTCCCGTAAGCCGCCATGACCGCCTGCGTCACGACCATCCCGAGCACAGCCGCCGCGCTGATGGTCCCGAGGTGGAAGAGCAGCTTCGCGCGGCCCTCGCCTATAAAGGCCCCGGCCAGCAGGATGAGCAGGCCGGCGCAGGCCAGTATTATTTCAGGGTTCAACAGGATCAGGTTTGACATAAGCGGACTATTATTTAATCATCGCTACGAGGTAAGTGATGGTCGGGTCGATCAGGTCCAGGCAGAACTTGGGCCAGACGCCGATAACTACGGTAAGAATGACCAGCGGGACGATGGCGACCATCTCGCGGAAACCGATATCCTTGAGCGCGGCCCATTTCTCGTTGAAGGGCCCGAGGAAGACCTTCTCGATCATGCGCAGGAAGAAAGCCGCCGTGACTAGGATGCCGATGGTTCCGACGGCCACGTAATAGGGCCAGACGTTGAAGGCGCCCAGGAAGCAGAGGAATTCGCCGACGAAGCCGGCAAGGCCGGGGAGGCCGAGCGAAGCCATGACCTGGATGATCATCAGGCCGGCATAGACGGGGAACTTGGCGGCCAGGCCGCCGAAAGCGTCGATGTCGCGGGTATGGGCGCGGTCATAGATCACGCCCACCAGGAAGAACAAAGAGCCGGTGATAAGGCCGTGGGTGATCATCTGCAGGACCGCGCCGTTCCAGCCGATGCCCGACATCGCCGTCATGCCCAGCATGCAGTAGCCCATGTGGTTCACCGAGGAATAGGCGACCATCTTCTTAAGGTCTTTCTGCGCCATGGCGCAGAAGGCGCCGTAGACGATGTTTATGATGGCGATGACGATGAGGAAAGGCATGAACCACTTGGTGGCCTGCGGCAGCGCGGGGAAAGAGAAGCGCATGATACCGTAGGTGCCCATCTTGAGGAGCACGCCGGCCAGGATCACGCTTACGCCGGTGGGCGCCTCGACGTGGGCCAGGGGCAGCCAGGTGTGGAACGGGAAGGCCGGGATCTTGATGGCGAAGCCGACGTAGAGGGCCAGGAAGATCCAGATCTGCATGGCGCGCGGAAGCAGGCTGCCCTGCTTTATCAGCTCGAGCATGTCGAAGGTGTGCGGCATGGAATTGAAGTAGAGCGCCAGGATGCCCAGGAGCATGAGGAGGCTGCCGAACAGGGTATAGAGGAAGAACTTGATAGCGGCGTACTCTTTCTTGGGACCGCCCCACACGCCGATAAGGAAGTACATCGGGACCAGGGTGAGCTCCCAGAAAACGTAGAACAGGAAGAAATCCAGCGCGACGAAGACGCCCAGCATGCCTACCTCGAGCAGTAGGAACCAGAAGAAGAATTCCTTCACGCGGACCGTTATATTGAAGGAGTAGATTATGGCGAGCATCGTGAGCAGGCCGGTCAGGGTGACCAGGGCCACGGAAAGCCCGTCGACGCCCACGCAGTAGTTGATGTTGAAAGCCGGGATCCAGGAGAACTTCTCGACGAACTGCATCATTACCACGGTCTTGTCGAAGGCGGCGTAGAGGTAACCGGTGAGGAGCAGGCAGAGCGCGCTGAAGACCAGGGCCACCCCCTGTATCAGCTTTGTCCTCGTGCCGGGGATGGCGAGTATGAGCAAAGCGCCTATCAGTGGAGTTACGACTATAAGGGACAATAGTGACATGTTTAAGTTCTCCTGAATTTTTAAAACCTAGCCCGCAAAAGCGATCGCCGCGAATATCGAAACGGCTATCGCCACAAAAAGAAGGTAGTTCTGGACCAGCCCGGTCTGGGCCAGGCGCGCCATCCTCCCGGCGGACATCGTGATCGTCCCGGTGGCGTTCAGAGCGGCGTCGACCACGTGGTCGTCGATCCAGCCCTGGATCTTGCTGAGTTTCAGGGTCAGCCAGGCCCAGCCGTCGATAGCCAGCTGGTCGAGGAAATTGAAGTCGAAGCTGAACATGAACCGGCTCATGGAATCGCCGATATCCACGAGCTTCAGGAAGAAAGCGTCCAGCCAGTAGCGCTTCTCCAGCATGTTCACTATGGGAGAGAAAGTCTCGCGGCAAGCGGCGGGGATATCGGGCCTGGCCTTGTACAGCCAGATGCCCAGGCTCATTGAAAGCGCGGCCACTATCGAGGAGAACAGCGCGACGGCGCTGTGGTTGACGTGGTGCAGCTCGAAAGGGAGCGCGCCTTCGAAATTGACCAGATGCTCGAACATCTCGTGCCTGGTAAGGACGAAGCCGGAGACTACAGAGACGGCGGCGAGCAGGATGAGCGGGCCGGTCATTACGGCGGGGCTTTCATGCGCGTGATCGTGTTTGTGAGCGTCCTTCGGCTTGCCGTGGAAAGTCATTACAAGCGCGCGCGCCATATAGAAAGCGGTCATCGCCGCGGCCATCGCGCCAATCGCGAAAAGGACGGGGTTCCTGGCCAGTGCTGCGGCGAGCACTTCGTCCTTCGAGAAGTACCCGGCGAAAGGAGGAATTCCGCAAAGCGCGAGCGTGCCGAGCAGGAAAGTTATATAGGTGATCGGCATCTTGTGGCGCAGGCCGCCCATCTCGCGCATGTCGTTGGTATGCACGGCATGGATGACGGAGCCGGCCGCGAGGAACAGGAGGGCCTTGAAGTAAGCGTGCGTGGTCAGGTGGAACATGCCGGCCGTAAAGCCGCCGACGCCGAGGGCCAGCATCATGTAGCCCAGCTGGGAGACCGTGGAGAAAGCGAGCACCCGCTTCAGGTCGAAGCAGGTCAGCGCCAGGGAGGCCGCCATGAAAGCCGTTATCGCGCCGGTCCAGGCCACGGTGTTCATCGCCATCGGCGAGAGCGCGTAAACCGCGTAAAGCCGGGCTACCATGTACACGCCGGCCGCCACCATGGTGGCCGCGTGGATCAGGGCGGAGACGGGAGAGGGGCCTTCCATGGCGTCGGGGAGCCAGATAAAAAGCGGGAACTGGGCGGATTTGCCCGCGGCGCCCATGAACATCAGGATGCCCGCTATTCCGGCCGCCAGCGCCGGGATGGCGCCCTTGTGGGCGAGCTCGAGTATCTTGGATATCTCGAAAGTCCCGGCAGCGTAGAAAAGAACCATCAGGCCCACCAGGAAACCAAGGTCGCCGAGCTTCGTGGTGATGAAAGCTTTCTTGCCGGCGTAGGCGGCCGACTGCTTCTCGAACCAGAAACCGATCAGGAGGTAGGAGCAGACGCCGACCAGCTCCCAGCACATGAAGAACACCATCATGTTATTGGTGAGGGTCACGCCGAGCATGGAGGCGGTGAACAGGGAAAGGTAGCAGTAGAAGCGCTTGAATCGGGGGTCGCCGTGCATATAGCCGGTGGAATAGATCTGCACCAGCAGGCTGACTGCCGTCACCACGATGAGCATGGCGATGGTCAGGCCGTCGACGTAGACGCCAAGCGTCGCCTGGTTCCCGCCGAAGCTGAACCAGGGTATGGACATCTCGTAAGGAAGCGTGATGGTCCCCTGTATGGCTTTTACGAAAAGCATAAGGCCCTGTGAGAAGCCCCAGGCCGCCACAAGGATGCCGGCGGAGGCGCCCTTCAGAGGAAGCCAGCGCCCGAAAGCGAGGATGAGTCCGGCGACTGCGAAACTTAAAAGCGGAAGGATGTAAACGTATTCAAGCATTTCTGGGTCTCCGCTATCCTTTCAGGATATTATAATCTTCGACGTATACGCTCTTGATGTTCTTGTAGATAGCCATCACGAGCGCCAGGCCGACCACGACTTCCGCTGCGGCCAGGGTGATGATGAAAATCGCGTTCAGCTGGCCCGCGTACTGGCCGGGGTAAAGAAAGCGGTTGAAAGCCACGAAGTTGATGTTCGCGGCGTTGAGCATGAGCTCGATGGACATAAGGATGCCGATCACGTTGCGGCGGGTCAGAACGCCGAAAAGCCCGATCGTAAAAAGCAGCCCCGAGAGAGCCAGGTAATAGGAAAGTGTCATTGCGCCTTCCTCCTTCCGAAGAGCACCGCCCCGGTCATCGAAGCCAGGAGCACTACGGAGATAAGTTCGAAAGGGACGGCGTAATCGCCGAGCATCAGGGCCGCGATAGCCCTGACCGAGGGAGACGGGGCGGCCGCGCCCGGTATCCCGGAGAAATAGCCCATTATCTTAAGGAAAGCCCAGAAGAAAGCGGCGCAGATAAGCAGGGAGGGCAGCCACTGGTCGTTCACCTGGCGTACAATTTTATCGGAAGCGCTGCCGGCGAGGAGGACCACGAAAAGTATCAGCACCGCAATGCCGCCGACGTAGACCAGGATCTGCGCGGCGAAGACGAAATCGGAACCCAGGGAGGCGAAGATCCCGGCCACCCCGGCCAGGCAGAGGCCGAGGCAGAGAGCGCTGTGCATCAGGCCCGGAAGCAGGACTACGCCCAGGGCCGAGAGAAGTATCACCGCCGTCAGCATGTAAAAAATTATGGTTTCTGTCATTTTCTTACCGGTACGCTCTGTATATGTATCTGGTCGGTGATAGGGGCCAGCTGCCCGTCGGCGGTTTTGCGGGCCGTTCCCCAGAGGTCGTCGCCCCGCTTCCAGCGGCGGACCATCTCCGCCCTCGTGCTGAAGATCGCCTCGTAGTCCAGCGAATGCCAGAGGGCTTTTTTGGGCTTCGTGGGGCAGGACTCTTCGCAGAGCCCGCAGAAATTGCACCTGCCGTAATCGATGGTATACCACTCTATTTTGGGTTTGGCCGCCGGAGCCGCGGGCTGGCCTTCCACAGGCGCCGAAACCGGGGCCGGAGCGGCCTTGGCGAGCGCTATGCACTTGGAGGGGCAGGCCCTTACGCACATCCCGCAGGCAATGCAGGCCTCGGCGTCATAGGCCAGCATTCCCCTGAACCTGGCATAGGGAACTATCTTCTCCGTCGGATACTGGACGGTAATGGACGGCAGGAACAGGACTTTAAGAGTGACCCAAAGCCCTTTCAGGGTATTCCAGGAAGCGTCGAACACGAAAGCTATATAGTTCTTCATGATAAAAGCCAGATCAGAATTCCGCCTGCCGCTATATTGATAAGGCTGACGGGGAGCAGGAATTTCCAGTTAAAATCCATAAGCCGGTCCACCCTGAAGCGCGGGAAGGTCCACCTGAACCAGAGGAAGCAGAACATCAGGATCAGGGTCTTGGAGAGGAACCAGGCCCAGCTGGGCAGGAAGTCCAGGAAGGGCAGGGGAGCCGCGCCGCCGCCGAAGAAGAAAGAGGCCATCAGCAGGCAGGAAAGAAGGACGTAGGCGAACTCGCTCAGGAAGAAAAGCGCGAATTTCATGCCGGAGTATTCGGTGTTGAAGCCGGCCACGAGCTCCGATTCCGCTTCGGGAATGTCGAAAGGGACGCGGTTCGTCTCTGCGACGGAAGCTATGAGGAAAACTATGAAAGCGACCTGTCCCACGACCGGATAGAAAATGAACCAGCGGGGAACTATGCCGCCCCAGTAACCGGCCTGGAAGCCGGCTATCTCGGCTATATTCAGAGTGCCGGCCAGCATTATCACCGGGAGGACGGCGAAGGTGCGCGGCAGCTCGTAGGAGACCAGCTGCGCGGCCGAGCGGAGGCCGCCGAGGAGGGAGAATTTATTGCCGCTGGACCAGCCGGCCATGATTATACCCATCACGGAAACGCCGCCCACCGCGAAAACATAGACCGTGCCGATATCGATATTGGCGTAGATAAGATCTTTGCCGAAAGGGACCGGGGCGAAGACCAGGATGGCCGGGATCAGGACGACCACGGGGGCCAGCCAGTGCACGACCTTGTCGGCGCACTCGGGAACTATGTCCTCTTTAAGGAAAAGCTTGATGCCGTCCGCCAGGGTCTGCAGGGCGCCGTGCCACCAGCCCACGTACATCGGGCCCATGCGGGACTGGATATGCGCGGAGATCTTCCGCTCCCACCAGACCGCGAACAGCGCGTTAAGGGCCGGGGCGAGCAGGACGAAAACGCCTTTTATGAAAGTCCAGACTACGGCTATCCAGAAAGCGGGCACGCCGTAGGAGAGAGCGAATTGTTCGGCCAGGGAGTAGATAGGCGCGAGCCTGGGACCGATCTCGCCGATGAACCAGGCTACGCCGGCGATACCGAGTATCAGCCCGGCCAGCACGGCGGCGCCGCGCCTGTAAGTAGGCAGGCTCCACGGGCTTTTCCACATGTCTGTGGGCCAGTAGCGGGTTTCCGGCATGAGCAGCCTGCCGTTGGCGTGGTTGAAGACGGGCTCTAAAACTTTGGGCTGTATCGTTTCTTCGGTCATGATCTTTGAAAACTATCTGTCTACTTCGCCGAGGACTATGTCCAGGGAACCCAGTATGGCGACCACGTCGGCGATCTTGCAGCCGACCAGTATTTCCTGCAGTATGGCCACATTGATGAAAGAGGGGCCGCGCACGTGCATGCGGTAGGGGTTAAAGCCGCCGTCGGAGACGGCGAAGAAGCCGAGGTCGCCGCGGGAAGCCTCGACGTGGGCGTAGGCCTGGCCGGCGGGAGCCTTGAACATCTTGGGCACGCCTTTGGCCATGAATTCGCCCGGGTTCAGCTCGGCGCCGGCGAGCGCGTCGAGGCACTGGAAAGCGATCTCCACGGACTGCTCCATTTCCTTCATCCTGCAGTAGTAGCGGTCCAGGCAGTCCCCGTTCTTGCCGACGGGAACCGTGAAATTAAGTTTATCGTAGACGCAGTAGGGCTCGGCCTTGCGGACGTCGTAGCTTACGCCGCTGCCCCGTAGCGTGGGCCCGGAAAGGCCCCAGGAAACGGCCCGGTCGGCGCCGATGATACCCACGCCCTCCGTCCTGCTCCTGAAGATCGGGTTGCCGCTAAGCAGGGTGTCGTAATCCTTAAGCATGGGCTTGAAGAAAGTCAGGAATTCCCGGCATTTCTCGGTCCAGCCCGCGGGCAGGTCGGCGGCCACGCCGCCTACGCGCACGTAGGAGTGCAGCAGGCGCCCGCCGCAGAGCATCTCGAAAAGGTCCATGATCATTTCCCTTTCGCGGAAAGCGTAAAGGAAAGGGGTAAAAGCGCCCATGTCGACGCCGAAAGTACCGAAGAAAACGAGGTGGCTGGCTATCCTGTTCAGCTCTGCGGCGAGGACCCTGATATACTGGGCCCGCAGCGGCGCCTGTATCCCGGCCAGCTTCTCCACGGCCAGGCAGTAGCCCAGGTTATTGTGCGTGGCGGAAATGTAGTCGAGCCGGTCGGTGAGGATCAGGCCCTGGGAATAAGTCCTGGCCTCGAAAAGTTTTTCCATGCCCCGATGGAGGAAGCCTACGTCGGGGTCGCCCTTCATCACGACTTCGCCTTCCACGGTCAGGGCTATCCTGAGCACGCCGTGCGTGCTCGGATGCTGGGGCCCGAAGTTGATGAACATCTGGTCGGCTTTCAAGTCGGCTGGCGCGTGAGCGTGCTTGGTCATGTTAATCGAATTTGTCGGCGACATGCTCGTAATCTTTCCTTAAGGGATGCCCCTGCTGGTCGTCCTGGGTCAGTATCCTCTTCAGGTTAGGGTGGCCTTCGAATTTTATCCCGTACATATCGTAAACTTCCCGCTCCTGCCAGTCGGAGGCCATGAAGATGCCGTAAAGGCTGGGCACGGCCGCCTCTTTCCTGGGCAGTTCGCAGCGCAGGCAGAGCCGCATCCCGGTGGAAAGGGCGCTGACGATATAGACGACTTCAAAAACGTCCTTGGCGGTCGCCGAAGGCGCGCCGGCGGCGGCGGGGGTCACGGCCGGGGACTGCGGGTAGCCTTTAGGATTGGCGGGCCCGGACCAGTCGGTGGCGGTCACCATGTCGAGGTAGTTGAAGGAGAACTTGGAATGGAGCCGCTCGAAGACCGCGCGCACGGATCCCGCGGGTACGGTCCAGGTGGGATAGTCCTTCAACGGGGCTTCCGACTTCACGAGGCCGGGGAAAGAGGCCTGCAGCTTGGCTAAAATTTCATCGGCGGTCATCAGGTTAATTTCCTCGAGCCAGTCCCCTGGAGAGGGGTCGCGCCATGGCCGCCCTTCACCGTCATCTTCCGCATCTTCTCCTGCAGCTTTATCACGGCGTACATGAGGGCTTCCGGCCTCGGCGGGCAGCCGGGCAGGTAGACGTCCACGGGGATTATTTTGTCCACGCCTTTCACCACGGCGTAGGAATCGTAGAAGGGCCCGCCGCAGTTCGCGCAGCCGCCCATCGCGATGACGAACTTGGGCTCCGGCATCTGCTTGTATATCCTTATAATAGGGTCAGCCATCTTCTTGGCCACGGTGCCGGCCACGAACATCACGTCCGCCTGGCGGGGCGTGGGCCTGGGGAAGACGCCCATCCTTTCGAAGTCGAAGCGCGAGGCGTAAGCGGCCATCATCTCGATGGCGCAGCAGGCCAGGCCGAAAGTCAGGGGCCAGACCGAGGAGGTGCGGGCCCAGTTGATAAGTTCGTCCGAGGTGGCGAGGGCTATGCCGCCGCCGGGCAGGGCTTCTATCTTGGAAAGGTTATCGAGTACTATTCCCATTGCAGCGCACCCATTTTCCAGGCGTAGGCCAGGCCGGACACCAGGATACCGAGGAAGATAGCCATCTCGACGAGGGCCGGGCCGCCCATGGAACGGACCACTACGGCCCAGGGAAAGAGGTACAGGGCTTCCACGTCGAAGATGACGAAAAGGAGGGCGTAAGTGTAGAACCGGATATTGGTCTGCACGGTGGTCGTGCCGACGGCTTCCATGCCGCATTCGTAAGCGGTATGTTTGAAAGTGTCTTTGACTTTCGGGCCGACCAGGTAGGAGGCGAACAGGGTCCCGCCGGCGAAAAGGGTGGCTATTACGAGGAGGATTAAGATTGAAGCGTAGGCTAGGAGCATAAGGTTGCAGCGCTAAAGTGCCTTCAAAACTCTTGCTTCCGAACTACATGACGGAATTAATTATATGCAATTATTTTTTCTTTGTCAAAATCCCGGGAGGAACCGGTTTCGCGGCGACGCCTCCGGAGGCGGCTAATGCCTGAGCAGCCGGTAAAGATTGCTGTACTGGTCGGTGAAAACCAGCGTGCCGGGCGCCGGCGGCAGGGCCGCGGCGCTGCTTTTCACGAGGGGATCCCCGAGGAACTTCTCATCGCCGGAGACGAGCATCCAGTTGGCCGCCTCGGCGCCCGCCGCTTCGTCCTTGGGGTTATCGATCACTACCGTTTTCAGCCCCCGCTCGAGCGCGAGCCCCCGGACTAGCGGCTCCAGGTCGAGGAACCGGTTGGTAAGGTGGACGGCCAGAACCCCGCCGGGCCGGAGCCTTCCGAAATAGGTCCCGAAAGCTTCCCGCGTCAGCAGGTGGAGCGGGATCGCGTCGCTCGAAAAAGCGTCGATCGCAAGCAGGTCAAGCGGCTCCGGCCGGGGCGCCGCGCCGGCGGCGGTCTCCCTTTCCAGGCTGAGGCGCGCGTCGCCCATCACTACGTCCACGGCGCCGGACGTATCGCGGAGATAAGTGAAATACTCGCCGCTCAGGCGGAGGACCAGCGGGTTGATCTCGTAGAAGGTCAGCCGGTCGGAGGGCCGCGCCCAGGCCGCCATCACCCCCGCGCCGAGCCCCACTCCCCCCAGCCGGAGGGGCCGCCTGCGCGCACCGGGGCCGCGGAGCGCCCGGATAGCCAAGCCGAGGCCGCTGGCCCGCCCGTAATACGAAACCGGCTCTTTCCTCCGGGGGTCGCCTTCGGCGAACTGGAAGCCGTGCTTGACCTGCCCGTGCATCAGAGTAAGGATCTTCGACCCGCCGAAGCTCGACCCGAACACCTGCAGCGTCCCGTAGAAATTCCTCTCCATGACCAGCAGGGACCGGGTTTCAAGCCTGTAATAGCCGTAAAGAAGGCCGGCGAAAATGATGTACAGGCAGATGGAAACAAGCCTCAGGGAGCGGTAGCCTATGGAGAAGGGCGCTTTCTCTTCGCGCAAAATTACAACCAGCATGATCGACGGGACAAGCAGCCAGAACAGCGGGTACTCCCAAGGTCCCCTGAACAGGAGCGGGGCGGCCACGGCCACCAGCAGGCCGCCGAAAGCGCCGCCGGCGGAGACCAGGACGTAGAAACCTGTCAGGTATTCCGGGGCCGGTTTATGCGCGGCCAGTTCGCCGTGGCAGACCATGCACGCGGTAAAAAGCGTGAAGGAACAGACGGCTATCAGAAGCAGGGCCGGAACCGAGATATCCGAGTAGAGCACGTAACAGATCCCGGCGCAGGAGAAGGCGAGAAGGACAAGCCAGGCGGAACGCTTATAAAAGCGCTCGCTGTCGAAGCACAGGATGAAAGAAAGAAGATACAGGCTGAAAGGAAGGATCCACATGAAAGGGACCACGGAAACGTTCAGAGTGAGCTGGTTGGTGGTGGCGAGCAGCAGGCCCGACCCGCAGGCGGAGAGCAGGAACCACAGACTCCGGGAGCGCCAGCCTGGCCCGGTCTTAACGCCGGCTGCGGCCGGCACGGCGTAACCGCGCGGCTCCGCGGCGGCGGGCGCTGAACGCAAAAAAGCGATCCCGCACCATCCGCAGGCGAGCACGAACAGAATATAGAGCGCGGCCCAGAGCGCGGCCTGGTCCTTAAGAGCCAGGAGCGGCTCGAAGATGAAAGGATAGCTCAGCAGGGCGAGCAGGGAGCCGGCATTGGAAAGCGCGTAAAGCCTGTAAGGGGACCGCGGGCTGACGCCCCGGAACCAGGCCTGGGCGAGCGGGCTGGTCGCTGAAAGGACCAGGTACGGGATCCCTACATTGGCGCCAAGGATAAGGAGGATATTCCAGGCCGGCGAACCGCCGCCGGAAGGGCTCCACGCCGCCGAAGGCAGGATCTTCAGGAAAAACAGGCTGGCGAGCAGGAGGGCGAGGTGGACGAAAACCTGGGCGCGCGGGCTCAGCCGGGTGGCTATCAAATGCGCGTAGAGATAACCGCCGAGCAGCAGCACCTGGAAGAAAAGCATGCAGGTGGTCCATACGGCCGGGGTTCCGCCGAACCAGGGCAGGATGGCTTTGGCCAGCATAGGCTGGACCTGGAAAAGCAGAAAGGCGCCCAAAAAAATGGTTACAGCGTACTGTACGCCGTAACCATTTTCCCGAGGGTCGGCTGACGGGCCGCCGCCGCTTTTTTTCTGTATTATGATTAAGAAGTCCCCTGGCGGCCGCGCCGGGCCTTATCTTCCGGGACCGAAGCTGGAGACAAGTTCCCGCCTCAGAGGGCCGACGCTCTCTTCGTCGAACTCCAGGGCAGGGACCGCGATTTCCCTGGGAGCGTCGCCGCCGAAAGTTCCCGAGACTATCAGATGTTCGTAGGTAGCTATGGTTTTCTTGAAATCTTTCATCCCGAAACTGAAGATCTTGATGCTCACGCCGGCGTTCGCCTCGAGCCCGCCGTAAAGGCCCCAGTTCATTACCGGCGGCTTGAAACTGACCATGGCGGCCTTGCTCTTAAGATAGCCGAAACCTTCGACGTAAGGGCCGGCGGTATTGTAAAAATTAAGCTTTATCTTCGGCCCCGCGTAAGCCTTCAGCCAGCCGTCTGCACCCATGAAGGCCAGGAAACCTTTGAACGACCTCTCATTCGTTTCGGAGATCCCGCTCCAGGAGCCGTAAGCATAGCGCGTCCCGTACCTGCCTGAAAGCTTTTGATTTATGTTCACTTTCACTTTCCCGGCTACGCCGACGTCAAAGCCGGCCGACACGGTGACGATCGGCGTAAAGACCACCGGCCCGACTATGACCGGGGCGAATTCGTACTCCATCAGCTTGAATTCCTTTTTGAAAGGCAAAGGGATCCTTATCGGCGTGCTTAACAGCACGTCGAAAATCGATTTCTGGTCTATCTTGTTCGCGAAATTCAGCTCGCTTATCGAATTCCCGTCGATCTTTATGTTCCAGTCGAGGCCGAGCAGGAAATTCATGCCGCCGTCCACGGCTATCCTGTCGTCGGTGGTGGCCGGGTTTCCGTCGTAGTCGTAAAGGACCACGTTATCCAGTTTTAAATTGAATTCCTTCCCCTCCCCCCTGGAACCGTCCAGGCTGAGACCATTGTAAAAATACTCTGCCTTTTTAAGGTCGCCCGGTTTCAGTTCCCCGTCGTAGGAAGCGTCCAGCGATTCGAAAGCCTCTTCCATGGAGGCGGGCCGCGTCCTAAGAGCTTCTCCCTGCCTGGAGATCACCTTCGAGATGCTTCCGCCGTTCTCGAGCGATATCAGTATGGCGCCTTCCTTCAGGTTCCCGGTATTCAGGAAGTTAGAAGAGACTATCTCGGCCCCGGGGCTCAATTTATAGTCGATCCTGTGATTTTCTTCAGCGCTTAAACTAAAAGGCAGAAGACAGGCTATAAAAAACAGGTGCATTTTTTTCATGATAGATCCCCCCAATAAGTTTACGCATTGACCGCGCCCGGAGTATCCGCCCCTGGATTTGCCTTTTCCCCGCCGGAAATCAGGGGAAAAGGCGGCCGAAACGAAGAAACTACTCTTATTTCCCCGTAGTATGGTTCAGCAGGCCCCCGGCGGTCAGGATGGCCCTCTGGCGCGCGGAAAGGTCGCAGACGCATTCTATAGAAGCGCCGGTGCGGGCGTTCTTGAGAATGACCGGTTTCCCTTCGGCCGCGGCGGCGCGCCAGTCGCCGCAGGTCAGTTTGTCTCCGACCTGGATGGTCGCGTAATCCGCCTGGTTCTTGAAGGTAAGCGGCGCTATGCCGAAGTTGAGCAGGTTCGCGGCGTGGATGCGCTCGAAAGATTTAGCGACCACGGCTTTCACGCCGAGGTACATCGGGCACATCGCGGCATGCTCGCGGCTGGAGCCCTGGCCGTAGGATTCGCCGGCGATTATCACGTTATGAGCCCCGGCGGCTTTGCTCTCGAGGCAGCGCTTGGAGAAAGTGGCGTCCACGTTCTCGAAGACGAACTGCGCGTATTTCGGGACATTGGAGCGGTATTTCAGGCGCGCGCCGGCGGGCATGATATGGTCGGTGGTTATTTTATCTCCGACGACCAGCATCGCTACGCCGTTAAGCTGCTCGGGCATCCTGGCATTGCTGGGCGGCTCGCCTATGTTCGGGCCGCGGAAGACCTCGGTCTTAGCCGCGTCGGCGGGCTTGATCACGAAAGAATCGTCCACGAGGAAGGTCCCCGGCTCTTTCACGGCGGGATAGTTTATCCCGGCCTTGCGCGGGTCGGTGAACTTCCCGGTCAGGGCCGCGACGGCGGCCACTTCGGGGCTGACCAGGTAGACCTGGGCGTCGGCGGTTCCGCTGCGGCCTTCGAAATTGCGGTTATTGGTCCGCAGGGACACGCTGCCGCTCTTGGGCGAGAAGTGATTGCCTATGCAGAAACCGCAGGCGCTCTCGAGGAGGCGCGCGCCGGAGTCGAGCATCGCGGTAAGGGCGCCTTTGCGGGCCAGCATCTGGAGCACCTGGCGGGAGCCGGGCGCTATGCCGAGGCTCACTTCGGGGTTCACCGTGCGGCCCTTAAGGATAGCCGCGGTGGTCATCATGTCCTTGAAAGAGGAGTTCGTGCAGGAACCGATGCAGACCTGGTCCACCTTCTTCCCCTCGAGCTCGGAGATCTTCTTGATGATGCCGGGGCTGTGCGGGCAGGCGGCCATAGGCTCCAGGGCGGAGAGGTCTATCTCTATAACCCGGTCGTACTTCGCGCCGCGGTCGGACTTAAGTTCGCTCCAGTCGGCCTCGCGGCCCTGGGCTTTCAGGAATTTCTTGGTGACATTGTCGGAAGGGAAAACGGAGCAGGTCACGCCCATCTCGGCGCCCATGTTCGCTATGGTGGCGCGCTGCGGCACCGAGAGCTTTTTCACGCCGGGCCCGCCGTATTCGAGCATCACGCCGACATTCCCCTTGGTGGAGAGGATCTCGAGCATCTTCAGGACCACGTCCTTGGCCGTGACCCAGGGCTGCAGTTCGCCGGAAAGCTTCACGAGGTAAACTTTAGGGGCCGCGGTGTAGAAAAGCCCGCCGCCCATCGCCACGGCCACGTCCAGGCCGCCGGCGCCGATGGCCACCTGGCCTATCCCGCCGCCCGTCGGGGTATGGCTGTCGGAGCCGAGCAAAGTGGTCCCGGGTTTGCCGAAGCGCTCGAGGTGCACCTGGTGGCAGATCCCGTTGCCGGGGCGGGAATAGACCACGCCGTATTTCGCCGCGACGCTCTGCAGGTATTTATGGTCGTCGGCGTTCTCGAAGCCGATCTGCACGGTATTATGGTCGACGTAGGAGACGGAAAGGTCGGTCTTTATTTCTTTCAGGCCCATCGCCTCGAACTGGAGGTAGGCCATGGTCCCGGTGGCGTCCTGGGTCAGGGTCTGGTCTATGCGTATGCCTATTTCCTTCCCCTTGATAAATTCGCCCTCTTTCAAGTGGGAGACGAGGATCTTTTCAACGATGTTCTGTTTCATATTAGCTCCTTAAAGTTCGTTCTGCTTTTCAAGGCTTGCGGCCGGCGGAATGATCGATGTACCAGACAAAATCGGCGAGGCCGGAGTCCCCGGCGGGGAAAACGGCGGGACAGGCTGAAGCGTCCTGCGGATAGAAAGAGACGGGGCGGAGGCCGCCGGCGCGGCTGGCGACGGAAGCGGGGATGCCGGCATTATAGATGACATGCCCGGCCCCGGCTATCACCTGGCCGGCGAAACCGTGATTCGCGTTCAGGAAATCGGCAAGGCGGGCGCCCATCGCTTCGTTCCAGGCGGACATGGCCGCGAGATAGTTCTCGAAGGTGAACATATCGCCCATGCCCTTGTTCCCGCCCAGGATGTACCGCCTGAGAAAGGCTTTCTCGCCGTCCGCGCGGGCTTTCCCGTGGTTCTCGAAAGAGTCCCGGATGTATTTTATATAGGCTTCGTTCTTGGTGATCTCCACTTTGGCCGGCAGGTATTTCTTCTGCTCGGGGGAAAGGCCGTCCAGACCGGCGCGGGCTATGGTGGAAACCACCTTCCTGGGGAGGTTCAGGGCCAGGGCTTTAAGTTTGTTCGCGCGGATAAAGTCGAAGATCGGCTTGTAAAGGTTGAAATCGAAGCCCCACTCGGTCTTCCAGTCGGCCTTCGCCAGGAATTCCTCGTCGGTAAGCTTCCCCGCCGCGTACTCGTCGAGCACCGGCTGCAGGGTCATATTCAGCATCTCGAAGCCGACCACGACCTTTTCGCCGCGGGCCGCGCCGAGCGCTTTAAGCGCCTCGAGCTGCGCCAGGTGGTCCTTCAGCTGGTCGTGGCTCTCTCCGGAGAAAACGGCGTCGGCGTCTTTCACTACGGCCCTGAAGGCGGCTTCATCGGCCAGCGGGGCCCCGCTTTTGCCGTTAAAAATACAGAAGCCGGGAACGATCCCGGCCTCCGCGGGCCGCGCTACTGCGGCGCCGGCGGATTTTCCGGAGGTCTTCAGCTTTTCGATCAGGGCGGGCATTTCCCCTTTCTGGTCGAAGGAAACCTGGGTTTGGGCGTAAGCGCCGGGAATAAGCGAAATTAATAGGGTTAGAAGAGGGAATAATACTTTCATATTCCTAATTATAGTTAACCTGAATCTGCAGTTCAAGGTGATTCTCCTTGAGAAAATCAGGTAACAGCATTATTCTGCAGTATTCCCCGCGAAGCGGGCGGAGGGCCCAGCGCTATGCGCGCCCGGCCCGAAGAGGTGTATGCCTCCCGTAGGGCGCCCGCTATGCGGGCAGAAAACTTCAGCTGAAGTTTTCAGGCTAATTGTCGGAGGTCTGGCCAAATTTTATAAACTAGTATTTGTATTATGAAGGACCACGGACATAAATCTTTTCTTGGCGCGCTTTTGAGCGCGACGCTGCCGCTTAAGGAAAAAACCGCCCAAAGGTGGCGTTTTGCCATCCAGGCCGTGTTTTTGGCGCTTACCCTCTCTATCGGCTACGCTTTCTTTGTTTTCGTCGCCTCGATCCAGGAAGGCGGCGAGCTCTCCCGCCGGCCGCCCGGGGTGGACGGTTTCCTGCCCATAAGCTCGCTTATGAACCTCCGGCTTTGGGCCGCCTCTGGAGAGATCCACCGCGCGCACCCGGCCGGGCTTTTCATACTGTTGGCGATAATAGCGATGTCATTCGTCATAGGCAAATCATTTTGCGGCTGGCTCTGCCCCTTCGGCTTCGTCTCGGAACTGCTCTACCGGGCGCGGAAATATTTCTCCCCCGCTTTTAAGCGCCCGGCCGGTTGGGCGGATTACGCGCTGAGCGTGCTGAAATACCTTATCCTGGCTTTCTTTACCTACATAATATTCTTCGCCATGAACACGGCGGCCGTAAGGTCTTTTCTCGACGGGGATTATAACAAGATCTCGGACATAAGGATGTTCTATTTTTTCGCCCGGATCACCCCGCTGGCGGCTTTCATAACGGGAACGCTCTTCCTGCTCACTTATTTCGTGCCGTATTTCTGGTGCCGCTACCTCTGCCCTTACGGGGCGCTGCTCGGCCTGTTCTCGCTTGCGAGCCCCGTAAAAATAAAGCGGGACGCCGGGGCCTGCACTAATTGCGGCCATTGCGCCGAGATCTGTCCCCAGGCCATACCGGTCAATAAAACGGCCATGGTTCTTTCTGACGAATGCACCTCCTGCGCCCTGTGCCTGGACGTCTGCCCGGCCCCCGGCGCGCTTGAAATGCGGCTCCGCGGGACCGCTTTAAGGATAAAGTCGGCGGCCCTGCCGCTCCTGATAGCGTTTATTTTCTGCCTGATCACCGGGCTGGCGATGCTGGGCGGTTATTGGAAGAGTAATATAAGCGCCGACGATTACCGGCGCCTGGCGGCGGAGTAC
Organism: Elusimicrobiales bacterium; assembly: GCA_028713125.1. Classification (GTDB taxonomy): domain Bacteria; phylum Elusimicrobiota; class Elusimicrobia; order Elusimicrobiales; family UBA9959; genus UBA9959. The sequence goes on along the minus strand of JAQTOU010000006.1, from coordinate 64,326 downwards.
GACAGCGTCGACCTCGCGAGGTAACTAGATCCCCGGAACCTCGGTGATCATCTCAAGCATGCTTTCGGAGCGCTTGTCCTGCGGATTGCACTTGAGCGCAAGGCGGAAAGCCCTGGCGGCGTCGGTGTTCTTGTAGATCCCCAGGTAAGCGAGCCCCAGCTTGTACCAGGCCGTCGCCGAGGACGGGCTGAACTTCAGAAGTTTTTCCAGAACATCGATAGCTTCAGTGAACCGCCTGCGCTGCAGGTAGTCCTCGGCCATGTGGTAATACACTATCCGCGTCTCCGGGCTGGTTTCCTTCACCCGCTGGAAATGGTGCAGGGACTGGTCCGAATTTCCCTTGTGATAATAGGCGAAACCCAGGTAATAGTGGGCCATCGCGAGATTGGAGTCGATAGCGACCGCTTTTTCAAGCTCGGCTATCGCCTCCTCGAGGCGGGCGAGCCGGTAATAGGCGATGCCGATGCGCAGGTGCACGACGGGCAGGTCGGGCTTTATCCTGAGGGCCTGGCGGTAGATGTCTATGGACTGCAGGACGAAACCTTCGCTGAAATAAAGGCCGGCCAGATTGTCCCAGGCCCAGAAATCCCTGGGGCTGGCTTTAAGGCGCTTGGCCAGGAGGGCGGCCATGGACTTAAGCCTTTTATTGGCCGGAGGAATATGCCCTAAGATCTCTTTTAAGAAAGACTGGTCTGTTGCCATGTGTTTTACCCCGTTCCCGCGGGCGGCGCCGGCGGCTTTATCCGATAATAACAGAATAGACAGGCGGAGTCAACGCGGCCACCCGGCCCCGCCGCTCACACCGGAAGTATGCTCCGCTCCTTCGCCCAGTTGCGCAGGAAATCCACCGCCTCGGCCTTGATGACGGAAAGCGGCCGGGTAAGCTTCAGCTGCTCGAGCACGTGCTTCGCGGAGATCTTCTCGTTCGCGCCGGAAGCGCTGTAGAGGGCGGAGATCACGGCCTGCTCTATCTCGGCGCCGCTGAAGCCGCCGCAGTTGGCGGCCAGGACGGGCACGTCGAACAGAGCCGGGTCGAGGCCCCGCTTTTCGAGGTGGATCTTGATTATGCCTTCGCGCGCCTGGGCGTCCGGCAGGTCGGCGAAGAAGATCTCGTCGAAGCGGCCCTTGCGCAGCAGCTCGGGCGGCAGGTTGTTGATATCGTTGGAGGTGGCGGCTATGAAAGAGCGGTCCTTGCGCTCCTGCATCCAGGTCAGCATGGTCCCGAGCACGCGCTTGGACACCCCGCCGTCTATCTCGCCGGAAGACGAGGCGAAGATCTTCTCGATCTCGTCTATCCAGAGGCAGACCGGGGCCAGGCGCTCCACCGTGGCCAGCGCTTTGCGCAGGTTCTCCTCGGTCTCGCCGATATACTTTGAATAAAGCCTGTTCAGGTCGAGCCGGTAAAGCGGGATGCCGAGCTCGCCGGCTATAACCTTGGCCGCGAGCGACTTGCCGCAGCCCTGCACGCCCAGCAGCAGGAGTCCCTTGGGAGGCGGAAGCGGCCCGTCTGTGAAAAAAGAATTCCTGCGGTCGGAGACCCAGCGCTTGAGGTTGCCGAAGCCGGCGATTGAATTCACCTGTTCGGAGCCGAAATATTCCAGGATGCCGCCCTGGTCGAAGGCCTCTTTCTTGAATTTCTCTATCGTGGAGATATCCTTCCCGTCGAACCGCGAGTCCTTGAGGATGCAGAGATTGAGCGCGTTGCGGATCTGCTGCAGGGAGAGGCCCTTAAGGGTCTTGATCACGCGCCGCAGGGATTCCGGCGGCATATCTATCTCAAGCTGCGCCCCAGTCATCTTGAACTCGACCAGCACCTTGTTGATCTCGGCGAGGATCTGCTTTTCGTCGGGGTAGCCGCCAGAGATGCGCGCGGCCATGGGGGCGATGTCGGAAGGGAGCTTCCCTTCGGCGCCGAGCAGCACCACCGTGGTGGGCGTGCCTTTTATGCGGTCGAGCATGTCCTTGAAAAGCCGCGCCGGCGCGGCGTCGTTCAGGTAGCGGTCGAAGTCGGAGAAAGCGAAAAGGGCGCTGTGCGGGTCCTTTATCAGGTCGTTGGCGATGCGCAGCATGGCGACGGGGTCGCCGGATTTATAGAATGAATTTTCGTTCTTGCCTATGCGCAGGCCCTTGGTGAGGGACCAGCAGTAGAAAGTCAGGGCCTGCTCTTCCGCCACCCCGTGCAGCTGCCCCAGCACATAGTTCTCGTCAATAGCGTCCACCAGCACGAGCGGGTACCGCGATTTTATCAGGAGTGAGATCTCTTCTTCGAAATTCATTATGGGGTGAAACCCGCGCCCGGCAGGTGAGGACCGGCTTCAGAGCGCGGCATAATATGCCGCGCGTCCGGTCCGAAAGGCGGAGGCGATTTTTTACGAAGCAAAATCGCCGAGCCGGGGTCGCGGAAAACCGCTATGCGGTTTATCCGTGACTCGAACCCCCGGGCTTCGAGCGTTCGATTCCTGCCCGCTAACAGCATCATAAAACTATTTGCGCCCGGCAGGAATCGAACCTGCACTAGAAGCTTCGGAGGCTCCTGTGATATCCATTTCACCACGGGCGCATATGACCGAGAACTACATTATACCCCTTTAGTTAAAAGGGCTACACATGCTTTTTCGCTATTTCGACAAGCTGCTTCTCGAAAGCGGGGAGGTCTGCGGGGATCTCTCCCCCGCCCTGGGCGAAGTCTTTGCGCCCGCCGCCCGAGCCGTTTATCACGTCCGCCACGCATTTCGCGATGGCGGAAGCGTCGGCTTTGACGTCCCCGGTATAGGTAACTATGAAAGAGAATTTCCCCTCCGCCCTGGAATAAATGAACAGCAGGGTGGACTTCAGGTCTTTTTTTACCTCGTCCGACAGCCCGCGGAGGTCTTTCATCCCTAGCCCGCCGGCGTCATAGATCAGGAAGCTGGAGCCGGAGCCGTCTATGCCCTCGGTCAGCAGCCGGCGCCCCTCTTTTGCGGAAGCCGCCGGGGCGGCTTTCGCTTTGCCGGCTTTGAGCTCCTTGATATTTTCAAGCAGCTGTTCCACGCGCGCCGGCAGGTCCTGCGGCGGGACAGAAAGCTTTGAAGCCGCGGTCTCCGCGAAACCGGCGAGTTTTGCGAGGTGGGCTACCGCGGCCGGCCCGGCGACGCCCTCGATGCGGCGCACGCCGCGCGAAACCGAGGAGTCCTTAAGTATTTTTATCAGGACCAGTTCGCCGAGGGAATCTATATGCGTTCCGCCGCATAGCTCCAGGCTGTAATGGTCCGCGGCCGAGTCCCAGCCGTCTTTATTTATCAGCACGAAGCGCGCCGGGTCCTGGTATTTCTCGCCCAGCAAAGTAGTGGCGCCGAACTTGGCGGCGTCCTTTAGCGGGCGCTCCATTTTCAGGACCTTGTATTTGCGGCCCACGGCCTCGTTGGCTATTCTTTCCACCTCGGCCATTTCCTCTTTGGAAGGAGTCTTGGTGATGGTATAGTCGAAGCGGAACCTGTGCGGGTCCACTTCGGAGCCGGCCTGGCGGGTGCTTTCCCCGAAAACTTTTTTAAGCGCGGCGTTCACCACGTGGATAGCGGTATGGTTGCAGGCCGTATTATGCCGCAGGGTGGAAACTTTAGAGCGCACTTTCATACCGACCTTCAGGCCGGCCGCGGGTTTTACATGGTGGAAATAAACTTTCTTCACCGGCTTCTGAGTGTTTAAGACCTCGGCGAGATTCTCCCCGCCGGAAGACAAAGTCCCGACATCCCCCACCTGGCCGCCGGATTCGGCGTAGAAAGGAGTGACGTCCAGGACCGCGTGACCTTCGGCGCCGGCCTGAAGAGAATCGACTATATTCCCTTTCAGGTCGATCAGGCCGAGGATAACGGAATCGGTTTCGGTGGCTTCATAGCCTTTGAAAACCGTGGCCGGGAATTTTTCCTCGGCGGTCTGGAAAACGAAGCCGTCCTGCTCGCCGGAATCCTTCCAGTTGGCACGGGCCGTTTCCTGGGCGGCTTTGCGGGCGGCCTCGAAGCCTTTCTCGTCGAGCGGGATATTCTTCTTTAGGGCCAGCTCGCGCGTCAGCTCTATCGGGAAACCGTAGGTCTCGTAAAGCTTGAAAGCCTCTTCGCCGGGCACGCCGCGCGGGTATTTCTCCAGCAGGTCGGCCAGGAATTTCTCCCCGGTACCGAGGGTCTCTATGAAGCCCTGCTCCTCGAATTTAAGAGCGGCCGAGATCTGTTTCTCCGCGGAAATTATCTCGGGATAGACGTCCCGGAAAATTTCATGCACGGAAGGGACCAGCTTGTGAAGGAAAGGGTCTTTGGCGCCCAGGATGCGGCCGTAGCGGGCGGCGCGGCGGATAAGGCGGCGGAGCACGTAGCCTCGGCCCTCATTGGATGGCATGATGCCCTCGGCGATCAGGAAAGAAGAGGCCCGGAGATGTTCGCTGATTATGCGGAAAGCGGAGTTGGCCTCATCGGAAGAACCGGGCTCCACCTTGAGCAGGTTCGCGGCGGCCCGCACTATAGGCTGGAAAAGCGAGGTCTCGAAAGGGGATTCCTTGCCTTCCACCACGAAAGTGAGGCGCTCGAGGCCCATGCCGGTGTCGATGTTCTTGCGCGGCAGCGGCTTGAAAGTCCCGTCGGCCTGCTTGTCGAACTGCGTGAAAACGTGGTTCCAGATCTCTATATAGCGGTCGCAGGAGCAGGCGCCGGGACCTTCGCAGCCGGGGTGGTCGTATTTCGCGCCGCGGTCCCAGTAAACCTCGGAGCATGGGCCGGAAGGGCCTGTGTCCCCCATCGCCCAGAAATTATCTTTGTCGCCGAGCTCGATGATATGGGAATGCAGGTTCTTAGGGAGGATGCTTTCCCAGATAGCGCGGGCTTCCTCGTCGCGCGGGGCCACGCCTCCTTTATAGATGGACGGGTAGAAGCGGTCGGCCGGGAGGCCGAGTTCTTTCGTGAAGAATTCCCAGCCCCAGTTCAGGGACTCTTTCTTGAAATAATCGCCGAAGGAGAAATTCCCGAGCATCTCGAAGAAGGTCAGGTGGCGGATGGTTTTGCCGACATTATCTATATCCGTGGTGCGGAAGCTTTTCTGGCAGGAAGCGGCGCGCTTCATATCGGTCTTCAGCCCTAGATAATACGGCTTGAACTGCACCATCCCGGCGGAGGTGAAAAGAAGGGTGGGATCTCCCTCGGGGATGAGCGGGCTGGATTTAACTACTGGATGGCCCTGTTTGGCGAAGAAATCCAAAAAACTTTTGCGTATCTGGTAGCTTTGCATGGCGTAACGCGTCCTTTCTTTACTTTAAAAGCAAGTCTAATTATACAAAACATGAGCGAGGCTAATGAGGCGGGATCGTTATAAGGACCCAGGACCCTATGGGTCTATTAACCGGGCCCGCCTGGGCCTATAGCCGCTTGGGCGGTCCCGCCGCCAGGGGTATAATTAGATAGCGGCCGTATTAATGGAGCTTTAAATGATGAAAATGAACAAAACAGCCTCCGTATCCCTTTTACTCGCTTTATTCCCTTTCAGCTCATATTCCCAGGAACTGGTCTCGATAAAACAATTGGCGGCTACGGCCGCCGGGGCCGGGCTGCCCGCCGCCCCCGCCGCGAGCCTCCCGGACCGCGTGCAGGCCCCCGAGCCCGCCCGCCTCTCCGCTTCGAAAGATATGGGCCTGGCGGAACTTGCGGCTCAGCTCTCGAATGAGCCGGGAACTATCGACAAGCTGGTGGAAACCATCGCCGGAAAGGGCGGCTATCTCGCCGCCTGGGCCACCCCGGAGCGCAAAGCGGCCCTGGCCAAAGCCCTGAAGGAAGCCGACAAAGAAACCCTGGACCATTTCCCCACCCTCACCCCGAAGGAACTGTTCGCCACCGCCGCCGCCTACGCTTCGAAGCAGCCGCAGATAAAAGAAGCCCCGGTCCCGCCCACACAGACCCTCCTTCTGAGCGGTTTCCCTAAAGCACCCCGCCCGGACGAGTTCCTCAAGCCCGTAGGCTATGGCCTGCTTTACGGCGACGAATCTCAGCCCGCTGGCGCGGCCGCCTACGGGGACAGCATCGCCATGGCGCAGGCGCTGGACCGCCTGGCCAATAATCCCCCGGAAGCTCCTGTTTTCACTCTGTTCTACGCCGGGAAAAACTTTAATACCGTCTCCGCTTTCCTCGGCTTCCTCCGGGCCGCGGGCGTCTCCATCGAGGTCCAGGACCGCCGCTACTTCGCGAATTTCGGCGACCTGCGCTACGAGAAGAACGGCGTCCGCCGCGAGGTCCGCACCCCCCTGTACGTCGACACCGGCCTTAGCCTCTCCGGCGGCAGGCATTTGATCCTGCCCGCGACCCACAGCGAGCTCGATATCTACCTGCGCGGCAAAGTGAACGCCGACCTGAGCTTCTTCTTCGGCCTGGACGGTCTGTCCACTTTCCGCACGAACCCGACCACAAATATGAGCTGGGTGGGCGGACGGACCGTGGAAACCTATACCGGAGCCAGGGCCGTAGAGCTGCTGGACCGCGCCGCCTGGTTCCACCGGGCGATGAAGGCCAAGGCGGCGAACCTTCCGCAGGGCGGCTACGGGCCGCTCGGGGACTGCAATGACGTCAACGCTTTCGTGACCGGCCGCCCCGCCTACCCGATGACGCGCAACCCCTCCCTGTTCAGGGGCAGCAACGGCCTCGACGCCGTCTCCAACTCTCTGCCCTACGACCTGCTCGCCCAGCCGAAACCCTCGGTGATCTTCGATTCACTTCCTTTCAGCAACATCGCCGACATCCCCTTCCCCGAAGTGAGGCAGGGCCTGAACGAACTGCGCGGCCAGTAAGCCGGCAGGAATAGAAAAAGCCCGGAAGGCTATGCCTTCCGGGCTTTTTCATATCTGAGGATACTATTTCAATCCCAGTTCTTTCCGTTCCCCGCCAGGAAGTCCTGGATATCGTTGCCGGCTTTGCGGGCGCAGCCCATGGCGGAGATCACAGTGGAGGAGCCGGTGGCGATGTCGCCGCCGGCCCAGACTCCGCGCTGGCTGGTGCGTCCGGAGGGTCCGATAGTTCTTATATAGCCGTTCGGCTCCCGCACGACTCCGGGGAATCCGGAGAAGACTACAGGGTTGGGACCGGCGCCCACGGCGATTATGGCCAGGTCGGCCTCTATCAGGAAGTTGGAGCCGGCGATAGGGATCGGACGCGGCCGGCCGGAGGCGTCGGGCTCGCCCAGTTTCATCTGGACGCATTCCACCTGGCGCAGCCAGCGCTGGTTGTCGCCTACGAACTTTACCGGGTTGGTCATCAGCCGGAATTTTATCCCCTCTTCCTCGGCATGTTCTATCTCTTCCTTGCGTGCGGGCATCTCGCCGCGGGAGCGGCGGTAGACCACGGTCACTTCGCGGCTGCCCATGCGCAGGGCATTGCGGGCGCAGTCCATGGCCACATTGCCGGCGCCTATGACCACCACGTGCCGGCCCTTCGGCGCGGGCGTGTCGTAGTCGGGATAGGCGTAAGCCTTCATCAGGTTGATGCGGGTGAGGTACTCGTTGGCCGAGAAAATATTGCAGAGGTTCTCGCCGGGCAGATTCATGAACACCGGCAGCCCGGCGCCCACGCCGAGGAAAACCGCGTCGTAACCCAGTTTCTTCAGGTCGTCGGCGTCGTACATCTTGCCTATCAGGGCATTGACCTCTATCTTCACGCCAAGCCGGCGCAGGTAGTTGATCTCCCCGTCGACGATGGTCTTGGGCAGGCGGAATTCGGGAATGCCGTAAACCAGCACGCCGCCCGGTTTATGAAGAGCTTCGAAAACGGTGACGCTGTGTCCCTTGACCACCATGTCGGCCGCAAGGGTAAGCCCCGAAGGGCCGCTGCCGACTATGGCGATCTTCTTTCCTGTCGGCGGCGCCTTTTTCGGCAGGGAGACCGAGCCCGTCTCGCGCTCCATGTCGGCGGCGAACCGTTCCAGGCTGCCGATAGCCACTGGCTCGTCCTTCAGCCCGACGATGCAGAGCTTCTCGCACTGGTCTTCCTGGGGGCAGACCCGGCCGCAAATAGCCGGCAGGGCGTTCTTCTCTTTTATTTTCTGGGCCGCCTCGGCGAATTTGCCGTCCTTTATGAGCCGGACGAAAGCCGGGATATCTATCTCCACGGGACAGCCTACCCGGCACTTTGGATTCTTGCATTCGAGGCAGCGGGCGGCCTCGGCCAGCGCCAGTTCGCGGGTGAAGCCGTAAGGAACTTCCTGGAAATTGCGGATCCGCAGCAGCGCGTCCTGCGCCGGGACCTTCTGCCTGGGAACTTTAGGTTTTATCCGCTGCTCGTCGGCCTTGGTGATGCCGTGCCAGCGGCAGCCGACCCTGGTGCAGATGAAGAACGGGATGAGCTTTGAATGGACCGTGACCATCAGCCGCGCGACGGGAGAATCGCAGATGCCGCAATGCCCCTCTTTTTCAATGAGCGTAGTCCGGCAGAACGGGCAGGAAAGGCCGTTAACTTCGGTGCCGTCCGGCAGGTCTATAGTGGCGTGCTTTGAAAAGTCCTCCATTACCGGGGAAAGAAACAGTTCGCCCTCGGCCGCCCCGGACTTAACATGGAGCCGGAACCAGGTCTTCCCGGTCTTCGGGTCGTACTGGCTCAGTCCCTGGTGGCAGTGAGGGCAGAAAACCGACAGCTCGGTTCCCGCCGGGATCTGTTTCAGCTCGTCTTTTTTATTTTCGGTCATGATGGTCCCGCTATTTAGCGCGGATAGAGTGAAGAATAGAGGATTTTTCGTCCCTGACGTACATATTGTTGCGCTGGATCAGCTCGTCGAAATCCACCTCATGCCCGTCGAAGTGGGGACCGTCCACGCAGGCGAATTTAGTTTTACCGCCGGCGCTTACGCGGCAGGCGCCGCACATCCCGGTTGCGTCCACCATCACCGGGTTCAGGCTGACGATGGTCTTCAGATTATAAAGCTTGGTCTGCTGGCAGACTGACCGCATCATGACCAGCGGCCCCACGGCCACTACCAGCCCTATCGGTTCGGGCTTTTCGCGCTCGACCAAAGTCTTGAGGGCGTCGGTCACCAGGCCGTGCATGCCGTGGCTGCCGTCGTCGGTGGTGACGATCAGCTGCTGGCAGAGGGCCTTCATCTCTTCCTCGAGAATGATCAGATCGCGCTCCCTGGAGCCCATGATCCCTATGATCCTGTTACCTGCCGCGGCATAGCCCTGCAGCAGATGGTGCAGCACCGCCACGCCGGTGCCGCCGCCGATACCCACCACGGTGCCGACATTGGCGAAGTCCTCGACCGCGCCGAGCGGTCCGACCAGGTCCCTGATGGCGTCGCCTACTTTCAGAGAGCCCAGCAGCGCCGTGCTCTTGCCGACGATCATGAAGATGATTGTGATGGTCCCGTGCGACAGGTCTTTGTAAGCGACGGTCAGCGGGATCCGCTCGCCGGTCTCGTTGACCCGCAGAACCACGAACTGCCCGGGCTTTATCTTGGCGGCGATCTGCGGCGCTTCCACCGTGATCAGAACCATGGTTCCCTTCGCGAGTTCCTGCCGGTCTATGATCGGGTACATTGTTTCACCATTCCTTGCTGTCTTCGAGCATGATAAGCTCGGTGTCCTTGTCCGACAGGCCGTGCCACGTGCAGCCTTTGCGCATGCAGATGAAGAAAGAGACCATCTTGTGCATCGCGTCCAGATTTATCCTGGCGACCCTGGCTTTGCAGCGGCCGCACTTTGTTTTCGGCTCTATAAGCGAATGCTTGCAGTGCGTGCAGGTCAGGTCTTTGACCTCCTCGCCGTGCGGGATAGTTATCGTGGAGCGGTTGGTGAAGACGTTGAGATAGGGAGAAAGGTGCAGTTCCCCCTTTTTTCCATCGCGGGCGGTCACGCCCAGCAGGAGCGAACCCTCGGTAGTCATGCTCTGGCTGCAATGGGGGCAGTAGGCCTGCAGATAGGAGCCGCTTGCGATGATCTCTTTGTCCGATTCCGCCTCGTCTTCTGCGGGCGCCGCCTTCTTCGGGGCCGGATCGCTGATATTGTCCGCGGAGTAGGAATCGTAGAATTTCGCCAGGGCCTCGCCGACGTCCTCGAACTCCAGGAAATGCTTCTTGCAGCCCTTGCGCGCGCAGATCCTGACCTTGCCCCCCTCGCGCAGCAGCAGCGGGACCATGGGCGCGCGGCATTTGTCGCAGAGGGACTTGCCGACCAGCTCGGCCTCGCACTTCGGGCAGTAGATCTTCGGGACGGAGCCGGCGGGCAGCTCGAATTCTGATTCGAGCGCGTAGCTTCCGTAGAGCGGGGAGAGGCGCATCCACCCTTTTTTCCCTTTCAGCTTCACGGTCAGCGCTATACTGGGGTGCCCGTCCAGCTTGTGCCGCCGGTCCATCAGGCTCTTCTGGCAGGCGGGGCATTTTATCTGCAAAGCGATCTCTGAGCTCATCGTTTTATCCTCGCTATGGGGCCGCTAACGGTCAAAGAGTGAACCGTTACAATTATAATACAAAAGTAGACGCGTTTTTATGAAATGGCCGAAAAAGGGGACAGGCTGCTTTTCAAGGGAAAAGCAGCCTGTCCCCTTTTGTTCTTTTATCAGAACGCCATAACTGCGAATTTATAGCAGAGCGCCGATATAAACGCCGCGGCGGGAATGGTGATCACCCAGGCCCAGACTATATTGCCCGCCACGCCCCACTTCACGGCGCGCACGCCTTTAAGGGAGCCTACGCCCACTATAGCGCCGGTGATGGTATGCGTGGTGCTTATCGGCACGCCCATGGCCGAAGCGCCGAACAGCACTATGGAGGCGCCGAGTTCGGCGCAGAAGCCGTCCACGGGGCGCAGCTTGGAGAGCTTATTGCCCATGGTCTTAACTATGCGCCAGCCGCCCGACATCGTGCCCAGGGCAATCGCGCCGTTGGCGGAAAGCACTACCCAGAGCGGGATGTGGAACTCTTTGCCCAGGTAACCCGCACTGAAAAGCAGGCCCGAGATTATGCCCATGGTCTTCTGCGCGTCATTTCCGCCGTGCCCCAGGCTGTAGGCCGCCGCGCTCAGGAGTTGGCCCTTGCGGAACAGGTGGTCCACGCTGGCCGGCGTAGAGCGGGAAGCCAGGTTGTAAACTATAACCCCCAGCGTCAGCCCAAGCAGCATCCCGACCACCGGAGAAACGACTATAAAGATCAGCGTCTTGATAATGCCGCTCATTACCAGCGCGGTCGGGCCGGCTTTTACCAGCGCCGCGCCGATAAGACCACCGACCAGGGCGTGGGAAGAGCTGGCCGGTATGCCGTAATACCAGGTTATAAGGTTCCAGGTGGAAGCGCCCATCAGCGCGCCGAAGATGATATAGCTGTCCACCTGGGCGATGTCGACTATGCCTTTGCCGATGGTCCCGGCCACGTGCAGGCCGAAGACGGCGAAAGCGATGAAGTTAAAGAAAGCCGCCCACATCACCGCGTACCTCGGCGAAAGCACGCGGGTGGCGACGATGGTCGCGATAGAATTGGCCGCGTCGTGGAAGCCGTTCAGGAAGTCGAAGAACAGCGCCAGCCCCACCAGGAAAATTATTGCTATGAGCGTATTATCCATGTTTCACCAGTATCGCCTCTATGACTTTCGCCACGTGCTCGCATTTGTCCAGCGTGCTTTCAGCCACCTCGTACATTTCCTTCCACTTTATGACCATGATGGGGTCTTTCTCGGTCTCGAACAAATTTCCGATGGCTTTCTCGCGCACCTGGTCGCCCATGTTCTCCAGGCGGTTGATCTCTATGCAGTGGTCCAGCACGCGGCGGGCGCGCTTGGTGTCGTGCATATGCTTCACGGCGTTGGAGAGAGCGACGGAGGACTGGTCGATAAGGTCGATGAACTGGGAGAAGTATTCATTGCCCGGGTCCAGCTTGTAGAGCCGCATGCGGCCGGCCATCGCGTTGAGCATGTCCAGCACATCGTCGAGCTGGTTGGCCAGCGCGTAGATGTCCTCGCGGTCGATGGGGGTGATGAAGGTCCGGTTGAGCATGTCGGTGATCTCGTGCGACAGCGTATCGCCCTCGTGCTCGTAGTCGTGGATCTTCTTGGCGGCGGCTTCGTCCAGCACGCCGTTCTTCAGGATGGATTTAAAATAAGCGGAGGCCTTCACCAGGTTCTCGGCCTGCAGGTTAAGATAGTCGAAAAATTTAACTTCTTTCGGCATGAAATTAATGGACATATTTTCTCCTGAGTATTGATTATCCGGCGCGGTATTAAGCGCTATCACAATTATACTTTAAGAAAAGAGCAGAAAAAAATTACCCCCGGAAGGAGGCTCGCTCCTTCCGGGGGTCCAAAGGCCGTTTGAAGGCCCGATCGCGCTAGAAAACCGCTATTGCCAGTTTGTAGCAGGCGGCGGAGATCAGGGCTGCGGCCGGGATGGTGATTATCCAGGCCCAGACTATATTGCCCGCCACGCCCCACTTCACGGCGCGAACGCCCTTCAGTGAGCCGACGCCGACTATCGCGCCGGTTATGGTATGCGTGGTGCTTATCGGCACGCCGATGGCCGAAGCGCCGAACAGGACGATCGAGGCGCCGAGCTCGGCGCAGAAGCCGTCCACGGGGCGCAGCTTCGAAAGCTTGTTGCCCATGGTCTTCACTATGCGCCAGCCGCCCGACATCGTGCCCAGGGCTATCGCGCCGTGGCAGGAGAGCACTATCCACAACGGAACGTGGAATTCCGTGCCCAGGTAGCCGGCGCTGAACAGCAGGCCAGCGATTATACCCATGGTCTTCTGCGCGTCATTGCCGCCGTGGCCCAGGCTGTAGGCCGCGGCGCTCAACAACTGCCCCTTGCGGAACAGATTGTCCACCTTCGAAGGCGTAGAGCGCGAAGCGAGGTTATAGACTATAACCCCCAGGATAAGCCCCAGGAGCATGCCCACGACAGGAGAGACCACGATAAAGACCAGCGTCTTTATTATGCCTTTCATCACCAGCGCGGTCGGCCCGGACTTTACCAGCGCCGAACCGATAAGCCCGCCCACCAGGGCGTGCGAGGAACTCGACGGAATCCCGAAATACCAGGTTACGAGGTTCCAGGAGCAGGCGCCGATCAAAGTGCCGAAGATGACATAACTGTCCACCTGGGCGATGTCGACGATGCCCTTGCCGATGGTCCCGGCCACGTGCAGGCCGAAGAAGGCGAAGGCGATGAAGTTGAAGAAAGCCGCCCACATCACCGCGTACCGCGGCGAAAGCACGCGGGTAGCGACGATGGTGGCTATGGAGTTGGCGGCATCGTGGAAGCCGTTCAGGAAGTCGAAGAACAGCGCCAGCCCCACCAGGAAGATTATGGCGATCAGTGTGTTATCCATGCTTCACCAGGATGGCTTCTATGACTTTGGCCACGTGCTCGCATTTATCGAGAGTGGATTCCGCCACTTCGTACATCTCCTTCCACTTTATGACCATGATAGGGTCCTTCTCCGTCTCGAACAGGTTGCCGATGGCTTTCTCGCGCACCTGGTCGCCCATGTTCTCCAGCCGGTTGATCTCTATGCAGTGGTCCAGCACGCGGCGGGTGCGCTTGGTGTCGTGCATATGCTTTACGGCGTTGGAAAGAGCCACGGATGACTGGTCTATAAGGTCTATGAACTGCGAGAAATACTCGTTGCCCGGGTCCAGCTTGTAGAGCCGCATGCGGCCGGCCATCGCGTTGAGCATGTCCAGTACGTCGTCGAGCTGGTTGGCCAGCGCGTAGATATCCTCGCGGTCGATGGGGGTGATGAAGGTCCGGTTGAGCATGTCGGTGATCTCGTGCGAAAGCGTGTCGCCCTCGTGCTCGAAGTCGTGGATCTTCTTGGCCGCGGCTTCGTCCAGCACGCCGTTCTTCAGGATGGATTTAAAATAACCGGAGGCCTTAACGAGGTTCTCGGCCTGCAGGTTTAGGTAGTCGAAAAACTTCACTTCCTTCGGCATAAAGTTAATAGGCATATTTTCTCCTTGGCTTTTATCTCTGACCACGCTTATAGTTTAGAAAAACACTATAAAGGCGGCTTAAAGCCCTTGTAAAATGTATGTAAACATCCCAGGGCCGGTATTTTTCCGCGTCTAGAACCTGACATTCAGATCGGCCTGGAAAACGCGCTCGCGTTTCAGGCTCCCGCTCGTCGGCCTGGCAGAATAATAATCCAGGTCCAGGACGAAATCCTTCATAAGGCCGAGGGCCAGAAGGGCTTCCTGCCCTTTCACCCCGGCAGAGCCGCCGTAGAAGTCCGAATCCGGATAAGTTTCAAGCCAGGCGTCTTTCCCGAGCCTGCGCGCCGAATAGCGCAGCTGCCACTGGCCGGCGCCCTCAACTTTGCGCTGTCCGAGCTTTACCCCGCCTATCCCGCCCTTATTGTCGCCGCCGTGATCCATGGCCTGAACATAATTCCCGAAAAACCCGATATAAGAAAGCTTCCAGCCGAAGGCGCCCAGGAGCGGCACCGGCAGGGGCTTCAGTATATTGGCGTTCAGCTCCACCTCGGGGCTAAAGGCGTTATAGCTGTATTTGTATTTCCCCCCCGCGAGCGTATTCACCTGCTGGTAGCCGTCAGCGAGCGACGGCCGGTAATTCAGCGGCGAGGAGCGCTTCTGGTGGTTGAAGCCGTAAACGGCGGCCCCGGCTTTCAGATCATAGACGCCCTCCGTATCATGCCAGCTAAGGCCGGGCTGGAGAAACAGCAGGCCGGGGTCATGAGAGGAATTGGCCAGCTCGTTCAGAACCATGTAGCCGGCGTTCGCGAAGAACTGGCAACTATGACTTAGCGCGGCATTAAACCTGGCGCCGACGCCCTCCATGTTTATATCCGTGTCCCAGAGCATGTCATTAGTAAGCCAGAGCGGGTTTTTTATACGGCCGCCGTTCAGGGACAGCTTCTCGGAAGCTTTATATTCGACGAAAGCATAATCTATATAAAGATTTTTCTTTCCGAAATTATCGGTGAAAGTCTGGTTGGTCGAGCGGGGATCGGCGCTGGAGCCGCTGGCGAAGCCGAAGCTTGCGGAAACCCGCTCGTTCGCCTTCGCGTCAGCGCCAAAGCGGAGCCGGTAGCGCGCCCGGTGCTGAGTCAAAGCCTTGTTTTCATTGTCGGTGTACTGGTAGCGCAGGCGCATGTCGCCGCGGAACTTAAGGGTCTGGGCCCAGGCCGGCATTGCGGCCGCGGGGCCGGCTCCGGCCTTTATTTCCTGCGCTTCAACGGGCGCAAGAACGTTTTTCGCTACTAGCCGGTCGAGCAGGATATCCAGTTCTCCGGCGCTGGCGGGCAGGGCCGCCGCGAGGAACAGAAGCGCTAACAGGTTTTTCTTAAGTTTCATGACTATAGTTTAGAAAAACCGGTTAAAGGCCCGGTGAAGCCGGTGTAAATTGTGGGTAAAGGGAAATAAAGAACAGAGGCCGCCTTTCGGCGGCCTCAGGCCTTAAAAGAACTTCGTTAGAGCCTAGTAAACCGAAACGGACGCCACGGCCGAGCTGCCGAAAGCGGCTTTCACGTTCCCGTTCACGTCCAGGAAATCGGAGGAGATATAGGAGACGAGCTTCGCGTGGTCGAAAGGGTCTATATTGGGGGCCACGGCGCCCTCCTCGCGGTCGGGGGTGGACAGGTCGTTCATGAAATACGCGCTGACCTGGCCGCCGTTCTGTCCGGCCGTCGTCACGAAGTAGACCAGGCCGTACTTCATCCAGTCGCCGCCGGTGAAATAGACTTCCAGCCTGCGCTCCACGCCCCTGGAATCGATGATGCGGAACACGTTGAGAATGCGGGAATTCTCTTCGCTGTGGATCTTATTGTATATCGCCGGATAAGCGGAAACGACCTCGCCGTCTTTCAGGCAGTTTCGGGTAATGTCCACCAGGCCGACGCCTCCGGGGGTGACCATCGTGATCGAGGGCGCCGGGACCACTGGGACCGGGAGCT
The DNA here is from genome assembly GCA_028713125.1 of Elusimicrobiales bacterium. Lineage (GTDB taxonomy): Bacteria > Elusimicrobiota > Elusimicrobia > Elusimicrobiales > UBA9959 > UBA9959. Next base: position 48,438 of record JAQTOU010000006.1, on the reverse strand, counting down.
TGCCGGCGGCCGAGGCCTGGGGCAGCTGCGCGAACGCGTAATTGACGGGGCCCGTCTTCGCGAAAGCGGAGCCGGACAGGAAAACCAATGAGATAAAGGAAACCAGTTTAACGAACTTTTTCATGACACGAAGCCTCCGAAATATAATTTTCTGTTATATTCCCGATACTTTGTGCTAAGTTCCGTTATTAGGTGGGTGAACTTAACGCGCCTTCCGACTGTAATCTGGGAAGGACATCACTGCCGGAGGTAGTCTTAGGTGTTTAAGGATACCAGCGCAGCTTGTAAGATACGGAAACTACTCTGCAGACTGACATTGCTGTACAACTATTGTAGCAAAAAGCGCGGCCGCTGTAAAGCTAGCGCCCGCCTATATTGAACTGCTGCGTGCCGTCAAGGTCCGTCCGGTACACAGTGGCGCCGACCGCCTGCAGATTGGCTAAGGTCACCGGGGAAGGGAAGGCGAAGATATTGTCCTTGCCGACCCCGATATACGCGTATTTGGGCTTCACCATATTAAGGAAAGCCGGGCTGGAGGAAGTATTGCTGCCGTGGTGGCACACTTTAAGGACCAGCGACTGCAGCTGGCCGCCGTATTTGGCCACCAAATTGGCCTCCTGGTCCGCCTGGATGTCGCCGGTATAGAGCATGGAAGTGTCCTGGTAGGTTACCTTGAACACTATGGAGCAGTTATTGAGCACGGGGCCTGAATTGCTGCCGCCCGGAGTCGCGCAGGCGTTAAGGACGTTCACCTGCACCTCGCCGGGATCCCAGTCCAGGGTGTCCCCGGCCGCCGGGTAAACGGTCCTGATCCCCATGGCGCTTATTTTATCGCGCAGGGTCTTCGCGCCGGCCGCGCCGGTATTGTCCTCGCGGGTATCGTAAAAAGTTCCGACCTTCAGGTGTGTAAAAACGTAATCCAGCCCGGCATAATGGTCCAGGTGGGGATGGGTCAGCACCACATAATCCAGCTTAGTGACGCCGTTCTGGGAGAGGAACTGGATAAGCGGGGCGGTAGGATTGGGCCCGCCGTCGATAAGGACGTTCTTGCCGTTGGGCAGCACTATATATTCGGCGTCGCCCTGGCCGACGTTGACAAAATATGCCTGCAGGGCCGGGGAAGGCTTTAGGGGACCGGGAAAAGGAGCCGGGGGGCCGGGAATAGGAACTGGAGCGGGGATAGGCGAAACGAGGGTAGAAAGAGAGTCGAGCGCGCCGGCCGCGAAAAGGTCGGAGCCCGGGGCAAAGGCGAGCAGCCCGGAGGAAAACAGGACGGCGGCGAAAATGGTTTTAAGTTTCACAGTAGCGCGTGCCTGACTTCGTGTTCTCATATCTTCAGAGAGGCGCAGGCGGCCAGGACGCCGCTTTCTGCCCGTTATATTTTACAAGTTTAAGGAAAAAGGGAGAGAGGCTTAAGGCCTACGCCGAATAAGTCTTTGGACCTATATATGGCCGGGCCGGCTTTTATCTGGGCAGAGTGAACCAGAAGGCGGAACCGCGGCCTTCGGCGCTTTCTACGCCTACGGCGCCACCGTGCAGCTCAACAAGATGCTTGACGATGGAAAGGCCGAGGCCGGTGCCTCCGAGCTCGCGGGACCTGGCTTTGTCCACGCGGTAGAAGCGCTCGAAGATCCTGGGCAAATGCTCCGCCGGTATCCCCGGCCCCGTATCCCTGACGGAGACTTTAACGAAGGCCTCCTGCGGCGCGGCTGAAATTTCTATCCTGCCGCCTTCGCGGTCGTACTTTGCGGCATTGTCCAGCAAATTGATGAGCACCTGGGAAAGCTTATCCCGGTCCGCGCTGACGCTCAGCCCGGCCGGGATCAGGTTCGCGAGGGAAAGTTTCTTTTTGCCCAGGATCGCGGACATCCCGCCGGAGATATCTTCGGCCAGGGCCTTCAGTTCGACGGGAGCCTTTTCTAGAGAGGCCTGCCCGGATTCGGCGTACGAGATCTTCAGCAGGTCGTCGACCAGCTTGTCCAGCCGCACCGCCTGCTCGCAGATGCTGCGGGCGAAGCCGGGGCCGTGTTCCTTGTCCTCCAGCGCCCCGTCCAGGAGCGTTTCGGCGCAGCCCCTGATCGCGGTAAGCGGCGTTTTCAACTCATGCGAGACGTTGGCCACGAAATCCCGCCTCATCGCCTCAAGCTTGCGCGGGCCGGTTATATCCCTGGCCACGAGCACGCAGCCGCCGATGACGCCGTTATCGATTATCGGTGAGGCGCTTACGCTCAGGACCGTGCCCGGGAAGGACGCCGGCTCCATCTCGAAATAAACGGGGAGGCCGCTGGTAAGCGCCTTGATGGCGGCGGAGGACAGCTCCGGCCCGCCGGACAGCCCGGAGAGCCTCATGCCCTCCGCGTCGAAATCCTTCACGCCCATGAGCAGGCGCGCGCGCGGATTTATGCGCGTTATAACCCCGGCCCCGTCGGTGATCAGGATCGCTTCGGACATGTCCCTGAAGGCCGCCTCGAGCTCGAGGCGGCGCAGCTCCGCCTCGCGCATTTTCACGCTTATCTCGCCCGCCATGTAGTTGAGGGTCTCGGAAAGTTTTCTCAGCTCGCCGGAGGAACCGGCCGGGATGCGGTAATCGAAGTCGCCCGCGGCGAAGCGCTTCGACCCGGTTATTATCTCCCCGAACTGCCCGCCCAGGAACAATTTAAGCTTCGAAATAAGGTTCATTTCGTTTCCGGCTCGAACCTGTAGCCGTAATTCTTTACCGTGACGATGCGCTTTCCCTCGCCCTTGAGCTTTTTACGCAAGGTGCCTATATGCACGTCCACGGTGCGGGTCTCCACCTCGAGCGAGGCGTCAAGGCCCCAGGCTTTCTCCAGCAGGTCCTCGCGGGACAGCATTTTCCCGCCCGCGGCCATCAGGGCCTTCAGAAGTTCGAATTCCCGGGCCGTTATATCTAGCGGCTTCCCCTTCAGGAGCGCCAGCACCCGCGAGCAGTCCAGCTCGAGGTCGCCGGCCCGGTAAACCTGCAGGGCCTCGCCGATCAATGCCGAGCGCCGCAGCACGGCTTTAACGCGCGAGATAAGTTCCTTGACGCTGAACGGCTTGGTCACATAATCGTCGGCGCCCATCTCCAGGCCCACGACCTTGTCCGATTCCTCGCCCTTGGCGGTAAGCATTATTATTGGGATGCCCGCGGTTTTAGCGTCCATCTTCATGCGGCGGCAGACTTCGAGGCCGTCGAGGCCCGGCAGCATCAGGTCCAGGATCACCAGCCTGGGCCGCTCTTTGGCGGCCAGCAGTGGAGCCGCCGACCCCTCGTGCGCGAGCACGGTGCGGTAGCCCTCTTTTTTAAGGTTATACTCCAGCAGCCTGGCTATGTCCTTCTCGTCTTCGACAATAAGTATCTTCTCGTCCATACGTGAATATGATAGCAAAACAAAAAAAGGGGACAGTCTGCTTTTCAGGAAAAAGTAGCCTGTCCCCTTTTTTATTATAATCAAGGGATGAGCAAAAGGGCTGCTACGATGAGCTTGTGGAACAAGGTTCTGGCGCACGCCAGGGCCCGGAAGCTTTTCACGGACGGCGACGCCGTACTTCTGGCCGTCTCCGGCGGGCCGGATTCAGTGGTCATGCTCGATTTCTTCGCCGGTCAGGCCCGCTCGCACAGGCTGAAGCTTTATATCTGCCACATCAACCACAAACTGCGGGGCAAACTGGCCGACGCGGACGCGGCTTTCGTTAAGAAACTGGGCGCCGACTACGACATAGAGACCTTCATCCTTACGGCCGACGTCAAGGAGCTGGCGAAAAAGTCCGGCACGAGCATAGAGCACGCCGCGCGCAATGCCAGGTACGGGCTGCTTTCCGAGACGGCTTTAAAGAAAAAGTGCGGACTGGTGGCGACGGCGCACCATGCCGACGACCACGCCGAGACGATCATTTTGAATTTACTGCGCGGCACGGAGCCGAAGGGCCTGCTGGGCATACCCGCGAAGCGGGAGCTGGTCCGCGGCAGGAAGAAAGTGCAGCTTATCAGGCCGATGCTGGCGGTTTCGAGGAAAGAGATAGAGGCCTATCTTAAGGCGAATGGCCTGCCGTCCAAAAAAGATCACACCAACGACGACGAGTATTATACCCGCAACTGGATCCGCAAAACCCTGCTGCCGCTGATGCTTAAAAAGCAGCCCCGCCTGCGCGAGCATCTCGGCGAACTTTCCCGAAAACTCTCCGCGGCGCTGAAAACCGATAAGTAGCCTGTCCCCTTAACTCCATTTGTGCTGCTGCTCCACCAGGCCCTTCGCGGGCAGGAAGCGGACATGGGCGGGGCGGTTCTCGTAGAGAACGCCGCCCTCGCCTTTATCGATGATGAACTTGTAAGCTATGGCCTTGCCGGCGCTTTCCTTAAGCGGCAATTGGCCCAGCCACATATTTTCGTTTATATATTCAAGCGGGAAGGCTTTTTCCAGGTCCCAGTTCCCCAGTTCCGGGCAGTTGCCAGTCACCTTCACGCGCTCTCCGAAGGGCGTGCAGTAGCCGTTCAGAAGAAAAGAAATTTCAAGCTCCGCTTTTTCCCGCGCCGGGCCGCAATAAGAAATGATAAAAGAGCTGTCCCGCTCCAGCCGGAGGCCTTTTATCCGGCCTTCTTTCACGGTAACCGCGCGGTCGGACAGGATGTCCTTGTAAACCCCGTCGGGCAGTTCTATGCTTTCGAGGTCGATAACGGCGTCGGCACCGCGGTTGAAAGCGGCCAGGCAGCTGCTGCCCCGGTAGACGCGGGTATAGGCGTAAACGTCGGGCGTTAAATATTTTTTTCGATGGCTGCCGCTCTGCACGGCTTTGTTCTCCCTGCGGACCGCCGCGAGTTTTTTAACTATGCGGAAAGCCGGGGTATCCGTTCCCCACTTTTCCATCATCGGCCTGTTATAGGGGTCGACTCCGCCGTTAGTGTCATCGTGCAGGTACTGTTCCGTGCCGTAATAGATGCAGGGCGTACCGCGGCAGGTCAGGATAAAGGCCAGGCCCATGTCCACGCGCGCCGGGCTAGCGCCGGACGACATGAAGCGCGGCATGTCGTGGTTGTCCAGGAAAGTGACCAGGTGGCGGCAGTCGTCGAAACAGGAATCCAGCCCGAAAACGTTGTCCACCAGCTCGAAGCCCTGCTCCTCGCCGCGGGCGAGGCAGCCTTCCAGCCCGCGCTGGAGGGCGAAGTCAAGCATGCCCATGCCGCTCTTGTTCGCGAACTCCACCGACTGCCCGTCGTAGCAGCCGCCCTGGAACCATTCCCCGAAGATGAAAAGACCGGGCCTGTGGAAGAACATGTCGGACACGAACTCCTGCCAGAACCAGAGGGGCATATGTTTGACGGTGTCCACGCGGAGGGCGTCCACGCCCTTATCGAGCCACAGCCGCATCGCGTCCTTTATATAGTTGCGGTAGCCTATATGCGACTCGTTGAAATCCGCCAGCCCGGCGAGTTCGCTGGTCTCCACCTGGCCCTTATTGTTCCAGTCGCTGACGCCGCCGTTCCGGTGGTACCAGCCAAGTTTGTCGTTGTCGTAGGAAGTCAGCAGTTTTCCGTCGTCGTACAGCTCCCCCTTGGTAGGCAGCCCCCCCCTGTCGGGGCGCTGCGCGGGGCTGGAATGGTTGCAGACTATGTCGAGCACCAGGCGCATATCTTTGTCATGCATGCTCTTCACGAGGCGGTCCACGACGGTATTTTTCGAGGCGAAAACCCTTACATCGTCCTTCGAGCCGGACAAGTGCTCGTCGAGCCGCTTGAAATCCTTGGCCCAGTAGCCGTGATAGGAGGCCATGCCGCGCCCCTCCACGTCCACCAGCCCGTCAGCCTGGTCGAACAGCGGGGTCAGCCAGACGGAGGAACAGCCGAGCTCTTTTAAATAATCCAGCTTGCTGATCACGCCGTGGAGATCCCCGCCCCAGTATTTGAACCAGTCGGTATGGGTTTCGTCGAAAGAATCTTTATTGAACCCCAGGTCGTTGGCGGGGTTGCCGTTGCAGAACCGGTCCACCACGGCGAAGTAAATGACGCTGTCGTTGAAAGGGCGCATAAGCCTCCCGGTGCCGTATTTTTTTGCGCTACATTTTGAGGCCCGGCTTGCCGCCGGAACCGTAATCCCAGAAAAGCGGGATATCCGTCACTTCGTCCATGGCCTTGTGCAGGGCGGCCAGGCTGAAAGGTTTTTTCAGGAAGCGCAGCTTATGGTCGGTGGCGGCCAGGGCGCGGCCTTTTTCTATCTCAAGCCCGCTCCAGAGGATGAACGGGGTGGTCTCGTATTCGTGCATCGCCCGGGTTTTATTATAAAGCTCGATGCCGTCGAAGCCGGGCATGTTTATGTCGGAAATTACAAGGTCGGCGCGGGTTTCCGCTATTTTCTTCAGGAGCTCGGCGCCGTTGGCGGCCAGCGTCACTTTGTGTCCCGCGTGCTCGAGGTGCGGGACCAGCATGGCCAGCAGGTTCTGGTCGTCGTCGGCTATGACTATGTTCATCGTGCGGCCTCCTCTATAAGCGCCTGCGGGTAACCTATGGGCAGAACCTTTATTACGCCGGTGTTCTTCTGGGCGTGCGCCGCCATCAGGCCGCTCTTCGCGAAGCCCAGCGTCAGGGTCAGCTTCGCCATGATGTACACGCCGCTGTGATGGCCGGTGTCGGTGCTTAGGCCGGAAGGGATGTCGACGGCGATTATCGCGCGGCCGCTTTTGTTCATCAGCTGTATCACCCTATGGACCGGGCCGGTGGGCTTGCCGACGGCGCTGATACCGAGCAGGGCGTCCAGAAGCAGGTCGGCGGAGGAGAACTCGGCCGCCAGGGCGTCGAGCCCCTCTTTTTCCGTCATAGCCACCGGGACCCCGGCGGCTTTGGCCGCTTCGAGATTTTTTACGACCAGCTCGCCGTAGCCGGTCTCCCTGGGCGGGAGGATAAAGGCCTTCACGTCCGCGCCGGCCCGCTTCAGGTAGCGCGCGGCGACGAGCCCGTCCCCGCCGTTATTCCCCTTGCCGCAGCAGACCACGGCTTTAAGGCCGGCCGGCTGCTTGCCCAGTTCCGCGGCGGCGAATTCGAGCGCGGCCTGCGCCACGGCGCGGCCGGCGTTCTCCATCAGAATATGGGAAGGGATGCCGTACTCGAGCGAGGCCTTCCTGTCGAGGTACTTCATTTTTTCGGCCGTCACTACGGGAAAGCCGCCGAATTCTTTAACCTGCGGGACTTTTGACATGCGGCTTCAGCCTCAGACGATCAGCCAGACCAGCCAGGCTATGGAATAGACGCCCACGGTAAAGACCACCATGCCCAGCCCGGCGTAAGGCAGCCAGAGCGAGAGCAGCGCCTTGTTGGTGGAGACCGGGTAAAGCCTGCGCACCAGCCGCGTCCTGGCGTAGAACACGACCAGCAGGCAGAGGCAGAACCAGAGGAAGGCGTTCAGGAACTGCAGCTTCGCGAAAAAAGCCAGCGGAACCAGCAGCGCCAGGAGGTAGTCCGAGAGGCCGAAGGCGAGGAAAAGCCTGGCGGCGCTGCCCCTGGCCCCGGTGAAGTCCATGAACAGGTGGATGGACGAGGCGAGGAAGTAATTGAAAGCCAGGAGGAGCGTCAGGACGACCATGAAAGACATGGCCCCCGGCGGCACCGCCGAGAACATGCGCAGGAAGGTGAAGACGCCCAGCGTGCCGGCGAAGTAGCCCAGCAGGCCGGCGCGGCCGAGCCCGGCGGGGCGCTCCTCCCCGGCCAGAATTTCAGGCCGTTCGATAACGGCTTCCAAAGCGGTAAAAGGATTCATTTTTACCTCCCGTACCAGCGGTATTCCAGGCTGGGCGCCATGTCCATGGCGTCGGTCACCGACTTCGTCCCCATGAAAGAGAGCTTGGTGTCGATCAGCGAAAGGAAGTTTTCCAGCGGGTCGGCCTCGTTCAGCACGCGGGGGTTCTTGCCCAGACCGCCCAGCTCGCCGGCCTTGTCGATAGCGTCCTGCAGGTCGCCCAGCGAGTCCACGAGCTTATTGTCCAGGGCCTGCCGGCCGGTGTAGATCCGGCCGTCGGCCAGAACCTTCACCTGGTCCACCGGCATCTTGCGCCCGTCGGAAACGGCTTTCACGAACTGGTCGTAAGAGTCGTCTATCATCGCCTGGAGCAGCTTGCGCTCCTCTGGCGTCATTTCGCGAGAGGGAGAGCCGATATCCTTGAACTTGCCGGATTTAATGACCTCGCTCCGGTAGCCCACTTTTTTCATGAGCCCCTCGAAGTTGCCCACGCTGAAGATCACGCCTATAGAGCCGGTTATGGTTCCGGGGTGGGCCATGATCTGGTCGCAGGCCGCGGCCACGTAGTAGCCGCCGCTTGCGGAAACCTCGCCGAAGCGGGCGATAAAAGGTTTTTTGGTTTCGGCCTTGGCCTTGAGGATGGCGGAATAGATCTCCTGCACCGCGCCCACCGTGCCGCCGGGAGAGTTTATGTCCAGGACGATGGCCTTTACTTCCTTTTTGGCTGCCATGTTCTTTATGCGCCTGGCTATCTGCTGGCTGCCTCTCTCCCAGGAGTGGCCGGAACTGCCCTGCGAGATGGCGCCGTAAAGCGGTATTACCGCCACGGCGTTCTTCTTGCTTTGGCCCAGGCCGGTCAGCTTGGAGATGTCCAGGTCGTCAGGCTTCGCCTTGCGGGCCGCGTCGGCCTTGCTTATCACGGTATAGGACGCCGCAAGCGAAAGCGCGTATAGCACGGCTATTATTTTAAGCCAGAGCGCCGCGCCGGGCTTGGGCGCCGCGGGAACGGGCGGGGCCGCCGGCTTGGGCTGTGCTTCGGGATTTACCGCGCCGCTGTTGTTTTGCTCTTCCATTAGTCCTCCAACTGAATTGAGCCGAAAAAAGTAAAAACAAACTATAGCATATGGCTATAGATCCACCGCGTCGAGAACCCTGTTCCGGCCGCCTTCCTTGGCGGCGTAAAGCGCGGCGTCGGCCCGGCCCACTATCTCCTCCGGGGCGCGCCCGTCGCGCGGAAAATGGGCTATGCCTATGGACACCGTCAGGCGCACCTTTTCCAGGCCCTGGGAAAAGACCTCTGCCTCTATGCGCGCCCTTATGGTCTCGGCCTTGCGCAGCACGCCGGCGGAATCCGCGCGCGGCAGCACGATGCCGAATTCCTCGCCGCCATAGCGCCCCACGAAGTCGGTCTCGTAGACGCCTTCCTTCAGCAGCTGCGCCACCCGCTTGAGCACCGCGTCACCGAACTGGTGGCCATAGGTGTCGTTCAAATGCTTGAAATGATCGATATCGGCTATCATGAAGCCCATCGTGGTCTTGAAGGCCGCCGCCCGGCGCAGCTCCTCGCGGATCTTCTCGTCGAGCGCGCTGCGGCGCCAGAGGCCGGTAAGCCCGTCGGTCAGAGACAGCCATTCCACCTTGCGGAACAGAATGACCCGCTTAAGCGCGAAAGAGATCTCGGCCGCGAACCTGGCCGCCGGCTCCTCGCCCTGCGGGCCGCCGCGAAGAACGATAAGCCCCAGCGGCCCGCCGCCGGCCGAGACCGGCGCAAGCACCAGGCCCTGGACTGACCTGGCCGCCGCCGGGAAGCCGCCGGCCAGGGCCAGCAGCTCCGGGTAGCCTGGAAGCGCGGAGCCCTTCGCGCCGTGCGCGAAAAGTTCCATCCCCCCGCCGCCGGGGGAGTTGCCTTCCATGTAAAGCGAAACCTCTTCGGTCTCGAAATAATCGGACAGGTATTTGCCAAGCTGCTTAGCCGCCGACTGCGGCTCCACCGTGTCCGAGAGCAGCCTTACTGCGGAATACACCGCAAGAGATCTTTTCTCTCCGGCGGAGTTAAGGGACGTCATGGTCTTTATAAGGGTGAGCTCAGCCTCCAGTTTAGCGGCGCGGCCGAGCAGCTTTACAAGCCCGGCGCGGTCGGGCGCGGCCACGGCGCCGCCGTTAAGCATGACGGAATGCGCCAGAGCGGCGGTTATCCACAGGGCGAGGGCCGCATACGGCGCGCCTTTGGAGATCTCACCGGCAAGCATGAAAGAGGCGAAGGCGAAAAGCGCCGCTCCTGCCGAGGCGCCCGCCCAGCGGTTGAAGCGGCCCAGGAAATAGGAGAGCAGGGGCGAAGCGGCGGCCGCGGCGATCCAGAGCTCAGGCCTGTTCATGCGGACACCACCCTGTTGCGGCCGGCCTGCTTCGCCTTGAAGAGCCGCTCGTCCGCAAGGCGCACCAGCTGCCCGGCGGCGGAAGCCTCGGAGGGGAATTCGGCCACGCCGAAGCTGGACGTCACTCCTGAAACCTTGCCCCCGAAATTAAAAGAGCGGGTCTCCAGCGCGACGCGTATCTTCTCGGCGGCTGCGGCGGCCTGCGCTTTATCGGCGCCGGTTATGATCAGCGCGAATTCCTCGCCGCCATAGCGGGCCGCGAAATCAACTTCCCTCACTCCGCCGGCGATGGTCTCCGACACGGCCTTTAGCACCGCGTCGCCGGCCTGGTGGCCGAAAGTGTCGTTATAGGATTTAAAATGGTCTATATCCGCCATTACCAGCGAGAAGGGGACCTTGGCGCGGGCGGAGCGCAGTATCTCCTCGTCCAGCCTGGACTGGAAGGCGCGGTGGGTATAGAGGCCGGTAAGGCCGTCCTTTATTGCCAGCTCGTTCACCTTCTCGAACAGGTGGATGTTCTCCATGCTGACCCCGGCCAGCGTGCAGGCCAGCTCGGCGCCGCGAAGGTCCTCCGACCTGAAGCGGTCCGGCTCCTGCGCGGAAGCGCGGACAAAACCGACGAGTCGGCCGAAAAGGTGCAGCGGCAGGGCCATAAACGACTTCTCGCCCGGCCCGAAGAAGCCCTTGGCGAAGCGGCTGTCGGTCTCGGCGTTGCGCACCAGAAGGGGGATCTTGCGCTCGGCTACCCACCGGTCGGCGAAATCCCGCGGAGCGCCCGAACGCAGTTCGACAAGCGCGCCGGGGAAATAATTATTAAGCAGCGTCTCGAGCCGGCCCTTAACTTCGTCGGGAGTGGAAGCGGCCCCCATGTCCTGTATAGCGGAGGAAAGCGCGCCCTTGTCCCTTATCCGCGCCAGGGTGCTGTCCAGGTGCAGGCGGTAGCGGGCCAGCTCGTCTTCAAGATTCTTTATCTTCTCGCCGGCGGCCGCCTCTTCCGAGGCCAGCCGCTCGCGGGCGGCCGCCCGCGCGCTTTCGGAATGGGAGAGGGCGAAAAAAAGCAGCCACAGGCAAAGCACTTCGGCTATGGCTCCCGTCATCAGGTAAATTGAATCCCCGCCGCCCGAAAGCTTTGGCAGGAGGAACCCGGCCACCGTCACCAGGAAGAGGAAGATATATTTGACTTCTTTTTCGCCGGACCAGGAAAACCAGATAAAAAGCGCCCCGCTGGCCGGAAAGATCCAGAGGAAATGGGCGGGCCAAAGCCAAAGCGACCAGCCGATCGCGCCCAAAATGGCGGCCGGGCCGGCTACCTTTAGAAAAGCGTTCGGCCTTAACATATAATTAAAATTTTACTATATAAACGGGTTTAAAGTGCGGGGCCAGGCCGCCGGAAGCGGCCATAATACCCAGGCCGGGGGCGGCAAAAGATAAAGGAAAGATGGGCCTTTGGCTTCTACTCCGGAAAACCCGTATTATCCTAAAATTCTTATAACAAGGGGAGAAACCATGAAATCAATTTCTGTCAGGACTTTAGCTTCAGCTTTGATCTTTCTGCTTCCGGCATTGAGCCGCGCCCAGGACGCCGCCCTCGCGGACGGCTTCTTTTCGGGCGGACAGACCGGCGCGCCTAAAATAGAAGTTCCGGCCGTTCCCGAACCGGCCGCCACCTCCAAAGGACCCTTCGTTTTCGACCCGGCGGTCAATAAGCAGCTCGACGAGAAACTGCGCATCCCGGTGTTCTACGCCTTCCCCGAAAGCGCTTACGCGCGGACTTCCGAGACCACAGCCCCCATGGAAGGCTTGTGGGACTTCCGCCACCCGGGTTCGGCCGGCGCCGCCGCACCCGTCGGGCTCCGCGTCTACCTCACCCCCCGCAAGGACGTAGCGACGAGGCTCGCCGCCGGCGGCTTAGCGCAGACCGGAGATATCGTCATGACCTTCAGGCCCGAATGGGGCTTCCAGGGGCCGTACCCGAACGTCCAGATGGGGATAAGCCACGCCGGGATCCTGTACGTGGAAAACGGTATCGTCTCTAATATCGACAACCCGCTGTCGCAGGAATTCCTCGGGAACCTGGACAGCCCTTATTACAGAAAAGCCCCGGCCCTCCATATCATCCGCCCCAGGAACCTCGGCGCGGAGCAGAAAGCCAACCTTCTCGGCTGGATGAAAAGGCTGAGCAAGCTCGCGCCGCAGATCTTTCCTTCGCAGCTGTCCTTTAACCAGGATTATTTTTCCCCTAAATATACGGCCGACCTGAAATTCGTGAAGACGGTCGCGCAGATCGCGCTCCAGCAGGACAGCTCCGCCAAGATAGACATTTATTGCTCGGAGCTCGTGTGGGCGCTCCTTTCGCTCAGGGATTGCGACCCCGGGCAGCCCGAACAGTTCGCCCGGGAAGGCGTCCCCGCCTGCGTCAAGCCGATCTTCGACCCGCTCCAGATGGTCGGCGATCATTTCCTGGCCCCGAAATCCCCCTCGTCTAGGATCGGTCTTTCGGACGGGCCCCTGGCCGTGATCATGTCGATGGGGCTGCCAGAACCCGAAACGAAAGCGCTTCTGCACGAAGTGTTCGTGAAAAAGCCGGGGGCCACGCATATGTCGGCGGGACACGTCGCCGTGGCGGAAAGCCTCGCGCCGCTCTTCATGCCGCTGGAAAATTACTACACCGCCATCCATACGGGGTCGCCCCAGGCCGCCAGCGTCAGGAACGCTTTCAACAGCAAAGTAACGCCGAACTATCCCCCCGCCGCGTACCTTGTGAACACCCTTCTCCCGGCCGGCAGCGAAGACAGGAAAATGGACCTGGTCGGAACGGTAGTGTTTTCGGATTAAGCGCCGCCCCGCATGAAAAACTTAAAGCGGGTTATCGCGGCCGTCTTCCTGCTCCTTCCCCCCGGGGCCTTTGCCCTGGAGCCGGGCGGGCCCGGCGGCGCCTCCCGCCTGCAGGAAGGGGACCTGGTCTTTATCCGGAGCAAAAGCGCCCAGTCGCCCGCGCTGGAAGAAGTGATGGGGTCGAGCTGGACCCATGTCGGGATCGCGCTACTCAACAACTCCTCGTGGTTCGTAGCGGAAACGGCGGCTGAGTCCAGCCTTACCCCCCTGTCGAAGTTCCTGGACAAAAGCCGCGGCCGGGACTTTCTCGTAAAAAGATTCAAACCCTGGAGCAAGCGTCCCGATAAAAAGGGGCTTGCCCTGTTGAAGGAATGGCTGCTGGCCAACCAGGGGAAGAAGTACGATATTTATTTTGAATGGTCGGATACGGCGTTCTACTGCAGCGAATATGCGTGGAAAGCGTATAACAGCGCCCTGCCCGGACATCCCGTTCTTTCCGCGCCGCAGAAATTCTCGGACCTGAAGCTGGACGGCCCGCTTGCGAAGGAACTCATCCGCAAACGCTATATCGCCGCCGGAAAGAGACTTAACATGGATGAGCCTATAGTCACCCCGTCGGCGCTTTTGAATTCCGGACTGCTCCGATCCGTCACCCCGTAAACCGCCGGGACAGGCGACGAACGCCCTCTCTTTCAATAAAACCCTCTATCTTCCGGCACAGGCGGCAGGAAAGCCCGCGAGCCAGCTCCTGAAGCCGTCAGCCTCTTTTCTCGACGGGGCCGCCGCGGCGGCGCGATAATAGACCTCGAGCTCCGCGTCAACTTCCTTTTTCGACAGCTCTCCAGAACAAAGCGCGAGCTTTACGCTTTCGAAGTCGCCCGGGCGGATAATTTTAAATTCAGCGGGGACGGGCCTTCCTCTGCGCGCGAAAAGGACCGAGAAAGCGTCCCAGTAGACCAGCGCCCATTTTTCTTCAGGCATGAACACCAAATAGGAGGGCCTTAGGACCGTACGTCTCTCCCCCTTCCTGTTGACCTGTTCGAAAGGCAGCAGCCGGTAATCCCGGCGGAAAAGAGCCAGTTCGAAGCCGCGTTCCGCGGCGAACTTCTCCCAGGTGTCCTGGTCGGCCATGGCCGCGCTCACAGGCTCCAGGTATTTATGGAATAGATATCTGCCGTCGGTAAAAACTTTATATTCCGGGTACAGCGCCCAGCCAAGATAGCCGCCCCAGGTCCAGGGGTTGTAAAGCTTCCGGCCGCCCAGCTCCGGCGTATTGGCTTTAAGATAGGCGGCCGCTCCGGCGGCCTCCTCGCCCAGATTGATCTTGAAAGCGAAGTAGCGCGGCCAGACCAACAGGGCGAGATAAACCAGGGCCAGGCCGAAAAGAAAGCGCCCCCGGCGGCGCAGCGCGGCCGGTTCCCACAGGCGCGCGGCGGCGTCAAAGGAAAAAACGGCCGCCGCCATAGAGAAAAAAACAATGTGCCGCGTATGGCGAGAGGCCTCGAAAGCCAGCCAGCCCAGGGCAAGCAAATGCGCAAGCGGGAGAGAGCGGTCTTTCAGGAACCTTCTCAGCAGAAGCGAAAAAGAGACCAGCAAAAATACCATGAAAGGCCAATGCCATATATTAGTAAGGGAAGGCGGGGCCCATTCAGCCAGGTAGCGGGACATGTCGCCGGCCTGGGCCGCATGCTGCAGAAGTATGTAATACAGTTTGAAACCCCAGGGATTCAGCAGCGTGCCGGCAAAGGCGGCCAGAACTTCCAGTGAAGGTCGCCAGCCCGGGCTTTTTTCTCCCCCGGCGGGCCACAGCCTCAGGTTCGCCAGGTTCCCGGCCGCGTAAGTTCCCAGCAGCGCCAGACCGTAAGCGAAACCGGCGTGCAAATTGGCCCAGAGGGCGAAAAAAGCCGCCAGCATGATATAGGAACGAGGTCCTGCAAACCCCCGCCCGGAGATCCGCTCCGCCTCGAGCCGCCAGAGGAGGAGAGAGAAGAACAGGACGCTGAAATTCTCGGGCCGAAGGTCCGAGTTGGCCATCAGCGCCAGCCCCCAGACCGGCAATGCGAAAAAAGCGGCGCGCTTCAGCCCGTTAAGGGAAAGGATGGAATAGAATACGGGGAAGGTCGCTGCGAGCACCGCCAGCTTAAGCGCGAAAAAGCCGGCTTTGCCGCCCAGGGAATAAACGCCGTAGTAAATTATCTGCGCCAGCCATTCGAAATCGGTCCAGGGCGCGCCGCTCTCCGTCCAGGAAAGGAAATCCGCGGACGGAAGACGCAGGTTCTGAAAGATATATTTACCGGCCGAGAGGTGCCAGTACAGGTCGGGGTTCAGCACGGGCATGGCTATCGCGCCCAGCGCCAGCAGGATCCCGGCGAACAGCCAGACTCTTCCGCTCAGAGAATCCTGGTTTTCTTCCATGCCTTTAATTTTTCTTCAGCAGCCAGAGGAACTCAAGATTACCTTTGGCGCCCCTAATTGGCGAATCGACGAGGCCTTTTTCTTCCACTCCGGGCAGGGCCGTTTTCAGGAAGGCCCTCATATTTTCCATTGCCTTAAGCCGCAGCTCTTCGGTTTTAACTATCCCGCGCTTCAGGTCGCCGGGGGCGAGCTCGAACTGCGGCTTCACCAGCGCTATAACTTCCCCCCCGGGCGCCATTACGCTGAAAACCGGGCCAAGGATCAGCCGCAGCGAAATAAAAGAGACGTCTATGGCGCAAAGCTCCGGCTTCTCCGGGAATAATTCAGGGCCGAGGAAGCGGGCATTGGTCTCCGGCATGAAGACGACGCGAGGGTCGGTCTTTATTTTCTCGTGTATCTGGCCTTCGCCCACGTCCACCGCGTAAACCTTGAGCGCCCCCTCCTGGAGAAAGCAATCGGTGAAGCCGCCGGTGGCCACGCCCACGTCCAGGCAGATCCGGCCTTTGACAGGCGTCTTGAAAGCGTCCAGCGCGCCCTTAAGTTTGGTCCCGCCCCGGGACACGTAGGGACAGTCGCTTTTTGCCAGCTCTATGATGTCGGCTTCTTTGACCTGCTGGCCGGCCTTGTCCGCCGGCCGCCCGTTGACGGTCACCAGCCCCGCCATAATAGCGCGCAGCGCCTTCTCCCGGCTTTCAAAAAGCCCCCTCCCGACGCAAGCCACATCCAGCCGTGTTTTCATCCTAATATGTTACAAAAATTAAAAGGTTCTTCTGGAATACGTGTAGGGACTTCAGGGCGACGCGGGGACCGGGTTAGCAAAACCGTCGTTGAGCCCGACGCTTGCGTAAGCGCGGAGGGCGAATACCGAGTGAGGCCACGGTGTGGCCGAACGTGTTTTGCGTTCCGGCCCCCGCGTCGCCCGGCCCTGTACAGAACCAGGTAGAACCAAATAAAAAGGGACTCTCCCATAAAGAGTCCCTTTTCGGCCGCGCATGGTTTTTTAGCGGGTTCCGCGGGCCGCTTCCTCCCACAGCTCGCTCAGCTTCTCCGGGAAATTCCTGCGCACGTCCTTCATCTCGCCCTTGCTCACATGCCGCTCCATCACCCGGATAATGCCCACTGTGATCCGCATCGGGTCCATACCCTTGGGCAGCTGCTCCTGTACCCGGTCGAGGAACTCGTCCATCGTGCGCAGCTTGACCGGCTTATCTATCGGGGTCCAGCCGTTATAGTACATCCCCGTGATGAGCATAGGCAGCTGCGAGGCGAACTCCGTGCTCTCCCGCACCGGCAGCCTGTCCCTGACGGCGTGCAGCACCGCCCGCAGCGCGCGGTAGGCGTCATTAGGATTATCGAAGCCCAGTTCCTCCTCTATCTCCTTAAGCCAGACCCGCGTCTTCGCCATGGCCTTGTCGAACAGGTGCGACTCCGAGGCGTCGGTGATGGTCTTGGGCCATTCGCTGGTTATCCTCTCGGCCGCGTGCCAGTCATCCTGCGGCGTGCCGGGCCTGTCGCCCCTGTTGAAGTAGATCTGCTCCGCCACTTCCCTGGTCGCGTCCTCCAGGTTCCCGCTTCTCAGGTAATCCGCGTAGGCCTGCGCATAGAAATGCTTCACTGTGCTCATTGTATTTTTAGTCATTCTTCCCCCTTGTGTGGCAAACGGCCGGCCGCGCTTCTTAGCGCGGGAACGTTGCCTTATTTTAATTGCGGGATAGGAACTATCCCCCCCTCAACCCCATACTACAAAATTTCCGGTAAAATGCAATATAGCCCGAAAGTCACATCCGGCGGGCTCTATTGCTCGTTCTCTTCGTCCTCGAAAGCTTCAAGTTTAAGTTTGCCCTCGGCGTCCTTGCGGAGCACTTCTATCTTGCGCTTCACTTCTTCAAGCTTCACCGAGAGCTCTTTTGAAATGACCACGCCTTCCTCGAAGAGGGAGAGCGATTCCTCGATAGGCGTATTTTCGTCCTCGAGCTTGGCCACTATCTCCTCGAGCTTCTCCAGCTTTTCCTCGAAACCGCCCGCATTTGCTTTCTTTACCATAAAGTCTCCTGTTGGGGCCCCGCCCCGCCTTTGGCTTCAGGCTTGTTCTTTTTCCTGTCCGCGCTGCTCCCCGCGCCGCCGCCGCCGGCGCCCAGGACTTCGGCCTCGGCCTTGCCTTCAGCGAACTGAAGCGAAAGACGGTCCCCCGGGACGAGGGCGGCCGCGGTTTTAACGGCTTTGCCTTTAGCGTCCTTGACGATGGCGTAGCCTTTCTTAAGAGGGAAAAGAGGGCTCAGGGCCTTCAGCTTTTCCGACTGCAAATTAAGTTTTTCCGCGGCGTGGCGCGCTTTATCGGCGGAGGCCAGGAAAAGGCCCTCTATCGCGTCGTCCAGCCTGCGCGTTGGCCTCTCGAGCAGGACCAGCGGGTTCATCATCGGCCTGCTTGAAACCAGCCTGCGGAACTTGCCCTGCAAATTCTCGTAATAGATGCGCAGGCTCTGCAGCAGCCGCCGCTCGAGCCCCGCGATATTCGCCGCCAGTTCCACCTTGCTTTTCACCACCAGCTCGGCCGCGGCCGAAGGCGTGGGCGCGCGCATGTCCGCCACGAAGTCCGCTATAGTGAAATCGGTCTCATGTCCTACGCAGGAGATAACCGGGATCCTGGAATTGAAGATCGCCCGCGCGACTATTTCCTCGTTGAAAGCCCAGAGGTCTTCCATCGAGCCGCCGCCGCGCCCGACCAGCATCACGTCTATATCGGGAAAGCCCTCGTTCAGGTCTTTGATAGCCTGAGCTATCTCTTCCTTCGAGCCCTGCCCCTGCACCTTCACGGGCGCGATGATGATGTGCATATTCGCGTAGCGCCGCTTGAGTATGGAAAGGATGTCCCGTATGGCCGCGCCCGTGGGGGAAGTGACCACCGCTATTTTCTGCGGCAGGGCGGGGATAGGGCGCTTGCGGGCCTGGTCGAAAAAGCCCTCGGCCTGGAGTTTTTTCTTAAGCTGCTCGAAGGCCAGCTGCAGCGGGCCTATGCCGGCGGGAACCACTTCCTTCGCCATCAGCTGGTACTTGCTCTGCTTGTCGTAGGTGGTGATATTCCCGCGCACCCGCACAAGAAGGCCGTTCTGCAGGTCGAACTTCATATTAGCCGCGTGGCCGCGGAACAGCACGCCGGAGATATTCGAATTCGCGTCTTTCAGGTCGAAATAAGTATGTCCCAGCGAGGAGACTTTCAGCCCGGAGAGCTCCCCCTCCACCCAGACTTCGCGGAAAGAGGATTCCAGCAGGTATTTAATGCCCTGGCTGAGTTCGCTGACGGTATAGATCCTGGGCTCGGTCATTTTTCGCCCCGGAGGCGCTTCAGGCGCTTTGAAATTTCTATTTCGAATCCCTGCTCCGCAGGCCGGTAGAAGACCTTCGGGTCCGGCATGTATTCCTGCTTCACATAATGGTTCTCGAAATCGTGCGGGTATTTGTAGCCTTTGCCGTGGCCGAGCGCTTTCCCGTCCTTGGAAGCGTCGCGCAGATGCATCGGCACGGCGCGCTCGATACCGCTGTTTACCTCGGCCTGCGCCTCGTTCACGGCCAGATAGGAAGCGTTCGACTTTGGGGAGCAGGCGACATAGATAGCCGCCTGCGCCAATATTATGCGGGCCTCGGGCATGCCCAGGACCTCGGCCGATCTAAAAGCGCTCTCGGCCATCACCAGCGCCATCGGGTTGGCGTTGCCCACGTCCTCGGAAGCGCAGATAAGGATGCGCCGCGCGACGAAGCGGGGGTCCTCGCCGGCCTCGAGCATCTTGGCCAGCCAGTAGACGGCCGCGTCCGGGTCCGAGCCGCGCATGCTCTTTATGAAAGCGGAAATATGGTCGTAATGCTCGTCGGAGCTGCGGTCGTAGCGCAGGCTCCGGCGCTGTATCGACTCCCTGGCCACCGCCTCGTCTATCAGGCGCTTGCCGTCCGCGCCGGCCTTGGTGGTTATCACGGCCAGCTCGAGGGCGTTCAGAAGGCGGCGCGCGTCTCCGGAAGAATTCTCTACGAGATAGCGCTTCGCCTCCGGCGTGACTTCCGGCTTCAGGGCTTTCAGCCCGGCTTCGGCGGTGAGGGCCCGGTCGAAAATGGTCGAAAGGTGCTCAATGGTCAGCTGCTTGAATTCCACGACTATGAACCGGGAAAGCAGGGCCTGGTTTATATAGAAGAAGGGATTCTCCGTGGTCATCCCGATAAGGATGATCTCGCCTTTTTCCACGGAAGGAAGAAGCACGTCCTGCTGCGTGCGGTTGAAATGGTGGATCTCGTCGAGCACCAGCAATACGCGCTGGTTCTGCGCCAGGCCGCTGCCCATCCCCCGGGAGAACTCGATTATTTTTTTAAGGTCGGCCACCCCGGCCATCACGGCGTTCAGGTCGAAGGTCTTTGCATTTGCGCGGGAAGCGATGTACCGGGCCAGGGCGGTCTTGCCGGCCCCAGGCGGGCCGAAGAAAACGGCCGATTTAAGATTATCAGACTCTATAGCGCGGCGCAGCAGTTTGCCCTCGCCCAGGATATGCTCCTGGCCGGAGAAATCAGCCAGGTTCTTCGGGGCCAGCCTGGCCGCCAGCGGGGAATATACCGGCCCGCCCTCGGGCTCGGACGCTGCAGGCTTTTCGTCAAAAAGGGATTCAGGCATTTTAGGGACCGGGGAACGGGAATTTAATCACTGCTCGCCGTGTATTTCTTTTTCGAGGGTTTTCGCCAGCTTTTCCACCAGCTCCTCAACCTTCTTCGAGTCGGCCTCGCGGTTGGTCTCGGATCGCTGCTTCAGGTGGTAAAGCTCGACAGCGAAATCGTAGGCGGCCAGGATGGCGAGCTTCGAGGAATCCACGATATTGAGTTTCTCCTCTATCTTGTTTATCTTTTCCTCGACCTGGCCCACTATCATGCTCATCTCGAGCTGGGACATCCCGTCCACGGACGGGAACTTGATCACGCGGTTCTTTATCTTCGCTTCGAATTCGTTATTCTGCATCGTCGTCCTCGAACAGGGCCGGCTGCAGGTCGTTGGCCTTTTCTATCTTCGCGCAGATGCGCTCCAGCCGGCGGCGCACCTTGACCTTGAACTCGGCCAGTTCGCGGGCGGCGGCGGTATTTGAGGCGGCCTTATTGCGGGCGGCGCCCAGCAGCTCCACCTGCTGCTTCAGCACCTTGTTCTCTTCTTTGAGCTGCGCAATAAGTTCTGAAGCGCCGTTCACCAGTTCCTCAAGGCGCTTTATGCGGTTATGCATAGCTAGATTATAGTAAAACTTCGCGCAAAAAAAAGCGGCCCGCATCCCTGCGGGCCGCTTGACAGAAAACTGCAGTTTTAGAGCGGCGCCCCCGCGTTCAACACTACTTCGGCGGGATAGCCGAAGAGCTGGCCGCCCCTTTTGGCGATGGAAGCGTCTATCAGGCTCCTCGCATAATCGTTCTTTTCCCCCAGGACGGTTATTTCTATCGCCTTGCCGTTCTTTGTTTCGGCTACGGAAATAGGGGCGTAGGCGGAGATCTTCGAGATCCCGTCCAGGCAGGGCTTGAGCATCTTAAGCGCGTCTTTCATGAAAGGCTGCATGAAGAACTGGGCGTCCACGATGGAGCAGGCTTCCACTTCGGTGAAAACGTCCCTGGGCAGGATGGAGGTTTTAGGCTCGGCCGCTATCACGACTACGGAAGCGGGATAGCCGAAGACCTGGTCGTTCCTCTTCGCGAGCGAGCCTTTTATAAGGTCCGCTACGTCTTTGTTCTTGCTCCCGAGAACGGTTATCTCTATAGCTTTGCCGTTCTTAACGGCCCCTACGGAGATCTTTGCTTTGCCGGTCAGGTCGGAAACCCCGGCGAGACAGGGCTTGAGCATGCTCAGCGCGTCTTTCATGAAGGGCTGAATGATGAACTGCGCGTTAAGTATCGAGCACGCGTCCACTTCCCGGAAGACGTCCCTGGTCAGGCCGTAGGCCGGGCCGGGGAGCGGGATAGCAGCGCCGGCTTTCTGGCCGGACAGAGAATCGAGAACCTTGGACTGGCCGGCGGCGGCGGGCAGGCTTACGGCCGCCAGGAAAGTAAAGAGAGTGAACGTTTTCGCGATTATTTTCATTTTATCATCCTTTCTAAAGGGAAGCCGCTCCGGCTTCCTACAGGATAATAGTATGAAAACTCCGCCGCGGGCGGCATGATGCCAAATACCCAAAAGAGAAGACTCTTTCGGCCTATCCGGGCCTGGGCACTTCGGGAATTGACCGGCGTCAGGGTTTATAGCCGAAGAAGCGGCGGGCCTTGATGCACTTCGCCACTTCGGCGGGAACCATAGCTTCCCAGCAGGCGTCGCCCGCGCAGATCCTGGCGAGCACGTTCCGCGAAAGGATGCCCAGGCTTTCTTTGCGGAAATTTCCTATCGGGACTATGCAGCCGTTATCCCTAAGATAAATGTAGAGGTGCTTAAGCTGGTCCGGGACCTTCACATTTTCCGCGGTGACGACCTTGCCCGGCGCGCCTTCCATGAAAGGATAGACGTACAGCTTGATGTCGTTCTTGAAAAGACGGCCGAAAGACTCGAGGATGCCGCCGCCCAGGTCTTCGTAATACTTGACGTTGAAAACTTCTTTCAGGGTCGGGATCCCCAGCGCGATCCTGATGCTGCGCCCGGTATAGCGCCGCAGGTAGGCGGCCAGCTTGTAATACCTGGCGTAATCCGAGATCAGGACCATCTTGCCCACGGAGTTTATCGTATCCGCGCGGGCGAGGAAGTCGGTATGGTCGATCTTCCCGGAACTGAGCAGATTGCTCATGGTGATCTCCATAAGCTCCACTATCTCGCCCTCTCCCCCGCCCTCCTCGGCCTGGAACTGGACGCGCGAGCAGTCGAGCATGTCCAAATTCACCTTGGTGAGAGGGCGGAAGCTGCCGCGCTCTATCAGGATCTTTTTTTTCCACAGGGCTGCGGAAGGCTGCAGCACTTCCCCGTTAGCGCCGATAAGGGCCGCGCCGGTAAGCTTCTGGGCCACGAGCTGCAGGCTCATCAGCCGGTTGTCCACGCCTTTGAAGCAGGGCCCGGTGAACTTTATCATGTCTACTTCTATCCGCTCGGTCGAAAGGCCGTCGAGGAGCGAAGCGATCAGCTTTTCCGGCTCGGCGTTGAGATAAAAAGCGCCGTAGGCCAGGTTCACGCCTATGATACCGAGCGCTTCCTGCTGCTGCAAATTCTCCTTGTCCAGCATGTTCACGTGCAGGACGATCTCGGACGGCGCCCCTTTCGGCTCCGCCTGGAACTTGATCCCCATCCAGCCGTGGCATTCATTGTTCCCCTGGTAGCTCCGCGCCGCGACGGTGTCGGCGAAAGCGAAGAAAGAGGATTTATCGCCGCGCCCAGAGCCCAGGCGCTCGACCATCAGGTCGAACTCGTAATCCAGCATTTTCCGCAGCCGCGCCTGGCTGACATACTTTTTATCCTTGCCGTAAATAGCGTCCGAGACCGCCATATCGTAAGCGGAGATGGTCTTGGCGAGGGCGCCGGAAGCGCCGCCGACCACGAAGAACCAGCGCGCGACTTCCTGGCCGGCGCCTATCTCGGCGAAGGTCCCGTAAAATTTCTTGGCTAGGTTTATCCGGGTGGCTTTTTCCTGCGTAGTCAGGGGCCTGGAATTATTTTGTGTGTTCATATTGATTCTCTTTAGACCGGAGCTAGCGCCGGGGCTTTCCCGCGCCCGGGCGCGTCAGCCGTACGGGGTCAAGCAGGCGGGCCAGGGCCCCGGGGGAAAGCAGCCCCTCCGCCTCCGCCAGCCCGGCGATGCTCTTGCCCGAAGCAAGGGCGCGTTTGGCCGCGCCCGCGGCCGCCAGGTAGCCGATCTCGGGCGCGAGCGCGGTCGCCAGCCCCATCGAGCGGCCGGCGTAGTCGCGGCAGCGCGCCGCGTCCGCCGTGATGCCGCCCACGCAGCGCAGCGCGAGCTGGCGGCAGGCGGCGGCGAGCAGGTCTATGGACTCCAGCAGGTTCTCGGCCATCAGGGGCATCATAACGTTCAGTTCAAGCTGGCCCGCGGCCGCGGCTAGAGACACGCTCAGGTCGCCGCCGACAGCGTGGAAACAGACCATATTGACCATCTCCGGGACGGAAGGATTGACCTTGCCCGGCATGATCGAGCTGCCCGCCTGCACGGCCGGGAGCCGGATCTCGGCGAGGCCGGTGGCCGGGCCGGATGAGAGAAGCCTGAGATCATTGGCTATCCTCCCCAGCTCCACCGCGAAATCGCGCATCGCCGAGGAAACCCTGCCAAGCGGGGCCTGGGACTGCATCGCGTGCATAAGGTCGGCCGCTTTGCGCAGCTTGAAACCCGTGGACCTGGAAAGCTCCGCCGCCATGCGCCGCGCGAAGGCGGGGTGGGTGTTCATCCCGGTGCCGGCGGCCGAGCCGCCGATACCGAGTTCATTCAGGTCCGCGGCCGTGCGGCGGATATGGCGCGCCGAGGCGCGTACCGCGGCGGCATAAGCCGAGAACTCGCGCCCGAGCAGGACCGGGACGGCGTCCTGAAGATGCGTCCTCCCGCTCTTAAGAACTTTGGAAAATTTCTTCCCCCGCTCCGACAGCGAAGCGGCCAGGCGCGCGGCCTCGGCTTCAAAATCTTCCAGCGCCGCGAGCGCCGCCAGGTGGGCCGCCGCCGGGTAAGTGTCGTTGGTGGACTGCCCCATATTCAGATGGTCATTTGGCGACAGGATATCGTAGCGGCCTTTCTTCTGCCCCAGCAGCTCCAGCGCGCGATTGCAGAGCACCTCGTTCACGTTCATATTGGTGCTGGTCCCGGCTCCCGCCTGGAACCTGTCGACAATGAACTGGTCGCGGAGCCCTCCTGACAGGACCTCTTCGGCGGCGCGGATAATTGCTTTACCTTTCGCTTTTGAAAGCTGCCCGGTCCGCATATTCACGACCGCGGCGGCTTTCTTGATCCGGCAGTAAGCGGCTATCAGGCGCGGATTGATCTTCCGGCCGCTTATCGGAAAATTCTCCGCGGCGCGGCCCGCGTTTATCCCCCAGTAGGCCCCTGCCGGGACCGGGAATTCGCCGATAGAGTCTTTTTCAATGCGCATGGCCCCGGCCCGGTTAAAAGCGCGCTTGCGGCCATGGGATATCCGGCTCATAGTTTTTTTCCTCATTTGAACTTCTCGAAAAGAGGCCTGACCCTTTCAGGGGAATAAGCGGCGGTGCGGACCGCTATCGCTTCGCCTTTCAGCGCAGAAAAGCGGGCGTCGAAGGCGGGCCGGTCAGTTTTGTAGATAAGGCCGGTCGGGATGGTCTCCTGAGCGCGGGAAACGAGGCTCAAAGCCGCGTCGAAATCCGACGGGTCGTGTTCGGGCCCGAGCGGTTTCGCGCGCTGTCTGAACCAGCCGAAAGTATTGACCTTGTTGAAGGTGATGCAGGGCGACATGATATCCAGGAGCGCGAAACCTTTATGCTCTATAGCCTGCTTCATCAGCCCGGTCAATTCGGGTTTATTCCCGGAAAAAGCCCGGGCCACGAAAGTGGCGCCGGAGGCCAGAGCGAGCAAAGCCGGGTTGACGGGCTTGCCGCCGACGCCCTCGGGGTGGATGGGCGTAGAGAAGTCCGGTGAAGAAGTGGGCGAAGCCTGTCCCTTGGTAAGGCCGTAGACGCGGTTGTCGCCGGCGAACACGGCTATATCCAGATTGCGGCGCGCGGCGTGGATGAAGTGGTTGCCGCCTTCGGAGTAATAGTCGCCGTCCCCGGAAACGGAAATAAGTTTCAGTTTATGATTGGCCATGTTCACGCCGGCGGCCACCGGCAAAGCCCGGCCGTGCAGCCCGTTGAACAGATTGCACTTCACGGAAAAGCCAAGCTTGGAGGCCTGGCCTATCCCGGTGACCATGATGAAATCCTGCGGCTTCAGGTCCAGCCCGCAGAGCGCCTCTTTAACGCAGGTCAGGATATCGAAATTGCCGCAGCCGGGGCACCACTGGGGTTCGTTGAAATCGTAGCGTCCGGAGCAGTTCATACTTTCCCCCCGAGGCCGGACTCGAGCAGAGCGGCCGCGGCCTCGACCGTCAGGTTCCGCCCGTCGTATTTCCCGAGATGCGCGTGCGTTTCCACCCCGCATTCCATGCGGAGCAATTTGCCAAGCTGGCCGGAATAATTCTGCTCGAGCGTAACAAGCCGCTTGAAGCCATTCAGCGCCTCCCGCACTTTCTCCTTGTCCAGCGGATAGAGATACCTGAAGACGGCCACAGAGAAATCAATGCCCTTTTCCTTGAGAAGCAGCTTCGCCTCGAGCAGCGGTCCGACGGTGGAGCCCCAGGCTATCACGCAGACCGGCCGGCCGGGATCTATTATCTCCGGGCCGGGGAAAGAGGCGGCCATGCCCGCGAGCTTGCGCATCCGCTTGGAATGCTGGGCGACGCGGTTGGCGGGATCGTCCGTGAGATGGCCGTGTTCGTCGTGCTCGTGGCTGTCGCAGGAGACCAGCCATTTTGACAGGCCGGGGACGGCGCGCGGGGAGACGCCCGAGTCGGTTACCGCGTAGCGCGCGAGCATCTCCGGCCCGGCGGGTTCCGGGGCGAAAAGGCCGCGGTCTATCCGCACGCGGGAAACGTCGAATTCTCCGACCGTGGATTCCGAGCCCGCCTGCCCCAGGTCGTTCGCGAGGAAGACCGGGACCTGCCAGGCGTCGGCGATATTGAAAGCCTCGGCCGCCAGGTAAAAGCTGTCTTCGTGAGTGGCGGGAGAAATTACCGCCCTCGGGAACTCGCCGTGCGAAATATTAACCAGCGACAGAAGGTCGCCCTGCTCCGTGCGGGTCGCCATGCCCGTAGAGGGGCTGGCGCGCTGGCCGTCATAGATCACCACCGGCGTTTCTGTGATCCCGGCCAGGCCGATCGCCTCGGCCATCAGGCTCATGCCCGGCCCGGAAGAGCCGCAGGCCGCGCGCGCGCCGGCGTAGGAAGCCCCGATCGCGAGGTTGAGCGCGGCTATTTCGTCCTCGGCCTGCTCGACGGCGATGCCGAGCTTAGGGCCGACCGTGCCGAGAGCGTTGAGGATGGTCGTGGAAGGCGTGATAGGGTAGCCGGCATAAACTCCGATCCCGGCGGCGACCATACCCAGGGCCACGGCGTCGTTCCCGGAGATAAGCATGCGGTCCGGGGAGGGGGCCGGCTTGAAGGCCGGGGGGCGGACGTCCTTCGCCCCGATAAAACCGGAGACGGCGGCGACGGCGTCCAGATTGGCCTGCAGCGCTTCCGGCTTCAGGCGCCCTTCGAACATTTTCTTTACCGAACCGGCCAGGATATCCGGCTGGAAACCGAGGCTCGCGAACAGCATAGAGACCAACTTAACCGCGGCGAACTTTTCCCCACGCGCGGCCTCAGGTCCCAGGGAGTCCGGCAGAACCCGCAGGCGCGGGTCCGTATTCGCGCCCTTGTCCGCCTCCAGGCAGAAAGCCAGGCCTTCGGCTCCCAGATCTCCAAGCCTGAGCCCGACGCTTTCTTCGTTCAGGGCGAGCAGATAATCCGCCCGCCTGACCGGGGCCGCAAGCGGCCCGCCGGAAAAGCGGACGCTCATGAAATTATGCCCGCCCCGCACCCGCGACTGGTAATCCTGGGTGATGAAGATATGGTAGCCGAGCCTGAGCAGGGTCTTGCCGAGTATCTCGCCCGCGGACTGGACGCCCTGTCCCGCCGCGCCGGCGATAACTATATTGAGATGTTCCATATCAGCGCTTCCCTATCAGCCTGCGGAGCACGTAGTGGAGTATCCCGCCGTTGCGGAAATACTCCAGCTCTATCCGCGTGTCTATGCGGCAGAGCGCGTCGAAATAGCGCGGCTCGCGGCCCTCGGCCTCGACCTCCACTTTTACGGTCTGCCGCGGCGCGAGCTTGTCGTCCAAAAGAACGGTGTAAGTTTCCCTGCCGGTAAGTTTAAGCGGGCCTATGCCCTCGCCCGGCAGGAACTGAAGCGGGAGCACGCCCATGCCGACCAGATTGGAGCGGTGTATCCGCTCGAAAGATTCGGCGATGACGGCGCGCACGCCCAGCAGGAAGACCCCTTTGGCCGCCCAGTCGCGGCTGGAGCCCATGCCGTAGTCGGCGCCCGCGAGCAGCACCAGCGGCACGCCCTCGCCCTTGTAGCGCTCCGCGGCGTCGAAGATGGACAGCTTCAGGCCCGAAGGCTGGTGCAGAGTCACCCCGCCTTCGGTACCGGGGACGAGAAGATTGAGCAGCCGCCTGTTGGCGAAGGTCCCGCGCGTCATGATTTCGGCGTTGCCGCGCCTGGTCCCGTAGGAGTTAAAATCCGCCGGGGACACCTTCCTGCCGGAGAGATACAGCCCGGCCGGGCTGTCCGGGGCGATGGTTCCCGCCGGACTGATATGGTCCGTGGAGATAGAGCCGCCGAACATCGCAAGGACGCGGGCTCCGTTCACCGGCGCAACCGGCCTCGGCTCCTCGGTCATGCCCCTGAAGAAAGACGGCTCGCGCAGGTAAGTGCTCTCCGTATCCCAGGGGTAGAGCGGGGATTTTCCGCTCCCTATCCCGTTCCAGACCGAGTTCCCAGTATAGAGGCTGGAATAGGCCTCGCGGAAAGCCGCCGGGTCCTCCGCCAGGGCCAGGTGCGCGTCTATCTCGGCCTCCGTAGGCCAGATATCTTTCAGGAACACGCCGGGGCCGAGCGGTTCATTTTCAAAGTCGAAATCAAGCGTGCCGGAAAGAGCGTAGGCCAGCACGAGCGGCGGCGAGGCCAGGAAAGAAGCTTTGCAGTGGGGATTTATCCGCCCGTTGAAATTCCGGTTGCCGGACAGGACCGCCGTCATAGCCAGGGCGTCCGCCGCGGGCACGACATGGTCCGGGAGCGGGCCGCTGTTCCCGATGCAGGTGGTGCAGCCGTAGCCCACGGTATTGAAACCCAGCTTCCCGAGAAAGGGAGTAAGGCCAGCCGCGTCGAGGTAGCGGGTCACCGCGAGAGAGCCCGGCGCGAGGCTGGTCTTGACGTAAGGCTTCGCCTTCAGCCCGGCCGCCACGGCTTTTTTCGCCATTATGCCGGCGCCTATCATTACCCTGGGATTGCTTGTATTCGTGCAGCTTGTGATGGCGGCGATCGCCACCGCGCCGTGGGCGACCGTTCCTTTCGACCCGTCCGGGAAATTTATCGCCGCTATCCTGGCGGACTCGGTCTCCGGCACGCCGAGGCCCTGCGGTCCCGGCGCGGAAGTAAGTATCCGGCGCCAGGCGGACTTCGCCTCGTTCAGCGGAATGCGGTCCTGCGGCCTGGAAGGACCCGCTATGGCGGGGACGATGCCGGAGAGGTCCACCTCTACTGTGTCCGTGAATACGGGAGCGGGCGTTTCGTCGGTCCTGAAAAGCCCCTGCGCTTTGCAGTACCGCTCCGCCAGGTCGACTTCCGCTTCCGTCCGGCCGGTGGCCCGCATATAGCGCAGAGTTTCGGCGTCGACGGGGAAGAAACCGCAGGTGGCCCCGTATTCCGGCGCCATATTCGCGACGGTGGCCCTGTCCGCGAGAGTGAGCGAAGAGAGGCCGGGCCCGAAGAATTCCACGAATTTGTTCACCACGCCCTTTTTACGCAGCTTCTGCGTGACGGCCAGGACCAGGTCGGTCGCCGTGCAGCCTGCCGGCATAGCGCCGGAGAAGCGGACCCCGATAACTTCAGGGAGCTGGATAAAGACGGGCTGCCCCAGCATAGCGGCGGCGGCTTCTATCCCTCCCACGCCCCAGCCGAGTATGCCCAGGCCGTTTATCATCGTGGTATGCGAATCGGTTCCGACCAGAGTGTCGGGGCAGGCGGTCTCCGCGCCGTCCTCTTTAAAGCGCCAGACCACTTTTCCCAGGTATTCAAGATTAACCTGGTGGCAGATCCCGGACGCCGGAGGGACCACTTTGAAATTAGTGAAAGCTTTCTGCCCCCAGTGCAGGAACTCGTACCTCTCGCGGTTGCGCTCGAACTCTTTGCGCGCGTTAACGGCGAGGGCTTCCGGCGAACCGTAAGCGTCCACCTGCACGCTGTGATCTATCACAAGGTCCACGGGCAGCCGCGGGTTTATCAGCTGCGGGTCCCGGCCCAGCCGGGCCAGCGCGTCGCGGAGAGCGGCCAGGTCGGTAAGGGCCGGCACGCCGGTAAAATCCTGCATCAGCACGCGCGCCGGCACGAAAGGGACTTCCGGCCCGGACGGGACTTTTGCGTTATAGCGGGCCAGGTTCAGGACGTCCTCGGCCGTGACTTCCAGGCCGTTCTCCGCGCGCAGCGCGCCTTCGAGGAGTATTTTTATCGTAAAGGGCAGGAGGGAAAGGTCCACGCCGGCCTGGCCCGAGAGGGCCGAAAGCCTGTAATACGCCACGCTCCCTTCGGCCAAAGCTAGTACGGAGCGGGAACCGAATGAATTTGAACGGGAGGATTCTGACATTGTTAACCTCTATCTCAGGCCACTACGCCCTATAATACAAAATAAGCCAACCCCGCCTGAAACAGGCCTCTTTATTTGCCTTCCGGACATAAAATTAATATTCTTTAAGCCGGGTTCAGGGGAATAAAATGAAAATAATGTTGCTATCCGCCGCCGCGGCATTTCTGTGCTTTTCCGGCTGCAAAACTTCGGAACACGCGGTAAGCGCCGCGGAAAGCGGGCTGCGCAAAGAACTTAAAGCGGTGGGAAAGGTTCTCAGTTTCAGGGAATTAAGCACCGAGAAGAAAGAAGCGCCGGGCGGCACGGCCGCCGTTGTTCACTTCGAGAGCGATGTGCAATGGTTTACCCTGGAAGAAGCCCTCTCAAGCAAGGGAGCCGCCGGAGACGCGCAGGAATACCTGGTAAAGCTGGAGGAAATGTCCTTAAAGCTGGGAGCGGGCCCGAAAACCGGCCGTAACGGATACATAAAAGGCGCAATACTGCTTGCGAAAACCGACACGGGCTGGATCTACAAAGGTCTCTCCGCGGAGTAAGCCGCTCCTGGTTAATTCAGTGGTGGGAATCGTTTTTCCCGGGCGGCGGGGGCGGCGGCGGCGCAAGTTTCGGCAGGGCCATCATTTCGCTCACGCACTGCTCCAGCTCTTTGGTGGAGCAGCCCTTCTTCAGGAACCTGAGCCGGGAATTCTCGGTCAGCATCCTTTTTATAAGCCCTAAAAGAGTCGACGACAGGAAGATGACCGGGATGACCGCGGTCTCGGGATACCTGTGCAGCTCATTGTAAGTCTCTACGCCGTTGTTGCCCGGCATATTAAAATCCAGCGTTATCAGGTCGGGCAGAATTTCCCTGGCCCTGGCGGCGCCGGCATGACCGTCGGCTTCCCTGGAAACGGTATAGCCTTTAGAGACCAGAAAATCCCTGAGCAGGCTCGAAAGGGCGTCGTCGTCGTCGATAATAAGAACTTTTCCAGACATAGATAGATGAGCTACCTTTTAATAAAAGTACCCTTGCGGTATTCTTCGAAAGCTTTTTTCAGCTCGGACTCGGTATTCATGACTATCGGGCCGCGCCAGGCCACCGGTTCATTGAGCGGCTTGCCCGCCATCAGCATGAAGCGCAGGCCCTCCTTAGAGGCGGAGCAGGATATAGTTTCCCCCTCCTCGAGCACCGCAAGCTGGCCCGGGCCGACCTCCTGCGTCTTTTTCTTGTCGAACCAACCCTTTCCCTCGAAGACGCAGCAGAGCACATTGTCTTCCGGGCGGACCTTCAGGGAGAACTCGGCGCCGGGCTCGGCCTGCACGTCGAAGAACCACGGGTTTATCACGATGTCCTGCGCCGGGCCGCTCACGCCGCCATACTCGCCGCAGATAATTTTTATTTTATAGCCTTCACCCTTGAACTCCGTCATGTCCTCGGATTTTATGTCCCGGTAGCGCGGCCTGCACATCTTTTCTTTCTTCGGAAGGTTGGCCCAGAGCTGGAAGCCCCGCATGTTCCCTTCCCAGGCCTTGGGCATTTCCTGGTGGACTATGCCGGAGCCGGCTGTCATCCACTGCACCTGGCCGCTTTTTATCGTCCCTGAGTTGCCGAGCGAATCGCCGTGCGCCACCACGCCCTCAATCATATAAGTGATGGTCTCGATACCGCGGTGCGGGTGCCAGGGGAAGCCGGCGATATAATCCGCCGGGTCCTTGGAACCAAAATTGTCCAGCAGGAGGAAAGGGTCGGTGAGGGCGGTGTCGCCGAAACCGAAGATGCGCTTCAGCTTTACGCCGGCGCCTTCCATCACCATCATGCCTTCGACGATCTTTTTAATTTTTCTTTCTTTCATAGTTCATTTCCGCGGTTTTCCAGGGGCTGCCCTTTATTTTACCATTAACGAAAACCCTTAGCCCGTGGGCGGGAACTTCCGTTTCAATAACGCCGCCTTTTACTTCCAGCTTCGCGCCGGTATAAAGTTCGCGCCAGTTTCCGTCAGGCAGGCCTGAAGCCTTGAGCTGCGCGGTTTTCTCGTCCTTGTTCAGAAAAACCGCGGCGGTCTCTCCGCCGTAATCGCGGCGGAAAGCGTACTGGTTCGGCGAGGCAAGCAGCCGGGACTGGACGCCCCGCCTCAGAGGAAGCGCCGAGCGTCTTATGGCGTTAAGTTTTTGTAAATGGGCGTAGACCGGGTCCGACTTTGCTTTTTTAATACCCTCGGCGCCGAGCATCCTGCGGTTGTCCGGGTCTTCTCCGCCCGGCATTCTTATCTCTGTACCGTAAAAAATGCAGGGGATGCCGCGCGCGGTAAAGTAAAAATTAAGCGCGTCGAAATACTGTTCCGCCGGAATCGCTTCGCCGGTTCCGCCGCTGAAGCGCGGCTTGTCGTGATTATCCAGGTAGGTAACAAGGTAGGTCGCGTCCTTGTATTCCCCGTCGTGTTTCAGGATCAAGTCGGCCTGCGAGTAATCCCCGCCTTTGAAGACCTTCTCCATCGGCCCCCAGCCGCCCATGGAGGACAGCGGCATGTCCAGCACGCTCATCGAGCTGTTCATCGGGTCGCCCGGGGACAGCTTAGTGTAGGAGGACAGCGTTTTAAAATCGTCATTGGTCCAGGCTTCGCCGAACATGAAGAAATCTTTTTTCCCCTTATGCATCTCGGCCGCGAAATCATGCCAGAAATCGTTCTTCATCCAGACCAGCGTATCCACGCGGAAAGCGTCCACGCCCATATCCCGGTACTTGCCGTAAATGGCGGTGAACCATTTGAGCACTTCGGGGTTCTCGTCGTTAAAATCAAGCAGGTCGGCCAGCACCGGCCCTTTGTGAGTGAACCAGTTTTTGTCATCCGCGAAATAGTCGTATTCGCGCCCAAGCCCGCGAACTTTGCCGCGGTCGGCGTACCACTTTACGGAAGGATGCGTATCCCCGCCGTGACCGTGGTTGAGCACGATGTCCTGGATAAGCTTCATGCCTTTGCCGTGCACGGCCTTTATCAGGTCGGCGTACGAGGCTCCTTTGGACTCCAGGTGCGGATCTATCTTCGAGAAATCCCAGGCCCAGTAGCCGTGGTAGCCCGCCGCGTCGTAGGTCTGCGAGCTGTTGACGTAGCGCCCGGGCGGCTGCAGCACCGGCGGGGTTATCCAAAGCGCCGTGAAACCCATGCTCTTTATATGGTCCAGATTGTCTATAAGGCCGCGGAAATCGCCGCCCTGGTAGTAGCGCAGATTGCCGGGGACATATTCGTCACCGTAAATATCGTTATTGGCGGGATCTCCGTCCACGAAACGGTCCGTTACCGCCAGGTATATGGTTTCGTCCCTGAAATCCGCCGCCGGAACGGATGGCGGGCAGGCCAGGAAAAAAGAGAGGAAGACCGCGGTTTTTAACATAGCAGAGTTTAGTTTAGCAAATGGGGGCATAGCCGTTTACCGGTGCCTTGCCTGCCGGAGGGCGCCGCTTCCCGGACCGCGCCGCGCGCTCGCTTCGTCCCGCCCGGCCAGGGCCGCGGCGGCTTCGGCAGGCTGTTTCAGTGCCTCGGTAAGATAGACCGTCAGCAGTTCCCTCAGTCGGGCGCGGGAGATAGAGTGAGTCTGGCCCGTCCGGGCGTAAAGCCAGTCGCTTAGAGCGAGAAAATTATTAAAGGGCGACGGCCCCGCGCGGAGCAGCGCTGAAGTCCCGGAGAAGACGCCGCTATTGGCGATCAGGTCCCAGTAGCGCGCGAAACGGCGCAGGCGCTGCATGGTGAAGAAGTCGAGGAGCCCGTTCTGCCTCAGTTCGTAAGGCGGTTCCTGGCTGTAGACCATTTTCCACTCCGCGTCGTGCCGGGCTATGGGCGCGCCGCGCAAGCGCTTAAGTATCCCCACCTGGATCTCCTGCGGCCCCAGGGCCGCGAGCCTGTCGAACCCGGAGGTGAAAGAAGCCAGGTCTTCTCCCGGCAGGCCTATAATAAGGTCGGCGTGCAGGTGCGCGGAGGTTCCCCCCCTCAGGCGGAGCAGGTTCTTCTCCACCGCCAAGTTATCCTGCCTGCGCCCGATCCGCTCCGCGACGGACTCGTTGAAAGTCTGCACCCCCGCCTCCAGCTGCAGCGAGCCCGCCGGGAATTTTTTTACGATAGAGTAAAGCTCTTCAGGGAAGCGGTCGGGAACCACCTCGAAATGAAGGAATAGCCCGGGCCGGTGCCTCTCAAGGAAGAAATTGAGGACGGCGGCGGCGCGCCCGGTTTCCAGGTTGAAGGTCCGGTCCACGAACTTGAATTTAAGGGCGCCGCGGGCCAGGAGCTCTTCCCAGGCCGGGAACAAGCGCTCCAGCGGGAAATTCCTTACCGTTTTATCCAGGGAGGACAGGCAGAATTCGCAGGCGAAAGGGCAGCCGCGGGAAGCCTCGGTATACAGCACCCGGTTCGCTATGTCTTCGTCCGTATAAAGACCATAGGGCAGAGCGAGCAGCGCCAGGTCGGCGGCCGGGACGCTGATTACTTTTTCAGCCGGCGCCCGGCCCGAAAGCAAGCTGCCGCATAAAGCGCGGAAAGCGTTTTCCCCCTCGCCTTTTATCACATAATCGGCGTCGCGGCAGATCTGCTGTTCTGAAATTTCGTAACTGACCTCCGGCCCGCCCAGCACTATCGTCAGCTCGGGCCTCAGGCGCTTAAGTTCGGCTACAAGCATGGCGCTTTCCCGCGCGTTCCATACATAAACGCCCAGCCCGAGGATGCGCGGCTCCAGCGCAAGGATCGCCTCCGCGGCTTCGGCGGTACGCAGCTCCGTGTTGAACTCCAGCATTTTAGCGCGCGGCGCATATTCGCCCAAATTAGCCATAAGGCAGCGCAGCCCGAAGGAGCAGTGTTCGTACCGGGCGTTAAAAGTGGCGAGCACTATATCGGCCATAAACAAAGTGTATAAAATCCTGCGCCGGAAAAATAAGGCCGCCCGCTTTATGCGGGCGGCCGGAAGAGTTCCGCTCCGGTTATTTAGAGTCTTTTTTTTACCTTCTTAAGGACTTTCGCGAACTGGTCCGAGCAGGAGGTCGGCCTGTCCCCGCAGGAAATTCCCTTCAGCTTCAGAATGACATCGTCCACGCTCATCCCTTCGAGCAGCACGGCCATCGCCTGCAGATTGCCGGGGCAGCCCTTGACGAACTCGACATCCTTCAGCTTGCCGTCCACGATCCTGAACTTCACTTCTTTCGCGCAGACGCCTTTTAATTTATGTTTCATGTTCAGATCCTCCGGCTTCCGCCGCGGGCACCCGCCGACAGGTCTTCCCAGACCTGCCCTTCGGTATGGTAGCCCTCATGCCCGCTGGAACCGAAAAGCTTATACTCGACCAGTACGCCCAAACTGGAAACTTCTTCCTTGAATGTTTCTACCGGGACGAAGGTGTCTTTTTGCCCGGCATAAAGGAACAGGCGCAGTGCGGGGTTTTGCTCAAGGGAAGACCTGACATCCTCCAGCCTCAGCGGGTCTATTTTATCCACAGAGGCTATAACGGGGTCTAAAGCCATATTCTCAACGGCCGCGATGATGCGGCACTCGTTTATCGGCCATTTATCGGGATCGTCGCCGGACTTTTTCAGGCGGCGGACTGCCTCGGCGCACTCCTCGATATCGCTCGAGCCTTTGTTTATCTCCACGCGGTTTATCACCGAGCTGGCAAGCTTGGACTGAGTAAAATCGGTTACATAGAACCTGGAAAAGCCCTCGAGCATATTATCATTGAGGACCGAGTCCTGAGCCAGGTTCTCTATCCACCAGTGCATGCCCTCCCAGGAATCCTGGAACCCGAGGGGGTGCCTGAGGGCGTCCAGAAGCGCCGGCCCGCAAATCCGGCTCCCCTCGTCCTCAAAACATTTACCGGCCGGGATCTGCGAGCGGAGCGCGTCCAAAGCCGCGCGGTCCCGCGGATACTGACGGAAATAATTCTCCGCGACCCTGCTCTGGGAAAGGATCCGGAGCTTCATCCACTCCACCTGGTCGGTCATGACCGCATAGCCGTGGGAATACGCCGCCTCTATGGATTTAGGGGCGACGGCGACATAACGGTGCACGATCATCCCGCCGTAGCTCTGGCCGAAGACGCTCCATTTTTTATCGGGACCCAGAACGGTTTTCCGTATTTCCTCGGCGTCATTAACGATAGCGCGGCTGGTATAGTTGGCCAGGCGCCCGGCGGTTTCAAAACCGGTCCCGGCCGGGTAAGGATCGGAGCAGCCGGTCCCGCGCTGATCTATAAAAATAAAATCAAACTTCTCGGACCGGATATCACTTCTGAGCGTTTCATACGAGCCGTGGCTGTCGGAGGACGGGCCGCCGTTAAAAAACACCACCGCGGGCCGCTCTTCGCCGGCCTTCCTGCTGCCATAGTAAAAAACATTTATCTTCCGGCCCTTGGGATCGCTCCAGTCTTCAGGAACGGAAACATAGCCCTTAATAGCCCCGGCCGGCAGCTGTGAGATAAAAGCGGAGCAGTCCGGCTCGGCGGAAACGGAGGAGAAGGAAAGCAGGAATTGGAAAACGGCAAGCGCAGGAACGAACAGGAGCCTTAATGAGTTTCGCATTAATACAATTCTATCATTGGCGCCGGATCTGAAATAGAGTCATAAGGCCCTCTATCCCGCGGCAAAAGTCCTATAAGGAGCCCGCTAATTTCCGCAGTCGCGCGGGCAGCGGCCGGCCTGGGCCCGCTCGAAAGCGTCGCAGAGCCCGTCGCCGCAGCGGGTCCGCTGCTCCAGGTTCTTCCCGCCGGCGCGCGGGCCGAACATCAGTTTCCCGACCTTGCCGTAAAAGGACGGGACGGGCCTGAGGCGGGGAAGGTCGACCGGCGGCGGATCCGGCTCCGGCTGGAGGACTTCCTTCTCGACCTTCACTTTTTTCGCCGTTTTCACCGGTTTCGCCGCGGCCTTCACTTCTTTTTCCGGCAGGAGTTTCCCCTCGACCGCCGAAGAGACGGTGCGGCTGCGCAGCCCCTGCGGGTCCTTGCCTTTCAAAAAAGAAAGCCAGGCGTAGAAAGCCCCGAATTCGGACGGGGAACTCTTGAACGAAGCGCCGTAAACTCCGGAAGACAGCGAGGCAAAGGCCACCCTTGCCGCAAGGACGCCCGCTTTATCGGCCGGATGGAAGACCGAGAGTTTCTTTCCCGGCCTCTCCCCCCCGGTAACGGCCACGAAATTATTTACGCCCTTGTCTTCCGGCCTGGCGCAGACCTCGTAAAACGGCGCGGCAGCCAGGAATTTTTTATCTTTCCCGTCCTGCATGCAGCCGGATTTTATCGCCGGCTCCAGGCGTCCAAGCGCCTCGAAGTATTCTTTGTGGGTTTGCGCCGGATCGCTTTTCCCGGCTTTCTTATTTACGCGCGCCAGGTCCTCTTCCGGCAGGTCGGAATACCCGTCCCAGGCCCTCGTGTCCGGCCCCTGGTGATAAGCCCCTATCTCATGGCCGGTTTTTTTCCAGCCCTCAAGCTCAGCCAACCTGACCGGGTCCGAGGCGATATAAACCGCGTACTGCGCGCTGAACAGGAGCGTTAGCCGCGCGTTCTGCGCGTCCGCCAGCTTCACCATCCCCTGCAGCGCTTTGTAAGACTCCTCCAACTGCTTTTCCCCGCCCTTGAAATTATAAGATCCGTTCTGTACCGCGATAAAATAATAGCTCCCCGGCCCGTCCGCCATGGCGGCAGCCGGAAATAACAACATCAGGGCGATAACTATGCGCATTCTTGGATAATAATAGCAAAAGGGGACAGGCTACTTTATTTATATCAGGGATTTTTCCCGGAATAAAGTAGCCTGTCCCCTTTTCTTCTAGCTCGCCATAAGTTCAGCTGCGGAGCTTCGCGCCGAAGTTCTTCGCGAGCTTTTCCAGCACAGCCGTCATGCGGGCGCCGACGTCGGCGTCGTTGAGGGTTCCGGCCATCGAAGAGAAAGTGAACCGGATGGTCAGGCTGCGCGAGCCGGCCGGGATATTCTTGCCCTTGTAAACGTCGATGAGGCGAGCGGAGGCCAGGTCCTGCACGCCCGAGAAAGAGCGCTCCAGCTCGGCCCATTCGTGCTTTTCCTCGAGCACGATGGAAAGATCGCGCCAGTTCTGCGGGAAAGCCGAGACCGCTTTTATCTTAGTTATCTTCTGCCAGAAATCCGGCTTCCAGGCAGCCGCCATGCTGTCCAGCGGGATCTCGAAGTAAAAAATATTATTATCCTTGAAATCGAAAGCGGCGGCCACCGCCGGGCTCAGCTTGCCCACGTAGCCCGCGGAATTGCCGCCCAGCTTCATCTCGAGGCAGAGCCCCGGCTGGAAATAGCCCGGCGCGCTCTTCGGCTTCTCAAAACGGAAGCCGCCTTTGCCGGAGAAGATCCGGCTCATCATGCCCTTGAGGTGATAGAAATCCGTGGCGCCCTGGCCGCCCTGCCAGAAGCCGCCCTCCGGGAAAGCCCCGGCCATCAGCCCCGCGCAGTGGACCTGTTCCGTCTTGCCGGCGTCGGCCTTGGCGTAAACGGTTCCGGATTCGAAGATCTGCACCGTCTCGCGCCCGCGGTTAAGGTTGTAGCGCAAAGTTTTAAGCAGCCCGGTCAGCAAAGACTGGCGCATGAACTGGTAATCCAGGGACAGGGGGTTCTTGACCTCCAGCGCCATATCGGCGTAGAAAGCGCAGGCCTTCATCTCTTTTACCGAAACGAAATCGTAGTTATAAACCTCGCTGAAGCCCAGCCCGGCCAGCGTGTTCTTCATCTCCAGACCCACGGCCCACTGAGCAGTGACGGCGGAGGGCAGCATTGGCATATGAGACACGGCCGGGATGACGTCGTAGCCCACGTAGCGGGCTATCTCTTCCGCCACGTCCCAGATAGTTTCGATATCCTGGCGATAGGACGGCACTGTAAATTTCCAGGGCTTTGAGTCCTTCAGGTCGGGCTGGAAAGCCTTCAGGCAGGCGTAGATCTCGCCGTCGGCTATGCCGGTGCCGAGGATCGCGTTCACCCGCGCGGGGTCTATTTCCACTACGGGCCGCTCGTATTTAACGGGGCAAGTATCGCTTATCTGCTCGATCTCAGCGCCGGGGGCGGCCTCAAGAATAAGTTTCGCAAGGCGGCGTGCCGCTTTCTTCGGCAGCTCGGGGTCGGTCCCGCGCTCGAAGCGGTAGGAGGATTCGCTCTTGATCCCTGTGGTCTTGGAAGCCAGGCGCACGGTGGGCGGGTGGAAGCGCGCGGACTCTATCAAAATAGCGTCGGTCTCTTCCGAGACGGCCGTATAGAAGCCGCCCATCACCCCGGCCAGCGCCACGGGCTTCGAAGCGTCGGCTATCACGAGCATGCCGGCGTCCAGTTTTATAGCCTGGCCGTCGAGGGGCTTGAGCATCTCGCCGGGCATCGCGCGGCGCACTATTATTTTCGGGCCGGCGAGCTTTGAAATATCGAAGCAATGCGTCGGCTGGCCAAGTTCGTACATCACGTAATTGGAGCCGTCGATGAGGAGATTGCCTTTGGGATTGGAACCCATCGCGCGCAGGCGGTCCGCCATCCAGGCCGGCGTCTTCGCGCCGCGCACGCCCTTTATGACTATCGCGCCGTAGCGGGGGCAGAGGTCCGGCACGTTTATGTGAACAGGCACGACCTCTCCGGAAGATTTTCCTTCGAAGATCGCGGCTTCTTTCAGCTTATAGCCGTAGAAAACGCAGAACTCCCGGGCCAGAGCGTAATGAGAAAGGCAATGGGACTGGTTAGGAAGCATCTCGACTTCAAGCGTATAGTCGGCTTTTGGGAAAAGGGTGACCGCGTCCACGCCTATGGCAGTGGTGTCGGGCAGGAGAAGTATCCCGGAGCTGTCATAGCCCTCCAGACCCAGTTCGGCCGCCGAGCAGAGCATACCTTCCGAATCCACGCCGCGGATCTTTGCTTTCTTCAGCTCGCCGCCGGTGAGCATAGCGCCCACTTTGGCGAAAGGGATCTTCTGGCCCACGGCTATATTTTTCGCGCCGCAGACCACGCGCATGGTCACCTTGCCGTCGTTAACGTCCACCAGCGCGAGCTTGTCGGCGTTAGGATGCTTGTCTATCTTGAGGATCTGGGCCACGCAGACGCCGGAAAAAGAGGCGCCCGTCTTCTTTATTTCCTCCACCTTCAGCCCGATGCGGCCAAGCTTGGCAGCCAGCTCCGCCGCCGGAGGAGGATTCTCGATAAAGTCCGAAAGCCAGGAATAAATTATTTTCATTTACTGGACCTGTTTTAAGATGCGGAGGTCGTTCTCGTAGAGCATGCGCATGTCGCTGATGCCGTACAGCAGCATCGCGAAGCGCTCTATGCCCGCCCCGAAAGCGAAGCCGCTCCATTTCTCGGGATCGTACTTGCAGGCCTTCAGCACATTGGAATGCACCAGGCCCGCGCCCATGACTTCCAGCCAGCCGGTGCCCTTGCAGACGGGGCAGCGCTCGCCGGCCTTGCAGAACACGCAGGACATGTCCACTTCGGCGCCGGGCTCGACGAAAGGGAAATAGGAAGGATTGAACCTGGTCTTCACGGAGGAACCGAACAGGTCCTTCATGAAAGCGTCCACGGTCCATTTCAGGTCGGCCATGCTGACGCCCTTGTCGACGTAAAGACCCTCTATCTGGTGGAAAGCGAAAGAGTGGCTGGCGTCCACCGCCTCGGAGCGGAAAACGCGGCCGGTATGGAAAACGCGCAGCGGCGGGTCCTGCTTCTCCATGGAGCGGATCTGTACCGGGGAAGTGTGGGTGCGCAGCAGCATGCCTTTGCCGACCTCGTCGATAGCGCCCACGTAAAAAGTGTCCTGCATGTCGCGCGCGGGGTGGAAAGGCGGGAAGTTTAGCGACTCGAAATTATGGTAATCGTCCTCCACCAGCTGGCCGTCGGCCATGGTGAAGCCGAGCTTAAGGAAGCCCTCGGCGAGCCTGTTCATAGTGTGCGTAAGCGGGTGGAGGCTGCCTTTGGGGAAAGGCCAGCCTGGCAGCGTAAGGTCCAGCGAGGATTTCACCGCGGGCCCGGCGGCGCCGGAAGCGCCTTTCAGCTCGGCGAGCTTGGCCGTCATCTCTTCTTTAGCGGTATTGCCGAGCGCGCCCAGCTCCTTGCGCTCTTCTATAGGAATGTCTTTAAGGTCGCGGAGCAGGAGGGCGAGTTCCCCCTTGCGGCCGAGGTAATGCAGCTCGATGGCCTCAGGGGCTTCGGCCGGGGTCTTGCCTATAGAAACGGAAAAACTGTCCCGTATTGCGGACAGTTTTCCCTTCCACTCCGTGGAGTTCACGGCGAGGCCTTAGTTAGCGGTACCGACAACTTTCTTGATGTTGCCGATAGCTTTCCTGGCGATCTCAGCAAGCTGCTTGAAAGACTTCGGGTCGCGGATGGCGATCTCGGACAGCATCTTGCGGTTCAGGTTGATATTCGCTTTGTGGATACCGTCCATGAACCTGCTGTAAGACATACCTTCCTCGCGGGCGGCGGCGTTCAGGCGCACTATCCACAGCTGGCGGATATCGCCTTTCTTGTCGCGGCGGTGTATGTAGGCAGTGGTGAGGGACTTCTTCACCTGCTGCGTAGCCTGGCGCAGGCGATTGCCCTTATTGCCGTAATAGCCCTTGGAGAGCTTTAAAATTCTCTTTTTTCTTTTGTTTCTTGCTACGCTGTATGTTATTCTCATTTTATTATCCCTGGTTTAATTATTTCTTCAAGAACCCGCTTTTACTGGTAAGGCAGGTACTGCTTAAGCATTTTGCCTTCCGCGGAATTCTTTTCTTCCACCTTCGCGGTGTGGAGATTGCGGCCGCGCTTGGCCGACATCCCGGTCAGGAGGTGGCGCAGGCCGGATTTCCGGTGCAGCCATTTACCCGTGCTGGTCTTTCTAAATCTTTTTTTAGCGCCGCTATGTGATTTAATTTTAGGCATAGTGTTTCTCTTTTTTTTAACTCTGGCTTATCCTGATATTATATAACTTTCCGGCCCGCCTGTAAAAGGGCTCAGGTTCCGGGAGCCTGCTCCGGCTTCGGAGCGGGCGCCGGCTGCGCCGCGGGCTTCGCCGCCGCGGGACCCGCGGGTTTCGCGGCGGGCTTGGGGGCGTGCGTGGCCGGGGCGAGCATGATGCTCATGCGGTTGCCCATCATCGAAGGGCGGCCTTCCACGACGCCGACGGAGGACAAATTGTCGCGGATCGCGTTAAGGATCTCCTCGCCGAGGTTCCGGTGCTGGTTCTCGCGGCCGCGGAACACCACGGTGACGCGCAC
Source organism: Elusimicrobiales bacterium (assembly GCA_028713125.1). Lineage (GTDB taxonomy): Bacteria > Elusimicrobiota > Elusimicrobia > Elusimicrobiales > UBA9959 > UBA9959. The sequence goes on along the minus strand of JAQTOU010000006.1, from coordinate 6,498 downwards.
CTTGTTGTGCTCCTTGAGGAATTCTTCGATATGCTTGACCTTGGTCTGCAGGTCGTGGGTGGCGATGCGCGGGTTAAGGCGGATCTCCTTCAGCACGCCGGCTTTCTGCTTCTTGCGGTTCTCGCGGTCCTGCTTTTCTTTCTCGTAGAGGAATTTGGAAAAGTCCATCACCTTGCAGACAGGCGGGTTGGCGCCGGGGGAGATCTCCACCAGGTCCAGGCCGGAGCCCTTGGCCATAGTTACGGCTTCGATGAGCGGCTTTATGCCGAGCATGGTGCCGTGCATGTCGATGAGGCGCACCTGCGGGGATGTGATGTTCCGGTTGACTCTTACTCTCTTATCGTTGTTCAAACGCTTCCTCCTGTGAACTTGGGACAGAAAATGATACCTGACAGGCTTTTACTCCTGTCTATCCTATATTCTACCTTTTTTGGCCTATGAGAGGGAATAATAAAGGCGGTAATACAGCAACCCCAGGTATTCGTTCAGGGCCATCCTGGCCTCAAGCCCTCCTCCTGGCAGGTAATCGGCGTAGAAGCGCGGCCCCCCGGTCCGGCGCGCTACCGGAAAAGGGACTATATCAGCCGTTCCGGCCTTCCTGAAAAGCAGAACGGAACGCGGCATATGGTAGGCGGAAGTGAGCAGGATGAGCTTTTTGTACCCTTTCTCTCCGCAGATCTTCAGACTGAAACGGGCATTTTCCTCAGTATCGCGGGACCTTTCTTCCTTGATAAGCTTGTTTTCGGGCACGCCCAGCTCTTGAAGATAAGCCGCGGCGGCTTCGGCTTCCGGGCTGTCTGAAAAAGGCGCACCGCCCGAGATCAGCAGCGGCAGCCCCGTATCCTTATAAAGCTTAAAAGCCGCGTCCGCGCGCTCCAAAGTCCCGAAAGCCAGCCGCTCCGAAGCCGAAAAAGGCCGCCCCCCGCCCTTAAACCCGCCGCAAAGCATAACGATAACGTCCCCCGCCGGCTTCTCCGGCGCCGAATAAGCCCGCTCCAGCGGCCCAAGCAGCAACCCGCCAAACACATTGGAAGAGCCCACCCAGATTAACCCCGCAAGCGCCGCGCAAACCAAACCCGCCGCCCGCGCCCGCTTCCGCAAATAAAAAGCCACCCCCGCCAGCGCCACAATATAGCACCCCGGCGGCAGCACAAAAGCCTCGATAATTTTCTTAATAAGAAAAGTCACAGTCTAAATAATACAAAATCGCACGCTGTCCTTTGAGGCCCCATAAAATAAAACTCCCCGCTTCTTAGGGCGGGGAGTTTTAGTCCTTGTTCGCGGATCCTTACTTCACTACGGGTATCCGCATGGAGTAGAAGGAGCGCCAGACGAAGATCACGCTGATGGCGAAGAAGAGGGCCGCGAGCATGTGGCTCACTTTCGGGTCCAGGGTGATCGCCAGCTCGACGGCCAGGAGGCCGAAGAGGGTGGTGAACTTGATGATCGGGTTCATGGCCACCGACGAGGTGTCCTTGAACGGGTCGCCCACCGTGTCGCCCACGACGGTAGCGTCGTGCAGCGGCGTGCCCTTCGCGTTCATTTCCGTCTCAACCAGCTTCTTCGCATTGTCCCACGCGCCGCCCGCGTCGGCCATGAAGATAGCCTGGTACAGACCGAAGATCGCGATGCTGATCAGGTAACCGATGAAGAAGTAATGGTTCAGACAGGCGAAGGCCAGCGTCGAGAAGAACACCACCAGGAAGATATTGAACATACCTTTCTGGGCGTACTGGGTGCAGATCTCAACCACTTTCTTGGAGTCCTCGACATTAGCTTTCTTTACAGTGCTGTCCAGCTTTATGTTCTTCTTGATGAAGTCCACAGCCTGGTAAGCGCCGGTCGTCACGGCCTGCATCGAAGCGCCGGAGAACCAGTAGATGATAGCGCCGCCGGTGATAAGACCCAGCAGGAACTTCGGGTTCATTATCGAAAGCCCCTCGTAAATGCCCTCGGGGCCCACAATGCCGAACTTCGCTTTAAGCAGCTGGATGATGGAGAAGATCAGCGTAGTCGCGCCCACCACGGCCGTGCCGATAAGCACAGGCTTAGCGGTAGCCTTGAAAGTATTGCCCGCGCCGTCGTTCTCTTCCAGGAACTTCTTGCCGTTCTCGAAGTCCACGTCGAAGCCGAAGTCTTTCTTCAGCTCTTCTTTGATGCCGGGAAGGGTCTCGATCATGGACAGCTCGAACACCGACTGCGCGTTGTCCGTAACCGGGCCGTAAGAGTCCACGGCGATGGTCACCGGGCCCATGCCCAGGAAGCCGAAGGCCACAAGGCCGAAGGCGAAGATAGCGGGAGACATCATCAGCATGCCCAGGCCGTGGTTGGACACGACGTAAGCCGTGCCCATCAGGGCGATGATAGCCATGCCCATCCAGTAGGCGCTGAAGTTGCCGGCCACGAGGCCCGACAGGATATTAAGGGAAGCGCCGCCTTCCTGGGAAGCCGTCACCACTTCGCGCACATGGCCGGAGTTAGTGGAGGTGAAGACCTTCACAAGCTCGGGGATAAGCGCGCCCGCGATAGTTCCGCAGGTGATGATGGTGGAAAGCTTCCACCACAGCGTGCCGTCGCCCAGCTCGGGGATCAGCATTTTGCTGAGCAGGTAGGTCATCGCGATGGAAACGAACGAAGTCAGCCAGACCAGCATGGTGAGCGGGTGCTCGAAGTTGAACTTCTTCGAAGTCCCGTACATCGAGTAGGAGATCATCCCGTTGACGTAGTAGGAGAAAGCGCTGGTCACGATCATGCCGATGCGCATCACGAAGATCCAGACCAGGAGCTTTATCTGGTCCTGGGGGTTCGCGACGGCGAGCAGGATGAAGGTTATCAGGGCCACGCCCGTGACGCCGTAGGTCTCGAAGCCGTCGGCTGTGGGGCCCACGGAGTCGCCGGCGTTGTCGCCGGTGCAGTCCGCGATGACGCCGGGGTTCCGGACGTCGTCTTCCTTGATCTTGAACACTATCTTCATCAGGTCGGAACCGATGTCCGCGATCTTGGTGAAGATGCCGCCGGCGATACGGAGCGCCGCGGCGCCCAGCGACTCGCCGATGGCGAAGCCGATGAAGCAGGGGCCGGCGTAGTCGCCCGGCACGAAGAGGAGGATGAAGAGCATCATTACGAGCTCGACGCTGATGAGCAGCATGCCGATCGACATGCCGGCCTTGAGCGGGATATCCATCGTCGGATAGGGCAGCCCTTTAAGGCCCGCGAAAGCGGTGCGTGAATTGGCGTAAGTGTTGATCCTTATGCCGAACCAGGCCACCGAGTAGGAGCCCAAAATTCCGACCACGGAGAAAAGGACGATTATCGTCACTTTCATCGCGTTCATCTCGCGGCTGAAGTACCAGACCATGATGGAGGCGATAAATACCCAGAGGATGGCTATGAACTTGCCCTGGGTGATAAGGTAAGTCTTGCAGGTTTCGTAGATAAGCTCTGAAATTTCTTTCATCGACTTATGCACGGGGAGGCTCGAGATCTGCATTGACTGCCAGAGCCCGAAGAAGACGCCGAGTATGCAGATCACAAGCCCGCCGAGCAGGAGGTTATGACCCGAGATGCCCATGAACAGCACGCTGGACAGGTCCGGTATCTTCAGTTCCGCTTCGCTGGCGAAAGCGGGAGCGGAAGCCATCAACAGAGCCGCTGTAGCGGCGAGAGTTTTAAGTTTTCGCATTGTTTCTCCTGTATTTTTAACTTTTGGACTTTAAAAAGCCCGCCGGTTTGCCGGCGGGCTTTTGTTAGCTTCAGGCTTTCTGATCCACGGCGACGGCTACCCCGGCGCCCATGGTGGAGGCGATGAACACCGACTCCATGTACACGCCCTTCGAGGAGGAGGGCTTTACTTTAAGAACAGCGTCTATCACGGACTGCACGTTCGCTATCAGCTTCTCGTCAGGGAACGAAACCTTCCCGGCCACGGCGTGCACTATGCCCTGGGGGTCGGCTTTGAACTCGATGCGGCCGGCTTTAAGCTCTTTCACGGTCTTGGCCACGTCGAAAGTGACGGTTCCGCTCTTGGGGTTGGGCATCAGGCCTTTGGGGCCCAGCGTCTTACCCAGCTTGGCGGCGTCTTTCATCATATCCGGGGTGACGACGAGGATGTCGAAATCCATGAAACCGCCGAAGATCTTTTCGATCAGCTCGGCTCCGCCGTAAATGTCCGCGCCGGCGGCCTGAGCTTCTTTTTCCTTCTCGCCCTTGGCGATGACGGCGATCTTCTTGGTCTTGCCGGTGCCGTGCGGGAGGCTGACGGTGCTGCGCACCTGCTGGTCGCTCTGCTTCACGTCGATACCCAGCTTGAAGTGGACTTCGAGGGTCTCGTCGAACTTGGCGTTCGCGGTCTTCTTCACCAGCGCCACCGCTTCCTTAAGGGTGTACCTCTTCTCGAGGTCCAGGCCTTTCTTCAGGTTGTCTATTCTTTTTCCCATTTTGTTTTCTCCTTGTTATTTCCGGGGCTTTCGCCCCCGAGGTTCATGCGCGGAAAGGTTCCGCTTCCTCGTATACTAATCGAGAATCTGGAATCGAGAGTCGGGTATCATTAAGGAGTTCCTTGATTCCCGATTCGGGATCCTCGATTCTCGATTTAGTTAACCGATGATGTCCACGCCCATGCTGCGCGCGGTGCCTTTCACCATTTCCATGGCCTTCTTCACGTCTTTGGTGTTAAGGTCCACAAGCTTGATCTTGGCGACTTCCTCAACCTGCTTCAGGGTGAGTTTGCCCACTTTATCCTTGTTCGGAACGCCCGAGCCCTTGGCGAGGCCGGCGGCTTTCTTTATAAGAGCGGCCATCGGGGGCATCTTGGTGATGAAGGTGAAAGTGCGGTCTTCGTAAACGGTGAGGACCACGGGTATCGGGACGCCCTGCTCCAGCTTGCGGGTCTTTTCATTGAACTGTTTGCAGAAGTCCATGATGTTGACGCCGTGCTGGCCGAGCGCGGGACCCACGGGAGGCGCGGGATTGGCGGCGCCGGCCGGGATCTGCAGCTTTATCATTGTTTTAACCGCTTTAACTTTAGCCATAGTAATAAATTAAGGTTGCCCTTATTCTCTCCTTATAATTAAGTCCCGGACGCGCCGCGTAACACGGTCATCCTTAAGCCGCTGAAGCTGCGGCCTTAGACTTTTTCTACCTGCAGGAAATCAAGTTCCACCGGGGTGGGCCGGTCGAAGACGGTGACGGTGACGCGCAGTTTCGCTTTCTGCTCGTTGACGTCCTCCACGACGCCCATGAAGTGCTTGAACGGACCTTCCACGATGCGCACGTTCTCGCCCTTCTCGAACTGCACGGCCGGCTTGGGCTTTTCCTGGCTGGTGGAATTCATCAGCTCCAGGATCTGCTGGACTTCAACTTCGTCCATAGGCACGGGCTTGGGGTCCCCGAGGAACCCGCTGACGCCCTGCACGCCGCGTATGGCCCAGTAAGTGTTGTTGTCCAGCTCCATGTTAACCAGCACGTAACCCGGGAAAAATTTGCGCTTGCTTACCTTTTTCTGGTTGTTCTTTACCTGCATCACGTCCTCGGTGGGAATGAGGACCTGCGCGATGCGGCCGGCGAGCTCTTTATCCTCCACCTTGGCCTGGAGCATCTTCAGGACGCGCTCCTCGAAACCGGTGCGGGTGTGGATCACATACCATGACTTAGCCATTAGCGGCCTCCCAGTATTGCCTTGAGTATCGTGTTGAGCCCCAGGTCCACAAGGCTGACGTAAATTGCGATAAGGATGACCACGAAGCTGACGGCTATGGTCGAGCGCACGACGTCCGTGCGGTTCAGCCAGGTAACTTTAGTCAGCTCTATGTAAACCTCTTTAAGGAAACCGGTTATTTTGTTCATAGTTTAACGTTCTCTACAAAATTCAGCTCTCGCGGGAGCGGCAGCGAGCGTTAGCGAGCCTCCCCTATCAAGAACAATTCCTTCCGCCAAACACGTAAAACACCGCAGGAATCTGGGCGGGAGCGGCTGCGAGCGTTAGCGAGCTTCTCCTATCAGACAATTCCTTCCGCCAACCACATAAAACACTAAAAGAACTGGGCGGGAGCGGAAGGAATTGAACCTTCAGTTGCAGTTTTGGAGACTGCTGGTTTACCGTTAACCGACGCTCCCACAGAGAAAATCAGGACTTTACTTCTTTGTGCGCGGTCTGCTTGCCGCAGGCCCGGCAGAACTTCTTAAGTTCTATCTTGAATTCCTTCTTTTTGCCCCGGGCGAAGTGGTAATTCTTGTTCTTGCACGCGGTGCAGCCGAGTATGATCGTAATTCTGTCAGCCATAGTTAAATACTCCAGTGTAAAATTCGGCCGGCGGCGGCCGGTTTCCCGGCCGCTGCCGCCAGCCGCTTATTCGATTATTTCCGAGACGACGCCGGATCCCACGGTGTGGCCGCCTTCGCGGATAGCGAAGCGGAGGCCCTTTTCCATGGCGATAGCGGAGATCAGCTCAACGGTCATTTCGGCGTGGTCGCCGGGCATGATCATTTCAACGCCGGGCT
>JAQTOU010000031.1 GCA_028713125.1 Elusimicrobiales bacterium | reverse complement strand
AAAAAAGGGGCTGAAGCCGGAGCTTAAGCTGGAACTCTGCGGCCTGCCCTCGCCAAAACTCCTCGCCGCTTTCGCCGCGGCCGCCGGGCCAGGCTCGCGCCTGACGCTTTTCGCCGGTTCCGGTTCGGAACGGGTGCGCCGGCGCAACCGCGGCCGCTTCTACACCAACGACGCCCTGCTCTCGGCGCTGAAGGCGGCGGCCCGCCTGTACGTCAACGTCTGGGTGACCTTTACCGCCGGCCTGCCTTTCGAGACCCGGGCTGACTTCGGCGAAACCCTGGCCCTGGTGCGCCGGATGCGCCGGGAACTGGGGATGACCAGGGCCGGGGCTTACGTGTTCTCCGTGGAGCCGGGGTCCCCGCTCTTCGAGGCGCCGGAGAAATACGGGGTGAAGCTCCGGCGTAGCACGCTGGCCGGCTTCCTGGCGCAGCGCGGCCGCTACGACATGGGCTACGCCACCGCGCAGTTCACCGAGGCGGAGATCGTGAAGAACCTCAAACCGCTTGAACGGGCGGTGCGAGCCTGACATGCTGGCTTTCCTGGAAGACCTTAAGAACAAGCATCACAAGCGCGTCTTCGGCGCGAGGGAGATACTTAAGTATATCGGCCCCGGCCTGATAGTCACCGTCGGGTTCATAGACCCCGGCAACTGGGCGTCCAACCTGGCCGCCGGCTCCTCCTTCGGCTATTCCCTGCTGTGGATGGTGACGCTCTCCACGCTGATGCTGATCGTGCTGCAGCACAACGTGGCGCACCTCGGTATAGCCACCGGCCTCTGCCTGAGCGAGGCCGCGCGCGCCCACCTGCCCCGCCGCGTTTCCGCCCCGCTGCTCTGGTCGGCCATGGCCGCTTCGGTGTCCACGTCGCTGGCGGAGATACTGGGCGGCGCGCTGGCCCTGCAGATGCTGTTCGGGGTGCCGGTGAAACTGGGCGCGGTAATGACGACGGGGCTGGTACTGTACCTGCTGCTCTCCAACACCTACCGCCGGCTGGAGAAATGGATCATCGGTTTCGTCTCGCTGATCGGGCTCTCCTTCATCTACGAGCTGAAGCTGGCCCCGGTGGACTGGGGGAGCGCCGCGGCCGGCTGGGTGACGCCGGCGCTGCCGGACGGCGCCATGCTGGTGGTGATGAGCGTGCTGGGCGCGGTGGTGATGCCGCATAACCTGTTCCTGCATTCCGAGATCATCCAGAGCCGGCAGTGGAACCTCGAGGACGAGGCGGTGATAAAGAAGCAGCTCAAGTACGAATTCGCCGACACCCTGCTGTCCATGCTGATCGGCTGGGCCATCAACAGCGCGATGATCATCATGGCCGCCGCGACTTTCTTCTCGGCCGGCACGCCCGTAGGCGAGCTGGGGCAGGCGGCCGACATGCTGACCCCGCTGCTCGGCCGCGCGTCCTCTGTGGTGTTCGCGCTGGCGCTGCTGTTCTCCGGCATCGCCTCCAGCGTCACCTCCGGCATGGCCGGCGGCTCCATCTTCGCCGGCATCTACGGCGAGCCGCTGAACCTGAAAGACAGCCACAGCCGCCTGGGCCTGCTGATCTCGCTGCTGGCCGCGCTGCTGCTGATCTTCTTCATCTCGGACCCGTTCAAGGCGCTGATCATCTCGCAGATGGCCCTGAGCGTGCAGCTGCCCTTCACCATCTTCCTGCAGGTGTACCTGACCTCTTCTAAAAAGGTCATGGGCCGGCACGCCAACCCGCCGTGGACGCTGTTCGTCCTGCTCTGCATCGGCCTGGCCGTCACCTTCTTCAATTTCAAACTCCTGGCGAGCCTGCTGTGACGCGCCGCCGCGCCGTGCTGCCCGCCGTGGCCGCCTCCGGCCTGCCGCCGGCGCTCAAGTTTTACCTGGCTTCCGCCGCCTGCCGCGGCCGGCGCTTCTCTTTCGGCCCGGCCCTGAAAAAGGACCAGGCCGCTTTCGCCGCCGCCGTCGAGCGCTTGGTCTCGGACGCGGCCGGCGCGCTGGGCTGCTCCGGGGAGGAGGCCCTTTTCCGCACCGGTTTCGGCGCTAACGACATGGCCCCGCACAGGCTGGAGGCGGCGCTGGCCGAATTGCTGGCGGTCCTCTTCCTGCGCGCCGCCGGTTTTTCAGGCATAAGCCTGATAGCGCCCGGCCCGGGCAGGACGGCGGATATCGCGGCCGCGAAGGACGGGCTGAAGTGGGCCGCGGAAGTGCGCTGCCTTACGGCCGGCGCCGCTTTCGGAGCTGAATTGCTGGGGGGGAAGTTCGAGCGCAAGCTGCCGCAGGCCAGGAACGCCATAAAAAAATACGGCTTTGACCGGGCCGCGGTGGTGCTGGTAAGGGAGCCGTGGAATTTTAAGGCTTTCGCCCCGGACCAGCGGTTGGAGCTGCTGGCGCGGGAGGCGTACGCGCTCGCCGAGCGGCCGGGGTCGGCCCGGCTCTGCCTGCTCGACGCCGGGGGCGCCGGCGTCTATCCCGCCTGGTAGGCTAGCGCGGTTTCTTTTTCTTCAAAATTTCCAGTTCGGCCAGGGCGGCGAGCGTCTCTCTAGACCCGCCGGAGATCTTTGCGGCCTCGGCCAGGCAAAGCCCGGCCGGTTCCGCCGCGCCCAGCCGCAGGTACAGCCGCCCCAGCAGCAGCAGCGTGTCGGCCCTGCCAGGCTTCAGCTCCAGCGCTCCCAGGCAGGCCTGCGCGGCCTTTTCCGTTTCGCCGCCGGCGGCGCGGGCCCGGCACAGCAGGTCGAGGGCGTAGTCGGAGCGTTTCCTAGCCAGGGCCAGCTCGAAGGCCGCCGCCGCGCGCGCGTAATCCCCGC
>JAQTOU010000030.1 GCA_028713125.1 Elusimicrobiales bacterium | reverse complement strand
CTATCCCGGTTCCCCCCGCGTCTGGCGCGCTCACGCGCGCGAGGCCGGCCCCAGGAGCGTGCTGGTGATCACTACCGGCGGCCCCGCGCTGGAGGTCCGCCAGGCGGAGATGAAGTCCGCCGGCCAATATAAGGAATATACCCTGCCCATGGAGATGGACGGCGCCATCCCGCTGCCGGCCGTGCAGAAGCTGGAGGCCGGGCTTTCGGCCAACGACCTGGTCAGCGTAAGGCTGACCGGGGTGGTAGAGGATGAGAACGCCGCCAGGACCGCCGCGGACACCCTGCGCGAACGCCTGCGCAAGAAAGTCCGCCAGGCCGGAGTGGAACTTGAAACCACCGTCGCCTCGCAGATCTGTTCCAACAGCCTGGCCCGGGCCTTCCTGGCCGAGATGGACGCCGTGAAGCCGGAGAACGGGGACGGCCCTGATTACCGCCGCTGGCTGCTGGCCCGCCAGTACGGGCTGGAAGAGATCGCCTCGCGCGCCGCGGAGGCCGAATGATAAAACGCCTGCGCCTTACGGATTTCGGCAAGTTCAAGGAGCGCGAGCTCAAGTTCGGTCCCTGCACCGTGATAACCGGCCCCAACGAGGCCGGCAAGACCACGGTCTTCGACGCCCTCTTCGACGCGCTGTGCGCCGGCTGCCGCCACGAAGGCCGGCCCGCCTGGAAGAACCTGGCCGGCCGCTACGGCGCGCTGCGCCGGGCGGAGCTGGAGTGGGAGGAGGGCTTCTCCCCCGCGGCCTTTGACGACGCCGAATTCCTGGAGCTGTTCGCCATACGGGCCGGGGAGACCAGCGTGAACGCCGCCAACGGCAAGACCTGGGAGACCGTGGCCGAAGCGCGGCTGCTGAACGCCGGGCTTAACCCCGCGCAGCTGGCCGCCTCCCTGATCGACAAGGCCGACAGCTCCCGCAAAGGGTCGCTGAAGGCCCGCATCAAGGAACTTAACAAGCTCATAGAGCTGCGCGGCCCGGAACTGGCCGCCTACAAGGCCAGGCGCGACGCCATTTTCTCCGGCGAAGCGGAGACCGCGCGGCTGGAAGCCGAACTTAAGGCCAGGAACGCCGTCCTCGACGAGAAAAGAGCGCAGCAGCGCGCCTTGGCCAATACGCAGGAGGAGCTGGCCATGGCCTGCCGCCTGGCTTCGGCCGAGGCCGGTATAAAAGCCCTGCGCGCCCTTAAGGAAACCTCCTCCGAACTCGCCGCCCTTGCCAAATTCGAAAAGAACGAGGCGCCCGCCTACCGCGCCCTCAACCAGGAATACCAGGACCGCCAGCGGGACGCCGCGTCCGCCGGGGCGGCGCTGGGCGAGAAGCAGGCCGTGCTGGCGGCGGCCAAGGCCTCGCTGGACCGGCTCGTGGCCAGGATGCCGGTGCTCAAAAAGCAGGTCGAGACCGCGGCGGCGCTTTCTTCCAGGCTGACGGTTTTCTTCTCCGCCCCTCCCAAGGTGACGCTCACCGTGAGCCTGCCCGCGCGTTTCGGGATCTGGGCCGCCGCCTTGGCGCTGGCGGGCTTTGTGGCCTACTCCGGGGGCGGCGCCGGCGCTTACGCCGCGGCCGCCGCCATCGTCGCCGCCGGGGCCTGGGCCGGGCTGAAGCTTTCGGTGAAGGAAACCCTCTCCCCCCATACGCCGGACGAGATAAAAGTGTTCCTCGACGGGCTGGCGGCGGAATGGACCACCATCTCCGAAGAGAAGCTCCCGTCCGGGCTGGAAGAGGCGCGCGCTTACCTGGCCAAGGCCGGCGCCGACGCCGCGGCGGCCGCGGATTCCCTTAAGTCCCGGTCCGCGGAGTTCTCCGACCTGGAGGTAGGCGTAAAACTGGCCGCCAGATCGCTGGAGGAGCAGCACGCCTCCGCCGCCGAGGCCAAGGCGAAGGCCGCTGAGTGGCTTAAGGAAAGGGGCTGCGCCAGCGAGGACGAGTACCAGGGCAGGGTAACCGCCTACGAAAAACTTTCCGCCAAGCTCTCCGACATCGAGCAGCGCGTGGCGCTGTTCCGCCAGAAGACCGGGGCCGCCTCGCAGGAGGAATTGAAGGACCGGCTTTTCATGGACAAAGAGGCGCTCGACCAGAAGGGCGTGAACCCCTCCAAAACCGACGAGGCCGAACTGGAGAGGCTCAAGGCCAGGGCCTCCGTAATGGGCAAAGAGGTGCACTCCCTGGAAGCCGAAGCCGCGGAGCTGAAGGCGGCGCTGAAGACGGTGCAGGCCGTTGCCGGGGCCAAGCTGGAGGGGCTGCCCGAACATATAAACCGCGCCGAGAACGATCTTGCCGCGGCCAGGGACGAGATCTCGGGCCTGGAGCTGCAGGCGCAGGGCTATATGCTGGCCGCCGAGGCGTTCAATAAGCTGGCGGAGAAATCCACCGTGGCCTTCGACGCACTGGCCAAAGAGGTTTCGTCCGCCCTGGACGGGGCGCTCCCCGGGCCTGAAGCGCGCTTCGGCAGCTTTGACGCGGCCGAGGCCTCGCTGAAGGACGCCGGCGGCCGCCTGCGGCCGGTTAAATTCCTTTCTTCCGGCACGCGGGACCTGTTCATGCTGGCGGCGCGGCTGATGATGGCGAAGAAGGCGCGCACCGCGCCCGACGGCCAGGTCGCCCCGGCCCTGCTGGTGCTCGACGAACCTTTCTATACCCTGGACCCCGCCCGCGAGGGAGCGGCGCTGGGCCTGCTGGCCGCTTTCCAGAAAACTACCGGCTGGCAGATAATAATACTTACCAAGGACGCGGCCGTGGCGCCGAAAGCCGCCGAAGCCGGCCTGCCCGTAAAGGTGGTAGAGCTTTAACCGGTGCGGCGGTTTTAAGCCCGGCCCC
>JAQTOU010000001.1 GCA_028713125.1 Elusimicrobiales bacterium | reverse complement strand
GCAGGGCGGTAAGAGCCGTGTTGAGAAAGTGGATGTTACTTGAAGAATGGGAAGCAGAACCGGAAGATGCTAGAATCTGTCAACAGAACTAGGCAAAAAAATGTTTCAGATTAAACTGGACAGGACAATCATGCGTACGGGCAATTTGCCGGCCCTGCAGAACATCCTGGGCCACTCTACGCCCCTTTTGACACAACGCTACGCCCACCTGTCCAACAGCCACCTGCGTGACAATATGGCCCTTCTGGACACCGGCTGGACGTCTATCTGGGCCCCAAGGCAGGCTGAAGCCTCGCCAGCGGGCTCTTTCCCCGCAGTAGCCACTGCCGAGATACCCCTTTTGCCGCATTAGTCTTAGGTATTGAAAGTTTAATTAGAAAATAGCCAATTAAACTTTAAATGGCTATAGTTTAATTAAATCTTGACAATTAAACTTTTCTCCCTTATAATTGAACTATGACTGAGAAGAACCCAGGTAAAAGTCCCAGGGCGGGCCGATTTGAGAAGCAAACAGGGCCGGAGCCCTATTATTGCTTTGTTCCGGCACCCTTACCGCCGGTCCCGCCTATTAAATATGACGAGAGGCTGCAGGCTTTGACCGAAAAAGCCGGCAGGGCCCTGGGCCGGCTGGACTCTATAACCTTACATCTGCCTAATCCACAGATACTGCTCTACACCTACATCAGAAAAGAAGCTGTGCTTTCTTCGCAGATAGAGGGGACTCAGTCTTCTCTTTCGGATCTGCTTTTGTTTGAAAATAATGAGGTTCCCGGAGTGCCGGTAGGCGACGTGGAAGAGGTTTCAAATTATGTGACCGCCCTAGAGTACGGCATCAAAAGGCTGAAGGAGCTGCCTATCAGCTTACGTCTGATAAAAGAGATACACGCCATTCTCCTTAAGGGCGGGCGCGGCAGTCACAAGGAGCCGGGCCAATTCCGGCGCACGCAGAATTGGATCGCCGGCAGCCGACCTGGCAATGCTAAATTTGTGCCTCCGCCGCCGCATGAAGTAATCCCGGCGCTGGGCGCGCTCGAAAAATTTATCCATAACGAACCGGCGCAAACTCCGACGTTAATTAAAGCCGGATTGGTCCACGCGCAATTCGAGAGTATCCATCCTTTCCTGGACGGGAACGGGCGTATGGGGCGGCTCCTAATTCCATTCATTATGATAGCGGAGGGGGCGATCTCTTCGCCGCTTCTTTTTCTGAGCTTGTATTTTAAGACGCGCCGGGCGGAGTATTACGAAGCCCTGCAGCGCGTGCGCACCGACGGGGATTGGGAAGGCTGGTTAGCTTTTTATCTTGACGGTATCGCCGAGGTGGCTAACCAGGCGAGCGATACTGCCGCCAGGCTGGTGGGTATTTTCAGGGAACACAGCGCCGCTATTGAAGGCCTGGGCCGGTCCAAAGGCACAGCCTTGAAGGTGCATGAACTGTTCAAGAAACACTGCATTCTTTCGCTGCCGCTTGTTTGCAAAGAGCTGGGCGTGTCCTTCCCGACCGCGAACAAGACACTGGGAAAGCTTCAGCAGCTTGGCTTTGTTAAGGAAATTACAGGAAAGCAGCGGCACCGCGTTTTCTCTTACGAACCATACCTGAAGATACTTCAGGAGGGGATGGAGTCCAAGTGAATGGAAACGGTAGCTTCATAGGCGAATATCGCGGTCGTGGACACCAATGGACACCTATATGGACACCGACGTAGAAAAAAACCTTAACAGTATTTTCAAAAAATGATAAACTCTCTATGTAGTTTACCACCTTTTGCCGCGGTAGCTCAGTGGTAGAGCACTGGTCTGAAAAACCAGGTGTCGTTGGTTCGATCCCAACCCGCGGCAAATTTCCTTTCAGGAGTCCGGTCTATGCCCCTCCATAACAAGATACTTATAGCCGATGACGACGCTGACATGCGCATGCTGCTCAGCAATATGCTCGAAAGCGAGGGCTATACAGTGCTGCAGGCCGAGAACGGGCTTGAAGCCGTGGAGATGGCGCGCAAGGAGCTCCCTGCGCTGGTGATGCTGGATATACACATGCCGCTCATGGACGGCCTGAAAGCCTGCAAGGAGATCAAGTCCGACAAGGTCACCAGGATCGTGCCCGTCGTGATGCTCACCGTGGAGGGCAGCATAAACGAGATCCAGCAGGCCATAAGCTACGGGGCCAAAACCTATATTACCAAGCCTTCCAGCAAAGCGGAGATCCTCAAGGTCGTAAAAAGCATTCTTTAACTTCTGCGCCTTAAACGTAAAAAGGGCCCTTTCGGGCCCTTTTTATTTGTCGCCGTTCCGGGTCTATACTATCCTGAGCAGCGCGAAGTGCAGGTACTCCGTCTCCGGCATGCTGAGCAGTATAGGATGGTCCTTCGCCTGGCCGCGCATCTCTACCAGCATGGCCTTCTTTCCCACCCGGGAAGCCGCGCCGGAAAGAGTTTCCATGAACATCCCTCTCGAGATGTGGTGCGAGCAGGTGGAGACCGCCAGGTAGCCGCCGCGCGGCAGCGCTTTTATCGCCGCGCCGGCCATGCGGCCCAGCATCTTCAGCGCCTGCGGCAGATGCTTCTTGTTGCGCACGATATTGGGCGGGTCTATCAGGATGAAGTCCGGCGTCTCCGGCAGCTGCCCCGCCTCCAGGGCCTCCAGGATGCGCTCCGCTTTTTCCTTCCGGAAAATGATCTTTTTTTCCACTTTGTTGAGCGCCGCGTTCTCCTCCGCCAGCTCTATGGCCTTCTCCGAGGAGTCGATGCCCCAGACGGTTTCGGCGCCGGCCTTGGCGGCGGTTATGGCGAAAGCTCCGAGGTAAGTGTGGAGGTCCATCACTTTGCGGCCTTTGAAGAACGGCACGAGGGCCTCGCGGTTCTCGCGCTGGTCGAAGTACCAGCCGGTCTTCTGGCCGCCCGCCATGGGCACCCAGTAGTCCAGGCCGTTCTCCGTTATCTTCACCTTTTCGGGCATGACCCCGAAGGCCGTCTCTTCGTAAGACTTGATCCCTTCCAGCTCGCGGAACTGGTGGGTATTCTTGTAGAAGATCCCGCGGGGCCGCATCAGGTCGGTGATGGCGGCGGTGATCTCTCCCTTCAGCAGCTCCATGCCGGCCGAAAGGATCTCCACCACTATCGCGTCGCCGTAGCGGTCAACGACCAGGCCGGGCAGGCCGTCGGATTCTCCGAAGCAGACCCGGCAGGCGCGGGAAACCCCTAGCGATTCGCGGTAGTCCAGCGCGGCGGCGAGGCGGTCCTTCAGGAAGTCCTTCGGCAGGTCCAGAGTGTTCTGGGCCAGCAGGCGGAACGCTATAAGACTCTTCGGGTTGAAGAAGCCGACCCCGGCCGGTTTGCCGGTAGGGTAAACCAGGCCGCAGATGGTCCCTGGCGGGATAGTGGTGTCGACCACTTCCAGTTCGTTGGAGAAAACCCAGAGATGTCCATGGGCCCGGCGCTTTACGGCGCCGGAGCGTAGTGTGAGGTTTGTCATAATTCTATTCGTCCAGTGAGACTATGGCTTCCACGGGGGAGCCGATCTTTACGTCGAAGGCGCGGGCGAAGCTGCCGTTCCGCACCGAGAACTCCAGGAAGCCGAAGGACCCCATAAGGGCCATCGCTTCGCCTTCCGGGACCGAGGCGTAGGTGAGCTTGATCCCTTTCAGCATGCGGTCGGAGATATTGAATACCGCCCGGGCGTTGAGGTAGCTGCGCTTGATATTTGTGACCACATTGCCGAAATGGTCTATCGCGATGACCTGGCCGGTTATCCTGTTTCCGGCTTTTTCCGGATGGGGAAAAGGAAAGCGGCGGTATTCGCTGAAGACGGGGCCGATCTTTTTTTCAGGCAGGCCCTTCGCGATGGCGGCGGCCACCGGCGCCATGATGTCGCGGCCGTGGAAAGTGGAGCTGATGCTCTCCATGAACAGGGAGGAGTTGCTTATGAAGCGCGCCTCTTTGATCTTTTCTTTCTGTTCCACCCAGCTGACCAGGCCGTTGTCGGGGGAGATGAACTGGTAGTTCTCAGTGCGGGCCCAGATTATCCCGCGGCCCGTGCCTACCGTCGGGTCGACCACGGCCAGGAACAGGGTGTGCTTGGGCATATACGGCATGGCCGCCATCAGGTAGAAGGCCGCCGTCTTTATATCCTGCGGAGGGATCTGGTGGGTGATATCGATGATGGAAAGGCCGGGGGCCTTGGACAGAAGTACGCCTTTCATCGCGGCCACGAAAGGGTCGAACGTTCCGAAGTCCGATAGCAGGGCGATGCACTTGGTTTTCATAGTAAGCGAACCAGGGAAACGGCCGCCGGCCGCTTTGCCTTATTACTCGCCGTGCGAGTGGTGCCCGGCGGTGCCGGGGATGGTCAGCGGGAGCTTCTGCCTGCAGAGAGGGCAGTTGTCCGGGGGGAAAAGCTGTAGCGGGTAGGAGATCAGGCCGCGCACCGGCACGTTCAGCGTCAGGTCGCCTGTAGAGCGGTCCACTATCGCCGCGATGCCTATAACCTTGGCGCCGTAACCGCGGGCCAGGTTGATAGCCTCGCTGCAGAGGCGGCCGGTGTTCAGGACGTCGTCCACCACCAGGACGCGCTCGCCTTCGGAGATCTTGAAGTCGCGCTTGAGCACCATCACGCCGTTGATCTTTTCAGTGAAGATGGAGCGGGCTTTTTTTACGCGGGCGACTTCCTGGCCGATGGCCATCGAGCCGACGGAGGGGGAGATGACCACGTTCACCTCCTGGGGGAACTTGGCGGCCATCTCTTTGGCCACCTTCTGCGCCAGGTGCGGGTACTGCAGCACCAGCGAAGGCTGGATATAGGTCTGGGTATGGAAGCCGGACGGGATCTGGAAGTGGCCGTTGAGTATGGCCCCGTGTTCCTGCAGCAGCCCGACTACGTCAAATTTTCCTAGTTTGGACATTATTGCTTTCCTCCTGAGAAACTATTTATCCTGGCGAAATCTATGGCCACGCCCTTCCTGGCGGCTTCCTTGATGATGCTCCCGCTTTCCTTGGGGCTTATCATGGTGAACTCCGGCTTCGTCATCTTGCCTTCTATGATGAAAGCCAGGGCCGGCTTGCCGCTCGCGTCCGTGAGGGCCTCCGGCAGGCTTCCCATGGAATCGTACTTACCTGATATTGTATAAATTTTTACCCTCATGGTTTCGTTGGAAAAGTCCAGCTGCCCTGAGGCGGTGGCCGAGAATTCCTTGCCGTCCATGTAGAAGTTCTTTATTTCGACCTTCCCCTCGTTCAGGGAATAGTCGCCGCCGATGGAATTGAAGGAGATGTCGTCCACCTTGTAGCCGAAGCTGAGCGCGCCGCGCCGGTTCATGCGCTGGATGAAGATCAGCGGCATGGAGAAGATGTAGTAGATCCGGTCCTGCTCGGAGGTTTTCTGCACGTCGTAGAAGGTCCCGGCGCCGGATTTGATGGAGATATCCCCTTTTATGCCGGAGATGTCCCCCGCTATGTTCTTAAGGGAGGCCGCTATGTAAAAGTCGGACGCGTCCAGGTACTGGTGCTTGAAATGGTCCGCCTTGTAAAGCAGCTTGAAGGAGGAATAGCCGATCGGGATGGAGTTCTTGAGGGTCTTGAGCCAGACCAGCTCGGACTCGGACTCCTTCATGCCTACGCGCGGCCCGCGCAGCTCCTTGATATCGAAGACCAGGTTCTTTAATTCGGAGAACAACAGGTTGGCGGAATAGCCGGTGAAGTCCACCGTCCTTTGCGCCGTGAAGGGGCGGCGCACTATCGCGCGGCCTTTCACGGGCCCGCTGTTGAATTTGCCCGAGTACCTGAACATCAGCTCGTCTTTCGAGACCTCCGTGTCCAGCTTAAGCCCGCTCAGGCTGCCGCCGCCCAGGGTCAGCTTTCCCCCGGAGGAGGTGACGCTGTTCCTCGCGAAATTATCCGACATCAGGGCGGAGAGGTTCAGCCCGGCCGCGCTCAGCTTCCTGTACTTGAAACCGGCGCCGGAGGCGTTCGCAAAGATCCTGGTCAGCGAAGGCTTGCCGTCCTTGGACGCCAGCTTGAGGCGGATCTGGGCGCTGCCGGCCGGCGCGTCTATGGGGAGCGAGGTCCCGTAGCGCTTAAGCTGCCCGAGGTCGAAGGGGGGGACGGAGATAGTAAAGGCATAGGTAAGAGTGGACCTGGAGAGGTCGAACGAGCCCTCCGCCTTTATGTTCAGCGGCCTGGTCAGCAGGCGCAGCTCCGCCGTTTTCGAGGAGGTAATGACGGCGGAAATATCCCAGGAGGAGCGCGGCGCGGTAAAAGCCACCGGCGAATTGAAAAGATAGGCGAGGTCGGAGTTCCTGAAGGACGGCGTCTCCGCCTTGAGGGTGATCTCCGGGGCCCGGAAATTGCTGATGCCGCCGGTGAACCTGATGGTCTTGTCCATCAGGGTAAGATCCGCCCTGAGGTCCTTCACCGCGGCTTTGTCCCACTTGAACCCGGCGAAATTTATCGTGCCTTCGGTATAAAGCCTGCCGCGCACGGGCCGCTTGAAACCGGTGCTCTTGAGGGAAAGGGAGGCGTTAAAAGGAGTGTCCGCTCCAGGTTTGAAGTCCGTAAGGACCAGGTCCAGATTTGAGAAGGAATGGCGGGCGCCGGATCTTATATACCGCACCGAGACCTCCCCGTCCTTGATCTCGGTCCTGGCTACCTCGTCGAGGAAGTTCTTCCCGGGGCTCTTGCGGTAGGACGCGAAGATGTCGCCGAGGTTCCAGGTCCCGTCGGCGCGCTTGATCAGCTCTATCGTGGGGGAGATCAGCATCACGCTGTCTATCACCAGCTTATGCTTCAGCAGCGGCATGATGCGGTAGGTGGCGTAGATGTATTCCGCCCTGATGAAATCCACGGTTTCCGGTCCCGGCTCCGTGACACGCAGGCCCTTTATCTTTATCTCCCCCGTGGCGGAAAGCCTGGCCCACTCTATATGCACGGGGCGCTTAAGCGTTTCCTGGAGCTGGTTGGTGACTATGGACTCGAGATCGGCCGGCGTGAACATTATCCTGAGCGTGAACAGGGCCGCGACCGCTATGCCGGCCGCCAGTATGAGCGGCAGGAAAATTATCCTGACCAGTATCTGCCTGAAAAGATTCATCGGGTAAAGTATATTTTAGCAGTATTGAAGACGTATGCGGCGGCGGAGAGGATCCCCCGGTAGGCCTCGCCCTGCGTTTCGAGAACGCGCGCCGAGTAAGCCCGCATGTTCAGCAGCCCGGGAAAAAGCATTTTGAGCGCCGCGGCCAGCCCCAGGCAGTTGAGCAGCAGAAGGAGCGGTATCGAGAACACCGGGCCGCCGGCTTTCTTAAGGTCGCTCTGGACCGGGCCGGAAAGGATGTCCGCCGTGTGCAGCAGGTGGAAGGCCAGCGTGAAACCGGCCGCGGCGAGGAACCAGGGCCTCAGCGGGGCGGCGTTCCAGAAGCGCCCTGCCAGCCAATAGGCCGCGGCGACGGCGAGGGTATAGAGGGGGATGACATAGGGGGCCAGCGAGATGAAAGCGTTGGTGGAATCAAGCAGGACATAGCCGCTGTGCTTCTTTACCGAGATCTTCCGCACCCGCACGCCGCTGAACACCGCGGCCAGCGCGTGGGTAAGTTCATGGGCCGTTACGTACAGGCCCTTTCCGCGGCCGCCCCAGTGGAACAGCAGGCAGGCCAGCGCTCCGCAGAGCAGGGGGAGGGTGACGCTGAATTTGCCCAAGGCGGGGGCCAGGATAGACGCCGTGGCCCAGGCCGCCGCCAGCGCGGCCGGCGCAAGGGCTATTCCTATGAGGGGTTTGATTGCTCGCATTACGCTGGGTCAGGGGCGCGGCGCCCTAAGGGCGATTCGATTCAGCCGGCTTACTTTATCATCCAATCTTCAACTTTGACGCCTTTGGCTTCCAGTTCGGCGCGCCAGGCGGCCAGCGCGGCGGGAAGCCGGGCCCGGGCCTTGTCGGCCCAGGGGTTGACCGGCAGATAAAAATCCTGCGCGGCGGTCTTGTACCAGACATAGGCCATTTTCGCGGAGCTTTCGGAAACGCGGAACTCCAGCTCCGCCGTTCTCAGGTTTTCCGCCCGGGCCGCGGCTTCGGCGGACTCCGCACCGGGGCCTCCGCCGGAAGCTGGTTTCCTCAAGTAAAGGTTTTCGAAATAGGCCTTTTTAGCGCCCGGGTTGTCGCGCCAGGACTCTTCCTGCTCGGCTCTGAGCAGCGCGCCGCGCGAGCGCAGCGCCAGGTCCCCGGCGGCGAGCAGAAAAAAGGCCGGGACCGCTATGGCGATCCAGGCCTTTGGGCGCTTCAGGGGCATGCTTCAGTTCCCCATCTTCCTCAGCACAGGCTGGGTTTTAAGGAGTTTGTGGATAAGGGAAGTCAGTATCTGCGGCTTCACCGGCTTCTCTATGAAATCCCGCACATTGGGCTCCTGCTTGATCATGTCGGAGGTGGAGCGGTCGGTATAGCGCCCGGTGATGATGACTATCGGGATGGTCCCCGTCTCGTCGCTCTGCAGCTCGCGCAGTATCTCGAAGCCGCCGAACTTGGGCAGCATCAGGTCAAGGAGTATCAGGTCGGGGTTGGTGGTGCGGGCCTTGCTCAGCGCCTCTTCGCCGTCGGAAGCTTTCTCTATCCGGAAGCCTTCTTTCTTGACGATGAACTCGATGAGTTCCCTTACCGAATCGTCGTCGTCGACGATCAGGATCAGTTTGTCGGCCGGCTTGCCGAATACGGAAGTGTTTTCCATTTATTTACCTTTGGTTCCCGTAGGAGCTTATATGTTGGTGGTGACCAGCGTTTCGGTGGTCTGCACCCCGTGGATGCCGCGCACTTCGCGCACTATGAGGCCGCTCAGTTTGTCGATGGTGTCGGATTCGGTCACCAGGATGGCGTCCCAGCCGCCGAAAGTCATATAGACGTCTTTGACGCCGCGGATGTTCTTTATCTGCTGCACGGCTTTCTGTTCAAGGCCGGCCACGAGTTTGCAAAGCACAAAAGCTATCATGTTTCCTCCAGTAAGCTATATTCTTTCGTTCCACTCCGGGGTGCGGTACTTGGTTTCCGCTATCGTCGCGGCTTTCGAACGGGCCTCTTCCTGTATCCCGGCGGCTTCCCACTCCAGCCCGAACTCCCCGCCTAAAGCTTTAATTACCGCGTTCCTGTGCAGGGCGGAATTGCTGCGTGCGTCCGGGGCCTGGAAGGAGGCCTGGTAGAGCATATGGTCTCCGAACTTGCGGAGGGCCCCGCCAAGTACTTTTTTTCCATTATACAATATATCCATGTTGACCGGTTTGGCGAAGCAGCTCATTACAGGGTCGTTCACGGCGTAGTCTTTGGTCTTTTCGCTCAGGAGGTCGAAGCCGATCCCCTGCCGGGAGTATTCCGCCGTTATCGCGCGGTGCAGCCGGTCATAGGTCTTGCCGGGCTCGAAATAGGCGCCCGGGGAGGGGAAGATGAAAGAGAAGGTGAGGTCGGTCTCGTGGAAGACTATCCCGCCGCCCGTGGGCCGCCTGGTAACCGCTTTTATCGCGCAGCCCGCCGCCGCCATGGCCTCGGCCACCGCTTTGCGCCGCTGCGAGTAGCCGAAGGTCACTCCGGGCTCTTTCCAATTATAAAACCGCAGCAAATAAGGCGCCGGCCTTGTCTCGCAAAGCGCCTCATCCGCCGCCATCTGCCCGTAAACGTCGAGCGGCGGGGTTTCGATTATAAGAGCTTTTTCCATGATCAGGTCCGTCACAGCCGAGCCGGTCGCCAAGGGGGATGGAACGCAAAATCGGCGTCGCGCACACCGTGCGCGCGCCTGCCGCTCTCGGCCTCGGCGCTACGCAAGCCTCGGCCTCCGAGGGGCTTTTGCTTATCCATCCCCCTCGTCGACCGGCAAGTCTCTACTCATCAACATACCCAGGGTGACGCATGGGCCGGGTTAGCAAAACCCTCGGAGAGCCCGCCGGTTGCATAGCCCGGCGGGCGAACACGGAGTGAGGGCACGGTGTGCCCGAACGCGTTTTGCGTTCCGGCCCATGCGGCGCCCGTCGCTACCAGTGCAAATTCGGTTGCCTCGCTGCCTGCACTTCGTCCAGGCGTTTTACGGGCATGGTGTGCGGCGCGTCCTTGAGCTTCTGCGGATCGGCCATGCCGGTTTCGTGGATGTCCCGCATTGCCGCGACGAACTGGTCCAGGGTTTCCTTGGTCTCGGTCTCGGTCGGCTCGATCATTATCGCCTCGTGGACGATGGTCGGGAAGTAGATGGTCGGGGCGTGGAAGCCGCGGTCGAGCAGGCCTTTGGCCACGTCCAGGGTCTTGAGGCCCTTGGCGGTCATGTCCGCGCCGGGGGTCAGGACGCATTCGTGCATGCAGTATTCATTGGAATACGACGGGTAGATATCCATCAGCAGGCTGCGCACGTAGTTCGCGTTGATGATCGCGCAGCGGGCGATGTCGCCGAACTCGGCGGCCGAATGGGCCAGCATGTAGGCGTAGGCCCGCACCAGGATGCCGGTATTCCCGAAGAAAGCCTTCACCTTGCCGATGCTGCGGCCGTCGCCGAAGTCTGAGACGTACCTGCCGCCTTCTTTCTTCACCGTCGGGACGGGCAGGAACGGGGCCAGGGCTTTGCTGCAGACTATCGCGCCGGCGCCGGGGCCGCCGCCGCCGTGCGGGGTGGAGAAGGTCTTGTGGAAGTTCAGGTGCATCAGGTCAACGCCGAAATCGCCGGGTTTCACCATGCCGATCAGGGCGTTCAGGTTGGCGCCGTCCATGTAGAACAGCGCGCCGGCGTCGTGCACGGCCTTGGCGATGGCTTCGATGTTGCTCTCGAAGATGCCGAGGGTGTTGGGCATGGTGAGCATCAGCACGGCGGTCTTGGGGCCGATATGCTTCTTCAGTTCCTCCACGTCCAGGCGGCCGTCGGGCTTGGAGGCGAGGTTGACGGTGGTGAAGCCCATCATCGATGCGGTGGCCGGGTTGGTTCCGTGCGCGGAGTCGGGGCAGACGATCTCGGTGCGGTTCTCGCCTTTGGCCTCGAAGTAGGCCTTGGCCAGGAGCAGGCCGGTGAACTCGCTGTGCGCGCCGGCGGCGGGCTGCAGCGTTATCGCGTCCAGGCCGCACAACTCGGTCAGGCGGGCGGACAGGTCGTGTATCAGTTCAAGCGTGCCCTGCGCGCAGGTGTCGTGCGCGAGCGGGTGGAGGGCCGCGAAGCCCTCGAGCGCCGCGGCTTCCTCGTTGAAGCGCGGGTTATATTTCATCGTGCAGGAGCCCAGCGGGTAGAAATGGGTGTCTACGGAGAAGTTAAGCCGGGACAGGCGCGTGTAGTGGCGAACTACGTCGAACTCGGAGAGCTCGGGCAGGCGGAGGGGGGACTTCCGGCGCAGGTTGGCTGGCACGTTCGCCTTGGAGCGCAGGGTATTCTTGCAGCACAGTCCGCGGCGGCCGGGATCGGACTTCTCTATGCTGAGGCTGTTGTCGGTGACGGAGCAGATCATAGGGCCTCCTTTATGGCGGCTTCCAGTTTAAGGATATCGGCTTCGGTCTTGGTCTCGGTGGCGCAGACCAGCAGGGTTTCGCCGAGCTCAGGGTAGAGCGGGGCCAGCGGCAGGCCTATGTCTACGCCGCGGGCGGCGAGGACTTTTTCGCGCAGCTTCGCGGCGCTGCCGGGGACCGAGACGACGAACTCGTTGAAGAAAGGGCCTTTGAATTTGAGGGAGACGCCCTTTATCGAGGCGAGCCGCTCGGCCGCGTAGGCGGCCGCGCCGGAGTTTGCTTCGGCGAGTTCCTTGAGACCTTCGGGCCCGTAAAGCGCGGAGTAGACCGTGGCGGCCAGGGCGCAGAGCGCCTCGTTGGAGCAGATATTGGAGGCGGCTTTGTCCCGGCGGATATGCTGTTCGCGGGCCTGGAGCGTCAGCACGAAGCCGCGCTTCCCGTCCTTATCCTTCGTCATGCCGCAGATCCGGCCGGGCATCTGGCGCACGTGCTCCTTCTTGCAGGAGAACAGGCCCAGGTAGGGGCCGCCGTAGGCCAGTGGGAGGCCGAGGCTTTGCCCTTCGCCTACGGCGAAATCCGCGCCGTATTCTCCGGGCGTAGAAAGGATGCCCAGGCTTACGGGGTCGGCCGCGGCCACCAGCAGCGCTCCCGCTTTCTTCGCGGTTTCCGCTACGCCCGACATATCTTCTATGAGCCCGAGGAAGTTGGGCGTCTGTACGGCCAGGCAGGCCGCGCCTTCGAGCAAGGCGGGCAGGGCCGCCTTGTCCATCGCGCCGTCCTTCATCGGGACCTTCAGGTAGGTGTAATCGGGCGAGTGGGCGAAATAGGTCTTAAGCGTGTCCATGTACTGCGGGTTCACGCCGGCGGCGTAGACGATCTTCTTCCGGCCGGTGACGCGCACGGCGGCGCGGACCGCTTCGGCGAAGGAGCTCGCCCCGTCGTACATCGAGGCGTTGGCGCAGTCCATCCCGTAGAGCGCCGAGACCGTACTCTGGAATTCGTAGATGGCCTGCAGCGTGCCCTGGCTGGCCTCGGGCTGGTAGGGCGTGTAGGCGGTGAGGAATTCGGTGCGGGAGGTGATAGCCTTGACCGCGGCCGGGGTGTAGCGCTCGTAGGCGCCGGCGCCGATGAAATTCAGCGGGCGGCAGTTCTTCCCGGCGAGGCCGGAGAGCAGCGCGGCGGCCTGGGATTCGTCCAGGCTTTCGCCCGGCAGGTTCAATTTAGGCCAGAGAAATTTAGCGGGGACTTGTTTTACAAGGTCTTCGAACGAGGAGGCGCCTATGGTTTTGAGCATCTCCTCTTTATCTTTTTTTGTATGCGGGATATACATAAAATACTCCTGAAAAATCGAGAATCGAGAATCTGGAATCGGGGATCAGAGAACGGATCAAGTATCGAGAGCAAGAATCGAAAATCGGCTACAGCCGATCCTCGATCCTCGATCCTCGATTCTCGATCCCTGATTGTTGTTAGTGCGCCGCTTGCTTTATGAATTCCTGGTAGGCGGCCCAGTCCATCATGGTTTCGCCTTCGGCCGGGTTGGAAGTCTTTATTTTGAACAGCCAGCCTTTGTCGAGCGGGGACTGGTTGAGCAGCGCCGGGTCGCCGGTGACGGCCTCGTTGACGGCGGTAACTTCGCCGGAGACCGGGGCGTAAATGTCAAAAGCGGATTTAACGGACTCCACCACAGCGCAGGGCTTCTCTTTTTCAAGCTTCTGGCCGACTTTCGGGAGCTCCACGAATACTACGTCGCCCATCTCGTGCTGGGCGTGGTCAGAGATGCCCACGGCAGCTTCCGCGCCGAGGTGCACCCACTCGTGGGTCTTGGTGTATTTAACTTCTTCGGGTTTAGGCATTGTATTCTCCTTGAATGGTTAGAAAACTTAAATTTCGCTCAGGCCCCTATGTTTTTGTTGAAGGCGGTCCCTTTGTGGAAAGGCACCCTCGTTATTTCGGCTTTTACGAGCTTGCCGTGTATCTCGACTTCTACCGCGGCCCCGGGCTTGAGGTCGGGCGGAACCATATAGCCGACGCCTATCCCTTTCTTAAGGGTGGGGGAATAAGTGGCGCTGGCCAGTTCGCCTATCTGTTTGCCGTCCATGAAAACTTTGCAGCCCGAGCGGGGCACGCCGCCGGTAAGCGTCAGGCCGGTAAGGCGGCGCTTCACGCCTTCGGCTTTCTGTTTGACCAGTATGTCCCGGCCGATGAAGTCTCCCTTGTCCAGGGAAACCACCCAGCCGTAGCCTGTTTCGTAGGTGGTGTGGAAGTCGTCCACGTCCTGGCCGTAAAGCAAATAGCCTGATTCAAGGCGCAGCGTGTCGCGCGCGCCCAGGCCGCAGGGCACGATGCCGTAGGGCTTGCCCAGCTCCATCAGGTGCTCCCAGAGCTGGTTGATTATGGAGTGCGGGGCGGTCACTTCGAAGCCGTCCTCGCCGGTATAGCCGGTGCGGCTCACGTAGCAGTGCTCGCCCATGATGTCTTTTTCGACTATGCCGAAGCGCGGAAGCTTCAGCGCTTCCGGGGCGAAGGTCTCGAACATCTTGGGCACGGCGGGGCCCTGCACGGCTATCATGGAATAATCGTCGCTCTTATTCTCTATTTTGACCAGCATCTTGCCGGCCTGGCTCTTGAACCATTCATAATCCTTGGTGGAGGTTGTGGCGTTCACGATGACCAGGTAGCGGTCGGCGGCGAGGCAGAAAGCTATGACGTCGTCGACCAGGCCGGCGTTGGGGTTGGTGACGTGCGAGTAGACGCCCTTGCCCGGAGTGGCTTTGCGCAGGTCGTTAGTGTTTATTTTCTGGAGCAGCTTGAAAGCGTCGGCGCCGGTCACGAAGACCTGGCCCATGTGGGAAACGTCGAATAGGCCGGCGGACTTGCGCACGGCCTCGTGTTCCTTAAGAATGCCCGCGAACTGTATGGGCATTTCCCAGCCGTGGAAGTCCACCATCTTGCCGCCATATTTCCTCATGGTCTCGTTCAGGGCTGTGCGGCTCAGGGTAGTTGCGGTGGACATATGGCCTCCTGCGGAATTTTTTACGGAAAGGTATATAAATTTATAACAAATATGAACAGTACCGGGCAAGGCTATGCCGGTGCCGCTCCGGCACTATCTTGTGCCGTATCAGGCGCTATGCGCCTCAGACGGCCAAGGCGGGCCGCCAGCCGGCCGCGGGTCCGGCAGTTAATATTGATTTGGAGGATATTCAATGTTATCATATGGAAACATTAAGAAGCGCGCTTTAAGGGGGCCCGATGGGTTTCGAAGAACAAGTAAGAGCGGAAACGCGGTTCAGCACTATAGAACAGCGCCTGGCCAAGCTGGAAAGTTTCCTGAATATCCCCAGGCCGCCGACCGTTCCTCCTCCGCCTCCTCCTCCTCCCGCTCCCGCGCAGCCGGTAATGGAGAATATGCTTTCCGGCGCGACCGCCGTTCCGGCTCAGCGCTTCGCGCCGGTACGAAAGGAGAGGTCCGGCAACTGGCTCGGCGTCGTCGGGATCGTCTGCTTCGTGCTGGCCGCCGCGTTCATCATCAAGCTCTCCATAGACTCGGGCTGGCTGACCCCGGAAAGGCAGATAGGCCTGGCGGTGCTGTTCGGGCTGGGCCTGATCGGGGCCGGGTTCGCGCTGATGAAATCGGACAGCGAATACGCAAGCCTGCTGCCGGGCGCCGGCATCATCGTGCTTTATCTCACCGTGTTCGCCGCGCACCGGCTTTACTCCCTGATCACTTTCGAGGCCGCCATTTCGATGGCCAGCATCGTTTCCGGGGGCTGCATCTGGCTTTATACGCAGATCAAGGAGGATATGTACCCTATAACCGCCGCGATCGGCTCCTATTGCGCCCCGCTTATACTCAGCCTCGGCTCCGAATCGACGTTCTCGGTCTATTATTTCCTGCTGTGTTCGCTGTCTTTCTCGGTCATCTCCATCTGGGTGCAGTCCCGGACCCTGACCCTGATCTCGGCCTACCTGGCCATCTTTATGACGGCGGCCATCGGCCTCGGCCTCGGGCAGGACAAGCTTATAGCGGGTATGCTCGTCCTTCATTTCCTGGTCTTCTCGGCGGGGACCTACCTTTACACGCGGCAAAACGGGAAGCCGCTGACCGAAACGGAGTCGAACAGCTTCCTCCCGGTCCTCTTGTTCTTTTACGCGACGGAATATTATTTCATAGAGCGGATAAAGCCGGACCTGGCTCCCTGGCTTTCGCTCGGGTTCGCCGCTTTCCTCTTCGTGCTTTACCTGGCCGCCAGGAAGCGGTTCCCGGAAGGCAGCCTCGGCAGCCAGCCCCTGGTGCTCTCTTTTATAACCGTGGTCTGCTTCCACTCTTTCTACCTCGAGCTCCTTCCCGCCGACGCGCGCCCCTGGCTGTTCGTGGCCATCGCGCTCGTCCTGGCCGTGCCCGGGGTCAACCTCGCCGCCCGGAAGAGCAATTCCGCGTACCGGGTGCCGGCCCTGGGGCTGCTGGCGGTCCTGGTCATAGAGTACCTGTCCATGGTCTCCCACCTGCTGTCCGGCAACGAGATGTCCTGGCTGGCGGTTTCCCTGGTCTCCGTCGGCAGCCTGTGGGTCCTGATCGACTTTAAAGGCGGCGACCTGGATCCCCATAACGGTTACGCCCCGCTGCTGGGCGCGGCGCACCTGCTCGCCGTGCTTGGGCTTTACAGGCTGACCAAGGACGCGGGGTCCCTGGAAGTTTCGGCCTCCTGGCTTTTCTACGCCGTCTGCGTGATCGGCTACGCCTTCAGCCGCAGGGACGAAGTTATGGCTAAATCCGCGATGTTCGTGCTCGGCTTCGCCGCCGGGAAGGCGCTGCTTTACGACGCGGCTTCCGCGCCGACCGTGGTGCGCATCATGTGCCTGCTCCTTACCGGGGCGGCGCTTTACGGCTCCGGCTTCCTGATCCGCAGGATCTCCGGGTGGAAGGCCGAAAAAGCGGCGCAGCCCGCCGCGGAAAAAACGGTCTGACGCGAATTTTATGAGCCGAGCCTTCGTCAGGGACGATAAAGAAGACCCGGGTGAGCCCGTTAAAAGGCAGCCTAGCGGCAGGCCCAACTATGTCACGCCAGCCGGGCTTGAGCTGCTAAAGGCGAAAGCGGCGGAGCTGGCCTGGCTGAGGGCCGGCCTCGTCTCCAAACAGCGCCCCGACGAGGCGCGCAGCCTGGAACTGCGCCAGGCGGAAATGGACATCGAATATTACGAGACGCAGATAAAGCGCGCGATCCTGGTGGATAACCGCGGGCAGGCCGCCGAAGACGTGCGCTTCGGCGCGACCGTGGCGGTGAGGGAGCCTGACGGCGCGGTGAGGGAATATAAGCTCGTGGGGGAAGACGAGGCGGACGCCGCTTCGGGAAAGCTTAACTGGGGTTCGCCGCTGGCCGGGGCCCTGCTTGGGGCCGCCGCCGGGGCCAAGGTCATGCTCCCGCGCAAGAACGGGGCCGTCCAGCTGGAGATAATCTCGGTCCGCTATCCAAAAGAGTAAGGCGGGGCTTACAGGTCCAGGGTTATTCCTACAGGGCAATGGTCCGAGCCCTGGACTTCCGGGAGGATGAAAGCGTCTTTTATCAAAGACGCTTTTTCTTTGTTGATGAAGAAATAATCCAGGCGCCAGCCTACGTTCCTCTCCCGGGCGCGGGTTTTATAATCCCACCAGGTGTACTGCGCCGGCTCAGGGTGCCTGTCGCGGAAAGTGTCCAGCCAGCCCTTGCCGGTGATCTTGTCCAGCCAGGCCCTCTCTATAGGCATGAATCCGGAATTCCCGACGTTCTCCTTGGGGCGGGCGAGGTCTATCTCGTTGTGCGCGGTGTTCACGTCGCCGCAGAAGATCACGGCCTTGCCGCTTTTGCGAAGTTTCTCTATGTGTTCAAGGAAGGATTCATAAAAATCCAATTTGAAGGCCAGGCGCTCCGGGCCCTGGCCGCCGTTGGGAAAATACACGTTCAGCAGGAAAAAATCGCGGTATTCCAGCGTGATAACCCGCCCTTCCCCGTCGAAGCGCGGCTCCCCCAGGCCGGTCGATACCGATAGCGGTTTTTTTGAATAAAAGGCCGCGACGCCGCTGTAGCCTTTCTTCTGCGCGCAGTTCCATGAATTTTCATAGCCGGGGAAAGCCGTGTCTTCGGCGGTCAGCTGGTCCGGGCAGGCTTTAACCTCCTGCAGGCCCAGGATGTCGGGTTTCGCCGAGAGCAGGAACTCCCCGAAGCCTTTTTTCAGGACGGCGCGGTACCCGTTCACGTTCCAGGACAGGATCTTCATTTGTACAGCGCCTCGTGGATCGCCTCCGCCATCGTGGGGTGGGCGTAAATTATTTCCTTCAGGTCTTTGCGCTTCAGCTTCAGCTTGACGGCCAGGGCCAGCAGGTGTATCAGCTCCGTGGCCGGGCCGCCCACCAGCTGCGCGCCCAGCACGGTCTCGTCGGCGGCGTCGAAGACGAGCTGCGCGAAGCCTTCCGTTTCCTCGGAGGCTACGGCCCTCCCGATGCCGAGATAGAAGGAGCGCGAAGTCTTTACCGCAAGGCCTTTGGCTTCGGCCTGCGCTTTGTTCAGGCCCACAGACCCGACTTCGGGCCAGGCGTAGACGCAGCGGGGGACTATGTCGGCGTCAAAAGCGCGGTCCGCCCCCATGATGTTCTCCGCGGCTATTTCGCCCTGCCGGCTTGCGGAGTGGGCCAGGAGCGAGATGCCGTTAATGTCGCCGACGGCGAATATATTTGGAGCGGAGGTGCGCAGCCCGGCGTCCGCTCTAACACCTTTCCTGTCCCAGGCCAGGCCCAGGGCTTCAAGCCCCATGCCTGTAAGGTCGGCCGCACGGCCCGCGCCTACAAGTATTTCCTCGGCCTGCAGCCTGGTCCCGTCTTCCAGCTCCACGGTCTTGAGGCCGCCCGAGATATCTATGCAGGCGGTTTTCTTGCCGAGGTGGAACTTTACGCCGCGCTTCTCGAAAGAGGAGCGGACAGCGCGGATGACCTGCTGGTCCTCCCCCGCGAGGATCTCCGGCAGTATTTCAAGCACGTTTACTTCCACTCCGACGGCGTTGAAGAAACAGGCGAACTCGAGGCCGATCACGCCGCCGCCGACTATCAGCAGCGACTTCGGCAGGCGCGGGAGGTCGAACACGCGGTCGGAATCCGTCAGCTCAGCCTGGAAATCCCTGAACGGCGGGGGGAAGCTCGGTCTCGTGCCGGCGGCGAGGATGGCGTAATCGAAAGCCCTCTTTATCTCGCCCTGCGGCCCGGTCACGGTCACCTCGTTCGGCCCGGAGAAAGCGGCTTTGCCGCGGAGGACCTCTATCTTCTTCGCCTGGAAAAGCTTTTCCAGCGAGGTTCTCAGCCTGGTTACGACTTCGGCGCGGCGGGCTTTGACTTTTTCCCAGTCCAGCATGGCCGGGGAGAAATTCACGCCCGAGGCGTCTTTAAGCAGTTTGCGCAGCCCGTCGAAGGAGTGGAGCCTGTGCCCGGTGTCCAGGAAAGCCTTGGAGGGGATGCAGCCGCGGTTGAGGCAGGTCCCGCCGAGCTCCCAGGCCTCGACCATCGTCACCTCGGCGCCCAGCTCCTTAAGGCGCAGCGCCGCCGGGTAGCCGCCGGGGCCGGAACCGATCACGATAACTTTTATAGGCATAATTATTATTCTCCTGTAACGGGGAAGAGCTTCAGAAGGCCGTTCTCCGCGTTCGCCAGCGCTTCCTTAAGTTTCCCCGCGAGCGTCGCTGAAAGCGCGGGCATCAGCCTGGGCGAGGCCATAGGCCCGGAGGCCGACAGCTTTATCCTGCTGGAGCCTATCGCCGCGTCTATGCCGGCCTCGGCCGTCTTCGCGGGCCCGTCGATGGCCAGGCCCGCGGAAAGGTCCATGAAGTTGGTGCGAAGCTCCAGGTCCTTGAGCGCCAGGGCCGAATTGTCCAGGCGGAACGCCGCGGTAAGCGAGGACATCTCTATGTCCTCTATTTTAGGCGCGGTCCGGCCCATAGCCGCGGAAAAGAGCGCCAGGCCTTTTGAGACGCCTTCCCTGATCGAGGTTTCCTGGCCGGGGATCAGCAGTTTCTCGGCGTTGAGGGCGATGGAATAGTTCTTGTCGGCAAGCGGCTTGCGGAGGTTGAACAGGGTCCAGTCCGTCTTGAAGCTCTCGAGCGTCATCGCGCCGTAGGAAAGGTTCTGCGCGCTGAGGGCCCCCTTGGTCGAGGACAGCCCGCCGTAGTCGAAGTTCGCGTCGGTCTTTATTTTCACTTCGGCGGACAGGAGCTTCCCCTTCAGCACGGTCTTGACGAGGCCTTCCGCGGAAAGGCCGTAGTTCCCGCCGAAGGAGGAATAGTGCTCGAGAGAAATATCGGCGTTCTCCAGGGCCAGCGAAAGCCCGGAGGTCTCCAGGTCCGCCTCGAGGGTCGCCCCGGACATCGAAAGCTCGCTGGCGTTCCAGGTGAGGTAGAGCCCTTTGTCCGTTTCCGGGATGAGGGCCAGCAGGTCGGCGAAGTCCCAGGCGCCGTCCCGCTCGCGGACCTTCAGCACCGGCTTCTCGAAGGCCACCCTGGAAAAATAAATTTTATTCCGTATCAGCGCGGTCAACTGCGGCCTGATGACGGTTTTCGCCGCGCAGAAGAAACTGCCTTTGGAGAAATCCGGCCGCCGCGAGACGCAGGCTTCCCTGATAATTATGCCCTTGAGGGGGGAAAACGAGATGCTCTTGAATTTCACCTGCCTGCCGAACTTTTTAGAGGTTTGCCCGTTTATCTGCCCTATCAGGTAATTCGAGATCTTTTTATATTTAAAATAGGCGAAGGCCCCTCCTCCGGCGAAAAGCAGAAGGAGGGCGGCGGCGATGATGCGTAAGCGCGTAAATTGCATGATTAGATTATAACCCTAATTTTGCCTATTGGCAAAAAAATAGCGGAGCGGCTCCCGGGCCGCTCCGCATTACGCTCCTAAGGCGGCCCTAGAACTTATGCCAGAGCATCTGGGTCGTAACGTCGTGGTGGAAGAGGACTTCCGAGGACTTGACGATCGAGCCGAGCTCTTTCGGGCTCCGGTCGGCCGCCGCCTGCTTGTGCAGGACGTATTTCTCGTGCGAAGACTCGCCCATTATTTTCTTTACGAATTCGCTTCCGCGGAAAATGCGGATCGCGTCGTAGATATTGCCGGGGAGAAAGCGCACGCGGTCGCGCTTGCTCTCGTCCTTGGTCAGCGGCTCGCCGTCGAGGGCTGTGCGGAGCAGGGCGTACAGGGCGAGGTACGGGTTCGCGTCAGGCCCGACGGAGCGGATCTCTATCCGGGCGGATTTCTCGTTCCCGGCCGG
The DNA here is from genome assembly GCA_028713125.1 of Elusimicrobiales bacterium. Lineage (GTDB taxonomy): Bacteria > Elusimicrobiota > Elusimicrobia > Elusimicrobiales > UBA9959 > UBA9959. The sequence goes on along the minus strand of JAQTOU010000001.1, from coordinate 714,314 downwards.
GATGCGGATCATCGCGCCGCGGTCCACCGAGGAGACCTTGATCTGGTTCGGGGCCTCGAAGTGCGGGTCGAGGCGGCGGTAGGCGTTCACGCTCGAGTTCAGGATAAGGGACAGTTCCTGGGCGTGGTTAAGGAGCCTGGAGATGATATCCCAGGCCGTCGCGGACAGCCCGTCCTCTCCTTTTTTATCATAAAAAAGGTTCTTCCCGCCTTTGAAGAAGGAGAGGTTCAGGTGCATCCCGCTGCCGTTCACGCCGGAGACCGGCTTGGGCAGGAAGGTGGCGGTCATGCCCATATTAGCGGCGACCTGGCGGCAGACCAGCTTGTAGAGCTGGATCAGGTCGCAGGCGCGGACCACGCTCGCGTAGGAGAAGTTGAGCTCGAACTGGGACGGCGCCACTTCGGGGTGGTCTTTCTCGTTCTTGAAGCCCATCGCCCGCTGCACTTCGGCCGCGGCGTCGATGAACATCTTCAACTGGTCCAGGGGGAGGGAATGAAAATAGCCGCCGGTGGAAATAAGTTCGAACCCGGTGACTTTATTGTAGACCTGTTCGGCGCTGAGGCCTTTGACCAGGAAGCCCTCCACCTCGCCGGCGACGTTCGCGGTGATGCCCCGGGTTTTCTGCAGTTCTTTGGCGAGCTCCGCCAGGCGGGTGCGGAAATCCGATTCGTAGGGGGTCTTATCACGGTTCAGGACCGTGCCAAAAAGGATCACCTTGCCGGGGCCGAAGACGTCGGATGGGAGCCAGAAAATGCTGCCCCAGTCTATCCCGAGCCGGAGGTCGGACTCCTTCTGCGCCGAAAAGCCGCGGATCGAGGAGCCGTCGAAGGTCAGGTTATCGTTCGCCCTGAGGAAGTACTGCTTGTCGTAGTCGAGCATGTGGAAGCGCCCTTCGATATCCGAGAAACAGAGGGTGACGGCCTTGAGACGCTTTTCGTTCTGCAGGTAAGCCCTGTATTTCTTTTCAAGCTCCGCGGGCTGCAGGGTTTCCGCGGCTTCGGCGGCCTCCAGGTTCATTGCTTCAAGCTCGTCGTAAGGGATCTCGAGGAAATTCTTCAGGACTACGGGGTCGGCGGATTTTGTTTTAGGCATATTATGCTCCTCCGGCTAAAATATCAGGAACTAATATAAATATACCAGTAAATAGTATAAAAATCAAGGCCCTGAGTATAAAAACATGAACACACATGCAAATTCTCCGGCCACTATCGTCCAGATAAGAGTTGAAGCCTTTATTTCGCAGGCTGGCCGTATTCGCTTCACACGGTCCCCGAGTTATTGTAGAATTAGCGGTATATGATCAAGGTGGTCACTTCTGCCGGAAAATTGCGCCGGGGCTTTACCCTGATAGAGCTTATGATCGTAGTCGCTATTATCGGGATATTGGCCGCTATCGCCGTTCCTAAATTCGCCGAGCTGGTCCGCAAGTCGAAGGAGGGCGCCCTGAGAGGGAACCTGTCCTCCATCCGCGCCGCTCTCAGGATCTATTACGCCGATAACGAGGCCGTGTTCCCCGTATGCGCCCATTCTTCCAACTCCAGCGTGCTGACCGACAGCCTGGTCCCGAAATATCTGAAAGAGGTTCCCGCGATAGCCGTCCCCGGCTATCATGCCGCCTCCAGGAACGTTTACTGCCATTACGACCCGGTTCCGGGCCATGAACACGACGGGCGCGGCCTGATGTATAACGGCGAGAGATCTACAGACCCGCTATACGGCTCGGTCTGGATCGCGTGCACGCATACCGACCTTAAGTCCAATTCCTGGACCACCTATTAGTTCGTTTAGAGGGCCGGGGTTTGCGCTATAGCGGCTTTAAGAAGTTCTGACTGGGCAGGATCTAAAAAGACCAGGGAATAGTTGTAATACCCTTCGCTGTCGCGAAGGGCTTTTTTTATGCGCGCGCGGAGATCCTCGAATGGGGCGCGGCCAAGCTCGAAAGTGAGCGCTACGACCTTGCCCGCTGGCAGTTCGAAGTGGCTTACCAGTTCCGCTTCGCCCGGCGAAAGAAAGGCCAGCCTGCCCCACAGCGGGGGGAGGTCCAGGGAGGTCTTTATGACCGCGGGGATATAATTATCGGCCTTATTTGGGTTCATTCTTGTAAAAGGCCAGGCCTTTATCCCCGTCCTCCCCTGTGAACCAGATCGTCCCGTCTTTCGAAGCCATCGCCGTTATCTTAAGCGTTCTCGAGGAGTAGACGTCCAGCTCCGTCCTTGAAATTATCCGCTCGGGGTCGTCGAGCGACATTTTTACCAGGCCTTTCAGGACCGGGTCAGCCGCCCACAGGAACCGGGTGTCGCAGGTCAGCGCGGAAAGCTTTTGTCCCGGATATTTAAATGTTTTGATCTCTCCGAGGGCGTCGCCGGGCATGCGCTTGACTATCGTTCCGGCCCGGGAATTCGCGGTCCAGAAATAGAGCCCGTCGAAGCAGGCGCTGTCCGGGGCCGGCGAAAACGCGGGGGTCTTCGAGGCCACCGTATAGCGGGCGTCGAGCAGCCGCTTCTCTATGACGCCGTTAGTCCCCGCCAGCCAGAGCGCGTCCTGCGAGGCGGCCATAGCCACCGGGGTCAGTTCGGGCAGGCTGGTGACCTTCCTTATGCCGAAATTCTTCACGCCGTGCTCGTAGAGCGCCTGGCTGTACCAGTCGCTGATAAGGACGGAATCTTTCTTTACCATTATGCCGGTAGGATGGGCGTAAGGCAGGTAAAAACTGTGGGGCCGCGGCGCCAGGGGGGAGAACTTCAGGAAGCCGTAATAAAGCCCGCCGGCGAAACCTGCGAAGCCGAAGCAGGCAGCCAGCGCGAGCGCCAGCGACCGCCGCCTGTTGCGAAGCGCGAAAGAATCAAGCTCTATCACCGTGCCGCTGAGCCTGAGCGCTTTGCGGTAGAGCGGGCGCAGCTCCTCCTCGGTCCAGGGGCTTTGCGCGCAGTCGAGCGCCCCGGCTTTCATCAGGCCGACCGCCCGGGTGGCGTCGCGCCGTTTCAGGAGCGGGATCACCGGTATAAAGGGGGCTACGCGCCGCAGCTCGCGCAGCTGGATCTCCGCCGGCGGCTCCTCGCCGTCGGCTATGAAGACCGCGGCGGGCCTCGCCTTCTCGAAAATAGCGAGCGCGTCGTTCAGGTCGCTGGAGAAAACGGCGTCCGCGCCCAGGTTCTTGAAGATCCCCCTGAGGATGGTCCGGTCTTTCTCCGAAGCGCAGATGATCTGTATGGTGTTGAACATAGCCTTTACTGGTTGGGGGTCGGCGGCGCCGGTATGGTCAGCACCGCTCCCTCCACCGGCAGTCCTTTGGAAACGTTCTTCTCGTTCGCCTGGTAGATCCGCTCCCAGAGGTTGGGATTCCCGTAATATTTCCCTGCGATTGAGCGCAGCGTCTCCCCGGCGGCGGCTTTATGGAGCCTGGGCCAGCGCTCGGGCGGCGGGGGGACGTAAGCCTTAACTACCTTCGGGTTTTCCTTCTTGTACAGCGCTTCCAGGGATTGTACCTGCAGTTCCTTTATATTGGTCTCCAGCTCGCGCATGCGGCCCTGCAGCATGGTAACGTCGGTCTCGATCATGCTTTTGTTGACGCGGTAGGTCGCTATGGAGCTTTCGAGGCCGGCGCGCTGCGTCCTAAGGTCGTCTATCTGCACCCGGAGGGCCTCGGCCTGCTTGGCCGCGTCCCCGACCAGCTTTTCGCTGAAAGTGGGGGAGCCGAAGCGGTAGCCGACGTTCACCCCGTAGTAGCCGGCAAATTTGTTGTAGCCGCCCCAGGGCAGAGACCAGGCGAGGTCTATGGTCCAGGGGAGAGTATTTATCCCGACGCCGAGCGCCAGGTAGTCGCCGCCGGCCAGCGCTATTCCCTTGCCGGCGCGCGCCTGGAGGAGGCCGTTGAACATTGAGTGCTCGGCCCCCAGGAAAAATTCGGATTGGGAGCCGCGCGCCCTGAGGTCGGCCAGCAGCAGGGTGTTCTTTATGCGGTAGGAGTTCCCCAAAGTGAAAGTCATAAGCGATTTGCCCATGCCGAACAGGGCGTCCGAGAGGACCAGGGCGGTCCTGAGTCCCGAGGTGTTTTCGAGCTGCACGCCGCCCTCCACGCCCAGGCCCAGGTGGCTTTTCGCAAGGCCGCTCAGGCTCATTATTTTTACGCCCATGCCGTAATAAACCGGTTTCTGCAGGTACTTTATGGTGGTGCGGTTGCCCAGGCTGAAAGCCATGGAATCCATGCCGAAGCCGCCCTTCTGCCGCACCGAGTAGTAGCCAAGGCCGGCCACTTTGTTCTCGGCGTCGGGAACCGGGCGTATATAGGCCAGGGAGACTTCTCCTTCCGGGGCGCCAGGGGCGAGCCGGCGCCCGGTCTCCAGGCGGACCTCGAGGTTGGAAAGGGTGGTAAGGTTGGCGGGGTTATAGAAGACCGCGCAGGCGTCGCCGCCGACCGTGGAGAAGGCCGTGCCCATGGCGTTGGCCCTGGCGCAGGGGCGCACGGAAGTGAAATCCGCGGCGGACCCGGAGAGGGGAAAAAGCAGGGCGGCTGACATGGCGAGCAGGGTCGATTTGTTCATAGCTTATGGCCGAATATATTATAATTGTATCTGACCCGTATTAAATTTATATTTCGTTTTCTTTAAAACCCGCGCCGCGGCGCCAGCCCCTATGAAACTTATCCTGAACCCAGCAGCCCTGATCCTCCTCGCCGGACTCCCGCTTTACGCCGGGCAGATAAATTTCGTCTACCCGCCGGAGGGCACCTCCATCCCTTCCGTGCCCAAGACCTTCGTATTCGGGAATATTTCCCCGGCCACGGCCGCTTTCACCATAAACGGGGAAAAAATACAGGTCTATACCAACGGCGGCTTCATCGCCTACCTGCCGGTGGCCCCTGGCGACTTCTCTTTTATCGGCACCCTCGCGGACGGAACCACCGCGCAGCGCGCGCTGAAGGTCCGCCAGCCCGCGGAGGCGGGGCCTTCTACGGGCACGCTGAAGCTGGAGTTCACTTCCTACGCCGCGGACGCCGAGGTTTCCCCGGAAGACTATCTTAAGATCACGGCGGCGGGCACTCCCTCCCGCGAGGCGGTCTGCTCGCTCGAAGGCGTTTTTAAAGACCTTTCTATGACCGAGGTCCCGCCTGGCTCCGGCCGGTATTACACTTCCTTCCGGATAAAAGACGCGGACCAGGGCTCCGGCGGCGCGCTCTCCGCGCGGTTCAAAGCCGGGCTTTTCGCGCGCGGCGCCTCCGCGACCGCCAAAGGAAAGATCAAGGTCCTTAAGCGTCCGGCGCTGGTGGAGACCTCCACCGACACGGCCATCCTGAAGAACGCTACCGACGGCGGCTATATGATGTTCCTGCCGAAGGGCGTGAAGCTCGTCTCAAGCGGCCGCTCCAACGGCCTGCGCCGCATCGCCCTTTCCGGCGACGAATCCGGGTGGATCGACGATTCGAAGGTGCAGCCCGCCTCCGGCGCCCAGTACCCTTTCGGCTACGGCAGCGAGACCGGTTCGATACGACTGAAAAAGACCGAGTTCGGCTCATCCGCCTCCGTAACTCTTTACGACCGCCTGCCCTATACGGCCGAGGTCTTCCCCTGGGGCCTCCGCGTTACGCTCTACTACGCCAATCTGCATACGAATACGGTGGTTTACGACTCCGCAGATACCCTGGTAAAGAACGTTTCTTTCCGCCAGGCGTCCTATAATAAAGTCGAGCTGGACTTCGAGACCGGGCCGGACGCTCTCTGGGGCTATAACATTTCTTATCCCGGTTCCTCCAGGACGATGCAGGTGGACCTGCGCTCCCGCCCCAAAGCCTCTCTTTCATGGCCCAGGCCGCTGGGCGGGATAACCGTGGTGCTCGACCCGGGGCATTCGCCGTATTTTAAATGCGACAATAACACCAGGCTCCCCCTGCGCGACGCCCGCTATAGTTCGATGCCGGCCACCGCCCGCTGCAGCCTGGACGGCGCCGTCGGGCCCATGGAAACTTTCGAGGTCAACGTGAACCTCGCTATAGCTTTAAAGGTGAAGGCCAGGCTCCTCGAGCTGGGGGCCTCGGTGCAGATGACCCGCAGCGGGGAAGAGAACGTGGAACTGAACGACCGCCCGAAGCTGGCCAAAGACCTGGGCGGCGACCTGTTCCTCAGCATCCACAACAACGCCATAGGCGACGGCGAGGACCCTTACTCGCAGCCGCGCGGCTTTTCCATCTACCACTACCAGCGCCCCAGCCGGGCGCTCGCCGCCGCCATCCAGCGCGCCTACCTTAAAAATATACCGCTGCCCGACGAGGGCCTGCGCTACGGCGACTATTTGGTGGCCCGCATGACCTGGATGCCGGCCGCCCTGATAGAGAACGCCTACATGATAATCCCGCGCCAGGAAGAAATGCTTAACACCCCGGCCTTCCAGGAAGAGCTGGCCGGCGCTATCGCCGAGGGCGTGCTCGAGTTCTTCGAGGTCCCGGCGAAAACAACCTCCGCGAGGAAGGGGCAAAAATGAGCGAGATGCTTGAATTCCTGTCCAAATTCACAGAAGGCCTGCCGGCCGAGGCCGCCAAGGGAGAGGACGCCCTCTGGGAATATCTGACGCGCAGGGGCGCCGGGATAGTGAACTGCCACGCGGGCACTTTCTTCGAGGCCGACGACCTTAAGAAACGGCTCACTTTCAAGAAAAGCATCGGCCCGGTGGGCGGTGACCTGGTCGGAGTCAGCTTCGGCTACCAGGGCGTGGTGGGCTTCTGCGCCGAATCCAGGAAACCCCTGCTGATCAACGACGCGGAGAACAGCCCGCTGTTCACCAAGAAGGTTGATAAGGGCTCGGGCTTCCAGACCAAAACGGTGATCGCCGTGCCCGCTATCGCCAACGGCGAGCTGCTCGGCATAATGGAATACATAAATTCCATCACCGGCGCTTTCTCCGAGGAGCAGTTCAAGGCGGCTGAACTTATCACCGCCCTGGTGGCGAGGGACGTTTATATAAAGAAACTCGAGGCCACCATAAAGCAGCTTAACCTAAAGGGCGAGAGCACAATAAACAACCTTTCCGGCGGCTTTATAGGTTCGGACATGGAGGGGAGAGTTATATTCTTTAACCCGAAGGCGTCCGAGATCTTCGAGGTGGGGCAGGAATATCTCAACAAGCCGATGACGGACCTGACCCAGCTCTGCCCGGATATCGTCGGCGCCATAAGCGACGTGCTGAAGCTGGGCAAGACCGTCCGCCGCATGGATTTCAAGTGCAATGTGAAAGGTAAGGAAAAACTTATCGGCTACAGCTCGATAAATATAAAGGGCGTGGACGGAAAAGTCATAGGCGCGGGCATCATCTTCCAGGATATAACCGGCCTGTAGGAAAGACCCGCGAATTATAAGCCGCGCCTGACCGCGCGGCTTATTTTTTTACGCCGAGTTTCGGGCAGAGCTTTGTCAGCGGGCACTTTTCGCAGAGCGGGTTCCTGGCGTCGCAGACGGCGCGGCCGTGCAGCACCAGGGAATGGGCGAACCAGATCCAGTCTTTTTTCGGCAGGGCTTTCATAAGGTCCTGCTCTATTTTCTCCGGGTCCGTTTCTTTCGAGAGGCCGAGGCGGAAAGCCAGGCGCTTTACGTGCGTGTCTACCACCACGCCGGCGGCTATGCCGTAGGCCGAGCCCAGCACTACATTTGCCGTTTTGCGGGCCACGCCGCGCAGGGTAAGCAGCTCCTCCATGGTCTTCGGAACTTTCCCGCCGAAATCCCCGGTTATCGCTTTAGAGGCTTCTTTCAGCGAGAGCGCTTTGTTCTTGTAAAAGCCCGTAGAGTGCACCAGTTTTTCCAGGTCCGGCAGCGGGGCTTCCGCCATCTCCGCTGGGCCGGGATATTTTTTGAACAGGGCGGGGGTGACCCTGTTCACCCTTTCGTCGGTGCACTGGGCCGAAAGGATGGTGGCAGCGAGCAGCTGGAAAGGGTTCTTATGGTCCAGAGAGCAATCGGCGTCCGGATACGCTTTCTTCAGGATAGCGCTGATCCCGGCGATATTTTTATCAGGCATTATTGTTTGCTCAGGGGATAAAAGTAGATCCCCATGAAGACGGCATTGTCGTAAAAGCCTTTAAGCGTGTCGCGGGCCGCGTACAGCCCGCGGGGGTGCACGGTGTAGATCTGCACCGCGTCGTCGTAGGCGGCGCGCTGGATCTTGGCGTACATAGCGGCGCGCTTCGCCGGAGAGATCTCCGTTACCGCGGCCTCTATCTGCTTGTCCAGAGCGGGGTTGGAGTAAGCCTGCGCTATGGCATAGCGCCCCTTCGAGTGGTAGAAAGGGAAGATGAAATTATGCGCGTCCGGGTAGTCCCCGGTCCAGCCGCGGGTGAAAAGCGGCATCTTCCTGTTCTGCGTCTTCTCTAGGTAGACCGGCCAGTCCACGCCGCGCAGGTCGACGTGGAAGCGCGGGTTTATCGCTTCCACGCCCCGCTTGAGCACCTCGCAGGCCAGCTGGCGCACGTCGCCGCCGGTATTGTAAGTGAGGGTGAACCTGAAGCCCTTGTTCCAGACCTCGCCGTTATAGGCCTTGCGGAAATATTCGTCCGCGCGGGTGCGGTTGAACTCGTAGCCCGGCGTGGCGGGATTATAGCCGGCTATGCCAGGCGGGATAGAGCCTTTCGCCAGCGTGGCTTTGCCTTTCAGGCCGTCCTTGAGGTAGCCGTTGTAGTCGAACGAATATTCGAAAGCTTTGCGGATGTCGAGGTTCGAAAAAAAATCAGCCGGGATCCCTTCCCCGTCCAGCTTGCCGGAACCTATGTCGGGGTTCGCCACCGGGTTCACATTGAAGGTGAAGAAAAAAACGGGGTCCGTCATCAGGCGCGGCAGGTCGTCGTAGAGGACGACCCCTTTAAGGCCGCGCACCTGCGGTTCGTAGGGGCGCGGCAGGTCTATGATGTCGGCGTCGCCGGCCTCGAGCATCAGGCGCCGGGTCCCGAATTCCTGCACGGTCTTCATTATTACCCGCTTCAGGTGGGGCGGCTTGCCCCAGTAGCGCGGGCTGGCGCCAAGCGCGGCCTGCTTGGTATTGCTGTCCCAGCGTCCGACCAGGAAAGGCCCGGTCCCGTTGGCCGCGTTAAAGAGCCCGGATCTTTCCTTCGGGCGGTTGCTGAAGGCGGGGATGGTCTCGTAAGCTCCGTCCCATTCGCCGCGCGAGACGCACCATTTCTTGTCCATGACGTAGGACCAGCGCGCGACGATGGAGAGGAAGGGGGCGAAAGGCCGCTTGAGGCGGACGACCACGGTGTCGCCCTGCACTTTTACCGCGCCCTCGAATTCGGCTTTGGTGACCGCGGTCTTTCCGTCGGCGCCGCGGCTGGAGGCCAGGCCGAACACCGGCTCGAGCAGGAGCGAGGCGGGGCCGCCGGTCGGGTCGGTGAACATGAAGCGCAGCAGGGAATATTTCACGTCTTCGGGCGTAAGCTGGTCGCCATTCTGGAACTTCACGTTCTTCTGTATCGGGAATTTGAAGGTGAGGCCGTCGGCGGAGGCCAGCCCGTTCTGGGTGGAGGGAACTTTCGAGGCCAGCAGCGGCTCGAAGGCGGTAAGGCTCGAGCCTTTGAACCTTATGAGCGTCTCGTAGACGTTGAGCAGCATCCCCTGGGTGATAGCGTCGTAAGGATAGACCGGGTCGAGGGTGACTATCTCTCCCATATGGGCGTAGAGCAGGGTTTCGGCTTTGGTCGCCGGGACCAGTTCCTGGGCGCGGGCGCCGGGGGCGCAGCCGCCGATAATAAGAGCAAGCAGTAAAGTTCGCATTTTGTCTCCCGGTGAGCTAGTTTATGACTTTTCTGAAGAAGATCTTTTTTCCGCCGGCCACCATGCCGTTCTTTGCTTTCTTGAAGTCGGTCCCGAATTTTTCAGCGAAGGAGATCTCCCGCACGGAATTGGTGTCGCCCGTCGCTTCTATCAGCTTTCCGCCGCCGGCGTAAAGCATCACATGGTTTATCAGGCCGGGCTTGGAGGCCTCGGCCGAGAAGATCAGGTCGGCGGGCTTCAGGTTCTCCATGCTGACGCTCCTGGAAGCGGCGTACTGGTCGTCCGCGTTGCGCGGGAGCTCCAGGCCCCAGGCGCGGTAGGCCAGATTGACCAGGCCGGAGCAGTCTATCCCCCAGGCGCTGCGCCCGCCCCAGTAATATTTGTCGCCCAGGAAAAACCTGGCCGTATTCAGTATGCCGGGGCGCAAGGCCGAAGGAGAAGGCTTTTGCGGCAGCGGGCCGAGGTCCTTTTCGGCGATGTTCAGCGCCGGGCCGGAGGGGGGGAAAGCGCGCGCGCCGCCCTGGCCGTGTATGACGCGCAGTCTTACTCCGAGCGAGAGCTCGACGCCGCCCGACTTGGCGGTCTTGGTCTTTACTACGGCCGTATTCGGCGCGGGAAAGCTGAAAGCGAGGTTTTCGAGCTGGAGCCAGCCCTCGTAGGGGGCCAGGGTTTTTTTATCCGGGAGCAGGCTCTCCTGCTCGGCCGCCCTCGCGCGGGCCCAGGGCCCTGAAACTTCCAGGAGCTCCACACGCTCGTTGAAAAGGAGCTGGCTCTCGATAAGTTTTGGGTGCTCGCCGGGGCCTGGGGGCATAGAATAAAATTCGGCGAACCTTTCCTTGACCGCGAGGAACTTGTTAAGGTCCTTCGCGATTATGTAGGAGGTCCCGTACTTGTTCCTGAGCCAGGCCTGGGCGAACTGGGCGCGGTCGTAGATGCGTTCCACGGTCTGTTCGTCGGGAGCGGCGGGGTCGTTGGCGATAACGTCGCCCTTGGCGGTAAAGCCGGCAAGGACGAGCAAATGCCCCTTGGTTTTTTTGAGGGGAGAATTCTTAAGTTCGTCGGGACCGAAGGTGACGCTCGCCACCACCTGGGCGCCGGCCTGCATGAAGGAGCGGGCCTCTTCCAGGGAATTCAGGCGCGCCGTGAAGGAGTAAAGCCCAAGCGCCCCGGCGTGGGCCGTATTGAAGAACCAGTTGCCGTAGATATTCTGGGCGGAGTCGAGCACGGCTTCGGCGGTTTCGAGCGGCTCCGCGCGCAGGCCCAGGCCGCAGAGGGCCATGGAGAGCGAGACGGGGCTGCAGATGTCGCCGGCATAATTTACCTGCTGCATCATCTGCGACCGGCGCGGCATGGCGACCTTCAGCGCCTTGAAACCGGCGGGCTTGGAGGCGGCTTCGGCCGCGGAATAAGTGGCGCCCGAGTCGGTGTACGAAACTGCGGCGAGGCGCAGCACCGGCGGCTTTCCTCCGGCCGGGGTCAAAGTTATCCGGTAGCGCAGAGCCGAAGCCTTTTTCTTGAGCTTGAGCTTGTCTATTTCAAGGCTGCCGAAAGCGTTTTCCTGCGGCGCGGAGCTTATCCCGCCGCCGGCCGGGTTAAAGTGCCCGAAGCTGAACCAGGGGCTCCACCCTTCTGCTGTTTTGACCTGCGCCTCGGCCTCGAGCCCGCCGCCGCCGGGGAAGACGGCGTCCGCGGAGATAAGAAGTTCGTCGAAAGGGAAGACGGCGTCGAGCTGCGACGAGGTGAGGACCGCGGTGCGGCTCGAATCCTCCACGATGAAGGCTCCGGCCGGGAAAACGGCCGGGGCCAGGTTCTGCGCGCGTGAATCCTTGAAATCCCCGGGCAGGAAATGGACCAGGGTCCAGGAGCGCGGCGCGAGAGCCTCCGTGGAGGCTGCTTTAGCGTGAGCCGGCATAAGCAGAAGGGCTGCAATAAACGCTGTCGAGATTTTCACGTAAGGCGTCCATAGTTGAGTGATATTCTCTATCCTACCAAAAAATGAATTTGGGCCGATATATATTATTCTATAATTAACGGTAATGAAAGTCTCCGTAGTGATCCCGGCTTTTAACGAGGAAAAACTGCTCGGCGCGTGCATAGACAGCGCCCGGGCGGCCTTTGCGGCCCAGACCGGCGGGCAGGGGTCCTGTTCCGTGCAAAACGGAACGGGACAATATAGTTCCTCCTCTATGACGTTATCGGGGGATGAGTATGAGCTTATAGTCTGCGATAATAATTCCACGGACGGAACCGCGGCCCTGGCCGCCGGGAAGGGAATTAAAACTGTTTTCGAGCCGCTCAACAGGATAGCGGGCGCGCGCAACCGCGGCGCGGCCGCGGCTTCCGGAGACTGGCTGATATTTATCGACGCTGATTCGCGCCTGTCCGCCGCGACCCTCGCGGAAACGCTGCGCCTTATTGAAACCGGCGCCTGCTGCGGCGGTGGGGCGCTGGTGGCCTTCGACCCGCCGCCGCCCGCCTGGGGCGCCGCGCTGACCTGGCTCTGGAACTCTATCTCCCGCGTCTTCAAACTCGCGGCCGGCTCTTATATCTTCTGCCGCCGCGACGCTTTTGTCGCGCTCGGCGGTTTCAACCCCTGGCTTTACGCCGCCGAGGAGATTGAACTTTCAGAGGCGCTCAAGCGCTGGGGTGCCGCGAAGGGCCTTGGCTTTAAAATAATAACGACGGCCCGGCATGTCAGTTCGGCCAGGAAATTCAGGATGTACGGCGCCGGGGAGTTCTTCCTGGAGCTCTTCAGTTTCCTGCGCGGCCCTTTCAGCGCGATAAAGGACCCCGCCCGGCTTAAGATATTCTACGGAGGTAAACGATAATGAATCTTCACCGCGGCTTAACGCTTGCTTTTCTCCTGCTCTGCCCTTCTCGCTCCGCGGCCGCGGGTTTTGCCGGGGAAGTTCTGTCCTCCATGGGCAGGGTCGTCTCTTCACCAGCGCGGATAAGTAAAGAGGACCTCCCCGCGATCGGCGCGGTGACCGCCGGCGGCCTGGCGCTTTATTCCCTGGACGGGCAATTGAGGCATGGCTTCCTTAAGAACAGGTCCAAACTGAACGACGATATCTCCAGGAGCGCGGAGAAGCTGGGCAATGGCGGCTATGACGCGGCCATCGTGGCCGCTTACGGCGGTCTGGGCCTGCTGCTTAAAGATCCGTATATGCAGGATACCGCGCTGCTCGCCGCCGAATCTTTCCTGGCGGCCAATACCGCGGGTACTCTGCTCAAGTATACTGTCGGGCGCGCCAGGCCTTATACGGAGGACGGCAAGCGCCGGTTCACGCCTTTCAAATTCAAGACGGCCCGCACCTCTTTCCCGTCAGGCCATACGGTCAGCGCTTTTTCGGTGGCCTCGGTGTTCGCCGCCAGGGCGGAGTCGACGGGGGTGAAAGTTCTGGCCTATACGCTGGCTTCAAGCGTGGCTTTCCAGCGCGTTTACGCGGACAAGCACTGGGCGTCGGACGTCCTGGCCGGGGCGGCCATAGGCACGGCTGTCGGACGCTGGGTGGCCGCTAAAAAAACGAAAAGCGGCGCCCCTTCCGCTATGCTCTTGCCGGTCTATTCCTCCGGTTACTCCGGGGCGGCAGCCATCCTGAGCTTTTAATTATGAAGTTACTTTTAATGCTGGCGCTCGCGACCTTTGTCCCCGGCGGCGCATTCTGCCTGGCGGCCGAAGTCAAACCGGTAGTCGTTTTCCAGCCTTCCCACCAGAGGGATACCGGCGTTAAATACAATGAAGCCCTCACATGCGATGCCATAGTGCAGTACGCGATGAGCGAGCCGCCCCGCTTCGACGAGCACAAGGTCTGGAGCTACCCCCAGCCCGGCCTGCATCACGGTGACACCGGGACCAACACCCTTATCGCCCACACTTCCGCCCTCGAGGGAGGGAAGCTCTCCGGCTACGCCTGGGAGCTGGCGCACTCGAACGCGCTGCTGCCGCTGGTTTTTATCGGCGTGCATAATAATTCGGGCACCGGCCGGCACGCCCTATGGGGCTATATCCACGACGGGGACCCTCTGATGGAGGAGAACCGCAGGCTTTCGAATATCCTTATCGAGGAAATAGCCCGCGCCACGGACCTGGAAAACCGCGGCACGCACCTGGACAGCACCACCGGCCGCAACGACTACCGCTGCGCCGCCACCGGGCGCCTGGGTTTTTACAGCATAGACGAGAACGTGAATATGGCGCGCTACAGGGTGCTCCTCGAGATAGGCGATATAGAGAAAAGCGGGGCCGTCCTGCTCGACGAGGAGTTCCGCAAAGCGGTGGGTGCCGCGATAAAGCGCGGCCTCGCGAAATTCCTTGCGGAGAAGCAGGTTGAAAAAAGGAAGTAAGATCGGGGCACCGAGAATCGAACTCGGAACTCATGCTCCCAAAGCACGCGTGAGAACCATTTCACCATGCCCCGATCAGGGAGCCCTTCGCAGGCGCGTCGGGCGGTTCGGACGAGGTATATTTTACTATATAGCGTGCGTCGGGGGGAGTTTTCTTATAAAGGCTTCGGAGACTTTGTGCCGGCGGGTCTTTCTCACCAGTATCCTTACCTGGCCGTGCTTCAGGAGCTCGCTTCCGCGCGGGTGGCGCTTCAGCTGTCTTTCCACCCAGACCGCCAGCGAGATATTGCCAGTATCCGGCTTCAGGTCCAGTCTCCTCAAAATTTCCGCCATATCGGCGCCGCCGCCGGCCATCAGGCCGCCGCCGGCCTCATAAAGATACGAGGGCAGGTGGTCGTATTCGTCCTTTATGGTCCCGACCAGCTGGGCGATTATATCCTCCAGCGTCAACAGCCCGAGAATTTTTCCGTCCGGCGAGGCGATTACCGCCATATGAATGCTCTTCGCGATCATATCCTCGAGGGCCCTGGGCACGGGCGTTCCCGCTTGTATCTTGTGGATGGGCCTTGTGATCCCGGCTACGTCGGGTGATTTGGCCTGCATCTTCATCGCGTTAACTATATCCTTAAAATTAATATACCCGATGATCTCGTCTGGATTGTCGTCCCACCGGGTTACAGGGAAGCGGGTATGGAGGTCCATATGGGCCCGGATCATGGCCTCGTGAAGCGACATGCCGGCGGGGATATAGGAAATGGCGGAGACAGGGATGATCAGTTCCTCCACCTTGCGCAGCGAAAGCGCCGCCGCCGAGTTCACTATCTGCTCCTCCATCTTTCCGATAAGGCTTTCATCCCTGGCCTGGGCGGCAGCCTGCCTCAGTTCGGACAGCGCCGCGTGTTCATTGTGGTTCTTTCTTGCCGGAAGCACCGCGTTGGCTCCGGCTATTACGGCCTTGATGGCCATTTCAAATACCTGGAGGACCGGGTACACAAACAGGTACAGGCCCTTGAAAAAGGGGGAGAACCTGAGTAGCACTAGCTCCTTGTTCTCTATGGCGAAAACCTTGGGGACAAGTTCGCCAAAGGTGATCGTGATGAAGCTGAGCGGAACGACGAACAGAGTGAGACCCAGCATTTCGGCCGTCGCTTTTGAAAGCGCGAGGTGTTCGGCCAGTGCCGGGGAGATGTATTCGTTCACCGCGGCGCCGCCGGTGGCGGCCGCGATGATCCCGGCCAGGGTGATGCCGAGCTGGATAAGTGAGAGGCTCGCTTCCATCCTCTCCTTCATGAAATGGGCCGAAGCGGAGCCGGGGACGTTCTTTTCCTTTAAATGCCTTATCCTCGGCTTCGAGACCGAGGCCAGCGCCATCTCGTAAGCCGCGAAGGCGGCGTTAAAGACGAGCATAAGGGAAATTACGATGATTTCCGCGTATAATTCGTGCAAGATCCCCCCGAGATTTTGATTTTGGCCCCGAAAAATATATAATAACATTTATTCCGGGATGGTGAAACGGTATCACAGAGGACTCTGAATCCTCTTTTCTAGGTTCAAATCCTAGTCCCGGAGAAAAATTTAAAGGCCGCGCAAGCGGCCTTATTTTTTTTCTGCTTTTATATCGTTAAGTCCCGGCGGCCGGGACGCCGGGTAATTTATTTCCACGTCATATACGCCATGCAGGCCAGCGTGCCGAGGGGGATTAAAAGGTAAACAAAGCCCATGAACGGGTACTTATGTTTTATGGTGCCTGCGCCGTCCAGTTCTATATGCGCGGGCAGTTCATCCAGTAATATTGCCTTCGCGGGCTTCCGGGGATCATATAAGACCGGTTCCTCGGCTTCGTCAAGCAGCCTTTTCGGGAAAGCGGTGTCCATTACGGTGTGGTACTTCCTGCCGCCGGCGTCATAATCAAAGATCAGGCGGTAAAGCGGGCCGCCGTCTCCCGGCAGGCGTATTTCTTTCTTTGACTTCAGCACGGCCTGGGCGAGCATTCCGTGCTCGAGAAGGTCGATGTCGCTGCTCAATATCCACCGGGCCAGCCTCGCGGTCATGAAAACGATGACTCCGAGAAAGAACAGCCAGGCCGCCAGCCAGACGGCGAAAAGACCGGGGGTCATCCCGGGCTCGATTCGGAGCCCGGCCTTCTTCAGGTTGTGCGCGACGCCGCAGAACACGAACCCCGGGATCAGCCAGGCGAGGATCATGAACCTGTTCCCGCAGATGGCCGAGAGTTTAAGCGTCAGAGGCGCCTGCCTTGGAGGAGGCGCAAGAAAGATCCTCTTTTGCGTCATCGATACTGAACTGGCTTCGGGATCCGGCATCAGCCAATTCTACGATATTATGGCGCGCGTCCGGGATGGCGCTGAATTCCCGGCGGGGCTTTTTTTGATCAGCTGACTTGCCTGGTTTATCAGTATTGAGCATTAATGTGAAAAATCAAGGCAGGACCAGGCGGCTATCAATATAACTCCGGCGTCCAAAATGTAGAATACAACTATAGGCTTTACAGGAGAGAATGCAATGGATAACAACGCGATATTACTTACGGCTGCGTCTCTGGGTTTTATTCATACCGTGCTCGGGCCGGACCATTATGTCCCGTTTATAGCTCTTGCAAAAGCCAGGAACTGGACCGCGGCAAGAACGGCTACGGTCACTTTTCTCTGCGGCGTGGGACATGTCGGAAGTTCCGTGCTTATAGGATTGGCAGGTATTGCGTTCGGGACATCCGTTTCAAAACTGCAATGGCTTGAAGGCCTGCGAGGGGACGCGGCGGGGTGGCTGCTTCTGTCCTTCGGCCTGGCCTATATGCTCTGGGGTATCAAGAAAGCGATAAAAGGCGAAAAGCACTCGCATTTCCATTCTCATGACGGGGTTTCACCGCACTCTCATGAGCACCCGCATGAAACCGAACACGCTCATGTGCACGGAAATACCTCTTCGGTAACCCCCTGGGCGCTTTTCATTATTTTTATATTCGGCCCGTGCGAGCCGCTCATCCCGGTGCTTATGTACCCGGCTATGAAGAGCGGTCTCGGGCAGGCGATGGCCGCGGCCGCTGTTTTCTCTGCGGTTACCATAACCACAATGATGATCACTGTTTTCCTGCTCCTGAGCGGGGTGCGTCTGTTCCCGGTGGAGCGTATGGAAAGGTATGCCCACGCACTGGCCGGGTTTACTATTTTTGCATGCGGGATCGCCGTAAAAGCCGGGCTCTGATCTCTTGCGATGTTAGATCGAGTTTAAGATTATACTGGATAATCCCTGCTATAGCTAAATGGTTCCCTTCGAATTCCCGAGCCTCTTAGTAACCTTCACATTGTGATTTAGACCGTCGAATGCCCTATTCCCTTTAAATAAGTTCGAAACCGTCCAAGCGGGGGGGGATTTTCCTATTGGCACTGGCAGTTTGCCGGGGCCATATTGTTTGGTATAGTTAGACCGTGCGGTTCATTGAGTAAAAAAACGGTCAAACCAAAATGAAAGATCTAAAGAATAGCAGGGCGCGGGGCATCATCATAAAGGTCCTGCTATATGTCGCAGCCATCTTTGTATGCTTCTTCGCGCTCGCCCTCGGCCGGTTCTACTTGAGCGTCCGCGCCATGGAACTCCCTCCCGAGTCGGCCGGCGACTACATCAGGCTCGAGCCTGGAGACAAGGTCCTTCACGCCTACACCGGCGTTCGCTGGCTCGATTCCCAGCGCTACTTTCTGGTTCAGGCCGACCCTGCCACATTTGACGCGCGCATTCTGAAGCTCTCCGCACCCGCCCCCGAAGTTACAGTGGATGTGTCGACCGGCCCCGGCAAGGACCTCTGGTACGGCTCGGAACCCGTCCCGCCATGGTGGGATGTCGCTTCCCTCAAGCATGTCGTCGCGGTGGACATTGGCTCTCCGCGCCACAACCACAGCGGCAGCAGGAGTTTCTTCGATAAGGAGCGGGGGCTTATCTATGTCATTGACCGTTGAGCCCCCCTTTAAGCTGGCCGGAGATCTCTTGTAATGGTTAAATCGTTTCCTGCTGTGTTCCGTTGGAGAGTAAAAAATATTTGAAGGCCCCGGGTATTCTGCCGGGGCCATTTTGTTTGGTATAGTTGAGCAGGCTCTTTACTGTTATCGGCAGCTTTGGAGGCCGCCAGCTATTATGTCCAGGGGAAAAATAAAAAGATCTTACCTGATAGGCGCGTTCTGCCTGGCGCTGTTCGCGGCTATGGTATGGCCCCAGATACTTCTGCTCATGCTGCTTCAAAGCGACACTAAGACGGTGCATGCTATAAAGGCCCTGCGGGCTGATGTGCTGAAATACACGAAGGAACATGGCAAGCCGCCGGCCGACCTTTCGGAGATCGTCCTGCCGGAACTGAAGATCTTTTCTCGCGATAGCAGGAATTTCCGGGAACTTCACCGCCATAGCCGTATTACCCAGGTAGAACTGCGGCCTAACGGCGGCTTGGAAGCCTTGAGCGCAAGCACTTCCACCTATTCCGGAGTCGACGGGAAGTGGCTCTACGATCCTCTGACGGGCGCCGTGGCGCTCGGCTGCTACGGGACGTTTACGCATGATGGGCAACCCTGGTACAGGTATTGATAAACTGAGAATCCGGTCCTTGCCGGTAAAAGGCCGTAAACTTATGAATAAAGCTATAGTGTTTTTTCTTATAAGCCTCATCTCGGATTGTTCTGGCGCGCGGGCCGCCTCCGTTCTGAAAAGTTTCGACGGGTACGGGCTGGAATATACCATAGACTATCCGGAAATAAAGGACGTCTCCCGGGTGGTAGTCCTTATCCACGGGTCCGGGGGGCATGATATGGACGAGGACCTGAGCGCCGCCTCCGCCCCGGGGACGAAGAACCTCTTTTTCGTGGATGTCTCGAGCGCCTTGGTGAAAAATGGCTTCGCGGTCGTCCGGTACAATAAAAGGTCCTACCAGTGGAAAAAGACGGCGGAAAAAGATCCCTCTTTCGTCAAATCGGCGGGCTTTAAAAAATTTACCGAAAACCCTTTGAAGTATTTCGTCGAGGATGCGGCCTCTTTCGCTAAATTCGCTTCCGGGACTTTCCCGAAAGCCCGCGTCTACCTGCTCGGGCATAGCGAGGGGACGCAGGTCGCTTTGCAGGTAGCCGATAAAGAGCCGGCGATCGCCGGCGTGGCCCTGATAGGTTTCACCGCGCAAGCCATGGACGTCTCGCTGTTCGAACAGGCCGTTTACCGGTCCCTTCACGTCTTCGAAGCTCTGGACCTGGACAGGAACGGGGCGTTAAGCCGGGAAGAATTGGAGGGGAGCGACCCTTCGGCGAAAAACCTGAAGGCCCAGCTCGCCGTCATCGACCTGAACAAGAACGGGTCGCTGGAGCGCTCCGAGTTCATGGGCGCAAATTTCAGCAATATACTCTTAGATGCCCCGTCCCTGCCGGAATACCGCAGGCAGGAAGCCCTGTATAAAAAGCCGGCGGCAATAATAAAAGACGCCAAATTCGGCATCGCTTTTTTCCAGGGCGAGCTTGATAACCAGGCCCCGGCCTACAATGCCAGGGCGATACAGCTGATCAACAATCTGGTCTGGAAAAAGACGGACCTCAAATTCCATTTTTTTGACGGCTTGGGGCATGCGCTGGATAAACGGAGCGATTTTTACGATATAGTTTATCGCCAGGCGGACCGGCAGGCCCTGGCTGAAATGGGGAGCGAACTGGATTCCTACTGGAAATAGGTCCGGCGCGGGGAATACTCCGTGCGGTATTTCGCGCGTATAAGAAAGCGCCCGGGGACAGCCCCGGGCGCTTTCTTTTCCCCGGGCGGTCATTCGGGCCGGGTCGGAACGGTTTTACGCCTTCGCCTCAGTAGGAACTCCAGGGAATTCCTTTCGGGTCCATATGCGTGCAGTCTATGTATATATTTTTGCCGTCATAAAGCCAGCGGCCGCTATCCTGTATATCCGTGAAAGTGGCGACCCGGATCTCCGCGTTCGGGGGATGCCCGGACAGCGGAAGCTTTAGCTCCCGCGGCGCCGGCATAGCGGTTTTTAGGTCGACCGGAATGCCCGGGTCCGTATTCTTACGGAGAGTCTCGCGCATCGTCGTAAGCCTGGCGATAGTGGCGGCCGCCGTCGACTTGCGCAGGAGGCCGCTGAAATACGGGTAGGTCATCGCGATAAGCAGTATCCCCGAGACGCAAAGCGTAAGTACCGCTCCGCTGCCGGCGGGCCAGGGGAGATGCCTTTTAGTGTAAAGCCGCGTAAGCAGGTAGATCGGCGGGGCGGCCATCAAACCGAGCTGTATCCAGGCTGGGCTGCCGCAGCGCGCAAGCTCCTGGCCAAGGCCGTAGAGCCAGTATAAAGCGACCGAATAACAGAAAAGCGCCGCCGCTGTCTTGGTCAGGTTTAAGCCCGCCGACTCGGGCGCGGGCGGGGGGGGCACGGCGGGCGCGGCGGGTATGCTGTCACCCGTCATCAGCAAAAGCAGTATTCCCAATCCGGGGAAGCCCGTTACAAGGAGGAAGATAAAATACTCGCTGCGGCCCGCGTCGCGCAGCCGGCGCAGCATGAGCGAGAATAAGGGGATAAGCGTCAAAAGGAAATAGATAACGGAGATCTTGTAAGCGTTCCGCCCGTAAATGGCGTGGTCGAGAGCGGCGAGGCCGCAAAGAATAACAGCGTTCGCCGCCGCGAAAGGCCAGAATTCAGCGGGCGCCGACCTGCCCGAAAAATCAGCGAAGCGCCTGAAAGGAACGATAAACCAGTTCATTGAATTCCCTTCCCCCTGACCCGGACTTTGAAGCGTTAACCTAAAGAAAAAATATTGTAGCATAGGTAGTATCCGGGCAGGTCGAAAAACCGGAATATCATTATGACGCGCCCCAGGCTCTCCACTTTTATAGCCATAAGCTGCTGCCTGGCTTTGCTTTGGGCGATATTCTGGCCGCGGCTGCGGATGCTGCGGATGCTTTCCGCGGACGCGGAAGCTTTGGGCGCCATACAGGGCTTGAGGGCCGGCATAGAGCGCTATACAAAGGACCATGGCAGGCCCCCTGCCGACCTGTCTGAAATAGCCTTGCCCGAGCTGAAACTTTATTGTTATGACGGCGATGAAAATTTAAAGGTGCACCGGCACGGCCGCATCTCGGAAGTAGAATTGCGCCCCGCCGGCGGTCTGGAAGGTTTCAGCGCAAGCACTTTTACTTACAGCGGAGACGAGGGGAAATGGCTTTATGACCCGAGGACCGGGACTTTGGTTCTTGGTTGTTCCGGGGTCGATACCAAGCTCAGGCGCCCGTGGTACAAGCATTGAACGCCTTTTAGACGGCCGCCCCGGGGTTCCGCCTGGGCCTTTTTGTTTGGTATATTAAAGAGTATCCGGCCCGGGAGGGAGAAACTTATAATGGTCAAGGTTCTTATAATAGAGGACGACCCGACATTCGGGAAAGTAATGCAGAGGATCTTTACGTCCGAGCATTACAGCGTTATTCTGGCCCCGACGGCCTCGTCCGGGATGGAGGCTTGCCTGAAGGAACTCCCCGATATTGTGCTGCTTGACGTAGTTCTGCCGGACGGCAATGGCATCGACGTTTGCCGCCAGATCAAAGAAACGCCCAAGGTCAGGCATATCCCGATAATAATCGTTTCCGGAGAGGCAAAGTCTGTGGATAACAAGGTCGCGGGCCTGGAAGCAGGGGCGGAGGATTATGTTCTCAAGCCTTTCCTCCCTGAGGAGCTACTCGAAAGGGTAGCCGGGATACTTAAGCGGAGCTTCAAGCCGCTTTAGGCCGGGATTGCCTGCAGTCCTTCTTCCGTTCCAGGTCCAGAGTCTATACTTTAGGGCCCTGCAATAATGCGGGGCCTTTTTTTGTAAATAAATTTGAGAATATTCTGAACATTTCAGGAAGTTTGCTAAAGGTGCCTGGAGCATACTATAAGTAAGGCAGGAGTTAGGCGCTTCATAAAAATGGCGGTGTTTATCTAACTGGAATAGGGAAGCTCTGGCGAAAAGAGTATGAGACATAAGATACTTATAGCCGATGATGAGATAAGCATCAGGACGACCATCATGCGGATCTTTCCCGACTGCCTGGTTCTTTTGGCGGAGGACGGGGGCGCCGCTCTGCGCCTGATCGAGACGGAGCGCCCGGACCTGGTGCTGCTGGACCTGAATATGCCCGTGCTGGGCGGCCTAGAGGTGCTTCTTGCCTATAAAGAAGCGAGGGACGCGCCGCTGTTTATCATGCTCACCGGGAACGAGGAACTGGAAATGGCGGAAAGGGCAATGAAAATGGGCGCGATAAGCTATATGACGAAGCCTTTCGAGCTGGAAGTCATAAGGGAAGTCGTGCTGTCGGCGCTCGGGGCTGCCGGGGGCGGAGAAACCGGCGCGAGGCCATGGCAGGTGAATAAGAAACCAAAGGAAGGCGGCGCTGATTGATGTCTTCGGGGCAAATACTATAAAATCAGTACATGGGGAAAAAACCGGATGAAGTCCAGTTCTCGCAGCTTGTGGATATGTTCAGCCCGCAGGCGGTCCTGGAAGAAGTAAAGAATATCTTTATAAATTCCTACCCGGTCGGGGAGTTCGGGGAAGTACGTAAAGTCTTTGCCGATTTCCTCCGCCTGTACAGCGGGAAATACCCGGGCTTTCACGCCTGCAATACGCACTATCACGACAAGATGCATGTCACGGACGCCCTGCTGGCCATGGCCAGGCTTATAGACGGCCATAACATCGCCCATAAAAAAATGCCCGTCCGCCTGGCGAAGCTGGGGCTTATCGCCGCTATTTTCCATGACGCCGGCTTCATCAAGAGCGTTCAGGATGTTTCCGGCACCGGGGCGAAGTATACCCTCACCCATGTGGACCGCAGTATCCATTTCTTAAAGGCTTATTTCAGGAAGAACGGTTTTCCCTCAAAGGACGCCCGGTCGGCGGTCAATATGATCCTGTGCACCGATATGGCGCTGCCGGTGGAGAAGATCCGCTTTTCGGGTCCAGAAGAAAAGAAAGCCGGGTTCATGCTCGGGACTTCAGACCTGCTGGGGCAGATGGCGTCCAGGTGCTACCTGGAACGGCTGCTGTTCCTTTACCGTGAGTTCAATGAGGGCCAGGTAAAAGGCTATTCCTCGGAACTGGAGCTGCTGCGCAAAACCGTGGATTTCGCCAGATTCATAGACAAGCGCCTCGCGGTCACGCTCGGTGATGCGGCCGGGAACGCGAAAGTGCATTTCAGGAAAAGATACCGGATCAACAGGGACCTGTACCGTGAAGCTATGGGAAAGCAGCTGGCTTACCTCAAGGACACCGTTCTAAACCACCCGGAGAAATACAGGGCCTATCTCCGACGCTCAAGATAAAGGAATATAAGCCCCGGGAGAAGTATATGTGGAAAAGCAGGCGGCCGATCTTGGAGATGGTCTTTTACGGGGCGGCTTTTGCCGTCGCGATGCGCGTCGTCAGGCGTCTGCCGATAGATTTCAGCTACAAAGCGGTCATCGGCGGCGCGGTGGGCGGGCTGCTCGCTTTCCTGCGCGAACCTGCCTGGGAGTTCATTTCCTCTAAATTCAGGAATAAAAAATAACGTGGGGATCGCTGCCGCCCGATGATCCGCGGCGCGCAAAAAAAGCCGGGGGGAAACCCGGCCTTTTTCATTGTTCAGCCCTCGCCGAGATCCCGCGGAAGTCAGTTCTTGTAGACGCTGCGGAGAAGGAGTTTTTTCTTTTCCCCGTTCGCCAGCATCGTGCCTACCGCCGTCCTCAGGTCGGTGAGTTCTATCGGCTTGTTCAGGAAAAGGTCGGCGTTGGCTTCGAGGTTGCCCGCGATCTTCGCCTCGTTGGTGAGGTTGCCGGTAAGGATCATGATGGGCGTGCTCTTGGTCTGCGGATTTCCCTTCAGGGCCTTGCAGACTTCGATACCGTTTATGTCGGGTAAACCGAGGTCGATTATGGCCAGGTCAAGTTTTACTTCTTTGATCCATTTCAGGGCGACAGCGCCTGTTTCGGCCGGAATGACCATATAGCCCTGCCTTTCCAGGCAGGTCTTGAGCATCTCCAGCACGGATTTTTCATCTTCTACTATTAATATTTTAGACATTTAGCTCTCCCCTAACATCGCGGTTCTTAATAATCTTATCATATCCGCATTTATTGTGTCACCCGCTTGGAAACGGGGCTTTAAAACTGATAAAGTTAAGCAGGGGAAAACAGGTTCGCGGTATAACGATATTCATAAATGAAAATTTACAGCGGCGCTATAATTTCCTGCGACAGGGAAAACCGGGTTCACAAATACCTCGTAGAGGACAAGGGGCGGATACTTTATGCCGGTGACGAACTGCCGGCCGCGTACCGCGGCGCCCGGACGGAGGCCCTCGGGGCGCGGGCGCTGCTTCCCTGCTTCGGGGACACCCACCTGCATTTCGCCTCTTACGCACTTTTTAACGCCGGGATGGACGTGCGCCGCGCGAAGAGCCTGCCGGAGCTGGGCGAGCGGATAAAGGAATTTGCGCGCGCAAGCGGCGACAAGCTCCTGATGGGCTTCGGAGCTTCGCCGCATTGCGTCGCCGAGCGCAGGCTGATCTCGAGAAGCGAACTCGACCGCGCCTGCCCGGAGCGGCCGCTGTTCCTGGTCAAGTACGACGGCCACGCCTGCATACTGAACAGCAGGCTGATAGAGATGCTCCCCGCCAAAGTGAAAACCCTCAGGGGCTTCCACCCGGAGACGGGGGAAATGAACCAGGAGGCCTTTTTTGCCGTAACTGATTTCGTCACTAAAAAGATCTCCCTGCCCCGGACGCTTAAGAACATGCTTTCCGCGGTGGACGAGATGGCGGCCAAGGGCATCGGCCTGATGCATACCGCCTCCGGAGTCGGTTTTCCATTTGACCTGGACGTGACGCTGGAGACGATCCTCGGCCGGGGGCTCAATACCGGCTTTCAGACCCGGCTCTTCTTCCAGACCATGGACCTGGACAAGGTCAGAAGGCGGAAGCTGCCCCGCGTTGGCGGCTGTTTCGCGACGGCGCTTGACGGCGGCATGGGCAGCCAGGACGCGGCGCTGCGGCTGCCGTATTCAAATAACCCGGGAAACCGCGGAGTTCTATTTTACACCGATGAAGAGGTCGTGAAATTCACGAAACAGGCCAACCGCGAAGGCTTGCAGATAGAGATGCACGCTATAGGCGACGCGGCCTTCGACCAGGCCGTGATGGCGATAGAAGCGGCGCTCAGGGACCGCCCCAGGCCGGACCATCGCCACGGCATCATCCACGCCTGTCTTCCTACCGAAGAGGGGCTGCGGAAATGCGCCTCGCTCGGCATCCATATACCGTTCCAGCCGGCTTTCCTCGACTGGGACCTGGAACCGCTTGACTATGTCCGGTCTATCCTGGGCGACCGGGCGGGGGAGATCTCGCCCTTGCGAAAAATGACGGATATGGGTATAGTCCTTAGCGGCAGCTCGGACGCCCCCTGCACCCTCCCCGACCCTATCGCCGGCATCCGCGCCGCCTGCAACCATTATGTTCCGGGGCAGTCCCTGACAATCCAGGAGGCCCTGAAAATATTCACCTATAACGCGGCCTGGACTTCTTTCGACGAGAAAGAGCGCGGCAGCCTCGAGGCCGGCAAAGTGGCCGACATGGTGATCCTGAACCGCGATCCGCTTGCGATGAAGCCGGGCGAGCTTCTGGAACTTAAAGTCGAGCAGCTTTTGTTGAAAGGCGAGCCGTACAAAAAAGGCCAGGGCATGTTAAGCCTCCTGGCAAAGGGCCTTCTGGCCGGCGGGAAGATCTGAGGGGGGAGACGATGCCGAAAAAAAACGGGAAGCAGCCGCGCGGGGCGAAGCCGTCGCCGGTGATTATCAAAGTTAACGGGAAACAGCACGAATTCGAACTTGGCCGCGACCTGGAGCCGGAGACTACTCTTTCTTTCCTGCTCCGTGAAAAGCTCGGCTATACCGGCCTTAAAGTAGCCTGCGACGAGGGCGCCTGCGGCGCCTGCACGGTGCTTATGGACGGCAAGGCGGTTTTATCCTGCATGAAGCTCGCCGTAGAGGCGCATGGGCATGAAATACAGACCATAGAAGGCCTCCCTAAAGACGACCCTGTTATCAGGGCTTTCGCCGGCCAGTGCGAGCCCGGCTACGGCACGGCCCTGCAGTGCGGGTTCTGCACGCCCGGCTTCGTTATGGCGGCGAAAGGCCTGCTGAACGAGAATCCTAAACCTACTCTGGCGGAGATCAAAGAAGGTCTTTCCGGTAATATCTGCCGCTGCGGCTGCTATTCCGGCATAGCCCGGGCTGTGCAGCACGCTTCGGAGACCACGGAAGGGGGGAAGAAATGACCCCGCCGAGCCCCTTTACGCCCCGTACCGCCCGCAAATTCATAGGCGCCTACCGCCCACGCATCGACGCGATGGAGAAAGCCTCGGGCAAGGTGCAGTTCGTAGACGATATCACGCTTAAGAGCCGCTTTCCAGGCATGCTTTACGCCAAGGTAATGCGCAGCCCTTACGCGCATGCGCGGATAAAAAGCATAGACGCGAGCCTCGCCGAAAAACTGCCCGGCGTAAAAGCCGTTCTTACCTGCAAAGACCCGGAAGTTTGCTCCCTGAAGCCTACCAGCGCCGGCTGGACCGACGGGGTGGACACCGTTTCCTACGAGCGCATGATGTGGCGCCATTTCCGCGACCGCCGGGTCCTGGGCGACCACGCCTGCTGGGCCACCGACGAGGTGGGCGCGGTGGTGGCGGCCGAGACCGAGCAGATAGCCGAAGAGGCTCTGAAACTTATAAAGGTGGAGTGGGAAGTTCTGCCTTTCGTCCTCGACCCGCTGGAGGCCATGAAGCCCGGCGCGCCGGTCATCCATCCCGAGATCTCCCCGAACAATATCCTTCCCAAAGACCCGGTCGGCGGCGCGGATATATTCGTGGATAAGGGAGATGTCGATATAGGCTTCGCGGGTTCGGAAGTCGTCGTCGAGGCCACCTCCGTGCACCATAACGCAACGCAGGCCTCCCTCGACAACTGGTGCTGCCTCGTGGACTGGAAAGAGGACAAGCTTACCGTGATGTCCAATTCCTACGAAGCGGACCAGAGCAGGATGCATATCAGCCAGATGCTGAACCTGCCGATCAATAAAGTCCGCGTGATCAGCTCCTATGTCGGCGGCCAGTTCGGGCGCGGCGATACGGGCGATCAGCCTTTCTTCCTTTTCACCGCGCTTCTTTCCAGGAAATCCGGCCGGCCGGTAAAATTCAGGCACTCACGCCGCGAAAGTTTCCACGACTCGCGCCAGCCGGCCATCTACACCGGGAAGATCGGCGCAAGGAAAGACGGGACCATCATTTCGATGTATTTCAAAGGGATAGGGAATTCCGGGGCTTACGCCGACCATACTATGTTCGCGATGAAGTTCGCGCCGACCGAGATCACCGAGGTGGCGCTCGCCTATATCCCTAATGTCAGGATGGAGACCTACGGCGTTTATACCAACAAGCTGCCCGCCTGCATGATGCGCGGGGTGGGGAACTCCCAGTTCAACCTTATCTTCGGCCACGTAGTGGATATGCTCGCCGAGAAGCTAAAGATGGATCCGGTAGATCTCGCGCTTAAGAATTTCGGCCACGAGTGGGGCGGCCTGCCGGACAGGAGCCTGACCGCGGTGCTTTGCGCGGGCGCGAAAAGGATAGGCTGGAAGGAAAAACGGCATAAGCCGGGCAAGGGGCCGTCGTATGACCGGACCAAAAAGCGCGGCGTGGGCTTTTCTTTCCACCCGGCCTGGCATGCCGAATGGCAGGAAGCGCGGCGCGGCGAGATCCGCATAAGAATTACGGTCAATCCCGACTGCAGCGTGGTCCTGGACGCGCCCACGGTCGAGACCGGTACGGGTTCAAATACCTGCAATGTGCTTGGCTGCGCCGAAGCGATGGGCTTCCTCGGCATAACTACCGACGATATAGTCTGGCCGCACACGGTCGACACCGAAACCAGCCTTAAGGACTGCGTTCAGACGGACAGCGCCGTTTCCTACCTTCAGTCCGAGGTGGTGGCCCGCGCCGCCATGGAAGTGAAACAGCGCCTCCTCGAGAAAGCGTCGAAGCTTATGAAGGCCGCGCCCGAAGCCCTCGATATAGCCGGCGGGCGCGTTTTCCGCAAAGCGGCGCCTTCCAAAGGCATGACGGTCAAGGATGTTTTCATGAAGGGCGATATGCTCCCCGTAGTGGTAGAAATGGGCAGGGCTCCTAACTCTGAAAAGACGGGCGTTCCCTATATCGCAAATTTCGCCGAAGTTGAAGTCGATACCGCCACGGGCCGCGTGCAGGTTCTGAAGCTGGTCGTGCTGAACGACTGCGGCACCGTGATGTACGCCTCGGGCGCGGAAGCCCAGCAGATAGGCGGCCAGGTGATAGGGGTGGGAGAGGCGCTGACCGAGGAGATAATTTACGACCAGGCCACCGGCGTCCCGCTGAATTTCAACTGGATAGACTACAAGATCCCGACGATGGCGGACATGCCGGAGATAGACCCGGCCCTCCTGGAAGTCTGGAGGGGCGCCGGCGAGTACGGCGCCTGCGGCATCGGCGAGGGCACGGTCACCTGCACCCCGCGCGCGGTGCTTAACGCTATTTATAACGCTATCGGCGCGAGGATAGACGATATCCCGGTCAAACCGGAAAAAGTGCTGAAAGCGCTGGGGAAGGCCTGATCTATGGCGATGAAAAAATTCGAGCATCTCTCGGCGAAGACCCTTAAAGAAGCGGCCGCCGCTCTCTCCGCCTCGACGGGCCGGGCGCTGGCTCTTGCCGGCGGCACGGACGCGCTGGGCGCCCTGAAGGACAAGATCCACAAAGAAAGTCCTTCGCTGGTAGTGGACCTTAAAACTATTCCCGGGCTGAGCTATATCTCGGAGGAGAAAGGCGGCCTGCGCATCGGCGCGCTTACTACTCTGCACGATATAGCCGCGCACAAAACCATAGCCGGGAAGTACAAGGCGCTGGCCGAGGCCGCGCGCAGCGTGGCTTCACCGCAGCTCAGGAACATGGCTACCATCGCCGGGAATCTCTGCCAGGAGCCAAGATGCTGGTACTACCGCATGCCGGACGACCAGTTCCATTGCCTCAGGAAAGGCGGAACCCATTGCGGCGCGCTCCTCGGCGAGAACCGCTATCATTCCGTCTTCGGCGGCGCGCGCGTGGCCGCCCCGGCCTGTACGGCGGCCTGCCCTGGCAGCATCGGTATAGCCGACTACATGGCCCGCGTGAGAAAAGGGGACATGGACGGCGCGGCCGGTACGATTCTCAATAATAACCCGCTGCCGGCCATGACCGGCCGCGTCTGCCCGCATTTGTGCGAAAGCAAGTGCAACCGCGGCGGGTTCGACGAGGCTGTTTCTATCCGCGCTATGGAGCGTTTCGTCGGGGACCATATCCTCGCTCACTCCGCCGCGCTCATGAAGCCGCCGGCGAAGCGGACAAAGAGAAGAATAGCGGTAGTGGGGTCCGGGCCCGCCGGGCTGGCGGCCGCCTATTATTTGCGGATGGCTGGCCACCAAATTACCGTGTTCGACAGGCTGCCGCGCGCGGGCGGAATGCTCGCTTACGCTATCCCGGCTTACCGCCTGCCCAGGAAGCTGGTCGCCGCCCAGATAGCGGCGCTTGAAGCGATAGGGATAGTTTTTAAACTCAATACGGAAATCGGCGGCAAAGGGCGGTCGCTGCGCTCGCTCCGCAGGGATTATGACAGCGTCTTCCTCGCCACCGGAGGCTGGGCGCAGAAAAAAATCCCTCTTGAGAAGTCGGAACTGCTAACCTCCGGCATGGCTTTCCTGACGGAAAGCAAGCCCGCGGTGGGGAGGAGCGTTCTTGTGATCGGCGGCGGGAATGTCGCCGTGGACGTGGCGGTAACCGCACGCCGCGCGGGCGCCCGGAAAGTGACGATGGTCTGCCTCGAGGCCAGGGACGCGATGCCGGCTTTCCCGGCGGAGATAGCCGAGGCAGTGAAGGCGGGGGTCCGCATACTGGCCGGCTGGGGGCCGCAGCGCGTCCTTGAAGATGGCGGGAAAGTTAAAGGAATGGATTTTATAGCCTGTACTTCTGTTTTAGACGAGGAGGGCCGCTTTAATCCGGTTTTCGACGCGGCGCGCGAACAGACGGTAAAAGCCGACCAGGTCATACTTGCTATCGGCCAATCCGCTGAACTAGACTACGCAAAAGGCGTCAAAACCCGGCGGGGCGTCATTATCGCGGATGAGGCCACCCAGGCCACCAACCTGCCCGGGGTTTTCGCCGGCGGGGACGCCGTAAGCGGGCCTGCTTCGGTGATACACGCTATCGCGGCGGGCCGTAGGGCCGCGAGAGCGATAGAAGCTTATCTGGGCGGCGGCAAAAGCGCCGCCAGCGCCCATGCCGGGGTGAGCCCGCTCCTTGCCCTTAACGCCGCCTGCGGGACTCATTGCGGCCGGACAAAGTTCCCGGAAAGCAAAGGTTTAAGCCGTGAGGGTTCGCTCGCGGAGGCTGAACGCTGCATCGACTGCAGCTGCGTCGCCGTGAACGCTTCCGACCTGGCCCCGGCGCTGGCGGCACTGGGCGCGACGATAAAAACTACCCGCCGGTCCATCGCGGCGGAAGACTTCTTTACCGCCGGCGTCCTAAGGTCGACGGTACTGGACAGGGACGAACTGGTGCGGGAAATATTCGTGCCGGCCTCGCGGCCGGGCGGCAGCCAGGGTTATCACAAGTTCAGGATACGCAATTCAATAGACTTCCCTATCGCCGGTTTAGCCGCGGTCTTTAATTACTCCGGGGGGAGGCTGAAAGACGCGAGGCTCGTTTTCAGCGCCGTGGCGCCTATGCCTCTCAGGCTGAAAGCCGTAGAGGCTTACCTGGAAGGAAAGCGCGCGGATGAAAGCACCGCCCGCGCGGCGGGAGAACTTGCCGCAAAAGGGGCCAGGCCGCTGACAAAGAACGGCTTCAAGGTGCAGATAGTGAAAGCCCTGCTGCAGAAAGCTATCATGTCCGCCGCCGGCTAGGACTTCGTGTTTTGTATAATTAGAGAGCTTTTAGAGGGATTTTAAGGAGACTTCAGATGAAAGAAAACAAGAAAGTTGTGCTGGCCTACAGCGGCGGCCTGGATACGTCCATAATTTTAAAATGGCTTCTGGAGCAGGGCTACGAAGTGATAGCCTACATAGCCGACGTCGGGCAGGCCGGGGATTTCAAGAAAGCGAAAGCGAAAGCGCTTAAGGTCGGAGCCTCCAAAGTTTATATCGAGGACCTCAAGAAAGAACTGGTCACTGACTATATCTTCCCTATCTTCAAGGCGAACGCCCTTTACGAGGGTCGCTACCTCCTCGGCACCGCGGCCGCCCGCCCGATCATAGCTAAGAGGCAGATAGAGATAGCGGCCAAAGAGAAAGCCGGCTTCGTTTCGCACGGGGCCACCGGCAAAGGGAACGACCAGGTCAGGTTCGAGCTCGCTTATTACGCCCTTAACCCGAAGATAAAGGTGCTCGCCCCCTGGAAGATGGAATCTTTCCTCCAGCAGTTCAAGGGCCGCACCGACCTTATAAATTACGCGCAGGCCAAGGGCATCGAGATCAGCTCGACCATAAAGAAGCCCTACAGCGAGGACGACAACCTCCTCCATATCAGCCACGAGGCCGGGATCCTCGAGGACCCGGCGCACGAGCCGACCGAGGATATCTTCTCCAAGACCGTTTCCCCGGAAAAAGCTCCCGACAAACCGACCCGCCTGAGGATACAGTTCAAGGACGGCATACCGGTGAAGGTCACCGACCTGGACAAGGGCCGCTCCGAGGCCGAGCCCCTCAGGCTTTTTAATTTCCTGAACGAGCTCGGGGCGAAGAACGGCATAGGCCGGATAGACATGGTGGAGAACCGCTTCGTGGGTATCAAGTCGCGCGGGATCTATGAAACCCCCGGCGGGACCATATTGTTCGCCGCGCATAAGGATATCGAGGGCATAGCGATGGACAGGGAAGTCATGCGGCTGCGCGACATGCTCTCACCGAAGTTCGCCGAGCTGGTCTATAACGGTTTCTGGTTCAGCCCCGAAATGGATTTCCTGATGTCGGCTATCAACAAGAGCCAGGAGGCTATCGACGGAAGCGTGACGCTGAAGCTCTACAAGGGCAATGTCATGGTGACCGGCCGCGAAAGCTCCAGTTCACTCTACAATAAGGACCTGTCCAGTATGGACATAGAGGGCGGCTTCAACCAGAAAGACTCCGAGGGTTTCATAAAGATCCACGCCACCAGGCTGATGGCGCACAGCGCTATCATGAAGAAACACGGCGGTAAAAAATGAAACTCTGGGACAAGGGCGTCGAGCTGAACAAGGATATAGAGTCTTTCACGGTTGGGGACGACTATATCCTTGACCGGCGGCTGGTCAAGCACGACTGCGCCGCGTCCCTCGCGCACGCCAAAATGCTGCGCAAGATAGGGCTGCTTACAGGGGCCGAGCTCGCCGGCCTGGAGAAAGGCCTGCGCGAAATACTGCGGCTCGACGAAAAAGGCGCTTTCGTCATTAATAAAGAGGACGAAGACTGCCATACCGCTATCGAGAACTTCCTGGTCAAAAAATGCGGCGACGCCGGGAAGAAGATCCACACCGCGCGGTCCCGCAACGACCAGGTGCTCACCGCACTCCGGCTTTACGAGAAAGAAAGCCTGGGTACGCTGAAACAGAAACTGGCGGGCTTCAGGAAGGCCCTGCGGTCCGCGCAAAAGAGGCAGGGGCGTATACCTCTCCCCGGCTACACGCATATGCGCAGGGCGATGCCGACCACGGTGGGAACCTGGCTCGGCTGCTTCTCCGACTCCGCCGCCGATAACGATAAATTCACGGACTCCGTGCTTAAGCTGATAGACCAGTCGCCCCTGGGCTCGGCCGCCGGCTACGGCGTGCCGGTGCTGAATATAGACAAAAAAATGACCGCCTCCCTGATGGGCTTCTCGAAGGCGATGGGGAACCCTATCTACGCCCAGATGAGCCGGAATAAATTCGAAGCCGCCATCGCCCACCTCTGCTCCCAAATCATGTTCGACCTGAACAAGCTGGCCTCCGACCTTATCATGTACAGCATGCCGGAGTTCGGCTTCGTAAAGCTGCCGGACGCTTTCTGCACCGGAAGCTCCATCATGCCGCAGAAGAAGAACCCCGACGTGCTGGAGCTCGTGCGCGGCAAGTACCATGTTGTGCTCGGAGAAGAATTCAAGATAAAGAGCCTGGCCGGCAATCTGATCTCCGGCTATAACAGGGATATCCAGCTGGCCAAGGGCCCGCTTTTCAGCTGCCTCGACGCCGCGCTGGCCGCGCTCGGGATAATGTCGGTGGTGGTTGAGGGTCTGCGTTTCGACGCGAAGAAGTGCGCGCCTTCAGAGGAACTGTTCGCCACCGAGGAAGTTTACAGGCTGGTTGAGCAGGGGATGCCCTTCAGGGACGCCTACAGGAAAGTGGCGGAAAAGTTCAAGTGACAACTCCCTTCCGGCTTTAAACCCAGGGCGGGATTTCAGTAATCACCTCCCTCCGCGCGTAGCAATTCCGGGCAATATTTACCCGCAATATTTCCGTTGCATATTGAAACGATCTTTTGTATAAAACCCTTGGTAGGCGGAATTAGTATTTCCGTAAAGGGGGACTAATGAAAAAAATAGTATTTTACTGTCTGGCTTCGGCCGGATCGCTGCTGTTGCTGACGCGGGGGGGCGGGCTTTCAGCCGGCGGAGGGTTTCTTTCTAACGGGATCCGTCCGGCCGTGAGCGTGCCGGCCGACAATCCTCAGACGGACGCTAAAATAAGGCTGGGAAAACAGCTTTATTTCGACAAGCGCCTTTCGGCCGATAATACTATCAGCTGCGCGACCTGCCACGCTCCCGGAACGGGCTGGGCGAACCATGGCGCCACCGACACGGGGATAAAAGGCCAGGTGGGCGGGAGGAATTCCGGTTCCATTATAGATTCCGCATATATGAAGTCCCAGTTCTGGGACGGCCGGGCCGCCACGCTCGAGGCCCAGGCCGTCGGGCCGATAGCGAACCCGATAGAGATGGGCGAGACGCTGGAGAACGTGGTGCTGAAGCTGAACGCTATCCCCGGCTATAAAGCCCAGTTCAGGGACGTTTTCGGCACCGACGCCTCCGCCGATGCCATCGGGAAGGCGATAGCGGCTTTCGAGCGCACCATAATTTCCGGGCCTTCGCCTTATGACCGCTACCTGCGCGGCGAGACCGGCGCTATGCCCGCTTCGGCGGTGCGGGGGCTGGCCGTCTTCAACGGCAAAGGGCATTGCAGCGCCTGCCACAGCGGGCCTTCCTTCTCCGACGGAGGATTCCACAATCTGGGAGTCGGTTTCGAGAAGGGCGGATTCAAGGACGAAGGCCGGTATAAAATGACCGCGGCCGCGAAGGACTTGGGGGCTTTCAAAACTCCGGGGCTTCGAAATACGGCCCAGACCTATCCTTACCTGCACGACGGTTCTGAGAAAACCCTGGAGGCCGTCATAGACTTCTATGACCGCGGGGGCGTGCCCAACGGGAACCTGGACAGGCTGATGGTCCCGCTTCACCTCACGGTAAAGGAAAAAGCGGACCTGCTTTCTTTTCTTAACAGCCTTACAGGCCCCGTTCCGGAGATAAAAGAGCCGGAGCTTCCCAACTGAGTTTAACCGAGGAGGTAATACTAATGAGAAGAATATTTCACAGTCTTGTTCTTGCCGCTGCCGCTTGCCCGGCTTTGCTGATCATTTCCGCTCCGCCGGCCGGGGCCATCCCGGTTTTCGCGAGGAAATACGGGTTTAACTGCACCATGTGCCACTCAAACTTTCCGCGCCTGAACGATTTCGGCGCCAGGTACAGGAAGAACGGGTACCGCCTGCCGGGACGGGAAAACGAGGAGAAAACGGTGCTCGAGAGCCCGACCCCGCTCGCCCTGCGGACGAGCGCGGGTTATAATTACGATAAGTTCCATAACAGCGCCGACCCGGCCGTGCGCCAGTTCCAGCTTAACGGGCTGGACCTGGTTTCAGGGGGGCTGGTGAATTCCGACGCCGGGTATATTTTCGTCTATACGCCGATGATAACGGGGTCCAGGGGCGTAGCCGCCCAGGACGGCGTGCTGGAAATGGCGAACATAGTCTTCAGCGGCCTGGGCTCTACCTGGCTTAATGTCCGCGCCGGCCGCTTCGAGCCGGCTTACGCCGCTCCCAGCGTCAAGCGGCAGCTCATGGTCTCCCCTTTCGAGATCTACGATTTTACTTTCGCCGGAGGCGCGCCTTTCAGCGAAACCCGGGAGGGCGTCGAGCTGTCCGGCTACGGCAGGAGCGGAATGAGCTATGCGGCCGGCTGGCTGAACAGCGCCGGTCCCGCAGGAGCGACCCAGACATCTTCGGACTTTTACGCGAGGGTGGAAAAGGTCTTCGGCGAGGGGGAGGGGCAGACTGCCGGGCAGCGGATAGGGCTGACGGGATATTCCGGCAGGGCAAGGCCGGACATCACGCTTCCGCCATCCGGCCGCCGGGACTTCAGGCGCGCGGGAGTGGACGCCAGCCTGAATTACCGCAGCTTTAATTTGTCCCTGCAGTACATGAACGGGAAGGACGACAAAGTCCTGTGGGGCAGGACCGCGGACCTTAATTTTACCGGGGGGTTCGCGGAGCTAAACTGGCTTCCAAGTACCAGCCTCGTTTATTTCGCGAGGTTCGACACTGTCAATGCCGCCCGCTCCGTGAGCGGCGATATTTCAAGATTGACCCTGGGCGGCAGATATTATCCGGCTGACAATATGGCGCTGCACCCTGAATATTCCGCCAGGAAGCAGAAGGGGCCCGCCGGGGAAGTCACAGAGAATTTCTTCACGGTCCGCATGGATTACGCCTTCTGATATTTTGGGGGGAGCGCGTAGAATAAAAAACCGCGGGCCTTCCCGCGGTTTTTTATTTGGCGCATTGCCGGTCTATTTTATCAAAGCCCCGGAAGAGATGAAGTAAGCCGCCGCGAGAATTATCGCGATCAGCCAGATCAGCCAGCCGGAAGAGGAAGGCTTTACCGCCCCGGGGTTGGGCTGCTCGTAGCGGGTTTCCTGCCTTTCTTCTGAGGCTGCCGCTCCCCTGGACTGTAAAGACGGGGGCCGGGCGCGGGGCCCGGGAGGCTGCGAAGCCTTGAGAAGCAGATTGAAAATAGTTTCCAGGCCGGAACCGCCCTGGAATTTGAACTGAAAATCCTTGTGCACGGTTATCTTCGAGGCGCCGGGAGTTTCTTTTCCGGCTTTGACCGCTTCCAGCTTCGCTTTTACCATTTCCCGGTATTGTTCAGGAACGTCCTCCGGATCCAGGTCCTCGTTCATGCCGAAAATTATCTCTTTCTTCTCTCCGTTTTCCATAAGTGTACCTCGCCCATAGTTTATCTATAAACCGCGCCTTCTGTAAACCGCGCTCTTTATTTTGCCGGGGTCTCTTTTCTTTGGTATATTAATGAAGTCTATGACAATAAAGGACGGCGCACTTAAGGTCGCCAGCGGTTTCGAGTGGGCGGACGCGTGGGGCGGGATGGCGGCTATGCTCGTCGCGCTGCCCTCGGCCATCGCTTTCGGCGTCGCCATGTACGCGCCGCTCGGGCCGGGCTTTGCCGGCGCCGGCGCGCTCGCGGGCGTTCTCGGTACCGTGGCCATAGGCCTGATCGCCCCGGCGCTCGGCGGCGCCCCGCGACTTATTTCAGCCCCCTGCGCCCCGGCGGCGGCCGTGATGGCCGCGCTCTGCGTCAGGCTGCTGGGCGGCGGCGCTTCCCCGGCCGGAGTTATCGTTTCGCTCGCCCTGGTAGGCCTGCTTTCAGGTTTGCTCCAGGCCGTTTACGGCGCGCTCGGCGGCGGCCGCCTTATCAAATATATTCCCTATCCCGTGGTTACCGGTTATATGAGCGGCGTCGGTCTGCTTATAATCCTGAAGCAGATAGTCCCTTTCCTCGGGCTGGCGAAGAGCGCGGAGCCGCTCGCGGGCCTGCTTTCTCCCGGGGCCTGGCAATGGCCGGCGGTTTTCGTGGCTCTTGTCACGGTGGCCGCCACGGTCGCCGCGCCGCGCTTCACTAAAAAGATCCCGGCCGCCATTTTGGGGCTGGCCGCTGGCATCGGGGCGCACCTTGCGGCGGGACTTCTAAAGCCCCAGCTGCTCGCGCTCGACGCGAATCCGTTCATCATAGGCGCCATCTCCACCAGCCCGGCAGCCGTTTTTGACAGCATAGTTTCCAATTTCGGCGCGCTGCGCCTGCTGGGCCGGCACGAGCTCTATCTGCTCCTGGGGCCTGCGCTGACGCTCTCCGTCCTTCTTTCCATCGATACGCTGAAGACCTGCGTGGTAACGGATTCTCTCGTCCGGTCCCGGCATAATTCGAACCGGGAGCTTACCGGGCAGGGCGCCGGGAATATCGCTTCCGCCCTGCTGGGCGGCATGCCGGGCGCCGGGACCCTCGGGGCGACCATGGTAAGCCTGGCGAGCGGCGGGAAAACCCGCGCGGCGGGGATCATCGAAGGCGCGCTTGCCCTGCTCACCGCGCTCGCGCTCGGCGGCGCCATCGGGCGCATCCCGCTGGCCGCGCTGGCCGGCATCCTGGCCGTGGTCGGGGCCCGCATGATAGACCGCTCCAGCGTGCGGCTGGCGCTGCGGCGCAGCACCATGCTCGATTTCGCCGTTATCCTCTCGGTGACGGGGACGGCGCTGGCCGTGGACCTGATCGCGGCCGCAGGCGTGGGTATAGCGCTTTCCATCCTGCTGTTCATCCGCGAGCAGATGAACATTACCGTGATCCGGCGCAAAGCCACGGGCGCCGAGATCTCCTCGAAGCAGCAGCGCCTGGAGGGGGAGCGCGCGGTGCTTGCGGAGCGCGGGGCCGAAACCCTGGTGGTCGAACTGCAGGGCAGCCTGTTCTTCGGAACCACCGACCAGCTTTTCACGGAAATAGAGAGCGAGATGCGTTCCTGCCGGCGCCTTATACTGGACATGAGGAGGGTGACCTCGGTGGACTTTACGGCCGTGCACATGCTCGAGCAGGTGGGCGCGATGCTGCGCGAGCGCGGCGGCACGCTTGCTTTCTCCCATCTCCCGCAGAGCCTGCCGACGGGGCAGGACCTGATAACCTATTTTAAATATCTTGGGCTGACGCACGACGAAGGCGGGGGACGCGTCTTTGAAACGCTTCATGACGCGCTCGAATGGGCGGAGGACAGCGCCCTTGAGGAGGCCGGCCTCGAGCGGGCGGCCCCGGGGGAACTGCTGGACCTGTCCCAGATAGACTTTCTGCATGAGATCGATCCCGCCTCGCTGGCCGGCCTGCGGGCGGCGATCACTGAACGCCGCGTGGAAGCCGGAAAGCCCGTCTTCCTCCGCAAGGACAAGGGGAACGAACTCTTCCTGATCCGCCGCGGGCGCGTCCGCATCGTCCTGCCGCTGAAAGGCACGCACCGCCAGCATCATCTTGCCGTTTTCGGGCCCGGCGATTTCTTCGGCGAGGTGGCTTTCCTGGCCCGCACGCCGCGGACGGCCGACGCCCTCGCCCTGACCGACACCGACCTTTATGTGATCGGCCGCGAAGCTTTCGACGGGATCTCCCGCCGCGACCCGGCCGTCGGCGCGGTTTTTTTTCAGCGTCTTTCAACGGTGGAGGCGCTGCGCTTGCGCGACGCCGACCGCGAGCTGCGCCGCCTTCAGGACAACTGAGGCAGGCGCCAGGAGGCAGCTATGAGCGTATCTTCCCATCTCAGCCCGGAGCCTGAGCGGCGCCTCTGGATAATACACGCCAAAATACTCGGCGAGACAAGCCGGACCGACCTGAAGCTCTGGGCGCTCACGGCCTTCGCCGCCGCGCAGATGGCGCTTGTGGAAACCGTAGTCCCCGGCGGGCGGCTCTCGCATTTCGCGCTCGCGCTGCTTTGCGTTATCCTGCCGATCGGCCTTCTCGCTCTCTCTCCGCTGATCGAAACTAACAGGCAGGTCCCCTTGCTCGACCCGCGGATGGACGGGAGGCATGCCGGCGACTGCCTTATCTCAGCGCACGATATCGCCAAATACCCGCAGATAGAGCTGGTCATCCTCTTCGACAGGTATCTCGGGGGCGGCGTTACCGCCACCCAGTATTACGAGGATATCGTCGGGCATATAGTTTCTTCGGCGAGGATAGCCGTCCGCAAGCGCCGCCTTTTCCTGGCCGCGACCGTCCCCGCCGTGGTCGTCCAGCTCGGCCTGCTCTGCCGGCTTATCTGGCGTTAGGACAGTCTTAGATTTTCTACAATATAGCCATGCAACAGATCTCCGCACTTTTCGGCACCTGGATAATAGGCTTTTACTCTTTCCTTGTCATCGCGACGGCGCTTCTCTATCTCGCCGGCCCCGCTTCGCGCAAAAGGCTGGGAGGAACTTTTTTCCTGACCGTCAGCTCCATAGCGGGCCTCCTGGCGGTGAGGCTCATGGGCGGCGCCGCTTCTTCCGGCGGCCTGCTTAAACTTTTAGAACTGGTATCGCGCCTGTTCGCCGTGATAGCCGCGATAAACCTGGCCGGGGTTTTCAGCTTTTCCCTGGTCATGCCGAAACTCAAGACCAGCGTTTCCAAATTCGTGGAGGACCTTATCCTCGCCGGCGCCTATATCGTGGCCGGGCTTGCCGTGGTCTCCGCTTCGGGCGCGAACCTGAGCGGGATACTGGCCACCTCCGCCGTGGTAACAGGCGTGGTCGCTTTTTCCCTGCAGGATACGCTAGGGAATATCATTGGCGGGATGGTCCTGCACCTGGAGGACTCCTTCGTCGTAGGCGATATGATACGGGTGGAGGGGCATGAAGGCATCCTGAAGGAGATACGCTGGCGCCAATCCACCCTCGCCACTATCGGCGGGGACATTATTATCATCCCGAATATCGTCCTTATGAAAAGCGCGGTAATGGTTCTGGGAGCCGCGGCCGGCAACAAGCGCTTCCGCGCGGTCCCTTTCAATGTTTATTATGACAGGCATCCCGGCGAGGTGACCGGGCCGGTGGAACAGGCGCTTAGGGAGGATCCTCCCGCCGGCGTGGCTTCGGAGCCGCCCCCGGATTGCGTGATAAAAGATTTTCAGCCTAACTGCATAGTGTACGAGGCCCGCTACTGGCTTACCGATTTTTCCGCCCCGGGAGGGGTGGACGCGCTTGTGCGGTCCCGGATCTTTTACGCTCTCTCCCGCGCAGGCATAAAGCTTTCCGTGCACGGCAGGACCATGGTCCTGGCGCAGGGAGCCGAGGAAGTGGCCGAGAAGAGCAGGAAGCAGGAGCAGGCCAGGCGCGCCGCGGCGCTGAAAGGCGTATACGTTTTCCAGGTCCTCACCGAGGGCGAAAAAGAACTCCTTGCCGGACGCCTGAAGCCTACGCCTTTCGCCACCGGCGAGATAATGACCAGGCAGGGCGCGGTGGCCGACTGGCTTTACATAATTTCAAGCGGGGTGGCCGAGGTGCGGCTGTATTCGGAAGGCGGCGGCGGGTACCGCGTGGTAAAGAGGCTGGCGGCCGGCGACTTCTTCGGGGAGGGCGGGCTGCTTACCGGCGAGCCGCGCTCCGCCACGGTCGTGGCCGACGGCGAGGTGAACTGCTACAGGCTTGACCGGGAGGGCTTCGCGGACATCCTGGCGAGCCGCCCGGAGATAGCGGAATCTATAGCCGGCCTGCTCGCTAAAAGGCGCCTTGAACTGGATAAAGCGAAAGAGAAGCTGGCAGGCGAAAGCGCTTTGGCCGGCCTTAAAACCGAAGAGCAGAACCTGCTCTCTACGATCAGGCAGTTCTTCAGCCTAGGTTAAAGCCACTTATGGCGGGGGTAGCGGCGGGCGAGGGCCGGTTTGAGCTTCGGATAGCTTTCGGCCCAGAAACTTTTCAGGTCCTTGGTGACCTGCACCGGGCGCATGGAGGGGGCGAGGATGTGCACCACCAGCGGAACCCGGCCGGCGGCGACCCGCGGGGTCTCCGTCACCGAGAAAAGATCCTGTATTTTCGCTTCAAGGTAAGGCTCGCGGCCGCGCGGGTACTTTATCTTCGCCCTGCGCCCGCCGGGCATTTCAAGGCGGGAGGGGGCGTATTTATCTATAAGCCTGGTTTTCTCCCAGCCGAACCACTCCTGCAGGGCCGGCATCACGGGGCGGTTCCTGGCCTCGGCCACGCTGCGCGCCCCGGCGCAGATATCGGCTATCACCAGCTTCAGGTCCTCCTCGCTTAAAACTTCCAAACCAAGGTCGGGGCAGGCTTTCGCGAGGAACTCCACACGCGCCAGCCAGTCCTCCACTTCCTCGTCCCAGTGCTGCAGCTTCTGGCGGCCGCCCGTGAATTCATCGGCTATCAGGTCGGAGGAGGGCTTGCTCGGTTTGGCCGCGGTTATTTCCCGGCGTATCGTTATGCCGCGGTAAAGAGTCAGGTTCTCGGTCACGGGTGTAAGCATGACCTCGTCGAGGGCGGGGCGCGAGAGTTTTTCTATATCGCCGGGGAAGGCCGCCAGCAGCCAATCCTCTTTTATCTCGGCGGCGAAAGAGAGCGTGATATCCGCCCCGGTCTTCTGCAGGCTTTCCATCGCCTCGCCTGCGCAGATTATGGCGGCGCCGGAAGCCGCGCTTTTGGGGCTTAGCCGGGCGTGCCTGCCGCCCGGCAGCTGGTAGCGGCCGCGCCCGGCGGAGAACAACGCGGCTACCCGGTCCGGGAAAGCCCGCAGGAAGCATTGCGAGGCCAGGGCCAGGGCTTTGCCTCCGGAGGGCTCCGCCGCGCCGCCGAGGCGTTTCGCCAGCTTCCAGGCGTCGCGCGCGGCCGCCTGCTTCACGCCGGCCCGCTGACAGGCGTAGGCGTCGAAATTCGAGTCGGCGCAAAATTCGAGAGCTTTAATAACGGCCGCCAGGTCCGAGCGCAGCTCGGCGTAGCGGTTCTCGGCCTGCCTGCCCTCGTCGAGCCATAGCCCGCGGCCCTGGGCGGCGGCGGCAATCAGGGCGCATTCATAGGCGCAGCCCAGGCGCGCGCCCTCCACCATCATGCGGGAGTAGCGCGGGTGGAGCGGGTACTTCGCCATGGCCCGCCCTTCCGCGGTCAGCGCGCCTTTCGCGTCGGTAGCGCCGAGTTCCCGCAGCAGCGTCTCGGCGCGGGCCGCGTCCTGCGGAGCCGGCGGGTCGAGCCAGCGCAGGGCGTCGAAACCTTTATAGCCGCAGGCTTTCAGCGTAAGCAGGGCCTCGCTTACGTCCAGGCGCAGGATTTCCGGCTCGAGCAGGACCGGGCGGCCGGCGTTCTCGCGTTCGGTCCAGAGCCGCGCGCAGACCCCGGCCCTGGTCCTGCCGGCGCGCCCCGCGCGCTGCGTCGCCGACGGGGCGGCTATCTTTTCCGTGAAAAGGGTGTTTATTCCGCGCTCCCCGTCGTAGCGGGCTATCCGGGCGAGCCCGCTGTCTATTACGGCGGTGACGCCCTCGATGGTAA
The DNA here is from genome assembly GCA_028713125.1 of Elusimicrobiales bacterium. Taxonomy (GTDB): domain Bacteria; phylum Elusimicrobiota; class Elusimicrobia; order Elusimicrobiales; family UBA9959; genus UBA9959. Next base: position 671,772 of record JAQTOU010000001.1, on the reverse strand, counting down.
GCGAGGTCTCGGCGATATTGGTGGCTATGATTATCTTGCGCCGGTCGGAAGGGGCCAGGGCCGCGTCCTGGTCGCGCGCCGGCATCTCGCCGTGCAGCGGCATTATGTAGAAGCCGGAAAGCTGCTGCAGGCCCGCTAGCGCGGCGGCGGTGCGGTTTATCTCGTAGGAGCCCGGCATGAAGACCAGGGCGTGCCCTTCTTTTACGGCGGGAAGGACCTGGGCGCAGGTTTTCGCCGCGGCTTCCCAGGAGGGGAGCTTCGCGGTTTCCGGCCCGCAGTAAGCTATTGTTATCGGGAAGGCGCGGCCCTCGGCTAAAACGGTTTCGCAGGGAGCCATGTAACCGGCCAGCTTTTTCTCGTCGAGGGTGGCGGACATCACTATCACGAGCAGGTCCGGCCTCGAGGACTTCTGCAGGGCCAGGCAGGCGGCCAGGGTTATGTCTCCGTGTATGTGCCGCTCGTGGAACTCGTCAAGTATTATCGCGGAATATTTATTAAGCTGAGGGTCCGAGACCAGCTCCCGCAGAAGTATGCCCTCGGTCTCGAAGATTATCCGGGTCCCGGGGCCGGTTTTGTCCTCGAAGCGCACCCGGTAGCCCACCTCGCCGCCGGCGCTGCCGCCGCGCTCTTTGGCGACGCGGTCGGCCAGCATGCGGGCGGCCAGGCGGCGCGGCTCAAGCACGGCGATCCGGCCTTTAAGGCCGCAGCGGTCCAGGAGCAGCTGCGGAACCTTCGTGGATTTGCCGGAGCCGGGGGGGGAAGAGATGATCAGCCGGCGGCTTTTGGCCGCGGCATTGATTATGCGCTCCGCGCTTTGAACTATCGGAAGCTGTGTCATGGTGCGCTAATATTCTATAAAAAGCGCGGCAGCATGAGTCGGCGGAGTTACGGCTGGACCCGCTCGACTTCGGCGAAGAAGCCGGCATGGTCCGAGAGACGGGCGCAGCAGCCTTTGTGTATCACGCGGGCTTCCAGCGCTTTAAAGCCCCGCAGGTAGATGCGGTCCAGCGGGAAAACCGGCAGTACGGAGGGGAAGGTCCGCAGCTTGTGGCCGTAAAGCTGCAGCCCGGCGTCTTTCATGAGCAGGCGGGTTTCAAGTTCGTCCTTTTTATTGCGCCGCCATTCGTTGAAATCCCCCGCCACGATAAGCGGCTCGTTTTCCGGCACCATTTCCTGTATGTACTTCCGCAGTTTGCCCAGCTGCTTTTTGCGCGAATGGTGGAGGAGGCCCAGGTGTATGCAGACGCAGTGCACGCCGCCGATGCGCCCCGGAACTTTAAGCTTGGCGTAAAGCATGCCCCTGTGCTCGAGCCTGTTGGTGGAGATGTCCAGATGGTCGTAGAACAGTATAGGGTACCTGGAAAGGATGGCATTGCCGTGGTGGCCGAAGGTGTAGACGGCGTTCTTGCCGTAGACGTGGTCGAAGCCCGCTTCTCCGGCGATGAATTCGTGCTGCGCTTTAGCCGGCCAATCACTGTGTTTGGCGGCTTTGTGTATATTTTCTCCGACCACTTCCTGCATGAAGATGATGTCGGCGCTGACCGAGTGTATGCAGCGGCTGAGCTGGGGCAGGATAAAGCGCTTATTCAGCGGCGAAAAGCCCTTGTGCAGGTTTATGGTCAAGAGACGAAGCTTCATGTTTACCCCTGCCTGTATGATAACAAAAAAAGCCCGGGCTTTCGGCCCGGGCTTTCTTTTTTGCTATGCCTTAGTAGCGGTAATGGTCCGGCTTGTAAGGGCCTTCCTGCGTCACGCCTATGTAGGCGGCCTGGTCCTTGGTGAGCTTGGTCAGCTTCACGCCTATCTTCTCGAGGTGCAGGCGGGCGACTTCCTCGTCCAGGTGCTTGGGCAGGCGGGTCACGCCTATCTCCAGCTTCTTGGTCCAGAGCTCTATCTGGGCCAGGGTCTGGTTGGTGAAGGAATTGCTCATCACGAAGGACGGGTGGCCCTTGGCGCAGCCGAGGTTCACCAGCCGGCCTTCGGCCAGCAGGTACATCGAGCGGCCGCCCGGGAGATCGAAGCGGTCCACCTGGGGCTTTATATTGACCATCTTCACGCCCTTGGCTTTCTTCAGGGCTTCCACCTGGATCTCATTGTCGAAATGGCCGATATTGCAGACGATGGCCTGGTCCTTCATCTTGAGCATATGCTCGAGGCGGATGATGTCCTTGTTGCCGGTGGTGGTGACATAGACGTCGCCCTCGCCCAGCGTGTCTTCTACGGTGGCTACTTCGAAGCCTTCCATCGCGGCCTGCAGGGCGCAGATCGGGTCGATCTCTGTTACTATCACGCGGGCGCCGAAGCCGTGCATGGAGCGGGCGCAGCCTTTGCCCACGTCGCCGTAGCCGCAGACGACTACGACCTTGCCGGCTATCATCACGTCGGTGGCGCGCTTGATGCCGTCGGCCAGGGATTCGCGGCAGCCGTACAAATTGTCGAACTTGGACTTGGTCACGGAATCGTTGACGTTGATGGCGGGGACCATCAGCTGGCCGGCCTCGTGCATCTGGTACAGGCGGTGGACGCCGGTGGTGGTCTCCTCGGAGACGCCCTTCCAGTCCTTAACGGCGAGGTGCCAGCGCTTGGGGGAGGACTTGAGGATGGCTTTCAGGCACTTGTTAAGTTCCTGCTCGTCCTCGCAATCGGCTTTCGCGTCGAGTATTTTAGCGTTCTTTTCCGCCGCGACGCCGCGGTGCATCATCATGGTGGCGTCGCCGCCGTCGTCGACTATGAGGTGGGGGCCTTTGCCGCCGCCGAAGTCGAGGGCGCGCTCGGTGCACCACCAGTATTCGGCCAGGGTCTCGCCCTTCCAGGCGAAGACCGGGATGCCGGTGGCGGCGATGGCCGCGGCGGCCTGGTCGCTGGTCGAGAAAATATTGCAGGAGCACCAGCGCACTTCGGCGCCGAGCGCGGAGAGCGTCTCTATAAGGACGGCGGTCTGTGTGGTCATGTGGAGCGAACCCATCACGCGCGCGCCCTTGAGGGGCTTTTTTGCCCCGAATTTCCGGCGGAGGGACATCAGGCCGGGCATTTCTTTTTCCGCGATCTCTATTTCGCGGCGGCCGAGGGCGGCCAGGCTCATGTCTTTTACTTTAAAATCGTTTTTCATGGTTTTTACTTTCTCCTTAAGTGCGGTGCTCATATGTGCCTCCTGGTAAGTCTGCCTTTCCATAATATTGTACCCTATGGCTTAGATTTAGTAAAATTAATAAATACCAATCATTGGTTAAGTTATACTTATGCTAACAGATTTCAACCGCCTAAAGGTCTTTTATACCATTTTCCGTCATAAGAGCGCGGCTGCCGCCGCCAGGGAACTGTATATAAGCCAGTCCGCCGTCAGCCAGAGCCTGGGCAAGCTTGAGCGCGAGCTGAAAACCCAGCTTTTCGTAAGGCTGCATAAAAAGCTGGTTCCGACCGCGGCCGCGGGCAGCCTTTACGAGATAATCGAGCCTTTCGTGCGCAACCTGGAGGGCGGCCTGGCCTGGCTGGAAGCGGAAAAGTCGGGGCCGCGAGGGGTCCTGCGTATAGGGGCGCCGGTAGAATTCGGCTCCCGGAATTTGGTGGAGCTGGTAGCAGCCTTCAGGCGGAAGCACCCGGCGGTGTTCTTCGAGGTCTCCCTGGGCCACCCGGACGTGCTGCTGCCGAGGCTGGCCGGCGGAGAACTGGATTTCGTCTTCGCGGACATCTTCCCCGGTAGGGGAGGCAAGAACCTTCCGCCTTTTATAGTTTCTTCCGTTATAACTGAAAAGCTGGTCCTGGCCTGCTCCGCCGGGTATTACTCCGCGCGGCTGAAGGGCGCGGCGGACCCCGCCGCCCTGGCCGGCTGCGACTTCCTGGACTATTCCCACGGCAAGCTGGCGCTTTACAACTGGTTCCGCCACCATTACGACAGGAGCTTTCCCGGGCTGAAGGTGGTTCTGACGGTGGAGAGCGTGCAGGCCATATTGAACGCCATCAAGAGCGGGCTGGGGCTGGGCATCGTCCCCGAGTACCTGGTGGAGAAAGAACTTAAGGCCGGCTCCGTAAAAGCGGTCAGGACCGGCAGGCCGGAGCTTATCAACCGCATCTCGCTGGTCAGGCTTAAAGGCCGGGCCGCCTCGCCGGCCGAGAAAGCGTTCCTGGAGAATTTCTGATCTTGTTTTTAAAAGGGCGGCGTGGCTTGTTTTGTACAATTGAGTTATGAAACCGGGAAAACTCCTTTTAACCTTTGCCGCGGCCCTGCTGTTCCCGGCTTTCCTGTTCTCGGAAGAGTGGATAATCCCGCGTACCACTTACTACATAACCGCGGAGCAGCAGAAGTTCCCGGATTTTCCCGCGCCGCCCGAAGAGGGTTCAAAAAAGGACAAGGCGGACCTGGCCGCTGTCCTTCAGTGGCAGTTTAAGCGCACGCCGCAGGACTGCGCGAGGGCCAATGCCGGCGCGCATGCCGGTTACGAGGAATTTTTCGGGGATATCAGCCCTTTCTCGAAGCCGCTGCCCGAAGAGGCCGCCGTCATCTTCAGAAGGGTGAAGACCGAAACCGACGGCGCTGCCGCGGATATCAAGGAGCTTTTTAAAAGGCCGCGGCCATTCCTTCGCGATCCGGCGCTGCAGCCCTGCCTTGGCCGCATCGGCGGGCTGGCCTATCCCAGCGGCCACGCCACTATCTCGCGCCTGTTCGCCCTGATGCTGGCCGATCTGGTTCCCTCCGGGAAGAGATCTTTTTTAGCCCGCGCCGACGCCGCCGCCCTGGACCGGGTGATCGGGGGGGTGCACCACCCCTCGGATATAGAGGCCGGAAAAAAACTGGCCGACAGGCTTTACCGCGCCTATAAAAAAAGCCCGGCTTTCAGGACGGATATGGGAACGCTGAAGGACCTGCTTGTGAAAGAACCGGCCGCCAAATAAATGAAAGACCTTACTACCGGCAGCGAAGGCAGGCTGATCTGGAACTTTACCCTGCCGATGCTCATCGGCAATGTGTTCCAGCAGTCTTATAATGTCGTGGACAGTATCATCGTCGGCCGGGCGATAGGCAAGTCCGCCCTGGCGGCCGTGGGGGCGAGCTTCCCGATACTTTTTCTTTTAGTGTCGCTCATCATGGGCGCCACCATGGGCTTTTCAATACTTATTTCCCAGTTCTACGGCGCCAGGGATATGGCCCGCGTGCGCCGGGCGGTGGATACCTCGTACATTTTCCTGATCGTCTCCTCACTGCTGGCTACGGCGGCCGGCCTGGCTTTCTCGGGCAGCATACTTAAACTGCTGAATACCCCGGCCGACATTTTTCCACAGGCGCTCACTTTCCTGCGCATTACTTTCGCCGGCCTTATTTTCCTTTTCAGCTACAATACCCTCAGCTCTATACTGCGCGGGCTGGGAGACTCGAAGACCCCGCTTTATTTCCTGGTTTTTTCGACTATCCTTAATATTGCCCTCGTTCTTCTTTTTGTCACCGTGCTGCACTGGGGGATAGCCGGCTCCGCCTGGGCCACGGTCATAGCGCAGGCCTTCTCCTTCCTGCTCGCGGTGCTTTACCTGAATAAAACCCATCCGGTGCTGAGGTTCAGGCTGAAGGGTTTTGAATTCGACTGGGCGATCTTCAAACAGAGCCTGGCCATAGGCCTCCCGTCAGGGCTGCAGCAGATGCTGGTTGCGGGCGGCATGATGGCGCTGACGCGGCTGGTGAACGGCTTCGGCACCGACGCCGTGGCCGCCTTTACCGCGGCCGGCCGCGTGGATACTTTCGCGGTCATGCCGGCCATGAGCCTGTCCATCGCGATCTCCACTTTCGTCGGGCAGAATATCGGCGCGGGCAAGATGGAGCGGGTGAAGAGGGGCTTGAGAATGTCCCTTTATATCTCGGGCGCGACTTCGCTGCTCACCACGCTGCTGGTCATCGTTTTCGGCTGGCACCTTATTTCGATGTTCAACTCGGACCCGGCCGTGGTCGCGATAGGCAGCCGCTACCTGCTTATCGTCGGGGGATTCTATATTGTTTTTTCCAGCATGTTCGTCATAAACGGGGCGCTGCGCGGCGCGGGGGACACCTTCTTCCCTATGCTGGTCACCGTGCTGGCCCTGTGGGGGATAAGGGTTCCCGTCTCTACCTACCTGTCCGGCCGCATAGGTACGGACGGGATCTGGTGGGGGGTGCCGGCGGCCTGGATAGCGGGGTTGGCGCTTTCCTGGCTGTATTTTAACACCGGGCGCTGGAAGCGCATCTCCCTTGTAAAGCCGGCGCCCGCCGCCGTGCTGCCGGTCGTCGAAGAAGAGGCGGAGTGGAACACTTCCAACTTTTAGGAGAATTTATGGGAGACAATGACAGGCTGGTCTATTCTACGGGGCCCGACGGCAAAGTGAACTGCCCGAACTGCGGCAAGACGCCCTGCGCCTGCCCTGAGGGCCTCGCGGGCGAACTGAGGAAGAGGACGCAGACCGAGCCCGTGCGGGTCTCGTTCCGTAGGACCGGCAAGGGCAGCGGGCTCACGCTGGTCGAGAAACTACCAATGCATCCGGAGGGGAAAGAAGAGCTGCTGAGAAAGTTCAAGAAGCGCCTGGGGGTGGGCGGGACCGTCAAGGACGGCGTGCTCGAGATCCAGGGCGACCGCAGGGCTTTCGTAAAAACGGAGCTTGAAGCGGCCGGCTACAAAGTAAAGCTGATAGGCTGATAAGGTCCGCCGGTCACTTTTTCCGGCCGAGGATGCGCAGGATCCTCAGGAAAAGGTTGATGATGTCCATATAGAGCGCGGCCGCGCTGTCCACGGCATTATCCAGCGTCTTGGGGATATTGTTGGCCCTGCCCCAGTCATAGCCCACATAGCCGCAGAAGATCGCCGCCACTATCCAGTCGGTCACGCCGCTCTGGGTGTGGAAGACGAAATACTGCACCAGCTCCACCACTATCATCAGAAGCAAAGACATCGTCAGCGCGAAATGTATGCGCTTGAAGAACTCCGGGAATATCGCTCCAAGGGCCATCATGCCGACGGTGACCATGGCCGTGACGCGCACAGCCTCCAGCACCAGAGAGGGATTGTAGCGGCTCACGACCACGTTTATGATGAAGCCGAAGGGGACCACCACGAAGTTATAGCCCAGGAAGCTTACCAGCGGGTTCGCGGATTTGTTGAAGAGGTAGATCCCGAAAAAGCACGAAGCGAAATAGCCGATGAAGAAAAGCCTTATGTCGATGCCGGTTATCGAAGCGGGGGAGATGTTCTTCACCATCCACCAGTTCACCCAGAAGCCCCAGCATAGCACCGCGCCCATCGCCACGTTATAGAGGGACGCCGAAAGTTCGGGCCCGGCAGCGGTGGTCCTGCTGAATACTTTATTCTCTTCCATTAAGGCTCTCCTTGCTCTAGGCCGACCAGTACCATTCTATCTGCACGGGGGTAGGCGCGCCGTCCTGGGTGGTGTCCGCCCCTTCCTGCTCCATGCGGGGCAGGATATCCCGCATTTTCCAGTCGTCCTTCTGGCGTCCGAAGACCCAGTACTCGGTGAAGGGCGCCGGCGCCGCGTCGCGGTGCAGCTCCTTGCCGTTGCGCAGCATCGCGCGAACGGCGGTGGCCGTGATCCGGGCCGTGAATTCGTCGAGGTGGATCCTGCTTTTTGCCGCCGGGCTGGTCAGCACTATTTCCGCCCTGCGCGCGAACAAATTATCGAACTCGAAGGTCAGGCCCTCGGCCCTCCTGGCATCTATCACTTTTTTCAGCCTGGCCAGCGCTTCGGCCGAGACGAACTCCGCGCTCAGCAGCGAGCCGTCGTTCTTTCCCCAGGCCTCGTAGACGTTCTCGAAAGCCAGGGTGGCGGCTATCTCCATCTTCTGCCTGTCCCAATGATCGTCGGCCGCCCCGGTAATATTCCTCGCTTCGGCGGGGGGCAGCTCCAGGGGCTGCCGGGAAGACGCCGCCGCGGCGGCCGCAAGGCCGGCCAGGCCCGCAACCTGCTCGAAAGCCGCCGCGCTCTGCGGGCTGTCGGGCAAATTGGGGGCGTGCATGAAGTCCAGCTCGCCTATTTGGTCTATCCGGGCGAGGGCCCAGTTGCCTTTAAGCTGGTAGAAGGTCCAGAATTCCTGGAAAGTGGAAGGCTCCACGCCGCTCCCGGATCTGGAGGCGGAGTTCTCGCTTATCGTGTAGTCCCGGGCCGAGGCCGTGATGAGGGAGGTAAAAGAGCGTCCTTCCGCTTCCTTGGGGCAGCGCACGTGCACGAAATCTATATGGAGGAGCTTGAGGTCGTCCATCATGTTTATCTCGCCCCGCTCTTTCATGGCGGCGACTTTCGCGGTGTGCCCCGCGTGAAGGTTCGGCATCATGACCCCGCCGAGCGTGCTGTAGTCGCGGGCCTGCCAGGCGGTCTGTACCCGGATGAAGATGTCCCGTACCAGGCCTTCGAGCATATCGGGGTTGAACATCGCCTCCCTGCGCCCCAGGCTTCTTAGTATGTCGAGCGTGGCCTCGGCCCGTGGAGTTACGCTCCCGTTCGGCAGAAGCTGGCTTTTCACCGCGCTCCCGCCGCCGCTCCCGCCCTCGGACAGGTATAGAAAGCCCTTTATAAGGAGAACCGTGATCGCCATTGCGAACAGCAAATTGTCGCCGGACGATCTGCCGCGGCTGTAATAGTGTCCGTTGCTGTAATAGCCCCTGCTGTAAGAGCCGCCGCCGAAAGAGCCGCCGCCCTTATTGTGGACTATGAAGCCGTCGGCGATGAAGGTGTGCGGGGGGGCGACCTCGATATTATAAACCGCGGCGACGCCGCCCGGCTTGATTGACTTGATCTTCGCCCAGACCCGGCGCCCGTCCGACAGCACGCCGACTTCCATGCCTTTCTTCAGGTCGCGCACTTCCGTAAAACCGAAGCGGGTGAGCAGCGGGTGTTCCGGTGTGGCCGTCAGTTTGCCTTTGCTGGTCCGGATGACCATAAGGCGGTCTTTCTTCTCGTAAAACTCCTTGACCTCGGCGCGGACCAGGCCGGCGTCGGAGAAAGCTATGACCCGGTCGCCGGGCTTTATCTTTTCTATCGGGATCTCGCCGGAGTCCGTGGCCACGCTGGTCCCCGCCGGGAAGCAGCCGCCCCCGCCGCCTCCTCCGCCTCCCCCGGCCCTGGACCAGGCGGGCCCGCAGGGCGCGAGGAGTATCGCCGCGAATAACAGGTATTTCATCCGTGGAGAGCCGCGATAAGGCCGCCCAGCACGGCAGCGGCGATTATGATGCTGACCCCGAGTATGGCCGCGGAAACTATGCGCCCGAAATAATCGGCCACCGCGCGGTTGCCGCGTATTATCTCTTTGCCCTCGTCCATGTCGGGGGTCATTTTATTGAACACGGCGGGAATGCGCGAAGAGAACCAGATAAGCAGGAAAGCCCCGGCCACGCCGCCGATAAGGGCGAAGACCACTGCCCAGCCTATATTTATAACGGTGTCTGTCATAGGAACCTCCATAGCTTTCAGCGGCGCGCCGTATTTCGGCTTCAGGTAATTATATAAAAAGAGCGGGCCTTTTTTCGGGGCCCTGAAAATGCTAGAATAATAGCGTTGCCAGTCCGGTCGGCCTGAACAGAAGTCCTTACTCAGTTCCCGGAAAATTTAACTAATGATCGCGCTATACGGCGCGTCTTTCTTCTATGATAACCCTCAGGAACGTTTGTAAATCATTTTCTTCCCAGGTCCTTTTCGAGGACGCCTCCCTCCAGATAAACGAGGGGGAGCGCTTCGCGCTGGTCGGCCCGAACGGCGCCGGCAAGTCCACACTTTTCAAGATGATGCTGCGCACCGAGGAAGCGGACGACGGCGAAATACAGTTCAAGAAAGGCGTGGTGGTGGGCTACCTGCCGCAGGAGAACCCCCCGACCTCCGAGCGCTCCGTGATAGAAGAAACCCTGGACGGCGTAGAGGACTACGACGGGCGCATCGAGGCCGAAGGCAAGTCCATCCTGATGGGCCTCGGCTTCAAGGTCGCCGATTTCGACCGCAAGGTAAACACCCTGAGCGGCGGCTGGGCCATGCGCGTGGCCATGGGCAAACTGCTGCTCAAGAAGCCCGACCTCCTGCTGCTGGACGAGCCCACCAACCACCTGGACCTGGACTCCCTGCTGTGGCTGGAGGAATACCTGCAGGGTTACCAGGGCGCTATCTTCGTCATCTCCCACGACCGCGACTTTATCAACAAGATCTGCAATGCAATAGTCTCGCTGCAGGACAAGACCCTGCGCGTCTACCATGGCAACTACGAGAATTTCCTGTCCCAGCGCCAGTCCGAGAAAGAGAAGATCTATTCCGCCTGGCGCCTGCAGCAGGAAGAAATAGCGCAGATGGAAGACTTCATCGCCCGCAACCGCGCCCGCGTTTCAACCGCCGCCCGCGTGCAGAGCATGATCAAACGCCTGGACAAGCTGGAGCGCATAGAGCTGATCCAGGAAGTCAAGACGGTGAAGATGCGCTTCCCGCAGCCCAGCCGCACCGGGACCAACGTGCTTGAGCTGAGGAACATCAGCAAGATCTACAATGTCCCGGACCACGAACCCATAAAGGTCTACGAGGGTTTCGATTTCCAGCTGCAGCGCGGCCAGAAGATGGCTTTCGTCGGCCATAACGGCGCCGGCAAATCCACGCTCCTGAAGATGCTGGCGGGCGTGATAGAGCCCGATTCCGGAGAACGCGTGCTTGGCCTCAACGTGAAGACCGGCTATTTCTCGCAGCACCGCGAAGGCATCCTGGACCCGCGCAAGACCGTGCTGCAGGAAGCCATGAACAATGACCGGATGAACCCCGAGCTGACGGTCCGCACCGTGCTGGGAACCTTCCTGTTCCCCGGCGACAACGTGCACAAGAAGACCGAGGTGCTCTCCGGCGGAGAGAAGAGCCGCCTGATGCTGGTGAAGCTGCTGATGGACCCGCCCAACGTCATCCTGATGGACGAGCCCACAACCCACCTCGACATGGCCAGCGTCGACGCGCTGGTCGCCGCCCTCAAAGAGTTCGAAGGTACCCTCTGTTTCATCAGCCACGACATCTATTTCATCAACGCCCTCGCCGACTCGGTCGTGCATATCGAGCACGGCAAGACCACCGTCTACCCCGGCAACTACGACTACTTCCGCTACCGCCAGGACCAGATCCAGGCCGAGAACGCCGGCGCCAAAAAGAAAGAGGCCGCCAAAGAAGCCCCCAAAGCCGACAACGCCGATTACGAAGAGAAAAAGCGCCAGGAAGCAGAGGCCCGCAAAAAGAGCCGCCGCGCCGAGACCCTGAAAAAAGACATAGCCTACACCCGCAAAACGGTGGAAAACCTCGCCGCCAAAATGTCCGCCCCCGAGATCCACGCCGATTACAAGCAGGTAAAAGAACTGGGCGACAAAATAACCGCCCTCGAGGCCAAGATAACCGCCAACACCGCGGAACTGAAAGCCCTGGAAGAAGCCGGCGAAACCGCCGCCAGCCAGTAATTTCTTCGGAGGGTTGGCAAGGGTATGGGTTCGGAGCGACCTCTCGGAGGCCGACGCTTGCATAAGCGCGGGAATGGGCGGGTGGCCAGCAGGCCACTGCAGTGAGAGGAGGGCCGAGCACGGTGTGCGTGTGGAGCGAAGCGACAATGCTCCGAGCCCGTGAGCGACGGGCCCATACCCTTGCCAACCCGACTTTACATCTCGCGGTGCAGTTTAAAGGACATCATGACACAACAGCTTTCCAAGGAGAACCCCACACACATGCAACAAGACACAGCCAAGCGCCGCACTGACCTTCGCAACATCGCGATCATCGCCCACGTCGACCACGGCAAAACCACGCTCGTCGACGCCATGCTCAAGCAGACCGGCGCCTACCACGACAAGACCGGGGAGGAAGCCATCTGCATCATGGACTCCAACCCCCTCGAAAAAGAGCGGGGCATCACCATCCTCTCCAAGAACACCTCCGTCCGCTATAAAGACACCACCATCCATATAGTCGACACCCCCGGCCACGCCGACTTCGGCAGCGAAGTCGAGCGCGTCCTCCGCATGGTAGACGGCGTGCTGCTCCTCGTGGACGCCCTCGACGGCCCCATGCCGCAGACCCGCTTCGTCCTCAAGAAATCGCTGGCCCTCGGCCTGCGCCCTATCGTAGTGATAAACAAGGTCGACCGCCTCAACTGCGACCCCCACGCCGCCCTGGACAAGGTCTTCGCCCTGTTCATGGAACTTGGCGCTACCGACGCCCAGCTGGACTTCCCGGTGGTTTACGCCGTCGGCCGCGACGGCTGGGCCTCGCCCGACTTCAACGATAAAAGGCCGGACCTGTCCCACCTTTTCGAGACCGTCATAAAGCACGTGCCCGGTCCCCTGGACCTGGACGACCAGCCGCTCAGGCTGCTGGTGACCATGCTGGACTACAGCTCCTATACCGGCCGCATAGCCGTCGGCCGCATAGTGCAGGGCAAGATCGCCTCTGGCCAGCAGGTCTCCATCGCCAGCGCGACCGTCCCGGCCAGGACCCGCAAGGTCATGCAGCTCATGGGCTACAAGAACTTCGAGCGCATCGTGATCAAGGAAGCCCGCTCCGGCGACATCATAGCTATCGCCGGCCTTGAAGGCATCGAGGTCGGCGACACCGTCTCCGAAGTCGAGAACCCCGGCCTGCTTCCCGGCCTGGAGATAGAACAGCCTACCCTCGCCATGGAATTCTACGCCAACGACGGGCCTTTATCCGGCCGCGAAGGCAAGTTCGTCACCGCCACGCAGCTGCGCGACCGGCTGCTCAAAGAGCAGCAGATCAACGTGGGCCTGAAAGTGGAGGAGATCCCCGGTGAAGGCGGTTTCAAAGTCTCCGGCCGCGGCGAACTCCACCTCTCCGTCCTTATCGAGACCATGCGGCGCGAAGGCTTCGAGCTCTGCGTCTCCAAGATGGTGGTCATAACGCACCAGGAGAACGGCGTCACCGTCGAGCCCGTAGAACTGCTCCTGCTGGATTCGCCCCCGGAATTCCAGGGCGCGATCATGAACGGCCTTGGCGCGCGCGGCGCGCAGCTCAAGAACATGGTGATCGGCGAGGACGGCCGCGTCCGTTTCGAATACGTCATTTCCTCCAAGGCGCTCATCGGCTTCAAGTCGGAGTTCATGACCTTCACCAAGGGCTCGGGCCTGATGCACCACAGCTTCCACGGCTTCCTGCCCGAGGGCAACTTTAACAGGCCCAAGCGCAACGGAGTCTTCATCGCCAAAGACGCCGGCCTCTCAAGCGGCTATGCGCTTAACAGCCTGCAGGACCACGGCATCATGTGCGTCGGCCCCGGTCAGGATATTTACTCCGGACAGATCGTGGGCGAGCATTGCCGCTCCAACGACCTGGTCGTGAACCCCTGCAAGGAAAAGCAGCAATCCAACATGCGTTCTTCCAACGCCGACGCGTCCATCTGCCTGACCCCGCACCGCAATATGAGCCTGGAGCAGGCCATAGAATACGTCGAGGAAGACGAATTCGTGGAAGTGACGCCCAAGAGCCTGCGCCTCCGCAAAAAGATCCTTGACCACAGCCTGCGCAAGCGCGGCGAGAAAGTAGAGGACTAGCCCCGGCCGTTCTTTCGGCCGCGCGGAGCAAGCTATGGACGAAAATTCTGCTATGGCTATCGCCGGCCGCCTCGGCGGGCAGGGCGGGGCGGGAACCCTCTTCGGGATGACCCCCTGGGGCATGCTGGCCTCGCTGCTGTTTTCCCTTATCGGCTATATCTATTTCAAGCGCGGCCGCGAGCAAAGCGATACGAATAAGCTGGTCTGCGGTATAGCCATGATGCTTTATCCGTATTTCGTCACGAACGCTTTGTACATCACGCTTATAGGGGCGGCGCTTATGGCCGCGCCCTATATATCAGAGCGCTACTTCTGAACCCCGAACAATGCCGGTAAACGTCGAAATAAAAGCCAGGGCTTCGGATTGGGCAGCCCAGCTCAAGCGCGGGCTCGCGCTGGCGGACCGGACCGAGCGCCTCGGGCAAACCGATACTTTCTTTAACTGCGCGAACGGCAGGCTTAAGCTGCGCGAGCAGGGCCGCGCGGGGGCCTGCCTGATATTCTACCGCCGGGCCGGGCTGAAAGGGCCCAAGTCCTCTTCCTACACTCTCGTGCCCTTGCCTCACCCTGAAAGAACGCTGAAGGTTCTTTCGGCCTCGCTGGGCGTAAAGGCCAAAGTCGTTAAAAAGCGCCTGGTCTGTTTTGTCGGGCGCACCCGGGTACACTTCGACGAGGTAAAAGGACTGGGACGCTTCATCGAACTGGAAGTGGTCATGGCGCCTGGCGAAGCGCTTTCCGCCGGCCGCCGCGAGGCGGAAAAGCTGATGTCGGCCCTCGGGATAAAGAAAAGCGACCTGGCGGCGGACGCTTACGCGGACATGCTCCGATCATGAAACTATTTACCAAGGGCGAGGGCGGAGTGGGGGAGCTTCTTCACGTCGCCTATCCGCTTATTCTTTCCACCGCCTCCCATACTATAATGCAGTTCATCAACCGGGTGTTCCTGGCGCATTACAGCCCGGACGCCCTGGCCGCCTGCGTGCCCGCCGGAATGCTGAGCTTCACCTTCCTCTGTTTCTTCATGGGCACGGCGACTTACACCAACGCTTTTGTCTCCCAGTACTACGGCAGGGGCAAGACGGCCAGCGTTTCCGTGGCCGTCTGGCAGGGCGTATGGCTGGCGCTTGCTTCCGGCCTGCTGCTCCTGCTGCTTAATCCTTTAGGCCTGTACATCATAGACCACTCCGGGCATGCGGCCGCGGTGCGTGTCTTCGAGCGCTCCTACTTTATCGTCCTTAATTCTTTCGCCGGGTTTCCCATTCTTAATACGGCCCTGGCGGCCTTCTTCATAGGCAGGGGCAAAACCAAGGTCACCATGGCCGTGACCATAGCTGGCAACGCTCTGTGTGTGCTACTGTGCTGGCTGCTTATCTTCGGGACGGGGCCTTTCCCCGAGATGGGGATCAAGGGCGCCGGCTTCGCGGCCGCGGCCGGGCAGATCCTGATGACGGGGATCTACCTCACCCTTATTTTTTCGGCTTATAACCGGCGCCGGTACAGGACTTTCAGGCTGGTGGGGGTGCATAAGGCCATGTTCGCCAGGCTCGTGAAGTACGGCGCCCCTAACGGCGTCGGCTTCTTCCTGGACGTGGCTTCCTTCGGCGCTTTTATCTTTATCATCGGCGGGATAGACAAAGTCTCCCTGGCCGCGAGCAATATCATCGCCTCGATAAACATGCTGGCCTTCATGCCGGTTATAGGCCTGGGGCTGGCGGCGCTGACGCTGGTCGGGAAATATATAGGCATGAAAAAGCCTGACGTCTCTATGCGGGTCGCCTATAACTCCGCGAAGCTGGCCGGCCTCTACGCTCTCTCGCTCGGGATCCTGTTCGCGGCCGTGCCGGGACTTTTCGTCAATATCTTCGGCTCCGGGAACTCCGCGGAATACGCCGAGATACTCGCCCGGAGCCGCCCGCTTATGAAGGTGCTGGCGGTCTTTATTTTCTTCGACGCCGTGGCGATAATCTTTTCGGACGCGCTGCGCGGCGCCGGGGACACCCGCTTCCAGATGATAGGGGCCAGCGCCGCCGCCTGGCTGCTCTTCGTGCCCGGCGTCTGGTTCATCGTGCACCGGGCCGGGGGGGAACTTATCCATGCCTGGGTCTGGGGCGGCTTCTACGTTTTCCTGCTCGCGGTCTTCTTCACTCTGCGGTTCCGCTCCGGCCTCTGGCGGAAGATAGATATTCTCGAGGGCTAAAGGTATAATTGTCATATGGCTGAAAAAATATTTTCCAAAGCGGGCGGACTGCCCAGGGTAAAGCTTTCCCACGCTCCCGCGGGCCCCAACGCTTTCAAGCGGATGATAGACTCCGCCGACCGCGCCGAAGCAGGCGAGATCGTGGCGGTCTACGACAAGAACGGCAACCCTTACGGCGTCGCGCTGTACAACCCGCGCAGCCAGATAACCCTGCGCATCTTCACGCGCGAGAACCCCGAGGAGTTCCAGATAGACGACTTCCTGGAAAAACGCGTGGCCCGCGCCATCGCCCTGCGCCACGACGTGCTCAAGCTCCCGGAAAAGACGAACGCCTACCGCCTCGTCCACGACTACGCCGACGGCCTGCCCGGCATGACGGTGGATATCTACAAGGACCAGATAGCGCTTGAGTTCTATTCCCTCGGCATGTACCGGATCTGGCCGAATATAGAAGCGGCCTTCAAGAAGCATTTCCCCGAAGCGACTTTCCACCACCGCGCCACCGCCTATACCCAGGATATGGAAGGCTTCGCCATAAAACCCGAGCCGGGGCCTTCCCACAAGACCCGCATCACCGAGAACGGGGTGCAGTTCGAGATAGATATGAAGGCCGGCTATAAGACCGGCTTTTTCTGCGACCAGCGCGAGAACCGCCTGCTCGCTTCGTCCCTCGTTTCGGGGAAGAGCGTGATAGATCTCTGTTCCTATACCGGCGGCTTCGGCATCTATGCCGCCAAGCTGGGCGGGGCCACCGCGGTGACCAGCGTTGAGCTGGACCCCGAAGCCAATGAAATGGCCAAGCGGAACGCCAATATCAACAAGGTGAAGATAGACCCGGTCTGCGCCGACGCTTTCACCTATATGCGCCAGATGCTTGAGCTGAAGCGAAAGTACGGCATGGTGGTCCTGGACCCCTACAAGCTGGTCTCGAACCGCGAAGAGCGCGACAAGGGTATTTTCAAATACCGCGATTTCAACCGCATCGCGCTGTCGCTGGTGGAGCCAGGCGGTATTTTCGTCACCTGCTCCTGCAGCGGAATGGTTCCGATGGAGGAATTCGCTTTCATCCTGCGCGGGGCCGCGGCTAATGCCGGGCGGAAAGTGCAGATACTGAAAAAATCAGGCGCCGGGCCGGACCATCCAGTTGCCGCAGACTACCCGGAAGGCGAGTATCTCAAATGTATATTCTGCAGGGTGCTTTAGTCCTGTCGCTTCTGTGCGCCCTCCCGGCGCATTCCGCCGGCGACCTGCGCATAAAGACCCTGGCCGGCGTCTGGAAAGGCTCTGTTATCACTTCTCCGGACGGCTGCGCCTGGGACGTAAAGGCGAATGTCCTTGAAAAGCAGTCCTACCTGACCGGGAGTTTTAATTATTCCGGCCCCTGTTCCAAAGGGACCAATTTGGGCACTTTCAATGCGGCCCCTTCCACCCAGGGGTGCTTTTCTATAGCCGCTTTCGTCCCCGGCATGCCAAAAATGCAGCTCTCTGCCTGTTTTGACGAAAACGGGAGCCTGGCTTTCAACTCTATGCTCCTTAGCGGTTCCCTTTCTTTCCAGGAAGAGGGCCACAAGGCCTCCCTGTGCGCCAAGTCGCTGATCGGCAGCGCTTCCGGCAGCTTTCGGAAACAGTTCAAGGATCCCGCCGCGAAAGCGGGGATAAAGGGGAATAAAAATGTCCAAACTCCTAAAAGCCGCCCGTTTAAAATTTATGGGGGAAGCAATTAAGGAGGCCGTAAAAGGCCTTAAAGAGGGGGGGATCCCCATAGGCGCGGTGCTGGTTAAGGGGGGCAGGGTCATAGGGCGCGGCCATAACCGCCGGGTACAGAAGAAATCGGCCATTTTGCACGCTGAAATGGACTGTCTGGAGAACGCCGGCCGCCTGAAGGCCGCTGATTATAAGGACTGTGTCATTTACTCCACCCTTTCCCCTTGTTCCATGTGCACAGGGGCTATTTTGCTCTATAAGATACCTGTGGTCGTCATAGGGGAAAACAAGACTTTTAAGGGGCCGGAAAGCTATTCCAGAAAGTCCGTAAAACTGGTGAATTTGGACCTCCCGGAGTGTAAAAAATTGATGGCGGACTTCATAAAAGCCAGGCCGGAGCTCTGGAACGAGGACATCGGGGAGTGATTTAGCTTGACCTTTCCCCGGTTTAATGTCATAATATTAGGGTAGTCAAACCGAGACTCAAGTTTTTGAAGCCTATCCTGCTAGCAGTAGAGCAAGGGAAGCGCAGAGAGAGTTGAGATCAGGTAAAGATAGCTAGGAGGATAGTAAAATGAGCAAGAGAATATACGTGGGCGGCCTGCCCTTTAAAACCACTGAAGAGGAAATGAATTCCCTTTTCGCGACGTACGGTGCGGTTACCAGCGCCAAGCTGATCACCGACAAGTACAGCGGTCAGTCCCGCGGTTTCGGCTTCGTTGAGATGCCGAATGACGAAGAGGCCATTGCGGCCATGGAAAAGCTTAACGGCTCCGATTTCGGCGGCCGCAAGCTGACCATTAACGAAGCTCGCCCCATGGAAGCTCGCCCCCGCACCGGCGGTTTCGGCGGCGGTCGTGACGGCGGCGGACGCGGCGGCGATCGCGGTGGTCGCGGCGGCGGCGGCGGCTACGGCGACAAGTGGTAATTAACCTCTAACAAGGTTTCAAACCGCCCTCCTGAAAAGGGGGGCGGTTTTTTTTGTCCTTGCGCGTCTTGCTGAGGACTGCATGGGTGGCAGGAACGCAAAACGCGTTCGGCCACACCGTGGCCTCACTCGGTATTCGCCTGCCGGGCTATGCAACCGGCAGGCTCAACGACGGTTTTGCTAACCCTGCCACCCATGCAGTCCGGCAACCCATATCCTCCGGCTCTTGACTTATTGGTTATACGCATGTATAATTATACGGCAGTGTAATAACGGAGGAAAGTATGGCTAGACCACCATCGGGAACGGATTTGAAGCTTAAGGCCGCAGGTCGTAAGCTTTTGCAGGAGAAAGGGATAACGGGATTGACCGTGCGCGAGGCTTGCCGCGTTGCGGGGGTTAATACGGGGATGTTCCATTATTATTTCGGGTCGAAGGAAGAGTTCCTTAAGGCTGTGCTTAAGGAAATGTACGCGGAATTTATGCTAAGTTTCAAGGCGGGGGTGGCGGTGGCGGGGACGCCGCGCGAGAGGCTTAAGAACGCGCTGGTGGAGGTGGGGAAATTCGCGCGGAGCGTGCGCAGCGTCGCGCCTATGATCTTCGCCGATATTGCGCACGGAAAAAAAGAGGCTTTCGCTTTCGTCAGTGGGAATTTTACTGAACACATTCACCAGGTAGCCGTGCTTGCGCAGGAGTGCTGCCCGTCCTGCGCCGTTAAGGGGCATTCTACGCCGTTCATCGTGGCGGCTTTGGTCCCGGTGATGATCTTCCCCGTGCTTATAGGCGGGGTGCTTGAGCGCAACGGGGTGAAGGAGATGGGAGGAGAGAGCCTTGAGAAATTGCGGCAGGAGATGTTCTCGGACGAGGGGATAACCGAGAGAGCGGAGATAGCCGTCAGGGGGATAGGGCTATGAGATATCTTTTTCTTTTCCTTATATTGGCCGCGCCGGCGCGCGGGGCCGAGCTGTCCCTCACCCTGCGCGCGGCGGAAGAGAGCGCCCTGGCGGTATCGAACCAGTACCGCGGCGCAAGGTTTTCAGCCGAGGCCGCGGCTGCGGCGGCCCGGGCGGCGGACTCGCCTCTCTATCCGCGCTTCAGCCTGGAAGGCAGCCTGCGCTATAATGAGACGGTTCCCTCCATCGCCATGCCTAAGGCCCTGGGGGGAAGCAGGCCGCTCGGCGATAACTGGAATTATACCCTTGGCCCGTCGGCTTACTGGACTTTGTTCGACGGGGGCGTCCTGAAGAAGAACCGGGACGCCGTCCTGAAAACGGCCGCGGCGCGCTCAGCCGAGGCTGAGAATATTCGCAGGCAGGCCCTGCTCAGGGCTCGCGTCGCCTATTTCCAGCTGCAGCTGGCCCTGGAGCGGGTTTACCTTATCGGGGAGAACCTGCAGCTTTCTCTGAACCAGCTTAAAGACATCTCGCTCGGCGCGAAAGCCGGAGCCCGAAGCCGCCTTGACGAGATACGGGCAAGGCAGGAAACCCTTTCCCGCCGCCGGGATTTCCTCCGGGCCCGCGCCGAACTTTCGGCGGAGCTGCGGGAATTCGGTTTTATCACCGGGCTGGACCTCCCGGAGGGAGCTTCCCTGCCTCTGGACGCGCGCCTGGCCGGGCGCGATTACGGCGACGGGCAGGAAGCGCAGCTTTTCATAAAGGCGGAACCCTATACTGAGATCCTGAGCCGCCTGCTTCCCGCAGCCGCGGGCGGACTGGAGAAGAGCCTGCCTTCGGTAAGGGCCGCGGAGAATTCCGCCCAGGCGCAGAGGGCCCTAGCGGCCGGCTATAAGGCCGAGAAGCTGCCCCGCCTGGTCCTGGGCGCGCGCAGCTCGCTGGACTATCCAAACGGTCCGAACCTCTACTCTTTCGTCCAGAATTCGGCTTCGCTGTCGCTGAACCTGCCGCTTTTCGAAAGCGGGCGGTCTGGCGAGAAGCGGCGCGAAAGCGAGCTTAACGCCGAGGCCGCTGCCGAGAAAAAGACCGAAGCCGTCCTTCTCTCCGACAAAGATTATAAAAAGTCGCTCGACGCCTATAACGCCCTGCTGGCCGAGCAGTCCATAAATATCGGCGCTGTGGACGACGCCGACGAGGCCGCCAGGCTGGCTTATGAAGTCTACAAGGCCGGCGGCGGGACCTGGCTGGACGTGGAAAGCGCGAATCTCAAGCAGCTTCAGGCGAAAACCCTGGCCGCTTCGGCCAATGCTGAAATACTATTAAGGCTGGCCGTATTGGACAGCCTGAACGGGAGCGTCAAATAATATGAAGAAAAAAATAATCCCATTGGTTCTGCTGATCGTCATCGGCTCGGTCGTCTTCTTCAAGGTTAAGAACGGCCGGGATTTCCGCTACAGCGGAACGATAGAGGCCACCGAGACCGACCTGTCCGCCCGCATTTCCGGCGTGATAGAGTCCTACGGTGCTCGGGAAGGCGACCCGGTAAAGCTGGGCGCGGTGCTCACTTCCATCGACTGCGGCGACCTGCGGCTGGCGGCCGGCATCGCGGCGGAGGACTTTAAACGCGCCGACGAGCTTTATAAAGGCGGCTCGCTCTCGAAGGAAAACTATGACCGGCTTAAATACAAGCGGGACGATTCGGCGCTGAAGGTGGACTGGTGCTCGGTAAAGTCACCGGTCAACGGGCGCCTGCTCTATTCCTACAGGGAAAAAGGCGAGCTGGTGGGCCCGGGCACCAAGCTGGCCACCGTGGCCGATCTCTCCGAGGTCTGGGCCTATATTTACGTCCCGCACGATATGCTGGCGAAGATCAAGCAGGGGATGGAAGTGAAAGGCTTCCTGCCGGAAGCCGGTGATAAAGAATTTACCGGGAGAATCTCCGTGATCTATTCCGAGGCCGAATTCACGCCCAAGAACGTCCAGACGCGCAAAGAAAGGACCAGGCTCGTCTTTGCCGTCAAGGTCAGTTTCCCTAACCCGGACGAAACTCTTAAGCCTGGGATGACCATAGAGATCAAACTTCCGGAATAGAAAGAGCGGGAAAGGCGGAAAATGAATTTTGCGATAAAGACGGAGAATTTGAAGAAATCGTTCGCCAGGACACAGGCCCTGGCCGATGTCTCTTTTGATTTTTCGGCCGGGCTCCTGCACGGGCTTATCGGTTCCGACGGGGCGGGCAAGACCACGACCATGCGCCTGCTTGCCGGGCTGCTTAAGCCGTCCGCGGGCGGCATTCATTATTTCAGCGACGGGAAGCCCGCCGCTTTCAGCGAGCTGCGGCCGAGCCTCGCCTATATGCCGCAGCAGGCCAGTCTTTACCCCGACCTTTCCATAGACGAGCACCTTGAGTTCTTCCGCGAGCTTTACAGGCTGGACCCCGCGGTCTACGCCAGCCGCTCGGCGGAGCTGCTTGAAATAACCAGGCTCGCAAAATTCCGGGACCGCCGCGCCGGGCAGCTTTCGGGCGGGATGTATAAGAAACTGGGCTTGATGTGCGCGCTGCTTCAATCGCCGTCCGTGCTCCTGCTCGACGAGCCCACCAACGGGGTGGACCCGATAAGCCGCAGGGAATTCTGGGAGCTTCTCTACAGCCTGGCCGCTGATAAAATACTTATCATAGTTTCCACGGCCTATATGGACGAGGCCGAGCGCTGCTCCAGGGTGCACCTTCTCGATTCGGGGCGGCTGCTTGCCTCCGGCGAACCGCGGGCTGTGCT
This sequence comes from Elusimicrobiales bacterium, assembly GCA_028713125.1. Lineage (GTDB taxonomy): Bacteria > Elusimicrobiota > Elusimicrobia > Elusimicrobiales > UBA9959 > UBA9959. Next base: position 649,744 of record JAQTOU010000001.1, on the reverse strand, counting down.
TAAAGAGACCGGCGCCGCGAATTTCGAGGAGATCTTCATAAAAAAGGGGGCGCATAAATGAAAACCCCCGCCGCCCTGGAAGTGAAAGGTCTCTCTATAAAGTTCGGCGACTTCACCGCCGTGGATAATGTCTCCTTCACGGTGAACAGGGGGGAGATCTTCGGCTTCCTCGGCGCGAACGGCGCCGGGAAGACCACCACCATCCGCATGCTTTGCGGCCTCCTCGTTCCCACTTCCGGCTCCGCGCTGGTAGGCGGCCTTGGCTTCGAGGATGGGGGGCGGGGGATCAAAAAGATAGTGGGCTATATGTCCCAGAAGTTCACGCTTTACAATGACCTGACCGTGGGAGAGAACCTGGATTTCGCCGCCGGGCTGCGCAAACTGGAGCCGGCTTACGCCAAAAAGCGCAGGAGGGAGCTTTTCGAGCTGATCGCTTTCGACAAGCCGCTTACTTCAATGGTAGCCTCGCTTCCAGGCGGAATAAAACAGGAGCTCGCGCTTGCGGCCGCGATGCTGCATGACCCGGAAATAGTTTTCCTCGACGAGCCGACTTCAGGCGTGGCGCCGGCCTCCCGCGCGCGGTTCTGGTCGCTGATACGCCGTATAACCGCCCTGGGCAAGACGGTGATAGTCACCACGCATTATATGGACGAGGCGGAACAGTGCGGCCGCATCGCCCTGATGCGCACCGGCAAGCTGATAGCTCTTGGATCGCCGGAAGAATTGAAGAAGTCCGCTTTTCCCGGCCCTATGGCCGAGCTGGATTTTAAGGGGGAGGACGCTTCTTCATTTATTTCAGGCCTGGAAAAAGCGCGGGGCCTGCTCGAGCTTTCCCCGCAGGGCATGCGCTGGCACGCGGCTTTCAGCGACAGGCCGGCTATGGACGCCGCTTTATCCGCACTGCCGTCCTCGTCTTCCCATGCCCTTATCAAGCCTTCCCTGGAAGACGTCTTCATAAGGCTGGTAGAGGGGGCCGAGAGATGAGCGGCTTCAATATCCACCGGGCTTATTCGATAGCCCGCAAAGAGGTCATGCATATCCTGCGCGATCCTTTCACCCTGGCCATCGCCCTCGGCCTGCCGGTGCTTCTTGTCAGTTTCTTCGGTTATGCTATCGACTTCGAGGTCAGGGAAATAAAACTGGCCGTCTCGGACAGGGATAATGGTCCCGCGGCCCGCAGGCTCAAAGAAATTTTCCTGGCCTCAGGTTATTTTCACCCCGTAGATCCGGTTTCCGGCCTTGGCCCGGTGGCCATGCTGGATTCGGGGCGCGCGGCCGCGGCGCTTTTTATAGAGCCAGGTTTCTCGAAGAAGATACAGGGCGGCAGCCAGGCGGAGGCGCAGTTCGTGATGGACGGCAGCGATAATTCGAAAGCGGCCGCGGTTATGGGTTATCTCCCCGGCATACAGCGGGCCGCCCAGGCCAAGCTGACAGGCGCGCCGGTGCGCGAGCCTATTTCGGCCGAGACTCGTTTCCTCTATAATCCGGAGCTGAACAGCAGGTGGTTCACCGTGCCCGGCCTGGCCGCGATAATAATAGGGCTGCTGGCGATCTTGCTCACGGCGCTGACGGTGGCGCGGGAATGGGAGAACGGTTCTATGGAGCTCCTGCTTTCCACCCCGGTCCGCCCGCTTGAGATAATAATCGGCAAGCTTGCTCCGTACGGCGCGCTGGTCCTGGCCGGGGTCTTCTTCGTCTACCTCGTCTCCCGGGTAGTTTTCGGCGTACCTTTCGAGGGCAGCCATTTCCTCTATCTCGCGGCCTGCCTGCTTTTCGTGACGGCCGCGCTCTCCCAGGGGCTTTTGATCTCGGTTCTGACCCGCCAGCAGCAGGTGGCGATGCAGTTCTCGATGATGAGCGGGCTGCTGCCTTCCATGCTGCTGTCGGGTTTTATCTTTCCCGTCGAGAGCATGCCGAAATTTTTCCAGTATCTGACCATGCTGCTGCCGCCGCGGTGGTTCATGGCCGCGGCGCGGGGCATCACCCTGAAGGGGGCTACCCTGCAGGAGCTCGCCGTGCCTTTCCTGGCTTTGGGGCTTCTGAGCTTCGGGATGCTCGCGCTGGCGATAAAGAAATTCAAGACGGACCTCGAATAATATGAACGTTACGCTGAGGGCTTTTATAAAGAAGGAGCTGGTCCAGACGCTTCGCGACGTCAGGATGCGCGCGCTCCTGTTCGGCGCGCCCGTACTGCAGATGACCATATTCGGCCTGGCTCTTTCCACCGAGATAAAGAATATCAAGCTCGCGGCTTTTTCCCGCCCGGGCGACGCTATGTTCGAGCGCGTTACGGGAAGCTTTTACGCCTCCGGCTGGTTCGCGCGGGCCGGTTATTCACCCGGCGAGGACCCTTTCGAACTTATCGCCTCCGGCCGGGCCGACGCGGTGCTGATAGCCCCGGACGAAGGTCTGGCGCGCTCGGCCGAGCGGGGCGGGGGGAAAATGCAGCTCCTGGTGGACGCCTCCAATGCGAGCAAGGCCAGGGCGGTGGAAGCGTACGCTAAGAATATCATCGCGGCGGCAGCGGCCAGGGAATACGGAGGGAGGGCGGAACCGGCGCTCAAGTTCGACGTGCGGGTGCTTTATAACCCGGCCATGGAGTCTTCCATGTTCCTGGTCCCGGGAGTGATGGGCATGCTGGTCTGCCTGATAACCATAATCCTCACCGCGATGTCGCTGACGCGCGAGCGCGAGATGGGGACCTTCGAAACTATAGTCTCCGCCCCTCTTTCGAACAAGGAAGTTTTGCTGGGCAAGACAGTTCCTTATGTGGTCCTGGGTCTGCTTGACGCGGCGCTGGTGGTAACGGCGGGCTATTTGATCTTCGGGGTGCCGGTGCGCGGGCCGCTCTGGCAGCTTGGGCTGGCCGCTCTGGCTTTCGTAGTGACCACGGTCAGCGTCGGGACTTTTATCTCGACGGTCTCGAAGAACCAGCAACAGGCGATGCTGGGCGGCTTCATGTTCCTCTTTCCCTCTATACTGATGAGCGGCGTGATGTACCCGATAGAGAATATGCCAAGGGCCGTCATAGCCGCGGCCTACCTGGACCCGCTCATGTATTTCGTCCGTCTTTTCCGCAATATCATGCTTAAAGGCGGGGACAGCCATGTGTTCTGGACCAACCTGGGCGCTCTCTGCCTGATGGCCCTGGTTACGGGCGGTATGGCCTATAAGAGATTCAGGCAGACTTTAAATTAGGACTCGAGGAGACTATATGAAAAAAGAAAACGAGGAAGAACTTGTCGGTAAGGCGCTTAAGGCCAAAGACCTTGTGGGCTACGACAAAGGCGCCGTGGTCAGCCGCACCATATTGCAGAAGAAGACCGGCACGGTCACTATCTTCTCTTTCGACAAGGGCCAGGGCCTGAGCGAGCATACGGCCCCTTTCGACGCGATGGTGGAGATCCTCGACGGCGAGGCAGAGATCCTTATAGCCGGCAAGCCGCATAAGGTAAAAGCGGGGGAATTCATAATCATGCCCGCAAATAAACCCCACGCCCTTAAAGCCGTAAAGAAATTCAAAATGGCCCTGGTAATGATCAGGTCGTGAAAAGAAAGGGGACAGGCAACTTTATTTTCCGGGAAATCATTTTGTGAAAAAGTAGCCTGTCCCCGTTTCCCGTTTTCAGCAGCAGGAGGAGTCGTCTCCGCAGCCGCAGTCGGGTTCGGTTCCGTTCAGGAAGCCTTTTATTACAGCCTGGGCGCAGCCTACGCCTTTGGTTACCGAGAGAGCTTCGACAGGGCAGTTCCCGGCGCAGGCGCCGCATTCCATGCAGAGGTCGGCGTCCGTAATGACGGCTTTCCGGTTTTCAAGAATAAATACGGCGTGAGGGCAGACTTTCAGGCACATCCCGCAGCCGGTGCATTTAGCGGTATCCAGTTTGAGCGTAGACACGCCTTTCAGATATTTCATTGTCATAAGAACCTTCTTAAGCCGAGCATGAGCAGCCCGAGGAGCAGGGCGGCCGACTGCACCGGCAGGGCCGCGCGCATTTCTTTTTTTACGCCCGATAACGAGGTGTAAGTTGAGGCGCCGGTGAAATCCAGGCCGATGAACGAGGCGGGGGGAATATAAATAAGCGCCCTCGCACAGAGCTGGTAAGGGTCGAGCGCGAGAAAGGGCGCAAGCGCCGCTATTGCGGCCAGGCCGGCGAAGGCGCTCTTGACGGAGAAAGCTCTTCCGGGCAGCCAGGGGAGGAGCGCAGGCAGCAGCACGCCGCCGGCGAACAGCGCCGCCGCGGTCAGGGCCGCGTCCGCTTTATAGCCGGCCAGGTACAGAAGTATCGAGAGCGGAAGCAGGTACTTCCCGAAGATCACCAGCTGGACGGGCGCCAGGACCAGCCTGTCCCATAACCCGAAATTGACCTTGCGCATTTCAGGCGCCGCTTTTCCTTCCTGCCTGAGGAATTCCGGTATGTCCTCCGCCCGCACCGGGCCATAGACGACCGAAAAACCGGTATAGGCCTTCACCCTGTGCGCGCTGACGCCGGGAGCGCCGAGCTGGGGGAGGATGACGCTCTTGCGCGTTACAAGCTTTGCCAGGCCCGTCTCCATGATCGAGCGCGTCAGCTCCAGCGTCCCGAAGGTTCCTTTGCCCGCGGCGCACCAGACATTGATCCCTTTCGTGTCGAGGACCAGCAGCCAGGCGCTGATATCTTTAAGATTCCTTCTAAGCGCGTCGAAACTCAGTCTGTAATTGGCGGAGGCGAAAACGGGGGAAGCCGCCGAAGGCTCGCCCAGGGAATAAAGCCCCGGCTTTATTTTGTAGCCCAGCCTGCCGATGCCCCAGCGGGCTTTCCAGGCCGCCAGCCTGTCAGCGGAGGTGTACTCCGGCGAGACCCGCTCAATGCCGCAGGCAGGAGCCGGGGCGGTCAGGAAAGGCATTAATATTTTTTGCGGACGCTGCTGCATAGGGTCTCCGTAGAGCTTAAAGGTTCAGGGCGCGCCGCGGTGCTTGACAGCGCGCCGATATATGCATATAATAGCATATATGAGCGGAACTAGTCGAGATATTGAAGACTCCGTGAAGGCCCTCAAGGCCCTGGCTGAACCCAAGCGCCTGCGGGCGGCGGCGCTCCTGGCCTATGCCGGCGGGCCGCTCTGCGTGTGCGAGCTGGTGGACGCCATGGGGGAGAGCCAGTACAATGTTTCGCGCTGCCTGGGTGCGCTTTGCGCCGCCGGCCTTATCACCAAGGCAAAGAAAGGCCGCTGGGCCATGTACGCGCTGCGCCCGGCTCCCGGGCCGCTGGGGAAATTCATCAGGAACCTGGTGAGCCCCGCGCCCTGCTGCGGAACCGTGGCCGGGGACATCGCCCGCCTTGGGAAAAGACTGTCCCTGCGCCGTAAAGGAATTTGCGTGGTTGGCTGCAACTGCTGAGCTGCCGCCGTTTTAAAATCAACAGGAGGAAACTGAAATGGAGATAAAAGACGCCGCGATCGAGAAGCTTAAGGCTATCATTAAGGAGCATAAAAAAGGCGCCTGCCTGCGCGTTTTCATGACGGAGGGCTGCTGCGGCCCGAGCGTAGCCATGGACCTGGTGGAGAAGCCCGGGAAGGACGACCTGGAAGTACTGAAAAAAGATCTCAAGCTTTACGTGCACAAGGACGCCCAGCTGCATTTGGCCAAAGCCGTCATCGACTGCGGGGAGGACGGCGAGATAGTAGTGACCGGCCTCCCGGATCCTGAAGGCGGCTGCGGCTGCGGGCACTGATCGGGCCGGAGGGCGCATGAAGGTCCTGTTTTTATGTACCGGGAACTCCTGCCGCAGCCAGATGGCCGAGGGCTGGGCTGAAAAGCTGCACCCGGGTGTGATTGAGGCTTATTCCGCCGGAACTGCGCCGCACGGCGTAGACCCGCGCGCGATCAAAGCGATGGCCGAAGCGGGGGTCGACATTTCCGGCCACCGCTCCAAGCATGCGGACGAGCTCAAGGCTGTCGCTTTCGACCTGGTGGTCACGGTCTGCGATAATGCCCGCGAGGCCTGCCCGGCGTGGTCCGGCAAAACGAAAAAACTCCACAGGAGTTTCGAGGACCCTCCGTTCCTGGCAAAAGAGGCCGGGACCGAGGAGGAAGCCCTGGCCGCTTACCGCCGGGTTCGGGACGAAATTAAGGAATTCGTGGCGAGGCTGCCCGGGATATTCAAGCAGGGGGTGTAAAATGAGCGCGATAAGCGAGAAACTTTCTTTTTTGGACAGGTATCTTACTCTCTGGATATTTTCCGCCATGGCCGCCGGAGTGGGCGCGGGCTGGCTCTGGCCTTCAGCCGTGGCGCGGTTCAACGCCGCTTCCAGCGTAGGTACAACTTCAATCCCGATAGCCATCGGCCTGATACTGATGATGTATCCGCCGCTCGCGAAAGTGAAATACGAGGAAATGCACAGGGTTTTCTCGAATAAAAAAGTGCTGGCGCTTTCTCTGGTCCAGAACTGGCTGGTAGGGCCGGTGCTTATGACGGCGCTCGCGGTGATCTTTCTCAGGGATAAGCCTGAATATATGGTGGGTCTTATCATGATAGGCCTGGCCCGCTGCATAGCCATGGTGATAGTCTGGAACGACCTGGCGAAGGGCGACCGGGAATACTGCGCCGGCCTGGTTGCCTTCAACTCCGTGTTCCAGGTCCTGTTCTTCTCAGTCTACGCCTATTTCTTCGTGACCCTTGTTCCGCGCTGGCTCGGCCTGGAAGGAGCTGTGGTCAATATAACCATGAGGGAGATAGCCAAAAGCGTATTCATCTACCTTGGGATACCTTTTATTTCCGGAATTATTACGCGCTTTACGCTGATAGGGGCCAAAGGCAAGGAGTGGTACAACTCTAAATTCATCCCTTTGATAAGCCCGGTCACCCTGGTATCCCTGCTCTTTACCATCGTCGTGATGTTCTCCATAAAGGGAGAGAACATTGTTCAGGTCCCTTTCGACGTTGTGCGGGTGGCGATACCGCTGCTTGTCTATTTCACGCTGATGTTCTTCGCCTCTTTCTTCATGAGCAAAAAGGCCGGCGCGTCCTATGGCGAATCCGCTACTTTATCTTTCACCGCCGCTTCAAATAATTTCGAACTGGCCATAGCGGTGGCCATCGCCACCTTCGGCATAGGCCACGGCGCGGCTTTCGCGGCGGTGATCGGGCCCCTGGTGGAAGTTCCTGTGCTGATAGGGCTGGTGAACGTCTCCCTGTGGATAGGCCGGCGCTGGTATGCGGCCGCTCCCGCCGAGGCCTGAGATGCTCCCTCCGCGCGGTTGTAAATCGCGGCACGTTTATGCTAGAAAGTGTGTATGCCGGCCTGGTTAGCCGGCAGGATCTCCATGGCGGGGATCTGTTCGGTCGGGGGAGCGGAAAAAGGGGGGACAATGTCCAATTCAAATAAATCGGCCATGGGCGCGGTCGTCCATAAATACGCGGCGCTCTGCGTCGCGGCGGCGCTGGCGCTGGGCGGCTGTTCGCGCAGGGACGAGAGAACTATCGGGACTCCGGAGAATCCGCTGGTAGTGGTCTTTTCGCCGGCTCACTCGCCTTCCCCGGGCGCGCTCGCTTTCATCAGGAAGCATCTGCAGGCCGCCACAGGGCTGTCCGTCGACCTTAAAGTCGCGGAAACTCCGGCGGCGGCGATAAAACAGTTCAGCGCCGGCCTGGCCGACGCCGGCCTTGTGACGCTTGAGGAATACCTGGTCGCCAGGGAGGAATACGGCGTGCGCCCCGAGCTGCAGGCCCTGCGCGGGGACAAGCTCGCTGAATACGAGGGCGCCATCCTTACCCGCACCTCCGGGGGAGCTGACAGCGTGAAGGACCTTGCCGGCAGGAAATTCGGCTTTGTCGGGCCCTACTCCGTCAGCGGCTTTACCCTGCCCGCTATTTTACTCAAGCGCGCGGGGATCACTGTGGCCGCATATTTCGCTCCTACCCATGAGGACAACCTGAAGAAGCTGGTGAAAGGAGAGGTGTACGCGGCGGCCACTTACGCCAGGCAGGCCTCGCGCTACCCGGGGCTAAAGATCCTTGTGTATACCGGAAGGATACCCAATGAGCCGCTGATCGTGCGGTACAGCCTCGGCCCGGAGAAACGCAAGGCGCTGTCGGACGCCTTCTTAACGCTGGCCGGGACGGCCGAGGGACGGCGGGCGCTGGGGTCGGTCGCGGACATCACCGGTTTCCGGCCCGCCGACGAGGCGGCTTACCGCCAGCTGCACGACCTGCTCCTCGCCGAGGGACAGTCCGTTTACGACCTTATTCCCGAGGGCTGGCAGATCTATAGGCTGAACCAGCCGTATTATCCGGACTGAAACTCCGGTAAAATAAAAGAACCGCGGGCCGGCCGCGGTTCTTTTATTTGCGGGGTTAAGGCCTTTACGCTTCGTCTTCCACCAGCGGGCGGTGCTCTTCGAGAGTTCCCTCCGCGGGGACTGGCTTCCTGAGCGGCGTCTCGTTCCAGAGGCGCGTCATGAGCAGCGCTCCCATCAGGGAGAAAGGCATTATCATATAGGTCCAGGAGCCCCAGCCCCATTTGTCCAGGTAGTGGCCCATCAGGAAGCCGGTGAGGCCGGAGGCCAGGTACTGCACGCCGTCGAGCAGGCCCGCCACCGAGGAGGCCGCGCGGGTCCCGCCGAAGTCCATCGAGGCCGTGCCCGTAAGCATGCCGTGCACGCCGAAGATCCACATGCAGGAGACGCCTATCATGAAGGACGCCACCAGGGGGCTGTGGGTCTGGCCGAGTATGAACAGGGAGACTATCTGCAGCAGGTAGAAGATGAAGGCCACGGGCGGGCGGCGCGACTGGAACAGCTTATCCGACATCCAGCCGCACATTATTCCGCCGAGTATGCCGCCGACGGTGATGCCGGAGGTCGCTATCGTGAACAGCGTGCCGCCGTGCTCGATCTTGTGCACCTCGCTGAGGAAGGGCACGAACCAGAGCAGCAGGCCCTGCCTGACGAAGCCGGTGCAGAATTCGGAGACGGCCAGCGTAACTATCACGGGGTTGTGAAAGATGCGGGTGGCGAGCTCGCCCAGCTTAAGCGGCGTTTCCTTGTCCTTCTCGTGTGAGGAGGCGTCGCCGGTATTGAAGTCCTCGAAGCCGGCCTGCTTCGGCGTATCCTTCACGAGATACAGGTCGACAAGGAACATCGTGAAGATAGCGGCGGACGGGATCAGGAACACCATGTACCAGGCCATATTCGACATGATCCAGCCGCCGACCGTCATGGCCAGGAAGTAGCCGCCCGAGATCATGATGCCGAAGATGCCGCCGAACACGCCGCGCTCCTTGACGTGGAACCAGGGGGCGTTCACTTTTACCACGGAGAGGGCGCCGAAGGACTGGAAATACTGGTTCACGGCGTAGAGCAGCGACATCCCGACGATAAGCTTGGTGCTCCAGCCGTTCAGGAACAGCAGCCCGATCACAAGGTTGAGCAGCGAAGCGCCCAGGGCGCCGAAGAGTATCGCCTTCTTGCCGCCGATGCGGTCGGCCAGCGGGCCGTTGAACATGACGGAGAGCGCGTAGGTCCAGAAGCCGGCGGTGGCGATAATGCCGAACTCCGCCTTGCTGAGGTGGAACATGTCCATCATGGTCTTGGACGCTACGTTCAGGTTGTAGCGGCCCATGTAGAAAGTGGCGTAGGTGAGGCCGAGGGGGAACCAGTTCAGGAAACGGCGGCGGCGGTATTCGGGCGCGTGGACGGGGGCTTCGGACATTTATAGGCTCCTGTTGAGTTAAGCTGAAGTATCCTTCAAATTATATGAATTTGAGTAACCGCTGGAATGTAAAATCCGTGTAAAAGGTCGTTCCGCGGGGCACGCGGAAAGGCCGCGGCGCTTTTACAGGGCCCAGAGCTTCACGGTCTTGTCGTTCGAAGCCGAGGCGATGTATTTCCCGTCCGGCGAGACGGCTATATCGTAGATCTCGTCGGTATGGCCCTCCAGGGTCCTGACGCAGGTCCCGGAAACGGGGTCCCAGATCTTTACGGCGGTTCCGCCTGTCACGACATGTTTCCCGTCCATGGTGAAAGCCACGCAGTTGATCCAGTCGGTGTCCTTTACCGACCCGGCCTCCTCGAGCGTTTCCGCGTTCCAGATCTCGAGACGTTTTTCCATGCCGGTGGCGGCCGCGAGCATTTTTCCGTCCGGGGAGAAAGCCAGGTGCTTTATCCCGTAGAGGTAGTTGTCATTGTCTTTCAGCATCTTGCCTGAATCGTCTAGGAACTGGAGCTCCGAGCCGCCCGCGGCCAGGAGGCCTTTCGAGGAAACGGCCAGGGCCTTGATGTCCCCGATCTCCGGTTTGAAAGTGTCCTTCAGGGAACCCTTGGGCGAAGAAAAAACTTTTATGGTGGCGTCGTCGGAGCCGGAATAAAGGAGCTTCCCGTCCGGAGAGAAGGCCAGGCAGTTTACCGGGCCTTCATGTTGCGCGGCCTCGGCCAAAGTGGAGCAGTCGGAGGTCTGCCAGATCTTGATGGTCTTGTCCCAGGAGGCCGAGGCGAAAACGTCGCCGTCGGGATCGAAGGCCACGCAGCGCACGTCGCCTTTATGGGCCTGGATGGACTGTATCTGTATCCCGTCGGGATTGTCCCAGAGCCGTATGGTATTGTCTTCGCCGGCCGTGGCCAGGAATTTCCCGCAGGGGGAAAAAGCCAGGGTCAGAACGCCGTCGTTATGGCCGGTTAAAGTTTTGAGCGGAACTGTTTCGTTCATAGGTCCCCCTTGGCCGCAGTTCATAATTTATATAATTTACGGACAACATGCAAAAACGGCGGGTAAAAACCAGCGTAAAAGCTTCCATAAAAGACGGGCTGGCCTGGGCGGCGATGAGCGGTTTCGCCGACCCCTACGCCGTGCCTTTCGCGATGGCCCTCGGCGCTTCCACAATGGGGATCGGCGTCCTGCGCTCCGTCCCCTCGCTGGCGTCTTCTTTCTTCCAGTTCTTCAATGAAAAAATGGTGCAGGGCCTGGGCAGCTGCAAAAAGGCGCTGCTTCTTACCGTGGGCCTCCAGGCGCTTTCGCTCTTCGCCGCCGCCGGGGCTGTTTTCCTGCCGTCCGCAGCGGCCTTCCCGGCGCTACTGGCCTCGGTGGTCGTGTATACGGTAGCCGGGAACATGTCCGGCCCGCCCTGGGCCGTGCTCATGGGCGAATATATCCCGGCTTCCAGGCGCGGGAATTTCTTCGGCTTCCGCTTCCAGGTGGTCGGGCTTACTTTTTTCGCGGCCAGCTTCCTGGCTTCGAAGATCCTCGGCCTGGCCGGCGGGGGGGCGCTTTGGGGCTTCTGCGCCGTTTTCTGCGCCGCGGGCGTTTTCAGGTGCCTGTCCTATTATTTCATCACCGCCATGTACGAGCCGCGCACCTGCTTCCATATGCCGCGCGGCACTGAGGTGAACTTTTTAACCTCTCTCGATTTCCGCAGGGGCAGGGTTCCCGCGCTTTTTTTCTCCGTGCTTGTGCTGCTGGGGTCCACTTACCTGGCCGCGCCTTACTTCAGCGTATACTCCCTCAAAGAGCTTAAGTGCGATTACCTGCAGTACATGGTCCTGATGAGCATAGGCCCGCTTATGACCTACCTGTTCATGAAGCGCTGGGGGCAGGCGGCCGACGCCTACGGCAGCGTGAAGATACTCAAGGCCGCCTTCCTGCTTATCCCGACAGTCCCGCTCCTCTGGGCGCTACACCGGAATTTTTATTACCTGGCCGCCGTGGAGATGTATTCCGGAGTAATCTGGGGCGCCTATCTTATCGGCATGAATAATTTTATTTACGAGACCATCCCGGCCCATTCCCGCGCGGGCTATAACGCTTTTTTCAGCTTCACTAACGGCCTCGCCCAGTTCGGCGGCGCGCTCGCGGGCGGCTGGCTTTACGAGCGCCTTCCCGCCCTGTGGGGCAGCGCTTTTGTTTTCCTCCTGCTTATTTCCGCTTTCCTCCGTGCCCTGGCCGTTATCCCGCTTTTCCTGATGGTGCGCGAGGTGCGCACCGTGAAGTCCGTGGGCCCGGTAGAATTGCTTCTTTTCGTCTCTGGCTTCAAGCCGCTGGTAAGATAATAGTCCTCGCTTCAAATACCTTCTCGTCTGGGTCCAAAGTCCTATTTACAGATGGGCACAATAGCTTGACAAGTCAAGCCCATTCGGGCTTGCCGGCTGAGCGTTCCTGTGGTATAAATACTTTGAAGGCAGAAAAATTAAGCAGGAGAGCGACAATCTATGGAAAATATTGTAAAGGTCATGGCGGCGGGGCTCCTGTTCCTGAATTTAATTCCTTGCTCTTCCGCTGCCGGAAGCGATGTTTTGAGGTCGGCCGGCCTCGGAGTGGAAGCCGTGGAAATGCCGGAAGTTCCTTTGCCGGCCGCCGGATCCGCCGGCCAGCCTGAGTCCGGGAGCCTGGACCTTTTCCGCGGCTTCGGCCGCGCCGAAATGCCGTGGGCGCTGCAACTGTCGGGGGAAAAGGGCGCGGGCGGCCTCGAAAAGGCCCCTGTCGTCTCTATCAAACTTGAACCTATAAGGAACGCCTATCTCAAACCCGCCATTACTTTTACCACCGGTGCAGGCACGAAGGTGTATGTCAGCGGCACCAAGGCGGCTAACTGCCCGGACGGCGGCAACTCCTGCGAGGAAAAGGAGAAATTTTTCCTGGTGCTGACGACCGGCAGGAGCGAGAGCTACTTCGTACGGGCCGGGGATATTATTAACTGGGGGATCTTTTACAGCGGCTCAAAGACGGTAACTATAGACGGGGAGAAGTACGTGGTAAAGATCCTCGCCGACGCCACTTCCCCGGAGGAAAGCGTGCTTGAAGTTAAGGGGCCGCGCGGCGTGGCGCTCAGCGCTACCCTTAAGAAGATCGGGGAGGCCGTGGCCGCCAGGGGCGTGGACGTCAGGCTGGGCAGGTCTTATAAGCTGGCCTATGGGAACGAGATAGTCCAGGGGCCCGGCGGGGCGAAATTCACTTCCAAACTGCTGCTTCTGATGCTCCCTTTCCCGGTAGTGGACGCGACCACCTATTTTATTTTTAACGCTTCGGATATAAAACCTTCCGGGGTCACTTTTCCCGCTTTCGAGAGGAGCTACAGTTTCAGGCTGCAGGGCGGCATACTGGACATCTCTAAAATATAGCCGCTGCGGGCGGAAAAGAGAAGACCGGGACTGGCCCGGTCTTCTCTTTTCTATGGCCGCCTCCGCGGCGGCCGTACGCTTATTTTTTCTTAAGCAGGGTTTCCACTTTCTGCTGCAAATTGGCGAGGCTTACGGGTTTGCTGATAAAGTCCCGGCAGTTCCTCTCCTGGGTAAAGAGTTGGCTCATGCCCTTGTCGTAAAAGTTGCCGGTCATGATAAAGACCGGGATGTCCGCCGTTTCGTCGCCCGCCTGCAGTTCCCTCAGCACTTCTATCCCGTTCATTTCGGGCATCGTTACGTCCAGGAAGATGATATCCGGCTTAAGGGTCGCGGCCTTTTTCATGCCGTCTTTCCCGTTGTGGGCCAGGGCTACCGTATGTCCCTGCCCGGAGAAATGCAGGGAGACAAGGTCCCCGAAATCCTCGTCGTCGTCGATCATAAGTATGGTGGACATCTTTGTTTTCTCCGGGATAAACAGGCCGCTTATATAAAAATTATATAATACTTTCGGGGCTGGCAAAAACCATGGCCTCTCCAAAAAGGAAAAAATGAACATCGCCGAGGACATAAAGACGGTTTTCGAAAAAGACCCCGCCGCCCGCAGTCTTCCCGAAGTGCTTTTATGCTACCCCGGGCTGCATGCCGTGTGGCTTTACCGGCCGGCCCACAGTCTTTGGGAAATGGGCCTCTATTTCCCGGCCCGCCTGATCTCGCACCTGGCCCGCCTGCTGACCGGGATCGAGATCCACCCCGGCGCTAAAATAGGCCGCCGCTTTTTCATAGACCACGGCATGGGGGTCGTCATAGGCGAGACGGCCGAGATCGGCGACGACGTCCTGATGTACCAGGGGGTGGTCCTGGGCGGAACCTCGCTGGAGCATAAAAAGCGACATCCTACGCTGGGCAATGGCGTGGTGGTGGGCTCCGGCGCGATCATTCTCGGCGCGATAAGGATCGGAGACCGCTCGCGCATAGGAGCGGGCTCGGTGGTCCTGCAGGAAGTTCCGCCGGACACCACGGTGTTCGGCGTCCCGGCGCACAGCGCGCGCGGCGGAGCGCCGGCCAAGGCGCAGCTGGACCATAACAAGCTGCCGGACTATTGCAGCGAAGAAATGCGGCGGATGCAGCAGCAGCTGGACGATCTGAGAAAGGAAATGGTAAAGAAATGAAATACGCCGGGAACATGATAGGCCTCATAGGCCGCACGCCTCTGGTAAAAATAAACCGTGTGTGCTGCACTTCGGCGCTTCTGCTGGCCAAGCTTGAATTCTTCAATCCTACCTCCAGCGTGAAGGACAGGGCGGCCTGGGGCATGCTGAAAGACGCCGAGGAAAAGGGTTTGCTGAAGCCGGGCGCGCTGGTGGTAGAGCCCACCAGCGGCAATACCGGGATAGGGCTGGCCTGGATCTGCGCTATAAGGGGCTACCGCCTGGTCCTTACCATGCCGGAAACCATGAGCATTGAGAGACGCAAGATCATGGACGCTTTCGGGGCGCAGATAGTTCTGACCCCGGGTTCGGCGGGGATGGCCGGAGCCGTAGCGAAGGCCGAAGAAATACAAGCCTCAGTTCCCGGCGCTTTCATGCCCCGGCAATTTTCCAACCCCGCCAATCCGCTCATCCATGAAACCACTACCGCGGAAGAGATCTGGAGCGATACGGACGGGAAAATAGACGTGCTGGTGGCCGGGATAGGGACCGGGGGAACGATAACGGGCGTCGCCAGAGCGCTTAAGAAGCGCCGCCCCGGGCTCAGGATAATCGGCGTAGAGCCCGCCGCCTCCCCGCTCCTGGGGGGAGGCAAGCCCGGACCTCACCGGATACAGGGTATCGGCGCCAATTTCGTGCCTGAAATATTGCGGCGTGACCTTATCGACGCCGTGGTGCCTGTCGGCGACGAGCAGGCGGGCGCTATGGCAAGGCGGCTTATGCGCGAGGAGGGGATATTCTGCGGAATTTCTTCCGGCGCCGCCATGCACGCCGCCGTTGAGATCGCAAAAGAGCCTTCATCTGACGGAAAAACGATAGTTGTCGTTCTTCCCGATACCGGGGAGCGCTACCTGAGCACCTGGCTGTTCGAGGGCATTCCCCCGGTCGGTATCTCGCATATTTAAATCTATGAAACTAGCGACCTTGTGCTATGTCAGAAAGGGCGGAAAAACCCTTATGCTTCACCGCGTAAAGAAGCAGGACGACGTCCACGAG
Organism: Elusimicrobiales bacterium; assembly: GCA_028713125.1. Lineage (GTDB taxonomy): Bacteria > Elusimicrobiota > Elusimicrobia > Elusimicrobiales > UBA9959 > UBA9959. Next base: position 634,453 of record JAQTOU010000001.1, on the reverse strand, counting down.
GGGAAATGGAACGGCCTGGGCGGCAAGTTCGAACAGGGAGAGTCTCCGGAGGACTGCGTCAAGCGCGAGATCCTGGAGGAAGCCGGGCTGAAGATAAAGAACCCCCTGCTGAAAGGCGTGCTGACTTTTCCCGACTTTGCCGGGAAAGAAGACTGGTATGTTTTTGTTTTTACCGCTTCCCGATTTACCGGCCGCCTCATAGACTCGGACGAGGGCGACCTGGCCTGGATAAAGGACAGGGACCTGCTGAAGCTTAACCTTTGGGAGGGCGACAAAGTTTTCCTGCCGCTGCTGAGGCGGCGCGGACATTTCTCAGGCAAGTTCCGATACAAAAAAGGCCGCCTAGCCGAATACAGCGTGGAAAAATACTGATATGAAAAAGTCCGATATCCTGGGGCTTATGAGCGGAACTTCCGCGGACGGGCTTTCCATAGCGCTCTGCGAGGCCGGCGGCCCCGGGCTTAAAGTTAAAGCTTTCGGAAATTATCCTTACCCGGCGGCACTGCAGGCGCGGATAATTTCGGCGAAGGATATGAAAGCGCCGGATCTTTCGGCGCTGAATTTTGAGCTGGGCCGCCTCTGGGCCGGCATGGTAAAGCGCTTCTGTCGCGCGCATAAAATAGCTTATAAAAGCATAGCGGCCATCGGTTCGCACGGCCAGACCGTCTGGCACGCTCCCGGCCGGTCCGGCCACACCCTGCAGATAGGCGAAGCTTCTTTTATCGCTGAGGAAACGGGGCGCCCCGTAGTCTGCGATTTCCGCCCGGCCGACATGGCGGCGGGAGGGGAGGGCGCCCCGCTCATTCCTTTCCTTGACGAATATCTTTACGGGGGAGGGAAGCCGGTGGCCCTGCAGAACATAGGGGGCGTAGGCAACATAGCTTTCGCGGGCAGGGGCGTTAAAACTTTCGGCTTTGACACCGGCCCCGGGAACTCCCTGATGGATACCGCGGTTAACAGGCTATCCGGCGGCAGGCTTTCTTATGACAAGGACGGGGCCTGGGCTTATGCGGGCAACCCCGACCAGGCGAAGGTCAGGGAACTTACAGCGCTGAGCTTTTTCAGCCGCCGCCCTCCGAAGTCGCTGGACCGCAGCGAATTCTCCGCGGACTTTCTACGGAAACATTTTAAGGCCCTGCTTAACCCGCGCCGCTCCCGGGACCTGCTGGCTACGCTCAACCTTTTTACAGCGGCATCCATAGCCCTGGCCTTTAAGCGTTTCTCCCCGCGCGGAACGCGGGAGCTTATAGTGAGCGGCGGCGGGGCCCTGAACCCCGCGCTTATGGATAACCTGGCGGCCCTGCTGCTGCCTTCAGGCGTGAGGGTCCGCTCCTGCGCCGAGCTCGGGCTGCACCCGCTGGCCAAGGAGCCGGCCTGCTTCGCGCTGCTGGCCTGGCTGGCTCTCGAAGGCCGCGTGAACCATTGCCCCTCGGCCACCGGCGCGCGCGGGCCCCGCGTGCTCGGCAAGATAATAAATCCCTGATGTCTGCGTCCGAAAAAAACCGCTCAAGGCTGAGCCTGATGCTGCGGGCTTTCAAGTACCGCAACTACCGCCTTTTCTTCGGCGGCCAGTGCGTTTCCCTGATCGGGACCTGGATGCAGAGCGTGGCCCTGAGCTGGCTGGTCTACCGCCTTACGGGCTCGCCGCTCCTGCTGGGCATAACGGGTTTCGCCTCCCAGGCGCCAAGCCTGCTGCTCGTCCCCTTCACCGGCCCGGCCGCGGACCGCTTTGACCGGCGCAAAATATTGGTCGTCACCCAGATATTATCCATGCTGCAGGCGTTCGCGCTGGCGCTGCTCGTCCTGTCCGGCTCGCCGCAGGTGTGGCAGATAATAGCGCTGGCCTCGGTCCTCGGGTTCATAAACGCCTTCGACGTCCCGGCCCGGCAGTCTTTCATAGTGGAGCTGGTGGAGCGGCGCGAAGACCTGGCTAACGCCATAGCCCTGAACTCCTCGATGTTCAATTCCGCCAGGCTTTTAGGGCCGGCGATAGCCGGCGTTTGTATAGCCGCTTTCGGCGAGGGGGTCTGCTTCCTTGCCAATGCGCTTTCCTATCTGGGGGTTATAGCGGCGCTGCTCGCCATACGGCTGCCCGCACGGAGAGGCGGGGGGGCAGGCGAAAAGGCGCGCGGAGGTTTTACCGAAGGGTTGAACTACGCCTTCGGCTTTCCGCCGATAAAATACGTGATACTTCTGATGGGCACGGGCAGCCTGCTCGGCATGCCCTACGCCGTGCTTATGCCGGCCTATGTACGGGAGATACTCCACGGGGGGCCGAGGATGCTTGGCTTTATAATGGGGTGTTCCGGGGTAGGGGCGCTTATAGGCGCGCTGCGTCTGGCCGGGCGCAGGCACCCCGCCGGCCTCGAGCGGGGCATACCGCTCTTCACCGGTATTTTCGGCCTCGGCCTCCTGGCTTTTTCTTTTTCGACTAATTTCGCCCTTTCGGCCCTTCTGCTCGGCTGCGCGAGCTTCGGCATGATAAGCTTCTTCGCCTCCGGCAATACGATCATCCAGACGCTGGTCGAGGACGACAAGCGCGGCAGAGTGATGGCGCTCTATTCGGTGGCGTTCATGGGCATGGCTCCTTTCGGCAGCTTGCTGGCCGGCTGGGCGGCCAGCAGGATAGGCGTGGCGCACACCATGGCGCTCAGCGGTATTTTCATGCTGGCGGGCGCGGCGGGTTTTTCTCTGAAGCTTAAGGAGATCTCCGCCCACGCGGCCCCGGTGTACAGCAGCCTGGGGTTTGAAGGGATAGCTGCCGGCGAGCTGGGGGAAGCGGAGCGGGCCGAGCGCCCGGTCTGAACCGGTCTCCTGCGGCACAAACAAAGTTTGGTAAAATTTAACAGATATGGAAAAACGCGAACGGGTGCATCTCTCCGGAGATATCAGGACTATTCTTAAAAAAGTCTCGCGCTCGCTCTATTTAAGCCTGAATATCCTGCCCGAGCCCGTAAGGACTTCCATGGGCATCGGGTACCTGCTGTGCAGGGTCCTGGACACGGTGGTGGACGCCCAGGGAATTCCGGCGGCCGAAAAACTAAGGATCCTCGCGCTGGCGCGCGGGCTGGATAAGCCGGGAAGCACCGACGCGCTGCTCGAGCATATCCGCCCGTTCTCTTCGCTCCCTGCCAGCCAGGGCGAGCGGGAGCTGCTGCTTAAACTGGGCAAGATACTTTCCGTCTATTCGTCTTTCCCGGAAGAAGAGAGGGTCTTGTTCTCCGGGCTGCTCCACGGCGTCTCCTCCGGCCTCGAGATGGACGTTCGCTCTTTCCCGGGCGGCGGGCCGGCGGCTTTTAAAACCGTCCGGGAGCTTGAGCTCTATTGCGCGCATACGGGCGGCGCTCCCGGCGTCTTCTGGGCCGGGCTTTACCGCGAAGCTATGCGGCGCTCCAGCGCCGGCATCTCTTTTTTTCCGTCCGAAAAGGACGCCGAGATGATAGGCTCGGCGCTGCAGATGACCAATATCCTTAAAGGCATGGCCGCCGACCTCAGGCTTGGGCGCTGCTATCTGCCGCAGGAAGACCTGGATTCCAGGAACATGAAACCGGCGGACCTCCTGCTTTCTTCGAATATGGAGCGGGTTCGCGACATCACTTCCAAGTGGATGTACTGGGCCCTGGACAGGCTGGACCAGTGCGAGGCTTTCGTCTCGGCCGTGCCTAAAACGGAACTTTCGCTGCGGGCCGCGGTGATCTGGCCGGTTTACTGGGCTATGGATACGCTCGAAAAAGCGGCGCATTCCAATTTGCTGGACCCGGGCGACAGGCCCGGCGTAGGGCGCAGCCGCATCTACACCACCATAGCCTCCACGCCCCCGCTGCTGCTCAGCAACACGGCTTTCGCGCGCGGCTACCGGTTCCGCAGGGAGACGCTGATAGGGTCAATAACTGGCGGAAATTTCGAGGGGAGGGCGATATGAAAAAAACAATATTCCTGCTGGCCGGGGTCTTCGCCGTCTGCGGCTGCGCGCGGCAGCTTAATCCGGCCGAGAGGGAAGAGGCCCGGCGGGCGGCGCTCGAACTGAACTCCGTGATGGACATGGCTTCTTCGCGGCAGATCTCTCCCGTGGAATTCGAGTCCGGCTCCGCCCGGCTGCTGGAATCATCGAGGCCCATCCTGGACCGGGTGGCCTCCGTCCTGCTTAACCATAACAAGCTCAAGCTGATAGTCTCCGGCCATACCGACGACGTGGGCACGGACGAGTATAACCAGGACCTTTCGGAGAGGCGGGCGGGCGCGGTGAAGATGTACCTGGCCACGAAAGGCGTGCACCCGGATTCGGTGCGCGTCTACGGCTACGGGGAGAAACAGCCGGTAGTGAGCGAGACCACGGAGCAGGCCCGGGCCCTGAACCGCAGGGTAGAGTTCCGTATCACCACGCGCGACTGGGGAACGGTATACTGAGGATCTAAAATCGGGGTCGTGGATCAGGGAAGAATAAAAGAAAAGAACCCGGAGCTGTCTCCGGGTTCTTTTTTTATGGGCGGCTCCGCTTACCTTTGGTCGCCGTATTCCTGGTCGAACCTCTTGTATTTGTAGGCGAACTTGCCCGGCCTGCCGGCCGCCATCGCCTCGTCGCTCCATTGGAATTCCTTATTGCCCACGCGCACCATATCTCCGGAGACGCAGCCGGCTTTCTTGAGGGCCTTGTCCATGCCTATGGTCTTGAAGATCCTGTGCAGCCTGTCCCAGGAGTCCGGCTGGCCGAAGTTGGTCATGGAGATGAGCTTTTCGACCCTCGTGCCCTTTACGGAATAAAGTCCGTCGGCGTCCACCGTAACGGTGAAGCCGCCTTTAGCCTGTTTCGGGGCGGGGACGGAGAGCGCGGCGGCCTGGTAAAGATCTCCTTCTTTTACCGTGGGCAGCAGCTTCAGGATGTGGTCCAGGAGGGGGCTTAGCCCCTTGCGGGTGGCGGCGGAGATAAGGAAGACCTCCCGCTTTTTGAATTTCTTGGCCAGGACTTTCTGGACCTCGGCCGCTTCCGGGAGGTCTGATTTATTCACGGCCAGTATGGTGATCTTTTTGGCCAGCAGGGGATGGTAATCCTTCAGCTCTTTCTCTATAACGCGCACGGCTTTTTCCGGCTTCATTTTGCCGAAGCCCATGGGGTCCACGAGGTGGATCAGTATCTTGGTCCGCAGGATGTGCTTGAGGAAGAGGACGCCCAGGCCTTTCCCGTCGTGCGCTCCTTCGATGATGCCGGGGATGTCCGCGGCCGCGAAACTTTTTCCCTTATGGCTGACTATGCCGATATTCGGGTTCAGCGTGGTGAAAGGGTAGTCCGCTATTTTCGGCCGCGCCGCCGAGATGGCCGCGAGGAGAGTGGATTTTCCGGCGTTGGGCATGCCCACGAAGCCGACGTCGGCCAGCACGCTCAGCTCGAGGCGCGCTTCGTATTCTTCTCCGGGCTCGCCCAGCTCCGAGATCTTGGGGGCGGTGTTGAACCTGGTCTTGAAAGCGGTATTGCCGCGGCCGCCGCGCCCGCCTTTGGCGGCCATGAAGCGCTCGCCGTCCTTCTTCAGGTCGGCCAGGACGGTCCCGGCGCGCTTTACCACGGTGCCGCACGGGACGTAAAGAGTAAGGTCCTCGCCATAGGCGCCGTCCTTGCGGTTGCCCTTGCCGGGGGAGGCGTCCTGGGCGGTGATATGGGGGTGGCAGGCTATCTCGGCCAGCGTGGTGATATTGGCGGAGGCTTCGAACCAGATGCTGCCTCCCTTGCCGCCGTGCCCGCCGTCGGGGCCGCCGTAAGGGATGTACTTTTCCCTGCGGAAGGAGGAGCAGCCGTCGCCGCCCTTGCCCGCTTTAAGATAAACGCGGGCGGTGTCTACGAAGCCCGAAGCTACGCGGTGGTCTTGTATTTTAGCCATAATGCTTGCCTGGAGGGAATATAATAAAAAACCTCCTGAACGCTTTCAGCACCCAGGAGGCTTTACCTAGCGAAAGGTTATTTCGCGGAGGGGTAAACGCTGATCTGTTTCTTGCCGCGTTTCGCCCACTCGAACTTCACTTCGCCGGTGACTATGGAGAAGAGGGTGTCGTCCGAGGCGCGCCTTACGTTCTCGCCCGGGAGGAACTTGGTGCCGCGCTGGCGGACCAGGATCTCTCCGGCGTTGACTTTCTGGCAGCCGTAACGCTTCACGCCAAGGCGCTGGCCTTTGCTGTCACGCCCGTTAGTGCTTGAACCTTGTGATTTTGTACTGGCCATATTGAACCTCTATGTTAAATCGTTGGTGAGAAGCCTTGAGGCGCTTTCCAACTGGGACCAGGAACTATGCCAACTGGATATCTTTAACTTCTATCTCAGTCAGTTCCTGGCGGTGACCCGAACCTTTTTCATAAGCTTTCTTGGATTTTTTCCTGAAAACTATTATTTTCGGGCCTTTGAAATGCCGGACGATCCGGGCTGTTACTTTAGCGGAGGGAGACTTTGCAGCCGTAGCGCTTTTTTCGTCGAGCGAAGCTGACCACAGGGCCTTGAAGGTTACTTCCGCGCCTTCTGCCTCTGTTAGTTTTTCAACCTGCACGATCTCGCCGGGGACTACCCAGTACTGCTTGCCGCCTGTTTCGATTATTGCGTACATAGTATGTATATGATACCAAAAAAAACGGGAACAGGCAAATAACCTGTCGTCAGGAAGGCTTTCTCCGGTCGCGGACGCGCCGCATAAGCCCGGTGTCCAGGTCGCGCAGGGTGAGCCCGCGGCGCAGGCCGAACAGCCTGAGCCTGCAGTAAAAATAGACCAGGGAAGTCATCAGGCCGCCGCGCAAATTGTTGTGGAACGCTCCCCGCGCCAGCGTCTGCACCTCGTTCATGAAAGTCTTGTCTTCGGCCGTGAGCCAGGGGAGTTTGGAAGTCTCTTCCCAGTCGAAAGCGCCCCACTCCTCCAGCTTCGAAGGGGGGATGAAGCCCATCTTCACGCACTTGTCAAAAAGCGGGGCCCCGGGGTAGGGGATATACATCGAGGGCCCGTAGACGTTGGTGTCCCTGTCTTCAGTAAGGATAGCGGCGATCCTGACGGTCTCGAGTATGTCCTCCCTGGTCTCTTCCGGGAAGCCCAGCATGAAATGGTAATTCGCCTTGAAGCCGGCCGCGATAACTTTCCGGTGGGCCTCCAGGACCTGCGCTACGGTTATGTCCTTGTCTATTTTTTTCAGCACCGGGTCGGACCCGCTTTCCACGCCGAAGGTCAAATTGTCGCAGCCGCTCTTTTTGATCAGTTCCAGCCCGGCGGCGTCGTACTGCAGGAAAGTATCTATCCTTATATCGGAATGCCATTTCAGGTCGAGGCCGCGCTCCACCATGCCCCGGCAGACGGCCTCGGCGCGTTTCTTGTCCACGAAAAAATTATCCGAAACGAAATTGATCGCGCCCAGCCGGTACTTGTCCTTGAGCGCCTGCAGCACGTCCAGCAGCCTGCCGGCGGACATCGCGCGCCATTTTCTCTCGTTGAACTTGATGTTGTAGCAGAAAGCGCAGCGGTAGGGGCAGCCCCGGTCCACGTTCAGGTCGAGGCAGCGCCGGCCGTCGTAGGAGCTTTTTGACTCCCGGATATAATATTCCGCGTCTATCAGGCTGAAGTCCGGCAGCGGGAGGTCGTCCATGGCCAGGTTGTCCGCCGGAGGCGTAAAAACAGGGACGCCGTCTTTCTTGAACCCTATGCCCCTGACCAGATCGAGAGAGCGGCCCTCCTTAAGGCACTCCACGAGGTCGGCGAATTTTTTTTCGCCCTCGCCGATGACGACCGCGTCCACGAAAGGGTTCAGAAGCGTCTGCGCGGGCAGGAGGCTGGCGTGGATCCCGCCCCAGACCACCGGGGCCTTGCTGTTCTTCTTGAAAAATTCGGAAAATTCCAGGCCGGCCGTGATGGAGCTGCCTGTCATAGCGCTGACCCCGGCGCAGAGGGTCTCGGGGCCAAGGCATTTGGCTAGCTGCCCCTGCCAGTCGGCCGTGATGCCCTGGTCGATTATCTCCACCGTGTAGCCCTTCAGAAGCAGGGGCGTGGCTATATAGACCAGCCCGAGGGGGCTGCGCTTGAGCAGCTTGTGGCTGGCATTTGGCCTGAAAAGGATTATTTGCGCCATTATAAATATACCGGTCCGTCGCGAGTCTGGTGCCGGGCTTAAAGACTATTTTATCATATTAGGGAATAAGCGTTTTCCCGGCTTCGTGGCCCGCCCCGGGGTCTTAGGGCCCACGCTAAATTGGGCCTTTGGCTACTTACGCGCCGGTCTTTTTTATTCCATAATATAGTCATGCACCATATGTCCAAACCGGAGGCTTCGATGTTAAACTTGCGTTTATGCCGCATCAAACACGGTGTGTTCAGTCGGCCAAAGATATGCGGTTTTCTCCTGGCGGCTTCGGCCGTAATTCTTTTTTCAGCCGCCGCGCGCGCCGAAAACAATACGCTCCTGGCGCTCAATGACCCCGCGAGGGTCTCCGTGAAGCCGGCGGCCGTGAGCGCCAGGGACGCGGCGCCCCTGGCCCTTAAGAATTCCGCTACCGCGCAGCTCACCATCGGTTCGTCCGAGTACACGGATTTCGACGCCGTAACTTCCGTGAACGACCAGCTTTATCGCGAGGGCTCGAAAGAACTCCTGAAGCAGTCCGTAAAAGGCGGCGCGAAAAAAGCCGCCGCCGGGAAGGTCATGCGCGACGCGCCTATCTCAAAAGAAGGCCGTTCGGGCGCGCTCAGGCCGGTAAAGGCCCGGTCCCTGATCAACAAAACCAAGTCCGGCAAGCCGCTGCATGCGGACCCGGTCAAGGTTAACAATACTTTCTGACGGCCGGCCGCCGGCCCGCTCCCGAAAAACCCGCTTCTCCCGCGGGTTTTTTGCTTTAAGGGGAATATAAATAATAGAATAACTTTGCCGTCAACGGAGGAAACTGATGATCAATGAGATGATAGAACCTTTTTTTCAGCCGGTGCTGGAAGTCTGGGCCAAGTTTTCCGAGTATGTCCCCAAGCTCGTGGCGGCTTTTACTTTCGTCCTTTTCGGGCTCTTCATCGCCCGCGTAGTCAGCTCCCTCCTAGAGCAGTTCCTCAGGAAGATAAAGCTCGATTCCTATACCAGCCGGGTCGGCATTAACGAGATCCTCATCCGGTTCGGCCTGGGCAAGTCCACCACGCAGGTCGTTTCCTTCGTCGTTTACTGGGCCCTGCTGCTGGTGTTCCTCGTCACGGCGGCCAATATCCTCAACCTGACCGTGATCTCCGAGATCCTCAAGCGGTTCGTGGACTTCCTTCCCAATCTGATGGCGGCCATCTTCATCGGTTTCGGCGGGCTGCTGTTCGCGCGCTTCATGGCCGACATCGTGATGAATTCGGCTATCTCCAATAATCTGCGCGGCGGCCGCTCGCTCTCGAAGATCGTGCATTTCGTGATCGTGGTCTTTACGCTGATCGCGGCTATCGAGCAGCTCGGCATAAAGATGAAGATGATCATCGGCGGCATCAATATCATGCTGGCCTCGCTGGGCCTGGCTTTCGCCATCGCGGTGGGCCTGGGCGCCAAGGACATAGCGCACGACGTCCTGAGGAACCTCTTCACCGAGAACAAAGAAGAAAAATAAGCTCTTCGCCTGCCTCAAAAATAAAAGCCCCGGGTTTCCCCGGGGCTTTTTTTCTATTGAGGCTGAGCCTCGATAGGGGCGCTCAGTCCAGGTAATCCCTCAGCATCTTGCTGCGGGAGGGGTGGCGGAGCTTGCGGATGGCCTTGGCCTCGATCTGCCGCACGCGCTCGCGCGTCACGCGGAAGATCTTGCCCACCTCTTCCAGGGTCCGGGGGTAGCCGGTCTCGATGCCGAAGCGGAGCTTTATGATCTTGGCTTCGCGGTCGGTCAGGGTGTCCAGGATCTTGGTCACCTCGCGGCGGCGCAGCAGGTCCAGCGCCGAGTGAGAGGGGGGGAGGCCAGTCTTATCCTCGATGAAGTCCTCAAGGTGGGAGTCCTCGTCCTCGCCGATGGGCGTCGACAGGGAGATCGGGTCCTGCATGATCTTCATGGCGTTCTTCACTTTGTCCATGGAGATATGCATGTGCTTGCTGTACTCTTCGATCTGCGGGTCGCGGCCGAATTCCTGGCGGTACTTGCGCGTCACCTTCATCAGCTTCGAGACCAGTTCCTTCATGTGCACCGGGATGCGGATGGTGCGGGCCTGGTCGGCGATGGCGCGGTTGATGGACTGGCGGATCCACCAGGTGGCGTAGGTGGAGAACTTGAAGCCGCGCTTGTATTCGAACTTCTCGACGGCCTTCATCAGGCCCAGGCCGCCTTCCTGGATCAGGTCGGACAGCTCGAGGTTCGAGTTCACGTGCTTCTTGGCGATGGAGACGACCAGGCGCAGGTTGGCGCGGATCAGCTTCAGCTTGTCCTGCAGGATCTGGTCCTCGAGGAAAGTGATCTTGTCGTTGAGGGACAGGAAGTCGTCGGGGTTGATCGGGAGCGTGCGGATGAGGTGGTGCTCGCGTTCCTTGACGGCACGCACGTTCTCCAGCGCGGCTTCCACTTCCTGCGGGTTGTAGCCCCACTTGGACTTGAACGCGCCGGGCCGCATCTTGCCGCGTCCGACCAGGTCGTGGTCGGCCTGCAGCTTCACCAGGTCGCCGTAGACTTTCTGGTACTTCTCGAGCTCCAGGCGGTACTCGTGGATCTTGTGGGCGAGGTTCTTGATCTTGTTGGTGAGGCGCTTGATCTTCTCCTGGTTCAGGTTCAGGTTGATGATGTTCTTGACGATGTCTTTGCGCTTCTTGTCGATGACGGCTTCCAGCTTCTTGCGCATCTCGTTGGAGAGGGAGGGCTTTTTGGCGCGCTCGGTGAGCTTGGCGATCTCTTTCTCGGTGCGGGTGATGAGCTTGGCGATGTTCTTCATCTTGCGCTTCATCGCCGAGAGCTCCTGGTTGGATTTGCGGCCGCGGGGCATCAGCTCCTTGGTCGTCATCTCGTCCTGCTCGATCAGGTTCTCCCAGTTGCGGATCTCGCGCATGGTGATGGGGGATTCCAGTACGAGCATGCGCAGTTCGCGCTCGCGCTCGCGGATGCTGCGGGCCAGCGTGACTTCCTCGTCGCGGCTGAGCAGCGGCACCTTGCCCATCTCGGAGAGGTACATGCGGATGGAGTTGGAGACGTCGGGGGTCGCGCTCCACTCTTCGGTATAGGCCTCGCGCTCGGAGGCGGCGACCATCTTGAATTTCTTGCGGTCGACGACCTCGATGCCGAGGTCTTCGAGCGTGCCCATCAGCGTGTCTATTTCCTCGCTGGACATGGACGCGTTGGTGAGCGAGCGGTTCATCTCCTCGAGGGTGATGTAGCCGTGCTCCTTGCCCAGTTCCACCAGGTCGCGTAAAGCTTTTTTAGGTTGTGCCATTGTGATCTCCTGACTTGCTCTGTCTAAAGTTCTTTGACCGAGGATTTAAGCTCGGACATAAGCCTGCTGTACTCTTTAAGCTGCTGCGGGTCCATGGGCCCGGCGGCCTTCAGTTCTTTCAGCCGTCTTTCAAGGGAGAGGCGCTTGAGCCTCTTTATCGCCGCGGCCGCGTTCTGCGCGCCGGTGATCTCCCCGCCCAGGTCCGTAACGGCCAGCTCCATCACGAGGGCCGCGTCCTCCGGGAACTCCGCGGCGAGCGCGGTGGGGGCTTTCGCCCGCTCGGCCGCCGGAAGGGCGCGCAGGGCGTCGAAAAGCCGGCGCGCCAGCGGGCTGGTGAAATCTTCCGGCTCCAGGGCCGCGGCCTGCTCTATCAGAGCCGGCTCGCGCAGAAGCAGCTGGACAAAGCCGCGCTCGAGGGCCGGGATGGCCTTTACCGCCAGGGCCGCGCCGCGCTTTCCTTCCGCCGGCGCGGGGAGGGGCGCTTTTCTAAGCTGTTTTAGGACGGAGGCTTCTTCCACGCCGAAGCGGGTGGACAGGGATTTCACCCATTCGCTCTTTAAGATCTCGTCGGGCTGCTTCGCCACGGTCTCCAGCAGGACCGCTATCGCCTGGGCCTTTTCCTGCGAGGTGGGCGGGGTTTTGCGGCCCTTGAAAAAAAGGTTCATCCGGAAATCGAGCGGGTCGGCGGCCTCTACCAGCTTTTTCTCGAATTCTTCGCGCCCGTGGTCGTTCAGGTATTCGTCCGGGTCCTGGCCGTTGGCGAGGCTGGCGAGGCGCACATAGAGCCCGGCTTCCATGAAGATCTCGGCGGCCCTGACGGAGGCCTGGATGCCGGCGCGGTCGTCGTCGAACATCACCACGGTGTCCTTGGCGTAGCGGCGGATCAGCCCGGCGTGCTCTACGGTAAGATTGGTCCCTAGCGGCGCTACGGCCCAGTCCACGCCGTGCTGGTGCGCGCCGATCACGTCCATATAGCCTTCCAGCAGCAGGAGCTTCCCGGTCTTGCGGATCTGCGGCAGGGCTTCGTGCAGGCCGTAAAGGGTGCGGCGCTTGGAGAATAAAACTGTTTCCGGGGAGTTGAGGTATTTCGGCTTGGCTTCCGGGTCCAGCACCCGGCCGCCGAAGGCCACCGTGTCGCCGGCCTGGTTGAGGATCGGGAACATGATGCGGCCGCGGAAGGTATCTCCTACCCTGCCGCCTTCCCGCTCGGTCACCAGCCCGGCCTTTACCGCCAGGTCCCTGCTCCAGCCTTTCTCTTTCAGCTCGTCCATCAGCGCGGAGCCGCCGGCCGGGGCCCAGCCCAGCTCGAAGCGCTCCACCGTGGTCTTGCTCAGCCGGCGCTCGCCGAGGTACAGGCGGGCTTTCTCTCCGGCGGGGGAAAAAAGGGAGGAATGGTAGAAGGCCGCGGCGTGCTTGAGCATCTTCTTCAGCTCCAGCCGCTCCTTGTCGTCTTCCGTCATCGCGTGGGAGCGCTCGTCGCCGTACTCCACTCCGGCCTTCGCGGCCAGCTTCCTGGCGGCTTCGGGGAAAGTGATGCCTTCTATCTTCATCAGGAAAGTGAAGACGTCCCCGCCCTCGCTGCAGCCGAAGCAGTAGAAGAACTGCTTGTCGGGGCTGACGTTGAACGAGGGGGTCTTCTCATTGTGGAACGGGCACGGGGCGGTATAGTTCTTCCCGGCCTTCTTCAGGGCGGGCACGTAGTCCCTGACGACATCTACGATGTCCAGTTTTTCCCTGATAAGTTCTATGACTGGGGATGAACTCATTATATGAACTGTGTCCCGCGGTAAATAGGCAAAAAGCCGTCCGCCTGAGACGGACGGCTTTTTGGGTAGCAGCGGTTAGAACGACCTTCTGCCTTTGCGCACTTTGCGGCGGGCTTCCTGGGACTTCAGCTTGCGCTTCATCACGGGGGTCATATAATGCTCCCTCCGCTTTATTTCCTTGAGGATGCCGTTGCGCTCGCAGTCGTGTTTAAAGCGCCTGAGAGCCTCTTCGATGGATTCTTCGTCTCTTACTTTGATGTATACCACGCTAATCACCACCTTTTGGGTATGTACAATTAAAACTTCTAAACCTGTGGCGCCGTCTCAGCCCGGGGGCCAGAGCAGCTTTCTTCCGGCGAGCAGGTGGAAGTGCAGATGGTCCACCGACTGCCCCGCGCCCTTGCCGTTGTTCATGACCAGCCTGAAAGCGCTTTCAACCTTGAGAAATTTTGCGGTTCTTGCGGCCGCCAGCTGCAGTTTCCCCAGCAGGTCCGCGTCGCCGTCTTCCGCCGAGGTCAGGCGGGGTATATGCCTGCGGGGGATCACCAGCGCGTGAGTAGGGGCCTGTGGGTTGAGGTCAAGGAATGCGATAGTGTCCGCGTCTTCGTAAACAACCCTTGCATTGATCTCGCCTGCGGCTATCTTGCAGAAAATACAGTCCGCCATTGACTATATTTTATATATTTATAGGCCTTAGGGCAATGGGTGAGTCTTCTGGGGGGGCTAAAAGGGAGGAAATCCAGGTTTCTGAACGCCTGCGGCGGGGAGCATCAGCGCCGCCCCGGCCTTCCGGAGGGATTTTCTCCGAAGAAAAAATACGGGTCCAGGCCCCGGAGTTCGCCGGCGCGGGCCTCCGCCCCTGCCAGGTTCCCGTCCGCCAGGTCCCGTATCAGGGCACGGTGCGCGGGGGCCAGCGCTCCGGTGGAAGCCCTGTCAATTTCCCCGAGTATCGCGGAGGCGGTCCTGACGCCGCCTGAAGCCGCTTCGGAAACGGCCAGGAAGTATTTGCAGTTAAGGCAGGAAGGATCTTCTTTTACGGCCTCGCTGAATTTGGCCTTTGCCTTCCCGTAGTCGCCAGCTTTAAAGGCGCACACCCCGGCCGCGGAATCCAGGAAAGCTTTATCCCGCCCGGAGTAATCCAGCCTGAAAAAACCTATGTTCAGCGGTACGGGTTCGGCCGTTTCCAGGCGCTGCTCCGAAGCCCCGCCCGGCCGGTTAAGTATGGTGTAGAAAGAGTGCCTGAAAGAGATAGCGCGCCAGGCCTCGCCTTCAGTGCCGGCCAGGAGGCTTTTTTGAGCCAGCGGGGAGGCCTCCCGAGCGGCGAATATCGCGGGCTCCGGCGAAACATATTTAAGAAGGCATTGGCCCTCGCCGCCGTCACAGCTCTTCATGACAGGAAAGTATTTCTCGATCAGGCCGGCCCTGGCGTCGGTCCGTACTAGTTTCGGGTAGACCGCAAGGCAGCCCGGCTCCCAGTCCCGCTGCGCCTCCATGAGTAGGGCGAGCTCCCTGTCGTTCGTCCTGAGCGCTCCGTTCAGGCCGAGGGCCGCCCTGGCGTTCAGGAAAGCGTAAGACGCCAGGAGAAGGGTTAAAAGGACCTGTGACGCTTTTCCGCCGGAGGCGGGCAGTCGCCGCACCGCGGTTCCCAGGCCGTCCAGGCCCAGTGAGAACAGGTAAGCGCAGGGCAGGAAGAAGTACAGCTGGTGGCGCATAAAATGAAGCGGGTAGTGGTCGGCCGAGCTGAATATCATCGAAAAATAAACCAGCCAGAGAGAGAGCAGGGCGGCGAAAACCGCGTACCGCTTCGCTTTTTCCCTATCGGCGAAGCCGCCGAGCGCCGCGCCGGAGAGCGAAGCTAAAATAAAGCCCCAGCATAGGGCGGCGGCGCCGCCGCCGTTTTGCGGCGGGGCCTGCGGTCCCGGATTTTCCGCGGAGGGCGGGTTAGCGCCGGAGAGAATGCCCAGGTTGCGCTCTCCCAATTGCGAAACCAGGTGCTGGGCCGGCGAGAAGGGGTCGCGCACCATTCGGCCCGGGTCGCCGCTCAGCGCCCGCGCTCCCCAGAGAGCGAGGAGGCAGGTCGCGGAAATGACCAGAAGGAGATTTGCGGGTTTTAATAAAGCTCTCTTTTCCGGCGCGGGCCTGGAAATGAAGACGGCGGCTAAAATAAGGAGGTTCGCCGGCAGGAATTCGAAGCGGGCGGCGATGACCAGGATAGTGGAGCTGCCTATCCAGGCCAGGTTTCCCGCGCCCAGGCGGTCCGAGGCGTGCGCGTCGAACAGCGCGAGCAGCGAAAGCAGCCAGATGAACATGTTAGCCGAGGTCGTGGAAAAAGACGAGGCGTTGAGCGGGGAAAGAAAGTTCAGGAACAGCAGGGCCGTGCCGCCGGCGCTCGCCGCCAGGCCGGCTCCGAGGCGGCGCAGCCCGGCGTAAAAGACGAATATCGACAGGACGGGGAGCAGCCGGTTCTTGAACAGGACGGCCTGCAGGGAATAGCCGCTCAGGATATCGGAGATCCCGTCGGTGAATAGGGGGGAATATTCCTTGAAGAGGTTATAGACGAGCGGCCGTCCGGTAAAAAAAGTAGTGCCCAGGCTCAGAAAATCGTGATTATTGTCGTACCCTCCGCGCGCCGGCAGCAGGAAAGCCGCTATGGTCGCCGGAACGGCTACCGCGGCGAGCGCCAGGAGGGCGCTCCCGCGGGACGGTTCATTGCGCCACCAGTTTATGGCGAACTTGCCGAGGAAGAAGAGATTCGCGGCCCAGCAAAGTATGACGCTGTACTGGAGGAGGTATTCACGCATCCTGCCGCCCGCTTTCGCCCTTAAGCTTGCCGCGTATGCTCAGGACGGCCGCGGCCATCCGGCCCGCCAGGCGCAGCCTGTCGGCCAGTCCGCGGTTCCAGGACGAGCTCCCGTGCCGCCTCCGGTTAAGGGTGACTTTTCTGCGTATCGGCCTGTATCCCCGGCGAAGGGCGTCCGCGTAGGCGTAGAGGTCGAGGGAAAAATCCGCGGGCGGTGCCGTCCAGCCCTCGTAAAGGGAGCGGCTGAAAAATGTGGGCTGGGCGTTGATGTCGCGCAGCGGCAGGCCCAGCGCGAGCGTGGAGAACAGCGCCATGCCGGCCGTGAAAAGATGGTCGGCCGCCGTGCGGTTCCCGCGGAGCCCCTTCATGAAGATCCTCTCGGCCCCGAATTGTCTCAGGCTTTCGGCCGCCTGCAGGACTTCGGCCGGGGCGTACTGCATATCCCCGTGGGTCCAGCCCGCGCATCGCCCCCGGGCCGCGCGGAGCCCGGCGAGTATCCCGCCGCCGTAGCCGAGGTTCTTTTCGCAGGAGACGGCGCGGAGAAATGGAAACTCCGCGGCGGCGGCGCGCAGGAGGTCCGCCGTGCCGTCAGTCGAGCCGTTGTCCACCAGGATCAGCTCTATGTCCGGCGCTTTGAGCGCGGCGGAAAATCCGGAAAGCAGGGGGCGGAGGTTCTCCTCCTCGTTGTAGCACGGGATAACGATGGAGCAGAAGATCCCGCCGGCGCCGGCGGGCCCGGGGTCAGAAAGCATGGGCTTCCGCCTTTACGATGTCTTCAGGCGTGCCCAGCGGGACGATGACCCCGGCGCGGTCGAGCACGAATTTATGTCCCTCGCGTATAAGGGCGTTATAGAGGGGGGCCACATAGAGTTCGCCATTGGTTTTTTCACCGGAGGTGAGCGCGGCCGCGGCGACGCGGAAAAAGCCTTCGGCGTCCGTGAAATGGTAAAACCCGGTGAGCGCGTTCCCGGAGATCTGCTTTTTTTCCGCGGTCTCCGCTACAGTGCCGTCGGGGCCCAGGGCGGCGAAGCTCCACTTGGGGTCCGCCTCTTCCAGGGTGAAAGCCCCTATCACCCCGTCCTTCTTTTCCGGCCCGGCAAGCGTGGCGGCCAAAGTCGCCGAACTGAAATGGGTGTCGATATTATAGATCGCCAGCCCGGCGCCGGGCGGCACGGCGTCGCGCGCTTTCAGCACCGTTTCGGCCTGTCCCGAAGTGGGCTTCTCAAGCAATATTATCTCCGTCTTTATCCCCGGCGGCAGGCCGGCGGGCAGGCGCCTCAAAGACTCGCCTATAAATTTCTCTAGGTCGTGGTCGCGCTGGTGGTCCCGGAGCGCGACAAAAATTATTTTTCCGGCCGGCTCCAGCGGCAGGCTGCGCATGGCGTGCTCGAACACCGTGGCGCCGCGGACGGGGATCATATATTTTGGGATGTCGTACCCGGCTTTGACGAAGCGGGAGCCAAGGCCGGCCATGGGGATGATGTAGATAAGCTTTCGGTCCATAAGCTTTCTCCGGGAAGCCGCGGTCAGAATTCCGAAAGGGGAAGGGTTCTCTCTTTGAATTTGCCCGGAGTGCTTTCCAGCGGGTTTACGGACTTCCCGCTTTTTCTGATGCGGAGCGGAGTGACGCCCGCCTTCCTGGCCTGGATTATCCCGGAGTCGGAGGGGGCGGCATATAGGATGAAGCGCCTCTTCTCGAGGATCTTGTATTTTTCATCCTCGGTCCTGACGAAGTAAAAATAATCGGCCAGCTTCCGCCAGGACGCTTCCAGGCTGTCCCCGCCCTCGCTGCCGCGGTCGCAGAAGAAGGCTATTTTTATGCCGAGGCCCTTGAGCGCCCAGGCTGCTAGCCAGGGGACCGGCTTAAGGCGCTCATAGCTGAAGGAGCGGTTTACCGCGTTCCAGTAATCGGGGGAGCCCTGCGGGGCCTTGTCCTTTTCGGCGGCCTGGAAAGCGGGCGTGGAGTAGACCAGCCCGTCGTCGTATTCGAAGCCTGCCTGGAAACCTATGAGGGAGTTTACGCTGAAAAGGAAGCCCCAGGCCCCGGCCAGCATGGCGAAGGCCCTGAGCCTGCCGAACCATTTTGAGAAAAAAGCCGCGATAGCCTGGAACATTATTTATCACCGGCCCGGATGACCCTGCCGCCGGCGGGGCTGCCGAAGGATTTCTGCCTGGAGAAGCACCAGCCCACGACCTCGCGGAGGTAGCGCCTCGAATTTGCGAACTCCATAGCGCTTGAAAGGAGGGGGTTTTCGCGCCCGGTGACCAGCGAATCCGGAACCGCCAGCCTGTAGATATGTCCGGCGGCGAGCGCCCCGCTCTCGCTTTCCGCGCGCTCGAGAATGCCGTCCTTGAGGAAAAGCTTCAGCCCGGAAACGCTTATCTCCCCCGGCTGTAGCCCGGCCAGCGCCCGCTCGAGGTCGTCCCCGCGGATCTTGACGAAAACTATGCTGGAGTCGAGGGGAAAGGCGGTGTAGAGGTCGCCGACGGTGACAGTGCCGCTGGAAAAGCCGGCCGCGGGCTCCCTGAGCCCGATGATAGCCGCGTCGGTCCTGGCCCAGCGCCGCATGCAGTCGGCCGCGAAATCGGCGGCCGGGGAAACCCCGCGGTCGTCCAGCGGCAGCGCGGCGCTAAGGAACCCCACCTGCTTCGAGAAATGGGCGGCGGCGGACTTCTTGAAGCCCGAGATGACTTTGACCATGGCCGGGGCCTCGCCGTATTTGCCGGCGTCGAGAGGGAGCAGCTTCCAGTCCAGGTCCGTCATCCGGCCCGTCGAGCTGTCCAGCGTAAGCGTCAGCCTGGCCGCGTAAGCCATTCCCAGCCCCGCGCCGGCCACCCAGGCGCGTTCTACCTTGAAAGGTTTCTTTATCGAGGGCTCGTCGGTTATTACCAGGTCTATCTTCGGCAGTTTTGAGAGGAGGTCGCGGAAAAAAGCCGGCTGGGCCTTTTCCCTGGGGTTGATGACCGCAAGCATCACTATAAGTTTCGCGCCGCCGTCCCTGAGCGTCTTTATCGCTTTTTGGGACTCGTAGGTTTCTTTCTCCAGCTTATAGTTGGCCAGGTATTTGGGCTTGTTCGGGCTCGAGGGGGAGGAAATAATTACCGAAAAGATCCCGATCTTGCGCCCGCCCGCCTCTATCATGCGCGAACTGGAAAGGTAGGGGGGCTTGCTGTTGGTCTTAAGATAGAGGTTAGAGGCCAGCAGCGGTACCGCCGAGGCTTCAGCCAGTTTCTGCAGCTCCTGCGGCGCCAGCGAAAGGTCCTCGTACCCGGGCGCCGCCGCGGCGTAGGGAACCGCGTTAATGCAGGTCAGCGTCGAGCGGCCGCGCGTCAGCCAGCCTTCCGGCGTGGCCGAGAACCAGTTGCCGGTGTCCACGGCCACCCTGGGGAGTTTTTCTTTGTCGTACAGGCTTTTGAAAACCGCGAACCCGCCGGATTTATCAGTGGAGCCCGGCGCCGCCTCGGCCCAGATGCGGCCCTGCGACCGTCCCGTGGCGAAAATTACAACCTGCTCCTTTTTAGAGCAGGCTCCCGCGCCCAGCAGGAGGGCGAGGAAAGCTGTTCGCAGGCCGGCCGGCTTTACCATTTCATTCCAGGCGTATTATCCTTCCGCGCTCAGGCGCGGACTTTACCGGGTAGGCTTTTATGTCTTTCAGCAGCAGGTCCCTTATGGGCTGCATGGTGTCTTCCGACTTTTCTGCCTCGCCGAAAACTTTTCCGCCGGTGCCGCCGGTGGTCAGGTAATTGTTGGTGGCCACGGTCAGCTTGTCGCCGTCGCCTACGGGCTTCCCGTCCTTCTCTATTTCAACGTTCCCCGGGGTCCTGGCGGGAGACCTGAAGCGGACCTTCAGGCCCGAGACCTGCAGCTTCGAGAAACCTCCGGAGAGGTTGTCAGCCAGCAGCCTTTTCAGCTGTTCGCCGGTCATGGTAAGTTTTACCAGCGTGTTTTCAAAAGGCATCACCTGGTAGACATCCCTTATCATGACGGGGCCTTTCCTCAGCTCGGCCCTGATCCCCGCGGTGTTCTGGAAGGCGACGTCGGCGCCGGACTGGCGGCGCATTGCGTCGGTAAACCAGTTGCCGATGGCCGAGTCCAGGCCGTCCGTGGATTTTTCCAGGTCGAAGGCGCTCTCGCCGATAACGACCCCCATTTCTTTGTCCACGTCTTTCGTAAAACCGTTTATGAGGACTTTCGTTCCCTCGTCCTCTCCTGTTTTGTCGGTCCAGAGCGGGATCAGGTCGGCCTTCGCCCCGGTGAAGGCCCCGGTGGCGTCGTCGAACTGCAGGTCGAGCTTCGTGACGTCGGTCAGGCCCCAGAAACTTTCCAGGATAAGAGTGGAACTTTCCTTGTCGTACCAGCCCTTGGTCAGGCCGGCGTGGTTATGGCCGCCGAATACGGCCTGCGCCCCGTTCGCGGCTCGCGCTATGCCGATGGTCCCCTGGGAGGCTTCCTGCGCGGTGAAGGTCCAGGTCGAAACGTCGGTGTTCCTGCCGGACGTGTCGCCGCCTATCCCCACGTGGGCGAGGATTATTATGGCGTCGGGCTTCTGCTTTTTAATTTCGGCCGTCCACTTCGCCGCTTCTTCTTCCTCGCCGCGGAACTCGAGGTGCTTGACGTTGGCCGGGAGTGTGGAGGTGGCCGTGTGCCTGCCCGCTATCCCGAGCACGGCTATCTTCTTGCCGGCCTTTTCAATAATAGTATAAGGCTTCAGGTAAGCGGCATGCTGGCCGTCCGCCTTCCTGTAGACGTTCGCACCGAGCATTACGAAGGAGGCGCTGGAGATCATCGCCTTGAGGCTTTCCTCGCCGTAGTCGTAATCGTGGTTCCCGACCAGCGCCGCGGAGTAGCCGAGCCTGTTCATAAGCGCGACCGTAGCCATCCCCTTGGTGAAATTGCCTTCGGGCGTGCCCTGGAACATGTCTCCGGAGTCCAGAAGTATATAGGGATTCTTTTCTTTTTTGACCAGCGCGTAAAGCGCGGGGAAGCCGCCTATGGAGCGGGTTGAATTTTCTTTGTCCCATTTGGCGGGGCGGGCGGAGTACCAGCCGTGCGCGTCGCTGGTATGGTAGACGGAGATGGTCAGGGTCCACGCCGGGGAAAGGCAGCTGAACAGTATGGCCGCCGCTAATAGCTTTTTCATGATTGGCTCCTGTAAAGGGCCTCGGCGCAGCGCTCGTAAGCGTCAAAAATAGCGTCAAGTCCGGAGTATATACTACTAAATTTGAGATTTTGCGGAAAATCGCCGGCGGACGCAGCGGCCGCGCCGGCGGCCTGGGACAGGGTTTTACGCGCCCCGGCGGAAAGGCCGCGGATGACGGCGAGGGCGGGGGCCCCGCCCCAGGGGGACAGGAGCCCGCCGGCCTCGCCGCAGGCTTTCTGGAGGCAAAGCAGCGCCTGCATCGCGGCCGCGTCCGGGGGCGTGCCGTGAAGGGCGAGGTCGGAAAAAAACTTTTCAAGCCGCGCCGTGAAATCCTCCGCCGCCGCCTGGGCCTGGGCGCATGCCGGTAAAGAGGGGGGGGCGCCCGAGGCTTTCCGCAGCGCCGAGCGCAGCGGCCTGAAGAAGTCTGGCGCGCCGGCTGGATCTTTGACCAGGTCTCCGAGGCCCGTTCCGGAGCCGCGCAGCGCATTTAACGCCGCTTTAAGGCGCCGGTCGGTCAGCGCAAGCCAGAGTTTTCTCATATATTAAGGTAATGATAAGAAAAAGGGAGGATGGGGGGCAAACCAGCGGCCGGGCCGCGCCGAAACACCGGCCGCCGGCCGGCAGACCGCCGGCATAAAATAAACCGCGGGAGGCTTTGGGCCTCCCGCGGTCGGCAGTACGCCAAGCGTCGATTAACGTTTGGAGAACTGGAAGCGTTTCCTGGCTTTGGGCTGGCCGGGCTTCTTCCTTTCCACCATGCGGGAATCGCGGGTAAGGAACCCGGCTTTCTTCATGGAGGCGCGGAAGCTGTCGCCGAGGCTGGCGATCGCGCGGGAGATCCCGTGGCGGATGGCGCCGGCCTGGCTGGAATGCCCGCCGCCGTCAACCTTGATCACGCAGTCGAATTTCTGGTCCTTGGTAAGATCGAAAGGGGCGCAGATGACGTGCTTGAGCCTGGGGGTGTTCCCGAAGTAGGCTTCGGGAGTTTTGCCGTTGATGGTCAGCTTGCCTTCGCCGCTCTGAGACATTCTGATCTGGGCTACGGAAGTTTTGCGGCGACCGGTGGCCAGTATGAGGTTCTTGTTTTCCATATTCTCTTATTCCTTGGCTGCTGTTGCTTTTACGGTCTTCGCGGCGGCGAACTGGGTCTGGGGCCCGGCGAAGATGCGGAGGCGTTTCATGCGCCTGCCGCGGAGGTTATTGTCGTCCAGCATGCGGCGCACGGACAGTTCCATCACGCGGGTGGAGTCGTTTTCCATCTGGCGTTTGTAGGGGATGGTTCTCGCGCCGCCGGCGTAGCCGGAATGGCGGAAGTAGAACTTGGCCTCGGATTTGTTGCCGGTGATGCGCACCTTATCGGTGTTGGTCACCACGACGAAGTCGCCGCAATCCACATTGGGGCAGAAGTCGCGCTTGTGCTTGCCCATCAGGAGGACGGCGATCTTTGTGGAGAGCCTGCCCAGAATCTGGTCGTTAGCGTCTAGGAAATGCCACTTCCTGGTTTTTTCGGCCGTATCGGCTTTAGGCAAAGTTGTTTTCTGTATCATAGTAGAACAATACTACCAAATTTTCCGGGGTATTGCAAAGCCTATGGCTGTGCCGTCTCAGGAGCCAGGCTAATTAGACGGCCAAAGCGGCGGCTACTGGTAGTCTATAAAACTGGCTTGCAAGCGCACGGCCCTGGCCCCTTCGAAGTCGAAAGTCTTGACGCCGGTTATCTCGAACAGGGCGTTCCTGCAATCGTATTCGCCGGAATACTTGCCGTAGAGTTCCACCGGCATTTCGCCGATATTGGCGACGTCCAGCGGCTTGCCCCGGCCCGGCGGCAGGTAAACCTGCGAGGACGAGATATTCACGCACCAGAGAACAGGCTTGCCCAGCGCTTCCGCCGGCGCGCCGAGCGCTGCTTCATAAGTGAGGCCGGACCTCTTTGCGGTCCTGAGCAGCGGCGCGCTCGAGGCTTTCTTTTCCAGCCTCGCCCTGAAGGAGGGGGTCAGGTTCCTGGCCAGGCCGCCGAACAGGGCCAGCAGCATGGCCGCCGTTACCGCCGCGAAGATAAGGTAAAAAATATTCCTGACCTGCCCGTTCATTTAGGGCTTTCTCCGGCCCATATTTTCCCTTTCTCGCAGAAATGGGCTTTTTTTACCGCGCCAGTGCCGAAGAAGGCCGTGGAGGTCTTTGAATCGTTCACATCGGTGTTCCCGCCGCGGTAGCTCTCTATATAGGAAGGAAGCTTGTCGTTCACGCCGTTCATGCAGGTTCCGGTTTCGAACCAGCACATCATATAGCGCCGCCTCGTGCCGTCGTTGAGTATGAGAAGTTTTATCGGCGCGTCCTGCAGGACGTCCTCGGGGCATTGGGTCTTCTGCAGCAGCCACAGGTATTCCGGCTCGTAGATCTCGGCGTAGCCGCCCTTCTTGGCTTCCTCTATTTCCTTGTCCGCCTTCTCCGCCTCCGGGCTGGCGGGTACCGGCTCGTAGACCAGCAGCCAGTTCTTGTTCCCGGGGGAGGAATTTCTCCAGGCCTCCTCGCCTTCCCGGGTCAGCTTGCCGCCCCGGTCGAAGACGGGCGCCCCGGCGAGCGTGCGCAGCGTGAAGACCTCGCGCAGCCCGATCCCCTGCCCTTCGTAAAACTTTACCGCTTCGCGGGAAGCGTGGAACACATAGGCCTTATAGCCGTCCACGTTCAGCATGAGCTTTGTTCCCTCCGGGGTTTGGCGCTCCGCGATCAGTCCCCTCGCGCCGCCGGGCACTTTCTTCTTGAGGTAGTCCACCGCGCCGGCTAACTCGGCGGCCTTGACGGCCTTGAAAAGTTTTATATCTTCGGGCAGCGGCTCCGTCTTTTTATCGTCTACCAGGCGGCGCAGCCTCAGCTCCTCCAGCATTTCGGCGCTGGAAAGCGCGCCGGACTTGAGCTCCTCTTTCCGTACCCGCGCCTTTTTATTGCCCGGCTCCAGCCTGAGGATCTCGTCGTAAGTCTGTACCGCCCCGCTTAGATCGGAACGAGCTTCCTGCGCGGCGGCCATGCCTTTAAGGGCGTTCATCTCCCGGGGATCGTCCTTCAGCGCCAGCTTGTACTGGGCCACCGCCTTCTCGTATTTCCCCAGCTTTATCCAGGTCTCGGCGGCTTTAACCCTGCAAAAGGCGGCGGCGGACTTCTGGCTCCCGTATAAGGAGGCCGCTCTCTCGTATTCTTTTACGCCGTCCTCGTATCTGCCCAAGCGCACCATCAGCGGCGCGCGCTCGGCGGCCAGCTGCGGGTCGGCGGGGGCCAGCTTCAGGCACGCGCCGCTCTCCTCCAGCGCCGTGCCGAGGTTATCTTTAAGGAACTCCCCGCGGAACCTGGCCAGGCACGCGGCGGCGAGCTGCTTGCTCCCGGGGGCGTCCGGCTGGCGCGTATTCCCGGCGGCGGCCGGCTCCGGGGCTTTAGCCCGCGGTTTTGCTTTTGCCTGCGAGGTCCTCTTGATCCCGGCCTTTATCAGGGCGCGGTAGCGGCCGGCGTCGGGGTCCGTGTCGAGTTTCATCAGCGCCAGGCCGCTGGCGTAGGAGGCCGCGGCCCTGCTCGAGTCGCCGCGCTTTTCCAGCACTTTGGCCAGGTAGTAATGCGCCTGGTAGTTTGATGAAGAAATTTCTACTCCCTGCGCAAGCGTCTCCGCCGCTTTGCGGGGGCTGCCCGCGGCGGCGTAGGTAAGGCCCAGCTCGCGGTAGACCGGGTAAACGGTAGGGTCCAGCTCCATGGCTTTTTTACAGTTTGAGAGGGCTTCGGGGGACCGCCCCGTGATGCGCATGGCTTTGCAGATGCCTATATACCAGGCGTAGTCCTCTTTGTTCTCTTGCAGGCGGGCGCCCGCTATGGAGGCCAGCACCCTGGCGCGGTCCGGCGAATTTTCCGGGAGCAGCTCCACGGCGTAGAGGAAAAGCTCCCTGTCGGGGCGGCCGGCCTTCAGCCCCTCCAGCGCTATGTCGAAAGCCACGGACTCGGACCCCAGCGCCGCGGCCTCATGGGCGCGCTTGAACTCTTCCGCGGCGCGGGCGGGCCCGTGCGAAAACAGCGCGGCGGCCAGCAAGCCGGCCGCCGCGCGTATTATTTTCGGGCCGCGGGAAGTCCTCATCTGGGTTTCAGTATCCTCGGCAGCGTAACGCCGCGCTGGGCCTGGTATTTCCCTTTCCTGTCCTTATAGGAGGTTTCGCACTCCCGGTCGGATTCAAGGAAGACCAGCTGGGCGATGCCCTCGTTGGAATAGATCTTCGCCGGCAGCGGGGTGGTGTTGGAGATCTCCAGGGTAAGGTGGCCCTCCCACTCCGGCTCCAGCGGGGTGATATTGACCACTATACCGCAGCGCGCGTAGGTGCTCTTCCCGATGCAGAGGCCGATGACGCTGCGCGGGATCTTGAAATACTCCACCGAGCGGGACAGCGCGAAGGAATGCGCGGGCACGATGCAGTACGGGGCCTTTATGTCCACGAAGGATTTGTCGTTGAAATTCTTGGGGTCCACCACGCAGTTGTGCACGTCGGTGAAAACCTTGTATTCGTCTGCGACCCTTATGTCGTAGCCGTAAGAGGAGAGGCCGTAGGAAACCTTCCCTTTCGCCACCAGCCCCTCCACGAAGGGGGAGATCATCTTCTTCCTGCGGCACATTTCCCGTATCCACGCGTCGGATTTCAGCATAGTCGCTCCAGATGTGATAATTTAATCAATTCTATAAAATTGGGGGCGCAATTGAAACCTCGCCCGCGCCCGTTCTCCCTAAAAATAAAAGCGGGTCCGGACTACGGACCCGCTTCTTTCCTTAATAAAGAGCCTTTATATGGCGGTTACCTGTTCTCTACGCCGTCCAGGTACTTCATGAAGGTCTCCCAGCCGCTGTCCTGCGCGAAGAAGAGCTTCGAATAGGTCGGGTAATATTCTATCAGCGTTCCGGGCTTGCCCGGGATGTTGATGGCCAGGCCTTTCACGGCCGAGAAATCCTTGCCGGTGCGGTCCTTGCCGACCGCGGCGTTCTTTATTACCAGCTCGGAGGTTATGAACTTGTTCAGCTTCTCGCCGGCGGCCAGCGCTTCCGCGGCGCCAGGGAGCGACTTGTCCGCGTTGAGCGCGGCGAGCTCTACGAAATTATGCAGGTCGCCGTAGAAAGCGATTCGCTTGTCGGGGTCCGTAACCGGGTCGCCTATCTCGAAGCGCACTACGCCGGCCTTGGCTTTCGCCAGCGCGGCCTTGTCTCCGGCGGCCATTGCCAGGGTGTGCCAGTTCTTGATCTTTTTAGCCAGTTCCCGCATCTTCGCGCCGCGTATGGCGGAGAGCTGCGTGCCGTAGCCGCCGTCCGCGAGCAGCTGCTGCATCTCCGGGCGGGAATACATCTCTTTGAAAGTGTCTACCATGACGACGCCGGCGGCTTCGGGGGCGGCGGCGGGGTTCGCTTCGAGCTGCGCCAGGAAATCCTCCCAGTTCAGGCTCGGGAGCTGTATCACTTCCTCGGCGCCTACTATCACGTCGGCGCCGTCCTTGATCTCGTAGGCCACCTCGGCCATCTGCATGAAGCAGGCCATCGACACGTACATGTCCACCTTGCCGGCCTCTTTGAAGATCTTGCCCATCTGGCGCGTGGCGATGTAGTTGCCGGTAACGAAGTCGTGCGAGATGGATTTATTGTCGTCCAGCAGGTTTGCGCCGGGTTTTACCGGGTCCAGCCAGCCCCAGCCGTGGTCCCAGATAATGAATAAATATTTTTTCGCGGGGTATTCGGCCCTGGCCCATTTAAGGAAGGCGGCCGCCTCTTTCCAGTCGCCCATGTCCGGGC
Organism: Elusimicrobiales bacterium; assembly: GCA_028713125.1. Lineage (GTDB taxonomy): Bacteria > Elusimicrobiota > Elusimicrobia > Elusimicrobiales > UBA9959 > UBA9959. Next base: position 607,577 of record JAQTOU010000001.1, on the reverse strand, counting down.
TGCCCAGGTCCGCGAGCAGCGTGGAAGCGATATGCTCCTTGTCCTGGTCCTTCGTCACGTAATACCGGCGCACGCCGGCCCAGTCGCCGTCGGCCGTGGTGTCGTTGTCCAGGCCTTTCGAGCGGCCTATCTCCGCCACGATCGCCACTTTTTCGCTCGAACCTACAGTTTCAAAGCGGTTCAGGTCGCCCAGGGCGAAGGGTTCGATATTGCTCTTGCCGTTCATATAGACCATTACGGTCCATTCCCGGAGCGGGGAGCGGGCAGGTTCGGGGGAGGCTATGGCCGAAGCGGGGCCGGCCTGGGATGAAAGGGAGTCGATAGCCGGTGTCGCTCCGGCCGAAAGCAGAAGCAGTGAGGAGAGGAAGGAAAGAATCATGGTCGGCTCCTGAACATAACATTTTAGCTGATGCTTATTAATTATTGCTGAAAAGGGCGGGTATAAGCAAGGTCGAAAGACCTAGCCGGCCGTGGGCCCGCCGCGGTACTTGAGCTTTTCCTGGAGGATCGTTTCATAATAAGCGTCCAGGTCGTCGCGCAGAGAAGCTGTCCTGTAGATCTTGCCGATGGGGAAGATAAGGGTTTTCCAGGGCAACTGCATGGACCAGCCGCCGTCGTCGCCGTCTACATTGTACCAGGCAGCCTTGAAGTCCCTCGCCAGGATAGCCGCCATCAGGTGGCCGTAGCAGCGCAGCATCTTCCAGCCGTCCGCGGTAGGGGGGATGGAGGGTTTGAAACTGTTCTTTATAGCGGTTTCCATCTTAAGCATCCCGGAGCGGCCCAGCTCTATGTGCGAGGTTTCGCTGAGAGAGGAGATCAGCACCATCATGCGCTTGTGCTCGGTTTGCGCGTCGACTATCCTTTCCGGGTGGCTCATGACCTTTCCCTTTGCCGCGGCGGCGCCGCAGGGGAGAGCGCCGGTCTGCCTGAGCCTGGCTTCCAGCCAGTGGGAATATTTCGTGAGCCAGCCCGGCTCGGGCACAGTATCTTCCCAGAGCAGGCGCCAGGCGCGCTGTATCGGGTAGGTCGTTATCTTCTGCCCGGGCTGCTCGAAGATCATGGGCCAGCCCCAGGGGTCGAAATCCGCCATTTTTATCAGGCGGCCCTTGTACCGCTCCTGTAGAAAATAGCAGAGGAAGGCCGAGCAGTCCCTGACCGCTTCCAGCGTCCCCTGCGGGTTCGAGGCGGATTTTATGAATTTAACCCGCAGCTTTTTCTCGACTTCGCTGAGCCCGTCGAGGTTGAAGTAGATCTTGCGGCCGAGCTCGTCCTCGAGGGCGGAGGCCAGCTTGAAGGCGCGGGAGATAAAATCGTCCTTCCGGCTTTCCTCCTCTGTGGGATGGGAGGCCGAAGACATGATGTCCCTCACCGTTTCGAACTGGATCGGCGAGGACTCGGCGGGGGCCGCCGCCCTTGGCTGCCTGCCGGAAATAGAGGGCTTCGGCTGGGCGGGGGAAAGCAGGCTCGGGCCGCTCGCCTCCTCGGCGGCCGGTTTCGCCAATGGATTTATGAACTGGAAGTTCCCGGCGGCCGACTCCAGCCCCGAGCCGGCCTGAACAGACGGCTGCGGCGCGGGCTTCGGAGCTTCCTGCTGAGGTACGGGCGCCGGCTTCGGCTCCGGTACCGGGGCCTCCTGGCGCGGCTCCGGCGACGGCCGCGGTTTCTCCGGGAGGGGCGCCGGCCCGGCCTGCGCGGCAGGGTGCGGCATGGGCGCGCTGCGGGCCTCCTGCGTCTGCGGCTGGAACAGGGAGGCCAGGATATCTTTAGGGAATTCGGCGATCAGGCGCCGGGCCGAAGCTATGTCCGTAAGAGCGATCTGCGCGGTGACCGCGGCGGCTTCTTCCCTCTTGCCGGTTTTAATGAGCGTAAGCGCCAGGTTAGCCAGGGCCTGTATCGCCGGCGCAAGCGCGGCCGAGCGCCGGTAGCAGGCCTCCGCCTGCGCCGTTTCGCCGGAGCGGAAATAGAGATTCCCGAGCTGGAAAAAAATGTGCACTGAGATCGGGGAGGGGGTGGCAAGCGCGGATCTCAAAGCGGAGGCGGCGGCCGCCAGCCTGCCCCTGTCCTTGGTCTTGAAAGCCGTCTTCGCCATCGCGGCGCCGAGTCCCGAAAGGGCTTCCGCTTTGTCGAAGGCGGACGAGGAGAGGCGCTGGAAAGTCTTTACGGCCTCCTCTTCTTTTCCTTCCTCGAGGTCCAACCAGGCCGATTCCATGACCCTTCTTTCTTCAAGCTGCGTTCCCTGGCCGAGGGAGGAAAGAGCTTTCCTTGCCAGGGCGTTATTGCCGGTCTTTCGGTGTATCATCGCGAGGCAAAGGAGCGCTTCGGGGTCCGTGTCGGTTTTTAGCGAATCGTAAGCTTCCTGAAGAAGGCCGAGCGCCACGAGCACCGTGCCCAGCTGGAACCGCGCGCGGGAGGCCGGGTTGCGGGCCGCCGCCGCGGCGAACAGGTAGTGCGCCTCGTGCAAATTGCCCAGCGCGAATTCTCCGGCGGCCAGGTTGGCCGGGTCCGCCTGTAAATTTTTACCGGCCAGCCTCAGGAACCCGGCAAGCAGCGAGAGATCCCGCCGGGAGGCTTTGAGAGGCGTCGCGGCCAGGCGGGACTGCGGATGGGAGGGATTGAAGATAAAGATCTCGTGGGCGGGCGCATGAAAAAAAAGAGCCGCCGTCTCGGCCAGGCTCTTCCTGATAAGGGGAGGGTTCAGCAGCGCCTCGCTCGTGAAAGCGGGCAGCGCGGGCTGGCCCTCCTCCAGGACCTGGGAGATAGTGTATAGCCGGGCCTGGCCCGCGGCCTCCGCCTGTACCGGAAGCACCGTGTCGGGAACGGCGGAAAAAAGCGGCAGGGCGTCCCGGAAGGAGGCCGGCGCGCTTTCAAAAATGTTAAGATTTGGAGAATTCTCCATACAAGGATACATTCTATTATATTTGCATGAAAAAAGTACTGGTGATAGCTACTTTCAATCCCCATAAGCTGCTGGAGATACGCGCTATCCTTCCCGCTCAGCTCGCGCTGAAGGCGCTTTCGGATTTCCCGGGCTCCGTTCCCGCCGAGGAGGACGGCGCCACGCTGGAGGAGAACGCCGCGAAAAAAGCCCTGGCCGCCGCGCGCTTTACCGGCCTCTGGGCCCTTGCTGACGATACCGGGCTGGAAGTGGACGCTTTGGGCGGCGGGCCGGGGATCAGGTCGGCCCGCTATGCCGGCGAGAGTTCCTCCTCCGCGGACAATACCGCCAAGCTGCTCTTGGCGCTCGAAGGGCTGCCTTCCGAAAAGCGCCTGGCGCGCTTCGCCTGCGTGATGGCGCTGGCTTCCCCGTCCGGGGACCTCCTGACCTGCCGGGGAGTTCTTGAGGGCAGGATAACCGGAGGGGGGCGCGGCGCGGAAGGTTTCGGGTATGACCCGGTTTTCGAGGTAGCCGGAGGTTGCAGGACGCTGGCTGAATTTTCCGAGCGGGAAAAGAATTCGGTCAGCCACCGCGCGCAGGCCCTGAAGGGCCTGCTTCCCGAACTGCTGCGCTTGTTCCCCGCGGCGCGGCCTGCAAGTTAGGCGGCGATTTTTTCGGCCGGCGACCTTTTAAGGCGCCGGTATCTTAGAATGCTATAATAAATTACGAATATGAGATTCAGGCTGCTTCACAAATTTATCGCCGTTATGGCGCTGATCTCGGTGCTCCCGATGGCGCTTCTAGGCTTCAGGCTGATAAGCCTGGGGCAGCTGGGAGTCAGGACGGCCATACTTGAGCTGCACCTGACCACCGCGGACAAGATCGCTTCGGAGTTCAACGCCTACCTCAGAAGCGCCGACGCCGGGCTGCGCTCCTCGATAAACGCCATGGCCCAGATGGACTGGGAAAACAAGCAGACCATGCTCGCGGCCCTGCTGGAGGCCCGCCGGGAGATCAAGGAAATTTCCGTGCTCCTGAAGGACGGCTCCGAGGTCGTAAAGATCATTTCGCCTTTCGACGGCGGAAGCGGGGCGCTGAAGAAATACCCGGGGGACGAAGGCTTCAAGGCGGCCAGGGCGGGAAAACGCCATCTTTCGGTCGACGGGAAGACGCACCACGCGGTCTTTTATTATCCCTTCGGCAAGGACATGGCGCTGCGCTCTGAGCTCGACCTGCCCGCTTTCATAGATTCCCTCGACCTGAAGCGGGTCGGGGAAAAAGGCTTCCCCGTGATCCTTGACGCCTCGGGCGTTCCCATAGCCTGGCCAAGGGACCTGCCCGCCGAAACCGCGGCCGCGGCGGCCGGATGGGAGATCTCGAAGAACGCCGTTAAGTCCCTTTCCTCCGGTTCCGGGGAGTTCCTGGACGCATCCGGCGTCGAGATGCTGGGCGCCTATTCGCCCATTACCGAGCTGGGCGGCGCGGTCGTGGTCAGCCAGCCGCGCGAGGGCGCTTACCGGTACGCGATGTTCATGCGCAAACAGGCCATTTACGCCGTGCTTGTTTTCCTGGCGCTGGCGGTGGCCGCGGGCTGGTTCCTGAGCCGCAGCCTTACGAAACCCATAACCGTGCTCACCCGCGCGGCCGAACATGTGGCCGCGGGGGACTTTTCGCGCACGGCCGACGTGGATACTTCGGACGAGCTGAAGGACCTCGCCGAGACCTTCAACAAGATGGTCTCGCAGCTGAAGTCCTATTCCGACATGCAGGTGGACCGCATCATCCGCGAGCAGAAAAATACCGAGGCCATACTTTTCTCCACCGAGGACGGCATAGTCATGACCGACCTGGCCGGCAGCGTCCAGGTGGCCAACCGCAAAGCCAGGTCCGTGCTGGGCATAGGGCAGAAAGAGCCGGTCGAGGGGAAAGCCCTGGCCGGCCTGATAGCGTCCGAGACCATCAAAGAGCCCGTGATGGACGTGTTCGCGAACCGCGAGGAAAATTATTCGCGGGAGATAGAGATCTCCCAGGAGCAGTCGCACCGCTTCTTCAAATGCTTTGCCATGCCCATCACGGCGCCGGGCCGTTCCGAGGCGCTGGGCAGGCTGGTAGGCTTTTACGACATCACGCTCGACAAGGAGCTCGCCCGCATGAAGGACGACTTCCTCCATTCCATCACGCACGACCTGCGCAACCCGATGGGCGCGATAAAGGGCTTCGTGGAGTTCATGCTCAAGGAGATCCCGGGGCCGATAAACGAGTCCCAGAAAAAGATGCTGATCTCCATCGACCGCGCCTCTTTCAGGCTCCTCGGCATGATCAACAATATCCTCGACTCCGCCAAGATGCAGGCCGGCAAAATGGAGATAAGCCTGGCGCCGCTGAACCTGCGCGAGGTGGCCCTTAGGGTCAACTCGCTGATGGAGTCGCTGGGCCAGCGCAAGCACCTCCGCTTCGAAGTGGAGGGGGCGGAGCAGACCCTGGTGAACGCCGACTCCGGCCTGATGGAGCGGATGTTCACCAACCTGATCGGCAACGCCATAAAATTCACGCCGGAGAACGGGGCCATCACCTGCGGCATCTCCGACGACGGGGACCACCTGACCGCCTGGGTGCGCGACACCGGCGACGGCATTCCGCCGGAATACCTGGACAAGGTCTTCGAGAAATTCGAGCAGGTGAAGGGCCAGAAGGCGGGCGGCACCGGCCTGGGCCTGACTATCTGCAAATACGTGGCTGCCGCGCACCTGGGAAAGATCTGGGCGGAATCGGAGCCGGGCAAGGGCGCCAAGTTCCTCTTCACTATCCCGAAGAACCTCGCCAAGGACGACGCCGGCAGGGTGATCGTCAACCCGGGGGGGACGGTATGAAAATATTTATCATGAGCCTGCTCATGCTTCTGCGGTCCGGCTCCGGTTACGCGGCCGAGGAACTGCAGACCATAGTAGTAAAGCCCGGCGACACGCTGTGGAGCATCTCGAACACCTACCTGAAAGACCCGAAGAAGTGGAACGTGATCCTCAAGTATAACCGCCTTCCGTCCTCGGACCCGTCCATCGCGCTGCCCGGCATGCCGCTCCGGGTCCCGACGACCCTCTTGAAGGAAGAATACCGGGCGGCGAAACTGGTCTATTCCCTGAACGAGGTCCTCTTCAGGCGGACCGGGGTCACCGACTGGCAGGGCGTGAATATGAAGATGGACCTGTTCAAGAACGACACCCTGCGCACCATGGCCGACGCCCGCGCCGACGTCAAGTTCTATACCGGCGAGATCCTCAACCTTTTCCCCAACTCCATAGCGGTCCTGCGCCCTCCCGGCAAAAAGAACGTCGACGTGGAACTTCTGGCCGGAGAGCTCCGCGGCGTCAGGTCCCGCGTGATCACCGCTTCCGCCAGGATCACGCCCAAGACCAAGGATACCGAATTCGGGGCCAAGCTCAAGGACGACCTTACCACTCTGGTGCAGGTCACCAAGGGAAAGGTCGACGTCGAGGCGCAGGGCAAGACGGTCGAAGTTCTGGAAGGCTTCGCTTCCGAGGTCAAGATGGACATGCCTCCTTCCCAGCCGGTGAAATTGCCGCCGCTGCCGCAGTTCGAGCAGGGCTCTGCTACTGCTCTTACGGCCTCCGGCAAGGCGCAGTTCAACAGCGACGGGGGGATCGTGTCCATCGCCAACATGAAACCTATGGGCAAGACTGGCGGCCCGGCCGCGAACCTGCCTAAAGGCGAGCTGCCCAAGGATATCCCGAAGGTCGACCTGAACGACAAGAACATCGACACCGCCGAGATAGTAAAGATGCTTTCGGTGGGCAACCCTATCCAGAGCTATCACCTCCAGGTGTCGAAAGACCAGGCTTTCACCACCACCGTGCTCAACAAGGAATACGACGCTTTCGACAAGATAGACCTTAACGAACTGCTGCCTCCGGGCAATTACTTCATGCGCATCGCGCTGGTGGACCTGCTCGGCTTCGAGGGGAAGTTCAGCGCGCCCCGCCCCTTAAGGGTCGGCGGCGGGAGATAAGCCGGCCGGCGCACGGCGGAATTCAGTTCTCGTTCAGGTAGGTCCCGTCCGACGACGACGTCGGTTTAAGTGAGTTCTGCCCGGCTCTGTTCCGCGCGCGCGGCAGGGCTCTCCCGGATGAAAACACCTTCCTCTACTCATTCCATTATGCTGAAAGCGGCCCCTTTCTTTTTCCTCTCCGGCTTCCTGCTTGCGGCGCTTTCCCTGCCGGCCGCGGCCGTGACCGGAACCGCCTCAGGCAAGACGGTCTGGGACCGGCTTATGGAGGACCAGAGCGCCATAAACCTCCGCCGCGGCTATGCCCTGATGGGGGAGGAGAATTATCCCGCCGCCGCCGACGAATTCTACAAAGCCTCCCGCAACGATCCCGGAAGCCCGTGGCCCCGGCTGCTGTACGGCTCCGCGCTCTACTGGCTGGGGGAACCGGAAAAAGCTCTCTCCGAATTCGAGGAGGCCATGCGCCTCGACCCCGCGAATTCCATGGCCTTCCAGCTGCGCGGCATAGTGCGCGCCCGCTCCGGGGACTACGCCAAAGCCCTGGAGGATTTCCTCAGGGCGGAGCGGCTGGCCCCCGAGCGCTCCGACGTAAAGATGAACGCCGGCTCCGTTTACCAGGCCTTGGGCGACCCCGGGAAGGCCCTGGATTATTTCAGGGCGGCGGTAGGCTCCGAACCCGCCAACCCGCTTTACCGCTTCCAGCTCGGCATGTTCTATTCCCGCTCGGGCCGTTACGAGCAGGCCGCCGCCCAGTTCGAAAAAGCCGTTTCGCTTTTCTCCGATTACGAGGACGCCCTGCTGGAGCTCGCCGTGCTGAGGGAGCGGGAAGGCAGGCTTAACGAAGCGGTAAAACTTTACCGCAGGGCCCTTTCGATCAAGCCCCGCGATTCGGTGGTCAGGTTCAGGCTCGCCTGGGCCCTGCGCAAGGCCGGCCGCGGCGCCGAGGCGAAAAAAGCGCTGGACGGCGCTTTCCTGCTGGCGCCGGCCAACGAGAAGGGCGGCATCTCCATGGCCCTCGCTTACGCCGGGGGCGCCCCCGGAGCCGGGGCCGCGGGCGGGAGCGCCGAGCAGCAGCAGAGCCCGCTCTTTTCAGCCCTCTCCAAGATCCCTCCAGGGCAGGAGGCCCGCATCGTCGTCGAGCTTCTGGAGACCCCCAAGGCGGTCCTCACCGACCCCCCGCGGGGAGAAAAGCTGGCCGGGCGGCTGCAGTCCGCTTTCAAAAGGCCGAGCGTCGGCTATACGAAGCGGGAATATTTCCTGCCGGCCTCCTCTCCGGAGGAAAGGCTTAAGAAAGCGGGGGAGATCGCCGCGGAAAGCGACAAGCTTGTCAAAGGCGTTTCCGCCGGCAGCGACGCGCGCCTCAATTTTAATATCGAGACCGCCGCCCCTTCCTCCTCCCGCAAGGACTCGAAAAGCAGGGCCTTGTACAAGCCGCGCGACGTGGGAAACGACATGGGACTGTGGGTGATGGGCGATAACTGGCTGGATAACGCTTCCGAGGCGCTGGAGGAGATAGAGGCGGCCTCCCCCTCTCCCGATCCCGAATTCAGGCTGATCAAAGGCCTGGGGTACCTCCTGATGGGTGAACATTCTATGGCCCTTGAACAGTTTTCCGGCACTGGCGCGCAGGCCGCGCTTGGCCGCGCCGCGGCCTGGGTGGAGGCCGGTTCCGAGGAGAAAGCCCTGGCCGAATGCCGGGAAGCGCTGCGCCTGGAGCCAGCCAACAAGACCGCGCTGGCCAACCGCGCCTGGCTGGAGGGCGCCGATAAATGAACCCGTCCCCGGCAAAACTGGTCTTCAGCTTTTCAGATTGCGCGCTCAAGGAGCGCCTTTCGTCCAGGCTCTGCTCAGCCTACGGGCGCTGGCTCGGCGGGTTCCGCACGCTGGAGCTGCGCCGCGGCAAAACCCGCGAGGGGTTCGAGATAGAGGCTTTGGGCGGGGGGAGCGCGGTCCTGGCTTCCAGGGAGATGGTTTCCGCCGTTTCTTTCAACAAGTACGCGCTGAACCTGGCCGCGCTGGAAGCTACCGCGCTATCGGCGCTGGAGGCGGCGGCTGCCGCCGGGAAGGTCCTGCTTTTCGACGAGCTAGGGCCGATGGCCATGAAGTCCGGGAAATTCAGCGAGCGCGCCGTGGAGCTTCTTTTTTCGCCTGCTCCCTGCCTGGTCTTTTACCGGCGCGGCGCGGCCGTCTTCGAGGACGCTTTCTCTAAAATGAACGATACTGTTATAATTGAGCTGACCGAAGCCGGCTGGGCGGAAGCGGTAGCGGCCGCGGAGGCCTGGCTGGACCGCCTGGCGGGAGAGATGGAGATCAACAAGAAATGACTTACACCGAAGATTTTTCGATGGGCGAAATTAAAAAGGCGCATTTCATAGGCATAGGCGGCATCGGCATGAGCGGGATAGCCCGCCTTATGCTGGGCCTGGGCTACAAGGTCAGCGGCTCCGACGCTAAGGCCTCCGAGATCACGCGGGCCCTCGCCCGGGAAGGGGCCGAGATAACCGAGGGCCACTCCGCGGACGCACTCGGCTCGCCCGACATCGTAGTGATAAGCTCGGCCGTCCGGCCGGAGAACCCGGAGCTTAAAGCCGCATTCAGGCGGGGCCTGCCGGTGGCGCGCCGCGCGCTGATGCTCTCCAAGCTTGCCGAGCTGAAAAAAACCGTGACCATCGCGGGCACCCACGGCAAGACCACCACCACCACCATGACGGCCGCCGCGCTGGAGGCGGCCGGTGCGGACGCCACCGCCGTGGTCGGGGGGATAATAAAGGGCGCGGGGTCCAACGTGAAGCTGGGCGGCGGCGAGTACCTCGTCGCCGAGGCCGACGAGTCCGACGGCTCTTTTCTCTATTTCTCGCCGCTGGTGGCCTGCGTCACCAATATCGACTCCGACCACCTGGACCATTACGGGAATATGGAAAATCTGAAGGAGGCTTTCAGAAAGCACCTGCGCCGCCTCCCTTTTTACGGCCTGGCCGCCCTTTGTTCCGACGACCCCGTCATCCGGGAAATTATCCCCTCCCTTAAAGTCCCGCTGGTCACCTGCGGCCTGGGAGCCGGGGCCGACTGGACGGCGCGCGACGCCGAATTCTCCGCCGCCGGCGCTTCCTACAAGGCCTTCTTCCGGGGTAAATTCAAGGGCCGCGTGCGCCTGCGCTGCGGCGGGGCGCACAATGTCCGCAATTCGCTGCTCGCGCTGGCCGCCGGTTCCTACCTCGGCTTTGAGTTCGGGAAACTCGCGCAAGGCCTCTGGAACTTCGCCGGGGTTAAGCGGCGCATGGACAAGCTGGGCTCGGCGGGCGGGATAGATTTTATCGACGACTACGGCCATCATCCCACGGAGATCCGGGCCACCCTGGACGCCGCGCGCGGGCTTTTTCCCGGGAGGAGGCTGGTGGCGCTTTTCCAGCCGCACCGCTACAGCCGCACTTCGCTGCTTTATAAAGAGTTCGGCAAGGCTTTCGGCGGCGCCTCGCGGGTCTATATCGCGCCTCTTTACGCGGCCGGGGAAAAGCCGCTGCCCGGAGTGGATTCCGGCCTGATCCTGCGCCAGCTCCTGAGGAACGGCGCGCCCGCCTCCGCCTTCCCCGGCGTGCTCGAGACCATGAAAGAGCTTAAGCCGGGGGACGTTTTTCTCACGCTCGGCGCGGGCGACGTCTGGAAGCTCGGCGAAGAGATACTGAGGAAGATGGAAACCCTAACCTGATGCCCAAATTCAGCCAGGTCTTTTTGAACGATAAAGAAATCTGCGCGCGCATAGCGGGCGCCCTGGACGACGCCTCTTTCGACCGCCTGATCGAGATCGGTCCCGGCGGCGGCGCCCTGACCACCTTCCTTTTCCCCAAATACTGGTCGCTCATGAAAGCGGTGGAGATCGACCCCTCGCTGCTGCCTGGCCTCCGCGAAAAGTTCAAAGGGCTCGACGTGGTGAACGCGGATTTCCTGCAGACGGACCTCGCGGCTCTCTGCGGGCCGGGCCGGGCCGCTTTTATAGGCAACCTCCCTTACGAGTGCGCGACGGCCATCCTGGAAAAGACCCTGGCTTACGGCGGCCTGTCGCTGGCCGTTTTCATGTTCCAGAAGGAGGTCGCCCGCCGGCTCACCGCCGCGCCGAACGACAGCGACTACGGCGCGCTCTCCCTGCTGACGGCCTCGCGCGCCTCGGCGGAACTCCTGATGGACATAAAGGCGGCGAGCTTTACGCCCGTGCCGGCCGTAGATTCCTCGGTCCTGGTTTTCCGGCCTAAGGCTTTCTTTACCGTTCCGGAGGATGAAGCGGCCTTCCGTTCCCTGGTCAGGAAAGCTTTCTCGCACCGGCGCAAGACGCTGGTCAATTCACTCGGGCTTTGCGGGGTGGATAAAGCCGCCGCGGCCGCCGCCGTGGAAAAAGCCGGGTTCAAGCCCTCGGTCAGGGCCCAGGAAATTTCTCTCGAAGGCTTCGCCGGCCTGGCGGCCTGCCTGGGGGGGAAGTGAAAAAGATAATAGTCCTGCCGGCCTATAATGCCGCCGCCACCCTGAGGGACACCGTGGGCTCCCTGCCCGCCGGGGCTTTCGACGAGCTGCTGCTGGTGGACGACTGCTCCTCCGACGGAACTTATGAGCTCGCCCTCGAGCTCGGGATAAAGGCCGTAAAGCACCCGCAAAACCGCGGCTACGGCGGCAACCAGAAAACCTGCTATGCGCTGGCGCTTGAGCGCGGCGCGGATATCGTGGTCATGCTCCACCCGGATTACCAGTACGACCCGCGCGTGATCCCTTTCATGACTGGAATTATCGAGGACGGCATCTGCGACGTGGTGCTCGGCAACCGCATCCGCACCCGCGCCGAGGCCCTGTCCGGGGGGATGCCGGTCTACAAGTACCTGGCCAACAGGTTCCTTACCGCGGTGGAGAACCTGGCCGCAGGGCAGAACCTTGGCGAGTGGCACAGCGGCCTGCGCGCTTATTCCAGGGCCGCGCTGGAGAAAGTGAACTGGGCGGATAACTCCGAGGGGTTCGCCTTCGATTCGCAGTACCTTTTCCAGGCCGCCTTCAAGGGCCTGCGGCTGGGGGATATCCCCGTGCCCGCAAAATATTTCCCCGAGGCTTCTTCCATAGCTTTCTGGAGCAGCGTGCGCTACGGGCTTGAAACCCTGCTCGCCGCCGCGGAATTCCTCCTTAACAGATCGGGCCTGGCCCGCACCGCCCGCTACCGCTGAATAATATAAAAAAATTGTATAATTAGAGAGCTTCCGGCCCGGCCGGCGGCTAATTGTTTTTATTCGGGGATAAAAATGAACATACACGCTAAACGCATCAAAGACCTGCAGTACATGCTGAAGCAGAACGGCCTCGACGCCCTGGTCATGGGTCGCACGCTTGAGATAGGTTTCCTCACCGGCTTCCATCTCGACGGCTGCGCCATGGTCGTTTCCCGCTCCGGCGCCTGGGTCTTCATGCCCAAGATGCTGCTGGAGCATTTCCGTTCCAAAGTTGATTTTGTGACCGCCGTAGCCCCTGCCGGCGCGATGGAAGCCGCGGCGCTGGCCCGCGTGAAGGAACTTAAGCTGAAGCGCGCCGCTTTCGAGCCCGAGGCAGAAACCTATGTCCGCGGCACCGCCTGGCGGAAGGCCGGCCTGCTCGAGAAAGACGGCCTTACAGGCGCGCTGAGGGCCGTTAAAGAGGGGGAGGAAATAGAAGTTCTCCGTAAATCCTGCCGCATCGCCGCCAAGGCTTTCGGCATAGTGAAGCCGCGCATAAAGACCGGCTGCACCGAGCTTTCTATCTACCGCGAACTCGAAGACACGATGCAGGCAATGGGCGCCAAAGGCCCCTCTTTCAACCTTATAGTCGGCTTCGGGCCCAACTCCGCCATGCCGCATCATGAGACTTCGGAGCGGAAGCTTAAGAACAACGAGGCCGTGCTGCTGGACTACGGCTGCGTCTACGGGAACTACTGCTCGGACATGACGCGCAGCTACTTCCACGGCAAGCCCACTGAAGAATATAAGAAAGTTCATTCTGCGGTCGCCGCCTCCCAGAAAGCGGGCCTGGCCAAAGTGCGCGCCGGCGTGAAAGCGCGCGACGTCGACGCCGCCTGCCGCAACTATATCTCCGACGCCGGCTACGGGCAGTATTTCATCCACGGCACCGGCCACGGGATAGGCCTGGAGATCCACGAGTTCCCCAGGCTCAACACCACCTTCGAGGCGGTGCTGCGCGCGGGCATGGCGGTCACCGTCGAGCCCGGCATCTACCTGCACGGCAAGTTCGGCGTGCGCATAGAAGATTCAGTGCTGGTTACAAAGACAGGCTGCGAGATACTTACAAAAACGGCTTAACTGCCCAGGAGGAAGAATGATTGCATTAGCGATTGTACTGCTGGTTCTCTGCGGATGGCTGGTGATGACCTTTAACGGGCTGATAAAGCTGCGCAACCAGGTTGCGAACGCTTTCCGCCAGATCGACGTCCAGCTTAAAAGACGCCACGACCTTATCCCCAACCTGGTGGAGTCGGTCAGGGGCGAAATGAAGTTCGAGAAAGAAACCCTCGAGCGCGTCATCCAGGCCCGCGCGGCCGCGATCTCCGCCGGCCAGGGCGGGAACACCGGCGAAATGCTCGCCAAAGAAGGCATGCTCTCCCAGGCGCTGGGCCGGCTTATGGCCGTCTCGGAGAACTATCCCAACCTGAAAGCGAACGACTCGGTGAAGAAGCTGATGGAAGAGCTGACCCACACGGAGAACCAGATCGGCTTCTCCCGCCAGTTCTACAACGACGTGGTGACCAAGTTCAATACCGACCAGCAGGTGTTCCCCACCAATTTGTTCTCCTCGCTGCTGGGCTTCACGCCCTCGGCGCTGTGGGAGCTGCCCGCTGATTCCCCCGAACGGGAGAACGTGAAGGTCAACCTGACGATATAAGCTGACCAGATCGGGATCGAGGATCGGGAATCGGAGAAAATATTTATTCTGCTCCCGATTCTCGATTCCTGATCCCCGATCCTTTAAGATGAATATCTTCGAACAGCAGGCTGCGAACCGGCGGATGACGGCTATGATCATAGCCGTGTTCGTGGCGTTTTTCCTGTTCATAGGCCTCGGTTTCGATTATTTCTACCTGAACTTCAACCCGGCCGGGGCCCCGCAGATGGTGCTGAACGCCGACGGGTTTTACGAGGCGAAGTCCGCCGGCGCGGCCGCCAATATCCCCTTCGGCACGATCATAGCGCTGCTGATAGGCTTCGGGATGTCGGTCAACAGCCTGTTCAACGGGCCGGCCATGGTCCTGCGCTCCACGATGGCCCGCCGCGCGGTCGGCGCAGCCGGCGATAAAGAGAGACAGTTCCTGAATATCGTGGCCGAGATGTCCACGGCTTCCGGCCTCCCCGCTCCCGGGGCCTATATCGTCCCGGACCCGGACCTGAACGCTTTTGCCACCGGGACGAACCCGGAGAATTCCGTCATCGCCGTGACGGAGGGCCTCCTGGGCTCGCTGAACCGCGAGGAACTGCAGGCGGTAGTGGCTCACGAGATGAGCCATATCCGCAATTATGACATGCGCCTGATGACGGTCACGGCCGCGCTGATGGGCGCTATAGCGCTGCTGAGCGATTTCGCCGGCCGCAGCATGCGCTACGGCGGCCGGGGTTTATCCTCCGGCGGCTCTTCCTCGCGCGGCTCCGGGCGCAAAGGCGGCGTCGCCGCGCTCGTGGTCTTCGTCGTCTGGATCCTGCTCGTGATCCTTGCGCCGCTTATTTCGCGGCTCCTCGCCATGGCCATTTCGCGGCAGCGCGAGTTCCTGGCGGACGCCAGCGCGGCGGAGCTTACGCGCAACCCGCTGGCGCTGGTCTCGGCCCTGGAAAAGATACGCCAGGCGGTGATGCCGACGAACGCCATCAATAACGGCGTGGCCCACATGTGCATCGCGGACCCGCGCGGCAGCCTGATAGAGGAGAAACTGGGCTTTACGGCCGACCTGCTGGCCACGCACCCGCCGATGGAGAAGCGCATACTCGCCCTCAAGGTCATGGCCTACCAGGCGGGGAAGCCGCAGGGCTGAAAATTTAGTTTCAGGCTCACGGGCCCTAAGACCCTTAGGCTCCGTGACTCTCGGACTTTAGACTACTCAAGGAGACACAAATGATACTCGCTACGCAATTCAAAGAAGGCGTCATGTTCATAAACGAGAACGGGCAGACCGTGGAGGTCATGACCGTCCAGCATCACCGCAAATCCCAGGCCCGCGCCGTGGTCCGCGTGAAACTCTGCAATATCGAGACCGGGTCGATAATAGAGACCGCCTACCGCCCGGAGGACAAGTTCAAGGACGTGTCGGTGGAAAAGCGCGCCAAGACCTACGTCTATACCGACGGCGGGATGGCCTACTTCATGGATAACGAGAACTACGAGCAGACGGGCCTGCCGGTCGACAAGCTGGAAGCCAGCCTGCCTTTCATGACCGAGAACATGCAGGTGGAGGGCCTTTACCTCAACGGCGTCTTCTTCAATATCCAGCTGCCCGCGAACCTGATAATGGAAATTACCGAGACGGTGGACAGCGTCCGGGGCGACACGGTCTCCAATACGCTGAAGGCCGCGAAAGTTTCCACGGGCCTCGAGATAAAAGTCCCCATGTTCATCAAGCAGGGCGACAAGGTCCGCGTGGATACCCGCACGAAGGCTTACGTCGAGAGATTCACGGAGCCGAAAAGATAAAAATGATAAAAGCCGTTATTTTCGACATTGACAATACGCTGATGGATTTCATGCGCATGAAGCGCGCCGCCGTGGATGCTGCCGTCGACGCCATGATCGACGCCGGCCTGGGCATCAAGAAGCAGGAGATGGTGGACAAGATCTTCAAGGTGTACTGGGCGGAGGGCATCGAGGACCAGAATATCTTCGACAAGGTCCTGATGAAGGAGTTCGGCAAGGTGGACTACAGGATCCTGGCCGCCGGCATCCTGGGCTATAAGCGGGCCAAAGAAGGGCACATGACCCTGTACCCCCACGTGCGCCTTACGCTTACCGACCTTCTTAAAAGGGGCATCCGCATGGGCGTGGTCTCCGACGCGCCGCGCCTGAGCGTCTGGATGCGCATCGTGGGCCTCGGCCTGCACCATTACTTCGAACACGTGGTCACCTTCGACGATACGGGGGAGAAAAAACCCTCTCCCAAGCCGTTCAAGAAAGTGCTGGAGCTGCTGGAAGTGAAACCGGAAGAGTCCATAATGGTGGGGGACTGGGCCGAGCGCGACATAAAGGGCGCGAAAGCTTTCGGCATGCGGACCGCCTGGGCCAAGTACGGCAACGAGTTCGACACCAAGGTCTCCGGGGCGGACTACGAACTGGACGACGTCCACGATATCGTGGCTATAATCAGGAGAATGAATGAAAAAGCTAATTAGCGCTCTTGTGCTCTGTCTTGCCGCCGGCTCCGCCGGCGCGCTGGAAATCACGGCCGTAAGCACGGCCCCGGTAAAAGGAGCCGCCAAAGCCGACTTTACCTTCGGCGCAATTACAGTAAAAAACATCGCCTATGAAAAAGGCGGCGTGATCATGCCCTTTACCGAGAATAAAGGGAAGACCTACACCGATATAAAGATCCTCTCGAAGAGCCTCTACCTGAAAATAGAGGGCTGCTTCAAGAACGGCTTCGCGAAGCCGGCCAGGGCCCCCGCGGCCCCGGCGGTAAAAGTGGATTCTTTCAAGCCGCTCAAATCGCCCGCCCGCGTGGCTAACGCCGAGCTCTCCATAGACGGGGACCTCCTGGTGGTGGCAGGCGTCATGGCTTCGAAAAAAGAAGAGGGCGCCTTCTGGGTGGCCTTTCCGCCGGACCTCGTCTTTGTCAGCGGGGCTCTTAAAAGTTCCGTAGAGTCGGCCGTGATAGCGGCCTGGGTCAAGAAAGAGAAAAAATGAAGTTACCGCGCCCCGCGGCCGCCTGCCTGCTCCTCCTGCTCGTTTTCGCGCAGGCCGGCCGCGCTTACGCCCTTAAGATAGAGCGCCTCGCCTATTTCTCGCCGGCTTCGGGAAAAACCTCGTCCCTCGAGGTCGCGGCCGGGTCGGCCATCGTAACTTTTAAAACGGGCGTCTCCACCGCCGCGGCTTCCGCGGCCCTGGCCTCCGCCGGGTTCAGCGTCCTGAACAGTTTCGAGCGCTTTAACTGGTCGGCGGTGGCCCTGCCGGAAGGGATGAGCGTCTCCGCCGGGCTCGCGCTGCTTAAAACTTTTCCCGAGATCGAAACGGCCGCCCCGAACCGCGTCTTCAAGCCGCGGCGCACCTCCAGCGACCTCTACCTGCCCCGCCAGTACGCCCTGGCCCAGGTCCAGGCCTTCGGCGCCTGGGAGTATGAAACCGGCTTCTCAAGCCGTACGACCATCGCTTTTATCGATACCGGTATAGACGGCTACCATCCCGAGCTGGCGGGGAAACTTGCCCTCACTAACCGTGTTTTCGACCCGGTCAGCGGCGCCGCCTCGAACGACGCGGCGACGGCCACGCACGCCTGCAACCATGCCACGCGGGCGGCCGGCGTAGCCGCGGCGGCTTCTGATAACTCTGCCGGGGTGGCAGGCATCTCCTGGGGGGCGCAGCTCCTCTCCCTCAAGGTTTTTTCCGGCACCGGCTGCAATCCCAACTGTTCCGACTCCGGAAGTTACGGCTCCTGCAGCACCAGCGAAACAGCCATCGCGGCGGCCGTCAACGACGTTATACCCCTTCATAATACGGCCGCGGCCGGAAAGGTGATAATTAACATGAGCCTGGGCGACAGCGCCGGCTGTTCCGGCGCCCTGCAGACCGCCGTTAACTCGGCCGTTTCCGCCGGCCTGATGCTTTTCGCGGCCGCCGGCAACGGCGGCATCGGCTTTATCGACTCGCCGGCCAACTGTACGGGGGTGATCGCGGTTGGCGCCACCGACCTGCATGACAGCCTGGCTTCTTTTTCCAATACCGACACGCTGATGCTTACTAAGGGTCTGACGGCGCCGGGAGTGGACCTTTATACTACGGATATCAGCAGCGGCTACGCTTCGGCCAGCGGAACTTCCTTCTCCTCTCCTTTGACGGCAGGGCTCGCCGCGCTGCTCTGGTCGGCCAAGCCGGCCCTGAGCGCGGCGCAGATCTTCGACCTTATCAAGGATTCGGCTGACGACCTCGGTTCGCCGGGCCCGGACCGGGACTTCGGCTGGGGCCGCATAAACGCTTTAAAGGCAATGCGCCTCGCCATGACCGGCAGCAAGCAGTTCCGCGGCACAAACAAAGCCGTGGCTTATCCCAACCCTTTCAGGCCTAAAATCCAGCGCCTCGTTTCTTTTACCGTGCCCGAGGAGATGACGGCCCCCAACGTCGAGATAAAGATCTATACCTCCGAGGGCGAACTTGTAAAAAAGCTGGAAGGCCTGGCCTGGGACGGCAAGAACGAAGCGGGGGCCGCGGTAGCCAGCGGCGTTTATGTTTTCAGGGTAAAGACTGATAAGGACGCCGCGGTCGGCAAGCTCGCGCTGATCCGCTGAGCCCGGCCGGAACTAAAATGGAAGTTTTCAACAAGACAAAGAATTTAAAAGTAAGCGGCGCGGGAGCGCGCGCGGACACTTTTGTCACCAGGCTCTTCGGCCTTATCCCGCGGCGTTCCCTCGGCGAGGAAGAGGGCCTCTGGCTCGAGCCCTGCGCTATGATCCATATGTGCTTTATGCGTTTCCCGATCGACGCGGTTTTCCTGGACCGGGACCTGAAAGTCCTGCGCGTCGTGGAAAATATGAAGCCCTGGAGTTTTTCCCCGTGGGTTTACGGAGCGCGCGGAGTGCTCGAGCTGCCGGCCGGGCGCTGCTCCGGGCGGCTCGCGGCGGGGGACCAGCTGGAATTCCTCGGCTAGGAGCCGGTTCTTCCCGGCTACCGCCTGTACACCAATATCTTTTCTTCCTGGTACTTCCCGCCCTTGAAATTAATGCGGATCCTTGCGGCATAGTCGTCGGGTATCGTCACGGCCGGGACCACAAGGTCCAGGGTGTCCCCGGCTTTGTAGGGCGCCCCGTCGAAAAGGGGCCCGAAGCCGACGGCCTTCCCGTTGCGGTACAGGTAAATATTGGGGTTTTTAGAATCAGGGAAGGTATCCGCCAGAAAGGAGCTCTTCTCATACAGGAATGCGCCTGAAATAGCGGCCATCAGCTCGACCCCGGCTTTTCCTTCAAGCGGCACGGCGAGCCTGTATTCGTTCCGCGGCCGGTCGAGGATATATGCTTTCCCTACCAGGGCGGCCGCGGCCGGATCGAAGAGCCTCGGGAGAAGCTCGTACTCATACTCATACCTGGGCAAGCGGTCATGGACGGTGGCTTTTGAAAGGATCTTTATTACGACGCTTTCGACGACCACCGTGGCGCCGCCTGTCTTCAGCCGGAAGCGGTAGCCGAGCGGGAAGCGGTCGTAAGTGCGGGGCCGCAGGACCTTGTCCGCGCCCGTGAACTTGAATCCTCCGGTCCGCTGTCCCGGGAGCAGAAGGACCAGCGGCTTGTTGATCACCTCTCCTCCGACGAAAGCCGCGAACACCCTGACGGGAACGTAGCCCGGCACCATGAAGATGTCGTTGGAAATTATGCTGCCTTCCCCTGTCCGGATCTGCCGGGCCACGGCCTGCACATAATCCGGGTAAAGAAATGAATTGGCCCAGCCCCAGTCCATATACATTTTGTGGAAGTTGGGCCCGCCGGTCTTGTACAGCGAATAAAGCGCGCTGTTCGTCAGGTTGATCAGCCTTCCCGGCGACCTGGCTATAAGAGTCCCTATCTCGGCGAAAGCTTTTTTTTCCGGCCCGGGGACGTACATGCCCCGCAGGAAATCCGGGCTCTCTATCCGTTCCCACGAGGAGACCCAGGCCACTTTTCTCATGAAACTGCTGGTGCGGTAGGCGAAGTCGGGAAGGAATATCATCCCGAGGATAGCCAGGACCAGCAGCCGGTTCCCGGCAAAGCCCAGCCTGGAGGCGGCCGCAAGCACGAGATACGAGAGCAGGCCGAAAAATAGAACGGAGCTCGGATACATGTGAAAGAGCGAGGGTATAGGGTAATAGCCCAGCCACAGGGCAAGGGAAGCGGAAGAGACCGCGAGCACGGTTTTTGTTTTAACGGAAGCGTTCTTTTTAAACGCGACCGCCCGGGCGGAGTGGAAAAAAACGCCGCACGAAACCAGCGGCAGGACGAGCCAGAGATAGGAGATCCCGCCGTGCGGGGAGTCTACCTGGAGCAGGCTTTTGACCAGCCGTACCGCCGTGGTTTCGCTGGTGGAAAAGGCGTTGTAGCCGGAGAAAGCCAGGGCCAGTTTTACGGATTGGAGCGTAAAATCCCGGAGGGAGCCGTGAACGGCGAGCCAGCCGGCGAAAAGCGCGTGGGCCGTAAAGTGGCCGCCGGTAAACGCGGCGAGGACCCGCGCCGCGCGCCCGCGTTCTTCCCGCGCGAGCAGGACGGCCAGGAAGACAATGGCGGCCAGGAAAGAAACCACCCCGTAGTTGATCTTGAACCAGAAAGTCAGGGCGGCGGCGAACCCGGAGGCAAAAAGGACGGGCAGCCTCCCGTGCTCCAGGAACCTCACCAGAAGATAAAGGCTGAAAAGCGCCGAACACACTGCGAAGGCGGTGGACCAAGGCATGATCATCATCGAAGGATAATTTACGAAGAAATAGCCCAGGAAGAGCCAGGAAAGGCAGGTGAACGTGTTGAGGTAGTTCGGCAGAAAGCGCGAAAAGAGCAGCCACATCAAAACCGCTATCAGGCCGTAGGTAAAAGCCGTCAGCAGCCTGAGCACGAGGAGACTGCCGCCGAAGACTTTGAGCGCCAGAGCCTGGACCCAGGTGGTCAGGGCGCCGTACTGGGTAAACGTGTCGCGGAAAAGGGTCTGCCCGCTCGCCACGTCGAAAGCCGGCTTCAGCATGATCCCGTCGTGATGCGGGTCCACCTGCAATACGGAGATGGCCCCCACCACGCCGGCGGTGAGCAGGAAAACGAGGGCCAGGTGGAACGGCCGGCCAAGGTTCAGGTCGCGCGACCGCCAGGCCGGCTCAAAGGTCCATACCGTCCTGTTCTTTTCGGACAGGCGCGAAAAAAAAGACCCGCCCTTCTCCGGAGCGGTTCGCCCGGCCGCTTTTTCACGCGCGTGCCGCCCGGTAAAATATGCGGGGTCCAGCAGTGAGAGGAGCGCTAAGAACAAGATACAGAAAAGAGAGAAACGGAGAGCCGCTCCGAAGCAGAAAGAAGCGTCCCCGCGCCAGTTGATAGCGGAGAAATTAGGGGACAGCGATTTATGGTCCTTTACGATCCACGGCAATTCATATATGTCCCACTCGGTATTCTGAACGGCTCCAAGCCGCAGGACTTCGAACTTAAGAAAATCGGCCGCGCTGAATTCAAACAGGCGTTTCCCGACCCTGACGCTTACCGCGGTAATATCAGGCAGACCGTTCTTCGGCAGCGCTATAAGCAGCTTTTTTACGTAGTTCCCTTTGTCGAGCCCCCAGGTCCCGTCCCGGCGGTCCAGCTCCGAGAGAACGCCTTTTGAGGAAACTCCGTAAACCTGTATAAGCCTGAGTGTAGCGTCCCGCCCCGTTATTTCAAGGGAAATATCCGAAGCGTTTGCTTTATAGGAGGAAATAACTGCGGCAGCCGCCGCAAGCGCGGCAAAAATGAACAGGGTTTCAAGCGGTTTTTTGCGTAAAAGCTCCCGGACTTTGCCGGAAAACTCGGGAAAAACTTTAAAACCGGGGTTCATCGGCATATTTTATCATAATAACACCGGGTGGCCCCCCGCGGGAGACGGCCCCGCGGCGATGTACAATGATGTCTATAAACGATATAATTGTCTAAATATATATGAGAGAACAGGATTTGGGGCAGATATTGGCTCAAACGCGGGACCTGTGGGCCGAATTGCGGGGGCAAAGGATCTTCATCACCGGCGGCACGTGCTTCATAGGCCGCTGGCTGCTCGAATCCTTCTCTTACGCCAATTCTAAACTTGACCTGAAAGCGGAGGCTACCGTTTTATCCAGGAACCCGGACGCTTTCCTCTCCCGGGCCCCCGGCATACGAAGGGACCCTTCCATCTCTTTTTGCAGGGGAGATATCCGAAGTTTCGCTTTCCCGGAGAAAGAGCACGCCTTTATTATTCATGGGGCCGCCGCCTCCGGAGCCGACCGGGAAGCCGAGGGCCCGCTGGCCAGGTTCGATACTATAGTCAGTGGAACGGGGAGAACCCTGGAATTCGCTTCCAAAACCGGCTGCCGGAAATTACTTTTTATAAGCTCCGGCGCCGTCTACGGTAAGCAGCCGCCGGAGATGACGCACATTCCCGAGTCTTATCCGGGCGGGCCCGACACCATGGACCCGGCTTCGGACTACGGCGAGGGCAAGCGCGCGGCGGAACTTCTTTGCGCCCTCGCGCATAAGCGGGGTCCGGGGCTCGAAACCAAAATAGCCAGGTGTTTCGCTTTCGTCGGGCCGGACATGCCGCTGGATTCCCATTTCGCGATAGGGAACTTCATCAGGGACGCAGCCGCGGGCGGGCCGGTTTTGGTCAAGGGCGACGGAACGCCTTGCCGCTCCTACCTGTACGCGTCGGACCTGGCCGTCTGGCTTTGGACCATACTTTTCCGCGGGCGGCCCTGCCGCCCTTACAATGTGGGTTCCGGCAAGTCAGTGAGCATCCTGGAAACCGCGAACGCCGCGGCCGGGCAGGCCAGCCCGCCGCTTGCCGTGAAAGTCGCGCAGCCGCCCTGCGGCGGCCAGCCGCAGCGGTATGTCCCGGACGTCTCGCGCGCGGAGTCTGAATTAGGATTAACGGTTACGGTCGGGCTGAGCGAAGCGATCTCCCGGACCATGCCCGTTTCAAAAGGAGCTTAGCTATGGAAGTCAGAATAGGACATTCTCTGGTCGGCGACGGCCACCCCTGCTATATCATCGGGGAGATCGGCATCAACCACAATGGCGACGTCAAGATCGCCAAGCAGCTTATAGAACTGGCCGAGGCCTCCGGCTGCAACGCCGTCAAGTTCCAGAAGCGCACGGTCAGCGTCGTCTACACCCCGGAGGAACTGGCGAAGCCGCGGGAGAACCCTTTCGGCGCCACCAACGGCGACCTAAAGTACGGCCTGGAGTTCGAGGCGGAGGAATACAAGGAGATAGACGCCTACTGCAGGGAGCTCGACATCGCCTGGTTCGCCTCCTGCTGGGACGAGAACGCGGTCGATATGATCGACGGTTTCAACCCGCCCTGCTACAAGATCGCGTCCGCCAGCCTCACCGACGATAACCTGCTCAGGCATACGCGCGCGAAGAACAAGCCCGTGATCCTTTCCACGGGGATGAGCAGTCTTGAAGAGATAGATCACGCCGTAGAGGTTCTCGGGAAGAAAAACCTGGTCATACTTCATTCGACGAGCACCTACCCTTCCAACTACGAAGAGCTTAATCTGAGGGTCATCCCGGAGTTCAGGAAGCGCTACGGGGTCCCCGTAGGCTTTTCCGGGCATGAGACCGGGCTTCCCTCTTCGGTGGCGGCCGTGGCCCTGGGGGCGTGCGTAGTGGAGAGGCATATAACCCTCGAACGTTCGATGTGGGGGTCCGACCACGCCGCTTCCCTCGGCCCCAGCGGCATCACGCGGCTCGTGCGCGATATCCGCATCGTCGAGACGTCTTTCGGCGACGGCGTTAAGAAGGTCTTCGAGCGCGAGAAGCCGATCATAAAGAAGCTTCGCCGCGCAGGCGGGAAACTGTGAGGATCAGGGCGGTAGCTCTCGACGTAGACGGCGTTCTCACCGACGGGACCTTTACCTGGGGCGAAGGGGGGGAGGAGTATAAGAGTTTCTCGTTCCGCGACGTCATGGGGATCTCCCTCGCCGGCAGGTCGGGCATAGTTTTCTCGCTCATCTCGGGAGAGGCCAGCCCCCTGGTCGACCGCTTCGCGAAAAAAATGGGGATCTCGGCCGTATACAAGGGCTGCAAGAACAAGGAAGCCGCGCTGCTGGAGTTCGCGTCCGCCCATAACTTCTCCCTGGACGAGGTCTGCTTCATCGGCGACGATGTGAACGACCTCGCCGCCCTGGCCGCCGCCGGCTTCTCCGCCGCGCCCGCCGACGCGTACGGCAAGGTGAAGGCCGAGGCCGACTATGTGGCCCAGGCCGCCGGCGGGCACGGCGCGGTCCGCGAGATCCTGGACCACCTCGCGGATAAAGGTTTTTTCAAGGACTGACAAAGTGAAGCTCAAACTTTCGGATTATGTCTTTAAGTTCCTCGTCGGGAAGGGCGTGAAGCACGTCTTCATGCTGCCGGGCGGCGGGGCGATGCACCTTGACGACTCCCTGGGCCGCTGCCGGGAGCTGGAATACACCTGTTTCCTCCACGAGCAGGCCCTGGCCATAGCGGCCGAGGCCTATGGCCAGTACACCAATACGCCCGGCGTCGGGCTGGTGACTTCCGGCCCGGGCGCGACGAACGCCGTCACGGGCGCAGCCGCGGCTTATATCGATTCCACGCCGGCCTTTTTTATCTCCGGGCAGGCCAAGCGCCCCGACCTGATGAAAGGCACCGGCGTCCGCCAGATGGGCTCGCAGGAGGTGGACATCGTTTCCATGGTCTCGTGTATCACCAAGTACGCGGTGACCGTCCTGGAGCCGGAGGATATCCGCTATCATCTCGAGCAGGCCTGGCATCTGGCGACCAGCGGGCGGATGGGGCCGGTCTGGCTGGATCTCCCGCTCGACGTGCAGGCCGCTATGGTGGACGAGGACCTGCTGAAGGGCTTCGTTCCTGAGCGGGCCGCCGCCGGCCCCGATAAACCGGGCGGCGCGGCCGATCAGGTCGTAAAGCTCCTGAACTCCGCCGAGCGGCCCCTTATCCTGGCCGGCAACGGCGTCAAACTGGCGAAAGCCGAAGGCGACCTGGTCCGGTTCGCAGAAGCCAATAATATACCGGTGCTGCTCACCTGGAAAGCGATAGATTTCCTGGATCACGACCATCCTCTTAATTTCGGCAGCCCCGGGATCATGGGCTGCAGGACCGCGAACTTCATGGTGCAGAACTGCGACCTCCTGCTGGTGCTGGGCAGCCGCCTGGAGCCCAGCGTCACCGCTTTCAACCACGCCGGCTTCGGCGCCAATGCCCGCAAGGTGATGGTGGATATCGACGAAGCGGAGATCCGCAAGATCGCCCATATAGACGTTCCCGTGACCTCCGACGCCGGGGATTTCCTCCGCGCGCTGGCGGCGAGGCAGCCGGACATCCTGAAGAGAGACAGGAGCAAATGGCTGGAATATTGCGGCGGGCTGAAAAAGCGCTACCCGGTAGTTCAGGAGGAGTACTACAAAAGTCCGGACAAGATCAATTTATACGTATTCACCGAGCAGCTGTTCAAACAGCTGGCTGCCGACGATGTCATCACCCCGGAGAGCTCCGGTGCGGCCGGCGAGGTCACCTACCAGGCGATGCGCGTCAAGCTCGGGCAGAAGATAAAGAACGCGGCCGGCCTCGGCGCGATGGGCTTCGGCCTGCCCTACGCTATCGGCGCCTGCATAGCCACCGGCCGCAGGCGCACCATACTTATCAACGGCGACGGGGCGTTCCAGCTCAATATCCAGGAACTTGAAACCGTAGTCCGGCTGAAGCTGCCGGTCAAGATGTTCATCCTAGACAATAACGGCTACGGAAGCATCATGGCCACGCAGCGCAATATGTTCGGCGGCTTCTACGTCGGCTCCGAGCCGGGCAGCGGCCTTACCGTGCCCGATATCCGCGCCGTGGCGGGGGCCTACGGCATACGGACCGAGCAGGCGGCCAGCCATGAAGAATTGCCGGCCGCCATAGCCCGGACCCTGGCCGGCGCCGACCCGGCCCTCTGCCGC
This sequence comes from Elusimicrobiales bacterium, assembly GCA_028713125.1. Lineage (GTDB taxonomy): Bacteria > Elusimicrobiota > Elusimicrobia > Elusimicrobiales > UBA9959 > UBA9959. The sequence continues at coordinate 581,822 of JAQTOU010000001.1, read as the reverse complement.
GTTAAAGTCACGGCAAACCATGTTACCGCTCCGAAAGTCCAGGCCATGAAACTGCCGGGCGGCGGCATGGCCTCCAAGCCGCTCGAAGATATGTGGCCGTACCTGCCGCCGGAGGAGCTGGCCGCGAACATGATAGGGAAGAAAACTACCGCGCGCTGACCGCGGGCCACAAACTATGGAAAGCGAAGAAACAAAAAAGAAGGCGGAGAGCGCCAGGCGCGAAAAGCTCAGGAAAGAGAAGCCGCTCGTGTTCGAGAAAATAATCAGGCTCGAGGAGCGTTTCAAGGCCGGGATGGCCACGCCTGCCGTGGATATCTGCTTCGACCGGGTGTGCAACCTGAAATGCCGCCACTGCTTCGTTACGCGCTTCACGGCCAAAGAGCGGACCCTTACCCCCGCGGACCTGAAAAAATTCAGCGACGAGGCCCATGAGCTCGGGCTTTGCCAGCTCGTCATCTCGGGCGGAGAGCCGCTGGTCCTGAAGGATATTAAAGAGATCATCTCGGCCCTGCAGCCGGATAAATTCCACCTGGCCATGAGCACGAACGGCTATTTCCTGACGAAAGAAAAGGCGAAGGACCTGAAGGCCTGGGGCCTCGACAAGGTCAAGATCAGCCTCGACGATTTCGACGAAAAGCTCCACGACGAGAACCGCAGGAGCGCCGGCGCGTACAAGAAGGCCATGGCCGCACTGTTCAACGCCAGGGAGGCGGGGCTGGGCGTAGTGATACAGACCTGCGTCACCCACCAGAACTGCCGCACCGAGCGGACGGTCCAGCTGGCGAAATTCGCGCAGGAGAACGGCTTCGCGGTGGACGTCATGATCGCCCATCCCGCCGGCGAATGGGAAGGCCGGAACGACCTCCTGATAGACGAGAAGGACGCCGCCTATATGCGCGAGGTCAACAAGCTCTACCCGGCCCTGCACCGCGACACTTTCCCGACTTACGGGATCGACCGCGGCTGCGGCTGCGTCAATTCCAACCTGCACCTGACCCAGTACGGGGATATCCTGCCCTGCGGCTTCCTTCATATTTCCCTGGGCAGCATCTTCGAAGAAAAGCTCGGCGACATCCTCAAGCGGGGCCTGAGCATAAAGCATTTCAAGGAGTACAACCCCCTGTGCCTTTCCGGCGAGGACAGGCCATTCATCGACAAATATATGGCGAAACTCCAGGGCAAGCCCCTGCCCGTCCACTGGTCCGAGGTCTTTACCGACGAGGATTTCAGCAAATGAGCGACTTCACCATCATTTCGCACGACCGCCTGCCGCTGCGCGGAAGGCTGCCGCTGAAAAAGCCGCTGTCCCTTTTCGTGGAGCCGACGAACGTGTGCAATTTCCGCTGCGCGCCCTGCGTGCACGGCAGCGAGAACACGCGCAACGACCTGAAGCCGCTCAGGCATATGGAGATGGGCTTGTATAAAAAGCTCATCCGCGAGCTGAAAGAATGGGAGGGCCCGCGCCTCAAGCTCCTGCGGCTCGCGATGCTGGGCGAGCCTTTCGTCAACCCGGAGTTCTGCGAGATGGTGCGCCTCGCCAAAGAGGCCGATGTGGCGGAAAAAGTGGACACCTTCTCTAACGGGTCCCTGCTCACGGAGGAGATCTCGGCTAAACTGATCGACTACGGGCTGGACGCGATACGCTTTTCCATCTACGCCGCGGAGAACAAGCGCCATCATGAAGTTACCAAAACGACTTGCAGCGTGGAAACGATCCGGGACAATATCAAGCGGCTGAGGGAGATGCGCGACGCCCGCGGCAGTAAAACCCCGTATATCTTCGTGAAAATGTTCGACGCCTACGGCGATGAGAACGAAACTTTCTTCGGCCTGTACCGCGGCATCGCCGACGAGATCGGCCTGGAGAAAGTGCATAACGCCACGAATTACAGCGGGAACGACCTGGTGAAGCTGTATTACAAGGACGGCAAAAAAGAGAGCCAGGCCAATAACGAATACGCGGAGGGACTGAACAAAGGGCGTATAGCCTGCCCCCGCCCCTTTATCGCCATGGTGATCAATAATATCGGGGATTGTCTCATGTGCACCCATGACCCCGCCAAGGGGACGAAGATAGGCAGTTCCGTCGAAAGCACGCTGCGCGAGCTGTGGGCCGGGGAAAGCATGTTCCAGTTCCGGAAAATGCTGCTGGAGAACCGCAAGCATGAGAACAGGATCTGCGCCAACTGCGACTGGTTCAAGCTGTTCCCGGAAGAGGACAACGTCGACGGCTTTCCCGTAGACAAGCTGAGGCCATGATCCGATTCACGAAACTTAAATCCACCGACCGGCAGGACCTGAAGAAAGTCCTGCCGCTCCCGAAGCCGTTCACGGTCCTGATCGAGCCTTCGAGCCTCTGTAACTTCAGGTGCGTCCAGTGCTTCCAGAGCGGCAAAGCGGCTTCCGCTTTCACGCGCGGCCGCGGCCACATGCCGCTGGCGCTCTTCCGGAAGGTCCTTGCCCAGCTGAAAGCCTGGCCCGGGCCGAAACTTAAAGTGCTAAAGCTCAGCCTTTACGGCGAGCCGCTCCTGAACCCCGATTTCTGCGAAATGCTGAAGCTCGCTTCCCGTGCCGGAGTAGCCGGGAGGATAGAAACCACCACCAACGCCTCCCTGCTCACTCCCGGCGTGGCGGAAAAGCTGGTGAAGTACGGGCTGGACTATGCGCGGGTGTCCATCTACGCGCCGGGCCAGGAGAAGCACCGGGCGGTGACCGGTTCGCGCGTCAAGATCGCCGCGATCCATGAAAACCTGCGGGTCCTGCAGAGCATTAAAAAAAGAGAGGGTTCCGAAAAGCCTTTCGTCAGCTGCAAAATGCTCGATTCCTACGGCGGCGATAATGAAAATTTTACCCGCCTCTATGAAGATGTGGCCGACGAAGTGTTCATCGACAAGCCCCACGGCTGGATCAAGGTGGATGGAGCCGATTTCATCGGTGATTATTACAAGGAAGGCTCTTCCGCCGCCCTCAAGGACCTTAAGAAGAACAGTACCCGGCGGACAGCCTGCCCCATGGCGTTCACGACCATGGCGGTCCGCAGCAACGGCGACGTCTCGCCCTGCTGCGTGGATTTTATCGGCGGAACCAGCCTGGCCAATGTGAAGACGCTGAGCCTGCGGGAGATCTGGGGCTCCGGGCCGTGGTACGAGTTCCAGAAGATGCAGCTTGAGGGCCGGAACCGCGAAAATTCCTCCTGCGCGCGCTGCGATTTCTACCTGAACGACCACTACACCAGGGACAATATCGACGGCTTTCCGGTAAAAAGACTGGCGAAGCCCCGGGACAAAAGAGCGGGAGGAAGCCTATGACGCTTATCGGCCAGATCGGGGACGTCAGGCACGCTGAAGAAGACATCTTTGACGCGATCAAGGCGTCGGGCGCCCCGGTCGTGCTCTGGGGCGCCGGCGAGCTGTCCTGGTATATCGCTTCATATCTGCGCGAGCACGGTATCGAACCGGCCTGCCTGTGCGATAATAACCCCGCCAAGCAGGGCACGCTGCACCTGGGGCTTCCGGTCTACAACTATCAAGCCTTAAGGGAAAAGTTCGCCCGCCAGGGGGGCGGCTACCAGATCGTAGCTTCGGTAGGTCCCCAATATAAGGATGCGATATTCTCGCAGCTGGCGGCGGCGGGCGATAAGAGCCCGGCCTGGTACCTGCGGGGCTACGAGGTCTGCGGCGAAAAGCTCACCTACCAGTATGTGCGCCGGCATCTCCGGGAGTTCGAGGAAGCGTATGCCTCTCTCGCCGACGCGGCGTCTAAAAAAGTTTTCATCAATGTCCTTAACGCCAAATTGTCCGGCGATTTCTCGCTGTATGCCGCGGTCAGGGGGGGGCTGGAATACTTCGACGAGGAGATCGTCGAGCTAAAGGGCGACGAGGTCTATGTCGACGTCGGCGCCTACCGGGGGGACGACCTCCTTGAATTCGCCCGGCGCACCGGCGGGAAACACGACGGGATCATAGCGCTCGAGCCCGATAAAAAGAACCTGGCGATACTCCGGGAAACGCTTTCCAGGCACGGGATCCGGGACGTCGAGGTCCATGCCAAGGGGGCCTGGCACAGCCGCGCCCTCCTTCACTTCCAGGACGGCCGCGAGGGCAGTTCGCGTATTTCCGAAACCAGCGACGGCGTATCGCCCTCCACGCCCGTGGAAGTCGACTCGGTGGATAACGTCCTGGACGGGCGGCGCGCGACCTATATTTCGATGGATATCGAGGGCGCCGAACACAACGTCATCCTCGGCGCGGAGCGGACCATAAAAAAATGGAAGCCTAAAATGGCGGTCTGCGCCTACCATAAGCGGGAAGACCTGTTCGACCTCCTGCTCCTCCTGAAATCATTCGTCCCGGAGTACAAATTTTACCTGCGGCATTATAGCGACAACCAGACCCAAACGGTGTTATATGCGATATAGGACGCCCTGGACCGCGGCGCCGGGCAACGGATATGGCCATGAACGATAAGGCGGTAAGGATCCTGCTGGTCAGCATGCCCATCTCGGACCTGACCGTGGAAGGGGCCCAGAAATATTTATACGATACGCGGGCGATCGTGAACGTCCCGTACGGCCTGCTCACGCTCTGTTCCTACGTGAAAAAATACGCGGGCCGGAAAGTCGAGTTCAGGATCGTCGACATCAACGATCACCTGGTCACGCAGTACCGGCTCGGCAGGATGATCGGCGACGCGCAGGCGCACTTCGAGGAATTCGTCGCGGCGGAAGCTGGCAAATACGAGCCTGACGTGGTCGGGATCTCCGTCATGTTCAACGTGGGCTACCGGTTCCTGGGCCGCGTGGCCGCGGGGATAAAAAAAGCCGCCCCGGGGGCGTTCCTCATCGTCGGCGGAAACCTGGCGACGGTCCTCCACCGGGAAATAGCCGCGGAGGCCGCGGTCGACGCGGTCGTTTTCGGCGAGGGGGAGCTGCCTTTGCTGGGCCTGGCGGAAAGCGGCGACATTCCCGCGTACGTGAGGACGGATCCCGCCTTCGTCACCAGGGAAAGTCTGGCCGCCGGCATCAAGCCCGTGAACAAGACTCTCGCCGACCTCGACTCCATCCCCCCGATCGATTTCAACTGCACGGACCTTTCCAATTTCAACCTGCCGAAGCAGAAGGGCACGGTGTATAAAAAGGATTTCGACAAGAAAATGGTCTCCCGGATCATCTACACGTCGCGGGGCTGCCCTTTTAACTGCAATTTCTGCGCCGGCTTCAACGTGCACGGGAAGAAGGTCCGGTCCATGAGCCTGGAGAGGGTCGTGGGCGACGTGCGCGAAATGGTGGACAAAGAAGGACTGACGGAACTCTTCGTCTGCGACGACTCTTTCCTGTTCGACAAAAAACGCGCGAAGCTGATCCTCAACGAGTTCGTAAAAATGGGGATCCACGTTAATTTCCCGGCGCTGCTCATGCGCAATATCGACGACGAAGTGGCCGAACTGCTGGCCCGGCTGGGCAATACCTTCCAGTACACCAGCCTGGAATCCGGGTCGGACCACGTCCTGAGGCACGTAATCCAGAAACCGATCACCAAGGAAGAGGCCAAACGCGCGGTGCTCAGCCTCAGGAAATACGGGATAAGCGTCCTGGCGAATATAGTGGTGGGGTCCCCCGGAGAAACGGACGAGCACAGGAAAGAAACGCTGGAGACGCTGGACGATATCGGGTTTAACTGGGTCTTTTTCATGATCGCCCTGCCGGTCCCCGGGAGCCGCCTGTACGCGGAATGCAAGGAGAACGGGTATCTCGTGGACGACAGCTTTTTCTCGCCCAGCCTGACCAAGTGCAATATCCGCACGCCGAGCTACGCGCCCGCCCATATAGAGAGGCAGACCTATATGATGAACCTGCATACCAACTTCATCCATAATTACAGTCTCCGCGCCGGGAATTACGACGAGTGCATCGTCAGCTTTAAGAACGTTCTCAACGCCTATCCGGGCCACGCTTTCGCGCATTACGGCCTGGCAAAGGCCTACGAAGGCAAGGGCGACCACGGCCAGGCGCTCGAGAACAGGAAGAAGTTCGACGAGCTGACGGCCGGCAGCCGGTATTGGCAGGATTGGGCCGAATTTTTTAAATTGCGGTAAGGGATCGTCATCATGCTGAAAACCAGTCTGCGGCGGGCTTGCCCTGTCTGCGCCGGCCGCTCCGGAGCCGAACTGCTGCATACGCAGAGATTCGTGCTGCCGGCCGGCCACCCGCTGCCCGACAAGTACGACGTCGTGGCATGCGGCAGCTGCGGCTTTGTCTACGCCGACACCCCGGCGGACCAGGACGCCTATGATAAGTATTACGGCGAAATGTCCAAGTATGAGATGGCTTACACCTCCCCGGACACCTCTTTATTCATCGACCGCGCCGCCTGGATCAGCGGATTCGTCCGCGGCAGGGGCGACAGCGTCATCGATATCGGCTGCGGGAACGGCGAATTGATAGCGGAACTGCGGAAGCTGGGGCTGACGGACCTCACAGGGCTCGACCCTTCGGAAAAATGCGTTTCCGCCCTGAAAAGCAGGGGGATCCGCGGGATCAGGGGCAGCGTTTTCTCCGTTTCCGCGGGCAGGAAATACGACTGCGCCGTTCTCTCGGGGGTGCTGGAACATATTTACGACGTCGGAAAGATCATGAAGACGATGAGCCGGCTGCTGACCCGCCGCGGGCTCCTCTTCGTCTGCGTGCCGGACGCGTCGCGTTACCCGGAATATGACGCCGTCCCCTTCGATTATTTCAATATCGAGCATATCAACCACTTCGACGAAACGTCGCTGCTGAACCTGGGGCTGCGTCACGGCTTTAACATGGTCGGTTCCCTCAAGACCACGGTCACCCTTTCAAAGACCACCCAGCCGATGGTCTTCTGCGTCTACGAGAACGCGCAGAACCCGGCCGCGGACAGCCGGTCGTACTCGCGGAACCGCGTCGCCGCTTATATCGGGCAGACGAACGCTAAAGCGGCCGGCGGGCGCGTCATCGGCCGGCTGGCCAGGGGGAAGCGGGAAGTCATCGTGTGGGGAGCGGGAAATTATACCAGCCGGCTGCTGGCCTGTTCGGGGCTGGCCAAATGCAATATCGTCATGGTAGTCGATAACGACAGGCACAAGCAGGGCATGTCCATCGGCGGGCATACCGTGCGGCCCCCCGCCGCCATCCGGAGGCTGAAAAAGAACCCGGCCATCCTGGTCAGCGTCGCGGTTTTCAGCGCCGAGGTTATCGCGGAGATACGGGCCATGGGCCTGTCCAACGAAGTGATCGTTTTGAAATAGCGCGCCGGCGCCCGGGGCGGAGGAGATCCTTGTGAACGCAGAATTAAAAAAGATCAGCGTGGTCGTCGGTTGTTATAACGAAGAAGCCAATCTGCAGGAACTGTACGACAGGGTTACCGGGGTTATCCGCGGACTGGGGAGCTACGACTACGAGATCATCGTCGCGGATAATATGTCCACCGACGGCAGCCGCGGGATACTCCGCCGCCTGGCCGCGCAGGATAAAAGGTTCAAGGTAATTTTCAATTCCAGGAATTACGGGCAGGTGCGCTCGCCGTATAACGCGCTGCTGCAGGCCGGCGGCGACGCGGTCGTCGCAATGTGTTCCGACCTGCAGGATCCCCCGGAGCTGATCGCCGACCTGGTGCGGGAGTGGGAAAAAGGGGCTAACGTGGTCTGCGCGGTAAATCCGCAGACCAGGGAAAACCCGCTGACGCGGATCGTCCGGCGCTTTTATTACCGGCTGCTGGATAAATTCTCCGAAAACGCCCAGATAAGCGATTTCACCGGCTTCGGCCTGTATGACCGCAAATTCATGGAGGCGATGAAAAAATTTCACGACCCGTACCCTTATTTCCGGGGCCTGGTCGGCGAAATAGGCCTGAAGCGGGCGGATGTCCCTTTCGTAAAAGCCGGCCGCAGGCATGGCCGGACCAAGAATAATTTCTTCACCCTGTACGACGTCGCGATGACCGGCTTCGTGAATCACACCAAGCTGCCGCTCCGCCTGGCGGCCTTCTGCGGGTTCTGCCTGGCCGCGCTGAGCCTGCTGGTAGCGCTGACGTATTTCATCTATAAGCTGGTGTACTGGCAGACGTTCAGCATGGGGATCGCCCCGCTGATAATCGGGCTGTTCTTTTTCTCGGCGGTGCAGCTGATCTTCATCGGCATCATCGGCGAATATGTCGGCGCCATCTATACCCACGTCAAGGACAAGCCCCTGGTCATCGAAGAGGAAAAACTTAATTTTTAGCGCCCGGCCATGAGCAAAACCAGATGAAAAGTATCGCGCAGAAATACCGGCAGCATAAGGCCGGGGTGCACCGGGCCGCGCGCTACCTGGCCGTCGGGGGCTGGAACACGCTCTTCGGCATGGCGGTGTACGCCCTGCTTTACGAGCGGCTGCACCACCGGGTGAATTACCTGGTGCTGCTGGTCCCGGCCAATATCCTGGCCATTACGAACACCTATATCTGCTATAAGCTGTTCGTCTTCAAGACCAGCGGGAATGTCCTGCGGGAATATTTAAAGTTCTATGTCGTTTACGGCGGGACGGCGCTGCTCGGCTTCGGGCTGATGTTCATCCTGGTGGACGGCTTCGGGCTCCACCCGGTCCCCGCCCAGGTCTGCTGCGTGCCTATCACGATCGTCTTAAGCTACTTCAGCCACCGCGATTATTCTTTCCGCGCCCCGAAAGATAAAGCCGGCGGCGCGCGCTAGAAACCCGCCCCGGCCGCTTTGGGCCCGGAGCTCCCGGCCCCGGCCCGCCGCTTGTTCTCGATGGCTGGCGCGAGGCCCGGGGCGAGGGCCAGCGCCAGGTCGTAATCTTTAACGGCCCGGGCGGGATCCCCTTTCATGAAATAGGCGTTTCCCCTGTTGAGGAACAGGCGCGGCTCGCGCGGGTTCAGGGCGATAGCGGCGCTATAGTCCGCTATCGCTTTGTCGAATTCCTTCCCGTCGGTAAAAAGGCGGGCCCGGTTGTTCAGGGCTTTCCAGTAGAGGGGGGAAAGCTCAAGGCAGCGGGTGAAATCCCGCAGGCTTCCGTCGTATTCCCCGGCCGCGGCGCGGGCATTACCGCGCCCGTAGTAGGCTACGGCTTCCAGCGGGTATTTCTCCAGGACATCCTCCCACAGCGCCAGGCTGGTTTTCCAGACCGTGGCCCTTTGCGCCGAGGCGGCCCCCAAAAGACAAAAATGCGCGGCCGCGGCGGCGACCAGCAGCCGGCTGGCCAGCGGCGCCCGCCCCTCAGCCGCGGGGCCGCGCAGGGCGCCGTAAAACCGGAAGAGGAATTCCGCGTAAATAAATAACAAGCCGAGCGCCGGCAGATAGTCGTAGCGGTCGGCGGGCGGGGAAACCAGCAGGGCAGGGAGGAGCGTTACCAGGAAAAACCCAAGGCCGAAAAAAACAATTTTCCCGGCCTCGGGGTCGCGGGCCTTTACCAGCCTCAGCGCGCCGAAAGCCGAAAGGAGTAGGGCGCCCGGCAGCAGGAGCGCGCCCCAGGAGAGGACCTGCGAAGGGTAAAGCGAAGACAGGCTGAACGGCAGAAGAAGTTTCTGCGCGTAAAAAAACGCGTTCTGTACCGCTGAAGCGGCGCTCCAGGCAAGGCTGAAAGAACCGGCCCCGCTCTCCAGGAGAAAACCGGAAGGACCCGTAGATAAAGTGATAAGCGGCAGCGCTATCGCGAGATAAGGGACTTTTTCAGCCAGGAGGCGGAAGCTGAAAGCCCGGTCCCTGTAACGATCGCAGAGAAGTATTACAAAAGGCAGCACCGCGGCGAAAGGCTTGGAGAGGACGGCGAGGGCGAAAAACGCCAGCGACCAGAGGAAATATTTCTTTAAACGCGTGTCGAGGAACCTGAGATAGAAGGTCAGGGTCCAGCAGGAGAAAAGTCCCCAGAGGAGCTCTTTCCGCCCGGATATCCAGGCCGCAGGCTCGACGTGCACCGGGTGGATCCCGAAGAGGAGGGCCGCGAGGAAAGCCGTGCCCCGGCGGGCGCCGAGCGCCGTCAGCAGGCGGAAAGCCGATACGCAGACCGCCAGGTGGAGCGCCAGGCTGGTAAAGTGATAGGGGAGCGGGTTCAGCCCGAAGAGGACGAACTCAAGTTTGTAGGTCAGGGTGGTCAGCGGGTGGTAATAGCCGGGCGAGAAGGCGAGGGCGTCCAGCCAGGAGCCCCGGAGCGCCGGGTTCGAAACCACGTACTGGACGTCGTCCCAATCCACAAAACCGTTGCCGAGCGCGGGGAGGAAAACCGCCAGGACTATCAGGCAGAGGTATACGGGAAGGGGCGCCCGGAGCCGGGAGAGGAAGGGCGTCGCCGGAGGTCCGGCCTGGTCGTTTGGCTGCATAAAGCGGTGTGAGTATCTTACAAAAAAGCCGCAGGCAACAGAAACGGCCCCGGGCGGGCCGCGCCCGGGCTGCTGAAAGCGCGGGGGCCCGGCCGTCCGGGGGCCTCCCGTAACGGCAAGGCCATGGGCTTGTAACCGCCGCCCAATATATTTATAATAATTAAGCATGCCACTGCCTAAAGGACTTCAGCGCAAGCGGAACTTGAGGGAGATCCTCATTGAGGATAAACTCATTCCTGAAGAACAGGTCAAGGCCGCCGAGGAAGCTTCCAAAAAAGACAATAAGCCTTTCCAGAGCGTCCTGATCGAGATGAAGCTCATCCCGGAGCTCAAGCTTCTTAAAGTGATGGCCGACGAATGGGGCTTCAAGGCCGTGGACCTCACCAAAGTCGAGGCCCTGCCCGAAGTGGTCCAGCTGCTTCCCGAACAGATAGCGCGCAAGCAGCTCTGCGTGCCTTTCGCGCGCCAGGATAATTCCCTCTTCCTGGCCATGGCCGACCCCAGGGACTTCCTGATCGTGGAGGACATCGGCCTGCGCACCGGGCTCGACGTAAAGCCGTACCTCGCGCTCGCCCCCTGGATACTTAAAGTCCTTGAAACCGTCTACGGCAAGCAGGACAGCGCCCAGGTGGACCAGTTGATCGAATCCGTCGCCCAGTCCCAGGCCGCCCCGGCGGAAGAGGGCAGCTTCTCGCTTGCGGCTGAGGCCGATAAAAAAGACATCAGCGATATAGACGCCTCCGCCCCCGAGGTGGAAAAGCTGGTCAACGCCATCATACTCGGCGCCCTGAACACCAAAGCTTCAGACATCCATATCGAGCCGTTCGAGGACCCCAACGGCAAAACTTCCAAGGTCATGGTCCGCTACCGCGTGGACGGCATGCTGCGCGCCGCCTCTTTCAGCATCCCCTGGGCCTTCCGCCAGGCCATTACCGCCAAGATCAAGATCATGTCCAACTCCATGAACATCACGGAGCGGCGCATTCCCCAGAGCGGGCGCATCCAGATCATCGCCAAGGGCAACCCTATCGAGTTCCGCGTGGAAATGGTGCCCACCGTATTCGGCGAGTCCTGCGTGATGCGTATCCTCGACCGCGCCTCGGTGCGCGTCGATATTAAGATCATGGGCTTCCTGCCCGACACCGAGGCGAAGCTGCTGCAGCAGTTCCAGGGCATAGGCGGCAAGAAGAACTTCGGCCTCGTGCTGGTCTGCGGCCCCACGGGCTCCGGTAAATCGACCACGCTTTACGCCTGTCTCAACCACGTCAACCGCCCGGACATCAAGATCATCACCGCCGAGAACCCGGTGGAGTACAATATCGACGGGATCGTGCAGGTGCCCGTGAACCCCGACGTGAAGCTCGGCGAGGGGAAGAAGTTCGACTTCGCTTCCGCGCTCCGCTCCTTCATGCGCCTCGACCCCGACGTCATCATGGTCGGCGAAATCCGCGACGAAGAGACGGCGCACATAGCGCTGGAAGCCGCCATGACCGGCCATTTGGTCTTCTCCACCATCCATACAAACGACGCGCCCTCGGCGCTGGAGCGCCTCACGCAGATGGGCCTGCCGCGCTTCGTCGTCGCCAATACAATGAAGGCCGTGCTGGCGCAGCGCCTCGCCCGCCGCCTCTGCAAGGACTGCAAGGTGGAGGCCGATCCCAGCCCCGAGGAACTCGCCGTCTTCGAAGCCAACGGCGTAAAGGTAGCCCCTGGAGCGAAAGTTTTCAGGGCCAAGGGCTGCGACGTCTGTAAAGGCACCGGCTATAAGGGCCGCTGCGGCATGCATGAGCTGCTCATCCTTAACGACGAGATCCGGCTGCAGCTCCTGAAGGACCCTTCCGCTATCCCCGTGAAGGAGATAGCGATGAGGAACGGGATGCGCACCATAGCCATGGACGGCCTGGAGAAGGTCCTTCTCGGCCTTACCACGGTGAAGGAAGTTCTGGGCGGCGCGGCCGAAAAAGAGTAGGGCCGGCCGGAGATAATAGCCTGCGGCGACCGCAGCGCAATGAGGAATTTCAATGCTTAAAAAAACTATCTGTTTCGCTTTCGCTTCGCTGCTGGGGCTTTCCAGCGCCGCCGCCGCGAACTACGATAATTTCCGCGGCGTCACTCTTGCCGCGCTGAAGCCGTTCGCGCGCGACCTGGGCGGCCTGCTGGGTTCCGGCACGAACCAGACGGCCCGCCCGCTGGGCTTCGCGGGGTTCGATATCGGCGTGCGCGGGGTGACCCAGTTCAACCCTTCCAGCGGCAATTCCGTCCTCAAGAAAAACAATTTGTTCGGCCTGGGCTTCGTGCAGGCCGAGATAGGCATGCCGTACCGCATCGACGGGTTCGTGCGCGGCGGCGCCTTTGAAGGCGTCGCGGTGGCCGGCGGCGGGCTGCGCTACGGCCTCTGGAACCTCTCGGACGAGAAATACAAGATCAACGCGATGCTGGTGGGCATGGCCAACATGGCCACGCACAGGTATTTCAACGCCGTGCATTTCAACACCGGCCTGGTGATCTCCATCAATGTCCCGGTAGTGTCGCCGTTCATAGGCGTCGCCTATGATATGACCAGGTTCCAGGTCCAGGGAGTCAACGATATCTCGCTGGCCGGAAAGAAAGTTTTCGTTTCCGCCGCCCGCTATACCGCGGGTATGAGGGTCAAGATAAAATTGGGCTATCTCGCCGGCGGCATTACCTACACCCACGACCGCTCGCTCGCTAACGCAAGCGCCGGCTTCAGGTTCTAGACGCAGCCTGTAACGGGCTATAAAAAAGAACACCCCGCGTGGCGCGGGGTGTTCTTTTTTATAGCTGCCGGAAGCTGTCCGCTTTCCTAGCCTTTATACTTCTCCTTGAATTCCCTGCGCATCTCGCGGTCTATGTCGCGCTTCTTGATGGAGTCGTGTTTATCCGCCGACCTTTTGCCTTTGGCCAGGCCCAGCAGCACTTTGGCCCAGCCGTTCTTGAAATAGATCTCCAGGGCCACCAGGGTCATCCCTTTAATGGTCAGCGCCCCGGTAAGGCGCTTTATCTCCTGCCTCTTCAGCAGCAGCTTGCGGGTCCGTATCGGGTCTATCTCTTCCTGGGTGTTAAAAGCGTAGGGCGCTATGTGCAGGCCGTACAGGTAAAGCCCGTCCTTCTCCGCCCGGGCGAAAGCCGAGGTCAGGGTCGCCTGCCTGAGGCGCAGCGACTTGACTTCCGGCCCCTGGAGCGACAGCCCGGCCTCGTAAGTGTCGGAGATAAGATAGTCGTGGCGCGCCTTGCGGTTGGTCGCCACGGGCTCTATTCTTTCCTTCTTTTCCTCTTTCGCCATTGTGTCATCTTATCAAATATCCTAAAATTATAACACCGTCGTAGTTCGTCACCCGGAGGAAGTTGTGGAAACGGCGGATCCGGGCTGGACAATTGGAGAGGTGGCCGAGCGGTTGAAGGCGCAGACCTGGAAAGTCTGTATACTCGCAAGGGTATCAAGGGTTCGAATCCCTTCCTCTCCGCCATTTTTACTTCGTAAAAATGGCGCAGTGTCCAAAGCGGCGCAGGACAGAGCAGTCCGCTCCGCAGCTTTATGGAAATAAAGAGTCCCCGGAAGGGGATTTTTTATTGACAAGCAAATCTGTAGTTATATATATTAATAAAACCCCTGGGGCATCATCTATATATCATCCGTGGGGGGAGACTAAGAAAGTTAAGGAGAAAGACTAATAATGAAGAACAACAAAAAGGGCTTCACCCTGATAGAGCTGATGATCGTCGTAGCCATCATCGGTATCCTGGCTGCCATAGCCATACCGAAGTTCGCCGACCTCATCAACAAGGCCAAGGAAGGCTCCACTAAGGGCGCGCTTTCCTCTGTCCGCAGCGCTGTGCAGGTGTATTACGGCGACAACGAAGGCTGGTTCCCGGCCGACACGCTCGCTTGCATCACCCTCAACGCGAAGTACATCGCCGAGATCCCCCTGGCCAAGATGCCCGGCACCGGACACGGCGACAGCCGCACCATCCTTGGCGCCCAGGCCGTCGTTGACGGTCCCGGCTGGATGTATGCCAATGACCCCACCCTCGCCGTTACCTGGGGTAACTTCATCGTCAACTGCACGCATGAGGACATAAAGGGCCGCGGAGACGCTGCTGTCAACACGCCCTGGTCTACCTTCTGATAGAAGGACAGACTCTGAAACCCCGTCCGCTTCGGCGGGCGGGGTTTTTTATTTCCGGGGCAATTAGTTAGAATATAAATATGCTTATCGTCTCAATAGCTTTCGCGCTGGGCCTGCTGCTGGGCAGTTTCCTCAATGTGTGCATAGCCCGCCTCCCGAAGGACGAGTCCATAGTCTACCCGGCCTCCCGCTGCCCCAGATGCCTGGCCCCCATAAAGTTCTACGACAATATCCCGCTGCTCAGCTTTATTCTTCTGGGCGGGCGCTGCCGCTCCTGCAAGGAACCTATCTCGGTCAAATATCCCGTCATAGAGCTCCTCACCGGCCTGCTTACCGCCCTGCTCGCTTTCAAATGGCAGGGAAACCCTGTCTGGCTGGGCGTCGCCCTGCTCTCGACCTATGTCCTTATCGTGATGAGCGTTATAGATTTCGAAACCATGCTGATCTCGGACGCCTTCTCCCTGGCGCTATTCGCGCTTGGCCTGGGCGGAAGCTTAGTCAATCCATATTTCCAGGGCGGCTGGGGCGAACGCCTGGCGTCCTCCGCCCTCGGCGCGGCGGCCGGCGGCGGCTTTATCTGGGGCCTGGCCATGCTCGGCAAGAAAATTTACAAGAAGGACGCGGTGGGTGAGGGGGATATCTTCCTGATGGGCGGGATAGGGGCCCTTTGCGGCTGGCAGGGCGTTCTTACGGCCGTTATCATGGCTTCGTTCTTCGGTTCGGTATACGGGGTTAGTCTGCTTCTGCTGAAGAGGGCCGACAGGATGTCGCATATGCCCTTCGGCCCTTTCCTCGCGCTTGGCGCGGTGATAAATCTATATTCCTTAATAAGGCCTGAAGACTTCTTTATCGTCCTGCCGTTTTAAAAAGGGGACAGGCTGCTTTATTTGCCGTAACAAAGCAGCCTGTCCCCTTTTTATACTGCAAATTAAAAAAGCTGTTCGCATGAATGCGAACAGCTTAATTAAATTAATGCGCGGGAAGGGAGTTGAACCCATAAGACCTTGCGGTCACACGGTTCTGAGCCGTGCGCGTCTGCCAGTTCCGCCACCCGCGCATAAAACAAGTCTGGCAATAAATATGGTTGGGGAAGGATTCGAACCTTCGTAGGGCGAAGCCCGACGGTTTTACAGACCGTTACTTTTGACCGCTCAGTCACCCAACCATGATTTAAAGAACATAAACTACGGAATATAGATTATAGCAAAATAATCCGCGCCGGCAGAACCGGCAATTCCCGGGCGTTCATTCCCGGCCTTCCCGGCCGGCGCTAAAATAGTATAATTCTATTGAAGGGATATTAACAAAACTAATATCACCGTCCTGACAGTTCCGGCGAGAAAAAGGAAACCTTATGTGCCTCGCAGTTCCCGGAAAAATAACCTCGATCAAAGAAAACAACGCTGACGTGGATTTCAGCGGCATAAACCGCACCGTCTCCCTGGACCTGGTGCCCGGCGCCAAGAAGAACGACTATGTCCTGGTCCACGCCGGTTTCGCCATACAGGTGCTCGAGCCTGAGGAAGCCGAAGAGACGCTCAAGCTTTTCAAAGAAATATACGGCATGGAACACGGCGCCGCCCCCGGCGGGCCCGCGGGGAAGCCATGAAGGCCTCTCCCGCCGAACGCTTTTCCTCTCCGCTGTGGCGCGACCGCGCCCTCGCCGCCTCCGCTATTTCCGAAATAACCAGGCTGGCCGCCGAAGCCGCTTCTAAAACCGGCGGAACCGTGAATTTCATGGAGGTCTGCGGCACGCATACCATGGCCATAGCCGCAAGCGGGATGCGCAGGCTTTTCCCGAAGGAACTGCGGATGCTCTCCGGCCCGGGCTGCCCCGTCTGCGTCACCTCGCAGGGCGATATCGACAGGGTCCTCGCCCTGGCCGCGGTCCCGGGCGTAATAATCGCCACGTTCGGCGATATGCTCAAGGTAAAAGGCTCGAAAGGCCTCGACCTCGGTTCGGCGCGCGAGCGCGGCGCGGATATCCGCGTGGTCTACTCCCCGCTGGACGCGGTGGCCATGGCCGCGGCCGAGCCTTCGCGGCAAGTGGTCTTTATCGGCGTGGGCTTCGAAACCACGGCCCCGGTGATCGGCGGGGCGGTGGTCCGGGCGAAGAAGCTTGGCCTGAAGAATTTCTCCTCCACCGCTTTCTTCAAACTGGTCCCTCCCGCCCTGGAGCTGCTGCTTTCGGACCCGGAGAACAAGATCCACGGCTTCATGCTTCCCGGCCATGTAAGCGCGATAATCGGGACCGCGCCCTACAAATTCGTCGCGGAGAAGCACCGCGTCCCGTGCGTCGTCACCGGCTTCGAGCCGCTGGATATCCTGTCCGGGATAAGCATGCTGCTCAAGCAGGTCGTCTCGGGTAAGCCGCTCGTGGAGGATGAATATTTCAGGGCCGTGCGCGCCGAAGGCAATCCGGCCGCGCTGAAGCTCATGAAGGAAGTCTTCTCCGTTTCAGCCGCTACCTGGCGCGCTATCGGCCGGGTCGGGAACACCGGCCTTGAGTTCTCGAAAGCCTACGCCTCCTTCGACGCCGTCAAGCGGTTCAAGATCGAATATAGGGAAGCGCCCGAGCCCAAAGGCTGCCTTTGCGGGACGATACTCCTGGGCAAGGCCCTCCCGCCGGACTGCCCGCTTTTCGGCAAAGCCTGCACCCCTTCAAACGCCGTGGGCCCGTGCATGGTCTCCTCCGAGGGAGCCTGCGCGGCCTGGTTCAAGTACGGAGGCTGATTTATGAACATAGAAACCCTCAAGGTCTTCCGCGACCTTACGGATACCGGAAGCTTCTCCAAGACGGCGGATATGAACTATATCTCGCAGTCCGCCGTCAGCCAGCAGATCAAAAAGCTGGAGTTCATCCTGAAATGCAAGCTCTTCAACCGCCAGGGCGGGAAAATACTCCTCACGCCCTGCGGCGAAAAGCTTTACGAGGCGGCCAAGAAGGTCGGCGTCGTCGTGGACGGCGCTCTCAAGGCCATCCGGCAGCTGGGCGACGCGCGCCAGGGCGACGAGGTCAAGATCTCTACCATCTACAGCGCCGGCGTCTACATCATCCAGGGCTATATAAAGCAGTTCATCGAGCGCAATCCGGGGGCCCGGGTCAGCGTCGAGTACCGCCAGTTCTCGCAGATCTACTCCGACATCACCTCCGGCCGGGCCGACTTCGGCTTCATGGCCTGCCCCTACCGCAAGGCCCCGGGGCTGGCCATGCTGCCGGTGGCGAAGGACGAGATGGTCCTTATCGTCGGCGCCGCTTCGCCGATGGCGGCCAGGAAATCCGTGAGCGTCAAGGACCTGAACGGCCTCGACTTCATCCACTTCGACAGGATCTTCCCGTCGCGCCACTATATAGACGCCTTCCTGCGGCGCCACGGCGTGAAAGCCAGGGTAAAGATGGAGCTCGACAACCTGGAGACCATCAAGTCGGCCGTGGCGTCCGGCGACGGCGTGTCGCTGGTTCCGCTCTCCTCGGTCAGGAAGGACGAGAACGGCTCGACGCTGCGCGTCCTCAAGATCTCCGACGCGGAATTGCTGCGCCCTATCTACCTGATCTACAGCCGCGGCCGCAAACTTTCCTCGTCGGCCAGGAACTTCATGGGTATTTTCGACGCGCCCAGGAAAGCGGCGCCGGGGAGGGGTTGATGCCCGCCGTTAAAAAGATCCTGCTCGGCCACGGCAGCGGCGGCCGCCTCAGCCGCGAGCTGGTGGAAACCGTTTTCCTCAAAAGCTTCAGCAACCCCGCGCTCCTCCCGCTGGAGGACGCCGCCGAGGTAAAGATCCCGGGCGCCACCCTCGCCTTCACTACGGATTCGTACGTGGTCACCCCGGTGGAATTCCCGGGCGCTGATATCGGCCGGGTGGCCGTCTGCGGCACGGTCAACGACCTCGCCGTCAAAGGCGCCCGCCCGCTCGCCCTCTCCGCCGGCTTTATTCTCGAAGAGGGGTTCCCCATTGACCTGCTCTCCCGCCTCGCCGCCTCGATGCGCCGCGCCGCCGACGAAGCGGGCGTCTCCATCGTGACCGGCGACACCAAGGTCGTGGAGAAAGGAAAAGCCGACGGTGTTTTCATCAATACTTCCGGCGTAGGCCTGATCCCCGCGGGCAGAAGCCTTACCTCCGCCGCCGTCAGGCCGGGAGACTTTATAATAGTCAGCGGCAATTTAGCCGAGCACGGCGTAGCCGTGATGAACGCGCGCCACCGGCTCGGCCTGGGGGGCGCGATAAAGAGCGACGCCGCCCCGCTCAACGGGCTCGTGGAAGCTGCGCTCAAGGTCCGCGGGATCCGCGCGATGCGCGATATTACCCGCGGCGGGCTGGCCACGGTGCTCAACGAGGTTTCCGGGGCCTGCGGGCTGACGGCGGAGGTGGACGAAGAGTCCGTGCCCGTCTCCGCCCCGACGCGGAACGCCTGCGCCCTGCTCGGCCTGGACCCGATGTACGTGGCCAACGAGGGGAAGCTGGTCCTTTTCGCCGCGCCGGAGGCGGCCGCTGAAATACTCAAGGCGCTTCGCTCCCACAAGTACGGGAAGAACGCGCGGATAGCGGGCCGCATGCTTAAGGAAAAAAAGCCGCAGGTCAGGCTCCGCACTTCCATAGGCGGTTCGCGCATAATGCTGATGCTCGAAGGGGAGCAGCTCCCGAGGATCTGCTAGAGAAACAGGAGGATCACTACAAATGAAAAAAAATACGCTTTGGATACTGAGTTTCATTATAACGCTAGCTTTCGCGATGTTCCAGCGCATGACCGGTCCTACTTACCCGGTAAGAGGGCATGCCTCCTACGGCAGCTCGGAAATTTCCTACCGCTTCCCGCGCAGCTGCACCGTGGGCGGCGCGGACTGCGTGATGAAGGTCAAATCAGCCGTTCCCCTGCAGGGCTACATCCTCTGGAAGCGCTACAAGAGCTCCGACGAGCCGCTTAAGGCGGAAATGGAGTACGCGGACGGCGTTCTCTCCGGTTCGCTCCCCGGCCAGCCCCCGGCAGGCAAGCTCGAATATCGTGTTTTTCTTCATACACCGGGGGGAGACATCTCGATCGACCAGGAACTCTCTAAAACCCCGGTGGTGACGCGCTTCAAAGGCGCCGTGCCTATTTGGGCCCTCCTGCCCCATATAGTCTTTATCTTCTCGTTCATGTTCTTTTCCGTGCGCATTTTCCTCTCGCTGTTCGCGGGGGACATCGTAGTGAAGCAAGCCGTCGTTCTCAACCTCGGTTTCCTGCTCCTGGGCGGTTTCCTGTTCGGCCCTATAGTACAGCAGTACGCTTTCGGTCAGGCCTGGACCGGTTTCCCTTTCGGGATGGACCTTACCGATAACAAGACCCTTATCATGCTGGTCTTCTGGCTCCCCGCCCTGTTCGCAGTGCTGAAGCAAAAGAACCACAAGCCGTGGATAATTTTGGCCGTGATCGTCACTTTCGCCGTTTACCTTGTCCCGCACAGCATGTTCGGCAGCGAGCTGGACTACGCGAAAGGCGAGGTAACTACGGGGAAGTAGCCGGCTGGTCCAATGGCCCGCATAATAAGAAAAAAAATATTGATCACCGGCGTCGTGCAGGGCGTCGGTTTCAGGCCGCATGTTTATAAACTGGCCCTCGAGGGAGCGCTGGGCGGCTGGGTGAAGAACGACGCCTCGGGGGTGACCATCGAAGCAGAGGGCCCCGCGGCCGGCGTCGGGAAGTTTATCAGGGAGCTGAGCAGGCGCAAGCCGGCGGCAGCCAGGATAGATTCGGTCTCTTCCTCCGACCTCTCGCCCGCCGGGCAAAAAGATTTCTCCATCGCTAAAAGCGGCGGCAGGGCGCCGGCCTCCGCCATCATTCCCGCCGACCTCGCGCTCTGCGCCGACTGCCTCGGGGACTTGCTGGACCCTTCCGACAGGCGTTATCTTTACCCTTTCACTAATTGCACGAATTGCGGCCCGCGCTACACTATAGTTAAAACCGTGCCTTACGACCGCCCGTTCACTACGATGGCGGGTTTTTCAATGTGCCCCGCTTGCCTGCGCGAGTACAGGGACCCGCTGGACCGCCGTTTTCACGCCCAGCCGAACGCCTGCCCGGCCTGCGGGCCTTCCCTGAAGCTGGAGGCCGGGGGGAAACCGCTGCTCGGCGCCGCTGCTCTTGAGAAGGCCGCCGAGCTGCTTATCTCCGGCAGGACGGGAGCGCTGCAAAGCCTGGGCGGCTTCCACCTTGCCTGCCGCGCCGACGACAAGGCCGCGGTCGCCAGGCTGCGCGCCGCGAAGCGCCGCCCGCACAAGCCTTTTGCCGTAATGCTGCCCTCCCTCGCCGCCGCGCGCAAATACTGCCGGGTCTCCGCGCTCGAGGCGGCGGCTCTAATTTCACCGGAAGCTCCCGTGGTCATGCTCCGCCGGCGCTCCCGGGAATTAGAGGCGGCTGCGCCCGGGCTTTCTAAACTGGGCGTCATGCTGCCTTACACGCCGCTGCACGCCGCGCTCTTCGCGCTGCTGGAAAAGAAAGGCTTCGCCGGCCCGCTCGTCATGACCTCCGGGAATTTCCGCGACGAGCCGATCTGCAAAGACCTGGCCGAAGCCGGGAAGCGGCTTTCCGGGCCGGCCTCTTTCACCCTTTCCCATGACCGCCCCATCCACAACCGTGCCGACGACAGCGTAGCTTTCGAGGCGGCCGGAGAGCTGCGCCTGGCCCGCCGCGCGCGCGGTTTCGTGCCTTCGGCCGTGAAGCTTTCCTCCGGCGGGAGGCAGGTCCTGGCCTGCGGGGCCGATCTTAAGAACGCTTTCTGCTTTACGCGGGGAAAGGAAGCTTTCCTGTCGCAGCATATAGGCGACCTCTCCGAGCCCCTGAACCAGGAATTCTTCCGCGAGACGCTCGCGAACCTCGGCCGCCTGCTGAAAGTCCGCCCGGCGCTGACGGCCCACGACCTGCACCCCGACTACGCTTCCTCCGGGCTCGCCAGGTCCCTGCCGGGCAGGAAGCTCGCCGTGCAGCACCACGCCGCGCACGCGCTCAGCGTCGCGGCGGAGCACGGCCTCGACGGTCCTTTCCTCGGCCTGGCTTTCGACGGGACCGGCTACGGCACCGACGGGAAGATCTGGGGTTCCGAGTTTCTTCTCTTCGATAAGAAGACCTGGCGCCGGGCCGGGCATTTGAAATACTTCGGCCTGCCCGGCGGGGATATCGCGGCGCTCGAGATCTGGCGCCCCGCTCTCGCCCTGGTCAAGGACGCTTTCGGCCCCGGCTGGCGCCGCGCCGCCGGCAGTCTCTTCGCCGCCGTTCCCTCCCGCCGGGCCGCTACGGTGGAGCGCATGCTTGATTCAGGCGTGAACTGCCCGCAGACTTCCAGCATGGGCCGCCTTTTGGACGCTTTCAGCTTTCTCGCCGGTATCAGGGCGGAAGCTACCTACGAA
Organism: Elusimicrobiales bacterium; assembly: GCA_028713125.1. GTDB lineage: Bacteria > Elusimicrobiota > Elusimicrobia > Elusimicrobiales > UBA9959 > UBA9959. Next base: position 559,957 of record JAQTOU010000001.1, on the reverse strand, counting down.
GCCCAGGGGCCTATGGAACTGGAAAGCCTGCTTCCCGGGACCAGGCCCGGGCCCGGCTATAATTTCAGGATCTCCGCCGGTCCCTCCGGCCTCGAGATCGACCCGGCCCCGGCCGTCAGGTCCGTAGTGGCCGACAGGCTGGCCGGCAGGCCGCTGGCCCTTATCTCCGCGCGGCTCCATTCCGGCATAGCGGGCGCCGCCGTCGAAGCCGCCCGCGTTCTTGCGCGGCAGTCCGGCCTTAAGTCCGTCTGTCTTTCGGGCGGGGTTTTCCAGAACCGGGTGCTGCTGGAGCTCGTGACGGCGGGCCTGCAAAAAGCGGGTTTGACCGTTTATACAAACCGCCAGGTCCCCGCCAACGACGGCGGGATAGCGCTGGGCCAGGCCTGGTACGCGCTTAAAGGCTACAAGGAAAAGAACTGAGCCCCACCTGACAAATAAAAAGGCCCTTCCTTCGAAGGGCCTTTTATATTGCCGCTGCCGGTCAGGGCAGCTTTGGCTCTACTGCGCGGGGGCCGCGGCGGTCTGAGTCCCGGCGTCCTTCGTGGTCAGCCACTTCTGGAACTCGTCCCACTTCCCGTCCTTCGCCCAGGCCAGCTCATTGTAGTTCGCGTCGAAGCTGTAGCCGGGCAGGTAGATGCCCAGGCCGTAGGCGTTCTTGAACTTGTCGCCGGTGGTGGCGTTGTCGATGAGGACTTTCTTGTAGAACTGGTCCATCACCTTCACGGTCTGGCTCTTAAGCGCGGCGGACTTGGTCTTGCCGTGCACCAGCTCCATGAAGTTGGTCAGGTCCTTGGACTCGGCCCCGCCGAAGCCGACGGCGGCGCCGCGCGCTTCGTTCAGCATGGCTTTGTCTTCTTTCATGACCATGTCCACCCACTGGTCCAGCAGCGCGCGGAAAGCGACCAGGCCGGAGGTGCGGATAGCGGACTGCGTGGTGGCGGTGCCCTTGGGCGCGTAGAAGGCTTTGTAGCCCTGCACGGCCGCTGCGGCCATCACGTCGGGGGTCAGGTTAGTCTGGTTGGAATGAACGCGGGAGAGGAACTCGTTATAGCCCCAGCCGTCGCCGGGCTCGTTCTCTTCTGAGCCCACGGTGATCTTCGCGGTGTCTTTCAGCTCGTAGGCGACTTCCGCCATCTGCATCAGGCAGGCGTCGGAGGCGTAGATGTCCACGCCGCCCATCTCGCGGATGGCCTGCGCCAGCTGCGGGGTGCTGATGTGGTTGTTGGTCTCGTCGTCATACGAGATGCCCTTCACGGAGGGGAAAAGGTGCAGGCTTTTCTCCCAGCCGGAGCCGTGGTTCCAGCCGATGAGCATGTATTTCTTGGCGGGATAATTCGCTTTGACCCACTTGCCGAACTCGGCGAGCTGCTTGTAGTCGCCCATGTCGACCGTGCCCAGGTCCGAGAGCATCGTGGAGGAGAGCGCGGAATTGTCGCCGTCCTTGGTGACCAGGTAGCGGCGCACGCCGACCCAGTCGGTGGAGGCGTCCTTCGTTTCGCCGGCCTTGTTCAGCATCGGGGGCAGCCCGCCCCAGTACGGGTTAGGCCAGCCGGGGTGTGGAACCACCGGGCCGCCGCCCCAGGGATAATCGTCGTAACCGCCGCCGCCCGGGTTGTAGGGCGCGGCTTCTTTCATGCGCGCGGCCTGGGTTATGATATTGATATTGTCGGTAGGGCCGAAGACTTCCATCTCGTTCATGTCTTTTATGACGTAGGAGGAGAGATTGTTCTTTCCGTTCATGAACACCATGATGGTCCACTCTTTGACCGCTTTGGTGTCCGCGGGCAGGGCCGGGAGGGGGGCGGAAACTTCCGCGGTCCTGGCCTGGCTGACTATGTCCTTGACGGAAGGGAGGCTGTCGAAGTCCAGCGCGGCGGCGGGGGCGGCCAGGAAGGCCGAGGCCAGAAGCAGCTTGCTTATATCAACTTTTTTCATTCGGTAACTCTCCTTAAATGTACGGGTTCGCTTCAATTACAATAATATCCATTTACAGACTATTCCTTATGGGCGCATAGGCCTATTTCACCGATGTTATTGGGCCCAGCCGCCTTTAGGCCTTTTGCACTACGACTAAAATCAAGTTTGGTATAATAATATCGTTCTGGCGGAGGAAGCCGGTGTGAATCCGGCGCTGCCCCGCAACGGTGAGGTCCGCCCCTGGCGGACCAAGCCCGGTCTACCGCCGGAATAGTCGCAGCCTGCGAGGGACGGAACTCCTTTCACGAGGAAGCCGCCTTTGTCATGGCGCGGCTACTCTCGCGGGAGGAAAAATGAAAAAAGCGCCTGCTGTATTCCTTGCTGTCATCCTTGCCCTCTGTGTCCCGGCTTATTCCGAAGAAAACGGAGAAGTTTATCTCTCCGTCAGTAAATCTTCGCTGAAAAGCGTCCCGAAACCGGCGGACGCCGTGACCCTCTATATCCCCCGCGCCCGGAGCGCGTCGGCTTCTTCGGCCGGGGACCTGCTTGAAACCGGCTTCCCGGTGCTGCTGAGGCGGACCAACGGGGCGGCGGGCCTCGCCTCCGCCGGCATGAGGGGCTTCGCGGCCAGGCAGACCGCGGTGCTTTTCGACGGGATGCGCATCCCCGCCGATATAACCGGAACCGTCGACCTTTCAGCGCTTCCCGCGGCCGGGATAGAGAGGGTGGAGATCCTGCCCGGCGCCTGGTCCTCGGTGCAGGGCGCGAACGCCGAGGGCGGCGTGATAAATTTCGTGAGCCGCAGCCCCAACGAGGGGGTAAAGCACGCGGAACTTGGGACGGTCCTGTCGTCTTACGGCGGGACTGCCAATACGGTCTCGTTCATGGGCGCCGCCGGCCGGTTCAAAACCGCGCTGGGCGCGGCGCGGGACGCCTCCTCGGGGTTTCAGCGCAACTCGGCTTCCCGCAAAGAATCCTTCACCGGGAAAGCCTCACTGGCGGTAGGAAAGGACGGAAAGCTTACCTTCAACGCGCTGAGGAATAACTCGGAGAACGGCGTTCCCGGCGGAACGCCCGTGCCCGTCGAAGACTGGAACGGGAGGCGCGAGCGCTCCGCTAATTCCCTGACCGACCTGCAGCGCTCCAGCCTCGGGCTGGGCCGGGTCGCGCTCGACATGCCTCTGACGGAGAACAGCAGGTACAAACTTGAGGGCGACTCCGGCGTAAGCAGGTTCTTTTCCCATAATGCCTGGAGCGACGAGCTGACGCGCACGCTGACCAACAGGGCCATGCTTGGCTTTTCTTTCTTCAATAAAGCTGAATGCGGGATAGAGTATGAAAAGGGCCTGCTGAAATCGGATACCTACGGAGACCACTTCAGGCAGAACACCGGGCTTTTCGGGCAGCTGACCCTGGCGCCGCTGAAGGGCCTGAGCGTCATCCCGTCCTACAGGTACGACAGGAACGTCGGCTACGCCGACCAGTCCAGCCCGCGGCTCTCGGTCATCTACTCGCCGGACTTCGTCTGGAAATTCTCGGCGCAGGCCGGGCGCGCCTGGCAGGCGCCCACTTTCGCCGATCTTTACAACCCGTGGGTCCCCGCGGCCGACCGCTCGCCGGACCTGAAGCCGGAGCATTCCTGGCAGACGCAGGCCGGGGTTTCCGCGGCTTTCAGCTCGGGGGTCCGGGCTTCGCTCGGCTTGTATTACTCGGACGTAAAAGACCGCATCGCCCTCGACCCTTTAAAGAGCTGGGCGGCGTACAACCTGGATTCCGGCTTTAACAGGGGGGCTGAAGCCTCGCTCGGGTATAAAAGCTCCGCCTTCAGCGCCGGGCTCGGCTACGTTCATAATATCAGCAAAGGCCGGACTTCCGGGACTTATAAATTGCTGCCTTTCAGCCCGAGGAACCGCTTCAGCCTTAACGCCGAAATTAAAACCTCCCTTGCGGATATACGCGCGAAAGCCTACTACAGCGAAAGGCAGTACACCGCGGCGGACGAGGGCGGCCTGAAGCTCCCGTCCTACCTGAGCGCGGACCTGTACTTTTCCAAGACGCTGGACAGCTTCGAGCTCTTCGCCGGGGCGGATAATGTGCTGGACGCTCATTACGCCCAGACCGCCGACACCGTCAACGGCTATTATCCGCTGCCCGGCAGGGTGCTTAAATGCGGGCTCAGCGTCAGGTTCCTCTGACCCCGGTCTTCCGCGGAACGCCGGTTTGACCAAGAGCCTTTTTTGTGTTACTCTTTATGCAAAGGTAACACTATGAAAGACAAACTGGTAAGGTTCGGCGTTTCGCTGGAGGGGGAGCTCCTCCGGAAGTTCGACGCTTTCATCGGCGCTGAAGGCTCTTGCAACCGCTCTAAGGCTATCGCGGACCTGATACGGAAGGAATTCGTCTCGGACGCTTTCGCGCGCGGCGGTACCGTGGCCGGCGCAATTACCGTGGTGTTCGACCCCCGCCGGCGCGAGACCGCGGGCCGGCTGCTTGCGCTGCAGCGCGCCGCTATGGCCGTGGTCATTTCCTCCCAGCGGGCGCAGCTGGACCAGGACAACTGCCTTGAAATAATAGCCGTAAAAGGCCCCGGCGCGAAAGTTAAAGCGCTCGCCGACGCCCTGAAATCGGTCAGGGGCGTAAAACACTCCACTTTCAGCGTAACCACTCCAGGTAAATAGCTCCTTAGCCCCGGCGCGCGGCGTATTTGGTAAAATATTGCTTCGCCGCATGAAATACTTCTTTGTCCTTATCTTCTCCCTGTTCCTCCCTCCGGCCCCGGTCCGCGCGCAGGGGCCCGGACCTGTCACTACGGAATCCATAGAGCTTAACTCGGCCACCTTCCTCGACCAGCTGGCCTTCAGCCCCGACTACTTCGTCGCGCCTGACACTTCGCCGGTTACCGAAGACGACGTGCGGGACCTGGAGGAAGGCGAGGATTCCGATGCCTATCTTTTTATCAGCAGCGCGATGGCGCATACCCCGGAGCCGGTAAACCTGGGCGGCAACGGCAATTTGACGCTGACCCGCAACGATACAGGGGAGAAACACAGCTTCCGCTACCGCCTGGCGGACGGAACCTACGACGGAGAGGTCCTGGATAAACTGAACCATTTCATGCGCTGCCGCCTGACCGGGCGCGAGACGCTGATGGCCGTAAAACTGGTCGAGCTGCTGGACGCGGTGGAAGATAAGTTCGGCAAAAAGGGACTTATTATTTTAAGCGGCTACCGCACGCCGAAGCTTAACGGGAAGATCCCCGGCGCGGCGAAGCACAGCATGCATATGCTCGGCTGGGCCGCGGACATAAAGATCCCCGGCTACAGTTCCACTAAGGTCAAGAAATTCGGCCAGAAACTCGCCGTCGGCGGGGTAGGCTATTATCCTTACAAGGGGTTCACCCACCTGGACGTCGGCAAAAGCCGCTACTGGGTGGTGAGCCGCCCGCCGCGCCGCCGCGCCCGCCGCAAGACAGTCCGCTCTCCCCGGAAGGCCGCTCCCGGCAAGCTGTCGGCGCCGGCGCGCAAGACCGTTTCCAAACCTCCTCCCGCGAAGAAAAGATCCTGATGAAAAAGAACCTGCTGGTCCTCCTCTCGGCCGCCGTCCTTATAGAGATGGGGGAGAAGATGGGAGAGCGGTTCCTGCCTCTTTACATAATGGCCCTGGGCGGGACCAGCCTCGCGGTGGGTTTCCTCAACGCGGCCGATAATTTCCTGGGCGCCGTCTACTCCTTCCCCGGCGGCTATCTCAGCGACCGCATCGGCTACAAGAGGTCGCTGCTCCTGTTCAACCTGGCCGCGGTGGCCGGCTACCTTATCGTCATTTTCTTCCCGTCCTGGCAGGCCGCCCTCGCCGGGGCGGTGCTGTTCATAGCCTGGTCCTCGGTCTCGCTCCCCGCCATCATGGGCGCGATCTCCAAGCTGCTCCCTTTCCATAAAAGGACCATGGGCGTCTCCATGCACTCCATCGCCCGCCGCATCCCTATGGCCGTGGGGCCTTTGTTGGGCGGCTACTGCGTGCAGAGCTGGGGGGTAAAGGACGGGGTAAGGATCGCTTTCACTTTCGCCCTCTTCCTGTCCGTCCTCGCCCTGCTTCTGCAGCATTATTTCCTGGAGCATGTCGCGGAACCGGCCGCGGCGCAAATGGAGAAAAACCCGCTGAAGGTCCTCGCCCGAACCGGGCCGCGGCTAAAGTCCCTGCTCGTCTCCGACATCCTGATACGTTTCTGCGAACAGATCCCTTACGCTTTCGTGGTGATCTGGTGCATCAAAGGCATAGGCGTCTCGCCGGTGCAGTTCGGGTGGCTCACAAGCATCGAGATGGTTTCCGCTATCCTTATCTATGTCCCGGTGGCGTGGCTGGTAGAAAAGACAAAGACAAAAAAGCCCTATATAGCCGTGACTTTCGCTTTCTTTTCCGCTTTCCCGCTGGTGCTTCTGTTCTCCAGGTCGCTTTACGCGCTGGTTTTCGCTTTTATCATAAGGGGCTTCAAGGAATTCGGAGAGCCGGCCCGCAAAGCGCTGATCCTGGACCTGGCCCCCGAGGAGAACAAGGCTTTGACCTACGGGGCTTACTATTTCGTCCGGGACACCGTGGTGGCGGCCGCCGTTATCGCGGGGGGCTTCCTGTGGAGCGTCTCGCCCAGGCTCAACCTGCTCGCCGCTTTCGTCTGCGGGCTGGCCGGAACCGCCTATTTCCTGGCTTACTGCGAAGAGTAATTTAGTAAAATAATTCTTAAGCAATTTTTGGTTATCGCTGGTTCTATAGGAGGCCCTCATGTCATCTCAGCACTGTATGGATCTTTTGAATTCTATCCGTAGTTCCGCCGGACCCGCCCGAACGAAAGGTCTTAGCGACGAGGTCATCCGCCAGTTCCTGGCCGCCGACAAAGACCTCGCCTCGGCGATCAAGACCGCCGCCGAGAACCGCCGCAAGGTTTCGCCCGAGGAAGAGAAGCTCTACAAGATGGACGAGAAAGAGCTCTGCGCCCTGCTGCAGGGCAAGGTCCTCAATTTTTATAACGCGGCCAGCATAAACCCCTATACCCCGCTCGCTGCCAAAGGCTCCTGGATAGTCACCTCGCACGGCGCGGTGGTCCACGATTCCGGCGGTTACGGGATGCTCGGCATGGGCCACGCGCCCGAGGCCGTCCTCAAGGCGATGAGCGAGCCCTACGTGATGGCCAATGTGATGACGCCGGCCTTCAGCCAGCACCGCCTGACGGAGCGCCTGACCAAAGAGATCGGCCGCGTCCGCGGCGCCTGCCCTTACGAGAAATTCGTTTTCCTGAACAGCGGCTCCGAGTCCGTAACTTTCGCCTGCCGCGTCGCCGACATCCACGCCCGCACCATGACCGATGCCGGCGGCCGCCAGGCCGGGAAGAAAGTCATGCGCCTCGCCGTAGTGGAAGGCTTCCACGGCCGCACCGAGGGCCCCGCGCGCACCTCGCATTCCTGCCGCTCGGCCTACGCAAAGCACCTGGCCTCCTACCGCGACGTGGACAATATGCTTTTCGTGCCGATCAACGACCACGAAGCGCTGCGCAAAACTTTCGCCGAAGCCGAACAGAAAGGGATCTTCTTCGAAGCTTTCTTCGTCGAGCCGGTCATGGGCGAAGGCATTCCCGGCCTCGCGCTCACCCGCGAGTACTATAATGAAGCCAGGTCCCTGACCACCAAGATGGGCAGCCTGCTTGTGGTGGATTCCATCCAGGCCGCGCTGCGCGCCCAGGGCTGCCTGAGCATCGTGGATTACGCCGGCTACGAGACCTGCCTTCCGCCGGACATGGAAACTTTCTCCAAGGCCCTCAATGCCGGGCAGTTCCCGCTCTCGGTGATCGCCCTGAGCGGCCCGGTGGCCGCGCAGTACGTCACCGGCCTCTACGGAAATACCATGACGGGCAACCCGCGCGCCATGGAGGTCGGCTGCACCGTCCTCGACGCGGTCACCCCGGAGATCCGCAAGAACATCCGCGAGCGCGGCCAGGAGTTCATCGCCAAGTTCCAGGAGCTGTCGAAGGAATTCCCCGGCGCCATCGAGCAGGTGGTGGGCACCGGCCTGATGGTGAGCGCGATGCTCAACCCCAAGCGCTACTGCGTCCTGGGCGTCGGCGGGTTCGAGGAATTCATGCGCGTCAACGGCATCGAAATGATCCACGGCGGCGAATGCGGTCTGCGCTTCACGCCCTCTTTCAGCATCACCAGCGCCGAGATAGACATGATAGTCAATGTCATGCGCAAGGGGCTGAAGGAACTGGTCCTCAAAGTCCCGGCAAAAGCCGGAGCCGGACACTGATCCGTAAACCTGCCTCCCGGCCGTTCAGAAAAAGGCGGCACACAACTTAATCGCAGGTAATTAAGTCGTGTGTCGCTTTAATTAGACAGCTGTCACCCCGCCTATTTTTTAAGATATGAAAAGATCCACGACACTTTTACTGGCGGCGCTGCTGCACTCGGCCCCGGCCTTTGCCGCCGGCGGGCTCGATATCCAGCGCTGCTTCGACCTCGCGCTGAAGAACAACCTTTATGTAAAGCTGGCCGCGTCCTCCGGCGAGGCGCAGAAGGCCGAGGCTCTTTCCGCGGCCGCCAGGCTGCTGCCCCAGGTGGAGTTCTCCGTTTCCCAGGAGCGCACGCTCAGGGAAAACCTGACCGCAATGGGCTTCGGCAGTCTGCCCGGCGGGGGGGCGAACCTGATAGGTCCCTTCAATACTTTCGACGCGAGGCTGCGCCTGGTCGCCAGCGTGCTCGACCTGTCGGCGCGCGGCCTGGCCAGGTCGAAGAGCGAGGAGGAGAAGATCTCCTTCCTGCGGCTGGAGCTTGTAAAAGAACAGGTTACCGCCGCGGCGGCCCTGGCCTACCTCGACGTGCTCCGCGCTTCCGCGGCCGAGAACTCCGCCTCCTCAGGGCGGGACCTGGCCAGGAGCCTGAGGGAACTCGCCGAGAACAAGCATGAAGCCGGCTCGGCCACCGGCCTGGACGTGGTCCGGGCCAAGACCCGCGAGGCGGAAGAGAGCCTGCGGGTCATAAGGGCGAGGACCTCCCTGGAGGAAGCCCGCCTCCGCCTCAAGCACATGCTTGGCGTGCCGCTGGCGCAAAAAGTGGATCTGACCGAAGAACTGTCTTTTGCCCCCGACCAGCCCCTGGACCCTGGCGAAGCCGTAAAAACGGCGCAGTCGGCCAGGCTCGAGATAGCGATAGCCAGGACCTGGCTCTCGGCCGGAGAATACTCCCTGGCGGCCGCAAAGGGGTCGCGGCTGCCCACCGTGTCCGTGACAGGCTCGGCCGCGATGAGCGGCGCGAATCCCGACCACGACCTTAAACTGGTAGGCGACATGGGCGTTAAGGCCAGGCTGCCTCTTTTCTCGGGCGGGCGCCTTGACGCCGGAATAGACGGGGCTTCGGCCGCGAAGAGCCAGGCGGAAAGCCGCCTCCGCGATACTTTCGTCCAGGTGGAGGAGGAGGTCAGGATAGCTCTTTACCGCCTCAAAGCTTCGGCGGAGGAAGTAGAGACCGCCTCCATGACCGTAACGCTGGGCGAGCAGGAGCTCGAGATGGCCCGCAACCGCTTCGCCGCCGGGGTGGGGGACAATGTCGAGCTCGTTAACGCCCAGACCTCCCTTTCCCGCGCCCGGGACAGCCGCGTGGACGCGCTCTCCAGGCACAAAGAAGCCAATATCCGCCTGACCCTGGCCCTCGGCAGCATGAAAAGCCTGAAATTTTGACCGCTAAGGAACCTATGACAGAAAACACCGACAACAAGAAAGCCTCCAAAAGGCCCCACTGGCTGCTGCTGGCCGCGTTCTGCGCCCTCATCCTGGCCGCCGGGGCGGCGTACTGGCGCTACGCGGAAGCGCACGAAAGCACCGACGACGCTTCCATAGAAACGCACGTCATCCCTATAAGCTCCAAGGTTCCCGGCCAGATCCAGTCCGTCAAAGCTGCGGATAACCAGCATGTGGAAAAAGGCGACCTCCTTCTTGAGATAGATGCCCGCGACTACCAGGTAAAGCTGGAGCAGGCGAAGGCCGAGTTCTCCGCCGCGAAAGCGGAGGCCCAGCGCGCCGCCGCCGACTACGCGCGCGCGATACAGCTTTTCAAGCGCGACGACCTGTCCCGGCAGGCCTATGAAAAGGCCATGTCCGACGCTGACGTGCTCGGCGCCAAAGCTCTCCTGGCCGAAAAGAAAGTCTCGGCCGCCGAGCTGGACCTTTCCTACACCCGCATAACGGCGCCGGAGACCGGCAAGATCACCAAGAAGAACGCCGAGCCGCGCGCCTACGTGCAGGTCGGGCAGCCGCTGATGGCCATAGTTACCGACGAGGTCTGGGTGATAGCCAATTTCAAGGAAACGCAGCTGACCCGGATGCGCATAGGCCAGCAGGTCGGCGTCAAGGTCGACGCTTTCCCCGGCAGGACCCTGAAGGCGCATATAGACAGCATCCAGTCCGGGACCGGCGGCAGGTTCAGCCTGCTCCCCGCCGAGAACGCCACCGGCAATTTCGTGAAAGTGGTCCAGCGCGTCCCGGTCAAGATAGTTTTCGACGAGCCGCTTGACGGCATGATGCTGGTTCCCGGCATGTCGGTGGAACCTACGGTACACCTGAAATAATGGCGGAGCCCGGCGCGCAGCGCGGCTTCTGGAAGCCCACCCACTCACCGTGGCTGGTCGCTTTTTCCGTGCTGCTTACCACTTTCATGCAGGTCCTGGACACCTCGGTGGCCAATGTCTCGCTGCCGCATATCGCCGGCGGCCTGTCGGCCTCCACGCACGAAGTTTCCTGGGTCCTGACCAGTTACCTGGTGGCCGGCGCCATCATGCTGGCGGCCTCCAGCTGGCTGAGCGTTTTCGTCGGGCGCAAGCGCTTCATGGCGCTTTCTGTCGGCCTTTTCACCGTCTCATCTATTCTTTGCGGCATGGCCCAGACCCTGCCGCAGCTTATCATCGCCCGCATCCTGCAGGGCATCGCCGGCGGCGGCCTCCAGCCCCTGGCGCAGGCCGTGCTCCTTGAAAGTTTCCCGCAGGAGAAGCGGGGCCAGGCCATGGCGGCCTACGGCATGGGGATAGTGGTGGCGCCCATAATCGGGCCTATCCTCGGCGGCTGGATCACAGATAATTATTCCTGGCGCTGGATCTTCTATATCAATGTCCCGATAGGCGTGCTCGGCCTGGTGCTGCAGAATATGTTCCTCGAGGACCCGCCCTACCTGAAGCGGGACAGGTCCGCGAAGATAGACTACTTCGGCCTTGCGCTGATGATAATAGGCATCGGGGCTTTCCAGCTTGTGATAGACAAAGGGCAGGAAGTGGACTGGTTCGCCGACGCCTGGATCCGTTTCGGCGCCTTCCTCGCCGCGGTGTCCCTGCCGCTCTTCGCCTGGTGGGAGCTGCGCCAGAAGCATCCTTTCATGAACCTGCGCCTTTTGAAGAGCCGCAACCTTGCCCTGGGCACTCTTTTGTCCGCCGTGCTGGGCGCCGTGCTGATGGGCTCCACGGCCATCCTGCCCATCTTCATGCAGTCCCTGCTCGGCTACCCGGCCTTCCAGAGCGGCCTGTCCATGATGCCGCGCGGGATAGGCTCGCTGATCTCCATGATCGTAATAAGCAAGCTGGTCTCCAAGGTCGGCAACCGGCTGATGATGCTCCTTGGCTTCATCGGCATAGCCGTGACGCTCATAACGTTTTCCACCTTCAACCTGGGCATAGCCCGCACTAATTTAATAGCCCCGCTTTTCTTCAACGGCCTGATGATGGGGTTCATCTTCGTGCCGCTGACCACGCTGACCATGGCCAACCTCCCGCAGTCCGACCTGCAGCAGGCCAGCGGCGTTTTCGCCCTGCTGCGCAATATCGGGGCCAGCGTGGGCATCTCCATAATCTTCACGATGCAGACGCGCATGGCGCAGGTGCACCAGACCGCGCTGGCCTCCAATATCTCCCAGTACGGCGAGCAGTTCCTGGAATGGTCCGCCCATGTAAAGACCCTTGTCTCCAACCCGATGGCGGCTTACGGCCTCGCCTACAAGGCCGTCGTCATGCAGGCCGTGCTTTTATCCTTCACGGATTGCTTCAGGTGGCTGGCCTACACCGCCGTGATAGCGGCGCCTTTCGTGCTTTTTTTCAAAGGCAGCCGGCATATCAAGAGCCAGGCGCAGATGTCGGCCGCGGAACATTGAATTCCGTCGTGCCGTACCGTTTTTTATTTTTCCGGAATAGTCCTTTCGGATTAACCCTATTATGTCCGCCTTCCTAGCCCTTTCGGGTGTTTGTATTTTTTGAACAATACCTGTAAACTATCCTTGGGTAGGGTTTGACAACGGACAACCGCGACTTAAAGCGCTGCCGAGACTTCGATCGGCATTTTCCGGAGCTTACGCCAGGAACGGCGGGCCCGGCGCGGTTGCCGCATATTAGGGGGAAAAGTGAAAACTACAAACAACAGGCGCCGCGCGGCGGTCGGGCGGCGGCGCGGACATAAAAGCGTGAAGGCTCCCGCGGCGGGCGCGGGAAACCTGCTTTTGCGCTCTTTCTATTATCTTAAGGCAGAACATTTCCTTAAAGCGTCGAATCATTTTCTTTGCGCCGCGGTTTAAAGGTCGAATTTTTATGCCTTCTTCAGGTTCTTTAACCGATAAGATCAGCCAGCCGGATACGGACAGCAGAACGCTGCCGGAAGCCTACGGGACGACCATGGCGGCCCTGCTGCCGAGGGATCCCAACTGGATGTATCTCTACTGGGAGATAACACCGAATTCGAAGGCCCGTTTCGCCCGGGAGCACGGGCAGGATATTTTCGAGAAGTCGCGGCAGGTGATCCGCGTCTACGACCTGACCGCCCATAACGGCGAAGCAGGGAAATATTTCGACGTGCCCGTAATGTTCGAAGCCGGGAACTGGTACGTACATGTCCAGGAGGGGGGCCGCTCCTACTCCTGCGAGCTCGGGCTCGTTCTGCCCTCGGGAGAGTTCGAGGGGATCGTTAAGAGCAATACCGTCCTTCTGCCTCCGGGAGGGATCTCGGACGTCACGGACGAGAAATGGATGGCCGTCTCGGAGGATTTCGACAAGCTGCTGCAGCTTTCCGGGGTGGAGTATATCGGCAAAGGCTCGGGCGAGGTGGCCAAGTCGCTGGCCCAGCGCTGGGAGATGCTGCGGTCCGTTTTCTCAAGAGCTTCGTCCTGGGGCGTAAGTTCCCTTTCTTCACACGCGCCGCAGAGGCCGGAGCGGAAGGCCTTCTGGCTGCTGGCCGACTGCGAACTTATACTCTACGGGGCCACGGAGCCCGGCGCTTTCGTCACCGTGGGCGGGCGCAAGATCAAGCTGAATGCGGACGGGACCTTTTCACTGCGCTTCGCCCTGCAGGACGGGGTCACCGACCTGCCTATCAAGGCGCTGTCCAAAGATGAAAACGATTCGAGGCAGATAGAAATAGAGATAACGAGGCTGACGGAATAGGAGGTTAAAGCAAAAGGAAGCTCCGCGGGATTCGAGGGGACAGGGGGGAACTATGCTGCGTGAAAATACTGTTTTTGCCCGGAAAATAATAGATTTCTATACGGAGAAAGGCGTCGACTGCTCGGTAGTCGACGAACATCTCTCGCTCCTGGTGACGCTGTCCTCGGACGGCAGGGAGCACGAGTTCAGATACGGAAGCAGGGCCTTCGGCGGGCACCATAACTACAAGAAATTCTGCCTGGTGCTCGACCGGGAGCTGGCGAAGCTGAAAGCGGAAGCCGCCCCGGCCGCGCCTTCGGTAAAGTATCACTCAAGACCTAAATACCGGGGCTTAGATGAGGTCGCCGAGGAAGTCAGCCTGAATCTCTGGTAGCGCAAGGCGCGGTAAAGTCATGGGGGTAGAATGGGGACCGTAGATTCAAAAGAATTCGGTTTGCTGCTCGCGCATTTTCTCGGGAGTCCCGGGGCGCCGCTGAGCGCCCCGGCCGCCGCCTGGCTCTCCGGGTTCAGGGTCGGGACGGCGCTAAGCGTGCTTCAACTGCTCGAAAGAGAGGGGATCCTGCGCAGCCGCCGCCGGGCGGGGCGCAGGTTTTTCAGCGCCGCCGCCGGGTCAGAACCGTACCGGCGCTGCCGCCTGGCCCACGCCGCCCATGCCCGTCAGCTGAACTGAGATTTGAGAGTTAAGATTCCGCGGCCGCCCGGTCAGGGCGCCGCGCGAGGGGGAAAAATGGGAAGAAAAGAAGAATATATCGAGAAACTCAACAGCCAGCTGAAGGTGCTCGGGGACAGGATCGACGGGTTCACGGAGAGGGTGGAGCATGAGGCGCTGGAGCACAAGATAAGGCTGCAGCGGGAGATCGCCGAATTCAACGCCAGGCGCCTGGACGTGCAGATAAAACTGCGGCAGCTAAAGGAAAGCACCGGCGACGCCTGGGAAGCCCTGGCAGCTGGCATGGACAAAGCCTGGAGCGACCTGAAAGAGGCCGGCCGCCAGATCGCGGAAAAATTCAAACAGCCGAGATAGAGCTCTTGCCGGCCCGAAACAGCTTTTGCGCAAAAATGAGACCGCTGCCGGCAGGGCGGTCATATTTGTAATGGAGTGAATACTAAAGGAGGCGGACTATGGGTGACAAGGACTTGGCAACATCGAAAGGCTGGACGGACGCGGCGGTAAGGCCTTTCGAATCGCTGGGCAGGGCTTTGGAGGATCTTTTCGACCTCCCCCTGACGGGGCCGAAAGCGGTCAATACGCCGCAGATGGACATAAGGGAGACCGACAGCACCATAGAAGTTTCGCTGGCCCTGTCGGGCGTCGAGAAGAAGGACATAAACCTGAACCTTACGGAGAACTCGCTTGCGATCTCCTGCGAGCGCCGCGAGGAAAAAGAGGAGAAAGGTTCAGGCGGATACAGGATGAAAGAGCAGAGCTATGGCAGGTTCTACCGTGCCTTTACCCTGCCTTCTGCCGTAAAGCCCGGCGACGCGACGGCCGTATACAAAGACGGGGTCCTGAAGATAACCATGAACAAGCAGAAGACGGACAAGGCCCGCCAGATAACCGTACAGTAAATAAAAGGGGGAAAAATGAATACCGGAATTGCCACTATAGAGAAGGATATAGAGAAGATGCGCGATAATTTAGAGAACACGTTCAATACTTTCCTGAACAGGAAAGCTGCCGCGGAAGGCGACTACATGACCGAGTGGGTCCCGTATGCCGACGTAACCGAGGACAATGACGGCTTCACCATGATGGTCGCTCTCCCGGGGGTGAACAAAGCCGATGTGGAGACCGAGGTAAAAGAGAACACTCTTATGATACGCGGGAAGCGGGAGGTAAGCGAAATTACCAGGAAGGCGCTGATCCGGCAGGAAATTCCCTCCGGGCGCTTCTACAGGGCCTTCAAGCTGGCCGTCCCGATAAAAACCAGCCTGGTTACGGCCAAGCTCCGCGACGGGATACTGGAGATAAGGCTGCCTAAATCCGAGGAAGCGAAACCGAACAAGATAATTGTGCTCTGAACCGTTCCCCGCCCCCGCCGCGCGCCGGGGCGGGAAACCGGTAGGCGGAGGCCGCTTAATGAAAACCATCTTACTGCTGGCCTGTCTGTTCTTTCCCGCTATTGCGGCGGCGCAGGGGGCGGCGGACCTTCAGCTGGCTTTTAATTCCGCCGCGGCCAGGGCCGGCCCGGCCGTAGTCAGCGTCCAGGTAATAAAGGAGGAAACCCAGTCCGTCTGGGAGCCGGATTTTTTCTTCGGCTACTCCATGCCCTCGGAGAAGGTGTACCGGTACAACAGCGCCGGCCTGGGCTCCGGCGCTATCATCGACAAGCGCGGTTACGTAGTAACCAACCTCCACGTGGTCGAGGGAGCGGTGAATATAAAGATAATGACCCAGGACGCGAAAGGGGTCGAGAAAGAATGGCCGGCTTCCTTCGTCGGCAGCGATCCCGCGCTGGATATCGCGCTCCTGAGGATAAAAGGCGAGGGTCCTTTCCCCTGGCTGGACCTGAACGGAAAGGCCGCCCTGAAAGTGGGCGATTTCGTCCTGGCGGTCGGCTATCCCTTCGGCTTCAAACAGACCGTGACTTCCGGGATCATCTCCGCTTTGAACGCCAGCCTGCCCGTAGCCGGCCGCAGGTATGAAAAATTGATACAGACCGACGCGGCCGTGAACTACGGGAACTCCGGCGGCCCGCTGCTAAACCTTAAGGGCGAGGTGGTAGGGATAAACACGGCCATAGCGTCGCCTACCGGGGTCTTCGCCGGCATGGGCTTCGCCGTGCCGGCTTCGGAAATAAAAATAGTCCTTGAAGACCTTCTTGCGGGCCGCAAGGTAAAGCGCGGCTGGCTGGGCCTCGCCCTGGCCGGCCTGGACCCGCTCACGGCCGCGCGCCTCGGCTTTGCCGGCCCGGGCGGCGCGGTGGTGAACGTCGCCATACCCGGCGCGCCCGCTTACAGGGCCGGGATAAGGCGCGGGGATATCATCTTCAGCTGCGACGGGGTTCCCGTGGAAAATAATGAAGACCTTTTTTTGGAAACTTACTCCAGGCGCCCCGGCGACGAGGTGGAACTGGTTTATCAGAGCGGGGGCGTTAAAAAGAAGGTCAAAGTAAAACTGGGCGAGCGCGAAACGGTGCTCGAAAGGATCACGCGTCATGGTCGCGCCGGCCCCCGGGCGGCGGCTCCCGGCGATCTTTTTGAATGGGAAGGCCTAAGCCTGATCTACGAGGATGGCGCCCTGGTCGCGGGGATCTCGGAAGAGTCCCGCCTTGCGGGCTCTTTGCGCCGCGGAGACCTCATCAAGACCGTCAACGGGATCTCGCCGCGCTCGGCCGGAGACCTTGAAAAAGTTTTTTCTTCGGCCAGCCTCTATGACGGCGTAGTATTCGACCTGGTAAGGAACGGGGAATCCCTCTCCCTCAGCATCCAGTCTAAATAGCGTCCTTATTTCCCGCTCCGGGCCGTCGCGGACCGGGCTTCCTCGACCGCTTGTTTCAGGTCGCTTATCTCCTGGTCTTTCTCCTTGAGGGCGAGCGCCGCGGATTTATTATAGACGTCCATATCCATCATCCTTGCAGCCGCCGAGGAGGCTTTCTGCTCGGCCGCCTCCCTTCTTTGCTGCGCTATGGACAGGTCTATGCCGAGCTTCTCGTTCTCCAGCGCCATCCTCGTTTCTTTCTCCCTTAGGGCCCTTATTTCGTCCAGGAACTCTTTCTCCCTCGTTTCGAAATCATTTTCCAGCGAGTCGTAGTGCTCCTTGAATTCCTTCCTTTCGCCTTCCAGCCGGTTGTGGGCCTTGTCCTCCTCGGCGGTAAGCCCCAGGTCTGTCGGGACCCCGCCGGCGAAACCGGCGCCGGGCTGCCCGCCGTCCGGTGCCACGGCCAGTTCCTTTTCTTTAAGCTTTTTCTGAAGCAGGCGGATATAGCTCTTTTCTTTGTCCATCTCCGCTTTCATCTCCGCCCATTCTTTCTGCTTGCGGATAGCTTCGCCTAAAGTCGCGGAGGCCTGCTCTTTGATGCGCAAAAGAAGGTGGCTCATCTCCTCGATCCGGCCCTCCACCGGCTTAATTCCCGCTCCGGGGGCGGAAGCCCCCGTCGGCCGCTCATTATCTCTTTTCAGGTCGCCCAGCTGCTTTTCCAGCAGTTTAAGTTCGACGAAAACCTTGTCGGCGGTATTTATCTCTTCCATATCGTCCCTCCTGGGCGGGCGGCAAACAACTCACACAAGCGCCGCGCGCCCGACAACAATTTTGATTTTTAAGACTAACTGCCCCCCGATGTCTTTTCTAGGGTTACTCTATGAAACTATCCGGAAAAA
Organism: Elusimicrobiales bacterium; assembly: GCA_028713125.1. Taxonomy (GTDB): domain Bacteria; phylum Elusimicrobiota; class Elusimicrobia; order Elusimicrobiales; family UBA9959; genus UBA9959. The sequence continues at coordinate 542,272 of JAQTOU010000001.1, read as the reverse complement.
GTCAACGCCCGGTTCTCCCGTCTTTTAGCGGGGGATCATCAGGTCGTAAAGCATCGGCCGGAGCTTCCGGCGCCGGCGGGAAGTGCTTGTAAAGGAAATCGGACTTGGGCCTAACGGTTTTTTGGTTTCAGCGTGAGGATGGTGGGGGGACGGTTTTTGTATTTCTCGGCATTGGCCAGGGCGTGATAGCGGTTCACGACGATGCTGTTCAATATGACTTTATCGGCCGCGGAGAGGCCGGTCACTTTGAGCTTCGCGATGATCTCGGCTTTCTGGAATTTACCGATCAGCTCGCCGACCGCCTGCTCCAGGAAAGTAGGGGAGGGGAGAACCTTCGCGAAATCGACTTCGACGGTTTTTGAGCCGCCCCATTGCTCCAGTATGAGCTTATGGACCTTTATCCCGTTGGTCCCGGTGAGCGGGTCGGTCCCGCAGATACCGAGGACGCTTATCTTTGCGGCGGTGTCTTTATTATCCGTCATAGTTGTATCCCGCTTCCGCGGCCGCTAAAAAACAAAACCCCGGAGCGGGGTTTGTTTTTTGGAGAAAGTTGGCGCCCCCAAGGGGATTCGAACCCCTGATCTCTGCCTTGAAAGGGCAGCGTCCTAACCGCTAGACGATGGGGGCGCATGGACCGATTTACTTATAAAAAGCCGGCTTAAAAAGCTGCTTTTATTTTGTAGAATAACAGTTTACCAATTGCGGCCGTCGGATGTAAAGATAAATTTGCCAGCGGGGAGATTATGACCGAGACCAACAACGCTCCTGTACCGTCCGGGGAAGCCCCCGAGCCCGACCCCCAGGAAGTAGAGCTCCGCGCAGAGCTTGCGCGAGTGCGCGGCAGGAACAAGACCCTCAAAATAGTGGCCGCGGTCCTCGTCTCTATGTTCCTGATCATCGCCGGCGGCGGTTTCTACATTTACCACAAGATCTCCAATGCGAAAGACGCCCTGGAGGACGTTTTCCAGGCCTTCCCTCCTCCGGCCTCCGGCTACCAGTCCGAGAACAGGACCATACCGATGGGGCAGCGAGTCTTCGCTTCCACTTCCGCCTCCGGCTCCGGGCTGGGCCTTTTCTCGGGGGGGCTGCCGGGCGAGCAATCGGTCGGCATCATGAACCCGGACGAGAGCGGGCAGGTCCTGAAAGCGATGAACAAGTACGCCGACAGGCCCATCGTCAAAGCTTTTCTGGCCGATATGAAGAAAAACCCGGACATGGCCGCCGCTTTCGCCGCTTCGAAGGGCGATAATCCCCTTAAAGTGATAAGCCTGATGCAGAACGCCAAGGGCATGGACAAGATCATGATGAAATACGCCGCCCGCCCGGAATTCCTGAGCCTGATGATGGAATTCATGAACGACCCGGAGATGCGGCCGCTGATGCGGAACATGCCGGGAGGCATGCCTATGCTCCCGGGTATGCCAGGGGGCGCGCAGCAGGGGGGGGCGGTCTCCGTCCCTATGGGGCAGCCTTCCGTAGATTCCCAGCCCTCGGATGAGGACGGAGACGGCGAAATGACCTTCGACCCTTCCGTCATAAGCGGGACGCCCAAAGCGGCCCCCGCCGCCGCCAAAAAGGCCCCGCCCCGGGTTGACAGCGGACAATAATATAGTTATCATATGTAAATGTGGTTAAAAGCCATCCTGCGCTTCCTTAAAAACGTCGCCAAGCCGGTCAGCGTTTTTATCATTCCCCATAACGGCATGCCTTCCCTGCGGTTCAACCTGCCGGTGTCCCTTTTGCTCGTTTTCGGCCTCGCCTGGACCAGCATGACAATCTGGGCCGGCTATATAGCGGGCCGCCACTTCGATTATTACGTCACCAAGGCCGACAATAAGATCCTCCGCACCAAGATGGCCTATGTTTCCGAGCAGGTGGACCAGGGCATGGCCTACCTTGAGATGACCAAGCGCACCGACAACCAGCTGCGCAAGGTCCTGGGCATGGATCCCGGCTTCCTAGACCGCGAGCAGGGGCTCGGCGGCCCGCAGGAATCCGACCTGAAGGATTTCCGCAAGCTGCTCAGCGCCAAGGCCTCCGAGATAAAAGAGACCACGCTCAATAATTCCATCCAGAAGATGCAGGAAGAGTCCCGCAAGCGCCTCTCCAGCTATACCGAGATCACCCTTTACCTTACCGACCGCCATAACGGCGCCCGCGCCACCCCGTCCATCTGGCCGGCCGAGGGCCGCGTCACCTCGCCTTTCGGCTACCGGATAGCCCCTATGCGCCTCGCTAGCGAGTACCACAGCGGCATCGACATCGCGAACGAGGCCGGCACGCCCATTTACGCTTCCGCCGACGGCGTTATCAGGCATTCTGGCTGGGCCCAGGGCTACGGGATGTGCGCCGTGGTGGACCACGGCTTCGGCTTCTCTACACTTTACGGGCATATGAGCGAAGTCCTGGCCAAGGAAGGCACGGTGGTCAAGCGCGGCCAGATCATCGGCCGGATGGGCTCCACCGGGACCTCCACCGGCAACCACCTCCATTACGAGGTCTGGACCGGCGGCCTGCCGCGCGACCCGATGAAATTCCTGCAGGTGGGCGGCAAGCACGCCGGCAATGTAGCCGGGCTGTTCGACGGACTTTTCGGGGGACTGTAAGAGGGGGATACTATGGCGCTTTTCAAGAACACAAATATAAGCTTCGAAAGCAAGAACGGAGATACCGTTATCGGCTCCGAGGCTTATTTCCAGGGCACGCTGACGGCCAAGGGCTCGCTGCGCATCGACGGGCGGGTGGACGGCTCCATCGTGGACGCGAAGATCGTCACCGTCGGCAAGTCGGGCAAGGTGAAGGGCGATATCTCCTGCGAGATCTGCTATGTCAGCGGCGAAGTGAAGGGGAATATCACGGCGCTCGACCATATCGAGGTGCTCGCCGGCTCGCATCTCGACGGCGACATGCGCTCGCCGCGCATCATGCTCGAGGAAGGCGCTCACTTCAACGGCAACTGTTCCATGGACGTAAACACGGCTAAAAGCGCGGAGCGGCAGCAGCCCCAGCAGCAGGCAAAAACCAACAAGACCGAGGCTAAACAACAATGATCTCTTTTTTCTCCCATCACAAGCGGCTGATCTTCACGATAGTGGTGGTCGTCTTCGTCGGCTCCATCTTCTTCGTGAGCGGGCAGGTGTTCACCAGCTCCAGCATGGACGCGGTGGCCGAAGTCGGCGGCGAAAAGATCCCGTACCAGCGCTTCCTCACCCAGGTCAACCGGGTGATGGCCAGCGTGAAAGACTCCGGCACCGAGGTCAACGAGATCCTTTCCAAGAGCGTCAAGCAGGAAGTGTTCCGCGAGATGGTCATAGAGGAACTGCTCAGCCAGCAGGGCACGAAAATGGGCATGCTCGTGCCCGACTTCGAAGTGGCGGTGGAAGTGCAGAACACCCCGCAGTTCCACGAGAACGGCGCCTTCAGCCCGCGCGCTTATTACCAGACCATCTATAAAGAGTTCGCGATGTCGCCCGCCGACTACGAAGCCTGGCGCAAGAAAGCCCGCCTCGCCACCAAGTTCAAGCAGTTCCTCTACACCGCCGTAAAGGTCACGCCCGAAGAGACGAAGGCCTTTTACCTGAGCAAGAACAAAGACCTGAAGAATTTCGAGAAAGAGCGCGCCAAGTACGCCTCCGACCTCGCCCAGGACAAGTTCGCCAATGTGGCCAACTACCTCCTGCGCCAGCTCACCAACCAGCAGGAAGTGAAGAACTACCTGGAACTGCGCGAACAGGGCCGCTGAAGCCCTCAGCCGTTTCGACGCGCCGACCAGGCAAAGCCGGTCGGCGCTTTTTTTACCGCGATGATAGAAATTAAAAACCTTACAAAGGATTTCGGGTCTTTCAGGGCCGTCGACGGGCTTAATTTGCGCGTCGAGCCGGGGGAGATCTTCGGCTTCCTCGGGCCCAACGGCGCGGGCAAGACCACCACCGTGAAGATCCTGTCCGGGATCATGCGCCCCACCTCGGGGAGCGTGAGCGTGGCCGGCTTCGACCTGGCCGTCGACCCGCTGGGCGCCAAGCGCGCGATGGCCTATATCCCCGACGAGCCTTTCGTCTATCCCAAGCTGACCGGCTGGGAGTTCATGCGCTTCATCGGCGACCTCTATTCCCTGCCCGCTTCCGACCAGAAAAAGCGCATCCCGGAGCTGCTCGAGACTTTCGAGCTTGGCGCCGCCTCCGGCGAGCTGCTCGAGAGCTATTCGCACGGGATGAAGCAGAAGCTGCTTATCGCGAGCGTCCTGCTCCGCCGCCCGAAGGCCGTTCTGTTCGACGAGCCCACCGTGGGCCTCGACCCCAAGAGCATCCGCCGCTTCAAGGGGCTCCTGGCCGACATCGCCCGCGAAGGCGCCGCCGTCTTCATGTGCACGCACATCCTGGACATGGCCGAGAAGCTCTGCCATACCGTCGGGATAATCTACCACGGCCGCCTGGTGGCCAGGGGCACCGTGGATGAAGTTAAAAAGCTCGCTTCCGGCGCGCTCGGCCCGCGCTCCCTGGAAGATATTTTCCTGGAATTAACTGAGTAGCCCCGGGCGCGGCGGGCGCCTTCATCATGTTCAATATCCTCATACAAAGGAAAGCCACAACGTTCTTCAACACCCTGCGCGCCCTGCGGGGCTGGCACTTGGTGAAGAACCTTATGTTCGCCGCCGTCGGCCTGCTGATGCTCGCGGCGCTCTACAGCGGGTTCTGGCGCCTTCTCACCTACCTGGAGGGCGTGCAGCTCATCGGGCCGATGCTTTCCTGGAAGCTCACCTCCATGGTGCTGCTCATGACCTTCTCCATGGTCATCGTCTCCTCCATCATCATCTCGATGAGCACGCTTTATTATTCCTTCGACCTCAAGTTCCTCTTCTCTACGCCGCTGGACCTGCGCTTCATCTTCCTGGATAAAGCGCTGGAGACGGTGTTCTACTCGTCGTGGACGCTGGTCCTGGCCATTTTGCCCTATATCATAGCCCTGGGCCGCGTTAAAGGGCTGGGCGCCGGCTTTTACATGGCCTACCTCTTCCTCATGGTCCCTTTCGTGATGCTGGCGGGTGCGGTCGGGATCTTTTTCAGCATGCTCGTGATGTACGCCTTCCCTTCGTCGAAGACGCGGGATATCACCTGGCTGCTTGGCAGCGTCTCGGTCGCTTTCGTCTATGTCATCTTCCGCTTTTCAAAGCCGGAGCAGCTCCTGCGCCCGGACTCTCTGCAGGTCGTGGCGCAGTATATCCAGTATCTGCAGTCGCCGACGGCCCCGTATATGCCTTCCTGGTGGGTGACCAAGGCCATGGTGGCCTATTCCGCCGGGCACTGGGCCGCTTTCGCCGTGAGCGCCGGCGTGCTCACCGCGGCGGCCGCCGCCCTGTACGGGCTTATCTATTACCTGTCGGGGCTGGTCTATATGCGCGGCTTCAGCGGCGCCCAGAGCTCGCCCAGGTTCAAAGGGAGCAGGACCCCGCTGCCGGAGCAGCGCCTGGCGTCGAGATTCCCGGCCCTGCGCTCCTACCTGACGCTTTACTGGAAAGACCGCCTGATGCTCGCGCGCGACGCGCGCTACTGGTCGCAGATAATTTTGATAGGCGCGCTGATCGCCGTCTACCTTTTCAGCATCCGCCAGCTGCCGCTCGACACGCCGGACCTCAAGAGCATGGTCTCTTTCCTGAACGTCGGGGTGGCCGGCTTCGTGATGGCCGCGATCGGCCTCCGCTTCACCTTCCCGGCGGTCAGCCTGGAGGGGAACAGCTTCTGGCTGCTCAAGTCCTCGCCCGTGACCACGGCCGCCGTGATGCGGGAGAAGCTGACCGTCTCGCTCCTGCCGGCCGTGCTGATAGGCCTGATCCTGATCACCGTTTCGAACTATCTGCTCCACGCCGACCTGTTCATTTCCGTCCTGTCCACCTTCACCATAGGCGTGGCCGCGGTCGTGATCACGGTGATGGGCATCGGCTTCGGCGCTATCTTCCCCGATTTTAACGTCGAGAATATCCACCAGCTCGAATCCTCCTACGGCGGCTTCCTCTATATGGCCTGCGCAATGGGCTACCTCTCGCTGCTGGTGGGGGTAGAGGCCTGGCCGGTGCAGATGCACTTCGCGGAGCGCCTCGGCCGCGACCACGCCTGGGATATGCGCGCGGTGGCCCTCTGCGCCGCCGTGTTCCTCGTCCTGAATTCCGCTGCCCTGTATATCCCGTGGAAAGTCGGGCTCCGGAACCTCGAGAAGCACGAGATCTGAAAATATGAAAAAAAACCTCATCATGTGTGTTGTCCTTCTTTCGCTCGCGGCCGGGACCTGCCGGGCGGCCGGTTCTCCCGCGGGCAAATTCTACGCCGAGGGGGACCGGAAAAAAGCCGAGTTCGCCCTTACCTATGACGACGGGCCCGGCTATATCACCGAGGACCTGCTCAAGCTGCTCGAGAAGCATGGCGTGAAGGCTTCTTTCTTCATGGTAGGGACCTATGTCCGCCAGTACCCGGACAGGGTAAAAAAAGTGGCCGGGGCCGGGCACCTGGTGTGCAATCACACCGATACCCATATGTTCTGGCCCAAGACCGGGAAGGCCCCGGACCACGAGGCGATACTAAAGAGAGAGCTCGAAAGGGCCGAAGCGGCCATAGAAAAAGCCTCGGGCGTCCGTACTACGGTGCTGCGCATGCCCAACGGCTACGACAAACCCTGGGTGCGCCAGGTCGCCGGCAGGCTGGGCTACGCTATCGTCAACTGGACCTACGGCAGCGACTGGACCAGGCTCTCCGAGGAAAAGATGACGGCGGAATACCTTAAGGCCGTAAAGCCCGGCGCGATAATCCTGATGCACGACGGCGGGGGGAAGGTCAAAGAGAAGAACCTCCGCATCACCGAAGCCATTTTGCAGGAAGCCAAAAAGAAAGGCCTGAAGCCGGTGCGCCTGGACGACCTGCTCGGCCTCCGGGCGGCCGCGGCCGCGAAGTAAAATTTTGTAGAATAGCGGTGCGGGCAAGTGGCGGAATTGGTAGACGCACAGGTCTCAAAAACCTGCGATCTCACGATCATGAGGGTTCGATTCCCTCCTTGCCCATCCGGCTTTTATCAGGTATACATTAATATGGCTAAAATACGCGTGCTCGTGGTGGACGACAACCTGAACTTCCTGCAGCTGGCGCAGATGGCGCTGGGCACGGACGACTACGAGGTGCACACCGCCACCGATGGCAAGGACGGCTTCGACCAGGCCCGCCTGGTCAAGCCCGACATCATTTTGATGGACGTGATGATGCCCCGCGTCTCCGGCCTGGAGCTGATGCGGATGCTCCTTTCCGACGAAGAGGTCAAGAACATCCCGATCCTGGTCATGACGGCCAGCCACTTCGACCCTTCCACTGAACAGATCTTCAAGCAGGAATCGAACGTGAAAGGCTTCCTGCAGAAGCCCTGCCCCGTGGACATGATGCGCGCCGAGATCGCGAAAGCTATAAAAAAATAGAGTCCGGCCGACAATAAAAAAAGGCGCTTCAGGGCGCCTTTTTTATTTGCCGGGAAAGGGCTTAAGTGTACGGGATGCTGACGCGTGTCGGCTCCGGCTTGGGCTTCCAGCGGAACTCGGTCTCCTGCAGCTCGATGGCGATCTGCATGATCTCCTTGATGATGCAGGTGACCGGGATCGAGAAGATCACGCCCCAGATCCCGCCGATCTCCGCGCCGGCCATCAGGGCCAGCAGGATGATCGCGGGGTTGAGGTCCACGGCTTTCTTCATGATATAGGGCTGCAGGAACCAGTCGTCGAAGAAGCGGATGCCGGTGAAAAAAGCGAGGAGCTTGATGATCGGGAGCAGGGCCCCGAACTGCAGGTAGGCCACGATGGAGGAAAGCACCGCCCCGACGATAGCGCCCAGGTAGGGCACCAGGCTGGAGAGGCCGATGGTGATCGCGATGACGGCCGCGTAGTTCAGGTTCATCAGCAGCAGGCCGGTGAAGGTTATCAGGAAGATGACGAAGGCTTCCGTCAGGATGCCGCGCAGGTAGTTGCCGAGCGAGCCGTCTATGCGCGAGGCGATGTGGTGGATGATCTCGGCGTGGCGCGCGGGCAGATGGTCCACCAGGTAGTCCAGGATGCCGGCGCCGCCCACCAGCATGAAGAAAGTTATGAAAGGCACGATGAAGAGCAGCGTCATCATCGGCAGGACGGAAAGGATGAGCTGCGGGACCAGCTCGAGCAAATGATCCAGCTTCTGCTCCAGGCGCAGCGAGGAGAGGAAGGGATAGTCCTTGACCAGCTTGGTGTTGAATTTCATCACGAAAGCCTGGAAGCGCCCGGCGTAGGAGGGCCAGTCCTGCTTCAGCGATTCGAGTTCCACGGACAGCAGGCTCATGAGCACGTAAACGATTATGAAGATCAGCGCCCCGGCGCCGAGATAGAGCCCGGCCACCGCGTAAGTGCGCTTTATCCCGCGCACCTCGAAGTATTTTATGATCGGGCTGAGGACGTAGGCCAGCGCCGCGCTCAGGATGAAGGGGAAGATCGCGGCTTTCGCCAGGACGATGAAGTAGACCGCCGCCAGGCCTATGGAGACCGGGAGGATGAACTGCGCGTAGCTTACCTTGTTCTGGGTTTCTGTCTGCACGTTCTCTTATCCCTCTGTCGGCTTCTCTATGATTGCCCTCAGGCGGGCGGAGAGGATCTTGGCCAGCTGCGCCGCTATCACCACGCCTATCGTCGGGCGCGCGAAAAGAAGCGACTCCAGCTTTATCTTGAAGAGCATGAAAACCTTGGTGTCCTCGGTGGCGTGCGCGGTGGCGGTGCGGGGCATTTCCTCCAGCAGGGCCATCTCGCCGAAGAACTCGCCCGGGTGCACCTGGGCTATCACCGAGCTCTTCTGCGTGACCGGGTCCAGGCGGGAGAGGGCGATATTGCCGTCGAAGACGATGAAGAGCGCGCGGCCTATGTCGCCCTGGGCGAAGAGGGTCTCGCCCTTGAGGTAGGTGCGCTCCTGCAGGCTCTCGAGCACGTGGATCAGCTGGCGCTTCTTTATTCCGTCGAAGAGCTTGATGCTTTTAAGAAAGGTCAGCTTCGCGAGGATCTCCTCGTCGTAGATGCGGTTCAGGATATTCAGCAGTCGCATTTATTCCCTCGAGAAGAGCCCGTAGACGGTCTGGGCGAGCTTGAACCAGCCGCTCGAGACCGCGCCGGAGACGGATTTGACCGCCCCGATGACGGGGTCGAGCGCCGTCAGCTTGCCGTCGGCGTTCAGGGCCAGGTACTCCACGGCCTTGGCCGTATGGCGCACCTGCTGCAGCGTAAGGACGGCCTGCACCACCAGCGCCACGAAAGCCAGCGTCACAACGACCACGCAAACAGTTAGAAGTGTAGTATCCATAAAATTAACCTCCGCACCCGCGTTTTTAAGAGTATATAAAATTTTATTAATTATGGGGGGAATGGACCGCGGTGAACTCGCGGTCGCCCAGCACGGCGTCCCTGTTCTTGTCGAAGGGGCGCCATAATTTGCCCGGCACCGGCTCGGCCATGAAAGCCGTATATTTAGCGAGGGCCTCGCCCGCGTCCTCCGCGAAGGTCCTGAGGACGGCCGCTTTGTCGGCGGGGCCTTCGGCCAGGCCCAAATACTGCCCGGCGCTTGACCAGCGGTAATCCTCGGGCCTGGCCGAGAGGTTTTCCTTCACCGGGGCCTGGTGGATGAAGCGGGCCAGGGCGGCGGCGTATTTTTCGGGCTGGACCAGCTTGTACTTGCAGCGGCCGGCGGCGTAGCCCGGCAGGGTCTTCTCCCTGCCGAAAGCGCCCATCACGGAGTGCAGGTCGGCGCCGGGGGTGATGAAATAAACGAGCGCGCGGCCCGGCAGCAGGGCGTAGGCCGGCATTTCAAGGCCGAATTCTTTTTTCGCTTTTTCAAGCAGGCGCAGGTACTCCTGGCGCTCTATATCGTCGGCTAGAGGGGAGCCGTGGTCGGTCACCAGGCAGTGGGCGTTCTTAAAAAACATATTTGTTCCTGTCATCCCATAATTGTAGCACATGGGCGGCGGGCGGGCGCGGTTTTTTGTATAATTTATACTTCTATTTATAAAGGACTTCGCAAATGACCACTCAGAACACAGATTATTCAAAAACCGTCTTCCTGCCGACCACCTCTTTCTCAATGAGGGGGGACCTCACCCAGAAAGAGCCCGGCATTCTCGAGGCCTGGGAGAAAATGGACCTTTACGGCAGGATGCTCGAGAAGCGCCGCGGCGCAAAGCCCTACGTCCTGCACGACGGCCCGCCCTACGCCAACGGCCATATCCATATCGGCCACGCTTTCAACAAGATCCTCAAGGACATCATCGTGAAGTCCCGCTCGATGCTCGGCTTCCTCGCCCCTTACGTCCCCGGCTGGGACTGCCACGGCCTCCCTATCGAGCAGGCCCTCCTGAAAGAAATGAAGATGGGCAAGCGCCACATCGACGACATCCCCGCTTTCCGCCGCAGCGCGCGCGAATTCGCCGCCCGCTTCCTCGACCTGCAGCGCACGGAGTTCAAGCGCCTGGGCGTGCTGGGCGCCTGGGACAAGCCCTATATCACCATGACCAACGAGTACGAGGCCACGGTGATAAAGGCCTTCCGCGAGCTGCTCGAGCAGGGCCACATCCACCGCGACAAGAAAACCATCTACTGGTGCGTCTCCTGCGAGACCGCCCTCGCCGACGCCGAGGTCGAGTACAAGGACAAGACCTCCCCTTCGATCTACGTCCGCTTCCCGCTTGAGACCTTGCCCGACGGCCTGGCCGCCGTGGCGAAGAACCGCGCCTCCATCGTGATCTGGACCACCACGCCCTGGACGCTGCCCTCCAATATGGCCGCGGCCGTGTCGAAGACGGAGGACTACCGCGTGCTGGAGACCGGCGGGCAGTACCTCATAGTCGCCGACAAGCTTGCCGACGCTTTCCTGGCCGCCACCGGCCTGGAAGCCGTGAAAGGCGACCTTATCCCCGGCGAAAAACTGGTGGGCCTGAAGTACCACCATTGCCTCGCGGCGCATCTCCCGGAAGCCCGCCGCTTCACGCGCCCTATAATCACCACCGATTTCGTGGACATGTCCACCGGCACCGGCATCGTGCATATCGCCCCCGGCCACGGCGAAGAAGACTTCCACGCCGGCAAGAAGCACGGCCTCGATATCTTCTGCCCCGTCAAAGAGGACGGGAAGTTCAACTCCGACGCCGGGATCTTCGAAGGGATGAAAGTCTTCGAGTCCAACGATAAAGTCGTGGAGACCCTGAAGGCCGACGGCCTGCTCCTGGCCCTGAAGAAGATCGAGCACAGCTACCCGCACTGCTGGCGCTGCAAGCAGCCCGTGATCTTCCGCGCCACCGAGCAGTGGTTCCTGACCATCGACCGCGACGGCCTGCGCGAAAAGCTCATGAAAGAGGCCGACGGGGTCGACTGGATCCCGGCCGCCAGCCACGGCCGCATGACCGGCATGCTCAAGACCCGCCCGGACTGGTGCCTCTCGCGCCAGCGCTACTGGGGCACGCCGATTTTGGCCGTCTACTGCAAAGAATGCGGCAAGGTCCAGGAGGATTACGCCTTCCTCAAGCGGATGGAAGACCGCGTCCGCGCCGAAGGCAGCGATTTCTGGTTCTCCGAGCCCGTCGAGAAACTGATGGAGCCCGGGCAGAAATGCTCCTGCGGCGGAGAGAAGTTCTCCAAAGAGAAAGACATCATGGACGTCTGGCTTGATTCCGGCGTCTCCTGGTACGCCGTCCTGAAAGGCGGCATGCTGGGCGCCGGCGACTTCTTCCCGGCCGACCTCTACCTGGAGGGCTCCGACCAGCACCGCGGCTGGTTCCAGACCTCGCTCATCCCGTCGGTGGCGCTGAACGGCCACCCGCCGTTCAAAGCCGTGCTGACCCACGGCATGGTCCTGGACGAACAGGGCCGCGCGATGCACAAATCCACCGGCAATGTCCTCGCCCCGCAGGAAGTAATCCAGAAATACGGCGCCGAGATCCTGCGCCTCTGGACCGCGCTGTGCGACTACGGCGACGATATCCGCATCTCCGAGAAGATCCTCTCCGGGACCATCGACACCTACCGCAAGATCCGCAATACGGTGCGCTACCTGCTTGGCAACCTCAGCGACTTCAACCCGGCCAAACACCGCGTCCCCGACGACAAGCTGGTGGAGACGGACCGCTATATCCGCGCCCGCCTGGCCGTCACCGCGGCCGCGGTGCAGCAGCATTACGAGAACTACCAGTTCCGCCCGGCCATCAGGGCCGTGGCCGACTTCTGCATCCTGGACCTCTCCGCCTTCTACCTGGACTCGCTCAAGGACCGGCTCTACACCTTCAGCCCCGACTCGCCCGAGCGCCGCTCGGCGCAGACCGTGCTGCACGACATCCTCACCGCCGTGCTGAAGATGAGCGCCCCCGTGCTGTCTTTCACCGCCGAGGAAGCGTGGAAGACCGCCAGGACCGAGATCGACCCGTCGCTGGAAGAGAGCGTCTTCCTGGCCGACTATCCCAAACTCCCCGCTTCCTGGGCCGACCAGGCCCTCCTGGAGCGCTGGGCGAAGCTGATGTCGGTGCGCGAGACCGTAACAAAGGCCATCGAGGAAGTCCGCAAGACCGGCGCCGTGGGCTCTTCGCTCGAGGCCCGGATAATCCTCCGCACGTCCAAGCCCGAAATGAAAGCTTTGCTCGAATCCGTGCTCCCGCTCTGGCCGCAGGTGGCCATAGTATCCGAGGCCGCCGTGGAATTCGACGCCGCCGCCCCCGAGCTCGAAGTGAAAGTCAGCAAGGCCGAGGGGGCGAAGTGCCCCCGCTGCTGGCAGTGGCGCCGCGATATCGGCTCCAATACGGCCCATGCCGGGGTCTGCGGCCGCTGCGCCAAAGCAATGGAGGACGCGCCCAAAGGATGAGGAAACTAGCCGTACCGGCCATCATACTCGCCGTATTCCTGCTCGACCGGGCCTCCAAGGCCTGGGTGCTGAAGACGGTCTTTTACAGATCCGTCGAAGTCCTGTCTTTCTTCCACCTGACCTACGCCCAGAATACCGGCGTGGCTTTCGGGATGTTCAGCGACAGCAACCTGTTCTTCCTTGTCTTCAGCGCGGCGCTTGTGGCCGTGCTTCTGTACCTGCGGCGGCGCATAGAGGCCAACGGCCGGGCGGCCTCCCTCGGGCTGGCGCTGGTCCTGGGCGGCGCGCTGGGGAATATCTACGACCGCATCGCCTACGGTTTCGTCGTGGATTACTTCGACTTCTCTTTTTTTCCGGCCGTGTTCAACGTGGCGGACAGCGCTATCACGGTCGGGGCGGTGCTTATGGCTTTGGGGATGAAGGACGAGAAAGACGGGCATAAGAGTCGGGAGTCGGGGGTCGGGAGCCAGGGAGCGGGAAAACTATGAAGAAAATAATTTTATTCGCGCTGATAGCCGCCGGGCTGGCCGGGTGCAACAGGTCGCCCGAGTTCTACTTCGAGCGTGGGAACTACCTTTACGCCGCCGGGAAGGACAACGAGGCCCTCGAGAACTACAACAGGGCGCTCCTGATCAAAAGGAATTATCCCGAGGCCCTCACTTCGCGCGGCCTGGCCTTCGAGCGGCAGGGCGACAGGCAGAAGGCCGGCCTGGATTACCGCAAGGCCATAGAGATGAACTCTTCTTTCCTGCCCGCCTACAATAACCTCGGCGCGCTCCTTATGGACGGGGGGAACTACCGCGAGGCCGTGACCCTTTTCACCGAAGCGCTGGCCGTGAAGCCGGATTATTCCTTCGCGCTGCTCAACCGCGGCCTCTCGGCCTACAAGCTGGGCGACTGCGAGGGCGCCACCGCCGACCTTACCCGCGCGCTCGAGCTGAACGATAAATTCCAGATGGCCTATTACCACCGCGCTCTCTGCGCGCGCAAAGCCCGCAATCTGCCCGCCGCGCTCGCGGACCTGGACGCGCTCCTGGCCCTCAACCCGGCCGCGGCCCTGGCTATTTTCGAGCGCGGCAAAGCGCTCTATTTTATGACGGATTATGCCGGCGCCGTGCAGGAATTCTCGAAAGCCGCCGAGCTCAAGCCCGAAGACCCGGTTTACACCTACTGGCTGGCCTTCTCGCTTTATAAAGTGGGAAATCTCGAAGGCGCGCTCGAGGCTTCGTCCAGGGCCGCGGCCGTCAAGCCGGACTCCTACCAGCTCCGCGGGCTGATGGGCGATATCTACGCCGCGATGAAGGACAAGGAGAACGCGGTGGCGCAGTACAGGCTGGCCGCCGAGCTTTCGCCTAAATCAGCTTCGGTTTACCGGGCCAAGCTGGACGCGCTCGAAAAACCGGCCGCGCCCGCCAGGAAGAAACGGAAATAACGGAGCCCCATTAAATGTCAGAAGATACGGACAATCTCTCCCCCTGGCGTAAAAAATTCCTGGCTACCAGGATGACCTTCGAAAGCCTCCTTTTCGAAAAGGAGCTTGTGCGGCCCGGGCGGGAGAAACTTTCAACGGGCCTCATCGTCCTGGGCGCTATCTGGCTTTTCCACGCCCTGCTCCTGGCCCAGTGGGCCTTCAGGCGCGGCTATTTCTTCAACCAGGCCGACGCGGAGAGCTTCGGCGGCGTGCTGCGCTACGCTGCCTACCTCAAAAGCCAGGGCTTCTGGGCGCTCCTCAAGCCGGAGTTCTCCGACCTCACGCTCAACCCGCCGCTTTATTACCTGTCCTATGTGCCGGTGCTGAACTACCTTACCAGCGACCTAAATCTCGCGCTCATCGTCGTGAATTCTTTTTACATGCTGGTGCTCGCGCTCGCGATCTTCCTGGCCGTGCGCAGGAGCCGCCCGAATATGGCCGGCTGGTTCGGCGCCGCTTTCGCCCTGGCTTTCCCTTTCGTGCTCGAGACCGCGCGCCGGCCCGCTCCCGAGATGGCGCTGATGGCCCTCGCGGCCGCGGTTTACGCCTGCTATATCCGCTCCGACGAGTTCGAGCACCCGCAGTGGTCTTTCGCTTTCGCCGTCTGCCTCGGCCTCGGCTTTTTCTCGCACAGGTTCTTCTGGCTTTACGCCCTGCCGCTCGCGCCTTTCATAATCGAGGGCTTCGCCAACCCGTCCAGCCGCGACGAGCTGTTCAAGGGCATGCTCCCGGGCCTGGTCCTGAATTTGCCCTGGTATCTGTTCGCCATCGCCGCCGTGGCCGCCGGCCTGGTCCCGCTTTGGGGGGACTATAACGGCTTCTGGCATTATTTCAAGCTGGGCGTCTCCGCCGCGGGGCTGCCGCTTTTCCTCCTCGGCGCGGCCGGGCTGACCTGGATGTACTATTCGGTCTTCATGCCCTATGAAAAAAAGAAAGTAGTGGCCGCCTGGTTCTGGGCGCCCTACCTGCTTCTGACCTGGGTCGTGCGCGGCAGCCACCCGCAGCTGCTCTACCCGGCGCTGCTGCCCCTGGCGATAGCCGTGCCGGTGATGACGCCGCACCAGGCCCGCAAGTACCTCCTTATTTTCGTCCTCGCCCTGGGCGCCGTGAACCAGTCCGGGCTGGTGCGCTCTTTCGGCGGCAAATACCCGCTCGCGGGCCTGCCGCCGCCTCCCGCCGGCGATTTCCGCTCCGCCGAGCTCCTCGCTCTCATCGAGAACAATGCCCCGCTCAAGGGCGGCCTGGTCGGGATCTACGGCGACGAAAGCCTTAATTCGGGGGCCCTGCGCTTCGCCGCCACCAAGTCGCCTTTGCAGGTCAAGTTCGCCGACAGCCCGGCCTGCCCCGCCTGCGCTTTCGTACTTATCCATAAAACCCCGCGCTTCGGCGAGAAGCCCTCCGCGGTGGAAGCTTCCTTCGCCGCCCTGAAGAACAAGCCCTGGTTCCCCGCCGTCTTCGATAAAAAGGCCGACCTGGAGCTGAACGACACTTCCAGGGCCGAAGTCTACGTAAAGAACCCCTCCGCCGAGATGTTCCTCGGGAACGGGACGCACGAGGTGAGGAACCTCGCCCTGGGCCCGCTCGGCATCGAGGACGCGACCCTGCAGCTTTCCGGCTTCGACCAGGCCTCCGGAGTTTACGCCTCGGCGAACCTTTTCGCGCCGGCGGCCCTGCTTCTGGGCGGGGACGTCTACGGCCTTACGCTGGATATCAGCGGCCTCTCCGCCGCGAGCGCCTCGCTTAACCCATTCGTCCCCGCCGGCGTCGGCGCCGTAAAAGTGACCTCGGCCAAGATCACCGAATACGCGGTGGAGCGCTACCTCGCGGAGCGCTACCCTTTCCTGACCGACCTGAAGATAACCCTCGACGACAATCTCGACGTTACCGCCCTGGCCCGCGGGCGGCGGCTGCACGCCGATTTCGCCCTGTCCATCAAGGACGGCGCGGTGCTTGAAGCCAAGCCGCTCTTCTTCGTCCTCGGCCCGGTCACGCTTTCTCCCTATTTGCTGCAGCTCTTCACCTTCAGGCTCGATTTCTCGGACAACCCTTACGGCATCCGGGTCTCCGGCCTGCGCATAACTAAAAAAATGATAGAGCTGTACTAGGAAGGCCGCGCTTATACGATGAAAACACTTCTCGCTTTGCTCCTCCTGTCCTGCTGCGCCTGCGTCGATATCCCCACGGAGGGTTCGCCGGCCGCCGCCCTCGCCCAGCCGGTGGAGTCGCCCTACCAGGGCCTCGACCCCGGCTATAAGACCGAGGAGACCGCGCATTTCGCCGTGAAGGCCTATTCTTCCTCCTCGGCCCTGCTTAACGCCGCTCTCCTCGAGGAGAACTATACCCGCATCATGCAGGACCTGGGGCTTTACTCCTTCGTGCCCGCCCGGCCCTACAATGTGGTGATCTACCGCGACGCCGACGAGTATCATACCAAGACCGGCCAGCCGGGCTGGTCGGGCGGGGCCGCTTACGGCAATGCCCTCCTCCTGTTCGAGGGGGAAGGCCTGAAGGCAACTATCGGCCACGAGATGACGCACCTTATCTTCAATGAATTCATGGGCCTCTCCCAGTCCGGCGCGCTGCGCTGGCTGAACGAGGGCGTGGCGGTCTACGAGGAAAGCCGCTCCAACCAGGCCTCGGCGATATTTTACGAGGACCGCGTGCGCTCCGGCGTCGCGCCGAATCCCATCCCTTTCTCGCAGATGATAAACCTGGTCCCCCAGAGCGAGAGCCAGCGCAATGTGGACCGCTGGTACGCGCAGGCCGGCTCCGTGGCGGGCTTCCTTATAAAGCAGGGCGGCTCTTTCAGCTTCTCCATCTTCATCGGGAAGCTGCGCGACGGCGCTACCGTGGACAGGGCGCTCGAAGACACTTATTCAGGCCTGTGGAAAAACCTGCCCGAACTTGAAAAAGCCTGGAAGCTCGAAGTGCAGCGGTAGCGAACTATGGACAAAGCCGTACCGGAGAAAAAATTCAAGCGCGCGGTCATACCGCTCGAGGGCGTTCATTGCGCCTCCTGCGTGGCCCGGCTCGAGAACGGCCTTAACTCCCTGCCCGGCGTGGCCGGCGTGTCCGTCAACCTCCCTTCCCGCACGGCTTTCCTTTCCTATGACCCGGCCCTTGCAAATTCCGGGCTTATCTCCGGCAGGATAGAGGAGCTCGGCTATAAAGCCCTGGCCTTCTCCGAATCGGCCGGCGCCGCCGAGAATACCGCCCTGAAAGAGCTGGAGCGGGAAAAGAACGTTTTCCTTAAGCGCTTCCTGCTCGGCCTGCTCCTTACCAGCTTCCTCCTGCTCGACCTGGTCTCTCCGATAAACCCTTACGCGATGATGACCGTCGCCGGGCTCGCCTGGTGGTTCGCCGGCAAGCATTTCCACCAGGGCTTCCTGCGCGCGCTTAAGGCCCATACCGCCGACATGAACTCGCTGGTCTCGCTCAGCACAAGCGTCACTTATTTTTACGGCGTCTTCGTCACAATCTTCCCCGGCAGCGGGATGCACTACCACGCCCAGTGGCATGAAGTGGGCATGCTGGTGACCTTTATAAACCTCGGCCGCTGGCTGGAGGCCCGTTCAAAGAACAAGGCAGGCGAGGCCGTGGCCAAGCTTTTCAAGATAGCGCCCAAGTTCGCCCGCCGCCTTAAAGACGGCAAGGAGCAGACCGTGCCCGTGGCCGAGATAGTTCCCGGCGATTTGGTCCTGCTTCGCCCCGGCGAGCAGGTCCCCGTGGACGGCAGGGTGACGGGCGGCTCCTCCGCAATGGACGAAAGCCTCCTTACCGGCGAAGTGGTTCCCGTCGAGAAAGAAGCCGGCGCGCGCGTCTATGCCGGGACCATAAACAAGACCGGCGCGCTCGAATTCACCGCCGAGGGCGTGGGTGAAGACACGGTCCTGATGAAGATCGTAACCGCCGTAGAAGAAAGCCAGGCCGAGAAGAGCGCAGTGCAGCATATGGTGGACAGGATCTCAGCCTGGTTCGTGCCCGCGGTATTCCTGATAGCCGCCACGGCCGCGGCGTTCTGGTTCCATTATTACGATCTCGCGCGGGCCGCCGGAATTTTCGCCGCGGTGCTCGCCGTGGCCTGCCCCTGCGCGATGGGCCTGGCGGTTCCGATGGCCGTCGCCGTCGGCTTCGGCCGGGCCGCTTCCGCCGGGATACTTATCCGCAATGCCGACGTGCTCGAGCGCGCCTCGGGCGTGGACGTCGTGATCTTCGACAAGACCGGGACCGTGACAGAGGGCCGGATGCGCCTGGAAAGCCTGCACCCTTTCGAGACTACCGAGAAAAAATTGCTGCAGCTTCTTTCCTCCGCCGAGGAGAAATCCGAGCACCCTTTCGCCGAGGCCGTGCGCCGCCAGGCCAAGGAAGCAAAGGTAAAGCCGCTCGCGCTTACCGCTTTTGAAGCCGTGCCGGGCAAAGGCGTCCGCGCCCATGCCGCCGGGGGGGAGATGGTGGTGGGCAGCCTTAAATGGTTCGACGAGCTGCCCCTGCCGGTCCCGCCGGCCGTCCGCGCCGAGATCACCGCTTCCTCCGACTCCATGCTGCTCGCCGCGCTCGACGGGAAATTCATGGGCTACGGCCGCCTGGCCGACGTACTGCGCCCCGAGGCCGCAGAAATAATCAAAGAACTCGAAGCCATGGGCATAGAGCCGGTGATGGCCTCCGGCGACCGGCAGGCCGTGGTGGCCCATGCGGCCGCCGCCGTCGGAATAAAGACTTTCCACGCCGAGATCTTCCCCGAGGAGAAGCGCCGGCTGGTGATGCGCTACAAAGCCCTGGGCAAGCGCACCGCGATGGTGGGCGACGGCTTCAACGACGCGCCCGCTCTTTCCGAGGCCGACCTCGGTATGGCGATGCGTTCCGGCACCGACGTGGCCGTGCACTCGAGCGACATCACCTTGATGAACAATGACCTGCGCTCCGTGATAACCGCGGTCAGGATCTCGAAGAGGATAAAGAGGACTATCAACCAGAATTTGGCGTGGGCCTTCGCTTACAATATCGTTCTTATCCCGATGGCCGCCGGGGTCTTTTATCCGAAGTGGGGCGTGGTCATCCCGCCCTCCGCGGCCGGCGCCGCTATGGCGCTCAGTTCTATTTCGGTGGTAATGAATTCCCTCAGGCTTAAGCGCGCGAAAATTTAAGGAGCTAATATGAAAAACACCTCGACGAAGTTCGGTTATACCCAGGGCCAGGCGCAGAGCGTAAAAAGCATAAAGCTGCCCGAGATAGAATCCTGGGAGAACCAGTACAAGCGCGACTACACCATAATGATCGAGCACCCGGAGTTCACCTCCGTCTGCCCCAAGACCGGCCTCCCCGATTTCGGGACCATCACTATAGAATACGTCCCCGCCAAGCTCTGCCTAGAGCTGAAGTCGCTCAAATATTATTTCCTCCAGTACCGCAACTGCGGCATCTTCATGGAGAACATCGCCAACCGCATCCTGGACGACGTGATAAAAGCGATAAAGCCCCGCTCCTGCACCGTCACCGCCGACTTCACCCCGCGCGGCGGCCTGAGCTCCGTGATAATAGCCCAGTACAAAGCTAAAAAATAAAGAAAGGGGACAGGCTACTTTATTTTCAATAAAGTAGCCTGTCCCCATTTTTGCTATAATAATTTTGCGATTTAGGCCCAGTTGGCGCAGCGGTAGCGCGTTCCCTTGACATGGGAAAGGTCACAGGTTCGATCCCTGTACTGGGCACCAGATTTAAGTACAGAGAGCCCGTTGGAACCCGCTCTGGGTACTGGCGGGCTTTTTAAATTAAGGAAACTATGGCAGAAGAAAACAAAGAAGAACTCCTCCACAAGATGCGCCATTCGCTGGCGCACGTCATGGCCCAGGCCGTCGGCCAGCTCTTCCCCGGCGTGAAATACGGCATCGGCCCCGCCATCGAGAACGGCTTTTACTACGATTTCGACCTCGAGCACCACTTCACCCCCGAAGACCTGCCCCTCATCGAAAAGAAGATGAAGCATATCCTCGGCCAGGCCCAGAAATTCGAGCGCGTGGAACTGCCCCGCGCCGAAGCCCTCAAACATTTCGCGGAGAAAGGGGAGAAATACAAAGTCGAGCTTATCAATGACCTCCCCGAAGGCTCCGTCATCAGCATTTACAAGAACGGCCCTTTCGAGGACCTCTGCAAAGGCCCCCACGTCGAGCATACCGGCAAGCTTAAAGCTTTCAAACTCACTTCCATCGCCGGCGCTTACTGGCGCGGAAGCGAGAAGAACCCGATGCTGCAGCGCATCTACGCCGTGGCTTTCGAGACGCAGGACGAGCTCGTCGCCTATGTAAAGCAGCAGGAAGAGGCCGCGAAGCGCGACCACCGCAAGATCGGAAAGCAGCTCGAGATCTTCACTTTCGACGACGATATAGGCCCGGGCCTGCCGCTCTGGCTGCCCAACGGCGCTGTGATGATAGAGGAGCTTGAAAGGCTCGCCAAAGAGACCGAGGCCGCCGGCGGCTATGTCCGCGTGAAAACGCCGCATATCTGCAAAGACACGCTCTACCACAAGAGCGGCCATTTGCCTTATTACGCCGAGAGCATGTTCCCGGCGATGGAGATAGACGGGCAGAAATATTATCTCAAGCCGATGAACTGCCCGCACCACCACAAGATCTTCGGCTCCAAGCCGCGCAGCTACCGCGACATGCCCGTGCGCATGGCCGAGTACGGGACCTGCTACCGCTACGAGCAGTCCGGCGAGCTTTTCGGCCTGATGCGCGTGCGCTCGATGCAGATGAACGACGCGCATATCTACTGCACGCCCGAGCAGTTCCAGGAAGAGTTCCTCGCCGTCTGCAATATGTACCTGGGCTACTTCAAGATCTTCGGCATCGAAAAATATATCATGCGCTACTCCACCCACGGCGCCGAGGGCCTGGGCAAGAAGTATGTGGATAACCCCGAAATGTGGGCCACCACCGAGAAGATGGTCCGCACCGCGCTGGACGAGGGGAAACTCGCCTACAAAGAGATCCCCAACGAGGCCGCTTTCTACGGCCCCAAGATAGACGTGCAGGTCTGGAGCGCCATCGGCAAAGAGTTCACGCTGGCCACCAACCAGGTGGACTTCGCCGTGCCCGGCCGCTTCGGCCTGACCTATAAGGATTCCTCGAACGAAGAAAAGACGCCTCTGTGCATCCACCGCGCGCCGCTCGGAACCCACGAGCGCTTCATCGGCTTCCTCATCGAGCATTTCGCCGGCAACTTCCCGCTATGGCTCTCGCCGCTGCAGGTGAAGGTCCTCAATATCACCGAGGACGCCGAAGGCTACGCCAAAGAAGTCACGGCCAAGCTCAAAGCCGCCGGCCTGCGCGTCGAAGCCGACCTGCGCCATGAAACCATCAACGCCAAGGTCCGCGAAGCCGCGATGCATAAGCACCCCTACCTCGTGGTAGTCGGCCTGAAGGAAAAAGAGGCCGGCAATATCACCCTGCGCCTCCGCGGCAACAAGTCCGTCTTCGGCGTAAGCTTGGAAGAGTTCATCTCCAAAGCCAAAACCGAAGCCGACACCCGCGCCCTCAATAGTTCCTATTGAGGTTGAGCCTCAATAGCTGACTTATGAAAAAAAGGCTGTCCATGCAGGATAAAGCGGAAATAGCCATGAAAGTTGCAATACGGAAAGTAGTAGCCGATCATAAGAAGACCGGACGACCCCTGGCTATCTGGAAAAACGGCAAAGCCGTAAACGTCTCTCCATACTCCCTGTAATACTTACATAAACGACAACGGGCTATTTTTCTTGGGAAAAGTAGCCCGTTGTCTTATATTCCAAGTCGACACGCCCTTGTCGAGTTCGTCTGCTATGGTATCTCTAGGCTATTGAGGCTCAACCTCAATAAGGTAAAGGGGGCGTTATGAGGAGAGTTGCATTTGCGGAGGAACAGATATATCACATCTACAATCGGGGAACTGATAAACGGGAAGTTTTTTTGAATGATCACGATAGGTACAGGTTTCTCGGAGACCTCCGGGAAATGAATAATTCTAAACCTGTGCTCAACTTCGGCTATGCCTTTGACAGGAATTATCCGCAATCCAGCAATTCAAATAAATTTATCTCTTTGCGCCCAGTCGGCATAGGCGATAAACCACTGGTGGATATATTGGCCTTTGTCTTGATGCCAAACCACTACCATTTACTTCTTACCCAGCGCGTTCAGTGCGGCGTCGCCGCATTTATGCATAAGCTTGGGACGGCGTACACTATGTACTTTAATAAAAAATACCAGCGGACAGGCGTGTTATTCCAGGGAAGGTTTAAGGCGGTGATGATCGAAAATGACGGACACTTTGACGGGATCCCGTATTACATACATGCCAATCCGCTTAAGTTGACGGCGCCGCTTCCTTCGATAGAAGCTCAAGTCAGTTTCCTTAAAGCCTATAAATGGAGCAGCTTCAGGGATTATGCGGGGATAAGTAACTTTCCGGCAGTTACAAAGAGGGATCTTTTGGCTGAGTTCTTTCACCGGGACGGTGGTGGTTTGACCGGCATGTCAAAATGGCTTGAAAATCGTAAGAGTGCGCCTATCGAGCCGGGGCCCCCTATTGAGGCTCAACCTCAATAGTGAATTGCGTTGACAATGTGTCTCCTATGGGATACACTATGTCAAGAATAGGACAATGAAACGAACTGTATCCCATCGCTCGTATTTGTTTAAGCAACTTTCCAAGTCTGCGGAGGCTGCTGCCTATCTTAATTCCGTGTCTGAGGATAATGATATCGGGTCCCTTATGAAGGCCGTACGCAATGTCGCCACCGCGCAAGGGGGTATAGGCGCTTTGGCAAAGGCCACCAAGATGAGCCGCACGAGTCTTTACAAAATTCTTTCCCATTCAGGAAACCCGGAGTTCTTCACGGTGAAAAACATATTGGCCGTTTACGGCATCCGTATAGGCTTCTTAGTAACACCTTCCAGTCGATGAAAAAATCAGAAAGCCACAAACAAAGAACCCGGCTAACCGCCGGGTTCTTTGTTTGCTGTAGAGCCTCTTCACCTAGGCTTTTCGCAGGGTGAATTTATAGCCCATGGCTCCGGCTATGAGGCGCAGGTTGTGGAGCTGCGGGTTGCCCTTCTTGGAAAGCATGCGGAAGAGGTGCTCGCGGTTGAGCTTGGTCTTCCGGGCTATCTGCGCCAGGCCGCCGTGTACCTGGGCTACGTCATGCAGGGCCAGCAGGAAGTCTCCCTCATCGCCATCTTCAAGCACGGCGTTGAGGTATCCCAAGGCATATTTGGGATCGGCAAGACGTTTTAGTAAATCTTCATGGTAGCTTTTAGTGAGTTTCATTTCTATGCCTCCTTATAAAATCTCTCCAGAAATACTTTGCGACCTCAATATCTTTTGTCTGGCTTTTCTTATCGCCCGCCTCAAGCAGCAGGACTAGCGTCCTTTCGTGTATGCCGTAATAAATCCTGTATCCGGGGCCGAAGTGAAAGCGCAACTCATAAATGCCCTCGCCCAGATGCTTGAAATCTCCAAAGAGACCCCGGCGGAGTTTGATAACCCTGGCGTCTATCGCGTGCTGCGTGTGGCTATCGAGGGAATGCAGCCATTCTTCGAAAGGGCACCTTCCCGATACGGTCATATAGAACTGAATACTTACGGGGGAAATATCCATGATCCCCTCCTATAGTGTAGCTTACAAGCTACTGTCTGTCAAGGTGGAAAATCACTGTTCTGATAATACTATAGCAGGCGAACCCGACAAGGGCGTGTCGTGTTGAAATATAGAATCCGACAAGCAAAGAGCCCGGCGATCAGCCGGGCTCTTTGCTTGCTGTTCCTCTATCGAGGCTCAACCTCAATAGGGTATTATTTTTCCAGCACTAATACTTTGTGGGGGGACAGGGTGGGGGGGAGCGCCCTGTTTTGTTCGAAGAGGGGGCGGTAGGGGGAGAGGACTTCGAGGTTGAGGGGGAGTGGGGCCTCCGAAGCGTTCAGCAATATGATGTAGTTCTTGCCGCCCTGTTTGAGGGCGCGGGAGGCCAGGTTCGCGTCAAGGCCGGCCGGGAGGACGCCGGGCTTGCCTTTTTTCAGGACGGGCATAAGAGCGTTAAGCTCGGCGGCCATGCGCTGGTAGGTGCCCCAGCGCTCGGGGCGGTTGGGCAAAGGCACGCCGTCTGAGCCGGTATAGGTGAAGTAGAAAATGCCCTCGGCACCGCGCGCTATAGCGAGGTAGGTCATAAAGCGGACCTGTTCGAAAGTGGGAAAGCCGCCAACGGGGGGCTGCCGCTTCTGCGGGTAGCCGATCCAGTCGAAAGCCTGGAGCACGGCCCAGACGGGCTTGTTCTGCCGCGAAGGGTCCTTGATAGCGGCGCCGGCCTTAGCCATAGCGATCTGCTCGCCGACGGACTCGAGCCGCAGGTGGGGAACAGGATACCAGTCCACCATCAGCATATCGGCCACGCCGCCGTAATTGAAAGCGGCCACGCCCTCGCCCATCACAAAAACGGTTTTTGCCGCCGAGGACCAATCCTTAACCCGCTTGTCCATTTGTTCAAGCGAAGCCAACGGGAACTTCCGAACTTCCGGCTCATCGTAAAGGTACCAGGCCAGCACCGGCCAGCGTTTCGCCTCCTTAGTATAAGAGGAGTCTATGACCCTGTCCGGGTAGGCCACCATCTTCAGATCGAGCTTCTTCGCTTCCGCCGCAAGCGCCGCAAGCCGCTCCGGGTCCTGCGTATAAGTGTGGAAGCAGTTGAACCCCGCTTCTTTCAAAACGCCAAGTTCCTTCGGCCCGGTGATACCGTAAAACCCAAGGGGGAAATCCCCGGCCGCCGCAGCGAAAGGGGAAAGCGCCGCCAAGCCTAAAAATAGTACGATTGTTTTCATAGTTCAATTCTACCAAATACCGCAAAAGTTTCAACTAGCGGTATAATCGCAAAAAAATCTTGACAAGTTAAAACTACTCTGCTACTATATTCTTGTTCCAACTAAGGTTTAGGAGGTAGTGATGAAATTGTTCCAACTGTTAGCCATATCCGCCGTATTCGCGTTTAGCGCCAATGTGTTCGCCCAGGCCCCCGGCCAGGCCGCTAAAACCATAAAGATCACCAAGATAACCGGAACCGTCAACATAATGAAAGACGGCGTGGTCGTAATGACCCTTAAGCCCGGCGACGCCATCCCCGAGATCACCGACAATAAGGTGACTTTCGCGGTTGTCGACGGAACTATCGAGATCGAGGCGGGCGGCAAAAAGATTTCCGGAGCCACCGGTTCCAACTTCTCAGTTGCCTCCAATGCCGGCCAGGTGAACGTGGCCTTAGGCGCCGGTACCCCGGTCGCCGTAAAGACCGAGTCAGGCCAGAACGTAATCCTGACCGCCAACAGCGAAGTCAAGATGATCAACACTAACGGCAATGTCAATATCTCCATGGAGAAAGGCAATGCGGTTATGACCAACGCTTCAGGCGGCGAAACGCAGACCGTGCAGGCCGGCCAGACCGTGACCGTGCCCTCCGCGCCTGTTATCACCCCTACCGCTTCCACCCCCGCGACGCCCGAGGTCAAAGAGCCCGTAGTGATCGTGGAACCCCCGGCCACCACCGTGATCCCCACCGTGGAAGTCGTACAGGCTGTCTGCGATGTCAGCTCGTCCAGCCCCGATTGCAACTAAGCCAGCGCCCATATATAAGGAGACTATAAATAAATGAAGAACCTTTTAATCGCAGCCGTTCTCTTAATACCTGCCGCCGCCGGCGCGCAGCAGAACATAAAGCTCGGGAACATGGAAGTCAACCCTTTCATGAGCACCCTCGAGAGCTACGACAGCAATATCTACCTCAACAAGCACAACGCCAAGGGCGCGGTCATTAACCGCACCGCCCTGGGTTTCGGCCTTGTCGAGAAAGTCGGGGCCCGCCTCGACCTCACCGGCGGCTATAACATGGAGATCCTGAACTACTCCCGCGCCGCCACCATCAATAACGCCACTCACCACAACGCGAACTTCTCCGCAAAGGCCAAGCTGCCCAAGGATATGACCGTTGGTGTGAACGACAACTACAAGCAGACCACCGACCAGGCTAACTCCGAAACTACCGCCCGCGCAAAGCGCATAGAGAACACCGTCGCCCTCAAGTACGACGCCCCTCTCCGCGGCAAATTCGGCTTCGCCATCGCCCTGCAGAACGTCTACAATAACTACCTCGCCAGCAGCTTCGCCAACCTGGACCGCGCCGAGAACCTGGTCGGTTTCGATGTGTCCTACCAGTGGCAGCCCAAGACCAAGGTCCTGGCCTCCTACCGCTTAGGCATGCTTAACTACGAGAACAGCAACGTCAACGACGCTACCTACAATAACATAGACCTCGGCCTGGTCGGCAATATCGCCCCCAAGGTCGAAGGCACCGTGTCCGTCGGTATGCAGGCCCGCAAGTACGACAAGAACAGCGTCGGTTCCACCGCGAAGAAAGACATCACCACCATGGGCTACAGCGCCCAGGCAGTCTGGAAAGCGATGGAGCGGACCGATATCACCATCTACGGCAAGCGCGCCAATATCGAATCCACCTACGGCGCCAGCCGCTTCTACACCAGCACCATGCTGAACGTAGGCGCGACCCGCATGATCAATAAAGTGAAGGCCGGCATCAACCTCGGCTACGAAGGCGTGCAGTACCCCGAGAGGACCACTGCCACCAGCCCGAAGCGCCTGGACGAGAATACCAGCATCGGCCTTACCGCCGTCTACAACATCCAGAAATGGCTGTCCGCCGACGCCGGTTTCACCTACAAGAACCGCAATTCCAACGAGAGAGCCAACGAGTACAATGACAAAGTATTCGCCCTCGGCATAAAGGCGATGTTCTAAGAACTAACCGCCGCAAAGAAAAGGCCGCTGAGCACTCAGCGGCCTTTTTCTTTTACTGAAGTTATAGTTATTTGGAAACTATTTTCTTTATCGCTTCCTGTATCTGTTGTAAAACTTCTTCGAACACTTTATCCGACTTCCCCATGGGATCCCTGAGATCCCCGCTTTCCCCGACGTAATCCAGGAATAACTGCGTCTTCCTCATGCTCTGGGGGAATTTATCCGCAAGAATATCCCGGTGCATCCCTTCCATAACAAGGATCAGGTCGGCCCAGTCAATGTCAGCCTCGCCGGCCAAAGCGGGCTTATGCTCAAGGCTGCTTACGCCCTGCTTAGTGAGAAATTCCGTTATCTGCCGAGGCATCTTGCAGTAAGGCTGCGCCGCCGTCCCGCGCGACCTGGTCTCGAACCCTGCCGCCCCGCCGTAAAGCGCAAGCAGCTTCTCCGCCGCCGGGCTCCGGCACATATTCCCGGTACATATAAAAAGTACTTTCATGCATAAATTTTACCTTATTCTGCCGAGGCTTCGCCTCGACAGGGGGGAATAAGGTAAAATTGAAATGCCGATGGAGATTTTACTGCTGCTTTCGCTGGTTTTCGCTCCGCTTGCTTTCGCGGCGGTTGAGCCCTGGGCCTATGTACCGCTTTATGCGGTATTTTTTATAGGCGCGGCCAGGCTTTATGCTAAGGGGGGAGACAGCCACGATAACCCGCTTTATAAGACCTTGCTGCCGGCCGTGCTTGGAGTGGCCATGATAGGGCTGCTGCAGTCGATAAATCAGTCCCCGGTCAACGGGCCCACGCCTCTGCTCTTCACCGCCTGGAGGCTGTCTACGCTTAATGCCGTGCTTCTTTGGCTTTTCTACGGGGCGGTGATGTATTGCGCGTCTAAGGCGATAAAGACCCCGGCGCAATTGCAGCGACTTCTTTGGACTATCTTCGGTATGGGCGTATTCGTGGCGCTAATGGGGATGCTGCAGAAGACGGGCGACGATACCGTGGTTTATGGCCTTCGCCGGGTGAGCGGCCAGCCCTTCGGTCCATTTGTGAACCGTGACCACGGAGCTTTCTTCCTTGCAATGGCTGGCATGGCGGGGCTCGGCCTGTTCTTCGGCGGTTTTAAGAGCCTGTTCGTCCACCAGAGCCACACTAAATTTTTTGACCTGGTCGCAGTTCAATTTCTCAAATTCATAATGCTTGCAGCAGTTATTGCGGGACTGGTAAAAACCGGGTCCAGGGGGGGGCTGCACTCTTTTGTCTGCGCGATCGCTTTCATCGGTTTTATATCGGCAAGTTTTCTAAAAACTAAAATTCGTAAATTTACAGCCTGGTCCGCTCTGCTTCTGATGTTTGCCTGTTACGGTTTAATCCTTTCAAAGTACAGGCTACTTCTGGGCCTGGATGGTGGCCATTTAGTCGGCGCGGTAACAACTCGGTTCTCAATGTATAAAAGCGGCTGGGCGATGTTCAAAGATTTTCCTGTCTTCGGCATTGGCCTTGGAGCCGTCGAACATGCTTTTCCGTTTTATGCGCGGCCGGATTTTGTAACGCCATACATAGTAAAACACGTCCACAGCGACTGGCTCGAGCTCTTCCTCCAGGTAGGCGTCGTCGGGGGCCTGCTTTACCTGGCGTGCTTTGCCGCCGCGTTTTACGGGTTTTACCGGGGCTGGCTGCGCTGTCGGTCCTTTACCGTAAAAGCCGTTTACGGCGGCGCCTTGGGTGCCGTCCTGGTCGCTATGGGGCATAGCTTCGTCGATTTTGGCTCGCAAATGCCGGCGAACGCCCTCGCTTTCTACGCCCTGCTCGGGGCGCTTGCTTCCAAACCGGCGGTTCAAGGCCGCGGCCTGCTTCCGCATGAGGATGAAGAAGAAGTCCACTCTCCGCCGCCGCCCGGGAAATACAGATACGCCGCTTTTGCCCTTGCCTCCCTGCTTACGGCCGCCGCCGTCCCGCAGTTCCTGGCCTGGCAATACGACCAGATCACTAAAACAGCCGGCCCGGAAGAAAAAAATAAACTTCGCGCCGAGACCTTGAAATGGCAGCCCGGCCCCCAAACCGCTTTCCGCCTGGCCGCCGAATACTACAACCAGGGCCTTAAGGACAAAACAGCCCCCTGCAGGCTTTTCTTCAAGGCAAACGAGATAGCCTGGCCCTACCTCCGCCAAGCCCCGCTGAACGCTAGCCTCAATGCCCTGGACTACAACCTAAGTCTCCAGTTAGCCAACTGCTACAACCGCCCACTGATCCTCAAATCCCCCAATAAATCGTCACCGCTCCCCAGATCCGCCCCTACCAACAACTCCTCCCGTCCATGATTTTCGTATTCAGTCCTCGCCTTCCGGCTTCTTACTTTTTGCTATAATGTTCTTTATGAAATCAGGGGTATTATTTCTTCTCTCTTTATTCTTATTTGCCGCCTGCGCGCCTCAGCGCCCCGCCGCGTATCAGCATGCCGCCAGCCCTTCGGCCTCCGCCGTAGCCCCCGAAACTCTGGCCGCCGAGAAACCCGAAACTCCGCAGCAACAGGCCTCTTTAGAGCAGCGCCTCATCCAGAACGCTCTTGACCTCAAAAACCAGGGCAAGCTAAACTATAAACTGCATCCCGGCGACCTTATCGAAGTCACCGTTTTTAAAGAAGCCGATATGAATCGCACCGCCCGGATAAGCGGCAATGGAACTATCACCTTCCCCTTGGCCGGCAGCCTGCAATTGGGGGACCTTTCCGTGCCGGATGCGGAAGCCCTGCTGGCTGAGAAACTCTCGGAGTTCCTTGTAAAACCTCAGGTCACCGTGCTTATAAAAGAGTACAGCAATAAGCAGATCTACGTCCTTGGCGAAGTTAAAAAGCCCGGCTCAATAGAAATCCCCGCTGAGCGCCACCTCACCGTCCTCGAGGCCATAACCCTCGCAGGCGGCTTCACCGATCTCGCCGCACCCGACCGCACCAAGGTCCTTCGCGGTGCCGGCAATGCCAGCCAGACCATACAGGTGGAAGTGAACCGCATCACCAAACAGGGCGACAAAAGCGCCGACATCCCCCTTGAGCCCAACGACACCGTCTACGTCCCACAAAGCTTTTTCTGATAAAGTAGCCTGTCCCTTTTATTTCTGCAGGATGGATATTATATGAACGATAATGACAATGAATTAGAATTTGATATCAGCTATTATCTCGAGCTGATACTGCGCCGCCGCTGGGTGGCGCTTTCTGTTTTTATCTCCGTTGTGATCGTTGTCGCCCTTGTTACCTTCAATACCCGCCCGGTCTTCCAGTCCCAGGCACTCCTCGTAATAGAAAAAGAGCGCGGCAATAATGTCATTTACCAGGGCGGCCCCACCGTCGAGCGCGGCAATGATGATTACTACCAGACCCAGTACAAATTGCTTAAAAGCGAAGCCCTGCTTAAAACCGTGCATGATCGCCTTAACCTCGTGCAGTACCCTGAATTCGCCGATCCTTACGGATACCGCAAGCTTATTAAACCTGTAGCTATCGCACCAGTCCCGCGCAGCCGCCTGGTCTATGTAAAAGTCGACTCTTATGACCCGGTGCTCTCCGCGAATATAGCCAATGAGGTTGCAAAGGTTTTCATAGAACAGAACCTCAGCAACCAACTTTTCATTTCAAAAGACGTCCTTAACGCTCTGCAAGCCGACAGAGCCGGGAACCAGTCTCGCGCGATATATGAAAGCCTCCCGGCAGTAGTGAACAATACCCTGATAATGGACCTAAAGCGCGAGTCCGCCAAACTGCAGTCGCAGGTTGCGGAAGCCTCCGGCCGCTATACCCCCAAGCATCCCCAGGTGTTGGCCTTAACGGCCAATCTGGCGGCGGTGCAGGGCCAGATAAAAGAAGAGACCGATAAGGTCATCCAGAGCCTTAAAATAGATCTGTCCGGCCAGTTGATGGGCAACAATATCCGCTTAATAGACGCTGCCACACCGCCATTAAAACCAATAAAGCCACGCAAGGCTCTTAATATGATGCTTGCCACAATTGGCGGCCTTATACTAGGCCTTTTCGCAGCTGTGCTGGTGGAATTCATCGACCAGACCGTGCGCACTCAGGAGGACGTCGAAAACAAGTTGGGCCTGCCCTTCCTCGGTATTGTGCCGCTTACCCGCCAGGTTAAGGAGCAGACCTCATACAACCACCTCATACTTCAGGAGCATTCGCTTATAAGCGAATCTATCCGTAATCTCCGCACCATGGTAGATTTCGCCGAGGTGGGAAGCAAGAGCAAATCCGTTATCGTAAGCAGTTCGGTCCAGGGAGAAGGCAAAAGCTACGTGGCGGGCAATTTGGCCGTCGCTATCGCTCAGGCGGGAGAGAAGGTTCTAATCGTGGACGGCGACCTGCGCCGCTCCAATATGCACAAGGTCTTCCGCGTCTCAAATGCCAAAGGCCTCAGCGACTTCCTCGGCGGTGGCCGAAATACGGAAGACATCCAGCCCCTTATCCAGCCTACCGACGTTAAGAATCTCTCTATCCTCACCTGCGGGCCGCGCCCGCCCAACCCGGCCGAGCTGCTTAACACCCCTCGCCTTTCCGCTTTCCTGACCTGGGCCCAGGCGAACTACGACCGTGTGATCGTGGACTGCCCGCCGATGTTCCCTATCAGCGATGCCCTTCTCTGGGGGAAATACATAAACAATTGCATCTTCGTAGCGGCCTTCGGTAAAACACGTGTTCCGCTAATTAAAACGGCCATAAAACGCTTTGCCGCCTCCGGTATAAAAGTTCTGGGCGCCGTAGTGAACATGTCCAAATTCGGCGGCTTGTCGTATTCCTATTACGGCTATTACCAATACAACTACAACTACGGCCCCGACGCAGACGCTGCCGAAGGCGAAAAAAAACACCACCACAAAAAGCACGGCTCCAAAGCAGACCCAGTCCCAACCGCGGTCTCAGAAAAGTAGTCATCCGCTGACCCCGCCCGAGTCCGGTACTCCACAAAGAGTCCCGGCCTCTTTCTTTTCTTCGATTCCCAATCCCCGATCCCCGACTCCCGACCCCCGGCTCTTTTCTTCGCTCCCTGATTCTCGATCTTCTATCCCCGATTCTCGACCCCCTTTGATATCGTGATCAATTTAGCCTGGCGCCAACTGCGGAGATTTACATAGCCATCCTAGCCTTAAAGAATCGACCGCCGAATTTCGGGACGTAACCACTCCTACTGCTTCTTTGGTTTCTAGTACACAGAATTGATTCCGTTGCCCCGCACTTTGATATAATTAGGGATGTTGGGTGGGTGCCTTCGGACTGCCAGTACGGCGCAGTATTTATCTTAGACGGCAGGCGGCCAGTATGAAAAAAAAAATCAGCAAAGGGCTCGCGGAACTTCTCGAGAAACGGAAATGCTTTAAGTTGGTCTGCGGGGCCGGCAATGAGGACGCTGCGGAAGTAGAGAAGTTAGTCTACCTGTACGCATCTGCCGGGGCAAACTATTTCGACCTTTCAGCAAAAGAAGAGGTCGTGCTCGCCGCAGGGCGCGGCCTTGAACGCGCGGGCAAAACTCATAAAGAAAAATTTCTTAATGTTAGCGTTGGAATAAAGGGTGACCCGCATGTCAGTAAGGCGGTTATTGGGTCAGCCTGTATTTGCTGCGGAAAGTGCCTGCCCGCCTGCCAAGTACAGCATGCCATCCTGCGTGGCAAGCCGTACAAGGTCCAGTCAAAGCGGTGTATAGGCTGCGGCGCCTGCGCCAAAGTCTGCCCTGAGAAAGCCATAACTATAGTTTCCGCACCGAAACCCCTGTCTAAAGTCCTGCCGCCGCTCTTAAGGCTCGGGTTGGACTCTTTCGAATTACATGCCGTTACGCAAGATGAGGAGTCTGCTTTTTCGCAATGGAAGGAGTTGGAGTCCGATTACGGTGGGATGTTGAGCCTTTGTATAGACCGCAGCCGGTTAGGTGATAAGCAGCTGCTGGCGCGTATAAACCGATTCATGGAAAAGCGCGCTCCAGGCTCTACGATAATACAAGCCGATGGAGCGCCGATGAGCGGCTGCGACGATTTCGCCTCCACTACCCTGCAGGCTCTTGCTACAGCACAGATTGTTTACAGATCGGCTTTGCCTGTCTATCTTATGCTTTCCGGGGGCACGAATTCCAAGACTGCCAAACTGGCCAAGTTTTTTGGGATACGCTTCCATGGGGTAGCGCTGGGCTCCTACGCCCGGAAAATAGTCTCGCGGTATATAGATAGGGAGGACTTCCTTACTAATAAAGCAGTTTTCAGCAAGGCACGCACCATAGCTGAAAAACTTGTGAATTCTTCTTTGAGGTACATGGGCTGATGGCTCTATTGGAAGGGAATGGCTGGAAGATACAGGGAATTTCCGGGCTCATCCTTGATAAAGACGGAACGCTTATCGATAGCCACCTGTATTGGGGTGAAATAGTGCAGAGAAGGGCGAAAGCAGCGTCCGAATTTTATGGTATAACTCCGTCAGCCCATAAGGTGCTATGCGGTTTTATGGGTTACGACACTGAAACAGAGAGGCTGCTGCCCGAAGGTCCTGTGGCTCTCGTTTCTCGCCAAGAGGTCATAAAGGCGCTGTTGGACGGGCTCAGGTCAATGAGGGTGGTTCCCTCGGAAGAAGATTTGGGAAATATTTTTAACAGGGTTATGGACGATTTCAACAAGAACCTTATGTCTTATATCCTGGTCCTTCCGGGAGCTGAAGATCTTCTTCGTGACGCAAAAGCCGCCGGCCTTAAGTTGGCCCTAGTGACTAGCGACAGCGCGGTGTCCGCGGGAAAGATACTGCGGCATACCGGTCTCGATAAATATTTTGATTCCATAGTAGGGCGCGAAACGACTACTGAAGATAAAAGTACCGGAGTTCCGGCCTTGAAAGCTTTAAGTGATATGGGGTTGACCAGGGATGCTGTGGTAGCCATAGGGGATTCCCCAGTTGACGCGGGAATGTCAGCCAAGGCCGGCCTTAAGACCGCTGTCCTTGTAGCCAGCGGGCAGTTGCCGATAGAAAAACTAAAGAGATACAGCAAATATGTTTCGGAGTCGCTCACTGGCATAAAAGTGCTTAAAGGAGACTATGAAAACTAAAATATTGGACTGTACGATACGTGACGGCGGGCATATCAACAAATGGACTTTTACTGATGAGTGTGTGCGAGCTTCATACTTTGCAGCTCTTAAGAGCGGTGTGGATTATTTCGAGATAGGCTACAAAACACAGCCTTCGGCCTCCGCCCCGGCTTTAGGCCCGTACGGAGTCTGCGAAGATGCTTATTTGACCTCCGTAATAACCCCCAATGACAAATGCAAGATCGCTATAATGATGGATGCGGGCAAAGTCACAGAGGAGTTGCTGAAAGACAGGAAAGGGTCCGGGACCTGTGTCTCGGCGGTCAGGGTGGCCGCTTATCCCTATGAGTTGGAAAAAGCCTTCGCTCTTGTAGAGAACTTTCATAAAAAGGGCTATGAAGTTTTCATGAATCTGATGGCCTCATCAGAGTTGAGTGCTGAGAATTATTTACAGCTTAAAAACTGGAGCGGAAAGAGCCTGATGGAATGTGTCGCTTTCGCGGATAGTTTCGGTTCTTTCCTCCCAAAGGATATCTCCGACCAGTTCTCGAAGCTGAGGGAAGCCGGGTTTGAGCGTATCGGCTATCACGCCCATAATAACTTGCAGATGGCTTTCGCTAATACGCTCCAGGCTATCTCCGAAGGTGCATATTGCGTTGATGCCTCAGCCTACGGTATGGGGCGTGGGGCGGGAAACCTGCCTATAGAGGTGCTCCTTTCATACCTCGCAAAGCAAGAGAACGGGAAATATAACCCTGTTCCGTACCTCGACGTTGTCGATAGATTTTATGCCCCGCTTTCAAAGAAGTATGAGTGGGGGTATGGATTATCTGCTCTTATCAGTGGTGTTGCAAACGTTCACCCCTACTATGTTGATGCCCTGTTCCTTAAGAAGGCTTATACTGTTGATGAAATATTTAATGCTGCCGAATATGTAAAAAAGAAATGTCCTGTTTCTTATTCTATCAACGATATGGATGGGGCTCTGCAGGAACGTCTTTTCCGTCCCGGGTCTTGCGATATAGGATACGACTTGTGGCGGGATATCGACAGACATCTAATAGCTGACCCTGAGCTTGGAAACAGGGTTAAGGAATTTTCCGGGGTAGGTCTGCATAAAGGTAGGAAGTTTTTGATATTAGCGAACGGCCCCTCGATACTGAAATATAAAGATGAGATAAATGAATTCGCGAAGAAAAACAACTGCGTTACCATCGGGCTTAATTATTTGCAAGGTCTTTATAAAACTGATTATCACGCTTTTGTAAGTAAGAAGAGGTTCCTTAAATATGTGTCTACTGTCGCTAAGGAAACCTGTTTGCTCTTGCCAGATTACTTCGATGAATCCATGATTACGAAGAGCACGAATAACAAGTTCATTGTATTCCCTATACGCGAATCTCTTGGGAGTGACACTCCTGTTAAGAACACTGTTCAGCAGTGTGCTTATCTAAATGTGGCCATATCGGCGGCGCTATCCGCCTATTTAATGGGGGCTTCAGAGATATTTGTTGCCGGCATGGATGGATATCTTGGTAAGGACGGTGAAGAAGTAAAGTATTTCTACAATGAGAATGACGTTCCTGAAAAGGCAGAGGATTCCTCTAAAATGTATGCCGGTCTGGCCGATGAACTCCGGAGGGCTGCTGATTACATGGAGTCAAAAGGTGTTCCGTTTGCAATAATGACTCCAACTTCTCATAAAAAGTACTACCGTAACGTGCTAGTGGAAAGCGTATGAGCCTGAAGGAAAAACTAGAAGGCGGCAATGAGATCCTCGGGAGTTGGGCCATTATGCCCTCTCCTGAGGCCGCAAATGTGATGATTAAAGCCGGCCTGGATTTTGTCTTGATAGACCTGGAGCATGGGCCAGCGGATTATGTGGTTGCGCAGCGGATGGTGATGGCAGCAGAAGCCGCCGGTGGAAGCAGCATCATACGCGTCGGCGAGCATAGTGAGGCAGCTGTTTTGAAAGCCTTGGATACGGGAACGGGTGGAGTGATAGTCCCACATGTTTCCACCAGAGAAGATGCTCAGCGCGCTGTTAGTTTTATGATGTACCCGCCGGATGGGGAAAGGGGTTACTCCCCTTATACAAAGGCAGGTGGATATTTTCACGAGTCCGGATTTGTGCAAAGGGCTAACCGCACAGTTCTGAAGGGTGTGATCGTTGAAGGGGAGAATGGTATAGATAACTTGGATGATATACTTGCGGTAAAAAATCTTGACCTGGTTTACGTCGGGACTTACGATATTTCTTCTGCGCTTGGAATAGCGGGGCAGACCAGCGACCCAAGGGTGCTAAAAGTGCTTGAGGAGTCTGCTGTAAAAATTAGAAAGGCGGGTAAGGCTGTAGGTTGCCTGTTCAAGAATGAAGATGAACTTCACTATTTTAGAAAGCTTGGCATTAAGTTCCTGACATATAAAGTAGATACCTGGGTTTTGTATGAGGAATTTAAAAAGATGGCCGATATCGCGAGAGGAAAATAAATGCTTTTGTCAGACTATGTAATAGACTTCATCGCCCGCAAGGGTGTTAAACATGTCTTTATGGTTTCGGGCGGCGGTGGAATGTATCTGATAGATTCTCTTGGCCGCAGGAAGGACGTTGCCTATGTATGCAACCATCACGAACAAGCATCCGCTATGGCGGCTGAAGGTTATCAGCGAATAACCGGTAATATCGGGGTCGCTTTAGTCACAACAGGCCCGGCCGGAACTAATGCGATAACTGGTCTTATGTGCGCCTGGAACGATTCTGTCCCGCTTCTAATGCTTTCTGGTCAGGCTAATTCCAGAAGACTCATGGGTGACACCGGACTTCGCCAGAAGGGTGTACACGAGGCCGACATAACTAGGATAGTTGAAAGCGTTACCAAGTACGCAGTTACGGTAAAAGATCCGGCGGAAATCCGGTACCATATTGAAAAAGCTTTTTACCTAGCCAAAGCCGGGCGCCCCGGCCCGGTATGGGTGGATATTCCATTGGATGTCCAATCTGCGCATATAATTCCCACTAAATTGAGAAGATTCGTTCCGGAAGACGAAGGTTTCACTGAAATTGAATTTACACCGCAGCAAGTAGGCCGTATAGCTAAACTATTAGTCGCGGCCAAGCGCCCTATTGTGTTAGCGGGACACGGGATAATTCTGTCGGGTGCCGCTGAAAAATTCCTGCAATTCGTGGAAAAATACCAAATCCCGGTTGTTACCTCAAAAAATGCTTTTGACATTGTCCCAGACTCTTACGGGATGTTGGCCGGAAGGATCGGGATAAATGGCCAGCGAGCCGGAAATTTCGCGGTGCAAAACGCCGACCTCATTTTAGCGATCGGCTGCAGGTTGTCTTACCCCACCATTGGTTATGAAACTGAACTTTTTGGGAGAGGGGCAAAAAAGATAATTATTGATATAGATAAGGTGCAGATGCAGCATGGCAATATTAAGACTGCCATAAAAGTGCGCGCGGATGCGAAGAAATTTATCTCTGCCCTTAACGCCTTAGCGCCGAAGAGCGGCTTGGTAAAACAAAGGGCACAGTGGTTGGGGAAGTGCAGGCATTGGCGGAAACTGTTCCCTGTAATAACAGGGAATATTTCACAGGCTAAGAAGTATGTTAATTCTTATTATTTCTTTGATGTTTTGTCAGCGCATATGAAGAAAGACGATGTGCTGGTCACCGATCAGGGGGCCACTTTCTACTCTTTTACAGTGGCATTTAAGAATAAGCAGGGGCAGCATGCGTTTACTAATGGAGGATTCTCTCCCATGGGCTATGGTTTGCCTGCCGCTATCGGCGCTTGCTTTGCCCATGGCCGCAAACCTGTGGTTTGTGTTCATGGAGAAGGCGGTTTGGAAATGAATATCCAGGAACTGCAGACTATCAAGCACTATAAACTTCCTATTAAGCTTTTTGTCTTCAATAATAATGGCTATTTGAGCATTAAACATACACAGAACGCGTATTTTAACGGGAGGCTGGTCGGGTGTGACCCATCAAGCGGAGTTTCCTGTGTTGATATTTCCCGTCAGGCGGCCGCTTACGGTCTGCCATATTATCGGATGGAAAATCATTCATCTCTAGATGAGGTTTTTAAGAAGTCCTTAACTTCTAAGGGCCCGGCCGTTATAGAGGTAATAATGGATCCTTTACAACCTTTCCTTCCCAAAGTGGCTTCAGCCAGGAAAAGCAATGGGCAAATGGTGTCAAAACCGCTTGAGGATATGTATCCTTTCCTGCCGAGAGAACAGTTCTACTCAGAAATGATTGTTAAGCCCGTTCCTGAAAGTTTATGAATAAGATAGTCCAAGAAGACCTG
This sequence comes from Elusimicrobiales bacterium, assembly GCA_028713125.1. Lineage (GTDB taxonomy): Bacteria > Elusimicrobiota > Elusimicrobia > Elusimicrobiales > UBA9959 > UBA9959. The sequence continues at coordinate 503,713 of JAQTOU010000001.1, read as the reverse complement.
CAAAATATAATAAAGAACGGGGACTTCATCTGGGAGCAGTTTGCAGCGAGCCGGGTGCTTGTTACCGGCGCGTCCGGCCTTATCCCTTATTATTTTGCAGCGACACTTCTGTCTCTTAACGAAACAGTATTAAAAGGCCGTGAATGTCGAGTTGTGGCCCTTGTTCGTTCAAGGGAGAAGGCACGGAAAAAATTTGCGGATTTCCTGGATCGTAAGGATCTGGAATTAATAGTGCAGGATGTCTCAGGCCCGCTGGAAATCAAAGGTCCCGTAGATTACATAATTCATGCTGCAAGCCAGGCTAGCCCTAAGTATTACGGGATTGATCCGGTCGGCACTATGTTGCCTAATATAATAGGGACCAATAATCTTCTATCTCTTGCAAGGGACAGCAAAAGCAAGGGCTTTTTATTCGTGAGCGGGGGGGAAATATACGGAATAGTGCCGGATAATAAAGTTCCTACTAAGGAATTGGATTACGGTTGGCTGGACCCGGTTAATGTGCGGTCATGTTATGGCGAAAGCAAACGGGCTGGGGAGACGCTCTGCGCCTCTTGGCAGGCACAATATGGGGTTCCAACCGTAATCGCGCGCCTCGCCCATACATATGGGCCCGGATTGAGCCTGGATGACGGGCGGGTGTTTGCAGATTTTGTGAGGGATATCGTAGAGGGTCGTGACATAGAACTTAATAGTGATGGTTCTGCCTCCAGGTCCTTCTGTTATGTAACTGACGCAGTGTTGGGAATGTTCGTTCTCTTGTTAAAAGGCGAAAGAGGCAAAGCTTATAATGTTTGTAATGAAACCGCCTGTGTAAGTATCCTGGAGTTAGCTCGGACCCTTGCCGGCCTTTTCCCGAAGAAAAATATTTCTGTTAAGTTTTCTGCTAGTAACGGCAGCCCTGGATATATAAAAAGCCCGGTCCCCAAAGCTTGCCTTGATTCCTCGGCATTAAAAGCTTTGGGGTGGAAACCTTTAGTGGGAATAAAAGACGGCTTCACTCGTACAGTATTAAGTTTTTCATGAGTCTTTCATTTACCACATTCGTTTTGGAACCTTTTCATCGATTCCGGCGCCTGGCTGGCGTTGATAAGGCTGTTTTTTATTCTATTTTGTCACGGGTGTTTGCTACGGCTGGCAGCCTGATAACCATCCCGTTAATACTTACGAGGTTAACTTCAGTAGAGCAGGGGTTCTATTACACATTCGGAAGCATACTCGCTTTACAGGTCTTTCTTGAAATGGGGTTTGGCACTGTAGCTATCCAGATGATCGCCCATGAAACGGCACATTTAAAGATAGACTTAAAATCCGGAGCATCAGGCCCTACTATTTACCTGGAGCGTTTTTCTGCCACGATCCGTTTTATCCGGTATTGGTATGTGATTGTTTCACTTCTTATTGCAGTGCTTCTCTTCCCGGCGGGTTTCTGGTTCTTCTCTACTTCTGCCGGTGGCGTTTCTGCCTCTTGGTTATTTCCTTGGTTAATAATGGTTCTTGCAGCAGCTGGTGGCGTGTTTGTGAACAGCTTGGGGGCGATTGTTGAAGGAATGGGCCTTGTGGCGGAGTCTATTCGTGTGCGCTTATGGGGCAGCGCCACCCAGATTCTTTTAACCATTGCCGGATTATTGGCTGGATTTAAGTTATATTCCGTGCCTATGGCCAGCGCTGTTGCGCTAATGCTTAACTTCTGGCTGATATGGAGATTGTTGCGTAATGTTATCTCAGGGACAAAAGGCCTCGGAAAAGAAATACAGGTTGATTGGATTAAAGATGTGTTTCCTTTTCAGTGGCGCATCGCCCTAAGCTGGGTGTCAGGCTGGTTTATTTTTAATGCTATGTTGCCGGTAGTCTTTCGTCAATTGGGACCAGAAGAAGCTGGGCGCTTTGGACTGGCTATGAGCATTTCAGGATTTATTAGCACATTCGCAACAAACTGGACATCAACCAAGTCAGCAATCTGGGGGCAAATGGCTTCAAAGCGAGAATGGAAATCCATGGATTCTCTGTTTTGGAAAGCTATGCCGCAAGCTGTTATTGCGGCAATAACTGGATCTGTAATTGCGATTCTTTTGGTTCCACATCTTGCAGACTGGATTCCGCGGTTTGCTGGTCGCTTGCCCGAGTGGAGGATACTTCTGATGCTTTGCTCCTCCTCAGTTATTAACCAAATTGTGTTCGCAGAAGCATTCTATTTGCGGGCGCATAAGCGTGAACCATTTCTTGCGAATTCAATTTTTATTGCGGTTTCTATGTCTATCGGCCTTTTCGGATTTTCTCATTATACGGCATTATCTATTGCTGCTCTGTATGCCGTCCTTGCGCTTGTTGGTCTGATCTGGGGAAGTATAGTGTTCGCTTATTGTCGTTCCCGGTGGCACTCTTCTGGTTTTATAGCGGCTGGCGGGGTTCAGTATGATTAGTGCTAGATGTAATACCCAAAATGGGCAGTCACACTCAGAGCGTGAGAAAGGAATCATTTTGTCTGTATGTATCCCAACATATAACCGAGCTATATTTCTTGAAAAGACGCTTCTTTCAATTATTGCCCAACGTAGATTTTGTGAGACATATGATGTTGAAATTATTATCTCGGATAATTGCTCAGATGATAATACAAAAGAGATTTCCGATAGATACGTCCGGCTGTATCCAGATAAGATTCGCTATTACAGGAATCCGGAAAATATCGTAGACACAAATTATGAGAGAGTTATGTCGTACGGGAAAGGTATATTCCTTAAGCTTAATAACGACACGTTAATGCATCGGATCGACACGCTGGATACTATTATCAGGGTTCTGACCCAGCGGGTGAAAGACAGGGACATCGTTTTTTTCTCCAATGGGCGGGTTAGAGGGCCGAATTCTGTCTTTTGCAAAAATCTAGATTCTTTTGTGGGAATTGCTTCATTTCATTCAACCTGGATAGGCAGTTTCGGAATGTGGAGGGATGATTTTACAACCATTGATAATTTTAACACAGTGAGGGAGCTGCGGCTGATAAATGGAGTTCTATTCCGCCAGATAAGCCTTGGAAAATCTGTTTGGATTGACAATTCAGTAATCTTCGATTCCATACCTCCGGCATCAAAAAGTGGTTACAATATTTACGATGTGTTTGTTACTAATTACCTGGGTCTGCTTGAAGATTATAAAGCAAAAAAAATGATTTCGTGGCTCACTTTATCTAATGAGAAAGCCAAATTAATGTTCCGCTTCTTGATCCCCTGGACCGCAAATATCTGGAAAGACAAAGAACAGTATAAATTCGATATTAATGGGGGGTTGTCCACTATTCTTAAGAAGTACCGTTTTCATCCATCTTTGTACATAGGAGTTGTCTACCTGCCTATAAGGATGGTTTTGGTCAGCATAAAGAAATTGTTCGCTTCGTATATTTATTAGTAGGACATTAACATGGAAGAGTTTGTTTGCAAAGCGTTAATGGATATTGTCCTTCTCTATGGGAAAATCAAAACTTAAGATCTACGCATATTACTTGCCCCAATTCCATGAAACCCAGGAAAATAATATCTGGTGGGGTAAGGGTTTTACTGAGTGGGATAATGTTCGGAAGGCTCTTCCTTTATACCCGGGTCATTATCAGCCCCGGGTTCCTTCATCCGGAAACTATTACGATTTGAGCAAACCAGAGGCTATTGCCGCGCAAGCTGCGCTGGCCAAATCTTATGGTATTAATGGCTTTGGCATTTATCATTATTGGTATTCCGGGGTGCGTCTTTTGTCCAGTCCGATAGATATCATTTTGGCTAATAAGTGGATAGATACAAGTTTTTATCTCTGCTGGGCAAATCATTCATGGACAAGATGTTGGAAGAATAGCAGCGCTGCCAGCGATATGTTAATCCGCCAGTCTTACGAAAGTCATTCTTCAGAAAGAGAAAACCATTATAGGTATCTTGCTAAAGCCATGTCTGACGCGAGATATGTCACTCTTGATGGTAAATACCTCCTTCAGATTTATCAGCCCGCAAGCATTCCTGGCTTTTCAGTGTTTGTTGATGAACTGCGCGAGTATATTCTTCGCGAAACCAATCATGAGATCCATATTTCCGGATTGATCTCTCATAATCCTTCTAACTACGATTTTTTATCCAGTATAGATTCGATTACGCTTTTCCAGCCAGGCACCTCAATATATAATTCTTCTGATTTAAGCGATAGTATTAAATTGCGGGAGTTGGGCTCCTGGTTTTCATCATTTGTTAGAAATATTCCGGATCCATTAAAAAAAGTGGCATATAAGCTGCAAGGGATGAAGAAGGAGCGTCCGACTTTTCTGGATTACAGCGAGCATTGGGATAAAATAATAGCCCAAACACAATGCCTGAAATATAAAGGTAAGGACCTTATCCCTGGAGCATTTGTCGATTTTGATAATACAGCCAGGTATAAGAACAGGGCCAAAATATTTACTGGAGTTAGCCCGGAGGTTTTTGAACATTATTTCCGGAAACTGGCCCATTTGGTTAACGGCCAGTGTGAAAACAAACTCATTCTTATCAATGCTTGGAATGAGTGGGGAGAAGGGGCCTATTTGGAGCCAGACGCGAGAAATGGCCATGCATACCTCGAAGCTGTCAGAAATAGTATTAATGATGTCAAATAATAACGAGATTTTAAGTCCTGTCCTTCCTGGCCAAAAGAGACTTCCTAGTCCTTACCTTATTTTTTTATTGGTGCATTTTATTTTTTACTATATTGCGGTTCTGTATCTTGCTTTTGGCGGGACGGACTTAAACTTTTGTTATACCAACAACTACCTAACAATTGCCTCAATATTCCTATTCGCGTATTTGCTGCCAGGCCTTTTGTTTTTTAGGAAAAAGTTGCTGATTAGATTGCCCACAATATTAGCAGCGGATGATAAAATCTACGCAAAACTCTATAAGTTTGCTATTTTCTTTGTCCTGTGCAGTGCCGCATATGTTATTTATTATGCTTTTTTTTCCGGCCGTAATAAACTGTTCTTATTAGGTAGTGATTTGGATGCTAACACTTTTAGATTTCTAGGTTACGATGACGATTCTAGAATATTCCAAATCCCGCTTGAACTTGCTAGACGTGTGCTGCTTCCTTTGTCTTTAATTTATGCGGCTGTAGCATATTATTATGGACGGGCAAGAAGGGATAAAATTTTATTTGTACTTGTGCTGCCGACCTTGCTATTGGCTTCTGTCCTTACACTGGACCGTGGACCTGTATTGTTGGCGCTTGTTACTTTGATGTTTTGTCTGTATATTTATACGCCCACCAATTCCAGATTTTTCACTGTTTATCTGCCGGTGTTAATAGTTCTTCTTCCATTGGTTGGCGCGGTAGTTACAATGCTGCAGCATAACCTTACGGAGTTCGACTTTGGTGTAATTAAGGAGCAATCTTATGCTGTGGCATTAAATCGGATTTGGCTTGATCCTTTAAATATGTCTTGTAGAGACTGTTTTAATGCATTCGATGGCTGGAATGGCTGCCTTCTCCTTAGATATTCCAGGCTTACATCCTTTATAACTGGTGAATATGTCGGAACATATAATGATAATTCAATGTACATCACTCCTGTCGGCATTGTCGGAGACGTTTGGCGAAATTTCGGCTATATAGGAATTGCTATATTGCCGATATTGCTTGCGAGCATCCTTTTGCGAGTCGGAACCCTTATGCAGAAGAAACATCCAGTTGTAAATTATATTGTCGCGTTTTTAACGCTTGTGTTTTCCTTTTATGTGAATTACGGGAATATATTTACTTATGGGGCAATGATCCTCTTATTCTTTATTGTGGCTTTAGTATCCAGGAAATTGTGGGCACCACTTCTCCAATGAATTACGGCTCTTGCTGAGAATAAATTATGAATATATTCAGTAATTATGTGGATTTATTTTTCTGTGAAGGATCAGTGAATTTTATTGCCAGGGCTGTCCGCTCAGTCTTGCTTAGGGGTAGGGGCTTCCTATTGCTTGGCAGGGGAAATACTTGTGGCGAGGGGTTTAGATTGATTGGGCGTAAACATGTGGTCTTCCACGGGGAGGTCTCATTTGGTGTTTATTGCCGCGTTGAGGCTTATAGCAAGTATAAAGGACAGGAGTTTCGCCCACGGATCGAAATAGGCAAATCCGCTCACTTTGGCGATATGCTTCATATCGGAGCGATCGGGCATATACATATTGGGGATAATGTCCTTTTTGGAAGCAAGATCTTGGTCATTGATCATGATCACGGGCGGTATAGCGGTCCTGAATGCGCATTGCCTGCGTCTATCCCGATAAATAGAGAATTGTTCCAGCGTGGGGATATATATATAGGGAACAATGTCTGGGTTGGCGAAAACGCAATGATTTTTGGCGGTGCAAACATTGGCGATGGCAGCATAGTTGCTGCTGGCGCGATTGTTACCGGCATTGTCCCGCCCGGAACTATTTGTGTCGGTAAGAATAAAATTATTAAAAAATTCAAACCTGATTCTAAAGAGTGGATCAGACTCTCTGGGTCTGGTTTAATGACAGGGGTTGGAGCATGAAAATATGGCTGGTCACTATCGGCGAGCCAGTCCCGATAGATTCTACGAACAAGGAGAGATTGCACCGTACAGGCGCATTAGCGAACTACCTTGTCGAAAAAGGGCATCAGGTTGTCTGGTGGACCTCTACCTTTGACCATTTCAAGAAAAAACACTTGTTTCAAACACATACCTCTGTAAAGTTGGAAAATGGCCTGGATATCAGGTTAATACATGGGACCGGTTATTCGAAGAATATCTCCTTTTCAAGGATTTGGGACCATAAACAGATTTCCTTCACTTTTTATAACTGGATACGCCAAGAAACAGAACTCCCTGACATAATATTGGCCGCTTTCCCCACAATTGAGCTTGCTTCAATGTGCGTCGATTATGGAAATGAACGTGGAATCCCCGTCCTTGTTGATGTTCGGGACCTGTGGCCCGATATTTTTGCCGAGGTTCTCCCACCGGTTTTAAAAGGATTTGCAAAGCTGGCCTTAACTCCAATGAACACCCTTGCCGTAATGACTTTAAAGCGTTCAACCGGCATCATAGGGATATCCGAGTGGTATTTAAAATGGGCGCTTCGGAAAGCAGGGTTGGAGCAGCGTATACCAGATGCGGTGTTCCCTTTGGGATACAAACCGGGAGTTTCGACTCCTTCGGAATTACAAAAAACCGAAAAGGAGTTGCGCGATAATGGCGTGGACCCGGCCAAATTTATATGTTGGTTTGTCGGTGCTTTTGGGAAAACATATGATTTGGCTCCTGTAATACTAGCCGCAAAAAAATTATCGTTAATGGGGCACGATAATATCCAATTTGTTTTTTCAGGGTCCGGCGATAAAACTCGGTTATGGCAGAAAATGGCCGAGGGGGTTCCAAATATCGTTTTTACCGGCTGGGTAAATGCGGCTAAAATTGAATTTCTTGGCCGTTCCGCTAAGTTGGGGCTGGCGGCGTATGCAAGTAAAGCGCCGCAGAGCCTTCCAAATAAACTGTTCGAGTACTTTTCGTTCGGGCTTCCTGTATTGTCAAGTCTGGAAGGAGAGGCTAAAGAGCTGCTGCGTTCAGAGCATTGCGGCTATTCCTATGATGTTCTCTCTTCAGCGGATTTGTATAAAACCATTCTGGATTTGATGAGTAATGAGCCTGAGCGGCTGTCTGCGGCAGCCCGAGCAAAAAAACTTTTTAACACTAAATTCTCCGCGGACGTTATTTATCCTCATCTTTTGGCGCACATTGAAACGGTTGCTTTGCGGGCACAACGAGAGCCAGTCCGCTTGGTTCCTTTTGATGAGGTATTGCGCAGGCATCACGAGGGCCCTCAGGCTTCAAACGTATGTTTTGTGGCATATTCATCAGAAGGGAGTGAGTATGATCCAGTCCTTGCGGAAGAACTGGAGTTTGTCTGGTGGAGGCCTAGAGGCTTTTCCGTGATGCCCCCTACGTTTGGCGTGCGTGGGTTTGTTTGGTGGCTATTCCTTAAATGCGGTATCTTCATTAATCAGGATTACGCTGTTCTCTACATCAAACATGGGAACAGATTTATACATCGGTCAGTCATACTCCCCGGCTATTTCCGTTGGCCTTTTATGGCGAAGGAAGATTTGCAGATAAGCAGCACTTGGACCGATCCTGCTTATCGCGGAGAAAAGCTTGCTACATCGGCTTTGCAGAAGATCGTCTCGGAATTGAGAAAATCAAACAGGCGGTTCTGGTATGTCAGCCGCGATAGTAATCCGCCTTCAATTGTTGTCGCCAAAAAAGCGGGGTTCAGACTAAAGGCCTATGCTTTGCGAACCAGGAGGTTCGGGATATACTTGATGGGGAGACTTTTGTTGCTGCCTATTCGTCAAACAGCCGAGTAACTTATGCCTAAAAGAATATTTGATTTTACATTAGCGTTAATTGGACTTGTGGTTATGTCGCCTGTATTACTGGTATGCGCGATTGCAATTAAACTTACATCCCCGGGCCCGGTTTTTTACCGTGGAGAAAGAATCGGGTATGGCGGCAGGATTTTCCGCACCTTTAAGTTCCGTTCCATGGGCGTGGATGCAGAGCGGCAGGGGGGGGCGTCTACGCATGAGGCTGATGTGCGTATAACAGGTATTGGGTCGTTCCTGCGCAGATTTAAACTGGATGAGCTGCCGCAGCTTATTAATGTGGTGACCGGAGACATGAGTTTTGTAGGACCGCGCCCTGAAGTGAAAAAGTTCGTAGATATGTATACCAGTGAGGAGCGTGTTATACTTACCGTTAGGCCTGGCATTACTGACTGGTCCTCAATAAAGTTCCATAATGAAGGGGAGATTATAGCTGCTTCCGGTATTGTCGATGCCGACGAGGCATATACTAAACTTATCCGCCCGGAAAAATTGCGCCTTCAGATGAAGTATGTTCGAGAACGCACACTTTGGACAGATATAAAGATAATCTTTGATACAATTTCCACTTTATTCCGTACTCGGGCCCCTCTGAAATTGTAAAATGTAGTGATGGGTTATAATAAAAACTTTTTAGCCAACTTGCTTCTCACTATGCACCGCATCCGTGAGTGCGAGGAGAGCCTGGTTGAGCCTATCGCTAAAGGCGAGATTCGCACGCCTTGCCACCTTTACACCGGCCAGGAAGCTGTTGCTGCAGGGGTGATTTCCTGCTTTACCGATAAAGACTATGTGTTCGGCACGCATCGCTCCCATGGGCATTATGTCGCCAAGGGCGGCAGTCTCCGGCGTATGATGGCTGAAATTTTCTGTCGCGAGGCCGGCTGCGCAAAAGGGCGCGGCGGTTCAATGCACTTGGTCGCCCCGGAAAAGGGTATGCTTGGCGCTGCTCCCATCGTAGGCGGCACTATATCTCTGGCCCTTGGGGCTGCTTTGGCCGCGCATATACGGGGTGATAAACGCGTCGCCGCCGCGTTTTTTGGGGACGGCGCCACAGGTGAAGGCGGTATATACGAAAGCCTTAATTTTGCCTCTCTCTTGAAGTTGCCGCTCATATTTGTGTGTGAGAACAACCTATATGCCACGCACATGCCCATACGAGAGTGCCGGAACAGTGAAAATATAAGCCGCATAGCGGAACCCTTTTGTATCAAGACCTGGCGTATAGACGGCAACGACGTCTTGAAAGTGCATGAAGCTGCTAAAGAGGCCGTAGCGCTTTGCCGGTCCGGCAAAGGGCCCGCCTTTATAGAGTGCCTTACTTACCGCTTCAGGGGGCATGTCGGTCCCGATGATGCGATCCAGGGCCTTCATACGGACATACGTCCGCCTGCCGAACTTAAACGCTGGCTTAAAAAGGACCCGATTACCCGCTTCGAGCATTATCTCTCTTCAAAGAAACTCCTGCCGCCTACCGCTTTGAATGCTCTGAAGTATCAGGCTGCTTCAGAAGTTGCCGACGCCGTTGCCTTTGCCCGCAGAAGCCCGCGCCCTAACCCTAGCCACTTGGAGAAGTATGTCACAAAATAGGCGCCTATCTTACAGCCTTGCGATAAACGAGGCCCTTCATCAGACGATGGCGGCTGATAAATCCGTCTTCTTGATAGGTCAGGGCGTAAATAGTCCATGGTATGTGGGAAATACAGCCCTGGGATTGCTTAAACGTTTTGGCGCTAAGCGGGTTATAGATACCCCTGTTTCCGAAAATGGTATAACCGGCGCGGCTGTTGGCGCTGCTATCGCCGGAATGCGGCCCGTGGTGGTGCATCCGCGTGTGGACTTTATGCTTTACGCCATCGACCCCATTATCAACGAGGCAGCCAACTGGCACTATATGAGCGGCGGTAGCGGCAACGCTCCTGTGGTCGTATGGGGGATAATAAACCGCGGCGGTGAGCAGGCGGCGCAGCACTCCCAGTCTTTTCACGCTATGTTCGCGCATATCCCGGGGCTCAAAGTAGTTATGCCTGCCACGCCTTATGACGCGAAGGGTTTAATGGTTGCCGCTATAAAGGACCATAACCCCGTAGTGTTTATGGACGACAGGTGGCTTTACCGGGACGAAGCTGTCGTGCCGGAGAAAATATACGAAGTCCCGATAGGTAAAGCTGCTATACGGCGTAAGGGCAGTGACCTTACCATAGTGGCCTGCTCTTATTTGGCCAGGGAAGCAGTTAAAGCCGCGGACGAACTTAAGAAAGGCGGAATAGCCGCCGAGGTTATTGATTTGCGCACGATTAAACCGCTCGATACAGCGGCTATACTGCGCTCGGTCCGTAAGACAGGCCGGTTGCTTATTGCCGACGGCGGGTGGCGATCTTTCGGAATTTCGGCTGAGATCGCCGCTATTGTGGCCGAGGCCGGGGTAAGGCTTAAAAAGCCTCTTGTACGCCTTACGCTCCCTGACTGCCCCGCGCCCGCGAGTATTTCGCTTGAAAAGGCATATTATCTGCATTGCGCGGATATAATCAATGCGGCCAGGCGTCTGGCCTGATAGTTCTGAAAATACATAAAGGGGTTATATGACTGAAAAAACTGCTTTAAAGAAAGTAAGATTCGTTTCTCCCGCCAAGCTCTATAAGACCATAAAAGAGGAGATCGACTCTGCCTATTTTGACGTAATGAACAAAGGCGCGCTCATCGACCAGCAGCATCTGAAAGATTTTGAAACTAACCTCGCCAAGTTCGTCGGAACCAAGTACGCCGTGGGCGTGAATAGCGGCTACGACGCGCTTATGCTCTCGGTTAAATACCGCGTAAAAAGCGCGGAAGACGAGGTTATAGTTCCGGCGCATACTTTTGTGGCAAGCTGTTCCGCTATAGTTAACGCCGGAGCCAAACCCGTCCTGGTGGACGTGGCTAAAGACTTTAATATCGATTGCTCCAAAATAGAGGCCGCGATTACACCGCGTACGCGCGGTATCATGGCGGTGCACTTAAGCGGCTGGATGGCGGATATGCCGCGCATACTTGAGATAGCAAAAAAACATAACCTTTGGGTTATAGAGGACGCCTGCCAGAGTTTGGGCGCTTCCATCAACGGGCGGGGCGCGGGCAGTTGGAGCGCGGCGGGCTGCTGGAGCTTTTACCCTTTTAAAATACTCGGCGGCTACGGCGACGGCGGGGGCATAACCACCAACGACGCGGATTTTGCGGCCTGGTGCCGGCGTATGCGTTATAATGGCGAAGACCGCGCCACAGGCGAATATTTCGGCCATGGTATGACCTGCCTGCTGGATAATATGCAGGCTGCTTTCCTGGACGTGAAACTCCGGCACCTCCCCTCATGGATAGTGTGCCGCAAAGCTATAGCCGACCGCTATAAAAAAGAGCTTGGGGACCTGCCTAATCTGCTTCTGCCGCATTATAATGTTCCCGGCTTTGACCATATCTACCAGAACTATACTCTTCGCGCCAAGGAGGGGGATAAATTCTCTTCCTGGATGAAAGAACAGGGGGTTGAAGTATTGACCCAGTTCCGTAAGCCGTATTACAAGCACGCCGGTCTTGGGCTGAAGGACACCGGCTTTCCGGAGACCGAGGCTCTTAGCCGCGAGGTCTGCAGCCTGCCCATGTGCGTTGAGATAACGGATGAAGAAGTCGGCTACGTTATAAAAACAGTACGTGCTTTTTACGGTAAATAAAATGTCGAAACTAAGTCCCCGTTCTTCTTTTATAGAGAAAGCAGAGATCCGGAACATGTCTGTAGAGTGCGACAAAGTGGGCGGTATAAACCTGGCTCAGGGAGTTTGCGATACGGATGTTCCTGAGGTTGTGGCCGCCGCCGTTGATAAAGCCGTTCGCGCCGGGGCGAATTCCTACACCCGCCACGACGGCGTCGCCCGTCTGCGTAATGCCCTTGCCTTAAAGCTCAAGCGCGACAACGGACTCAGGTTCGATCCGGAAAATCAGATCGTGGTTTCGGCTGGTTCTACCGGCGCGTTCTATTGCGCCGCAATAGCTTTGCTCTCTCCAGGAGACGAAGTAATACTTTTCGAACCCTATTACGGCTACCACTTAAGCACGCTGCAGGCTGTGGAAGCGAAAGCCGTTTACGCTACTCTTAGGCCGCCGGATTGGAGTTTCGACCCTGCCGAACTTGAGAGTCTTATTACGCCCCGCACTCGCGCTATAATGGTGTGCACGCCGGCAAACCCCTGCGGCAAGGTCTGGACCCGTGCTGAACTTGAATGGCTGGGCGGCTTTGCCGAGAAGCATGACCTGGTCGTCTTCACTGATGAGATTTACGAATATATAACCTATGACGGGCATAAGCATATAAGCCCGGCAACCATTCCCGGCCTTGCCGAGCGGGCAGTAACCATCGGAGGGTATTCAAAGACCTATGCGATTACCGGCTGGCGCATAGGCTATTCCGCCTGCCGTGCGGATTGGGCCGAGCGCATTGGTCAGTTAAATGACCTTTATTATGTCTGCGCGCCTTCACCGCTTCAGGAAGCTGTTGCCGCGGGGATAGAGACGCTTACGCCTGATTTTTATGCCGGGCTTTCAGCGGAATATAAAGCTAAACGAGACAAGTTCTGTGCCGCCCTGACCAAAGCCGGTCTTAAACCTTTTATTCCTCAGGGCGCGTATTATGTGCTGGCCGATGCCAGCGGTTTAACCGGAGCCACCGGAAAGGACAAAGCTATGGAATTGCTTCGTCGCACAGGAGTGGCTTCTGTGCCTGGAGAATCTTTTTATCGTGACGGCTCTAAAGAAGCGGATAATATAATCCGTTTCTGCTACGCTAAGCGTGAGAAAGATATAAATGAGGCGTGTCGGCGGCTGGAAGTTTAGGCTTATGCCTTCCTCATTTATCAGCAAGATCATATACAAAAAAGAGCGCGTCGGCGTAGTCGAGAAGAACGGAAAGACTTACGTAAAATATATAAAAGCGCGCCGATTTAATTTAAGCAAGAACGCTAAATACTCGTTTTTAATCGTTTTTATCTTGCTTATTTTGGGGGCTGTGATTAAACTTCTGATGATAGAGTTGGCCTCCAGGCCTCAAATCGATGAGGCTAGCGAAGGAATAGGGGACTAGTTTTGAATGGATTTTAGAGTGTAACGGGTGTTACATTGCCTTTGGGGTTGTATTTTTGGGATACTGATCATATGCAGAAACATATAGAAAAACATGGCAGGCTTCTTGTCCTTTTTCTGGATGGCGCCGCTATTTCTTTGTCTTATTTCCTCGCCTTCCTCTTAAGGTTCGATTTTCATCTGCCACCCGGAGAGGCCTATAATTTTATTGTTACCCTGCCTGTAGTTCTAATACTGCGGCTGGCGGCTTTTTATTACTTTGGTCTCTATAACGGAATCTGGCGTTACGCCAGTTTGGCCGACCTTACTGCGATTTTTAAAGGCATACTGGCAAGCCAGGTCGTTATAATGGCTGCTGTGTTGTTTTTTCAGCATGCGCATTTCCCTCGGTCCATACTGCTTATCAGCCCTTTTATATCCTTATTTTTGATTGGCGGAATAAGGTTTGCAATAAGGATGACGCGGCATCTTCGCTATAGCGAGAGTGCAGGGACCCATTCCCGTATGCTTATCTATGGCGCTGGCGACCTGGGAGAGGCAGTGCTCAGAGATTTGCAACGCTCAAAAGGAGCTACACGTAAGGCGATTTGCTTCCTTGACGATAACGCTTTAAAGCATGGCCGCAGCATACACGGCGTGCCTGTGCTGGGCGGCAGGGATCGGATAGCCAGGGTTATCGAGGACAAGGAAATCGACGAGGTTCTTGTGGCGGTGAACCATAGCCGCGGGAAACTTATAACCGATCTGATGCAGGTTTATGCGGCTTCGGGCATAGCTCGTAAAGTCGAGTTCAAAACCCTGCCCACGATGGACGAGCTTATAAGCAAAACCCGTCTGGTTCCGGATATCCGCAAGATCGACGTCAGCGACCTTATGCACCGCCGTATTGTCGATATCAATATGGGGCTGGTAAAAGCCAGTATAAAAGACAAGACCCTTCTTGTTACGGGCGCCGGCGGCACTATTGGCGGCGAGCTTTGCCGGCAGGTTCTTGCGCTCGGGCCTAAAAAGGTGGTTCTGCTTGAAAACCACAATACCGCGCTGTTCTATATAGACAAAGAACTTCGCGAAAAAGGTTATGCCGGGCATATAGTTTCCGTGCCGGGCGATATCCGCGACGAGAGCCTTTTAAAGAATATATTTGAGCAATGCAAGCCGGCCTGGGTTCTGCATGCTGCCGCGCATAAGCATGTTGCGCTCATGGAAGACAATCCTCAGGAGGCTGTTAAGAACAATACCCTGGGTACCTACATATTGGCGAAGACCGCCGCGGCCTATAATGTTGAGCGCTTCCTTTTCATCTCTACGGACAAGGCCGTGCGGCCCACTAGCGTGATGGGGGCTTCGAAACGGCTTGCTGAGATGGTTCTGCGCTCGCTTTCGGGCAAGAGCTCTACCAAGTTCATGTCCGTGCGGTTCGGCAATGTGCTGGGGAGCTCCGGTAGCGTGGTGAAGATCTTCCAGGAGCAGATACTTGCCGGCGGGCCTTTGACGGTGACGCACAAAGACGTGATACGCTATTTTATGACCACGGAAGAGGCTGTGTCCCTGGTTCTGAACGCCTGCGCTCTGGGCGAGGGCGGCGAGATCTTTGTTCTTAATATGGGCGAGCCGGTTAAGATACTGGACCTGGCCCGCAATATGATAGTTCTTAACGGTCTGGTTCCGGATAAGGATATCGAGATAAAGTTTACCGGGCTTAAGCCGGGCGAGAAGATGTATGAAGAGCTGTTCCGGGACGGGGATATACGGAAGGATACCGGGCATAGCGATATTTTCGCGGCTGTTCCCGGCGAGGCGGATTCAGCGCTTAGCGAAGAGCAGCTGCAGGGGCTGAAGCATCTTTCGACCGATGGGGATATTACGATGATGCTTGCGAAGATTAAAGAGTTGATTCCGGCTTATACGGGGTGGCCTAGGAAGGGGAAGGGGAAAGGGGAGGGGAGCGAGGCTCAGCCTCGGGGAAGTGAGGCTGAGCCTCGGAAGACGAAGGGGGAGATGGGGGAAGAGGCGGCTTAATTAGGGGAAGGGACTGGTAATTGGAAAGTTTTAACTTGTAAAATGTTAAGGCAGATTTTAGGAGGAACTATGAAATATTTACTTATGGTTTGTTTGATGACGATGAGCGGAAGCGCTTTTGCTGCGGAGCAGGTTGAAGAATTTACCGCCAAGCTGTTCACCGCCAAGGGGACCGTGGAGTGCCAGAAGAAAGGGACTGCCGCCTGGGTGGCCGTTGAGGCGCCCTATCTCCTCGAGGTCGGCGACCAGGTCAGGACCGGCGCGAAGAGCAAGGCTGAAATTTATATAAAGTACGGCTCCAAAGTAAGGCTGGGCGCCGATACCACCTTCGCTATCGACAAAGTGTCCCCTACGGAAAACTCCGTGAACGTAGTGCGCGGAAAGATGCAGGCCTGGATCCGCAAATTCGTGGGCCGCGGTTTCTCCGTACGCACCCCGGCCGCAGTCTGCGCCGTGCGCGGCACGGTGTTCGGCGTGGAAGTGTCCGAAGCCGGCCAGACCACCTGGGATTTGTTCTCCGGCTCGATACAGATAGCCGACAACAGGAACCGCACCGTGGACCTGGTCCCGAACCAGCGCCTCGAGGTTAGCCAGGCCGAAGGCGCCGCCGCCGCCCCTGTCGCAATTCCTCCCACCGTAGAGGTTCCTTCCGAACCCGCCAAGATCAAAGAAGAAAAGGCTGAAATAAAGGCCGAGCTGGTCATTGTTGAAGCCAAGGCCAAGGAAGAAGCCGCCCTCGCCAAGCCCGAGGCTAAGGAAGAAGCGGTGGAAGAAGCCGCCCCGGCCGTCGTTGAGCCCGTGACCACCGTTATAGCTACCCAGGAAGTAGTGCAGGCCGTCTGCGAAGTCAGCGCTTCTTCGCCCGACTGCGTGACCAAGTAAAGAAAGCCTAATTATTCAAAAACAGGCTGCTTTAATAGGCAGCCTGTTTTATTATTGAGCCATACTATACAAATAGTCCGACTTTTTGTTAAGTATGGTTATGCAACCGGGGACTCACTCGTAATGGGTCCACATCCGCAGTATTTTAACGATGTGTTCGGCTTTGTAAACCTGGTAGACGAGGCGGTGTTTGATATTGATGCGCCGTGAGCAGGCGCCGGAGAGATCTCCCACCAGTCTTTCGTAAGGAGGGGGGTTCTGGAACGGATTAACGCGCAGGACCTCGAATAAAGCGTCCACGCGCCCGCGAAGCCCGGAGGCCTTGATCTTCTTCGCGTCCTTACAGGCGTCGCGGGTAAAAACAAGCTGCCAGGTCACCATGGCAGCTTCTTTGAGCACTTGGCCACAGGGGTTTTCATGTTTTTGACAAGGGACTCGCGCATGCCGGGAGTGGACAGAAGGTAAAGCGTCTCCTGTATCGCTTCCCAGTCCTCGGCGGAAACAAGGACCGCGGAGGCGCGGCGCCCTTTTATCTGCACCGGCCTGTGTGAGATGACGGCCGCATCGACAAGGTTGAAGAGCTGCGCGCGGGCCTGGCTGGTTGTTATTGTAGTCATATTCTTATTGTACCAGATATAGTACCATTCCGCAAGGGGTCGCCGGTACTGCCGTCTATAGTGCCGGACGCGGATTGTCTGCTAAAATATAGATATCGGGCAGGGAATTTAAGGAGAAGATCATGAAAGGTATTATTCTTGCGGGCGGGTCGGGGACGCGGCTTTATCCTATCACCAGCGTAGTGTGCAAGCAGCTTCTGCCGGTTTACGATAAGCCGATGATCTATTATCCGCTTTCGGTGCTTATGCTTGCGGGGATAAGGGAGATATTGATAATCTCTACGCCCACTGATCTTCCTCGTTTCAGGGAGATCTTCGGGGACGGCTCGGCGTGGGGGCTGAAGCTTTCTTATAAAGAGCAGCCCCGGCCCGAGGGCCTGGCCCAGGCTTTTATCCTGGGCGAGGAATTTGTGGGGAAGGACGATGTCTGCCTGGTGCTGGGCGATAATATTTTCTACGGGAACGCCCTGCCTGAGGCTTTCCACCGGGCTGTGAAAGCCGCTAAACAGAAGCGGGCTACGGTTTTCGGTTATTATGTGAACGACCCCGAGAGGTATGGCGTGGTTGAGTTCAATAAAGCCGGGAAAGCGCTTTCTATTGAAGAGAAGCCGCTGAAACCCAAATCAAATTATGCTGTAACCGGGCTTTATTTCTATCCGAACGACGTTGTGAAAGTGGCCAAGGCTATTAAGCCGAGCGCCCGCGGAGAACTGGAGATCACCGACGTGAACAGGGTTTATCTGAAGCGCGGTGTGCTCAATGTGGAGCTGCTCGGGCGCGGTTACGCCTGGCTGGACACAGGGACTTTTGAAAGCCTTTTGGAAGCCGGCGAGTTTATAGCCACCGTAGAGCGCCGCCAGGGGCTGAAGATAGCCTGTATAGAAGAGATAGCCTATGCCCTAGGCTTCATAAACAAAGCTGCGCTGTTGAGGCTTGCAGAGGGCCTGAGCAAGAACAGCTACGGGAAATACCTGAAGAAGATAGCGGCGGAATAGGGGAAATATGCCTTTTGATTTTGAAAAACTAAAGCTGGACGGATTGGTCTTGATCAAACCCCGCATTTTTAAGGACGACAGGGGATTTTTCATCGAGTCTTATAAAAAGCGGGAATTCATACAGGCCGGAATTCCCGGGGATTTTGTGCAGGATAATCACTCAAAATCCTCCAAAGGCGTGCTCCGCGGCCTTCATTACCAGCGTGGCAAGGCGGCGCAGGGCAAGCTTGTGCGCTGTATTGCCGGGGCCATGCTGGACGTTGGCGTAGACATACGGCCTAAATCTCCGACTTTCGGCAAATGGGTAGCTGTCGAGCTTACGGCAGAGAATTCCCATATGCTTTATTTGCCGCCGGGTTTCGCGCACGGCTTCCTGGTCCTGAGCAAGACCGCCGAGATCATGTATAAATGCACTTTCGAGTATACCCCTAATGAAGAGGGAGGGATAATCTGGAACGACCCGGCGATAGGTATTAAATGGCCTGCTAAGACACCGCTTCTGTCGGGCAGGGACGCCGCTCTTCCGCTATTAAAGGACGCGAAATTATGAAAACTATTCTTGTGACCGGCGGGGCCGGTTTTATCGGGTCTAATTTTATCCGCTACGTTTTCGAGAAAGCCAAGTTCAAAGGCCGCGTGGTCAATTTGGACAAGCTGACTTATGCCGGGAATATGGAGAACCTTGCGGATATACAGAAGAAGTATAAAGGCCGCTATACTTTTGTGAAGGGCGATATCTGCGATTATAAGACCGTCTTTGAACTGATGAAGAAGTACGCGGTAACCGAGGTGGCGCATTTCGCCGCCGAGAGTCATGTTGACCGCTCTATCTTCGGGCCGAAAGATTTCATCGAGACTAATATACACGGGACTTTCAGCCTGCTTGAAGCGTCTCGTACTCTTTGGGCGGGGCGTAAAGATGTGCGCTTCCACCATGTAAGCACCGACGAGGTTTATGGATCTTTGGGTAAGACGGGGAAGTTCAAAGAGACTACTCCTTACGATCCGCATAGTCCTTACTCCGCTTCCAAGGCTTCTTCGGACCACCTGGTGCGGGCTTATAGCGACACTTATGGCCTGCCGGTGACGATCTCTAATTGTTCGAACAATTACGGGCCTTATCATTTCCCCGAAAAGCTTATTCCGCTCGCTATCCTGAACGCGCTCGAGGGCAAGCCGCTGCCGGTTTACGGCGACGGGCTGCAGGTGCGCGACTGGCTTTATGTGGAAGACCATTGCGCCGCTATCTGGCGGATACTTAACAAAGGCCGCTGCGGCGAGACTTATAATGTGGGCGGGAACTGCGAGATGTACAATATCGACGTGGTAAAAGGGATCTGCCGCGCCCTGGAGCGCGCCGTCCCGGCCCGCCATAATAAAGCGCTCGAGGGGAAGAACTACGTCGACCTTATAACCTATGTCAAAGACCGCGCCGGCCATGACCGACGCTATGCGATAGATTTTTCAAAGATAAAGCGCGAGCTCGGCTGGCAGCCTTCGCTGCGTTTCGCGGAAGGGCTGGCGAAGACCGTGGACTGGTATCTAGCGAACCCGGAATGGGTTAAGAACGTGAAATCCGGCGCTTACAAGAACTGGATAAAGAAAAACTATACCAGATGAAAATAGTTTTTCTCGGAACGAACGGCTGGTACGATACCCCGACGGGAAATACCGTTTCCGCGCTTATCCGGACCGAGCGCTGGGATATAGTGCTGGACGCCGGGAACGGTATTTACAAGCTGGACCAGTACTGCGACGGGACCAAGCCGGTCTTTATCCTTCTGAGCCATTTCCACCTGGACCATATAGCCGGTCTGCATACTATCGTTAAATTCAAGTTCAAGAAAGGCCTTACTATCTGCGGCGGGAAAGGCGCGAGGCGCCTGCTTAAAACTTTTGTCAACCATCCTTTTACCGTGCCGCTGGCCAAGCTGCCTTATCCAGTGAAACTGCTGGAACTGCCTGCCCAGGCGGGGGAACTTCCTTTTAAAATTACCACCCTGCCGCTTGTGCACGCCGACCCCGTACTTGGGATGCGCCTTGAGCTTGAGGGGAAAGTCGTTACTTATTGCACCGATACCGGTTATTGCCCTAACGCTTTAAAGCTTGCGAAAAGCGCCGACCTGCTTATAACCGAATGCGCCCATGCCCCGGGCGAGACCAATCCGGGCTGGCCGCATTTCAACCCCGAGACCGCGGCCAAACTGGCCGTGGAGGCCGGGGCGAAACGCCTGGCTATCACACACTTCTCCGCAGACCGCTACCGCACCCCCGCGGCCCGCGCGGCCGGCCTTAAACTCTCCCGCAAGATCTTCCCCAAGGCTATCGGGGCTAAAGACGGCCTTATAATTAATATAATATAGGCAATCTATGCGGATACACAGTATTGTGACCGGCGGGGCCGGTTTTATTGGCAGCCATGTGACCGACAGGCTTTTGAAAGAAGGCCATAAAGTCACGGTGGTGGATAATTTTTCCACCGGGCGCCCGGATAACCTCAAACACCATAGGGGCGATCATAATTTACAGGTCGTGCAGCAGGATATTAACGACCTGCCCGCGCTGAAGACCGTTTTTGCCGGCGCCGACAGGGTGTTCCATTTGGCCGCGCTCGCCGATATCGTCCCCTCCATAGTCGATCCAGTAGAATATTTCCGCTCGAACGTGAACGGGACTATGTGCGTTATGGAAGCCGCGCGGCTTTGCGGGATAAAGAAAGTGGTGTACACCGCGTCCTCCTCGTGCTACGGCATCCCCGACGAATTTCCCACTAAAGAGACAGCGGAGATACGCCCGCAGTATCCTTACGCGCTTACCAAGTTCCTGGGCGAGCGGACCGCTCTGCACTGGGGCCAGGTTTACAAGATCCCCGTGACCGCGCTCAGGCTCTTTAACGTGTACGGGACGCGCTCCAGGACCTCCGGGACCTACGGGGCGGTCTTCGGGGTCTTCCTGGCGCAGAAACTGAACAATAAGCCTTTCACCGTGGTGGGCGACGGGAGCCAGACCCGCGATTTTACTTATGTCACCGACGTGGCCGACGCTTTTTTTACGGCTTCCGAGTCCCCTGTGCACAACGAGGTCTTTAATGTGGGTTCAGGCGGAACTTACAGCGTGAACGAACTGGTGAAGCTGCTGGGCGGGGAGATAATTTATATACCGAAGCGCCCGGGCGAGCCCGACTGCACTTTTGCCGACACTTCGAAGATAGCCAAAGCGCTGAACTGGCGCGCCAAAGTCTCTTTCGCCGACGGAGTGAAAGAAATACTCGCGAACATCGATTACTGGCGGCAGGCGCCGCTGTGGACGCCTGAAAATATCGCCGAAGCGACCAGGGACTGGTTCAAATACCTGGCGCCGGAAGCGAAGAAGTAACGGCGGCCGAACGGGAGAACTAAAATTCAATGTCCAACAGCTTAAAGATCTTGTCGGTGGAGGACCTCGCGGCCAAGGTGGCCAAGTTCAAGGAGAGGGGGAAAACCGCGGCGTATTGCCACGGCGTCTTCGACCTGATGCATCCCGGCCATATCAAGCACCTCCAGGCGGCCCGCCAGCAGGGCGACCTGCTGGTGGTCACCGTCACGCCGGACAGGTTCGTGAACAAAGGGCCCGGGCGGCCGGTGTTCAACGAGCATCTGCGCGCCGAGTCCATAGCCGCCCTGGCCTGCGTGGATTACGTGGCCGTGAATTCCTGGCCTACCGCCGTGGAGGCTTTAAAGCTGATCAAGCCCGGCGTTTACGTGAAGGGCTCCGACTACGCCGCCCCCGAGCAGGACATAACCGGCGGCATCGTGCACGAGCGCGAGGCCGTGGAGCAGGGCGGCGGGCGGCTCCATTTTACCGACGAGATAACTTTCAGCTCCACCGAGCTGCTCAACAGCTTCTTCGGCGTTTTCCCGGCCCCCACCAAGGCTTTCCTGGACGAATTCAAGACCCGGCACAGCGCGGACAGCATAATAGCTTCGATGAAAAAGCTGGCCTCCATGAAGGTCCTGGTCATAGGCGACGCGATCATCGACGAGTATCATTACTGCAAAGGCCTCGGGAAATCCCCCAAGGAGAACATAATCTGCACCAAGTTCGTGAGCGAGGAGCGCTTCGCCGGCGGCGTGCTGGCCTGCGCCAACCACAGCGCCGGGTTCGTCAAAGAGGTGCGGATGGTCACCTGCCTGGGCGGGCAGGACGAGAAGCGGGAGTACGTGCTGGACCACCTGAAGGCGAATATCGAGTCCAAGCTTTTTTCCCGCCCGGACGCCTGCACGGTGACCAAGCGCCGTTTCGTGGACCCAGCTTTCATGAACAAGCTGTTCGAGGTGCAGTTCTTCAACGATTACCCGCTGGCCCCCGCGCTGAGCGCCGGGGTGCAGGCTTTCCTCGAAGAGGCGATCCCGCAGTACGACATGGTGCTCGTTTCCGACTTCGGCCACGGCTTCATAGACGAGAAGATCGTGGAAGTGCTTTGCCGCAAGGCCCGTTTCCTGGCCGTGAATACCCAGACCAACTCCGCCAATACGGGCTATAACCTGATAACGAAATACTCCCGGGCGGATTATATCTGCATCGACGAGCCGGAGATGCGCTACGCCGCGCTGGACAAATACGGCGATATCCGGCTGGCCATCGAGCGGATAGCGCGCGGGATGCATTGCGAAAAGGTGTCCGTGACCCGCGGCCATCTCGGCGCGATCGTCTACAGCGGCTCCTCCGGGTTCACGGAGATCCCGGTCTTTTCCGACAAGATCGTGGACCGCGTCGGGGCGGGGGACGCTTTCCTCTCCGTCACGGCGCCCATGGCGGCCGCCGGCATCCCGATGGAAGTGGTGGGCCTGGTGGGGAACCTCGCCGGCGCCCTGAAAGTTGGCATCGTCTGCAACCGCTCCTCCATAGAGCCGGTGCCGCTCTATAAGTCCGTTACCACGATATTGAAATGACCGAAAGAACTTCGATCTCCGTCATCGTCCCGGCTTACAACGAGGCGCTGAACCTCGCCGGTACCGTAGCCGCCATCAGGGCGGCCGCGGCGGGGAGGTTCGACGACAGCGAGATCCTGGTGATAGACGACGCCAGCTCCGACGGCACGGGCGCGATAGCCGACGACCTCGCCAGGCAGTATCCCGAAGTGAAGGTCTTTCATAATCCCCGTAATTCCGGGTTCGGCTACAATTACAGGCTGGGCGTCGGCCTGGCCACAAAAGATCACGTGGGCCTGGTCCCCGGCGATAACGAGATCCTGGAAGAGTCCCTGAAGGACATCTTCGACTGCGTGGGGAAGGCGGACATGGTCCTGCCTTACCACACGAATTCCGGCGAGAGGTCGTTCCTGAGGCGCGCGCTGTCCGGGAACTTCACGGCGCTTTTGAACTTCCTGTTCGGCTATAAGCTCAGGTATTATAACGGGCCCGTGGTGCACAGGCGGGAACTCCTGGCGAAAGTCCCGATGACCACCGACGGGTTCGCCTACCAGGCGGAGATCCTGGCGAGGCTGCTGAGCGAGGGGCGCTCCTACGTGGAGGTGGGGATGAAGATAAGGATCCGCCAGCACGGCCACTCGAAGGCGCTGTACCCGAAGAACGTCTGGAGCGTGTTCAAGACGATAGCGCGGCTTTACTGGGAACTGAAAATAAAGGGAAGGACTAAACCGCTTTTATGAACACCGACGCAAAGCCTGAAGAGAAAGATCCCGCCCGCCCGGTTTTCTGGGGGCTCCTGCTTTTCGGGTTCGCGCTCAGGACGGCTTATGTTTTCAGCGTAAAGGTCCTGCCCTGGAGCGATATGGCCTCCTGGGACATGGCGAGGAGCGCCCTGGCGGCCGGGCTGCCTTATCCCGTCGGCTGGACGCCGCTTTATCCCATCGTGCTCGCCCTGGTGACCAAGGTCTTCGGCGAGAGCTACGTTCTTTTCAATATGGTCAACGTCCTGTTCTCCACCCTGACCTGCCTTTTTATCTACCTTTGCGCGAAAGAGGCTTTCGGCCGGAAGGCGGGCTATATTTCGCTCGTCCTGTCCGCAGTTTACGTTGACATGATCTGGTACTGCGGCGTGATGATGGCGGAGACTTTCGGCATGCTCCTGTTAACCGTGACGGTTTACCTGGTGATCAGGAACAAGAGTTCCGCGCTCGGCGGTTTTTTCCTCGGGCTCACCTGCATGGTGAAGGCCCTTTTCATAATCGGCTTGCCGGCTTTCCTGTTCTGGATCTATTACAAGTACAAAGAAGAAGGGTGGCTTAAAAGAGCGGTTATCTTCACGGCTTTCACTTTCCTGACCATTTTGCCGTGGAGCATAAGGGGGGCCAGGCTGAAAGATACCCCGACCATCCTGGAGCCGACCTGGGCCGATACTATTTTCGTGGGGCATAATCCTTACGCCACGGGCGGGGCCGACTTCTATTTCAACCAGGAGGAATACGGCAAGTTCTACGTGGACGACTCCCTGAGCAAGGCGGAAAAGAGCCGGATCTGCCTGGACAAGGCCCTGACCTTCATCCGGGAAAACCCGTGGAGGGAAGTGCAGCTGTTCTTCCTTAAGATCTCGAAGCATCTTTCTTTCGTCTCTTCTTTCTCTTTTTACAGCGGGGATTACCCGGCGAGGAAGACCATGTTCGTCCTTAGCCTGCTCGAGAACATGATCATTTTCCCTCTTTGCGTGCTGGGCATCGCTTTCTCATTCAAAGATAAGAACGCCGCGGGACCCATAGCGATAATCGCCGTTTTTGTGGGCGTTTTCGTGACCCTTTTCTGCGCCGAGGGCAGGAAGCGGATGCCCTTTATCCCGTCCGTGCTCATCCTCGCCTCTTACGGGGCGAGCCTGCTGCCGGGGGTGATAGAGGCGGTGAAAAAAGGCGAAGCCGGGAAAATGCGCGGCAGGCTCGGGGCCGCGGCCGTCTGCAGCGGGCTGCTCTTCCTCAATTTGCTTTACCAGGTCGCCACCAGGTACCGCGACGTGCTGGGAAGGTTCCACTAAATGGATAAATACCGCATAGACGCCCATAAACTTATCTACCACCCGGAGCGCGTCAGCGACTGGCTGAAAGGGAAGAACATCTACCCGGTTTACGCCGAGATCTCCCCGTCGGGCGCCTGCAACCACCGCTGCGTTTACTGCGCGCTCGATTTCATGGGCTATAAGCCCCGCTTCCTGGACACGAAGATGATCAAGGCCCGCCTGAAGGAAATGGGCGGGCTGGGCCTGAAAAGCGTGATGTTCGCCGGCGAGGGGGAGCCTTTCCTCCATCCCGACATGGCCGCGATCTCCGTGCACGCGAACAAATGCGGGATAGACACTTCTTTCACCACGAACGCGGCGCTCATGAAGCCCGCGATCATAGACAAGATACTTCCGACCACTTCCTGGATAAAGGTGAGCATAAACGGCGCTACGCCGATAACCTACGGGCAGATCCACCGCTGCAATCCTTCCGATTTTTCGAGGGTCTTCGAGAATCTCGGCTATGCGGCGGCGCTTAAGAAGAAGAAAAAATACGCCTGCGCGCTCGGCATGCAGATGGTCCTGCTGCCGGAGAACGCCCACGAAGCCGTGGACCTGGCCCTTAAGGCCAGGAATGCGGGCATGGATTACCTGGTGATAAAGCCTTATTCGCAGCACCCGCAGAGCGTCACGGATAAATACAAGGACATCCATTACGCCGATTATGAGAAACTCTCCGTCGAGCTAGAGAAAATAAACCGGCCGGGCTTCTCGGTCATCTTCAGGCTGAACACGATGAAGAAGTGGGACGAGGGCTGCCGGCCCTATAAACGCTGCCTTGCGCTGCCTTTCTGGTCGTATATCGACGCCGGCGGGAACGTCTGGGGCTGCAGCATGTTCCTCGGGAACGAGACTTTCCGCTACGGGAACCTGAATGAAAAGACTTTCAAGCAGATCTGGGAGGGGGAGAAGCGGAAGAGATCCCTCAAGTACGTCTGCGGGATGGACGCTTCTACCTGCCGCGTGAACTGCCGGATGGACGAGGTGAACCGCTACCTCTGGCAGCTTAAGAACCCGGTGGAGCACTCTAATTTTATATGAAGCCCGAGATCAAAATAGACCTTTTGAAAAAAATGCTTCGAGCGCGGCTGTTCGAAGAAAAGATAGTCGCCGTTTACGGCGAGCAGGAGATGAAGACGCCGGTGCATCTTTATATCGGCCAGGAGGCCGTGGCCGCCGGGGTTTCGCAGAATTTGAAGGCCGAGGATTATGTTTTCAGCACCCACCGAAACCACGGCCATTATCTTTGCAAAGGCACGGACCTGAAGCCGATAGTGGCCGAGCTTTACGGCAAAGCCACCGGCTGCGCGAAGGGCAAGGGCGGTTCGATGCATTTCGTCGATACCGACAAGAACTGCATGGGGACCTCGGCCATAGTCGGCGGGAGCATCCCGCTTGGGGCCGGCGCCGCGCTTGCTATTAAAATGAAAGGCGAGAAGCGCCTGTCCGTAACTTATTTCGGCGACGGGGCCAGCGACGAGGGCGTGCTGCAGGAGACGATGAATTTCGCGGCCCTCAGGAAGCTGCCGGTGCTTTTCGTCTGCGAGAATAATTTTTACGCCACCAATTCGCCCCAGTCCGCCCGGCACGCCGAGGGGACGATCTCGAAGCGGGCGCCCGGCTTCGGCATACCTTTCGAGCTGGCCGACGGGAACGACCCCGAGGCCGTCTGCGCCGCGGCGGAGAAAGCCGTGGCGCATATAAGGGCCGGGAATGGCCCGTACTTCCTCGAATTCCCCACTTACAGGTGGAAGGGACACGTCGGGCCCGACTGCGATTACGAGAAAGGCTGCCGGCCTAAAGAAGAATTTTTCGAGTGGCAGAAGAAATGCCCGGTGGAGAACTATCTGAAGAAGCTGCGCGCGGAAGGCGTTCTTGACGACGCGCTCCTGGACGGTATCAAAGCGGAGATAAACGCCGAGATAGAAGCAGCCTGGAGCTTTGCCAAGGCTTCGCCTCACCAGAGCCCCGAGGAACTTTACACGGACGTGTACTCTTAATATGCCCTGGACAAAAGTACTTATCGACAAACAGGATTTCGAGGCCTCGGAGAAAGAGGGCCTGAGGAATATCACTTACCGCGCCGCCCTGCTGGAGGCGCAGCGCCAGCTTCTTGCGACCAGCCCCGAAGTGTATTTGATAGGCGAGGGGATAGACGACCCGGGCGGGGTCTTCGGCTCCACCGTCGGCCTGGCCAGGGAGTTCGGCCCGGACCGCGTGATGGACATGCCTATCGCCGAGAACGGCCTTACCGGGATAGCCGCCGGGAGCGCGATGTGCGGTATGCGCCCGGTCTTCATCCATATGCGGATGGACTTCCTCCCGATGTGCCTGGACCAGATAGTCAACCACGCCGCGAAGTGGCGCTATATGACCGGCGGGAAGGTCACCGTGCCGCTGGTGATACGAAGCATAATAGGCAGGGGCTGGGGCTCGGCCGCCCAGCATTCGCAGGCGCTGCACGGCCTGTTCACTCATTTCGCCGGGCTCAAGGTGGTAACGCCGGCCACGCCCTACGACGCGAAAGGCCTGCTGATAGCCGCGGTCAGGGACGGCGGCCCGGTCATGTTCTGCGAGCACCGCTGGCTTTACGATTTCAAGGGCTATGTGCCGGAAGAAATTTATGAAGCGCCTTTCGGGAAAGCCGTGGTCCGCAAAGAGGGGAAGGACATTACTATAGTGGCGGTCTCCCTGATGGTTTACGAGGCGGTAAAGGCCGCCCGGGAGCTGGAGAAGGACGGGATAAGCGCCGAGGTGATCGACCCCCGCACCATCAAGCCGCTGGATATGGAGACCATCCTTGCTTCCGTCCGGAAGACCGGCAGGCTTGTGATAGCGGACGTCGGCGGGGTGATGACTGGGATCTCCGCCGAGATAGCGGCGCAGGCCGCGGAGAAAGCTTTCGGGGCCCTGAAGGCCCCGGTGCTGCGCGTGGGCCTGCCCGACGTGCCGACGCCCGCCGGCGCCGAGCTGGAGAAGGCTTTTTATCCCGGCGCGGCCGACATAAAGAAAGCGGCGGAGAGGCTTGTCCGCGGCGCTAATTAAACCGCTGGCCTGTATTTACCTGGAGAAAATATGAAAAATTTCGGCGACGCTTTTCTTGAATCCGTTTTCGAAGGGACCCGAAGCTGCGCCTGCACGGCGGGCGGGGAAAAGCTCGGCGTGGGCGGGGGGATAACCGCTTTTTACGAAGCGGTGGCAAAATGCGCGGCCGGCTCCGGCAAGGTTATTTATATCGGCAACGGCGGCAGTTCCTCTATCGCCAGCCATATGGCCGCCGACCTCTGGAAGAACGGCGGGGTAAAGGCTCTTTGCTTTTCGGACGCGTCCCTGCTCACCTGCCTGGCCAATGACCTGGGCTATGAAAATGTTTATTCGGCCCCGGCCGAGACCTTCGCCGAAAAAGGCGACGTTTTTGTTGCGATAAGCAGTTCTGGGAAGTCCCCGAATATCCTAAAGGCCGCGGAGACGGCGCTGAAGAAGGGCTGCTTTCTTGTGACGCTTTCCGGCTTCGGCGCGGATAATCCTTTGCGCTCGATGGGCGCGATCAACTTTTATGTGCCTTCCTCTGTGTACGGGGTGGTGGAAACCGCGCACGCGGCTATCTGCCATGCCGTGGTGGACCATGTTATAAGCGGTCAGAAAAAATAATCAAAAGCTCAGGCGCGAAAAGACCGGAAATCGAGGGCGATTCCCGGTCTTTTTAGTTTTGCTATAATATCTATATTATAAGGGGCGGAATAAAGTAGCCTGTCCCCTTTTCAAGGAGAATCGATGAAAAAGGCTTTAATAACCGGGATCACGGGGCAGGACGGGGCTTATCTTTCGGAATTTCTTTTGAACAAAGGGTATGAAGTGCACGGCCTGCGCCGGCGCTCGGCCTCTTTCAATATGGCCCGGATAAAGCACCTTGTCGCGCATCCGCGGCTTAAGCTTCATTACGGCGACCTGACCGATTCCACCAATTTGACCAGGCTGATAGGCGAAATAAAGCCGGACGAGATCTACAACCTGGGCGCGCAGAGCCATGTGGCCGTGAGCTTCGAAGAGCCGGAATATACCGCCGACTGCGACGGGCTGGGCACGATGCGCCTGCTCGAGGCCATCCGCCTGCTCGGCCTGACGAAAAAAACCCGCATTTACCAGGCTTCCACCTCGGAGCTTTACGGCAAAGTGCAGGAGATACCGCAGAGCGAAAAGACCCCTTTCTACCCGCGCAGCCCTTACGGCGTGGCCAAGATGTACGCTTACTGGATAACCATAAATTACCGCGAGTCCTACGATATCTTCGCCTGCAACGGGATACTCTTCAACCATGAGAGCCCGCTGCGCGGCGAGGAATTCGTGACGCGGAAGATCACCCGCGCTATGGCCCGGATACTCCTGGGCGAGCAGAAATGCCTTTATATGGGGAATATCAATTCGCTGCGCGACTGGGGCCATGCCCGGGACTATGTGCGCGCGATGTGGCTGATCCTGCAGCAGAAGAAAGCCGAGGATTTCGTGATAGCGACGGGGAAGCAGTATTCCGTGCGCAAGTTCATCGAGCTCGCCGCAAAAGAGCTGGGGATAACGGTAGGCTGGAAGGGGAAAGGCACTGGGGAGACCGGCTATGTTAAGTCCGTGAAGCCGCGCCCCGGCCTGGAAGCCGATGTTAAAGTGAAAGTGGGAGATGTGATAGTGCGCATCGATCCTAAGTTCTACCGCCCGGCCGAAGTGGAAACTTTGCTCGGGAACCCGGCCAAATCCCGGAAGGTCCTGGGCTGGAAGCCGGAGACTTCTTTCGAAGGCCTCGTTTCCGAAATGGCCGAAGGCGACCTGCAGCTCGCTCTGAGCGAGCATTGCCTTGCGAAAGCCGGCTACGGCGCGGTAAAGAACTGCTAAGGCTATATGAAAAAAGCTTTGATCACCGGGAGCCGCGGTCAGGACGGGGCTTATCTAAGCAGGTTCCTGCTTGATAAAGGCTACAAGGTCTACGGCGCCGACCGCGGCGGGGATACCGGGATCTGGCGCCTGCGCGAGCTCGGTATAGAGGGGAAAGTGAAAGAAATTTCCCTCGACCTGCTCGAGCCGACCAATATCATGGACGCGCTAGAGAAGATCATGCCGAACGAGATCTATAATTTCGCGGCGCAGAGCATAGTGAAGCTTTCTTTCGACCAGCCGGTGCTTACCGCCGAGGTGAACGCCGTCGGCGTTACCAGGATGCTCGAAGCTATACGCAAAGTCTGCCCGGCCGCGCGGTTCTACCAGGCCTCCACGGCGGAGCTTTTCGGCAGCACCGGCGGCGCCCAGCGCAATGAGACCACCGCTTTCTACCCGAAGAGCCCCTACGCCGTGGCCAAGCTTTACGCCCACTGGATAACGGTGAACTACCGCCAGGCTTACGGCCTGCACGCGAACTGCGGAATTTTATTCAACCATGAAAGCCCGCTCCGGGGCGAGGAATTCGTGACGCGGAAGATAACGGCCGCGGCCGCCAGCATTAAAAAAGGGCTGCAGGAAAAAGTTACCGTCGGGAACCTGGAAGCCCGGCGCGACTGGGGCTATGCCAAGGAATATGTGGAAGGGATGTGGCTTATTTTGCAGCAGCCGAAGCCTGACGACTACATACTTGCCACCGGGGAGACCCATACTGTGCGCGAATTCGTGGAGGCCGCTTTCGCCGCGGCCGGGATCAAGCTGAAATGGAAAGGGTCGGGCCTGTCCGAGAAAGGCCTGAACGCGAAGACCGGCAAGGTGGTGGTTGAAGTCTCAAAAGAATTCTACCGCCCCGCCGAGGTTGACCTGCTTGTGGGCGACGCCTCCAAGGCGAAGCTGAAACTTGGCTGGAAGCCGAAGACCGGATTCGCGGAGCTGGTGAAGCTTATGGTGGACGCCGAGCTTAAACGATTGGAAAAGAAGAAGGTGAATTTATGAAAGCTATAATCCTCGCCGGCGGCTCCGGCACGCGGCTCTGGCCTGTTTCCCGCTACGGGCTGCCCAAGCAGTTCATAAAGCTGAACGGCGGGAAGTCCCTGCTCTGCCAGACGGTGGAAAGGCTCGCCGCGGTCGTGCCCCTGCACGATATCTTCGTCATAACCAATCAGGATTACCAGTTCCACGTGCAGGCGGACCTCAGGTCGGTCTCCCCGACCATAGAGAACAATGTGATACTCGAGCCCGTCGGGCGGAATACGGCCCCGGCCATAGCGCTGGTAATGAAGTACTGCCTTGAAAAGCTCAAGTGCAAAAATGACGAAGTGATATTCATCTGCCCTTCCGATCACATAATCGAGCCCGTCGAAAAATTCGCGAAGTACGCCCGCCAGGCCGAGACGGCCGCTAAAGCCGGCAGCATAGTCACTTTCGGGATAAAGCCCAGCCGCCCCGAAACCGGCTACGGTTATATTAAAAAAGGCGGGAAGGGGCCCGGCGTGTGCAAGGTGGAGAAATTCGCCGAGAAGCCGGACCTGAAGACGGCCGAGAAATATCTGAAGGACGGGAATTATTACTGGAACTCCGGGATGTTCTCTTTCACGATCGCCACGATGCTCGCCGAATTCAAGGCTTATGCCCCGGAGATAAGCCGCAAAATGCCGCAGACGCTAGCGAAGATGCTGGCCGATTTCAAGAATATGCCTTCCATCTCGATAGACTACGCGGTGATGGAGAAATCCAAAAAAGCCGCGGTGCTGCCTATAGACATACTCTGGTCCGACGTTGGCTCCTGGGATTCTCTCCCCGAGGTCATCAAGCCGGATTCCGACGGTAATGTTAAAGTCGGCGACGTGCTCGCGCTGGATACAAAGCGCACTATAGTGATGGGGGAGAACCGGCTTATCTCCACGATAGGGCTTAAAGACCTGATAATAGTGGATACCGTTGACGCTTTGCTTATAGCCAGGCGCGGCGAGGCGCAGCGCGTGAAAGAAGTTGTGGACATGCTTAAAGAGCGGAAGCGCAAAGAAGTGGTGGAGCATACCACCACTTACCGCCCCTGGGGTTCTTATACCGTTCTCGAAGAAGGCCCGCGCTACAAAATAAAGCGGATAGTGGTGAACCCCGGCCATAAGCTCAGCCACCAGCTTCATTACCACCGCAGCGAGCATTGGATCATAGTGAAGGGAACCGCAAAGGTGACTTTGGGCAAAACAACTTCGCTGGTCCACGAGAATGAAAGCACCTATGTGCCCAAGTCCACCGGCCACCGCCTTGAGAACCCGGGCAAGGTCCCGCTGGAAATGATAGAGGTGCAGAACGGAGAATACGTCGGGGAAGACGATATAGTGCGCTTTAACGATATCTACGGCAGGGACAAGAAAAAGTAGCCTGTCCCCTTTAGGAGAAAATATGAAAGTTGTTATTCTGGCGGGCGGGATGGGGACTCGGCTTAGCGAGGAGACGGATATTAAGCCGAAGCCGATGACCGAGATAGGCACGAAGCCGATGCTCTGGCATATCATGAAGATCTACTCGCATTACGGCTTCAACGACTTCGTCCTGTGCCTAGGCTATAAAGGGTACATGATAAAGGAATATTTCGCGAACTATTTCCTGCACCAGGCCGACGTGACCATCGACATGAAGAACAATAAGATGGAGGTGCACCATAAGAAAGCCGAGCCCTGGAAGGTGACGCTTGTGGACACCGGGCTTAATACCATGACCGGCGGGCGCATAAAGCGCGTGCAGGAATACGTGGGCAAAAAACCTTTCATGCTTACCTACGGCGACGGGGTGGCGGACGTGGACCTTAAAAAGCTCGCGGCCTACCATAAGAAAAAAGGCGGGCTGGCTACGATGACGGCGATACAGCCGCAGGGGCGCTTCGGCGCGGTCAATATAGCGGCGGACGGGGCGGTGAGCTCTTTCCAGGAGAAACCGCAGGGCGACGGGGCCTGGATAAACGGCGGCTTCTTCGTGCTGGAGCCGGGGATCTTCGATTACATAAAGGACGGCGACCCTACTATCTGGGAGCGCGCCCCGCTCGAGAATTTGGCGGCCGACGGGAAGCTGGCCGCTTATACCCATACCGGTTTCTGGAAATGCATGGATACCCTGCGCGACAAGCTGGACCTGGAAAACCACTGGAAGTCCGGCGACGCGCCCTGGAAGGTCTGGAAATGAAAGGCTCCTGGAAAAACAAGAAAGTATTCCTGACCGGTCATACCGGCTTTAAAGGCGCCTGGCTTTCTATCTGGCTTGATTCGCTCGGCGCGAAGGTTACCGGCTATGCGCTTAAGCCGCCTACTGAGCCCAGCCTTTTCAAGTTATGCCGCCTGGACAAGCGCGTTAAGTCGAATATCGGCGATGTGCGCGACGCCGCTAAATTTAAAAAAGCCATGCTGGAAGCGAAGCCGGAGATAGTGATACATATGGCCGCGCAGCCGCTGGTAAGGGAATCCTACCGGACCCCGGCGGAAACTTACGCCACGAACGTGATGGGCGCGGTGAATATGTTCGAGGCTGTGCGGGCCTGCCCTTCGGTAAAAGCCGTGGTCAATGTCACAACGGACAAATGCTATGAGAATAAAGAGCATTTGCGCGGGTATAAAGAGGGCGAGCCGCTTGGCGGCTATGACCCTTACTCTTCGAGCAAAGCCTGCTCCGAGCTGGTCACCTCCGCTTACAGGAATTCTTTTTTCAATCCGGCCGGATATGAAAAACACGGCGTGGCCGTGGCTTCGGCCCGCGCCGGGAATGTGATAGGCGGCGGGGACTGGGCCGCGGACCGGCTTATCCCCGATATGATACGCGCCGCACTGAAAGGGGAGAAAGTCCGGATACGCAATCCGCGCGCTATCCGCCCCTGGCAGCATGTGCTTGAACCGCTTGCGGGCTACCTGCGGCTGGCCGAACTTCTTTATACACACGGCCCACGCTGCGGCGAGGCCTGGAACTTCGGTCCCGACGCCGGGGACGCGAAGGACGTGGAATGGATAGTGAAGCGGATGTTCTCCGCCTGGCCGGAAGCCCCGGGCTATGTGATAGACAAAGGCCGGCATCCGCATGAGGCGCATTTCCTTAAGCTGGATTCCTCCAAGGCCCGCCGGGAGCTCGGCTGGACGCCCCGCTGGCATGTGGGCCAGGCTATAGACAAAATAGTCTCCTGGACCCGCGCTTACCAGAACGGGGAAGAGATGCTTGAAGTTTGCCTGGCGCAGATACGCGAATACGCGGAATGAAGACGTTTTTAAACTACTGAGAGGTATACAATGAAGAGAGAAGAAATTTTAAGCGCGGTTAAGGCCTACCATTCGACAGCTTTCGCGCCCAAGCCTTTTAACAGGGAAAAAGACACGGTCCGCTACGCGGGCCGGGTTTTCGACGAGAAAGAACTTGTGGCCCTGGTGGATTCTTCGCTCGATTTCTGGCTGACCGAGGGCCGGTACTCCGAAAGCTTCGCCGAGAAGATCTCCGATTTCCTCGGCGTAGAGAACGTGATCCTGACGAATTCCGGCTCTTCCTCCAATTTGATAGCTCTTTCCGCGCTGACCTCTAAGAAGCTTGGCAAGAAAAGGCTGGTCCCCGGCGACGAAGTGATCACCGTGGCGGCCGGCTTCCCGGCCACCGTTACGCCCATACTCCAGAACGGCCTGATCCCGGTTTTCGTGGACGTGCAGCTCCCCACTTACAATATCGACGTTGAAGCGCTTAAAAAAGCCGTCTCGCCCAAAACCCGCGCTGTCTTCATCGCCCATACCCTCGGCAATCCTTTCGACCTGGACGCGGTGCTTAAGATAGTCAAAGAGCATGACCTCTGGCTTATAGAGGACAATTGCGACGCTTTCGGCAGCCGCTATAAAGGGAAATACACCGGGACTTTCGGCCATATCGCCACTATCTCTTTCTATCCCGCCCACCATATCACCACCGGGGAGGGGGGCGCCGTGGTCACTAATAATGAGCAGCTGGCCCAGATAGTGCGCTCCTTCCGCGATTGGGGCCGCGACTGTTACTGCGCCGGCGGGGAGAACAATACCTGCGGCAAGCGCTTCACCCAGCAGTTCGGAACCCTGCCCGTCGGCTACGATCATAAATACGTCTATTCCGAGATAGGCTATAACCTGAAGATGACCGATATGCAGGCGGCTATCGGTTCCGCCCAGATGGACAAGCTGGAGACCTTCGGCGGGAAGCGGCGCGCGAATTTCAAGCGCTACCAGGAGATGTTCTCCGCTTACTCCAAATACTTCCTGCTCCCGGAAGCCACGCCGGACGCGGACCCTTCCTGGTTCACCTATATCCTGTCGGTTAAAGAGGACGCTCCTTTCACCCGCAATGAGCTGGTGACTTTCCTGAACGAGCGCCGCATCGAGACCAGGAATATCTTCGCCGGGAATATCCTCCGCCAGCCGGCCTTTATAGACAGGCCCTGCCGGGTGGAGGGGAAGCTCCCGGTCACGGATTTCATCATGAACAATACTTTCTTCCTCGGTACCTATCCCGGAATGACGGAGGAGATGTTCTCCTATGTCGGGGACTGCGTGGCCGAATTCATGGGCAAGCACTCAAAATGATCGTAAAAAAATACAGGTCCGAAGTGGTTTCAGTGGAGAATCCTGTCGCCGACATCAGGACCGTGACCCTGCGCCCGCTCGAGAAGGCCTATAAGTACAATCCCGGCCAGTTCCTGCACCTCGCGCTGGACGAATACGATCCCGCAGGGCCCTGGCCGGAATCGCGCTGTTTCTCGATGCAGAGCTCTCCCGACGACGAAACTATAAAAATAACTTTCGCCGCGAAAGGAAAATTCACCGCGCGCATGGCGGTTGAATTGGCGCCGGGGAAGGTCATCCATGTGAAGCTTCCCTACGGGGACCTTTTCCAGGAAGGACAGGACGGGAAGAAGTCGGTCTTTGTAGCGGGCGGGACAGGGATAACGCCTTTTCTTTCGCTTTTCACTTCCAAAACTTTCGCGGCCTACCCTGAGCCCAGGCTTTATTTCGGCGTGAGGAATCCATCGCACCAGCTTTACGCTGCCAACCTGGAAAAGGCCCGGGCGGTCAATCCATCTTTCAGCTTCAAGGTTCTGAACGAGGAAAAGGACGGCCGGCTGGACATCAAGACTATTTTGAAAGAGAACGGGCCCGCCGCGGTTTATTTTATCTCGGGGCCGCCCGTAATGATAAAGAATTTCAAGAGTTCCCTGGCGGCGGACGGCGTCCCCGCGGAGAATATCCGGACAGACGACTGGGAATGATATGAGCTTTATAAAAAAAGACACGCCTGTAAGCGGCTGCTTCGAACTCCTGCCGAACGTGCACAAGGACAAGCGTGGGACTTTCGTCAAGATCTTCCACGCGCCCGGCTTTAAGAAACTCGGCCTGGAGGGAACTTTTACCGAGGAATTCTATTCGGTCTCGGCGAAAGGCGTGCTGCGCGGCCTGCATTTCCAGACCCCGCCGGCGGCCCATATCAAGCTGGTCTGCTGCCTGGAAGGCGAGGTCCTCGACGCGGTGCTCGACCTGCGCAAAAGATCGCGGACCTATGGAAAAGCTTTTACCCTTAAGCTTAGCGCCGAAAAAAGCAATATGCTGTATATCCCCAAGGGCTGCGCCCACGGTTTTTACTCTTTGTCCGCTAACTCGCTGATGCTTTACAGGACGTCGACAGTGCATTCCGTCGAGAACGACGCGGGGATACTCTGGAACTCGGCCGGGATCAAGTGGCCGGCGGGAAAGCCCTTGATCTCGCCGCGCGACGCCGCTTTCCCGGCGCTTGGGGATTTTAAGTCGCCGTTCTGAATTAACTTATGGAAACAAAACGCCTAACTTATATCGCCGGACATACCGGGCTGGTCGGCTCGGCGCTTCTAAAAAGGCTTTCGAAAGAGCCGGGCAGGGAGCTTTTGACCGAAAGCTCGAAGAAACTGGACCTGTGCCGCCAGGCAGAGACCGAGAAATTCTTCCAGTCGCATAAGATAGACAGCGTTTTCCTCGCCGCCGCCAGGGTGGGCGGGATAATCGCGAACAGTACTTATAAAGCCGAGTTCATCTACGACAATCTGGCGATAGCGCTGAACGTCATCCACGCCGCGCATAAGACCGGAGTTAAAAAGCTCCTGAACCTCGGCTCCTCCTGCATTTATCCCAAGCTGGCCCCCCAGCCTATGGCCGAGAGCTCGCTCCTGACCAGCGCGCTGGAGCCAACCAATGAGCCTTACGCGATAGCCAAGATAGCCGCGCTCAAGCTTTGCCGCTATTATAACGAGCAGTACGGCGACAATTATATTTCCGTCATGCCCACCAACCTTTACGGCCCGCATGATAATTACAACCTGGAAACCTCCCACGTTCTGCCGGCTATGCTTCGCAAGTTCCACCTTGCGAAGCTGCTGAGGGCCGGGGATCTCAAAGCTCTGGCGGCCGACTTGGCAAGCAATCCCGTGGGCTTCGGCTTGGACGCCGAAGCGCGCTCGGGAGAAAAAGGGCTGGTTTCCGTACTCGGGAAGCTGGGGATCACCGCCGACAGCCTGAAGCTTTGGGGTACCGGCGAGGTTTTCCGCGAGTTCCTCTATGTCGACGACCTGGCCGACGCCTGCGTCTTCCTGATGGAGAAATGCGATTACAAAGACATCGGCGAGGTCATCAATATCGGCTCGGGCAGCGATATAAAGCTCAAGGACCTGGCGCTCGCGATCAGCGACTGCGTAGGCTACGGCGGCGACATCGTTTACGATTCCACCAAGCCGGACGGGGCGCCGCGAAAGTTCCTGGACAATTCCAGGATGACGAAACTGGGCTGGCGGCCTTCCGTCTCCCTGCGCGACGGGATAGCGGCCAGCTACAAATGGTACCTTCAGCCGGCCGCCGCGCCGGCCAAGGCGGTAGCCAAAAAGTGAATAAAGCAAAGCCGCCCTCGCTCCCGAGCCTGCTTGTAAGGCTCTGGGACCATTTGCCGGGCAGGCGGCGCCGGCAGTTCCTGCTCCTGCTTATCCTGATGCTGGTCAGCGCGCTGGCGGAGGTGGTAAGCATCGGCGCCATACTTCCTTTTCTCGCCGTTATAACCGCGCCGGAGCGCGTCTTCAATTACCCGCTGGCCGCGTCTTTCATCAGGCATTTCGGGATAACCGCGCCCGAACAGCTCGTGCTGCCTTTCACCGTGTCCTTCGCCGTTGTCGCGCTGGGCGCCGGGCTAATACGCATAGTCCTACTGTGGGTAAGCACGAAGCTCACGGCTTCCAGCGGCTCCGAGCTGAGCATTGAGGTTTACCGCCGGACCCTTTACCAGCCTTACCAGGAACATATTTCCAGCAACAGCAGCGAGGTGATAAACGGCATCACCAATAAAGTGAACGGCGTATTGTTCGGGATTATGCTGCCTGTTCTGGCCCTTGTAAGTTCCGCTTTGGTCCTGGTCGCGGTCATGGCCGCCTTAATGGCCATAGATCCGCTTGTGGCTACTATCGCTACTCTCGGATTCGGCGCGAGCTACGCAGTTATCACGCTGGCGTACCGCCGGAGGCTGCGCCGAAACAGCGCGCGGATAGTTCGCGAGCAGGCCCAGCTTCTAAAGGCGCTGCAGGAGGGGCTGGGGGGAATAAGGGACGTGCTTTTGGACGGAACGCAGCCGGTCTATTGCGACGTGTACAGGAAAGCCGACCTGCCTTTCCGCCAGGCGCAGGGAGATAATTCTTTTGTAGGGCAAGGGCCGCGCTATGCCATAGAGGCAGTGGGCATGGTCCTGATAACCGTATTGGCTTTCTGGCTGAGCCGTCAGCCAGGCGGAATCTCCGCGGCGTTCCCGGTGCTTGGCGCCCTGGCTGTCGGCGCGCAGCGCCTGCTGCCGGCTCTTCAGCAGATCTACAATGCCTGGACCAGCATAGCGAGCAACCAGGTGCAGTTGTCCGACGTTTTAGATATACTCGACAGGCCTCTTCCGCCGGAAGCGCATGGCCCTGCGCCGGTTCCGCTGGACTTCAAAAAAGAAATACGTTTCGACTCAGTCAGGTTCCGCTATGGCGCCGACGGGCCGTGGATACTGGACGGCCTTAATTTGACTATCCCTAAAGGCGCCAGGGTCGGCTTTGTCGGGACTACAGGCAGCGGCAAAAGCACGACCATCGACCTGCTGATGAGCCTGCTTACCCCGGAGGACGGGCGGCTTCTTGTGGACGGGACGCCTATCGATAAGACGAATATCAGGCCCTGGCAAAGGGCTATCGCCCATGTGCCGCAGGCCATTTACCTTGCCGATACCACGCTGGCCGAGAATATAGCTTTCGGAGTTCCGCCGGAGCTTATAGACATGGACAGGGTGAAGCAGGCTGCGCGCCAGGCCCAGATAGCCGAATTTATCGAGAGCAAGCCCGAGGGCTACGGCGCCCGCGTGGGCGAGCGCGGCGTGCAGCTGTCGGGCGGCCAGAGGCAGCGGATAGGGATAGCCAGGGCGCTTTATAAGCGCGCTTCGGTGCTGGTCTTCGACGAAGCCACCAGCGCGCTCGATAGCGCCACGGAGCAGGCCGTGATGGAAGCTATCGAAGGCGTAAATAAGGACGTTACAATTCTGATCATTGCCCACCGCGTCACCACTCTGAAGCGCTGCGATTTTATACTGCAGCTGGAAGGCGGGAAGGTTACCGCGCAGGGAACTTACGACCAGCTGCTCGAGGCCAGCCCGGTATTCCGGAAGGCCGCGCTGGCCGCCGAGGCCGGCGGCGAAGGCGGGGCAGATGGCGAATGAAGCCGGCATAAAAGGGCTGGTAAGCGTCGGCCTGCCCACCTATAACAGGCCGGAAGCGCTCAGGCGCTGCCTGGAAATAATTTCCGCCCAGACCTATAAAAATATAGAAGTGATAGTAGCGGACAATGCCTCCGAAGGCGCTAGAGTTAAAGAGACGGCGGAGGAGTTCAGCCGCAGGGACCCGCGGATAAAATATTTCAGGCAGGAGAGCAATCTCGGCCTCCTGGCCAATACGGAATTCGTGCTTCAAAAGGCGGCGGGGGAATATTTCGCCTGGATCTCCGACGATGACTGGCGTTCCCCGGAGTTCATAGAGCTGCTGGTCGCGGAGCTGGAGAGGAACAAGGCCGTGGACCTGGCTTTCTGCGAGTATCACGAGGTCCGCGAGGACGGCAGCCGGGCTTTGGAATATCCGGCGACGCATCTCGGCGTGTTCAAGCCTTTTCAGAGCTCCTCCAGGCTGGTCAGGACTTTGTCCTATTATCTGCAGGACGCTTTCCGCGGGAAATGCAATTTGTTTTATTCGGTGTTCAGGCGTGCCCCCCTGGCCGCGCTGGATTTTGCCGGGATCAGCGGAGGCTACGGCAATATAAACACCGACAGCCTGCTGGTCTTCAATATGCTTCAGAAGGGGCCGGCGGTTATAATTCCCGAGGCGATGTGCACGCTTACCTGCGGGAATAAGAAGCATTACGCCGGGGATTTCGGCGGCCTGCCCAGGAAGGGGCTGGGCTTCCTGCGCGCTTTCGCGGCTATCTGGGACGAGAATAAGCGGGACGCCGGGCTTTTCATGAAGAACGCCGGGCTGCCGCTGGAGAAGATCTTCATAGCCGCGGCCTTCCTGCCCAGGTTCGCCGCGCTTATAGCGAAAGCCGCGCTGAAGAAGTTCGCCTCCGCTAGCCCTGAAGAGCCCCGGATAGAGGTTTCAGCCCCGAGAGAACTTCAACTACCCAATGTCACCATGGTGGCCATGGCTACGAGGAACGTCGAGGAAACATTGAGCGGCATGGTGCACAGCTGCCGGGGGGTAAAATTCGGGGCCGTTAAACTGCTGTCCCATTTTTCCCCGCCGGGCATGGCCCGGGTCCCGGAGCTGGAATTCGTGCGGATAGAAAAGGTCAAAAGTATCGACGATTGGTCCCGGCAGATAATTTACGACCTGGGCGCGCATATTAAAACCGAGTTCGCCCTGCTGGTGCACGCCGATGGTTTCGTTGTGAACCCGTCCTCCTGGCGCAAGGAGTTCCTGGATTACGATTATATAGGCGCTCCCTGGCCGCTGCCTACGGATGATTTCTCTTACCGCGACGTGAACGGGAATATAGTGCGGGTTGGGAACAGCGTCTCGCTGCGGAGCAAGCGCCTGCTGGACCTGCCGGTGAAGCTGAATTTGCCCTGGGAGCCTTTCCATGGCTATTATAACGAGGACGGGTTTATCTGCGTCAAGAATAAACATATCTACGAGGCCAGCGGGATGAAGTTCGCGCCGCTCGAGGTGGCCAAATATTTCTCGCATGAAGCCATGATACCCGAAGTAAAAGGTATAAAGCCTTTCGCTTTTCATAAATGGGCCGGAACCAACAGCATCTATCCGCGGTATAAGGCCGGAGTACCATGCTGATCACGGAACTTTATAACGGTCAGGGCCTGGGGAACCAGCTCTGGAGTTATGTGGCCACGCGGGCGCTCGCGCTGGACCGGGGCCTGGACTTCGGCATAATGAGCCCGGAGAAATTCAAAGGGAAGGATTTCCTCGATCTGGACTTCGGGAAGCGGGTGGAAGGCGGTTCCGGGCCCGAGGGCGGGCCCCCTGATACTCTGCCTCTTGGTATAACCAATTATTATGCCGAGAAAGACGTCTGGCACCCGAAGTTCAATTGCGATATACGCGATTTCGACCCGGGCCTGCTTTCGGTGCCGGATAATACAAAGCTGGAAGGCTATTTCCAGTCGGAAAAGATCATCCTGCACAGGAAAAAAGAGGTTCGGGAATGGCTGAAGGTAAAGCCCGCTTTCGACCGCAGGGACTTTTCAGGCGAGAATATCTGCGTGATGAATATCCGCGGGGGGGAATATAAAGGGACGCCGGACCTGATACTCCCGCGCTCTTACTGGACCGGCGCAGCGGCTAATATGCTGCGGTTCAATCCCGCGCTTGAATTCGTGGTGATAACGGACGATCTTAAATACGCCCGGAAGCTGCTTCCCGAATATAAAGCTTTCCATTTCGACATAGGCGGGGATTATTCGGCCGTGAAGAACGCCCGTTATCTCATCCTAGCCAATTCCAGTTTCGCTTTCTTCCCGGCCTGGACCAGCGAGACCGTAAAGCGCGTGATAGCGCCGAAATACTGGGCCAGGCATAACGTTTCCGACGGTTTCTGGGCCTGCGCTTTCAACCTTTACAGGGACTGGCTGTGGCAGGACCGGGACGGGCACCTGGCCACCTATGCGGAGTGCGCGGCGGAGTACGGAAAGTATAAGGCAGCCAACGCCATTGATTCCTTCGGGCCCCGTCCCCGGGGAGGGGAGAGGCCCGGCGGCAGGTGGACGCCGTCCGCGCTGGTGAAAAGGGCCGTGTCTAAAGCCAAACGCATCTACTGGGGTTATTAGAAATTCAGGATTTAGGAACAACTATGCCATCAAAAGAAAAAGCGCTGTTAGTGGTAAGCAGGTACAAGGAGGACCTTTCGTGGCTCTCCGGGTATAAGAACAAGGTGTTCGTGTACAACAAGGGACCGCTAGAGGTGAAAGGCTACGATTTCGAGAACGTGCCGAACATGGGCGGCAACCAGTACGATATCTGCCATTATATCTACGACAATTACGACCGCCTGCCGCCGACCATCGCTTTCGTTCAGGGCGACCCCTTCGACCACTGCAATAAGGAAAAGCTAGACCGGCTGCTGGAGAAGAACTGGTTCGCCGGGCTGGAATCCTACGAGCATTTGAAAGAGAACGATTGCCACCGGAAATGTTCTTTCGTCGACTGGGGCTACATGGAGATCAATAACAGCTGGTACATCAAATCCCATAACCAGACCATGCGCAAGAAAGGGTTCGAGCCTAAATGCCCGTTCCACGCTTTCGACGATTTTATGGAGACTTTTTTTGAGGATTACAAGCATGTGGACTGGATCCGCTTTTCGCCCGGAGCCCAGTATCTGGTGGAAAGAGAGCGGTGCCTTGCCTATCCGCGCAAGTTCTGGCGCGGCCTGATGGATATTTTTTCCGAGGACGGAAGGATAAACGGTGGGACGGAGGCGCACGTAGTCGAGCGCGCGATGTGGATGATCTTTAACGGCTTTTTCCGCCCCCGGGAGACGCCTAAACTGGTTTCCAGGCCGGAGTTGTCCCTGAGGCGCCGGGAACGCCTCTGGAACAAACTTATCGGCAGGAAATAGCCGGCTGCCGGAGGGGCGTCCCGCCGCAATGCTAAAAATGATAAAATAGGAATACACGTCCGCGCGGCGGCCGCTATTTCAGGCAGGAGTTTTTACGACAATGTCAGAAAAAAAAGTCCAGGGGCGCAGTTTTACGAGCAATATCAGCAAGCTTCTCAAACATCTTGATAAGCTGAAAATACTGCAGGAAGGAGGGATCCCTTCCCCGGTGATGCTGCATATGTCCATCTGCAATATCTGCACCCTGAACTGCAGTTTCTGCTGCTTCTCCAACCGGAAAACCAGCGAAGTCCTCAGCATCGAGAAGATCAAACAGGCGCTGACCTCTTTCAGGAAGCTGGGCGTGAAAGGCCTTGAATTCACCGGCGGCGGGGAGCCCACGCTCCACCCGCAGTTCGACGAGGCCGTCCGCTTCGCTTACGACCTCGGGTTCAAGATCGGCATCTGTACCAACGGCCGCGACCTGGCCCGGGTAAAGACCTGGGACAAGTTCACCTGGGTGAGACTGGGCCTGTACGGGTGGACGGAAGGCTATACCTACGATCTTTCCGTTTTCAAAGGGCTGAAAGCCAAGATCACCGGGGCTTTCGTTTGGGACGAGAGCATCGATACCAGCTATAATCCGCACGTAAAGGGCGGTTTCCTGGACGCCGGGGTGACAAGGAAGTCGCTGCATTCCCAGCGCACGGAAAAGTTTTACGAGATGATAGACTGGGTGGAGAAGAACAAGATCCCCACCCGCATCGCCATCAACGTCATAAAGCCGCCCGAAGAGGCTAAAAAGGACATGGAGACGGTCAAGGCGCTGATGGTGAAGCTGGATACCAAGTACGCCTTCATCTCGGATTTTAATTTCAAGCTGGGCCGCAGGAACGACAATTGCTACATGCATATGGTAAAGCCGTTCCTCTTCACGGACGGCAAGGTCTATGTCTGCCCTTCCTCCGAGCTGGCGATAGAGAACAAGTACAAGATGAACGACGAGTTCATGCTCTGCGATATCGACGGCATAGAGGACTTCTACAAGGGCGGGGTGACTACCAGGCACCACAAGTGTTCCTATTGCAAGTACGCGATGCAGAACGAGCTGATAGATGAATTGCTGATGGAGGTTGAACATAATGAGTTCGCATAAATATAACGAGGATTATTTCGAGAACGGGGTGGCGAAAGGGCTCAGCGGTTATCAGAATTTTACCTGGATGCCGACCCGCTCCATCAGCGAGGCGGTCGCTATCTGCAATAAGATCGAGTTCCAGGAGGCCATAGACTACGGCTGCGCCAAAGGGTTCCTGGTAAAGGCGCTGCGCCTGCTGGGCAAGAGCGTGATAGGCCTGGACGTAAGCAAATACGCCGTGGGCAACGCCCTGCCCGAAGTCAAGAAACATGTCTTTCATATCGCCTCCCATAAAGATATCCTGAAGTACAAGACCGAGCTGCTCCTCGGCAAGGACGTGCTTGAACATGTCGAGGAAGCCGTGGTCCCGGAACTCCTGGATATTTTCAGCAAGATGTGCACCAAAGCTTTTTTCGTGATCCCGCTGGGCGACAATG
The DNA here is from genome assembly GCA_028713125.1 of Elusimicrobiales bacterium. Lineage (GTDB taxonomy): Bacteria > Elusimicrobiota > Elusimicrobia > Elusimicrobiales > UBA9959 > UBA9959. Next base: position 459,070 of record JAQTOU010000001.1, on the reverse strand, counting down.
ACAGGTTCCGCATCCGCGAGTACGAAATAGACCATACCCACGTCACCAGGAAGGACGAGGAGTGGTGGATAAACCAATTCCTGCGCGCCGGCTTTAAACTGGAGAAGTTCGATTACTCTTTCGGCTACCTGAAAGAGAAATGGACCAAGAACGATAACCGGTTCGGCAACGGGTTCTTTTACCTGACGAAGAAAACCCGCCGCAAAGCCCGACCATAACCGCTAGTGTTTAGCGTATCAGCGCCCCGGCTGCAGAGCCGGGACCTTTGCCGTATCTCTGCCCGGGCGGGGGCCTTTGCTATAATATATATATATTAGGGAAACATATCCTGCCAAGGGAGATAGTGCCATGCTCTACGATTGTTTTCAGTTCTTTAACGAACTGGACCTGCTTAAACTAAGGCTTAACGTGCTGGACCAGGTCGTGGACAAGTTCGTGATAGTGGAATCAACGCTAACTTTTTCCGGCCAGCCCAAGCCGCTGTTTTACAATGACAATAAAGAGCTTTTTAAAGAATTCCACGGCAAGATAATACACATAATCGTGTCGGACACCCCGGACGGCCCCGGCGTTTCGCCTTTCGACAGGGACGTGTTCCAGAAGAACGCGCGCTCCCGCGGCCTGACAGGCTGCTCGAAGGACGACGTTATAATGTACAGCGACCTGGACGAGATACCGAACCCGGCGAAGATAAAGGAGATCCTGGCCGCCTTCGACCCGGAGAAGATCTACCAGTTCGCCCAGCGCCAGTTCTATTTTTACCTGAACCTCGAGGAAATTTCAGGCAAGCTGCTTTCCTACGCCGGCGATTTCGCCGGAGTGAAGCATAAACAGTGGCTTGGGACCTACCTTTTCCGGCTGGGCCTGCTGGACAGGTTCCCGCTGGCGGAGCTCAGGATCAATAAGACTCCGGAGCGGAGCGTCCGGGTGGCCGACGGCGGTTGGCACTTTACTTATATGGGCGGAAGCAAGGATGAAGATGTCGCGACACGGGTGGCCCACAAGATAAAATCAGCGGCGCACCAGGAGTTCAACACCACCAGGATACTTTCGAAGATAGGGAAGAATATCGCCGGAAAAAAGGACGTTTTCGGACGCTCCTCTAAATTCAAAAGAGTGGAGATAGACGCGACTTACCCGGAGTACCTCCTGAAGAATCTCGAGGCTTTCTCCTACCTGGTAATGCCGCCCGAAGAGAAGAAGGGTTTGTTCTCCTGGCTGCGCTGAGCGGCCCGGCGACGGAATATAATGGCTAAAGTCATCGTCCGGATAAAAGGCGGGCTGGGCAACCAGCTGTTCTGCTATGCCGCCGCGCGCCGCCTGGCTTTGGCCAATAAAGCCGAACTGGTGATAGACGATGTCACGGGTTTTGCGCGGGACATCCAGTACCGGCGCAAATATATGCTGGATAAGTTCGGCATCACGGCACGCAAAGCGACTCCGGCGGAGCGCCTTGAGCCTTTCGAGCGCTACAGGCGCGGCCTGGCTATGTTCCTGTCGCGCCGCAAGCCATTCGGGCAGAGGCCCTACCTGGAGCAGGAGGGGCTCGACTTCGACAGACGGCTGCTTGATCTTAAAGTGAGCGGTTCCCTTTATTTGGACGGGTACTGGCATTCCGAGGACTATTTCAAAGACGTAGAAGAACAGCTGCGCGAAGACCTGCGTATCATATCTCCGGCCGATGAACAGAACCTCAGGCTGGGCGCGGAAATAGTTTCGGGGCCTTCGGTGGCCCTGCATGTCCGCAGTTTCGCGGCAGGAGACTCCTCCGCGACGCTCGGTCCGGATTATTACAAAAGAGCGCTGGAGTATGCGGAGGCCAAGCTGGGGAAACCCAGGTATTTCCTTTTCTCGGAGGAGCCCGGAGACGCAATGGCCCGCCTGGAACTGCCGGAATGGCGGGTGACCGTAGTCTCCCATAATAAGGGCGACGAGGCCGCCTGCGCTGACCTGTGGCTGATGTCGAAGTGCTCGCATTTTATAATCGCCAACAGCACTTTCAGCTGGTGGGGGGCCTGGCTCTCGAACGCGCCCGGGAAAATAGTGGTGGCGCCGAAGAAAAGTTTTGCCAACGAAGATATTCTCCCGGTACGGTGGATCAAACTTTAAGGCTAAAATGAAAAATATACTGATACTTGGCGGCCTGGGATTTATAGGGAAGAACCTGCTGGAGGAATTCTCCGGTGACCGGCGCTATTCTCTTATAGTCTTCGACCGCCCGGCCGCGCTGAAGAAAGCCGTACGCCGCAAAGGGGTCAGATATTACGGCGGAGATTTCGATTCCCAGGCCGCTCTTGAAAAAGTTTTCAGGGAAAACAAAGTGGATACCGTCCTGCACCTGGTCTCCACCACGGTGCCGGCCGCCTCGGACGGTTTCGAGATGGTTTACGATATCGAATCCAACCTGGTCCCGACCGTGCGGCTTTTGTGCCTGATGCGCAAATACGGGGCCCGTAAAATAGTTTTCGCCTCTTCGGGCGGGACTGTCTACGGCCCTGAGACGGCCCATGCGCGCGGCGGCGGCATCCCGGAAAACGCTTCCACGAACCCGATCTGCTCCCACGGCACCGTCAAGCTCGCTATCGAAAAATATATCCAGCTGAGCGCCTACCTGCACGGCCTGGAATACCTTGTGCTGAGGATCTCCAATCCCTACGGGGAATATCATTCCTCCCAAGTGCAGGGGCTTATCAACGTGGCGCTCAGGAACGTGCGCGACGGAAAACTTGTAACGGTCTGGGGCGACGGGAAAGTGGTCAGGGATTATGTTTATATAGCGGACTGCGTAAAGGCCGTGAAGAAACTGATAGACCTGGGCGCCTCCGGCGAGATAATAAATGTCGGGTCGGGGAAAGGCTATTCGGTGAACGAGGTACTGCGCCTGCTCAGGGGCCTGGCGGGGGATTTCAAGATAGAAAGAAAGCCGGGGCGCAAGTTCGACGTGCCCAGGGTGGTCCTGGATATACGCCGCCTTAAGTCTTTGACGGGTTTCCGGCCCACTGATATCAGGACCGGGATAAAGAATACTCTGGAATGGCTGAGGAAAAAGCCCGAATGAACCAGGCGCCGCCTTCAGGGACCCCGGGGGTTTCCGTGCTGATGTCCTGCTATAACGGCGGGCGCTGGCTGGGCGAAGCTATAGAAAGCGTGCTCGCGCAGACTTATGCGGACTTTGAATTTATCATGGTGGACGACGGGTCCAAGGACGACACGCTCGAGATAATAAAGCGCTACGCCGCGAAGGACCAGCGCATTGTAGTCATTGCCAAGCCTAACACCGGGCTCGGCGATTCCCTGAACGCCGGGATAGCCAAAGCCCGCGGCGCCTGGATAGCCAGGGTGGACCAGGACGATCTCTGCGAACCGGCGCGCCTCGAGCGGCAGCTCGCCTTCGCCAGGGAGCATCCTGAAGTAGTCCTGCTTGGTTCAGGCTTTGTCGAGATAAACGAGGCGGGCGAGGTAGTGGCGGAGCACAGGTATCCGCGGGCGCACCGGGCCCTCGTCTCAAGGCTCGAGCGTCTTCAGGCTTTTTTTCCTCATTCCTCGGCTTTCTACAGCGCCGGGGCCGCGAGGCGGGCCGGCGGGTATAATAAACTTATCAGCCGGGCCGAGGACTGGCGGTTCTGGCTGGAGCTGTCCCTGCAGGGCCGGATCGCCTGCCTTCCAGCCCCGCTTGTGAAGATACGAAAACATCCTGGACAGATGTCCCTGCACGGCAGCGGAGTGCGGCAGATCTGCGACGCGGCCGCCGCGGCGGTATGCCACTTGCTGCTAAAGGCCGGGCGGAGAGATCCTTCGGCGGCGAGGGACGAAGCGGAATGGGGCGAGTTCCGGGAGTGGGTGGGAGCAAAGGTGGACCAGTACGGCATACCGGAACAGAGAAAGGCCTGGTGGGAAGCCCGCGATAAATTCGTTTCTTCCGGCGGCGGGCCGGCCGGCCTGCTGCGCTTCGGGGCGAGCCTTTTAGCTTCGGGGCACGCGCTTGCGCTGCTGCGTAATAAATTCTTCGGCTCGAATTTGCCCCGGCGCCTCGCGGGGGAGTGGGCCGCGCGTTCAAACACTAAGCCCGGCGGCCTGATATGAAACTGGCCATCATAAACCATACCGGCGGGGGGATAAGCGGCGGGTATAAAAATTACCTCCAGAGCATTTTGCCGCGCCTCGCGGCCGACCCGCGGGTAGAGTCCATTCTTTGCGTTTCCCCGCGCTCTATCGGGATAGAGGAGCTGGCGGCTCCTAACGAGAAGATACGGTTCGAGGCCTGCGCGCCGTTCAGGCCTTTAAGCAGCGGGATAGACGCTGAAATGGAAAAACTGCTCTCTTCCTATCGCCCGGATATTATCTTCGTCCCGACGGCGAGGGTGGCCGGGTTCGGGAAGGTCCCGGTAGTGACGATGATACAGAACATGGCCCCGCTTGTTTCCTGGGAATGGTACGGCCTTTGGCAGAAATTCAAGCTTATGGTGCAAAGGCACGAGACGCGCAGGGCCGTGCGCCAGGCCGCGAAAGTTATCGCCATCTCCGGCTTCGTCAGGCAGTTCCTTGTAAGCGAATGGGACGTTCCCGAAGAAAAAATAGAGTCCATATATTTTGGGACCCCTTTGTCGGCGGAAAAAGCCGTAAGGCCCGACGCCCTGCCCGCGGATTGGCAAAGTTTTGTCTTTACCGCCGGGTCGATCGAGCCGTACCGCAGCCTGGAGGATATCGTAAAGTGCGCCGAGTACTCCAGGAAAACGCTGGGGGCCCCCGTCAGGATACTCATCGCCGGGCACGCTAAAGAAGATATGCACCAGTACGAGCTCCATCTGAAAAAGATGGCGCGGGAGGCGGGGGTGGTGACGGATCTTTGCTGGGCCGGGCAGATCTCGGCGGAGAAAATGACCTGGTGCTATAAGAACTGCTCGGCTTTCGTCATGACCAGCCGGGTCGAGGCCGGGCCGAACACCGTTCTCGAATCAATGAACTGCGGGGCGGTCTGCATCGCCGCCGATAACGCGCCCCTCCCGGAATTTTACGGCGAGACCGCGCTTTATTACAAGCCGGGCGACGGCGAGATGCTCGCGGCGCGCGTCAGCGAGGTGCTTGCCTGGGATAAAGAAAAAAAAGAAAAAGCTTCCGCGGCCGCGTACGCGCGCTCCCTCGGGTTTACCTGGGAGAGGTCGGCAGTGATGACGGTGGACCTCCTGCAGCGCATGGTTAAGGAAAAAAAGGAGGCCGCTTGAAAAGCGAAGTGCTCATCCTTGTCGCCGGCCGCGGCGCGCAGGCCGTTCTCACGATAGCCGCTTTCAGGCTTCTGACCACTTTCCTTTCCCCGGCGGACGTCGGGAATACCTACCTCATCCTTTCCATGGCGACCCTGTTCGGGATGTTCCTGCTCAGCCCGGTCTGTATCTACCTTAACAGGAAATTATTTTTCTGGCATGATTCCAAAAGCATTTTCGACCATTTGCTCGGTTATAATTTATTTTTGCTCGGCGTTTCGGTCCTGGCCTTTATAACGGTCTGGCTGTCCTGGAGGTTTTTCGGGATAGGGGCGGGGCTGTCCGGGCTGTCTTTAGCCCTGATAGTTTCCTTTTACGTTTACGCGCTTAACTGGAACCAGATCTTCATCCCTTTTTTGAACGCCCTGGGCCATAAGGTCAGTTTCGTCCTTCTGACCCTGGCTACCGCGGGTTTAGGGCTCCTGTTCTCGGTTATCTTTATCCGCGTGGCTTCTCCGTCCGCCGTAGTCTGGATGTCGGGGCAGGTCGCCGCAATGGCACTTGTGACCGTTCTCGGCGCCTATGTTTTCCGGAAAAAGGTCCGTGAGCCCCGGGCGGCTGGCGGTGGCGCGCTGCGCTACGTCAGCAAGGCCGCTTTTTCGAATATCGCCGTCTTCGCCGTCCCGCTGGCCGGCGCGACTTTTTTCATGTGGGCCCAGGGCCAGTCCTACAGGCTCCTGGTGGAAAAAATAAACGGGGCCGAGTTCCTCGGTTATCTTGCGGTAGGTTTCAGCATCGCCACGAGCGTGGCGGGCATCCTGGAGTCCCTCGTCCAGCAGATATATATGCCGCCATTTTACCGCCGGATCAGCGGGGGGGATAAAGACGCGCGCCGGGCCGCCCTGATAGAGCTGGTTTCCAAGGTGATCCCTGTATACATAATCTACCTGTTCTTCATAATAGGCTCTTCGGAATATCTGACGCGCTTTTTAGTCGCGCCAAAGTACCACAGCGTCTTCGTTTACGCCAGGTATGGGGCTTTCATGGAATTCTTCCGGATGACCACGAATATCCTTACCTCGGGAGCGCACTCGGAAATGCGGACCAGGGCGCTTGTAATGCCGTACCTTCTAGGCGGCGTGGCGGCCATCGCCGGCGTCTACTTTGCGGCGCTGTCCCCGGACCCGTCCACGCTTGTCCCGTCGGTGCTGGCGGTCTGCGGGCTGATCACCACGCTGGGGATGTGGCGGGTAATTAATTCCATGGTCGGACTGAGCCTGGAAACCGGGCCGATCCTTAAAGCTTTGTTTCTGTCAGCGCTTTTTCTTCCGCTGGTCCTTTTTCACGCGCCCGGTTTTCTGCCTTCGCTCGGGATGCTGTCTATCTCCGTCCTGTATTTTTCATTTCTGCAGTACCGGGTCGCCAGCAAATGGCTTGGCGAAGCCCGGCCGCCCGAAGGTAACGCTCCTCAATACGCCGCCGGCGGCGAACTTTCCCGCACCGGGCAGGACTTATGATAAAACCGGCGCCCGTCAAGCAGAGAGTCTTCATTAACCTGGTTATCCCCGTTTTTTTTCTCGCCGGGTACCTTCTCTCTTTCCGGGCTTTTTACTCCCAGTGGCAGGGTTACTTGCTGCTGACGGCCGCGGCCGGTATTTCAGGGTTCCTGGCTTTCAAAGCATTGAACGACAGCGAAGAAAACAATGCGGCGGCCTGGCTGGTCTTTTGTATCCTGCTGGTCTTCGGTTACGCTAAATTCTACTGGCTTGTCCTCGACCCGGCCCCGGTAATGCAATTTTTCCCGGAAGGGCGGGCCTGGGAGTTCTTCGGGAGTTCCTCCGCTTTATTAGAGGCCTTCCGGATGCAAACCATGGGTTTTGCAGCGTTTTGTCTTTCGCTGGCCGCCCTCCTGCGTTTTAAAAAGAAAAGCAGGTCTTTCGATCCGGCCAGGCTGGAAATTCCCCCGGCCTTTTTACGGTTCAGCTCTTTTTTATTTTTCTGCGTTTTCCTCCTTTCGGCGTCCCTGATGCATAAATATAAGATCGGCTTGCTGGGCATGGCGTCCGCCCCCCTGCCTTTCCATCTCTCCGGCTTGATCTTCTATCTGCATACCATGGTCCTGCCTATAGTGATCGTGACCTTTATTTACCTTTGCGGGACCGCGGGCAAATATTGGTGGTCCAGGCTGGGAATGCTCGCTTTCGTCCTTTGGGCCTTGTCAGACGTCGTTTTACGGACGAGCAGGGCCAGTTTGATGCTTGTCCCCTTGCTCGTCCTGTTCCTCGCGCTCAGCGGCGGGATCAAGATAAAAAAATACGAGGTCTTGGCGGGGCTGGGGCTGGGCCTTCTCGCCGTGATCCTTTCGCCCCTGATCTGGGGCTACAGGATCTGCCGGCTTTCAGGCCTGGGTTCCCTTGTTTCTATTATATCTTCGATCTCCGCTTTTCATCCGAGAATTGCCGATTTTTCAAAAGCCGCGAGTTTTATTTTCTTCCGGGTTCCGGGAATCGAGACTGCCGTGGTCGTTTCCGGTTTCATGGTCAAGCCTTTGTGGGCCGGGACTTTCGGGGTTCTATTCTCCGGAAAAGGCTTTTCGTGGTACCTCGGGCATTCCGCGTTCGGCCTTCCGTTCGACGCCCCTAACGGCTTCGCGACGCCCTTTATAGCTCAATGGTACATGGCGGGGGGGTATCCAGGGATCGCGCTGGCCGCAATAGCGGCCCTGTTTATCTCCGTGGCTGCCTGGGACAGGCTGAAGAGGTCCGAATATATGATCGCTCCCGTTGCCGGGGCTTTTTTCCTGCTCATTCTATTCTGGGCGCTCACCGAGGGGGTTTCTCCCTACCTTCTGAAGCAATCCTTCGTTGCGGCGTCGGTACTTTTTGCCGCGGAATTTACGATCAGGAATTTTATAGCGGTTCCTCCCGGTAAAGGCCGGACCGGCGCATGAGAATTTTATTCCTCCTCCAGGATTTTCCCTATCCGCCCGCTACGGGCATGAACCGCAAGGTATACGGGGTGCTTTCCTGCCTGGCCTCAAAGGGCTGGAAATGCGACGTTTTGTGTTTTGGCGGGCCGGCCGCCGCCGCCAGGATCCCGGCTTTCGAGGCCGCGGTTCCGGGGGTTAAAGTGCTTTCCGTCGTTCCGCCCCCGTCGGGAATAGCCGCCAGCTTTAAAAAGCTCCTATGTCTTGTCCGCGGGCTTCCGCCCTCCCTGGGCGGGTTCAGCAGCGGCAGGTTCAGGGCCGCCCTTCAAAAAGCCGGGGCGGACGGCTCCTATAACGCCGTTCATTACGACGTGATAAATATGGCCCAGTACCTCCCGTGGGGGCCGCGGGTCCCTTCCGTTCTTTCCGCGAACGACGCTATCTCCCTTTTTTACGAAAGAATGATAAAAGAGACACCGGGTGTTCTGCGCCGCCTGTATCTTTCGCTCGCAAAATATCTTATCGCCAGGTTCGAAGCCAGGGTTTATCCGGAATTCGACAAAGTGCACGTCGTCTCGGCGGAGGACTCCGCCCATTTGAAGGAATTATGTCCCGGGCTGGACGTAGAAATTATCCCGATAGCCGCGAACGGCGCTTTCACCGATTACGCTCCCTCCTTGTCCCGCCTGGCCAATAGCGTTCCCAGGGTCGTTTTTACCGGAAATCTGGACGTGCCGGGCATAGCTAACGGGCTGTTCGGTTTTTTGGACGATGGTTACGGAACTGTCGCCTCCGCCGCCCTTTTTGAATTTTACGTGCTGGGGCCCAAGGCTTCCCCGGAAGATGAAAAACGCATCTCCGGTTTTCCCGGAACTAAATATTTCAGGTGGGTCGAGGATTACGAGGCTTTTCTCGCCTCTTCCGATATCGTCCTTATTCTCGACAGGTCGGGCGCGCCCGGCATAAAAACACGAACATTGGACGCTATGTCGCTGGGAAAGCCGGTAATCGGCACAACTATAGTGTTCAGCGGTATTGACGCCGAGAACGGGAAGAATTGTTTTGTTTGCGACGGGCCCGCGCAAGCTAGCGCGGCGCTTAAACGCTTATTAAGCGATAAAGCCCTGAGTGAAACCGCCGGGAAAGCGGCGCGCGAACTGATGCTTTCCAGGTATTCGGCGCGGGTAGTCGGCCCAAAATGGGAAGCTTTGTATGCCGGGCTTGGAAAAACTTCCTGAAATGCCCCGCCTAATCGAAATTTGTTATTATTGTAATGGCGGGCTGTCCCGCCGTGAGATTTTTATTCAAGGCGCTTATGCACGGGGCTGAAAAACCAAGAATAGTTATATTGGGCGGCGGCGGAACGCTGGGGCATAAGCTCTGGCAGTACCTGCCGGCCAGGTTCCCGGATACCTTCGTCTCTATACGCAAAAAAAAGGATTTTTACGCCAGGTGCGGGCTGTTTGCCGGACAGAATGTCATAGACGGCCTGGACCTGAGGGATTTTTCCCGCCTTAACTCCGTCCTTAACGATATTAAGCCCGCTGTTATCGTGAACTGCGCCGGGGTGACGTTGCGCAGTAAAGAGGCGCTGGACAAGAATTCCGCTATTTCCATCAACGCCCTTTTGCCGCACAGGCTGGCCGAATGGTGTTCGCACACCGGGGCGCGCCTTATCCATTTCAGCACGGTCTGCGTTTTCGACGGGAAGACCGGGGGCTATACCGAGGAGAGCCAGCCCGACGCCCGCGATCTTTACGGCATGACCAAGACTTTGGGCGACGTCTCGGCCTCTTTTGCGCTTACGCTCCGATCCTCGTTCATCGGCCGCGAGATCTTCGGCGGCGCCGAGCTGCTCGAGTGGTTCCTGGCGCAGAAGGGGAAAAAGATAAAGGGCTTTACGAAGGCCATGTTCACCGGCCTTACTACCAATAAGCTGGCCGAAGTCGTGGGGGGGCTGATAGAAAATCACCCGGGCCTGAACGGTCTTTACCACGTTTCCAGCGAGACCGTTTCAAAATACGACCTGCTCAGGCTTATGAAAGAGGCCTACGGGCTGGAAGTGCGGATAGAGCCCGACGACAGCTTCGAGTGCAGGCGCGACCTGAACGGCGACAGGTTCGCCAAAGCGGTCGGTTTCGCCTGCCCGCCCTGGAAGCGGATGATGGCCGAGATGGCCGCGGACAGGACGCCCTACGGCGACTGGCGCAAATAAAGGAACTGCCTAGCTATGCCAAACCTTAAAAATAAAACCATCCTTATCACCGGGGGCACCGGCTCCTTCGGGCACGAGCTCCTGGATACCATAGTGAACAAGGAGTATAAAGAGGTCCGCATTTTCAGCCGCGACGAGCTCAAGCAGGAGCATATGCGCATCCAGCTGAATAACCCGAAGGTGAAATTCTATATCGGCGACGTGCGCGACCGCGACAGCGTGGACCAGGCGATGAAAGGCGTGGATATGGTCTTCCACGCCGCGGCCCTGAAGCAGGTCCCGTCCTGCGAATTCTTCCCGATGCAGGCCGTGATGACGAATATCCTCGGCAGCCACAATGTCGTGGAATCCGCTATCCAGCATAAGATCGAAAGCGTGGTCTGCCTGGGCACGGATAAAGCTGTCTACCCGGTGAACGCTATGGGCATGACCAAGGCCCTGATGGAGAAGGTCAGCCAGGCCGCCTGCCGCGGCCTCACGGACAAGGATACGCGGGTCTCCTGCGTCAGGTACGGGAACGTGATGTGCTCGCGCGGTTCCGTCATCCCTCTGTTCATAAAGCAGATCAAAGAGAAAAAGCCGATAACCGTCACCGAAGCCGGGATGACCAGGTTCCTGCTCCCGCTGCCGGAGGCCATAAAGCTGGTGCTTTTCGCTTTCTCGAACGCGAGGCAGGGCGATATCTTCATCAAGAAGGCCCCGGCCTGCACCGTCGGAGACCTGGCGCAGGCGCTGAAGGAGCTCTTCAAGTCCGACGTCCCGGTCAGGAGCATCGGGATACGCCACGGCGAGAAGATCTACGAGACGCTTGCCACGATAGAGGAACTGCGGCGCGCCGAGGATATGGGGGACTATTTCAGGGTAAGCATGGACGACAGGGACCTGAACTACAACAAGTACTTTACCGAGGGGGATAAAAAGGAAGCGCGGCTTTCAGACTACACCTCTCACAATACCGAACGGCTGGGCGTGGAACAAGTGAAAGAAATGCTGCTGAAGCTGCCGGAAGTAGCCGCGGAATTAAAATAGACTTGGAGACCTTATGCCTTTGAAAGTAATGACCATCGTCGGGACCAGGCCGGAAATCATCAAGCTCAGCCGCGTGATGGCGGAGCTGGAGGAGCACGTCAAGCACGTTATCGTGCATACCGGCCAGAATTACGATTACGAGCTGAACGAGATCTTCTTCAAAGAGCTCGGCATCCGCAAGCCTGATTATTTCCTGGACTCCGTGGGCAAGACCCTGGCGGCCACCATAGGCAATATCATCGCTAAGGCCGACGAGGTCATGGAGAAGGAGCAGCCCGACTGCATTTTGCTTTACGGCGACACCAACAGCTGCCTTTCAGTGATGCCGGCGAAGCGCCGCAAGATCCCCGTGTTCCATATGGAAGCCGGGAACCGCTCCTTCGACCAGCGCGTGCCCGAGGAGCTGAACCGCAAGGTGGTGGACCATCTGAGCGATATAAACATGACGCTGACCGAGCACGCCCGCCGGTATCTCATCTCCGAAGGGATACGCCCGGAAACAGTGATAAAGACCGGCTCGCCGATGAAGGAAGTCCTGGCGCATTATATGCCGAAGATCCTCAAGTCCGACGTGCTTAAGCGCCTGAAGCTGAAGGAACACGCTTATTTCGTGGTCAGCACGCACCGCGAGGAGAACATAGACAGCCCCGAGAATTTCAAAAACCTCCTCGGGTCCCTGAACGCTCTCGCCAGGAAATATTCGATGCAGGTGATAGTTTCCACCCACCCGCGCACCCGCAAGAAGCTCGAGGAGCTCGGGATGAAAGGCCTGGACAAGCGCATAAGCTTCCTGAAGCCGCTCGGCTTTTACGACTATGTAAAGCTCCAGCTCAGCGCTTTCTGCGTGGTCTCCGACAGCGGCACGATAACCGAGGAATCCACCATCCTGAACGTGCCCGCCGTCACCATCCGCCAGGCGCACGAGCGCCCCGAGGGGATGGACGAGGGCACGCTGATAATGTGCGGCCTCAAGACCGAGCGCGTGCTCGAATCCGTGGACGTGGTCGTGAAGCAGCATTCCGCCGCCGAGCGCCGTTTCCGACTTGTCCATGACTACGATACGGACAATGTCTCAAAAAAGGTCCTGCGCATAATCCTGAGCTATACCGACTATATCAACCGCACGGTCTGGCGCCGCCAGGTCTGATAAATATGGAGATCAGGACACAGAAGCATCCTAAGTTCATCACGAAGCATAAAACCGGCGCCGCTAACGGCTACCTTGTCCCGCTTTATAATGTTAACGACGGGCTTTTCCCCAAGGGCGCCGAGCCGAAGCAGGTTTACCTTACGGTCATCTCTCCCGGCGAGAAGAAGGCGCCCCACCTTCATTTCATCCGCACCGGCTTTTTCACCTGCATAAAGGGCGACGTTAAAATAGTTCTAAAGACGCCCGAGGGGTATAAAGAGTTCTTTTCCGGCGAAAACCACGAGTATCTCTCCGTGGAAGTCCCGACGGGGGTTCCCTCGCTGGTGATCAACTCCGGCGAAGGGGAAGCTTTCGTGCTGAATATGCCGAACCCCGCGTGGACCCCCGAAATGAACGACGAGCACGACGCCGATTTCAGCGATTATAAACCGGGCTAACGGAAGCGACGCCAGCCGATCTCCATATGCCGGAAAAACTTAAGATCCTTATAATCACCGAAAGGTTTTACCCGGAAGAATTCATAATCAACGGCCTGGCCGCGGAGTGGGCGGCCGGCGACCTGCAGGTGGACGTGCTCACCCAGGCGCCCAGTTATCCGGCCGGGGCGATCTTTCCTGGCTATTCGAATAAGATATTCTCGACGGAACGGTGGAAGAATATAAATATCTTCCGCTTCTTCACGGTAACGGGCTACAGGGATTCCCTTTTCTTCAAGCTGCTTAATTACCTGAGCTTCGCGGTCACCGGCTGCCTGGCCGCGCTTTTCAAGGCGCGCGGCTATGACAGGATCTTCGTCTACCAGACCGGGCCGCTGACGCTGGCGCTCCCGGCGGTGCTCGCCCGCAAGGTCTACGGCGTACCGGTGACCATCTGGACGCAGGATATCTGGCCTGACATGGTCTACGCTTACGGCTTTAAAAAGACCCGCCTGCTAGAGGGGTTCCTCGGCCTGATCATCCGCTTTATCTACCGTAACTGCGACAATATCCTGGTTTCCTGCGAGGGGTTCGCCCGCCGCATCGGGGAATATGTTCCCGGCCGGGAGATAAGGCATTTCCCGAATTGGCCCACCGTCGCTCCGGACGGCGGAACGGAAACGGAGAAGCTTCCGGAGGGTTTTAATTTCACTTTCGCCGGCAATATCGGGAAGCTTCAGAACCTGGAGAACGTGCTGCGCGGCTTCGGCCTCGCTTCAAGGCTGCGGTCCGGCCTCAGGCTTAATATCGTCGGCGACGGCTCCCACCTGGAGACCCTGAAAGGGATCGCGAAGGAAGAGGGCATCAGCGGCGTAGTTTTCTGGGGCCGGCGGAAAAGCGGCGATATGCCGGCTTTTTTCAGGCCCAGCGACGTCATGATAATCTCGCTGAACAATGCCCCCGGGCTCGCCCTGACCGTGCCCGCGAAGTTCCAGGCTTACCTGGCTTTTCATAAGCCGGTTTTCGCCGTGATGAACGGCGAGGTCCGCGGCCTGGTGGAGAAGTATAAGATAGGGATCTGCGCCGACCCGGACAGCCCGGAGTCCATACGGGACGGCTTTCTTGAATTTTATGCCAGGAGGGAGACCGGCCTTGCCGGCTTCGCCGAGAACGCCCGTCAACTGCTTGAAGCGGAGTATGACCGGGAAAAGATAGAGGCGGGCATACGCTCGGTTCTGGAAAATGGGACGCGGCATAAAGTTATATAATCAGTTCATGGCGGGTTTAAATTAATGTTCATTTTCAGGTGGCGCAGTTTCCTGCTTTTCCTGGGCGATATACCGCTTTTTTACGCGGCGCTGGCGCTTGCCCTGATAACGCGGCGGTTCAGTCTTATCCCGCTGGATTTCTTCTTGGAGCATGTAAAGGTGTTCTCTGTTTTTGTCCCCGTGCTGGCCGGAGTTTATTACGCCGTGGGTTTTTATGACGTCAGGCGTATAAACAAACTCATTAACCTTATAAATTCGGCCCTCATAGCTTTTGCGGTCAACCTCGCCGCGGCCAGCGCGCTTTTTTACGCTTTTTACCTGCAGCTCGGGCTGACGCCGAAGACGCATTTGTTCCTGACGATCCTTTACATGCATATACTGGCTACGGCCTGGCGCCGGGTCTGGACCAGGGCCATACTCTCGAAGTTCCTGGCGCAGAGAGTCGCCTTCCTGGGGAGCAATCCGCTGGTGGAGGAGATAAAGAAGGATCTCGGCTGCACCCCGCATTTGGGTTTCACGGTAGTGCCCCTGCCGGAACTTAAAGCCGTAGGGGTCGGGGAAGGCGGTTACTGGCGGCCTAATGGCAGTACCTGCGGCGATCTGTCGCGGAAAATAGACCTGCTGGTGGTGGACGCCGAGGACGCCGAGAAGAACCCCGCCATGGAGGGACTTCTGCTTTCTACGGCCGTGATGGAAGAGATACCTATAATAACCCACCTGGATTTCTACGAGGATATTTACGGCAAGATCCCGCCCGAGCACGCCGCGAAGCCAAGCTGGCTTCTTAGCAACGTTCTTCATAAAAATAACCCGTTCTACGCGGTTCTGAAGCGGGCGCTGGATATCGTATTTTCCATAGCGGGCCTTATCGTGACGCTCCCTTTGTCCGTAGCGGTCAGTGCCGCCGTGAAGCTGGGGGGAGGCTTTCACTCCCATGTTTTCTTCATGCAGGAGCGGGTGGGGCACCTGGGCCGGAGGTTCATGATCTGGAAGTTCCGCACCATGGTCTACGGGGCCGACAAGGCGGGCCCTCTTTACAAGGCGGAGCGGAACGATTCCCGCATTACCAGGCTCGGAAGGTTCCTGCGCGGGACGCGCCTGGACGAGATCCCGCAGCTGTGGAACGTGCTCAAGGGCGACATGTCTCTCGTGGGCCCGCGCCCGGAGTGGACGCGCGAAGTGGAGATCCTTGAACGCAATGTGCCGCACTATCATCTGCGGCACCTGATAAAGCCCGGCGTTACCGGCTGGGCGCAGATAAATTACCACGCCACTTCCAGCGAGGCCGAGTCGCTCGAGAAGCTGCACTACGACCTGTACTATGTCAAGAACATGTCGCTGGCCATAGACCTCGGTATTATTTTAAGGACTTTCCGCAGGGTATTCCAGAAAGACGCCGGGATGGCGGGTAAAACGGCGTTAACTGCTTAACTTCTCCTCGACAGCCGCGGCCGAGAAAGCCAGCGCCAGGAAAATGGCGAAGGCCGTGTGCACGTGCTGGAAAGAGATCTCGGTGAGGTTCATTACATAGTAAACGGGCAGGGCGCACAGCGCCCAAAGAGCGTAAGGGCTCCTTGCTTTTCTGAATCGTTCCAGGGCAAAACGGAACATGGTCCAGAAGAGAAGCAATAGAGCGCCCAGCCCTAATAGGCCGCGCTCGGCGGCCTGGTGGATGTAGAGGTTGTGCAGGCTGCCCCAGATCCCCTCGTAGCCTACTGGCTCGGGGTGGAACCTTGTGAACACTTTCTTGACATTGTCCGGTCCTACTCCCACCACCGGGTGGGCTTTAAGCATTGTGAAACCCAGTTTCCAGAGCTCCTTGCGGATGTTTATCCCGGTGGAGGGGCTGCCTATGGCGAAATCCCCCTGGCGGGGGTTTGCCATGGCGGATAAGCGGGTTTTTAGCGAAGGATTGTTCATTACAAGCAGCGCCGCCGCGACAAGCATGACGGCGGTAATGGCGGCCATTTTCTTCCTTGCCGCGCCGCCGAACCAGGCCATAACGGCCACAAGGGTAATGAGGCCCAGGTATGAGCCGCGGGTCTGGGTCAGGGTTATGGCCGTAAAAACCGGCAAGGCGGCCAGTTTGTAAAGCAGCTGTTCTCCGCGGAAGACCTCATTGACCGGCAGGAGGAGGCGGCTGATTATCAAAGTGAGAGCGATGGTCATTACTTCGCTGTATCTTACGGCGTTCATAAAGGCGTTGGCGCGGGTTATCGTCAGGTCCCCGACCGCTATAGAGCGGACCACTTCCGCGATGCCTATAAGCGCGAAGACGAAGGCCGTAAGCGTATATATCGCCGCCAGCCTGGACAGGTGTTCTTTTTTTACGGCCAGCAGGAGCGTGGATAAACAGACGTACTTGAGGAAGTCGGAGTTCACCTGGCCCAGGCCTTTGACCGGGTAGTAGGCCGTAAGCGCCGTAAGCAGGCAGACGCCCAGGTAGAGCATCCAGGGGAGGAAGAGCGGATGGCCGTAAAGGTCCGCCTTAAGGGAGGGGAGGGAACCTTCGGCGCGCTTCTTGAATAAAACCAGCGCGAGCACCAGGAGAAGGGCGGCCTCGACGGCGGTCACCGAAAATATAACGGAAAAGGCGAAAAGACCCAGGCCTAAGGAGATATACCGGTCCGTCGCGGCGCTTTTCATGGATGGATCCATAAATATGATTATAGTAAAAAGCAATCGGGGTCAGCCCGTTATATCAAGTTGCGGATTAACGGACCTTAAGTCCGGGAAATAGCAAATTTGCTACAATTATTCTGCGGTCGCTTTAATAGATTTGTTAATTATATAGAAGGCATACCACCAAAAGGAGACTCTCAATGGCTACTAAAATAGGAATTAACGGTTTCGGACGCATCGGCAGGCTGGTCGCGCGCGCTATCCTCGCCCGCACCGACGGCAAGCTAGAGCTGGTCGCTATCAACGACCTGACCGATTCTAAGACCAACGCCCACCTTTTGAAGTATGACTCCGTGCACGGCCGCCTGGAGAGCGATATAAAGGCCAGCGCCGACGACGAGATCTCCGTGGACGGGAAGAAGATAAAAGTTTTCAAGGAAATGGACCCCGCCGCGATACCTTGGAGCAGCCTGGGCGTCGAGATCGTGATCGAATCCACCGGCCTGTTCACCATTAAGAAAGACGGCGTGAACAAGAAAGGCAAGGCCGTGCGCGGCGCCGAGAGCCACATCACCAAGGGCGGCGCGAAGAAGGTCATAATCTCGGCCCCCGCCGAAGGCGAGGACATCACTATCGTGCTCGGCGTCAACGACGAGAAGTACGATCCGAAGAGCCACCACGTGGTCTCCAACGCTTCCTGCACCACCAACTGCCTGGCGCCTTTCACCAAGGTCATCAGCGACAAGTGGGGGATAGTGAAAGGCCTGATGACCACCATCCACGCCTATACCAACGACCAGAAGATCCACGACATGGCCCATTCGGATCTGCGCCGCGCCCGCGCCGCCGCCCTGTCCATGATCCCGACCTCCACCGGCGCCGCCAAGGCTATCGCCCTGGTAATGCCCGAGCTGAAGGGGAAACTGGACGGCTTCGCCATCCGCGTGCCGACCCCCAACGTGTCGGTCGTAGACCTTACCGTCGAGCTCGCGAAGCCCGCGACCGCCGAGGAGATCAACGCCGCGCTGAAGGCCGCCGCCGAAGGCCCGCTGAAAGGCATCATGGCCTACGTCGAGGAACCCCTCGTCAGCATAGACTTCAACCATTGCCCGCTGAGCTCCAGCGTGGACGCCAAGAACACCCGCGTTATCGGCGGCAATATGGTGAAGATCCTGAGCTGGTACGACAATGAGTGGGGCTATTCCAACCGCGTGGTGGACCTCGCCCTGCTGATGATAAAGAAAGGCCTGTAATTTACCGCCTGGGTGTCGGGTCGGCGCCGCGCGCCGCCCCCAAGGCGCCCGGCTTTGTTATGTTCACGACAGGAGAGCTACGATGGCTAAGAAAAGAGTTCTGATCATGGGAGCCGCGGGCCGCGACTTCCATAACTTCAATGTCTACTACCGCGACAACGCTTCCTGCGAAGTGGTGGCGTTCACGGCGTACCAGATCCCCAATATAGCGGGCCGCAAGTATCCCAAAGAGCTTTCCGGCAAGCTGTACCCGAACGGCATAAATATTTACGAAGAGAAAGAAATGCCGGCGCTCATCAAGAAGCTGAAAGTGGACGAGGTCGTGTTCTCCTACTCCGACGTGGCTTTCGACACCGTGATGGCCAAGGGCTCCCTCGCCCTCGCCTGCGGCGCGGACTTCAAGCTGCTCAGCGGCGACCATACCTATATAAAATCAAGCAAGCCCGTGATCTCCGTCTGCGCCGTGCGCACCGGCTGCGGCAAGAGCCAGACCACGCGCTATATAGCGGACCTCCTCAAGTCCATGGGCAAGAAAGTGGTGGCCATACGCCACCCGATGCCCTACGGCGACCTGGTGGCCCAGACCTGGCAGCGCTACGAGACCCTCGCCGATCTCAAGAAGCACAAGTGCACCATCGAAGAGATGGAAGAGTATGAGCCCCACATAGCCGCCGGGCATATAATCTACTCCGGCGTCGACTACGGCGAGATCCTCAAGCGCGCCGAGAAAGAAGCCGACGTCATCCTCTGGGACGGCGGCAATAACGACCTGTCTTTCTACAAGCCGGACCTCCATATCGTAGTGACCGACCCGCTCCGGGCCGGCAATGAAGCCACCTACTACCCGGGCGCCGTGAACCTGCGCATGGCCGACGTGGTCGTGATCAACAAAGTCGATACCGCCACCAAGGAACAGATAGCCAGGGTGAAAGAGAACATAAAGCTCATGAACCCGAAGGCCGTCATCATCGAGGCGGAAAGCCCCGTGGCCATCGAGGGCGCGAACGTGGTGAAGGGGAAGAAAGTGCTGGTCGTAGAGGACGGCCCCACGCTTACCCACGGCGACATGTCCTACGGCGCGGCTTACGTCGCGGCCAAGAAATACGGGGCCAAGTCGATAGTGGACCCCCGGCCCTACGCCATCGGGACCATAAAGAAAGTATTCGAGAACTTCCGGCAGCTTAAGGAAATATTGCCCGCGATGGGCTACGGCGACGCCCAGATGGCGGAGCTGAACAGGACCATCAACGCGATACCCGCGGACCTGGTCCTGGTCGGGACCCCGATCGACCTGGCGAAGCACCTGAAGTTCAACAAACCGTCGGTGCGCGTGAACTATTCGCTCAAGGAGCGCAAGCCCGCGCTGAAGGCGATAGTCGCCAAGGCCCTGAAGATAAAACCCGCCAAGAGCCGGGCGGCCCTGGTTTCCTGACGCTGACCGTTTACAGGAGTTTCTATGCCCACTGAAAACAAGACCGTTTTGAAGCTGGCCAAAGTGCAGGACGCCCACCTGAAAGACAAGAACGTCCTGGTCCGCGTGGACTATAACGTGCCCATCAAGGACGGCGTCATCAAGGACGACACCCGGATACGCGAGACGATGAAGACCGTCAAGCTGCTCCTGGAGGGGAATTGCAGGGTGGTGCTGATGGCCCACCTCGGCAGGCCCAAGGGCAAGCCGGAGCCCAAATACAGTCTTCAGCCCGTCGTCGCGGCGCTTGAAAAACTGGCGGGCGTGAAGGTCCATTTCGCCTCCGACTGCGTCGGCCCCGAGGCGGACAAGGTTGTGGCGGCGGCCAAGAAGGGGGAGATCGTCCTCCTGGAAAACCTGCGCTACCACGCCGAGGAAGAAAAGAACGACGAGAAATTCGCGAAATTGCTGGCCAAGCACGGCGAGTTCTTCGTGCAGGAGGCTTTCGGGGCCCTGCACCGCGCCCATGCTTCCACCGCGGCCATCGCGAAGTTCCTGCCCGGGGCCATCGGCTTCCTGGTGCAGAAAGAACTTGAATACCTGGACAAGACCATGGTCAGCCCCGTGCGGCCTTTCCTCGCCATCATCGGCGGGGCCAAGGTCTCCGACAAGATCAGCGTGCTTTACAGCCTGATAGAGAAAGTGGACACTTTGATAATCGGCGGCGGCATGGCCTACACTTTCCTGGCCGCGCAGAACACCAATATAGGCAATTCGCTGCTCGAGGCCGACAAGGTGGAGGACGCGAAGAACATAATCCTGAAAGCGCACCGCAATAACGTCGAGATGCTCCTCCCCGCGGACCACCGCGTGGTGCAGGAAATAAAGCCCGACGCGAAAGTGGACGTCACCCAGGCCATGGCGGTGCCCGACGGCTGGATAGGGGTGGACATCGGCCCCCGCACCGAGCTCCTCTTCGCCGACAAGATCAAGGCGGCCAAGACCATCTTCTGGAACGGCCCCGTCGGCATCTTCGAGACCCCTGCTTTCGCCAGCGGGAGCATAACCGTGGCCAATGCCATGGCCCAGGCCACGAGGCACGGCGCCACCACGATACTCGGCGGCGGCGACACGCTGTCCGTGCTCAAGACGGCCAAGGTGAAAGCCGAAAATATTTCTCACTGCTCGACCGGCGGCGGCGCCAGCCTCGAGTTCATAGAGGGAAAGCAGCTGCCCGGGCTGGTAGCGCTGTCGCAGAAATAGTTGTTTTGCGGTCGCGGTGTTTCAATATATCCGGAGGAGAATAATTAATGTACTCATTTATCGTAACCGTTCACGTCATACTCGCGCTGGTGATAATCGTCTCGATCGTGGTCTTCCAGACCAGCAAGGGCTCCGCCCTGTCCATGTTCGGCGGCGGGGGAGATTCCCTTTTCAACGCGGCCAGCGGGACTTCCTTCATCAAGAAGTTCACGGCGGGCTGCGCGGCGCTCTTCGCCGTGACCTCCCTGCTCCTGACCATCTTCGGCGCCAATAACCGCTTCCGCTCCGTGGTGCAGGAATACCCGCTGCAGCAGCAGCAGGCCCCCGCCGCCGCCCCGGCCCAGCCCGGAACCCCGGCTCCCGCCGCGGCCCCCGCCAAAGCCGCCCCGCTTCCCGAGAAGAAGTAATAGGGAATCAAGGATCGAGGATCGGGAATCGCAGAGCGGTAAATTGCCGATCCTGCCTGCACAAAGAAGAGCCCCGCGCGCTGCGCGGGGCTTCTTTCTTTTCCGTGGTCCCGGATTCCCGATTCCTGATCTGCTATTTCATGACTTTGTTTTCGAAAGTGTGGATGATGTCCAGCAGGTTCTCCGGGGTTTTCGCGGACAGCAGGCGCTTGCGCAGCGTTACATTTGAGATGAGGCCGGAAAGCTGTGAGAGAGTGTTGAGCTGGAGTATGGGCTCGTTGAAAGGCGTGAGAATAAGGAAGATCAGCTTTACGGGCTGGCTGTCCGGGGAGGGGAAATAAATGCCGTCCCTGCTTTTCCCGATAGCGAGCAGCGGCTTCGAGAGCGAGGCCAGACGGGCGTGGGGGAAGGCCGACTGGTGTCCCAGGGCGGTGGAGAAGTTGGTTTCCCTCTTAATGATGGCCTTAAGGGCCTCGTCCTTGTCGAAAGTGGGGGAGGCGGCGTGCAGCGCGGCCAGGACTTCCTCTATGACCTCGAACCGGCCGGTCTGGGCCAGGTCCAGCCGGCAGGCTTCCTGCAGGAGCAGGCTGCTCAAAAGGAGCTTCGGGGGCTGGTCGAATTCGTCGCGGATCTCACCGGTGAGTTCCTCGACGATGTCTTCCATGGTCAGGAGGCCCGTGGTCTCTCCCTTCGCGTTCTTGACCATAGCGAGCTGTATGCGCTTCTGCTGGAAATCGCGCAGGGCGCGCTCCACCGAGATCTCCTCGGAGATGTCGGTGATCGGCCTTTTTAAAGTGTTGAAATCGGGGCCGGGGGCGCAGGCGTTCAGCAGGCAGCCGTAAAGGTCCTTGAAATGCACGTAGCCGGCCGTAGTCCCGTCGGCCGCCACGAGCGGGTAGCGGGAAAAGCGCCTTTCCTTGATAAGCTTAAGAGCATCCTCGACGGGGGCGTCCAGGTTTATGAAGCCTATCGCGCCGCGGGGGGTCATGACTTCCTTGACCCTGGTCTTCCCGAAATCGAAGAGGTGCTCGAACATCATCAGGCGGCCCAGGGACAGCTTTCCGTGCTCCTGCGACTGGCCCAGGATCATCCGCAGTTCCTCGTCGGAGTGCAGGGCTTCGCTTTCGCCCGGCTTCAGGTGGAACAGGCCGAGGAAAAAATTGGCGCTCTTGTTTATCGCCAGCATGGGGATATAGGTTATTCTGTAGAAGATCTCGAGCGGGATCGCAGAAATGAGGACTATTTTCTCCGGCATCAGTATCGCCAGGTATTTCGGGGCCTGCTCGCCGATGATGACGTGGGCGCCCGTGATCATTCCGAAAGCCAGCACGAAGGAGACGGTATGCAGGGCGGCCGGCGAGAGGGGGAGGGCGAGCCAGAGAAAGACCGGGTCCAGGATAGCGGCCAGGGCCGGCTCTCCGACCCAGCCCAGGCCGAGGCTGGCCATGGTTATGCCCAGCTGGATGGAGGAAAGGTAGGCGTCGATATGCTGCACCTGCTTCTTCGCCAGCTTCGCCGACTTCAGCCCCTTGGCGGCCAGCTCCTCCAGGCGGGTAAAACGCACTTTTACCAGCGCGAATTCTACCACTACGAATACGGCGTTCAGGATGATAAGGAAAGCGGCGATGAGGAGGTCCAGGAAATAAATCACAGCTATATTTTAGCATTCTGCTTTAAATTTTGGTAAACTATACTACGCTCTTTTAAGATGGTTTTGTCGGCCTTACGGCGGGAGTCAACCGCGGCGCCGCGCAGAACAGGATTTATGCTCGGGTGGTGGAACTGGTAGACACGCACGTTTGAGGGGCGTGTGCCTAACGGCGTGGGGGTTCAAGTCCCCCCCCGAGCAGACTTTTTCGCGGGGGGGAGAACCCCCCGCATTTTTTATCCCGTTGGAAGCCTCTTATGCTTTCCAAATACTTCAAACCTTCTCTCCTGGAGAAAATAGCCGAAAGCGCCGGAACCCCGGTTTACGTCTATTCCGCCGCCGTCTTCCTCAAGCAGATCACCGCCTATAAAAAAGCTTTCAGTTCGCTCGGCCCGCTCTTCTGCTACGCCATGAAGGCCAATTCCAGCGCCGCGCTTTGCGGCCTGGCCGCCCGCGAAGGGTGGGGCGCCGACGTGGTCAGCGGCGGGGAGCTCTACCGCGCGCTGAAAGCCGGCTTCAGGCCGGAAAAGATAATTCTTTCCGGCGTCGGCAAGACCCCGGCCGAACTTGAGTACGCCCTGAAGGCCGGCATACTCTTTATCAACGCAGAATCCTTCGAGGAAGTGCAGGAGATAGAGCGCGTGGCCGCCAGGCTTAAGGTAAGGGCCCCGCTTTCCCTGCGGATCAATCCGGACGTAGACCCGCATACCCATAAATATATCACCACCGGCAAGCTCGGTAGCAAGTTCGGCGTCACTTTCGAGGAAGCGCAGAAGATCTATCTTTACGCGGCCGAGTCGGAATGCCTGAGACCCGTAGGGGCGCAGTTCCATATCGGCTCACAGGTGCACTCGGCGGCCCCTTACGCGCTGGCCGCCCGCCGGCTGGCCGCTTTCATGCTCAAGCTCGCTTCGCGCGGGATAAATCTTAAATACGCCGACGTGGGCGGCGGCTGGGGCGTAAAAGAAGGCGCCGAAATGTCCGATCCCGCCCCGCTGGCCCGCGCCGTCGCCGGGGTTTTCGCCGGAACCGGGCTCAAGGTCATACTTGAACCTGGCCGTTCCGTCTCCGCCCCGGCCGGGGCGCTTTTGACGCGCGTTATCTACCGGAAACGCGGCGGGCATAAGAATTTTATCGTAGTGGACGCGGCAATGAACGACCTCATCAGGCCGGCTTTATACGGGGCCAAACACCCGGTAGCGCTGGTCGGGCGCGGGCGCGGCCCGGAAAAGATCTACGACATAGTGGGACCGGTCTGCGAGACCGGGGATTTCCTGGCCGAAGGCGTGCGCCTGCGGGAGCCGGCCGCCGGGAGCCTACTCGCCGTCTATTCCGCCGGGGCTTACGGCTTTTCAATGAGCTCCCAGTATAATTCCCGCCCCCGCGCCGCCGAGGCCCTCATCACCGGCGCCTCCTCCTGGCGCCTGATCCGCCGCCGCGAAACCTACAAAGACCTGGTAGCCGCCGAGCTTTAGCCCTGTCGAGGCGAGGCCTCGCCATAAAAAAACGCCCCTTTACGGGGCGTTTTTTTTAGCGGTTTATCGAGGCTCAACCTCGATAGGGGCAGGGGTTGTTCAGGAACTGCATTAATTGGCGCAGGCTTTGCTCCTGGGCGGGGGTGGGGGGCGGGGCCGCGGCCGGGTCTACGGGGACAGGCTGCGGCTCCTGCGGGGTGAAGATCAGGCCGCGCAGGAATTCTTTTTTTGCGTAGAGGTCGTCGCCGGGGCAGGTGGTATCGCCGATGTCCCTGTGGGCGTAGAAACTGCTGACCGGGACTTCGTAGGTGTCCCTGAGGTAGCGGCCTATCGCTACGAAGGAGTCCTGGGAGGCGGGTGTGAAGAGATTACTCTTGGGGGGGTGATAGTCGCCCATTATCGAGATCCCGATATTCGCGGTGTTCCGGTTCTTTACGTGGGCGCCCAGTACTTTGATAGGGCGGCCTTCGAAGATATTGCCGGCCGGGTCTATCAGGAAATGGTAGGCGATATCTATCCAGCCGCGGCCGTTCTGATGGAAATCCTGGATGAACTGCATCTCCGCCACGGCCTCTTTGTAGGTCCCGGGGTAATGCGCGGCGGTGTGGTGGAGCGTAAAATAGCGCGGCTCGTGCGGGGTGTAGGGCTGCGTAGGCGGGGCGGCCTGCCAGTCGGCGCGGCGGATCACCTTGAAGGGGGCGGAGTCCGGGAGGAAGAGCTCCGGGGCCGCGACGTAAGGGGCCGTGGACTGGGGGAGGGGCTCTTCTTTAGAATCGGCGTCGAGCGTCAGTTCCGCTTCGTAGATAATTACCGAGGAATTGGTCTTGACGTCGCGGTTGACCATGCTGATCTTCAGAGGCTGCCTGGTGGCGGGGACGCGGTACCTGGCCCAGAAGCGCCCGTTCGGAAAGCGGCGGAAGGCCTCGCTGGCGTAGTTCGAAGCGGGCGAGAAAAAATAACTGCCTTTTACCGCCAACTGCAGGGTTACGCCGGGGTCGGGCATTTCTCCCTGCAGGAAGACAGTGTCGTAGTCGGCGGAAGGGGGCTCGCTGAAAGGGGTATTGAAAAAAACGAAGCCTTCTTTCTGGCCGGCGGAGAGTTTTCCCGTTATGGGGTAGGGCAGGCCTGTGAAAACCGGGATATTCTCGGCGTAAGCCGCGCCCGGGAGGAAGGAAGCGAGGAGCGATAAGGAAAGAAGCGCGGTTCTGAGTCTTGCCGTCATAGGATAATTATACATGGAAAACGGAGCCCGGTTACAGGCTAAAAGACCCGGCGCTGGCTAGGACTTTAGGGTACTGTCGTCCGTGCCGGAGCTTTTTATATAAAGCAGCGCTGAGCTCAGCACATTGCCGAAATCCAGGAGCGCCGTCCTGAGGCCCTCCGTCCCGTCGAGAAAACCCAGCTTCAGGAAATATGCGGAGATGAACCTGGTGAAAGGGCGGAAAAGTATGAAAAGCCGGCTGCGCTTTTTCAGGGCGTAGGAGCGGGCGAGGATCTCCGAATAGAAACCGCGTTTCGTCTCGATATCGGATTCGTCCGAATATGGATAGTGGAGCAGCGGCTCCTTAAGGGCTCCCACCCGCCCGTCCACCTCCAGCCTTTCATGCACGGGGAGCGGCAGGTAGCGGGCCGTCCCGCGCCTGAAGAGGCGGAGCTGGGCGTCAGGATACTTGCCGCCGTGCTTCAGCCAGCGGCCGAAATAGAAGTTCCGGCGCGGCATGGTAAAGGCGGCGGCGTCGGCCGGGGCTGCGACCGCGCGCCTGATCTCGGCGTGGAGCGCGGGGGTAATTTCCTCATCCGCGTCCAGGATGAGCACCCAGTCGGAAGAAGCCTGCTCGATGGAGAACTGTTTGTTGACGTAGACGGCGCGGCTGTTCGGGCGGGAAAAATATTTTATTTCGAAATCGCGGGCGGCCAGGGCCGTTCCGTCCGTGGAGCCGCAGTCCACGAAGACGACCTCGTCGGCCCAGGCGGCGCTTGCGAGGGAGCGGGCGAGGTTCTTTTCCTCGTTGTGGGCTATCATGGCGACGGAGATAGTAGGCATAGGCGGGATCAGGAAACCGGGCCCGGGGAAGCGTGGGAGGCGGCTTGTTCGAAGGCGGCGCAGGTGGCGGCGGCGAAGGCCTCGGGAGAGAAGTCCCTGGCGGCGCGGGCCCGGTTCTGTTCTCCAAGCGCTTTTATTCTTGACGGGTCGGAGAGGAGCGCGGCCAGCCTGGCGGCAAGGGCGGAGTGGTCTCCGGGCGGGACCAGGCAGTCGGGTCCGACGTATTCCGGCAGGCTGCCGGCGGAGGTGGAGAGCAAAGGCTTGCCGGAGGCCAGCCATTCAAGGGCGGCGCGGGAAACGGCCTCGCTGCCGAGCGAGGCTATAACGCCTATATCGCAGGAGGCCATGAACTTAAAGGGTTCGTCCACCTTGCCGTGAAATACCACGCTCGAGGCGATATCGAGCTCTTCGGCCAAGCCGAGCAGTTCGGCGTATTTGATATTGGCTTCATAGCCGGCTATGTGGAATTCCGCTTTTGCGCCGGAGCGGAGCAGAGCGGCGGCGGCTTTCAGGAAGCAGGCGTGCCCTTTTACCGGGTCCAGCCGGCCAAGCAGGCCTATCTTGAACGGGGCTGAAGCGCCGGCGGCGGCCGGCGCCTGGAGCTTTATCCCCTGCGGTATGACAGTTACCATGGCCCCGTCCAGCCCGGCTTCAAGATAGAGCTTTTGTATATAGGCGGAGGCGGCTATGGTCTTTTTTACAGAAGAGAAGGTAAAGCCCGCGGAGGGCTTTTTCGCGTCGGCTTTTACGCGCAGGAGCGGCAGACCCAGGAGGAGCCCGATGGTCTGGGCGCGGCCGGTATGGGCGCAGACCAGGTCTATCTTTTCCTCGCGCGCCGCGGCGCGGAGGCGGAGGAGGGCCAGCGGCAGGCGGAGATAGTCTTTGCGGCCGGGGATAGGGAAATGCCTGAAGCCCTCCCGCGCGGCGAAAGCCGCGGCCGCGGTTCCGTCGGGGCAGGCGAAAGCGACGAGATGCCCGGCGCTTTTCAGCGCCAGGGCCTGGTCGAAAGCGTAGGCCGCCAGCCCGCTATTCCACGGGATGTCGATTACGCTTAAAATTCTCAATGGCTGTCTCATAGCATTTAAAGGTCAGGGCCGCCATGCGCGGCGAGGAGAAATCCTCCCGCCGGCGGTGGGCTTCGGCCGCGAGGCGTTCCCGGAGGGGGGCGTCTTTTATCAGCCTGAGGGCGGCTTTCGCCAATTCTTCAGGGCTGCGGGGCTTCACCGTCAGGCCGTTCGCGCCGTCCTCTATCACGTCGGTTATCCCTCCGGCGGTGGTGGCCACTATCGGGAGGGAGGCGTTCATCGCTTCAACGAGCACGCTGCCCATCCCTTCCTCGCAGGAGGAAAGTACGAACATGTCCAGCGCCGCCAGGACCATGTACGGGTCGCTGCGGTAGCCGATCAGCTTGAAGCGGTCCTGTATCTTGAGCATCCGGGCGAGGTGTTCCGTCTTCTGCGCCAGGGGGCCTTCCCCGGCGATAAGGAAGAAAGCCCCGGGCGCTTCCTTCAGCACCAGCGCGGCGGCGCGCACCATGTTCTCAGGGTCTTTGTGCGGGACGAGGGCGATAAGCGAGCCCGCCCAGAAAGCGTCGGCCGGGATATTCAGTTCGGCTGAGAGGGCCTGCCGCGCGGCTTGCCGGTAAGCGTGGAACTCGCCCGGCTTCCAGGGGGTCTCGTCGAGGTCGATAGTGCTGTTCACTACGGCCACCTTTTCTTCAGGGACCCGGGCTTTCAAAAGTATCTCTTTCACGGCGTCGGAGATGGCGATAACGGCGTGGGCCTTTCCGTACTTGAACCGGGCGGTAAAAGAGCCGGGGATGAAATCCACGCGCCGGTGGGCGACGCGCACGCAGTCCAGGCCGGCCGAGGCCAGCCAGGAGACCGCCGCTGCGTGGGAAGTGTGCGAATGCAGCACCGGGGGGAATTTCCCCGGCGGCAGGCTTTTAAGCGCGCGCCGGAGAAGCAGGGCGGAAACCGGGTCCCATTCGAAAAAATACGGCAGCGTGAGGGTTTTGAACCCCTTCCGGCGGGCGGCTTTCTGAAGCGGGGAGTCCTCCCGGCAGACGACGGTGTTGTCGTGGCCGAGGAGGTTTAGCTCTTTTACGAGGTAGAGAAGCTGGCGCTGGCCGCCGCGCAGCTCCTTCCCATCGTCAAGGTGAAATACTGCGAGCCGGTTTTCCATCATAAAGGAATATTTTAACAATTAAAAGCCGCGGCGGCGCTAAAGGCCCAGGAGCTTGCCGGCTTTGGCCGGGATCTCCCCGGCGCCGATCTCCGCGGGGTCGTTCTCGAACACGGCCAGCTCGGGGAGGAATTTGCCGCGGGGGGAGATCTTCCCTATCCAGATTTTTTGGAAGATCCCGAGGCAGGGCGTGCCGAGGGCGCTGGCCAGGTGCAGCGGGCCGGAGTTATTGCCGATGAAGAGCTTCGCGCGTGAAACGGCGTAGGCCAGGTTCTTGATGTCGAGCCCGAGGTCGCAGGAATAGACCCGGCTGCCCGCCGTGTGGGGTAAGGCGCTGAAAACCTCTTTTTCATCGCGGCTGGCGTTCACCAGTACGCGCAGGCCGCGGGCCTCCAGTAATTGCAGTATGGGAGTCCAATGCGCGAGCGGGAGGTTCCTCCTCGGGTTTCCCGAGAAAGGGTGGATGACGGCCCAGGCGCCGGACGAGAATAGGGCGGCGGTCTCCGGGGTTTCTCCGTAGCTGGTCGCGGCGGCCGGATATCTGAGTTCGCCGGGGTCCTTTCCCAGCGCGGCCTCGACAAGCAGGCGCGAAGTGTCCAGGATATGGGTCACCTCCGGGCCGGGCGTGACATAATGAGTGGCGAAGGCTCCCTTCAGCGCGTACCTGGCCGGGATCCCGGCCAGGAGGCAGGAGAGGTTCTTGCGCCAGTTGGCGTGAATGATCACGGCCGCGTCGAAGCGCGCGGCGCGGATGGCGAGCAGGGTCTTGAAATAGTTATAAAACCCGCCCTTGGCCTTGCCGGGGGAGCGGTCCCAGAAAGGGTCGCAGTGATAGTGCTCGATGCCCGGGCCGGCCAGCGGGACCACGTCGCGGGAATATTCTTTGGTCCAGAAAGCCGGCTCCACGCCGGGCTGCGCGCGGAGGGCGCGGTACACGGCGAGGCTTACGATCGTGTCGCCGACATTGTCCAGGGAGACTATAAGAATTTTCATTGTTTCTTAAGTAATGAAAAAGCCCCGTACGACGGGGCTTTTAAATTTGGTGGACGTGACAGGGATCGAACCTGCGACCTCCTGCATGCCATGCAGGCGCTCTCCCAACTGAGCTACACGCCCAAAACAGTTCTTGCTTTTATTGCGTCTGCTTGATTAAAGAACTAGGAATATAATATAAAAAAACGCGCGCCAGTTCAAGCGCTTAAAAACCGTCCCTCTTTTTTGCGCGGTTCATAATTTAATAGAATTGTTATGCGGCGATACTGTTAAGTGGAGAAAAAATGAAAATCAAATCTTTTAATGTTATTCCCAAGCTTCCGGCCAGCCTGCAGGCTCTCGAGGAGCTTTCTACCAATATGTGGTTCACCTGGAACTGGGACGCGATAATGATGTTCGTCAGCATAGACGAGGACCTCTGGCACCGCTCGCGCCGCAATCCCAAATGGATCCTCGGCACGCTGGCCCCCGAGCGCCTTGAAGCGCTCAGCCAGGACGGGGCTTTCCTGGGGAAGCTGGCGGAGATACAGCAGAAGTTCGAAAGCTATATATCCTATAAGGACACCTGGTTCGCCAAGAACGCGAAGGAACAGGATAAGGATATGCAGGTGGCGTATTTCTCCATGGAATACGGCATCGGCGAGGGCCTGCCGATCTATTCCGGCGGCCTTGGCATGCTCTCCGGCGACCATTTGAAATCCTCCTCCGACCTCGGTATACCGGTCGTCGGCATGGGGCTGCTTTATAAAAAAGGCTATGTCCAGCAGGTGCTTAACCGCGACAACTGGCAGGTGGAGCGCTACCCCGAGAACGACTGGTACAATATGCCGGTTCAGATCGTGAACGACGCCTCCGGCAAACCGCTGCGCGTCGAGGTGGACCTGGCGGGCGAGAAGGTGCAGATCGGCGTGTGGAAGGTCCCGATCGGCCGGGCTTCGCTGTTCCTCCTGGATACCGCGCTGGCGGAAAATTCGCCCACGGCCAGGACCATAACCGAGCAGCTTTACGGCGGCGACCGCGAGAACCGCATCCGCCAGGAGATAGTGCTGGGCATAGGCGGGGCCAGGGCGCTCGAGGCCATGGGCCTGAAACCCACGGTCTTCCACGTCAACGAGGGCCACAGCGCCTTCCTGCTTTTCGAGCGCATCCGCCAGCTGATGAAGAACCGCGGCCTGTCCTACTCCGAGGCCCGCGAAGTGGTCTGGGCCTCCTCGGTGTTCACCACCCACACCCCGGTGATGGCCGGCAACGAGCATTTCGACTTCGAGCTGGTGCGCAAATACCTGGAGGCCTATTCGAAGGAGCTCGGCCTGACTTTCCCGGAATTCCTGGAGATAGGCAAGGAGGAGCACTCCTCGATGGCCTTCTGCATGACCGTGGTGGCCATGCGCCTTTCAGCTTTCCTTAACGGGGTGAGCCTGCTGCACCGCGACGTGTCGCGCGACATGTGGCACAAGCTGTGGCCGGAGCTGCCCCGCTACGAGATCCCCATAGAGGGGATAACCAACGGGGTGCATACCTGCTCGTGGATAAGCCACGAGCACCATAAGCTCTACAGCAATGCCCTGGCCGGCGGCCATAACGGCATCCCGGACTCCTGCGACTGGCCGAAGATGGCCGACATCGACGACAGGGAATTCTGGGACACGCATATGGTGCGCAAGGACAAGCTCGTAAAGCTGGTGCGCCAGCGCCTGAAGCGGCAGCACCAGCGCCTGGGCGCGGACCGCACCGTGCTGGAAGAGGCCGGCTCCGTGCTCAACCCCGCCTACCTGACCATCGGTTTCGCGCGGCGCTTCGCCACTTACAAGCGCGCCACGCTGTTCATGCGCGACCTGGAGCGCCTGCTCGAGCTGGTCAACGACGAGAAGATGCCGGTGCAGTTCGTGTTCGCCGGCAAGGCCCACCAGGCCGATACCAGCGGCAAGGAATTCATAAAGGCCGTGGCGAAGCTCTCCATGGACAAACGCTTCAAGAACCGGATAATCTTCGTTGAAGACTACAACATGAACGTCGCCCGGTACATGGTGCAGGGCGTCGACGTGTGGATGAATAACCCGATCAGGCCGCTTGAGGCCTCCGGAACCAGCGGGATGAAGGCCGTGATAAACGGCGTGATGAACCTCTCCGTGCTGGACGGCTGGTGGGAGGAAGGCTATTCTCCCGACGTCGGCTGGGCCATAGGCGGGACCGAGGCCTACAACTCCGACGAGGAGCGGGATTACGTGGAGGCGGAGTCCATCTACAACCTCCTCAAGAAGGTGATCGCGCCGCTCTATTACGACCGGAGCGAGGACGGGCTGCCGCACGGCTGGATAAAGATGATGAAGGTCTGCGTGCAGAAGCTGGTGCCGCACTTCAATACCAACCGCATGCTCCGCGAGTATTACGAGAAGTTCTACGCCCACGCGCATTCCTCCTCGAAAAAATTCCTGGAGAATTCCCGCGTGGCCGGGATCGCGGCGTGGCGGGAAAGGCTCGAGGACAACTGGCCAGTGGTCAAAGTTGTCACCGACCAGTTCAAGCCGCAGATGGAAGTGCACGCCGGCGCGAAGCTGCCCGTGCGCGCCATAGTCTGGCTGGGGGACCTGAAGCCGGCGGAGGTGGACGTGCAGCTCCATATAGGCGCCGCCAGCGGCGAGGCGCTCTTCAAGGAAGGGCGCTCGATCTCGATGGCGCAGGATGCGCGCATGGGCGACGCCTACGTCTACAAGGGCGAGATCCCCTGCTATAAAAGCGGCCGCCACGACTTCTCGGTCCGCGTGATAGGCAAACATCCGGACGCGGTGAACGCCCTCATGCCCCTGTTCGTAAAATGGAGCGAGGAGTAAGGGGCGCCGGCCGTCAGGGACGGGGCGCTTGTGTTTTTGCGGCATAATTAATATATAATAGGGATAACGGCCGGAAACGGCCCGGTAGTACAATTAAAGAGAGGTAAATAAGCAAATGGCAAAAGGCAAAGTAAAGTGGTTTAACGACAAGAAGGGCTTCGGTTTCATCATACCTGAAGACGGTTCAAAAGACCTCTTCGTGCATCACTCTTCGATCACCGGCGAAGGGTTCAAGACCCTGGCTGAAAACCAGGAAGTCGAATTCGAAACCGAAAACACGGATAAAGGCCCCAAAGCCATCAACGTGAAGAAAGCCGCCGGCAAGTAACGAAGGCCTTTCTTTAAAAATTAACCGGCCCCGTCGAACGGGGCCGGTTTTTTTTATGCGTAGAGGGAGGGGCGGTGTTACGTTCGGCGAACCCTTTGGGGAAGGGGGGGGCCGCCGTAAATTCCGAAAGGCGGGGGGAAACCGCGCAACGGTTTCCATCTTCCAGGGTTCGCAGGGCGTAACACCGCCCCGGACCCCGGGCCGGGCTTCAGTAATATTGCAGTTCCCGCTTGGTGATCTCGGGGGCGTACTGGGAGTCCTGCATGCGCTTGCCGTTGTACATGATCACGCGGCTCTTGCGTTCCTCGGTCCAGTTGCCCTTCGCGTCGTATTTATAGCTGTAGGTGTATTCGTACTTGGGGTCGGTCGCGTCCGCGTCGTAGACCAGCTCCTTTTCCGGGTGGCCCTTGGCGTCGCAGTAGATCTCGCTGCGGGTGACGGGCTGCTCGCCCGAGTCGTAAGCCGAGCGCACCTCGCGCCGCAGCGTGCCGTCCTCCCGAAGCTCGAGGACGGTCTTCCTGCGCAGCTCGTTGGTCTCGCCGTAAACCGAATGCGTCTTCGAGCTCGTCGCCCTGTTCCAGGACCAGGTCTCGCGCCGGAGCTGGCGGTCGTCGAAGTCGTTAGCGGCCAGCTCGGTCAGGTTGTTGGCCTTGTCGTAGGTGTAGAGGATGACGTTCTCCAGCTTCAGGAAAGGGTCGAAAGCCCGCTCCTCCACCGGGAAGCCGCTCTTGTTGTAAAGCCTGAAGATCTGCCTTACGGGCTTGCGGGAGGACTCGCCGCCCTGGGAGGGGGAGGCGTCGTAAACCTGGACCACGCCGAAATCCTTCTTGAGGTACTTGCGGCAGTAATCGTCGAGGGTGGAGCGGTCCTCGTCGCTGAAAGTGTTGACCGGCTTTTCCTCGGATTTGAGCTTTTCGCAGAGCGCCCGCGCTTCGTCCTTTTCCTTGTAAATATAGGAGTTCTTGAGCACCAGGTTCTTTAAGTCGTACTCCGCTTCCTCGGTTTTCATCCCGTACAGGTCGCAGGAGACGGAATTCACGCTTTTAGGGGTGCCCTCCAGCCACTCCTTGCCGCGGCGCTGCGGCTGCATGCGAGAGATCTTCAGGAAGCGCGTTTTGGGCGTCAGTTCGGGGCACTTCAGGTCGGTCTGGGCCGCCGCCGGCAGGCACAGGAAAAGCGTAAGTACGGCTGCGTGTCTCATTTGTTAGTCTCCGTGGTCGCCCGCCGCGTAGCCGCAGCTGGTGCAGAACTCTATCAAATATATTATACTTTTAGCTGCCGGGAATTGAAACGATTTAAGGAGAACTCTATGTCAGACGCCAAGCAGGACGCGAACAAGCCCATGCAGCTCGAGGTGCAGATGGACGAGGTGACGGCTCAGGGCAATTACGCCAACCTGGCCGGGGTTACCCACAGCGAGACGGAATTTATTTTCGATTTCCTCTTTCTCCAGCCCAACCAGCCCAAGGCCAAGCTGCGCTCCCGCATTATTTCAAGCCCGGTCCATACCAAGCGCTTCCTTGCGGCCCTGCTCGAGAATATCAAACGGTATGAAGAGCGGTTCGGGGTTATCCCCGAGCGCGCGGTAAACCTGACGCAGGGACACAGCTAAAAAAAATCGGGAATCGAGAATCGAGAACCAGGGGCAGGAAGAACGCCCCCAAAAGAAAACCCGGAGAGATCCGGGTTTTTCTTTATTTCTTGATCTTCGACTTTCGATTTTCGATTATTGATTTCCCAGTAGCATAAAAGTTTGTTTTTCTATCGGGAGGTGGCAGTTCAGGGCGTAGCCCTTCTCGAGGATCCTGGCCTTGGCGTCGGCCAGCATCTGGTCCAGTTTCTCGTCGGAATAGTCCGGGCTGGCGTGGAAAAGCACCAGGTCGCGGGCCTGGGCCTTCTCGAAGGCGAAGTCCACCACGATCGAAAGGCCGGAGTGCCCCTGGTGCTTGCCCGTCTCGTAGTCCGCGTCGGTATAGACCGCGTCGTGGATCAGGATATCGGAGTTCCTCACGAAGCCGCCCAGCTTCTCGTCGTAGTCCTGGAAAGCCGTCGCGTCGCCCCAGATCTCGCTGTCAGGGGAGAAAGTGATCCTCTTGCCGAACATGTCTAGCACGTAGACCAGGGTGTTGGTCGGGTGGTTGGAATACATCGAGGAGAGCTTGACGCCGGGGAACAGCTCGTAGTTGTCCTCGAGGATCTCGTAAATATCGATCTTCGCCTTGGGGGGCTGCTTGGTGAGCGAGAAAGAACTGTAGAAGGTCGCCTGCGCGACTTCTTTCAGGCTCTTTTCGGGATCGTTAGCGCCGATGACGTGTATGGAATAGGCGGGGTCGTAGATTGGGGCGAAGCGCCCCAGGCCCAGGATATGGTCGAGGTGGAAGTGGGTGAGGCAGATCCAGATGTCCTTGTAATAGCGCTTCTTCTCGATTATTTCCTTGCCGAGCTCGACGATGCCGGTGCCGGCGTCGAAGATGAAGAGATGGTCCCTGGTTTCCACTGAAACGCAGGAGGTCTGGCGCCCGTAGCGGGACGTCGTATTGGGCATCACGTGCGGGAGGCCGCGGGAGCCCCACACGGTCACCCGGATCTGGCCGGCGCCGAGGTCGCTCGCCTGGACGAACTCGTCCTCGCGGATGATCTCGGGGGCGGAAGGGGCGGGGGGGGCCGGCGACTGCGGACCGGAGGAGCCCTCCAAAATGGTCTTTACGGTAGCGGAGAAAGTCTCGACGTTATACGGCTTCTGCAGGAAAAAGTCGGCCCCGAACTGGAAAGCGCGCTGTTTTTCCACGTCATAGGACTTGCCGGAGACGACGATGATCTTTATATGCTTCAAAGCGGGGTCGTTCTTCACGGACTTGCAGATATCCATGCCGGTGATGCCGGGCATCATGATGTCGGTGACTATCAGGCGGGGCATCTGGGCTTTTATCGTGGGAATGGCCTCGAGCGAGTCCTGGACCAGCGTGACGGTGTAGCCCGCGTCGGTAAGGAGGTCGCGCGAAAGCTCGCCCACCATGGGGTCGTCGTCAACTATCACTATGTCGGGGTTTGCCATTTTTTTTCCGGCTGAAGACTGCAATGCTTCAAGGCGTCCACATTCGGTATTTACTATAATATATTATACATTTTAGCTCGTTAAGGAAATGTTTCGGCGGGATTAAATTAATTATGATGAGAATTATAGCCGGTACAAAGCGGGGCAGGAGCATCTTCTCCATCCCCAAAGACAAGTTCGTAAAGCCCATCTCCGGCCGCATCCGGCAGTCCCTCTTCGACATCCTGCGTCCTTACGTCACCGGCGCTATCTTCCTGGACCTGTACGCCGGGACCGGGGCCGTGGGGCTGGAAGCGCTCTCGCGCGGCGCGTCGAAGGCCGTTTTCGTGGAGAAGGACGGCCTCTGCATGAAGACCATCGAGAAGAACATCGCCCACCTGGAGTTCGCCGAACAGGCCAAGGCGCTGAAGGCCGACGTCCTTACCGGCGTGAAATGGCTGGAACACTTTTCCGACTACAAAGGCTACGACATAGTTTTCATGGGGCCCCCGTACCGCACGGAGGAGAACCTCCCCCTGTACTACAGCATGGAGACGCTCAAGCTGCTGGCCGAGGCGGGCATTACCAGCCCGACGGCGCTTATCGTCGTGCAGCACCACAGGAAAGAGGAAGTGACCGACGTCCCCGGCCTGGAGCATGTCCGGCGCGAGAAATACGGGGATACCGACGTGGACTTTTTCCGGCCCGCGAAGAAGCCCGGGGCCGCGGCCGAGCCGGTCAAGGGCGGACCGGAGCCGGAATAGCCCCCGGCGGCCGATTACACAATGATCTTCGATCCCTTCGAACTTAACTACAGCAAGATACGCGCCTACCTGGACTGCCCGTTCCTCTACCGCTATATTTACGTGGAAAGGCGTTTCACGCCGCCCACCTCTTTTTCCTCCCTGGGGCTCTCGGTGCATAAGGCCCTGGCCCGCTTCCACGCCTCGCCCGGGGGGGACCTGACCGACCTGCTGGGGCATTACGAGAACGTCTGGCTCCACCAGGGCTACGCCACCCCGCAGGAGAGCATGGAGTTCTACAACAAGGGCGCGTTGGTGCTGGAGAACTGGTGGCTTCATTTCCAGGAGAACCCGGCGCAGGTGATCTATTCGGAAAAGAGTTTCGAGTTCCCTTTCGAGAAGTGGCGCGTTAAAGGGACCATCGACCGGGTGGACCGGATGCCCGGCGGGGTGGTGGAGCTTATAGACTATAAAATGGGATTCGAGGGCAAGACCGGCGAAGACGTGGCCGGAAGCCTTCAGCTCGCGATCTACGCGATAGGCCTCTCCCGCGCCCTGAAGCTGAAAGTCGGGGCGATGGCCTATTTCGTGCTGACCGGACCTAAAAAAGTTTCCGTGCCTTACGACCCCTCCGGCGAAGAGGCTATCCTCGCCCTCATCCGCGAGACCGGCGAAAAGATGCTTGCGCTGGACCTTTCCCGCAAAGGGAAGTGCGACCGCTGTCCTATAAGGAAGCTGTGCGCCGAGTTCGAGGCGGGCGGCGGCTAGTCCCGGCGGGCCCCCGGCTAAATAAAAAGAACCACGGGTCTTTCCCGTGGTTCTTTTTTTGCGCCCGGGCGCGGGCTCTAGGGGTTTCCCTGCTCTCCGGCATGGGGCAGGTTCTTGGTCTCCCGGTAGATCTGCAGGAAGACCGTGACGCAGGAGATGAGAAGCGGGCCCATCAAAAGGCCGACCGGGCCGTAGACTTTCATCCCGCCGAAAATGCCGAGGAAAAGGAGGAAGATCGGCAGCTTGGCGCCTTTGCCTATCAGGATCGGGCGCAGGATATTATCCAGCAGCCCGACGACTATCGCGCCCCAGAGGAGCACGATCAGCCCTATTTTAGCGCCTTTCCAGAAGTACATGGCGGCCGAAAGGGGAAGCCAGATCAGGCTGGTGCCCACGAAGGGCACTAGCGCCGCGAAAGAAGTCATCACGCCGAAAAGCGCCGGCGCGGGGACCCCGGCCAGCCAGTAGCCGATCGCGCCCATCAGGCCCTGGAAAACCGCCGTAAGGAGCAGGCCGCGGACCACGGCCATCGTGGTCATGTAGAGCTGGCCCGCTATGCGGTTCTTGTATTCCTGGTCCATCGGGAGGATGTCTATCAGCCAGTGAAGGAAGCGCTCCCCGTCGCGGAAAAAGACGAAGAGGGTTATGATCATCACCATGAAGCTCACGAGGAAGAAAAAAATATTCTTCAGCAGCACCGTGCCGGAGCGGGTGATGGTTTCCTGGATGGTTTTCAGGTTGCCGGCCACCATATCGCCGAGGTCGAGGTCCCAATAGGCTTTTAGCGTTTCCGGGAGCTGGATCTGGAGGTCGCGCTCGGAGAAAGTGGTGAGCCACTGGTTGGTCCTGGGGTACAGGTCCCTCGACTCGCGCAAAAGCAGCCAGCCGAAAACAAGCAGGGGGAGGACCACGGTAAGCACGGCGGTAAGAGTGGTGACGGCGGCCGCGAAGGACCTGTTCTCCATTATGCGGCGGCGGATCCAGAGGTTGAGGGGGTAGAAGATCAGCGCGAGCGTGGCGGACACGAGTATCGCCCCGGTGAAGGGGGAAAGGATGCGCAGGAGCTGGTAGAGAAGGAAAAAGAGTATGCCGAAAAAGAAAAAATTGAAGAGCTGCGCCTTGTCGAACCGCAGCAGCTTGGGGAGCGGGGGGGTTCCGTTCATAGAGGACAATTATACTATAAGATGGCGGCGCCGGATATTTTGTTCCCTTGCCTTATGCCGCATAAGTTGTTTTAATTGAGTTAAGCATGATGAGTTATTTTAAAGCGCTGGACCGCGGAGAGGTCACCAATTTTTCCCGTAATTCCTACGAGGTGATCTTCGCCGTCTTCATGATCGCGCTGGCGTATTTTTACCGCGACAACCCCCAGATAGTCTATCCCCGCATACTTTACTTCTTCCTCCTGCTGCTGGGCTCGAACTTCCTGTTCAATTACCTGCTCAGGCGCCGCTCGGCCGTAAATGTCTGGCTGATAGACCTTATCCTGCTGATAAACTTCTGGCTGATAACCGGCGTGCTTTATTATTCAGGCCGGGGCGGTTCTTATTTCTGGGTCCTTTACCTCCTGCCGGTCT
Organism: Elusimicrobiales bacterium; assembly: GCA_028713125.1. Classification (GTDB taxonomy): domain Bacteria; phylum Elusimicrobiota; class Elusimicrobia; order Elusimicrobiales; family UBA9959; genus UBA9959. The sequence continues at coordinate 420,284 of JAQTOU010000001.1, read as the reverse complement.
TCGCGGCGTCGCTGATGGCCAGCTTCAAGGACGCGGCGGGCATGGTTTTCCTGTGCGTGCTGTCGATAGTGGTCATGTCCTGGCCGGTAGCGGGCGGGGACCTGGCCGGGGCGCTGTCCCTGGCCGTTAAAATATCGGTCCTGGTTTTCTCCTCCGGCGTCGTCTATAGCACGGCGCAATCCCGCAAAAGGGCGGAAGCCGGGCTGGCCTTCAAGCGCGGGCAGGTGGAAGTTCTAGAGAAGAAAGTCACCGAAACGGAAAGCGAGATCGTAAAGACGGCCTCCGCCGGAGAGGTCGGGACCCTGGTGAGCGGGGTCCTGCACGACCTCGGCAATGCCGTCTCGGTGATCATGCTGAGCGCGGAGCTGGCCGTGGGCGAGGAAAAGCCGGACCAGAAGGACCTTGAAAGGATCCTTAAAGGCGCCAGGTACGCAAGGGGGCTGCTCTCCGCCGCGCTAAGCATCGTGCGCGGCCAGGAATACACGTTCGAGGCGGTGCAGCTGAAAGAGCCCGCTGAAAGCGCGGCCCTGCTCGTGGATTTTACGGCGAAGAAGAAGAGCGCCGTCGTGGAGCTTGATTTTCCCGAGGGGCTGCCCCCGCCGGTCATCAGCAGGGCTCATATAGAAAGAGTTTTCATGAACGCGCTTTCCAATTCCCTGTCCTTCGTGCCGGAGGGGGGGAAGGTGCGGGTCTCCGCCAGGCAAGAGGGAAAATGGATAGTGCTGGAAATTTCCGATAACGGCCCCGGCTTCCCGGAGAAGATGCTGAAAGGCGGAATAAAGGCCTTCTCGACAACGCGGAAGGAGAAGGGCGGCACCGGCCTGGGGCTTTTTGTCTGCGAGCAGATAGCGCTGCGCCACGGCGGAAAAATGAGCCTGGGCAATCTCCCCGTCGGCGGCGCAATGATAACCATCCACCTGCCTGTCGACGGGCCGCAGGTTAAAAACAAAACCAAGTAAGCTGCGAACCCGCCGCCTCCTAACCGTTTCCCCAGAACATCCATAATATCGCGGCGCCGAGGGCCACCCTGTAGGCGATAAAGGGCGCCAGCGTGCGCTTTTTTAGCCAGGCCATTATCAGCCAGATGCAGGAGAGGCCCGCGATCATAGAGGAGGCAAGGCCGGTGGCGAAGGCCGCGTTCAGGTGCTCGGGGGAGATCTTCCGGGCCTCCATGAGCGCCGCGCCAAGGATTATGGGCGTGCCCAGCAGGAAGGAAAGCCTAGCCGCGGCGCCGCGCCTGTAGCCGAGGAAAAGGGCGGCCATGATGGTCATCCCGGAGCGCGAGGCCCCGGGCATTAAAGCCAGGGACTGGGCCAGGCCTATCAGCAGGGCATGTTTCAGGGAGAAGGAACTTTCCTCGAGCTCCTGCGCGGGCTTGCGGTCCGCGAGGTAGATCAGGACCGAGAAGAAGAGCAAATTGAAGCCTATCCAGAGCGGGTTCCTGAACACGGTCTCCGCCGTGTGGTTAAGCAGGAGCCCCGCGGCGCCGGCGGGCACCGAGCCGGCCGCCAGCAGCCAGAGCAGGCGTCCCTCTTTTTCGGCCGGGCGCTTTATGGCGTCGGAAAAGATCTTAAGCCAGTCCTTCCAGAAATAGACGGCCACCGCCAGCAGCGTCCCCACGTGAAGCATGACGTCGTAGGCGAGGCCCTGGTCGGGCCAGCCGAAAACGCGCGGCGCCAGCGCAAGATGCGCAGAGCTGGAAATGGGCAGGAATTCTCCCGCTCCCTGCAGTATCCCCAGAACGACCGCCTGGAATTCAGTCATGAACAGCCACCTCCGTGCCCGGGTAGTAATGCCGCAGTATCTCCCGGTATTTAAAACCCTTCCGCCCCATCCCCTCGGCGCCCCATTGGCAAAGACCGACGCCGTGCCCGTTGCCGATCCCGTCCAGCAGCACATAATCCTTGCCGGGCAGGAGCTTGAAAAAAGAGCTCCTGACGGCCTGCCAGCCGGCCCTGCGGCCTATCCCGTGGTAAAAGTCCGTAGCCGTAACCTTCGCCCTGCGCCGCTGGGTATAGATCTCCAGCTCCGCGGCCCGGCCGGAGGGGCCCCACGCGCTTATCCTCAGGCCGTGAGCTTCCTCGTCCGAGACCAGCCAGCCCGCCTGCCTGGCCAGCCTGGTGAGGCCGGTGAAATAGAGCTTTGTTTTCCACTTGAAGCCGGGGGCTATGGAGCAATAGGGGAGGCCGGGCGGGCCGTCCCGCACGGAGATGAGGTACGGCTTGTACTCGAAAGGCCAGACATACGTCATGTCCTCGGTGCGGCCGCCGCAGACGGAATGGTAGAAGGCGGCGGCCGGCTCGCCTTTGTAAAGGAGCATCTCGCCGCTAGTGGCGTCGGCGGCGGCCTGGGCTTTGGGGCTGATCTGGCCCAGGCCGGTATAAAGCTGGCAGTGGGTGGAGTCGCACATATTGTACCCTTCACCGGAGTGGTTCTTCATATACTTCACGGTATAGGTGCGGGCGGCTATGGCCTGCGCTTTGTACGCCTCGGGGTGGGAAAGGTCGGAGGCCTCGCCGGAGACGACGCCGGCCAGGTAGGTTTCGAGAGGCACTGTATTGATTATTCTGAGGAGTCCTTTTTCCGCGGAAAAAATAAGCTCTCCTTTGTAAAGGCGGCGCGGCAGCCCGCTGCCGGAAAGCCAAAGCGTGCCGCTGAAGCGGAGATTTTTTGCCGGCCCGGCCTTCAGGATCCCGTCCAGGAGCACCGAGGAGCCGCGGGCGTAGACCCGGCCGCGCCCGCCCAGAAAGCGGCCGGCCGCGGAAACTCCTCCGTTAGCCGGCTCGACCGTGACTGAAGCTGTTTTATGGAGCGAATAGAGGCGTACGGCTATCTGGCGGCCGGCTGCGGCCCGGGCCGGGCAACAAACGGCTGATAACAGCAGGAATAGAAATACTTTCAACGCCTTTTTTCCTCGGGCGGCGGAGGGGTGTAGAATTCAACCAGGGAACCCGGCCCGGGTTTTTGGGCCGGTCTTATCCGGATGAAGCCCGCCGGCGAGACGTCAAAGCTGTCCGCGCCGGTGAGGAAACCCGCGATCGCGCCTATCAGGGGCTGGTGCCCGACCAGCAGCACGCGGGAATTCCCCGAGGCCGCGCTCAGTATCAGTTCCTGAAGTTCCTGGAGGGAGCCGCCGCTGAGCGCGTCCGAAGTCCGCCTCTCGGCGCCGGTAAAAACGGCCGCGGCGATCCTGGCGGTGCGGTCGGCGCGCTGGAAGGGGCTGGAGATTATCACGTCGGGAACGAACTCGGAGGCGCTAAGGTGGCGCACGGTTTCAAGGGCCTCTTTTTCTCCGAGCGGGGAGAGCGGGCGTTCCGGGTCCGAAGCTACTCCCGCTTCGCGCGCCGAAAGCGCGTGTCCGTGCCTCATCAATACGATTTCCGCCATCCCTAAATTTTACAAAACTTTGTTTGTGCCGTAACAAGCGCTATGCGCATCGGACGGCCAAAACTTTGTTCGTGCCGCAGCCGGATAGCGCCCTGTGGATTAAATCCGGGGCAGGCCGCGGGCGGCGGCGCTTGGCCGGGACGAGGGCATATTAATTCTTCTTATCCGGGTTTCGCCGCCGGCGCTTTCCCGGCGCAAACGCTTCTATTGTGCGCTCCCATACGCCGCAGCGCCGGAAGTATTAGTTTTGCTAATACATTCGCGCCGGGCTCTTTTTTTAGCAGGCTTTGGCGCAGGTAGATAAAGAGGTAAAGTTGCATATAATATAAGTACAGCGTCAGTTTGAACGGAGGTTACAGGTGAACTACCACATATTAAAAAAAGACGAGCTTGACGGGTTCATTAGAAAACTCGCCACGAAGATGAAAGTCTGCGCTCCCGTGGCCAAAGGGCACAATAACTTCGCCTTCGAAGAGGTCTCCTCTGCCGCCGGGATCGCCCTGGACTATATCCCTACGATACTCCCGCCTAAAAAGTACTTCATGCCTCCCCGGGAAAAACTGCTGGATTTCGATATCTCCGGTGACAAGCCCAGGGACACCGCTTCGGTCGACGCTGAAAAACTCGCGATCTTCGGCGTCCATACCTGCGACCTCGCCGGGATACAGTGCCTCAACATGGTGTTTTCCGAGAAGCCCCGCGATTATAACTACATACTCCGCAAGGAGAATATCTTCATAATCGGCCTGGAATGCAGCCGGTACTGCGACGGGAGCGCCACCTGCGCGCTGGTCGGGAACCATTATCCCAACGGCGGGTATGACCTCTTCTTCACGGAGCTGGGCGACAAGTTCATCATACACGTCAATACGCAGAAAGGGGAGGACCTGGTGGAGGGGATGGGCCTGCCCAAAGCCTCCTCCGCTTACCTGGAGTCGCTGGACGACGTCCGCGAGGAAAAGAGGGCCGTTTTCCAGAACGAGATAGGAGTTGACCAGAAGACGCTGGCCGGGATCGTAGCCGCGCGCCAGGAAAGCAAGGTCTGGCAGGAGATCGGGAGCCGCTGCGTCTCCTGCGGGAACTGCACCAATGTCTGCCCCACCTGCTACTGCTTCGATATGGCCGACACTATCAACCTGGACATGAAGACGGGTTTCCGGACCCGCACCTGGGACTCCTGCCAGTTCGAGACGTTCGCGACGGTGGCCGGGGGGGAGAACTTCCGGGCGGAGCGCGCCGGCCGGCAGCGCCACCGCATCAACCGCAAGTTCAGCTACCCGCTGGACAAGTTCTACCGCTCCTTCTGCACCGGCTGCGGCCGCTGCACGCGGACCTGCATGGCCAAGATCAGCCTTAAAGACACGCTGAAGGCCCTGGTCGCCGAGTCTCGTTCCGTTTCACACGGAACGGGACAATATAGTTCCTCATCTTTGCCGTTATCGGGCGATGAGAGCATGGTAAAGGGATAAATATGACCGAGGAAATCACGCACTCCAACTGGAAGCTCCGCAAAGGGCAGATCATAGCCGCAAAACAGATGACGGCCTCCGAGAAGTGGTTCGACATCAAGCTTGACGACGGAAGGCTTGACCACGAGCCGGGACAGTTCGTTCAGGTCGAGCTCTACGGCATCGGCGAAGCTCCCATCTCCGTCTGCTCCAGCCCGACGAAGCGCGGCTCTTTCGAGCTGACCGTCCGCGCGGCCGGCAGGCTGACGAAGGCGATGCACGCGCTGGGCAAAGGCGACTGGGTGGGCATCCGCGGGCCTTTCGGCAAGCCGTTCCCGGTCAAGCTGATGACGGGCAACGACCTGCTGTTCGTGGCCGGCGGGCTGGGCATCGCCCCGCTCCGCTCGCTGATAAACTATGTAGTGGATAACCGCCGCGAGTTCGGCAAAGTGGATATCCTGCTGGGGTGCAAAACCCCGAAGGACATGCTGTTCGGTGACGAAGTGTCCGGCTGGCAGAAGCGCCTGGACGTGAACTTTTCCTGCACAGTGGACCGCAGCGATCCGGACTGGAAAGGGAACGTGGGCCTTATCACGGGGCTGATCCCCGGCGTGACCATCAACCCGGAGAAGACCTTCAGCGTCGTGGTGGGACCGCCTATCATGTACAAGTTCGTCATCGCCGAGCTCCTCAAAAAAGGAATACCGGAGCGGCAGATAATATTGTCGCTCGAGAGGCATATGAAATGCGGCATGGGGAAATGCGGGCACTGCCAGATAGACCACCCCAAGAACTACTACTGCTGCAAAGACGGCCCTACCTTCACCTATGAAGAGGTAAAGGCAGCGAAGAAACTTTAAGACGGAGAACCATGATGAAAACAGAGAAAGAACCCGTTAAGACCGCCGCAAAACCAAAAGTGGCTTTCTTCGACTTCGCCTGCTGCGAAGGCTGCCAGCTGCAGGTGGCGAACATCGGAGAGTCCCTGCTCGACATCCTGGGCGCTGTCGACGTGGTGGAATTCCGCGAGGTGATGAGCGAGAAGTACGATAAGGATTACGACGTCGCGATCATAGAGGGCTCCATAACCGACCACCACGCCGAGGAGCGCCTGAAAAAGATCCGAGCGCGCTCAAAGGTGCTGATAGCCTACGGCGCCTGCGCGGCTATCGGCGGCGTGAACGGGATGAAGAACTCCTTCGACCTCGACGAGATCCGCCAGTCCGTCTACGGCAAGGATTTCAAGCTGTTCCCCAGCTCGCCGACCCGCCCCATCCACCAGGTGGTGAAGGTGGATTACACCATCAACGGCTGCCCCATCTACCCGCCGGAGCTCATAGAGGTGTTGAAGCACGCGCTGCGCGGGCTTCCTTATACCGTGCCGGACAACCCGGTCTGCTCCGAGTGCAAGCTCAACGAGAACGTCTGCATGTACGAGCGCGGCGTAAGCTGCCTCGGCCCCTGGACGAAGGCGGGCTGCAATTCCTGGTGCGTCAATAACGGGAATATCTGCTACGGCTGCCGCGGCGAGGTGACGAACCCGGCTAAAAACGCCAACGACGTTATCGGCAAATATAACCTCAAGCCCGAACTTGTCAAGAACAAGTTCGACATGTACAACAAGTGCAAGGAGGGCGACATCAATGTCAACCGCAAATAAGAATCTCGATATTAAAGTGGAATACGTCACCCGCGTCGAGGGCCACGGCAATATCGTGGTCAACGTGAAGGACGGGAAGATAGAGAAATGCGAATTTCACGTGGTGGAGTCGCCCCGCCTGTTCGAGGGGATGCTCCGCGGGCGCTCCGTCTTCGAGGCGCAGCATATCACTTCGCGCATCTGCGGGATCTGCTCCTGCGGCCACTCGCTGGCCTCCATCCAGGCGGCCGAGGATGCGCTGGGCGTAAAGCCCTCCGCGCAGACCACCAAGCTGCGTAAGCTGCTGCTCGACTACGAGTTCCTGGACAGCCATCTCCTCCACGTTTACCTGCTGGCGGCTCCCGACGTGCTCGGCGTGCCGTCTTTCGTTCCCCTGATAGAGACGCATAACGGGGTGGTCCGCCGCGCGCTGCGCATGAAGAAAGCCGCCAACGACGTCTGCGACATTCTGGTCGGGCGCCATGTGCACCCGATAAGCGCCATAGTCGGCGGCTTCACCAAGCTGCCGCGCCCGAAGGACATAGACGCCCAGATAGCGATCCTCGAGGGCATGGCGGACGACATGGCGGAGACGCTGAAGCTCGCGAAGGCCCTCAAGTTCCCCGACTTCCACCGCGAAACCGAGTACGTCGGCCTGGTCTCGGACGACTCCGAATACCCGCTGCTGGAGGGCCAGATCGGCTCCACCGACGGGAAGCGCTTCAATAAAAAAGATTATAAGAAGGCCACCAACGAGTTCATAGACCCGCGCAGCTCGGCCAAGTTCACGAAGCTTTCCCGAGACAGCTTCTTCGTGGGCGCGCTGGCCCGCTTCAACCTGAACGCCGACAAGCTGCATCCCAAGGCCAAGGCCGTGGCGAAAGAGCTGGGCCTGAAGCCCGTCTGCCATAACCCTTACCTGAACACCGTGGCGCAGATAGTGGAGACGGTGCACTGTTATTATCACGCGCTGGAGATCCTGAAGGACCTGAAGAAGACCGGCCTGGATTACAGCCAGCAGGTTACCGTCGGGGTCAACGAGAAAGGGGTGGTGCCCGTGCGCGCCGGCAACGGCGTGGGCGCGGTGGAAGTTCCCCGCGGCATCCTCTACCACAATTACGAGACCGACGCGGCCGGGATGATAAAGAAAGCGAACTGCATCATCCCGACCAACCAGAACATAAACAATATCGAGTACGACTTCGCGAAGCTCCTGCCGGAGATAATCACTCTCCCTAAGGAGACGATCCGCCTCCGGCTGGAAATGCTGGTGCGGGCCTACGACCCGTGCATCTCGTGCTCGACCCATTACCTCGATGTCAAATTCGTGGACTGAAGAGGTGGCCCGCGCGCTGGCGCCCAGGGGCAGGACGCTGGTGATCACGCTGGGGAGCGAACTAAGGGCCGACGACGGCGTCGGCCCTTCCGTTTTCTCCCGGCTTAAGCCGCGGCGGCCGGACCTGCGGGTCATGGACGCCGGCACCGTCCCTGAGAACATCGCCCAGACGGCGATAGACTGGAAGCCCGACAAGATCGTCCTTATAGACGCGGCTAATTTCGGGGGGGCTGCCGGCGAGCTCCGGATCATCCCTCTCGAGGCCATAAACCGCCAGACCGTGCTTTCCACCCACAGCTTCCCGCTCTCCGTCACTTTTTCGATAGTAAAGGAAGATACCGGCGCCGAGCTGGTGATCCTGGGCGTACAGGTCAAAAACCTGGACTATAAGGAAGGCCTTTCGCCTGAAGTCGAAGAAACCGCTTCAAAACTCGCCCAGTATTTTAATAATATAGACTAATTGCGGAAAAGTCCGGGAGCCTGGCGTCGCCACCTTTTGCGCGCCGGGCCCTGATGGGGAGAACCAATGTCAATTTTCCAGGTTAAATCCGTAGACGAGATAATGGCCGAGTCCCACGAGCGGGGCCATAAACTGCCCAGGGTCCTGGGGTCTTTCGACGTTACCATGATAGGCATCGGCGCCATCATCGGGGCCGGGATCTTCGCCATGCTGGGCGAAGCGGCGGTCAAAGGCGGCGCGGGCCCTTCCCTTATAATTTCTATCGTCCTCACGGCGATAGCCTGCGGTTTCGCCGCCCTCTGCTACGCCGAGCTCGCCGCCATGGTCCCGATCTCCGGCAGCGCCTATACCTACGCTTACGCGACCATGGGCGAGCTGGTGGCCTGGATCATAGGCTGGGACCTGATCCTGGAATACGCCATCGGCAACGTGGCCGTGGCCATCAGCTGGTCCGGCTACTTCAACGATTTCCTGAAGAGCGTTCTTGGTTTCGGGGTCCCGCAGTGGCTCAGGACCGATTACCACACTTTCCTCAGATCCGGCGCCGATATCGCGACCGTGCCGCATATCCTCGGCGTTCCCATCGTCTGCAATCTGCTCGCGGTTTCCGTAGTCGGCTTCCTGACCTGGGTGCTGGTGATAGGCATCAAGGAGAGCACGAGGTTCAACTCCCTGATGGTGGGGATAAAACTCCTGGTGCTGGCCGTCTTCGTGTGCGTGGGCATCTATTATTTCGACCCGAAGAACTGGACGCCTTTCGCCCCCGGCGGCTGGAAGGGGATCCAGGTAGGCGCGGCTTACATCTTTTTCGCCTATATCGGCTTCGACGCGGTCTCGACGGTGGCCGAGGAAACCCGCGACCCGCAGAAGAACATGCCGATAGGCATAATAGGTTCGCTGATCATCTGCACCATAATCTATGTCCTCGTTACGGTGGCGCTGACCGGGATGATGCCTTTCACCGAGATGAAGGACAAGATCGCCGAGCCGCTGGTAGCCGGGCTCCAGTACAACCACGCGGCCCAGTGGCTGATAGGCCTGGTCTCCCTGGGCGCCGTGGTCGCCACCACGGCCGTGCTGCTGGTCTTCCAGATGGGGCAGCCCCGGATCTTCTTCTCGATGAGCCGCGACGGGCTGCTTCCCCCGTATTTCGCCAGGGTGCACCCGAAATACCATACCCCGCACGTCACCACCATCTGGACCGGTATTTTTGTCGCGGGCTTCGCGTCCTTCTTCAGCCTGGACACGATGGCCGAGCTCTGCAATATCGGGACCCTTTTCGCTTTCGTCATCGTCTGCGCCGGGGTGATAATACTGCGGGTGAAAGAGCCGGACCGCCCCAGGCCCTTCAGGGCGCCGGGCGGGTACGCGACGCCCGTGCTCGGCATACTTTTCTGCCTTTTCCTGATGCTGGGGCTCGGGTTCATGACCTGGGTGAGGTTCTTCGGCTGGCTCATCGTGGGCCTGGTCATCTATTTCTTCTACGGCTATAAAAATTCGCGCCTTCGCACCGGAGACCTGGCGCTCAGGCCGCCTACGACGGGACATATAGTATAAAGCCGCGGCCGGCCGCGGACTAAAAGGAGACTTATGCTTGATAAAATGAAGCAGCTTTGGGAAATGAAGACCAAGATGGACCAGATAAAGAAGGAGCTGGACGTCCTCCAGCTCGCGAGCGAGGACAGCCTGGTGAAAGTCACCATAACCGGCTCGCAGGAGATAAAGAGCGTGGAGCTGAAGTGCGACCTGGCTACGGCCAACAAGGCCAAGCTGGAGGCCGCGCTGGCCGAGACGGTCAACCGCGCGGTGCGCGAGAGCCAGAAGGCCGCAGCGCAGAAGATGAGCGCGCTGGGCGGGATCCCCGGTCTCTCCTAAGATATCAAGGAAAGCGGCGATAAAGGACCCGGCTATGCAGGCCGGGTTCTTTATTTGCAGGCGGCGAATGTAATACTTTTACCCGGCCGCCGTATTTATTAGTATAGAGGGAATGGCAGCCATGACTTTTACCGAACTATACGACCGGTTTTTCAGCAAGGTCTATAATTACGTGCTCTACCACGTCAGGCTGCCGGCCGAGAGCGACGATGTTACGGGAAGGATCTTTGAATCCGCGCTGAACAGCTATGGAACTTACGACCCGGCGCGGTCCCCGGTGCAGGCCTGGCTATTCACGATAGCCCGGAATGCGGTGATAGATTGGGCCAGGGCCCGGAACCGAAGGGGGGAAGTCTCGCTGGAGGACGCGGCGGAGCGGGCGGGAGCGGACCCCAGGCCCGAGGCGGTCTTTGAAAGGAAAGAGGAAGCGGGGCTGCTCCTTGATGCGGTAGGAGCGCTGGATGACCGCTCCAGGGATATAATAGCGCTGAAGTTCAGCTCGGGACTGACCAACCGCGATATAGCGCTTATGACAGGGCTCGGTGAAAGTAATGTAGGGATCGTGATCTATAGAGCGGTCAAGAAAATGCAGGCTTTTTTAGAGGGTAAAAAAAAGTTATGAACGAGCTGGAAACTTCGGAACTTTTTAACAGGGAGCTGGACGCTCTTTTGCAAGGCGGACAGGAGCGCCCCTTCGGCCCCGACGGCGGAGCTATGGCGCTGGCCGGGGAACTGGTCCGGGCCGATTTCAGCGGACGGTCCCTTATAAAGGAAAGCCTGCGTGGGCGGCTCACCGGTAAAGAAGCCGGCGGCTTCGTGGAAACCCCGCGCTCGCTGTTCTCCGGTAATTACGCTCGCGCGGCTATGGCCGCCGCCATTCTGGTGGTCGCGCTGCTGCCGCTGGCCCGCCGCCATTCCGCGCGCGTTCCCGGGCCCGCCGCCCCGTCGGTGTTAGCCCGGCTGCCGCTCGCTCCTTCCGCGGAAAAAACCGGGTCGCGGCTCCCGGACGAGCTTGCGTCCTCCTATACCGCGCCGGCCGAAGGCCTTTTCGCGCCTATCCCCATGGCCAGGCTGGAGACGGAGCCTATAAAATATTTTCCGATATCCCAGGCCGGGACCGGCTCGCCTATAGTTGTGGCCGAGGGCCGCGAGGTGAAGCTGGAGAACGGCTCAGGGATAGTTTTCGAGACCGGGAGCGGCGTTTTCACGCTTGAAAGGCGCGCCGTCTCCCTTGAGGATATTTTTGAGCGCAAGGTGATCTAGCAGAGAGGATAAAGGAGGCCTTATGAAAAAACTTAAACTCGCGATAGTGTGCGCGGCCGTATTAGCGGCGCCTGAGGCGCTGCGCGCTTCGGAGTTGAGCGCGGCCGGGACCCCGGCGCAGCCGGCGGCGGTTTCCACCGGAACTCCGGCGGCGCTGACCTCGGCGCTGGTCAAGGGCTACAGGGGGACTTCCCTGCCGGTCGGCGGCGACCAGCTCCTGTACCTGAAGAAGGGGGACCGTGTGGACGTCCTGGTCACCTTCGACGCCAAGATGGAGGACAAGGATAAGAAGGAGCGCAAGGAGAAGATCACCTCCACTTTTCTTCAGAACATCGTAGTGATAAACGTGCGCAGGCCCGAGAAGGTGGACGAGACCGGCGCGGTGGAGCTGCTGCTCAACCCCGTAGAAGCCCAGTACGCCGCCCTGGCCATCTCCCAGGGAAGCATAAACATAGTCGTGCGCGCTCCCGGCGACGTAGAGCTGCACCCGATGGAAATGGCCAGCTTCCGCAAGCTGATCCAGTAAAGGTCCCGAGGAGGATATATGAAACTCAAGACCAACTTCCTGATACTGTCCGTAATTCTGGCGATCCCGGCGGCCGGCTATTCCGCCGCGCCGTCGGCGGAGGAGGTAAACTGCGCGTCGGAGGACATGCAGGTGCTCTATTATTACCTCGCGCCCGAGCCCGGCCAGGCGGTCAAGGAGCGCCCGACAAAGTGCCATGGCGCCCAGGCTACGCTGAAAATGCCCGACTGGCTCGAGAAGTCGCTTCCGGCCATGAGGGAGAGGAAAGTCTGGAAAGACCCTGAAGAGGGGGACCTGAGCGAAGCCCAGCTCTGGCAGACGGCCTTCTCCATCCTTTACGAGCTGGCCGCCACGACCCAGAAGACCCTTCCTAATTCGGCGGGAGGGGCCGCCCTGGCTCCCGCCGCCCTTGAAACGCAGTATAACGAGATGCGCCTGCGCTATATAATGAGCGTGGACCGCATAACGCGGGCCGGGCTGGAAGGTTCCTTCGGGGGCAGGGGGACGGCTCTCCTCTCGACTATGAACTCCGTGATGGAGCGCCTGGACGGCATGACCGGGGCCATAGCGAAGGGCGATAAAGAGGCCTTTAATACGAACGCGGGCGGAGCGCTTAAGCTCAGCCGCGAGGTATTCGCCCAGATGTTCGAGGTTCCCCGGGCCGCCGCGGGGAAATTCAAACCTAAATACGCGCCCGAGGCACGCGTGCTTCCCGGCTACAGGGGCGTAAGCCTTAAAGTCTCGGGCTCCCAGGCGCTTTTCCTGGAGAGCGGAGACAGGGCGGACATGCTGGTCACCTTTGACGCTATCATGGGCTCCGGCGACAAAGAGAAGGTGACTGCCACCATATTGCAGAACGTAGTGGTGGTGAAAGTGTTCAAGCCGGCCTCGCCCGCAGAATCAGGCGTGGTGCAGCTCCTGTGCAACCCAAACGAGGCGCAGTACGCCTCTCTCAGCCTGGCGCAGGCCAATAATATAGTTCTGGTCCGGCGCGCGGCCGGGGACTTCGAGATGCGCCCCATGGAGATAGCGAGTTTCCGCAAACTGTTCAAATAGCGTCCGGCGGTCCGGAGCGGGGATGCTTATATGAAAACGTACTGCGCGGGAAAAAAACTTCGGCTGACGCTCGCCCTGGCGCTGGCGCTTCCCTGCGCGGCTTTCGGCGAGAAAAAACTGCCCGAGTTCCGGCTGAACTCCACCAGGATCTCCGCTATCCCGAGGCTGGCGGACGGTGATATTCCGGCCGTTCCGCCGCCGACCGACACCGGCTATTATTCCGGCGCCGGCGGCGGCAGGGTGCGGCTGGACAGCCTGATAAAAGTGGTAGTGGACGCGGAGAGGGGGAGGGCCGAGATAAACTTCCCGGCCGCGGAGTCGCGCCACGGCTTCAGGTCCTCGCTTTTCGTGAAATTCGCAGGTAACGACTCTACTTCGGTGCTGTCCTGGGCGGCGGTGGTCTGCTCCGGGCGGCAGTACCTCGGGTATAAGGGCTCCAGCCTAAAGCTCCCTGACCGGGCCGGGGAGTTCGCCATCAGGGACGAGAGCTTCGCGCTCGGCCCGATGAAAGAGATGCTGGGCCGGACCCATCCCTGGATCCTCCAGGCCGGTGAAAGCGGCGCCGGGACGCTTGACTCTCTCTGCTCCGCGGATTTCCCCAAAAAGATGAAGAGGTATTCGGTCAGGGCCCTGCCGCTCGAGGCGAACGGCTTCAGCTTTAAATACGACACGGGCCGGAACGTCCTTACCGTAACCTGGTCGAAGTAAAACAGCGGATATAAGGCAAGACTCATGTTGCCTTCCCTCAGTCGGCCGCGCTCCGGATAACTTGTATAATTTAGCTATGCACGAATGGGCCTTAGCTGAATCCGTAATAAAATCCACCGTTGAATACGCCGGCGCCGAGAAGATCACAAAACTTAAAGAGGCCGGGGTGGTCTTCGGCGAGCTGCAGGCGATAGATAAAGAGATCTTCGTCTTCGCGCTGGAGGAACTGCGCAGGCAGTTTCCCGCCGCGCTGACCTGCAAATTCAAGATCATAAAAGAGCCCGCGGCTTTCCGCTGCAAGGCCTGCTCCCATAAATTCGCTTTGAAGGGCCTGAAGAAAACGAAGGACGAGGCCGAGTTCATCCATTTCGTCCCCGAGATGGCGCATACCTTCCTCAAATGTCCAAAATGCAAAAGCCCGGATTTCGAGCTCGTCGCGGGCCGCGGCGTAAGCATAAGCTATATAAAGGGAGCGAAATGAACATCGACCCGCGCCCTTCCGTTATCGAGGAGCGGCTTAAGAACGTAAAGCGCATCATAGCGGTGACCGGCTGGAAAGGCGGCATCGGCAAGAGCGTCACCGCCTGCTCGCTCGCCCTGCTTCTCGCGAAAAAAGGTTTTAAGACAGGGCTGTTCGACCTGGACTTCGCCGGCGCCTCCGACCATTTGATACTCGGCGCCAAAGGCCTGTTCCCGAAAGAGGAGAAGGGCCTAGAGCCTCCTCTGCTCGAAGGCGTGAAGTTCATGTCGGTGGTCTTTTTCTCGGAGAACAAGGCAGTGCCGCTGCGCGGCGCGAACGTCTCCGACGCTATCATAGAGCTTCTCGCTATAACCCAGTGGGGGGAACTCGACTTCCTGGTGCTGGACATGCCGCCCGGCATCAACGACGCGGCGCTGGACGTGATGCGCTTCGCGAAAAAAGCCGAGGTCCTGGCGGTCACTACGCCTTCGCTCATAGCCCGCGACGTTCTCGAGCGCTCGCTCGCCCTTTATAGAACTCTCAAGGTCCCCGTCCTCGGCGTAGTGGAAAATATGGCGCGCGGTACGGCGTCAAAAAGCGCGGCCGCCCGGCTGCGCTTCGACGCGGGGCTCGAAGCGGCCCTGGGCAGCCCTTCGGCCCTGCTGAAGACGCGGTTCTGCCGCGACCTTGCGGCCGCGGTTAAAACGCTTGAATTGTAAGGGTTTCCCTTCAGCCCGGCTGCCCGGGTATGGAGAAAAAGAAAGAAGAGCCTTTCCCAGGCTCCGACTCGAACCAGATCTTCCCGCCGTAATGTTCAACTATCTTTTTGCAGGAAGCGAGGCCTATCCCGGCCCCTTCCACTCCCTTGCCGTGAAGCCTGCCGAATAGCTTAAAGAGCTTGGCGCTATAGGCGTTCTCTATCCCCGCGCCGTTGTCCCTTACCTCGAAGATCCACCCGCTCTTTCCCTTCTCCGCCGAGACGCGGATCCGCGGCGCGGCCCCGTTCCTGAACTTGATGGCGTTGCTTATCAGGTTCTGCAGCAGGCTTTCTATGTGGCAGCGGTCGGCGCGCAGGACGGGCAGGTCCCCGCGCTCTATCACCGCGCCGGAGGAGGAGATGCTGTCGCCAAGCACGCCGAGCACGTAATCCAGCGCTTCGCGGGAGTCCACTTCTTCCAGGTGCAGGGAGGAGTTTATCTTGGAATAGTCCAGCAGGCCGCGGATAAGGGACCGCATGCGCCCCACCGCGCCGGTTATGAAATCGACGTGCTTCTCGGATTCCGGGCCCATTACCGACCTGTATTTAGCCTCGAGCATCTGCACGTAATTGGAAATGGTCTTGAGCGGCTCCTGCAGGTCGTGCGAAGCAACGAAGGCAAAACGCTGGAGGTCCTCGTTGGAGCGGGCCAGCTCGGCCTCGTATTTCTTGATGGAAGTGATGTCGCGGATGCTTACGACCGTGCCGGTGATCTTGCCGTCGGGGTCGGTTATCCTCGAGGCCGAAATGAGGACCGGGACCCTGGCGCCGGCCCCGGTGATCATGACGGCTTCATGGTCCCGCACTTCGCCGTCAGACTGGACCCTGGCGCGGCCGCTCCCCTCTTCCTCGCCGGGCAGGAAATCCGTTATCATGCGGCCTTCTAGCGCGCTCCCGCCTCCGAGAGCGGCCAGGGCGGCGCGGTTGCCTTTCTGTATCCTTCCGTCGAGTCCCACCACCACCAGCACGTCCAGCATGTTGTCCAGGATCGCGTCCAGGTAATTCTTTGAAACTATAGTGCCGGAGAGCGTCCTGGTCATGGAGTTGAAGCTGCGGGCCAGGTCCCCGAACTCGTCGCGGGAGGCGACCGGGATCATCGTCTCGTAATCCCCGAGGCGAATGCGCTCGGTGCCGGCGATGAGCCTGCGTATGGGCCGGAGAGCTGCCCCGGAGATAAAGAAGGCGGCGAGCAGGATGGCTGAATAGACCGCCGCCAGGATGGTTGTGGTTTTCCTGGCTATATACCTTTCCGTCTCTATCAGCCCCCTGAGCTGTATATAGATCACCAGCGTGCCCAGCCGTTTTGCCTCCGTCCCGGCCCCGAGCAGGGCCAGCTCTTCGGGAGATTCCGACTTGGGAGCGTTGACCGGGACGTAGACCCGCATAAGCCCGGCTTCGCCGTGCACAGGTATCTCATAGCCGCCTGCCGCGGAAAGGAATTTAGCGGCATGCGCTTCCGGGATCTTTTTGCCCTTCCTGGCCACGTCCGTATGCGCCAGGATATTTCCGTCTTTATCCGCGAAACAGGCGTTCGAGGCGTTCAGGTCGCCGACCAGCGAATATAAGAAAGGGAGCAGCTTGTCTTCGCGCGGTGCGGAGAAATCCACCGCGGCGGCTTCGAGCAGCCTTCTGGCCCCGGCCGCCGCGGCCGCCGCCGTTTCTCCGTGGAGGGTATTGCAGACGGCCCGGCCGGTGAGGTAGTTGATCACTACCCCGCTCAGCAGAAGCAGCGGGACGAGGAACAGGAGCAGCTTGGCCCTTATTTTCACCTAGCCTCCCCTGGCGGCGGCAGGCCGCATTTGGCCGAGAAGGTGCGGTTGATGGTCAGCTCCGAATGAGGCACATAAATGGTTTCCGGCAGCGGTTTCCCGGCGAGCGCCGCATCGAGCGCGGCGGCGGCCGCTATCCCCGCTTCCGTGAAAGTGGGCGCGAAGGAGGCCGCCGCCCCGAGCTCTGACAGGCCCCCGGAGGGCGCGTAGAAAGGGATCTTGTTCGAGCAGGCGAACTCGGCGAGGACCTGGAGGGAGGTCTTGTTTATAAGGGCAGGTTCAGGCAGCAGCCAGAAGGCGTCGGCCTTTCCTCCGAGGTCCCGGAGCTTGCCGGGGAACTCCAGCGGGCCGTCCAACCCTATCGGAAGTATCTGTACTCCGAGCGGCTTTGCCGCGGCGGCCAGTTCGGCCGGATATGTACCTCCGGAAGGAGTTTTGAAGAAGACCGCAAGGCGCTTGAGGGCCGGCTGGAGCCCTTTATAGGCCGCTACCGCCTGGCCCGGCTCGGGAAGGGCGGAGATCCCCGTAAACCTGCCGCCGGCCCGCTTCGGCGCATAGCCGGGAGCCAGGAGGTAGATGACTTTAGCCTGGCCCGGGTAATCGAAGGCCGCCGCCATGGAGCCGAAGGCCGCCACGGCTTTCAGGTCCGGTGCGAATTTCGGTTTTTCTTTAGACAGGTCGAAGGAGGCTATAGGGCGGCCAAGGCTTTTTTGAAAGGCCAGGAAGGTCTCGAAGTAAAGACCTGACCCTTTTGAAAGCACGGCGGCGGCTTCCTGCGCGCGGCCGCAGGCGGGCGCGCAGAATAAAAGCGCAAGGACCAGCAGCGGCAGCGCCGCGCGTCTTCCCCTGGAGATAGGATTTTCCTTATTTATTTTCTGCATGGAGCCCGTCGGGAGACCGCTCTAGAATTTATAAGATGCTCTGGCCCGTACTTCCCGCGTTGGGCCGGGCAGCGGCGCGTGGCCGCCGTTATACGGCTGGAGGTAGCTGTAGCCGGAATTGAAGATGTCGAATACGCCCAGGCCCAGTTCCATATGTCCGCTTAACAGGTTCTTGCGGGAGAAATTGAGGTTAGCCAGCAGGATGTCTTTGAACTTCCTCGTATAATGCGTGAACGGGGGCGTCAGGACGGCCGGATAGTTGGAAGCGTAATAGCCGCGCCGGCCCGCGTAATAGACCGCCGAAGGGTTTACGCTGAAGTCGGGGGAAAGCTTTACGCTGGCGTTCATTGTGAATTTATGGGGAGCGAAAGCCAGCAGCGCGTCGCTGCCCGCTCCCGCATTGTAAAAGGCCACCCCGTTGCTGGCGGCGGTGTAATAGGAATAGGCCAGGTCGGAGTAGCCCCAGTCCTTTTTAACCCGCGCCGTCACTTCGAAGCCTTCCGAGCCGGTGTGCCCGTAATTGCCGTAGGACTCGGCCGCGTTCAGCGTATAGTAAACTATCGGGTCCTTTATATTTATGTGGAAGATATTGGCGGAAAGGAAAAAATCATCCCCGAACTTATAGCCGGCCTCGAATTCCGTTACGGAGGTCTTCTCCGGTTTTAAGTCCGGGCCGATCTCCAGGTTGTCTATCCCGGGGGCCCTGAAGGACTGGCTGTAGATAGTCTTCAGGTGCAGCCTGTCGAAAACTTTGGTCCAGGCCAGCCTGGGCGAGAAAGCGCGGTCGAATTTTTCGTGCTTGTCGCAGCGCGCGCCCGCTGAAAGCATGCCGAACGGATAATCAGCCACCCCTTCAAGGAAGAACGCGGTATTGTGGTAATGGATGCTTTTGGTCCCGTTCCTGAAATAGAGATCGTAGGTGTTCCAGATCCTGGGCGTGGTGTCCGCAAGTATCCCGCTTTCGTTCGAGACCTCGGCGCCGCCGGAGAATCTGAGGCGGTCGGAGGCGGTGTAGGCGGCTATGACCGTGCCCTTGGAGTAGTGGCTGCTTTTGTCCCTTGGGTAGAAATCGGCGTCAAAGCCGTTGAAGGGCTCCTGGTAGCTGTAATTAAAGGAGGGGGTCAGCGTGAACTTTTCTCCCGGGCTGAACTCCCGGCTGATCTCGGCGAAATAGGCGTCGTAGTTCCTGTGCATCGGGCGCGGCAGGATCGACTCGGCGTAATAATCCTGCTCCGTAGTGCGGTATTGGTCGGCGATCAGCCTGAGGTCCGCCACGCCGCTCTTGAAGCCTATATTAAGGTTCCTTGAGTGTATTTCCGAGGCGTCCTTCATCGAATAGCTGCCGCCGCTGAAATCCGTATAGCGCCTGTCGCTCCTGTTGGAATCGCTGAACCTGGCCTTGGCGGAGAGTTCGGAATTCTCGAAAACTTTTCCGAAAGCCAGGTTGGCGCTTCTGTTTCCGAAGGTC
This sequence comes from Elusimicrobiales bacterium, assembly GCA_028713125.1. GTDB lineage: Bacteria > Elusimicrobiota > Elusimicrobia > Elusimicrobiales > UBA9959 > UBA9959. The sequence goes on along the minus strand of JAQTOU010000001.1, from coordinate 401,251 downwards.
CTTGCCATGCGGCCGTAGGAGAGCGCGGCTTCCGTGCCGGCTATGGCCTTGGCGCTCCTTGTGGTTATCTTGATGACGCCGAGTTCCGCGAAACCGCCGTAAACCGCCGAGCCGGGGCCGCGTACGATCTCTATCCTCTCCACCTGCTCGGGGGAGATACGCTCCAGCTGAGCGCTGCCGAAGAAAGATTCATTGTAGCGCTGGCCATCCACCAGGACCAGTATTTTCCCTTCGTAAGCCCAGTTGCCCCTTACGCCGAGGCCCAGCGAGCTCTCTACGTCCACGCCGAAATCCAGGCCGGGCACCAGCCTCAGCACGTCTATCAGGTCCCTGGCGCCGGAATTGATGATCTCGTCGCGGGTTATCACTGTGACTATGCCGGGAGCCTGCCTGGCGGAGAAATCCAGGCGGGAAGCTATCGCGGTCCTGATATTAAGGATGTCTTCCAGGGAGGCTCTTTCGAAGTCGAAAAATTCCAGTTCGCCCGCGGTCGCGGCATAGGCCGGCCCGCCGGCCAGTAATAGAGTGAATAGGGAAAGCAGTATGTTCTTCAGAAGTCCCCCTGGTTCGATCGTGATGCGGCGCCGTTAACGGCGCCCGGCGGCTTATTTCTTTTTGCCGCCGGTTCTTCCCTGGTGCTTTTCCGTCCTTTCCGACCCCAGCTTTACGACGGAGAACCAGAACTCCTCTATCAGCCCGACTATGGCCATGAAAGATTTGAAATCCACCGGCTTTACTATATAGCAGTTGGCGCCTTCGGCGTAGCACTTCGAAACCTCCGTTTCCTCCTCGGAGGAGGTGAGCACGACTACGGGCAGGCTCTTAAGGGCTTTATCGCTTTTTATTTCGCGGAGGACCTCGCTGCCTGAAAGCTTCGGCAGGTTCAGGTCGAGCAGGACCAGGTCGGGGCGCTCGGCCTTCTGATAGGGAGGCTCGTGCTTGAGGTATTTAAGCGCTTTTTCGCCGTCGTCGAGGGCGATAAGGTTGATGGAAAGCTTCGAGGCCGCCAGGGACTGCCTGGTAAGTTCGGTGTCGCCCGGGTTGTCTTCGACAAGAAGTACGTTTATCGTTTTCATAATGTATGCCTTTCGCAGGTAGATATAAGCGTCCTCATGCGCCGGACCTCTGGTGGAATTATACAATAATTAAAAATAGCGCCGCGCGCGGTAAAGTTGACCGGGGGCCGGACTTATGCCAGAATATCGGTGGCATGAAATCAATTTCCAGACCTGCCGGTCCGAAGCCGGCTGCCGCCGCGCGGAAGAAGCTGCCCGAGGCTGGCGGCCTCTATGGCGTCATCTTCGAACAGGCCAGGGATTCCATTTTGGTGCTCGAGCTGCCCGCCGGAGGCGTCCCGGTAATACGCGACGCCAATCCCGCCGCCCTTATACTCCACGGCTATCCCCGCGAGGAGCTTGTCGGGAAGCCGGTCACGGTACTGGGCGCGTCCCTGAACCGCGGCCGGCTTTCCCGGCATAATGGCGGCGAGAGCGCCGCTTTCGAGGTTCTGCAGAAGCGCAGGGACGGGACTCCGCTTATAACCGAGGTTACCGCGCGCAATGTCAATTTCGGCGCCGCGACCTACGGCATTCTGATAGAGCGCGACGTTACTCCCCGCCGCAGGCAGGAGGAGGAGGGGAGGCTGTTGTCCGGCCGCATCATGCTGGCCCGCGAGGCGGAGAAAAAAAGGCTGGCGGCTTCGCTCCACGACGCCATAGGCGCTATGCAGGTGGGGATGTCTTCGGAGCTCCTCCTTATAGAGGCGGAGCTGCGCGGAGGGGAGAAGCGGCGCGCGCTGGCCCGCATCGACCAGGCGCGCAAGCTCCTTAAAAAAGTGACCACCGCCGTCAAAGGAGCCTGCGTAGAAAGCTGGCCGCCGGCATTGGCCGTCTCCGGTCTCGACGCCGTTCTCCGGGAACTTATCTCCGGTTTTTCCCGCCGCTCGAACATCTCGGTGATCCAGAACATCCGCCTGCACTACGCGAAGGGCGCGTCGGAGAGCCCGCTCGCCATAGTTCTTTACCGCCTGGCGCAGGAAGCGCTGAACAACGCGGAAAAACATTCGGGCGCCAAAAAAGTGGATTTTTCCGTAACCTGCGAGAACGGCTGGATGACCCTGTCCGTGCGCGACGACGGGCGCGGTTTCGACATGGTGAAGGCGAAAAACAAGAAGAGCAGCCTGGGCCTGAAAATAATGGCCGAGGCGGCCGGCTCGGCCGGCGGCTATTTCTCGATCTATTCAAAGCCCGGCGGCGGGACGCTTATCAAGGCGGAACTGCCGCTCCGCGCAGGACCGGCCAGGGAACTATGACCATACCCGGGAAGATACGCGTGCTGATAGCCGACGACCATTCCGTCGTTATCGAGGGCCTCAAGGCGGTCCTCAAAAAAACCGCCCCTGATATCGTCGTTTCAGGAGAGGCGCGCGACGGGCGCCGGGCGCTCGACCTGGCGCGGCGCTCCCCGGCGGACGTCTATGTGTTCGATATTTCCATGCCGGTGCTGAACGGGCTGGAGGCGATGTCGCTGCTTCTCCGCTCGGATTCCGACGCCAGGGTTATCATGCTGAGCATGCACGACGACCGGCCCACGGTGGAGAAAGCGCTGCGGGCCGGCGCAAAGGGCTACCTTGTAAAGGAAAGCGCGGCCGGCGAAATAGCCAGGGCCTTGCGCGTCGTACATCGCGGGAAGCGTTATTTAAGTCCTTCCATTACGGACCTGCTTGAGAGCTCCGCCCCCTCCTGCCCCCGGAGCGGCGGCAAGGTGCGCGACTGGTCCCTCCTTACGGCGAGCGAAATAGCCATCGTGCGGTATATCGCCGAGGGCCTCGGGAACAAGCAGATCGCGGTCAGGCTTTCCATCTCCTGCAGCACCGTCCAGGTGCACCGGCGCAATATCGCCCGCAAACTGGACATACATAAGCAGACCGACCTGGTTCGCTACGCTATACGCGAAGGCCTCTCCAAGCCGTAAACTCCCTGTTTTACCGCCTACCATCTTCATGGTATTTAAATTCCAGCCTTCGTGCTGTATCCTATTCTAATCGCATATTCCCTTTCCGGGGCGAAGGAGGCCTTCAAGCCGAAGGCGGTCCTCGCTGTCCGGGGAAACTTTTGTTTCGTCCGATGCGCAGTTGAATATAGGCCGCGTGAATAAGGAACGGATTATGACAGGAAGACGCCCTAAGCCGGAAGTTCTGGTGATAAACGACGATCAGGATGGCCGCCAGCTCCTTGTCAGAGTTCTGGCGCCTCATTATAAAATGGTTGAGGCCGCAACCGGCGCGGAGGGGCTGGAAAAGTCACTGGCCAAACCGGATCTTATCCTCCTGGACGTAAACCTGCCTGATATCGACGGCTTTGAAGTCTGCCGGCGGATAAAGGAGAATGCGCTTACCGCGCATATCCCCGTCCTCCATTTGTCGGCTACCTCGCTCGACCCGGCCTCCCAGACGGCCGGCCTGGAGAACGGGGCCGACGGCTTCCTGCGGCTGCCGGTGGAAACGCCCGTCCTAGTCGCCACGATAAATTCCCTGCTGCGGATAAAAGAGGCCGAAGCGGCCCTGGCTGCCGGCAATGCCAAATTGGCCGCGTTCTCGCGGATCGACAGGATCTTTATTTCCACGCGCGGCGCGGAAACATGGAGGGCGCTCCTCGCCGCCGCGCTCGGCCTGTTCTCCAGCGACACAGGCTCGCTGGGCTATTTGAACGAGGACGAGGAAATGATCTTGGGTGCCGTTATCGTGGACGGCGGCGGTGACCGCCGCGTGAACGAGGCCCCTATGACGATCCCTGCCGGCGCCTGGAAGGATCAGCCCTGGGCCGGGGCCATCAGCGGGGGGGCAGTTCTAACCGACAATAACCCTTCCAGTCGGGAATTGCCTCCCGCACACGCCGGTCTTAAGCGGTTTTTAAGCATACCCCTCAGGGACGGGGACAGGCTGCTGGGGCATATTACCGTCGCCAATAAGCCGCAGGATTATACCGCCGAGGAGGGCGTTTTTGCCGGGATCATGGGCGGTCATATCTCCGCCCTTATGAAAGGACGGCTCGACGCCGAGAGGCAGGAGAGCCGGAACTGCCGGATGCTCATCGAAATCGCGGATATGCGGAAGACGGAGTCTTTGAGTCATCTGGCGGGCGGCATCGTTCACGATTTTAATAGTATTATGACCGGCATAATAGGCAACTTGTCGGTGTTGATGGCGCGCGACAGCTTCAGGGGCGGGGACAGGGAGGTTCTGTCCGATATGTTCGCCGCTTCCGAAGGCGCGCAGAAAATAGCGCTCCAGCTGCTCACTTTCGCCAAAGGCGGGCAGCCCGTTAAAAAGCCTTTCGATCTTGGCGAATCGCTTTCATTGTGGGGCGGTTTTTCCCTGCGGGGCTCGAATTCCAGGGCCGAGGTGACGATCGCCCCGGGACTATGGGCGGTCAACGGCGACGAAGGCCAGCTTAGCCAGGTAGTGAATAACCTGCTCCGGAACTCCAGAGAGGCCATGCCGCACGGGGGGGTCGTCGAAATCAGGGCGGAGAATGTGGGCCGCGACGAGGCTGCGGGCTGCGGGCTGGCGGAGGGTAACTACGTGAGACTGACCGTTGCCGATGCCGGGGTCGGCATCCAGGCGGATGATCTGGAAAGGATATTCGACCCTTACTTTACGACCAAGGCCCGGGGACACGGCCTTGGACTCTCCATGGCCTATTCGATAGTCAAGAGCCATGGCGGGGATATCCGGGCGCGCTCATTGCCCGGTTCGGGCACGGAATTCACTCTTTACCTGCCGGCGGCGGAGGGCATGGCCCCCGCCTGGCGCCCGGCTGCGGCCGGGCTTCCCAGGGGCTCCGGGCGCGTGCTGGTAATGGACGACGAGGAAATCGTCCTTAAAGCCGCCAGCCGGATGCTCGTCTCTTTGGGCTATGAGTGCGTCTGCGCCGCTGATGGAGCCGAAGCGATAAAGCTCTATAGGGCCGCCATGGGCGGGCCGGACGCCTTTCACGTCGTAATAGCGGACCTTACCGTCCCGTGCGGGATGGGCGGCGCGGAAGCCGTCAGTAGGCTCCGCGAATTGGACCCGAAGGTTAAAGTAGTGCTTTCCAGCGGTTATTTCGAAGACGAGCTTTCTGCGGAGAACAAGAGCGGCGGTTTCTCCGCCGCCCTCGAGAAACCGTACCGGTGCGAGGACCTGGCCGCCGTGCTTTCAAAGCTGGCCTGCCAGACCTGAAGGCCCTCCCTGCAAACCGCCAGCGCGGCCCGGAAGCTCATGAACCGGCTTTTCTGCATCTACCATCAATATGGTATATATCCGGAAACTGAAATCATGTAATCTTAACTCCGGGACAGGGTAGTCCTGCTCCGGGTTAGGGGGGCCTTCGCTTTGTGGCGGCCGTCCCCGGGGGGTGACGGCCGTCCCTTTTTAAAGACCGTCGGAGAGAGGAGAGGAAATGAAGAGTTCGTCGGCCGTGCTCTGTCCGGAGATGGTGAGGTGGAATATGGCCCTGGTAGCCTGCCTGGGCCTGGCGTGCGCCTGTCTGTATTTACTGGGCAGGTCTCCGTTCAGCCCTGTTTTCTGCACCTGCGCCTTTCTCTCCGGAGTCGCGCACCTTGCCGCCTGGCTGGCCTTCCCGCGACTGAAGTGCAAGCCGGGTTTCTTTATTTTTTTAAGCTGGTTCAATGTGGTGCTGCTGGCCGTAGTCGTGGGCGATACCGGCGGGATCTCCTCCCCGTTCATATTCCTCTTTTTCTGGATAATGATATCCGAGGCTATTTGCGGGATAGAGGACCGCTGGCTCCCTTTATTCACCGCGCTTTGCTATTTATTTTCGGTCTACGGCGACGCCCTTGCCCTGGTCCGGCATACGGATACCGTGGCGCCCGGTCTCTATGACAGCCGCTTCGTCGCGGTGGTTTCCGGCATTAACTTCGTTTTCATTATCCTCGCCGGACTTTCCTCAAGGCATATCACGGCCGCAGCGCAGTCCAATCTGGAATTTCTCCGGCTTAAACAGGAGGAGCTCGGAAAAAAATGCGCCGAGATGAGCCCGTATTCGCAGATCGGGACTACCGTCCACCGCATCGCCCACGACCTTCGCACCCCGCTCGCCTCAGCCCTGGGCTACCTGGATTTTAAGCGGGCCAGGCCCTCCGACCCGGATGACGCCGAGCTGCTTAAAATGATCAGCGAAAGCCTGGAGCAGATATCCTCCATGCTGACCCAGGTAACCTGCTACGGTCGCCGCTCCGACCTCAAGGCGGAGCGGCTCTGCCTTAAGGCTCTTTTATCCGGAGTTAAAACCATGCTCTCCTTCCATCCCGCCGCGGCGGGGGTGGCCCTTACGGCGGATTTCCCCGACGGGGCTATGTGCGTCGAAATGCCGCGGCATGAGCTCCAGCTGGCTTTTTACAACATACTCAAGAATTCCCTGGACGCGGTAGGGCCCCGCGCGGAAAAAAAGGTAAGCGTCGTTCTGCGGCGCGCCGGAGTGCACGCCGAGATCGAGATTTCGGATACCGGCCCCGGCCTGCCGGGCGGGCTTGTCCCCGGGTCCCGGAAGACTGCGGGGGCTTTAAAACCCGACGGAACCGGAGTGGGGCTGGCGATAACCAGCGATTTTATCCGGGAGCATGGCGGGACCTTCGAGATAGGCAATGCCCCGCCAGCCGGCGCCCTGGTGCGGATAAGGCTGCCCCTCTGCCCGCCCCCGCTTACTCCGCAGGCCTCCTCCTGACCGGCACAGCCCGGTTTCTCTCCCGCCGTACCCGCACGGTAATTCCGGAAAATTTTGTATTATTATCCAGTAGTCGCAGAAGGAACGGGGTTAGAATCCCCGGCTGCCCCGCAACGGTATGGCCGCAAGGCTGAGCCCGATCTACTGCGAACCCGGAGGTAAAAGCCCGGTATTCCGAGGGGGAGGTCAGCCCAGCCTTCCGGTTGGGTTTTTTTATGAAAGATAAAAAAATTATTGCGGCCAGGGTCCTTACGGCATCCATGCTGGTTCCATTTTTATTGACCGCCGCGGCTCCGCTCCCGGTCCAGGCCAGGCGCGTCGTTTCGCTGATGCCTTCCTACACCGAGATAATCTTCGAGCTGGGCGCCGGAAAGGACCTGGTAGGGGTTTCGAATTTCTGCAACTGGCCCCCGGCGGCGGCCAAAATAGATAAAGCGGGGGATTATCTCCGCCCGAATATAGAAAAGATCTACTCGCTTAAGCCGGACGTCGTGTTCGCCGGGGCCTGGGCCGACGCTTCCTCCTCGAAACAGCTGGAATCGATGGGCGTTAAAGTCGTCTCGCTGCCGGAGGAAAAGAACGCGGCCGATATTTTCGCGACCGTGCGCCTTATCGCCGCCGAGCTCGGCCGCAAGCGCGAGGGGGAGAAGCTCGCCGGTAAACTTGCGGGCATGATGCCGGCAAAGCTTCCGGATAAACCGCTGAAGGTCTACCTAGAAGCGGATACCGGCGGCTGGACCCCCGGTGGAAATTCTTTCCTTTCGGACGCCGTGCGGCTGGCCGGCGGCAAGAATATTTTCGGGGGGGAGAAACGCGGGTACTTCCAGGCCTCCTGGGAGGAGGTCCTGCTTCTGGACCCGGAGGCCGTTATCCTGCTTTCGGGCACGGAGGAGGAATTCCTTTCGCGCCCGATGGCGAAGGGCCTGGCCGCCGCGAAGGCCGGGCGCATCATTACCGGCCTGGACCGCGACGCGTTTTCACGGCCCGGCCCCAGGCTTTTCGGCGAGATAAAGAAACTGGCCGCTTTTTTGAATGTCAAAAAATAAATTCCCGGTATTTATCGCGGTCCTCGCCGCCGCCTGCCTGTTCTCGCTCGCCGCGGGACCTGCCGGCTGCTCCAACCTGGACATAATCCTCAACCTCCGGCTTCCGCGCACGCTGGCCGCGCTGGCCGTCGGCGCCGGCCTCGGCCTCGCCGGGGCGCTTTTTCAGGGCGTGCTTAAGAACCCCCTCAGCGACCCGTATATACTCGGGACTTCCTCGGGGGCTACGGCGGCCGCGGTCTTCTGCTTTTTAGCCGGGATCGAAAGGACCTCGCCGGTTTTTTTCCTTTCTGTTTTCGCGGGGGCTTTTGGAGCTACTTTCCTGTCCTACTGGCTGGCGCGGCTTGCCGGGCGGCTGTCGGACGCCGCACTGGTCCTGGCCGGAGTGGCGGTCAGCGCTTTTCTCTCTGCGCTCGTAATGCTCGTCCTGACTTCGTCGGGCGCGCGCTCCTTCTCGCTCTTCTACTTCGTGCTGGGCGGTTTATATTCGGTCCAGCCCGGAGTTCTCGCTGTTTCGTCCCTGATAATCGCGGCCGCGGGCGCGGTGGCCATGGGCCGCTGGCGCGCCCTTGACGCGATGGCGCTCGGTTCGGAGAACGCCTATCACCTGGGCATCGAGCCGGAGCGGGAGAGGATCTTGTTCTTTACGCTCGCCTGCGCGGCCACTTCGGCTGCCGTGGCTATCGGCGGGACTATAGGTTTCGTGGGACTGATGACGCCCCATATCGTGCGGCGCCTTACCGGGCCCTCGGCGCGCGGCCTGGTTCCGGCCGCGGCGCTGGGCGGGGCGGCCATGCTTGCGGCGGCCGACGCGGCGGGGCGCTCTCTTTTTTCGCCCGCGGAGATCCCGGCCGGCATAGTGATGGCTCTGGCCGGGGCGCCCTTCTTCATGTGGCTGCTCTGGAAGAGCTCGAGGGGGAGGAACTGATGCCCGCGCTTAAGGTTTCGGGGCTGACTTTCTCCTACGGGCCGCGGCCGCTTATCCAGGACCTGTCCTTTGAGCTCCGCCCCGGGGACTTCATGTGCGTACTGGGTCCTAACGGGTCCGGAAAATCGACGCTCTTGAGGCTTCTTACTGGCTTTATGAAGCCGTCGTCGGGTTCCGTCCGGCTCGGCGGGCTGGAAGCGGCTTCTATCGGGCCGGGGCGCCTGGCGCGGCTGGCGGCCTACGTCGCGAGCGAGACCGCTACGCCTTATGATTTTTCCGTCCGGGAGACCGTACTGCTCGGGCGCACGGCGAGGGCCGGGTTCTGGCGCGGCTATTCCGCGGAGGACGGGAAGGCCGCCGACCTGGCTATGGAGGAGACGGGGATCGCCCCGTTCGCGGAGCGCTCGATAAATACTCTTTCTACCGGCGAGCGCCAGCTCGTCTTTATCGCTCAGGCGCTGGCGCAGGAGACAAAGGTCCTGCTGCTGGACGAGCCTACTTCGCATTTAGATCTTAAATACAAGTCCGGGATCATGGCGCTGCTCGCCCGGCTGGCCGGCCGCGGGCTGGCGGTGGCGGCCGTGCTCCACGAGCCGGCGGTGGCCAGGCTGGGCTGCGGCAAGGCGCTGGTTTTTGGCGGCGGGGGGAAGTATTCTTTCGGGCCGGCGGCGGTAGCGCTGGAGCCGGAGAGGCTGGCGGCGGCCTATGGCATCCCTCCCGATTCGCCTTTGCTGCCGAAGTAAAGACAATAAAAGACCGCGGGATGCCCAGTCGGGGCGGCAAGTGGACCGGAACGCAAAACACACTCGGCCACACCGTGGCCTCGCTCGGTATTCGCCCTCCGCGCTACGCAAGCGTCGGGCTCAACGACGGTTTTGCTAACCCGGTCCCCTTGCCGCCCCTCCACAGATATTGCGCGTCTTTACTCTAGCCGGGAAGCAGCAGTGCCGAATCTCCTTCTAAAAATAAAAAACGCGCCCGGAGACAGGGGGCGCGTTTTTTATTGGGGGGTTTATTTCGCTGGGGCGGTTTCCTGCAGCTGCTGGAGGGCGGCGCGGTCGGCGGTTTCGAAGGGGCGCTCTTCCATGTTGAACTTGGGGGTTTCGGTGCTGCTCAGGTCGCCGAACTGGGGCTGGCCGTCCAGGAGCAGCTCCATGCCTTTGTGGGGGGCCGGGATGGTGAGAGACTGGGTTCCGCCGAGGGTGGTGTAGACCTGGGCGCCGGCGGCGCGGAGGCGGTCTAAGGATTCTTTGTGGGGGTGGCCGTAGACATTGTCCTTGCCGACTGAGATTATGGCGACCTTGGGCTGGACGCGGGCCAGGAACTGGGCGGAAGTGGAGGTGCGCGCGCCGTGATGGCCTATTTTGATATAGGTGGAATTAAGGCCGCTTTTGTAGTTGCGCATTATTTCGCTTTCGATGGTGGATTCGGCGTCGCCGGTGAGAAGTATCCCGTTGCCGTTATAATAGACGCGGAGCACGAGGGAGCAGTTATTGGTTTCGTCATTGTCGTGCATCTGCACCGCTTTGGTGCAGGAACTGAGGACCTTCACGGTTACATTGCTGTCCCACTTGAGCTCGCTGCCGGGCTCGGGGTAGAGGGTCCTGCAACCGGGCTCGGCTCCGGCCAGCTCGCGGAGATTATTGTCCCCCTGGGCGTCCACGTTCTCCGCCCGGGTGTCGTAATATTTGTCCACTTCGAAAGAATTGAAAACTTTTTTAAGGCCGCGGTAATGGTCGCTGTGGGGATGGGTGAGGACCACCCGGTCCAGCTTGGTGACGCCTTTCCCTTTCAGGAACTGGTAGATCGGCTCGCCCGAAGGGCCGCCGTCGATAAGCGCGTTGGTCCCGTTGGGGAACTCGAGATAGATCGCGTCGCCCTGTCCTACGTTGACGAAGTAGGCGTTGAGCTGGGCCCTTAGGTTCGCGGAGGCAAGGAGTAGAATGGCCACGGCAAGAGTTAGTCTTTTCATTTAGCCTTTATACGGGCGCCGAGAGTTTGCTCCATGGCATATTGTATGGGATGCCGTGGCGCTTGACCAGCGTCAAAGGGCCCAAGGCTATATAGGCCTTGGGACTATATATAAATCCCTCAAAAATACAGTCCGGGGTCCTTTTTTTGCGCCGGCGAGCGGGTTTTTTTACTTTTTATGAGCTTTGGGATTTGCTACAATGGTTATGGGGAAGTTCATGGGGGGATACCAAAGTTATTTTTCATCTAACCGGCCAGGCCCCCGGGTACGCATTAACATTATAGATCCGAAAGGAGACAATGATGACTTCGTCAGGGCAGATACAAAAAAACAATACCACGCCTGAGGCAGAGCACAAAGAGCTGCCCGCCGGCTACGGCACTACCGAGGCGGCGCTGCTGCCGCGCGATCCCAACTGGATGTTCATCTATTGGGAGATCACGGAAAATTCGCTGAAGAACCTCCGCCGCGACCATGGCGACGATGTCTTGAAGAAGGGCCGCCAGGTGATAAGGGTTTTCGACGTCTCCGGCGCCGCGGACGGCGAGCAGGGCGAGAAATATTTCGATATACCGGTAATGCTCGAGGCAAAGAGCTGGTATGTGAACGTGCAGGAAGGCGGCCGCGCCTACTGCTGCGAGGTGGGCCTGGCGATGCCTGACGGCTCCTTTATCGGCCTGGTCAAGACCAATACCGTGAAGCTGCCGGGGGGCCGCGTCTCGGACGTGACAGACGAGAAGTGGATGGCCGTTACCGCGGACTTCGACAAACTGCTGCAGCTTTCTGGCGTGGAATATATAGGCAAGGGCTCCGGCGAAGTGGCCAAATCCCTGGCCCAGCGCTGGGAAATGCTGCGCGCCGTTTTCTCCCGCGCCTCCTCCTGGGGCGTAAGCTCCATGTCCTCCCAGGCGCTCCAGAAACCCGGGCAGCAGAAGCCCTTCTGGCTGGTGGCCGACTGTGAACTTATACTTTACGGGGCCACCGAACCCGACGCTTTCGTCACCGTTTCGGGGCGCAGGGTAAACCTGAACCCCGACGGGACTTTTTCGATGCGCTTCGCGCTGCCCGACGGGGTCGTCGATATGCCCGTAAAGGCCCTCTCCAAGGACGAGACAGATTCCAGGGAGATAGATATAAAAGTCACCAGGGCCACGAATACCGATGCCAAATAAAGAAAAAGGCTACCTTTCACTGGTTCTCCACGCGCATCTGCCGTTCATCCGGCACCCGGAGTACGAGGACTTCCTGGAGGAAGACTGGTTCTTCGAGGCTATGTGCGAGACCTATATCCCGCTGTTGGACGTCTATGAGCGCCTGACCGCGGAAGGCACGGATTTCCGCGTGACGATGTCAATTACGCCGCCGCTCTGCAATATGATGGCGGACGACCTGCTGCGCGAGCGCTTCCGCCGCTACTACAGCCTGCGGCTGGAGCTGGCCGAGAAGGAAGTGGTGCGCACCCGCAATACCAAGTTCTATGAAGTGGCCAAGATGTACGAGACCAAGTTCCGCCGCATCAGGGAGCTTTACGAGGACTATTACCACGGGAAGGTCCTGGAGGGCTTCAAAAAGTTCCAGGACATGGGCAAGCTGGAGATCATCACCTGCGGCGCCACCCACGGTTTCCTCCCGCTGGAGCTGCGCAAAGAGGCGGTACACGCCCAGATAAAGCTGGCCGCCGACGATTACCGCAAGCATTTTGGCCGCGGTCCGCGCGGGATCTGGCTGGCGGAATGCGCCTATAACCCAGGCGACGACGTTTTTTTGAAGGCGCAGGGGATCCGGTATTTTTTCCTTGAGACGCACGGGATCATTTACGGCAGCCCGCGACCCCGCTACGGGGTTTACGCCCCGGTCTACTGTCCCTCCGGAGTGGCCGCCTTCGGCCGCGACATGGAGAGCGCGCAGCAGGTCTGGAGCGCGGAGACCGGCTACCCCGGCGACCACCGCTACCGCGAGTTCTACCGCGACCTGGGCTACGACCTGGAGTACGATTATGTGAAGCCCTACCTGCACCAGGACGGCGTGCGCCGCAATATCGGCATGAAGTACTGCAAGATCACCGGCAAGGTCGGGCTCGACGAGAAGGCCGCCTATAATCCCGCCGAGGCGCGCGAGATGGCGGCCAGCCACGCCGGGAATTTCATGTTCAACCGCGAGCGGCAGATAGAGCACCTCAACCATTTCCTAGGCAAGAAGCCCATCGTAGTGTCCATGTACGACGCCGAATTGTACGGCCACTGGTGGTACGAGGGCACCGATTTCCTTGAATTCCTTTTCAAGAAGATACACCACGACCAGAAAACCGTGAAGATGGTCACGCCGAGCGAATATCTCGGCCTGCACCCCGACAACCAGGTCGTGCAGCCGTCTATGTCCACCTGGGGGGACAAGGGCTACAACGAGGTCTGGCTCAACGGGACCAACGACTGGATGTACCGCCACCTGCACAAGCAGGTCGAGCGGATGGTGGAGATGGCCAACAAGTTCCCATCGGCCGAAGGCATCCTGCTGCGGGCGCTGAACCAGTGCGCGCGCGAAGTTGTGCTGGGGATGTCCTCCGACTGGGCTTTCCTGATGACGGTGGGCACGGCCAAGAACTATTCCACCAAGCGCTTCGTCGCCCACACGCACCGCTTTAACGGCCTTTACGAGCAGATAATGGGCAACCGGGTGGAGGAAGGCTACCTGAAGGACATCGAGTGGCGCGACAATATCTTCCCCGGGCTGAACTACAGGGTTTTCTCTACGGAGGAAACCGAGAAAGCGGCGAGAAGCTGAAGGCCGGCTCCAAATAAGGAACCGCGGTCCATGAAGGACCGCGGTTCTTTATTTTCCTCCGGAATCCGCGATCCCCTTCTTATCCGGCTTTTTCCGCCAGCTCCTCCAGCCGGCTGTCGAATTTATTGATTATTATCCCCGACAGGGAATAGATCCCGCGTACCGCTTCCGCTGCCTCCGGCGGAAAAGACTCCTTTCCAGCCGCGGCGAAGAGCTCCATAAGGTAGTTCTGTAGATGGAACATCAGGTCCTCCAGTCCCAGGTCCCGGGCCGCCCTCAAGAGGTCGAGCAGGGGCGCAAGAGTTTGGGGAGAGGGGGAGCCCAGGGCGGGGCCGGCGATGCCCGCCGCCATGGCCGCGGAGGCTTCCGGGGAAGGGGCGAAGCCGGGCTCGAGCCCTGCCGCTTTGAGGCGAGCGGCCAGCGAGGCCAGGTTTTCCATCTCAGAGGCCCGGGCTGCGCCCATAGCGCGGCTGAAAACTATTTCAGCCGCCTGCCTGGCGTAGGTAGAGGCCTGGGCGCGCAGCGGGGCCCAGGAGGCGAGGGCCATGCCCGGCAGGCGCGCGAGCAGGTAAAGGTAGTCCTCCAGGATCCTGAAGATAGCGGCGGCGTGGCTGTGCCTCGAGGCGTCGGCCAGCATCCAGGCGTAAAGCGTTTTTTCCTCCCAGGAAAAATCATCGAAGGTGATCCTGGCGAAGGAGCGGTCTTTCTCCAGGGCCGCCTGGATCTCGGCCGGGCCGCCCAGGGTGAAGATCTCTTTAAGGGCGCCCGCCCCGCCCTGCTCCCGGAAAAACATGAGCGGGAATTCTTCGCCTCGGCGCAGATAGCAGAAAGTCATGGGAGAGGGGGCGACAGGCCCCGGGGCCATGACTTTGCCGCGAAGGCAGAGCACGCCGTCCCTGTTCATCCGCTCTTCGGCCTGCATGGCCGCGCAGGCGGCGCAGTTCTGCTCCGCCCCGAGCATGGCTTCGGCGATCAGCAGCGCGGCCGCTTTCTGCCTGGCCAGGGAGTTCTCGGCGATCAGCTTCTGGTACAGTTTAAGCCCGTTTTCAGCTTCGGGATAATTAGACTGGGCCATTTCCAGCATGGAGAGGAAGGACCGCGCGGCGTTTTCATAGCCGAGGCGGATCATGGTCTCCGCGGCGCGGGCGGCGTACCGGAGGTTCTGCAGGGCCTCGATGCGCGAGATATCGGCGAAGAACCAGCCGCAGCTGGTGAACATCAGCATGGCGTGCCGCTGCATTTCCAGGAGTTCGAGGGCCCGGGCTCTTTCCGCTTTGTCCAGCGGGCGGGAGGCGAACCTGGAGAAAAACGCTTCTTCGGCTTCGGGCGAGCGCGCGAGGAAGACCTCCGCATAGGCGTTCCGCGCTTCCCAGGGGGCTCTGAATAGTTTTGACCCCTCCGCAGTATAGACGTCGGCGGCCGCGTCGCGCAGGCTGTTCAGGGCGGCCCGCAGAGGGAGCCTCCAATTGAGGCTGAAGCTGCCCTCGCCGCCGCAGTCGCAGCCGCCCTTCCAGCGCCGCACACCGTGCGCGCAGCTCCAGGCCGTGCCCTCTCCGTCAGGCCCGGCTTTTATCAGGACCTCATCCGCGGGGGGGTGGTGTTCCAGGTACTGCCCGTAGTTCACCGTCTCGATGCCGCGATTCTTTAATTCGTGCAGGAAGGCGTGAGCCAGCGTCATATCTCCGAACTTGTGGTGATGGCCGAAGGTCTCTCCGTCGACCGCCATGCTTACCAGCTGCGGCCCGTGGTGGCCGTGCCGGTAGCAGGCTTCCACCCTGTCCGCGAAGGCGGTGGAATTCTTCGTCAGCCCGTCGAAGGCCGCGGCTTTAGAGAGCGGCCCGTCGTAAAAAAAGACAGGCAGACTGCGGCCCCTGATATTGCTTCCGTCGGGAGCCTTGTCATGCCAGGCGTAGGGGCGGGTGGTGTCGAAATCGCCCATGGAGGCGTCTTCCCAGTCTTCGGCGCCGTGCATCTTTATCTTGTCGGCCTGGTACGGGGAAAGTATAACGTATTTCATTCCGAGGTCCAGCATAAGGCGGAGGGTGTCGTCGGAGGCGGCGGTTTCGGGCAGCCACATGGCCTCCGGCTTGAAGCCGAAGCGGTGCTCGAAATCCTTTATCCCCCAGAGGGCCTGGGTGAGCTGGTCCTGGAACGAGGCCAGGGGCATGATCAGGTGGTTGTAGGCCTGGGCGATGGCGTTGGAGTGGCCGGTCTTTTCGCGGGAGGCGCGCGCCGCGTGTATTATTTTTTGGTAATAGAAAGGATAATGCTTCTCCAGCCAGGAGAAGAGCGTGGGGCCGAAGTTGAAATTGAGGTGCAGGTAGTTATTGGCCAGTTCGAGGACGCGGCCTGAATTGTCGTTGATGCGGGCGCAGGCGTTGGGAAGGTAGCACTCCCGGGCTATCCGTGAGTTCCAGTCGTGGAAGGGCCAGGCGGAGGATTGGTGATCCAGTTTGCCTGTCCAGGGGTTTTCGCGGGGCGGCTGGTAAAAATGAGCGTGCAGCGTGAAAAATTTCTTATGGGAGGAATGGTGCTTTTCCATAAGGTCATTATAGCAGGAAAATTTACTGTTGGTAATATGTTTTAGGGGAAAGACCGCGAGATGCTAAGTCGGGGCGGCAGGGGTATGGGCCCGTCGCTCACGGCGTCGGCCACACCGTGGCCGCGCCTCCTCTCTCGGCCCTCGCGCTTATGCAAGCTCGGGGCGGGGAACTGTCGCTTCGCTCCATCCCGAGAGGTCGCTCCAAACCCATACCCCTGCCGCCCCTCCGGGGAGATAGCGGGGGGGAAGAATTTTTTCAGTCTGCGCGTTTGGTGGTCAGGAGGAGGAGGCGGGTGAGTTCCAGGTCGGCGGCTTCGGGGCCGGCGATCTTGAGCGGGGTGAGGGGGCGGCCGGCGAGGAAGGCGAGGAGGAATTCGTTCTTTACGGCCTTGAAGCAGGGCGCCGAGATAGTGCCGAGGAGGGCGCGGAAATTCACCAGGCTGGAAGGGGAGCGCGCGGGGCCGAGGGGGGAAAAATCGAGGTTCTCGGGCTTGAGGAGCAGGCGCAGGCGCTCTTCTCCGGATATTATATCCGCCCGGAAAAAAGTCTCGCGTACCGGCGCCGGGACTTTGGGCGTTTCGGCGCCCACGAGGCGCGCCATCTTTTCGAAGACGCCCGGGTTCATGTCCTGGATGGTGTCCGGGACGGTGAAAGCGTCGTAGGCGGCGGCGGTGAAAACGGTTATTGATTCGTAGGGGATGAAAGTGAGAGCGCCCCCGGCCGTGGCGTTGAAGCCGTTCCCTTTCGGCTCTATCTTCTCTGCCTCGATGGGGCGGGGCGGGGCCTGCACCGCGGTTTCCTCCACCAGCATCGTTTCGAAGCCCGCGAGGCCGGCCGCGGCGGCAAGTTCGCGCGCGGCTTCCAACTGGAGGTTCCTTCCCAGGAAGCCGGGCTGGGCGCGGAGGAAGGCCCGCGCGGAGTCGCGGCTATAGCCTTTTACTCCCGCCAGGAAGGCGGCCGGGGCTAAGGGTTCTATCGACGGAACTTTAATGGCTAATGCGTATAAGCTCATGGCGTCTTTGCTGTCATTATATCAAGAATTATGCAGTCCACTTTTTTCATCCCGAGGCTGGAGATGCGGGCTATGTTCTTTATGGTGGCTTCGGCCGTGCTTCCTATGAACCCCTCCGCTTCGGTGATGCCTTCGCCGTTCATCGCCATCCAGGCGGCGCGTATGGACGAGTCGGCCGAAGAGGCTACTTTAAGCGCGCAGCCGCTCTTCGCGCCGTCGCAGAGCATGCCGCCGATATCGCTTATTACGGTATTGACCGCAAGCGTGGCTTTCCTGGTGTCGGCCCCGGCGCGCTGCCAGACGATGGCCACGGAGGCCCCGACGCCCGCGGCTACCGCGCAGCCGCAGATAGGGGCCAATTCTCCGAGGAAAACCTTGATATAGGAATTTACGAGATGGGAGAGCGCGATGCTTTTGAGTATCCGCTTCTCCGGCACGCGGAAAGCCTTCCCCACCAGCCAGGGTACGAGCACCGCCACCACGCCCTGGTTGCCGGACTCGCCGCTGGACATGACCGGAACCGGGACGCCGGCCATGCGCGCGTCGGTGGCGGCGGCCGAAGTAAGTTTGGCGGTGGAAAGGATATCGCGTTTAAGATAGCCTTTATGGATAAGGTCCTCTATGTAATAGCCGACTTTTTTCAGCTTCAGGCCTTCGCGCGCCGCGGCGAGGTTCATCTCCACGCCCGTTTTAATGTACCGCAGTTCGGCCGGGCTTACTTTCCCGGCTTCCCGGAACAGGTCGCGGAAAGAGGCTTTGCGCAGGGTTTCCTTGTAAGGCAGGCGGGTCTTTTTCCCGGCGACGGCGGTCCTGGCGACCACTTTCCCGTTATGCCGCAGCAGCGCCACCTGGTTATGGCTTCCTTCGAGCACGCACAAGGCCTTGTCCGCTCCCGCCTTTACTTCTACTGAAATATAGATCCCGCGCTTTGAATAATCGGCGCTTATCACGGCGCGCCTGCTCTTAAGCAGCTCCGAGGCTTCTTTAAGCCTGGCTGCGGGAAGGCCCTTGAAGAGCTGGGCTCCGAGCTCGGGGCGGCGCACTACCGCGCCTATTGCGGCGGCCAGCAGGTTCCCTTTTTTACCGAGGGTGTTGGGAATAGAGACGGCCAGCCCGTTCTTGTATGTTCCGGGGTCGATCTTTACCAGCACGGACGTAGTGCGGCCTTTAAGCAGCCTGCCAGCGGTAGCGGCGGCGAAGGCGATCGCTACCGGCTCGGTGCAGCCCATGGCGGGGTAAACTTCGTGTTTTAAAACTTCTTTAAGCAGTGTCGTCATCAGAATGAGAATTTCCTTTTACCCGTCCACATTACCAGGGTCGACATCGAAATGAAAGCGCAGGCCGCGCCGGCGACGAAAGGGGCGGCGGGGGAGACGCGGTCCCAGAGCAGGCCGGCAAGCGCGCTGGCGAAGAAGGCGAGGAAGCCCGTAGCGCCCTGGAAGTAGCCCATGGCGGAAGCGCGGTTGTCGCCGGCGCTCAGATGGGAGACGACGGCTTTGGCGATCCCCTCGTTGAAAGCCCCGTAGAAGCCGTAGAGCGCGAAGAGCGTCCAGATCATCCAGGGCTTCTCGGCGAGCGCGAAGCCGAGATAGACCGCGGCGAAGACCAGGAAGCCGAAGGCCATGGTCTTTATCTTGCCCAGCCTGTCCGAAAGCCAGCCCGCCGGGGCGGCCAGCAGGGCGTAGACGACGTTGTAGCCGGTGTAGGCCAATATTACGTGAGTAAGAGTGAAGCCCATGCTTTTGGCCTTCATTATAAGGAAGACGTCGCTCGAATTCCCGATCGCGAAAATAGAGTAAAGGGCCAGGAAGACTTTGAAGTCGGAGGTCATGGGCGTGCGGACCGCCGGGGGCGCGCCGGGCGCTTTAGCCGGAGCCGCGGGCTCCGTAACGAAGTAAAGCAGGACGAAGACGCCGATGACGCCGGGGATGAAAGCCAGCATGAAGATAAAGCGGTAGTCCGGCTTCCCCGCCGGCATGAAGCTGATCAGCGCCAGCGCGGCCAGGGGCCCGAGGGCGGCTCCAAGCGTGTCCATCGCCCGGTGGAAGCCGAAGGCCTTTCCCCAGTGCTCCTTGTCGACCGAGCCGGCTATCAGCGCGTCGCGGGCCGAAGTGCGCAGGCCTTTGCCCACGCGGTCGATGAGGCGGGAGAACAGGACGAAATGCCAGGTGGCGGCGAGAGCGAGGACAGGCTTTGAAATAGCGGAGAGCGAATAGCCCGCCACTACGAAAGGTTTCCGCTTCCCGGCGCGGTCGGAGAGCCGGCCGCCGACTATCTTGAGCAGGCTGGCCGTAGATTCGGCCAGGCCTTCGATAATGCCCACCACCTGCATCGGCGCGCCGAGCACCGAGGTGAGGAAAACCGGGACGATAGGGTAGAGCATCTCGCTGGAGATGTCCGTGAGGCCGCTGACTACGCCGAGATAGGTGACATTGCGCGTCAGGCCGGCGCGCATGTCCTTGAAAAAGCCCATAGCTCAATTATAGGAATCTTACGAGCAGATTCAAAGCCGAGGAGAAAAGCAGGGCCGCCGCGAAGTTCAGGACGAACACGCGCGCCGCGTCTTTCGCTCCCAGTTCCTTCACGGTCACCATGAAACTGCCCAGGCAGGGCAGGTAGAGGCTCAGGAAAACGCTGGCCACGACGATGGAGCCAGGTGAAAGGGCGAAGGGCGTGAGCATGGCTATGGACACGTCCTTGCGGAGGAAGCCCAGCACCATCACGGAGACGGTCTCCGCGGGCAGACCGAGCAGGCCGGTGACCGCGGGCCTGAAAAAGGCGGACAGGCCGTTAAGCAGGCCGCTGATATCCAGCAAATTTATCGCCAGGACGCCCAGGACTATCATCGGGACGGCCTCGAGCAGGAACTGCTTTACCCTGAAGTAAAGTTTTTTTCCGAGTATCGGCACGCAGGGCGTCTGGTAGGGAGGTATCTCCAGGAAAAGTTCCGGAGTCTCGCCTTTCAGCATGCGGCTGAGCAGGAGGGAACTGGCTATTCCCGCGGCGGCGATCGCGGCGAAGACGGCCAGCGTATATTTTAAAGGGTAGGGGGAAAGTATGCTGAGTATCATGGCCGTCTGCGGCATGCAGGGCGCGAGCGAGAGCGTCAGGGCCGTGGCTATCACCCGCTCCCGCGGAGTTTCCAGTACGCGCGCCGCGAGGATGGCCGGGACTTTGCAGCCCAGGCCAAGCATAAGCGGGATCGTCCCGTAGCCGTGAAGGCCCAGACGGTGCATGGAGCTGTCCAGCATTATCGCCAGGCGCGGCAGGTAGCCTATATCCTCGAGCAGGCCGAGCGCCGCGTAGAAGGAGATTATATAAGGCAGCACCGTGACGAAAGGAATATAGAGGCCCGTGGTGAGCAGGCCGAAAGATTCCATAGGGACCGGGGTCACGCCGAGGAGAAGCGTTTTAATGAAGGCTCCGTCAGCCAGCCCGGCCAGGGCCGCTTTCAGGAGCGGCATCCAGGCGTGCAGGAAAAGAGGGTCGAGCACATGGTTTATAAGCCCTTCGCCGGTAAAGCGAATGGCCCAGAAAACGGCCAGCATTACCGCGGCGGCGAAGGGGAGGCCGGTCGAGGGGCTCGAGGTGATGTCCTCGAGCCTGTCCAGCAGGGTGGCGTGCTTGTGTTCTATTTTTTGGCATTCCGCCGAGATGCGTCCTATCAGTTTCCACTTCTCGTCAGGCCCGTCCGGAACGCAGGCCGGCGACGGGAGGCGCCCGGCGTTGAAGTCTTCTACCGCTCCCTTCAGGCCGGAAAGGCCTTCCCCGGTCGTAGCCACGAAAGGAACCACGCGCACGCCGAGCTGGCGCTCCAGGGCCGAAGCGTCGATAGTGACGCCCTTCCTCCGGGCGATATCCCATTTGTTCAGGAGGATTATCAGGGGCGCTCCCAGGCCGGCGAGTTCCAGCGTGTAGAAGAGGTTGCGCTCGAGGTTGGTGGCGTCCACGACGTTGAGTATCAGCGCTTTGTCCTCTTCGGCCAGGAGACTGGCGGCGACTTCCTCGGCCCTGTTGGTGGCCGCGTGACTGTAAGCGCCCGGCACGTCCACTACGGAGAACCTTTCATCGGCAAGTATGGTATTGCCGGCGGTGTATTCCACCGTGGTCCCCGGGTAATTGGAAGAGATCACCTCCAGGCCGGTCAGGCGGGAGAAGACCACGCTCTTTCCTACGTTCGGATTGCCGGCCAGCAGGATGCGGCGGGATTTAGTCTTTACCAGGATCTTTCCTGCCATAACGCGGCCAAGCGCTACTTTCGTGCCCATCACCTCCACGACGACCGGGCCGCCGGACCTCTCCGGCGAGCGCTTGAGGATATGCCTGCCGGTATAGAGGCCCATCGCTTTAAGCTTTCCCCTGAATTCGTCGGTGCCGGCGACCTCGACTATGTAGCCGGCTTCGTCCTCGCGCATCGAGAGCAGGGTTACGGAGGGGGAGAGTTTCATAAGGCCCTCCTGGCGGAGACGGCAGACCTCGCCGCCTGGAGGAGCCTGCGCCGGGGAGCGGACTTCAGGAAGACGGCGAGGGCCCCTACCCGGTCCAGCGCCCCCGGGCTGAGGGCGTGCTCGGCCCTGCAGGCGTCGAGCTCCGCCTGTCCGGGGTCCATAGCTAGCACCGAAATAAAGAAGTCCTTGAGCAGGAGGTGGCGGGCAGCTATTTCGGCGCCCGCCTTCGTCCCGGAGGGGGAGAGCCGGATATAGCCGTAGCGCTCGTGCTCTAGCAGGCCTCGTGCGGCCAGGGCTTTTACGGCGGCGTTGACGGAGGGCTTTGAGACCTTGAGCTGCCGGCTTATCCCGGTCGCGCGGCAGAAGCCGTCCTTGCGGCTCAGCGTATAGGCCGCTTCGAGATAATCTTCAAGGCTTGTCGAGAGTGTTTTCATCAGGGTCCTGTTATGTTAGGGCGGGATAATAATGTTAGCCAAGGCTAACTATACCAAAAAAAACGGCGAAAAACAAGAGAGAGTCTTTTCTCTCTCCTGATCTTCGCCGCCGCGGAACCTTGGTTAATGGCAGCCGTTGACTGTAAAGCAGGGGACGATGGAGGGGATCTTAATTATTATCAGGTAGATCGCGCCGGCGCAGGCGGCTACCATCAGCAGCGACAGCGCGACGCTTATCACCGGGTGCTTGTGTCGGAATTCAAAGGCGGAGTTTATTGCCGCGACGATAGTTTCTTGTTTCATGTTTTACCCCAGCGGCTCCGTCAGGTTATTGAGCACGACGCTCAGGTCCTTTTCGCCGTAACCGCTATTATAGGATTTCTCCATAAGGGTTACCACCGCGGCCGTCACCGGGAGGGAAAGTTTTTTCTTCGCGGCCTCGGCCAGCATGTACCTGGCGTCCTTGAGCATGTGCTTGAGTGGGAAATCGGCCTGGAAATGTTTAGTCAGCATTTTCTCTTTTTTGAACTGGAAGTATCCGCAGTTCAGGGCCGGGTTCTGCGAAAGCGTCTCGAAGATAAGTTCCGGGGCTATGCCCTGGGCCTGCGCCAGGGCGGCGGACTCGGCCAGCGCGGTGTTAAGCTGGCCCAGTATAAGGTTCATGCAGAGCTTGAGCGCGGTCCCGGCCGGGGCCGGCCCGGCGTATACGATGGCCCGGCCCATCGCTTTCAGGACCGGGGAAAGCTTTTCGACGGCGGCTTTATCACCGCCGGCGAGGATCACGAGCTGTCCGCTCTCGGCGGCGCCTTTGGAGCCGGAGACCGGGCAGTCCAGGAAATTAACTCCGGCCATAAAGCATTTCTTCGCCAGCCCGGCGGTGTAATCCGGGGAGAGGGTGCTCATGTTCACCAGCGTGTTCCCGCCGGAGAAGGCGGAAAACACCCCTTCCGGCCCCTCCATTATGGCCTGCATGGCCGCCGGGTCGGAAACCATGGTTATCACCGTGTCGGACATTTTCGCGAGGGCGCGCGGCGTGGAGGCCACTTCGCAGCCCAGGTCGGCGAATTCGATGGTGCGCTGGCGCGTCCGGTTGTAAACCGAAACCTGGAAGCCGGCCCTTACCAGGCCCATCGCCATCGCCCGGCCCATTATGCCGAGCCCTATAAAACCTATCCGGGGCGGGATGCTCATAATAGTCTCCTTGCCTCAGCCTTTCAGGCTCCTGATCTCTTTTTCAGTAAGTTCCCGCCATTGGCCGGGCTCAAGGCCTTCCAGCGTCAGCGGCCCGATGGCCCTGCGTATCAGCCGGAGCACCGGGAACCCTACGGCGGCCAGCATGCGCCTTACCTGCCGGTTGCGCCCTTCTTTAAGCACTATCTCGGCCCAGGAGGTTGGGACGGTCTTCCTGAAGCGTATGGGCGGATCGCGGGGCGGGAGCCCGGGGTCGGGCAGGACGCTGGCCCCGCAGGGGAGGGTCGGGCCGTCGTTTAGCGTAAGCCCGGCGCGCAGCTTCGCCGCTGCCTCCGGGGTTATTTCCTTCTCTACCTGCGCCCAATAGGTCTTGGGCATTTTGTGCCGGGGGTCGGAGATCCTGGCCTGCAGCTGCCCGTCCGAAGTCAGGAGGAGGAGCCCTTCGCTGTCGTGGTCCAGGCGCCCTGCCGGGTAGACGCCGCCGGGCAGTTTGAAGTCGCCTAGCGAGGGATGCCCGTGCTCGCGCGTGAACTGGGAAAGCACGCCGTAAGGCTTGTTGAAAATTATGGTCGGCATCTGTGCAAATCATAGCAACTGGAAGCGGCGTAAAGCAAGAAAGCGCGGGCCGGCAGGCCGGCTTCTTTCAGGGCGCTTTCGTGGCCTTTCCCGGCCATCCTTTGCTATCATCTATAGATGAGTTACATCTTCATCGACACGCAGAAAGAATTCGACGAGCTGGCCGCCAGGCTGGCGAGCTATAAATACATTTCCATAGACACCGAGTCCAACAGCCTCTACGCCTATAAAGAGAAATTCTGCCTGATGCAGCTCACGGGCGAGGACATCAACGCCGTGGTGGACACGCTCGCGGTGGACATTAAATCCATATTGCCGGTCTTCGCCGATCCCGCCGTGGAAAAGATCTTCCACTCGGCGGATTCGGATATCAGGGTGTTCAAGGCTGCGATGGGCTGCACTTTCGTGAATATCTTCGACGTGATGGTGGCCGCGAAGTACCTGGGCATTATTAAGTGCGGCCTGGACAATATGGTGAAGGAGTACATAGGCGCGGAGATGAACAAGAAGTTCCAGAAGGCGGACTGGGGCCGCCGCCCGCTTACTAAGGAAATGCTGGATTACGCCAGCTCCGACACGATCCACCTTAAAACGCTGCGCGACATCCTGGCCGCCGAGCTGCAAAAGAAGGGCCGGCTGGAAGAGGTAACGGGGCAGTTCGCGCAGATCTGCAAGATCGAGCCGTCGCCGATGCGCTTCGACGAGAGCGGCTTCCTGACGCTGAAGAGCGCGCGCCAGCTTAACGGGCGCGGCCTGGCCGTGCTGCGCGAGCTCTACCTCGCGCGCGAGGTGGCCGCGATAAAGCGCAACGCGCCGCCTTTCAAGGTGATCAGCGAGGACCTGATGTTGCGCCTGTCGGTGGCGCCGCGCGAGGGGCTGCATAATCTTTCTATCTTCAAGGGCGTGAGCGGCTATGTGCTGGCGAACCACGGGGTCTGGATCCGCGAGGCCCTGCAGCGGGGGCTTAAGGCCCCGGAATACCATGTGCCCAAGCGGGAGATCTCGCGGGAGAAGCGCGCTTATTTCGAGACGGTGAAAAACAGGTTCAAGGACCTTAAGATGTGGCGCAAGGAGATCGCGGCCCGGCGGAACATGCTGCCGGAGGCGATAATGGGCAACGATGTGCTGGAGCGCCTTGCGCAGTCGCAGCCGAGGTCGCTGGAGGACCTGCACGCGGTGCGCGGGCTGGGGGCCGAGAAGGTCTCTCTTTACGGGCTCGAGCTTATAGAATTTATCAAGAAGCACCACCTGGCGAAATAAATATTACACTGCTTGCTGTCGGTCCGCCACACGGGCCGGAACGCAAAACGCGTTCGGGCACACCGTGCCCTCACTCCTCCTCCGGCTTCGGCGCTATGCAAGCCTCAGCCTCCGGAAGGTTTTGCTTATCCGGCCCGCGCGTCGGACCTGTTTTCGCGTTACTGGGCAAGTAACTTTTTAAGGAGGTCGGGGCGGTTTATTTCGCGGAGGGCTTTTATTATCAGGGGTTTGTTCTCGGGTTTGTAATACTGGAGGAGCGCACGCTGCATGCGGCGCTCTGTTTCTTTTTTGGGGACGTAGATCGGCTCCAGGGTGAAGGGGTCGAGGCCGGTGAAGTAGATAGAGGTGGCGAGCTCCATGGGGGCCGGGAGGAAGTCGTTGATCTGCTGCGGGCGGATGCGGCGCTCTTTCAGGAAGAGGGCAAGTTCGGCCATGTCCGCCAGGGTGGAGCCGGGGTGGGCGGAGATGAAGTAGAGGACGAGGTATTGTTCTTTGCCGGCTTTCTTCGACTCGGCCAGGAATTTGTCGGCGAATTGCTTGAAGACTTCGACGGAGGGCTTTTTCATTATCTCGAGCACTTTAGGGGAAATATGTTCGGGGGCCACTTTGAGCTGGCCGCCGGTGTGGAAGCGGGCGATCTCGGAGATGTATTCGCCGCATTGCAGCGCCAGGTCCATCCTGATGCCGCTGGCGATAAAAGCTTTTTTCAGGCCTTTGAGCGCCCTTATTTTGCGCATCAGGGAAAGCAGCGGCTTATGGTCCGTTCCCAGGTTGGGGCAGATCACGGGGTGCACGCAGGAAAGTTTTTTGCACTGTTCGCAGACCTTCATGTCCTTGCCGCGCATCGCGTACATGTTCGCGGACGGCGCGCCGAGGTCGGAGATATTGCCGGGGTGGCGCGGGGTGTCCAGCAGTTTCCTGGCTTCGGCTTCGACGGAAGCTTCGCTGCGGGTCTGGATGAAGCGGCCCTGGTGGAGGCTAAGCGAGCAGAAAGAGCAGCCGCCGAAGCAGCCGCGGTGTATGACTATCGAATCTTTTATCATCTCCAGGGCGGGTATGGGCTCCGTATACGAGGGGTGGGCCAGTTTTGTGAACGGCAGCCCGTAGACCAGGTCCATTTCCGCGGTGGTGAGCGGCAGGGCGGGGGGATTCTGTACTACGGCTTTGCCCTCGCTTTTCTGGACGAGGGGCTTCGCATTGTAGGGGTTGGCTTCCTCGTAGATCAGGCGGGTGGCTGTCGAAAATTTAACCCTGTCTCCGGAGACTTCCCCTGCGGATGGCAGCTCGATCGCGCCGGGGACGGCCAGCTCCGCGGCTTCTTTCGCGCCCAGCGGGTAGGCGGTTCCGCGTATATCCCTGAGGGCCGAGACCTTTTCGCCGGCCTTCAGGCGGGAGGCTATTTCTCTTACCTGGCGCTCGCCCATGCCGTAGACCAGCAGGTCGGCCTTCGAGTCCAGCAGCACGCTTTTGCGCACTTTGTCCGACCAATAATCGTAATGGGCGAAGCGGCGCATTGTGGCCTCTATCCCGCCGATGACTATGGGTGCGTCGGGGTAAGCCTCGCGCGCGCGCTGCGAGTAAATTATGGTGGCCCTGTCCGGCCGCAGGCCGGGGCGGGCCCCGGGGGAAAATTCGTCCGAGGAGCGGATCTTCCTGTTATGGGTATACTTGTTTATCATCGAGTCCATGTTCCCGGCGGAAACGCCGAAGAACAGGCGGGGCCTGCCGAACTTCCTGAAATCGTCGCAGGTGTCCCAGCGCGGCTGGGCCAGGATTGCGACGCGCAGGCCCTCCGCCTCGAGCACGCGGCCGACCAGCGCCATTGCGAAAGAGGGATGGTCCACATAGGCGTCGCCGGTGACAAGGACTACGTCAACGGCGTCCCAGCGCAGTTTTTTTATCTCTTCCAGGGTCGTCGGCAGGAAACTCATGGCTAAATAATAGCAAAAAGCCGCGGCCGGGGAGACAGGCGGCCAGATTGGGGTTGGCCGTCTGATGCGCATAGCGCTTGTTACGGCATGGCCATAGGCCTAATACGCATAGCGCCTGATACGGCACAGCCATAGGCTTGAGCCTTATCTATATTATTTGTATTATTAATCAAAGGGGATTTACGCCCCTCATCCTAAGGAGAATACCATGAAAAAAATTATACTTTCGCTCTGCATACTGCCGCTGCTTGCGGTCGGCGCCAAAGCCGATCCGTTCGCCAAATTCAAAGCCCAGATCCAGGCCCTCGGCGCGGCCCAGCTTAAGCCTTTTGCCGCGGACTTGGGCGGTATTCTGGGCGGAAACGACTTCCACTCCGGCGCGGCCATCGGCTTCCCCGGTTTCGACGCGGGCCTGTCCGCCACCATCCAGTCCAAGCCCAGCACCGAGAACCGCATTCTTCGCAACGCGAAGGTGAAATCCTTCGGGATGCCGGTATTGCACGCGGGGGCTGCCCTGCCTGTTATAGGCGCCGACGTGATGCTTCGGGGGATCAGCCTCTCCGGCTTTTCGATAATCGGCGGCGGCCTTCGCTACCCGGTGCTGAAAAGCGGCACGATCACCATGTTCATCCCCGACGTCTCCGTTTCCGCCTATTACGACGTGATAACCTACGATTATTTCAAGGGCAGCCATATGTCCATAGACGCGGCTGCTTCCTTCAATATCCCGGTCATAAAGCCCTTTGCCGGCGTCGGGATAGACCGGACGAAGCTCGAGGTGAAGAACGTCCCCGGTATCAGCGCTTCCGGAACCATCTCCAAGCCCCGCTACACGGTGGGCGTGCGCTTCTCGCCGCTGCCGCTGCTCTACGTCTACGGGGCCTACAATATGCTGCACGGGCAGACCGGCTATTCGATGGGCGCCGGCGCGAAATTTTAAGCGGACCGGACAGCCGGACGGCCGGGCAGCTTCCCGAAGGAAGCTGCCGAGCGGTCTGACTTTCCAACTGCCAACTAAAGGAGAACAACATGGAACCCAATCAGACACAGAATACCGAAAGCCACAAGTACATAGAACTGGCCGAGCATTACGGCGCCAACAATTACCACCCTCTCCCTATAGTCATCTCTACGGCCAAGGGCGTCTGGGTTAAAGACCCCGAAGGGAAAAAATACATGGATATGCTCAGCGCTTACTCGGCGCTGAACCACGGGCACAGGCACCCGCGGATCATTAAGGCCCTGACCGAGCAGGCCAAAAGAGTCACGCTCTCCTCGCGCGCTTTCAACAACGACCAGACCGGCCCTTTCTTCAAGGAACTCTGCGAGTTCACCGGGTACGACATGGTCCTGCCCATGAATACCGGCGCGGAAGCCGTGGAAACGGCGGTGAAGGCCGCCCGCAAATGGGCTTACAAGGTCAAGGGCGTGCAGGACGGCAAAGCGGAGATAATAGTCGCTTCGAATAATTTCCACGGCCGCACTATCTCCATAATTTCCTTCTCCACGGAGGCGCAGTACAAGGACGGCTTCGGCCCGTTCACGCCCGGCTTCAAGATAGTGGGCTACGGCAGCATCGACGAGCTGAAGGCCGCCATCAATCCTAACACCGCCGCTTTCATGGTCGAGCCCATACAGGGCGAGGCCGGCATCATAGTTCCTCCGGCGGGCTACCTGAAGGCCGCCCTGGAGCTGTGCAAGGCCAATAACGTGCTTTTCATTGCCGACGAGATCCAGACCGGCTTCGGCCGCACGGGCAAGAAGTTCGCCTGCGACTACGAGAATGTTAAGCCGGACATGATAATAATGGGCAAGGCCCTGGGCGGAGGGATAATGCCTATCTCCGCGGTGGCCGCTTCCAAGGCCGTGCTTGGAGTGTTCAACCCCGGCGACCACGGCAGCACCTTCGGCGGCAACCCGCTGGCCTGCGCGGTGGCGCGCATGGCGCTCAAGGTCCTTATTGACGAGAAACTGGTGGAGCAGTCTTTCGAGATGGGCCGGTATTTCATGGAGAAGCTGCGCTCGATCAAGGGCAAACATATCAAGGAAGTGCGCGGCAAAGGCCTGCTGATAGGCATCGAGCTGGACACGGCCGCCCGCCCCTACTGCGAGCAGCTGATGGGCCTGGGCCTGCTGGCCAAGGAAACGCATGACCATGTCATACGCCTCGCGCCGCCGCTGGTCATCACGAAAAAAGAGATCGACTGGGCCTTCAAGCGCATAAAGAAAGTCCTGAAGAATTAGACGCCCCCGGCGGGCAGCGGTCCATCGGCCGCTGCCCGCTTTTGTTTTCAGACCCCCGCTGATGGATATACCTAAACAACAAAAGCCGCTTAACCGGCTTTACCTGCAGGTCGTATTCGCCACTGTGCTGTGGGGGGCTTCCTTTCCTTTCACTAAGCGCCTGGCCGTGGAACTGTCCCCGCTTTCAATAGTAACCTTCCGCGCTCTCGCCGGAGTCCTGGTGCTGGTGGCGCTCAGCGGGTCGAAGCTCCGGGCCGCTGACTTCAAACCCGCCTATCTCTGGAAGCTGGCCATTATGTCCCTGCTGGGCGTCTCGGCGCAGCAATACCTCCAGGCTTACTCGCTTAAATACACGCAGGCCTCTCACGCCGGCTGGCTGATCGCCGCTACGCCCATAGTGGTGGCGGGGCTCATGGCCGCGCTGGGCGAGAGGATAGGCGTTTCCAAAGCGGCGGCTTTCCTGCTCGGCTCCGCCGGCGCCGTTCTGGTGGTTTTTTCGCGGGGCGGCGCTTTGGCCCTGCCCTCCACCCGCGGCGACCTTATTTTCCTTGGCACCTGCTTCACCTGGGCTTTCTACGTACTGGCCGTCAGGAAGTGGCTTAATTTCTGGCCGCAGGCCAAAGTCACGACGCTCACCATGATAGTGGCGCTGGCGAGCCTGCTGCCCGGCTGGCTGCTTTCCGGGGGGCCGGCCGAATTCTCCTCCCTTACCGCGGGGGGCTGGGCTTGCCTCGCCTACCTCGGAGCGCTCTCCTCCGGCCTCGGCTACCTTTTCTGGAACAATGCCGTGGAAGGTCTGGGCGCCGTAAAGGCTTCCTACTTTCTTTACCTTGAGCCCTTCGCTACGCTGCTGACCGCTTATTTTTTCCTCGGCGAGAAACTCTCGGCCGTTTCCTTCGCCGGGGGGCTGCTGATACTGGCCGGGGTCTATCTCGTCAATCTGAAAGAAAGGCCGCGAAAAGCCATGAAAGAGGTACAGACCCATGCCTGATTATTCTCCCCTTAAAAAAAAGTTCGGGGAGCATTGCCTCTTCGGCGAGCCGGCGGCTAATTTTACCACCTACCGGGCGGGCGGCCGCGCCGAAGTACTTGTGAAGCCGGCTGATGCCGGGGAGCTTCTCTGGCTGACCGCCTGGTGCCGCGCCAGCGGCGCGCCACTGCTTGTGCTGGGCCGGGGCTCGAACGTGCTGGTGAGCGACAAAGGGCTGGCGGGAGTCGCCGCGCTTACGGAAAGGCTCTCGAAAATAGAGATTTCCGCCGGCGGTATTACCGCCCAGGCCGGGGTCCTCTGGGATGAAGTCGCGCGCCTATCGGCGGAAAACGGGCTTGCTGGTTTTGAAAAAACCTCCGGCATACCGGGTTCCGTGGGCGGGGCGCTCCGGATGAACGCCGGCGCCTTCGGGCAGGAAACTTTCGACCGGCTGGCATATGTGGACGCTTTCAGCTCCGACGGAGGAACTGTCAGGCTCGGCAAGAAAGAGATCGCTTTCGGATACCGCCGGGTGGAAGGTCTGCGCGGCTTCACCCTGCTTTCCGCCAGGTTCGAATTCGAGCCGGGCGAGACCGCCAGGCTGATCCAGGACCGCTCCTGCGTGCTGGCCGCGCGCGAGGCCAAGCAGCCGCTGGATCACCCGTCCGCCGGCAGCGTGTTCAAGCGGCCGCCCGGTGATTACGCCTCTCGCCTTATAGACGCCGCCGGGCTGAAAGGATATAAAATAGGCGGCGCGGAAGTTTCCGCCAAGCACGCCGGGTTCATCGTAAACTCCGGCTCCGCCACGGCCGCCGATATCTACGCGCTGATCGGCGAGGTCCGCGCCAGGGTAAAAGAGAAGACCGGGATAGAGCTTGAGCTCGAACAGATCTTGCTGGGTGAATTCTAGGAGCCGTCAGGGGGAATACAATGAAAGCGATCCTTGCCATTTTTCTGTTTCCATGCTTCGCGTCCGCGGCCGGCGAACTGCAGAAGGCGGACCAGCTCTTTTCAAAGAACCTGTACCAGGAGGCTTTGACGATCTATTCCTCCGCTGCCGCCGTCGGGCAGGAGGACGGGCTGAAAGCGCTTTACCGCTCCGCCGAATGCGAATCTCTGCTGTTCCGCTACGGCGAAGCTGCGCAGCGCCTCTCGGATATGAAACTGCCGCCCGACTCCCTGTGGCAGGGCAGGTTCCTGCTTCTGAGGGCGGAGACCGGCCGGCTGTTCCTGCGGCAGTATGGCTATTCATTGCCCGCGGATATCCAGAAAGGAGTGAAAGACGTTACCAAGCTGACCTCCGCCCAGTGGCGCGGCCTTATCGAGGCCGACTATAACTCGCTTTGGGACTTGAGGGGGGAGCTGCTTAAATACCGCCTTGAGGGTCAGGATTATTTCATGGACCTCAAGGGGGCCGAACTGGCCTATACTCCGACGCTCTGGGACTTCGCGGTCCTGCGCTGGACAAGCTACCTCCTGGATGAGTCCGAAGCCGGCGGCGCGCTTCCGCCGGCCGACAGGTTCGCGGAGTCCGCCTATAGCGCGGATTACAGCGCCTCCGCCGCGGCCGCCCTGAAAGCGGCGGCCATCTTCGAGGACGCCGCCGGGATGAGCTCCTCCTCCATGGATTTCGCGCGCGAATATTGGCGCCTGCAGCGCCTGCTGATCCCGTTCGAGCACGGCAACAGGGTGGCGCCTTTTGACCGCGCCGCGCTGCGGGGCAAGGCCCTGGGCACGCTTAACGGGTGGGCGGCCTCTTTTAAGACGGCCCTCGCGCGGAGCTGGGCGCTCTACCACGCCGCCGCCCTGCACCAGGAGGCGCCGGATTATAAAGCCGCGGTAGAGCTCTGTAAAAAAGCCGAAGCTGAAGCGCCCAGGTCAAAGCCGGCCATTCTCTGCTCAAAAATACGCGCCGAGATAGAGATGCCCTCGCTGGAACTTTCCGCCTCTTTCGCGCCGCCGCCCGGCCTTAAGACCCTCAGGGTTAATGTCCGGAACCTGCCCTCTGTTTATTTCAAGGCATATAAAACTTCCCCGCAGGAGCTCTCCTCCATCGGCCAGTACGGCGACCAGGCCTGGGGCAGGGTAAAGTACCTCCAGCAGGAGGCGGTGAAGAACTTCCTTGCCAGGAGCGCGGACCTCGAATGGCAGCAGAAGATCTCCTACCCTGCCCCGTACCAGTACAAGGACCAGGACGTTGCGGTCCCGGGATTCAAAAAAGGCCTCTATATAGTCATCGCTTCCGGCGACAGCGGGTTCGAGGACGGCTCCTCTCTCATAAAAGCGGTGACGCTTAATATCACCGATATCTTCCTGCTTGGAACTTCGGGCATAAAAGGCGACCCGGAGGACTTCCTCTACGACCCTCTGGCCCCGGGGCGGCAGGCTTCTTCCGACGTGTTCCGCCTCTACGCGGTCAACGCGCTTACCGGCAAGCCGCTGGCCGGCGCCGACATCGACGTTTTCTATCACAGGTCTAACTACGGCTCCTGGCAGAAGGCGGCCCTGAAGTCGGGCCCCGACGGCGCGGCGCCCTTCGCCCAGACTTTTCCCGTGTCCTATCCTTCCAACGAATATTTCTCCCTCGACCCGCTTTTAAGTGTCGGCGGTGCTTACGCTTACTGGAACTCCCAGGCTTCGGCCGGGTTGAACGTTCCGCAGCCCGTCAGTATTTTCGTGGAAACAGACCGCCCCGTTTACAGGCCGGGGCAGGAAGTTAAATTCAAGGCTACCGCCCTGCTCCGCGAGCCGCGCGGCTTCAGGGTTTACGACGGAAAAGGCAAGCTTTCCGTTACCGCGCGCGACCCGAACTGGCAGGAGGTTTACAAAAAGACGCTCCCATTTACCGGCCTCGGCAGCGCGGCGGGGTCTTTCAAGATCCCCGAGGGACGGCTGCTCGGCGGGTATTCGGTTACCGCGCAAATAACGGAGTACGGCTATAATTTCAGCGGCGCGGCGGGTTTCGGAGTGGAGGAGTACAAGCGGCCGGAATTCGAAGTGAAGCTCGGCGAGGCGAAGAAGCCCTACCGCTACGGCGAGAAAGCGGAGGTAAGCGGCGACGTGAAGTATTATTTCGGCTCGCCGGTGCCCGGGGCGGCCGTTAAGTACCGCATTACGCGCTCCCGCTACATCCCCTGGTATTGCCGCTACTGGTCCTGGTTCTACGGGGCTTCCGGCTCCTCCGAAGTCGCCTCGGGCGAGATCAAAACCGGCGACGACGGCAAGTTCAGTTTCAGCTTTACGCCGCAGGCGGAAAGCGCGGCCTACGCGGCCTACCCGTCCTCCTACCAGGTAGAGGCGGAGGCGCGCGACGCCGGCGGGCGCACTATAACCGACTCCCGCTCCTACAGGGCCGGTTCCAAGGCTTATTTGTTCGACATAAAGCCGGACGCCGGGTTCTTTACCCCCGAAAAATCGGCCGTTGTGAACGCGCGCCTTATGGACCTCAACGATATACAGCAGGCGGGGGCCGGCGAGTACGCTCTTTACCGGCTGGAGAAAGCTCCCTCCGAAGAAGGCGGGCGGCGCGAGTGGGGGTATTTCGGCAATAACCCTTCGCTGGAGCAGGCATTCAGCCAGGTTCCCGACGGACCTCAGGCCGGGAAAGGGAAAGTGGAATTCCTAAAGGACGGCGCGGCCAAAATAAGCTTCAAGAGCCTGGCGCCGGGAGTTTACCGCCTTAAGCTCAAAGCCTCCGACCCCTGGGGAGGCGAGAGCGAGTCACAGCTCATAATTATTTCAGCTTCGGCGGAGGGCCGCAGGAACGCGGGCCTCAAGCTGCCGCCGGTCGCCCTGTTCGAACATGACTCCTACCAGGCCGGCGAGACGGCCCGCGCCCTTATCGGAGCTTCGTCCCTGAAAGGTGTTAAATACGTCGAGATCCTGGCGGGAAGTTTCATGCTTTCACGCGAAACCCTGCAGGAAGGCGGCCTTTCGGTCTATAGCCTGAAAGTCTCCGCGGAACACCGCGGCGGTTTCGGCCTGCGCTGGCTCGGGGCCGGGGACTTCAAGGTTTATTCCGCCATGGACGGGGCGGAGGTCCCGCTTAAAGACAAGAATATTTCGCTTTCGCTCGACTACGACAAGGTTCTCGCCCCGGGGCAGAGGGCCTCCTGGCTTCTTAAAGCGAAGGATTCGGCCGGCAGGCCGGCTTTCGGCGAGGCGCTGGTAAAGATCTTCGACCGGTCGCTTGAATATTACGGCCGAGACGCCGGTTTCTGGGGCGACGGCCTCTATCCCGCCAGGCGCTCCTCCGGAGAGGGCTGGGGCTCGCTGTTCACTCCCTACGCGGTGGCTCTGCCTATCCGTACCGGGCTGATACAGCGCATGCTGGAAGCCTTCAGGCTGGCCACCGGCGAAGAACATATGGCTTCGCTGCGGATAGGGTCTTCGCGGCTCTACGGGCGGAACGGCGGCATAGGGGCGTTCAGAGGCTCGTTCGCCAAAAGTCTGGCTTTCGAGGGAGACGCCGAGAGCCTGTCTATCCAGGACGCGGGCATGGCTTCCATGTCCGGCGGCGCCGCTTCAAATCTCGCGGAGGCGGCCGCTCCCGGGATGGCTATAAGAGATACGTCGCGCAAATCTAAGGCGGACTCGGCCCCGGCGTCCGCGCCGGAGCGGAAGCGCGCGGAGCCTGAAGTTAAAACGCGCACGGACTTTTCCGAGACGGCCTATTACAATCCCCAGCTAAAGGTCTCCAAGGGCTCGGGAAGGTTTTCTTTTACCATCCCGGAGCGGCTCACCTCGTGGAAGATAAGTTCCTACCTGCTTACGAAAAGCGCCCGGCGCGGCTCTTTCAGCGCCGAGGCCGTGACTAAAAAAGACCTGATGGTGCGCCTGGATATTCCCCGGTTCTTCCGCGAGGGGGACAGCTCCAGGCTGACGGCCGTTATCACCAACGACACCGCCGGCCAGCTCTCCGGCGAAGTCTCGCTCTCCGTAACGCTCGACGGGGAGGCTGCGCACGATAAGTTCGGTCTGAAAGACCTTTCGCGGCCTTTTACGGTCAAGCCGAACGGGACGATGTCCGTATACTGGGAGATGCTGGCGCCGCGCGGGACGGCCGCTTACAAGGTTCGCGCCGTGGCCAGGGCCGGGGCTCTAGCCGACGCGCAGGAGAACGACCTGCCAGTGCTGCCTTCCCGCGAGCGGCTGATCGCCTCCGGCGTGGCTTCTCTCGACGGCAATTCTTCCAAGACCTTCAAGCTGCCCGAGCTTGAGGCCGCGGACCCCACGCGTGAAGTGGAGTCTCTGCACCTGGAGATCCAGCCGCAGCTCATCCTTACCGTGCTTAACAGCCTGCCCTTCCTGGTGCACTACCCGTACGAATGCACGGAGCAGCTGCTAAACCGGTATGTGCCGCTGGCGATAACCAACAGCTTCTATAATAAATATCCGGAGCTGCGCGCCTCGGTCGCAAAAATACCGAAGAGGACCACGATCACGCCCGAATGGGAGCGCGACAACCCGGTTCGGCTGATGAGCCTGATGGAAACTCCGTGGGAGCAGGAATCGAAAGGCCGGAAGTCGTATTGGCCCGTAGTGGACATGCTGGACCCGAAAGTGGTGTCCGGAGAGAAGGAAGACGCTGTTTCAAAGCTTAAAGCCTATCAGCATCCAGACGGCTCTTTCCCCTGGTTCCCGGGGGGGCGCCCGAACCTGCACATGACGCTTTATGTGCTGGAGGGCCTGGCGGAGGCCGCGCGTTACGGGGTGGACATACCTCAGGACACCGCAAAGAAGGCTCTGTCCTACGTTCTGGGCGAGATCCCGTCGCATATGAAGCCTGAGGAAGACCAGACTTCATTGGTGCTTTACGCGGCTTATGTCGTGACTTCCTTTCCCGCTTCCTGGCCGGAGAGCAAAACCGCGCTGACCTACGCCAAGGCCTGG
Source organism: Elusimicrobiales bacterium (assembly GCA_028713125.1). Lineage (GTDB taxonomy): Bacteria > Elusimicrobiota > Elusimicrobia > Elusimicrobiales > UBA9959 > UBA9959. The sequence goes on along the minus strand of JAQTOU010000001.1, from coordinate 365,302 downwards.
GTCGATTACGCCGACAAGCATTCGAACGCGATGACGGCTTTCGGCAAGGCTTACGCAGCCTACGTCTACCTGCGCTTGGGCGATAAAGTCAAGGCGGAGAGCTACCTGGCGCGGGCCATGGACGGGGCCCGCACCGATGATATCGCCGGGGTTTACTGGACGCCGGAGAAGATCTCCTGGCTCTGGTATAACGACACCGTGGAGAAGCACGCTTTCATCCTGAGAACGCTGCTGGCCGTGCGCCCTAAAGACCCTAAGATCGCGGGCCTCGTACGCTGGCTGCTCTTCAACCGCAAGGCCAATGAATGGAAGTCCACCAAGGCCTCTGCGGCGGCGATCTATTCGCTGCTGGACGTGATGAAGTCCAAGGGCGCGCTGGACAAGGCGGAGAACTTCGACCTTAAATGGGGTAATACTTCGGAGTCCGTGCAGCTGCAGCCTTTCGACTGGGTGGCGAAGCCGCTGCGCTGGTCCAAGTACGGGGCTGAGATAACCAAAAAAGACCTGTCTCCGATCGTGGAGAAGAAAGGCCCGGGGCTGGCTTTCGCGGCTTTTACCGGGATCTACACAACGGACAAGACGGCGGAGGAATCTCCGTCGGGGATGATGAACGTTTCGCGGAAATATTTCCTGCGCGAAAAGGAGGGGGACAGTTATACGCTTAAGCCCCTGGCCGACGGCGATACGGTGGCGGTTGGCGACCAGATCGAGGTGCAGCTGACGGTGAATACGCGCAGCCAGTTCGAGTATGTGCACCTTAAGGACCCCAAGGCCGCCGGCTTCGAGGCGGAGACCCTGACCAGCGGCTGGCAGTGGGACCAGCTCGGCCGCTACGAGGAGCCGCGCGATTCGCTGACGAACTTCTTCATGGAATGGCTCCCGCACGGCGAATACGTCCTGAAGTACCGCTTGCGCCCGACGACCCCCGGAACCTTCAAAGCCGGCGCCGCCGTCATCCAGTCGATGTACGCCCCGGAATTCGCGGCACATTCGTCAGGGATAACGCTGAACGTAAAGTAAGGCGCGCGCTACTGCGTAAGATCGCGGGCGGCCTACCGTGGCGACCGGAACGCAAAAACGTTGTCGCGCACACCGTGCGCGCGCCTGCCGGTCTCGAGCTCGGCGCTTACGCAAGCCTCGCTCTCCGACGGGCTTTTGCTAACCTGGCCCCTGTGGTAGGCCCCGACTTCGCATCTCGCGGCTCTTTTCTTTGAAGTTTGCCAGTGAATTTAAAATTAAAAACGGCGGAAGATGATGGGGGCGGGGGAGCCGGAGGCGAGGAGCTTGAAGAGAAGGACGAAGACGGCGGCGCCGATGAGCATGAGCGGGATGCCTATTATGGCGCCTATTACCGTGGAGGTAAGGAGGGCGCCGACCGTGAAGAGGGCTATGCCGAGCAGGGCCATGCCGGCGGCCAGCAGCATTTTGAGGCGCGTCAGCAGGCCCGGTTTTTCGGGGGGGCGCTGGGGGCGGGGCTCTTCCCCGCGCGGTTTGAAGGAGCCGCCGCCGGGGCTCAGGAGCTCCGGTTCGACGTAGTCTTCGGTAACGGATATCCGTCTCTCGGCCATACAGCTATTTTACCAAAAGTCCGTAATAAATCCGCAAAACGGCCTATTTATAATATAGTGGCGGTAATTCAGGAGACAGTATTATGAAATTACATCTGCTGCTGGCTTTTTTTGTGTTCTGCGCGCCCGTTCGCGCGGCCGAGGAATCGCCGGCGAACGCGCTGCTGGTAGTTCCCTCCGAGCGGACGGCCTTCGACCGTAAATTCCAGGACTTCCTGGAAAAGAACGGCGCCAAATTGCTCCAGTCCCACCCGCCCAGCGTTTTTATAGGCTATATCCCCAAGGAGCTCGACGAACAGCTGAACGAGAAATTCGGCGCGCTGGTTTACCGCGAGAAGGTGGACGACTGGAGCTCCTTCGCCCGCTACGGCGAGAACGCGGTGTTCGCCGTCAACGCCTGGAACAAGCGCTTCGTGGAGGATCCGCCCGAGGCCCCTTTGGTGGTCAGCTCTAAGGTGCAGCAGGTAGGGCGCAAAGGGGACGCGCTCAGGCTAACCTGGAACGAGGTGATGAAAGCCAACGCCTACCGCCTGCAGATAAGCGCTGACGCGGGCTTCGAGGCTATCGGCCTCGAAACGGTCCTTGCGCGGAACAGCTACAGCCTGATCCCGTCGTTCTGGAAGGACGGTATCTATTACTGGCGCGTGGCCGGCCTGCTTACTCTCAATACGGGCGAAACCAAGGAGGGGGCCTATTCCGACGTCTATTCCTTCGCCATCTCCAAGCCCGCCCGCGCTTCCGGCGCCCGGCTGGCCGCGCCGCAGGTCCCGCCCAAAAACAGGGTCAAGGGTAAGCCGCTTTCCTGGGCCGCCCCTGCAGTTTTCAAGTATTACCACCTCCAGCTCTCCGAGACGGCAGATTTTGAGGCGCCACTCCTGGATGTTTTCACCGACACCTGCGCCTATAAGCTCTCGGGCCTGCCGGTAAAACGGGATACCCCGTATTTCATGCGCGTGATGGGCTCGGACGGCGCGGCCGCCGGGACCTGGTCGGAAGTTTCGGAGGTAGTGATCGAGTCTCCCGGGCCGGCAGTCAACGATACCCGGATGTTCAGACGGAAGAATAAATGAAAAAGACGGCCGCTTTCCTGCTCCTCCTGGCCTGCTCGCTGCGGGCCGCCGCCGCGCCGTACGGGGCGGGCTTTTACGACACCAGCGAATACCTGATAGGGAAGGTGGCGGTGAATATCGTTTTTGTCCAGAGCGACGGTTCCATCGATCCGAAGACCGAAACCTCGGGCTGGACCCTCAGCAAAAGGAACGCCGTCGTTACGGGGGTGACCGAGGCGATGAACTGGTGGGCGGCCCGCAACTCCGCGGCCAGCCTTACTTTCGTGCACAATAATATCACCCTGACCACCGGCTACGAACCTATAAACCACCCGAGTGCCGACGAGGACCTCTGGATAGCGGACGTGATGGGCAAGCTGGGCTACTCCGAGGCCGACTACGGCGACAGGGTGTTCCACTACAATAACGATATGCGCCTGGCCAATTCTGCCGACTGGTCCTTTACGATCTTCATGGTCGACAGCCAGCAGAGCATCAGCGGAGAATTTTCGGACGGTTATTTCGCCTATGCCTATATAGGCGGGCCTTTCATGATAATGACTTACGATAATGGAGGCTACACGATAAACTACGTAGCCGCGGTGGCCGCCCATGAAACCGGGCATATCTTTTACGCGCTGGACGAATACGCGGCTTCCGGCTGCGCTACCTCGGACAGATCGGGCTATCTGGACGTGCCGAATACTAACTGTCAGAACGGCGGGACTACGTCCAGCTGTATAATGCGCGGCGATATTTATCCGTATTACCCCAGTTCAGGCTCCTGTCCGACCTGCAATGGCCCGGTGGTTTGTGCCGCCAGTACCAGGGCGCTCGGCTGGAGCGACGATAATCCTACGAACGGAACACTCGACCTGATCGACCTGCCGCCGACTACCGCCCTTGCCGCTTATGCCCCTGACCCGACCACTAACACTTCCCCGGTCTTTTATGGCATAGCGCACTCTACCTCGGCTTATCCCAATATTAACGGCTACGCCCAGTGGGGTGGCCCCCGCACGCCCAATAACGTAAGCATAAACCGCATAGCCTCGGTGGAATATAGTGTCGACGGCTCGGCCTGGACCGCCGCTACTCCGCGCGACGGCGCTTTTAACCAGACCATCGACAGCTTTACGTTTACCGCGGCCTCGCTGGCCACCGGCGCGCATACCATGCAGGCGCGCGCCAAGGACAACTTTGGCGCTTATGACGCGACCCCGGCTGCGGACACTCTTTCGGTGGATACCGGGCAGGGGGGCGATATCCCCTACCTGTATGACGGCGTCGGCGTGGACGAGGATTATACGCGTTCCAAGAACACGCTTTCCGCGAATTGGGGCGCTTCTTCCCATTGGAGCGGTATAAGCAGCTACACATATACCGTAGGCACCGCGCCCGGGGCTTCGAACACAGTAGCGATGACAAATGTGGGAACCGCGCTGAGCGTAACTAAAACCGGCCTCTCCCTGGCGGAGGGAGCCTACTATTATTTCACCGTGAGGGCTTATCCGGTCAACGGCGCCGTTTCCGGCCCGGCGACCTCCGACGGGCTGAGGGTGGATACTACAAGCCCTACGGCCACCGTTCTTATTACCTCTCCAGTCCCGGTAAAGACGGGGCCATTCAGCGCGAAGGTAACCGTAAACGAATTGAACGACGTCGCGGCGACTCCGCAAGTTTCCTTTACCGACCTTAACGGGCTGACGGTCCCTCTCTCGATGACCTATGTCGCGGATTCTACCTGGACTGCTTCAGGCTATATAGAATCCTACCACTCTACCGGGACCGCCACTTTCCACTTCAGCGCTTCTGACCTGGCTGGCAATAGCGGGACCGCGATAACTTCCGGCGGGTCCTTCGTTATCAGCCCAGCGCTTACGGGCGGCTCCAGCGGGACTATCTCCAACGGCGACGGGAATTCCGTAATGGTGCCGGTCGGCGCCTATACAGGGACCCTGTATATTTCAATTTCTACCGTGCCGGCGGCAACGCTCTCCGGCCCCGACGCCGCTTCGCCGGATTCAAGAAAGATCTTTTCCTCCGACCTGGCCAGGCAATTTACGGCCAGGGACGGGAATGGCGCCTCTGTTACCGCTTTTTTGACGACGGTCACTATAACGATGGCCTATCCCGATGCCGACAGCGACGGCAGGATAGACATGGACCTGATCAATGAATCTACCGCCTGGCTCTATTACCTGGACTCCGCGCTCGGCAAATGGACCCCGCTCCCGGGAGTAGTGCGGAATACCGCCGCCAATACCCTGTCGGCCGAGATTTCGCACTTTTCCGTCTATTCGGTCAGATCTGCAGGCGCCGCCGCGGCCGATATCGGCTCTATCAAAGCCTACCCCAACCCGTGCGATTTCCGCTCCGTAGCCGCCCTTACGCTGGAGGGGATCCCGGCTGACGCTGCCGGAACCCGGGTATATATTTACAACGAGGCCGGCGAGCTGGTCAGGTCCCTTGCGCCGGGCGACGGGATAAATGGCCTTAATATCGCTTCCTGGGACGGCAAACTCAAAGGCGGCTCGCGGGCCGCCAGCGGGCTTTATATCTACCTGGTAAAAACAGCCAACTACGGAAAAGGGAGGGGCAAGTTCTTCATAGTCTGGTAAATCATGAAAGCCGCCATCGCTATTTCCTTCCTGCTGCTTTACGCTCCGCCCGCCAGGGCCGGCGCGGGGGGAGAGGCTTTGCCTTTTCTAAAGCTGGACACAGGAGCGCGCGGCGCCGCTCTATCCGGGGCTTACTGCGCCGCGGGCGACGACGCCCTGAGCGTTTTTTATAATCCCGCCGGCACCGCCCTGGTAAATGAAAAAGAGATATTGCTCGGACACAACGAATGGCTGGAAGGGATACGCAATGAAACGCTGGCGTACGTCCATCCTCTCGGCGCGCGCCTTACCGCTTTCGCCGGGATCAACGCGCTCTTCAGCGGAAGCATGAACAGGTACGATGCGGTGGGAGAAAGGAACGGCTCGTTCAGCTCCCTCGAAGGCGCTTTCTCTGCGGGCCTTTCCGGCGACCTTGGCGGGAACTTTTTCGGCGGGGCGGCGCTGAAGGCTTTGACCCAGCAGGCGGCGGGCCGCAAAGCCATGGCCTGGTCGGGCGACGCCGGCTTGTTGAAGGCCGCAGGCGGCTGGCGGTTCGGGATCTCCGCGGCTAATTTCGGGGGCAGGCTGAAGTTCGGGACGCGCAGCTTCGACCTGCCGCTGATGCTCAGGGCCGGCATTTCCCGCAGCTTTACCGAAGATTTCCTGGTCAGCGCCGACGGCGTAAAGGCCGGAGACTCCGGCGCCGCGGCCGCGCTGGGCGCGGAAGGGCGGCTGCACGCCGGGCCGAAAGAATTCTTCTTTATCCGCGCCGGGTACAAGACCGGGCGCAGCCGCTATGCCGGGCCGGGCTTTACCGTCGGGGTCGGGCTTAAGAACAGGGACCTGCGGGTGGACTACGCTTTCGCGCCTTACGGCGACCTGGGCGACGCGCACAGGGTCACGGTGGCTTTAAGTTTCGGCGCGCCCCGCCCGGAGGAAGTTAAAAAGCACCCCTACGGCGACCTGCCCGTGCCGCGCCAGAGAAAGCCGGCGCCGGCTTCGCTCAGGCCTCCTGCCCCTAAGAAAGCGGTGGTAGAAAAGAAAGACAAGAGCAAGGATAAGAAGAAAGAGAAAAAAGGCAGCGAAGTCTATTTTATGTGGTAGGTTTCAGCAGTTCCAGCCAGAGCCCGGCGGTTTTTTGCAGGTCGAAGTCCGCGGCCCGCTTAAGGCCGGCCGAGGCGTAGCTCCGCAGCGCCGCAGGCGCCTCCAGCATTTCCGCCAGTTTATTCGTCCAGATCCGCTCCTCCGCCTCGAGCGGCGCCCCGGCCCGCAGCCTGGCGCCGGAGAGCACGGGCATAAGCAGGCCGTAGGGCGCGTGGTCCGGGGTCGTAGCGGCGCCAGCCAGGCCTGTGCCGGGGGAAAGTATCTCCCTCGGTCCCGAGGCGCAGTCGGCGGAAGCGACCGCGGTCCCGCAGGCCATCGCCTCGAGCAGGGCGTTGGGGAAGCCTTCCCACAGGGAGGTGAAGGCGAAAAGACCGGCTTTAGCGATGAACAGGTATGGGTTCTCCCTGTAGCCGGTAAAATAAACGTCCGCGTCGGGAGGCGGGGCCCCGGGGCCGGAAAAAGTTTTCAGGCCAAGGCCGGCCGAGAGTTTGAGCAGGTAGGCGCGCAGCTCGCCCTCCCCAATGAGGACCAGGGCCGCGCCGGGCCTGGTTTTCTTCAATTCGCTGAAAATCCTGAGCAGATGCCAGTGGCCCTTAGCGGCGGTCAGCCTCCCGCCGGCGGCTATCACCTGCCTTTCGAAGACCGGGCCCCAGCCGGGAGGCATCGGGGCGGACGCCAGGGCGGCTATTCCGGAAACATCGCAGCCATTTTGAATGACGCGTATCTTTTCAGGCGGCACCGCAAAATTCTCCGCCAGGTCTTTTCCGACTCCGGCTGAATTGGCAACTACCAGGGCCGCCCTGGTGTAATACCGACGGATAAGGGGGCGCATGAGGGCGCCGCGCAGCCCTGAGAATTCTCCGGAGGGGCTGGTGCGTTCGCAGATCACCGCCCTATGCCCGCTCTTCTCCGCCGCAAGGATATTTACTATATTGGCCCTTTCCATAAAGGACAGCACAGTGTCTCCCGGCCCGGTAAGGGCGGCCAGGCGGCGGGCGTACAAATGTATCGAAGCCGTCTTAAGCAGCGGGCTGGTGGAGTGGGTGTGGCCGGAAAGCGTTTTGATAGCCGTGGGGTCAGCCGGCTGGGCTATCTCGTTTTCAAGGAGGATCAGCGCGTCGTGGGGGAGCAGACGGGCCAGCGCGGCGAATTGTTTTTCGGCGCCGCCGCGGAAGAGGGAATTTATCAGCAACTTCAGGCCCATACCCAATTCTAGAATATTTTAGGCGGCCATGCTTTTTTCGCGGCGCGATATTGTAAAATATCAATTGCCGGAAGGGGCTCCGGACAAATTCAGGGGGGATCATGAGATACTTTTTCTTTGTGCTTTTATACGCCGCGGCCCAGGCCGGAGCGCAGACGCCGCTTACCCTTGTGGGACACAGCGCGCCGGTCGAGACGGTGGCTTTTTCTCCGGACGGGAAACTGCTTGCCTCCTCGGGCGTGGACGCCAATGTGATCCTGTGGACCGTCAAGACGGCAAAGCAGAAAAAATTATTAGTGGGCCATAAGTACCCGGTCAGGGCGCTGGCTTTTTCTCCGGACGGGGAGTATCTTGCCTCCACCGATAATAAGACCGTGGAGATCTGGGCCATGCCCGGCGGAAAAAATTCTGCGAGTTATAACGGCCAGAGCATCAATCTCTACAGCGTAGCCTTCTCACCCGGGGGGGAATACCTGCTTTCCGGGGGGTTGGGCTGCGTCGGGATCTGGACTTTTCCGGAGGGGGAGGTTTACCGCGCAATGAAATCAGGAGTGGAGACGGTGAACGCCGTGGCGGGGCTGCCCAAGGGGACTTACGTAATTTCCGGCAACGGCAACGGCACGGTCACGGTCTGGAATATGAACGACGGGAAGATCACCAAGACCATCAGCGCGCATAAGGACGCGGTCAGGGGCCTGGCCATTTCCTCCGACGGCGCTTACGCCGTTTCCGCGGGACTCGACGGATACGTAAAAGTGTGGCGGCTGGCCGACGGCTCGCTCGTGAATTCCTTCGCCGCGCATGCCGGCGGAGCCAGGGCCGTGGCGATCTCCCCGGACGGCAAACGTTTCGCGAGCGGCGGCGAGGACGGCACGATAAAGCTCTGGTTCCTGCAGGGAGCGCAGAAAGGGCCTGCCAGGGAGCTGAAGGACCATGATGCGGGCGTGCAGGCCCTGGCTTTCTCCCACGACGGCAGGCTTCTTGCCTCAGGCTCCAAGGACAAGACGGTGAAGATCTGGAGCCTGCCCTGAGAGGCGCCTTCAAAAAAGCGAAAGGGCGTCCCTGCCGGGACGCCCTTTCGCTTTTTTATTAAAGTTTAAATCAGGAATCCGGCTATGGTCGCGGTCATGAAGCAGGCCAAAGATCCTGCCAGCACGGCATAGAGCCCGAGCTTCGCCAGGTCATGCCTGCGCTCCGGAGCTATCCCGCCTATGCCGCCTATCTGAATGGCGATGGAAAGGAAGTTGGAAAAGCCGCACAGGGCGTAAGAGGCTATCACTACCGAGCGCTCGCTCATAACGCCGGGATTGGCTTTCAGATAATTAGCCATATTAAAATAGGCGACGAACTCGTTCAGGACGGTCTTCTGGCCCATCCAGTTGGCTACCTGCTGGACTTCCCCGGAGGGGACGCCCATAACCCAGGCCAGAGGGGTGAAGATCCAGCCGAAGATCATTTCAAGCGAGAGCTGCGGATAATGGAAAACACCGCCCACATAGCCGGTTACGAAATTGGCGAGGGCCAGTATAGCCATGAAGGCGACAAGGCAGCCCCCTACGTTCAGCGCCAGCTGGAGGCCGACGGTCGCGCCGTTAGCCGCAGCGTCGATTACATTGGCGTCGGTTATCTCGAGCTGCATTTTTACGACGCCCCTGGTTACCGGCTCCTCGGTCTCGGGGACCAGGATCTTGGCCATCACTAGGGCGGCGGGGGCTGACATTATCGAAGCCGCCAGCAGGTGGCCGGCGATATTGGGGAGGTAGCCCATCAGTATCCCGACATAGGCCGCCATGACCCCGCCTGCTATGGTGGCCATGCCTCCTGTCATTACCGCCATCAGCTCCGAGTTGGTCATCCTGGAAACATAAGGCCTGACCACCAACGGGGCCTCGGTCTGACCCACGAAGATGTTGGCGCTGGCCGACAGCGACTCTGCGCCGGAAGTCCCCATGGTCTTTGCCATTATCTTGGCGAAGACCAGGACTATTTTCTGCATGATGCCCAGGTAGTAAAGGACAGCCATCAGCGAGGAGAAGAAAATTATGGTGGGGAGTACCTGGAAGGCGAACAGGAAGCCGAGGGACTGGTTGTTTATCAGGCTGCCGAAGAGGAACTTGGCTCCCTCGTCCGAGAAGGAAAGCAGCTTGATTATCACGTCGTTCATGAACTGGAAGACCTGGCGGCCCAAGGGGACTTTCAGTATCAGTATGGCGAAAGTTACCTGGAGGAGGGTCCCGGTGACGACGGTCTTGTAGTTGATGGCTTTGCGGTTCTTGCTGAAAACCCAGGCTATACCGAGAAGCACGAACATTCCGAAGAAACTGATTATGCGCGGTGACATGAGATCTCCTGTTGTTTGTTCACGTCTGTGACCGAATCAATTATACAATAAATCTTTATTAATACACGCCGCGCACCTTGCCGGTCACCGCGGAGAGGGGGAGGAAATAGAGGGGCTCGCCGGTGTCCGGATTTTTCCAGGAGGCGGAGTCGTTGGAATTGTCCCTGTTGTCGCCGAGAACGAAGATGTGGTCCCGCGGTACGGTCAGGGGGCCCAGGGTGTCCCCGGCCAGGATCTCGTCCTTTCGCGCGTAATAGGCGTGCCTTTCGTACAGGTGCTCGCCGTTCAGGTAGACCTGCTTTTGCCTGAGTTCTATGGTGTCTCCCGCTACGGCGATCACCCGCTTTATAGATTCGTGCTCTTCACCGACCGGGGAGCGAAAGGCTATTATCTCTCCGCGGCGGGGGGAACGGAAGAAATAGGTGACCCTGTCCTGCACCAGGTGGTGGCCCACGGTAAGCGTTGGCGCCATGGAGTCGCTGGCGATGTAGATGGGCGCGGCGACCCATTGGCGCACGCCGAGAGCGGCGGCCAGGGTAACGATCGCTATTATGGCGGTGCGCAGAGGTTTCATAAGGCGAAGCTCAGGCTACTTCGGGAGCGAGACCGGGAGTTTTCCTGTCGGAGATAATTGTCCGGTCAGCACTTCCCCGGCGGCGGACATCGACGGGGCGGTCATCCCGTAAAGCGCTATAACCCCTGCCGCCTTCCTGTAGTAAGGAATATCGTAAGGGTTCATCAGGCTCAGGATCACCGCCGGCTTGCCGGAATTGATAAGAGCGTTTATCGCTTCCCGCTGCGTGGCGTTCTGCGCTCCCGTCCACTGGAAGCTGCCAAGCACCAGCAGGTCGGCGCCCTCGGCGGCCTCCCTTATCTTTTTCAGGTCGCCGTTCTTTACCCCTATATCGAAGAAGGACTGGCTTACCTTGTACCCGCTCTCGAGCAGCGTGCGGTAAAGGTGGATGGCGTTCCCGGCGAAGCGCTGGGGGGAGAAAATAATAACCGCGATCTTTTTATCTTTCGGAAGGGGGATGATCCCGCCGTCCCTGACCAGGGTTACGGCTTTGCGGGAGAGGTCGCCCGTGATCTCCAGGTACGCCTTGTCGAAAGGCGAGGAAGTTTCCGGCGGTTCGAAAAGGCCGGCGGCGCGTTTCGCGTTCTGCACTTTACCGTAGGCGTCGTCGAGGCGGGCTTCGTTGATGGCGCCGGAGCGCACCTGCGCGGCTATCTCGCGAACGGCGGCGGCGGGATCTCCGGTACCTATCAGCAGTATGTCTGCCCCCGCCTTGAGGGCGGCGGCGGCCGCTTTGCTCACCGGCATGCGCGAAGTAATGGCGCGCATATCCAGGCTGTCCGTAACTACGAGGCCCTTGTAGCGGAGGTCTCTTTTCAGGAGGCCGCCGAGGACCGCGCGGGAAAGAGTCGCCGGGTTCTTTTTATCCAGCGCGGGATAGCGGATATGGGCCGTCATGATCGCGGGAATTCCCAGCTCGACCGCTTTTTTGAAAGGTACGAGGTGGGTGGCCTGCAGCTCGGCCGTCGAGATAGAGATCTCGGGCAGGGTTTTATGAGAGTCCTGCTCGGCCGCGCCGTGCCCCGGAAAGTGCTTTCCGACCGCTATCACGCCCGCCGCTTTAAGGCCGTTTATGATGGCCCCGCCCAGCCTCGAGGCCTCGGCCGGGTCCGAGCCAAGCGAGCGGATGCCTATTATCGGGTTCCTGGGATTGGTGTTGATGTCCAGCACGGGGCCGAAAGCCATGTTTATCCCGGCGCGCTTCAGCTCTTTCCCGGCCAGGTAGAAGAGCGTGGCGGTATTGTTCTCGTCGGCGGCGGCGCCCAGCATCATATTGGTGGGCAGCTCGAGCAGGCCCAGCGTCGTGGGCACGTATACGCTGCCTCCCTCGTAATCGACCGCGATAAAAAGCGGGGTTCCAGCCTGCGAGCCGGCGGCGGCCGCCTGCAGCGTTTCGGTCAGCTTGCGGGTTTCCTCCAGGGAATAGGAGCCCCATTGCAGCTGCACCCCGCCCAGCCCGCCCAGGGCCGCCGCGGTGGCGGCCGAGATATCCGCGGCCTCCGCCGAGATGATCAAAAGCTGGGCCGCCTTCTCCTCGATGGAGGGTTCGGCGGCCCGGAGCTGAGCGGCCGGCAGCAAAAGCGAGGCGAGGAGAAGCAGCCGGCGTGAATGTCCCATTAAGTTACTGCGCGAACTTGTAGCCGCGCCGCGTGGCCTGCTTCCTGATGGAGTCGATCATGGCCCTGTCCAGCGTAGCGGCGCCGGACTTCTTCTTCTCCTCGGCGGAGATATAGGCTTTGCGCTGCGCCTGGAGGGCGTTGATCTCTTCCTTTATCTTCCTGCGCTCGGCCAGTTTGTCGTCCAGGTATTTGTCCCGCGCTTGTTTGTCCAGCTTCTGGATCTCCTCCGGCAGCTGCTCGGTCTTTATGTCCTCTTTCCTCACCGATCCGCTCTCGATGGCTGAGACGGCGTCCCAGGAGGCCTCCGAGGCCAGCTGCGCCGGGGCCGCCGCGGCCTGGAAGGCCGCGCGGTTCGTATAGCCGGAGCCCCCGGCGCTCCGGGCCGCGGTGTCCATCTCTTTCTTCTCGGCGAGCTTGGCTTTGCCGGCGGAACCGTAGGTGACGTAGGTATTGCTTAGCTTGGCGCTTAGCTGCGAGATCTTGTCGTCCTGGGGCGCGGCTATTTCGTAAGCTACCGCGCTCTGGTCGATGTTGGAATAGTCGCCTTCGGCGAGCTCCGCGCCCGCTTTCCACTGCTCCGCCAGGCCCTGCTGCCGCGCGCCGCAGTAGATCGTGTTCACGAAGATGTTCTTCGCCTTGGCGCGGGCGACGGCGTCCTGGAACGGCACGGGACCCTGCGTGAAGGGCTCGTTCCCGGCGATGAAGATAGCCTTGTAAACGTCGGACTTAGGGCTCCATTTAAGATCGTCTACGGCGACCTTGATGGCCTGGCCGCAGTATTCGTCCCCGCCGTTGGTCTTAAGGGCGAAGAGTTCCCTGGACACGGCGTCCATGTCGGGAGTAAAAGGCAGCACCTGGCGTATCCAGCCCGCTTCCCTGCTCAGCCCGGAGTTGCCGTATTCGTAGAGGGCCACCTCTATAAGCGGCTTCGATCCGCTCTTTTCGGCGGAAACGAGCTCGCTGACTATCTTCCAAAGCTGGCTGCGGGCCTGGTTGATCAGGCCGTCCATAGAGTTTGAAGTGTCGAGCAGCACGGCGACCTGCACCAGCGGCTTCGAGCCAAAATCCTTCGGGGGGGGATTTACCGGAGTGGTGACGGTCACCTGGGCTGAATCTTTCCAGGTCTTTTTTACGGAGAGGGAGGCCGCGGTGAGTATTTTGGCGGTCTCGGTCTCGACCACGCGGGCGTTTATCTCCGTCTGGCTTTCCTTCAGGTCGTTGAGGGTGCCGGTGACTATCGCGTCCGCGCCGAGCATTTTGCCCAGCTTCTTTACGGTTTCCTCGTCGATGGACCCGGAGGCCTGCAGATTCAGCTCCCCCAGCACTTTTTTAAGCAGCCCGCGCTCTATCAGCGTGATCTTCTTGTTCTGGGCGAGGGCGGTAGTGAGCCTTTCCTGGACTACTACCGGTCCTTCGGAGGCCTTTCCCCCGGTGTAGGGGAACTCGAGCACGGCCAGTTTGATAGAGGGCCGGTCTTTAAGCCCCGCTGTGAGTTTCCCGGCCAGCTTGTCCAGCGACTGCGCCCGGGCGCCGCCGCAAAATGTCATAAGGATAAGGATACTTAATATACAGGTTCTCATAAACGCCTCCAGTTGTTCCCGGTCCCGGCCTAGTCAAGGATACAAAAGAAAGCAAAAGAAAGGCAAAAGCTCTTGCTGTTTAATACCAAAAGATGTAATTTAGTAGGGTTGGTCCAGGGGAATAATGTGACAAGAACAGCCTTCAAGCTTCCGCTGATATTTTCGCTCGCCCTCCTCGCCTCCGGTTGCGGGGAAAAAGAGGATCCCGCTTACAAGCAGACCGCGGTGGTCATGAGCGTTCCCGCCGAGGTCAGGGTTTACGGAGCGGACGATGCCGCGGGGAAAGCTATAGCCGACCCGATCCTGGCCGAATGGAACCGGATTTCAGGGGATTTTAATTTTACCGATCCCTCCAGCCTGACCTCCGTGGTGAACGCCAAGGCCTACGGCGAATGGGTGAAGATAAACGACGAGTTCCTTTGGCTGCTTATGCTCTCGCTGGATTATTACAGGCTTACGGACGGAGCCTTCGATATCACTTTCGCGCCTCTCTGGCCTATCTGGAAGGAGGCCGCCTCCACGAAAAAAATGCCGGCTAAAGAGGAGATCTTTAAGGCCCTCTCCAACATGGGCTCGAACCAGGTGCAGGTCGACCCGGAGCGCAAAATGGTGCGTTTTCTGAAGCCGGTGCAGATAAATATGGGCGGGATCCTGCGCGGCTATTGCTTCGTGCGCGCGGCCCGGATGCTGAAAAAGATGGCGCCCGCCTACCCGGTGGAACTGCGCCTCGGCAGCAACATGCTGGCCTACGGAAAAAAGAACTGGCATTACGACGTGGTGGACCCCTTCGACGAAAAGAAGGTCTTCGGCCGCTTCGTCTTCGACGAGGGCGTCGTGATGTCGTCGTCGGGGCGCGAGCACTTCGTCCAGATAGAGGGGAAGCTTTATTCCCATATCCTGGACCTTAAGACCGGCTACCCGCTGGACAATTTCTCGAGCCTGGTGGTCTATTCCCCGCGCCTTGAAAGCGACACCTTCCTGGCCTCGGCCGTTCTCGCCGTGATGGGCAGGGAAAAAGCTTTCGGCCTGCTTTCAAAAACGAAAGGCGCCGCCGCCGTCTGGATAGACGGTTCGGGCAAGGAAAGCCTGTTCATCAACGCCGCCAGCGGCACCAGGTGGGAGAAAGAGAAGAAGCTGTTCTGAAGCCGGCCGCCCTCCGGCTTCCCCGGAAAGGCCAGGACGGAAATAAAAAAACCCGGGGTTCCCGGGTTTTTTTATTCGCTTCTCCGCCGTTCACTCCGCCCCGCGCCTCACCTGCTCGAACTCGCCCCGTACTTTATTCTTGCGCACATTATCCCAGTCGAAGCACCTGCCGTTCATGGCTATGTAGACTCCCGGGGGCAGCGCCTGGGCGAATGAAAGGGCGGAGCCCAGGTTGAACATCCCGTCGGACGAGCCGAACTTGTAGGGGACCATCGCGCCCGTGAGCACCACGGTCTTGTCCTTTATCTTCGGCCCCAGCAGCCTGGCCGTCTCCGGCATCGTGTCGGTCCCGTGGGTAATGACTATCCGTTTTTCTTTGGCGGCCAGGCACTCCCCGAGTATCTTCCGGCGGTGAGCCGCGGTCATGAGCAGGCTGTCTATCATCATCAGGGTCCTGGCCTTCACCGGGACGCGCGAGCGGCCCAGCGCCAGCATCTCGTGAAGGTGCGTCCCGCGGAAGAACAGTTCCCCGTTCAGCTCGTTGTACTCCTTGTCGAAGGTCCCGCCGGTGATAAGAAGCTTTATGGTCACTTTCTCCCGTCCTTCAGGAAGGCCAGGTAGCCCTTGTAGGCCATATAGATGTCCAGCTTGCCGGCCAGCTCCATCGGGGCGTGCATGGAGAAGAGTCCCACGCCGCAGTCTATGACCTGCATGCCGTAGCGGGCCATCAGGTAGGCGATAGTTCCGCCGCCGCCCTGGTCCACCTTCCCCAGTTCGCCGGTCTGCCAGATCACGCCGTTCTTGTCGAAGATCCTGCGGATGTGCGCCATGAACTCGGCGCTTGCGTCGGAGGAACCGGATTTGCCGCGGGAGCCGCAGTACTTGGTCACGCAGACGCCGTGGTTGAGCATGGCCGAGTTCCGCTTTTCCGAGACGGAGGGGAACATCGGGTCGAACAGGGCGTTCACGTCGGCCGAGAGCATCCAGGAATTGCTGAGCGCGCGCTTAAGGGTGAGCTCGCTGTAGGCCGGGATGGTGAGGTTGAGCAGCTCCGCCGCCGTGTTCTCGAAGAAGTTGGCGGCCATGCCGGTGGAACCGACGGAGCCGATCTCCTCCTTGTCGCAAAGCAGGACGCAGGAAGTGTATTCGGGGATCCCTTTAACGTCCAGGAGGGCCTTCAGCCCGGCGTAGGCGCAGACGCGGTCGTCGTGCCCGTAGGCCAGGATCATGGAGCGGTCCAGGCCCGCTTCCCGCGGATGGCCGGCCGGAACTATCTCCAGCTCGGCCGACTGGAAGTCCGCTTCCGTCACGCCGTATTTCGCGCGGAGGATCTTCAGCACATTATATTTGAATTTTTCCTTGCGGTCCTTCTCGTCGACCGGGATGGAGCCGGCGACCACGTCCAGGCCCTCGCCGGGGATGGCTTCGCCTATGGTCTTTTTATACTGGTCGGCCGCCAGGTGAGGGAGGAGGTCGGTTATGCAGAACACCGGGTCGGAAGGGTCCTCCCCGATGCTGACCTTCACCTTCTTACCGTCGGGTTTTACGAAAACTCCGTGGAGGGCTAGCGGGATGGTCACCCACTGGTATTTCTTTATCCCGCCGTAATAGTGCGTGTCCAGCAGGGCCAGGCCGCTGTTTTCGTAAAGGGGGTTCTGCTTGAGGTCGATGCGGGGAGAATCCGTATGCCCGCCTACTATGTGCATCCCGGCCTCGAGAGGCCTGCTGCCGATGATGGCCGCCAGCAGCGTCTTGCCTTCGCAGGAGCGGTAGACTTTGTCGCCGGCGTTGAGCCGCGTCCCGGCCTTTTCGTGCGCCGCCATGTTCTTGAAGCCCGCCGCTTCAAGCAGGGCGACGGCCTCGTCGTGGGCCTCGCGCTCGGTCTTGGCCCTCCCGATGAACTCCATATAAAGCTTGTTGACCTCCTCGGAGTGCCTGAGGTCGGCGGGGGAGATCCTTTCGTACCCGTTCTTGCTGGCGTAGGCGAGGTCTGACGATTTGGCGGTTTTTTTAGCGGTTTTCTTCATTTTTCCTCCGTTAGAATATCCCGTAAAAGAAAAAATTCGGGATCTGCGTCCCTGCTGTATGATTTCCATATATTACCATTTTGCTATCATTGTTATGTAAATGAAGACCTCCCCGTATTCGCGCAGGGTCCTGGTGCTGATATTCTGCATCAGCCTTTTTAATTACATAGACAGGCAGGTCCTTTACGCCGTCTTCCCGCTTCTGAAGGCCGACCTGCGGCTGAGCGATTCCGAGCTCGGTTTCCTGGCCTCCTCGTTCATGATAGTCTATATGTGCTTCGCGCCTTTCGTCGGCTATTTCGGCGACAGGGTGCGCCGGCCGCTGATAGTGGGCGTGAGCGCCGTCTTCTGGAGCGCGGCCACTCTCTTCAGCGGCTTTATCAGGAGCTACGGGCAGCTTATTTTCACGCGCTCGGCGGTCGGCATAGGCGAGGCCGGCTACGGCACCGTTTCGCCGTCCTACCTGGCGGAGTGGTTCCCGAAAGAGCAGCGCGGCAGGATTATGGCTCTTTACGCCCTGGCCATCCCCGTCGGGAGCGCCATAGGCTACCTGCTGGGCGGGTTCCTCGGGCAGCATTTCGGCTGGCGGAACGCTTTCTATATCGTGGCCGTTCCCGGCGCGCTGCTGGGCTTTGCCGCCCTGTTCCTGAAAGAGACCCCCGAGAAACTGGAGCGCTCCGGGCATGTTTCCCTTAAATCCTACAAAGCGCTTTTAGTGAACAGGACTTACCTGCTGACGGCGTTCGCCCAGTCCATAGGTACTTTCTCGGTGGGCGGGCTGGCGGCCTGGATGCCGTCCTATTTCGTCCGCAATTTCGACCTGTCCGTGGCCAGGGCCGGCTTTTTGTTCGGCCTGGTCACCGTCCTGGCGGGGGTGGCGGGGAGTTTCGCGGGGGGCTGGGCCGCCGACTGGCTGGGAAAATATACCAAGCGCGCTTTCTTTATCGTGGGTTACCTCAGCTTTTTCCTCAGCGTCCCTTTCGGCGTCGCCGCGATACTGACCGACAGCCTCAGGACCTGCCTGGTCCTGCTGTTCTTCGCCGAGTTCTTTATCTTTGCCCATTCCGGGCCCTACCATGCCGCGATCGTGGAAACCGTGCCGGTGAACATGCGCTCCATGGCTTTCGCGCTGGATATCTTCATAATCCACGCTTTCGGCGACGCCGTTTCCCCTTTCCTGGTCGGCGTGGTTTCCGACGCGGCGGGGCTTCCCATAGCCATTCTCCTGGCGATGCTTTACCTGGTTTTCGGAGGGGTGACCTCGATACTGGCGGGAGAGGCGTATGTAAAAGATTTTCACGGTAAACCAAGAGGTCCGGGGGGCGGCTTCCCGGCAGAGGCGCTAAATATATGAAAAACTTCGAGATCGTCCGCGAGAGCGCGGAGCTGCTGGTGGTGAACAAGCCGTCGGGGATGCTTACGATGCCGGCGCGCGGCGGCCTGGCGGAGGAAAAACACCTTCTGGGGCTCCTGCACCAGAAATACGGCAAGGTTTTCGTGACGCACCGCCTCGACAAGGACGCGAGCGGCCTGATAATTTTCTCGCGCACCGCCGAGGCGCATCGCTATTACTCCGGGCTTTTCGAGACGCGCGCGATCGAGAAGAAATACCTGGTGGTCGCGGAGGGGAAAGTTGAAGAGGAGCGGGGAGAGATAGACAAACCCCTCAAGCAGCGCGGGTCCGGCCGGATGTCGGTGGCTTTCGACGGCAAGCGCTCTCTCACCAGGTACACGGTCCTGGAGCGGCTGCGCGGCGCCACGCTGCTGGAGGTGTCCATCGTTACCGGGCGGCGGCACCAGATAAGGGCGCACCTATACTCTATCTGCAACCCGGTGCTGGGCGACAGCGTTTACGGAGACGCGGCGAAACAGGCCAAGTTCCCGCGCCTGATGCTGCACTCGTGGCGGCTGCGCTTCGCGGATATGGCCGGCAAGATAATGTCGATAGAGGCGGATCCGCCCGCGGATTTCATGGGCGTGCTAAAAGTCCTGCGCTGAAGGCGGACCGGCGCCGCGGTGAAACTTTTTGTCAGGGCCCGCATCTAATTATCAGAGGGCGAACAAGGAGATCGTTATGGCTTTGATGGACCAGGCTACTTCGGAGGAAGTGAAAAAACGGCTCGACGCGCTGGAAGGCGAAGTCAGGATAGTCTTTTTTAAGGAAACCCTCCTGTGCCAGACCTGCGGCCCCGCCGAGGATTTTTTCAAGGAGCTCGCGGCCCTTTCCCCCAAGCTGAAGCTCGAGGTTTACAACCGCGTCATCGATACGGAGAAGGCCGCCGCCTACGGCGTGACCCTCACTCCGGCGGCCGTCATAGAGGGTCCCAAGGGGGCGCGGGCGCGGTTTTACGGGATACCGGCCGGCTATGAATTCGTTTCCCTGCTGGAAGCTCTGAAGAACGCCGTTGCGCCGGCCCCTGACCTGCAGCCTGAGACACTGGCCGCCTTGTCCGGGCTGAAGACGGCCGTCAATATCAAGGTTTTTGTCACGCCGACCTGCCCCTACTGCCCGTCGGCCGTAGTGCTGGCGCACAGGTTCGCTTTCGCCTCCGCGCAGGTGACTGCGGAAATGGTGGAAGCGAGCGAGTTCCCGGAGTACGCGGCGAAATATGAAGTAGCCGGCGTCCCCCATATAGTGGTGAATGAAAAGCTGAACCTGGTAGGCGCCCAGTCCGAATCCGCGATGCTCAAGGCGGTCCTGGACGCCGCTGCCGCGCAGGGGGCCTGATTTTAAGGGGGAGGAAATATGATAACTAAAAACATAGGCTCGATAGATCGTGTGATCCGTATCATAGCCGGCCTGGCGCTTGGCTTCGCCGCGTACAAGACCGCCGGGCCCGCGGCTTATATCCTCGGCGCCGCCGCGGTAATAGCGCTGGCGACCGGGCTGGCGGGCTGGTGCGGGCTATACACCCTGCTGGGCGTAAATACCTGCAAAATAGACAAGCCCTGAGACTACCTTGCGGCCAGGACCACCTGGACCGCTCTCTCTTCCCCGTCCGAA
Source organism: Elusimicrobiales bacterium (assembly GCA_028713125.1). GTDB lineage: Bacteria > Elusimicrobiota > Elusimicrobia > Elusimicrobiales > UBA9959 > UBA9959. Next base: position 345,489 of record JAQTOU010000001.1, on the reverse strand, counting down.
AGATAGGTCAATGTTATCTTTTGGCCGGGGCTGTATTTCTTAAGCTCCGCCGAATAGGAGCGCAGGTCTTCCGTCGGCATCCCCTCTAATTTGATTATAACGTCCCCGGGCTTCAGCCCGGCGGCTTCGAGCGCCGAGCCCGGGGCGATCTCCAGCGCGCGGACGCCTTTCCCCTGGAAAGAGAAGTCGGGGACCAGCCCGGTGGAAGCGCGGCGCGCTGAGCCCGCCGTTCCGGAGGGCGCGGGGCCGCCGGCCGGCCGGGTTATGAATTCCGAGTCGCCGGCGAGGTAGTCTATTATCTCCCTGGCGAATTCCGCCTGCTTTATGAGGCCGGCATAGTCTATCTTCTCAGGCGTATCCGAGACCTTATGGTAATCGGCGTTCGGCCCGCTGAAGAACTGCACGGCCGGGATCCCGTTTTCGATAAAGCTGGCCTGGTCGCTGGAGTCCAGATCTTCTTTGACCAGCTCATAGTCCGCGCCGGTCACGAAGCCGGCGCCCCTGAAAATGTGCACCCATTTGTCCGACGAAGCCGAGCCTAGGACCAGTATCTTCCCGGTCCCGAGGCGGCCTACCGTATCGAAGTTCAGCGCCGCGTTGATCTTTTCTTTCGCTTCAGGAGCGAGGCCGGCCAGAAAGTCCTTTGAACCCAGGCGGCCCAGCTCCTCACTGTCGAAGGCGGCGAAGATCACCGAACGCGCTCCGGGGCGTTTCGCGTAATAGCGGGCCAGCTCCAGCAGGAGCGCTATGCCGGAAGCATTGTCGTCGGCGCCGGGAAAGAACGCGCCGTCTTTTGACGGGAGATGGTCGTAATGGGCGCAGAGGATCAGCGCTTCATCTTTCTTTGTCGTGCCCTCCGCTATGCCCAGGATATTCTCGAGCCAGGGCTTGGCCCCGCCCCCGCGGGAGCGTTCCGCAGTATAAGGTTTGAGCCCCGCGGCCAGGAAAGCCCGCTTAATGAAAGCCGCAGCCTTTTCGTGCCCGGCTTCTCCAGGAGCGCGGCTTCCCGCCGCCAGGGCGCTGACCGTGACTTTCATGCTCTCCGGAGAAAATATCGACGGGAGCGTCGCGAGCGGCAGGCGGGACGGATACCCGCCGCCACGCGTATGGGTCTGCGCGAGGTCCAGCGCCAGCGGCGAGAGGGAAGCGCTCCAGACCCCGGAGGCCAGGGAGTTCATTCCTTCGTCGAATACCAGCCAGGAATATTTGCCGTAATGCGGGAGCTTCGTGGCCAGCAGGCGGAGCTTGTCGACTGAGCCAGATGTTATGAGAGCTCCGGAAAAAGCCGGGTTCGCCGGGTTGAAAGCCGCGAAGACGAAAGTGTGCCCCGCGCGAGGGAATACCCGGTTCTCGATCGTTACGGAGTCGGGCGTAAACCGTGCGCCATAGCTTTCCAGGCTTTTTTCGAAACCGGCCGTCATCAGGTTTTCAGCGCCCAGGACCCAGTATGAACCGGAAGCGTCGGGCGAGGGGCGTTCGGTATCGCTCGAGATCTTCGGGAGATTATCCTTATCTTTGTTCCAGGCCGCCGCGAAAGCCTGCCAGGGGATCCCGGCGGCGCCGGCCGGGAGTATTATCCCGGGCCGCTCGGCGCCCAGCACGCGCGAAAGCGTAGGAGGCGTTTCCAGCGGGCTCAAAGTCCTGAAAACATCGAATTCCGGGTCTATCTCCAGGCGTACCGGGGGCAACGGGGAGGTGTATTGATAGGTTTCTTCCTTTTTGCTCATCTGCAGGGTTTTCATGCGCGGGGCCGCGGACCCATCGAGATAAACCGCGGCCGGGATCTCCAGGGCGTAAGCCGGGCCTTCCTGTGTCTGGGCCAGGGTGAATTCGAGGGTATACCCGTCGAGGCCTCCCCTGGTCACGCGCGCTTCTTTCAGCTGCAGCGCCGGGGCGCCTGCGCGGCGGGTCCACTGGTCAAAGAAGGGCCCGAGGCGCCCGGGCCCTGTGATCTTCTCGAAGGCCGCGCGCAGGTCCTCAAAAGAGGCGTACTTGAAACTGTTCGCGGAGTAAAATTCCCTCAGGCCCTTCCTGAAGTTCTCGTCGTGCTTTTCCTGGGCGGTGTCGCTCGGGTCCGCTTTAAGCGTGTTGCGGAGCATGTGGTACATCATCAGCGCTTTGCCGTACCCTACCGCTTCCGAGGAAGAGGAGTGGCGCGAGCGGAATTCGGTAAGGGGAAAATCTTTTCCGGCGGAAACGTAGTCCGAGTATTTCTGCAGCGTCGTCATCCTGTAGTCGCGGCCCTTGCCGCGGTTCTCGGCGATGAGGTAGTCTGCCAAATAGGCGGTAAGCCCCTCGCACCAGTTGCCGTTTTCATAATCCACGAACACCCCGTTGCCCCACCAGTTGTGGAGTATCTCGTGCGGATAAGAGGAATTGATTATAAAAGGGAGCCGGATGACTTTAGGGCCGAGCAGGGTGAAAGACGGCATGCCGTAGCCGGTGTCCCAGAAATTCTCGACGAGGGCGAATTTGCCGTAGGGGTACGGGCCGAGCAGGCCCGAGTACAGCTTTATATACCTTGCTGTGGCTTCCAGGTACCTGTCGGCCAGTTCCGGGTCCGGGCCGCGCAGGAAGGCGTAGTAGGTAAGGGGGCCGTCCTTGCGCGAATATTCCGAGTACTTCCCGCAGGTCAGGGTTATCTCGTCCTGCGGCTTGGCAGTCTCCCAGGTCGTGACTGTTTTCCCGTCGAGCGTCTTGCGGTCGGTCCTGTCCCCGCCGGCGACGGAATCGTAAGGCGCGGGCAGGACGGTCTCCAGGCGGAAAGTCACCAGGGAATTCTCGAAGTGCGGGTACCACCCGGAGGCCCCGGAAAGGTAGCAGCCGTCGGCGGAGATCGTTCCCGGAGTTTCCGAGAAGCTGCGCGAGTATTCCTGCGCCTGCTCCCCCGGCGGGTGGCTGATAACTCCCCGGTAGTTAAGCGTGAAGCCTGCCGCCGGCTTGTCCGTGACAAGGCGGTAGGCGGCGTAGACCCCGGAAGCGGATGAGGAGTTGATCCCGTATCTTTCGGCGGCGGCTTCCGGACGCAGTTCCTCGATAGCGGCGCCTTCCGCAGCCGGGTTCAGGCCGCGGTGAAGCGTAAAGACGAATTCGGAACGCGGAGATTTGAAGGAGATACGGTCAGAGACGTTCAGGTTCCCGTCGCCCGGGTTGAGTTCCGCTTTTATCCGGTGCGAGACCGTTTCCGGCGGCGCGCCGAGGGCGGAGAGGGGGAGAAAGAACGAGAGGAGGAGGAAAGACCTGAGCGGCTTAGTGGTCATAATTACAGATATACTATAATTTTCCTGTATTCATCCGGAACAAGTTTCAAGACAGGCGTTCAGCCGCGCCGCCGGAAAACGGGAGACCTATGAAACACGCACAGAAAACAGCCCTTTTGCTTGTGATAGACGCCGTCGGGCTTTCTACGCTCGAATATCTGCTTTCAAAATATCCCGCTAAAGTTAAGCTTCCGAATCTTTGCAGGCTCGGCCTCGGCGGTATCGTGCTCCCCGAATTCAGGAAGCGGCTGCCCGGCGCGGCTTCAGGCAAGGCCTACGCCGCGAGGATAAGCCAGGTTTCGGCCACGGCGGACAGCCTGGTCGGCCACCGCGAGATGATGGGCGTGATAGACCACCGCACCTATGACCTCTTTAACGACGGGTTCAGCCGGGAATATCTCTCCGAGCTGGAGAGGCGCATCGGCAGGAAAACCTTCTTCAATAAGATGGCCGGCGGCCTGGAGGCGATAGAGCTGAACGCCGCCGAGCATGAGCGGACCGGCAAGCCCATCGTCTACGCGAGCAAGTGCGACCCGCTTATCCAGTTGGCCATGAACGAGGCCGTGATCCCCGTAGCCGAACAGCACAAGATAGCCGATATAGCTTTCGCCCTCGGCATGGAGATGAAGGTCCCGATGACCCGCGCCATAGCCCGGTCCTACATAAAGAACGCGCAGGGGGAGATCATCCGCACCTCTAACCGCCACGACGCGGTGCTTCCTATCGGGCAGAAGACGCTTGTGGACATCCTTCACGACAGCGCCGTGTGGACGGTAGCGGTGGGGAAGACCAGCGACCTGGTGAACACCGCTTACCACGCCAAGGTAAAGCTCAATAAAGAAATTTTCCTGGACCCCTCGCTGAAGCTCCGCTTCGTCCATCCAAAGAAAAAAGATACGAACCCTTTTTCGATACAGGGGACCATAAACGCGCTGCAGGCGGCGCATACGGTCTACCGCCCGAAGGGTACTTTCATCTTCTCTAACTTCGTAGATACGGACAGCGTCTACGGCCATACGCGCGATGTCGGGGGAGCGCTCAAGTCGCTGGAAGAAATAGACAGGACGCTGCCGCTGATCGAAAAAAACCTCGCGAAGGGAGACCTGCTCGGGATAACGGCGGACCATGGCATGCTGCACCGGGAGGATTACGGCTACCACAGCAACGAGCCTCTTCCCTTTATAGCTTACCGCAAAGGCTCCGACGCAAAGCTCGGGGGCCTGAAGACCGGGCTGCTGCCGGGACTCGCCGATATCGGCAGCGTTTTTTCGCAGTACTTCGGCCTGCACGCCGAGTATAAAAAGATAGTTAAAGCGTAGGCAAGGAAGCCTTGAAATAAATAAAGAAGCCCGGGGAACCGGGCTTCTTTATTTGGAGGCGAAGGCCGCGGGCTCCGTTACTGCTTCGCGGTTCCGGCTTTGACTTCGACCTTGTATTCCGGGTCGACGAAAGCCCGGTAGGATTGGGGGGTCAGGGCCGCCCAGGTGTATTTATTCCCGGCGTTCCACAATACCCAGCTTTCAAGGAGGTTGCGCCGGGCGGCAAGGAGCTGGGCCCTGACTTCGGAGGGGCCGTAATGCCAGCCCAGCGAGAAATCCTGCAGGTAAGGGCGGATGCGGGCGTAATCGGGACCGAGCTTGGCCATAGCGTCCCTCAGCCCGCGGTTGATCACTTTGTAGGGCTGGGAATTGGGGTTTTTAAGGTTATATTCGCCAGGCGCGTAATGCGACGGGTACATCATCGGGTAGACGTAATCGGCGCCGGAAGCAAGCGTTTTTATATCCTGCCCTATGCCCATATCGTCTTTTACCGAGGTGGTCAGGCCGAACACGTCGGCGGAGATCCTGACCTTGTAAGGCCCTAGGCGCTTGCGGGCGTAATCCAGGAAGTCCTTGAGGTTGTTCGTGGCTGTGGTACGGTTGTGGGGCTTGGAGTAGCGGCAGAGCGAAGTGTTTCCCTCCGACGGGTAGCGGATATAGTCGAACTGTATCTCGTCGAAGCCCAGCTTGGCGCAGCGCTCGGCTATGTCGAGGTTGTAATCCCAGACCTCGTGGCTGTAGGGGTCGGCCCAGACGGCGCCGTTGCGGCTGCGCCAGAGGTCGCCGCCGGGGGTCCGCACGGCGAGGTCCTTGCGGGCTTTCGGCAGTATCTTGTCCTTGAAGACCACGATGCGCGCTACCGTGTAAAGACCGGCGGCCTTGAAATCCTTCAGCATGGCCTCAGGGTCGCTGATGGCGTTTTCGTGCGATTTCCACGCCGCAGCTTTTTCTATGCCCGGGATATAAACCTTCCCGTCGGTCTCCTTGATGGCTATGACGACGGTGTTGACGACGGAGTCCGATATCCTCTTTATAAGTTCTTTCCTGGTCTTGGCGGAGCCGGCGCCCCAGCAGGTAAGGTGGATGCCGCGGACGCGGGGTTCGGCCAGTACCAGTTCCCGGACGGCCGAGGTGGAGAGCTGGATCCTGACGGTTTCGGTGGCGGCCTGCACGCCGGCGAAAGCGGGGGGGAGCGAAGCGAGGAGTAAAAATAGCGCTGTATGAAGCATAGGTATATATTTTACAATTTAACAGGAACAAAGGGGATTCGATATGAAATTCATCAAATTCGTTCTATTGGGGGCCTTGCTTATGCCGCAGCAGCTTTTCGGCGCCGACAAACTCGTGGTCCATTACAGCCGGCTGGACAAGGTCTACTCCGGCTGGAACCTCTGGGTCTGGAACGACGAGGACAAAACCCCCGGCTTCGAACTGGCGCCCGCCGGCGACGGGCCCTACGGCGTATTTTACGAGCTCGACCTCGACGCATCGGGGCTGTCCGGAAAAAGGACGGGCTTCCTGCCGCGGCAGGGAAACTGGACGAACAAAGACGCCCCCGATAAGATCCTCGCGGCGGCCCGCCAGGGCGAAGTGTACCTGCTAGAAGGTGACGCGAAAGTCTATCCCGCCCCGCCCGCGGTCTCCACCGCCGTAACGGGCGCCTGGCTGGACGGGGCCGGAGAGGTGCGCGTAACCTTTACCCGCCCGCTGGCCGCGGACTTCCTGGCGGGCCAGGGCTTTTCGCTCAGTCGGGGCACGGAAACATTTACTGTCTCTTCGGCGGCGCCTCTCGGCGGGACCTACTCCCGCGCGGCCAGGCTGGTGTTCGCCGGTTTTGATCCCGATTATAAAACGGTCAATGCCGGGGAATACAAACTTAATTCCGCCGGTTTCGAGCCGGTCGTCCTGCGCCTGGGCGGCGCGGTTTACGGCGGAGAATTCTACAGTCCGCTCGAACTGGGGATGACGTCCGAAAAAGGACGCTCGGTCCTCCGCGTTTTCGCTCCCTACGCGGTAAAGGTAGAGGCCCTGGTCTATGATTTCCCCGGGGCGCAGCCCTACGTCCACGAGCTCGGCCCCAGGGCGGGCGGGATCTGGGAAAGAAAATTCCCCGGCCCGCTGGAGGGTAAATATTACCGCCTGCGCACCGAGCAGAACGGCAAGATTTACGAGGGGCTCGACCCTTACGCCCGCTGCGTTACGGGCGACGCCGGCAAAGCGCTGGTCGTGAAAGATGAAACACCCGTCTATCCCGGCCCGTCCTTCGACGTCTCCGAAGCCGTGGTTTACGAAGTGCATCTCCGCGACCTGACCATGGACAAGTTCTCCGGCGTAAAGAACAAGGGCAAATACCTGGGCGCCGCCGAAGCCGGGACAAGGCATCCCGGTTTCCCGCAGATCGCCACTGGCCTGGACCATATCGCCGAGCTCGGCGTGAACGCCGTGCACATCCTTCCTTTCCAGGACTTCGAGAACGGAGACAGCACCTCGGCCTACAACTGGGGCTATATGCCCGTCAACTTCAATTCCCCGGAGGGCTCCTACGCCACGGATCCCGCGGACTCGTCACGGGTGCGGGAAGCGAAGCAGATGATAGACGCTTTCCACCGCAAGGGGCTCAAGGTCATCATGGACGTCGTCTATAACCACACGGCCGAGACCCGCGCTACCACTTACAACTTCAACGCCGTCGCCATGGATTACTATTACCGGCTCAATGCCGACGGAACCTACTCCAACGGCTCCGGCTGCGGCAACGAGTTCCGCACCGAGGCGCCCATGGCCCGCAAATTCCTGCTGGACAGTCTGCTGTACTGGGTGAGGGAGTACAAGGTCGACGGCTTCCGCTTCGACCTGATGGGGCTGATCGATACCGACGCGGCCGCCGAAATAGTGCGCGTCCTTAAGGCTGAAAAGCCGGATATATTCATTTACGGGGAGCCCTGGGCCGCCGGGGCAACGCCGGTGAAAGGCGTCAAGAAAGGCAGCCAGCGCTCGCAGGGCTACGCCGTGTTCAACGACGGATTCAGGGACGCTATCAAGGGCAGCGTATTTTCCGTGGCGGACCTGGGCTACGTGCAGGCAGCGAAGAACCGGGAGGGCGTGATGCTCGGCATACGCGGCGCCGTGGATGACTTCACCGACGGCCCGCTCGAGACGATGAACTATGTCTCCTGCCACGACAATAATACACTGTGGGACCGCATAGACCTGTCGGTGAAGGACGAGCCGCTGCAGCATAAGACGGCCATGGACAAACTGGCGAACGCGCTGGTGCTCACTTCGCAGGGCATACCTTTTATCCACGCCGGAGAAGAATTCCTGCGGACCAAGAACGGGCACGATAATTCCTATAACCTGCCGGATGAAATTAACCGCCTGGACTGGACGCGCAAGAAGGAAAATTTCCCTGTATTTTCCTATTACCGCGACCTGATCGCGCTGCGCCGGGACCATCCGGCTTTCCGGATGAAAACCGCCGCCGAGGTCAGGGAGAATCTTAAATTCTACGAGGAGCTTGGGCTGAAGCTTAAGCCGCCCGCCATCGCCTATGTGCTTTACGGAGATAAGTCGGGGGACTCCTGGCGCCGCATTTTGGTGCTCGTAAATCCTGAGAAGGCGCCCCGTAAATTCGCGCTCCCCGAAGGCAGGTGGCTGGAAGCTTTCGATTCCGTAGGACTGGTAAAAGAGCCCGGGCAGCCGGTCTCCGGGTCTTTCGAGGTCGAGCCGCTCTCCCTGTCGGTGTTGCGCCTCGACCTGTAGCGGGACTTTCGGCCTATCCGCGGGTAGGCCTTTAGCCGCTTACTTCGGCGCCGCCACGGATGTATAATTAATTACAGTAAATCGAAAGGTCAGGAGTTTTTAAGAATGAAAAAATCAATGTTCGCTCTCGTACTGGTTTCCATCGCGTCCTCGGCTTTCGCCGCGGACTTTTCCAGATTATCGACGTTAAAAGCCGCGGATCTGCGCGCCAAAGCGGAGGCCGTCGCGGTCCCCGTCCCGGCCGCCCCCGCGCCCGTAGTAGTCCCGGCCTCGGTCCCGCAGGACGTCATCAACAGGTTCAACCAGGTCAAGAACGACATCTGGCGCCTGGAGAGCGACACCACCTGGGTCCGCTCCGACCTCGACCGCCTCGAGAGCACCGCCCGCCGCATCGCCCAGACCAACAGTGCCGATCCTTTCTTCCAGAACGACCTGCAGCGGATGTCCTGGGATATAGGCCGCTACAATACCAGCGCGCAGAACCTGGGAATGAACGTGAAGAACCTCCTCAATCTCGCCGAGAAAGACCAGGAGCTTAACAGGATCGCCCGCGACATAGATATGGACGCCCGCAGCCTCCTGAACCGTGTCCAGTTCGATATCGAGAATTCTACTCAGCGCCTTGAATGGGCGGTGCGCAGCGCCAAGCCGGAGCTGATCGGCTACAACGCCCAGTGGACGGCCATGGATATCTCCCGCAACGGCAGGGATTTCTCCTGGAAAGTCCGCGATATCTCCTACGACGCCCAGAGCCTGGTCTCGAAGACCCAGCCCTGAGCCGCGCTGCAAGATCGGATGGAAAGGCGGGACCGAAGGGTCCCGTTTTTCTTTAAGATGAGGATGTCTTATGGAAGAAAATATTAAAACCTTAAATCTCAAGATCCTGGAAAATACGGCGGCGGCTCTCCGGGCCAACCGCTTCGAGGCCGCGGTCTACGAGAGCGGCTCCTCCGCCGCCGCCGCACTCCTGTCCCTGGCCGGCGCCGGGAAAAAAATAGGCCTGGGCGGTTCTATGACGGTCAAGGCCCTCGGGTTGGAAGAAGCGCTGGCGGCCGCGGGCAATACGATAGTGACGCACAGGCCCGGGATGGACGCCGAAGTCAAGCGGTCGACCTGGCTGGCGGCGCAGGCCTCGGATCTTTACCTGGCGTCCCCGCAGGCGGTCACTCTCGATGGAAAACTTATCTTTATCGACGGGAACGGGAACCGCGGCGCCGCGGTCATTTACGGCCCGCGGAAGATCGTCCTCCTTGCCGGGATCAACAAGATAGCGAAAGACCAGGAGGAGGGCTTATGGCGCTCGCGTAATATAGCCGCCATCGCCAATAATCTGCGCCTTAAAAAAGACAATCCCTGCGTTAAAACCGGCCGCTGCTCCGACTGCTCCTCTCCCGGGCGCATCTGCAATGCAGTGACCCTGCTCTGGAAAAAGCCGTCCGCCAGCGATATCCTGGTCATGCTCATAAACGAAGACCTGGGATATTAATGCCCGGATAAGGCATCCGGAACTTGACTAAAGTCAAGTTACTTTAGTCACATATATCATTCATCACCTTACCATCTTCTATATTATTGTCTATAATATAGCCTAAGATGCGAAAATCTGTTATTTTTGCTCTAGTATTTTCTTTTTTCACGGGGGCGCTCCGGGCCTCCGTGCCTTCGTCTGTAAGTTTTACCTCCGTTTCCTCGAATTCGCTCTCCGTTTCATGGACTTTGGATACTCCAGGTATGGAGACTCCCCTGATGGTCCTTTCCTCCGACCCCTCTTTTTCCGTTCCTGTCTCCAGCGCTATTCTTACCCTGGGCCAGAATTCCACCTCCTACTACGGCTTACTCTCGAACGCCACATATTATTTCAAGGTTAAAGTTTCAACGGAAAGCGACGCGGCCTATTCTTCCCCGGTTTCGTCCGCTACGCCCCCGGTCGCGCCGGAGGCCTTAACCCTTTCCGAAGTTAATATCAGCAGCCTCGCCGTTCAATGGTCCGCCGGCAATAACGCCACTGGGACGATCTACTGGGCGGAGGCTTCGCAGGATGACTCCTTCACAATTAACACCATATCCAGCGGCGTCCCGTCTGCCGTACTTTACGAGGGCCTTAACCCCAATGCCACCTACTTTCTGCGCGTCAAAGCCCTTGGCTTCGGGGGGCAGGACAGCCCGTACACGAATAACCTCTCCACAATTACCCGCGCATACCCGCCCGGCAGCGAGGCTTACCCGGCGGTTTCGGCCACCGGGCTTTCTCTTGTCTGGGACGATAACGGCAACCCTTTCGGAACCCGCTATGAACTGGTGGTTTCAACTTCTCAGGGCTTTTCTACGGTCAACTATTCCTCTATCACCGACGGGAATTATTACGATGCCGCGGAACTGCAGCCCAATACGACGCATTATTTCAAAGCGGCGGCCGTGAGCTGGGGGGGGATTTATTCTGATTTCGTGGTTTTCGGGGCCACTCTCACCCACGCAGCGGTTCCGTCCGATAACCCGCCCGGCCTAGGGATTCCTGACGCCACTTCCGTTCCGACCCAGTGGCTGGCCAACGGCAATCCGAACTATACGGAATACTGGGTGCAGGTCAGTACCTCGGCTGATTTCCTTGGGTTCGACTCCGGGCCCAAAGTCTGGTTCACGGGGCCCGTCCGCACGGTGAATAGTCTCGAGTCGGGGCGCCTCTATCACTTCAGGGTGAAAGCGCGCGACCTCCAGGGCCGCTCCAGCGCCTGGCTAGACCTGGGCGCGAAGCCAACCCTTACCGGGGCGGATAATACTCCTCCATCGGTGATCCCGCTGCAGGCCGGCGACGACACCTGGCGCGGCGCGGCAAGCGGTTCCTACATGGTCCATTTTTCCGATCTTGGCTCGCTGCTGGATAAATTCCAGGTGGCGGTCTCGACCGGCCGGAATTTTACTGGGACGGTCGTCTCTACCTGGACCCTGGCCATTACAGGGATCAACTCCGACACTTATGATACCGACTGGATGCTGCCCGCGCCGGTTTTCGAAGCCATACAGGAAAACGTCACCAGCTACGTTTCGGTCCGCGTCTATGATAATTCCGGGAATACTACCGTGTACCCCGACGCTTTCTATGTGCGCCGCGACACCACGCCGCCGAATATAGATAATTACTCCGCCTCGCCGCCCGGCTGGCAGGCCGCTGACCCGGGCGCGGTTTTCGACGTCGACTTCAATGACGCGCTTTCCGGGCTAGGCCAGCTTCTTTACAGCGCAAGTTCCAACCCCGGGCTGGCCGACGCGAACATCCTTGGCTGGACCGCCGTGGCCGGGTTCACCCCGGCGCCCTCCTCCTATACCGCCCTCTGGGGCGTGAACTTCGCCGGGCTTCGCGACGGCGCCACTAATTATATAAGCGTGCGCGCCGTAGACGCCGCCGGCAATACGCGCACGCTGGCAGACGCTTTCAAAATACTTAAAAACACGGTCGGGCCGGCGGTCACCATCACCTCTCCAGCCTCGGCCTATGTCTCCACGGTGACGGCTTTTACCGGTACTGCTTCTGCCATGAACGAAGCCAGCCCGGTGACCGCCAACCAGGTCTCCATACAGGAGCTTGGCGGGAATCTTTATTACGACGGCTCTTCTTTCTCCTCGGCGGTGGAAGTGTGGCTTCAGGCGTCCGGCCTTTCCTCCTGGTCTTATAACGCCTCTACGGCGCCTTTTTCCGCGGGCGTGCAGTACAAGGTAAAAGCCCGGTCGCGTGACGTCAATTCTTTCCTCACGCCGGCGCCTTATCCAAACGCTTCCTTCCTCCTCGACCAGGTTTCTCCTTCGGTCTATCTTTCTACGCCGCCGGCGGGAACCACGGTTTACGCCCTGACCGGAATAGAGGGAACGGCCGCCGATACGGGCGGGTCCGGGCTGGGCTCGATCGAACTGTACATCAAGCGCGTCTCGGACGGCAAATGGTGGAATTTCTCCTCGGATTCCTGGGGCGAGGTCCCGGTAGCCAGCGCCACGGTAGCCGGCCCCGCCTGGTTTTTTGTTCCCGGCGCCGGCCTGCGCGGCGGCCTGGCCCATAACCAGCAGTATTTTGTCGCGGCGGTCTCAAAGGACGCCGCGCTTCCCGCCAACACCTCCGTCTTCGGAGCGGCTGGCTCGACCTTTACCTGGGTGGACACCGTCGCCCCGGACGCGGTTACTTCTTTCAGTCCCTCCAAGGGTTCGGCCCCCGGCCGCGTAGACCTGGCCTGGACCTTCCCCGGCGACGACGGGGGGACGCTGGCCCTCACCTACGGGCAGTTCGCGGTGCAGTATTCCACTTTCGCGGGAGCGGTCTTCAGCACGCAGTCGGCCCAGGTGCTTATTTCCACCGCGATGGTCCCGCCGGCGGGCTCCCTGGCTTATACCGTGGCCGGGCTTATCCCGGAGACGACTTACTATTTCACGATGTGGGTGAAGGATGACGCCGACCAGTGGTCCGGCCCGTCCGCGGTCCCGTACGCCGTCTCGGGCGACCGCCTCAATGATATGATCGCCGGCTCGGTAAAAACGCCGGGCGGGGTCGGGATAACCGGGGTTATGGTTGACGCTATCTCCAACCTGGGGCTCGTCGTCTCTTCCGTCTATACGGTGGACGACGGCCTGGGCACCTTCACCCTGGTTCCGCTGCCCGACGGAGTTTACCGCGTGCAGGCTACCTGGCTGGAGGACGGCTTTTCAAGCTCCATAGCGAAAGACCAGATCCCTATGGGCTATTCCGACGCTAACTTCCTCCTCACGCTCGACTACCAGCTCGCCAGCGTCAGCGGAACCCTGCCGGCTTCCGCCCCTTCCGGCATGCGGTCTTCGGCGGCCGGCGTCCAGGCCCAGCTCTGGCGCGGCGCGCGCATGGTCGCGTCGGCCCGCCCCGACATGACCGGGCGCTTCGCCATCCGCAACCTTATCCCCGGCCCTTACAGCCTCCGCGTGATGGGAGACGATGGCGTCTGGAAAAATTTCGAGATAAAGCTGGCCCCGGGACAGAATTTGGAGATCAAGCCGCTGGGGCAGCTCCTCGTGAAAGGCGCCGTTTACGCCTATCCCAATCCCGCGGCCACCTACGTTAAATTCCACCTTGAGTCGGAAATACTCCCGGCGCGCAAGCGGCTTTCGATCTTCGCGGTGGACGGTTCGCTGGTGAAGTCGGCGGAGGATTCCGATCCTGGGTGGACGGCGGGGCCGGGCAACGTTTACGAGTACCGCTGGGACTTCTCCGGCGGAAAGCCGGCCAGCGGGATCTATTTCTACAGCGTGAAGTTAAAGCATGAGCTCAGCGGAGAGACCGACGGCGAGACGAGAAAATTCGCGGTCATAAGATAAGAGGACAAGAGATGAAACTGATCTATGCATTCTTGATTTTAGCTTCGGGCGGGCTGCTGCCCGGCGCCGCGAGCGCGCAGAACCTGTCAGGACAGGCCGTGTCCGTCCACGACTCGGCCGGGACCGAGCGCCAGACCTTTTCGAACGCCGAAACCATAACCCTGCGCCAGAAGGTGACCAATACCGTCACCAGCCCTAATCCCATCGCTTTCACTTTCAAAATATTGAGCCCGGCGGGCGCGGTTCTCTTTAACCACGCCGGGAACTCCGCCCCCGGCACGGCCGGCACGGCGCAGACGCAGCTGGCCGGCCTTTCAATCAACTCTTTTTACGTCTCGCCCGGAAATTACACTTTCAAGGGCACGGCTTCGCTGGACGGGGAAACAGTGGAGAAGACGGCTTCCTTCATGATCTCCAGCCCGAATATCACACTTATTTACCCGCCTTACGGCGCCCGCGGCCTGGCGGACAAGCCGCTCACCTTCCGCTGGACGGCAAGCGGGGCCAGCCGCTACCGCGTCACCGTGTCTGACAATGCCGGCCTCTATAACGCCCTGCATACCGCGCTTAATTCCGGCGAGAGTTCTTATTCTTATCCCGACAACCCGTCGCAGCCCAGGGAGCAGCTGGTGCCCGAGCAGGTCTATTACTGGAAGGTCGAAGGCCTCGACGCCAGCAATAATAAGATCTCTGAGAGCAATGTTTACAATTTCTCCCTGAAGGGCCAGGCCTCGGCGCAGACCCGGAACGTGGCCATCACCTCACTTGACCTGAGCTCGCCGGCCCTGGATTTCGACAAGCCGATAAATCTGAAAGCCGTCCTTTATAACAGCGGCTCAGCCACCGAGTCCAATATCTCGGTGAAGCTCTCCCTGGGCGGCATCGCGGCGCAGGATTCCCCCAAGCAGGTCCTGACTATCGGGCCGGGCGAAAAGGTGAGCCTGCCTTTTACAGCTTTCATGCCTCCCGGGCAGGACGAGGGGCTGGCCGTGGCCTGCGCCGATCTTTTCGACGATAATATGCCGGATAACTGCAAGACCCGTCTTATAGCCAAAGACGCCGTCTCGGCCGGCCCGGCGGGACCCGTAAAGAAACTCAGCTATGAAGAGATGTTCCAGGCCATCCTCAGGCGGCTGGGCCCCGAGGCAGCGAAGGCCCTGGAGGGCTATACTTTCGAAAGCCTTTCCTGCGGAAACTGCTCGCAGGACGAGCTGGCGCTTGTCATCGCTGCCCTTATCAGCGGCGACGCCCAGCTGGTGGGGGCGTCCGTCTCCGGCGATGACGGAGCCGCGTCCGCGGCGCAGACAGCGCAGGCCGAGGCCGCCGCGGACTCCGGCGCGGAGGGGGAAGCGCCCCCCGCGGAGGAAACCTCTCTAGACGTCACGCCTTTGAAGGAAGAGACCCCCGGCGAGTGGACCGGCTATACCGAGGCCCGCGGTAAAGAGGCTTCCACTTTTGTGCTGAGGGACGCGAAGGAATGGCGGAAGCTCTGGAAGACCCTTTCCTCGGAGGAGGCTCCGGAGCTGGACTTCAGAAATTCGATGGTGATCGGCGTCATTTCCGGCTCGGACGATAAGGCAGAGACCGTCCGCCTCCTGGGCAAGCGCAAGACCGATGAAGGAGTGGCCTTCGACTATTACCAGATAGAAGCCCCGGCCGGAGTAGTCCCGCCGATGGCGGCTTACATCTTCCGTGTGTACGAGCGTTCCGAAGAGAAGGTCTCTTTCACGCGCCTGGACGTGAAAAAATAGCGGCCGGGAAGCGGCCGGCCGCACGCGGGTATTTTGTGAACGATGAACAGATCGAAGAAAGAAGAAAATGGAGGAAGGAATATGAAACTTGGAAAACTGATGGCGGCGGGAGCAGTATTGCTGGCGGCTTTCTCAGCCGCCGTGCCGGCGGCTTTTTGCGCGCCCAAGGTGGTGGCGGTGGCGGTTTACGCGATGGGGGACGTGCAGGTAAAGCGCGTCGGGGAAGCCGCCTACGCAGAACTGAATGTGAATGACCTGCTTTACGCGGGCGATAACATCAAGACCGGCCCCTCGAGCCGGACCAGCCTGGTCACCAAAGGCGGCGCCGAGGTGCGGCTGAACGAGAATTCCAACTTCGAGATCTCCCCGCAGGGCAAGCTCCGCGAGCTTATCAACCTGTCGGTGGGAAATCTCTGGACCAGGATGCTCCACAAAATGGCCAAGATAAACGTGCGGACGCCTTCCGCCGTTTGCGCCGTACGCGGCACCGAAGCCGACATCGAGCAGCGGGCCCTCCTGACGGTCAAAGTTTACGAGGGGCACGTCGACGTGCAGAACTCCGTGGGCAAACAGTCACTGCGGGCGGGCCAGATGACAACTGTTTCCGGCGCCAACGCCGCGCCCGAGGCCGCCAAGAAGATGTCCGGGTCGGACATAGGTAAATGGCACGAAGAAATAAAGGTCGGAGATTACGACAAATTCGTAAACCTGCTTAAAGAAAGCGCCTCTTCAGGGAAGAGCCTTAAGACTTCCGTGAAGATGCCGGACGGCTCGGTCAAGCAGATCGAGGGCGGCCTGAAGAAGAAATAAGAGAGGCCGGGTGGCCGGCTGAAGGCAAGCGCTGCGGCGGAAGTCTGCGCCCGCAGCGCTGGATGAGGCGGATGAGAGATTCTCCGCCCGGAGGAAGTATGAGAGCACTTTTATTGGCGGCTATTTTATTAGGGCAGGGGCCGCGGCTTTACGCCGCGCAAAGCTCCGCCGCCCAATTCCTGAACCTCGGCTTCGGGGCCAGGGCCCTGGGCATGGGCGAGGCCTATACCGCTGTGGCGGACGATATCTCCTGCGTTTACTATAACCCCGCCGGACTGGCGGCCGGCCCGGAGGGCAGGGAGCTGTCCTTCTCCCACGCCTTCCATATCCAGGACACGGCCGTCTCCCAGGTCGGTTTTATGCGCCGCCCCTACGCCGCGGCTATAACCTATTTTTCAGCAGGCGAGATGGAGGGAAGGGACGCCTCGGCCGCGCTGACCGGCAATTTCACGGCCCGCGACGTCGCGGTGCAGGTTTCCCGCGGGTTCAAGCTCGGGCCTTTGGACGCCGGGATTTCAGGCAAGATCATAAGTCAGAAGATAAAATCCAGCGGCGCCACTTCTTTCGCCGGCGACTTCGGGCTGCTTTACAGGTTCAAGGGAACGCCTTATTCCGCGGGAGTCTCGCTGGTCAACTTCGGGACGAAGGTGAAGTTCGAGGAGGAAAGCTTCCCTCTGCCGATGAAATTCAAGGCCGGGGTGGCGGCGAAGATGGCAGCGGCGCATATGCTGCTGGCTTTGGACGCCGAATTCCCTAACGACGGGCCGGCCGCCGTAAGGTTCGGGGCCGAGTACCGGGGCCTCGACGGCATAGCCCTGCGCCTCGGCTACAGGACCACCACCTCCGGGCAGCGGGACGCCATTCTGGGGCGCGGCTTCGGAGATTCAGTTTCAGGCGTAGCTGGTATGTACGGCTTTTTCGCCGGCGCGGGCCTGGTTTATTCCGCCTTCACCCTCGACTACGCGCTGCTGCCATACGGCGAGCTCGGGACGGCGCACAGGTTCTCGGTCGGGATGAAGTTCTAGCGGGGGGCAGCGTTTGCCAGGGTTAAGTTAAGCGCGGGAGTCGCCGTCAGGCGCGCACCCGCGGTTACCTGAACTTTGGAGTTATATTCGGACGGAGACAGTCTTATGAAAAAAACCATACTTGCCCTTTCTCTTTTTATACTAGGCTGGACAGCCCCGCTGTCGGCGGAGGTTATGACCTACCAGGGACGGCTCAAAGAGTCGAACATCCCTGTCAGCGCCAACCGCATTTTCATTTTTGAATTCTGCGACGCCGGAACACTCGGTAATTGCTATACCACTCCTTCCGGATTCCAGTCTTTCACGGTGCAGAACGGCCTCTTCAAATCCACCTTCGCGGTCCCCACGTCAGACCTTTCCCAGGGGCAGTGGTTTCTACAGGTATCGGTTGGCGTCAATATTCCCGGCATACAGATCCTGACGCCGCGCGAGCGCCTTACCGCGGTGCCGTATTCCGTTTAT
This sequence comes from Elusimicrobiales bacterium, assembly GCA_028713125.1. Lineage (GTDB taxonomy): Bacteria > Elusimicrobiota > Elusimicrobia > Elusimicrobiales > UBA9959 > UBA9959. The sequence continues at coordinate 327,772 of JAQTOU010000001.1, read as the reverse complement.
TCCGCCACTGCCGGCTACAGCCCCGCCGCCGTGCAGAAGACCGGCGATACCATGACCGGCCAGCTCACGCTTTCCGGTTCTTCGCTAACCGTAACCGGCGCACAAGGGTTGTGGTCTGCGGTAAATACTTTTGCCGATAATGTGGCTATTTCCTCAGCAGCCGCCGGCGCCTACGGCGGCATCTCTGTATCTACCCATGTGTATCTGCCTGCCGGAGCCAAATTCTATGGCGACGGCTCCGGGCTTATTAACGTAGCCGCGGCCAGCGGCACGGACAGCACTAAAGTGCTTAAGACCGGAGACACAATGACCGGGGGGCTCAATCTCTCCGCTTCATCCATTACGATTAACGCAGACACGGCGACGCAGCCGTACGCACTGATGACCAATGGGGTGTATATCTCCACGGCGGGCTCTATATTGACCATGGGGACGGGCAACGGGACTTGGGCTCCCAATGCCCGCGGGAAAGGTGCGGTGGACTTGCAAACTGCCAGGAACGCAGCTACCGCTGTGGCTTCAGGAGATTACTCTTTTATCGGAGGCGGAGCCAATAATACCGCCTCCGGCAAGTTCGCCGCACTGGCCGGCGGTTTTGGGGTCAGTGCGGTCGGCGATTATTCCGCGGTAAGCGGCGGCGTAAACAATATCGCAAATTCCGCTGCTTCCTCTGTAGGCGGCGGTCAGGATAATGGAGCCTATGGAGGCGCCGCCACTGTTGGCGGCGGTCATTTCAACCTGGCCGGCGGCGGCTATTCCGTTATAAGCGGCGGCCAGTATAATACAGCCGCCGCTGATAAATCCGCAGTCGGCGGCGGTTTATACAATGTGGCTTCCGGGTCCAACTCGGTAACCTCCGGCGGCGCATACAATATTGCCAGCGGAACCTCGGCCGTTATTTCCGGCGGAGAGCACAATACGGCCAGCGGCATGCATGCCTCAATATCAGGCGGTTCAAATAATAATGCCGGGGGGAACTACGCAACCGTCCCCGGCGGTACCGGCAACTGGGCCACGGGGGTCAATTCCTTCGCCGCCGGCCAGTCTGCTACGTCGTCGGCCGGTAACTCCTTTACCTGGGCAGACTCCGGCAACGTAACCCTCGACAACTCCGTCAGCGATAGGGCCGTATTCAAGACCAAGGGCGGCTTTATCGTTACAGGGTCGACGCAAACGGCCATGACGGGAACTGTTGACCGTGGAGTTTTCATCAGCGGAAACGGGCTTGTGGGTATTTCCAACGGTACCCCGGGGGCCGCTCTGGACGTACTTGCGGCCGGGAATACGGGGTCCGAGTTCGCACAGATCTGGCGCAACTCGGCGGGGGCAATAATTTCATCTGTCAGCGCTACCGGAGTGATGATGTCAGGTAAATTTATCGGCGACGGCTCAGGGCTCACCGGCTTGACCGCGGGCGCGGCCGGGACCGCCACGAACCTGGCGGGGGGGGCGATCGGCGCGATTCCGTATCAGACTTCTGCCGGCAATACCGCCATGCTTGCGGCCGGCTCGCTCAATTATCTGCTGCAGGGCAGCGGCTCGGCTGCCCCCATGTGGACAAATGCGCCCACCATCTCCGGCGCTCAAATAACAGGGATTCCCGCTGGGTCGATAGTCGCAGGCAGCCTGCTTAACACGGTTATCGCGTCTTCCCTCTCAGTGAATTCCGTTTATGACGGCGCTATGCTCAACCCCAAGGTCAACCGCAACGGGGATACGATGATCGGTTCTCTCGACGTTTTTGGCGCTACTTTGCGCGTTCGTGCCGACCAGTCCGTTCCTTACTCTTTCGCCGCGGGCACAGGTACTATTGCCAGCCACCTCTATGTCTCGACGAGCGGGAATGTTGGCGTCGGCACTACAAACCCTACGACTCTCCTCGATGTCTCAAGACCGGCCGGTACAGGTAATATAGTGACTTTCACCGGCTCACAGTCCAGTACGACTATTGACCAGTGGGGCAATATAGACACGCAGGGAGCCAATCCGACCGCGGGGGTGGCCGGGACGGGAATAGCCTCCATTCATATTGATAATACCGGCAGCAAGGCCTGGCGGATAGAGAACACCCGCACCGCCGCGGCCGGCGCCCTGGAATTTACGAATGCTACCGATGCCTCCGGCAGCCCGAGAATTGTTATTTTACCGGCTGGTAACGTAGGTGTGGGGACCCTTAATCCCATTGCAAAGCTTGACGTAGCCGGGAACATCAACGGCGCGCATTACCAGATAGGCGGCAGCACAGTGCTGGCGCTACTGCCCGGAACCGCGAGTTTGGGCATAGGTCTTAACGCCGGAACCGTCAGTATAGCGGACAATAATACTTTCGTCGGTGATTCCGCGGGTAAAACGAGTTCCGACGCTTTCGCTAAGAACAATACATTTATCGGTGCTTCCGCGGGCAGGTCCAATATTTCCGGCTATAACAATACTTTCCTGGGTTATCAGTCGGGTGACCTTAACTCCGGCGGCCTGAGGAACACTTTTCTCGGCATGTGGGCGGGCACCGCCAATGACACCGGCAGCGATAATTTGTTCGTCGGTTACGACGCGGCCTCCGGTAATACCGGTGGAAGCGGAAATATAGCTATCGGACCCAGCGCCAGTTTGTCCGGCCCCGGGGCTACCAGCGAGCTTAGTATCGGAAACGTGCTTTTCGGAAGCCTCACAGCGAAAACCATAGGTATCTCCACACGCAACCCACAGGCAGCCTTAGACGTAGTTGCGACCGGCTCGTCCCAGGCAGATATGGCGCAGATATGGCGCGATCTTGGCGGGGTTATTAAATCCTCAGTTTCCGCCACCGGAGTGATGATGGCCGCTAAATTCGTCGGCGACGGTTCGGGGCTTACCGGCTTAGGCAACGTGGCCGCCGCCGGCACCGCGGCGAACCTGGCCGGGGGAGCGCTAGGCGAGATCCCGTATCAGTCCGGCCTTAATACCACCGTCATGCTCGCGGCCGGCATCAATGGCCAGGTCTTACAGGGAAATACCCTGGGCGCGCCCAGCTGGACGGCCACTCCGGCCGTTATAGGTACCAATATCACCTCTATCCCTGGCGCTAATCTGACCGGAGCAATTTCTCCGGCCCTGATAAGCCTATCCACGGTTACGGCCAGATTTGACGCTGTTTCAGCTTTTATCAGCTCTTTTACGGCTAACACTGACGGAAGGCTTCTCAAAGCCGGAGATACGATGTCCGGGCAGTTGACTTTGGCTGGATCCACGCTTACCGTTACCGGCAACGCCTTCTCGGCCGACGGAGCGAGGTTAATTGTCAATAACGGTATGGTAGGCGTTAACGGGAACCCGCTGAACGGCTATTACTATGGTCAGAACAACGGCGCCGGGGCTTTATTTGTCGGAGGAAATATAACGCAGCGTTCCGGCGGTACGGCATGGCCCATGGGCTTGCTGGTAGTCGAGGGTACAATGACGGCCACGGCCACAAACCAGGCTTTCATGTTCGGCGCGATAGTACGGCCCACTGTGGACCTTACCGCCGGCTATGCGAACGGGGCTACCGGCCTTTATGTGGCCTCGCCGATACAGGTCGGTGCGAATTACGCGATAGGGGTGAATACCCTTCAGCTCGATCAGCCCGCTATAGGAAAGGATTGCCGCAACGCGCTGGCTATAGGGACCTCGGCCGGCTGTGTCTCGAACTCACAGACATCGTACGGTATAAATCAGGGCGGCGCATCATACAATTATCTCGGAAGCAATACCGGCATCGGAGTGGCGCTCCCGGACCAGAAGCTGACCGTGGCCGGCAATATCAGCCAGACCGGAGTGATAATTTCCAGCGGCGCAGGAAGGAATTATTTCGCAGGAATGGTCGGTATCGGCACGACATCTCCCGCCCACGCCCTGCATATCAGCTCCGGCGACGCTTCCGGCTGGAATCCGAATCTGATGGTGGAAAGCACCGCTTCCGGAACTCCCCAGTTGTTGCTGAAGTCCGGCGGCCATCAGGGGCGCATCGCCACCTCCGGCAGCAATGGGGGGACTTATGTAGGCTCGGATACCAACGACTTTGTGGCTCTTCATTCCAACGGCATAGAAAGAATGCGCATTACCGCCGACGGCAAGGTCGGAGTTTCTAACTGGAGCGCGCCCTCTTACATGTTCCACATATCTTCAGGCGCGGGCGAAACCTCGACCCTCATGGCCGTTTCAACCGGCGGAGTCAATGTTTTTACGGTAGACGGCTTCGGCGTGAACGCGCTTAGGTTTACCGGCAACGGTTCCGGGCTTACCGGCGTAGCGGCCGCCGACATTACCAAGCTGCCTTTGACAGGCGGCATTATGTCCGGGCAGCTGACCAATATCTCATCGGTCACGATAACAGGCAATGGCGGCGGCGCGTATGGCCTGGAGGTGTCATCCAATGTCTCCCTGGCCGGCTCCATTTACTCGGCCAACGGCAATGTCGGGATCGGGACAGCGACTCCGGCAACACGTTTGGAACTCTATAACGCGACGGTTAATGAAGACACTACGATCAAGATCAATAATCAGGCCAATGTGGGTTATTCGGCAGTTTTAAGATTGTCTAATGCCACCGATATAGACTGGCTCATAAATGTAGGCGGCAGCGGCAGGGGTGATTATCTGAACAGTTCTTTCGGTATTCTGGAAAATACTGCGGGGCATATAGGCGCACGCCTAGTAATTAAGCAGGAAGGCAATGTCGGCATAGGGACTACGGTGCCTTCCTACCGCCTGCACGTCTCAAGCGGCGCGGGCGAGACCGGGACCGTCATGGCGGTATCCACAGGCACATCTAATATTTTCTGGGTGGCAGGCGACGGCGCTCACGCGCTGAAATATTACGGTGACGGCTCCGGCCTTGCCGGTGTTACGGATAACTCCAAACTTCCGCTCGCCGGCGGAACCATGACCGGCGATCTGAATATGGGCGGCAAGAATTTATATGCCGTCAGTACCATTACCGCTACCGGCAACATAACCGCGGCGAGCTACCAGATATATGGCAGCACAGTGCTTACGACCCCGGGCAGCCATAATATTTTCGTGGGGTCCATGGCAGGTTACTATAATGGCGCTGGTTTAAATAATACCTATGTCGGGTATTCCGCCGGTGTTATAAATGCAAGCGGAAATAATAATGCCGTATTGGGGGCTAATGCTGCGTACGGGACCGCCGGTAATGTTTCAAGTTCTACAATAATGGGCGCTAATGCCGGCTACTACCTGGGAACCGGAGGCGATGGAAACACACTTATCGGCTACAATGCCGGCTATAACATCAGGAGCGGCGCCAATAACATAATCATCGGCGCGAACCAGTTAGCGTCCGGTCCCGGCACCAATTCGACTGCAGCTAACGAACTTAACATAGGCGGAGTGCTATACGGAAACCTGGCGGCCGGGACCATCGGCATCTCAACCCGCATCCCGCAGGGCCTCTTCGACGTGGGCGGCGGCAGTTTTGTGGTGAAGGCGAACGGGAATGTCGGCATCGGAACTACAAATCCCGGAAGCAATCTCGAGGTCCAGGCCCTTACGGGGCCGTCCGTAATAGCCCTTACCGGGCAAAGCGTCGCGAACGCGGTTACGGCAAGGCTATCGTTAGGTTTGAACACGAAGATTGAGTCCGGCATCGGAAATACTTCGGATATGGGCTACCTGTCTTTCTTTACAAAAGCCAGCGGCAGCGGTATAGCGGAGCGCGTGCGCATTTCCAGCTTCGGGGCGGTCGGGATCGGCACAATGGACCCGCAGGCCGCTTTGGATGTCGTTTCCACCGGCGCGGCCGTGAACGCATACGCCCAGATCTGGCGCGATTCCGGAGGCACGGTCGTAGCTTCGATGACCGCCACCGGCAGGCTGAGCGGCGACGGCTCCGGTCTTACGAACGTGTCGGCTTCCAACGCCGTGCTGCGTGCCGGAGATATCATGTCCGGAAGTCTCGGAATTTACAGCGATACCTCGGCTTTCACCAAAGATCTCGAGACGAACGGCATCGCTATCTCCACCGGCGGCGCTATACAGGCGACCGGGATCGGCAACGGAACTGTCGCCGGCAATGCGCGCGGCAACGGGGCGGTGGAACTGCAGACCTCCCGCTCTGCCGCCCTCCAGGTCGCCTCGGGCGTCTGGAGTACGATAAGCGGCGGGCGGAACAACAAGGCCTATTCCGATTACGCTACGGTGTCAGGCGGACAAAATAATACCGCCTCATGGGGCGCCGTAGTAGGCGGGGGTACTTCCAATACGGCCAGCCTTACCGGTGCGGTAGTGGGCGGGGGCAACGGCAACACGGCCAGCGGCATGCTATCGACCATAGCCGGCGGATTCGCCAATCAGGCAACCTGGGAATATTCCGCGGTAGGAGGCGGCCTGTATAACGTTGTAACCGGCTCGAACTCGGTCATAGGCGGCGGCGGTTATAATACCGTAATAGGAACCTCCTCCGTGATAGCGGGCGGCGAGAATAACAGGACCGAGAATTTGTGGTCCTCTGTGGGAGGCGGCAGGCACAACACTGCGCGCGACGCTTACGCCACGGTCGCCGGAGGCAGTAATAATTATTCCGGCGCCATGGCTTCAACTATCGGGGGAGGCTCTGACAATAATGCGGGCAACTCTTTTGCCACTATCTCCGGAGGCAACTTTAACACGGCTTCCGGTCAGTATGCTTTCGTCGGAGGCGGCTATTACAATTCCGCGCCGGCCAACTATACTACGGTCGGCGGAGGTCTTTTCAACAGCGCGAACGGTTACGGGGCAACTGTCGCCGGCGGCGCCAACGCTTCCGCGGTGGGCCAGTACTCGGCGGTAATAGGCGGCAACAATAACACGGCCAAGGGCGATTACTCCTTTGCCGCCGGGAGCAAGTCCAGCTCTACCGCTAATGGCACTTTTACCTGGTCCGACAGCGAGGGCGCACTGCTTGATAATAGCAGCCCGGACCAGGTTCGGTTCAAGGCCAGAGGGGGATTCCTGGTCAGCGGTTCGACAAACTCCGTTATTTCAGCAGCCGTTAACAGGGGCGTAGTAATAACAGGCGGAGGCTTGCTCGGTATTTCCACAGGCTCGCCGCAGGCTGCCCTCGACGTAGTTTCGGCCGGCGCGGCCGCCAACACGTACGCGCAGATCTGGCGCGACTCTACCGGGGCGGTTCTATCCTCGATGACCTCTACTGGACATCTCGCGATAAACACAATAACGGCTTCCGGGAGCCTGATGGTGCAAAAAAGTCTGACTACCGAGAATTCCACTCTGCTGCTTAAAACGCCTGGCGGCGCTCTTGATGTCCTTGAACTGGTAAAGTACGGTTCCACAGCCTCGGGTAGCATCGACGGCATCAGCCTCGCCAACCTTTCAAGTCTCTCCGCCGGCGCACAGGGAGGCGCTCTGATGCTGAGGGCGGTAACAGCCAACCCCATGTACTTCCTTACCACCAACCTGGAAAGAATGAGGATCGACTCCTCCGGCCATATAGGTATAGGCGTTACAGCGCCTGGCGCCAGGCTGGAAGTCAAAGGCGAGACCGCCGATTCTTCAAAGGTCGCGCTTCTGGCTACAAATTCAGCGGGAAGCAGCCTTCTTTCCGTGCGGAACGACGGACAGATAAATATGAACACGTCGGGGAATCTGATCGTCGGTTCCGCCGTCGGCACGGAAGATCAGAAACTGAACGTTGCCGGGGCGGTTAAGTTAGGGGATACCGGGGTCAGCAGCACCGGAACTATCCGCTTCAATATCGCCTCAGGGAATCATTTCCAGGGTAATAACGGCACTGACTGGGTGAATTTCGACGTTTCCGGCGGCGGCTGGACCACCGGGGCCGGGACTATCTACCCAGGCACGCTGACCGATAATGTCGGTATCGGAATTATTCCGACCGGGCATAAGCTCCAGGTGCTTGATTCCAATACCGCGATCGCCCAGCACGGTATCTATTCAAGAATTTACCCGGGAGGCGCCCTTCCGTCAACAGGATTCGGAGTCGCTTACTTAAAATCCGCTATCGTGGGCCTTGCCGACTCCAACGGAGCAGTAACTAAGGTGCTCGGCGTAGCCGGGTATTTGAACGGCAGCAGCCAGACCGATTCGGCAGGCGTTTTCGGGGCCGCGGACCAGGGGACCACGGGGAGCCCCGCCACCTGGGGCGCTTTGGGTTACAGGGACGCCGGCAGCGCGGAATGGGCCGGGTATTTTAACGGACAAGTTAAAGTTTACCCGGTCTTGAACGCCGGGTTCGCCAACCTGACGGCTATGCAGCTGGGCGGCAATGCTAATAATAACGCCGTTACTAACTGGTATGGCCTGTATATAAATTCCCCTATTAATGCGGCGAGCGTCGCGAGTAAGTACGCGCTTGTCACAGATCAAACGGCAGGCAATGCCGGCATAGGGACATTAACCCCGGTGACAAAATTAGAGGTTCAGAGCGATACTTCGACCATTCTTACGCTGAACCTGCCCACGGCGGTACAGTACAGTAAGGCCGGCCTGGCTTTCAGGATGTGGGACGGCGCGGCGAACCATACTAATTATGCCGGTATCTACGGGGTGCTCGAGGATCCGACCTGGTCTGCCGGAGGCCGGAAGGGCGGTATAGCGTTCCATACGAACAGCGACACCGAGTTTACCGAGAAGCTGAGGATCGACAGCAGCGGCAGGGTGGGCATAGGGACGACCGTCCCCGGGGTTAAACTTGAAGTAAAAGGGACCGATGCCGCGAATATTCTCGCGTCGGAAGATATTTTACAGCTTACCAAGGGCTACTCCGGCGGGGCGACTTATCCCCAGGCCGCGTCCTTCGCCGTCGGAAAATATACGGTGGCGGACCAGAATATGCCTTACACGCGCCTCGATTTCAGGTTGAAATCGGTTGCGGACACGATCCTCACTACGGATATGACGGCTATGTCCCTGCAGAGCAACGGGAACGTAGGGATAGGAACTACCAGCCCCTCCTCGCGCCTCGAGGTCAACGGTGACCTCGGACTCGGCGCTCCCGGCACCGACTCCAACCAGCCCGTAGTGATCTGGCTTCAGGCGAACCCATTAGGGGGAGGTGTTACTGCTGGAGATGTCGTGGTAGCGGGTCCCGGCGATAGACAGTTCGACAAGACGGCCGTGCAGGATAATACGGCCGTAATAGGCGTCGCGCTTGATAACGTCGGCGCGAGCAGTTGGGGAAAAGTGGCCGTTGCCGGGGTAGTTACAGCTAATTGCACGGGCGGTGCGGTCGGGCAGCATGCGATGACCTCTACTACCTCCGGTATGGTTTACGCGAACGTGACTCCTCCGGCCGGCGCAAGCGTGGGAATATTTTTGACCAATTGCGGCAGTATATCCCCAGGTAAGGCAAGGCTGCTCCTGAAGTAAGCGGGAGGTTCCGGGTTCTGCGGCGCGGATCGGTTTTTAAAATGAAGACGTTGAGTCGTACAGCCATCGCGGCGGTCTGCCTGTTCCTCTCACTGGCGGCGTCGGCTGAAAAAAAAGCGGGGAATATAACCGTCCTGGGCGACGCTTCGGAATTTTCTTCCGGCGCGCTGGGCCAGGGCGGGGGGGCTTTTGCCCTCGACGGCGCATTGGGAGGCGCGGCCTACGGCATTTCGGTTGCGGGGTCGTCCGAACTCGAATCCGGCTTCTATTCACGCCTGGTCAGCAGCGCCGCCGCGGGCTACTCGGCAGCGAATATCAGCAGCTATACTTTGTCCCTGGTCCAGGCGAACCCGGCCGGAACTACCTACGATGTTTACGTCTCCACCTGGGCTATGGCCGACCCTTATATGGTGTATTTCACTACGGACGCCACGGGCCGCCCGGTCGAGAGCCTCTACTCTAATACTAGTTACTACAATTTTGTCATGGCGAATTATATGGAGGGGGATTATTCCGCTTTCTCGTCCACCACGGCGGTTACGCTCGCCGTAGCGCCGTCTTCCGGCGCCTTCACTCTCGCCGATGCCGGACATAATACTCTTGACCTTTCTTTTGCCGGCTTCGAGAATACTCCGCCCGTCCCCGTCATGAACTGGGTTCCGCAGGCCCCTGCCCTGCCGGCGGCGCGCTATGGGCAGGCTTCGGCGGTCTACGGGGGTAACGTTTTTCTCACCGGCGGCTTCGACGGAGTTTCTTTTTCGAGTGCGGTGCTACGCGGAATTCTTTCAGTGGACGGCAGTGTCGCCCTTTGGGAAACAGCCGGGTTCATGCCGGCCGGTCTCTACGGGCACCAGGCGGTGGCAGCTCGCGGCAGGCTGTATATACTTGGCGGTTACGCGTCCAACGGCTCCCGGTCTGAAGTCTGGTCCGCCGATATTTCCCCTGCAGGGGAAATCGGCAAGTGGGAGACTGAAAAGCCCTTGCCGGACCGCGCCTACTTCCACGCCGCGGCCCTGGCCGGGACCAGGATCTATATCTCCGGCGGCTACAAGAGCGGCTCAGGCGTTCTGGCGGGAATTTACTATGCCGAGGTGGGCGACGACGGAACCCTCGGGACCTGGAGCAGCGCCGGAACCCTGCCGAACCCTCTCTACGCCCACTCCATGACTTTGCTCCCCGGCAGGCTCCTTATAGCCGGCGGCAAGGACGGGTCCTCGGCCCGGAGCGAAGTCTGGAGCTGCGCTCTCGACGCAGGAGCTTTCCCCGGGGCCTGTTCCGCTTACACTTCACTCCCGGCTCCCCGCTACGGACATACGGCCCTGTCGGCGGCTAACCGGCTTTATATTATAGGAGGCAATAACGGCTCCAATGCGCAGGCCCAGGTTTTCCTTACTACTGTGCCGGCCGCCGGTATCGCCCATTGGGAGTCAGGCGCGCCTTTGACTGCGCCGCTCCAGTTCGCGGCGGGGGAAATAGTCGGTTCTAGGCTCCAGCTCTTAGGCGGCTCAAGCGGCTCCGCCGCCTCCAATCTGGTCTTTGCCTCCGTCCTGCGCGGAACTGAATACCAGGTCCAGATAGCCGCTGACAATATCTTTACGAACGGACTTATAACTTCCAACTGGGCCAGCAGCCCGGAGGCCATTTTCTACGCCCTGCAGCCGAGCTCGACCTATTACTTCAGGGCCAAGGCCAGGAACTGGACAGGGATCGAGACGGCTTATTCCCCGGTAGGCTCCACTATTACTTACGCGGCGATACCCGGCACTGCCGCCTGGACGAATATCGGCGTGGATTCTGTCACGGTCAACTGGCTGGCTAACGGGAACCAGCCCGGGTACAATTATCTGGTGCTTTATTCCAGCTCCCCTGATTACAATCCTCCGGGAGCGATCTTGAATTCCGGTACGTCCGCGACTATCGGCGCCCTGCTTCAGAGTACGACCTATTACGCCAAGATCAAGGTTAATAATACTTATGGCCGGGCTTCCCGGTTCATTGAGTTCCCGCCGTTTCGGACCAGTTTCGACCCGGCGCTGGACGTGGACAGCCCGACCATTACCGACGCCCAGTCGGATTTCACCGACTGGAAAGGGACCAACACTTTCCTCTGCGACGTTAATTTTACGGACAATGGCGCCTCCGGGATCAGTAAGTTCCGCCTGCAGATTTCAACCGCTTTAGGCGATCCAGCCAGCGTAATTTATCCCTGGGCGGACGCCGTCACGGGGATCAATCAGCCTTCCTATACGGCCAACTGGGCGATACCGCAGAACATCTGGGAAGGAATGCTTGAAGGCGCATCTAATTATGTCTCGGTCCGGGCTTATGACAATTCCGGGAACTATGCCGAGCAGTCCGACCTGTTCAGCGTCCTGAAGGACAGTACTCCGCCGGCTATAAGCGTGAACTTCGCGCCTCCGACGGCCTGGCTGACCGATTATCCGGGCGATATAACAGGCCTGCGCTTCGACGATACGCTCTCCGGCCTGGCGAAGGTCCAGTACAGCGCCAGCACCGGGAAGCTCTTCGCCGACGGCAACGTCATTCCCTGGACGGACATCCCCGGGCTCACTCCGGGCGACACCTGGTACCAGCCGGCGCCCCTGCCCTACAACTTCAACCAGCTGGCGAACGCGACTTCCAATTATTTCAGCTTCCGCGCTATCGACGTGGCCGGGTCGACGCGCACTTACGCCGACGCTTTCGGCATAGCGAAGAATATCAGCGGGCCCACGGTCAATATCTCCACCCCGTCGCTGGCCTACCTTTCCACCTTTACGTGGGTCTCGGGCAATACCAGCGAGACTAATTCCCATGCCGTGAAGGGCACGGAAATTTCCATCCGCGACATGTCCAACGGCCTCTACTATAACGCTGGGGACTTCCTTTCCGGCTCACGCGCCTGGCAGGACGCCGAGGACCAGGCCAGTACGTTCACGCTGACCTTTAACAACCTTCCTCTTATCAGCGGGCGCATGTACCAGGTTGTGGCGCGGTCCTCGGACTCCGCCGGTGACTATTCCCAGCTTTTCGCTACGCGCACCTTCACCTTCGACGCGGCCCCGCCTTCCGCGCGGATAGTTTACCCGGAGGACGGCTCGTCCGCCGCCTCGGCCACGGGGATAAGCGGTACGGCCGACGACCCCGTTTCAGGGATAAGCTCCGTCGACGTAGTGCTGCGCAGGCTGTCCGATGGCAAATGGTGGAAGAACAGCCAGTCTTTGTGGGAGAGCACTGGCGCTCCCGAAGCTCTCTTGGCAGGAACTACGCCTTACTGGACCTGGAACTTCCAGAACTACCTGCGCGATTCGCTGGTAAACGGCGCTTCCTACTATGCCAGCGTAAGGGCCGCCGACGCCTCGTCCCCGGTCAATACCGGCGCGTTCTACGCTCAGGGCTCGACGTTCACCTACTATGACGCGACACCCCCGCCGGCCTCCGTCCTTACCGCCTCTCCTGGAAGCGTCAGCGGCGCCGTGAATCTCCGCTGGCGCGCGGCCGGAGATAATGCTGCTAACGGCTACTTGTTGTCCGGGAGCTTTAAAATAGCCTATTCCACCTATTCAGGGGCGGACCTCTCCACAACTTCCGCGCAGGTTACGATAGCTACTGCCACCCTTACGGCCGGGACGACCCAGTATAAAGTCCTGTCGGGTTTTAACGCTTCCACCACCTTCTACTTCGCGCTCTGGACGGCGGACGACGCGCAGAACTGGTCGCTCGCGTCCAACGAGGCGGCCGCTATGTCCGGCGCGCCGGATACCGGGGCGCTTACCGGCAGGGTGACGGACGCCTCTACGCAGCCCGTCACGGGCGTGCTGGTAGAGGCCATCGGCCCTTCCGGAGCCGTGGAGGGGAACGATTATACGGACATCTTCGGCAATTATTCAATACCGGCCCTGAATTCGTTGTACTTAACAATAAGGGCGGTCTGGACGGCGCAGGACCTGGAAAGCTCCGTCTCCAAGGACGGCATCCCCAACGGCTCCACCGGAGTCAACTTCACGCTGAGCGTAACTTACCAGCTGGCCACTATCTCGGGCTTTATCCCGTCCAACTTCATGCCGCGCCAGGCCGCTTCCCGCCCCGCCGGGGCCCGCTATACCACGCGCGAGGTCCGCCCTTCCTCCGGCTCAGAGCCTTTCGTGGAGATCTACAGCCGCGGCCGTCGCATAGGCGCGGCTTTCACCGATTCCTCCGGCGCTTTCTCCGTTCCCAACCTCTTGCCCGGCACCTACGGCCTCCGTGTTTATAACGGCTCGGACTTCAGCAAAATGGAGACCGTCACGCTGCGCCCCGGCCAGAACCTTGTGTTCACGCCTAAGTGGGACCTGCTCAACAAGGCCGGCGTTTACGCCTATCCCAACCCGGCCAATACTGCGGTGAATTTCCACTTCACTTCAGACGCGACAGAGGCCGAGGTCGAGATCTTCGATATTGCCGGGCGCCTGGTAAAGAAGCTTGCGAACGTGTCCGATGATAGCGCCGTAGTGCCCGGAGTCAACAGCAAGAAGATCTACTGGGATATGTCCCATGAAAGTATCGCTTCCGGAGTCTACCTTTACATATTGCGGGTAAAGAAAAGCGCTACCGGAGAGACGGAGAAAGTCGTCAAGAAATTCGCGGTGATACGGTAAACTAAGGCATGGCTCAAATTAGTTATAATTTAAAATTCAACATGAAATTGAACAATGTATTCGCCTCCCTGCTGCTCGCTGTTTGTCTCTCGGCCCCCGCCCTGGCTATGGACAATGCGAGCCTCCAATTTACAGTAGCGGCGCCCGACCCTGTGATGGCCGGCGAGGAAGTCAAGCTGCAGACCCTGGTAGTCAATACCGGCGACACCACCTGGACCCAGGGCACTTACTACTGGATAGGCGAGATCTACGCCCTCGACGGCGAGGATAAAAAATTCATTACGCAGACGGAGTCCGTCTCTCCCGCCGAGGACGTGCCGCCGGGCGCCGCGCAGGGGATCCAGCTTCCGTTCGTGGTCCCGGATAATTTGCAGGGCCGCCGCCTGCTCTACCGCGTCTTCCTCATCAAAGGCGGGAAGCGGATACTAGAGACCGACTATAAAGGCTTCCAGATCATCGAGAAAGAGCTGCGCCCCCCGATGCCGGAGGACTTCAAAATAGGAGGCGACGTATCTTTCACTTACAGGAACGCCAGCCGCGACGGCTGGGATAATCACCAGGCTATAACCGCCGCCAACTTCGTCGGCAAGATACGCAAATCCTCTTTTCTGTTCAATACCTATATCGTGAGCACCTATCACAGGCCGATCACGCCCACGATAGTCCTGCTAAATTACTACGCCCCGTGGGGAAATCTAAGCGTGGGCGATATCTCCCCGTCCCTGACGCCGCTTTCGCTGGACGGACAGGGCATGCGCGGCGTCTCCCTTGAGCGGGCCAGGGGCAAGCTATCTCTCATAGCCCTCATCGGCCGCATCGTGGCGCCCGAGGAGCCAGGCCCCAACAGCGGCGGACGCTTCGCCAGGTATTCTGGCGGGTTCAAGGCCGGGTGGCAGTTCAGGCCTAACCTCAGGATCGCGGTCGACGCGGTGATAAGCCGCGACGACGAGCACTCCATAAATATCACCACCACCGCCATCACCCTCAAGCCGCAGCAGACCGCGGTTTACGGGCTCAACGCGGAATGGAAATTCCTGAACGGCTTCTCGCTTAACAGCGACTTCCAGATGAGCTCCTACAATCCGGACATGAACGCCGCCGGGCCGGCGGTGGGGGGGTCGGCCTGGAAGCAGGAGCTGAAGTACCGCGCCGCGATGTTCACGGCGCGGGGCGCCCTGTCTCGGATAGAACCTGAATTTTACTCCTTCGCCAGCCCTTCGGTGATCTCCGACCGCCAGATCATAGACGGCGAATTGGGTATTTTCCCGGCGGATTGGACCACGTTCTCGCTGGCCATTAACAAGTACTCCGATAATCTCGCCGCCGATCCGGCCAAGACCACCACCGAGCAGACCCAGACCACGCTGGCCAATATGCTGCGGCTTAACAAGACGGTGGTAAATACCTCCATCATGACGAACGCCGCCAAGGGCAAGCCGGAGGGCGTCC
This sequence comes from Elusimicrobiales bacterium, assembly GCA_028713125.1. Taxonomy (GTDB): domain Bacteria; phylum Elusimicrobiota; class Elusimicrobia; order Elusimicrobiales; family UBA9959; genus UBA9959. Next base: position 312,320 of record JAQTOU010000001.1, on the reverse strand, counting down.
AGGACAACCAGACGACCACGCTGAATTTCTCCGTCACCCAGCCGGTGGCCGCGCATACGCTCAGCGCCGGCTTCCAGACCAGCTCCTTTAAGGACAATACGCGCCTTTCCCACGACCTCGACAGCTCCCTTATCTCTCTAAACGGGTCCTTTAAACTTACCAGGAAACTTTCGCTGTCCACCGGCATGGTAAATTCCACCAGCAAGGACAAAATAGATTCCACGACCGGGAAGAATACCAGCATTACCGGCAATGTCTCTTATTCGATGCCGCGCAGGGGGATGGCCGTGCAATGCTGGACGACAATGTCCTCGGCGAAGAACGACTCGCTCTTCTCGCCCGCGGATTCAAGCTCTCTTTCGGTCAATGTTGAAACGGTCTGGCTGAAGAATCAGAATTCCAGGTTCACTTTCGGCGTGGGCGGGCTTTCCAGGAAGGACAATATTAACCCCGGCAACGACTCGAGCGAGGTTAATATGATGACGAGATACAATTACTCGTTCTAGAGGAGAAAAGGGGACAGGCTGCTTTATTCGAGAATAAAGCAGCCTGTCCCTTTTCTTAATTTTTAGCGGAGGGTTTAGAGGGGGCGGCTTTTTCCAGGGCGTCCAGGTACTCTTTTAGCTGCTCGTCGTCGGGGGAGAGGCCGAGGGCTTTCTGCCAGGCGCGCCTGGCCTGCTTGTAATCCTTGAGCTGCAGGTAGGCCGAGCCGGCCCGCTTGAGAGCTGTGATGTCGCCCGGCTCCAGCCTGAGCACCCCTTCCAGCTCCTTCACCGCGAGGTAGAACTTGGAATCGTAGATCTGGTGCAGCGCCATCTCTTTTTTGTGCTCCAGCACGCCGGCGTTCTCGGGCTTGGTATCGTTAAGCTTGAGTTGGGGGGCCTCTTCCTCCAGCGTGGCCGTTAGCCGGATGAAAACTTTTTCAGAGGGAGCCAGTTCCGAAGCGTAGCGCAGGGCGTCATAGGCGAAGGGAAGGTCCTCTTTCTCTCCCAGCCAGGCGGAGATCCCTTCCGAGGCCGCGTTCCAGGCTTTCGAGGACGAAGGCCTGGCCGGGACCAGGGCGGATATCTTCCCGAGCCGGCCCTGCAGCTTTATGTAAAACGGGTTCGTCTGGTCCGTGGCAAGCAGCTCCTCGAGTTTCATCAGGGCGTCCGAGTAGCGGCCTTTTTCCAGCAGCTTGTTCAGCGCGCCTTTCAGGTCCGCGGAAGAGCCGGCCATTTTTTTGCGGGCGTCCTCTATCATGTTCTTGGCGGTGGTCTGTTTGGGATCGGCCCGCAGCACCATGCTCCAGTGCTCTATCGCTTTGGGGTAGTCCCCGGCGACATAGTAGCCGAAGGCTTTGTCGTAATATTCCCTGACCTCGGCGCTTTCGGTGGGCGTGGCGGTCTGCGCGCTGACGGCGGGGGCGCAGCAGGCGAGCAGAGCGCAAATTAGGGCGTAAGTTCTCATGTTTTTCCTTCCTGTATCTCCGCCTGGCGCATTATTATTATCTCTATCCTGCGGTTCCTCAGGCGGTTGGCGTCGCTGTCGTTCGGGGCGGCCGGGCGGAATTCGCCGTAGCCGAAGGCGGTCAGCCTTACCGGCGGCACGCCTCTTTTAACCAGGTAGTTTATGACGGAGAAAGCCCTCATGATTGAGAGCTCCCTGTTAGAGGCGAATTTCTTGCCCAGCATCCTGGCGGAATCGGTATGGCCTTCTACAATGACCTTGTTGTCCATTTTCAGCAGGCTGGCGGCCACCGGGTCCAGCACGCTCCGGGCGGTGTCCTTCAGGTCGGCGGAGCCCGAGTCGAAAAGTATCGGCGAGGAAAAAGTCAGCTTTATCCGCGAGGTGGTCACTTCCATCCCCAGGCTGCCCTCCTCGATCTCCTTCTTCAGCTCCTCCTCCACCTTCTTGGCCGCTTCTATCTCCTTGACTTTTTTCACGGCCGATTTCACTCCGAGCTCTTTCTGCAGATTGGCTATGGCGGCCTCGTATTCCGGCTTCTTCTGGTTGAAAGAAAAGACGTAAAGGGCGAGGAAAAGGATGACCAGGCAGGACATCAGGTCCGCGAAGGGCACCATCCAGAGCTGTGAAGTGTCTTTTTTTCCGCTCATTTGCGTGAAACTATTATCTCTATCCTGCGGTTCAGCGCGCGGCCGCCGGCCGTGTCGTTAGAGGCGGCCGGGCGGTTCTCGCCGTAGGCGGCGGCTATCAGCCGCTCCTGCGGCACGGCGTATTTGGTCGCCAGCAGCTCCACCACCGCGTCGGCGCGCGCAGCGGACAGCTCCCAGTTGGTGGCGTAGTCGCCCGACTTGATAGGAACGCTGTCGGTATGCCCCTCGACGATAATATCGTTCGGGAGCTTGTTGAGGACCTGCGCCACCGGCGCGAGCACACCGGAAGCCGCGCTGCCCAGCTTCGCCTTGCCCGAGGCGAAGAGCACCGGGGCGGCGATATTTATCTTTATCTGCTTGTCGGTGATCTGCACCTCGGCCATATCCTTCATGCCGGCTTTATACAGCTCCTCGGCCAGCTTTTTAGCGATGTCCTCTTCCGTAAATTTCTTTATTATCTCCTCGGCTTTCTTTTCCTTCTGCTTCTGGGCGTTCTCCTTGTCGAAGCCGTCTATGAAAACGGCCTTCGCCTCGCTCTCCGGGTGGATGCTGAAGACGTAAAGGATGAGGAAGAAGAGCATCAGGTTGGTCATGATGTCCGACAGCACGACCAGCCAGAGGGGGTTCTCCTCCACCTTACGCTTGGAGTAGCGCTCTATGAAGAATTTCATTTTGCTATCGCTTTCGCCTTGCGCCGGAGGGCGAGCGAAAGGTAGCCCTCGAGCTTCTTTGAGACCAGCCAGGGCACGTCGCCCTCGTAGATGGAGAGCACGCCCTTGGCGATGATCTCGCGGCTGAGGATATCCTCGTCGGAGTGGTAGCCGAGCTTGCTGGCGATGGGCAGGAAGATGAAGTTGGCGGAGAAGATGCCGTAGAAGGACGCGGTCATGGCGATGGCCATGGAGGAACCCATCATCTGCGGGTTCTGGATGTTCCGGAGCACCTGCACGACGCCGATCAGCGTGCCCAGCAGGCCGAAGATGGGGGCGAAGGTCCCGGCGGAGTTGAAGACATTGGTCTGCTGCTGGTGGCGCAGCCGGGTGGTATTGATATCGTTCTCCATGCGCTCGCGCAGGATGTGGATGTCCACGCCGTCCACCATCATCTGGCAGGCGTCCGTCATGAAGGGATGGGGCAGCCTGCGCAGCTCGGCGGAGATGGCCTCCAGGCCGTTCTTTTTGCCTATTTCAGCGAGGCTGACCAGGGACCTGACAAGCTCCGAGATAGGCGGGCGCTTCGGCGGGAAAAGGACCATGACGAAGGAGGACTTCGTCCACTGCAGCGCCGCCCAGGGGTAGGCTATCATCACGGAGCCCAGGGTTCCGCCGAAGATGAGGACGATGGCTTCCCAGTTAAGCAGGAACCGCAGCATGCCGCCGGCGGACAGGACGAATACGATAACGCCTATGCCGAGGATGCCGCCGAAAAATGTCATCAGGTCCATTGTGGTTTACCTCTTTTAATGGCTTAGGGTTTGGCTGCGGGGAGCGGCGCTTTCGCTCCGGGCGCCGCCGCAGCGGGTTTGGCGGCCGCGGCCGGCGAGGGGGCCGCGCCCGCCGGGTGCTTGCCCGCCGCGGGCGCCGCGCCGGGCTTGGCTCCGGCGGGGAGCAGGGAAGGGGCTCCGTGAGGCTTGAGCGTGAGGAGGCCTTCCTTGAGCATCTGCCTCATAGCCTCGACCACTTTGGCGCGGTCGGCCTTGTAGGCCTCGGCCGGCAGGTCCCTGGTCAGGTCCAGTTCCTGCTGGAAGCGCTCCTGCATGCCGCCGGCCAGCTTGGCGGTAAAAGGCTTGGCGTAGGCGGAGCCTTTCAGCGCGGCGGCCAGCACCCGCATGGATACCCGGCGGGCGAGCGCCTGGGCCTGGGAGGACTCGATGTTCTGGATATGGGAAAGGCGTATGATAAGGGCGCCGAGCTTCCTCGACATGGCAGGGTCGACCTTGCTTAAGGCGGCCAGGGCTTTATCCTGCACCGCCTCGTCCAGCCCGCTTATTACCGTGATGGCTTTCTCTTCGCCGCCGACCACGTAATCGAGCGAGGAAAGTATTTCCGCTTCGAGGGCGCGTATGCGGGCTTCCGGCATAAGGGTTACTTTAGGGAGGGCCGCCATCGCTTCCGCGCTCCGGGGATAGAGGGCTTCGGCCAGTTTGGCGGCGAAGTCTCCGGGCGCGTAGCTGAGGACTATGGTCAGGTCCTCTACGGGACGGTTCTTCATTATGAAGGCGAGGCTGCCGAGATGGCCCGCGTTCAGGAACCAGAAAGGCGGCTTCCTGCCTTCTATATCCTTGGCGGCTGCTTCGGCGGCGGCCGCGGCTTCGGGGCGGGCGGCTTCTGCTTCCGGTCTGTCGGGGCGGTCCCCTCCGGCGGCCGCGGCGGCGCTGTTCGCGCTGAAAGCTTCCACGAAGGCGCGCGCGCTCTTCGAAAGCGGAGAGAGGAAAACGGTAACCGTGACCATCGCCAGTACCCCCACGACCAGGATCCAGATCAGGCTCCAGAGGTTGGGGGGGGCGAAGAGCGTAGCCATCGTCAAGGGCTTGGTCTTCCTGAAATCCATCTTCTCGATCGTGACCAGGTCCTGCCTGTCCGGCGGGAGGCCGAGCAGGCCCAGGGCCAGCTTTCTCGCCAGTTCCGTGTCGGGCTCGGACAGGGCTTTGTCCAGGATCAGGCTGGCCGAGATCTTCTTGACCATCGTGAGGCTGCTGGAAAGGGAGGGCTCGCCCATCTTTTCTTTCTGGGGGACGCCGGGCATGATCTCGGCGGACTTTTTGTCCTGCTCCTGCAGCTCGGCGGAGATGATGACTATTATGTCCTCGGTCCCCAGGGCTTCGGAAAGGACCATCCTGACTCTTTTTTCCAGGGAGCTTTCCAGGGCCAGCTTGCCCTCGAGGGAAGACCGGCTGGCCGTCTGCGCGCTCAGCAGCGGGGCTGCGGCGGCCTGTACGGCCAATATGGAAACCATTAATATATATCTGATCATTTTATCCCCAAACGCTCAGGCGGTTAAGCTTATAATCAGGATATTATAGCAAAGGCGGGCGGCGCAATAACAACCCGGGACCCTCTTGCTTATCATTGACTTCCGTCAGCCGTTATTACTAATATTGCGTTTAGCACACAAACGCGCACAGGAGGAGTAATGAAAAACAAGTTATTCGGCGCGCTTCTCTGCCTCGTCATGGTTTCCGGCGCTTTCGCCGGCGTGACCTTCGACCAGCAGGGCAGCGTTTCAAAGATAGTGACGCAGTTGAAGAACGCCAACCAGGACTCCCGGGTAGTCCCGCTTCCCGGCAACCCGAAAGCCACGGCCAAATGGACCGTCATGGTCTACGTGAACGCCAAGAACAATCTAGAGTCCTACGGCCTCGGCGACGTGAACGAAATGGAGCAGGTCGGCTCCACCCCCGACCTGAACATCGTGGCGGAGCTCGGCCGCATCAGCGGCTATTCCAGCGACGACGGCGACTGGACCGGCTCGCGCCGCTACCTTATTCAGAAGGACGCGGACACCACCAAGATCACCTCGCCGATAGTGATGGAGATCCCGAAGTCCGACATGGGCAACTGGAAAAACCTGGTCGAGTTCGTGAAATGGTCGCAGTCCAAGTACCCGGCCCAGCGCTACGTCCTCGTGGTCTGGAACCACGGCTCCGGCTGGAACAAGAACCTCGCCGTAGAATCAGGCAAGGGCATCTCCTACGACGACGAATCCGGCAACCACATCACCACCCAGCAGCTCAAGCAGGCCCTCGCCGAAACCGGCAAAGTGGAGATCCTCTCCATGGACGCATGCCTGATGCAGATGATGGAAGTGGCCTACGAAGTCCGCACCGGCGCGGATTATATCGTGGCTTCGGAAGAGACCGAGCCCGGCGACGGCTACACCTACCACACCTGGCTGGGCCCGCTGGCCGCCAATCCGTCCATGACGCAGGCCGAGCTGTCCAAGACCATGGTGGATTCCTACACGGACCACTACCAGTCTATCGGCCAGGGCGCGACGCAATCATCCGTAAAGACGGAGAACCTCTACAAGCTGGGCCAGCTGATGAACGGCTGGGTTTCCGCCGTGATGGCTTCCGGCGAGGTCGCCAACGCAAAGAACGCCCGCACCAAGGCGCAGGCCTTCTATTACTCCAGCAACAAGTCGCTTCCGCACTTCGTTAAACTGGTGAACGACGGGACGCAGAACGCGGACGTGAAAGCCAGGGGCGCCGAGCTCCTGAACTTCCTGTCCGGCTCGGTCATCTACCACAACCGCGCCACCGGCTCCAAGTATGCCAACGCGCTGGGGCTCGCGATCTACATCCCGACCTCCTACACGACGGCCTACGACGCGCTCGAATGGGCGAAAGACTCCAACTGGGACGACTTCACCAAGTGGATAAAATAAATAACTGAAAAGTTGCGGAAGGGCGGGGCCAAAAGCCCCGCCCTTCTTTTTTTGAGAGGGGGAGAAAGACCGCGAGATGCGAAGTCGGGGGCCTGGCAAGGGTATGGGCCCGTCGCTCACGGCGTCGGCCACACCGTGGCCGCGCCTCCTCTCTCGGCCCTCGCGCTTATGCAAGCTCGGGCCTCCGAGAGGTCGCTCCGAACCCATACCCTTGCCACCCCTCCGTTCAATTAATAAGTCTGGACGCTTTTTGATGGGTTGAGTAATCTGGGCGGAGACCGTGCGGGCAGGGTTAGCAAAACCCTCGGAGAGCCCGCCGGTTGCATAGCCCGGCGGGCGAACACGGAGTGAGGGCACGGTGTGCCCGAACGCGTTTTGCGTTCCTGCCCGCACGGTAGGCCGCCCAGCGGACTTTAGCTTGCAGTTGGAGTCCAAGTACTTGCTTTGTACTTATATTTACAGACCCGCTGTAACAATTCGGACATTGAATTTAATTTACAGTAGTGTATACTATACTATCGGCGGAACGGGCTTTTACGGGCCCGGTCCGGCTGTTTAACCTATGAAAACGCGGGCATATTTAAGTCTACTCGCCGCCGCGGCTTTACTGGCCGCATGGCCCTGTCCGCCCGCGCGCGCCGGCGGCGCCGGCACGACCTCCGCCAATTTCCTCAAGATCCCCGTGGCGGCCATTCCCACGGCCATGGGCGAAGCCTATACCGCCATGGTGGGCCCGGACTCCATACTTTATAACCCCGCCGGGCTGGGCCTCCTTAGCTATTCCGCTTTCTCCGGCGCGCATAACCAGTATATCGACGGTATAAAGCAGGAATATCTCGCGCTGGCCTGGCGCTTTCCTTTCGGCACCGTCGGGGCCGCCTTCACCACTCTCTCCAGCGGCGACATCGAGGCCTACGACGAGAACGACATGGCCATCGGCAAAGTCTCTACGGGCCATACGATGACGATGGTTTCCTACGCCCAGAGCTGGCCCCACTTTAAAAAAGACGCCGGCAAGCTGGACCCCATGCTGATAACCCCGCCCTGGACCCGCATAGAGCCCGTGGCCGATTACCGCCCGAAGGCCTACCGTATTTCCGTCGGGGCCAGCGTCAAGAAGATCAGCGAGAAGCTGGACAGGGATTCCGCCTCCTCCTACGCTTTCGACTCCGGGATCGCCCTTATCCTCCCGCACCATTTCCATATCGGTATTTCGGCGCTTAACTTCGGGGGGGAGGAGAAATTCCTGCAGGAGGGCTATAAGCTCCCGTCCTCGCTGCGCTTCGGCCTGGCCAAGGACTTCCATACCGTAAACGATATCATGGTGTTCACCGTCGCCTCCGACATGGTGAAGTACTCCGACCGCGAATACCTGTCGGCCACCGGGCTGCAGGTGGACGTCATGAAGATGTTCCAGCTGCGCCTGGGCTACAAGACGCAGAAGGACACCGGCTCCCGCGTCTCCGGCGGCTTCGGCCTGAATTTCGACCGGATGGCGGACAAGAACAGCTTCCTGCACGGCGCGCGCGTCGATTATTCCTATATCGATTACGGCCCTCTGGGAAGCACCAACCGCCTGGGCGTCCAGTTCATCTGGTAGTCCCGCAAAAACCGCCGCCGCTTCAGACCAGGCCCGCCGAACCGGCGGGCGCTTTTCTGGCCGTCTGATGGGCATAGCCCTTGATAAGGCATGCACATAATCCTGATACGGCATGACCAGAGGGCTAATACGGCACAAACATAGTTTTGTATAATTAACCTAATGGATATCGAAAGATACATGACCGAGAGGGCCGCCGCCGTAAACAAAGCCCTGCCGGTCTTCGTCTCCCGCCTTAAAAATTCACAGCCCCGCCTTTCCGAAGCAATGCTTTATTCCCTGTCCGCGGGCGGCAAGCGGCTGCGGCCCGCCCTGATGGGGGCGGCCTACGAGATCTTTGGCGGCAAGGCATCCGATATCCTTCCGGCGGCCTGCGCGCTGGAGATGGTCCATACCTATTCTCTCGTCCATGATGACCTGCCGGCCATGGATAACGACGACCTGCGCCGCGGCCGGCCCACGAGCCACAAGGTTTACGGCGAAGCGCTGGCCATCCTCTCCGGAGACGCGCTGCTCACCGACGCTTTTACCGTCCTGCTTTCCTCCAAATACCCGCGCCAGCCCGAGGCGGAAGCCCTGCTTTCAGCGGCGGCGATCCTGTCCAGGAGAGCCGGCGCCTGCGGCATGGCTTCGGGCCAGGCCGCCGACCTCGAAGCCGCGAGTTTCCTTCGCGGGAAGGGCAAGGTTTCCCCGGCGCGGACAAAAGCCGGGCTCTCCCTGCTTTCCTACATACACCTTCATAAGACCGCCGACCTGATCACCGCCGCCGTAGAGATGGGCGCGGCCCTGGCCTGGGCGCCTAAAAAGGATTTCAATACCCTCTCGGCATTCGGCCGGGATATCGGTCTCTGCTTCCAGATCGCGGACGACATCCTGGACGTGGAGGGCGACAAGAAAAAACTGGGCAAGAGCGGCAGCGACGCCCGCAATAACAAGCTTACCTACGTGTCCCTCCTGGGCGTCGACAAGGCGCGGCGCACCGCCGAGATCCTCCTGAACAAGGCCCTCTCCAGCCTGGACAGCGTGAGCGGGGCGCCGCCCGCCAAAGAAGCCTTGGCGGGGATCTCCCGGTTCATCTACGGGCGGGAAAACTGACATGGGACTGCTTTCAAAGATCAAAGGTTCGGAAGACGTAAAGAAGCTCGCCATCGGCGAACTCCCCGCGCTGGCCGCGGAAGTACGGAAGCTTCTGGTCGACGGGATAAGCAGGACGGGGGGGCATCTGGCCTCCAGCCTGGGCGCCACCGACCTGATACTCGCGCTCCACTATGTTTTCGACACCCCGCGCGACCGCATCGTCTTCGACACCGGCCACCAGGCTTACGCGCACAAGATCCTTACCGGCCGCGCCGACAAGTTCCACACCATCCGCACGCACGGGGGGCTGTCCGGCTTCCTGAAGCGCTACGAGTCTGAATACGACGCCTTCGGGGCGGGCCACGCCTCCACCGCGCTTTCAGCGGCGGCCGGCATGGCGGCCGCGCGCGACCAGGCCGGCGCCCATCACCGGGTAGTCGCCGTAGTGGCGGACGGCGCCATGACCGGCGGAATGTCCTGGGAGGCCATGCAGAACGTCGGGCACCTGGGCACGGACCTGCTCGTGGTCCTCAACGACAACCAGATGTTCATCTCCGAGCGGGTGGGCCGCCTCGGCCATATCCTGACCAAAATGCTCACCATGGGTTCGGTGCAGAGAACGGTGAGAAGAACGGAGATCTTTCTCGGCCGGTTCCCGCACTGGGGCAGAAGGATACGCAGGATCATCAAGCGCGCGCGCGTGCTTTTCTTCCCGGGCATGGTTTTCGAAGAGATGGGTTTCTCCTACTTCGGGCCCGTCGACGGTCATAATCTGCGGGAGCTCGTGGACGTGATGGGGTATATCAAGGACGTGAAGGGGCCGGTCCTGCTGCACGTGGTAACCACCAAGGGCCGCGGCTACGAGCCGGCCGAAGACTCGCCTGTCCAGTTCCACGGCACGCCTAAGTTCGACATAGAGACCGGCGAGCCCAGCGCCGGCGCGCAGTCCGGGAAAATGCCGCCCACCTTCACCGCCGTGTTCGGCAGGACGCTCGTAGAGCTGGCGAAAAAAGACGCGCGGATCTGCGCCATAACCGCCGCGATGCCCGAGGGGACCGGCCTGGACCTTTTCCGGGACGCTTTTCCCGGGCGCTACTACGACGTCGGGATAGCCGAGGAGCACGCCGTCACCTTCGCGGCCGGCCTGGCCGCCGAAGGCATGAAGCCGGTCGTAGCGGTCTATTCCTCTTTCATGCAGCGCTCTTTCGACCAGGTCCAGCACGACGTCTCCCTGCAGAAACTGCCGGTGGTCATCGCCATGGACCGCGCCGGCCTCGTCGGCGAGGACGGCCCGACCCACCACGGAGTCTTCGATATTTCCCTTTTCCGCATGATCCCGGACGTTACGGTGATGGCCCCCGCCGACGAGAACGAGCTGCAGCATATGCTCGCCACCGCTTTCGCCTGCGGCCTGCCGGCGCTGGTCCGCTACCCGCGGGGGAGAGGTTTCGGCGTTCCCATGGATCCCGGGCCCCTTGCGCTCCCGCTGGGCAAAGGCCGCCTGCTTTCCCGCGGCAGGGACGTTAATTTCCTGGCCATAGGCAACCGCGTGCACCCGGCGGTAAAAGCCGCCCAGCTGCTCAAGGGCCTCGGCATAGACGCCGGCGTGGCCGACATGCGTTTCGTGAAGCCTCTGGATACGGAGCTGATCGAAGCGCTGGCGAAGGCGGGCCCGGTCATTACCGTCGAGGACAATTCCCTGGCCGGCGGTTTCGGCTCCGCCGTCTTGGAATACCTGAATTATTCCGGGGCGGACGCCAGGATATTGCGCCTCGGCATCCCCGACTCCTATGTTGAGCAGGGGAGGCCCGAGGAGCTTTATTCCGAGGTCGGGCTTACCCCCGAAAAGATGGCCGCCTCGGCGGCGGACTGGCTGGCGAGGCTCGCGCAGTCAAAATCGATTTAAGGTTTTGTATACTGGTTAGGCAAATCAAGGAGCACTATCGTGAAAAAACAACCCAAGATCAGCAAAGAGGTTTTAGCGCTGCGCAGGTCCAAGGCGTACCGGAAAGCGTACCTGGATCCCGAATTCCTCACCTGTGATGAACTGCGCCCCGTGCGCCTGCAGCTCGAGCTGCTCAAGCCCGAGATGACGCTGGCCGAGTACGGAGTTAAATCCACCGTGGTGTGTTTCGGCAGCGCCCGCATCCTGGACAAGAAGCAGTCCTCCGCCCGCGTGGCCGAGATGGGCGCCCTCCTGAAGAAGAATCCCAAGGATTCCGTGATAAAGAACAAGCTGGGCTCGGCGAAAAGACTGGAGGCCTCCGCCAGGTATTACGAAGTGGCCCGCGACTTCGGCAAGCTGATCTCCAAGACCCAGATCAAGGACCGCAAGCTGGTCGTGGTAACCGGCGGCGGGCCGGGCATCATGGAGGCGGCCAACCGCGGCGCGCACGAGGCCGGCGAAAAGAGCATCGGTCTCAATATCACGCTCGAGATGGAGCAGGGGCCCAATCCCTATGTCTCCCCCGAGTTCTGCTTCCGCTTCCACTATTTCGCCATCCGCAAGATGCACTTCGTCATGCGGGCGCGCGCGCTGGTAGTGTTCCCCGGCGGCTTCGGCACCATGGACGAGATGTTCGAAGTGATGACGCTGGTCCAGACCGGCAAGAAGAGCCGCCTGCCCATAATCCTCGTCGGCGAGGACTACTGGACGGACGTGATGAACTTCCAGAACATGGCCAAGTGGGGTTATATCTCCACGGAAGACCTGAAGCTCTTCACCTTCGCCGAGACCGGCCGGCAGATAGTCGACCAGATAGCGGAGTTCTATAAGAAGAACCCGCTAAACGGGAACCATAAATAATGAGCCCTAAAGGGCGGGCTGCCGCGGCGATCTTGTGGACGGCTTCGGCCGTCGCGCTGGCCGCCGCGGCAGCCGCCCTTTTAGCTTTTTATCCTCCGCCCTCCACCTTCGCGACTCTTTATCCTCCGCAAAGCCCGCATATCCGGGACGGCCGCTTCACCCGGCCCGTCTGCAACGGCGTGCAGTGCAGGCTTTGTCCTTACGACTGCTTCCTGCCGGAGGGCGCCCGCGGCATCTGCAAAGTGCGGGTCAACTACGGCGGCAAGGTGAAAACTCTTATCTATTCCCAGGCCGCCGCCGTGCACGTGGACCCGATCGAGAAGAAGCCGGTCTACCATATGTACCCGGGCAGCCTGATCTACTCCGTGGCGGCGCCGGGCTGCAACCTCTCCTGCAAAGGCTGCCAGAACTGGGAGATCTCCCAGATGTATCCCGAGCAGGCGCCCCGCACCCTGCCCGTGCCTTCGGGCCTGGAAGTAAAGAGGCTTCCAGCCGGCCGGGTTTACGGCGAGCTCCGCACGACAGAAGCCTCGGACCTGCCGCCGGAGGACATCGTAAAATACGCCCTGGCTACCCGCTCGAAGGCGGTAGCTTACACCTATTCCGAACCTTCCATTTTTTACGAATACATGTACGATACCGCCTGCCTGGCCAGGAAGGCCGGCCTTAAGAACGTGATGGTGAGCGCCGGCTACATAAACCCGGAGCCGCTGGCGGAATTGCTGCCGCTGATGGACGTGGTAAAGATAGACCTCAAGGGCTTCAATGAAAAATTCTACCGGGATTATACGGGCGGCAGCCTCGAACCGGTAAAGCGCACCCTTATTGAATTAAAAAAAAAAGGCGTCCTGACCGAGGTTGTTAATCTTGTGGTTCCCGGCCTGAACGATTCGGAGTCCGACCTGTCGGCCCTCTCCTCCTGGGTCAGGGAGAACCTCGGGGCCGAGACGCCGCTTTTTTTTTCACGTTTCACACCTAATTACCTTATAACCGACATCCCGCCCACGCCGGTCTCGACGCTCGAAAAAGCCAGGGCCATAGCCATGAAGAACGGCCTTAAATTCGTCTACGCCGGGAACGTGCCCGGAAGCGCGGGAGAAAACACGTATTGTCCCAAGTGCGGGAAAGTCCTGATACGCCGCTACGGTTTCGCCGTGCTGGAAGACCACCTTACTTATACCAAGGGCCGCTGCCCCTGGGACGGAACGAAAATACCGGGGATCTGGTGACACATAACTTAACCGCGCTGTGCGTACTTTGCCTGGCCTTGGTCCAGGCCGTCCATGCCCGGGAAATGGCGGTGGCAGGCCAGTTCTACCCGGCCGATAAAGCCGGACTTTCAGCTTTCGTAGACGCCAGCCTCGTGCCGGGCAAAGAAAAGAAGCCGGGAGGGGAAATAGTCGCCGTGCTGGCGCCGCACGCCGGGTATGAGTTCTCGGGGAAGATGGCCGGCCAGGCCTATAGCTTTCTTTCAGACAGCTATGACACGGTCATCATCCTGGCTACGGGGCATACGGAAAGCGTCAGGGGCGCGGCTTTGCTCGCCTCCGATTTCTACCGGACGCCGCTGGGGAAGGTCCTGCCGGACCGCGAGCTGGCCGCGGCCCTGATGAAAGCCAGCCCGCTCTTCGAGGACAGGCCTTCCGCCCACGCTCGCGAGCACGCCGTGGAAGTGCAGCTGCCTTTCCTGCAGCGCAAGCTGAAAAAGCCTTTCAAGCTCCTTGCGGCCGTTCTGAACACCGAAGATCTCAAATCACTGAAAACAATAGGCGCCGCGCTGGCCACCGCGGTCAAAGGCAAAAAAGTCCTGATCGTGATCTCCACGGATTTTTCCCATTACCCCGGCAAAGCCGACGCGGCCGCCGCCGACGGCGCGATGCGCCTGGCTATTGAAAGCATGGCCCCGGAGCTCGTCCGGGAAACTTCTTTTTTCCTGTTAAGGAAAAAAATACCCGGCCTGGACACCTGCGCCTGCGGCGAAGCCGCTTTAGAGGCCGGCATGGAGGCCGCGCACTTGCTTGGCGCCCGTTCTTTTCAGACCCTGAAGGTCTCCGACTCCTCCTCCGAAAGTCCGCGCCCCGGGCCCGGCCGGGTGGTCGGCTATATCTCCGGGCTTTTTCTAAAGTCGGGTAAGCCTTCGGACCTTAAGCTTTCAAAGGACCAGGGCGGGCTGCTGCTCAAAGAGGCCCGGCTTACCCTGGAAAAACATTTCGCGGGGAAGGAACTTCCGGGCGGCATGGAGGCCGACCCGAGGTTCAACCTCCCGGGGGCGGTTTTCGTGACGCTTACAAAGGGCGGACAATTAAGAGGCTGCGTCGGAACCGTCGAGCCGGCCATGACGCTGATGGACGCGGTGCGCTATGGAGCTTTCAGCGCCGCTTTCCGCGACGGGCGGTTCCAGCCGCTGAAGAAAGATGAACTCCCCGAAATTAAGTTCGAAGTCTCGGTGCTTTCGCCATTGAAGCCAGCGGCCGCAGAGGAAATAAAGCCGGGCTTGCACGGCGCCGTCGTTGTAAAGGACGGGAAATCCGGCCTCTTCCTTCCGCAGGTCTGGGAACAGATCCCCGGCAAGGAGGATTTTATGGGGGAATTGTGCGAACAGAAAGCGGGGCTGCCCCGCGATTGCTGGAAAGACCAGAAGACGCGGATCTACTCTTTCACCGTGGACTCTTTCAAGGAATAAGCCCGTCGAAATTCCCTCTTCCGGACCACCAACCCTCCGCCCAGCGCCGCAAGCGCGGCCAGGCCGGCTAAATACAGCGCTCCCGCTATCCCGGCCATAGGTGCCGCGAAAGCCGCGGTAGCCAGCCCGCCGGCGGCCCCGCCGACCAGGTCCCAGGCGTAAACCTCTCCCGCGGTCTTTAAAGCCGCCGCCGCAAAAAATGCCCCCGACAGGAGCCCGCCGCAAAGGATCAGTGTTCTGGCCGAGCCGGCGCCCTGCGCCAGCTCGGGGCGCAAAGCGCAGAACAGCGCAAGCGCCGCGGCCGCCGCCTCGAACAGGAGTATGAATTTAGGCGGGCTGTTCTTAGCGGCCCAGGCGCCGCAGGCGGCGCCGGCCATGAACAGGGCGAACATCGCGCCCAACTCCGGGCTCAGCCTGCCGGTCTTCGCCTGGAAAGCCAGGAGGACCGACGTCTCGAAGGCCAGGCCCCAGAATCCAATAAAAAAAGCTTCACCGGTGCGCTCTTCAGGGATAAATTTAAGCGCGCTTTTCAGCCGCCAAGCCGCGAAGAGCCCGGCCGCCGACAGCCCGGCAAGGCCCAGGAGGGAGGCGGGCGACATGACCATAGAAAGCCAGGCCCGCCAGAACCTGAAATAGGCCAGCGGATTCAGGTCGGTGTTTAGCGGCGGGCGCCTGACCTTTTCGATTTCGCCCGCGGCCCAGGCGCGCCTGTAGGGATCAAGCAGGAAAGTGAAGGCGGACGGAACTACTGTTTTAGTTTTGAGCCCGCGCTTTGTGTAGGCGGCGGCCAGGGACGCGGGGTCGAGGTCCAGCGGTCCGGCGGAGGCCAGAACCGTGAGCCTGGCGCCGGGGATCAGCTCCAGGCGGGGGAAGACCGCGCGGGCCGAAGCAAGCACGCAGGCCGCGGCGTAAGCCGCGGGCGGGGGGACATAATTCTCGGCGAAAGGGAGCTGGAAAACCAGGACCCCTCCGGGCTTCAGCATCGCGGCGGCCGTCCTGAAATACTCCAGCGTGAAGAACCTGTTCTGGGCGGCGTTCTCCGGAGAGACGCCCGCCTGGAGTATAGCGTTGTAATAGCCTTCCCTGTCATTCAGCACGCGCGGATCGGCGTGAAGCAGAGCGAAAGTTCCGGCGTCCGCCCGGGTAAGCTCCGCCAGGGCTTCCGCTTTGAACCGGTCCGGCTCCGCGATCTCGACGGCCGCCGGCTTATGTTTCAGGACCTCGGGGAGGGCGAAGAAGGCACCTCCGCCGTGCAGCAGGATTTTTCCAGGCTTCTTCAGGGCCAGCAGGGCCGGATGCACCAGTTCCTCCGGAGCTGTTTCCTCCGGAGCGTAAAGAAGGCGCCCGTCCTCGTAATAAGAAAGACCCTCCCGCCCGGTTAAGGCCAGGCGCCCGCTTTCGGTCTGGATAACGAGCTCCGGGCTGGGCGCGGGCGGTTTCAGCGTCCAGCTTCGGGGCGCCGCGAAGTTTGCGGCGCCCAGCGCGACCGCGGCGGCCAGTCCCGCCGCGAGCCGCCGGTATGAAAAGGGACTAAACGCGAAAGCCGTGCAAAGGGCCAGGCCAGGTACGGCCAGGACCGCCGCCGCCTCGAGTGAGGGGAAGCTCCGGTAATACAAAAGAGTGAAAAGCCCGGCGGCCGCCGCGCCTGCGGCTTCGGCCGCGTAAAAAAAAGCCGGGGCGCCGCGCAGGGCGGCGCCGGCGGCATAGCCGTTGGCCAGGCCGGCCGGCAGGCAGAGAAGGGCGGAGCCCGCAAGTATTGTGAAAAGTCCAGGCTGTGACATGCCGGGAAGCAGGGCCGGGGCCGTCCGCGCAAGGAGCAAATTCAAAGGCGCGGCCACAGAAAAAATAAGGCAGCCCCGGAGGAAAACCCCGGGGCCGGCGGCCCTGGCTCCAAGGCGCACGCCGGCGGCGGTCCACAAAAGCCAGCAGGCAAGGGCCGCGGCCAGGGAGAGCTCATGCGCCGTGAAGACCTGCGCTATTTCCCTGAGCAGCAGCGCCTGGACAAGCAGAGAATAAAATCCGAATAACAGGAACATCCCCATTTTGATATTATTGTACTAAATGGGACCAAATCCTTCAGCGCGGAAGAAAGCGGCCGCCGCCGGCGTCTTCGCCGCCCTGGTTTTTATACCGGCGCTGCTTTTTTCTACCATGATAGCCGGCCGCGAGATAAGCCGCCTCTACGGCCTGGCCTGGGCCTTCTTCGCGGCGGGCACCGCTTATGCCATCTCCTACACCGGCAGGGTTTCATTCTACCGCAGGATATTTTTCTCCGTTTCGGCGCTGGCTTTTTTGCTCCACTTCAAGCTCAGCCTCTTCGGCAAAGCTTTCGACCCTTCCTGTTTTAAGGACACCCCTTTCTGCCATATCGCCATGGCGCCCTATTTCCTCAACTACCTTTACCAGCAATACCTCGCGCTGATGAGCGGGGGCTGGAAGCTCTGGGGCCCGATCACGCTCGGCGCGGCCTGGCTCTTCGTGACCATTGGCCTGGGGCGCGGCTGGTGCTCCTGGGCCTGCTTCTACGGCGGCATAGACGACGGGCTAAGCGCGCTGCCAGGCCGACCGCTCCTGAAAACCGGCCGCTGGGCGCTTAAGGCCAGGGACCTGCCTGCCGCGCTGCTGATCTTCGCGATGCTTGCTTCGCTGGCCACGATGCTGCCCGTTTACTGCCTTTGGCTCTGCCCTTTCAAGCTTACCGGAAGTTTCCTCGACCAGCAGGGCTACCTGAGAGGGCTTCAATACGCCCTGATGTTCTTCGCCCTCGCCGCCCTGGTCCTCGCCCCGCTGCTTACTAAAAAAAGGATCTTCTGCTCCTTCCTGTGCCCCTTCGCCGCCTGGCAGGCTTTCTGGGGCCGCCTTAACCCTTTCCGGATCTCTATCGAAGAGGGGAAGTGCACCGGCTGCCGCAGATGCGTAGCGGTCTGCCCGACGCTGGCCATAAGCTGCGCGCCGGGTGGCAAAGCGGAGATCCTGCCCTACTGCAATCTGTGCGGCCAATGCCTCGGGGCTTGCCCCGCCCGCCTCCATACATACACGGCTTTCGGCCTGAAGCTGCCGGCTGTAGAGGGCGCGCTGGGCCGCCTTGTCTCGGCCGAGCATATTTTTGTTTTTTCGGCGCTGCTCCTGGGATCCGCCTTCTCTTCGCTCTGGGCCCCTGCCGCGCTGCGCGACCTTGTAAAGATATTCGGTACGCATTGATGGAGGAACTATGAAAGAAGGAAGATGGCTCGCCCCGCGCTATACGAACAAGGAGATCTTTGAAAAAGATTACTCCAAGATGGACCTGTCAGGGCTGGACGTGAAATGTCCCGGCTGCAAAGACTCAGTCTCGCTTAACCGCAAGAATAATTCCGGCAGGAGCGCCGGGTGGTGCAAGCGCTGCAACCGCGCCGTAGATATTTAAAGTGCCGGCTATCTTCTCGGAAGGTTTCCTCCTGGGCCTTTCCACCGGCTTCTACTGCCTCTCCGCCTGCCTGCCCCTGCTGGCCCCTTACCTCCTGGCGGAGGGGAAAGCCGTCTGGAAATTCAACTTCTATATTTTTATGCAATTCCTGGGCGGGCGCTTCGCCGCCTATATGCTCTTCGCGCTCCTGGCTTCCCTGGCCGGCAAAGCCGGGCAGTACTCCCTCCCGGCCTGGCTGCTTCCGGCCTCCATGGCGGTCTGCGGCCTGATCATGGTCGCCCTGGCGGCAGGCAGGGTTTCAGGCGGGCCGGGACACTGCCTGCTCAATAAGGACATGAACCCTTTCTTCAAGCGTCTGCCGCTGGCCCTCGGTTTCGCGACCGGTATCAGTATATGCCCGCCTTTCGCCGCCGGCTTCATACGCCTCCTGGAGATGGCCGATATAGCGAAGGGTTTCGTCTATTTCGGAGGCTTTTTCAGCGCGACTTCACTGTTCATCTCGCCTGTACTGCTCGGAACCCCCTGGCTGGGGGGGCGCGTTAATGAGATCGGCCGCCTGACCCTGCTGCTAACCGGGCTTTGGTATGCGGTATTGGGATTGACAGGGCTCCTTAAATAATTCTATTGTTTGACATTAGTCATAGGCCCTAGGGCCTAGGCAGGTATAGGCCTTTTGGCCTTGTTGTTTCCTGCTTTTCAGACCTATACTTAATATGGATTGATTATAGTCAACAAGGAAATCATCAATGAAGCAACTTATACTTTCCCTCGCTTTGCTAAGCTTCCTCTCTCTCCGCGCCGGCGCCGAAGAAGGAAATACCTCTTTCAACCAGCTCCTGAAACATATTACCACGGTCTCTCCCGAAGCCCTGGCGGTTCCGGAGCCTTCCATCGATAAAAGTTTAGCCCAGAACGCCGATGGCCGCTTTTGGGTCACGGTAAAAGCCTCCGACGCCCGCGCGCGCACCCGCCTGCTGGAGGCCGGGATGGATATCGTGGAAATAAACGGGGAGAACTCTTCAGGCTTCGCCGGCCCGCATACCATGGATATCCTTTCCTCCAAGGCTTTCATCGTTACGAACAGGATGACCATAGCGGAATACGCCGCGTCCCAGGGCAAGGATTTCCCGGCCGCCGACTCCGCTTATCATAACTTCAAGGAAACCACAGACCTGCTGAAACAGATGGCCGCCGCGAATTCCGACATAGCTTCTTTATTCTCCATCGGCAAGACGGTGGAGGGCCGCGACATCTGGTGCCTGCGGATAAATTCCAGCGCGAAGGGCGAAACCCCCAGCTCCAAGCCCGGCTCTCTTTATATCGGGAACCACCATGCCCGCGAGCACCTTTCCAACGAGGTTCCGCTCCTGTTCGCCGCCTGGCTGTTCGACCACAAGAACGACGCCGACATAAAGAAATATATAAATACCCTCGATATCTATATCATACCGATGCTCAACCCGGACGGCGCGGAGTTCGACATAAAGACCGGCAGCTACCAGTACCACCGGAAGAACATGAGCACTAACTCGGACAAGTCCCGCGGCGTGGACCTTAACCGGAACTATGATTCCTGGTGGTGCGAAGCGGGCGCTTCCACCTACCCCGGCTCCGACACTTACTGCGGCCCCAAGGCTTTCTCCGAACCGGAGAGCCAGGCCGTTAAGAGATTCATCGAGGCCCGCAGGAACCTGAAGACCCATATCAGCTACCACACCTACGCCAGCGAGATCCTCTACCCCTGGGGCGGCAGCGACGCGGACGTCCCGGCCAAAGATAAAGCTATCTTTGAAAAAGTCGGCGCGGAGATGGGCAAGCTGACCGGCTATCTCTCCCATAAATCAAGCGAGATGTATATAGCCACCGGCGACAGCTGCGATTGGGCTTACGCTTCGGGCGGGATCTTCGCCTTTACCTTCGAGCTCGACGGCAGGGGCTTTTACCCCGGCGCCGCCATAATAACTTCCACCGTAAACAAAAATATCAAAGCCGCCGTTTACCTGCTTAGCGTCACCGACAATCCGTATAAAGCGATCTAGAAAGCTTAACCAGAAATAAAAGAAGCCCGGCTTACCGGGCTTCTTTTTTTGCGGCCTCCGGCCTTTATTTGAGCGTAAGGGTATAGGACTTGGTTTTAAAAGCCGGATAATAGGATTCCTTGGTCTTGGCCAGGCCGGGCTTGCAGAGGTCGCTTTCCTTGTTGATGAAGGAATACCGGTGGGGCAGGCTGAGCGCCAGCTCTTTATCCAGGAACTGGTAGATCCCCTTATAGCTGTCCAGCGCTTTTTCGAAGTTCAGCACAAAAACTCCTTCGGAAAGCCGGGAGCCGAAAGCGAAGCCGGCGATCTCGCCGTCCACCTTCACAAGCACGCCGTTAAGCTCCAACAGGTCGAAATGCTTCAGGCCGTTCATTATGGCCTTGCGCTCGCAGTTGAGCATGTCCAGCTGCGCCCCGGCCTCCGGGTCATGCGCCCAGCGGTCCAGCAGGGCAAGGCAGGCGGCGTTGTTCGCCGGCTTAAGCGCTTCCACTTCCACTTTCCTGACAGCCGCGGTCTGCTTGCAGAACTGGGCGACCAAATTGCGCTTCTTAGCGTACTTATGCCCGGGAAGCCCCGCCAGGTCTCCGGTGTTGTAAAGATAGTCCATATAGCCGGGCTGCTCGGCGGCGGTAAAAAAATCCTCGAGGCCGGCTTTGTTCTTCTCGAAGTAGTCCTGCGGGACGTAATAGTAGCGCGTGTGGCGGCTGCGCTTCGCGATATCCGCGAGTTCCGCCGGGGGGATATCGCGGAAGGGGCAGGGCACCGGCATCAGCAGGCGCTTTGCGGCGGGGGGCTCTATATCGGTTTCGGCTATCAATAGAAGGTCCCCGTCCAGCTTCCAGCTTACCTCGTAAAGGCAGCGGTTCCAGACGATGATGGAGGCCAGCGAATACTCGCAGAGGGGGTAGCGGTGCTTTTCGAAATACTTCTTAAGTGCCGGATAATCTTCCGGCTTAAGGCGGTTAAACATAGCTCTCTTTTGAAAGCATGGGGTGGGCCTTCGCGAGGGTTTTAAAGCCGGCTTTCCTGTAAAAATACTCCGAATTGTCCTGGGCTATCAGCCCGACCCATTTTACCCCGTCTTTTTTCAGCCGCTTCATAATGGCTTTCAGGAGGGCGCTCCCGGCCCCGGAGCCGCGCTCGGTATCAAGCACGGCCATATCCTGGATATAAGCGTCGCTGACCCCGTCGCTTATTGCCCTCCCCATGCCGATGATGCGGTCGGCGGTTTCAGCGACAGCGAAGCAGTGGCTGCCTTTAATTATCTTTTTAAGCAGCGCGGGTTTATCGCCGGGCTTCCACCAGCCGTGGGCGCGGTAAATTGTTATAATTCCCCTCAGGGTAGCGGCGTCCGGGGCTTCGATGAATTTTACTCTTGCTCGGGCAGGCATAAGGTTATAATATAAACTTAAAGCCAGGGAACGCTACTGAAGGGGGGCACACAATGAATACCGAGGAGAAAAACGGACTGAAACTGCTGCGGTTCGACAGTTTTAAAGAGCTTCCGGGCCTTGAATGCGCCGTTTCAACGCGCCAGAGCGGAGTAAGCACCGGGCCTTACGCGGGCCTTAACCTCGGCAGCGGCACGGGCGACAAGATAGAGAATGTGGAGGAGAACCTCGGCCTCTTCTGCGCCGCCCTCGGGGCGGAGCCCGCCCGCCTGGAGCGGATGCGCCAGCGGCATACCGCCAATGTAGCCGTAATGACGGCGGGCGGCGGCGTCCCGCCCGAGAATACCGACGCGCTCCTTACGGCCGTGCCCGGCATCCCGCTGCTGGCCCTTTCGGCCGACTGCGCGCTTACCGCTTTTTACGATCCCGCCCGCAAGGTCCTCGCCGTCATACACAGCGGCTGGAGGGGGGCTTTCCTGGATATTTACGGCGCGACCCTGGCGGTGATGAAGATGCAGTTCGGCAGCGAACCCGGAGATATCCTTGCGGGCGTTTCGCCCATGATCTCCGCCGCAAATTACCCGGTCCGGGAGGATTTTATGGAAAAGCTGAAGGCTTTTTACCCCGGCGGCGCCGATAAGAGATTCCTCACCCTGAAAGAAGGGCGGCATTTCTTCAATCTGCGCGAACTCCTGCGGCTGCGCCTGGAGGCGCTGGGGGTCCGGAAGCACGAGTTCATGCACCTGTGCACTTACTCCGAGAAAGAGATGTTCTATTCGTGGCGGAGGGACGGCGAGAAAACGGGCCGTTTCGGCCTGATGGCGATGCTGAAGGAGTGAAGCCGCGCTTTATTTAAGCATGTCCCAGGCTATTTTGACCAGCAGCGCGGTCGAGACGGTAAAAAGCATCGGTCGTATGATCCAGGTCCCCTTCTTAAGCGCCAGGTGGGAGCCGGCGTAATTCCCGGCCATGCCCGCTACGCCCATCGCGAGCCCCAGTTTTACATCGACCCTGCCCAGGTAGAGAAAAGTCGCCAGCGCCCCGAGGTTTGAAACCAGATTAAGCAGCTTGGCCAGCGCCGTGGAGCGCAGCAGGTCGAAGCCGCAAAGCCGGGCGAAGCCGACCGCCAGGAAGGTGCCCGTTCCCGGCCCGAGCAGCCCGTCGTAAAAACCTATAAATAAAGAGAGCGAGCCGGAGCGCCGCAGCAGCGAGGCTTCCGAGTGCGCCTTGCTGGTATCTACCAGCCCGAAACTTTTTTTAGCGGCCAGGAAGATGGCGACCGGCGGCAGCAGCACTATCAGGAGATAGCGTATCGCTTCCGGCGGGATCATAGAAATGGCCCTGGCGCCCAGGAAAGCGCCGCCAGCGCCCAGGACCACGAGTATAAAAAGGAAATCCGCGCCGAACCGCGTTTCTTTGATGAACTTCGCGGCTGCTACCGTCGTTCCAAGGGAAGAGGAGAGTTTATTCGTGCCGAGCAGGACCGCGGGGCTCAGTCCGAAAGCCAGGTAGGCCGGCAGGGTTATCAGCCCGCCCCCGCCGGCGATGGAATCCACGAAGCCGGCGAGGAAGACCAGGAGCGCGAGAGGAAGGTAAGGCTGGGCCGGGTGAAGTAGATCCATCATGAAATTATAACAGTTCGGCTCGGCCGGCTGCTTTAACCGGTTTTTACTGCGGCCTGGCCGGGCCCATGCGCAGTCCTTCCATGGCCGCGCTTGTGCCGGCCATTTCTTTTTCCAGGGCTTCAAGGTGCTCGCCCGCGCCTTCGACGGACCCTGAAATTCCGATCAATTCCAGGAGGCGGCAGATCCTCTGGATCCGTTGAGCCCCCGCGTTCCCGCTGCTGCCCTTCAGAGCGTGGGCCGCCAGCCGCAGCGCTTCGGCGTCGCCGGCGCGGATACCGGCGCGGATGGCTTCAATGCGCGAGGGGACATCTTTCATATAGGCTGTTACCAGTTCGTCCATGAAGGCCGGGTTCTCCTTTCCGGCCAGCGCCATCAGCTCCTTGACGGCCGCCGCGTCCAGCGGGGTATCCCATTTCTCCATTACCTCCGCAAGTTTTTCCAACCTTACCGGTTTAGATAGATAGCCGTCCATACCAGACGCCAGGCATTTTTCCCGGTCCCCCTGCAGGGCGTTGGCGGTCATCGCGACTATAGGCGTATGCCGCTGGTCTTCTTCCAGCTTGCGGATCTCCGCCGTCGCCTGGAAGCCGTCCATTTCCGGCATCTGGCAGTCCATCAGCACCAGCTCGTACGGCCGCCGCTTCATAGCTTCAAGGACTTCGAGTCCGTTAGCCGCTACGTCCGACTCGTAGCCGAGTTTCTCCAGTTGCTTCATGGCCACTTTCTGGTTGACAATATTGTCCTCGGCGACCAGGACGCGGAAATATTTGTTCAGAGCCCGTTCCGCAATGCGGGCGGGTACCGGCGGAGGGGCTTTATCTCCTCCGCGGGCGGGCTCCGCGAGGGCCGAGTCCAGGGCTTTAAGCAGAGACGCGGGGCGGACCGGCTTTGTAAGGCAGATCGATATCCCGGCTGCCTTAAGCTCTTCAGCTTTGAGGCTTTGGCCCAGGGAGGTCATCATCACTTTTCTTACGAGGGGGATGCCGGCGTCTTCCTGTATGGCGCGGGCAAGCATCAGCCCGTCCATACCGGTCATATGCATGTCCAGCAGGACCAGTCTGAAAGGGTCTTTCCCGGCGGCTTCCCGTTTTAAGGCCTGGAGGGCCTCTTTCCCGGAGGCGACGGCCTCGAACCTCATCTCCCAGGCTTCCAGGTAGCGGCTGACTATTTCCCGGTTAGCCGCATTGTCGTCCACTATCAGCGCCTTGATTCCCGTTAGATGGGTCTTTTCCGGAGCCGGCGGCTGCTCCCCGCTCTGCCTTTCAAAGGGGAGGGTGAACCAGAAAGTGGAGCCTTTGCCCGGCTCGCTCTCCAGCCCGATCTCGCCGCCCATTATTTCCACCAGCTTTTTCGAGATAGACAGTCCCAGCCCCGTCCCGCCGTATTTGCGGGTGGTGGAGGCGTCCGCCTGCGTAAAGACCTGGAAGAGGTTTTTCTGCGCCTCGGCGGGAATGCCGATGCCAGTATCCTTTACGGAGAAGCGCAGCATCGGCCCCGACGCGGTCTCCTTCTGGATGGAAACCTTCAGCACTACTTCGCCGGCTTCGGTGAACTTCAGGGCGTTCCCGAGCAGGTTCAGGAGCACCTGGCGCAGGCGCCCCTGGTCCCCGCGCAGCCCGGCCGGGACGTCTTTCTCTACGAAGTGGGCCAGCTCCACGCCCTTTTCCTGGGCGCGCGGCGCCAGGAGCTCCGTCGTGCTCTCCACGGTCTCCAGGAGGTCGAAATCCAGTTTCTCTATCGTCAGTTTCCCGGATTCTATCTTGGAGAAATCCAGGATGTCGTTTATGATCCCGAGCAGGGCTTCTCCGGCGCCGTTGACCGTTTTTACGTAATCCCGCTGCTGCTCGTTCAACTGCGTGTCCAGCAGGAGCCCGGTCATCCCTATGATGGCGTTCATCGGCGTCCTTATCTCATGGCTCATGTTTGCCAGGAACTCGGACTTCATCCGCGCCAGCTCCATCGCGGCGTCGCGCGCTTTCTCTATCTCGCGCTGCGCGACCTTACGGTCGGTGATGTCCACTTTCACCGCTATAAAGTTAGTTATATTTCCCCGCGGGTCTTTTACCGGGGAAATAGCGGCGTGCTCCCAGAACAGCTCGCCGCTCTTCTTGCGGTTCAGCAGCTCCCCGTTCCATTCGCGGCCGTCCAGGATGGTGTCCCAGAGTTCTTTGATGGTGCTTTTAGGGATCTTGCCGGAATTTATGAGCTTGGGGTTCTGCCCCAGCAGCTCCTTAGCGGAATAACCCGTGAGCTCCATGAACTTGGGATTCGCGTATTCTATCAGGCCCTCCCGGTCGGTTATTATTATGGAAGTGGGGCTGGACTTGACCGCGGTGGAGAGCTTCCTCATCTCCAGCTCCGCGCGCTTGCGCGCGCTTATATCCGTGGCCAGGCCGAGGAAGCCGGTCAGTTTCCCGTTGTGGCCCTTGACGCCGGTAACGATCAGCTCTACAGGGAAAGCCGTCCCGTCCTTGCGGACATAGGTCCACTCGCGGTTCTCAAAGCCGCCCTGCCGGGCCATTTCCACAAAAACGTCGAAGCCCTGTACCGGCCGCCCGAGTTTCTCCGTCAGTTCGCGGCCGCGCTGCTCGATCTCCCTGAGAAGGTGGATCTTCGCCGGCGTCTGGAGCCCGACCAGCTCTTCCGCGCGGTAGCCCAGCATCTTTTCCGCTCCGGAGTTGAAAAGCGTTATCGTCCCCACGAGGTCCGTCGCAATTATAGAGACCTGGCTGGCGGCTTCCAGGACGCTTTGCAGCCTGGCATTGGCGTCTCCAAGTTCGTCCTCGGTCCTGATGCGGTGCCTTATGCCATGCAGTACGGCGGCGAAAGCTCCCAGTACTATAAGGAAGATGACAAGAAAGCTGCTCGTGAGCAGCCTGCGCTGCTGGATGGACCCCGCGGTGGACTGAAGTTCCCAGGCCCGCATGTCCCGCCGCTCCGCTTTCTGCATCTTTTCGGCCGCCGCCAGCAGTTCCGTGCTCGTGCTGTTCCCTGCCTCTATGGCCTTCTGGAGCCTGGCGGCGTCAAATCCCCTGGTTCTCCGGAAGAGTATTGTTTCATTGAACCGGGCCTGTCGCTTTTTTACCAGGTCCGTGAGGGCCCTGAGATTCTGGTACTGCTCTTTATGGTCCCTCTCGAGACCGGCCAGCCGGCCCTCCTGTCTTTCCAGCGCCGAGGAAGCTCTGTCGTAAGACACCAGCGCCCCGGAGTTGCCAGTGACAGCATAGGTGCGTACCGCGGATTCGGCCTGGAGAACGAGGGAGCTTATCTCTTCTATGCTGCTCATGGAGGCCTGCGTATGCTTTAGCCTGAGGTCGGCCGCCCTCCACTGGGACATATTATTGTACAGCAGCCCGCCCATGAACAGCATGAGTATCAGGAGCAATCCGCCGCTCAGCGCGCTTAAATTAGAGTTTAATTTCATGAAATTATCCCACCGGCGGCTGTCCAGGCTTCCGCAGGTCCGCCCGCAGAACCTATGATACAAAAAAACGCGGGCGGGTTTATCTTGTGATGCGCGCGGCAAAGTATTGTAAAATTAAATGACAAATTATAAGGCGGTGGCTAATATGATGGACATGGATTCAAGCCTGGAAAAGATAAAGAACACGATAGAGATCTCCGGCGGCGGAAAGCGCGTGGACCTGCTGCTTAAGAACGCGCGGGTGATAAACACCTTCTCCGGGGATATCCACCGCACCCATGTGGCCGTGCACCGCGGGCGCGTGGTCGGCTTCGGCGACTACAAGGCCGCGCAGGTCATGGACCTCAAGGGCGCCTACCTCTCGCCCGGCTTTATCGACGGCCACGTTCACATAGAAAGTTCTATGGTAAAGATCCCCGAGTTCGCCCGCGTCGTGCTGCCGCACGGGACCACCTCAGCGGTCATCGACCCGCACGAGATCGCCAACGTGCTGGGGCTCGACGGGATAAAATATATGCTGGCCTCCAGCGAGGACAGCCCGCTCAGCGTTTATTTGATGCTGCCTTCCTGCGTGCCCGCCACGCACCTCGAGACCGCCGGCGCCGAACTTACCGCGCACGACCTGGGCCTGCTGCTTAACGACGAGCGCGTGCTCGGCATAGGCGAGATGATGGACTATCCCGGCGTCATCAACCGCAACGAAGAGGTGATGCGCAAGATTGCCATAGCCAGGAACAAGGTCATCGACGGCCACGCCCCGATGCTCAAGGGCAAGCAGCTTTATTCCTACGTCTCCGCCGGGATCCGCTCCGACCACGAGTGCACCGACGTCGCTGAGGCCCGCGAGAAGCTGCGCGCCGGCATGTACATCATGATCCGCGAGGGCACCGCCGCCAAGAACCTCAAGAACCTCCTCCCGCTGGTCAACTCCGAGAATTCCCGCAAGTTCATTTTCGTGACCGACGACCGCCACCTCGAGGATATAGCCCGCGAAGGTCATATAGATTACCTTGTGCGCACCGCGATCCGCCTGGGCGTGGACCCGATCCGCGCCATCCAGATGGCCACTATCAACACGGCCGAATATTTCGGCATAAAGAACCTGGGCGCCATCGCCCCCGGTTACGCCGCGGACCTGGTGGTCTTCGAAGACCTGAAGAAGGTGAAGATCTCCAAAGTCTTCAAGAGCGGCCGCCTGGTCTCCAGGTCGGGCGAGATAGAGCCCGGCGTTATCAAGGAATACAAGGGGAAGACCCGCGGCACCATAAACGTGCGCTGGATCGAGCACGAGGATTTCGCCCTCAAGGCGCTGGGGAAGTACGCCCGCGTGATGAACGTCATCCCGGACCAGATCGTTACAAAGTGCAGCATCGAGAAAGTGAAAGAGGACGGCGGCTACGTTTCATCCGACACCGAGAAGGACATCCTGAAGATCGCAGTGATCGAGCGGCACATGGCCAGCGGCCGCGTTGCGCTCGCCCTCGTCAAGGGCTTCGGCCTTAAGAAAGGCGCGATCGCTTCCTCCGTCTCCCACGATTCCCACAATATAGTCGTCGTAGGCACCCACGACGGGGATATGTACACAGCCGCCGTACAGGTGGTGAAAATGCAGGGGGGGATAGTGGCCGCGCTCAACGGCCAGGTCCTGGAAGCCCTGCCGCTGCCGGTGGCCGGCCTTATGTCCGACCGCAGCGCCGACTTCGTGCGTGAGAAGCAGAAGCGCCTGAACGAGATCGCTAAAATGCTCGGCTCGAAGCTCTCGGACCCATTCATGGCAATGTCTTTCCTCACTCTTCCGCCCATACCGGAGATAAGGATCACCGACCGGGGCCTTATCGACGCGGTCAAGTTCAAAGTGACCCCGCTTTTCTGCGGGCCCGGCGGAAAATGAAGAAGTTCCTCGCCGCCGTTCTCTTGGTCCTGGCTTGCGCGCCCGCTCGCGCGGCCAGGTTCGAGCGCGGGCCCTACCTCGAAAACATGTCCAGGGATATGGTCACGGTAAGGTTCAGGGTGGACGCCGACTCCCCGGCCTGGCTTTCCTACGGCCAGGCGCCGGACTGCGAGCGCTTCCTTACGCCGGTGGCGGCGGTAAGGGAACACAAGGTCCAGCTCTTCGGCCTGCTGCCGGACACAACCCACTGCTACCGCATTTATCTGCCCGCCGATCAGAGCACCGGAGTCTATAAGGCTTTCGAGGGGAATTTTACCACCTTCAGGGACGAGACCAAGCCGTTCTTCTCTTTCCTGGCCTTCGGCGATTCCGGCTCCGGCTCCGAAGAGCAGCTCGAGCTGGCCGCCCAGATGGAGAAGTTCCTCCCCGATTTCGTAATGCATACCGGCGACGTGCTGTCCGACGGCCTGGACGCCGACGCCGACGACCAGTATTACAAGCCCTACGCGAACCTGCTTTCCCGTGCCCCGTTCTTCCTGGCGCTCGGCAACCACGACTACGGCCGCGACCTCAAGACCGCGGCGGGCAAGGGATTCCTCAAGGCGAACTTCACGCCCTTCCACAGCGTGCCGCTCACCGGCCTGCCGCCGCATTACTATTTCTTCGACGACGCTAACGCCCGCTTCTTCGTGCTTGACGCCAACGGCTTTACCGGCGCGCAGTTCGCCCCGGACCTAGCCCCGGGCTCAAAGCAATACAAGTGGCTGGAGCATTACCTTTCCAAGGCGAACGACAAGACCTGGAAGTTCGTAATGATCCACCAGCCCCTTTATTCTACCGGTGCGCATCCTCCTGAAGAAGAGGTTGTTAAGGCGCTGGAGCCGCTTTTCCTTAAATACAAGGTGGACCTTGTCCTGCAGGGTCATGACCACGACTATGAGCGCACCCTGCCTGTCAAAGAAGGGCTGCCGGACGAGACGGGCGGCATAATTTATATCACCCTGGGCGGCGGGGGGAACCAGCTCTATATCCAGCGCCGCAACGAGGACTGGTCCGCGAAGTTCCTGCCCGTCTACCACTTCGCCGTCTTCAGCGTGAACGAGAAGAACCTCAAGATGGCCGTCTACAACAAAGCCGGTGAGCAGGTCGATACGCTGGAAATACAGAAATAAAGGTTTGTTTGCTTTACCCGCCCGCATTGTGCTATACTAATCCTGCGGGGTAGAGCAGCCTGGTAGCTCGCAAGGCCCATAACCTTGAGGTCGCAGGTTCAAATCCTGCCCCCGCAACCATAAGCCCTTGAATTAATTTCGAGGGCTTATGTTTTGGTTGCGTGGGAGCGGGACATAGCGAGCCCCGTCACGGATAAGCCGCATAGCGGCTTTCCGCGACCCCGCCTCGGCAATTTTGCTGCGTAAAAAATTGCCTGCGGCCTTGCGGTCCGGACGCGAAGCATAATTATGCTTCGCTCTAAAGCCGGACCTCACAACCAAAAGCCTCCGAACAAGTTTCGGGGGCTTTTGCTTTTGAAGGGAAGTGGGAGGCTAGTATCTCCAGGAGAGGCCGAGGAAGGTTCCTTTGCGGGTGGCTTTCACCTTATTCAGCTTGCCCTCCCAGGTGGAACCGTCGGTGTAGTAGAAGGTTTCATCGCCTGAGGCGGCTTTGTAGGACCAGGCCATCCAGCCGCCCTCGAATTCTAAATGCCGCCAGAACCTGTAGGACGCGGAGAGTGAAAATTCCACCAGATTCCCGGTCGCCGTGCTGCGGATGCCGGGATTCTTCAGGTTGGTGTCCAGGTTCCAGTAATTAGTCCCGTTGTATTTCATGAAGGGGCCGAAGGCGAGCTTTCCTTCGGCGAAAAAATTCTTTCCCAGGTTCGCCTGCTCCCTGAAGCCGAAACGCCAGCCGGACCAGCGCATGCTGGCGCGCGAGTTCAGCCCCGTCATGGGGCCGACGGGCGCGGTAGGGAGGAAAAAGTCCGTGGACATTATCTTATAGCCGTTGAAAATGCGGACCTTCGTTTCGTACCAGCTGTAGCCTGCAAAAAAATCCATCGAGTGGGCTATTTCGTATTCCTCGTCCTGCGCCAGGGCGTCCGTTTTGTAAACGTTGAGGTAGGCCGCGGCGGAGTACTGGCGGGCGGTGCCGGCTGTCTCGGCCGTCTTCTTCGCGTAGTCCCGGTGCTGCGGGCTGTCCCAGGTTACGCCGTTAAGCAGGTAAACGGTTTTATTGGTGGCGTGCAGCCAGTCATGCTCGAAATACTTGCCGCCTGAAAAGCGGTTGTCCCCGGTCTCGAACTCAAGGGAGAAGCCTCTTACCGGCTGTATCTCCGCCGAATAAAGGTAGAGCGGAGCGTCCATAACTTTAAAATCGTTGGTGTTCCCTATGCTGATATTGTCGGACGGCGGGGACCACCAGTAGGTGGGCGTGACCAGCGAGGACCTGGTCTGCCCCGAAGTCTCGGCCTGCCAGCGCCGGACTTTGGTCTTTATGAAGAAAGCCTTCTTCGGCTTTTCCTCCCAGCTGTAGTAGTAGCGCGCGGCGGCGGGCGGGGTCAGGGCGCAAAGGAGAACCGCTGCCAGGGAGAGGCAGATAGAAACGCAGGTGGTCACTCTTCTCATCATATTGTCGTTTTCGCCCTTTTGAGCGGTATATAAATAATATAAAATAAACGTATGACAGATTCATGGCGTTTTCGTGACGAGTGGCTTATCAGGGCTTTCGCGGGGGCGGCTGGCATTACTCCGCAGATAGTTCAGCAATTCCGCGATGAAAAGAAAAAATATTTCTCGCACGCGCTTATAGACTTGGGGACTCTTACCTCCGAGCAGGTCATAAAGACGGTGGAAACGGCTTTCAAGGTCAGGCACTTTCCGCTCACCCCGGAGAAAGTGGACAAGTTCGCTTTCTCGATGGTTCCGGAGAAGATCTGCCGCAAATACGAGATCGTCCCTTTTTCCGTCAGTGAAAGCGAGATCAAGGTGGCGATGTCCAACACCTCGGACTTCAACGCGCAATCCGACGTTGAAGCCCTCACCGGCCGCCGTCTCCTGCCCTTTTTCAGCCTGCCGCGGGAAATAGACTCCTGCCTTGACCAGCTCTTCAGCGCGGACACTGTGATCTATGACCTGCTGAGCCGCGTAGAAGCCCCGGAGGACATAATGGTGGTGGGGGAAGCGAACGCGGATGAAAGCCAGGATTCCGCTGTAACCTCCCCTGTGATAAAGCTGGTCAATTCCATAATCTCCCAGGCCTACAGAAAACGCTCCTCGGACATACATATCGAGCATGAAGAAGCCGCCAGCCATGTCCGTATAAGGGTGGACGGCGAGCTCAAGAACATAATGAAGCTCCCACGGCATATAGCTATGGGCCCTGTAGTCTCACGCATAAAGATAATGTCGGACCTTGACGTGTCGATCCATATGCGCCCTCAGGACGGCCGCACCAAGATCCGCATCGCCGGGGCCGAAGTGGGCCTGCGCGTATCTATTCTGCCCACCTCCTTTGGTGAAAAAGTCGTTATGCGCATCCTGGACCAGCGCGCGGCGGAAGTTCCTT
Organism: Elusimicrobiales bacterium; assembly: GCA_028713125.1. Classification (GTDB taxonomy): domain Bacteria; phylum Elusimicrobiota; class Elusimicrobia; order Elusimicrobiales; family UBA9959; genus UBA9959. Next base: position 280,335 of record JAQTOU010000001.1, on the reverse strand, counting down.
TCGAAAAGCTTGGCTTCGCGCCCGAAGTTTCCGCGGGCCTGGATAAGTGCATGGCCTCCACCCAGGGCATACTCCTGGTTACCGGCCCCACCGGCTCCGGGAAGACCACCACGCTTTATTCCATCCTGAACAAGGTCAAACAGGAGAAAACCAATATAGTGACAGCGGAAGACCCGATAGAGTACAAGCTGCCCGGCATAAACCAGGTGCAGGTAAACGAAAAACAGGGCCTTACTTTCGCCGGCGTGCTGCGCTCCGTGCTGCGCCAGGACCCGGATATAATCATGGTCGGCGAGATCCGCGACCATGAAACGGCCGATATCGCTTTCCAGGCCGCTATGACCGGGCACCTGGTTCTGTCCACGCTGCATACCAACGATACCATCTCTACCATCGGGCGCCTGATGGATATGGGCGTCGACCGCTTTAAGGTCTCCCCGGGCCTGCTGGCCATAACAGCCCAGCGCCTGGTCAGGAAACTCTGTCCGCTCTGCGCCGAGGCGGTGGAAGAGTCCGACCGGGACCCGGCGATCATGGAAGCCCTCGCTGACCACGGCTTCGAGGCGGTTTATTACCGCGGCGTCGGCTGCAAGAACTGCGAGGGCAGCGGCTATGTCGGGCGCACTTCTATCGTGGAACTTCTTATGCCGGACGTGAAGGTTAAGGAACTTATTAATGCCGGCGCCGTCTCGGACGATGTCAAAGCGGCCGCGCTTGACGCCAAATGCCTGCGCACCCTCACCCACGACGCGCTTTGGCATCTTTCGACCGGACAGACCGACCTCGCGGAGGTCGAGACCTACCTGGATATAAAGAAAAGCGCTCCTGTGCCGGCCCCCGCAGCGGAGCCGGTTGCCGGAGAACCGCAAACGGCCGCCTCCCCCGTGGGAGCACAGCCGAGATTGGCGGACGGGAAGAAACCGGTTATAATGGTCGCGGACGACGATCCTATAATGCGCATGCTGCTGAAGAAGTTCATAGAGGGCGCGGGTTACCTCGTACGCGAAGCCGTGGACGGGGAGGAGGCCCTTACCTCCATAGCTTCCGGCGTCGTGCCCGACATGCTGCTCACCGACATCAATATGCCGCGCCTTAACGGGATGGACCTGGTAAAAGGCATACGGGAGACTCTCGGCCTGCTGGACCTCCCGATCATAATGCTCACTACCGAGAACTCCGATAAGAGCCAGGAAATGGCTTTCAAGCTCGGGGCCGACGATTACATCATAAAGCCGTTCAAAGGGAACATCGTTATCGCCAGGATAACGGCCGCACTGCGCCGTGCCGGGAAAATAAGATAAACATGCCCCAGGAGAAATTGCCTACCAAATTCCTGCCCGCCGAAAAGGCCGCCCCTACCGAGATAGAGCGCCAGAGCAAACTGCTGGCCGGGGCGCCGGGGCTTGTCTCCTTGCTGGACGGGATGCTGAATTTCAGCCTGATACTTAACCGCCAGCGTCAGGCGGTTTTCGTCAACAAGTCCTTCTCGGCTTTCCTTGAGGCGCACGGCGTTACCGAGCTGCTGGGCCAGCGCCCCGGCAATCTTGCCGGCTGCGCGCATTCCACTGAAACGCCCGGCGGCTGCGGAACTACGGAATCCTGCCGCCGCTGCGGCTCGGCCATCGCCCTGGAGCAGGCGCTGAACGGCAATGAGGCCGACACTGAATGCCGGATAATGTCGAAAAAGCTGGGTGAAGACCTGGACCTCCGCATCAGCGTCAAGCCGTTCAGCTTGGGCGGCGAGGAATTTATACTTATGTCCCTTATGGATATAAGCTCCCAAAAGCGCCGCGAAGTGCTGGAGCGGCTTTTTTTTCACGATATCCTTAATACAGCCGGCGGCGTGCAGGGGCTGGTCGGCCTCATGGCCGAATCCGAACTCCCGGAGATAGGCGCTTATGTGCCGGCGGCGGTTAAAGCCTCCGAACGGATGGTTGACCAGATACTCTCCCAGCGGGACCTGGCCTCGGCCGAGCGGGGAGACCTGCAGCTCAGGCTCTCCGAAGTCGGCGCGGCGGATCTTCTCGTAGATATCGCTGACCTTTTTAAGGCCCACGAGGTCGCCAAGAACAAGGAAATAGAAGTTTCGGGCACCTGTTATGACGCGCATATAAACACCGATAAGATCATGCTTTCGCGCGTGATCGGCAATCTTCTGAAGAACGCGCTTGAAGCGGAATCTCCAGGGGCAAAAATTACGCTTTCCTGCGAGAAAACCGCTGGCGGAGCGGCCTTTACCGTCCATAACCCCGGCCGCATGCCGGAGGATTCCCGCCTGCAGGTTTTTCAGCGCTCCTTCTCCACCAAAGGAGCGGGGCGGGGGCTTGGCACGTACAGCATCAGGCTGTTGACGGAAAAATATCTTAAGGGAAAAGTTTCCTTTACCACGGGACCTGACGGTACTACTTTCCGGGCCGAATACCCGGTCTCGCTTTAGCGCTGGCGCGCGATTTTTTAGTATTATTTAGAACATAAATAGTTTCAGGAGGAAAAATGAAAAAGCTTCTTATCGCTGTTTTTGCCTGTTTTATAACCGGAGCCGCCGCGGCCGCGGACGCGCCCAAGCCCGCAGCCGCCCCTAAAGCCCAGGTCGCCGCTCCCGCCGCCCAGGGCGGCCTGACCGAAGACCAGAAGACACTTTATTTCCTCGGCCAGGCGGTCAGCTCCAAGATCAAGCAGTTCGAATTCACCAAGGAAGAGGCCAAGTACATCATCCAGGGCTTCTCCGAATCCCTCGCGGGGCAGAAAAGCAAGGCCGACGAAACCTACGGCATGAAGCTTAACGCTTTCCTGGCCAAGAAGCAGGAGGCCATAGTAGCCAAGCAGAAAGGCGCCGCTAAGCCCTTCCTCGACAAGATGGCGAAAGAGAAAGGGGCCGAGAAGCTGCCCTCCGGCGTCATTTATATCCCCGTTAAAGAGGGGACGGGCGTAATGCCCAAAGCCACCGACATGGTAAAAGTCCATTACCACGGGACTTTCCCCGACGGCAAGGTCTTCGACTCCTCCGTAGAGCGCGGCACCCCCGCAGAATTCCCTCTCTCCGGAGTTATTCCCTGCTGGACCGAGGGCGTGCAGAAAATTAAAGTGGGCGGCAAGGCCAAGCTGGTCTGTCCCTCCGATACCGCTTACGGCGACCAGGGCGCGGGCGGCGCCATCCCCGGCGGCGCGACGCTGGTTTTCGACGTCGAGCTGCTCGAGATCATGAAAGAATCCGCGCCGGCCGTCACCGAAGAGAAGCCCGCCGCCGAAGTGAAACCGGCGACCGAGCCCGCTAAAGCCGCGGTTAAAAAATAGACTTACAGCGCTGCTAAAAAAAGCCCCGGCAAAACCGGGGCTTTTTATTTGCGCGCGGGGCTCGCCGTTTATTTGGCTTTATGCGGCTCGGGCAGTTCCGCGTGAGGGTGTTTTATAACTACCGAAAGAAGGATGGAAAGGGCCAGTATGCCCATCACCACGCCCAGCGATAGGAGGGCCGGGATCTTATAATAGCCGGAGATGATCATCTTCGTGCCGACATAGAACAGGATTACGGAAACGCCGGCTTTGAGGTAGCGGAACAGGTCCATGATCGAGGCCAGCAGGAAGTAGAGGGAGCGCAGGCCTACCACGGCGAAGACATTGGAGGTATAGACGATAAATTTGTCGGTTGAGACGGCCAGCACGGCCGGGATGGAGTCCACGGCGAAGATCAGGTCCGAGGTCTCCACCACCACCAGCGTGGCGAACAGCGGCGTGGCGTGCCAGATATGGCGCTTGACGAAAAAATCCCCGTCGGTAGGTTCCTTGTCCACCGGGATTATCTTTGCCAGCAGCTTCAGCACGGGGTTCGCGCCGGGGTCCATATCGCCCTCTTTCTGCACCATCATCTTTATGGCCGTCAGGATAAGCACGCCGCCGAAAACATAGATCAGCCAGTCGAAGGTGTGGATAAGCTTTACGCCGGTGAAGATAAGGATAAGGCGCATGAACACCGCGCCCAGGATGCCCCAGGTCAGGATCTTAGCCTGGTATTTCTTGGGAATGCCGAAGTAGGCGAAGATCATGATGAACACGAACATATTGTCCATAGAGAGCGAGTACTCTATGACATAGGCTGTGAAGAACTCTATCATCCTGTCGAAGCCGAGCATGCGGCCCGTCAGGAAGCCGAACATCGTCGCGACAATTACCCAGAAGGCGCAGAGCAGGGTGGCTTCCTTGCGGGTTATCTCGTGGGCGCGGCCGGCGGAAAGCTTTATGTCGGCCACGAAAAGCGCGGTGGCGGTGGCTACGAAAACTATCCACATGATCTCGATGTTGGTCATATAGAGGAAATTATATATAAAATGCGCGCGCCGGGACGGGCGCGCATGTTTACTTTTTAGCCGATATTGTCTAGAATTTGAATAACACATTCCGCGAGGAGGACACAATGAGCGAAACCTTTGACATAGTACTTCTGCTGGCCCTGCCGGCTTCCGGCAAATCCGAAGTCAGGCGCTTCCTGGCCAACGTAGAGCCGGAGCGGCTCAAAAACGACTTCCATATCGGCGCCAATCTTCAGCTCGACGATTTTCCCTACGTACACATGATGCGCCGCGCCGACGACGAACTGGCGAAGCTCGGTAAGGGCCGCCTGTTCTTCAAGGCCGGGGACAGGCCTTTCCAGGACACCAGGGACTGGGGCACGCTGATCCATCTTCTTAACGAGGATTACCGCGACCTGATGAAGAAGAACGTGGTCAAGACCGATTCCGCCGCCGACCTCCTGATGCGCCGGATAGATAAAGCCGGCGAGCTGGCCGCCATCTCTCCGCGCCTGGGCAAACTCGACGCCGGCACCTGGAAGACCGTGGCCGCCGCCCTTGAAAAAGAGGCGCGCGCAATGCTCGACGAGAAGCACGCGGCCTACCCCGCCTCTTTCGAGGGGAAGACCATCGTTATCGAAGCCGCCCGCGGCGGCCCCGATAAATCCACCTTCCCGCTCCCGTCGCCGCTTGGCTACCAGTACTCGCTGGGCCAGTTCGACCCCGAGATCCTCAAGCGCGCCGTCATCCTCTACGTATGGGTGACGCCCGAGGAAAGCCGCCGCAAGAATACCGCCCGCACCAACCCGGACGACCCCGGCTCCATCCTGCACCACGGCGTGCCCATGGAAGTGATGCTCAATGATTACGGCTGCGACGACATGGATTACCTGGAGAACAACTCCGAGGTGACCGGGACCATTACCGTCACGGCGCAGGGCAAGAAGTTCCATATCCCCATCGGCCGCTTCGACAACCGCGTGGACAAGACCTCTTTCCTGCGCGCGGAGAAGAAGGACTGGGACCCCAAGATGCTGGCCGATATTACCGGCGGAATAAAGGCTGCCACCGACAAGCTGTACTCGATGTCGACCGGAGCAAAAAAGTAAGAAGGTGCGGGACAAGGCGGCCGCCGGCCTTAGCCCGGCGGCCGCTTTTATTTGTCCTGCCGGGCATTTGTTATAATTTTGTATGCGGCCCAGGTTTCCCTCCATCTTTATATGTCTATAAAAGACGTCTGTCAGGACGTGCGGCTTTTCCTTAACGGGCTCGCGCGCGAACTGCCGGATATTTTCCCGCCGCCGCGGGTTTGCCGGCCGCGGTTTGTCCGCCGCGCCACGCCGCCGAAAGGCGCTGACACCGCCGCCCGCAGGGAAGCCAAGGATCTGATACTCGCCAGGGTCAGGCACTGGGCCCAACTCCTGAACCTGGAGTATCGCCGGGTCTTCGTAAAGGACCAGCGCACCCTCTGGGGCAGCTGCTCCGCCAGGAAGAACCTTAATTTTAACTGGCGCCTGGCCGCCGCCCCGCTCGAGGCGCTCGATTACGTGGTGATCCATGAGCTCTGCCACCTCCGGGAGATGAACCACTCAAAAAGATTCTGGGACCATGTGCGGGCGGCCTGCCCCGATTATAAGGTCCACCGCCGCTGGCTGCGCGACAACAGCGCCTTGGTCAGGAAAGGGGGGAGCCTTCTTTTCCCCCAAGCCGTTAACTGCGATGAAATATAAATCCCTGTGTTCCGGCAGCGGCGGGAACGCCGCCCTGCTGTGGACGGCCGGGGCCGCCGTGCTTATCGATTTCGCGCCCGGCTGCCAGCGCGATTGCTGCGAAGCCCTGCGCGCCCTCAAGATGGTCAGCGGCTCCCTGGACACCGTGCTGGTCACCCACGCCCACGGCGATCACATCAACCGCAATTCCCTCAAGGTTCTCCAGGCGGAGGGGTTCAAGGTGCGGTGCCATCCCTCCGTAGCGCGGGAGATAAAAGAAAGGCACGGCTGCGCCCACGCCGGGATAATATACCCGTTCGAAGGGGAGATCCCGGTCGGTGAGCTGAAAGTGCGCCTCGTCCAGGTAGCCCATTCTCCCCGCTGCTATACTACCGCCTTTATCATTACCGGCGCGCCAGGACAAAAAGCGTCCGTCTTTACCGACCTTCACAGCTTCACCGAAGAGCAGGCGGCGCTTGCGGCCGATTCCGGCCTGCTCTGCCTCGAGGCCAACCACGACCCGGAGCTTTTAAAGCGCTATGGGCATCCCGGCTCGGAATTCCACCTTCCGAATATAGAGACCGCCAGGTTCCTGCACGCTATCTGCGCGCTCAGCCGGCGGCAGCCCCAGGCCGTGGTGCTTGGGCACCTCAGCGAGGACTGCAATGCGCCCGACCTGCCTGAGAAAGAGATCAGGTCTTTCTTTAAGAAAAACAGCACTCCTGTAAAGTTCAAGACGCATGTCTCGCCCCGCTATGAGCACGGCGCGGTGCTTACGATAAAATAATAATGCCCGCAAAAGAAAACAGCCAGTCGATCGCCGACGCCTCCGGGCCGGCCCTCTTTTTCGCGCCCGGCGGGCCCGTAGAGCGGACGGTCAGGAATTTCGAGCCCCGCCGCCAGCAGGGCGTAATGGCCGCCGGGGTCTATAAAGCGCTCACTGAAAACAGGCACCTTATAGTGGAGGCCGGTACAGGGGTGGGGAAGTCCATCGCCTACCTCCTGCCCTCTGCCCTTTGGGCCGCCCGCAACAAGAAAAAAGTCATCGTCGCCACGCACACGAAAGCCCTGCAGGAGCAGCTCGTAAAAAAGGACCTGCCCGTGGTCAAAGCCATGCTGGCCGAGCAGGGCCTGCCGCTTAAATATTTCCTCCTGATGGGGTCGGCTAATTACCTGTGCCTCTCGCGGCTGGGGCGGTCCGGCGCGCACCAAAGCGATCTTTTCGACAGCGACGAGGAGCAGGATTCCGCCGCGGACCTGCGCGAATGGGCGAAGAGCGGCGCCGCCAGCGGCTGCCGCTCCGAGATCCCGCTCAAGGTCCCTCAGCGGGTCTGGGAGGAGGTCTGCCGCGACCCCGACGTCTGTCTGGGCAGGAAGTGCCCGCACCGCGAAGCCTGCCTCTACCGCCGGGACATCTCGCTGGCCAGGCAGGCCGATATCCTGGTAGTTAACCAGCACCTTTTCTTCGCCGGGCTGCCCCTCCCGGCTTTCGACGCGGTAATTTTCGACGAGGCGCATAACTTGGAAGAGGTCGCCGCCGCCTTCCTGGGCTTCTCCGTGAGCGACAGGCAGGTCAAGCGCCTTATCGACGATATTTACAATCCCAAATCCGGCAGGGGGCTGGCAAGAAGGCTCAGGAACCCGCCGGCCAACTGGCTGGCCGAGATGCGCCAGGCCGTGGGCGACGTGCAGTTCGCTTCCAGGGATCTTTTCCACGATATAACGGAGAAGCTTGGTTTTGGAACCATCGACGGGAAGGCCCCGGCGAAAACCAAGCGTCTGCGCGGGGCCGCCCTTGTCCCCAATACGCTCGCAGAGCCGCTGCTCGCCCTTACCGTGCTCCTGTCGCAGGCCATCGGCTACGCCCAGACCGACCTCGAAGAGGCGGAGGTTAAAGGATATTTAAAGAGGTGCCTGGCGCTGGCCGAGCAGGTGAACGTTTTCCTGCAGTGCAAAAGCGCCGAGCACGCCTATTGGGCGGAGGTCTCCTATTCGAAGAAAAATCCCGCGGCATCGCTGCACCGGGCCCCCGTCGATGTGTCCGACGCTCTGCGGAAGGAGCTTTTTAATGAAGGCTACCCGGTAGTCCTCACTTCAGCCACGCTGGCGGCGGATGGCTCTTTTGCGATGACCAAAGCCAGGCTGGGGCTGGACGACCCCTCCGAGCTCCTGCTCGATTCGCCTTTCGACTATGAGAACCAGGCCGTCTTTTTCCTGCCGCCGGAAATCCCCGACCCGCAGGACGGCGCGGCTTACGAAGCGGCGGTGGTCAAAGAATGCCTGAAGCTGCCTTCAGCCGTGGAGGGGGGAATGTTCTTTCTCTTCACCAGCTGGCAGCTGCTCGAGCGGACCTACAAGGCGCTGCAGGATAAGCTGCCGGGCCGCCCGCTGTTCAAACAGGGGGAGAAACTGCCGCAGCACCTGATCGCCGACTTCAAGCGCGCCGGCAACGGCATCCTGTTCGGCACGGACACTTTCTGGCAGGGGATAGACGTCACCGGGCAGGCCCTGGCCTGCGTCGTCATCGCAAGGCTGCCTTTTACTTCTCCGGACACGCCTCTTGAAGAGGCCCGGCAGGAATGGATGACGGCCCGGGGCATGAACGTCTTTAACGACTATTCCCTCCCGAAAGCCGTGGTCAAGTTCCGCCAGGGCTTCGGCCGGCTTATCCGCAGCAGGACCGACTTCGGAGCGGTAGTGGTGCTGGATTCCCGGATACAGACCAAGCGCTACGGCTCAAAGTTCCTGCGCTCCATCCCCCGCTGCCCCCGCATACGCACCCTGGCGGCCCTTAAAGCCTTTTTTGTCGAGGCCGGGCCCCGATAAAGGCAAAAGAGGCGATTTAAGGCCTGTTTTACGGGTCGACTCGACGTAAATCAATTTATTGTTGCGCGCCTGAAAACAATTTTGTAAGTTATAGCGGTTACGGCAAAATGCGGGCTCTTAGGGAGGCACTTTTAATGAAAAATATCACAGGCGTTTTTATCGCCCTGGCAGTGTGCGCGTCTTTCTTCGCGCGGCAGGCCGCGGCCGACGTTGTTTTTGAGGAAATTACCAGCCAGAGCGGGATGCCGATGGGCGGCGGCTCCGGCATGAAGACCAAGGTGCTTATAAGCGGCGACAAGTACCGCGCCCAGAAAAAACTGACAGTCGACGCGGCCGCCATGGGCGACCAGATGAAAACCATGCAGCAGATGGGCGGCGTCAACATGGGCATGATGAACCAGATCAACCGCGGCGCGATGCCCGCCTACCCGGACCATATAATGACTCTCGAGGAATGGGCGGCTTTCGACGAGAATAAAAAACTCATCGACGAGGTGACCGCGAGCTCCAAAAAGAAAGGCGGCCTGTTCGGCCAGCTGAAGAAAGATTTCAGCAAGAAAGGCGGCGATTCCCAGGAAAAGACCGTGGAGGACGTCCTCTATAAATACTGCCAGGAATTCGATTTCGGCCTCGTCGAGAAAGCCAAGGACGCCGCGGCTGATAAAATGGCGCAGTCGGGCGGAATGGGGACGGCGGCCCTCGCGCAGGTTGCCGATTACGATACCTGGCTCAGGGCCAAGATCATAAGGGACTCCGGCCCCGAGAGCGCGGAACTGCGCAAGCAGAAGGCGGGCCTGGAAGAGGGCGGGTTCGGCGGCGGTTCCAAAAAATCCGTTACCCTGGCGCAGATGCAGAAGATCTCAGACGACAAGAGCCCGGAGTACGCGGCGCTTAAGCGAACCTACGAGAAAAATTCCGAATACAAGGCCGAATACGCCAAGGCCAGGGAAAAGAACAGGGAGATGTCCGGAGAGCTGGACAAGCGGATGAAAGAGGGCATGGCGGGCGCCGCCGACGCGGCGAACGATATGATGCTCAATGTCCAGATAGTGCGCCTGGACACTGGAAAGGTTATAGAGCTCTTCCCTCCGAAGAAAGCCAAAGACCCCAAGCCGGAAGACGTTACTTATAAGGAAGAGACGCTTAACGACCTGAAAGGCAGGGTAGAAGAGGCCGCCCAGAAAAAAGCGAAGATGATGAAGGCCAACGAGGGGAAGATGAAGGAAGCCGACGCCAAGATGGCCGCGGCGCGCGCCAAGTACGGCGACAGCGTTGGCGGCGGCAAGCCCGAAGCGAAAAAGATCGGTAATGAGACCGTCAACGGGATCGCCTGCGAGCATTGGCAGGTAAGCGGCCTGTCCGGAGTGGACGATTACTGGGTTTCTAAAAAGTTCGCCGGCGCCGATGAAATAATGGCGTTCGAGGCGAAGCTCAGGGAAAAAGTCGGCGAAGGGCGCTCCGGGCTGTCGTTCGGCGGGATGCCGGATATGAGCTCCATGATGGCCGGGATGGACGCCGGGATGGACGCGGAAGTCGCCAAAATAAAAGCGCAGGGGATAGTCATAAAGCACGTCAATACCATGAAGAACGCGGCTCCCACTTCGGGCGCGATGGTGCAGAACCAGCAGATGATGGCCGGGGACATCGGCAAGACCGGCGCCTCGCAGATGGCGGCGATGAAGGGCATGGATATGTCCGCGATGGCGAAGGACCCCGCGGCCCTGCAGAGGATGATGGCTTCTATGGGCCAGCAGACCGGCGCCGCGGCGCAGGCTTCCGCCGACAAGCATATAGCCGCCGGCGACATGAACACTTCCGACCGGCAGGATATGACCAGCACGTATGAACTCAAGCTGGTGGGCGCGGGCCCCGTCCCCGCGGCGGCTTTCGAGCTGCCCGCGGGCGCCAAGCGCAAATAGAGCTGTTTGGCCGGCAGTTGAATAGCGCGGTAAGATCCTCCGGCCCCTGGCCGGAGGATTCTTTTAGGGAGACGACCATGTCATCAATGTTAATGCGCCGCGCGGCGCTTTGCTTCGCGGTTTCAGCGCTCTTCGCCCTGGGCCCCCGGCCGGCGCATGCCGGGAAATTGGAGACTGCCTTTTCCGAGAAGGAACTCCTGGCGGCTTTCGACAAGGTCCTTGATGACCCTTTCTTCGAGAGGTTTACCGGCCTCAAGATCTACGATAAGACCTCCCTTTCAAAGCCGGACCGCGCCATAGGAGGGACCCAGTCCTTCCGGTTCGAAAAATTCTGCGTCACTAAGACCGTCACGCAGACTCAGCATTCTTCCACGAACAACGAATCCCGCTATGACGGGGTCTACCAGGTCACGAGAAGCTGGACCGAGACCCAGACCAATACCAAGAGCACGAATGAGGTCCGCTATATCTCCTATCTCCCGACGCTCGAACTGACAAAAAAGCCGGGGACGGTCAAGCTTTATTGCGAAGCGGGGGAATTCAGCAAAGACCCGGGCGGAAAAGGCGTGAACCCTTTCGCCGTGCTGGGCGGGCTCGCGGGCGCTGTCAGCAAGGGCATCTCTCTCGGGATCCTGGGCGGCAGTTCCTGGAGCACCACTGAATGCAGCTGGTCGCCTTTCGACCCTACCAGCTACCCCCTCTGGATAGAGGGAAAATGGCTGAACTGGCGGCTGCAGCAGTTCCTGCCCGGCGGCGAGGATAAACTGGCCAGGGCCTTCGACCTTTTCGGAAAGAAGAAATACGCGGAAGCGCAGCCGCTCTTTGAAGAGCTGGCGGCGCACTTCGGGTATACGAAAAAGGCGGTTCCTAAGTCCCAGCCGGAATACAAAGTCTGGCCCTATGCCTACTCTTGCGATATGCCGGAGATCTTCGCTATTCTCGGGGACATCTACCGCCTTCACCTTAAGGATATGACCAAGGCGGAGGAATATTACCGCATAGCTTACAGCGTCGGCGGCTCGCCTTACCTTGCGGAGACCGCCGGGATAGCGCGCGCCAACAGGGGCCTCGGCTATACGCTGTCCGAGAGGGCCCGCGCGGCCGCCGGCGGGCCGGATAAGGAGCTTTTCGCGCAGCTCGGAAAGGGCGCGGCTTTCCACCTTTACGCCTATATCGGCTTCTACAAGGACCGCATGGCGCCCGATCACGACGAAGTGATGAAAACTATCAAAGAGATAGATCCCGACGAGATACAGGCGCGGGAGAAAGAAGCGGAGCGCCAGAAAAAGAATAAAGAGGCGCTGAACGAAGAGAAGAAGCAGAAAGAAAAAATTAACGCCATAATGGAGTATTGAAATGAAGACCCTCGCGCTCGCAGCCCTGTTCCTGTCCGCCCCGGTCTGGTCCTCAGGAAAGAAGTCCCCGGAAGCGGTCATCGCCGACTCTACGGGCCTGGCCGATAAGATGCAGGCCGATCTAGCTAAAGAGGAGGAGATCCGCGAACAGGAGATGGAAAGCTACTGGGACGCCCAGCCGGAGGCGGAGCCCGTGGTAGCCGGCCAGCTGCTGGCCGGGCTTAAAAAAATTCCGTGGCCCGACCCGCGCCCGGTACCGAAGGAAAAATACCTGGAGCGGCCCGAGGTCAGGGCCGGCGAACTCACCGACGAAGAAGCCGACCCGCTGCTTGCGGGGACGGCGAAGAAAGAAAAAGAGTCCGCCGAAGAGCTCGAGGCGGCCAGGCGGGCGAGCGATATGTCCCGCTACGGCCTGTGGTTGGAGAATTTTGGTTTTTTTCAGCGGGCGATAAACGCCTGCGAGTCTGGAAGAACGTCCGGGGCAGAAAGGGTGAAGGTGCTGGAGAGCGCTCAGACTTTCGTAAAAGAAGACGTCCCGCTTTTTTACCTTGCGGAAACGGTCGACAGCTCCGACCGCCCTCTCGAAGGGCTGGAGGCGCGCGTAAAAATACTTCTTCCGGAATTGTACAAGAGGGGCGAATATATCCCGGACTACAGGTCCATGCTCTGGGCGGAGCGCGTCGGCGGGCGGCTGGCCGGGGGGATGTCCGGGGTTACCGAAGCGGAGAAACGGCGCTATTACAAGATAATAGCGCGTGTGCGCAAATTCGACCCGCGCGCGCCGCAGACCGAGGCGGCTGGCGGCGCGGTCCTGGCCTCCGCTCCGGTGGCGGGCGCGGCGAAGGACGCCAAATGGGAGCAGTTCCTGCGGGACCTGGCCGGGCAGTGCAACAAGACTATTTCAACGCTTAGCTTTTCGTCCGACCCCTCCCGGCACAAAGATACTGGAGATAAAGTAGAGCAGGCCATCCGGAAAATGCTGGCCTCCTTCCCGCCCGGATGGGAGAAATATCCGCGCGCCAGGTGGGCTCACGGGTGGTTCTCCGGAGCGCTGGACAGGGCCGGCAAGGCCCAGGACCCTACGGGGAGGGCCATGGAGATCTTTAAAGCGCTGGATAAATACGAAGCCGGCCTTGGCCCCGCGGGGGAATAATCCGGAGCGCTCCCCGCGCTTTCGGGCGGGGGGCGGCACGACGGGAACGCCGTTTTTTATTTTTTCGGGCGGGCGGGATTTGTTAAGATATAGGTGTCGCGAGCCCAAAACTCCCTTAAGTTCACTGGCCGGGTTTTGCAGAGAAAAGGCCTTAATCGCCTTTTTACGCTTGGACTATTTAAGATTATAAGTGCAAGAGGATTACTAATCATGGCTAAAAAACCTTTAAAGGTACCGGCGGAAAAATATCAGAATCTCAGCGGCAAATCCAATGTCGTCTCCTACAAGATCATAAAAGATTCGGTGACCGTCAGGTTTGCCGATCACTCCGTCTACATCTATTCCAACCAGAGCGCGGGCCGGCTCAATGTGAACCAGATGAAGGCCCTGGCTATTACCGGGAAAGGTCTGGGAACTTTCATCGACGCCAACCTGAAAGAAGGCTACGAAAGGAAGATCAGGTAATACACTCCCGGCTGCGGGAGAGCGGAGCCGCACAATTCATCTTTCAGGATGGATAAGACTATCTTCATCTACAGCGACGGCGCCTGCTCGGGAAATCCCGGGCCGGGCGGCTGGGCGGCTGTCATTATCTTCCCCGAGAACCGCGTCCTCGAATTAGGGGGCGGCGAACGCCCTTCCACCAATAACCGCATGGAGATGCTGGGCGCCATAGAGGCGCTCGGCGCCGTGCGGCACCGGCCTGAGCCGGTCAAGCTCTACACCGATTCCGGTCTGCTCATAAACGGCATCAACGGCTGGATACACGGCTGGAAGCGCAATGGCTGGCAGACGGCGGCCGGCAAGCCGGTGGTCAACCAGGACCTCTGGGAGCGCCTCGACTCCCTGGTCCAGGCGCGGAAAGGCAGGCTGACCTGGGGCCACGTAAAGGGTCACGCCGGACACGAGCTCAACGAGCGCTGCGACGTGATAGCGGTGGCTTTCTCCAAGGGCGTAAAGATAAGTCTTTACGACGGGCCGGCGGTCGGCTGCGGCTACTCCCTGCTGGAGCCGGAGGCCGGGCACCTGCGCGAACCGGCCCCGCGGCAAAAATCCTCTTCCCCGTCCAGATCAAGATCCAAAGCCGGCGGCTACTATCTCAGCTTCGTAGGCGGGAGCGTAGAGCGCCATATTACCTGGCCCCAATGCCAGGCCCGCGTGCACGGCGTATCCGGCGCGAAGTTCAAGAAGGTCTCTTCCACCGGCGAGGAGCAGGAAGTCCTGAAACAGTGGGGAGCCGTCTGAACCAGGAATGAGCAACAAACTTAAGCCCAGCCTCCCGCCCGGGGGGACTAAAGAGAAACTTGTCAGGCATGTCTCCGCGCTCCTGAAATGCCGCCGCTGCCCGGAGATGATTCCGCCGCCGGTGAGCGGCGGGCCGGTAGTGAGCCGGGTCATGTCCGTGGGCCAGGCCCCGGGCGATAAAGAGCCCAAGTTCGGGCGCCCTTTCGCCTGGACCGCCGGTAAGACGCTTTTCCGCTGGTTCAAAGAAGCCGCCGGCATCGACGAGGCTAAATTCCGTTCTTCGATCTATATGGCGGCCGTCTGCCGCTGCTTCCCGGGGAAGAAAGCGTCCGGGGGGGACAGGGTCCCCGCCCCAGAAGAGGTCAAAACCTGTTCCGCCTGGCTGGACCGCGAGCTGGAAATACTCCGGCCCGCTTTGATCATCCCCATCGGGAAGCTGGCCATCGCCCAGTTCATGGAAGTGGAAAAGCTCGACGAGGTCGTCGGAAAAGTTTTTCATCTTAACCGCGGCGGGATATCCTTCGACCTGATCCCGCTGCCGCATTCTTCGGGCGCCTCTCCCTGGCGCTACTCGGCCGCGGGCAAGCCGCTCCTCGCCAAAGCCATGTCGCTTATCGCGGACCATCCGGCGATAAAAGAGATCAAATAAAGAACATGTATTTATTTTTCGACACCGAAACGACCGGCCTGCCCCGGAACTGGAAAGCCCCCGTGACCGACCTGGCCAACTGGCCCCGGCTGGTCCAGCTCGCGTACGTTCTTTTCGACTCAGAATGGAACGAGATCTCCAACGTTAATTCAATAATCAAGCCGGCCGGCTTTACGATCCCCGCCGAGGCGGCGCGGATACACGGCATCTCTACCGAGCGGGCGGAAAAAGAGGGAAGCGACCTTAAGGCCGTTCTCGGCGGGTTCCAGGACGCTGTCAGCCGCGCCGGCTGCCTTATCGCGCACAATATCAGCTTTGACGAGAAGATCGTCGGCGCCGAATTCCTGCGCAGCCAGATGCCGGACACCCTCCCCGCCAAGACCAGGATCTGCACCATGCAGAGCTCCACCAATTTCTGCGCCATCCCCGGCCCCTACGGCTACAAGTGGCCGAAGCTCGCGGAGTTGTATTCCAAGTTGTTCCAGACAGGCTTCGAGGGCGAGCACGACGCGGCCGCCGACGTCAAGGCGACGATAAGATGCTTCAGGGAATTGAAAAAACTGGGCGTCATCAAATTCTAACGGTTGATTATTCCGGATCGCCGCTTCCGCGGCATCCCATGCTTCAGGAAGGAACTTCTATTGATGAGAATAATTTACTCGGGATCCAGGATATTATGTTTCTGCGGGCTGATGTTCGCGGCCGTACTCTCCGGCGCCGCCGCCAGCTCCGAAGCGCTGAAGGTTCTCTATGTTATCGACGGCGATACGATCAAAGTCCTCATGGCCGGCAACAAAGAGAGCATCCGGCTTATCGGCATAGACACGCCCGAGAGCAAGGCGAACAAAAAGGCCAGGAAGGACGCCGCGCGGTCAGGCAGCGATCTTAAAGCGATCGTCGGTCTCGGGAAGGCCGCGGCCGCTTTCACGAAGTCCCTCGTCAAGCCGGGGGATCTTATCACTATCGAGCAGGACGTCCAGCCGCGCGACCGCTACGGCAGGATACTGGCCTACGTCTATTTAAAATCCGGGAAGATGCTGAACGAGGAGATCATCGCCGCCGGCTACGCCTCGGTCATGACCATCCCGCCCAATGTCCGGTACCAGGAGCGGTTCCTGAGCTCTTATCGGGCGGCCCGGCAGCGCGCCGTCGGGCTATGGGCCGTTCCGCGCTGACCCCGGGCTTCCGCCTGCGTTACATAGGGGTTTGTAAGTTCCCTATAATTTACTATTATATATATCGTCGTCATAAATGCCGAGGTAGCTCAATTGGTAGAGCATTCGCTTCGTAAGCGAAGGGTTGTGGGTTCAAGTCCCATCCTCGGCTGAATATTTTGCACATAGGGGTTTGGCGCAGTTCAGGCCGCTTTCCTGACTACCTCCGGCAGCTTCCTCCAGCTATCATGGCAAAAAAAATAATCACTCCCGCTACGGAATATGAAGAAATAAATTTCGCGCCAGGTGTCAGTTTCGCCCGCAAGGCCATCTGGTGGTGGCTCCCGATACTTTACCTCCTCGTCTCCGACACCTTCTACCTGCGCACCTACGATTCCGCCCAGGTCAAGATCACCATGCTCCAGATGGGGGGCATCGGGATGCTCGGCATGTGGGTGTCGCTGCTGGTGCTCGAGGGCCGCAGGGCCTTCCGCCGCGAGGACTTCGTTTTCCTCGCGCCGTTCTTCGCTTACCTGCTCTATGTCATAATTTCCTTTCTCAGCGCGCCGTACAGGGGCCCCAGCGTCGACGATTTCGTGCGCTACGTGCTCTATATGTCGGTCACGCTCATCATCATCAGGGAGTTCACTTCGGAGGCTATCGACAAGCTGACCAAGATCCTGATCGTCACGGCTTATATCTCCATCCTTTACGGAGTGGTCCAGTTCCTCGATACGCGGTTCTTTCCGCCCAAGGACATCGGGCCTGGCATCGACCCTTTCATCTGGCGCTGGGCCTTCGGCCCGCGCGTTTTCTCCACCTACGGCAACCCCAATTTCTTCGGCAATTTCCTGGTGCTGATACTGCCGATAATAGTTACGCAGTGGCTGAAGCGCAAATCCGTTTTCCTGCTGCCGCTGATCTTCATGAACCTGCTCTGCCTCTACGCGACGCAGACGAAGGGCGCCTGGCTGGGCTTCGGCATTTCCTCCTTCATTTTCGCGGTTTTCTACGGCTATTTCTTCCTGCGCGACAGGCTGAAAATAAGCAGGACCGCGTTCTTAAGCCTGGCGTCGATCTTGCCTATCATAGCCATAAGCGTCGTTTACCACCTGGGAAACCCGGTCTCCTACAGCTTCCGCATAAACACCTGGCTATCCACCTGGGAAATGGTGGAGTCGCACCCTTTGACCGGGGTCGGCGTCGGCAGTTTCAAGGTGATCTACCCGGCTTACCGCCGCCCGGCAATTTTCCATATTGAGGGCAAGCACAATACCGAGACGGACCACGCCGAAGAGGAGCACCTCGAGCAGTGGATGGACAACGGCCTGATAGGGATGGGCCTCTACCTCTGGGTGATAATGTTCGTGACCGTCGTGGGCCTGAGAGGCCTCTCCACGCTTACGGAAAATCTCAAGGGCTCGCGCCCGCCGCCGCTGGCCTACGACCTGCTGGGCTATCTCACTTCGCTGCTGGGCATGCTGGCGCATAATTGCACCGACGTCAGCATGCGCTTCGTTTCGTCGGGCATCTTTTTCGGCCTGCTGCCGGGGGTGATAATAAACCTGGCGCGCGGCCGCGCTTTGTGGGAGCTCCATTACAAGGAAGAGGTGCAGCCCGCCCGCACTGAGTCCGAAAAGAACGCCGGCGCGGACGGGGTCTTCGTCTGGGTTGTCTGGCTCGCCCGCGCGGCGGGCGTGACCGGCGTCCTCTATGCGGCCTACCTTGTAGTCAGCGAGTTCTCCGGCCTGCAGGGCCCCCTGCGCAACTACGTGGCCAGCGGAGAGATCCTGCAGTGGTATATCGCCTGGGCGGTCATGCTGCTCTGCGTCGGGTACGCGGTCTACGCTTTCTGCGGCACCATGCTCAAAGGCGTTTCCGCGGCCGTGCCGGTCGTGGTTCTGCTGACCCTTTTCCCGATGTATTATTTCTGGGGCTGGTTCAAGGGCGACGTCTACCATAACATGGCCATCTACTTCTCGAAGCAGGGAAAATGGGAAGACGCCATAAGCTACTACACCAAGGTCAACAAGCTTAACCGGTTCTTCATCATGCCCTACTATTTCACGGGCAATGTCTTTAACGACCGCTTCAACATGGAGAAATCCTACCGGCCGGAATGGGGGGACAAGAAAGACGAGCCGCGCAACGACTACGACCGCGCGATGGACTCCTACGAGGCCGTGCGCGCGATGGCCCCCAATTACGTGCAGATGCACCACCAGGTGGGCACTCTTTACATGAAGATGCACGACTACATGATGAAGCAGGGAAAGCCCAAGGAGGCGGAGGAGTTCCTGGACAAGGCGCTGGCCCGCTTCAATCTCTACGAGAACCTGGACCCGGTTTACCCGGTCAATTATTTCCGCAAGGCGCAGATCTACATAATGCGCAATGACCTGAAGTCGGCCGAGAGGGAGTACCTGAACAATATCGACGCCTGGAAGTGTTATGTTCCCGGGCACAATCACGGTTCGGCCGAGGCGTATACCACCCTGGCGAACGTGCAGTACGCCCTGGGGAGGTTCGCTGAGGCCGTAGTGAACTACAGGAAGGCCCTCGAACTGGACCCGAACTTCGAACAGGCGCGCCGGAACCTGCCCATAGCGGCCGGCCGGGTGCCCGGCGGGATGCAGCAGCCGGCAAAGAATTAAGAGAACGCTCAAGCCGGGCGGGCTGGAGAGTAAGGCTGCGATGTAAGGGACAGGTGCGCGGCGGCGGCCTTCAGGCCTGCGGGCTGAACGACTTCGGCTTTTAACATATCTGTCTATAATGCCAGACCAAGAAAACAATATCCGCGTGCCGCGCGCCCCGCTGGTCTTCCTGCTTACGACGGCGTTCTTTGTGGCGCCGCTGCTTTTTTTCACCGGGCTTACCCGCAACCCCTACTACCTGCAGATAACGATTCTGAACGTCGCCATACTTGCCGCGGCGGCCCTTTTCCTGCGCGCCTCCCTTAAGGCGGGGGCCTGGCTCATTCCGGTGACGCCGCTGACCAGGCCGCTGGCCGCGCTCGCGCTGATCTATCTCGCCTCTTTCGCCTGGTCCTGGTTCGGCCACGCGCCCTTTTTCAGGCCGGCCATGGCGTCGGAGGGCCTGAAGGCGGGAATGTTCTTCCTTGTCAACTGCCTCGCGGTCTTCTACCTCGCGCTCAGCGTGCCTTACGCCGGGAGGGACGCGGAGGTCCCGGCGGGAAAGTGGCTGGCTTTTATCCTCGGCTGGGGCGCGCTCTGGTTCCTGTTCCAGTGGCTCAGGATGCCGCTCTCCGGCGACGGTCTTTTCGAGCGGCTCTTCGATCCCTATGGCGCGCTGGTCTGGGTTTCCGGCTTCGCCGCCGTTTACCTGCTTATCCGCCGCTGCCGCCAGGAAGACATCCTGCACCTCGCGCTTTCCGCAGGCGCGATAGCGTCGTTATACGGGATCCTCGAGTATTTCAGCATAGAGCTGGTCTGGGCCAAGCTGCTTACTCCCTACGGCAACCGCTCGGTTTCCACCTTCGGCAACCCCAACTTTATTTCCACCTACGTCGTTATCTTCCTTCCCCTGGCCGCCTCCCTGCTTATGAAGGCCGATACCCGCGTGAAGCGGTTTTACTACGGCCTGGTCTTCCTCTCTTTCGAATGCATGCTGATGTGCAGCATGACGCGCTCCTCATGGCTGGGGGCGGCGGCGGCTTTCGCTTTCCTCTTCGCCTTCGCTTCGCACAGGGGACAGCTGAAAGCCAACAAGAAATTTCTTTACCCGTTCTTTTTCGCCGCGCTGCTCCTGTGTTTTCTCTGGCCGGTGAACTCGAAGGACCTTTCCCGGTCCGGCCTGGTGGATCGAGTGGGAGAGGCCGTCACCGGCATCAGGTCCCCGTCCGCTTTCAGCCTTTCCGGCGATAATGGCAGGATCTATTCCTCTTTCCACCAGCGCCTGCTTATCTGGACCAGCGCCTGGCAGATGGGCCTTGAAAACCCGCTGCTCGGCAATGGCTGGGGGCAATTCGAGCTCTTCTACCCGTTTTTCCAGGGCCGCCTGATGGCCAGCTATCCCGTGATGCGGGGCCTGCGCACCCACGCCAATAACGCGCACAATGAAGTGCTGGAGCAGTGGTCCCAGGCCGGGCTCCTGGGCCTCGGCGCCTACCTGTGGTTCCTCACTGTGCTTTTTTACGGCTTCCGGCGCTTCTACCTTTCCGCGCCACCGGAAGCCCGCTACGAGGCCGTGCCGCTGGCCGCCGGGCTCGCCGGGGCGCTGGCCGACAACCTCCTTAACGTTTCCATCCACTTTGCCGTGCCCGCCCTGGCTTTCTGGTGGGTCGCCGGCGCCCTGGCCCTTAAGACCTGCGGCGCGGGGACCTGCCCGCCCTGGAAGCCCGCCCGCGCGGCTTTGGCCGCCGCCTCGGCGTGGGTCCTTCTGCTGTGCTGCTTAGGAGGCGCCTGGCTCTGGGAGCGGCAGTTCACCCGGGAGTTCCACTATTTCAACGGTTTCAGGGCGATGCGCGCGAACAATTTCCAGGCGGCGGTATCCCAGCTTCGCGCGGCCTGGGAGGCTAACTCCCGCGAAGTTAACGGCAACTACGAGTTCGGCAACGCCTACGTGCGGGCGGGGGAACTGGAAAAAGGCGCCTGGGCTTACTCCGAAGCGCTTAAATCCAACTCCGGCTACGACGAGATCTATTTCAACCTCGCCATCATCCAGAAGCGCCTGGGGCGCGCCGAGGAGGCGCTGAGGAACCTGCAGGTCTCTTCGGTCATAAACCCGCTTAACCTGACCACCTGGCAGGCCCTGGCCGAGGTGTACCTGGCGAGGCCGGACAGGGAGGCGGCGGCCCCGCGCGCTGCGGCGGATTTTGAAGAGGCCGTCCGGATCTTCCCTGAAGACCCCGGCATGTGGAACACCCTGGGCTATTTTTATACCCTCATGAAAAACTACGAGGCGGCCAGGAAGGCCTACGGCCGCGGCGTAAAAGCCGACCCCGCGAATTCAATGCTCGCCGAGAACCTTGCCGGAGTTTCGCGCCAGCTAGGCATTAAGAACGATCCTGACCTGGCCTGGCTGGCCGCCTACGCCAGGCTCGAAAGACTTTCGGCCGCTTCCGGCGGGGCGGCTCCTGACGAGCTGAAGGCCGCCGACGCCCTGCTCGCCATGGACCCGGCCAACCCGAAGGCGCGCATGCTGCGCGCCAGGATATATTTCAAGGCCGGCCGCCTCCCGGAGGCCAAAGCGGCCCTCGAGGGGCTCCTGAAAGAGAAGGAAAACGATAACCAGGCCCGGTACGGCCTGGCGGTTATCTACGAAAAAGAGGGGAATCTGCCGAAGGCCCGCGCCGAGTGGGAGCGCTTCCTGAAATTCGAGCCGGGCAACCAGGCCGCGGAGCAGCGGCTCAAAGCGCTGCGCTGACGCGGGCGGGACTGCCGCCGCTATTTCGTAACAATCCTGTAATATTTAGGCAAACAGGAAAAGGTTAAATATACCGGGCTATAAAATGTTTTTCGGAATTATGCCATGAAAAAACAAACCGTTTTTAAATTCGCCGTCCCCTGGCTCCTGGTCCTGCTCTTCTGCGCCTCCGGGCCGCTGCCGGACCTTTCGGCCCAGGCCTCGAAAGGCGGGATCAGCCGCTCCATGGAGCAGGCTATACGGCTTTACCACGAGGGAGAGGATACCGAGGCCATGGACCGGTTCATGCAGATCCTGGTGAAGGGGACTCCCTCCGAAAAGGCTTTGGCCAACGAGTACATAACCAAGATAACCCTCCGCATGAACACCGGCGTCAACAGCGCCAAGGACCGCGGCGCAGAACCTACCACCCTTACGGAGGTCTCTCAGCCGAGGTCCGGTGTTTCCCCGCGCGCCGTCCCGCTGGGCATTAAAGAAAACCGGCAGGCGGATATGATGGAGGAGCGCGGGCAGCAGGACGACGCCGAGAGCCAGAAAGCGCGCGTCAGCGACAAGATAGCCTCTAAGATAGACCAGATGCGCCGCGACCTGCTTTTGGAGATGGGCCGCTCCGACGCAGTCAAGATCTATATGGGCGACGGCGTTCCCAAGGCGCTGACGCTGGACCCCAATTATTTTTTCGCCAACGAGGCCACCTTCCGCCCCGGCACGGACAAGATGCTTTCCAACATCTCCGGGCTGGTCTTCACTCTCGGCAAAGCGAACTGCCTCATCCTGCCTGAAGGCTCGGCGGAGGGGGACGTCAAGATCAAGAGCATCCGCCGTGCGCTGGCGCTCAATTCCTATCTCGAATCCCGCGGCGTTTCCAAGTCCAGGCTCGAGGTGAACCTGACAGGGACCGACGTGCGGTTCCCTAAGGAACTTACTAATATAAGCGGATTGATAATTCTCTTTGACTATGATAAGCAGCCGCGGCTCAAGGACATCGAGGACCTGCAGACCAAGGGTCCCAAGGTGTCCCTGGGCATCTATCCCACCGCGATCTCGGTGCAGAATAACGAAGGGTCCATCGTAGAATTCTCCGCCTTCGAGTCGCCTATCGGCATCCCCAGCTGGAAGTTCCAGGTCTTCGAGATCCAGAAGGACGGGAGCAGGCTGATGCTCCAGGAGATCTCCGGCTCGGGGCCCCAGTATAACCAGAGCTTCTGGAATGGCCGTAAAAAATTCTTCGGCGAGCCCTATCCCTCCGGCCGCTACATGTTCACCGTTACCGCTACCGACGTGGAAGGGCGCGAGACCTCCCTGAGCCGCCTGCTGCTCGTCCGCCCCACGAAGGAGGAGGAGCTGGCCCAGCAGTCAAGGACCGCCTCGCAGCGGGCGGCGGAAAAAGAAACCGTCACGAAATCTGGACTGAAGACGCGCTCCCTCGGCGCGAAGGGCACCGGGCTGGGCGCGGGCAAGATGCTGAAGGGCGCCGCCGGGAAAAAAGGCAAGCTGCCCAAAGGAAAACTCTCGAAAAAAGCTCTTCCTAAAAAAGCAGGCGCGTCTTTGAAAAAGAAGCCCAGGACCGCGGCCGTGGACGCCGAAACCGCGGACGCCGATTCTGCCGCCGGCGAAGCCGCGGCGCCCGCCGGAGAATCCGCCCCCCCGGGCGAGCCGTCTGGTCAGGTCAGTTATAAGGTTTATTTTACCGAGTCCAATACGCTCACTCTCACCAGCGGCAGCGAGAAAAGGCTGGCGCAGGTGGCCGAGACCATGGGCTATTATCCGATGGCCAATATCCAGCTTATCGGCTACGCTTATTCCGGCGAGCCCAACGCCGAAGCCGTCGCGGAGAGCCGCGTCAACCTGGTGGCGACGCGCCTGAGCGAGAAATACAAGATAGACCGCTCGCGCATGGACCTGCAGTCCAAAGTCACGGAAGCCACCAAGAGAGCGGTGGAGATAAAGATGACCGGTAAAGAGTAGCGGGCCCGGCCGGGGCTGGCAAGATAATTATAAATATAATAAGATTATAAAGTTATGGCTAAAACAGAGGGAAACAAGCACCTGGGCATCTATATCTCCCCGAAGGAGATATGCTTCTCCCAGGTCAGGATAGGCAAGGATTCCAAGCCGGAGCCCGAGCACCTGATCAAATTCCCCACCGATTTCCCGGTGAAGGAGGGCATGATGCGCCCTCTTTCCCTCAACCACGATTTCTTCAGCGAGAAGGCCCCCTGGATATCCTCTTTCAAGCAGGCCGTGAAGAAAGTGAGCTGGGATACCACTTCCGTAGTTATAACTCTTTCCCCGCAGTTCGCCATCCTGCGCTATTTCGTGATGCCGGCCATAGACCGCAGGTTCTGGAACAAGTCGATACCGCTTGAGTCCAAGAAATACATCCCTGTCTCTTTCGAAGAGGTGGTCTACGACTTCAACCCCGTGCCGGCCGAGGGGGGGAAGAAGCTCGGCGTGCTGTTCGGCCTGACGCAGCGAAAGAGCGTTGAATTTATCACGGAGACCCTTAAAGAATGCGGCCTTACCCTGGCGGCCATAGAAATAACGCCCGTCTCCATGGAACGGCTTTTCGGCTTCCTGGACGTCAAGGAGCACGACTCCAAGGGCTATATCCATTTCAGCGATAATTCCACCTACATGCTTTTCTCGCACGGCGGCTACCCGGTCCTTTACCGCGAGACGGAAAGCGACTCCGGCGGGACGATGAGCGAGCGCAAACGCCTCGACGTCAAGGGCGCAATGCAGTTCGTGGACCGCTACGTCGGGGGCAAGGAGTACAAGGCCATCGCCATCAGCGGCGACGGGACCGATATCTGGCAGCCCCTGGCCGAGAAGGAAGCCGCGCCGATACCCGTCCAGGTCTGGGACAGCGCCGGCGCTTCCGGGCTGAAGAATAATGACGCCGCCGCGCTTTTCGCTACCGCGGCCGCCCTGCGGGGGCGCGCCAACTGTCCGGTCACCCTGGACATCTCCGGGATAAGCACGGCCGCGGTGCTGGAAAAGCAGGTCCAGAATTACGTCTGGCTCATAACTTTCGTCCTCGGCGGGCTGATGCTGTTCTTCTCCCTCATAGCGCAGTCGCGCGTCCTGATGCTCGGCTCCGAGATCTCCTCGCTCAGGGCCAAGGGCATCAACGTGCCCGAGCTGGACGGCATGGACGCTGAGAGCATACAGAAAAAGATCGCGGTCCTGCAGACCAACTCCCAGATACTGAACGGGCTGGTAAGCGACGTCGACCCTATCGCCCCGAAGCTGGCGGCCATAGCGGACCGTATCTCGCCCGACCTCTGGCTGACCAACGTGACCTATTCCAACCCTTTCGCCCTCTCCGAAGTGCAGAGCGGGGCGAAAGAAATGCGGCTCCTCGGGGAAACTTACCTGCGGGGCGAGCGGAAGCTGCTTCTCGTGGACGGCTTTACGAAATCGCTCAAGGCGGCCCCGGAATTCAAGACTTTCTCTCCGCCCTTCGGCAGCATCGGCAATACCACCGAGGAAGGCGGCCAGGCTTCCGTACTTGGGGAAGTCGGCGTCCCGAAGAAGAAGACGAGCGGCTACACTATTATCTGTACGTTCAAGAGGAAATAAACTATGCCACCGCTGATAGCCGCCCTGCTTGAAAAGATAAAATCCGCCTTTAAGGAAATGTCGGACACTATCCTCGTCATCTATGGCGAGAAAGGCATCGAGCCGTTCAAGAAACCGCTGATGATAGCGCTCCCCTCGCTGCTCTGCCTGTACGCCCTGGTTTACAGCCCCACAGGCGCCAAGCTGAAGCGGTCGATCGCGGAGCAGCGGAACATGAAGGTGGTGGCCCAGTACGCCGGCGACTATGAGAACGCCAAGACTAAAATGGCCGGCTACCAGCGCAGGCTGCCGCTCCTCAAGGACAAGGACGACTGGCTCAACTACCTTATTACCACCTCGGCCAAGAATACCGGGGTGTCCGTGGATTCGCTCGGCGCGCAGCGGGAAACCGAAGTAGGCAATTATATACTGGTCTCCCGCGAGGTCAGCGCCACGACGAATTACGGCCTCTTCGGCAAATGGCTGGCCGAGATCGAAAATTCCCCTATTTTCCTCAGGGTTACCGAGATGAACCTGCATCGCGACGAGAACACCCGCGGCGCGATAAAGGTTACTTTTACGCTTTCCACCGTATTCCCGCGCCTGGGGGGGGCTAAATAAAATGAAGAATTTTACCTCCATCCTCGGCTGGCTGCTCCTCATCGCGGTGCTCGCTGTGCCCTCTTTCCTGTTCTACAACTGGCTGAGCAAGAGCAAGCTGCAGAACCAGGCCGAGCTGGCGCACGAGCCCATGGCTGGGAGCGTTTTCCCGTCGGAAAAAACCAGCCAGGCCGCGGCC
Source organism: Elusimicrobiales bacterium (assembly GCA_028713125.1). Taxonomy (GTDB): domain Bacteria; phylum Elusimicrobiota; class Elusimicrobia; order Elusimicrobiales; family UBA9959; genus UBA9959. The sequence continues at coordinate 254,291 of JAQTOU010000001.1, read as the reverse complement.
GCGGGCCAGAACACGCCCGCGCCGTCGCAGCAGGCAGCGAAGCCGGAAGCGCCCAAGCCCGCCGCCCAACCCGTCGCCGGGGAGCCGGCGCCGGCCAAAGCGGCCCCCGCGGCGCAGGCCGCGGCCGAGCTCGACGGGCCGATGGACGACCAGCCCCCTTCAGCTTCTTCCAACCCGCCCGCGGCGGCCGCCCAGCCGGCGCAGGCGCCGGCTGTTTCCACCTCGGCGCAGCAGGCCGTGGCGGTCTCGACGGCCGTGAAGCTGGCTTCCTATTTCAACCCTCAAAGCACCAGGGACCCCACTTTTACCCCCGACGATTACCGCCGCCTCAAGGAAGAGCAGCAGCAGCGCGAGGAGGCGGAGCGGATGCGGCGGGAGGCGGAGTCCCGCAAGCCGAGGGACCCGGGGCCCGAAGTACGCATTAGCCTGCAGGGGATAGTCGGCAGCGCCGCCATCATCAACGGCGATATGTATTCCGTGGGGCAGACCGTTCGGGGCGTGAAGATACTTAAGATCGGCACCGACTATATCATCGCCGAATACAAAGGCAAGAAATTTAAAAAAGTGCTGAAATAGCCGCCCGCACGGCGGCGGTTTAACTCGGGCGGATTAGTATATAATAGTATAAGGACGGAGGCGTTATGAAGATCTTGAGAATTTTGCTTGTGGTCACCCTGACATTCGAACAGCTGCTTTTCCCGGTGGCCGGGCTTTTCGCCCAGGACGCCGGCGGGGAGAAGGATTTCGCCCAGGACCTGCAGGGCCCCGGGGGGGAAGACGGAGGCCCGATACTGGACGGCGGCTCCGATTCGCCTCCTCCCTCCACCATGCCGCAGGGGCAGACCCCCGGCTCGCCGATCGAATCCGTGCAGATCGCCAATACGCCCCCGAAGGACGCCCCGATGTACGAGGACGCGGAGTCCGTCTCCCCGCTCGACCGGAGGATAGGCCCGATACGGCTTAAGGGCGCCCCGCTCTCCACTTTCCTGGACGTGGTTTCCGCCCAGTCGAAGGTGAACTTCATCATCACGGAAGGCCTCGAGGCCAAGACCATAACCGTCTTCCTGCGCAAGACCACGGTGCGCGAAGCCCTGGAACTGCTGCTGCGCGTTAAAGGCCTCACCTACCAGCGCATAGGAAAAAGCAACACCTACGTGGTCCAGAAGCGCTCGGCCGACATGCCGAACCTGATAACCAAGATCTACACCCTGAACTATATTCCGCTCATCCCGATAGGGTCCATCGGCGAGGAAATAGCTTCCATCACCGCCCAGGACGTGTCAGCCGGCAGCGGCGGCGGCAGCAGCGGCGGCGGCAGCGGCGGCGGCGGCCAGCAGGGCGGCCAGCAGGGCGGCCAGCAGGGCGGCGGGCAGAAAGAAAGCCCGATCTCCATCATAAATATCGTGCGCAGCGTGCTCTCGAAGAAGAACGGCAAGCTGGAAACCGACCCCCGTACCAATACTCTTATCGTGACCGACGTCCCCGAAGTCTTCCCCCAGGTGGAGCAGATCATCTCGGAGCTGGATAAAAAGGCCCCACAGATACTGATCGAGGCCCAGATAGTAGAGATCAACACCGACCGCATGAACGAGCTGGGCATCGAGTGGGGCGGCTCCCGCGGCGAGATGGCCTATTTCGCCGGCCCCGCCCGCCTGACCGACTACGGCCTGCGCCCCGGCTTCTTCTCAGGCGACGAGTGGAAGAAATTCTTCCCGAAGACCACCGACATCGGCGCGGCCGCGAGCAGCAGCAGCGGCGGCGGCGGCGGCAGCATCGACCCCATCTTCTCCTCCGGCCAACAGAGCTCGAAGGGCGTTTACTACGGCGTCTTCAGCCTCTCCCAGCTGCAGGCTATTTTCCGCGCCCTGATCTCGAAGGGCGAAGGGCGCTACCTGGGCAAGCCCAAGATAGTGGCCATGAACAACAAGACCGCCCTGATAGCGATCTCGAAGGACGCCGCGATGGGCACGCAGAGCACGGTCTCCTCGGCGGGCGGAGCTTCCGGCTCCTCCTCGACCGGCGTCGAGCGCCGCCGTATAGGCCTGGTGCTCAAGGTGACCCCGCAGGTGAACAAGGAAGGCTTCATCACCATGATAGTGCAGCCCTCCTACTCCGACGCTATAGCTTCCGCTATCACGGTCCAGGGCCAGGCGGTCTATGACCCGGTCAGCCGCGGCGCCTCGACGATGGTACGCGTCAAGAACGGCCAGACGGTGGTTATCGGCGGCATGCTGGCCTCCACCGAGGCGAAGACCATAAAGAAGGTCCCTCTGCTCGGCTATATTCCCATACTCGGCTGGCTGTTCACCAGCGTCAGTTCCAGGCGCACTAATACCGACCTGGTGATCTTCATAACGCCGACGATACTGGTGGACTAATTCGGCTGCTGACGGGAGTCGGCTGATAACTGAACGCTGACTCCCGATCCCTGATTCCAGACTTTCGATTCTTCAATATCTTATGGCACATAAACTTCTCGGCGAAATAATGCTGCAGGCTAAGTGGATCGACGAAGAAAAGCTCGCCAAGGCCCTCAAGTTCCAGCAGCAGCAGGGCTGCCTTATAGGCGAGGCCATGGTGAAGCTGCATTACGTAAGCGAGGAGCAGGTCGCCCAGGCCCTCGGCAAGCAGCTGGGCATCCCGTACGCATCCAAAGAGAACCAGATCCTGAACCCTGAGAAAACCCAGGGGCTCGAAAGGTACATCCCCGAGAAGTTCGCCCGCGACAACGCCGTGATCCCGCTGTTCATCGAGAACAACACGCTGGCTATCGCCCTTACCGATCCCACCAATATAATGATGCTGGATAATATCAAGCTCGTCTCCGGCATGGAGATACAGCTTTTTATTTCCACCAAGGCCCAGATCCTGAAAGTTATAGACGCTTTCTACCAGGGCCAGTCGAACATGATCGACACGGTGCTGGACAAGGCCATGGAGAAGGGCGGGGGGGGCGGCGAAACCTCGGACTCCGACGTCATAACCCCAGACGGGAAGCTGGACCTGGACAAGGTCATCATCGGCGAGTCCAAGGGCGCCCAGTCGATCAAGCTGGTGAACGCCATTATGAAGCAGGCGATCTCCGAGAGGACCAGCGATATTCACCTCGAGAAATTCGACGAGAAGATCTCCCTGCGCCTGCGCATCGACGGCGTGCTTTACGAGCGCAGCGCTCCCCCGAAGGAGCTGGTGGACGCGATGATCTCGCGCGTGAAGATCCTTTCGAAGCTGGACATCTCCGAGCGGCGCCTGCCGCAGGACGGCAGCTTTTCCATCAAGTACCAGAACCGCATCATCGAGATCCGCGTAAGCATCTGCCCTACGGTCTTCGGCGAAAAGCTGGTCATGCGTATCCTGGACAGGGGTTCCGTGGAGCTCAACGTCAAAATAATCGGTTTCGAGCCGCGCCAGATGGAGGACTTCCTTAAGGCGGCTTCCGCGCCCAACGGCCTGATCTTCCTGACCGGTCCTACCGGTTCCGGTAAGACCACAACCCTCAACGCCGTGCTGAATACGATCAAGTCACCCGAGCTGAACATCATGACGCTGGAGGATCCCGTCGAAATCAAGATGGAGGGCATCAGCCAGGTGCAGGTGAAGCCCGCGATAGGCCTTACCATGGCCTCCGGCCTGCGCTCTTTCCTCCGGCAGGACCCCGACGTCATCCTGGTCGGCGAGGTCCGCGACAACGAAACCGCCGAGGCCTGTCTGAAAGCCGCCATGACCGGCCACCTAGTGCTTTCCACGCTGCATACCAACAGCGCCCTCGAGGCCGTCCCGCGCCTCCTGGACATGAATATCGAGAAATACCTGCTGGCCAGCACCCTCCTGCTCCTGGCGGCCCAGCGCCTCGTGCGGCAGCTCTGCCCGCTATGCAAGGTTCCCTACAAGCCGCCCCAGAGCGAGATCGACCAGTGCCTGGCCGAGTGCATGATAAATCCTCCGCCGGACCCGGCCAAGATGACTTTCTACAAGGCCGTCGGCTGCCCGAAGTGCAATAACATGGGCTACAAGGGCCGGAAAGCTATTTACGAGGTTTATTTCAACACCGACGCGATGAAGCAGATAATCTATAAAGACGCCGACGTGCACAAGCTGGCTTTCGAGGCCGCCAAGGGCGGCGCCTGGAACCTGCGCGCCAGCGGCTGGCGCAAGGTGCTCGCCGGGATAACCTCGGTGGAAGACATGCTGTCGGTCACAGTTTCAGAGCGCTGACCTGGGGCCCCGGATAAAGTTCCTGCCGCCTGTGCGGGGCGCCGGAATAGGCCTTGTTTTTTCGCGAAGCGCGACGCATAATATATAGAGCGCTTATCTGATCCACGGAAGGGAGCTATGGGACGATTCATTTACACGGTTCAGGACGCACAGGGCACGGTAACCACCGGAGCCCTCGACGCCGACGACGAAGACGGCGCGGTACAGTCGCTCCAGACCAAGGGCCTCTTCATCCTATCCATCCAGTCCGAGGACACCAAGTCCAAGGGGATAATGAGCCTGAAGAAGTTCAGCGGCGGCAGCGTCTCCGGCCGCGAGATGGTCTTCTTCGGCGAGCAGATGGCCACGCTTATCGGCGGCGGCATCCCGCTCGTCCGCGCCCTTTCGCTGCTCTCCGAGCACGCCGAGAACAAGAACCTCGGCGCGGTGCTTTCCGCGATCACCAAAGAAGTCTCCGCCGGCGGCGCCTTCCATAAAGCTTTGGAGAAGCATCCCAAGGTCTTCGACGAGATCTGGGTTTCGCTGGTGCAGGCGGGCGAGGTCTCCGGCCAGCTGCCGGCCGTGCTGCGCCAGATCACCGCCTACAGCGAATCGCAGGAAAACGTAAAGTCCAAAATTATAACCGCCGTTTCCTACCCGGCCGTGCTGATGACGATGTCGATGGGCGTGCTGATCTACTTCGTAATGTACATCGTGCCGGTCTTCGCCGACATTTTCAAGGATTTCAACCTCACCCTGCCCATCCTTACCCGGACCATCGTCGGCATCTCGGCTATAATGAGCAAGTACCTGGTGCTGATCCTGGTGAGCATAATAGGCAGTTTCTTCGCCTTCAGGGCCTATATCGCCACCCCGCCGGGCCGGCTGACCTGGAACCATATCCAGATGAATATGCCGCTCTTCGGCACGCTTATCAAGGCCATGCAGGTCGAGCGCATGCTCACGACCATGGCCACCCTGATCCGTTCCGGCGTCAGCATCCTGAACGCCGTCTCGGTGCTCGAGGGCGCGTTCAAGAAGAACCTCATCTTCCAGAACGCGCTGAGGAAGGCGAAGAACGATATCGCCAGCGGCCGCTCGATCTCGGAGTCCTTCAAGAAGACCGGGATCTTCCCGCCGATGGTCACGGAAATGATGTGGATGGGCGAGGAATCCGGCAAGCTGCCCGACATCATCGTCGTGCTATCCAAATATTACCAGGAGCAGATAGACCAGTTCCTCAGGCGCTTCTCTTCGATGATAGACCCGATCCTGGTCGTCGGCGTAGGCGGGCTGGTGGGCGTGATCGTGATGAGCATCTTCATGCCTATCTTCCAGCTGTCGCAGATCGGCGCGGGCTGAGGGGGAGAAAAAAATGAAAAGAATTAAAAGAGGCTTTACGCTTATCGAGATGGTGGTGGTGGTGCTTATCATGGGCATCCTCGCTTCGATGAGTATGCCGTATTACTATAAGACCATCGAAAGTTCGAAGGCCACCGACGCCCTGGCGATAGGACAGCTCCTGGCTTCGGCCTACAGGATGTTCAAGATCGACAATCCGAATAACAGCCTCAGCGGCGATATCACGGCCAGCTGTAATTCCGGCGGCTGCAATATCGGAGACGGGAACGCCTGCAATTTGGTCCGATGCAATTACGTCGCCCCCCAGGATTGGACTAACGCTTCGTATAAGTTCAGCGTCGGCGGTTCCTGCGGCGGCGCCGCCGCCTGCGTCGACAGGGTAGACACCGGCGGGCCTTACGATAACTGGGGCTACAGTTTCAATACGGTCGGCGGCTGCGCAGCTTTGAACGGCGCCCCGCCCTGTCCAAAGTTCTGAGCTATGAAAACACGGAAGAGGCCCGGCCAGACCCTGATAGAGGTGACAATGGCCACCATGATAGCGGCTATAACCACAACCGCAGTTTTTTCCGTGGTGCTGTCCAGCTACGTCTCCGATTCCAAGGCCGACAAGCGGGACGCCGCGTCGATGCTGCTGAAGCGCGCCCAGGACACCCTTAAAAGCTATGTCAGCGCGCTCCCCGGAGACGCCAACTATGTCCCGGTCTCGGCTGGCGGCTGCGTAGGCTGCTGGTCGGCGGACAGCTCCGGCGGCTGGGCGCTGGCGGCCGGAACCCATGATATTTCTTCTCTCATGAACGGCGGCAATAACCCGGTGCTGAACCCGACCGGCGCCGCCTGCTCGGGCGGCAGTTCCATCTGCGGGCTGAAATACACGGTAACTGATAATAATTGCGGTTTCGGCACCGGGGCCAATGCCTGCAAGCGGGTGGCTTTCAGCCTGGTCTATACGGATTAATATGAAAGAACGGGAAGGCTTTACTCTGGCGGAGCTGGTGCTCTCCGTTTTTATCTTCAGCTTTATCGCCGCCTCGCTGGCTACCATCGTCGCCACCACCAACCGCCATGTGTTCCAGAACTACCGGAAGAACATTATCAAGACCAATGTGCTCCTGGCCATGAAGAAGGTGCAGAACACCCTTTCAACGGCCACCCGGGTAGACCTCCCTCTTCCCGGTACCGCCGGCAATGTGCTGGCCTTTGCCGTGAACGTGGACAAGGCCCTGCCAGACGGCTCCGGCTGCTATCCCATAACCATCGCGGCGCCGGCTTCCTGGCATTATTTCTGCCTGCAGAACGGCAGCCTTTATTATTTTACCGGGAATATCGGCTATAACAACGCCACTGCCTGCGGGACCGCCGGCGCCCTCCCCTGGGCCGCCGCTTATGCCGCGCCGGGCGGCTGCTCGGCCGGTGAGAAGCTGGTAGAAAATGTAGTTCCGATGCTGACCGGAACCACTGTCTTCTCCCGGCATTCCAACGACAATGTGCGGGAGGCGGATATCGTCCGCGTGCTCATCCGCTCGCAATGGATCGCCGCGAACGCCGGCCTCGGCAAGAACCAGCGCGATGTGGATTTCAGGCTGGACACCTCGGTCAGGTTCAACTGCGCCAAATAGGCGCTCCCTAATATTTCCGCTTCGCGCGGCAAGCCCGCTCTCCATTGAAAAACGGGGCTTTCTCTGCTAGACTATAAGGATGAAACCCCGCTGGAGAAAAGGCACGGCACTGCTGCAGACGCTGGTCATGTCCATCCTGCTTTCCATGATCGCCGTCTCGCTGATGAAGTGGGTGCTCGCGCGCTACATGATAGCCGCGCGCAATTACCGCTCCGCCGCTACCACCACCCGCGTCGGGGGGTATACCCAGGCGGTTTTTTCATCCTGGAACTTCGGCGGTGGGCCCGTCATGCCGGCCCTTCCCGACGGCAAGAGCATTACTTACCAGACCGCGCCCGCGGGCACGACGACCAGGATAACCATGACCTCTGACGAAGACCAGTAGCCCGAGTCTTCTTTTAATCATGCGCCTGATAACCGCTCTAGCCTGCATGTTCCTTGCCGCCGGCGCCTACGGCGCCGAGCTGGCCACCGCCCCTAAAGTCTCCAATTGGAACGTCAAGTCCTCCCCGCACTTCGAGATACTGCACGAAGGCGCCTGGGCCCCCGCGTCCATCTCGCTGGAGCTGGAGAAGATCTATTCCTCGATGCGCCTGAAGATGTCCATGTTCGCCCCCTGGATGGTGAAGGAAAAGGCGAAGATCTATATTTACTCATCCCAGGACTCTTATGTGAACGGGGAGTTCAACCCGCCGCGCTGGTCGAAGGGGCTGGCCTATTTTTCCAAGAAGACCGTCGTGGTCTACGATACGGGGGATATTACGAAGCTGAAGGCGGTTATCGCCCATGAGCTGAGCCATCTTTATTTCGAGGGCTTTTTCGGCGAGAAACTCAAGTATCCGCCGCAGTGGCTTAACGAGGGGCTCGCGGTCTACCTGGAGGAATCGGTTACTCCGGAGGGGGGGCCCTGGAGCAAGGCGCTGGCGTATTTCCCGGCGGACCGGCAGACGCCTTTTCCCGGTTTCTTCGACTTGAAGATAGAAGGGCTTAAATCGGATTCGAAGATAGCCGACTGGTACCTGCAGGCCTACGGCACGGTGCTCTATCTCTACAAGCCTACTACGCGGGTGCAGTTCAAGGCTTTCTGCGAGGCGATGCGCTCCGGCGAAAAGGTGGAGGACGCTCTCTGGAAGGGGTACCGGGTCAGGGAGGGGGGAGACTTCGGCCGCAAATGGTCCGCGTGGCTGGCGGACTACTCCCAGGCCGACCTCAAAGGCCAGCCGTCGGGCGTCCGCTCGGCCAGCTTCGATTTCAAGCCGGTGCAGTTCTCCTCTTTTTCCTTCAGCAACTTCGGTTCTAAAAAATAGATTACACAATGTTTAGCGTGGATGGCTGCATGGCGCCACAGGGGCCGGAACGCAAAACGCGCTCGGCCACACCGTGGCCTCGCTCCGTGTTCGCCCGCCGGGCTATGCAACCGGCGGGCTCTCCGAGGGTTTTACTAACCCGGCCCCTGCGTCGCCCTGCAGGAGGGCCTAAGGAGAATCCGGGATATAGGCGCGGCTGTCTGTTCAGCAGATGCCGGATTTTTTTATGTCGAGGTGCTCCTTGAGGTAGGTCCCGGTGTGGGAGGCTTTGACTTTAAGGACGTCGCAGACGGGGCCGGAATAGACCAGCTTGCCGCCGGCATCGCCGCCCTCGGGGCCCAGCTCGATGAGCCAGTCGGAGGCGGCTATGACGTCCAGGTTGTGCTCGATGACGAGGACGGTGTTGCCGGCTTCGGAGAGGCGGTGCAGGACTTTGAGGAGCTTTTCTACGTCGGAGAAGTGGAGGCCGGTGGTGGGCTCGTCGAGGATGTAGAGGGTGCGGCCGGTGGCGCGGCGGGCGAGCTGCTCGGCCAGCTTGAGGCGCTGGGCTTCGCCGCCGGACAGGGTGGTGGCGCTCTGCCCCAGCTTGAGGTAATCCAGGCCGACTTCGCTCATGGTGGACAGGATCTTCTCGATCCGCGGGATGTCGGCGAACAGGACCCTGGCTTCCTCCACCGAGAGGTCCAGGACCTCTGAGATGGTTTTTCCCTTGAAGCGGACCTCGAGGGTATCGTCGTTGAACCTTCTACCCGAGCATTCGTCGCATTTCACGTAGACGTCGGGTAGGAACTGCATCTGGATCTTGATGGTCCCGTCGCCCTGGCAGGCCTCGCAGCGCCCGCCCTTGACGTTGAAGGAGAAGCGGCCGGGCTCATAGCCGCGCCGCTTGGCCTCGGGGAGGGCGGCGAAAAGGTCCCTGATATGGTTGAAGACCCCGCTGTAGGTGGAGGGGTTGGAGCGCGGCGTGCGGCCTATGGGGGACTGGTCCACTATTATTACCTTGTCTATCTGCCCCGCGCCTTTCATCGAACGGAAAGCGCCCGGCAATTCTTTTGATTTATAGAGTTCTCTAGCCAGCGCTTTGTAGACTATTTCGTAGAGCAGCGTGGATTTGCCGGAGCCGGAGACGCCGCAGATGCTGACGAACAGGCCGAGCGGTATTTTCACGTCGACGTTCTTTAAGTTGAACTGGCTGGCCCCGGTAAATTCCAGGAACTTGCCGGCGTGCCTGCGGGGTTCCCTCTCCAGGGTGGAGGAGCGTTCCCCGGTGAGGTATGGCCCAGTCACGGATTTCTTGTTCCTGATAAGCTCCTCGAGGGAGCCCTGGGCCACTATATAGCCGCCCGCCGCCCCGGCGCCGGGGCCGAGGTCTATGATATGGTCGGCGGCCCTTATCACGGCCTCGTCATGCTCCACTACGAGCAGGGTATTGCCTATGTCCCGCAGGGACTTTAAAGTGTTTATGAGCCGGGCATTGTCGCGCTGGTGCAGGCCTATGGTCGGCTCGTCCAGCACGTAGAGCACGCCGGTAAGGCCGGAGCCTATCTGCGTGGCCAGCTGTATGCGCTGCGCCTCTCCGCCCGAAAGCGTTTCCGAGCGGCGGTCGAGGGAGATGTAGCCCAGCCCGACGTCGTTCAGGAAGGAGAGCCGCGAGTTTATCTCCTTAAGTATCAAGCGGGCGATGGCCCGCTCTTTTTCGCTCAGGTCCAGCGCGGCCATGAAGCCTTTTGCCTGGGCAATAGGCAGGGCGGTGACCTGCGCGATGTTCTTTTCCCCGACGAGAACGCTTAAGCCTTCGGGCTTGAGCCGCAGGCCTTTGCATTTCGGGCAGACCGTTTCGCGCATGAACTTCGTGTAGATCTCTTCCTTGACGAAGTCTGATTCGCTTTCGGTATGGCGGCGCTTCAAATTGGTCATCACGCCTTCGAAATCCCCGGCCCCGTTAAGGAGCATCTCCCGGTGCGCCTTCGGCATATCCTTCCAGGGCTTGTCCAGGTCTATGCCGTTCTCCTCGGCCGCGGTATTGAGCATGTCCGCGTAGTAGCCGGACCAGGAGCCCTTCCACCTGTGCGTGCGGGTGGTCACCGGGTTGGCCCAGGCCTCGAGCGCGCCGCCGTTGACCGACTTGGTCTTGTCCGGGACTACGAGGTCCGGGTCGATCTCTATCTTTATCCCGAGGCCGTCGCATTCGGGGCAGGCGCCGTGGGGGGAGTTGAAGGAGAACAGGCGCGGCTCGAGCTCGGGGAAACTGATCCCGCAGGAGGGGCAGGCGTTCTTTTCGCTGTAGAGGCTTTCGGCGGCTTTAGCGGCGGCCTCTCCGGCGATAAGCAGCCCCTTCGATTGGGCTAGGGCCAGGGCTACGGCCTCGCTGAGGCGCTCGCGGTCGTCCTTGGAGACGGTGAATTCATCGACGAAAAGATCTATATCGTGCTTGATATAGCGCTTAAGCTCCGGCGGCGTCTCCAGCGGGAAAAGCTTGCCGTCGACCCGCGCTTTCGTAAAACCGGCCTTGCGCAGGCGGGCGAAGAGCTCTTCGTAAGTCCCGCTGCGGCCGCGGACCAGGGGCGCGAATATGCGCGTTTTTTTGCCGCCGTATCTTGCAAGCAGTTCGGCCGTTATGCCCTGCGCCGACCACGCTTTGATAGGCTTATGGCAGGAGGGGCAATAGGGGCGGCCGGCCTTAGCGTAAAGCAGGCGCAGGTAGTCGTAAACCTCGGTAACGGTTCCGACGGTGGACCGGGGGTTCTTGGACGGGCTGTGCTGCTGTATGGCTATGGCGGGGGAAAGGCCTTCTATGGAATCCACGTCGGGCTTGTCCATCTGCTCCAGGAACTGGCGGGCGTAGGCGGAGAGGGACTCTACGTAGCGGCGCTGTCCCTCGGCGTAAATCGTGTCGAAAGCGAGGGTGGACTTGCCCGAGCCGGAAAGGCCGGTAATGACTATGAGTTTCAGCTTGGGTATTTCCAGGCTGAGGTTCTTGAGGTTGTGGGAGCGTGCGCCGCTGATAATGAGCTTATCCATGTTTTTTTTGCCCCTGGTACCTGTCCACCGAAGTGGGCCTGCTGAATTTCCCGGACTGTTCCGGATAATCCACGGTGTAGTGCAGGCCGCGGCTTTCCTTCCGGCTGCGCGCGGAGCGTATGATGACGTCCGCCAGACAGGCTATGTTCCTGAGTTCGAGCAGGTCGCGGGTAAGCAGGAAGTCCCAGTAATACTTTATTATCTCTTCCGAGATCACCTTTACCCGGGCGCTGGCGCGGGCCAGGCGCTTGTCGCTGCGCACTATGCCGACGTAGTTCCACATCAGCGTGCGGATCTCGTCCCAGTTATGCGTTATGATGACGGCCTCGTCGGAGGGACGGGCATTGCCGGTGGTCCAGCGCGCCGGCTTTTCTCCGGCGGGGCGGCGCTTGCAGCCGCTCTTTATGGCTTCTGCCGCGCGATGGGCGAAGACACAGGCTTCAAGCAGGGAATTAGAAGCGAGCCGGTTGGCGCCGTGCAGGCCGCTATGAGCTACTTCGCCAATTGCGTAGAGCCCGGGCAGCCGGGTCTTCCCATGCTCGTCGGAACTGACGCCGCCGCAGAAGAAGTGGGCGGCCGGGACTACCGGGATGGGGTCTTTTGTTATGTCTATCCCCAGCTCGAGGCATTTGTCGTAAATGGTCGGGAAGCGCTTTTTCAGGAAAGCCGGCTTTAAATGCGTCATGTCCAGGTAGACGCAGTCGGCGCCGGTGCGCTTGAGCTCGGAGTCTATCGCGCGCGCCACGATATCCCTGGGGGCCAGCTCAAGGTAGCGGGAGTAGTTCTTCATGAAGGCTTTCCCGTCGCCGCCGCGCAGGATCCCGCCCTCGCCACGGAGGGCCTCCGAGATCAGGAACGACTTGGCCTGAGGGTGGTAAAGGCAGGTGGGATGGAACTGCACGAATTCCATGTTCACCAGCTTGAGCCCGGCCCGGTAGGCCATGGCCATGCCGTCCCCGGTGGTCACGTCGGGGTTGGAGGTGTAGCGGTAAACCTTGCCGGCCCCGCCCGAGGCCAGCAGGACGGCGGGGGCGATGAAACTGTGGACGCGGCCGGTCGCTTCCTCGAGCGCGTAAACGCCCAGACAGGAGTTCTTCTTCGGTCGCACCCGGGCCGGGCGGCTTTTAAGGATAAGGTCTACGGCTGAGAAGTAGGGGAAGAAGGTTATGTTGCTGTCGCTCCTGCAGGACTCGAGCAGGGCGCGCTCTATTTCGCGGCCGGTGGCGTCGGCGGCATGGAGGATACGGCGGCGGGAGTGCCCGCCCTCGAGGCCAAGCTCGAAAGTTCCGTTCTTGAGCGTGAAGCGGGTTCCGATCTCCACCAGTTCCTGTATCCTGGCGGGGGCCTCGCTTATGACCAGCTTTACCACGCGCGGGTCGGAAAGGCCTGCGCCGGTTCGCAGGGTGTCGGCTATGTGCAGGGAAAAATTATCGTTCGGGGCGGTTACCGCGGCTATGCCGCCCTGGGCGAGGTTGCTGTTGGAGATTTCCGGCGAGCGCTTGGTTATTATGGCCACGCGGCCGGATCTGGCCAGCTTATGCGCGGCCAGGAGGCCGGCAGCCCCGCTGCCCACCACTATAAAATCGAACTTATATGTGGCCATGGTTGTCTCTGACGGCAGCCGAACGCTTCTGAAGGCCGGCGGCCTGGATTCCCGGGCTTTCATCGCCGCCGATAATAATATAAACTAATTTTAACAAATTATGAAACAGGTCTCAGCGCGGAAAAAATTGGCACTTTATGCCCCTTTGCTGCTGTCGCTGGGGATCCTCGTCTGGCTGATCTATCCAAACCTGGGAGATATTACCAGCACGGTACTCAATTCCAACCCCAAATGGCTCCTGATCTCCTTCTTTTTCGCCGTATCAAGCTATACCTTTATGGGCTTCACGCTCTGGGAAGTGCTTAGGATACTCGGGATACGCCTCCCATTCTTCGAGGTAGCAGGTATAGCTTTTGTTTCTACTACCGTAAACTATTTTGTCTCTTCGGCCGGCATCAGCGGTTTTGCCACCCGGGCGCACCTGCTGGGGAAGCGCAGAGTACCTTACGGTGCGAGCGTTACTTCTTCCGTAGTCATAACCGTCCTTATTTACCTGGCGCTTGCGGTTATCGTAGTTGAGGGCGCGGTGCTTCAGTTCATCCAGACCCCCGATTTTAACCGGAGTATGACTCAGTCGCTGATAGGCGTGGCGGCGGTCCTCGGTTTCGCTTTTACGCTCACTCTGCTGTTCTTCCATCACGAGCTCCGCGCCGCCTGGGCCCGGAAGCTTTTCCTGGCCGTGAACCGGGTGATCTTTATTTTTTCGAAGAGGGAGATCCCGCGGGAGAACTTCGACAAGTTCGAGCGCCAGCTCGATGAGGGCATACGCACGATACATGGGCGCAAATACGAACTCCCTAAGGTGGTAGGCTACGTTTTCTGCGACTGGGTGAGCAATATGCTGATACTCTACTTCGCATTCAAGGCCGTCGGCATTTCGCTCGGCGCGACCACGCTTGTAGCGGGCTTCGCCTTCGGCATGCTGATGACCATCATCCCCATCCTCCCCGGGGGGCTGGGGGCTATGGAGGCCGCGATGACGGCCGCTTTCTCAGGGATGGGCATCCCGGTGGCGCAGGCGCTTACGGCCAGCCTGCTTTTCCGGTTTTTCTATTATCTGCTGCCGGCCTTCGCCAGTGTTTTTATCTATTGGGCGCTGCATGCTTCCGAACCGGTTTCCGGCCCGGAGCATCGCCGCCACGGGAGAGGTGCGCAATGACCGAGAAATTCCTGGATTATTCCCCTGAGGTATCGCCCGGAGCCTGGGTTCACCCGTCCGCCTGCCTGATAGGCAGGGTCAGGATAGCCGACGAAGTCTCCGTCTGGCCGGGCTCGGTGATCAGGGGCGATGTGGACCGCATAGAAGTGGGGAGGGGCTCGAACATACAGGACCTGGCCGTCCTGCATCCTAACACCGGCAGGCCGGTGCTTATCGGCGAAGGGGTGACCGTAGGGCATTCGGCCATTATCCACGGTTCCGCGATAGGCGCGCACTCCCTGGTCGGTATGGGCGCGGTCGTGATGGATTGCGAGATAGGGGAGTACTGCGTGATCGCCGCCGGAGCGGTCGTTACCCCGGGCTCCGTTATCCCTGCCCGGAGCATGGTGATGGGGGCGCCGGGCAAGGTAAAGAGGCCGCTTACCGACGAGGAATGCGCCGGGCTGGTCAAGTCGGAAAAAACGTACATAGCGCTGTCCGCCGAGTATAAACGCGGGGCGGCCCGATGACCGGCCGCAGGATAGTGATGATAGAGGACAGCAAGGCCGCCTCGACGGTGCTTAAAGAGGTGCTCGAAGCCGAAGGGCATACGGTCTTCCACGCGGCCGACGGGGTCGCGGGCCTGGCGCTGGCGCGCCGGGAGAAGCCCGACCTTGTCCTGCTGGACCTGCTGCTGCCGAAGCTGAACGGCTACGACGTGTGCAATGCGCTCATGCGCGATAATCTTACCAGGCATACCCCGGTCCTTATAATCTCGACGCTCGACACGCCGGAAAGCATAGAAAAGGCGAAGAGCTGCGGCGCCCGCAATTTCATGAAGAAACCCTATAACCTGGAAGACCTGCTCCGCGAGATCAAGCGGCTGCTTCCGCAAAGTTGAGAAATCATATATGCAAAACCCGGAAAGGATAGAAAAACATCTCGACGACGGCGAATTCGCCAAGGCGCTGGCCTGCCTCGGTAAAACGACCTGCGGGGGAGGGAAAGCCCGCACGTTTTTCCTGAAAGGCGAGGCGCTGCGCGGCCTGGGGCTTTTTGCAGAAGCGGTCAGGGAATATGCCTTGGCCCGGAAGGGCTCTAAAGGCGACCGGGCGCTGGAACTTGAGGCGTTGCTCGGTGAAGCGCGCTGCTGCCGGGCGCTTGGGAACGAGAAGGCGGCGGTAGAGTCCGCTAAAAAAGCTTTGGTGCTTTCTAAGAAGCTTGGAATCGCCGCGGAAGACGCGGAGCTGGAATGGGCCCTGGCTCTGCGGCTGGTAGGCAGGCTGGCTGAGGCCGCCCGGCTGCTCGAAAAGCTCCTCAGGGGCTACCGGAAGGCCCGGGATTGTGGAGGAGCGGCCTTCACCCTCTGGGCCCTGGGCGGGCTTTACCGCCTGCAGGGCCGCTACGCCGAGGGGATAAGCGCCTTTGAAGAGGCGCTTAAATTCGCCAATAAGGACAAGGACGAGGCCGCCTCCGGCTACGCCCTGTTCGGCCTGGGCGGCATCCTGCGCGTGGCCGGCTTCATGGGCCGCGCCCTTGACTGCTATGTGCGGGCCAGGAAACTCTTCGCGGGCACGGACGACGCTTTCGCCAAGGCCTATGCCGAGTGCGGCACGGCGAACGTCCTGCGACAGCTGGGCCGCCTCGAGGACGCCTACGCGGGCTATACGCGCGCGCATAAGCTCTACTCCGGCCTGTCCGACTGGGCCGACCTCGGTTTCGTAGAGTGGGGGATGGGCGAGATCAAAAAAAAGAACGGAGATTTCACCTCCGCCCTCGCCCACTACCGCAAAGCCGCCAGTTTATTCAAAGGCCGCTCCGAGCCCCGCGGCGAAGCCCTCACCCTGCTCTCCCTCTCCGCGCTCTACTACCTAATGGGCCAAACCGCCCAAGCCGAGCGCCAGCACGACACAGCTATGAAATTCATCCGTTCACACGGACTTCACACGCACCTGGAAACATTCACTTAGTTTAATTCGCAATTGCGAGAGACGGCTGGGCGGCCTACCGTGCGTGCCGGAACGCAAAACGCGTTCGGCCACACCGTGGCCTCACTCCGTGTTCGCCCGCCGGGCTATGCAACCGGCGGGCTCTCCGAGGGTTTTGCTAACCCGGCCCGCACGGTCTCCGCCCAGATTTCAGACTTAACGGAGACGCGCCGTCTAACAAAGTGATTGGAGGGGAGACCACAGGGGCCAGGTTAGCAAAAGCCCGTCGGAGAGCGAGGCTTGCGTAAGCGCCGAGCTCGAGACCGGCAGGCGCGCGCACGGTGTGCGCGACGCCGGTTTTGCGTTCTGGCCCCTGTGGTAGACCCCGACTTCGCATCTCGCGGTCTTTTATCTGTTGTTGCTTTACAGCTTGAAGTCCCAGCCCAGGTAGAGCTCGCGGGCTTTGGGGTCGTTGAGGAGGGTGTCGGCGTTGCCTTCGATGAGGATCTGGCCCTGGTAGATCAGGTAGGAGCGGTCGGTGATGGAAAGGGTCTCGCGGACGTTGTGGTCGGTGATGAGCACGCCGATGCCTTTTTCTTTCAGGTGAAGGATGATCTTTTTAAGCTCGCTCACCGTAATAGGGTCGATGCCGACAAAAGGCTCGTCGAGAAGGATGATCTTCGGATCGTTTATCATAACCCGCGCCACTTCCAGCCGGCGCTTCTCGCCGCCGGAAAGGGTCCAGGATTTCTGGTCCTTCAATTTCAGCAGGCCGAATTCGCCGAGCAGGGCGTCCACCCGCTCCCGCATCTTTTTTTTATCGGGGGTGGTCCGCTCCAGGATGGCCTCGAGGTTCTGCGCTACGGTCAGGCCGCGGAAAACGGTCGGCTCCTGAGCCAGGTAGCCTATGCCGCCGCGCGCCCGCTCGTACATCGGTTCCATGGTCGCGTCGCGGCCGTCGAGGAAAACCTTGCCCGCGTCCGGCTCCAGGAAGCCGACGAGCATATGGAAAGTGGTGGTTTTGCCGGCGCCGTTGGGGCCCAGCAGGCCGCAGACCTCGCCCGAATTCACATACAGCGAGATGCCGTTGACCACCTGGCGGCGGCCGAAGGACTTTTCAAGAAGGCTGCATTCCAGTTTCATGTTATTGCCTGACGCTGCCGGCTGCCGGCCGGGTGCTTGCTGCGACGTCCTTTACCCAGCCGGTCACCCTATTATAGAACTTTATATCGCGGCTATCTTTGAAGAATTTTATCCGCTCCGAGTTTATGGCGAAATCATAGTCCTGGCGGTTCCCGACGGCCATGGGGGTGGACTCGTACATCAGGAAGGTCCCTTCGGCGTTGTTGTAGAGGCCTTTCTGCGCGTACATATCCAGGTTGTCGGTGGAGAGGGAAAAGTTCCCGTCGAAGCTCATAAGCCCCTTCTTGTTCTCGGCGAAGGTCTTGTCGGAGCGGCCCCTGAGGACGCGCCCGTCGGGACCGGTATATTTCATCCTTATCGGCAGGGTCCCTCTCTCCAGGGTGGCTTCCTCAAGGGTATCGAGATAAACGGCCTTGCTGCAGTTCATCTCTACCGTGGACTTGTCTTCCAAGAGGCGCAGTATATAGACCGAGCCGTTGATGTTCCAGGCCTGCGCGGGCCTGCTGTACTGGGCGTAGTCGGCCTTGAGCGTGTAGCGCGGGTTGCGGAAGGAGACGTTTCCCTCGAAGATCTCCCTGTCGTTGGTCCGGTCCATCTTCCACTTGTCGCTCTTTACTACGGAGCCCATCAGGAAATCTTCCTCGGCCCTGGACCCCTTAACGGAGTCCGCCGCCGAGCTGAAGGAAGGCAGGGCTGAAGCGGCCAGCAGAAGAATAGAAAAAAATAGTGTCATTTGCCGGTCAGCCGCGTCTCCTGGTGTTGTATTTCTATCTCTGAAAGATCGGGGTTGGCGATAAATCCGCGGCCGTTTATCACCGTCCGGCCTTTATAGATGGTAACCGGCTCTTCGGTCCAGATCTTGGCGCGCGCGGAGCTGTAATAAAGCCTGGTGGTCCTGAGCCGCATCCCGTCCTTCTTCGCGTCTACCTCTACCTCGTCGCTGAGGTCGGCGCTTTTTTCCTGCATGCGCAGGAGTCCCGTGCGGGCTGTGATCTCCGAGGAGACCTTGTCCTGGTCGTAGAACTTGATGCGCGGCGCGCTGAAAGTGATCAGGCCCTTCTTCTCGTCCAGCCTGCCGATGTCCGCGTCCAGCCGCCAGGTAAGCGCCCCCGAGGCCGTCTCGGCCATGGAAAAATTCTTAAGCAGGCTGATCCCGGGCGCCGCCTCGCGCACGCCGGCGTCCGAGCAGCCGGCCAGGGACAGCAAAAGGAGGGGGATGAATTTTTTCAACCCAGGCCCTCTTTCAGGAGGTCGCGCTCGTCTATTATCCCCACGGGGCGGCCTGTCCTGGCGTCGGTCACCGGGAGGTTGTCGATCTTTTTCTCCGAGATCAGGCGCGCTGCTTCCATGGCCATGGTCTCGGGGTGCACGGTCAGGGGGCGGCTGGTCATCACCAGCCTGACGGGGAGATACAGGTCCGCGAGCCCGTCCTGGAGCCTGCGCCGCAGGTCTCCGTCGGTAAAATAGCCGGTCAGCTTCCCGTCCGCGCCGGTGACCGAGACCGCGCCGGCCTTGGTCGCTGTCATGACCTTAAGGGCGTCGAGCACGGTGGCGCCTTCCTTGATCACCGGGTTTTCCCGGCCCTTGTGCATAAGGTCGCCGACTTTAAGATTCAGGAGCTTCCCCAGGCTGCCGCCCGGGTGCAGGCGGGCGAAACCCGTCTTGTCGAAACCTTTGAGCGTCATCAGCGTGACGGCGAGCGCGTCGCCGAGCGCCAGCATGGCCGTGGTGGAAGAGGTCGGGACTATGTCGTAGGGGCAGGCCTCGGCTTTTACGTGCAGGCACAGCGTCACGTCGGAATAGCGGGCCATCCGGGAATCGGGGTTGTTGGTGATCGAAATGACGGGGAGGCCTTGTTTTTTGAGTATCGGCAGGAGCTTCGTGGTCTCTTCCGTTTCACCGGAATAGGAGAGCGCCACGGCCACGTCGCCGGCGGCGATCATCCCGAGGTCTCCGTGCAGCGATTCCACGGGGTGCAGGTAGACGCTCCGGGTTCCGGTAGAGGCCAGCGTGGAGGCGACCTTGCGGGCTATCAGGCCGGATTTTCCCACTCCGAGCAGGACGGCCTTCCCCGGGCAGGCCTCGAGGAGGCGCACTGCCTTGAGGAAGGAGGCGTCCAGCGTTTTCGACAGGCCGGCAACAGCGCGGCTCTCGGCGGCTATCACGCCGCGTGCTGTCTTAAGTACAAGCGCGTCTTTTGCGGTCATGGTTATTTAGCCGGCACTTTGTGCGGGTTGAGCCAGGGCGTCATTTCCGGCGGGATCTGGCGCTGGTCATAGGGCGGCGGCAGCTTGTGGAGCAGGTAGCTGACGGTAAAGAAACCGGCTATCAGCGTGAGGTAGATCCAGGAAAGTGTTTTTAAATGCCACTTCCAGTCCGGGAACCAGGCCGGCGGCAGAGTGAGGTCGGTATTGCACTTCTTGCAGAATTTAAGAGTAGGCCGGTTTTCCTGGCCGCAGTTAGTACATTTCATATGATTTCCTCTGTCCGGTAATTCTCTCCAGTTAGTTCGAACTGACGCCTGAAATCTCCCGCGCCAGTCTGTCCACGCGGTTAAGGGCCGCGACTACGGGCTTGACCGCGTCCAGCTTAAGCGAATTCGGGCCGTCGGAAAGCGCCTTGGCCGGATCGGGATGGGCCTCGAAAAAGACCCCGGCTATCTTCAGGGCCGCGGCCGCCTTGGCCAGCGGCATTATGAAGCGCCTGTCCCCGCCCGTGGCCGTGCCCAGCCCGCCGGGTTTCTGTACGGAATGGGTAGCGTCGAAAATAACCGGGTAGCCGAAGTCCTTCATGATCTCCAGCCCGCGCATGTCCACGACCAGGTTCCCGTAGCCGAAGGAGGAGCCGCGCTCGGTGAGCATGATATCCTTCGCGCCGCGGCTCTCTAGCTTTCTAACGATATTTTCCGTGTCCCAAGGGGAAAGGAACTGGCCTTTTTTCACGTTGACCGCCCGGCCCGTATCGGCGCAGGCGAAAAGCAGGTCCGTCTGGCGGCACATGAAGGCAGGGATCTGCAGGATATCCGCCACTTCGGCCACGCGCGAGGCCTGCGCGGCCTCGTGCACGTCCACCAGCAGCGGGACGCAGAGCCTGTTCTTAAGGTCCTTCAGGAAGTCGAGCGCGGACTCCATCCCTATGCCCCGGAAGGAATTATGCGAAGTGCGGTTGGCCTTGTCAAAAGAAGCTTTCAGCACGAACGGGGTTTTCAGGGCCGCGAAGATGCTTTTGAGTTTTATCGCTTCCGCCTCATAGGCTTTAGGCGTCTCTATTACACAGGGGCCGGCCAGGTAGACAAGCGGCCTGTCATTAGAGAAAACTACGTTCTTTACCTTTACTTCTTTCTGTTTCACGCGCGCTCCTTGGGGCCCGGCGCCGCAGTCAGCGGCTGGCCGCGGGCTCTTTCTTCTTGTTCTTGACCGCCGCCGCGACGAAGCTGAAGAACAGCGGGTGGGGCATAAGCGGTTTTGATTTGAATTCCGGGTGGAACTGCACGCCCACGAACCAGGGATGGCCCTTGATCTCCACCATCTCGGGAAGCTTTATCCTGCGGTTCATTCCGCTCACGATCATACCTTTCTTTTCATATTGGGGAGTGTATCTGGAATTGAACTCGTAGCGGTGGCGGTGGCGCTCCGAGATGGAGGACGCGCCGTAGATCCTGTGGGCGAGCGTGCCGGCCTTGATCTCGCAGGGCCAGGCGCCGAGCCGCATGGTCCCGCCCTTGTCCGTGACGCCTTTCTGCTCCGCCATCAGGTCCACGACGGGGTGCTTGGTCTTCTGGTCGAATTCCGACGAATGGGCGCCTTTGAGCCCCAGCACGTTCCTGGCGAATTCTATGGTGGCGCACTGCATCCCCAGGCAGATGCCGAGGAAAGGCAGGCCGTTCTCGCGCGCGTAGCGTACGGCCGCTATCTTGCCCTCTATCCCGCGGTCGCCGAAGCCGCCGGGGACTATCAGCCCGTCCGCTTTAGCCAGGTGTTCCTCAAAATTCTCGTCCTCGACGTCTACGTAGTCGAACTCGGCTTTTACGCCGTTGGCTATGGCGCCGTGCTGCACGGCCTCCACCAGGGATTTGTAGGAATCTTTCAGCTTGGTGTACTTGCCGGCTATGGCAATGCGCACCGGCGCGGCCTTGTCCGCGGCTTTAAGGCGCTGCACGAAATCGGTCCACTCGTCGAAATCCCACTTGCCGCTGCGCAGGCGGAGGAGCATCATGATCTGCTCGTCGAGGCCCTGCTTCTTGAGGATCAGCGGCACGTCGTAGATGGAGGGCGCGTCCGGCGCGTCGATCACGGCTTCCCTGGGGACGCTGGTGAAAAGGGCTATCTTGTTCTTTATGTCTTTCGCCAGCGGCTTCTCGGCGCGGCAGACGATGATGTCGGGGTCTATACCTATCTCGCGCAGCTTATTGACGGAGTGCTGCGTCGGTTTGGTCTTGAGCTCGTCGGAGGCGCTGAGGTAGGGCACCAGGGTGACATGGAGGTAAAGGACGTCGTTGCGGGTGCGGTCGGGGCGCATCTGGCGCGCGGCCTCGAGGAAGGGCAGGCTCTCTATGTCGCCTACGGTCCCGCCTATCTCCACGATGGTAATGTCGAAGCCCTCGGCGGCTTTCACGAAGCGGCGCTTGATCTCGTCGGTGATATGCGGGATGACCTGCACGGTCTGCCCGAGGTAGCCGCCGGCCCTCTCGCGGGCGATCACCGTCTGGTAGATCTGCCCGGCCGTCACGATGTTTATGCGGCTGGTGTCTATGCCGAGAAAACGCTCGTAGTAGCCCAGGTCCAGGTCGGTCTCCGCGCCGTCGTCCGTGACGAAGACCTCGCCGTGCTGGAGCGGGGCCATGGTCCCGGCGTCGACGTTGATGTAAGGGTCGCATTTTACGATAGTGACCGAAAGACCGTGGGCTTTAAGGAGGCGGCCTATGGAAGCCGCAGTTATGCCCTTGCCGAGAGAACTTACGACGCCGCCGGTGACGAAGATGTATCGGGTCATTTTTTAGCCTTTTTTTTCAGGAATGCCGCAGCCGTCCTGATGTCGGCCGGCACGTCGATAGCGGGGCCTAGCGCGGGCACCTCCGCCACTGCTATCTTCATGCCGTTTTCAAGCGCGCGCAGCTGCTCCAGGCGCTCCAGCCTCTCGAGGGGGCTGGGCTTGAGTTTTACGAATTTTTCCAGGGCTTCGCGGCGGTAGATATAAAAGCCGCAGTGCTTGTAGTAAGGGTAGTTCTTCAGGTCCGAAAGCGGGTGGTGGAACGGGATGGCGGAGCGGGAGAAATAGAGGGCCTGCCCCGCGGCGTTCATCGCCACTTTCACGCAGTTCGGATTCTCTATGTCCTTCCTGTCCTCTATGCGGGAACACGCGGTGCCTATGTCGCAGAGGGGGGAAGCCCTGAGCTTCTTAAAGGCCTTTACCAAAGTTGAAGCCTTCATGAACGGTTCGTCGCCCTGTATGTTTATTATGAATTTCGCTTTTGTCCCGCGTGACGCTTCGTAAACGCGGTCGGTGCCGGACTGGCAGCGCGGGCTGGTCATCACGGCGCGCGCGCCTATGGAAAGGGCGAACCGCAGAACGGCTTTATGCTCGGTGGCGATGATCACCTCGCCGAGACCGGTCTTTACCGCCGCTTCCCAGCACCACTGGATGACGGGCTTCCCGGCTATAGGCGCGAGCACCTTGCCGGGAAAACGCTGCGACCCGTAGCGGGCCGGTATTACTATCAGGCAGTCTTTATCCATGATTTAGCGCTGTCGAGAAGCTCTTCTACCGTAACTGAAGCCGTGCCGAGCTTGCCCACTACTATGCCGGCGGCGAAGTTGGCGGCCAGGGCGGCCTCTTCCGGGGCGGCACCGGAGGCCCAGGTAAGGGCCAGCACCGAGATAACGGTGTCTCCCGCGCCGGTAACGTCGTACACTTCGCGCGCGAGGGTCGGAATATGGTTCGGCGTGATCGCGGAACCCTTCCGGGTGAAAAGGGTCATCCCGTGTTCGCCCTGGGTTATCAGCAGGGACTTCAGCGCCAGCCTGCGCATTATGTCGCGGCCCAGCAGCTCGGCGGCCTCCTGGCCGTCCCGGTGGGTCAGGCGCATCCCGCCGAACGCCTCCAGGGTGTTGGGGGTGATGCACGACGCTCCGCGGTAAAGCTGGAAATGCTCCACTTTAGGGTCGACGAAAACCGGGACGCCGCGCTTCGCTGCCAGCGCCATCGCCGATCTTATGGTGGCTGGTTCGAGGAGGCCTTTCCCGTAGTCGGAAAGTATAAGGGCTTCGCAGCCGCCTTTAAGGGCGGCTTCCAGGGCCGCCAGCGCGGCCTTGCGGGCGGCATGGCCCAGGAGCGCCGGGTGCTCGCGGTCGAAGCGGACGACCTGCTGGTGCTCGGCGATGACGCGGGTCTTTTCGATGGTCCGGAACGCGGCGTCGCGCACTAAAGCGTCGGGGCTCACACCGGCGGCGAGCAGAAGGCCGGAAACCTCCTCGGCCGCTGCGTCGCGGCCGGCCACGGAGATCAGCACCGCGGAGGCGCCGAGGGTCGAAAGGTTCACCGCAACGTTGGCGGAGCCGCCGCATACGGCGGATTCCGAAGTAACCCGGACCACCGGCACGGGCGCCTCGGGGGAAATTCTTTTTACGGAGCCTTTTATGTAGCGGTCGAGCATCAGGTCGCCGAAGACGGCGATCTTTCGCCCGCGGAAGCCCGCAGCTATAGAGGAAAGCCGCTTAAATCCTGCCTTTGTCATAATATAAATATTATAACAAAAAGCGGTCGGGCGGGAGGGGTTTTGGGGGAAGCAAACAGCGGCGGCCCGGATGAAATTCTATGGTTATTGAACGGTGCGGCGGACGAGTTTTGCGGTTACGGAGCCTATGGAGATCTCGGCTTTAAGCATCATCGGGACTTTAAGCTCATCGTCCGTGATCCAGACGAACATACGCCGGCCCGCTTTGGCCACGAAAAGGCCTTCCTCCCCGGCCATGGGCTCGACCATAATGCATTTCTTTTTGCCGTACCCGGTCGAGATCTTTTCGCGCTTCCCGTACCTGATCTGGAGCTTCCAGTTCCGCTTCGTGTTAACGTCCATCTCGATCTTCGAGTCCGGGGTCGCCTGCATGGCGCGCACGCGGTAGACCGCCGAGAGCATGTCGTTCACGGTCCTGTCAAGCGGGCCTTCGAAACTGGAGATCTGGCGCTTGCGGTTCATCTTCATCCCGTAGAATTTTCCGGCTGCGCTGTCGAAAATGACCCATTCGTTGAAGAAGTGGCCGCCCTCGGAAATTTTCTTGTAGTAGCCGTAGGAATGGAGCCCGGCGGCGTCCATCCAGCTTTCGTTGCGGTCGTCCACCTTGTAGAAATTCGCCAGGAAAGAGCCGGACTTGGTCTCCGAGACTATGTGCCAGGCCGGGCGGGAGGAGATATCCACGGTGCTCTCTATCTTAAGGTAGGACCTGCCGACGTAGATGGCCCCCCAGTAGATGTCGTAATCCAGCGTTTCGCCGTTTACCATCCCCGCCATGGCGGCCGGAGCCGAAGAGGTCGACTGGGGCAGGGCACGATAGGGGTGTTCGAGCAGTGGCTCGCCCGCCGAAGCGGGCAGGCTGGCGGTCAGCGCCAGGATGAGGAGGGAGTTAAAAACCATATTTGATGCGGGCGGCTACGAAGATGGCGAGGGCTAAAGCGGCGGTCATCCCGCGCCACTCTTTATTTTTCCGGAAGACCTCTCCGGAGTAGGCGGAAACGTCGAAGAAACCGGCCAGGCCGCGCGGACAGGGAAGAATAGCCGGCGCGGCCGCCATGTATTTCTCAAAATCCGCGCCGTAAATGGAGAGGAGGTAGACTTCCTCGGCCTTGATGGTCACATAATAGATCCAGCCGAAGGCCGCCGCGGCGAAGAGCCAGATCGCGGCGGTCAGGAGAGGGCGCGAGGGGGAGGAAAGCATTACCAGGAGGCCGGCCGTCATCGCCATGGTCCCGAGGTAAAGCGGGTTTCGTACGGCGGCGTAGGGGCCGGTCACCGTAAGGGTCTTGGATTTAACTATCGCCGCGCTGGCGGCGAGGCGCACCGCCTGGCCGAGGGCCATTACGGCGAGGCCGGCCCAGTAGAGCGTCCAGCTTTCGGGCCGGGCCGCTATCAGCAGCACAAGCGTTACTATCTGCGAAACTAAAATTCTTTTTTTCATGTTTTTTTCCTTTTTGCTGCCGGGCCGGCTTTGTCAGCGCGCAGGTCCGGCAGGGCCCTGGCCACGGCAAGGAGGTTCTTGTACGCCGGGGCGCGGCCCGCCGCTGCGGCCTTTCCCTGGCCGGTAAGCACCAGAAAACTTTTCAGCCCGGCCCTTTTCGCCAGCAGCAGGTCGCATTGTTTATCACCGACCACGAAAGAGCGTGCCATGTCCGCCGGCCGGTCCTTTACCGCTTCTTTTATGAGCCCCGGCTCGGGTTTGCGGCAGGCGCACTTCTCATCCGGGCCGTGGGGGCAGAAATAGACCGCGTCCACGGCGGCGCCTTCGCGGCGGAGCTCCCGGACGAGCTTCAGGTTAATGGCGCCGGAGCCGGCCATGGTCATATACCCGCGGGCGATGCCGGACTGGTTGGTTATCACCACTATGCGGTAGCCCTTTCCCGAGATAATCCTGAGCGCGGCCGGCGCGGAGGCGTAGATCTTAAGCTGGGAGGGACGGGTCACGTAGGCCCCGGCGCGGTCGCGGTTGAGGGTCCCGTCGCGGTCCAGGAAAGCGGTGGGGACGGCAGGACCTTTTCTTATGTTTACGGGCCAGGCGCGCATCAGTCCCTTTTCCTTCCGGCCCCGTCGACCAGCCGCATAAGCGTTTTCCAGCCATTGCAGAGGAACACTATCTTCACCGAAAGAATCAGCACCCCGCCTTCGAGCAGCTCCTGCCACCCCTCGGGAAAGCGGGCGAAGTCCTTGTAGGTGGTTATGACCGGCAGGCCCTCGCGCGTCTGCTGCGCCGCGGCAAGCTCTTTCGCGGTAAAAACATGGTGGTCAGGGTAGCGCCAGATCTGCCTAAGGGCTATCCTCATCTTGGTCAGCGCGCCTTCGAAAGAAGCGGGATCGCCGATGCCGGAAAGAGCGACGGCTTCCCTTCCTTTGAGCGCGTTAAGGTCCACTTTCTCTGCGGTGGCGGGATCTATGAAAGTTTCAGGGGCGTGCATGCTCTCTATTATCGCGGCTTTCGGCGCGAGCCTGGAGATCTCGGCGTGGAGGGAGTCGATCGCGTCCTGCTGGACCTGCTCGCAGTGCGTGATGATGACGGCGGAGGCCCGCGCCAGGGCCGAGGCCGGCTCCCTCAGGTTGCCCCGGGGCAGGGCGTGATCGGACGAGAAGGGGGAAGTGGCGTTCACCAGCGCGATATCCAGGTCGCGCTCGATGGCGAAATGCTGGAAGCCGTCGTCCATCAATATTATGTCGGCGCCAAGCTCCTTCGCGGCTATCATGCCGGAGGCGAAGCGGTCGGTGGAGACCAGCACCGGGACACCGGCCGGCTCGAGCAGGCGGTACAGCATCAATGCCTCGTCGCCGGCGTCTTCGAGGCTGACCGGCTTGCCTTTGGCGAGAACGGTCACGCCGGAGGCGTTCTTGCGCTTATAGCCGCGCAGGAGCACCGCCGGTCTGCGCCCGGACCTGGCCAGCTCAAGCGCCGTCGTTACCACGGTGGAGGTTTTGCCGGTCCCGCCGGCCGAAATATTTCCGAAGCAGATCACCGGCACCGGCAGGCGCCTGCGCCGCAGGACGCCCATATCGTAAAGAGTTTTCCTGGCGGCCATGCCTGCCAGGTAGGCGCCCGACAAGGTATTAAGGAGCAGGCGGCCCGCTACGCCGCTCTGGAGCCGGTCCCGCAGTTGTTCGGGGCTCATGCCGGGACCCCCTTGAGGGACTTTATATGGGAGTCGAGGCGCGACCAGACGGTTTCGAAAGGAAGCGAAGAGAGCTCGCCCTGCGCCCAGGCGTGGAGGGGGCCGGGTGGGCTCCAGCTGACCGGGGAATTCTGGGGGGAATAGACGGTAAAGGTCGGGAGGCCCTGGCTGACGGCGACGTGCATCGGGCCGGAGCTGGTCCCGACGTGGAGACCGGACCTTTTCATCAGCGCGGCCAGGTCCAGCAGGTCGAAGTCGGGGCAGAGCAGATGTTTTCCGGCGGCGGCGGCCATCGCGGCCTTTACATAGTTCTGCTCGCCCGGGCCCCACAGGAAGACCACCTTCGCCCCGTATTCTTCGGAGAGGCGGTCGGCCAGCAGCGCAAAATTTTCCGGGGCCCAGCGCCGATGTTCGCGGGGACTCGTTATATCGAGCGTGACGGTGAACGCAGCGGGCCCGATCCCGGCGCCTGAAAGGAAAGCGTCCGCCCTGGCGGCGTTCTCCGGCCCGAAGAACAGTTCCGGCTGCGGCCCGGCTTGCGGGATCCCAAGCGGCTCCAGCAGCTCCAAGCGGTCGAAGACCGTATACCCTCCGCCTGTCTTCTTCTCGGGAAGGAGATTGTGGAAGATCCGCCCGGCCGGGTATTTGAAGGCCAGGCGCTTTTTCGCGCCGGAGAAAAGAGCGTAGAAACCGGAAGAGGAGGAGCGCATGAAGTCGAAAGAGATATCTATGCCCGCGGCGCGTATCGCTGAAAGCGGGCCGTCCTCCCGGCAGAAGATCCCGTCGAGGTGCGGGTTGTGCTTGAGAACCTTGAGCGAGGGCCGCCGCGTGAGGAAATAAAGCCTGGAGTCGGGCATGCCCGTCTTAAGGGCGCGCAGGAGCGGCGTAGTAAGGATCACGTCGCCTATGCCCTTGAAGACTATTATCAGTATGCCCGGGCCCATTTTTATTCGGCCGCCGCGGTTTTGGCGCGGTAGCGCGGATCGTTGTACATCTTGTACTGGCGGTAGATCTTAAGCTGCACGCGGCCGGCGGCCACGTCGGAGACGAGCTTTGTCAGCTCCTCCTCCAGGTCTTTTATCTGCACGCCCATCACTTCCAGGCGCGAGGCGCAGGCGGCTTTGTGCTCCGCCGCGGCGTCGGCGCGCTGCAGCTGCTCGCGCATATGGAAAATTTTCAGCTGGATGATGCTGATCTTATCGGCCAGGCTGCCTATTGTTTCCGCCATTTATGGCCTCCAGGGCTTTCTCGTCGATGCGCTCGATCAGGTCGTTGCGCTTCTGGTTGAGCTTGTCTATGTTTTTCTTGGCCGCGGCGATCGCGGGCACGTCGCCCACCCGGGCCTTGTCCTCTTCGTGCCAGAGCTCCGTATTTGTCATGGCCAGTTCGCTGACCAGCTTGCCTATTCCTAAGTCGTCCATATTCAGCACCTCTCAGAAGATATTATAGCAATAGCGGAACTGCGGCTGACGGGGCCCGCGCCTAAAGCCGCGAAGCGCCGCGGCTGAGCTGCAGGGCCAGGTCCCAGTTATTGTCGCCGCCGCGGATAAAGAGCCTGTCGAGCGTTGAGTTCTTCCTGTCCCAGGGCCAGGCGGTCTTCCCCTGCCTGAAGCTGAAGTCGAAAGTATAGCCGGCCTCCAGCACTTTCCCCCGTATGGCGGGCGCATAGGCCCCGTCGCCGTAGGGATAGGCGAAGGCGCACATTTCCCGCCCGAAGGCGGCCTCGAGCTGGCGTTTGGATTCCGCTATCTCCCAGGCGGCGTCCTCCAGTTTTAGCGCGGAAAGGTGCGGGTGGTTCATCGTATGGGAGCCGTATTCTATCACGCCGCTGTCCTGCATCTCCTTCAATTGTTCCCGCGTTGCCATGTTCACCCAGGGCTCGGAGGCCGGGTTATGCCAGAGATTAACCTTGCCCATCGTATTGAACACGACGAAGACGTTCGCTTTGGCGCCCAGCTCCTTAAGGATGGGCCAGGCCTGCGTATAATTGTTCTCGTAGCCGTCGTCGAAAGTTATGAGCACAGCTTTTTCCGGGAGCTGGGCTCCTGACTCATATATTTTTTTCAGGTCGGAGAAAAGGAGCGTGGAGTAGCCGTTATCCAGCAGGTATTTTACCTGCGCGCGGAATTTTTCCGGGCTGACCCAGAGCTCTTTCAGCTTTGAGCCGCGCGGGGGGATGCCGACCTTGTGGTAGCAGAGAGCCTTAAGGCCCGGTTTCGGGGCGCGCCACCAGGTCCAGCGCGCGCTGAGCGCGAAAACCAGGAACAGGACGGCCGCAGAGATCGATATGGCCAGGATCATAGAGCTCCTTTAGCAGCTTCAAATACTTCTTCTACGGTCAGCAGGCGCATGCAGAGGAAGTGCCCTCGCGGACATTTTTTAGAGCCGTGCAGCGCGCAGGGCCTGCAGGCCAGGGGCGTCTCGACCACCTTGTGGCCCGGGCCGTAGGGGAAGAAGCCAAGTTCGCGGGTAGTCGGCCCGAAGACGCCTACTGCGGGGACGCCCAGGGCCGCGGCTATGTGCATCGGGCCCGAGTCGTTCGAGATGAAAACTTTAAGCGGACGGATGGCTTCCATCAGCTCCGGCATGGTGGTTTTGCCGGTGAGGTTGAAGCAGTTCTCCGGCCCGGCGAGGCGCTCTATTTCGGCGTTCCATTCGCGTTCGCCGGGGCCGCCCACCATGAGGACTTTTCCTGTATGGGCCGCGGCGAGCTTTTTTATGAGGCGGGCCCATTTCTGCGCCGGCCAGCGCTTGGTGGGCCAGGCGGAGCCGGCGTTTATCCCCGCTACCGCCTTGTACGTGCCGGCAGGGAGCTGCGCCGGGAGGACCGGGGAGCCGCTGTCGGACCCCGGCCCCGCCGGCAGCCCGGGAGAGGAAGCCTTAAGATTTTCAGCCAGGGGGGAAAGGAGGGCGAGATTGCGCTCCACGTCGTGCAGCAGCCAGGAGAAAGGCACCTTGTGCGTAAGCAGGAAGCTGCCCGCGCTGGAGGAGAAGCCTACCCGAACCGGTATGCCGGCGCGCCAGGCCAGCAGGGCGCTGCGCAGGGAGCGGTGGGGTATTATTACGGCGTCGAAATCGCGCGAGCGCAGCTCCCGGGCCAGGCGTCCGAATTCGGCCAGGCGCGGAGCGGTTTTTTTCCGGTCCACGATAATTTCCGCGGCGAGCCCGGCGGCGGAAAAGATGTCGGCCGTCTCCGGCCTGGTGACCACCGAGACGGCGGCATCCGGGAACACCTCCCGGAGTTTCTTGAGCAGCGGAAGCGTAAGGACGCAGTCGCCCAGGAAGGCGGTTTGGAGCAGGCAGATCTTAAGCGGACCCGGTTTAAAAGCCGGCTTCCGGGCCCCCGGAACCCAATCCCCGAGTTCCGGCCCCCTGTGCACGAGCGGGACGCCGAGCTCGGCCAGCGGCTCGAGGTAGCGGTCCAGGGTGTGCTTTTCCAGCGCCGGGCTAGGTATGCGGAGCCCGACGAAAAGCCGGCGCGCGGTCGACGCTTTGCGGTAGCGCAGCTTTACCGGAGCGCGCGCCAGGGCGCAGAGCAGGCGGCTGCGGGGGGTATCGTGCAGGTCGATTATCGCGTCATAAGAGGCGGCGTTTATCTCCCGGAGCGCGGCTCCCAGCCCGGTAAACGGGATAGCCCGGTTCAGGAAAGCGTTCTTCGAGACCGCCTCCAGGAACTGCGGTTTGACCAGTATATCCAGGCGCGAGCCCGGCCACCTGGCCTTGAGATTGCGGAAAACGGGGGCCGTCAGGATGATGTCGCCCAGCGACGACATCCTGATCACCAGTATCCTGGGGTCGGGCTTTGTTATTTCCAGCATCACTAAAAAATTATATCATTTAGCGGTGTTGACGGCCCTGCGCAAGGGGCAGGCCGCGGCGGCGCCCGTAAAGGTCTGTAACAATAAGTTAACTTAAATGTCCTTGACGCGACGCGGGTTTTCACGTATATATATATAATGAGGATAAAAGCCGCCGGCATAGTTTTTTTGACTTTCCTGGTCCTGGCCGGGCTGTACAGCTACACTTCCGCGTTCATCAGTTCGCGTGTTTACCGCATAATGATAAGCGAGCTGGCTACCGTGGGCAACAGCGCTCCGAAAACCGGGGGGGCCTATTCGCTTTTAGGCAGCACCGGCCAGCTCGGTTCGGGCTCTCTGTCCGGGGGGCGCTACACCGTGAACACGGGCATAGTGAATTCCTGGCGGCCGGCCCAGATGAGCGTCTCTACCGCCCACGTCTACCCTAATCCCTGTTCCTTGGCGAAAGGATGCACGGGCGTCACTATCACCCGCCTCACCTTGCGCGCCACCGTAAAGATCTTCACGGTTTCCGGCGAGAAAGTCCGGACCATAGACAAGAACAGTAATATCGACAGCGTAGGCTGGAACCTCCGCAACGAGACGGGTTCGATGGTGGCCAGCGGCCTGTACCTCTATGTGGCGACCGGCGAGGGCACGACCAAGACAGGGAAAATAGTCATAGTCAGGTAAGGTGACACTTATGAAAAAATTTATCTTCCTAACCGCGGCGGCGCTGTGGCTGCCGGCGGCGGCGCTCGCCGGAGAGATCACCCCCGGGAGCGTCCCCGGCAACATAAGCTACCAGGGCCGCCTGGAGCGGGACAATGCCCCCATCACCGGGCCGGTCCATCTCCATTTCCGCCTCTTCAATACGCTGGCGACCAACGGCGGGGCGTGCGGCTCCCCGGGCCAGCCCTGCCTGTGGGAGAGCCCGGAGATCACAGTGCAGGCGGCGCAGGGTATTTTCAGCGCTGACCTGACCCCGCCCATATCGATCTTTACCGGCGGACAGAAGCTTTATATCGAGGTGCAGGTGGAGAGCGATACCCTGAGCCCGCGCGAGCCGCTCAACAGCGTCGCCTACGCGCATGTCGCGAAGAAGCTGGAGGACGGCTCCGCCGTCATAGTCACCTCTATCACGGCGGGCTACCAGGTCTACCTCGCCACTAATACCGGCGCGAGCGTGGGGATAGGCGGGACCATAAAGCCGGGGACCAAGCTGACTGTGGACGGCGACATCGAAATGATCAACGGCGGTGTAATAAGATACCCCGACGGCAGCTCCCAACCCTCCGCTCTTATCGGCGGCGTGGTCGGCGGTATTACCAGCTCCGCCGACGCCACGATAGTGGCTAATACTGACAGCATAGGATCTGATAATATCCTGTTCGGGCTTCCCAATGTGGTCGGAGCTGGCGAGAAAATGCGTATCACGAACGCCGGCAATGTCGGGATAGGGGCCCCTGTGCCAATGGGCAGGCTTGACGTTAACGGGTCTCTTTACGTCGGTAACGAAGGTATATACGACCGTACCGATGGCGAGCTTAATATCAAGCAGGACCTGATCGTGGAGGGGGGGAAGGTCACCGGTTCTAATTCGGAAAACATTTCCCTGGGCGAAACAGACAATGTTATAACTTTCAACTCTAACGGGGGGGAGAGGGCCAGGATACACAGCAACGATTTCTTCGGGGTCGGGATCGCGGCTCCCACTTCGATGATCCATTCCGGCGCCGATATCGCCGCGGAAGGCGGGGTGCGCGGCGGGCGGGTTTCGATAGGCGACTATTCCAGCTGGACCAACCGGCTCAATGAGATCATGGCCGAGAACGGCTACAATTTGCTGCTTCAGCAAAGCACTCCTTTCAATGTGGGCATAGGCACCGACACACCGCGCGAGAAGCTGCATGTGCGCGGCAGCATCCGCTCAGACTACGGGGTTATCGCTGCCACCGGGGCCTTTTCCGGGGATGTCAGCGTAACCGGGGACTTCAGGGCCCTCGGCAATTACAAAGAAGTCTTCCTGACCAGCACTACCATTTACGGCAACAGCAAGATCTATGGCGACCTTCTGATCACCGGCGGAATAGGTTCCATGGCCGGGATGCCCGCCTATATAGCTTCGACGCAGACCTTCAGCGGCGGGAACACCTTCCTCGGCCAGGTCGCGGTTTCAAGCGACGCCGCCGTCTCCAACCGCCTGGGGGCCGGAGTGATGGATTTCGACTTCGCCGGTTCTAAATATCTGCAGGTGGGCGACAATAAGACGCCCTTCGCCTACGACAATTCCCTGGTCTACCTGGTAGCCGGCTCCTCCGCAGAAGCCAAGATAGGCTTCTATAGGGGGACCGTATCAGGGACCAACCCTCCCATTGAAATGGCCCGGCTGGAAACGCAGAGCGGGAATCTCATGCCCAATTTGGCTCTGGTGGTTAACGGCCAGGTAAAGACCCTGACCGACTCGACCTATCACCGCATACAGAACAGCGTGGTCTGGATCTCGACCGGCTATGCCGGGACTCCCTCGATCTTCGTCAGTTCCTCCATGGGGAACGTGGGCATGGGCACCACGGTCCTGGACCCTAACTGGCGCCTGACCGTGGACGGCAATATCCGCATATCCGGCTCGGGGAAAGGTCTTATCTTCCCGGACGGAACCAGCCTGGTGAGCGGCAATCTCGGCGCGCTTTCCGTCGGCAACGTTTCGAATAACAGCGACGCGGTAGTGCAATCCGACGCGGACCAGGCCTCCGGCGGCGACGTGATACTTCGCGCGGGCGCCGTGGACGGGCTCGTACTTAAATCCGGCGGCAATATCGGCGTAGGTACCGTAAACCCGGTGTCCAAACTGAATATCCGCGGCGGAGATCTCGTGCTCGGGACGCCGGTAAATCCTTATGGCGCCGATTCTGTCGAGGACCTCGTAGTCGGCGGAAATATAGTTTTCGACGGCGAACTTCTGCAGCGCTCGGCGTCCCAGGTAAAGCTCTCCGGCCTACTGGTAGGAGGAGACGTTTACCTTTCCACCGGCCCCGGTAAAAGGACGGGCATCGGTACGGAAACCCCCCTGCAGCGCCTGCAGGTCGCGGGAGATATAAATATAGAGACCGGTTCCGGACTGCGCATCAATAACGCGGCGCCGTCCGGCCAGTACCTGCGCGGCGACGGGACCAGGTTCTCTTCTTCCCTGATAGTGGCGGCCGAACTTCCCGGCACTATAGCAAGGACCACGGAAACTATAACCACCACCTCCCCGCTGGCCGGCGGCGGCGATCTTTCCGCCAACAGGACTTTCTCCGTAGGCGGCCTCAACTCTCTCGGAACGGCCAATTACGTCGTCGGAGTCAACGGCGGCGCGGGCGCCTGGGAATATAAGAATATAGTCGGCGTGGCAAACGAGACCGATATCACGCATGGCGTAGGAACGCTAACTATCGGGATAATCGACCCCCTGATAGTGACCAAGGGCGGAACCGGGCTGGCAACTCTAGCGCAGGGCGACCTGGTCTACGGCTCCGCCGCGAACACTATGGCCGCTCTGGCCAAGGATACCAATGCCACAAGGTATCTCGCTAACACCGGCGTCAGTAACGCCCCGGTATGGGACCAGGTCGAGCTTACTAACGGAGTAAGCGGGATACTGCCGTCCGCCAAGGGCGGCACCGGCGCGAATTTGAGCGCGGGGGCCATCGGCGCGGTTCCGTATTTCTCGGGGGCCGGTGTGATGAGCACCCTCGCAGCCGGTACGGCCAATTATCTTCTGCAGGCTAACGGCGCCGCGGCGCCTACCTGGATCCAGTCCACCAGCGCCAACTTGCCGGACACTATTGTCAGACGCGACGGCAGCGGAAATTTATCCGCCAATGTCATCACCGCAAACAGCTTCAGCGGCACCATCGCCGGCGGCTCGAGTTATATCCAGGACGTCGTCGGAAGCAATGACGGGATCAGGGTCAAGGGCGGAGGCGGATTCAACGCGGGCTGGCTGGAAATAGCGACTTCTAATAACGGTGACGAGCCGATCTATGTAAGGCAGTATTCCGACGACTTTGTGACGCCGGCCAGAACCGCCACTTTGCTTGACGCCAGCGGTCATACTTCCTTCCCCGGCTATGTCTACGCGCAGTATTTCAATACGACCGCCGACGTCGTGGCCACCAACCCCGAGTACCTGGTGGGGGAATGGAGCTCCGACAAATTCCTGCGCTACATAACGCCCGCGAACGTCACTGTAGGGAAAGCAACTGCCCTGGCCGCCAACGGAACAAACTGTCCGGTCGGGAGTTTCGCCCGGGGTATAGACGCCTCCGGAAACGGGGAAAACTGTGAAACCGCTATTACCGGTAATGCTGCGACCGCGACTAACGCCACTACCCATATCAGCGATGTTGCGGGGGGCGTGCATGGCGCGGTCAGCGCGAACACCGGGAATATGATAGTCAGAAGGGACGCTTCCGGGAATTTCTCGGCCGGAACTATAACCGCCGACCTGACCGGCAATGTGACTGGCAATGTGACCGGGAATGTAAGCGGAACCGCGGCTAATGTCACGGGCACCGTTTTGGTTACCAAAGGCGGAACCGGTGTGGCGACCTTTACGTCCAACGGGGTATTATACGGCAACGGGACCGGCGCTGTACAGGACACAGCGGCCGGGGCGGCTAATACCGTGCTTCGTGGAAACGGCGCTGGCGCGGCCCCGGATTTCGGGACCATCAATTCCAATTACACTTCGGGCGGCACTGCGGCGGCTTTCGAGGTAATAACCTCTACGCAGGGCGCCGGAACTTGTAAGACTATGACCGTAACCAATGGAATGGTTTCTGCGCTTAGCGCAGATCACAACTGCTATTGATGAGAACGTGCAGACTATTTGTCCGGAGTTAACATCTGGGCTATCGCCTGGATAGTTTTTTGGGTAGCGCCCTGCAGGGAGAAGAGGGCTTTGGCGGAGTTGACGCGGGCGTCGTTAAGAGCGGCGTGATCGGTTAAGAGCAGGCTGATGGTTTCAGCCATTTGAGGGGCGGTTTCCGTAAGGAAGCCGCCTTTCTTGTTTATAAGCGTTTCGCCGGCATGGCGGGCGTTCCTGTAGTTCGGCCCGAACAGTGCGGGTTTTACGAAGAGGGCCGGCTCAAGAAGGTTGTGCCCGCCGGTGTCGTCAAGGGTTCCGCCCACGAAGCAGACGGTGGAGATAGCGTAGAAGGCCTGGAGCAGGCCCATAGCGTCCACCAGCAGGCAGTCTGTCTGCTCCGGGACCACGGTGTCCGTCCAGCGCATATAGGGGGCGCCGAGGCTTTTCAAAACGGCTTCGGTCCCGGAAAGTTTCTCCGGGTGGCGGGGGACCAGCACCAGCTTGAGCGCCGGGATCCTTCTTTTCGCCTCAAGCCAGGCGGAAATCACTATCGGTTCCTCGGGGGGGTGGGTGCTGCCCGCGGTAAAGATAGGGGAAGTTCCCCAGTCCGAGGCCTCAAGGAACTCCCTGGCTTTATCCTGCCCGGCTGCGGACGCGCCCAGCAGGTCGTACTTTAAATTGCCAGTGACCGAAACCTTGTCTTTAAGACCGGGAAGCAGCCGGAACCTTTCGGCGTCCTGCTCGGTCTGGGCGAGAACCTGCTTTACTCCTGAGAAGGCCAGCCTGGAGAGCGGCCCGAGCGCTCTGTACAGAGCGGCCGTACGGGGGGAGAGCCTGGCGTTCACCATGAAGACGGGAATGCCGGCATTTGCGGCGGCGTAGAGCGTGGCCGGCCAGATCTCGGTCTCGACCAGGACGAGCATCAGGGGGGTGGCGCGTTTTATGAAGGCGGCGGCGAGCGGGTAAAAATCAAGGGGGGCGAGGCGCGCTTCGGCGCCAAGGCGGGCGGCTTCGGCGCGCCCGGCGGCGGTGGAGGAGGTCATCAGGAGCGGGGCTTTGAGCAGGGCGGCCAGCTCCGGGGCCAGCTTCGCGACGGCTTTGACCTCGCCCATCGAGGCCGCGTGGATCCAGACCGGCCTGGCGGGAAAAGATGGCGGGTTAGAAGCGAGGCGCTCTCCGAGCTCCCCGCCCAGGGCTTTCATCAGCGACCTGCGCGGCGAGAAAAAGAAAAATACGGCGTAGAGCCCGGCGATGACCGGCGCGAGCGCGCTGTAAACGAATAATAGTAAATGTCCCATGCTGTAAAGGATCGGGAGGCGAACTGCGGGGGGCGGTGCGCGGGAATCAGGCCCCGTGCTTAACCCCTATTTCTTCGCCGCGGCCTTTTTCTTTTTCTTGGAGAGCCAGGGCAGGGCGAAGACGGCTGAATATTTGGGCGAGAAAACCCCGTCGAAAGTGACGCCTATCTTCGAGGCCTCCAGGCGCTCGCACAGGCCCTTGATAAGCTCGTTCTCGTAAAGTGGGACGGAGGTGGCCTCCTGTTGAGGGAGCTCCGGCTCGGGGCAGGAAGCGATATAGATGGCGGAGCCCAGCTCGAAACCTTCCGGGTCGGCTTCCCTCACGGCAAGCTCGGCGGTGATGCTTACCGCCGTCTTCATGAAAACCTGCGCCGCTATGCGCCCAAGGCGCTTGTAGGTCTCGTCGACAGGGTTAGCCAGCTTCTCTTCGAAGCTTTTGCCGAGGGTGAGTATCGCGGCCGTGAGCGGCTGGCGGGGGGAACCGCTTATCCTTGCAGCGGCCTCGTCTTCGGGCGGAAGGTATTCGAAGACCACGGCAGGCTCCAGGGCGGCGGCCAGGGTCGAGGCGTGCTCGCGCACGGCCTGCTCGTCCGGCAGGCCGGCCGCGGCAAGGTCCAGCTTATGCTTCCGGGCCTTGACCAGCACCTCATAGGAGTATACCGGGATCCTGAATCTTTTTATCTTTCTCACTTCAGCTCCGTATCGGCCTGCTACTTCGGGCGGTGCTCCCACTGGTAGACGATTGGCGAGCAGATGAAGATGGTCGAGTACACGCCGGTGATCGTCCCGATGAGCATGGCGAAAGCGAAATTGTTAATCCCGGTCCCGCCGAAGAGGTACAGTATCAGCACGGTGATGAAGACCGTGAACGTGGTGATAATGGTCCTGGAGAGGCACTCGTTGATGCTCATGTTTATGAGCTGACCCATAGGCATCTTGGGGAAGTTCCTCATATTCTCGCGCATGCGGTCGAAGATAACGATGGTGTCGTTGATGGAGTAACCGGCTATCGTGAGGAAGGCCGCCACCACCACCAGGTCCACCTCGCGGTTGGCCAGGGACATCGCGGTCAGGGTGACGAAGACGTCATGCAGGATGCCTACGACGCCGGCCGCGCCCCAGACAGGGTTGGAGAAGCGGAACGCGATGTAGATAATGATCCCGAACATGGAGAGCAGGATAGCGAAGATGGCTTTCTTGCTCAGGTCGCGCCCGACGACAGGTCCGACGAAGTCCCGCTTCTCTTCGGTGAAGGAATTGCCGGGGATCGCCTTGAGCGCCGCGCCCATCTTGTCGGCGATCTCGTTCACGTTCTGCTGCGCGCCTTTGATCTTCAGGGCGTAGGAATTCTCCCCGGTGAAGGTCTGGATCCCGGCCTCCATCCCGGAGGCCTCGAGAGCCTTCCTGATAGCGGAGATCTCTATCGGCTTCTCGAACTTGACCTGCACCAGCGTGCCGCCGGTGAAGTCCAGCCCGAGGTCGAGTCCTTTCGTGGCGAGGGAAATGATGCCGATAAGGGATACAATTCCGGAGATAGTGAAGAATATAAATCGCTTCTTCACGAAGTCGATGTTGGTCTTTGGAAGCAGTGTGATCATATGCTGAGCTCCTTGGGATTTGAGGTGAGCCAGAACTCGTAGATGGCCCTGGTCACGAATACAGAGGTGAACATACCTATCAGAAGACCTATGGTCAGAGTGACGGCGAAGCCTTTAACCGGGCCCGAGCCGAACTGGAAGAGGAATATGGCCGCTATCCAGGTGGTGACGTTCGAATCCAGTATGGCGCTCCAAGCCTTATCGTAGCCGGTGGGGATGACCATGGCCACAGGCTTGGAGAGGTGGAGCTCTTCGCGCATGCGCTCGAGTATCAGGACGTTCGCGTCGATGGCCATGGCCATCGCCAGGATCATGCCGGCTATGCCGGGGAGAGTAAGGGTCGCCGAGAAATAGCTCATGGCCGCCATAAGAAGGACGAAGTTGAGCCCGAGCGCAACGTCGGCGATAAACCCGCCGCCCTTGTAGTAGATCATCATGAACACGACAACGATGATGAAGCCGGCCAGCGAGGCGCCGAGGCCTTTCTTTATGGAATCCTCGCCGAGGCCGGGGCCTACAACCCGCTTCTCTATTATGTTGACGGGAGCGGGCAGCGCGCCGGCGCGCAGTATGATAGCCAGGTTGCGGGCCTCCTCCATGGTGAAGGAGCCTTCGATCACGCCGGAACCGCCGCCTATGCGGCTCTTGATGACGGGAGCGGAGTGAACTACGCCGTCAAGGACGATGGCGAGGAACTTGTTGACGTTGGCGCCGGTGAACTGTTCGAACAGCCTGCCGCCTTCCTTATTGAAGGTGAAGCTGATGCTGGGCGTGCCGAACTGCTGGTCGGTGGAAACGCGGGCGTTCTCAAGGTAAGCCCCTGTCACTGGAACTGTGGCTTCCAGGACGTAATAGCGGGCCCTGGTGTCGCCTTCGGAGCCTGCGGCCGCCTTGCACAGGATGGTGCTCTTGGGCATCATCTTGGCGATCTCGGGGGCCAGGGCGCCGGCCTTGTCGAAGGGCGGATTGTCCATGCCGTCTATCTTGGACAGCACGGCCTGCGCCTCGTTGGAGGTGTTGACCAGGCGGAACTCGAGCAGGGCGGTCTTGCCGATGAGGTTCTCGGCCTCTTCGGTGTTGGAGATGCCGGGGAGGTCCACGGAGATCCAGCGGTCGCCTTGGCGGGAGATGGGGGTTTCTCCGACGCCGTACTGGTCGATCCTGTTGCGGATGATCTCTATGGCGCGGGTCATGGCGTCGTAAACTTTTTCTTTCTTGTCGAGCTTCTCTACGTCAAGCTCCAGCAGCATGTGCGTTCCGCCGCGCAGGTCCAGGCCCAGGTTGAGGATGCGCTTGGGGCGCATGCGCATGGCCTCGGTCTTGGCCCGGTCGTCGTTGGTCTTGGTATACCATTCCACGCTGGGGTACAGCAGCCAGAAGGAAAGGATAAGGAGGCCCAAAATGGTGCCTATCTTCCAGTGTAATTTATTCATTTCCGATGCTCCTTATTTAAGTTGCTTGGACTGGTTCAGAACCGCGCCCACCGCGCTGCGGGTGAAGACCGCTTTTACGCCTTCGGCGATCTTGACTTCCACCTCGTCTTCCTTAACGGAAGCGATAACGCCTATCATGCCGCCGCGGGTGACGACTTTATCTCCGGGCTTGAGGGCAGCGAGCATCAGGTTCGTTTCCTTCAGCTGCTTCTGCTGGGGGCGGATAAGCAGGAAATAAAATATTATGGCTACGGCCACAAAAGGGACGAGCTGCATGAAGGCTGGGTTCGGGTTCATTATTCCTCCGTCGTATACTTATTAAAAAATTATTATAGCAAATAATCCTACTTGTCTTTCTTCACACATTCCTCGCTATACGCGTTCTGGAAGTCTTTCTTGGCCTGCTTGAACGTGCCGGCGGCGGCCGCCAGCCGCATTATCTTGGTCTGCTTTATAAGGAAGCGCAGGTTATGGATGGAGATCAGCTGGTTTACCAGCAGCTCGCTGGCCTTGAAGAGGTGGGACAGGTAGCCGCGCGAGTAATTGCGGCAGCAGTGGCAGTCGCAGTCCGGGTCGAGGGGGGTGTCGTCGTTCTTGTATGCCGCGTTCTTGACGTAGAACCGGCCGCGCGAGGTGAGGGCCTGGCCGTTGCGGGCGTTCCTGGTGGGCAGGACGCAGTCGAACATGTCCACGCCAAGCTCGACCGAGTTCCAGATGTCGAGGGGGGAGCCGAGCCCCATGAAGTACACCGGCTTGTTCTTCGGCAGGTTCTCCATGATGGCCCCGAGCGAGTCCATCATCTGGGCCTTGCTCTCTCCTACGCAGAGACCGCCCAGGGCGAAGCCGTCGGGGTTGAGGTCCGCCATATGCTTGGCGGCGTCGGCCCGGAGGTCGGTATAGATGGAGCCCTGTATGATTCCGAAGAGCAGCGGGCGTTTAGCCGGTTCTATATCCTTCGTCTTCTCGATGAAATGCGCCTTGGACCGCTCGGCCCAATGCTGCGTCTTCTTCAGGGCATCTATCGCGTCTTCGCGGGAGGCCGGGTTCTTCACGCAGACGTCCAGGCAGGTCCAGATGGAAGAGTTTATGGAGGACTGGTAGTCTATGACTTTCTCCGGGGTGAAGAAATGGGGGCTGCCGTCGATATGGGAGGAGAAGTGGACGCCGTTGTCGGTGATCTTGCGCAGCTTGCTGAGGCTGTAGACCTGGTAGCCGCCGGAGTCGGTAAGGACGGGGCCGGGGTGGTTCATGAAGTTGTTGAGCCCGCCGTATTTCTCCATGGTGCCCAGGCCGGGGCGGAGATAAAGGTGGTAGGTATTGGAGAGCAGGCATTCGGTCTCCATCTCGGCCAGGTCCCGCTGCGAGACGGCCTTCACCGAGCCCTGCGTGGCCACCGGCATGAACACCGGGGTATGTATCAGCCCCCGGTTAGTCTTCACCACCGCCGCCCGCGCCGCGGTTTCTTTGTCATTATGTAAAACCTTGAAATGAGGCATTTTGATCCTTAGTAACTGAATAATTTCTAAAAACTGGGGCGGCCTACCGTGCCGACCGGAACGCAAAACCGGCGTCGCGCACACCGTGCGCGCGCCTGCCGGTCTCGGACTCGGCGCTTACGCAAGCCTCGTCCTCCGACAGGCTTTTGCTAACCCGGTCGGCACGGTCTCCGCCCGAGTTGCACGGCTTAACGGAAAACGAACTTGCTGAGAAAGTGAGCGGAGGGGAGACCACAGGGGCAGGATAAGAAAAACCGTCGTTGAGCCCGCCGGTTGCATAGCCCGGCGGGCGAATACCGAGTGAGGCCACGGTGTGGCCGAACGTGTTTTTCGTTCCTGCCCCTGTGGTAGGCCCCGACTGGGCATCTCGCGGTCTTTTATTGTCTTTTAACATATGAGCATCGAGTCGCCGTAGGAGTAGAAGCGGTATTTTTCTTTTACGGCTTCGGAGTAGGCTTTGAAGAGGAGGTCGCGGCCGGCGAAGGCGGCGGTCATGTAGAGGGGGGCGGATTCGGGGACGTGCAGATTGGTGATGAAGGCGCCTGCGACTTTAAACTTGTAACCCGGCCGGATGAACAGGCCGGCTTTGCCGGAGCCGGACGAAACCACGCCTTTTTCGTCGGAGAAAGTCTCGAGGGTGCGCATGGAGGAGGTTCCCACCGCGACTATCCTGCCGCCGGCGGCCTTGTGCGCGTTGATAGCGGCCGCGGTCTCCGGGGAAACCTCGCAGGCTTCTTCCATCATCACGTGGGCGGCGGGATCCTCGTTGCGGACCGGCCTGAAAGTTCCCCAGCCGATATGAAGCGTCACAAAGACAGTTTTCACCCCGGCGGCTTCGAGCCGGGCGAGAAGGTCAGGGGTAAAATGGAAGCCCGCGGTATGTGCCGCTATCGAACCCGCCTCTTTCGCGTATACGGTCTGGTAATTCGGCTCGTCGGGAGGGGCATCAACGCCCCTGCGCTTCCGGGCTTTGAGTATATAAGTGGGGAGCGGGACTTCGCCGTTCACGGCCAGGTAGGCCTCGTCGACCGGGCCCGAGAATTTAAAAGTGAAGCTGCCGTCGGGATTGCGGTTCAGGCACTCAGCGGTAATACCGGCCGGGCAGGAGAGGATCTGGCCGTCGCTGATCTTCCGGCACAGCCCGGTCCAGACGGTCTTGTCCTCCGTCGAGGGGGCCATGAGGAGAATTTCCGACTTCCCGCCGGTCTGCTTCTTCGTCCAGAGCCTGGCTTTCCACACCTTGCTCCGGTTTAGCACAAGCATATCGCCCGGCCCGAGGAATTCGGGCAGGTCGCGGAAATTGCGGTGAAGCAGCGAGCCGTCACGGCGGTTGACCGCGATAAGGCGCGAGGAGTCGCGCGGCTCGGCGGGGCTGTCCGCTATAAGCGGTTCTATCTCGAGGGCTGAAAACTCGGAAAGGGATTCTTCACTCATAATCGATGATGGCCGCGCTCGGGTAATAGTGGCGGAGTATTTTTTTATAGGTCCTGCCCTTATAAGCCATGAATTTGGCGCCCTCCTGGCACATGCCCACGCCGTGTCCCCAGCCCCGGCCGGCCAGTTCATAGCCGCCCTTTACGGGGCTGATCCTGGTGATAAACGTGCTGCGGAACTCGAAGGTCCCGAACCGCTTTCGCAGGTCCGTGGTCTTTATCACCATCGAGTCCTTGTCGGTGGTGAACCGGAAAGAGACCGCCCGCCCGGAGCGGTCCTTCTGGTGGATCTTCATGCTCTTTATCCTGAGGGCGGTGGAGCCTTGCGCCTGTATGGCCTTGAGGAGGTCGGCGGAAGAAAGGAAAAACTCCCAGCGGTAGTGGCGGGAAGTGGTACAGAACGGGTCCGGCACGCCGTAAAGCGGCTTTATCACGTCCTCGCCCCAGGCGGATTTGACGCTGGCCGTGTGCCCGCCGCAGCAGGCGTGAAAGAAAGCGGTTATAAGCTTTCCTTTATACTTAAGCACTTCTCCGCGGGTGGAGTTCACCGCCTCCATTATGCGGGAATT
This sequence comes from Elusimicrobiales bacterium, assembly GCA_028713125.1. Lineage (GTDB taxonomy): Bacteria > Elusimicrobiota > Elusimicrobia > Elusimicrobiales > UBA9959 > UBA9959. Next base: position 210,633 of record JAQTOU010000001.1, on the reverse strand, counting down.
GATCTTGTTCGTGCCGTTATAGACCTGCATCTCGACGCCGTTGGTGATATCGTAATCGCGCGCCGGGTTTATGAATTTCATCGCGTAAGTGCGCGAGGCCACGGCCTGGGCCTTGAGCGCCTCCAGCGGCCAGTCCGGGCTCATCTCGGACGGCAGCACGCCGTAGAGATATTCCTCCAGCGAAAGATATTCTATTATGTCCAGCCCGCCCTCCGGGGTGGCCCGCAGGAGTATGTCTCCCTTGTAAAGATTGCCGCCGAGGCGTATCCGCTCCTGCCCGTCGGAAGCGAGGAGCTTGATCGGGGAGATAAGCTCCTGCCCGGCCACGGTGATCCATTTCCCGGAGGCCTTGACTTCGTAGGACGCGTTCTCCAGCAGCATGTATTTCTGCCCGCTCTTGACTTCCTGGGCGTAGATCTGGGAGGCGGTCCTGAGCTTCAGCGAGGGAACGTTCCGCGAGATGGCCACCCTTATCCGCGGGGCGTCGTCGGAGGCGCCGTCGGCGCCCGCGGAGGGTCCTGGGCAGGCAAAAAGAATAAGTATCGCGAGGAAGCGTTTCATTGTCGGGAAGATCAGAGAAGCTCGGCCTGTCGCGGCAGCTTGAGGCCCAGGTGGGCGGCTGCTTTCGCGGTTATCACGCGGCCGCGCGTGGTCCGCTTCAGGAAGCCCGCCTGCATGAGGAAAGGCTCTATAACGTCAGTAAGTGTGTCTGCCTCTTCGGAAACGGCCACGGCCAGGGTCTCGATCCCGACCGGCCCGCCGCCGAACTTTTCGGCTATGGCCAGCAGTATGCGCCGGTCCAGGTTGTCGAGGCCTTCGGCGTCTATTTCAAGGGAGGTCATTGCGGCCTCGGTGACCTCGGAGGTGATTATTCCGCTGGCTTTAACGTCGGCGAAGTCCCTTACCCGCTTGAGCAGGCGGTTGGCTATGCGCGGGGTGCCCCGGGAGCGGCGGGCAATAAGCCGGAGCGCGGCTTTCTCCGCCTGGCTGCCTAGTATCCCGGCCGAGCGGAGCAGTATCTGCGCTATCTCGTCCTCGCCGTAGAAGCCGAGGTTGAAAACGATGCCGAAGCGGTCGCGGAGGGGGCCGGTAAGCAGGCCGCTGCGGGTAGTGGCGCCGACCAGAGTGAAGCGGGGGACGGCGAGCTTTAGGGTGGTGGAGCCTGGGCCCTGGCCGGTATTGATGAAGAACACGAAGTCCTCCATCACCGGGTAAAGCGCTTCTTCCACCGCGGCGTTGAGTCGGTGGATCTCGTCGATGAAAAGGATATCGCCCTCGGCCAGCTCCGTGGTCAGCATCGCAGCCAGGTCGCCGGGCTTCGAGAGTACGGGGCCGGAGGTAACCTTGATGTTGACGCCCATTTCGCGGGCCAGTATATAGGAAAGGGTGGTTTTGCCGAGCCCCGGGGGGGAATAGAAGAGGCAGTGGTCCAGGGATTCCTTCCTCTTTCGGGCGGCCTGGATGAAAACGTTCAGGTTTTCCTTCAGCCGCGCCTGCCCCACGAACTCGTCGAGAGAGGTGGGGCGCAGGGCGGATTCCATGCGCGCGGTTTCGTCGGAGGCGGGCCGGGCTGAAAGTATTTCTTCGTCTTTAGGCATTGGCGTTCTACTTCGGGGAGAGGCGCCTGAGCGCCAGCCTTACTATCGCTTCCGTGCCGGCTGACGGGCCGGCTTCGGCCGCCGCGTCCTCGAGGGCCGAGCGGGCTTCTCCGGCCCTGAATCCCAGGGCGGTAAGGGCGGTCAGGGCCTGTGTGTAGACCCCGGAAGCCGCGCTGAAACCGGCCGCGGCGGCCTCGCTTGCGGCGGGAAGCTTGTCTTTGAGGGCCGAGATAAGCTTATCCGCGGTCTTGGCCGTAAAGCCGAAGATGGCCGTGAGGCGCTTGGCATCCTTCGCCGCCACCGCGCTCTTGAAGTCCTGCATGGATTTGACGGCTTTGCCGAGGTAGTCCATGGCTTTCTTCGCGCCGGTGTTCGGAACCGCGTCGCGCAGCATGTCGAAGAGGCGCTTTTCTTCCTGCGACCGGAACCCGTAAAGGGCCGTGCCGCCGTACATGCTGATGGATTCGGCGATAAAAACTTCGACGGTGGCTCCCTCCGGCCCCAGGGCGTCGAGAGAGGGCTCGCAGAAAAAAACTTCATAGCCGAGGCCGTTGGTTTCGATGACGGCGCTCTCGCCGGATTTCATAACGATCCTTCCCCTCAGGTAGGCGATCATGCTATCCCGGCCTTCGCTTTCGCTTTAGCCAGCGCCCTGGCCAGGGGGGCGAGGCGGAGATGGCACAGCGCGGCGGCCATGGCGTCGGCTATGTCGTCGGGTTCCGGAATGGACACGAGATTGAGGGTTATCTGGACCACGCGCTGCATCTGCTTCTTCTCGGCGGCGCCGTTCCCCGAGATGGTCTTCTTAATGACTTTGGGATTATAGGAGCTTATGGGCAGACCGCCCTTTTCGCAGGCCAGCAGGATGACCCCGCGCGCGTGGGTCGTGTTCGCCTGGGTGTCGGCCCGCTTCGAGAAAAAGACCTCCTCGATAGCCGCCTCATCGGGCGAATGGGCCTTTATCAGCGCGGAGAGCTCGTCGAAAATGGAGGCGAGGCGCTTCTCGAGCGGCGTGTTCTTGGGGGTGTGTACAAGCCCGGAGGCGGCCAGTTTCGGGGGGGCGGCGCCGTCTTTTTCAAGTACGGCCCAGCCGGTCCTGTCCAGCCCGGGATCTATGCCGAGGATTTTCATCAGGCACTTAAAACTACTTATCCATCTTTGCCATCACCGCGTCGGGGATGTTGAAGTTGGAATAGACTTTCTGCACGTCCTCGTGGTCTTCCAGCTCGTCCATCAGCTTAAGGACCGCTTCCGCTTTATCCTCGCCGATGTTAACTTCGTTCTTGGGGAGCATCGTGATCTCGCCGGCGACTATGGGGACTTTCTTCTCTTCCAGTTTCGTCTTTACCGAGTCGAACTCGGCCGGGGAGGTGATTATCTCGAATTCGTCGGACTCGGGCACGGAGCGGAAATCGTCGGCGCCTATTTCGAGGGCCAGGGACATCAGCTCGTCCTCCTTGGCGTCGGTTTTCTTGACGGTGAGATAGCCTTTCTGCTCGAACATCCAGCCGACGGCGCCGGTGGAGCCCATATTGCCGCCGCGGGTGTCCAGGATCTTGCGGATCTCGCTGGCGGCGCGGTTCTTGTTGTCGGTAGTGACATTTATTATTATGGCTATGCCGCCCGGGCCGTAAGCCTCGTAGGTGATCTCTTCGTACACGACGCCGGGTTCCTGCCCCGTGCCGCGCCTGATGGCGCGTTTGACGTTATCCAGCGGCATATTGCTGCCTTTCGCGTCCTGTATGGCCGAGCGCAGCCGGGGATTGTCGTCGGGGTTGCCGCCGCCGGCCTTTGCCGCAATGGCTATTTCCTTGATGATCTTGGTCCAGACCTTGCCTCTTTTGGCGTCGGTTATGGCCTTCTTGTGTTTAATGCCTGCCCAGTGAGAATGTCCGCCCATGATAGACTCCTTGGAAACGCCTGAAGAATTTAAATCAGTTCCGCCGCAATTATGCCCGCGCTTAAATAAATTCTATAATAATACGGCTGAATGCACAACCGCCCCCTTAGCTCAACTGGATAGAGCGCCTGCCTTCGAAGCAGTAGGTTGGAGGTTCGAATCCTCCAGGGGGCACGCTTTAGCGTGCACGCTGAGCGAGCCAACAATTTGGCTCGCGCGAGGATTCGAAAGGCGGAGCTTCGGAGCCAGCAGGCGCAGAAGCGAGCCGGGGTCGCGACCTTTGGCGAGCGGCGGCGAGCCAAAGAGTTGTGACCGAGTCCTCTAGGGGGCATGTTCTTGGCGGCCGGCGGCGTAATCTTTTTGTAACTAAAACTTAACCTTACCGCAAACAGGATAGATTAGAATTTATATATGGTCGCATTGTTCGTTGCCCTGCTCATCGCTTTCCCGGCCCTGCCCGGCCACACCCAGCCTCTTTCCAAAAAGGACCTGGGCCGCAAGGCTTTGCAGACCGTGGTCAGCCACCTGAAGAGCGACGACTCCGATGTGCGCGCCCTGGCCGCCGAGATCCTGGGGGGGGCCGGGAACCAGGCCGCGACGGGCGTGCTCAAGACCATGCTGGAGGACCGCGATAAATACGTGCGCATCGCCGCCGCCCGCGCGCTGTGGGAGCTGGGCAGCCCCGTCGGGATGAAAGTCCTGCTGGGGATCATAAACGATGTCCCGGCCCAGGGGCCCATAACGCTGACGAACACCCCCCTCGTCGAGCTTAAAATAATTTCTCAGAACAAGATCCGGGAGAAGGCCATCGAGAGCTATGCCGGGATCAAGGGGGAAAAGGGCGCGGACCTGCTTTACAAGCTTAAGAACGACAATTACGGGCCCGTGCGCGACGCCGCCGCCAGGGAGCTGGCCCGCCTCGGGCACGGCGAGGAGCTCTCACAGTTCATAGAGGCCCTGGGAGCCGAGGACGAGGCGATCCGCTACGAAGGAGCGAGCGGCCTGTCGAAGATCTGCAGCGGGGCCGCGGCCGGGCCCCTGGCCAAATTGCTTTCCGCGGAGAAATCCGTAAGGGTGCGTATGGCCGCGCTGGACGCGCTTAAGTGCTCGCCTTCAAAGGATGAGGCCGCGGAAGTGCTCATCCAGCTTGCGGACGACCAGAACCCGACCATAAAATACAAGGCCGTTTCCGCGCTCTGCGGGATCAAGAGCGCCGGGGTAAAAGAGAAACTGGCCGCCCTCGCCGCGGGGGCTTCCGATATAAGGACGAAAATTACCGTGCAGAGGGGGCTGATACTTTCCGGCGTCCCGGCTGACCTGAAGGTCGCCCAGGACGCGATGAGCGCGGCCACCCCTGAAATACGGCTTGAGGCGGTGGAAGTGGCGGCCGCTTTCAGCGATGCCGAGGCCCTGCCGCTGCTGGCCCAGGCTTTGGAAGACCCGGACACCGGCGTAAAGCTGGCAGGCGCCCTGCAGACGCTTAAAAGAGCTGCCAAGAAATGATAATTATGAACAGGAAATATATCCTTTTATCCGCCGCGCTGCTGCTTTCCTCCTGGGCGGGGGAGTTGTTGGCGGCCCCTAAAGCCGGCGCCCGCCGCCCTTCCCCGCTGGCGGATTCGATGCGCCAGGTCCGCAAGACGCCCGCCCTGGCGGCGCGCGAGGCCTTCCGCGAATTTTCCAGGAAGCAGGGCAAAGGCTGGAACGTCCGCTATAATCCCCGCACGGCCCTCCCCGAGGCTTTGACCGGCGGGCGCACTGCGCGCTACCCCGGAACCCCTGAGCAAGCCGCCGCCGCTTTTCTGGAAGAAAACAAAGCTTTCCTTAAAGTAGAGCCTTCAGCGCTGCGCCTGGTCCTTAATAAAGAGTTCGCAGGAATCACACATCTCCAGTACCAGCAGTACAAGGATGGCATCCCGGTAGAATTTTCTTATGCCCGCGTGCACGTGGCCGCGAACGGGCAGGTGTCCGGCTACCAGGGCAAGTTCGAACCCGAAATATCTTTAAACACCACTCCCTCCATTACCGCCGAGGCCGCCGTCCAGGCCGCCGCCGCGGACCTGGGCCGCCAGCTAAGCGTTACCAGGGCCGAGCTGGTCATCTATCCCGACGAGAACGACGGCGCTCTTAAATTGGCCTGGAAACTGCGCGGCCGCGGCAACGGCCTCTGGGTCTATTATATAAACGCCGCGGACGGGGCCGTTCTCCTTAAATACGACGATCTGCGCCGCTACTGTGACAATAATGCCTACACTACGTACGGGACATCTTCAGGCACGGTCTACGCAATTTCCCCGCTGCCCGTTTATGACGGCCTGAGCGTAACAAAAACAGAGGACCTGTGGGTGCAGCCGGCAAAAGTTTCTCTGCGCGACCAGTATGTCTGGGTCCGGGACTATTCCAGCATGACCGTCACCAACGCCTCGGGCGATTATTGCGCGCAAAAGTCCGGGAAAATGTATTCCTCTCTCAAGGGTCCTTATTTCGCGGTAACCAATTTCAGGAACGCCAGCGCCCATTACGACAATGGCGGCGGCGTATGGAACCAGGCTACCACCGTGGTACAGACACCCCATCCCTATTCCAATTCCCCTTCTTTTTCCTATACCCAGGCTTATCCTTATAGCATCACGGTACCGGATACCTGGTCGGCGAAAAATTATACTTTCGCCAAGGCCATGCCAAGGTTCACCGATTTCCATGCGGGCGAATTGGACAATAACGGCAATGTCAACGACGCGGACCAAGTTTATATAAAGGACGGGGACGCCGTCATGGGCGCCTATATCGGTACCCGGACCTCTCCGTTCTTCGGCGCCGCCGTTGAAAAGCCTTCCTTCGGGGTCACCCTTGAGGCGGACTCCGTCGGAAATGCCTACGGCTTCAATATCGACAAGTCCTACTACCTTGTTCTTACGACCGCCCCCACGGCAAGCGTCAACCCGGGCAATGTGATCTGGTCCACGGCTTCCGTCCCGATAGCCTGGTCGACCGCCCCCACCGGGGTCTATATGGACCGCGCCCTCGGCGACGCCAACGCGCTGTCCGAGGTCAACGCTTTCTACCACCTGAACAAGGCTCGCCGCTTTTTCGACCCTATTAATATCAAGACTTCCGGCGGGGTCGCCGCGGACCTCACCAAGCAGGTAGCGGTGATGGTCCACGCCTCCGGCGACCCGGACTCGATGACCACCTGCAGCGTCTCCTGCCACGGGATGCTCAACGCTTATTATGACCTTGAAAAAGATTATATCGTGATAGGCGACGGCCAGATGGATAACCATAATATATACCGCTCCTTCGCCCTCGACGGGACGATCGTGCGGCACGAGTATATGCACCTGGTGATGGCGCGGATCTACCCCATAATAAATTTAGGCGAATTCGGCGCGCTGAGCGAGGCCGTAGCCGATTACCTGGCGATGGCTTCCTTCTGGCGCGAAGGCTATACGGCCCAGAAGACCCTTGGCAATTTCGTCGGCGCCGGCGAAGGCGCCGCGCGCGACATCTCCGCCTCCGGCAGCCCGACCGGACTCAGGAAGATGCCAGTCAGCGACGCCGATCCTCTTTACAGCTGGTACGGCGAGGTTCACGACGACAGCCTGATACTTTCACAGGCGCTCTACAGGCTGGGAAATCCCTCCGGTTCTAATTATCTCGGCACTTTCACGGCCGGGACTTTCAGCGGCCAGTCCAAGGCGGACGTGCTGACTTACGCCGCGCTGTTCTATTTCCCGGACAACTTCAGCAACTTTTACGAGGCGATGCTGGACGCCTGCGCCCAGTTCGACCTCAACTGGGGACAGTGCGACGCCGCGGCGGTGGCAAATATCGGCGCCGCTTTCGACTTCCAGGGGATAGGCGTGGCCAGGGGCGAGGACTCCTACGATATCGCCGCCTCCTCCGGCCTGTGCAAGAACAATAACGGGCCGGAATGCGCCACCGACGTGAGCAGCTTTACCGCCCTCTCCGCCACAATTTCCCCGGTGGGCGACGTGGACTATTATTCCCTGCCTCTCTCCGCCGGGAATTTCACGGCGAAGCTCGACCTCCCCGGGATAACGGGCCAGGAAGGCGTTTATTTCGCCTACGCGATGTTCCTTTTCGATTCTAACCGCGGTCTCGCGCTCGACCCGGCAGGCAACGGGGTGATCGCCGTTCCGGACATCTACGGCAGCGGCTCGGATTACTGCCCCGACTCCGGCCAGTGCAAGACGCTCGCGCCTTCCGTCATCCTTAATTACACTGTCCCGGTCGGGGACCGCTATTATCTGGTCGTGGCGGGCGCGCCGAACCAGTATTACGGCAACTCCGAAGTTAATTCCCCGCTGCCTTACACTCTTACGCTGTCCCACGCTCCGCAGGGCACCGCCAGCGCGCGCTTCACGGCCGCTCTTTTTGACAACGACGAGATCGCTTTCGACGTGCCTTATACTAAGTTCCCTATGGCGGGCTCGCTGTCTTCGGCTACCGTCATCGATACCCCCGGTGGAGCGGAGCTCCTTTTCGAGTACGCCCAGTTGCGGGACTATAAATTCGAGCCGCTTACGAAGACCCGCACGGACCTTACTGGCGCCTACATGCAGAAAGTGGCTAATTCCCTCAACTACAATAACTCCGATGCCCTGGGCAGGCCTCTCCTGTCCGGCCGCGTCCACTTGCTGCCGGGCTATGCCCAGGCGTATCCCTGGACCGGCACGGTGTACCTCGAGATCTTCGGCCGGAACCACCTGGGGCAGGTCCTTTCTCTCGGCGTCTCCAACCCCATCAATCTTTCCGCCGGCGGTTCCGATACCACCGTGGCTTATAACAATATAATAGGCTCCGGGTTCCACGATAAGGCGATAATCCATTATGTGGCCGGCTCGGCGGGCGCCGTTACGATCAAGATCTATACGCAGACCGGCACGCTTGTAAAGACCATTCCCTCCGTCCCTAACTGCGGAACCACCTGTTCAGGCGAAGAGTCGTGGGACGGGCGTAATTCCGTTAATGGAAAGGTGGCCAGCGGAATATATTTTGTTAAGGTAAAAGGGCCCGGAGTGGATAAAATAGTGAAAGTAGCGGTGATCAGATGAACCGGCGGCTACTATGAACACCAGAAAACACATTAAGGGAGGCGGCGCTGTCACGGCGCTTTTCATCACGGCCGCCATTCTCGGCGTCGGCGTCCCCGCGTCCGCGGGCGGGCCCGGTTCCGCGGGCATGCAGGTCCTTAAAAGCGACATGAGCCCGCGCGCCGCCGGCATGGGCGGAGCCTTCGTCGCCGTGGCCGACGACATCTATACGATGTCCTACAACCCGGCCGGCCTGGGGCAGCTCTATATCCCGGAGGCCTCTGCCGTCCTGCACCAGTCGGGGTTCGACGATTCTTCGATGAACAATATCTCTTTCGGCCTGCCCCTGCCTTTTATCGGGCTCGGCGGGCTGGCCAAGCCCGGTTTCGGGATCTCCCTTATGCTTTCCGACGCGGGCTCCTTCAGTTACCGGCAGCGGATCCCGAACACGGCCCCGGCCCATATCGGGGAGTTCAACACGACCTCCAAATCGTACGACGCGCAGAAGGACGTGGCGCTCACTTTCGGCTACGGAGAGAAAGTCTACTCCGGAGAGGTAAACCTGGAAGGCTATAACGCCAAGATAGAACAATATCTGGGCTTGAACCTGAAGTATCTCAAATCCACGATGCTCGAGCATTATTCCGCTACCGCCTTCGCCTTCGACGGGGGCTGGCTTATGCTGGAGCCGAACCTCGGACTTTCCCTGGGGGCTTCCATATCGAATTACGGCTCCGGGCTGAAATACGGCACCGAGCAGACGAAACTTCCCTCAATCCTGCGGGTGGGCGCTTCCTGGGAAAAGCCCACGGTAATGGACCAGTCCATCCTGCTGGCCACGGAGGGGGACTTCTACATGGCCGAGGGGGAGAAAAGCCTGCGCTTCGGGCTCGAGTATCACTTTGAGAAGGTTTTCAACCTGCGCCTGGGCTATAAGGCGGCCGAGGACAATAAGGGCATGACCATGGGCCTGGGGCTGCACTACAATGACATGTCGCTGGACTTCTCCAGCGCTATGGGCAACGAGGTTTACAATGCCAAGCAGCTGGCTTTCTCCTACAGGTTCAGCGGCGTAACCATCGGCGAATACAAGAAGAAGATGAATTTCAAGGATCCTGAAACACGGAAAGCCGGCCAGGACGACGCCGTCAAAAAGCCCTCCGTGCAGGAGCAGAAGCCCGCCAGGCAGGAGCGGAAGCCCGCCAAGGGCGCGCCCGAAAAGAAAAAAGATTCCGACTTCTTCTGGATCTACTAAGAACAGGCTCCGGCTTTAAGCCATAGGCGGATTTTCTCCCGCTTATGGCCCGGTATTTGCCGGCGAAACGCAAATTGACACTGCGGGGTATTGTTTATACAATTCAAGGATAGTTCTATAAGGAGGGTTTACAATGAAAAAGGCACTTTTTATCGCGGTTGCTGCGCTGCTGGCCGCGGGCTGTTCCTCGTCCCCGGACAAAAGCACCGTCTCTAATAAGGGCGAAATAGAGCGGGAATGGGTGGAGGAAGGCGTGACCAAGAATTACGTTTTCGCGCGCGGCATGGGCGCCGCCGACCAGACCCTGGAGAACAAAACCCAGCGCATGGCCACTTCCCGCAACGCCGCCATCGTTAACGGGCAGTACAATATGCTCTCCTTCGTGAAGGGCGTCAGCCTCGAGGGCGGCGTGACCGTGGAGAAAGCTATCGAAACCGACTCGGTCCTGGCGACGAAGATCAACGCGGTCATTAAAGGCGCGCAGGTAGTGCGCACTGAATGGACTTCCGACGACGGCTGCGTGGTGGTCCTCCGGCTGCCAAAAAAAGTCCTTAAGGAAGCCGGCCTGAAGATCGCGGAATAGGCCCGGCGACAAATGATGAAAAGCCTTTCACTGGTGCTTGCGGCGGCGCTCTTCGCCGCCGCGGGCTGCTCTGGAACCCGTAAGAGCGCCCTGAACCCGGCCTACGAAACCGAAGTGGTTGAAGCCGAGGGCATGGCGCCGATAGTCAACGGCGACGTAGAGGGAGCGCGCAAGACCTCCCAGGGCGAGGCGATGAAGAACGCGCTGGGCCTGGTGGTAGGCGTTTATGTCTCCCAGGACGCGCTCGTCTCCAAATCCATCCTTATCGACGAAAGCATCACCTCCCAGAGCGAAGGCTATATCGAGAAGTACGAGACCCTGAAGGAATGGCGGGACGGGGAATTCTTCAAGACCCGCATCCGCGCCCACGTGCGCAAGGAAGACCTGGCCGCCAAGCTGCGCAACCTGGAAACCGAGCCGCAGAAGCTGGGGAATCCCGTTATCGGCTTCGATATAAAAGAATCCGCCGACTCCAAGCCGCAGCAGACCAGATACGCCGAGCTGGAGCTTAAGAACAGGTTCTCCGAAGCCGGGTTTATAACCGGCGAGAAGGACAAAGCCGATATCCTGATCACGGGCGAGGCGCAGACCTCGTTCAATACCAGGGAGGGGCTGGGAGGCTTCGTCTCCTATCGCGCGGGTATTTCCGTCTCGGCCGTCAAACAGGGCTCGCTGGAAACGCTGGCCTCGGCGCAGGAGTCTGCCGGCGGCATCGACCTCAACGACACGGCCGCCGCCCGCGCCTCTATTATTAACGCCGCAAAGAAAGCCGCGGACCCTTTCAAGGAAAGGATCCTCAAGGCGCTCAGGGAAAAATCGATAGTCAGGTTGAACCTGGCCAATGTGGCGACCATGAACGACTTGAGCGAATTTACCAAGCTGCTGCGCAATATCCCCGCGGTCCGCGCCTCGTGGGTGCGCGGCTACAGCGGCGGCGTGGCGACGATAGACGTCGGCATGCACAAGGGCGGCGCGGCGGACCTGTCGCAGCTCCTCATGAAGAATTCGAAGCGCCCGGTGAAAGTGAACCGCACTTCCTCCTACGACCTGGACGCCGAGCTGCAGTAAAGGCGGCAAGTTCCGGATAAAGAAGAAAGCCCGGGATTCCCCGGGCTTTCTTCTTTATGCTTCGCGGCGGCTCTATGCGCCGTCCGCTATTTCCTGTTCTTCAGCTTTTCCTCCCTGCGCGCGTCGAAATCAGAGAGCTTCTTCTGCTGGCGATTTATGTATTCGTCGATAAAAGCGTCCCGCTCCTCCAGCCTTTTCCTGAGGTTCTCCACCCGGTTCTTAACTTTGGAATAGCGCAGCTCCTCTTTTTTCATCAGCTTCGAAAGCCTGCTCTGGACCGTCAGGCCGCCGGCGTCAGCCGTGGCCTCGCCGCCGGCCAGGAGCTCCTTTTCCGCATCGCCGCCGGTAAGCGCCACTTTGCCCTCGAAGAGGCCCACCGTAGTCCCTCCGGAGGTCGAGACTATGATGGAAAAGTCGGTGCCGCGCACCGCGCAGACGGTCGTAGGGGTGCGCACTGAGAATTTAGAGAGCAGCTTCCCTTTCAGCTTGGCCGCCATCCAGAGCGCTTTGCCCTTAAGGAAAGAGAAGGAGAACTCCCTTCCCTCCGGCGAAGTCTTTAAAGATTCCGCAGCGGCCTCGGAATTTTCCTCCATCTTGACGAAGGTTCCTTCCTTGAAAAGTATCTCGCACCAGGCTCCGGGGCCGGTCTTTATACTGTCGCCTTCGGCGACGGCGCGGCCCTTAAGGGCCGGCTCCCAGGCCTTCCGCCCGCTCTTCAGTATTTCTATGGACCCTTTAAGGTCGTAAATGCAGCCAGTTTCCCCGGCCATGGCCGGGAGGGCCGAGCAAAGCAGCGCTAAGGACAGCAATATATTTTTCATCTGTTCTCCTGGATCCCTTCCTTCATGCAAGATAAATATACAATATACGGTAAATATTATAAAATCAAGCTATGAATTTTTTCCGCCTGCGGGTAATAAATACCTTCCTCCTGTTCCTGATAGGAACCGTGCTGGGCTTCATCCTGAAGGAGAAATTTTCCCCGTCCCCGGCTTCGCCGGCCCGGTCGATCTACCAGGCCCCGGACCCGGCTCCCGCGGAAGCGCCTCCCGCCGTCCAGCCGGAGCCGGAGGAGCCTGCTGACGAACCTTATACGGTGCCGGAAGCCGAAGCCGGCCCCTCCTCCAGGCGCGCCGCGGCGGAGACGGCCAGCGAGGAGGCGCCTCTTTCAACCCGGGAGGCGCTCGTCATCGAGGCGACGCCCTCTTCCGGCGAAGCCCGTGCCGCCAAGCGCCCGCCGGCCAGGAGCGCGCCGTATGATTTTTTCAGGAACCCGGCTGACTACGAGGGCCGGGAGGTGGAGATGGACCTGCAGATGATAACGGCCAAAAGGTCTTCCCGCGGTTGGCGCGTAAACCTGGTTTACACCAGCCCTGAAAAAAGAACGGAGTACCTTTATGTAGAGGATAACGAGGTCCTTGGAGAGAAGCCCGACCTGCGTATAGGCTACGTCTACAAAGTGCGCTTCCTCTCCACTAAAGGCGAAGCCACCGCGGGCAATACCCTCAGGGCGATAGCGCCTACGGGGGGGAAGGCGGCCTGGGCCACCGGCCTGTCCGCGGTAGAATAGGCAATGTCCTATTTCTTCATCATAAACCCTAAAGCCGGGCGCAAGTACGGCGATATCCGCGAGCGCATACAGCGTTTCTTCGCCGGCAGGAAGCTGCGCTACGAAATAGAATTTACGAAGGCCAGGGAACACGCCTCCGAGCTGTCCGCCCGCGCCGAGATGGCCGGCTTCGCCAGGATCGTCGCCGCCGGCGGGGACGGAACCATCCGCGAAACGGCCATCCCCCTCATAGGGAAGGAAGCCGCCCTCGGCATTCTGCCCTGCGGCTCCGGTAACGGCCTGGCGCGCAACCTTTATATCCCGCTCGATTTCGACGCCGCGCTCGCCGGGCTGGTTAAATGGGGCCCGCGCCTGATAGATTGCGGGCTGGTGAACTCGCGCCCCTTCTTCTGCGCGTCCGGAGTCGGGCTGGACGCCGAGGTGGCCCACGATTTCAATTCGCTGAGCAGCCGCCGCGGCATACTGCCCTACGTCTGGCACGCGGCCCGGCGCATTCTCGCTTTCAAGCCCTCAAAGGTAGCCGCCCTGGTAGACGGGCGCCGCGTAGAACTGCTCGGGCTGGTGAACGCCGTGCTCAACGGCGTTCAGTACGGGGGCGGCGCCCGGATGGCGCCCGGCGCCTACATCGACGACGGCCTGCTGGACCTGGTTTCGGTGCGCAAGGCTTCTTTCCTGCGCCTCCTGACGGCGGTGCCAGCCCTTTTTAAAGGGACGCTGCACAAGCATTCCGACATCTATTCCTCCTTCCAGGCCAAGGTCATAGAGCTGGACTGCGGCGGCGGCGCCTGGTACCATCTCGACGGCGAGGATTTTTTTTCCGAGGACGGGAAGCTGAAGTTCAGCGCCCTCCCGGCGAGCCTGAAAGTTATCGCCCCGAAACAGAGCCTGCAGGAGAGATAATATGCCCTTCCTTCCCGAGCTTGCCCGCGAAGCCGCCCTCTCCGCTGAACTGGGCGGCGGCAAGGTGCGCTGCCTGGCCTGCGCGCATTACTGCGTTACGGCGCCGGGGGGAGCGGGCCGCTGCGGCGTCCGCTTTAACGACGAAGGGACGCTTAAGGCCCCCTGGGGCTACGTTTCCAGCGCCTCCCCCGACCCTATAGAGAAAAAACCTTTCTTCCATGTCCTGCCGGGCGCGCGCACGCTCTCTTTCGGGATGTTCGGCTGCAACTTCCGCTGCGATTTCTGCCAGAACTGGCAGATGGCCGATATCAAAGCCGCCGCGGGACTCAGTCCGTTTAGAACCACACCGGAAGAGCTGGCCGCCGCGGCCGTGGAAACCGGCGCCAAAGTCGTAGTTTCCACCTATAACGAGCCGCTGATAACCGCGGAATGGTCCGCCGCGGTCTTCTCCGCCGCCAAGGAGAAGAAGCTGCGCACGGCTTTCGTCTCCAACGGCTATGCCACGAAGGAGACGGTGGCTTTCCTCAGGCCCGTTCTCGACTTCTGGAAGGTGGACCTCAAATGCTTCAACGAGGAGAATTACCGCAAGGTCTGCGGCGCGGAACTGTCCAAGGTCCTGGAAGGGCTGAAGATGATACTGGCCGCCGGCTTCTATGTGGAAGTCGTAACGCTGGTCATTCCCGGCTTCAACGACTCTGAAGAGGAGATAGGGGCGATGGCTAAATTCCTGGCCGGGCTGTCCAAGGATATACCCTGGCACCTCACAGCCTTCCACCCCGACCACCTCAGGACCGGAACCCCGCCCACTTCGCAGGACACTCTTTACCCCGCGCGGGACGTCGCGCGCGCCGCCGGAATGCGCTACGTGTACACGGGGAACATCCATGGGGCCGCCGGGCAGGACACTTTATGCCCGGCCTGCGGCCTTTCGGTGATAGAAAGGGAAGGGTTTACCGTAAAGAAGAACCTGCTTGGAAAGACGGGGGGCTGCCCCTGCGGCCGTAAGATCCCCGGCGTCTGGACCTGAACTAACCGAAAAATAAGGAGAGCCACCTGGGCCGGGAGATTTTTCCCGGCTCCTGGAATACCGCCTCCAGGCCGCCGAGGAGCGCGGCAAGCGTGACGGGCAGCCCGGAAAAGCCGTAGGCTCCGAGGCTGGAAAGGAGAGCGCCGCGCCAGAAGAGCAGGCCGCAGAAGAGGGCAGTGAAAGAGACAATGACGGCCAGCTCGGACCTGTCTATGCCGGAAAAGCGGAACAGGCCCGCCAGGTAGTACTGGGCCAGCGCCGTGCCGGAGGCGGCCGCGGCGAAGCCGATGGAATCCTGAAGCAGGGGTTTAAGCCAGTAAATTCCCCGGGGGCCGAAGAGGAACCCGGCGGAAGCGAAAAAAGCCTTCATGACCGCGAGCGCGCCGAGGAGAAGGAGCACGGTCGCCAGCATGGAGGCGCCTAAATAGGCGGCCAGAGAGTAAAGAAGGGCCGCCTCCTCACTTCTTTTCATAAAAGCCGATTTCCTTGAGGAAAGCGGGATTGTCCTGCCAGCCGGGGCTTACCTTGACGGTAAGGTGCAGCTCTACGGGGCGCCGGAGAAAAGCCGCCAGGGCTTTAGCCGAGGCTTCGCGCAATATCTTTATCATATTGCCGCCCTTGCCTATGATTATGGATTTCTGGCTTTCCCGCGCGATGTGAATCTTCGCCAGTATCTCGTCGTTCTCGCCGGGGGTCTCCCTGAAAACCTCTATCTCCACCGCGGAAGCGTAGGGGATCTCCTGGCTGTAGATCTTGAAGATCTGCTCGCGGATTATTTCCGCCGCGTAGAATTTCTCCCAGCGGTCGGTCAGCTGGTCCTGGGGATAGTAGGGGGGATGCTCCGGCAGGGCGGCTTTGATGGCCGCGCGCAGCTCTTTCAGCCCGCCGCCGGTAAGAGCGGAAATATGGAAGACCTGCTTGATCGGGAGCAGCTTTCCGTAAAACTCCTCGGCGGCTTTTACCCGGACGTCCGTCTTTTCTTTATCCAGCTTGTTTATAGCCAGGTAAAGGGGGCAGCGGACCTGCTTGAGCGGTTCGAAGAGCGCGATCTTGTCGTCCGGCGGCAGGCCGGGCTCCGCGATAAGTATGCACAGGTCGCCTTCCTCCGCGGCCGCCCGCTTGATCGCGTTGACCATGCTGCGCTCGAACATGTTGCGCCCGCGCAGGAAGCCCGGGGTATCCACGAAAACCGCCTGGAAGTCCGGGGTATTGAGTATGCCCAGGATGTTGTTCCTGGTAGTCTGCGGCTTGTCCGAGATGATCGACAGCCGCGTGCCGCAGAGCGAGTTCATCAGCGTGGACTTGCCGGCGTTGGGAAGGCCCGTAATAGGAACGAAGCCCGACCTGAAACCCGCCGGCAGTTCAGCCGTCATTTCAGGCAGACCGGGTTGGCCCAGAGCGGGAGCTGCGTCGCTTTTTCAAGCTTGCGCACCTTGATGTCCCCGGTCAGCTCCTGGATGTAAACCTCGCAGCTGAAGACCCGGCTTCCGGCCACCAGATGACCTCCGAAGGCCTTGCCCTCCGAGTCGGCGAACATCCCGTGGGCGTGCACCATCGGCTTGTCGTCGAAAAGGCTGACATTGCCGGTAAGAGAAAGGATCTCGAGTTCCTTCTCGATAGTTATCTTGTGGTATTTTTTGGCCTTCTGATCGTAGACCGTGAAAACGGCCTTCTCCACCGCGCCGATCGCGCTTATCATTCCGCACCGCACCTGGTGGTGGTGGCAGAAATACTGTATCGCCTGCAGCAGGTCCTCGCCCTTGTAAATACTGAACAAGAACGTCCTGCCGGTAAGATAAGGCTTTTCCTGAGTTTGCATGTTCCCTCCGTTGACCCCGTTTATTTTTGTAAAGCTGTGAACTCCGCGTACTTTTTGACCGCCTCCAGCTGCGCCGGCCCGTCAAGACCGGCTTCTTTCATCACGTCCGCCGACCTGCCCGAGCCGGGATAGCGCCCGTTCCGGAAAGGGTGGAGCGTGCGGGCCCTGCCCTCCGCCGAGCTGACCCAGTAATGCATGGTGGGCGCGGTGAAATCGGTTATTCCCATCGCTTCGCCGGCGAGACGCGCGGGGTAGATCTTTTCCTTCTCGGCGTCGCCCAGCAGGTCGAAAAGCTCCCTGCTGGCAACATAGAAAATATTAAGGTTGAGGGCCAGTTTTTTCAGCTCCGGCAGAACTTCGTTCACGAAGATGGTGGTGACGCCGTTGCCCTGGAGAACTATCGTGCCGTGGCGCTGGCCGCGGCCGGCCTTGAGCAGGGGATACAGGCCCTTGACGGCTTTAGCGGCCGGGGGAAGGCCGGCCGCTTCCCTGTCGAGTATTTTTTCGGCGGGGCGGGTGACGAAAGGCGCGATGACCGCCGGGCGGGCGTTAAGCGCCGCGGCCATAAGCGGCCAGATCTCCTGCGGTTCCCAGGGGGTCAGCGTTATCATGGAGCCCCTCGGGAAATTCCCCTCGAGCAGCTGCAGCGCCTGCGGGTCCGCGTGGGTCGGGCCGTCCTCTCCGGTTTTCAGCCCGGAGTGGGCGTTTATCATTATGAAAGTGTCGAAGGGCTTCCCGTCAAGGTCGCGGCGGCCCTGCTGGCCTATAGCGTGCATGCGCGCGGAAATATGCTCGAGCGGGGCGATGAAAGCCGCGTACGAGGACGTCACCCCTATGTGGGACCCGAAAGAGGAAAGGCCGGACATTAAAGCGCCCATCCCGTCCTCGCAGATGCCGCCGGCGGAAACGAGCCGCGCGCCAGGGTTCGTAACGGCGTTGAAAAAGCCTTCACCGAAGCCCCTGCCTGCCAGCCTTACGCTGGTGGAGCCGTAAAGGTCCGCGGAGGCGGCCATGACGGCCCCTCCGGTAACGCGGCCCGCGTGGTTGAGCACTTCGGCTAAAGTTTCGCGCAAGGTCGCTTGCTTGC
This sequence comes from Elusimicrobiales bacterium, assembly GCA_028713125.1. Taxonomy (GTDB): domain Bacteria; phylum Elusimicrobiota; class Elusimicrobia; order Elusimicrobiales; family UBA9959; genus UBA9959. The sequence goes on along the minus strand of JAQTOU010000001.1, from coordinate 192,769 downwards.
CCGGCTCTAGGATAAGAGCGGCAGGAACTTCCGCCGGGTCCAGCTCATAGGCTTTTTCTGGAGAGGGGGCTTTTTCGAGAGGGTTCCTGCCCGCGGCTGAAAGCCTGGATGCCGCTTCGTTTATCTTTTGCAGCGCGAAAGCGGCCGTAGAGGGGGCGTTTTCTACGGCTTTGCGGACCGCCAGAAGAGTTTCGTAGAAGCAGGCTTCGACGGCCTCGGGCGACGGCTTCGCCGCGCAGTAGCGCGGGACCTTGACCCCGAAGCGGGCCTCGAAATCGTTCAGAGTGGCGTAATAACCGTCGGAGGCGAAGGCGTGGCCGGCGCCATGGGAGGGGCTGCCCTCTATCCCGTACTTCCAGCCCTTGACCGTCCGGTAGATTATGGCCGTAGGCTGCGAATTAATGCCGCGCGCGAATTGCTGGGCGCTGAGGATCTGGAAGAAGTCGTGCCCGTTGGCCACGTGGATAACGTTCCAGTCGTTCAGATAGGCCAGTTCGCCGGGGTTCCACTGCACGTAATCGCCGGGCCTGGACTTCTCGGAGCAGACATTATTGGAATCTATGGAGGACTGGTTCCAGTCGACATGCATGACCAAATTGGAAAGCTGCGCCGTCGCGGCGGCCGCGAGCGCCTCGGAGACTCGGCCGGGGGTAAGACCGCCTTCGCCTTCTATCATATGGACGCGCGGGCAGTTCGCTCCGTAAACATCCGCGGCCGCGAGCGCCAGTCCCGCTGTGGCTCCTACGCCTACGCCTGAAGCCCCTGTAGCCAGTTTAAGGAAGGGGGTGAACGGGGTCGGATGACCGTCCAGGGCCTTTGAGCCGAACTTCCTGAAAAGCGGCGTTCCCGTGACGGCGTTGTGGCGGAAGCCGAGCAGGTCTTCAAGGCGCAGCTGGTACTTCTCTTCCGGCAGGTCGGCGCCGGCCGAGCGCAGGAGCTCGTTGCGCAGCGCCCAGAGGGCGTACAGGCCCAGCGCTTTGTGGCCGGCGGCATAGGAAATTATATCGGCCTCTTTCCTTTGGGGATCGCTAAAATCATAGTCCATCGTTGAGAAAAGCAGGGCCTGGGCTATGCGGCCCGAGGAGACGCTGCCTCCCGGGTGGCCGGAAAGAGGGGCGAAGTTGTAGAGGACGGCGCAGAGCGCGCGGTAAATGAGGTCTATATCTTCCAGCGCCTTGACTTCGGCGTCTTCCACCTTGAACCGGGAGGCCATTATGATGTCTGAAACGTCGTAGTAGGAAGCGCGCCGCTGGCTGAGCGTGAATTTGGAGGGCTTAACAGTGTTGAAATTAATTGTTGCGTTCATTCTGTTCCGCGCGTAATAACGAACGGAATATAATATTTTAGCAAATTACCCAATGAGATAGTAAGTTTGTATTGTCGCCATTAATTAATATAATGAAAAGGACAGCTAACGGGAGGATACAATGACAACCACCGCCACAAAAACAGTAACTTTCAAAGAACTCGGCTTCGTCAATACGCGCGAGATGTTCAAGAACGCGATGAAGGACGGCTACGCCGTGCCGGCCTATAATTTCAATAATATGGAGCAGCTCCAGGCCATCCTGACCGCCTGCGTGCGGTCCCGCTCGCCGGTGATACTCCAGCTCTCCAAGGGCGCGCGCGACTACGCCAACGCCACCCTGCTGCGCTGGATGGCCATGGGCGCGATGGAAATGATAAAAGAAATGAAGGAGGGGCCCGTGCCCGTGGCTCTGCACCTGGACCACGGCGATTCTTTCGAGCTGTGCAAGTCCTGCATCGAGAACGGCTTCTCCTCCGTGATGATAGACGCCTCGCACCTGCCTTACGAGGAGAACATAAAGCTCACCAAGCAGGTCGTAGAATACGCGCACCAGTTCGATGTGACCGTGGAAGGCGAGCTCGGCGTGCTGGCCGGAATCGAGGACGAGGTCTCCCACGAGCATTCCAACTATACCGACCCCGCGCAGGTGGAGGACTTCGTAAAGCGCACAGGCGTGGACTCGCTGGCCATCTCCATCGGAACCAGCCACGGCGCCTTTAAGTTCAAGGTAAAGCCCGGCGAGAGCGCGCCCCCGCTACGCTTCGACATACTGGCGGAATGCGAGCGCCGGATCCCCGGCTTCCCCATCGTCCTGCACGGGGCTTCCTCGGTGCTGACCAGCTACATCGACATGATCAATAAGTACGGCGGCAAGATGGAGAACGCCGTCGGGGTGAGCGCGGACCAGCTGCGCAAGGCCGCGAAGTCCGCCGTCTGTAAGATCAACATCGACTCCGACGGGCGCCTGGTGATGACGGCCGTCATCCGCAAGGTGTTCGCGGAAAAGCCCGGCGAATTCGACCCGCGCAAGTACCTGGGCCCCGCCCGCGAAGAACTGATCAAGATGTACATGGACAAGAACCAGACCGTCCTGGGTTCGGCCGGCAGGGTCTAGCCGCGCAGGGAGAACAGGGGGGCAGGCTGCTTATTGCGGGGGATCTTTCTCCGGAAAAGTAGCCTGTCCCCTTTAATTTATGGAAAACAAATCCGACGTCATAATAATCGGTGCCGGAGCGTCCGGACTTGCGGCTGCGGTGGAAGCCTCCCGCGGGGGGGCCTCCGTCATCGTGCTGGAAAAAAACCACGTCCCCGGCCGCAAGATACTTTCCACCGGCTCGGGGAAATGCAATTTCTCCAACCAGAAAGTAACTCCTGCCTCCTACCACCCGGCCTCCCCGGCTTTCCTGAAAAAAACCTTCGCGGCCCTGCCTCCGGCCGAAGTTCTCGGTTTTTTCAAGAGGCTGGGACTCCTTTGGGTCAGCGGAGAAAAAGGCCGCCTTTTCCCGAGGTCCTTCAAGGCCCAGGACGTCGTGAACGTCCTGCTTCATGAGCTCGACCTGCTTAGGGTTCCGATACATACCCTCACCGAGGCGCTTTCCGTCTCCGAAGGCAAGGAGGGCTTTTCGATAGAAGCCGTGAAAGTGCAGCCCAAATGGGACAAGAAAGCCGCGGCGGGCGAAAAGAAAATTTACAGCGCGGCGCGGGTCATACTCGCGGCCGGCGGCGCCGGCTATCCCCAGATCGGCGGAAGCTCCGGCGGCTATGGCATGCTTAAAGCACTGGGGCATTCCGTCTCGCCTCTTTCTCCTTCCGTAGTTCCGCTGGAAGTCCGGGGGAACGACACCAAAGAGCTCGACGGAGTAAGGCTGAACTCAGTATTGAAGCTGGTCTCGGGCGGGAGGGTTATACAGGAGACCGAGGGGGAAATCCTTTTCACCTCTTACGGCGTCTCCGGTCCGGCGGTGCTGGACCTGAGCCGGGCCGCTCTTTCCGCTCTAGGGAAGGGGCCGGTCTTCATCGAAGCTGATTTCATGCCGGAGTATAAGCCGGCCGCGCTCGAGGAATTGCTGGCGGAGCGGGCGGCCGCTTTCGACGGCAGGGCTTTCTCCCATTTCGCAACCGGCCTCCTGAACGAAAAAGTTATCCGGGCGGCCGCCGGCAGGGCCGGGATCGCCTGGAGCGCCATCCTGCCGCCGGATTGCGGCCGGGAATTAGTTCCCGCGCTTAAATCGTTCTCGCTGGAGATCACCGGCTCTCTGGGCTTCGAGGACGCGATGATCACCGCCGGCGGCTGTGCTCTGTCGGAGGTGGACCCGGCCAGCTTCGCCTCGAAAAAGATCAAGGGCCTTTATATTACGGGGGAGCTTCTGGACCTGGACGGGGACTCCGGGGGCTACAACCTGCACCTGGCCTGGACATCCGGCATCTTGGCAGGCCGGGCGGCCTCCGAAAAATAGCGGGGGACATGACGAGAAAACAGGAGAGCCGCGCTTATAACGCGGCTCTCCTGTTTTGCGCTGCCGGGCGGGCCGGCCGCCTATCCGTTCTTGACTAAAATAGCCTCGATAACCTTGGCCACATGTTCGCAGGTGTCCAGCGTGCCTTCGGCCACTTCATAGATCTCCTTCCACTTTATGACCATGATGGGATCTTTCTCGGAGTCGAACAGGTGGCTTATGGCTTTCTCCCTTATCTGGTCGCCCAGGTTCTCGAGGCGGTTCACCTCGATGCAGTGGTCCAGGACGCGGCGGCTCCGCTTGGTGTCGTGCATGTGCTTCACGGCGTTGGACAGGGCGTGGGCGGACTGGTCTATCGTGTCGGCGAACTGCACCATGTAATCCTCGTTGGCGTCGAGCTTATACAGCCTGATGCGGTTGGCCATGGAATTTACCATATCAAGGATATCGTCCAGGGTATTGGTCAGGGAGAAGATGTCCTCGCGGTCGATGGGCGTTATGAAGGTGCGGTTAAGCATGTCCACGATCTCATGGGAGAGAGTGTCTCCTTCATGCTCGAAGTTCTTTATGGTTTTTACGGTCTCCTCGTCGAAGACGCCTTTTTTCACGGCGCTTTTAAAGCAGTCCGCGGCCTTCACTATATTTTCCGCCTGCAGATTCAGGAAGTCGAAGAATTTTACTTCCCTGGGTATGAAGTTTATGGCCATTTGAGAGCTCCTTGAACCTTGAGATGCTTTAATTATATCCTTTTTAAAGATTTAACAGCGCATGCACCAGGAGGATACATGGATCTTAAAGCCGCCATTTACAAGCGTTTCGAGCGCTACGCCAGGATAGACACGCAGAGCGACGACAACTCCCGGACCTTCCCGTCGACAAAGAAGCAGCTTGCTCTCGCCAGGCTCCTGGTTTCCGAGCTGAAAGCGATAGGAGCTAAAAAGGTCGGGCTGGATAAGTACGGCTACGTGACGGCCGAAATACCGGCCACGGTCAAGGCCCGGAAGCCCGTGATAGCTTTTCTCGCGCATATGGATACCTCGCCCGCCGCTTCCGGGAAGGACGTAAAGCCGCAGCTTCACAAAGGCTGGAAGGGCGGGGATATCGTGATCAGCCGCAAGCACGGCGTCATCCTTAACACCGGCAACTGCCCCGAGCTGGCCGTCTGCAGGGGCGACGACATAATCACCGCCTCGGGGGATACTTTGCTCGGCGCCGACGATAAGGCGGGAATAGCGGTCATCATGACCGCGGCCGAATACCTTCTCGCGCACAGGGAGATACCGCACGGCGTTCTGAAGATAGGCTTCACTCCCGACGAAGAAGTCGGGCAGGGTGTGAAATATTTCGACGTCAAAGGGTTCGGCGCCGACTTCGCGTACACTTTTGACGGGGACGTGGCCGGCTCCATCGAGGAAGAGAATTTCAACGCCGACGGCCTGAAGATAGCGGTAGAGGGGAAAAGCGTGCATCCCGGCACGGCCAAGAACGCGATGGCCAACGCCGCGCGAGTCGCCGCCGATATCGTCGCTTCCTGGCCGGAGAATATGCTGCCTGAGACCACCGAGCACCGCGAAGGTTTCATCATGTTCACGGATATCACCGGCGGGACGGAGAAGGGCGAGGTCTCCGGCATCGTCCGCGATCACGATATGAAGAAGCTGAAAGCGATGGAGAGGCAGCTCGAGGCCATCGTGGCCGCGAAACGGCTGAAATACCCTTTGGCAAAGATAGAAGTTACTTTCACCGAGCAGTACCGGAACATGAAGGAAGTCATCGTCAGGCATCCCGCCGTCATGGGAAACCTGAAGGCCGCGGTAAGACAGGCCGGGCTCGAGCCGCGGGTGAAGCCGGTGCGCGGAGGGACCGACGGCGCCAGGCTGTCTTTTATGGGCCTGCCGGCGCCCAACGTCTTTACAGGCGGCTACAACTACCACGGCCGCTACGAGTGGGTCTCCCTGGACGGCATGAACAAATCCGCCGAAGTCCTTATCAACCTGGCGCGCAAGTGGGCGGAGTAAGATGGCGAGCAGGAGACTCGTAACCCTTTTCACCGAGCTGGCCCGCCTCGACGGCCCCCCCGGCAAAGAAGCGCCGGTAGCGAATTACGCCGTGTCGTTCTTAAGGGGCCTCGGGCTGCCGGTCCAGGTGGACGGCTCGGCCGCGGCAGCGCTTTCCAATACCGGCAACGTCCTCTGCCAGGTCGGCGGCGGCGGGGATTTCGCGCTGCTGGCCCATATGGACACGCTCCATCCTACTTCCAGGACCGAACCGCAAATGACGGCCGACAGGATAACTTCAGGCGGGAAGGGCCCGCTTGGCGTAGACGGCCGGGCCGGGATGGCCGCCATCCTCTACGCGCTGGAGCGCGCGGTCAACAGCGGGCTGCCTCTCAAACCCTTCACCATCGCCCTCACCACCCGCGCCAAAGGCAATATGGCGGGGGTTAAAAACCTGGTCCTGCCGCCGAAAACGCGCTGCGCTTTCGTCTTCGGGTCCGAGCTGGACCCGGGAACTTATACGGCATCTTCCCCCGGGATAGCCCTTTTCTCGGCCGATATACTCGGCCGGACCTCCGACGCGGCCTCCGATCCGGAAGGCGGGATATCGGCCATCGCCATAGCGGCGAAGGCCATCGCGGCCCTGCAGCTTGGCCGGCACGACCCGGACACCACTTCGAACATAGGCACCATAGCCGGCGGCGTAAATCCCGGCCTCGTCCCGCTCGCGGCGCTTGTAAGGGGCCAGGTGCGGGTTCTGGACGCCTCCAAGGCACCGCCGCTCCTGGACCAGTTCAAGGCCGAATTCGAGAAAGCCGCGGCGGCCGCGGGGGGGGCTGTCGCCTTCAAATGGTACTGGGACTATCAGCCCTACCGGCACGCCGCCGGCGCGGAGGTGCTGCGCCTGGCCGAATGGGCGCTCAGGGACGCGAAACTCGACCCGGCGCCGGTCGCCGCACCCGGAGGCAGCGAAGCTAACGCGCTTAACGCCAAAGGATTGGCCGCGGTCAGCTTCGGCATCGGGGCCCGCAGCCCAAAGCCGAACGAAGAGTATATCCTGCTGGAGCATCTTGCCAAAGCGGCGGAGATCGTCTCTCAACTGGTAAAAGCCAGTTGAGAATTGCAGGCCTGCCGCGCTGGAGCGCGGAGGCATTCAGGACGGCTTCCGCGCTTTATGAAGGAAAAGAAAATGAAATTTATTTTGATGCCGGTATTGCTCGCGCTGCTTCCCTGCGGACTCATGGCGCAGGAATTCTCCACCGCGACGATGCGGCCTGTCAGCCTGGGGGAGGCGTATGCGCTGTCCCTGGCCAAAAGCGAGCTGCTGGCCCAGCAGGCTGAAGGGATAAAACAGCTCGAGGCGGCCGAACGCTTTATCAACGCCGGCTTCCGTCCCTCCTTCGGCCTGAGCGCCTCGCAATCCAAACAGCAGAACGCGCCCTCCTCTACGAAAGGCTTCCTCTCGGGCAGCTATTCCATATTCTCCGGGATGCGCGACTATATCTCCCTTAAGGCCGCCTCGGCCAGGACCAAAGCCGCGGAACTTGACCTGGCACGCGCCCGCCAGGAGCTCTACCTCGGCGTGGCGGACGCGTATTTCACCCTTGACTCGGCCCAGCGCGAAGTGTTCATCCGCCGCGAGCAGCTGGACGTGACCGAGAAACGCATAGCCGAGCTCCAGGCCCGCGTGGATATAGGCCGGTCCCGAAAAAGCGAGGTCGTAGCCGTAAGGACGCAGCAGGCGCAGGATAAAGCCGCTTACCTCAGCGCCGAGGCTTCAGAGCGCCTGGCCCAGCAGGCCCTTATGTTCCTGACGGGCCTCGATACCGACCTTGTCCCGGAAACTCTGCCGGTGCGCGGCGAGACCGGGCTTGAAACCTATCTCAAAGCCGCCCTTTCGCGGCCCGACCTTAACGCGAGGAGAAAGTCGCTGGAAGCCTCCGGGTACCTGCTGGACGTGCAGGACCGCAACCTCTGGCCCTCCGTTACGCTTTCAGCGGATTATTACGTGATACGAAACCCGATGCCGAAGCCGGTGAACCGCTGGGATGGCGCGCTCGCGGTCAACATACCTTTATATGACGGCGGGGCGGCGCAGGCCCAGCGGCAGGCCGCCTATTCGGGGAAACGCGCTGCCGAACTGACCCTGCAGCTGGCGGAGCGCCAGGCGCTTACCGAAGTGCGGGCGGCCTACGAGAATTTTAAATATGCCGCGCTCCAGACGGCCAGCCTCGAGACCGCCCTGGCCCTTGCCGCGCAGAACGCGAACTACCAGGAAGACGACTACAAACTCGGGCTCGTGACCAACCTGGACGTGCTCAGCGCCCTGAACTCGGTACAGCAGGCCAGGCTGAGCTTGTCGCAGGCGAAAGTGCGGGAGAGGCTGACGCTGCTCCAGCTGGAAGTCGCCGGCGGCATGGAGGGGAAATAAATGACACTGTCCGACCTTTCTATAAAGAACCCGGTTTTCGCCTGGATGCTGATGCTTGGCCTGATAGTCTTCGGCTGGATAGGTTTCAGCAGCATGGGCGTAAGCCAGATGCCGGACGTGGACTACCCCGTAGTGAACGTGTCCGTCTCGCTGGAGGGGGCCGCTCCCGAAGTTATGGAGACGCAGGTGGCCGACGTGCTGGAAGGCGCGGTGATGAGCATCCAGGGCATCAAGGACGTCTCCTCCTCTTCCAAGCGCGGCTCCTGCAATATAACAATCGAGTTCGAACTCGGGCGGGACATAGACGTGGCCATGCAGGAAGTGCAGTCAAAGATCTCCCAGGCCGCCCACGACCTCCCCCGCGATATCGACCCTCCGACGATAAGGAAGTCCAACCCCGAGGACCAGCCCATCATCCGCGTGTCCCTTAACGGCGACAGGCCGGTCAAAGACCTGATGGCTTTTGCCAACGATTTCCTTAAAGACAAGTTCACGACCATAGCCGGCGTGGGCGACGTGGATATGGGCGGGTTCGTGGATCCGAACCTGCGCATCTGGGTGAACACCGACCAGCTCAACTCGAAGCAGCTCACGATCGACGACGTGATGAACACGGTGAGCAACCAGCACGCCGAGACCCCGGCCGGCTATATCAGCTCCGGCAACAAGGAAATGAACGTCCGCGTAATGGGCGAAGCGGCCACCCCCGGGCAATTCGAGAACCTGGTGATAACCGGGCGCGGCGGCGCGGCCATCTGGAAGACGTTCAGGATAAAAGATGTCGCGACCGTAGAGGACGGGCTGAACGACATACGGCGCATAGCGCGCACCAACGGCAGGCTTTCGGTAGGCCTGGGGATAATGAAGCAGCGCGGCTCCAACGCCGTCGAAGTGGCCCGGGCGGTGCGGGCAAAGGTCGCCGAACTGCAGCAAAGCCTTCCCCAAGGCATGTACCTTACCGTGGTCAACGACTCCACCCGCTTCATCGAGGATTCGACCCACGAGCTGAACTTCACGCTGATACTCTCCGCCCTCCTGACGGGCGTGGTCTGCTGGCTGTTCCTGGGTTCCTGGTCCTCGACGTTCAACGTGCTGCTGGCCATCCCCACGTCCATTATAGGCGCTTTCCTGATACTTTATTTCATGGGCTTCACGCTTAACACCTTCACGCTGCTGGGCCTGTCGCTCGCTATAGGCATTGTGGTCGACGACGCCATCATGATGCTGGAGAACATCGTGCGGTACAACGAGATGGGCTACAGCCGCGTCAAGGCGGCGCTGGCCGGGGCGAGGGAAATAACCTTCCCGGCCATGGCCGCCTCCGTAGCCATACTGGCGATCTTCATCCCCGTCATCTTCATGAAGGGCATCATTGGAAAGTTCTTCTTCCAGTTCGGCGTCACCATGACCGCCGCCGTGCTCCTGTCGCTGCTCGAGGCCCTCACTCTTTCACCGATGCGCTGCTCCCAGTTCGTGGATTCCGGGCGCACTACGGCCGTCGGGATCTGGATGGACAAGGCCTTCCACAGGGTCGCGGAGTCCTACAGAAGCCTACTCGGGACCATTTTGGAACACCGCTGGAAGACCATAGGGGCCTCGGTACTTGTTTTCGCCTCTTCGCTCCTGATAGCCTTCAAACTGCCGACGGAATTCACCCCGTCGCAGGACCAGAGCCAGTTCATGGTGCGCCTGCAGACGCCCATAGGGTCCTCTTTCGACTATACCGACGCGGCCTTCAGAAAGGTGGAAGCCTGGGCGATGACGCAGCCGAACATCGAACGTTATTTCGGCGCGGTCGGCGGCGGGGGCAGCGTTAACGGCGGCATGCTGTTCGTCACGCTGAAACAGCCCAAGGACCGCGTCCCGCTGAAAGAAGGCGGAAAAAAACCCACCCAGCAGGACCTGATGGCCTATACGCGCAAGGCCCTCAAGCAGATAAAGGAACTGGACCGGGTTTCGATACAGGACCCGTCGCAGTCCGGTTTCACCGCCAAGCGCGGCTACCCGGTAGAGATAAGCCTGCGCGGCCCTGACTGGGACAAGCTGGCCGAGCTGGACCAGGCGCTGATGAAGCGGATGACGGATTCCGGGAAAATGGTGGACGTGGACACCGACTACCAGGCCGGCATGCCGGAAGTGCAGATCATCCCGGACAGGGAAAAAGCGGCCGCGCGCGGCATCAACATCGCCACTATAGGCGACGCGGTCAATTCGATGATCGGCGGCGTGCGAGTGGGCAAGTTCACGAAGAACGGCAAGCGCTACGACATCCGTATCCGCCTGGTGGATAAGGACCGCAGGACCCCGTCCGATATCGGCAAGATCTGGGTGCGCAACAACCGGGGGGAACTCATCCGCCTGTCCGAAGTGATGAAAGTGGTGGAAAAGAACACCCTTCTCTCCATCTCCCGGCGCAACAGGGAGCGCGCTATCGGCGTTTTCGCCAACCCCGCCCCCGGCGTCTCGCAGGGCGACGCGATCGCCGAGGTAGAGAAGCTGGCGAAGGAGCTCCTCCCCGACGGCTACCGCATAGTGCTTTCCGGCAGCTCCCAGACCTTCAAGGATTCTTTCGGCAGCCTGTTGACCGCCCTGGTGTTCGGCATCTTCGTGGCGTACATGGTGCTGGCCTCGCAGTTCAACAGCTTCATACACCCGGTGACGGTGCTGCTGGCGCTGCCGTTCAGCATCACCGGCGCTTTCATAGCGCTTCTTATCGGCCACCAGTCCCTGAACATCTACAGCATGATAGGCATGATCCTGCTCATGGGCATCGTGAAGAAGAATTCCATCCTGCTGGTGGAATTCACCAATACCCGGCGGCGCGAAAAGAAGATGAACGTCCGCGACGCGCTGCTCGAGGCCTGCCCGATACGGCTGCGGCCGATACTTATGACCTCCTTCGCCACCATAGCGGCGGCCGTTCCGCCCGCGCTCGGCATCGGGCCCGGCGCCGAAACGCGCATCCCGATGGCGCTGGTGGTCATAGGCGGAGTGATCTTCTCCACGGCGCTTACCCTGCTCGTGGTCCCCTGCGCCTACAGCCTGTTCTCGAACCTGGAAAGCTCCAGGCATGAGGAGGACGTAGAGACAGCGCTGAAGGAACTGGGAGAGGTCCCCGCCAGGTAAGGACCGCGGAGGGCCATTTGGTATAATTTAATTATCGGGCAGGCGCCCGCGGGCGGGACTTTAAAGTTCAACTTGGCCTTCCAGGCCTAAAGCGAACACCGACCTTGGTCCAATGCGGCCGGGGTCGTTCATTTAACGGCGCAAGGACAGCGTATGAACAGCGTATTTTCGGACTCAGCCACCACTATTTTCGAAAGCATGTCGCGGCTGGCCGCGGCCAATGACGCCGTGAACCTGGGGCAGGGCTTTCCCGACGACCCTGGCCCGGAGGAGGTCAGGCGCAAGGCGGCGGAAAACGTTCTGGGCGGCTGGAACCAGTACGCGCCGATGATGGGGCTGTCCGAGCTGCGCCGGGCGGCGGCCGTGCACTACGAACGCTTCCAGGGACTGGACCTGGATTGGGAGAAGGAAGTGATGGTGACGTCGGGCGCCACTGAAGCGCTCGCCGGCGCGCTTATGGCTATCCTGGAGCCGGGGGACGAGGTGGTCCTGTTCCAGCCGATGTACGACGCCTACCTTCCGCTAGTCCGCAGGGCCGGCGGGATACCGCGCTTCGTAACCCTCCGCTCCCCGGGCTGGCGGCTTAACGAAGAGGACCTTAAGCGCGCTTTCGGGCCGAAGACCCGCGCCGTGCTTTTTAACGATCCGCTCAACCCTGCAGGCACGGCCTTCCCGCGCGAGGACCTGGAGCTGCTCGGGCGCTACGTCCTTAAATACAACGCTATAGCGATTTGCGACGAGGTCTGGGAGCACACTGTCTTCGACGGACCGCGGCATATCCCGCTGATGGCTCTTCCCGGCCTGCGGGACCGCTGTGTAAAGATCGGCTCCGCCGGCAAGATCTTTTCCCTCACCGGCTGGAAAGTCGGCCTGGTCTGCGCCGCGCCGGAGCTTATGAAAGTCCTTTCTAAGGCTCACCAATATCTCACTTTCTGCACTCCGCCCAACCTGCAGTCGGCCGTCGCCTACGGCCTTGGGCTCGGCGACACTTATTACGAAGGCCTGAAAGATTCCCTGCGCGCCTCGCATGACCGCTTCGCCAAAGGCCTTACGGGCGCGGGCTACAAAGTGCTTCCGAGCCAGGCCACCTATTTCCTGAGCGTGGACCTCGGTCCCGCCGGGGACGACGCCGGCTTCTGCGCGCGCATGGTCAAAGAAGCGCGCGTAGCCGCCATCCCGGTCAGCGCCTTCTACTCCGAGAACCCGCAGCGCGGCATCGTCCGCTTCTGCTTCGCCAAAAAAGACGCCACCCTGGACGAAGCCCTCCGCCGCCTCTCCGCCTGGAAATACTAATTAATAGAAGAGCCGCGGGTGGAGCGAAGCGACACAATTCAACTGTATCTAACAGGATGCGAAGTCGGGGCGGCAAGGGTATGGGCCCGTCGCTCACGGCGTCGGCCACACCGTGGCCGCGCCTCCTCTCTCGGCCCTCGCGCTTATGCAAGCTCGGGCCTCCGAGAGGTCGCTCCGAACCCATACCCTTGCCGCCCCTCCGCTCACTTGAATAGTCGGCGAGGTTGCGTTAAGGCGAACAATCTGGGCGGAGACCGAGCGGGCCGGGTTAGCAAAACCCTCGGAGAGCCCGCCGGTTGCATAGCCCGGCGGGCGAACACGGAGTGAGGGCACGGTGTGCCCGAACGCGTTTTGCGTTCCGGCCCGCACGGTAGGCCGCCCAGCCGCCTATCGAATGCGCGGTGTGGCCGAACGTGTTTTTCGTCGCAACCCTAAGGGTCTTCTTTTATGTCCAATAAATAAAAAACCGGGAGAGGGCTCCCGGTTCTTTATTTGGCCGCTTGGCTTAAGCGGGGCGCTGCTGGGGCGGACGCTGCGGGGGGAACTGCGTGTTCACCTGCGCGGCGGCAACGGCAGGTTCCGGCGCGTTATTGCCGCGGGTGGTCGTCAGGACTTTACCGATCGAAGCGACCATCCCGGCCACGTTCCCGAGGTCTGACGGGATGATCATGGTATTGTTGCGCTGCGCCAGCTTACCGAACTCCTGCAGGTACTGCTCGGCTATGCGCAGGTTCACGGCGTCGGAGCCGCCCTTCTCGCTGATGGCGTTGGCTATCTCGCGGATACCCTTCGCGGTCGCGAAGGCGATGCGCTCGATCTCCTGCCCGCGGCCCTCGGCCTCGTTGATGCGCTTCATCTTCTCGCCCTCGGAGAGCGCGATAGCCTGCTGCTTGTCGCCCTCGGCGCGGTTGATCTTGGCCTGCTTTTCGCCCTCAGACTCGGCGATGATCGCGCGCTTCTCGCGCTCGGCGCGCATCTGCTTTTCCATCGCGCCCTTGATGCTTTCAGGAGGAGTGATGTTCTTGATCTCGTGGCGCGTCACCTTGATGCCCCAGGGGCTGGACGCCTTGTCCACGGCCGCCACGATCTCCATGTTGATCTTCTCGCGCTCTTCGAAAGTGCGGTCCAGCTCTATCTTGCCGATCTCGCTGCGCATGGTGGTCTGCGCAAGCTGGGTGGTGGCGAACTCGTAGTTGGTCACGCCGTAGGAGGCCTTGGTCGGGTCCACGATCTGGATGTAGAGGATACCGTCCACCTCGACGGAGATGTTATCCTTGGTGATGCAGACCTGCGGCGGAACGTCCATCACCATTTCCTTCATGCTGTGCCTGTAGGCCACCTTATCAACAAAGGGGATAAGGATATGGAAGCCGGCTTCGAGCGTGGCGTAATATTTACCCAGCCGCTCTATAATAAAGACGGTCTTCTGCGGCACGATCCTGGCGGTGTTGGCGAGCACCGTAATGATGAATAATATAAAGGCGCCGATAACGACTGTTGCGAGGGGGAATACAGTAGAGGTAGAAACTGGATCCATATTTTTCTCCTTGGCTGGCTTAAGGTTTTACTTTGAGAGTGAGGTCGTGGCGCTCCACGATAGTGACTTTCACGCCCGTCTTTATTTCCACGTCGGCGTCGGCGTTCCAGGAGGTTCCGTGGAACTCCACCTTGCCGCGCGGGGAATTAGGGATTATGTCCTCCGTCACGATGGCGGTTTCGCCGGTATGCGTCTCCATGGGGCGGCCGGTCGGGTTTTGGTTGGATACCCTGCCGGTGAAATAGCCCTGGGCGTAGCGCCGGAAGGAAACCAGCAGCACGATGGAGAGCACGGCGAAGATAACCAACTGGGTGTTGACGCCCATCGGGAGGAAGATCTTGAGCAGGCCGGTGAGCACAGCTCCCAGGCCGAAGAAGCAGAGTATGAAGCCGGGCAGGAAGAGCTCCATGCTCATTATCGCCAGGCCTACGATTATCCAGACATACTGCGGGGGGATGGTTTCAAGCATGGGATAATACTATGAAATACTGCGGCTCTCAGCAATGGGCGGGAGGCTTACGGGGCGGAAAGGAACTGGTAAAAATAGAGCCCGGCCTCTTTCTCTTCCCCGCGCCAGGAGTACTCAAGCCGCGCCGAGCTGTTCGCGTCAAGGCGCAGCGAGGCCGCGAGCGAGCCGGCCCAGAGAGGGCGGGTGTCGCCTATGGCGTAGCTGATATAGCGGGCCTCGAACAGGGCGCGGACCGGCCCTCTCTCGGCGAGCAGTCCCGCTTTAAGGCCCGCGCCGGCGCGCCAGTTCGCGTTCAGCGCCGGGCCGAAGCCGCTGTCGGCCTGTACCATGGCGTACCAGAGCTGCCTCACGGGGCCGCGCCATTCCACGGCAAGCCCCGAGCCCGCGCTCATGTCCCAGATGGCCGACCGGCCGCTCTGCCGCCCGGTTTCTCCGGCCTGCTCCAGGCCGGCCGAGAGCTCCCAAGACTGGCGGCGCGTCCATTCGTCCCAGGGGCTAAGGCTCATTATATGCGCCAGTCTGGCCTCTTTCATATAGAGCCTGTTATAGTGTTTCTCATAACGCAGGCGGAAGGAGCCCGACTCTAGCGCCGCGTCGGGCAGATAGCCTTCGGGAGCGTCCAGGAGGTCCTGGAGGGCGAAGCGGGCCTGCAGTTCGTAGGCCGGCCCGTTCCGCAATGAAACCAGCCCGGCGCCCAGCCTGAGGCTTTTGTGGCCTTCCAGGACGCTGGGCGGGCGCGGGGGCCCGCCGGCGAAAACCGAGCGTCCGTTCAGCGGCGCGAGGGCGGCGAGGAGCGGCGCGCCGCGGCTCTCGAACTCGGGCTTTCCGATGCGCCCTGAATAGAAATTCCAGTTCAGATAGTCGGAAGCGGTCTCCAGGACTGCCGTCTTGCGGATAGGATCTCCGGCTTCAAGCCTGTTCAATTCCGCGGGCTGGTAGCCGCGCGAAAGCCTGAGCACGGAGGCTTTTTCCTCCTCGGTGAGCTGCCCTCTTTTCCAGTCTACCGTCCTCCATAAGGAAGGCCGCCAGGCCGGAGCGGCGGAACCCGCGAGGGCGGCTTTCACCGTATCCTGCGGAAGAACCCAGGAGGAAAAACGCCGGGAGAGCTTGAGCTCCGGCTTGACTATGTCCAGCAGCGGCATAAGCTGCCAGGCGCAGTTCCGGGTAAAAAAGTAATAGGAAAAAGGAGCGCCGCGCAGCTCCCAGGCGTGGCGCAGCAGGCGGTCTATCCCGTCCTGGTCCAGCTCGAGCGGGAATTCCCAGAGGTCGCGGTTCTTTATATCACTGTACTGACCCAGTTTCTCTTCGTAGGGCAGGACGGAGAACCGCGCCGGGTAGGCGCCGGCGGCGCTTTTAAGAGCGAAGAAAAAACCGCGCTCCGCGTCCGCGGCCGCGGAGTAGCCGGCGGCCTGGTCCGCGAGACCGTCGGCGGCGCCGCGCTTGCGCAGGCGCAGGAATGTGTTACCGTAAAAAGCGGAAGGAGTATCGAGCGTGCCGGCGGCGAAAACCAGGCTTACCGATTCAGTGTCGAGCCCGGCTTTCCAGGCTTCGAAATCTTTACACTCGGGCGGGGGGAAGGAAGAAGAGGGGATGCTGAACTTTTCCCTCAGCCACCGATAGCGCTCCGGAAAGCGGCATTCCGGGCTGACGCCGGGGTCTCCATCGAAGAAAAGCCCGTCCAGGGCCGCTTCCAGCTCGAGGCGGGGACTTATACTGCCCCACTTCGCGAGAAAGAACTCCGGGTTCTCCGAAAGGCTGCGCTCGCGGCCGAGCAGCTTCTTTTTGTAATAAAGCAGCTTCAGCCAGTAGTCGCTTTTCCAGGCCTGGGTCTTTACGGCGGCCTGCCTGAGGGCCAGGCGCTGGAGATTTTTTTCGGGGGTAATAGCGGCGGCCTGCCGCGGGAAGAGCAGAAGAGACAGGAACAGCAGTGCCGCGGCGGATCTCAGCTGGTCGCTTCTTTTTTTTTGCATTCGGTTGCGGCCTTTTCCTAATCCGTAGTTTTTAGCGCGCGCTGGAAAGCCGCTTCCCTGAGGCGCGCCTGTATAAACTTCTCCGGCATATCCCCGCCGGTCAAATAGCCCGGCAGCCGGGGGGAGGGGAGAGCTTCCTCTTTCTCCGGGTCCAGCAGGACGGGGGAGAGTTCCCCTTTCCAGGCGGAGGAATGAACGCCGCCCTTCCACTTCTCCCAGCCGAGCTTGTGATAAAGCGCGTTCGCCGCGCCTATCTCATGGCGCAGCCCTGAAATAGCCTCATGCCTTTCGAGGCCGAGGTGCTTCGCGAGGTCGGAAAGGACGATCCAGTTGGGCTGGGGCGCGCCCTGGGGCCTCCAGCCTGGCGCCTGCCTTACTTTCCTGTCGAAGGAGGTAAAGGAGCCGGCGTCTTCGGAGAAAAGCGCGGCGGGAAAGACCACCGAGGCGGGGTGCAGCTGCGAAGGAAGGACCCACTCGCCGGAGACGGCGAAAGCGCCCTTCAGGTCCAGGCCGTCCAGGCCTGTGTCGCCCCAGGTCAGCAGCGACTTGACCGCGCCGCCGCGGGCGGCCTCTATGATACCCGGGCCGCTAAGGCCGTCCCAGGAAGGCAGTTTATGCCCCCAGAGCTTCTCGAGCGCCGCGCGGGCCCCGGCGTTAGAGACGGGGAGGTGCCCGGGCAGCCAGCGGCCGTCCAGGCCCAGGTCTATGGCTCCCTGGGAGTTCGAGCCGGCGCGCAGCAGGAGCAGGCCGCCGGGCTTGCCGAGGAGTATCAGGAGATCGCAGAGCGCGGCCAGCTCGGCGCCGGGGATAAGAGAGGGATCCGCTATTATCACCGGATGCTTCGCGGCCAGGAGTTCCGCTAAGGCGCTGTCCGGGACCGAGGGAGGTTTCGCGCTTTTCTGCTTCTTGAGCGAAGCGGAAAGTTCCTTCAAGCCTTCCAGCTTGGAGTCGGCGCGTTCCTCGACGGCTGATTTAAGCCAGCGTCCGTAAACCTCGCGGCTGCCGGGGTTGAGGCGGACCTTTGCGCCCCTGATCGCGGCTTCGCGCAGGACGGCAGCGACGGACGGGTAAAAGGCTTCCAGGTCGGGAAGGGCGGACAGGATAAAATCCGCTTTGCCTATGTCTTCCAGGGCGGCGGTGGAGGCGTTAAAGCCGAAAGCGCGGGCGGCGGCAGCCAGATCTCCGCCGACTCCGGGGCCGCCGAGGTTATTTGTGCCAAGGGCGGCGCGGCCTATTTTCTGGAGCAGGTAGAGCGCCTCGTTCGAGAGGCGGGGGGAGCCAAGCACGGCGGCAGGCTTGCCCGAAGTCTTCTTCAGACCCTCCGCCGCGGCCCTCATCGCCTCATCCCATTTTGCCTTGTGCCAGGAACCCTTTTCCTTTATCATCGGCGTTTTGAGGCGGCAGTCCGTCTCAAGCAGGTCGAAACCGCTGAAAGCGCGAGAGCAGACCATCGCGTTACCCGGCTTGCCGTCCAGCTTGTTATTGAGCCGCTGTATCTTCCCGTCGGCAGTGGAGAAATCGAGCACGCAGCCGGCGCCGCAATAAGGGCAGAGGGCGCTTTGCGCGGAGGCGCGCCAGGCCGGAACCGTCGTCCCCTGGAACCTGGCCGAAAGAGCGCCGGCGGGGCAGGCAGCCACGCACTGGCCGCAGGATTTGCAGGCGTATTCGGGAAGCCTGGAGCTCCAGGCGGAGGAGACCTCGGTGACGAAGCCGCGGCCGGCCAGGCCGATCGCGCCGGAGCCCTGCAGCTCGACGCAGACGCGGACGCAGCGCCCGCACAATATGCACTTCTGGTGGTCCCGGTCTATGAAAGGGTGCTTGGGCATCTTGACGCCCGAAGTCTTTTCGCCGGCGTAAAGCTCGCCTTTCGCGCCGTACTGCCCGGAGTAGCGGCGCAGCTGGCAGGTGTCGACTTCCTGGCAGCCGCAAAGGAGGCAGCGGCGGGCTTCCTCCACCGCCTCGCTCTCCGCCAGGGTCTTGGAAACTTCGCTGCAGGTGCGGGCGCGGCTGAAAGCGTCGAGCTGCGGGGTTTTCGTCCTCGGCTTTTTCGGGTGGTGGGCGTATTCGGCAGGAGACAGGTCCTTGAGCGCTCCTTTGCGTATATTGAAAGCGTGGGGGGAGAGGTCCTGCGGCGTCCCGGTCAACTGGGCGTGGATGGACAGCGCCGCCCTGCGGCCTCCGGCGATCGCCTCTATGGCGGTAGCCGGGCCGGTGAAGCAGTCGCCGCAGACGAAAACTTCGGGGTTATTTGTAGAGCGCAGGGTTTTCGGATCGGCCTCCGGCGTGCCCCATTTCGTGAGCGCGAGGCCGTCGCCGTCGAAGCCTTCCCACCGCACTTTCTGGCCGATAGCGGCGATCACCGAATCCGCGGCGATCACATGCTCGGAGCCGGGCACGGGTTCCGGGCGGCGGCGGCCGCTTGCGTCGGGCGCGCCGAGCTGCATCTTCACGCAGTGCATATTTATGACTTTGCCGGAGCCGGAGAAGCTAACGGGGGCGGTGAGGAAAAGCATCTTCACGCCCTCTTCGTCGGCTTCGTGGATCTCCTCGGGGTTGGCCGGCATCTCGGCGCGGCTGCGGCGGTAGACGATTGAAACTTCTTCGGCGTCCAGGCGGAGCGCGGTGCGGGCGCAGTCTATAGCGGTATTCCCGCCGCCCACCACCACCACTCTCTTCCCCAGCTTGAGCTTCTCGCCTTTATTGGCCCTTTCAAGCATCGCGATGCCGGACCATACTCCGTCGCGGTCCTCGCCTTCCACGCCCATGGCCTGGCCCGTCCAGGCGCCGATGGCCACTACCGTCGCGGCATAACCTTTCTTGCGGAGGTCGGCCAGGTGGAAATCCCTGCCCCAGGCCATGCTGGTGCGCAGCTCCACGCCGAGGGCCTGTATCTGCTCTATCTCGGCGTCAATGACCACCGGCGGCAGGCGGTAATCCGGCACGCCGTAGCGCAGCATCCCGCCCGCTTTCTCCATGGCTTCGAAAACGGTGACTGAATAGCCGAGCACGGCCAGGTAATGCGCGGCGCTCATTCCGCCGGGGCCGCCGCCGATCACGGCGATCTTTTTCCCGTTGGCCGGCGCGACCTCGGGCTTCCAGGCGTCGACGGAACAGCGGTCCCTGTCCGAGACGAAGCGCTTGACCTGGTTTATGGAGACGGCGTCGTCCACCAGCTTGCGGCGGCAGTTATCCTCGCAGGGATGCGGGCAGATCCGTCCGCAGACGGAGGGGAAAGGGTTGCGCTCTTTTATTATGCGCAGCGAATCGGAGAAGTTCCCCCGGATCGCTTCAGAAAGGTATGCGCGTATGTCGATGCCCGCGGGGCAGGCCATATTGCAGGGGGCGATGCAGTCGCCGTGGTGGTTGGAGAGGAGCAGCTCGAGGCCGAGCTTGCGGAGCTTCCGGATATTGTCGGTATTGGTGCGCACCACCATGCCTTCCTCGCAGCGGGTGGCGCAGGCGGGGATCATCCCGCGGCGTCCTTCTACTTCGACGATGCAGATGAAGCAGGAGGCGTACGGCGGGAGGCGGGGGTCGAAGCAGAGAGTGGGGATCTCTATCCCTTGCGACCTGGCCGCCTCGAGCAGCGTCGAGCCCGGCGCGGTCTTTACCTGTATTCCGTCCAGAGTTATCGTTATCTTGTTCATGCCGGCCTCCCTTCTGCGGCGGGGCCGGGTATGATGTCGACCGCCTTGAAGCGGCAGACGTCCCTGCAGATGCCGCAGCGGGTGCATTTTGACGAGTCTATCGTGTGCAGCTTTTTAGGGCTGCCGCTTATCACGGACACGGGGCAGCGCTTCGCGCAAAGGGTGCAGCCGGTGCATTTTGAATTTATCTTATACGAGATCAGCGGCTTGCAGACCCCGGCGGGGCAGCTCTTGTGCAGGATATGCGCTTTATACTCCTCTTCGAAGTAGCGCATCGTGGTGAGCACGGGGTTGGGCGCGGTCTGGCCCAGGCCGCAGAGAGAGGATTTCTTTATGCTCTCGCCGAGCTCGCGGAGGGTGTCCATGTCCGTAGGTTTTCCCTTGCCGGCGCAGATGCGCTCGAGTATCTCCAGCATCCTTTTGGTTCCCACGCGGCAGAACGTGCATTTTCCGCAAGACTCGTTCTGCGTAAATTTAAGGAAGAAGCGCGCGACGTCCACCATGCAGGTGCTGTCATCCATGACCACCATGCCGCCGGAGCCCATGATGGCGCCGGTGGCGTTTAGGGAATCGTAATCGATAGGGGTATCGAGCAGGGTTTCAGGGATGCACCCGCCGGAGGGCCCGCCCATCTGCACCGCTTTGAACTTCCTGCCCTCGGGAACGCCGCCGCCTACGTCGTTGATGACTTCACGCAGCGTCAGGCCCATCGGGACTTCCACCAGGCCGCCGCGGACTATTTTGCCCGCGAGCGCGAAAACCTTGGTGCCCTTGCTCTTCTCGGTTCCGAATTTGTTGAAGGCGGCCGCGCCGTTGGCGAGTATCCAAGGCACGCAGGCCAGGGTCTCGACATTATTGATAGTAGTGGAATGGCCGAAGATGCCGCTCTGGACCGGGTAGGGGGGCCTTATGCGCGGCATGCCGCGCTTGCCCTCCACGGAAGCTATCAGCGCCGTTTCCTCTCCGCAGACGAAAGCGCCTGCGCCTTCTTTGAGGTAGGCGGTGAAAGAAAAACCCGTGCCGAGGATATTGTCTCCAAGCAAACCTTTAGCCTTGGCCTGCTCGATCGCGCGGGTGATCCGGCGGACGGCCAGCGGGTATTCGGCCCGGACGTAGAAAACGCCTTTTGTCGCGCCTACGGCGTAAGCCGAAAGCATAAGGCCTTCGAGGACGGCGTGAGGGTCGCTTTCAAGCACGCTCCGGTCCATGAAAGCGCCGGGATCGCCCTCGTCGCCGTTGCAGACGACGTACTTCTCGGCGTCCTTTACGGCCGAAGCGTATTTCCATTTGGTCCCGGTCGGGAACCCGGCACCGCCGCGGCCGCGCAGGCCCGAGGCTGAAATTTCAGAAACCACCTGCTCCGGCTGCAGGGCGGTCAGCGCCCTGCGCAGGGCGCCGTAGCCACCGGCTTTCTCGTAGGCCTCTATGGAGTCGGGGTCGATAACGCCGCAATTCCTCAGGACTATGCGCTGCTGCTTGGCGTAATAAGGGTGCTTGTGCACGGGTTTTTCGGGGGAAATTATCAGGTTTTCCGCGGCGGGCCTGCCGTTAATAACGTGTTCTTCGATGATGCGCCCGGCGGCCTCCGGGGTTACTTTCGCGTAGAAATAGGAGTTCCCCGACTGCACCACTTCCAGGAGCGGCTCCTCGTGGCACATTCCGTTGCAGCCGGTGGACAGAACTTCGAGGGCCAGTCCTCTCTCCCGGACCTTGGCGGTTATCGCGGCCAGGGTTTTTCTGGCCCCCGCGGCTACGCCGCACGAGCCCATGCCGAGGCGGAGCAGCGTTATGCCGGGAGCGGGCTTCAGGCCTGCGGATATTTTTTTCTCGCTTTCGCCGGCTTTAGCCGCGCCCTGGGACCCGGCCGCGGCCGCGCGCCTGTCTTTGACAATCCTCTTGATCTTGTCGGAGTTTATCCCGCCGTAGGTTTCATCCTGTATCATTACCACGGGGGCAAGGCTGCAGCAGCCCAGGCAGGCTACGTCCTCGACGGAGAATTCGCCATCCCGGGTGGTCTGGCCGTGGCCGATACCGAGGTCTTCTTTAAGGGCGTAGCTTACTTTGTCGGCGCCGGAGACGTGGCAGGCGGTCCCGTGGCAGACCTTGATGTGCTGCTTGCCCACCGGGGTGGTCCTGAATTGGGCGTAGAAAGAGTAAACGGCTATTATCTCTGCGGGGGCTACTCCTAGCTTCTCGGCCAGGCGCTCAACGGCCGGTTTAGGCAGGTAGCCTAAATGGTTCTGTATGCACTGAAGGAGGGGGATAAGCGAGCCTTTTTTGTCCCCGTGCTTCGCTACTATAGAATCAACTTCCTTTATAATGGCTTTTGTGTCCATAAAAAAGCAGTCCTTAAATTCGCGCGCCGGTTGTCGCGCAGCCTTATCTTTGTGTCGATTAATTATACTAAAAAGACGTATTACCCTATTTTGAACTGGCGCAGATCGGCGCAAGCTGCGGGGGAGTTGCAGCGTTCTGGCGTCCAGGAACCTTGACAGCTCCCGCTTACAGTCATATGATAGCCCTAGATACCCGGGTATCCCGGGACTACAGCCGTAACAAGGGGGAAATCATGAAAGCAGCATTTAAAACAGTTCTTCTGGCCGCCGCCGCCGGGCTCTTCTCGGCCGGAGGGGCCTTCAGCGCCGACAAGTACGTGATCGACACCGCGCATTCCAATATCGGCTTTTCCGTAAAGCACCTCGGCATCAGCAAGGTAAAAGGGAAATTCGGCGTCTTCTCCGGGTTCATCATGGCGGATGAAAAGAACCTCGCCAACTGCTCGGTGGAAGTCGAGATCAAAGCCGACAGCATAAGCACGGACAATGAGAAGCGGGACGCCCATCTCAAGACCGCCGATTTCTTCGACGTGGAAAAATTCCCGACCCTGACCTTCAAGAGCAAACAGGTTAAAAAGACCAAGGGCGGCTATACCGCGACCGGGACCTTCACCATGCACGGCGTTTCGAAAGAAATAAGCATACCTTTTACCATGGAGAAAGCCATGGACCCCTGGAAGAAAATGCGCATCGGCGTCGAAGGCGGCTTGTCCCTGAACCGCAAGGATTACGGCATAAACTGGAGCAACCTGATGGACAACGGCGGCCTGGTCGTAAGCAACGACGTGAAGATAGACCTCTCCGTGGAAGCCGTAAAAGAATAAGCCGCGCCTGACCGCCGCGCAAGCGGCCGAACCAAACCTCAACCTGACGGCACCTGCGCCCGGACTAAGTCCGGCGCGGGCGCCGTTACCTGACCAACGAACAGTCCTCCGGTCGCCTCATAGGAGGATTTGACGCGCTATTAGATTAGCTAATAGTTGCATAATAAGAATTTATTGGCTGCGTCAGATACCCGCATGATATCCTAACAGTAGTTCTTCAGGAGGAATGCTCATGCCACTAGAACAGAAAGTAAAATACGAAAGCGATTGCGACAAAGAGTTCGCCACCTGGGTCACCAGCCAGACCGGCGGCGAGAACCTGCGCCACTGTATACAATGCGGCATCTGCAGCGCCACCTGCCCGCTCTCCTTATATATGGATTATACGCCGCGCCGGCTTATCAACCTGGCCCGCGAAGGCTTCAAGAAAGAGGTCCTGAGCTCCTTCACTATCTGGCTCTGCGCCAGCTGCTACGCCTGCCGCTCGGAATGCCCGAAAGAGATCAAGGTCACGGACATCATGTACATGCTCAAGCGCAAGGCCATAGAGGAGGGGGTGTTCCCGCGCCGCTTCCCCATCCCCGTGCTGGCCCGCGAATTCAGCCGGATGATCTTCATGTTCGGCCGCATCAATGAAACGCTGCTCGTCACGGACCTGTTCCTGCGCACCAACTGGTTCAAGTTCCTCACCATGACGGGGCTGGGCTTCAACCTCATGCGCACAGGCCGCCTCTCGCTCATGCCGGATTCGATAAAGCGCAGGGGCGAACTGCGCAAGGTCCTGGACGCTATCGACGCCGAAGAGAAGAAGGAGGAAGTGAAATGAAATACCAATATTTTCCCGGCTGCTCGCTTAAAGGCATGGGCAAGGCCTACGAGGAATCTTTCCTGGCGGTCTCGCGCGCCCTTGGCGTAGAGGTCAAAGAGCTGGAGGATTGGAACTGCTGCGGAGCGACGGCCTATATGTCCGTGGACGAGACCAAGTCCTACGCGCTGGCGGGCCGCAACCTGGCCATAGCCGAGAGGAACGCCGGCGACGTCATAGCGCCCTGCAGCGCCTGCTACCTCGTACTGAATAAAACCATGAACGGCCTTAAGGAGCACACCGAGCTGAACCGCAAAGTGACCGGGGCGCTGAAGTCGGCCGGGCTCGATTATAAGGGCACGGCGAAAGTGCGCCATCCCCTGGACGTGCTGGTCAACGATGTGGGGCTCGAAAAGATAAAGAAGCATGTGAAAGCGCCACTGAGCGGCATGAAGTTCGCGGCTTACTATGGCTGCCAGGTAGTCCGCCCCTACGCGACTTTCGACGACCAGGACGAGCCGGTTACCATGGACAAGCTGATTGCGGCCGCCGGGGCGGAATGCGTCACCTGGCCGCTCAAGACCCGCTGCTGCGGCGGCAGCCTCACCGGCACCGTGCCGGAGGCCGGGCTGCGCCTGGCCTATATCATACTGAAAGAAGCGAAAAAACGCGGGGCCCAGGCTATCGTCACGCCCTGCCCGCTCTGCCAGTTCAACCTGGACGGCTACCAGGACCAGATAGCCGCCAAATACGAAAGAATAGATATGCCCGTGCTTTACTTCACTCAGGTGCTCGGCCTCGCAATGGGGCTGAGCGCTTCCGAACTGGGGATAAAGCGCGGGATTATTTCCGCCGAAGCCGTTCTGGCGGGGAGGTAACTTATGTCAGACAATAAAAATAAACAGGCCGATCTGCCCCGCGTCGGGTTCTATATCTGCCACTGCGGCAGCAACATAGCCGGCACGATAGACGTGGTGGAAGTCTCTAAATACGTGTCCGGTTTGCCCGGCGTGGCGGTGTCGCGCGAGTACAAATATATGTGCTCGGACCCCGGCCAGGAGATGATAGCGCAGGATATCAAGGACCACAAGCTGGAGCGCCTGGTGGTGGCGGCCTGCTCGCCCAACCTGCACGAGGAAACTTTCCGCAAAGCGGCGGCCAAAGGGGGCCTGAACCCTTTCTTCTTCCAGATGGTGAATATCAGGGAACACGCCTCCTGGGTACACACCGACAAGGGCGCCGCCACGCAGAAGGCGATGGACCTGGCCCGCGCGGCCGTAGCGCGCGTGCGGCATCACCAATCGCTGGAGAAGAAGCGCGTGCCCGTGGACCCGAACGTTCTCGTCGTGGGCGGCGGCATAGCCGGCATCCACGCGGCGCTGACCCTGGCGAACGCGGGCAAGAAAGTGACGCTGGTGGAGCGCGAGGCCACCATCGGCGGCCACATGGCGCTGTTCGACAAGACCTTCCCCACGCTGGACTGCGCGGCCTGCATCCTGACGCCGAAGATGTCCGCCGTCAAGTCGCATCCCAACATAAAGCTCTGGACCTATTCCGAAGTCGAGAAGGTTGAAGGTTATGTGGGCAATTACAAGGTAAAGGTGAAGCGCAAGCCGCGCTATGTGAACGAGGACCTCTGCGTGGGCTGCATGGAGTGCATAGACGCCTGCGTCTTTAAAGAGGCCAAGTTCCCCGACAAGTTCAACCAGGGGCTCGGCAAGCGCAAGCCGGTCTACATCGACTTCCCGCAGGCCACTCCTAAAGTGGTACTGCTCGACCCGCAGACCTGCATCCAGCTCAAGACCGGGAAATGCAAAAAATCCTGCGCCGAAGTCTGCGACCGGAAGGCTTTCGACTTCGAACAGAAAGAGAAATTCGAGGAGATCCAGGTCGGCGCCATAGTGCTGGCCACCGGCTTCAAAGCCTACGACGCGAAGCGCGACCACCAGTACGGTTATGGCCGCTACCCGGGCGTTTACACCGCGCTTGAGATAGAGCGCCTGGTGAACGCCTCGGGCCCCACTTCGGGCGAGGTGGTGCTGCGCGACGGGAAGAAGCCGAAGGCGGTGGGGATAGTCCACTGCGTAGGCTCGCGCGACGCGAAGAGCAATAAATGGTGCTCCCGCGTCTGCTGCATGTATTCCCTGAAGCTAGCCCACCTCATCAAGGAGCATTCCGACGCTGAAGTCTATAACTTCTACATCGATATGCGCACGCCGGGCAAGGGATACGAGGAGTTCTACGACAAGCTGCTGAGCGAGGGCGTGCACTTTATCCGGGGCCGGGTGTCCGACGTCACGGACTGGGCCGTGACGCCGGAGGAGGAAGGCCGGCTGGTCATGCGGGTGGAAGACACCCTGGCCGGCTTCGTGCGGCGCATCCCGGTCGACATGGTGGTGCTTTCCACGGGACTCGAGCCGCAGCACGACGCGCAGGAGGTGCGCCGCCGCTTCAACATCGGCTGCGGCAGCGAGGGCTTCTTCCAGGAGCGGCATCCGAAGCTGGCCCCGGTGAACACCTTTACCGACGGGATCTATATCGCCGGGGCCTGCCAGGCGCCGCGCGATATTCCCGACACCGTGGCGCAGGCGGGAGCGGCCGCGGCGGAAGCGCTGGCCCTGATAGACGCGGGCTTCGTGGAACTGGAACCCAATACCTCGCACGTGATAGAGGACGAGTGCTCGGGTTGCAAGTCGTGCATACCGCTCTGTCCCTATTCGGCGATCAGTTTCGAGGAAAACAAGAAAAAAGCGATCATCAACGAAGTCCTGTGCAAGGGCTGCGGCGTCTGCGCCGCCGCCTGCCCGTCGGGCTCGATACGGCAGAACCTGTTCGAGGACGACGAGATCTTCAGCGAGATAGAAGGAGTACTGGCCAAATGACCGAAAAATTCGAACCCAGGATAGTGGCGTTCTTCTGCAACTGGTGCACCTACACCGCGGCGGACCTGGCGGGCGTCTCCCGCCTCAAGTACGCCCCGAACGTGAGCGTCATCCGCGTGATGTGCTCGGGCCGCGTGGACCCGCAGTTCGTGCTGGACGCCTTCGCGCGCGGCGCCGACGGCGTGCTGCTGGGCGGCTGCCACCCCGGCGACTGCCATTACGCCGAGGGCAACTATAAGACCCTGCGCCGCATGCGCATGCTAGAGAGGATGCTGAAGGCCATGGGCATCCACGACGGCCGCTTCCGCCTGGAGTGGATCTCCGGCGCGGAGGGGGAAAAGGTCAGGACCGTGATAAACGAGATGACCGAGAAAGTGCGGGCGCTCGGCCCGCTGGACCTGCCGGGGAAAACCCTGGAATGGGACAAAGAATTGAAAGAGCTCGAGGCGCATGTCAACCAGTCCGCCCCGAAAGAGGAGGCCGTTCATGCCCGATAAGCCCAAGGTTGCTTTTTACTGGTGCGCTTCCTGCGGCGGCTGCGAAGAAGCCGTGGTCGACCTGGCCGAAGATATCCTTAAAGTAGTAGAAGCCGTGGACATAGTGCTCTGGCCCGTCGCGATGGACTTTAAAAAAACCGACATAGAGGCCAGGCCCGACAAGTCGATAGTTGCGTCCTTCATCAACGGCGCCGTGCGGACCTCCGAGCAGGAGGAATGGGTGCGGCTCCTGAGGAAGAAGAGCCAGGTCGTAGTTTCTTTCGGCGCCTGCGCCAATTCCGGCGGCATCCCCGCCCTGGCGAACCAGTCCACCACCGAGGACATAATGAAGTATGTCTATGAGGACTCCCCCAGCAACGACAATCCGGCTAAAACCCGCCCGCTGACTGAATGCGAGGACGAGGGGCGGACGCTTACCCTGCCGTCTATGCACGGGATGGTGCGCTCCCTGGACCAAGTGATAGATGTGGAATACTACCTGCCCGGCTGCCCGCCGACGCCGAAGCTTATAATGGCCGCGGTGCAGGCCCTCCTGACCGGCAAGCTGCCTCCCGTCGGAACAGTGCTCTCGCCGGACATGGCGCTCTGCGACGAGTGCAAACGGAAGGATTCCAAGCCAGCGGACCTCGCGCTGACGGAATTCAAGCGCCCTCACCAGGTTATCATCGATCCCGAGAAATGCCTCCTTGCGCAGGGCCTGGTCTGCATGGGTCCGGCGACCCGCGCCGGCTGCGAAGCGCTCTGCCCGGGAGGGAACATGCCCTGCACGGGCTGCTTCGGCCCGACTTCGCGGGTGAAAGACCAGGGGGCGAAGTTCGTTTCCTCCGTGTTCTCGAATATCGCCCCGAAGGAGCAGAAAGAGATAGACGCCATGCTGGACGGCATCCCGGACCCTATCGGGACTTTCTACCGCTACGGTCTCTCTAAGGGACTGCTGCGCCGCAAATTAAATTAAGGAAGTGTAAATTATGGACACTACAGCTCAGAAAGTCTGGAACCAGGCGCATCAGCAGGCCAACTCCGGCCGGCGCAATGTCACTATCGACCCCATCACCCGCCTTGAAGGCCACGGCAAGATAGAGATCTTCCTTAACGGCCAGGGGAACGTGGACAGGGCCTACCTGCAGATCCCGGAACTGCGCGGCTTCGAGGTGTTCTGCCAGGGCCGCCCTTCCGAGGACATGCCGCAGCTCACCTCGCGCATCTGCGGCGTGTGTCCCACGGCGCACCACATGGCCGCGACCAAAGCCCTGGATAACCTCTACGGCGTGGAATGCCATCCGGCGGGACGCAAGATACGCGAGCTGGTCTATAATGCCTTCATGCTCGAGGACCACGCCCTGCACGTCTACATCCTCGGCGGCCCGGACTTTATCGTCGGCCCTGACGCGCCGAAAGAACTGCGCAACGTGGTCGGGGTTATCGGGAAGGTGGGCCTCGACGTCGGCAAAAGGGTCATCTCCATGCGCCGCCGCATCCGCGAAGTGATAAACTACGCCGGCGGCAAGGTGATACACCCGGTTATGGGCCTGCCCGGCGGGGTGGCCAAGGGGATCTCCGCCTCCGAGCTGCC
Organism: Elusimicrobiales bacterium; assembly: GCA_028713125.1. Classification (GTDB taxonomy): domain Bacteria; phylum Elusimicrobiota; class Elusimicrobia; order Elusimicrobiales; family UBA9959; genus UBA9959. The sequence goes on along the minus strand of JAQTOU010000001.1, from coordinate 163,617 downwards.
GAAGCTGAAAGAGATCGCCAAGGACGGCCTGGAGTTCGCGAAGTTCACCCTGCAGGTTTTTCACGACATTGTACTGAAGAACGACGCCTATGTGAAACTCATCACTTCGAGCGCCTTTACGCACAAGACGCACTATATGGGTCTGGTGGATAAGAATAATAAAGTGAACTTCTACGACGGGGACATCCGCGTCGTGGACTGCGAGGGCAAGGAACAGTCCAGGTTCCCGGTGCAGAAGTACCTCGAGAATATTTCGGAGCACGTCGAGCCCTGGAGCTATATCAAGTTCCCTTTCCTTAAGAAAGTGGGCTGGAAAGGTTTCGAAGAAGGTGTTTCCAGCGGCGTTTACGCCGTGGCCCCGATGGCGCGTCTCAACGCCGCCGACGGCATGGCCACTCCGGAAGCCCAGAAGGCCTACGAAGAATATTTCAAAGTACTTGGCGGCAAGCCGGTGCATCATACTCTGGCCAACCACTGGGCCCGCGTCGTGGAGATGCTGCAGGCGGCCGAACGCATGGTGGAGCTGGTGAACGACCCAGAGATAATAAGCGGGGAGTTCCGGAATATCCCTATTAAAACGCCGAAGATAGGCATCGGCGTAGTGGAGGCGCCCCGCGGAACCCTGATCCACCACTATGAGACCGACGAGAAGGGGCTTATCCGCAAGGTCAACCTGATAGTTTCCACCACCAATAATTCCGCCCGCATAGCAATGAGCGTGGACAAGGCGGCAAGGCATCTCATCAAGGAAGGGAAGGTGAACGACGGGCTCCTGAACATGGTGGAGATGGCCTTCCGCGCCTATGATCCGTGCTTCGGCTGCGCCACTCACACGCTGCCCGGCGAAATGCCGCTGGTGGTAAGCCTGCGCTCCCTGGACGGAGGGCTTATCCGTGAACTGCGCCGCTGAACCCGCTCCCGCCCTCCCGGCCGCACCGCAAAGAGCGGAAGGCGCCCTGCGCCGGATAGCGATGAGGAAGCCGCGCCCGGCGCTGGTCCTCGCCCTGGGCAACGATATCCTGGGCGACGACGGGGTGGCTTTCCACGCGGCCAGGCTTTTGCGCGCCGAATTCCCGCAGAGCGTGGACGTGATCGAGACGGGGGAAGCGGGCCTCCCGCTGCTGGACTACCTCGAGCCTTATGGCAGAGCGCTCATCCTTGACGCGGCGGCCACCGGCAAGTGCCAGCCGGGAACCATCCTCCTCTGGGACCGCGAGGACTTCCGCCGCTGCGTAGCGCCCTCGCAGCATTCAGCCGGACTGCCGCAGATCCTTGAACTGGCGGAGAGGCTGGGTATGGCTTTCCCCGTGGAACTTCAGGTAATATGTATGGAAGTAGGCGACCCTACTGTGTTCAGGGAAACCCTTACGGCGGAAGCCAGCCAGGCTTTGCCGGCTATGGCGGCCAAGGCCAGGGAGATCCTTGGCGCCTGGGGCTGCAGGGATTGAGGAACCATGAGAACGGCGGAAACGACTTTAACGGGCAAACATCTAATAGGCGGGAAACATCGCGGCTCCTGCCGGCGTAAATTCCGCGGCGTGAACCCGGCTACGGGAATGCCGCTCGAGACCTGGTTCTGCGAGGCCGGAACGAAAGATGTTAACCTTGCGCTGAAGCTGGCTGATAAGGCTTTCGACGCTTTGCAGACCGTTCCCGCGGAGAAGATAGCCGCCCTGCTGGAGCGCATCGCGTGCCGCCTTGAGAGCGAGGGGGAAGGCATTATAGCGCGGGCACACCAGGAAACCGCGCTTCCGCTCGCACGCCTGGGGTCCGAGCTCACCCGGACCGCGGGGCAGGCCAGGGCTTTCGGCGCCCTCGCGCTCGACGGCTCCTGGGCCCAGGCGCGCATAGACCACGCCAATCCCGGACGCCTGCCGCTGCCGAAACCGGATATCCGCACGGTTTTCATGGGCGTCGGGCCTGTGGCGGTTTTTGGCGCCAGCAATTTCCCGCTTGCGATTTCCGTGGCAGGCACCGACACAGTGGCGGCCTTCGCCGCGCGCTGCCCGGTGGTAGTGAAAGGTCATCCGGCGCACCCCGGAACCTGCGAGCTGGTGGCCCGCGTTATTTCCGAATCGATAGCCTGGGCCGGGTTGCCCCCGGGCATGTTCTCGATGATCCAGTCCTCCGGCTACGAAGCGGGGCTCGCCCTGGTAAAGCATCCCTTGACCTCCGTAGTGGCCTTCACAGGCTCTCTCCGGGGCGGCCGCGCTCTCTTCGACGCCGCCGCCGCCAGGCCGGAACCGATACCGGTCTATGCCGAAATGGGCAGCGTCAACCCGGTCTTCATCCTGCCGGGGGCGGCAGCCGGGCGCGCGGAGGAGATCGCGGAAGGTTTTGTCCGCTCGCTGAATATGGGAGCGGGACAGTACTGTACCAGCCCGGGCATGGTCCTCGGCGTGGCCGGGCCGGCGCTTGATAAATTCATCCGCGCCGTCCTGGAGAACGCGTCAACGGTCGCCCCCGCCGCTATGCTGCACGCCGGCATACAGAAAGCTTATGACCGCGGCACGGAGCGGCTCTCTTCCATACCAGGCGTCAAATTAGCGGGCGCCGGCGCGGCGCAGGCAGCCGGGCCTAAAGCGGCGATCTGCAAAATATTGACGGCCGACGCCGGGCTTATCGCCCGCCGTCCCGAACTGTATGACGAAGTTTTCGGGCCTTCCTCCATTATTTACCGCTGCCGGAACGCCGCCCAGATGCTTGAAATAGCCCGCTCCATGCCGGGCAGCCTCACCGCCACCATACACGGCACCGAGGCCGAACTGCTTAAGCAGGGTGAACTTTTGCGGGCGCTCGAGCGCAAGGCGGGAAGGATCGTGTTCAACGGCTTCCCGACCGGCCTCGAGCCCTGCGCAAGCCTGCACCACGGGGGGCCTTATCCGGCCACTACCCATAGTTTCTTTACCAGCGTCGGGACCGCGGCCATCTTCAGGTATGTCAGGCCGGTATGCTTCCAGGGTTTCCCGGACTCCTCGCTGCCGGAGGAGCTGCGCGAAAAGAACCCGCGCCCCGTGCGCCGGCTCGTCGACGGTGAATTAAAATAAGGTTCCGCGGCGGATCTGTTCTCAGCGGCCGCCGGCGATGAAGAGCACTCCTATCGACGTGAATACCACTCCGATCAGCTTGGGGACCGTAGCAGGTTCCTTCATTACGAATACCCCCAGCAGGAAGCCCAGCAGCGGCGTCAGCCCGAAGGCCACCGGGATCACCCTGCTCAGTTCTCCTGTAGCTATCCCCGTATAAAAAGAGAGCATCCCGAGCGAACCGGCCAGCACTCCGCCGCCAAGCACCAAATAGAGCAGCGGCCTGGCGCCGGCGGCGGCTATCGTGCTCCACCCGGGGAAACTGGCGACGGCAAGCACCACCAGCGCGGCGGCCGTCCTGACCGTTATCCCCATTACCGGGGAAAGGTTCCCGAGGCGCAGCCCCTTCTTTTCAAAGAGCCCCCCGACGCTCCAGCAGACCGCCGTCAGGATCGCGTAATATACTGGTTTCATAGTTCCTCCGTCCTTTCTAAAATCCTATATTAAGGCCGATAGTGACAGGGAGCGCCGCGTTCCGCCCGCCGATATTCGCGAAGCCGAGCTGCACGCCCTTAAGAGTGTTCCTGCAAATATTCACCAGGCCGAGCTGTACCCCGTGAACGTTGAGGGCGGAATTGTAAAAGCCGAGCTGCAGGCCGTGGATGTTCTCAGTATTCCCGACTATGCCTAAACTGAGCCCCCTTACCGTGTCGGCGTCCGGAAGCGCGATGCTCCCGTATACCTGCAGCTTTATCGGCGTCCAGGCCGCGCAATAACAGCATGACCCCGGCGCGCCAAGCAGGAGCAGCGCCAGAGAGATCTTTTTAAAGGGGAATAATTCCATAACGGGACCATTGTCTTTCTCGACACAATGATACAATTTTATGCGCGGGCTGAAACTATCCTGCTCCCCGCATTGGAGGCGGGCGCGCTTATCGGCGGATTGCACTTCAGCACTTATGTTTTTGGGCAGATAATAAGTAGAATGATAGCGATGTCGATAGAAGAGCTTATGCTTGCGGTTTTCATCCTTAACCTGCCTTTCGGGCATGTGAGGAGCAAGGCCGCCGTTTACTCCAGGCGGTGGATGCTGGCCATCCATGTCCCGGTCCCTTTTGTCATCGCTTTAAGGATCTACTCCGGTTTTGGCTGGAAGGTGATCCCGCTCCTCGTTCTATCGGACATCGCCGGCCAACTGGCGGGAGGAAAGATCAGGAGAATCAGGATCCGCTAGTATTGTATGATACCGGCAGGGGCAGTCTGGACGCGGTTCAAAGGGTTCGCGCCGCATGAAAGAGAACTGGCTGAAAAATATCTGGCTCAGCACCGGGACCGGCTTCAAGCTGACCCTGGTGGTCTGCGCCACCGCCCTGCTTACTATAAGCATATTCGCTTACGTAAATATCCGCACTCACAGCGCCAGCCTGCTGGCGGAGGTGGAGCGCCATGCCAACCAGCTCAGCGAGTCGGTGCGCCTGAGCACCGAATACGACATGCTCCTCAACCACAGGGAGCGCCTGCACGAGAGCATCAGGCGCGTCGGCAACCAGCGCAGCATCCAGCGCATCCGGGTGATGAACAAAACGGGAATGATCATCTACTCGTCCGACGCCGCGGAGATAGGGCGCATGGTGGACCAGAAGGGCGAGAGCTGCTATATGTGCCACGCCGCCGGCCGGCCGCTGGAGCGCCTCGAGATCAAGGACCGCACGCGCGTATACCGGCCCGGGCCCGGCGCCTCGCGCATACTCGGGACCATCACACCCATCTACAACGCCCCGTCCTGCTGGACGGCCGCCTGTCACGCGCACCCGAAGGAAAAAGTTGTCCTCGGGGTGCTGGACGTCACCATGCCTCTCGCGGAGGTGGACAAGGACATAAGGCGCGGCCAGCTCGAGATAGCCGTCTTCGCGCTGAGCGCGATCCTCGCGCTGAGCCTGATCACAGGGTTCTTCGTAAGGCGCCTGGTGGCCGCGCCGGTAGCGGAGCTGGTGGAAGCCACGCGGCGGATAGCCGGCGGCGAGCTGGGGCATACCATCCCCGAGCGGGCCGACGACGAGCTCGGGCTGCTGGCGAAGTCCTTCAACAATATGACACACAAGCTTTCCGAGGCGCGCCTGCAGCTGGTGCAGTCCGACAAACTGGCTTCGCTCGGGAGGCTGGCGGCCGGCGTCGCCCACGAGATAAACAACCCTCTGACCGGCGTGCTCACCTACAGCAGCTTCCTGCTCAAGCACACCCAGGACCGCCCCGACCTCCAGGAGGACCTCAAGATAATAGTCCGCGAGGCGATACGCAGCCGCGAGATAGTAAAGAGCCTGCTGGACTTCGCGCGGCAGTCTGTGCCGAGAAAAGCCGAGGCGGATATCAACAGCATAATCGGCCACACCGAGGCCGTGATAAACAGCCAGCTCGCGCTTAATAAAGTGAAAGTGGTCCGGGAGCTCGACCCTTCCCTGCCGAAGGTCAAAGCCGACGCCAGCCAGCTCGAGCAGGTTTTCATGAACCTGTTCGTGAACGCCGCGGACGCTATCGGGCCGGCCGGCGGAGTTATCACCGTCTCGTCCTCCGTGCTGAAGCTGCCGCCTTCGGCGGTAGCTCAGGTAAGGAAGGCGCTCTGCCCCAAACGCCACAGCCTTATCGACGCGGGGACGCCCATAGCCGGCAAGCCGTCGGTGCGGCTTAAAGTTACCGGGGGCGGCGCTGAAGGCTTCCTCCACCTGAGCGCCCTGTATGGCGCCGGCGGGCAGCTCTGCAATTTGCCGTCCGGGGCCGCCGGTCCGGATAAGTTCGCCTGTCCAGAGTGCGGGACTTCCCTGAACAATAAGGGCGTGCCCTGCCCGGCTTGCGGCGGGCCCACCTACGCTTTCGAGGCGCCGCCCTGGGGCCTTCTGGAAGGCTGCGCCGTGAAAGGCTGCGGTTGGCAGCGCTGGCAGGGGGCGGACGATGCCGGGCATCTGGAATTCGTGGAGCTGAGGGTCAGCGACACGGGCTGCGGCATCGAGCAGGAGAATTTGCAGAAGATATTCGAGCCTTTCTATTCGACCAAGGGCCAGAAAGGAACCGGCCTGGGGCTGGCGGTCATCTGGGGCATAATCGATAACCATGGCGGGACGATAAGCGTCGAGAGCAAAGTGGGCGCCGGAACCACCTTCATAATCCGGCTCCCGGTGAGCGCATGAAAGCACAAATGGATATCCTGGTAATTGACGACGAGCCCGTTATCACACGGGCCGTCCAGAAGGTCTGCGCCGCGGAAGGCCTGTCCGTGGACATAGAGGAAGGCGGGGCCGCGGGCCTGTCCCGGCTTAAGAGCGCCTCCTACCGCCTGATAATCTGCGATCTAATGATGCCGGGAGTGGGGGGAGGGGAGTTCCTGGCGGAGGCCGCGCGGATGGGTGTGCGCACGCCGGTAATTATAGCCACGGGCTACGCCACGCTCGAGAACGCCGTGATCTCCCTGTCACACGGTGCTATTGATTTTATCCCGAAGCCTTTTACCGCCGAGGAACTCCTTGCCGCGGTGCGGCGGGCCATCAGCTGCGACCGCCTTAAGCAGGAATGCGAGACAGCCCCGCCAGGGGCGCTCCCGCCGAGCTGCGCGCCATGCCCGCCGCTCTACTACCGCCTGGGCTCCCTTAGCTGGGCGAAGGTCGAGAGCGAAGGTTCGGTGGTCGTAGGGGCGGGAGGACTCTTCCTGGAAGCTATAGAGCCTATTAAAACCATAGAACTTATGAAACCCGGAGAAGAGACGCTCCAGGGCGCTCCTTGCGCCGCCGCGATCTCTGCTGCTGGAGACAGGCACCCGGTACTGTGCCCGATAAGCGGCAGGATCGCGGAGGTAAATACCCGCGCGGCCGCGGACCCGGCCCTGTCGGTGAAGGACCCGTACCTGGAAGGCTGGCTTTACAGGCTGCTGCCGACGAATCTCCAGGCTGAGCTGGGACATCTTACGGCTTCGGGCGGCGGCACCCCCTGACCGTTCATTTTTAAAGCGCCGAGCCGGGTTCTGATATACGTCATTTCGGCACTTATTTAAAATCAACTAGTCAATTAACAGCCAGCCTGTCAGGCCTCACCGGATTTTAGTAATCTTATTGATGTTAAGGATAAGCGCGGAATAGCAATATGATTACGCCTCTGTGTGAACGCTTATGAATTCCTCTTCAGGTGATAAAGAGAAAGGACTTACCCGCAGGGCCTTCATCAAGAATACTGTTGGCATCGCAGCGGGCCTTACCTCCCTGCCTGCCCTGGCGCAGGCGAAACCTGAGAACATACTCTCTCCGGACAGGATGGGGGTTCTCGTAGATACCACCGTCTGCATAGGCTGCCGGAACTGCGAGTGGGGCTGCAAGACGTCTCATGGCCTCCCGACCCCGCCCCTTGAAACCTATGAGGACGCCTCCGTCTTCGAGAAAATGCGCCGCCCGGACGATAAAGCGCTTACGGTAGTTAACAGCTACCCGAACCCTAAAGACCCGAAAGCCCCTTATACGGTAAAAGTCCAGTGCATGCACTGTGACCATCCCGCCTGTGTCTCGGCCTGCATCGTAGGCGCTCTCTCAAAAGAGGAAAGCGGCTCCGTCATCTGGGATACCGGCAAATGCATCGGCTGCCGCTACTGCATAGTGGCCTGCCCTTTCCAGATCCCCGCTTTTGAATACTACCAGGCCCTCCAGCCCGAGATCAGGAAGTGCGACTTTTGCTCCGGGCGCCGCAAGGACGGCAAGCTGCCGGCCTGCGTCGAATCCTGCCCCGCCGAGGCGCTGACCTACGGCCCCCGCGAGGAGCTGGTGCGCATCGCCCGCAACCGGGTAAAGCGCTACCCGCAGCGCTACGTGAATTATGTGTACGGGGAATACGAGGTCGGCGGGACTTCGTGGCTCTACCTGGCCGGCCGGGATTTCGCGGACCTGCAGTTCCCTAAGCTGGGCAAAAATCCGGCTCCGGGCGTTTCCGAAAGCATCCAGCACGGCATCTTCGCCTACTTCGTGCCGCCGGTGGCGCTGTACGGACTGCTGGGCCTGCTGATGTGGGTCTCCAAGAATAATTCGGACGAGGGGGGGCCGAAATGAGCGCGGACCATTACATGAAGCCGACGCCGATCGACAAGCCTTTCCTGACCCCCGGCGTGACGGTCCTGCTCCTGCTCGCCCTTAACGGGCTCGTCTTCCTGGCCATCCGGCTTTTCTCCGGCATCGGCGCCGTAACCAACCTGAACAACCAGTATCCCTGGGGCGTCTGGATCGGGATCGACGTGGCCAGCGGCGTGGCGCTGGCCGCCGGCGGCTTCGTGACCGCGGCGCTCGGCCACGTGATGAACCGCGAGGAATACCACGCCGTGGTAAGGCCCGCGCTGCTGACCGCGATGCTGGGCTACACTTTCGTCGCCCTCGGCGTGATGATCGATATCGGCCGATGGTATTATATCTGGCATCCTCTCGTTTTCTGGAACGGGAGCTCGGCGCTTTTTGAAGTCGGCATCTGCGTGACTATCTACGTCAACGTCCTTTATATAGAGTTCCTCCCGGTAGTTACGGAGCGGTTCATCGGCCGCGTTAACCTCCCGGGGCTCCTCTCCGGCCTGAAGGGCCTCGTCGACCGCTTGCTGCGGGCGCTGGAGAGAGGGCTGTCCAAGACGATGTTCATCTTTATAATCGCCGGCGTCGTGCTCTCGACGCTGCACCAGTCCTCGCTCGGCACGCTGATGGTTATCGCCGGGCCGAAGATGCACCCGCTGTGGCAGACGCCAGTCCTGCCTCTCCTCTTCCTGCTGTCGGCCATCTCGGTAGGGTTCCCGATGGTGATCTTTGAATCGATGCTGGCGGCCCGCTCCTTCGGCCTGAAGCTGGAAATGCATATCCTCTCGAAACTGGGAACCATGACCGCTCCGCTGCTGGGGATCTATCTCGCTTTCAAGATCGGTGACATGTTCATCCGCAAGACCTTCGTCTACCTGACCGTGCTTAATACGGCCAGCGTGATGTTCATCCTCGAGCTTCTGATCGGCGTAGTGATCCCGCTGCGGATCTTCCTCTCCCGCGAGGCGGTCAAATCGCCGCCCCTGCTGTTCGTCGCGGCCGCGCTGACCGTGCTGGGCGTGGCCATGAACCGCGTTAACACTTTCCTTGTTGCCTACACCCCGCCCTATTCGTTCGGGTCCTACTTCCCGTCGATAGGCGAGATCTCGGTGACGGTGGGCTTCATCTGCATCCTCGTCCTCATCTACAGGGCGCTGGTCATAATTTTCCCGGTGATCAGCCTCCCGGACAGGTCTCTTTCCCCCAGGGCGAGGTACACCATCCGTGGCTAAAACCATGAAAGCAATCTACGCCTTATTGATCTGCCTGGCGGCCTCGACCCGCGCTTTCGCGCAGACCGAGATACCCGCGGAGCCGGTCCCCTCCAAGGTAGACTGCCGTTTATGCCACATAAGCGGCTCGCCGACGAAGGAGAAACCCTCCCTTCTGCAGTGTCAGCGCGTGATGAACAAACTGGCGCGCTCCACCCAGCAGGCGCCGCAGACCATCACGCTGGGCACCGGCAAAGGTACGTACGGCCAGGTGAAGTTCTCCCATAAGGCGCACGCCGAAATGGGGGAGATGGGCGGGGGCTGCTACCAGTGCCACCATTATGACCATGGGGGGGAGATACAGAAGTGCGGGAACTGCCATTCCGCGACCCGCGCGAGGAGCGACCTGGCCAGCCCGGACCTGAAAGGGGCGCTTCACCAACTTTGCGTGGGCTGCCACAAGGAGTGGGGACACACCGCCGAGTGCTCCACCTGCCACGGCAAAAAGAACATACCCAATCCGGATCTCCCGAAAAAAATAGCGTTCAGGACCGCCTACAACCGCGGCAGCATCGTTACTTTCACGCATGCAGACCACGTCAAGAGCTTCGGGCTGAAATGCGCGCGGTGCCACCAGGACCAGACCTGCTCCAGCTGCCACGATTCGGGGATGAACGGCGCCCCGCCGCGCGCCGCGGTCAAGGACTCCGACCCGATGAAGGCCTCTCACATGGCCTGCTTCTCCTGCCACGCAAAGGATAACTGCGCGTCCTGCCACTCCGGCAAACCGATGGATACCTTCAATCATGAGAAGAGCGCTGGCTGGCGCCTTAACCGCTTCCATAACGCCCTGGCCTGCCAGCGCTGCCATACCGGCGGAAAGTTTGCTAAACTGAACACGGACTGCCAGTCATGCCACAAAGACTGGCAGGGAAAATTCGAACATAAAAAAACAGGCCTCGCGCTCGATGAAACACACTCGGGGCTCGGTTGCGATTCGTGTCACGGCGATAAGGAATTTCTGGCTCCCCCGGCTTGCTCCGCCTGCCACGACAAGTCATACCCGAAGGATAAGCCGGGGCATATAGTAGGCAAAGGATAGGGAAGCGGATTCCCTGAATACTTAAGGAGATATCATATGGCTATTCTGATAGTGCTGCTCTCTGTCACCCTTTTCATACTGGCTGATATCGCGGTGCGCGCGGTTCTCGAAAAGGCCGCCCGCAAGAGGCAGCGGCGCGAGCGCGAGGCGGCGCTCTCCGAAAGCCTCCAGATGGATTTCACCCGCGAAGCCAAAACGCTTACGCGCGCCGAGGTCAAGGACTGCGCGGCCAGGATACTCTGCGTCGACGACGAGCAGGTCATACTCGACAGCTTCAGGAAGATCCTCGTGATGGACGGCTACAGCGTGGACACCGTGCAGACGGGGCAGGAAGCGCTGGGGCTTATCCAGACGCACCATTACGATTTCGTCTTCACGGACCTGAAAATGCCGGCGATGGACGGCGTGGAAGTTGTCAAGTCGGTAAAGCACATGAGGCCCGACATCGACGTGGTCATAATCACCGGGCACGCCGCGGTTGAGACTGCGGTGGAGTGCATGAAATACGGCGCGATGGATTACGTGGAAAAACCCTTTACCGAAGAGGAGTTGCTCGCTTTCGTGAAGAAAGCCATGTTCAAGCGCAATGACAATATAGCCAGGCAGCTCAAGCCGCAGGTCCGCGTCACCCATTCCCAGCCGGCCGAGGACACGCGGGCGGGGGAATTCAGCATCCCCGGCGGCGTTTTCCTCTCCCAGGGTCATTGCTGGGCCAGCCTCGCCCAGGACGGGATGGTAAAAGTCGGCCTCGACGATTTCGCCAGGAAGCTGATCGGCCCCGTGGACAAGATAGAGTTTCCCAACGTAGGGATGACGGTAAAGGCCGGGCAGCCTCTGTTCAATATCCGCCAGAAGAACCGCAGCGCGCAGTTCCAGGCTCCGATCAGCGGCAAAGTCGTAAAGATCAACCAGGCGCTGGGCGAGGATTGCGGGGCGCTGGCACTCACTCCTTACCACGCAAACTGGGTCTGCGTCATAGAGGGCGACAATCTGGACGCGGAAGTTCCCGCGCTCAAGATCGGCAAATCCGCGGTGGCTCTGTTCCAGGAAGACCTGGAGAAGTTCCGGGCGGCCATGCTGCGGCTGGCCGGGAGCGGCGCGGTGAAAGCCCGCCTCGACGGCGCGGTCTACGCGGGGGAGCTGGAGCACCTCGACGACGCGAATTGGGAGAACATGGTGAAGGAGTTCTTCCGCAAATAATCGCCGCGCTGATTTTTTGTATTATAGAGGGGTAGAATTACACTTCAGCGGCAGCTCCAAGGAGGAACTTATGAACCGATTTTTATTCGCAGCCGGACTTTCCCTGCTTTGCGCTTCAGCGGCGCGGGCGCAGGACGTAGTGGCGGGAAAAGCCGCCGAAACCATGGATTCCGGCGGGTACACTTATGTAAGGGTCCAGGAGGGGAAAGATTCCACCTGGGTGGCCGTGCCCCAGCAGGCGGTAAAAGTAGGCACCGACGTCTCCTTCGCCAAGGGCATGGTGATGACTGATTTCCACAGCAAGACCCTGAACCGCACTTTCAAGACCCTGATCTTCTCGGAAGGTCCCGCGAGCGCGGGACACGGCGGAAAGGCGGGGAAGGTTGCCGTCCAGCACGGGGCGCCCGCTACCAGCCAGCTCTCAGTAAAAATTGCCAAAGCCGAAGGCAAGGACGCTTATACCGTCGCCGAAGTTTTCGCCAAGCGCAAAGAACTGGACGGCAAACAGGTCTCGGTGAGGGGAAAGGTGATAAAGGTATCGGAAGGGATAATGGACCGCAACTGGGTACACCTGCAGGACGGCTCAGGCGATCCCAAGGCCGGAACCCACGATCTGATAATTACAACTTCCGAGATTGCCAAGCCCGGAGAGACGGTGACGGCGCGCGGCACGGTAGCCAAAGACAAAGACTTCGGCTCGGGCTACCGGTACCAGGTGCTTATCGAAAAAGGCGCTCTTAAGCGCTGAGCGGCTTCAGCCCACGACTTCTTCCGGCTTGAACCAGATCTTGATCTCGCGGTCCGCTTCCTCGACATTGCCGGAAGCATGAACTACGTTCTCGAAATTTCCCTGGCAGATCCGGCCGAAAGAGCCGCGGATGGTCCCGGGAGCCGCCTGCTCCGGGTTAGTGGCGCCTACCACGGCGCGGATGCCTTTCACCGCGTTCTCGCCCTTGTAAACCATGGCCAGGACCCTGCGGTCGGAGACGCCGTGGAAATCGCCCTTGATGAACTGGATCAGGTTTGGAAAAAAAGGCATATCCTTGAGAAGGGCGTAATGCTCCCGCGCCAGCTCCTCGGAGACAGAGACGATCTTTGAAGCGACCATATCGAAGCCGGCATTGTCCAGCCTGTCCACCACTATGCCCGACAGTTTCCGCTTCATGCCGTCCGGCTTTACCAGAATGAGAGTTTTTTCAATAGCCATGATGTAGCCTCCAGTTAAAATGTTGCCTCTCATTCTACATTTTTGGCGGCCGCAGTTAAAGACCGGGGCCGCGCGCCCGCCCTAGCCGGCGGGGGAAAATGGTATAATGATGGAACGCCCTGCAAATTTCGGTTCCTAAGCAGACCTTTAAGGAGAACTATAATAACATGTCTAAAAACCTGACAGCTATGGATGGAAATACCGCCGCGGCCCACGTGGCCCACGCCACCAACGAAGTTATCGCTATTTACCCGATAACTCCCTCTTCCGTTATGGGCGAACTTTCGGACATAAAGTCCGCGAAAGGGGAAAAGAACATCTGGGGAACTATCCCTTCCGTGATAGAGATGCAGTCCGAAGGCGGCGCCTCCGGCGCGGTGCACGGCGCCCTCACGGCCGGCGCCCTGACCACCACCTTCACCTGCTCACAGGGCCTCCTGCTGATGATCCCGAACATGTTCAAGATCGCCGGCGAGCTTACCAGCACGGTCTTCCATATCTCGGCCCGCGCGGTAGCCACCCACGCCCTTTCCATCTTCGGCGACCACAGCGACGTAATGGCCTGCCGCCAGACCGGCTGGGCTATGCTGGCCTCGGCCAATCCCCAGGAAGCCATGGACTTCGCCCTTATCGCCCAGGCCGCCACGCTCAAGACCCGCGTACCCTTCATGCACTTCTTCGACGGCTTCCGCACCTCCCACGAGCTGAACATGGTGGAAGTTCTCTCCCCCGAGATCATGCGCGGCATGCTCAGCGAGAAATTGATCGCCGAGCATAAGGCCCGCGGCCTCAACCCCGAGCGCCCCCAGCTGCGCGGCACCGCACAGAACCCCGACGTTTTCTTCCAGGCCCGCGAGGCCTGCAACAAGTTCTATGACGCCGTCCCTACCATGGTGAAGGAAGCCATGGGCCAGTTCGAGAAACTGACCGGCCGCAAATACGGTCTGTTCGACTACGTGGGCGCCCCCGATGCCGACAGGATCGTGATAGTGATGGCCTCCGGCGCCGACACCGTCGAGGATACCGTCAACTTCCTGGTCAAGGGCGGCGCCAAGGTTGGCGTCCTCAAAGTGCGCCTGTACCGCCCGTACTCGGAAGCCGATTTCATCAAGGCCCTCCCCAGGACCGTGAAGAGCATCGCCGTGCTCGACCGAACCAAGGAGCCCGGCGCCATCGGCGAGCCGCTGTTCCAGGACGTGGTCACCGCCTGCACCAACGCTTTCAAGTCCGGCGCGCTCAAAGAGCTCCCGACTATCATAGGGGGGCGCTACGGCCTGGGCTCCAAGGAATTCACCCCGGCCATGGCAAAAGCCGTCATCGAGAACCTCTCCGCCGCCAAGCCCGTGCACGGCTTCACGGTGGGCATCAACGACGACGTGACTAACCTGAGCCTGAAGTACGAGGCCGGCTGGACCACCGAACCCGCGGACATCTTCCGCGCGCTGTTCTTCGGGCTGGGCTCCGACGGCACCGTCGGCGCGAACAAGAACACCATCAAGATCATCAGCGAAGAGACCGGCCAGTACGCGCAGGGCTACTTCGTATACGACTCCAAGAAAGCCGGCTCCATGACCGTCTCCCACGTGCGCTTCGGCAAGAACTATATCCGGGCGCCGTACCTGGTCTACAAGGCCCGCTTCATCGGCTGCCACCAGTTCAGCTTCCTCGAGAAATACGAGATGCTCGACAAGGCCGAGGACAAAGCGATCTTCCTCATTAACAGCCCGGTCGAGGCCTCCGAAGTCTGGGACCGCCTGCCGGTAGAGGTGCAGGAGAACATCATAAAGAAGCAGATCCGGGTCTACGTCATCAACGCCTCCAAGATAGCCGAACAGACCGGCATGGGAGCGCGCATCAACGTGATCATGCAGACCGCTTTCTTCGGCATCTCCGGCGTGCTCCCCAAGGACGAAGCCATCGACGCCATAAAAAAAGCCACCAAGAAGACCTACGCAAGCAAAGGCGAGGAAGTGGTGAAGAAGAACTTCGCCGCTATCGACCAGACCCTGGCCGCCATCCAGGAAGTGAAAGTGGGGGGCCTGACCTCCAAGATCAAGCGCGCCTGCGCGGTCGAGGGCTTCCCGCCCTTCGTGCGCGACACCCTGTGCGAGATGATCGCCTTCCGCGGCGACGAGCTCCCCGTGTCGGCCCTGCCCGTGGACGGGACCTTCCCGACCGCCACTTCCCAGTACGAGAAGCGCAATATAGCCCTTGAGACCCCGGTCTGGGACGAAGCGCTGTGCATCCAGTGCGGCATCTGCTCGCTCGTCTGCCCCCATGCCGTGATACGCGTGAAGGCTTACGACGGCGCGGAGCTTGCGAAAGCTCCGAAGACCTTCAAGTCGGCCGACGGCCGCGCGGCCCTCAAAGGCCTTAAGTTCACCACCCAGGTCTCAGTGGAAGACTGCACCGGCTGCGGCGCCTGCGTCTACAACTGCCCCGCGAAAGAAAAGAAAGAAGGGAAAGAAACCGGCCGGAAAGCCATTAATATGGCGCCCCAGTTCCCGCTGCGCGCGACGGAGCCCGAGAACTGGAAGTTCTTCCTGTCCCTCAAGGACCAGGGCTCGGCCAAGGTCAACCGCAATACCGTGCAGGGCAGCCAGCTGGTAAGGCCCCTGTTCGAGTTCTCCGGCGCCTGCGCCGGCTGCGGCGAGACGCCTTACGTGAAGCTGATGACGCAGATGTTCGGCGACCATATGACCATCGCCAACGCCACCGGCTGCTCGTCCATCTACGGCGGCAACCTGCCCACCACGCCTTACTGCACCAGGGAGGACGGCCGCGGCCCGGCCTGGTCCAACTCGCTGTTCGAGGACAATGCCGAGTTCGGCCTCGGGATGCGCCTGGCTTACGACAAGATGGCCGAGGAAGCCCGCGAGACCCTGACCGCTATGACGGGCGGCCAGCTGAAAGCGCAGGCGACCCTCGCCGGCGAGATCCTCGGCGCCAAACAGGAAGACTGGGTGGCCATAGAGCAGCAGCGCGGCCGCGTTGCCGAGCTGAAGAAAGCCCTGTCCGCCACCGGCGGAGAGCAGGCCGCCCGCATGCTCAGCCTCGCCGATTACCTGATAAAGAAATCGGTCTGGATCCTGGGCGGCGACGGCTGGGCCTACGATATCGGCTACGGCGGCCTCGACCACGTGCTGGCGAGCAACCGCAAGGTCCGCGTCATGGTACTCGACACCGAAGTCTATTCGAACACCGGCGGCCAGATGTCGAAGTCCACGCCCCTGGGCGCGGTCGCGCAGTTCGCGGCCGGCGGCAAGCTGCTGCCCAAGAAAGACCTGGGCATGATCTCCATGACCTACGGGAATATCTACGTGGCCCAGATAGCAATGGGGGCTAATTACCTGCAGTCCGTTAAGGCGCTGGCGGAAGCCGAGGCTTTCGACGGGCCCTCCATAATCATAGCCTACAGCCACTGCATAGCGCACGGCATCGACATGGGCGCGGGAATGAACGAGCAGAAGAAGGCCGTGGCCTCCGGCCGCTGGCCGCTCTACAGGTTCAACCCGGCGCTGAGAGCGGAGGGGAAGAACCCGCTGACCCTGGACAGCACCGGCCCCAGCATACCGGTCTCGGAATTCATGATGGGCGAGAACCGGTTCCGCTCACTGCACAAGACCAACCCGGAAGTGGCCGCCAGGCTCATGAAGCTGGCCGAAGAAGAATACAAGTGGCGCCTGAGCGTCTACAAGCAGCTGGCCGCCATGAACTGCGATGTCCCGAAAGCTGAGGAGAAAGTAGCGGTCTGATGAACCGCGAGTAAAAGAAGAGGGCGGGCTCCGAAAGGGCCCGCCTTTTTCTTTGCCCCGGCCGGCGCCGGCCGCAACCTTGGCCGTCTGACGCGCATAGCGCTTGTTACGGCGCCGGCATACCTTGACAGCCCTTTACATGTCAACCTCGATATAGGTCTAAAGGCCCAGCAGCGGCTAGGCCTTAATAGTTTCAATTCCTGGGCCCTTTGGCGCTGATAGAAAATTGCGCGCTGGGCTATACTTTAGATGTAGCCGATGTATTAAGGAGTAAACAACAAATGAAATTATACCTCTCCTCCTTGTCAGCGCTCTTCTCGGTTTTGTTCTCGGTAGCCGCCCCGGCCTTCTGCGCCGAGGTCCCTTACCGCTCCGACGATAAACAGGCTCAGGAGGCCGTCCCCGTATTCACGAAATACGAGGAGGACGTGGCCAGGCAGGACCCCTCCTACTTCACCATCAATCCAAAATCGATCAGGGTGCAGCTCATCGAAACCAAAGACGAGCCGGACATGTCCTACGTTAAGCTGCAGGAAGCTCCCCCGAAGGACCTCAACTCGGTCCTAGTCACCATAGACCAGATAGTCAATATCGCCTCCAAAGTCTGGAACATCATCCAGGCCAATGCCCCGGTAGTGAACATTGACACCAAGTACGCCACCGCCTACCCGCAGGGGATAACCTCCGCCTCGCAGCTCGCGCAGTGGTCCAGGCCGAAGTCCTACGTTTACGGCTTCTACGCGGAAAACCTCTACGGCGGTGTAATGATAGACTGCAAATATAAGATGTCTTATACCTACAACGGCAATTATAAAGGAAAAGGGAAGTTCCTTACCGGGGTTGCCGTGATCCCCGCTTCCGTAAGCGTGGGCTGGGGCTATAAGTTCTACATGTCGGCCGCCGTGCCCGATTCCACGATAGCCAATGTAGGCACGCACCTCGACCCTGTCGCCGCGATGCAGATGAAGCTCAGCTGGAAAATGGCCACCGTCCTGAAAGAAGTGGACGGGACCAGCGTATACTATGTCCAGGGCGACGGCTACTACGAAGAGATCGCCAATCCCTGGAAGTACGAGCCCTCGATAGAATATGTTAATTCCGCGGCCCCGTTGCTGAACGCCGCCAAAGTATTTTAGTAAGCAGTCCAGTACCCGCAGGCGAAAGTCTGCGGCGATAGAAAAGGAGGAAGTAACAAATGAAGAGACTACTCGCACTAACCGCAGCCGCAGCGACGCTGTTCGCGGGCCGGGTATCGGCAGCCGATATCACCCAGGACCCCAGGTACTTCGCGATCGACGAAAGCTCCATAATGATAGAGGAGATAACGGACAAGGGCGGGACTATCCCCGGCCCCCAGGAACTGCCCAAGCCGCCCTCGGGCCCGCAGATCAACCCGCCTCTCGTTACGCCCGGAACCACCCCCGGAACTACGCCCGGAGCCGTGGACCCGCTGGCCGGCTTCAATAACGGCGTCGCCGTAGTGAACGGCACCGTGGCCGCCATCGACAATATAGTCAACCTGATGGAAAAGATCTGGAACATCATAGAGAAGAACCAGCCCGTGGTCAACGTAACTACCAACTACGCCAATGCCGTACCTTTCGGGACCAGCCACTGGAGCCAGCTGCAGGGCTGGAGCAAGCCGGCCACCAAGAAGTACAGCTTCTCGATGAAGAACGGCTTCGGCTCCGAAGTTGTGAAAGTGACCTACCAGGTGCACCGCACCCACAGCGGCAACTTCCAGGGGAAAGGCAAGTTCCTCACCGGCGTCACCATCGAGCCGCTCAACATAGTGACCGCCTGGGGCTATAAAGTGACCCTGGTCTCCGAAGTACCGGATTCCACCATCGCCAATGTCGGAACGCACGAGGACCCCGTGGCTTCGATGCAGGTCCAGCTCAAGTGGATCGTCCACACCGCCCTGAAGGATATCACCTCCAAGGCCATCTACTACGTTCAGGGAGACGGAGTCCTGGAAGAGATCGGCACGCCCTTCAAGAACGCTCAGGAGATGAAGACGAAGAACAAGGTTGACGCCGCGGCCGTGCAGATAGCCCCGGCCTTTAACTAGACAGGAAAGCAGCAGCCTCCTTTTCGCCCCAGCGCCCGCAGAAAGCGGACGCTGGGGTTTCGTCATATTACGGACGCGCATAAAGCTGCGCGGCAGGATAAAGCCGCGGCGCTTAGCGTTTTTGTCCCGGCGCGCTATTCTGTTTCTTTAAGTTTGCGGAATAATTCAAGCTGCTGGGGGGAGAGTTTCGGGGGGAGAGCGAGCGAAATAACGGCGTATAAGTCGCCGTGCGTTCCGTCTTTGCGCGGCAGGCCGCGGCCGGAAAGCCTGAGCTGGCGGCCGGCCGAAGTTCCGGGGGCCAGCTTAACAGTCACTGTCCCGGAGGGGGAGGGGACCGGGATCTCGGCGCCCAGGGCGGCATCCCAAGGAAGAACCTGCACTTTTACGCGCAAGTCGTCGCCGTCTATTTCAAAGCGTGGGTCGGGCATCAGGCGGATCTTAAGGTAGAGGTCCCCGGCGCGCCCGCCGGCTTCTTTGCCCTGGCCGCGCAGCCGTATGGTGGCGCCGTCGCGCAGGCCTTTGGGCAGCTTTACATTTATTTCCTTCGTCTCGGTGCGGCGGCCTGCCCTGTAACTGAAAGACAGCTGCTTATGGCCGCCGCGGATAAGGTCTTCCACTGAAAGCTGTAGTTCCGCTTCCATGTCGAGCTGCGAGCGCCCGCCGGAGCCTTCCTCCTGGCCGGGGAACCCTTCGAAGCCCTGGGACCCGCCGAACATCGATTTAAAAAAATCGCTGAATTCGCCGAACTGTTCGTAGCCGGCGCCCTGGCCGCCCTGGTACTGGAACCCGCCAGGCTGCCGGTACTGCTGGTGGCCGCCGCCCGGGGGCGGGCGGTAGCCCTGTCCGCCCTCCCAGTCTTTCCCGTACTGGTCGTACATTTTCCGCTTCTTCGGATCGGAGAGAACCTCGTACGCCTCGTTGATCTCCTTGAACTTTGATTCCGAGGCCTGTTTGTTGCCCTGGTTCCGGTCCGGGTGGTGCTTCATGGCCAGCTTGCGGTAAGCCGACTTGATCTCGCCCTCGCCGGCGGTTTTAGGCACGCCGAGGACGGTGTAGTAGTCTATGAATTCTGCCATGGGGTTTATTTCAACGTATAGAGGAAAGCGGCGACAAAGGCGCCGAAAGCGAGCATCACCCAGCGCTCTATCTGTCCCTCGGGGATCCCGGGGAGCATATGGTCGAGCGCCCTGGCGATGATTACGGCGAGGGCGACGGCGGTCCAGAAGGTCCAGATCCGGGCGGCAGAAACCGGCTCCGAGGGCGGGGGTTCCGGGGGCCGGGAGGGGGCGGGGGTTTCCGGCGTTTCCAGGCGTTTATCGGTGTTTTTGGCCATATTATTTTTTCTCGACGAAAGAGATGTCCTGGAAGATCACGGTTACTCCGAGCTCCTGGCCTTCGTGGTTCTTTACCAGCATAGTGCTGTAGCCGATTATAAGAGGGGTATTTGCGTGCATGATGGCTATCTCCGCCCTGCGTACGCATTTGCCGGTCTCCATGGTTTCCTTTATTACGCTCCTGAGGGCGGGGAAGTCTGAGAAAACTTCATCGTACTGCATATCGCGGCAGCAGGTTTCAGGATCCATGCGCAATATCTTTCCGGCCATAGGGTTGAGGTAGACCACTTTGCCCCTCAGGTCCACGCTTATCAGGCCGCCGGTCAGGTTATCCAGTATGCACTGGTAATATTCCTGGATATTTTTGATCATATTGATATTCTACAAAAAAACGCCGGTCCGGACACCGGGCGCAACTATAAACATTGCAGCGGGACTTTTTTTTGATATAATTTATACAACAGATTCGCCGGTAGCTCAATGGTGGAGCATTCGGCTGTTAACCGAAGGGTTGCTGGTTCAAGTCCAGCCCGGCGAGCACAATTTAGAAACCCCCGCAAGGGGGTTTTTAAATTGTGCTCCCCGGGCGGGGTAATCTTAAACCAACTTCCCTGGTTCACTTGGAATTCGCGAAGCGAGTTCCACCCTCTTGTCCAGCCCGGATAAGATCTTCACTCCTTGATCCTATCCGGTTCCAAGGTCCCTTGACCATATCCCGACTTTCCTTTATAATCTAACTGTGAGAATATCTGCCCGCTTTTCCGCTCTTATCTCCCTGTTCCTGACCTGCGCCCTCGCGCCTCTTTTCGCCCAGGCCCCTGCAGCCTCCGGCTCCTCTTACCTGCTGCTCTCGCAGGACCCGGCCTTCCTGGAAAAAATCTCGGCTTTCTCGACCACTGTTTATTCAGTCAGCCGCACGCGCCTGGTGAAACTCTCCGTTCCATTCGCGGGCCTTGACCCTGAACTAGCCGCCAAGCTGCGCCCGGTTTCGCCGGGCGAGGTCTTCAACGGACCGGCAGCGAAAGGGGAACAGAAAGCCGCCGATCCCGCCGTGCTTGAGCTCACTTCAAAAGTGGACGGGCGCCGCCTTATGGGGTACACGGAAGGAATAACCATGACCGGCAAGCGCAGCGCCTCCCAGCTCGACGCCTCCGCGGCGTCCGGCAACCGCCTGGCTATGGATTATATCGCCGGCGCCTTTAAGGATATGGGATACGCCGTTGAGCGCCAGTGCTACAAGGACCGCAAGGCCGATAAGGAATGCAATGTCGTGGCGCGCCGCAAAGCCGCGCAGCCCGGCGCCAAGTCCATTCTGGTCATAGGCCATATGGATTCAGTGGGTCATGAGAACGCCGGGGCCGACGATAATGCCTCCGGCGCCGCCGGCGTGCTTGAGATGGCCAGGGTCCTGACCTCCTATTCTTCAGACCATGACCTTGTCTTTGTCACGGCGAACGGGGAAGAGAACGAGATGACCGGCAGCTACGCCTGCGTCAAGAGGATGAAAGCCTCCGGCGAGCTGGCCCGCGTCGCCTGGGCCATAAACATGGACATGATCGCCTGGAACCGCGACGGGATAATAGAAATAGAGACCAATAAGGAATTCTCGGCCCACGCCGACTGGGTGGGTTCGCTCGCCCGGGTTTATACGAAGCTCCAGCCGCATATAGCCATGCCGGCCTGGGGCAGCGACCATGTGCCTTTTCTCGAGGCCGGCATCCCTACCTATCTCTCCATAGAGCATTGGGAAGACCATACCCCCTGCTACCACCAGGCCTGCGACAAGCTTGAATCACTTTTCATGGATTACGCCTCCGACATCGTGCGCCTGAACCTCGCCGTCATCGCAGGCAAAGCCCGCCTTACGCCGTTAAAGCCTTAGCTCTCCCCGCATAAAAGAAAAAGCCCCGCGCAGCAGCGGGGCTCTTTCTTTTCGGGGTAAAATGATCAATGGGACTGGAAAGTCTGGAGGCCGACCCGCGCGGCCAGCGTCGTGTCATCCACAAAAGGATTCCGGTTGCCCTGGAAATTAGCGATAAGGTCGTTGCGGCGGATCTCGGCCGCGTCTGGCGGGTCCTGCCTGTTCCAGTCCAGGAACATCGGCACGCGGCTGGTCCAGAAGTCCTTATAGCTCATCCCGTCCCTGATGTTCCGGTCATAATACCGGACGACGAAATAAAGTATCGCCCTGGCTATGTCGCCTTTTACGTGATCGGCCGGCTCGAATTCCCCGCCGTCGAATTTGGTTCCGTTGGCGGTCTGGTATTGCGGGCGGGCAACAGGTCCGAAGGGCACGGAGCCCCTGGTATTGTTCGGGGTTATGAAAGTGGGGAAAATATGGTGGAGATCCGACTTCATTGGCGCGGCCTGGTTGAAGAAGCCCTGCGGCCAGGAATGCTCCGCGTTCATGCCGCCGGAATCGTTGGTCCCGTCGCCGTTGGCGTCGCCCGGTTCCTTATAATCCTCGCCGTGTTCGCTTGCGCCCCTGGCGCAGACCTGCGAATAAAGACAGGTCACACCGGGGCCGCCGCCGCAGCCGGTATTATCGGCCGAGGAGAACATGAATTTTTTAGCGTTAAGGTAATCCTTGCCGCCGCGGCCGTTCGGCATCTCGGTGGCTTTATGCAGGAACTGGAAAAGCTGTTCTCCGCTTAACCCGGCGGCCGGCGAGAGATACTGCGGGGCGCGAAGCGGGGGGAGAGGGGACGGAACCGCCAGTCCGGGCAGGCCGGACTGGAAATCTTCTAAGCTGGGCAGGCTTTGCGCCGGCAGTCGGCCGGGCAGAAAACCCTGGGCGGCAAAGGCAAACACGAGCAATAGCGCGGTGCGTTTCAAAATGCCTCCGAACTTCCTCTTTCGTACGCCAAATAAATTATAACATTATTCCCGGGAAATGCGATTAAAAACGTGGCGCGTCTCCCCGCGGGTTTGCTATATTAAAACAAAGGCGGACCTATGAAAAAAACACTTCACGCTTTCCTCTTGTTCTCCCTCTGCTCCCCGGCCGCCGCCGGCCCTTTCGACCAGCTGCGCTCGGGAGCCGAGCTTCCCGCCGCCCCCGAGCCGGCGCTGGAGAGCCGGACTTCCCTTGATTATCTTCAGTCGGATACCCGCTACTGGATCACCGCGCCCGCCTGGGACAAATACGACAGGACGGCCCTGCTGGACGCCGGCCTGGACATCATCGAGACAGGAAAATACGCCGTCTCCGGCCTGATCGAGAAACGGGACCTGGATCAGCTGGCCGCCAAGGGCTTTATCGTCAGAAGCCGCCAGACCATGCAGGAATACGCGGCAAGCCACCTCAAGGATTTTCCCGCCGCCGACGCCGTCTATCATAACTATAAGGAGACCGCGGACCTGCTGCAGAAGCTGGCGGCGGATAATCCCGCCGAAACCTCGCTTTTTTCCATCGGCAAAAGCCTGGAGGGCCGCGATATCTGGTGCCTGCGCATCAATCCCGCCGAAAAAGGCGAAACCCCTTCCTCCCGCCCCGCCGCTTTCTTCATGGGCAACCACCACGCGCGCGAACACCTCACTAACGAAGTGGCGCTGGGCCTGGCCTCCTACCTCCTGGCGCATAAAGGCGAGCCTGAAGTGAAGAAATTCCTGGAGACCCTGGATATTTACATAGCGCCCCTGACCAACCCCGACGGCGCCGAATACGATATCCAGACCGGCAAATACCGCTGGCACCGAAAAAACACGCGCGTCAATTCCGACAAGAGCATAGGCGTGGACCTGAACCGCAATTACGACTCGCTCTGGTGCCAGGCCGGCGCCTCGCATTCCCCGGCCGCCGATACATATTGCGGTCCCTCGGCTTTCTCCGAGCCAGAAACCCGGGTCATCAAGCGCTTCGTAGAGGCCCGCAAGAATATAAAGACCCTGATGAGCTACCACTCTTATTCCAGCCTGCTGCTTTATCCCTGGGCGGGCAAGGATGTCCCGGTGGAGAACGCCAGGGACCGCAAAGTGTTCGAAGCGATGGCGAAAGGAATGGTCGCCTTCACCGGCTACACGCCCGAGCAGTCGAGCGACCTTTATGTAGCCACCGGCGATACCACAGACTGGGCCTACTCCACGGCCGGCATTTTCGCTTTCACGACTGAGCTGGAAGGCACGACTTTTTACCCGGGAGCGGCGATAGTGGACAAGGCCGTCTCAAAGAACGTAAAAGCCGCGGTTTACATGCTTGGCGTCACCGACGACCCGTATAAACTGGCGCGCTAGAACGCAGGTGTGGGGGGGGGACATGTTTTATAAAATCCTGATCGCAGCAGTTATTTGCGCGGTTGTCTCTTCGTCCGCCCGGGCGGATGAGCCGGCCGGCGGGGTGGATTTCTTTCAGGCCACGCTGGCGGAAATACTTGATACGCCCCTGCTGGCCGCTTCCTACTCCGAAGAGAAACCCTCTGACGCCGCCGCCTCAGCCTCCGTCATAACAGCTGAAACAATAAGCAAACGCGGCTACGCCACCCTTGCCGACCTGCTGGCCGACACGCCACAGTTCCAGTTGCAGCGCAACTCGGATGTGCGCAGGCTTAATCTCATAAGCGTCCGGGGCATCCCCAATAATGAACGCCTGGTGATCCTTTACGATGGGATCAGGGTCACGCCTCCCACCGGGGACCTGCTCGCCATGGCCGGCCAGTTTTCCCTCAAGAATGCGGCGCGTGTAGAAGTAGTGCTTGGCCCGATGTCGTCTCTCTACGGCGCGGACGCTTTCAGCGGCGTAATAAATATCGTAAGCCGGAAAGGGGGAAAGGCCGCGGCAGGCTTCAAGTACGGCCGCTTCAACTCCGTCTCCGGGGATCTTTCCGCCGCTACAGGCCTGTCCAACGGCGGTCCCGCCAGCCCGTCAGCGGGCGTAACTTTCGAAGCCAGGGCCGGCGACAACCCCAGGCTGCCGGATTTCTACAAGCGTGACTACGCTTGGTACAACAATGAATACCGGCGCGGGCTCGCCCAAGTTTCCCCGTACAACGCCTCCACCACGACGGTGCCGGCACTGCGCTATGACGCAGGGGAGGATTCCTCCTTCCTGAACGCCAGGCTGAGCCTGGGAAATTTCGAGACCGGCCTGATCAGGATGCGTGAATCCCATTCCTCCTCTATAGGAGTAAAGCCGGAACTTACTCTGTATTCCAAAGACGCGCGCTTCTCCACGGCGTACTGGACGTTATACGGCAGGCACACTTATACTTCCCCCGACGAAACCTGGACGCTTACCAGCCTGATTTCCCATTACAATTATGAAATCGAACCGGAAAGCAAGTTCAGGAACAGTTTTTCCGGCTATCAGGACGCCTATAAATACGCTCTGTCTCAAACCAGCTCCCTGCAGGAAACTCTCTCTTTCGAGACTGCGGCGGGCTGCCCGGCAATATTGGGACTCACCTACCAGGAAAATTCCGTCCTGCCGTATACCGCTGACCTCGGACATAAATTCAATAAGGATAAAAGTCCCTCCTCCCAGGGCTTTGTGTATTCCGGCTCTACGATACCTGTAGATTTCTACTCGCTTAACTACAGCAATATCGGCGCCTTCATGCGGGTACAGACCCCGGAAATGGGGAATGCCACGCTTTCGCTCGCCCTGCGCTACGACAACAATAGCTCCTATGGGACGACCTGGAACCCGCGGGCAGGCCTGGTGTGGAAACCCGGCGGCAGCGAGCAGACAGTAGTTAAACTCCTGTACGGAGAGGCCTACCTGGCACCCTCGCCTTTCTCCACCCACAAACATTTCGGCTCTTTTATTTCTTCGCCTACCGCGGCCAGCGGCTATCACAGCTATTTCTTCCATGTGCCCAACGAAGGCCTGGAACCGGAAAAGGTGCGCTCCGTAGAGGGGTCTTTAAGCCACCGCTTCGGACAGGAGCTGCGGCTGTCCCTCAACCCCTACTATAATAAAGTGCGCGAGCTTATCCAGGATATTATCACTGGCCCCGGAACCTTCAAAGGGGTGGAGGTGGATAATATCGAAATGGCCCAGAACCGCGGCACCCTGGAAACTTACGGAGCCACCCTGCGCGCGGACGCCGTGCTGCGCAGCGGCCGCTGGGGCTTCGAGCCCTGGGCGGCGTACACGTATTCTGAAGGGAAACTGACGGGGGACCCTATACCGTTCAATTCCAGGCATTCGCTCCAGGCCGGGATCTCGGTGCTGCGCGGCAAGTGGGCCGTGACGCCGAAAGTCCTGTACCGTTCCTACAGCCGGGACCAGGACGGGCAAAGGGTGCCGCAGTTCGCCGTGGCCGACCTTTTCGTGCGCTGCGCTATCCCGGGTTTAAAAGCAGGCGGGCTGACGGCCTATCTCGAGCTTAAAAATATTTTCGACCGCCGCTATTATAACGCCGCATACGGCGGCGGGGCGGACCACCTGGAAGGCGCCCCACAAAACCCATTTGAGGCCTCAGGCGGTCTGAGTTACAAGTTTTAAATTCCATGATAAAACCGGCCGGACTTAAAAAAAAGAGCATGCTTGCGGGACTGGCGTCCTGCATCCTGCTGGTCTTTTCAGCCGGCGAGCTTCCAGCCGCCGACCTGGCGGCCGTGGTCTCCGGCAAAGCCGGCCCTTATGCAGCGGCCTACGCGGCGTTCAGCGACGCGCTCGGGATGCCGCACGATTTTTACGACGCTTCCGCCCCGGACTTCGCTCCGCCCGCGGACATACTCTATGCTGTGGCTTTCGGGGCGAAGGCGGCGGCGGTAGAATACCCGCCCGGAACCCGGCTGATCTACGCGCTCGCCCCTGTGACCGCGCGCAGCCGCAGTTGGCACGAGATCTCCATGGCGCCGCAGCCTGCCGAGGCCCTTGCGGCCTATAAGAAGCTCCAGCCGGGGCTGAAGCAGCTGGCCGTCTTCTGGGCCGCCTATCCGGGCGAGAAATATATGGAGGAACTCCGCAGGGCGGGCGAGGCGGCCGGCATAGGGATAATATCCGCGAAGCTGAAGTCCCCCGACTCCTTCCCGGAGCGCCTGCGGTACCTTATGGGGAAAATGGACGCTTTCTGGCTTATGCCCGACCCTGTCCTGATAACCCAGTCGAGCTTGATGATGCTGGCTAATTTTTCCTGCTCCAACGGCATACCATTCTATGCCCCGACCTACGCCCTTGTGGTGCACGGGGCGACCGCCTCTTTCGCCCCCGATTTCCCGGAGGCGGGCGCCGCCGCCGCGCGGGTAATAGCGGCGCTCCGCAGGGGCGACAAACTGCCGCCGGTAACTTACCCGGAGAGAACCACCCTGCGCGTAAACGAGGAGCTGAGAGATAAATGCCGCTGGCCGTTGGCAAGAAAATAGCGCGCAGCCTGTAAATAAAAAAGGCCTCCTGCGGGGCCTTTTTTTATTTACGCGTCCGTTAATTCAATGGGCTTTAAAAACAGGCGCGCCGACCCTGTCGGCCAGTTCGGGATTGTCTATGAAAGGATTGCGGTTCCCCTGAAAACCCTCGATAAGGTCATTGCGGCGGCGCTCATTTGCGTCGGGCGGATCCTGGCGGTTCCAATCGAGCAGCATCTGTACATTGTTCGTCCAGAAGCTGTTGTAGTCCATGCCCTGGCGGATATTCTTATCGCTGTAACGCTCTATGAAGTAGAAAAGCGCGCGGGCCACATTGCCTTTTACAGAGTCATCGGGCTCAAAGCCCTCCTTGCCGAGTTTCGAGCCGGACGACGTGCTGTAGGTGGCCTTCGAAACCCTGGCGAACTTCAGGTTGGCGCGGCGGCCGTTCGGGGTGGACAGCGTCGCCATCAGGTGGTGGAGGTCAGCCACCATGGGCAGGGAACTGTTAAAATAGCTCTGAGGCCAGACATGCTCCGCGTTTACGAAGTCCCCGGCTATTCCATCTACGTTCTGGTCGCCCTGTTCCTTATAATTATCGCCGTTATCGCTGGAGCCGTTCACGCATAGCTGGGAATAAGCGGTTATGATACCGGGAGCGCCGTTGCAGCCGGTATTGTCGGCCTTGGCGTACATAAATGATTTGGCAGCTCTATATGAAGCAGGTGTCTTGCGGGGGGCCGGCGCCGTAGCCTCATGAAGGTAGGCGAAGAGCGCTTCGCCGGACAGGGCGTCCTGCGGCGCGCGGGGAAGGTTGAAGAGAAAGGGGGCCTCCGGGGCAGGCACGGAGAATGAAAAACCCGCCGCTGCACCTTTAAGGGTGGCAAAGGCGGGCGCCGGCTGAGCTGCCGGAAATGCGAATGGCACGACGATGAGAGCTATCAGTGAGAGTAGACCTGTAGAGCGTTTCAACTTTCCTCCGGCTTGACCAGAATCAACTGATTTATATCAATAGTTTACACGACAAGGCCTATTAAACAAGGGCCAAAGGGCCTATGCTGCTTGTGGGCCCTTTGGCCCATAGGGTTATTAATGATGAGCCTCTTAAATTTTGTACTATTTACGAATTACCGCATGAGAATCTACCGCCTGATTTCCCTTAAAGAGAAACGTGAAGCAGCCTTCTTGATGGCGGCTTCCGACCCTTGGCTGAAACTCGGCTTAGGCCCGGCGAGCTGCCTTAAAGCCCTCGGCGTCCCGTTCAGGGAAACGTACATAACAAAAGCGGGCGGACGGATTTCCGGCCTGGTGACCATAACGATGTACGGGACCTTCAAAGGCTACATCCAGTCACTGTTCGTAGCTGACGGCTTCAGGGGAAAAGGGCTGGGCGAGAAACTGATGGGGTTCGCCGAGAAGAAGATCTTCGCACGCTCGCCCAATGTTTTTCTCTGCGTCTCCTCCTTCAATGAGGGCGCGATCAAATTTTACCGGCGGCTCGGGTATGCTAAAGCCGGGCTGCTTAAGGATTTTGTCATAAAAGGCTGCGACGAGGTACTGATGCGGAAGACGAAGGGCCCGCTTCTTTCCGGGAAGCGGAGCCGGAAGCTGTAAAAGGACACTATGATAAACAACAAAGCTAAAATATCTTTCCACGGCGCCGCGGGGGAAGTCACCGGCTCGAGGCATTTGCTCGAGGTCGGAGATAAAACCCTGCTGCTGGACTGCGGGATGTTCCAGGGCCACCGCAGCGACGCGGACGCCAAGAACCGCACCTTCCGCTTTCCGCCGGCCTCCGTCGACGCCGTGCTGCTCAGCCACGCGCACGTGGATCACTGCGGGCTGCTTCCGCTGCTTTACAAGAACGGCTGCGACGCCCCTGTTTACGCGACCGCCGCCACCGCCGAAATAGCGGGCATAATGCTCGCCGACTCCGCCCGCCTCCAGGAGGGCGACGCGAAGTTCTACAATAAAATACACGCCGCGGAGAACCTGACCATAGAGCCGATGTACGACGAGGAAGACGCGGATCTTGCGCTGCGGCATTTCAAACCCCGCGAATATAATTCCGGCTTCGACCCGGTGCCTGGCGTGAAAGCGAAATTCCTCAACGCCGGCCACGTGCTGGGTTCCGCCATGACGCAGCTTGATATAGAAACCGCCGGGGGGATACGGCGCCTGGTTTATACCGGCGACCTGGGCCGCGCCGAAACCCTGCTGCTAGAAGACCCGGCGGCGCCCCAGAGCGTGGATTACCTTGTTATAGAAAGCACCTACGGCGACCGCCTGCACGAGCCCCTCGCCGACGCGGCCGGGAAACTCGCGGACGTAATAAAGAAAGCCTGGAAAGAGGGAGGGAAGGTCATAATCCCCAGCTTCGCCCTGGAGCGCACGCAGGAGCTGATCGTAATACTGGACAAGCTGCGCGGGGACAAGACCGTCCCCGCTATACCTATCTATGTGGACAGCCCGATGGCCGTCAGCCTGACCGAGATCTTCAACAAACACCGGGACAGCTTCAGCTTCGACGACAAATTCCGCGATTATGCCCGCATCGACGGAGATCCGTTCGGCTTCGACTATATCAGCTACGTGCGCAGCAAGGAAGAATCGCAGCGGCTCAATAATCTGAAAGGTCCGATGCTGATAATCTCGGCCTCCGGGATGTGCGAAGGCGGCCGCGTTCTGCACCATCTCCGGAACAACATAGAGAAGGAGAACACCACCATCCTCCTCGTCGGCTACCAGGCCCAGGGCACCCTGGGCAGGAAGCTGCAGGACGGCCTGAAAAAAGTCAAGATCTTCGGCCTCGAGCACGAAGTCTGGGCCAGCGTCGAGACGATGCACACCTTCTCCTCGCACGCCGACAAGAACGACCTGCTCGCCTTCATCAAAGCCGCCAAGCCAGCGCGGGGCGTCTTCCTGGTGCACGGCGACCCCGAAGCCCGCGCCGCCCTCTCCGCCTCGCTCGCGGCCGAAGGCATCAAGAACGTAAAATGCCCCAACATGGGCGAAGAGTTTGAGCTGAACTAAATTTAGGAATACAGAATACTCGCCAAGCGGGAAATCTGCTGGGCGGCCTACCGTGGGTGCAGGAACGCAAAACCGGCGTCGCGCACACCGTGCGCGCGCCTGCCGGTCTCGGCCTCCGCGCTTACGCAAGCGTCGGCCTCCGACGGGCTTTTGCTAACCCTGCACCCACGGTCTCCGCCCAGGTTACACTATTTTAAAGAAAGACGTTCGGCCTTCAAAGCCGAGCGGAGGGGAGACCGCGGGGGCAGGATAAGAAAAACCGTCGTTGAGCCCGCCGGTTGCATAGCCCGGCGGGCGAATACCGAGTGAGGCCACGGTGTGGCCGAACGTGTTTTTCGTTCCTGCCCCTGCGGTAGGCCCCGACTTCGCATCTCGCGGTTCTTATCGGTTCTGTTTCTGCGGCTTTATACCGTGCTATAATATAGATAATATATGAAAAAGCTACTTACTAAGATCGGCCGCACAGCCCTGGAGAAATTGGGACTGATGAAAGAGGCCTCAGGATTCTACGGGCTCGGCATAGCTCCGAAGCTCATGGATATCCTCGACAAAAAAGGCTTCGTAACGCCCACTCCCATACAGGAGAAATCGATACGCATCGCCACCGAAGGCAAGGACATGGTCGGCATAGCCCAGACCGGCACCGGCAAGACCATCGCCTTCTCGATACCGATGATACAGCGCCTCGCCGCCAAGCCCGGCAAGGGCCTGGTGCTGCTCCCGACGCGCGAACTGGCCCTGCAGGTGGCCGAAGTCTGCCGCGAATTCGCCCCGCAGATGGGGATGGGCGTCGCCTGCCTTATCGGCGGCGAAGGGAAGGAAACCCAGCTGCGCGACCTCCACCGCAAAGCCAGGATAATAATAGGCACCCCCGGCCGCGTCTACGACCATATAGAGCGGGGCGACCTCCGCGTCGACGACGCCCGCATCCTCGTGCTCGACGAGGCGGACCGGATGTTCGACATGGGCTTCGCGCCGCAGATAAACCGCATCATCCGCGCCCTGCCCAAAGAGCGCCAGACCATGCTGTTCTCCGCCACCATCCCCGACGAGGTCATGAAGCTGGCCAGCCAGCACATGAAGCTGCCCATCCGCATCGAGGTCGCCAAATCAGGAACCTCCGCCGCCAACGTCATACAGGAGCTCTACGTCGTGCGCACCGGCTCCAAGCCGCTGCTGCTTTCAAAGCTCCTGGAGAAATACGCCGGCACCGTGCTGATCTTCGTCGAAACCCGCTATGACGCCGCGAAGGTGGCTAGCATACTTTCCTACATGGGCCACGCGGTGGCCGAGATACACTCCGACCGCACCATGGGCCAGCGCAAGGACGCGATGGCCGGCTTCAAATCCGGGAAATACCGCATACTCGTTGCCACCGATATCGCCGCCCGCGGCATAGACGTGACCGGGATAGAGCTTGTGATCAACTTCGAAATGCCGTCGGAAGACGACGCCTATGTGCACCGCATAGGCCGCACCGGCCGCGCCGGGCAGCCGGGCCGCGCCATCACCTTCGCCACTCCGGACCAGGGCGGCGACGTCCGCAGCATAGAGACCCTTACGGGCATCCCCATGAACCAGGTGACGCATCCCGAAGTTCCGGCGGAAACCCTCTGGGGCTACGACCACGCGGCCGGAGGCCGCGGCTGGAACCAGCGCTCCGCGCGCAGGCCCGGCGGCGGCCCAAGGCGCCGCAGATAAGATCCTGAAGCCTGGGATAAGAAAGGGCCGCCTCTGAGGGCGGCCCTTCTTTTTTGCGCCGGCGCGGCTCAGTCCTTCTGCATAAAGAGCTTCTCGAACTCGGCCTTATACGGGCTTACGTATTCCGGCGCGGTGGTAAAGATAGTATTCTCCGTATTGCTGGTCTCAGCCGTAACGGTCCAGTTAAAAGAGCCGTTTATCAGCAGGCGGCCGTCGAGCACCGCGAACTTGTTGTGCATCTGTCCCTTCTCCAGGCGCCCGTTCTTGAAGCGCATTTCCATGCGCGAGGCTTTAGCCTCCTGCGCGAACGGGAATTTCTGGCCGATGAAAAGCATCAATTTTACCCTGACGCCGCGGGCCGCCGCGCGCTTAAGAGCTTCCATGATATTGACGGAGGTGAAGGTGAACATGGCCACGTCGGCCTCGGAGCGGGCCGCGTCGATGGCCTTCACTATCGCGGCCTCGGTACCGCCGCGCGGCGAGAAAGCGTAGTCAGGCAGCAGCGTCCCGTTAAAGTTAACGTCGGGAGTAGGGTCGGAGGGGGGGGCGGAGGGCTTCGCCGCGGCGGCCTCCGGCTGGCCTGACGGCCTCGCCTGCGCCCACATCCAGTCGAAGTTCCTGCCATAGCCGGACACGATGTCCTGGTCCGCCGTGAACATTATGTTCTCGTAGCTGAAGGTCTCGGCGAACCCGCTCCAGTTGGCGGAGCCGGTCTGGAGCAGGGTGCCGTCGAAAAGGGCGTATTTGCAGTGCATCGCGCCGGTGCCGCCGCGGCCGTTCATTGCGCGGGTCTCTATGCCGGAATCAATAACCGACTGGATCTGCTTGCCGGCCAGGGGATAGACGTGAGCGGCGTCGAAGAGCACGCGGACCTTGACGCCGCGGTCCCTGGCTTTGACCAGCGCCTCCACCGCGCCGTCTATCTGCAGATTGTAAAGCGCCACGTCCAGCGTCCGCCTGGTGCGGCCGATCGCCTCCACCAGGGGCTTGGCCAGAGACTCCTCCTCGGTAAAAATATAGGCGGGAAGGCCGCTCCAGTCATAGCCGCGGTCCCCCGCGTAGAGCGGGAACGGCACGGCTGGCGCCGCGGCGGAAGGCAGCGTTCTCGAAGTTAAGTTTTCAAGTCCGGCGGACCCGGCAGAAAAAGCCGGAGGGGCCGCAAGCAGCAGCAGCAGCAGGGAATTAATTATCTTTCTCACGCGAAACCTCCGGCAACGCTGGGATAGTTATAGTTTAGCGCCCTGAAGTTTTTTTCATAAGGGGCTTTAGCCCCATGCCGGTAAAGTTTTTAGGCCCAGGCCGGCCTGGGGCCTTGGGCCGATGGCGGGCCGCTCGCTTTTCTGTATAATATAGTCGCGATGAAAACCCCGGAAGAGATAACAGTATGTAAAGTGGAGCATGAAGACGCGGCCTGGAAGGCCCGCTTCCTGGCTTTCTTTTCCGGCTGTGACATAAAAAAAGTTGGCAGGAAGGCGCATACATATTTCGCCGCCTACTCCGGCGAGGAGATAGTCGGGCACAGCGTGGTCTATTTTGAAAATGGCCGCTGGGTGATGGACGGGCTGAGAGTGAACCCGGAGTTCCGCGAAATGGGGCTGGCCAAACGTCTTACGGAAGCCCGCCTGCGCCATACTATCGAGCAGGGCGCCAAAGAGATCTGGTACGCTTGCGAAGACGGCAACCTGGTCACCATCTGCTGCCATCTGCGCTACGGTTTCGAGAAGGTCTGCCCGCACAACCACCATTGCAACGCGGCCACCATGCACTGGTACCGCCTTAAAGTAACCCCGGCCCTGTTTAAAAAATTCCCCGTTCTCAAACCCTGACGCCGGCCGTCATTCCGAGCCGTAGGCTTCCTGTTTCTCCAGCGAGACGGAGACGGAGCGCGCTTTCACGAACTTGAGGTATTCTTTCGCCTGGTCGCTCAGTATCCCCATGGAGACCTCGACGGTCTCTCCGGGCCCAAGCTGCTCGCTATGGGCGTAGGGGCGGGTCCAGATCACCGCCCCGGCTTCGTTCTTGAAGATCAGGTTGCCGTTGAAAGCGTAAAGGCGGCGGGCGGTAAGATTTTCAAATTCGAGAAAGAGCTTTATCCCCAGCTTCGATTTGCCGACCACCTGTTTTTTACCCTTGAAATAAACCGCTATAGGGGTGGCGGGCTCCTTCTGCGGCGCGGGGGCCGCCGGCTGCGCCGCCGCGCCTTCAAGGCGGGTCACGCGCTTCTCCACTTTCGCAACGCGCTTCTCCACCCCGGTAAGGCGCTTTTCCACCTTATCCTGCGCGGGAGTCATCCCGGGGGAAATGAACAAAAGGGTCAGAAGCAGTAATCTCATCTCAGTAATTATACTACTGTGCACGCCAGCCTATATATGGGATAATTGTATATGACCGAAATAAATCAAACGCCAGCCGCCGGCTTCTACGGCCTGGGGATAGCCCCTAAATTGCTCGAAGCTCTAGACAAACTCAAGTTCACTACCCCCACTCCCATACAGCAGAAGGCGATTCCCGTCGCCTCCGAGGGGAACGATATGGTGGGCATCGCCCAGACCGGCACAGGCAAGACTATCGCCTTCGCCATCCCGATGATACAGCGCCTCGCCGCCAAGGAGGGGAAAGGCCTCGTCCTCGTCCCGACCCGCGAGCTCGCCCTGCAGGTCGCCGAAGTGGTAAAGCAGTTCGCCCCCCTGATGGGGATGCAGACCGCGGTGATCATAGGCGGGGAAAGCCTGGGCCGACAGCGGCAGGAGCTGTTCCGCCGCCCCCGCATTATAATCGCCACCCCGGGCCGGCTGATCGACCATATCACACAGCGCAACGTCATAATGTCAGACGTGCGCGTCCTGGTCCTCGACGAGGCGGACCGGATGTTCGACATGGGCTTCGCCCCCCAGATAAACAGGATCATCGCGGCCCTCCCCAAAGAGCGCCAGACCATGCTTTTCTCGGCCACCATGCCCGACGAAATAATGAAGCTGGCCGCCGCCCACATGAAGCTGCCCACCCGCATCGAGGTCGCCCGCTCCGGCACCGTAGCCGAGAAAGTGGACCAGGAGCTCTTTATCGTCAGCCGCGGGGATAAACTTCCCCTGCTCGCCAAGATCCTGGACAAATACTGGGGGAGCGTGCTGATGTTCGTGCGCACCAAGCATAACGCCAAGAAGCTGGCCAAGGAGCTGCGCGACATGAAGCACAGCGCCGCCGAGATCCACTCAAACCGCTCCCTGGCCCAGCGCCGCGAAGCGCTGGAAGGCTTCAAGGCGGGAAAATACCGCATTTTGGTGGCCACCGATATCGCCGCCCGCGGGATAGACGTGACCGGGATAGAGCTGGTAATAAATTATGACCTGCCCGACGAGGACGAGAACTATATCCACCGCATAGGCCGCACGGGCCGCGCGGGGCAGCCGGGCCGCGCCATCACCTTCGCCGCGCCGGACCAGGGCCGGGACGTCCGCAATATCGAGCGCCTGATGCGCATGCAGCTCCCCGTCTCCGTGCATCCCGACATCCTGCCGGCCAGCTTCGGCTTCAGCCACAACGGCAGCCAGCGTCAGCAGGGGGATAAGCGCCGCCCGGGAACAAGGACGGCCCCGCGCCGCGAATACCAGGAGCGGCCCGCGCAGGAAAGCCGGCCCGAACCCAGGCAGCAGCCGGCCGTACAGTCCGGCGAAGAGCAGTTCTCCCATCGGCCCGAGCCGGGCGAAAAGAATTATAACCGCGCGGTAGAGCCGCAGGCTCCGTCCCGGCGGCCGCCGGCGCGGGGGAATTTCAGCCGAGGGCCTTCGCGCCCGCCGGCCGGCGGCCCCAGGCGCGGCCAGTCGGGCCCGCCCCGCCAGGGCTCGTACGGCCGCAGCGCCGGCAACCAGCAGGAAAGACCCCCGCAGCGCCGCGACGCGCGCCCCGGCTACGGCCCGCGCCCTTCAGGCGCCCGCCCCGGGCCCAACCGCTACGGGGTGGACCCGTCTAAACGCGGCGGGATAGTAAGCCCCTCTCCGTATTTCGACTCCGACGAGCCCCGGCGCAGGCCGCCGGCCCGCGGGAGGCAGGAAACTCACTCCCCGGCCCAGGGCAAGCCGCCTGCCGCCGGGGGCTGGTTCTCCCGTTTCCTTAAGAAGAAAAAGGAAGACTACAAGCACGAATAGAATTGCTGTTCTAAAAAGAAGCCCCGCCAGTATGGCGGGGCTTTTTTAGTTACCCAGTTACGGAACCTCTTTTGATTTTGTATATTATCCGGGAGGGGCCCATGACAGACAAAAAAAACGATTCCTACGACAGCGGAACCACGCTGCGCCAGATAATAGACAGCGCCCCGATGTCCATGGCCATAGTGGCGATGGACGGGACTATAGAATATATAAACCGGAAGGCCGTAGAAACCTTCGGCTACGCGCACTCGGATATCCCTAACATGGACCGCTGGTGGGTGCAGGCCTACCCCAATGAACATTACCGCAAAGAGGTGACCGCCAGGTGGATGGGCCACGTGCAGGACGCTTTTCTCCGGAAAAGCGAGATAGACGGCGGCGAGTACAAAGTAACCTGCAAGGACGGGACGCTTAAGACGGTCTATATTTTCGGCGTCATCGCCGCCGGCAGGGTTTTTGTGATGTTCGAGGACGTTACGAAGCGCGCGGCGGCTGAAAAATCCCTCTGGGAAAGCGAGTCGCTCTACCGCGCCCTTGTAGAAACTACAGGCACCGGCTACGTGGTCGTTAACGCGTATGGGAACGTGCTGGACGCGAACCGGGAGTACGTGCGCCTGAGCGGTCACAAGGATCTGAAAGAAATACTGGGCAGGAACGTAGTGGAATGGACCGCTCCCCATGAGAAGGAAAAGAACGCGAAAGCCGTGGCGCAATGCGCCAGAGACGGCCATATCTGGAATCTTGAGATCGACTATATCGACGGCGCCGGGAAGATCACGCCTATAGAGATCAACTCCACCGTGGTCACCAGGGGAGGAGCCATGCAGATGCTCACCCTGTGCCGCGACATAACCGTACGACGGCGGCACCAGGAGCAGATCCGCTCTCTCACCGAAGGCCTGGAAAAAAGGGTCCGCGAACGCACAGCGGAGCTTACCGAGGCCAACCTCCAGCTGAGGGACCAGATCGCGCAGCGCACCGAATCGGAAAAATCCAGGAATAGCCTGATGCTGGAACTCCTCCAGTCGCAGAAGATGGAAGCCATCGGGCGGCTCGCCGGCGGGATCGCCCACGACTTCAACAATATCCTGGTTTCGATAAGCGGCTGCGCGGAGCTGCTGATCAAAACGCTGCCGAAGGACTCACCCATGCGCTCCGACCTTGCGGAAATAAGAACGGAAACGGAAAGGGGCGCCGCGCTGACGCGCCAGCTCACCGCGATGAGCCGCAGGGAGCCGGTGCAGGAGCAGGTCCTGGACCTGAACACTATTATCTCCGATACCAGCAGGATGCTGAAGCGCATTATAGGCGCGAATATGCACCTGGAGACGCTTCTCTCGCCCGATATCGCCGGGATAAGGTCCGACCCGGGACAGGTCTCGCAGATCATAATGAACCTGGTCGTAAACTCCCGCGACGCTATGCCGGACGGCGGAAAGATAATCCTCCGCACGGCCAATGAAGCGGTGGAGAAAGGACGCACCGGGATGCGGCTGACCCCGGAGCCGGGAAATTATGTAGCGCTTTCGGTCACCGACACCGGCAGCGGGATACTCCCCGAGAACCTGGCGCATATTTTCGAGCCTTTCTTTACCACGAAGGAAGAGGGGAAGGGAAGCGGCCTGGGACTGTCGACAGTTTACGGGATAGTCCTGCAGGCCAAGGGCGGCATAGACATAGAAACCGGGCCTGGGCGCGGAACGACCTTTAAAATTTATTTTCCCCGCGCGGCATAGCGGGAGCGGATCAGGCCTTCGCGGACCTGCCGAACTTGAAGATCTTCAGCAGCTCGAACCAGAGCAGGCTGGCGGCCCCGCCGAAGAAAGCCAGTGCCAGGTCGTCGGGGTGCAGGATCCCGAAGCGGAATACCCCGCGGAAGAAAGGCAGGTAGAGAGCCAGGAAGAGCACCGCCAGCGCCCCGGCCGAAACCCACCAGAAAGTAGCGTGCGCCTTCCTCATTATCCTGAGGAAATTATCCCTCCAGGACAGGTTCGTCAGTATCAGGAGCACATTGGCGAAGACCAGCGCGGTGAACGAAAGCGCCCTGGCCTCGTCGGCGCCCTTTCCGATACTCAGCGCTATCATAAAGATAGCGAAGACCATAGCGAGCACGCTCAATCCCTGCAGCAGGCTCAAGATCACCATATTCCGGGAGAACAGCGGCTCGCCCATCCGGCGGGGGGGGCGGTTCATTATGTCGCTCTCCTCGCTTTCAGCCTCGAAGACCACGGAGCAGGCCGGGTCTATTATCAGCTCGAGGAACGCTATGTGCGCGGGCATCAGCACGATAGGGAGCCCGAACAGCACCGGCAGCAGCGACATGCCGGCTATCGGCACGTGCACGGAAAGTATATAGGCGATAGCTTTCCTCAGGTTATCGAAGATCCGCCTGCCCAGGCGTATAGCGTGCACGATGCTGGAGAAGTCGTCGTCCATAAGGACTATGGCCGAGGCCTCGCGGGCCACGTCGGTGCCGCGCTCGCCCATCGCTATGCCGATATGAGCGGCTTTAAGGGCGGGGGCGTCGTTAACCCCGTCGCCGGTCATCGCCACTATCTCGCCGTTGGCCTTTAAAGCGTTCACGATGGCCAGCTTCTGCTCCGGCACGACGCGGGCGAAAACGCACGTTTCCTTTATCCGCTCCTTCAGGACTTCAGGCGCCATGGCCGCAAGCTCGGGCCCGGTGATGGGGCTGTCCGGATTCTTCAGGCCTATCTGCCGGGCGATGAAGGAGGCGGTGCCGGGATAATCGCCGGTTATCATCACCACCCTTATCCCTGCATTATGGGCTTCGCGCACCGAGTGGGGGACCTGCGGGCGTACGGGGTCCATAAAGCCGACCAGCCCCGCGAATTCGAAATTAAAATCGTGCTGTCCGTCCGGGAGGTCCTGCTTTTCGAATTTCGCCCTGGCGACGCCCAGAACCCGCAGGCCGCGGCCGGAAAGCTCCAGGACCGCCTTCATGACCTCCCCGGCTTTATCCGCGGGCAGGTGGCAGAGGTCTATGATGGCTTCTGGAGCGCCCTTGGCGGCTATTATATAGTGCTTGTGGTCCGGGGCTTCCCAGACGTGAGAAAGGGAGAGAAGTTCCTTCGACAGCGGATACTCGCGCACTACTTTCCAATTGCCGTGCAAATGCTCGGTCCCGGCCAGGCAGCAGCCCCCCACGCGCTTCAATTCCTTCTCTATGGGATCGAAAGGGTCCTCC
Source organism: Elusimicrobiales bacterium (assembly GCA_028713125.1). Lineage (GTDB taxonomy): Bacteria > Elusimicrobiota > Elusimicrobia > Elusimicrobiales > UBA9959 > UBA9959. The sequence continues at coordinate 124,250 of JAQTOU010000001.1, read as the reverse complement.
TGGCTGGCCAGGATGGAATATTCCGTCAGGTCATGGAACTCGTCGGGGATGGTCGAATCTTTTTCCTCTATCCTGTGGAACCGCCCTTCAGCCCAGATCTCGCAGAGGCGCATTGTGTTGAGCGTCAGCGTGCCGGTCTTATCGGTGCAGAGCACGGTCGTGGCGCCCATGGTCTCTATGGCCTGCATGCGGCGGGTGAGCACGTTCTTCTTAGAGATGCGCCAGGCGCCTATGGTAAGGAAGATCACCAGCACCACCGGGAATTCTTCGGGAAGCATGGCCATGCTGAGCGTCAGTCCGGCCAGGAAGCCGTTAAGCCAGCTGTCGCGCGTGAGGCCGAACACCACTATCACCACGGCGCAGAGTACGGCGCCAGCTATGGCGAAGCTTTTTACTATCCTGCCGGTTTCCTTGTTGAGAGGGGTTTCCTCCTGCGTTATAGCTTCCAGCGCCTTGCCTATCTTGCCCATCTCCGAGCGCGGCCCCGTGGCAGTAGCCTTTATCAGCGCGCGGCCCTGCACCACAAGAGTCCCTGAATATACGAAAGGCAGGTCGTCCCCGCCGGGGCGGGCCTGCTCCGTCTTCCCGTCCCAGGAGGATTTGCGGACCGCCGCCGATTCCCCGGTAAGCAATGATTCGTCGGCCGAGAAATTGACGCAGGCCAGCACTACGCCGTCGGCCGGGACCCGGTCGCCTTCCTGCAGGTAAATAATGTCCTCCCGGGCGACCTCGCGGCCCGCGATCCTGGCCTGCTTCCCGCCGCGTATCACCAGCGCGCGGGGGCTGGCCAGGCCGCGCAGCGCCTCCAGCGCGTTCTCGGTCTTGCGCTCCTGGTAGAAAGTTATGCCGATCACGACCAGGACGAAGGTCATGAGCATCATCGCGTCTTTGGCTTCGCCAAGGATAAGGTAGATAGTTCCGCAGGCGAGGAGCAGCAGGAGCATGGGCTCCTTGAGGACGTTTATAATAATATCGAAAATGGTCTGCTTCTTCTGGGAGGGCAGTTCGTTATAGCCCTCCTCTTCGAGGCGGGCTGCGGCTTCCTTTTCGGAAAGTCCCTGTATCGAGGCGAGCAGATCGTTAATGTCGGCCATTTTTTCTCCGTTTTTTTCCGCAAAAAAACCGCGGGATACTATAGTCCCGCGGATAAACCGCTGCTCTTGGCCCGGCTGCGTCCCGCGATCGGGGACCGCCTGATCTAAGAATGATTTTAAGATAAACGGCGGGCTTGTGTAAATAGACTTGCTCCTCAGCGCCGTTCGGGAATATAATATAGTTAACAGCGGACAGGGGAGAAAAAATGAGAACTATTATTTATTTAGCGCTTCTGCTTTCGGCCGCCGGCGTCAGCGCCGGGGAACTCAGGCCGGTAAGCGCGGCCGACATAAAGGCTATGGACGTTTCGGCGGTGCCGGCGCCGCAACCGGCGCAGCCCGCCCCGGGAATAGTCCGCGGCTACCAGAACGTCTTCATGCAGATACGCAACCAGCCTTCGTGGGGAGCGGTGGAAGCGAACGACTACCAGCTTAATGTGGATATAAGCGTGCGAAAGGTCTTCAGCGACCAGTACGATATGTTCAACCGCGTCGATAACCAGACGCAGATGGGCAGCATACGGAAGGTCTTCAACGCCGACTGGCAGCTCTCGGGCTACGGCTCGTACCTGGACATGCGCGAGTTCGCCGGCTCCTATACCATAACCGGCAGCGTGCCCGCGCAGGGCGCACAGAGCCGCTATCTCAACTTCAGCGTTTCCAAGCGCTTCGACGACTTCTCCTACTATGTGAGCGGTCCGGGCATGAGCCTCAGCTTTGACCAATACGGCGTGAACGGCAGCTATGATACCGACCGGTTCTCCAAGCAGGCCTTCACGGCGGTGCTTTCGATGATCTTCGCGGTACAGGCGGATAAAAGCCAGCCGGCCCGGCCCTGAAAAGCCGGGTAGATAAGAAGGCCGCGCCCGGTGCGCGGCTTTTTTATTCTATTTTGCGGTTATACCAGCCGAGGATAAGTCCAAGGGCCACCGACCAGACGGCGGCGAGGCCGATGCGCAGCTCCAGCGGCAGGAGGAAGGTGACGGTGTGGGCGGGCACCCAGAACCAGAGCAGGGACAGCAGCCCTTTGTCCAGGTTCGCCCAGTTGGGCTTCCCGTCTATGGCATTGTCTATAAGGCGGTGAACTATCACAAGGAAAGGCCCGAACTGCAGGTTCATTAAAAGCGAAACGGAGAAAGCCTTGCCCAGCGCGCCCATCGCGGGGAGCAATCCGTGCGCGATAAGCCCGTCGACAAAGGCGACGAAGCCGGTAAAAGCGTATTTGATGCAGACGGCGAGCAGGGCCCAGCCCAGCATCCTGAGGACCGTGCCCCTGGCCCCGAACGGGAAAAAGAAGCGGCGTCCGGCCAGCCACTTCGAGACTATTTCGCCGAAAGTCCCGAGCACGGCGAACTGGGCCATCGCGGTGGTTATCGGGTGCGCCTTAACGAGTTCTATGTACCAGTCCATGCTGTTATTTTATCATTTTAGGCCCGTGGTCATGCCGTATCGGGAACTATGTTCACCGGGCTGCCGGGCGCTATGCGCGGCGGACGGCCAAAAGCCGGCATTCAATTTTTTATTGTAGAATAAAAGCATATCCTCGGCTAAGGAGCTTTTCATGGCAAACACCGCGCAGGGCGTAAAGTGGGACCTCTCGGGTTTCTTCCCGTCTTTCAACGGACCGGAGATGATCGTCTTTAAGAATAAGCTGAAGACGGATATCGCCGCCCTCCAGAAAAAAGGCGCCAGGCTGGCCCCGCTCTCGGCCAAAACCGCCGGCGACTGGGAAAAACTCCTGCTCGCCGCGGAAAGCGCCGAAACCCGGCTGGGACACATCTTCTCTTATACGGGCTGCCTCGAGGCCGCGCACGCGGACAAGGATGAATACTCGGCGGAGACCGCGAACCTTTCATCTCTCGCAGCCGAATATTCCAAGTTCGGAGTGGACCTGCTGCGGGCCTTCAAAGACGTGCCGGAAAAGGTCTTCGCCGCTTTCATAAAGCGCGAAAAGCTCAAAGGCGCGGAGCATTCCCTGAGGCGGGTGCGCGAAGCGGCGAAGCGCACTATGACGCCGGCGGAAGAGAAGCTGGCCGCGGACCTGGGCGTGGACGGCTTCCAGTCCTGGGAGCGTCTCTATAATAAAGTTTCGGGGAAGCTGGAGTTCGACATGAACTGGCCCGACGGCAGGAAGGAGCGCCTGCCCATCTCGCGCTGGCGCGCGCTGATGTCGGATACCGACCGCAAAGTAGGCCGCGCCGCCTTCGAGGGAGGGAACAAGGCCTGGGCCGGCGTGGAAGACACCTGCGCCGCCGCGCTTAACGCCCTGGCCGGGACCCGCCACACCCTTTACCGCAGGCGGAAGATAAAGCATTTCCTGGACCAGGCCCTTTTCGGCGCCGGGATAAAGCGCCGCACCCTGGACGCGATGTACGCCGCGGTCAACAAGAACCTGGAGCCGGTGCGCGAGATCCTGCGCGTCAAGGCGGCCGCGATGGGCAGGAAGGGGATAGCTTTCTACGAGCGCGAAGCCCCGCTCCCGCTTAAGGACTCCAAGCTTTATTCCTGGGAGGAGGGCTCGGCCAAGGTGCAGGCGGCCTTCGGGCGGGTCTACCCGGCCCTCGGCGAGTATTACCGGGATTTTCTCGCCCGGAAATGGTTGGAGAGCGAGGCCCGCGGCGGCAAGCGCCCCGGCGCTTTCTGTACGGGCTCCAACCTCATCCGCGAGCAGCGGGTCTACATGACCTTCAACGGGGCGCTTGGCGACGTGAACACGCTCGCCCACGAGCTGGGCCACGCCTGGCACAGCCATCTGCTGAAAGAGATGCGCCCTTGGGCCACCGAGTATCCTATGACGCTGGCGGAAACCGCCTCCATCTTCGGAGAGCACCTCCTGTCCGACGGGATACAGGCGGACCCCGGCATCAGCGAGGCCCAGAAGCTGATCATGCTCGACGAGTACCTGAGCGGCGCCGCCGTCACCATCCTTGATATAACGGTCAGGTTCGAATTCGAGAAAGCGTTCTATGAGGAGAGGCAGAAGGGCGAGGTTTCCGTGGCGAAGCTCAAAGAACTGATGACGTCCTGCCAGAAGCGCGTCTTCGGCGACGCCCTGGAGCCCGGCGGCGAGGACCCCCTGTTCTGGGCTTCCAAGCTGCATTTCTATATCTCGGGAGTTTCTTTCTATAACTTCCCGTACACCTTCGGCTTCCTGATGGCGGCCACGCTGTTCCGGAAGTTCAAGGCCGAAGGCCCGGCCTTCCTGCCGAAGTACGAGGCCTTCCTGCGCCTCACCGGCTCGGACACGGCGGAGGGCGTGGCGAAGCGCAGCCTCGGCGCTGATATCGGGGATCCCGCCTTCTGGGAGACCGCGATAAAAGGCCTGGCCGAACCTCTGGCCCGCTATAAGAAACTGCTCGACGGGATGAAAGCGGCGGCCTGACCCGGCGCCAAATAAAAAGCCCCCGGTTCGCTCCCGGGGGCTTTTTTTATGCCAGCGGGATCAGTCGTCGGTGGTTATGCCGTTGAAGAGGGCGCGGTTGAGGACAGTTTCTCCTTCGGGCGCGTCGGAGGCCTGCGGCATTATCCCGGTCCAGGACCTGGGGCTGAGCATAGTGCCGGTATTCAGCATCCGCTGGTCGGCCGAATAGATGACTTCGCAGTCGCGCTTATAAGGCATGGCGGGGCAGCCGAACTTGCTGAACACGGCGTAGCGGTAATCGAAGCCGCCCTGCCCGGCGGCGGCCTGGCCCTGGGAAGAGAAATATTTAAAGCCGACCACTTCGGGATTATACTCCGGCTGGATCTTTCCGGTGGAGTTGATGTAGCCCAGGAAGGTAACCGCATGGCCCGTCTTCGTGGTGCGGTTGATGTTCACGAAATCGCCCGGCTTAAGTTCCTCGAAAGCGCGGCGCTCGCCCATACCGAAGTTTATCAGGGCGTCCGCGGTTCCGTCGGCTTTGAAAGCATGGTTGACCCAGATATGCCCTTTCAGGTCGGTGATCGAAAGGCCCTCGAAGCTCCGCTTCGGCAGATAATCATATACCGCATAGTCCCCGGTCTCGCGGGCGTAGAGTTCGAAAGCGGTGAGTATTACCTCCATCTGGGCGGCCACGCACATCGTAAGAGGGGCGTGCCGGGCGGGGATAACGCCGAAGGTATGATAAGTGATATCGTGCGTCAGGATGGAATTGATGTCGTAGCCGAGTTTCCCGTAGTTGGAATAGAGGTAATCCACGGCTTTAAGCACATAGGAATTGAAATATCTGTCCTCGGGCCGGGCGGGGGCCCGGAACGGCACGGAAACGGCCGGCGCCGACGGAAGCGGGACCTCGCCCAGCGTCAGCAGCGTGACGGAGTCAAGCTTGAACTCGGAGCCCGCGGCACGGGCGCTTCCGGGCAGCAGAAGAAGGAGGGGAAGAAGAAGTTTGAGCATTGACATTCCTCAAGTCTGGCCGCTTACCCAATTATACAACTTAGAAAGCCGAAGTCAATATATTTCCCTGTCCGGCCGTATCCTTTTTATCTAAAATGTACAGACCGCGGCGCATCCGGCCGCGCGCTTTGAAGCATGGGTCTTCGGGAGGGGAGCATGAAAGCGAAAAAAAACATAACCGGAGCTGTTTTGCGCTCGACCAAACTACTGGAGAAGATCCTTAATTCCGTGGGCTCGCCGGTCTTCGTAAAAGACAGGAAGCACCGCTGGATCTACATGAACAAGGCCTGCTGCGAGTTCATGGGCCACAGCAGGGAGGAACTTCTCGGGAGGACCGACCATGATTTTTTCCCGGCCGTCCAGGCCGATGTTTGCTGGAAAAAAGACGATCAGACCTTCGCTACGCGCGCGCAGACCGTGAACGAGGAGTTCTTTACGGACGCCGCCGGCTCCACGCGCGCCATCCAGACGCGGAAGCAGGTATTCAGGGACGAGGGCGGGGAGGACGTCCTGGTGGGAGTAATTAACGATATCACCGCGCTGAAAAAGGCTAATGACGACCTGGCCCTGTTCCGCAAGCTCCTTGAAACCTCCAACGACGCTATTTTCATAGTGAACCCCGAAGACGGCTCTTTCCTGGACTTTAACGAGACCGCGTGCCGCAGACTGGGCTACCGGCGGGACACTCTCCTGCGCATGGGCGTGCCGGACATACAGTCCACGGTGCCGTCGCACGGCGACTGGGAAAAACTGAGAGGAAAAATAAAAGCTTCCGGCCACCTCTTTATAGAGGGCCGGCACATCCGCGCGGACGGGACCTCTTTCCCGGTGGAGATCAGCGCGACCCACTCCGTCGTAGACGGCTCGGAATATTTTTATGCCAGCGCCCGCGATATAACCGAGAGGAAGAGGCTGGAGGAAGCGATGCAGGAGGCGGACGCGCTGCGCGGACTTATCCCGATCTGCGCCAAATGCAAGAAGATCAGGGATGACAAAGGTTTCTGGGAGAAGGTCGAGGTTTACCTGGAAAAGCACTCCGGCGCCCGCTTCACCCACGGGCTCTGCAAAGAATGCATGGCGGAGCTTTACGGGAAAGAGAAATGGTTCAGGGGAAAGGAAAAATAAACCCGGGCAGGCCTTACTTCTTTACCTGCGGCAGGTACTTGCCGTAGCCGGCTTTTTCCATTTCTTCGAGAGGGATGAACTTCAGGGCCGCGGAGTTAATGCAGTAGCGCAGGCCGGCGGGGCCCGGCCCGTCCGGGAATACGTGCCCGAGGTGCGAGCCGCTGGATCTTGAGCGGACTTCGGTACGCTGGACCCCCAGGGAAACGTCCGCTTTCTCTTCCACGGTTTCCGCTTTAATGGGGCGGGTAAAGCTGGGCCAGCCAGACCCGGAATCGAATTTATCGCTCGAGGCGAACAGCGCCTCCCCTGTTTCAATATCCACGTAAATCCCCGCCCGGTGATTGTCCCAGTATTCGTTCTTGAAAGGCGGCTCGGTGCCGCATTTCTTCGTGACCTCGTACTGGAGGGGGGTAAGTTTTTTGTTTTTCTCGTCCATAGTTCGGTTCTCCGCAGGCGGCTTCTCCGAGCAGGCTGTAAGGCAGAGGAGCGCCAGGATAAAATATTTCATGGCTTGCCCAGGCTCCGGCAGGCTATGAGGTCCGCGCCAAGGCCGAGGAAATCCGTGGCGACCACGGCGCCGGCCTTAACCGGGGTGGTGACCGTTATCGATTTGACGGCGGCCATGGCCTCGAAAATTTTTTCCTTCGGGATCGGTTTCGAGGTGCGCACCGGCAGCATCTTTAGTTCAAGGCCCCGCGTAAGGACGGAAGTGGTAAGCGTGCGCACTGGAGCCTCGATCTCCCTCCGGGCGTAAAGGCTGCCGCGGCTGCACTCGTGCCCGCTCATGCTTATCAGCCTGGCGCCGTCGGCGTCTATTTCGAGCCGGCAGCCCTTCGGGCATTCTATGCAGGTCATAGATCTTTTCATCGGTCAGCGGCTTCCGGTCTTTCTAAATATTCCGCGGCCATTTTTCCCGCCAGCTCGCTGTCACGGGTTACCCAGTCAACCAGGTCGTAAACCTTGCTGGCGTTGCCGCAGGCGAAAATTCCCGGGATAGAGGTAAGGTTCACCCCGGGCGCTACCGGGGTGTTGGTCCTGAAGTCTATCTCCGCCCCGGCCATCTCAAGCAGCTCGTTCTCGGGAATGAGCCCGACCGAGACCAGCACGGTGTCGCAGGCTATCTCGAAAGCGGAGCCGGGGACGTCCACGGAGGCGTCGTCCACTTTCACCACGCGCACCTTTTCGACGCGGTCACGGCCGTGTATCGCCGAGACGCGGTGCCGCAGATAGAGCGGAATATTGAAATCCTCCAGGCACTGCACGACGTTGCGCACGAGCCCGCGGCTGGTCTTCTGTATTTCGATGACCGCCTTTACGGCCATCCCCTCGAGCGCCATGCGGCGGGCCATTATCAGGCCGATATCGCCGGAGCCGACTATCACTGCCGCCCGGCCGGGGATCCAGCCCTCTATGTTGACCATCTTCTGCGCCAGGCCGGCGGGGTAGATGCCGGCGGGGCGGGACCCGGGTATCGGGATCATCTCGCGGGTGCGCTCGCGGCAGCCGGTAGCCAGGATCACCGAGCCCGCCTTGATCTCCTCAAGGGCGCCGGGGCGCAGATATGAAAGTTCCTTGTCCTTCGTGAGCTTGACGACGAAGGAGCGCAGGCTGACCTCTATGCCCCGGTCCTCCGCGACCAGCGCGGCGAAGCGGCCGGCGTATTCGGGGCCGGTCAGTTCCTCTTTGAAATGGTGCAGGCCGAAGCCGGGGTGGATGCACTGGTTAAGAATGCCGCCAAGGTACTGGTCGCGCTCGAGGAGGAGCACGTCTTGCACGCCGGCGGCGCGGGCCGCCAGCGCTGCAGCCATGCCGGCGGGGCCTCCGCCCACGATAACCAGGTCTCTTTTCTTCATTTTCAAGCTTGTTTCGCCGCGCCTCTCAGTTCCGGCTAAGGCCGATCCACGCCCCGCTGCGGTAGATAAAGGCGAGCATCTCCGGGGAAAGGTCTCCGAGGAAAGTCACCATATAATCCCCGCGCCTGACAGGGGCGGGGGCGAGACAGCAGTCGCCGGCCTCGATATTATAGATCGAGGCGTCCTGCCGCCGGCGCAATTTCTTTTTCATGAACTTGCGGGCTTTAGGGCTGCCGTGGCGGAGATAGATAACGTTCATTTTCTTTCATCCTTTATAAGTTCGGAGCCGCGGCCGCGCTTGCTGACGGCGGTGGCCGGCAGGCCGAGCTCCTCCTGCATTATTTTTATCACGCGCGTGGTGCAGAAGCCGCCGTGGCAGCGGCCCGATTGCGCCCGGGTGCGGAATTTCACGCCGTCCAGGGTGCGCGCCCCGCGCTTCAGCGCGTCGCGTATCTCCTGGGCCGAGACCAGCTCGCAGCGGCAGACGATATCGCCGTAGGCGGGATTCTTCGCTATAAGCCGCCGGGTCTCCTCCGGCGGAACCTGGAAGAGATGCACGGGACGCGGCCGCAGGCGGCGGAATTCCTCTTTGGGCTCAAGCCCGAGGCCATGCTCCTTGAGAATACCCGCCACCATCACGGCGATGGCGGGGGCCGAGGTAAGCCCCGGGGACTGGATCCCGGCGGCGTTAACGAGGCCGGGGGCGGAGTCCTCATGGCGGATTATAAAATCTTTTCCCGCGACGGGCCGCAGGCCGGAGAAATAGGCGATGATATCGCTCTTGGAAACGGAAGGTATCAGCCGGCGCGCGCCCGCCAGCACTTCCTCCAGCCCCTCCTCGGTGGTAGAGAGGTCGGCCTTGTCCTCCACGTCGTGCGCGGTAGGGCCTATCATAGGGTTGCCGTCGGCGGTTTTTATCACAAGGACACCCTTGGAGGTCGCGGACGGCAGGGGGAAAAGTATGTGGTTAGAGAGGTGCTCGCGCTTCTTGTCCAGCAGGTATTCCTCTCCCTTGCGGGGGGTTATCTTAAAAGTAGGGGCCCCCGCCATAGCCGAGATCTCATCCGCGTAAAGGCCGGCCGCGTTCACGAGGAAACGGGCGCGGAAGACCTCGCCGCCCGCGACTACTTCGAACCCGCCGCCTTTCTGCGGACGTATCCCGGTGACTTTCCTTTCGGTCTTCAGCTCCGCTCCGTTCTTTACGGCGTTCTCCACCAGGGCGTAGACGAACCGGTAAGGACTGATAATTCCAGCCGACGGAACGCGGAGCGCGGCTTTTACGCCGGGGCTGATGTTCGGCTCGTTAAGGTCCAGCCAGGCGCGGTCCACCAGTTCGAGGCCGCGGACCCCCAGTTCCTCGCCTTCCTTCTTTATTATCTCGAGCTCCGGGAGGTCGGCAAGGTCGAAAACTGCTATCAACTGCCCGCACTGCGCGAAATCCAGGCCCAGGTCAGCGGCTATCTCCTCGCGTATAAGGCGGTTGCCTTCCACGCAGAGCCAGCCTTTCAAGGAACTGGGTGGGTTCTGCGTTCCCGCGTGGATAATGCCGCTGTTGGACTTTGAGACGCCGAAAGCGGCCTCGGCTTCCTTTTCCAGGATGAGGATCTTGAGTTTGTAGCGGGAGAGCTCCCTGGCAATGGCGGCCCCGGTCACTCCAGCGCCTATGATTATTACGTCCGCGGTCATTAGGTTAATATTACTATTTTCCTGGAGCGGCATTAAGGAAAAAATGCACGGCAGGAGCGGTTTTGAGGTATATCTTTCGCATTTATATTATAAAATATTGCCATGAAGCATTTATACCGCAGCGAAACCAACAAAGTGCTGGCCGGGGTCCTGGGAGGATTGGGGGAGTACTTCGACGTGGACCCTGTAGTATTGCGGCTCGCCTTCGTCTTCCTGCTGCTGGCTACAGCGATCGTGCCGGGCGTAATAGCCTATATCGCCGCGGTTTTCATAGTTCCGAGAAAGACCGCCGCGCTGCCTTAGGTCCGGTTTCTAGGGGGGTAGAATGTTCCGTCTTGCCTTATGCCTGCTTTTTCTAGCCGCGGCCAGGCCCGCGCTGGCGCAGCGCGCCGCCGACGACGAAGCTGAATTTTTCAGCCTCGAGCGCGCCTCGCTGGAAGAAACCCTTAACATACGCACCTCCGTAGCTACGAGAAACCCGATGAAGCTGCGCGAAACCCCGGGCCTTGTTACGGTCATCACCCGCGAAGAGATCCAGGCCGGCGGAGCGCGCGACCTTATCGACGTGCTGAAGCTGGTCCCGGAATTCGACTTCGGGATGGACGTGCAGGGCAATCTGGGGCTGGGCGTGCGCGGCAACTGGGCCAACGAGGGGAAGGCGCTGCTTATCTGGGACGGCCAGGTTTATAATGAGACCCTCTACGCCACCGTTCAATTCGACCGCTTCCCGGTGGACCAGATCGACGAGATAGAGATCATCCGCGGCCCCGGCTCCGTCATCTACGGCGGCTTCGCGGAGCTGGCGGTAATAAACGTCAGGACCCTCCCGGCCAAAAAACTCGGCGGCGCCTCGGCCTTTGCCGCCTACGGGCAGGGGGAAGGCGCCCGCGCAAGGAATTACGCCGGCCTGTCGTACGGAAAGGATTTCGACGGGACTGAAGCCGCCGCCAAGGTCTTCTGGGGCGAGGCCCAGCGCAGCGACAGGCGGTACACGGATTTCAGCGGCCTCTCCTATAACATGAACAGGACGTCCGACCTCCGCCCCGCGAGCGTCAACGTCTCCGTGGCGAAAAGCGGTTTATCGGCCAGGTTCATACAGGACGACTACAAGCTGAGGGACAGGGACCAGTTCACGACCGCCCTGGCAACGGGCTCGGGCAAAGTGGGCTTTCCTTCTTTTTTCGCCGAGACCAGATACGATTGGCGGCTTTCGGATACCCTGCGCCTGGAACCGAAACTTAATTACGCGCGGAGCATGGCCTGGGTGGAGAAGGACGAGCATTTTACCTACGACAAAAAAACCGAGCGCATTACGGGATCGCTGACCGCTTTCCATGCCCCGTCGGACGAGGTGCAGCTGCTGGCCGGCGGAGAGTATTCCCATGACGCCGTAAAAGTCGAGCCGGTCACGGCCGCCGCTTCCCAATACGGCAGCGGCCGCGACCGGGTCTACTATGAAAACTACGCGCTCTTCGGGCAGGCCACCCTCCACGCCCGTCCCGCGACCATAGTGGCCGGGGCCCGCTATGACAAGCATTCTAAATGCGGGGCTTCGCTCGTCCCGCGCCTGGCCCTGACAAAGCAGGCCGGTGATTTCAACTTTAAAGCCATTTACAGCAGTGCCTTCAAGGCCCCTTCTATCGAGAATATCCGCCTCGCCTCCGATAACGGGTTCAGGATCAAGCCGGAAAGGACCACGGTTATGGAAGCGGAAGCCGGGTACAAGGCCGGCGACCTTTTTTACCTCTACGCGAGCGCCTCGCTCACGACCATAAATGACCCCATAATTTTCTATACGGACACCTCCGGGAACGAGTATTACCGGAATTACGACCGCACCGGCACGCTCGGCTACGGCTTCGGGCTGAAATATAAAAACGGCGCCGCCCGCCTTAACGCCGATTACACCACTTATTCGGCCGCCGGGAACCGGGTGGACGTTTACGGCGTTCCCGGCCGCGGTTCCTACCTGTTGGGCTTTCCGCGCCACAAAGTTACGCTCAACTCCTCCATCCCGCTCGCCGGCGCATTAAGCGCTAACCCGTCGGCTATTTATATTTCCCGCAGGTACGGCTACGCCGGAAACGGCTCGCTCAGGGTTTTCGGCGAGAGAATAATGGCGGACTTCAACCTGCAGCTCCGTGACCGCCCGATAAAGCGCCTTACGCTGAACCTGGGCGTAAAGGATATTTTCAAATCCAACTACAGTTATATACAGCCCTACAACGGCGGGCACGCGCCTCTGCCCGGGCCCTCCCGTGAAATCTTTTTAAAGGCAGGCTATGAGTTTTAAGGGCCTCGCCTGTTGCGCGCTGCTGCTGCTTCCGGCCGCCGCCGCGGCCGGAGATACGGCCGCTGTGCTTTCCTACGGGGGGGGCGCCTACCAGGAAGCTTTTACGGCTTTCGAGAAAAACTACGGTGAAAGCGTGCATAAATACGACCTCTCGAGTAATAAGCCGGACCTGTCCGAAGGTATACGCACCGTGGTAGTCTTCGGCGGCAGGGCGGCCAATCTCCGCTATCCCCGGGACTCCGACATTATCTACTGCATGGCGCCCGGGATCTTCATTAAAGCTCCCGGCGGCGGAAAAGCGGTCAAGATCAGCCTTGTCCCTGAATTCAGTGTGGTTTTCAGTAAAATAAAACAGATGCAGCCCGGGATCGGTCGGCTGCAGATCTTCTGGATGCTGCCTGACTTCAGCAAATACATCGATACCGTGAAGATCGAAGCGGCGCGCCAGGGCATACAGGTCACCACGAAGCAATTGATCTCCATGGAAGAGCTCCCTGCCCTCCTCCGTTTGCTGCCCGGGACTGCGGACGCTTTCTGGATACCGCCGGACCCCATGCTTATCACCCGGGAAAATCTTACGATCATGAGGGACTTCTCATGGGCCAACGGGATACCCTTTTACGGGTCGACAAAAGGGATGACCAGGGATGGCGCCGCGGCCTCTATCGGGGTCAGTTTCTCGGAGATGGGGAAAGCCGCCGCCGCGGCGGCGCTCGAGCTCAGGAAAGGCGACATCCTGCCGGAGACCATCTTCCCGGGGCAGGCGGAAATAACAATTAACTCCGACGCCGCCGCCAAATGCGGCCTTAAGTTCCCGCGCGCGGTATTGGATGAAGCGGAATTCAGATATCCGTAAAGCCGGCGGTAGCGCCGGCCCCTATATAATCTCATGAAACCTGGAAGAAATAGCATGAACCTGAAATTATTGACCAGCCTGATCTTTTTTGCCGCGGTACTGACGGCCGCGCCGGCCCGGGCACAGGACGAAAGCTCGGAATTCTGGAGCTTCATGACCGAGGAGGCCAAAAACCTTACCGTCGCCTCGGACGCGCCGGAAACCGTGTTCAACAGCGTCTCCAATATAACGGTCATAAGCAGGGAGATGATAGAGCGCTATAACTTCGCCTCCGTATCGGAGGCGCTGGAAATAGTGCCGGGAATGATGGTTCTGCGCACCTACCTGATGCACAATGTCCCAACCATCCGCGGGGCCCTGCAGGAGCATTACGCGGATAAAGTTCTTGTGATGATAAATAATGTGCCTATGTGGAACGCCGTGACCGGAGAGGGCGACCTGGACCGGGTGGGGATAGCTTCCGTCGAGCGGATAGAGGTTCTGCTCGGCCCGGCCTCGGTGCTCTACGGGTCCAACGCGCTTACCGGGGCCATAAACATAGTTTTACGCAAGCCGGCCGGGACCGCCGCCAGCCTGGGCCTCGCCGGCGGCGGCCTGGGGTCCGGCGCCGGAGGCTATGGCGACAGCGGGGATGTCTCCCGCGCCAGCGGCCTCTACGCCTGGAGCGGCAAGCAGGCTTCCTACACCCTGGCCGCCGACTCCTATAACAAAGCGCAGCCGGTGTTCCGCTTCTCCGACGAGAACGGGGACGTGAACGCGGTCAGGGATTACCTGCACGCCCGCAGCTTTAACTTTACGGGGACGCGCGGAAAAAGCACCCTCCTGGTCAACGCCGCCCGCAACGATCAGAATTACTTCGGCAACAGCCTGACGCTGGCCAGCGGAGAACTCTTCAACGCTTCGCGCGAAGCCGCCCTGGCCAGCTACGCCTATGACTTCGCGCCCCACTGGGGCGGCCTGAAATACACCGTCACCTACGACTGGCAGCACCGCAGCATCCCTCGGGACGCCAGCGACAATGTGCGCTCCGACATCATAGGGGCGCGCTTCATAAATTCGCTGAGCGGACGCGCGGACCTGCCAAAAGCCTTTTACCTGGAAGGCGGGAGCACATATGAATACCGCTATGTCCGGCACTACCTGAATTATTTCAGCAATACAGGCGTTCCGGAGAGCGATAACGAGATGAGCGGCAGATTGAGCGACGAGGTTTCCGCTCATGCCCAGCTGGGCTACGAAAGCGAAAAGTGGAAGCTCCTGGCGGGAAGCCGCTATACTCACAATACGAAGACCGGCGATAACCTGTCCTCAAGGGCGTCCGCGATCTACCTGTTTAACGAGGTCAACAGTCTTAAGGCGCTGTTCAGCCAGTCCTTCCGCTCCCCGACGCCGTTCGAACAGTATTTCCATCCTTCCACGGTAACCGTGCTGGGGAACCCCGGCCTCGATCCCGAGAGGACGGACACTTTCGAGCTCTCCTATCTTGCCTCCCGGGGTAAATTTTTTGGCCATGTGACAGCTTACTACGCTAAATATTCAGACACTATTTACCGCAACCTCGGTGACTTCGCCCGGGACGGCACCGCCTACACCGCGGTAAACTATTACGACAACGCCCCCGACTACAATTCCAGCGGCCTGGAGCTGGAGGGGCGCTATGAAGGCAAACGGACAAGCGCCTTCCTGGCCCTGGAGCGGCTCAACGCCAGCCGCGGCGACGAGCATGCGGTTACCGGCGGCAGCTCCTGGAACTTCAAATATGTCCCGGCCTATACGATATCAGGCGGGGTTTCCCATAACCTCGGGGACTTCTTCCTGGCTTCCAACTTCAACGGCTATGGCAGGAACCGCACCCTCCGCGGCCACGTAGACCCGCAGCTCTGGATCGATGTCAGCCTCGGCTACAGGAAAGGCGCTATGCGCCACGTTCTTGCGGCCCGGAACCTGACCGGCCATACCGTGCTTTACCCGGAATATGCGCGCCTGCGCGCGGTCGAGTCCCTTCCGCTGTATTCCGGCCGCCGCTTAGAGTATACTTTTGAGTACCGGTTTTAAAAGATGAGACTATCCCCGTCGTATATTTTGCTCTTACTGTCGGCCGCCCCGGGCTACGCTGGCGCGCCCCGGGAGACGGTCGCCGTGCTTTCAATGGAGAGCGGGGTTTACATGGAAGCTTTCTCCGCTTTCCAGGCGGCTTACGGCGGGGAAGTGGCTCACTACGACCTCTCCAGGCAGAAGCCGGAGCTGGAGAAGGAGACCCGGCTGGTGGTGGCTTTCGGCGGCAGAGCGGCAAACTATCCCTATCCGGCCGGGCTGAATGTAATTGACTGCCTGGCCCCCGGAGTTTTTACAGGCACGGCCGCTAGCGGAGCAAAGAACGTCAAGATCAGCCTGATCCCAGATTTTCCTATAACGTTCGCCAAGCTTAAGCAAATACAGCCCGGGCTGAAGCGCCTGTGGATCTTTTGGGTGGTCCCGGAAACCAACCCTTACGCCCAGACCGTTAGAGCTGAAGGCGTCCGCGAAGGCATACAGGTCACTACCGTCAGGCTGGAAAACCAGGACGCCCTGCCGGCCGCTCTCCGCCGCACCATGGGCGCCGCGGACGCTATCTGGCTGGCCCCGGACCCGCAGATAATAACGCCGCAGACCCTGAGGCTTCTGAAGGAGTTTTCCTGGGAGAACGGGATACCATTTTACGGCTCCACTAAAAGCATGACCAGGGAGGGCGCCGTGGCCTCGCTGGGTGTCAGTTTCGCGGAGATGGGGAAGGCCGCCGCCAAAGCGGCGCTCAGCCTTGAGAAGGGAGAGCCCGCTACGGGAGCGGTGTTCCCCGGAAAAGTTGAAATAACCCTGAACGCCTCCGCCGCCGCTAAGCTGGGGATAGTCTTCCCCGGCTCAATACTCGACGAGGCGGGCTATCTTTTCCCATGAAACTATACCTGAAAATAGTCGCCTTCATATTGTTCCTCACAGGCTCCGCCTTTTTGATAAACATGCACTTCTCGGGCCTGGCGGTTTCGGAAGCAATGAGCGCGCAGATAGCTGACTCGGCCGCCATGGTGGCGGCTGACCAGGCCCTCTCCTTCCAGAAAGCTTTTGTTTCAGGGAAGGAGCTTGACGGAATCAAGGCTCTGCACACCTTCGCCCAGAAGACGGGGGCGGTCTATTCGGGCCTTGTCACCGCCGACGGCACGGTGATCGCGCATACCAATGTGGCGCTGACCGGCACTAAGATGAAGGACCAGCTGCTGATCAAGGCGGCCAAGACATCGGTGCCGCTGTTCCGCAGGGTCCTGCACGGCGGCGACGAGGTCGTAGATACGATCATCCCCGTCCCGGCCGGCCTGCCCGCCTCGGCCGAAGATATTCTTTTCCAGGGGGCCGACGCCGTCGGAAAGAGCGCGGGTTTCCTGCGCGCCGGCCTCCCGCTGACCACGGCGCGCAAGGCGGAAAGAGCCATCCTGTATAAGCTGCTCGTCCTGGCGCTCCTGATCTCGGCCGCGGCCATCGTGCTCTCAGCGATCTTTTCCAGCGTAATACTGCGGCAGGTCTACCTGCTGAGGGAAGGCATACGCAAAGCGCGCGCGGGAAATTATGATTTTTTAGTGCCGGTGATCTCCAGGGACGAATTAGGCGAGGTGACGGAGAGCTTCAATAAGCTGAACCGCGGCCTCTCCGAGACCACGGTCTCCAAGGAATACCTGGACTCGGTCCTCGAAAGCATGCCGGACCCGCTCATAATCACCGACGAGGCCGGCAAGATCCTCAAGAGCAACCGGGCCGCGGAGGACTTCTCCGGCTATGACTTCCTCCCGCCGGGCTCGATGAACCTCAAAGAGCTGCTGGAGCCGCAGACGGAGGGCGCGGCGGAGCCTTTCGCCCTACTGTCCTGGGGCGGCCACATAAAGGAGCTGGACCTTTGGTTCAAGAGCAAGGACGGCAAGCGGCTGCCTGTAATGCTTTCCGCCGCCTTTATCGGCGGGGTAGGCAGCAGGCAGGTAGTCTCGCTCCTTAAAGACACTACCCGGCATAAGGAATCCGAGGCCAAGATGGCGCAGTACCTGAAAGAAGTAGAAACGGTCAACGACGAGCTCGACTCTTTCGCGCACACGGTCTCGCACGACCTGAAGGAGCCGCTGCGCGGCATAGAAATGTTCTCCGGCATGCTCCTGTCCGATTATTCCGCGAAGCTGGAGCCGCAGGCGGCCGACTATATCGCCAGGGTGGTCAAGGCCTCCGGCCGGATGCGAAGGCTTATCGACGACCTGTTAAGCTACGCCCGGGTGGCGCGGGTCCGCAATCCCTATGAGTACGCCTCTACCGCCGCCCTTGCGCGGGAGGCGGTGGCCGGGCTCTCCGTAATGCTGGAGGAGCGCAAGGCCGTGGTGAAGGTCTCGGACGGCCTGCCGGAGCTGTTCTGCGACCCGGTAAAGATCCGCCAGCTTTTCCAGAACCTGGTCAGCAATGCCGTAAAATATAACGACAAGCCGGTGCCTGAAGTGGAGATAAGCGCGGAGAAATTCGGCGAATACTACTGGAAGTTCCTGGTAAAGGACAACGGGATAGGCATCCCCAGCCAGTATTTCGAAGAGGTCTTCAAGATATTCAAGCGGCTGCACTCGCGCCAGGAATACGGCGGCGGCACCGGCGCCGGGCTGGCCATAGTTAAAAAGATAGCCGAAGAACACGGCGGCAAGATCTGGATAGAGTCGGAGGAAGGGAAAGGCTCGGTATTCTACACCCTGATCCCCGCCGACCTGAGCAAAAGAACTTGAGGAGGGAAAATGAACAGCGAAATAAAAAACCTTAGTCTGCTTCTGGTGGAGGACAACGAGGACGACGTACTCATCGCCCAGCGGGCCTTCCAGGAATTCAAGTTCATCTCCGCCGTGGCCGTAGCCCGCGACGGACAGGAGGCGCTGGACATGCTTACGGCCTCGGGCAGCAAAGGGGGGCAGAAGCCGCTCCGCCCGTCGATAATATTGCTGGACATCACGCTCCCGCTGATGGACGGGATCGCTCTCCTGAAGCGCCTGAAGGCGGACCCGGCGCTGCGCGCGATACCGGTGGTGATGCTGACCACCTCGTCCAGGCACGAAGACATGGTGCGCAGCTATGAGAACGGGGCGGCTTCCTATATAACCAAACCCGCGTCCCTGGAAGAGTTCCTGGAGCTCGCCCGGAAGTTCGAGCAGTACTGGGTTTCAGTATCGAAGCTGCCGCTTTAAGAGGTAATATGACCGACACAAATAAACTGCGCATTCCAGACATAGCCTTGCTGAAGTGGCGGAACATCGCCGACCTGCTGGCCCAGCTGGCAGGGGTCCCGGCCGCTACGATAAACATAGTTGAGGAGGACAGCATCAGGGTCATCGCTCCCGGCGGGGGGGCCGGCAATCCGCACGAGTCCGACGATATCATAAAGCTGAAGCCCGGCCTTAAGATCTACTGCGCGGCGGTGATAGAATCGCGGGAGAAGCTGATAATAGCCGACGCGGGGAAAAGCGATTTCTGGAAGGACAGCGAGGGGGCCAAGGCGGGCTATATGGCCTACGCCGGCGTGCCCATCTTCCACCCCAACGGGGACATCTTCGGCAGCATCTGCATTTTCGACCGGAAGCCCAATAATTTCGAGGGGACTATAATCAGGCTGATGGAGGAATTCAGCGAGATCATAACCGGCCACCTCGACCTGATAAGCAAGAACACCCAGCTGGAGGAAACGCTGAAGGACGTGCGCACGCTGCAGGGCCTTATCCCGATCTGCGCGCAGTGCAAAAAGATACGCGACGACAAGGGCTTCTGGCAGAAAGTAGAGACTTACCTGGAGGAGCGCTCCGGCGCCAGGTTCACGCACGGCCTCTGCGAGGACTGCATGCAGAAGCTGTACGGCAAGGAAAAGTGGTTCAAGAAGATGTAGGAGATGCGGGTTTAGAAAAAGCCCAGGTGCTCCAGGAGTATTTTAAGGCCGATGGCTATCAGGATAAAGCCGCCCGCGGCCTCCATCTTGTGCTCGAAGAAATGGCCGCCCTTCGAGCCGATCTTGACCCCGGCCACCGACATAAGGAAAGTCACGAGCCCGATGACCAGGACGGGCGTGATTATCGAGACCTGCAGCAGGGAGAAGGTCAGCCCGACGGCCAGCGCGTCAATGCTTGTGGCGAGGGCCAGCACGGTGAGCGTACCGGTATCGAAAGGGCAGGTTTTAGGCCCGCCGCATTCCTCCTCTTCCTTCAGCTTGAAGGCTTCATAGACCATCTTGCCGCCCACCGCGAAAAGAAGCACGAAGGCTATCCAGTGGTCCCAGGCGGAAATAAAATTCTTCATGTTCAGGCCGGCGGCCCAGCCCAGCACCGGCATAAAGGCCTGGAAGCCGCCGAAGAAAAAGCCCATTTTCAGCGCGTTCGGGAGATGGAGCCGCTTCATGGTAGCCCCGCTCGCGAGCGAAACGGCGAAGGCGTCCATGGAGAGGCCCACGGCTATAAGAAGTATCTCCAGGGCTTTCATAAGACAATTATACCAAACCCTTCTTGAACCGCCGCCCCGCTTTTAATATATTAACCTTATGAACCCACTTGCAATCATACGCCAGTTCTTCCAGGGCCTCACGGCCGAGACCACCCCGGGCCAGATAGGCGCCGGCATAACGCTGGGTTTTCTCATCGGAATGATGCCGAAAGCAACTCTTACGGCCCAGCTGCTTATAGTAGTCATGATGGCCACCCGGGTCAATATCCCGATGGCCATACTCACCGTCTTCGCCGTCAGCCTCGTGAACCCGCTCCTCGATAAGATCACCGACCCGATCGGCTACGCCCTGCTGACCAGCGAAGCCCTGCGCCCGCTCTGGACCAAGCTTTACAATATGCCCCTGGCGCCGTGGACAGGCTTCAACAATACCGTGGTCCCCGGCGGGCTGGTCCTGGGCGCGCTGCTGGCCGCCCCGGTCTATTTCATGGGCCGGCGCTTCGGGATCTTTTACAATGAGAAGTTCCGGGACAGGGTAATGAACTCCAAATTCGTGAAGGCCCTTAAGGCCTCCTGGCTCCTGGACTGGTACTTCAAGGGGGCCGTCTGATATGCGCTGGTCATACATAGCTCCCCGCCTTACGCTGCTGCTTCTTCTCTGGGCCTTCTTCTTTTTCGCATTCGACCCTCTCCTTAAATGGGGCATGATAAAAGGGCTGGAAAAAGGAGCGAAGGCCAAGGCCGAGATAGCCTCGCTTAAAACCAGCTTCCTCCACCCCTCGCTGAAGATCTCCGGCCTTGCCGTGGGCGACTCCAAAGATGAATACCGCAACCTCGTGGAATTCTCCGAGCTGTCTTTCGCCGCCGAGGGCGCGCCGCTGCTGGAGAAAAAGCTCGTGGTCGACAGCGCCTCCCTTAAAGGCCTGCGCTTCGGAACCGTCCGCAAAACCTCCGGCAAACTGGCCTTCGTAAAGGAAGTGCCTTCGCCGCTGGTGGAGGACCTCAAGAAAGAATCAAAGGATTTCGCCCTGGAGCGCACTTCGGACGCGAAGGCCGGCGCGGCCGCCGACTACAAAGTGGACCCGGCGGAGCTGGGCTCGGTAAAGCTGGCCAAACAGCTGGAGGAAAGCTATCAGAAAGACTATGAGGCGATCTCGGCCCGGCTGGACACTAAGAAATACGAGGCGGGAATGGAGGCGCTTAAAGCCCGTTACGAGAAGGCCAAGGACGATAAGAACTTCGCCAAGCAGGCCAAGGACTACGCCGAGATAGGCAAAGAAGTCAAGAAACTTGCTTCAGATTTCAGGAAGGACAAAGAGGAAACGGAGGCCGCGCTCGCGCGCGCCAAGGACTCTTTCAAGGCCCTGGACGAGGCGCGCAGGAAGGACATGGCCGCCGTGATGGCGAAAATGAAGCTGCCGTCCATGGACACCCAGTCCATAGCCCGCATGCTGGCAGGACCCGTGATCGCGGAAAAAACCGCTCAAGCCATGAAGTGGATGAGCCTCGCCCGCAAGTATATGCCGGCCAGCACGAAGGGCGTGCTGAAGAACGAGGGCGCGCGCGGGCGCGAAGTGCATTTCCCGAAGGAGAAATCCTACCCTGCGGTGCTGGTGCGCAAACTGTCGCTGACCGGCGAGCTCGGGACCGAGGATCCACTGGAATACAGCGGCACAGTGGAGGGTCTGACCACCCAGCCGCAGGTTTACGGGCGACCTACCACTATAGCGGTTAAGGGCGCCAAAGGGATGCGCAGGCTGGATTTCAGGGCTTCTCTCGACGCCGCGGGCGAAGAGATAAAGACCGCCTCGGAGCTTTCCTTCTCCGGTATGCCGGTAAAGCAAATGCAACTGGGCTCGGCGTCATCCTTCATGGTGGACATCACCGGCGGCAGCGCGGCTTTTGACGCGACGCTGAGGACGGCCGGAGAGCGGCTGGACGGGAAGGCGGCGGCCCGCCTGGCCGGGGCTTCTTTCAAGGCAAGCGCGGACAAAATAAAAGCGGCGCCGCTTCGCTCCGCGGTAGAATCCTCTTTCGCCGGGCTTTCCGCCGCGCTCATCGAAACGGATATCTCAGGCACGATAAAGAGCCCGAGGCTGTCCATAAAGACCGACCTCGCCAACGCCGTATCCAAGGCTTTTTCCGGGGCATTGGGCGCCGAAGTTAAAAAGGCCCAGGAAGCGGCGCAGAGAAAGGTGGACGAAGCGCTGAAGCCCTACCGGGCGAAACTCGACGATGCGGCCGCGGTCAAGCAGGCGGAGCTGGGGGCTAAACTTAAGGAGGCCGAATCCAGGATATCCGGCGTGAGCGACGGTCTGCTTAAGAACCTGGTCCCGGGCAAGGCGAAGCTGCCGAAGTTCAAGCTGTGAAGAAAACGCCGCTCATGCCGGCGCTCTTCATCGGCCACGGCTCGCCGATGAACGCGGTGCTGGACAATTCTTTCACCAGGGCGATGGCCGCGCTCGGGAAGTCCCTCCCGAGGCCCGAAGCGATACTCTGCGTCTCGGCGCACTGGCTCACCGAAGGCGTACTCCGCCTGAACGGATCCGCCGAATTCGAGACCATCTACGACTTCGGCGGGTTCCCCGACGAACTTTACCGCATCAAATACGCTCCTCCGCCCGCGGCGAGAGAGGCGGCCAGGACCGCCGCGCTCCTGGAGCCGGCGCCTGTTCTTGAAGGGCGCGGCCTGGACCACGGCGCCTGGACCGTCCTGCGCATGCTTTATCCGGAAGCGGACGTGCCGGTGTACCAGCTGAGCGTCGATTACCCCGCGGAGGGCGGTTCCCACTATGAGCTTGGACGGCGTCTCGCGCCGCTGAGAAAAGAAGGGATCCTGATAATCGGGAGCGGGAACATCGTGCACAACCTCGGCCTTATGGACCCGGATATCGAAGCCCCGCCTTTAGCCTGGGCCAGGCAGTTCGATCTTAAAGTTAAGGAATATATCGATACTGGAAGAAGGGCGGACTTGGCGGATTACGCCGCGCTGCCCGGCGGGCTCCGCGCCGTCCCGGCTCCGGACCATTACTGGCCTTTCCTGACGGCGCTGGGGGCCGGCCTCGGGGACAAAGCCTCCTATCCCTACGAGGGCTACCAGCACGCCTCCCTCTCCATGCGCGCCGTACTTTTCGGCTGACCGGCCAGCGCCAGCTTTACCGGGAGGGCGCCGGCGCGTGGGCCAGGCAATAATTTTTCAGGATGAACTCTTCCGAACCGGGAGTGATCTTGCGCTGCCTGCAGATCTCGGAGTTGGGGGGGCAGAACCTGGCCAGTTCGTCGTTGGCGGCGACATGGCCCTGGCAGTTGTCGCAGATAGCGGCTAGCGTCTTCATGACGTGCTTGCGTTTTTCTTCCTGCAGCAGATTCATGAATTTCTTAACATCGTCCTTCATGCGCCCCGCGAAGGTGCGCGTGGGATAGACCAGGCTTACCCGGGGCTTGCACAGCTTGGGCCAGGAATCGGCCATGGCTCCGCCCCCTCCGAAGATCGTCTGCGTGCGGCTGATCACCAGAGCCCGTTCGGACTTCGGGGCGGGGGAAGCGGGGGAATACTTGCTGTGCGAGGTAAACCCGGCGAAAAGGTCCAGGTCGGACATACAGGCCGACATATCCGGGTAGACCCGCCCGCGCTCCGGGCCGGTTATAAAGGCGCCTTTGGCGTCGCCCTCGCCGACAAAAAAGAAACCGAGCACGCCGGGGCGCATCAGGCTCTCCATCACTTCCTCGGCGCTGAGACCGGTATAGCCTTCCACCTTGGCATTGGGGTAGAGCACCGGGAGCCCGTCCGAGAGTATGCCCCCAATATCGCTGCAGGCCTTGCTGCTTATAACGTCCTTCATCTTTCCCCCTGGCGAACAGCTGCCCAGGTAGACCAGGAATTTGCCGGAGGCGCAGAAATTAAGGGGCGGGACCTCCGCTCCCTGCTGGCCGAAAGCCCGGAATTCAGCCTGCGAGGGCGCGGCCAGCAGGGCCATGAGGGCGAATATCTTTATCATCCCTTGACTCCGGCCAGCGCGGCGTCGAGCGCGGCTTTGATGGCGGAGGAGGCCGGCGCCGACGGGCTTTCAACGGCGTAGGCCTTGCCGGCGTCCCCGGCGTCCACCATCGGCGGGGCGAAAGGGACGCTGCCGAGGAAAGGGACGCCCATTTCTTCCGCGGCGCGGCGCCCGCCGCCGGTCTTGAAAAGGTTTATCTCCTTCGCGCAGTGGGGGCAGTCGAAGGCGGTCATATTCTCCAGGATGCCAAGCACGGGGATGCCCACCTGCTTAAGGAAGTTAACCGCCTTCCGCGAATCGAGCAGGGCCACTTCCTGGCCGGTGGTTACTATGACCGCGCCCGTCATCTCCGGGATAAGCTGGCAGATCGTAAGCGGCTCGTCGCCGGTGCCCGGGGGGGCGTCTATGACGAGGGCGTCCAGGTCTCCCCAGTTCACGTCGGAGAGGAACTGCCTGAGGACCGTGAGTTTGATGGGGCCGCGCCAGATAACGGGGGCGTCCCCCTCTTTCATGATGGAGCCCATGGAGATCATCTTGAGGTTTGGCGCCACTTCCAGCGGCTGTATGAATTTACCGTCCGAAACATGGGACTGGCCCTCCTGCCCGGTCATGCGGGCGATAGAGGGCCCATGGATGTCGATATCGAGAAGGCCGGTTTTCAGACCCCGGGCGGCGAGGAGCGAGGCGAAGTTGACGGAAACAGTGCTTTTGCCGACCCCTCCTTTATTGCTCATAACCAGGATCTTGAGCCTGATGCGGGCCAGGTTTTCTTTGATAAGCGATTCGCGGTGATCTATGTGGACTTTATGCATAAAACCTCTTAGCTTGCGTCACCGTTATAATACAAAAATTTTGTTATAATTTAACCTGAATCCGCAGGATTCCCCGCGGAGCGGGCGGAGGGCCCAGCGCTATGCGCGCCAGGCCCGAAGAGGTGTATGCCTCCCGCAGGGCGCCCGCAATGCGGGCGGAAAGTTGCGACTGCAACTTTCAGGAGAACTGTTAAATTTAGCGGCGGAGGTACGATGAAACCGATTAAAACACCACGGCAGGCTGTTGAGAACATGAAGGACGGCTGCTCGATAATGATAGGCGGCTTTATTTCCTGCGGGCGGCCAGCCGAAGTTCTCGAGGCCATCTACGAAAAAGGCATAAAGGACCTGACCATCATCTCCAACGACACCTCCAAAGAGGAAACCGGGATCATCAAGCTGGTCATGGCGGGCAGAGTGACTAAATTCATCGGCTCCTACATCGGGATGAACCGGATAATGGGCGAGAAGATGAAATCCGGCGAGATCAAGATAGAGCTCGTCCCGCAGGGCACTTTCGTGGAGAGGATCCGCGCCGCGGGAGCCGGCCTTGGCGGGGTGCTGACCCCGACGGGACTCGGCACCGCGATCGCCGAAGGGAAGGAAGTCCTGACGGTGGACGGCAAAAAATACCTCCTGGAGAAACCGCTCAGGGCCGACTTCGCGGTGGTCAGGGCGAACAAGGCCGATAAATACGGCAACGGCTTCTCCGCCGGCTCCTCCAAGAATTTCAACGCCGCGATGGCGATGGCGGCCGCCCACGTGATACTCGAAGCGGAAGAGATAGTCGAGCCTGGGCAGCTCGACCCTGAAAAAGTGACTTTCCCTTGCGTTTTCATAGATACTCTGGTGAAGGTTTCGAAAGCCGTCGCGAAAGGGGTGAACTAAAATGGACGATAATATGAGGCTCAGGATAGCGAAAAGAATAGCGAGGGAGCTGCCGGAGAATTCGATAGTCAACCTCGGCATCGGGATCCCCACCCTGGTCAGCAATTTTATCCCGGAGGGCAAAGGGATACTCCTGCACTCCGAGAACGGCTATATCGGCCTCGGTGCGCCCGCCGCGCCCGGGCAGGAAGATCCTAACCTGGTGAACGCCGGCGGCCAGGCGGCCACGCTCGTGCCCGGCGGCTGCTGCTTCGATTCCTCGATGTCTTTCGCCATCATCCGCGGCGGCCACCTGGACTACACGATCCTGGGCGCCCTCGAAGTGGACGAGGAGGGGAACCTGGCGAACTACACTATCCCGGGCAAATTCATCCCCGGCATAGGCGGGGCCATGGACCTCTCCGTCGGCGCCAAGAACGTGGTCATAGCGATGGAGCACGTCAGCAAGCA
This sequence comes from Elusimicrobiales bacterium, assembly GCA_028713125.1. GTDB lineage: Bacteria > Elusimicrobiota > Elusimicrobia > Elusimicrobiales > UBA9959 > UBA9959. The sequence continues at coordinate 98,349 of JAQTOU010000001.1, read as the reverse complement.
CGGCGAGCCGAAGATCGTTAAGAAATGCACCCTCCCTCTCACCGCCCCGAAAGAGGTCAACCTCATCGTCACCGAAATGGCTTTCATCAGAGTGACGCCGGCGGGCCTGGTCCTCGAAGAAATAGCCGAGGACACTACGGTGGAAGAAGTGATAAAGAACACCGGGGCCAAACTTATAATAGCGGAGAAGCTCGGCCGCTTTTAGCCGCGAATAAAGCGCGGAAATTTTTTACCAGCCGGTCCGCCATCGGATTGGGCCATCTTCTTTTCCTCGTAATAAGATAGACGGATTCATGGATCCCGAAAGCGCGGCTGGCCGCGATGACCTTCAGCCGGCCGGCCGGGAGGCTTGACGCTACGGTATATTCATTGATCGGCGCGATACCGCGCCCGGCCATCGCCAGGCGGCGCGCCAGCTCCACGTCCTGAACTTCAGCCACCACATTGGGCCGGATATTCCACTGGGCCAGGGCCTCCTGCACCTGGTGATAGACCTGGCTCGGCAGGGAGGGAAGGATAAAAGGCGCTCCGTCCAGGTCGGCCGGGATCTTCCGGCAGCGCCCGGCTACTTTCGGAGACGCGGCGAGGACGACCGGGATCTTCGCGATAAGGTGGTTGAAGATAGCCCCCTGGTCCGGGCCCCGCATGCTTACGTCGGAAAGAACGACGTCCAGCTTCTGCTGGCTCAGCCCCGCTACAAGCTCCCCGAGGCTGCCTTCCTGGACGGTCACGCGAGGCAGGTCGGCGTCCTTAAGCAGGCATTCTATAAGCGCGTGCCCGAAGGCCCGCGGCGTCCCGTTCAATATCCCCACCTGGATGGCGCTGCGGCCCGGCTGCGGCCGGTCCTTGATCGCGTCCTGAAGTTCGCGCCCCATTTCAAAAATGCTCTCGGCATAGCCCAGCACCATGCGCCCCTTCTCCGTAAGGAGAAGCCGCTGCTTTTTCCGCTCGAAGAGCTTCCCTCCCAGGGAGGCCTCCAGCTGCATAAGCTGGGCGCTCAGCGTGGACTGCGCCAGCAGGAGGATCTTGCAGGCCCTGCTTATGCTTCCTTCCCGGGCGATGATGTAGAAATAATACAGGTGGTGGTAGTTTATAGGTATCATAGTTTTATACGATGATATTCTACTAAATTATCTATTTTGCCCATATACAGCGGCTCTGCTATACTTTTTACTGACGCGGCCGCGGCAGCCGCGCGGCTCGGACAGGGACTATTTTATGGCGCATTTCATGCAAGACCTAAGACCGGTAAGGACCGCCTCGGACATCCCGCAGGGCTTAAGGCATACCCCGCTCGGCCGTCTGATCGACTACCACAATTGCGGCAGGCCGCCGAGGAAGCACCATAAGGCCGAAGTCCTCGTCTGCATGTGCATGGACAATAAGAAGCAGCTGAGCCTTCCCGATAACTTCGCTTATATACTCCGAACCGGCGGGGGGAATATGCGCTATAACGAGTTCAAGATATCCTATGCGGTCGGGATAGGCGGCGTAAGGCATGTCGCTATGATAGCGCACGACAACTGCGGTATGGTGAACCTGGCCTCGAAGCGCGGGAAATTCGTTTCCGGGCTCGTAAAGAACGGAGGGTGGACCCGCAAGGACGCCATGCGCCATTTTCTGAAGAACGCCCCGCGCTTCGAGATCGGCAGCGAGTTGGATTTCGTCAGGGCCGAGGCGAAGCGGCTCAATCTGAAGTATCCAAACGTAAAAGTGCTGCCGATGTTCTACCGCATGGCGGACAAGAAACTTTACCTGCTAAAAGCCTCCGGTTAGTGTAGGGTCTTATATTGATAAATATATTTAATAGGCTTGTCCGGTGTTAATTGACAACAAAATTGGCTTAGTGGTAATATAACTTTGCCCCTGTGCAGCGGTTCATCCGGCAAACAGGGCAAAGATTCTACGGAGGACTCCAACATGGGAAAGAAATACAAGATAGCGTGGCTGCCAGGCGACGGCGTAGGCGTCGAAGTGATGGAAGCGGCGAAGATCGTTCTTGACCGCGTAGGACTGGACGCCGAATACCCCCACGGAGACATAGGCTGGGAATTCTGGTGCAAGGAAGGCGATTCCTTCCCCCAGCGCACTATCGACCTGCTGGGCAACGTGGACGCCGCGATGTTCGGCGCCATAACCTCCAAACCGGTAAAAGACGCCGAGAAAGAGCTGGTACCCGCCCTGCAGGGAAAAGGCCTGGTCTACCGCTCGCCCATCGTGCGCATGCGCCAGATGTTCGACCTCTATAACTGCCTGCGCCCCTGCAAAGCCTACCCGAAGAATCCGCTTAACTACAAAGAAGGCATAGATATCGTAGTGTTCCGCGAGAACACCGAGGACCTTTACGCCGGCGTTGAATTCAATACGGTGCCGGACAAACTCCGCGACGTCCTGGCCGAGCTCTCGCCCGCTTTCAAGGCTTTCAAGGGCCTGAAGAGCGATGAATACGCCATCTCCTGCAAGATAAACACCCGCAAAGGCTCGGAGCGCATAGTGCGCGCCGCCTTCGAATTCGCGAAGAAGTTCGGCCGCAAGAAGGTCACAGTGGTGCACAAGGCGAACGTCGTGCGCGCCACCGACGGGCTGTTCTTCGAGACGGCGAAAGCCGTGGCCAAGGAATACCCCGGCATAAAGATGGATGACGCCAATATCGACGCCATGACCATGTGGCTGCTGAAGAACCCCTTCAACTACGACGTGCTGGTGGCCCCGAACCTCTACGGCGACATCATCTCCGACCTTAGCGCGCAGATGGTCGGCGGCCTGGGCTTCGGCTGCTCCGCCAATATCGGAACGAAACTCGGCGTGTTCGAGCCCTCCCACGGCTCGGCGCCCAAATACGCCGGCATGTACAAAGTAAACCCCATCGCCACGATACTCGCGGCCAAGATGATGCTGGACTGGCTGGGGGAGACCGCCAAGGCGAAGATCATCGAAGACGCCGTCGCCGAGGTTATAGCCGAAGGGAAAGTGCGCACCTACGATATGGGCGGCTCGGCCACCACTATCGACATGGCGAAGGCCATAGCGGACAAGTGCGCGGTAACCGTTAAATGACCTCTAAAGCCCTGCTTCTCCACGAAGTAGGACTGCGGGACGGCCTGCAGATGGAAAGCCAGGTCGTCCCTCTTGAAAAGAAGGCGGTCTGGCTCTCCGGACTGCTGGAATCCGGTGTGGACATAATACAGGTCGGCTCATTCGTGCACCCTGTGAAGATGCCGCAGATGGCCGACACCGACGAACTGTTCCGCCGGTTTACGGCGGACAAAAAGTCCAAAGCCATGCTCTCCGGCCTGGTGCTCAACGAGAAGGGGCTGGAGCGCGGGCTCGCCTGCGGCGTGGAAATGTTCTGCCTGGGCGTCTCGGCCAGCGAAACCCACAGCCGCAAGAACACGGGCATGGGCACGGACGAGGCCGTCGCGCGCATCATACCGGCGGCCAAAGCGGCGCTGGCCGCCGGCAAGAGAGTCCAGGTTTCCGTCCAATCGGCTTTCGGCTGCGGCTTCGAAGGGCCCATTCCCGAGGAGCGCGTCCTGAAAATAGCGCGCGCCTATCTCGAGGCCGGCCTGAAGAGCATAAGCCTCGCCGATACCGCGGGCCACGCGCACCCGGCCCAGGTGGAGCGGCTCTTCGGCGCGGTCCTGGCGCTCGACCCGGGCATAGACTGCACAGCCCACTTCCACAATACCTACGGGCTGGGCATGGCCAATATGTTCGCGGCGATGCGGTCGGGCGTGACCTCTTTCGAAACCTCTTTCGCCGGCCTCGGCGGCTGCCCTTTCACCAAGACGGCCGCGGGGAACGTGGCCACCGAGGACTTCGTGCACGTGCTGCAGAGGGAAGGCCTCAGGAAGGATATAAGCCTGGAGAAGCTGCTCGAGGTCGCCCGCGACGTAGCGAAGCACTTCGGGCGCGAGATGCAGGGTTTCGTTTACACGACGGGGCCTATCAGCGTAAAAACAGCCGTTCTGCCGTAAATTCAAGGAGCGCATCATGAGCAAACAGATCCTTTCCGGCGTAAGGGTGCTTGACCTTACCAATGTCCTGTCCGGCCCTTTCGCTACCCTCCACCTCGCTCTGCTCGGCGCGGAAGTAATAAAGATAGAGAATCCAAAGGACGGCGACCTGGCCCGCAAGCTTGGCGTGATGCCCGCCCTGAACGAGCAGCTGATGGGCACCAGCTTCCTGGCCCAGAACTCCAATAAAAAATCGGTCACCCTCAACACCAAGACGCCCGAGGGAAAAGAGATCTTTAAAAAGCTGGTAAAGACCGCGGACGTGCTGGTGGAGAATTTCCGGCCCGACGTGATGGGCCGCCTCGGCCTGGGCTATCAAACCCTCGCGGAAATAAATCCCCGCCTCATTTACTGCTCTATCTCCGGCTTCGGCCAGACCGGCCCCGACGCTTTCAAGCCCGCCTACGACCAGATCATCCAGGGCCTGAGCGGCGTAATGGACGTCAACGGCGACGAGCGGCTGCACCCGCTGCGCGCCGGCTTCCCGATCTGCGACACGGTGGGGGGGCTCAACGCCGCCTTCGCGGTAATGGCCGCGCTCTACCACCGCGAGCACAGCGGCAAAGGCCAGATGATAGATATAGCCATGCTTGACTCCATCATGCCCCTGATGGGCTGGGTGGCCGCGAACCTGCTCATCGCCGGCCAGAAGCCCGTCCCGATGGGCAATGATAATTTCACCGCCGCTCCCTCCGGGACTTTCAAGACGAAGGACGGCTATATGAACGTGGCCGCCAATAAACAGGAGCAGTGGGAAGCCCTCTGCGACGTGGTGGGCGTGCCGGAGCTGAAGACCGACCAGCGCTTCGAGAAACGCGATACACGGAAGAAGAACCGCAAGCTCCTGACCCCGCTGCTCGAGGAGAAATTCGCCCTGCGCCCGACCGCGGAGTGGGTGGAGCTCCTTAACGGCAAAGACGTCCCGAGCGGCGCTATCCTGGAACTGGGCGACGCGCTCAGCCAGCCCCAGATAAAGCACCGGGCCATCCTGAAGGATATCAACGAGAAAGGGATCGGGAACCTGAAGCTGTTCGGCCTCGCGGCCCAGTTCTCCGACACCCCGGGCGAGCTCAACGCGCCGCCCCCGCGCCTTTCGGCCCATACCGCCGAGATACTTTCAAGCCTGGGAATAAAAGAAGAAGAATTCGCGGCCCTTAAAGAGAAGAAAGTAATTTAAATCATCTAGGAGGACTAAGCAATGGGAATGACCTACGTACAGAAGCTGCTGGCCAAAGCGGTCGGCCAGTCGAAAGTGGATGTCGGCGAAGTGCTCGAGCCGAAAGTGAACCTGGCGATGTCGCATGAGAACGGCGCGCTGGTGATAAGTCAATTTGAAGAGATCTACAAAGGCACGGACCGCGAAGCCAAAGTCTGGAACCCTGACAATATCGCCATAATCTTCGACCACCGCGTCCCCGCCGAGTCTTCCAAGACGGCAGGCAACCAGAAAAAGACCCGCGAGTTCGTGGGCAAGCAGGGCATAAAGAAATTCCACGATGTCCGCGGCGACGTGGGCGGCATCTGCCACCAGATCCTCCCGGAGAACGGCTATGTGCGGCCCGGCTATGTCCTGGTCGGCACCGACAGCCACACCACTACCCACGGCGCGCTCGGGGCATTTTCTTTCGGCGTCGGCGCCACCGAGATGGCTTCCGTCTGGACGCTGGGCAGGATCCTTAACGTGGAAGTCCCGGCCACCATCAAGGTCGTGGTCAACGGCAAGCTGCCCGCTTACGTTTATCCTAAAGACCTGATCCTCTATGTGATAGGAAAGCTCACCGCGCAGGGCGCGAATTACAAGGTATTGGAATTCCACGGCGACACGATCCGGAACATGTCCACCTCCGGCCGGCTTACCATCTGCAATATGAGCGTTGAGGCCGGCGCCACCTCAGGGCTGGTCCCGCCCGACGAGGAAACGCTGCGCTACCTCCGCGAGGAAGCCGGTGTGAAAGAGAAGATAGAGACCTTCGGCCCGGACGCCGACGCCGTCTACGAGCAGGTCCTGGAGATAGACGCCTCGAAGCTTACCCCGCAGATAGCCTGCCCGCATACCGTGGACAATGTGAAGCCGGTTACGGAAGTGAAGGGTAAAAAGCTCCACCAGATAGTGATAGGCTCCTGCACCAACGGGCGCCTTGACGACCTCGAGGTCGCGGCGAAGATACTTAAAGGGAAGCGCGTAGTGGACGGCACGCGCATGCTGGTGTTCCCGGCCTCGTGGCGCATCTACCACAAGGCGATGGACCTCGGCTTCATCCAGGACATCTCCCGCGCCGGCGCGGTGGTCTGCAATCCGGGCTGCGGGCCATGCCTCGGCATCCACCAGGGCGCGCTTGGCGACAACGAGGTAGCGCTGGCGACCACCAACCGGAATTTCAAGGGGCGCATGGGCAACCCGAAAGCCGAAGTTTACCTCTGCTCCCCGGCGGTAGCCGCGGCGAGCGCGCTTACGGGCGTAATAACCGATCCCAGGGAGGCAAAATGAGCACGAAGAAAGTAGTCCTTAAAGTTGGAGACGACGTATCCACCGACATAATTTACCCGGGGCGCTTCATGGCCACGGTGCTGCCCTCAGAAACGCCGGCCTTCGCCTTCGCGGACAACCCCGACTTCAACAAAAGGCTGAAGTCGGGGGAGATCCCCAAAGGCAGCGCCCTCGTCGCGGGAAAGAACTTCGGCTGCGGCTCCTCCAGGGAACAGGCCGTCTCCTGCCTGAAAGGCTACGAGATGATGATCGTGGCGCGCGACATCTCGCGCATCTTCCTGCAGAGCGCCATCAACCTGGGCCTTAATATCATCGTCTGCCCGGAGATAGAGGCCGCCGAAGGGGACGAGCTCGAGATAGAGGGCGGGAGGATGATGAACCGGACTTCCGGGAAATCGTTCGCTACTAACCCGCTCCCGAAGGCGCGCCAGGCCATTATCGACGCCGGCGGCCTTATCCCGTACACCCGGAAGCTTATGCTGTCCAACCCCGCCTGATAATGAAACATACACTCATTAAGACCGAAATACCCGGGCCGGAGAGCAAAGCGCTCTCCGCGAGAAGGAAAGTTTCCTCGGCCTCGCCTATGGACTCCCTCGCCCCCTTCTATATAAAGAAAGGGTTCGGCGCCGCTATAGAGGATGTGGACGGGAACAGGTTCCTGGATTTCACCGGGGGCTGGGGCTGCCTTGTAACCGGCTATAGCCCGGAAAGCGTGGTCCGCGCGGTAAAGGCGCAGGCGGAGAATTTTCTTCATTCCGATTTCACCGTCATCCCCTACGAGCCCTGGGTGCAGCTGTCCGAGATGCTGGCTGAAAAAGCGCGGGGGACCGCGGAAAAGGCCGTAGCTTTCTTTAACAGCGGAGCCGAGGCGGTCGAGAACGCCGTAAAGATCGCGAGGGGCGCAACCAGGCGCAGGAGCATAGTGGTTTTCGAGGGGGCCTTCCATGGCCGCACCCTGCTGACGATGACCATGACGCACCGCCCTATGCCCTACAAGTATTTGTTCGGCACCGCGCCGGACGTCTACCGGCTGCCTTACCCGAACCCGCGCAAGAACAAGTATGCCGCCGAGGATTTTGAAAAGCTCCTCCTCGAGAACGTCTGCCCCGAGGACGTCGCGGCGGTCGTGATAGAGCCCATCCAGGGCGAGGGAGGCTTCAATGTCCCGCCCGAGGGCTTCCTCAAAGAGATACGCCGCGTCACCTCTAAATACGGGATCCTGATGGTCGCCGACGAGGTGCAGTCGGGCTATGGAAGAACCGGGAAATTCTTCGCTATACAGAACTGGGGCGTCGAGCCGGACCTGATCACGCTCGGCAAATCCATCGCGGGCGGCCTGCCGCTCTCGGCCGTGGTCGGGGACAAGAAGCTCTTCGACGCGCTCCCGAAAAGTTCCATAGGCAGCACCTACGGCGGGAATCCGCTGGGCTGCGCGGCCGCCATCGAGATCATAAAAATGATCGACGAACAAAAACTGCTCGAGCGGGCCGTTTACCTCGGGAAGATCATAAGGAAGCGCTTCGAAGGCTTTAAGGGGAAATACCCCGCGATAAAAGAAGTGAGGGGAGTCGGCGCGATGCTCGCTATCGAATTCATCAAGGACGAGGAGAGCTGGTCGCCCGACACCGAGACCTGCCAGAAAGTGATACAGGAAGCCCGGGATAACGGGGTCATACTCGCAGGCGCGGGCCTGCACAAGAACGTCATCCGCCTCCTGCTGCCGCTCGTGATCACCGACGAGCAGCTGGTAGAGGGGCTGGATATAATCGACAAAGCCATCGGGACCGCCACGAAAGCGCAGCCCCGGAAACCGAAAGCGAAAAAGTAGTTTCTTGCGTATCCGCGACTCAGACTATATTTACCAGGAGGCAATACAATGAAAGGATGGATAGGCTATATTCTCAGGGTTAACCTGACTACCAAGACGTTCAAGAAAGAATCTTTCACCGAAGAATTCGCCCAGAAGTGGGTAGGCGGCCGCGGCTTCGCCGCCAAGATACTTTACGACGAGCTCAAGCCGGGCATAGACCCGCTCGGCCCCGAGAACAAGCTGGTGGTCGCCCTGGGCCCCATCTCCGGCATCCCGGCCCCCAATACCGGCAAGTGCATCGTCGCCGCCAAATCACCACTTACGGGCTTCTACGGCGACGGGAACCTGGGCACGCACGTTTCCAGCCAGCTGCGCAAGGCCGGCTACGACGCGATGATCGTGGAAGGGAAGGCCGAAAGGCCCACCATGCTCTACATCGAGGACGACAAAGTGGAATTCCTCAGCGCCGAAGAGATGTGGGGGAAAGGGACCTACTTCTCCAACGACTGGATCTACAAGAAATACGGCAAGAACGCCGGCGTCCTGAACATCGGGCAGGCCGGCGAGAACATGGTGCGCTACGCCGTGGTGCGCAGCCTGGAGGGCCGCGCGGGCGGGCGCCCCGGCATAGGCGCGGTCATGGGCTCGAAACTGCTCAAGGCCATCGTGGTAAAAGGAACAAAAGCTATTCCGCAGGCCGAGCCCGACGCTATGAAGAAAGCCGGCTACGGCGACCTTAAAACCGTCCACGAAATGGACCAGAAATCCGGCTGGTCCAAGCAGAGCACCAACGGCGTGCTGGCCTGGTGCAACGAAGTGGCCGCCCTCCCGGTGGAGAACTGCCGCAAGACCAGCAGCCCCGACGCCTGGAAGATAGACGGCGAGCGCCTCGACAATGCCCGCGTTGCCACTTACGGCTGCCCAAGCTGCACGATGAAATGCGGCATCACTATCCACGACAAAGAGGGCCGCGAATCCGAGCTGGACTACGAGAACGTCGCCCTGCTGGGTTCGAACCTGAACGTCTTCGAGCTCGACCAGGTGGGCTCGCTCAATTACCTCTGCGACGAGTACGGTCTGGATACGATGTCGGCCGGCTGCACGCTGAGCTTCTACGCGGACGCCATCGCCCGTGGGGCCACGAAGGGAGATTTCAAATTCGGCGACGCCGAGCGTGGTAAGGAGCTTCTTGGCATGTGCGCGCGGCGTGAAGGCGAGGTTGGGAATCTCCTGGCCGAGGGCTCGCTGCGCATGGCGAAGAAATTCGGCCACAATTCCGAAGCCTACGCGCTGCAGGTAAAAGGCCTGGATATCGCCGCCTACAACTGCAAGTTCATCCCCGGCCAGGCGTTGTCCTTCGGCGTGGGCCCCATGGGCGCTCACCATAAGGAAGCCTGGATCATAACCTTCGAGCTCAAGCTCAGCAGCCGCGAGTCCTACGGACCCGAAAAAGCGGCCAAGGTGATAGAGCTGCAGCGCATCCGCGGCGGGATGTTCGAATTCATGGTGGCTTGCCGCTTCCCCTGGATCGAGCTGGGCTGGACGCTGGACAACTACCCCAGGTACTTTAATATGGCCACCGGCCTGAACTGGACTCTCGACGACATGTGGAAAGTAGCCGACCGCACCTATGCCCTGATGAAGCTGCATTATATCCGCGAGTTCCCCGAGGCGACGCGCAAAGGCGATTATCCTCCGGCCGTCTGGTTCGACCCGGCCAACGCCGACAAAGAAGGCCCCGTGGCCGGCAAGTACCTGGAGTACGACAAATACGACCGGCTGCTTCAGCATTACTACGACCAGCGCGGCTACGATAACCGCGGCATCCCGACCAGGGAAACCCTGGAGAAGCTGGGCCTCTCCGGAGAAGGCGCGGCCGCAGAGAAGTACGCGAAGCTGAATTAAGTTAAAATAAACGCAGCCGGGCCCGCTGCGTGGGCGGCCCCGGGAGCGATGCTCCCGGGGCCGCGCCGCAAGGCGAACTCAACATGCCGCAAAGAATATATACCATCGCGCAAAAGATCTTCGGGACCCTGCGCCTCACGGTCCAGAAATTCATGCGCATCGACGGGGAACAGCGCGCCGCCGCTTTCGCCTATAGCGCTTTCTTCGCTCTCTTTCCCCTGATGGTCCTTTTCGTAACGGCCGCCTCCTTCTTTACCGACCGCGGGCAGGCCGCCGGCGTGGTGATAACCTACGTCGAAAAATTCGTGCCGCTCAGCGAGGAGATGCAGCATTATGTCTTTGACACCCTCTCCCACGTTATAGCCGCCCGCGGCAAAGCCAGCGCCGTAGCGCTCCTGATGCTGGTGTGGGTGTCAATCCAATTCTTCACCACTCTTATCCAGGCCGCCAACCGCGCCTGGGGAACCACCGGCAGCCACTGGTGGAAACTCCCGCTTAAAAGTCTGGCCCTCCTTATTATCCTGATAATCGCGGTCCTGACGGGAATAGGCGCGCCGCTGGCGGGAAAAATGTCGGGGGGGCTGCTCACGAGCGGGATCTTCCTTCCCTGGGCCTACCGGCTCGGACTGTTCTTCATCCCGTGGGTCATGGTCTTCCTGAGCCTGGTGTTCTTCTACCGGCTCGCGCCGCACCGCCGCACGAAATACTCCGAGGTCTGGGTCGCCGCGCTCGGCGCCGCCCTCCTGCTGCACTCCGCGCAGAACCTGTTCGTGTTCTACCTCAAGCACTTCGCGTCCTTCAACGCCGTTTACGGCGCCTTCGCCGGCATAATGGCGCTCCTTCTCTGGACCTATGTCTCCGGAGTTATCTTCATCTTCTGCGCCTGCCTGAGCGCCGCCCAGGCAGAGCTCCGGAAGGCCCCGTGACAAAACCCCTTGTCGTCCATATCATCACCAGGCTCGAGCCCGGCGGGTCCAGCAGGAACGTGATAGATTCCTGCGCCGCCCAGACCCGCGATTACGACGTAGTGCTGATCTCCGGGCCGCACAAGGATTCCGGGACGCTGCTCAAGCTCCTTCCGCCCGAGGTGATCTGCCTGGAGGTGCAGGACCTGCAGCGCGAGCTCCGCGCCGCCAAGGACCTTCGCGCGCTGCTTGAGCTGAAGAAAGAGATAGCCCGGCTCGGACCCGACATCGTTCACACGCACACCTCAAAGGCCGGCGCGCTCGGACGGCTGGCCGCGGCGCTGGCCAACCTGGGCGCACAGAAGCCGGCGGTCATAATCCACACCCCTCACGGGCATCTCCTCTATGGCTATTACGGGGCGCTTAAAACTTATATCTTCAAGCTGGCCGAAAGATTCCTGGCTAATTTTACGGATCATTTTATCGCCCTTACCCCCGGAGAAATGAAAGAGTCCTCGGCCGCCGGGATCGGGAGGACGGAACAGTGGACGGTGGTCCACAGCGGCGTCGACTTTAAGCCGCCGGCTGTCCCGGCGCGGAAAGCGGACCTGGATATCGCCGCTGACGAGATCGCGATCGGAACTATAGCAAGGCTGGAGCCGGTGAAGGGTGTGGAATATCTCATCCGCGCGGCCGCGCTGCTTGACAGGCGGCTTCCCGCGGCAAGACTTCGATTTGTGATAATAGGCGGGGGGGAGCTGGAAGCGGGGCTGCGCAAGCTCGCCGCGAAACTCGGAGTCGGGGGGCGGATAATATTCACCGGCTTCCGCCAGGACGCGGCAGCCCTGCTCGCGGCCCTTGATATCTACGCGCAGCCCTCTCTCAACGAAGCCATGGGCAGGGCGCCGCTCGAAGCGCAGGCGCTCGGACTTCCAGTTGTGGTAAGCCGTGTTTGCGGCCTCCCGGATGTAATAAGAGAGGGGGAAACCGGTTTGGCGGTAAAGCCCGGGGACGCGGAGGAACTGGCCTTCGCGCTTGAAAGGCTTATCCTTGCCCAAAAGCTGCGGGCGCGCATGAGCCTGGCCGCCAGGGCCTGGGCGGCCGCTCCCGACGAAACGGGATTTCCACGCTTCGGGGTGGAAAGCATGAACGCAAAACTGCTCGCGCTTTACGCCAGGGTCTTAGGTAAAGCGGCGCAGGCCGCGCAGGAGTAGCCCGCCGCCGGGAGAACCACTGTTTCTTCTTCCGGGTATAAAAGCCCGGCTATTTTTGATATACTTTTTATACAGCATTTCGCACCACGCGCGACCCCGGCAGCCCGACAGAAGCTGCAGCAATCCCCGTAGCACCCGCCAAGCCGGCCCGCCGCGCCTCGAAAAAATCCCGGAGGTTCTATGCCGAAGATGGAAGTAGACGTAGATAAGTGCAAGGGCTGCTATCTGTGCATAGTGGTCTGCCCGAAAAAGTGCATCGAGAGATCCGATAAATTCTCCAAAACCGGCTATTACCCGGCCATGGACTCGAAGGAAGGCTGCTGCATAGCCTGCCAGAGCTGCGCCCGCATCTGCCCCGACCTGGCGATCCGGGTCTATAAATAAGGAGCATCATCATGGCTGAAAAAAAATTAATGAAAGGCAATGAAGCCCTGGCGGAAGGCGCCGTGCGCGCCGGCTGCCGGTTCTTCGCCGGCTACCCGATAACCCCGCAGAACGAGATCCCGGAATATATGTCCTGGCGTCTCCCTCAGGCGGGCGGAGCTTTCATCCAGTCCGAGAGCGAAGTCTCGGCGATAAACATGGTCTATGGCGCCGCCGCCACCGGCGTGCGCTGTATGACCTCCTCCTCCAGCCCCGGCATGAGCCTGAAGCAGGAAGGCATCTCCTACGCTGCCGGCGCGGACCTGCCCATCTTCATCGGCAACGTTATGCGCGGCGGCCCCGGCCTGGGAAATATAGCCGGCGCCCAGGGCGACTACTGGCAGGCCACCCGAGGGGGCGGCCACGGCGACTACCGCACCTTCGTAATGGCTCCGAACTCCGTCACTGAGATGGGGAACTTCCCTCACAAGTGTTTCGAAGTCGGCTTCAAATACCGCATCCCCTCCATGGTCCTCACCGACGGCCTGATCGGCCAGATGATGGAACCGATCGAGTTCACCACCCCTGAGATAGACCCGAAGACCCTGACCGAACCCAACTGGGCCATAGGAGTCAACAAAGGCCGCGAGAAGCGGATAGCGAAGTCCTACGACCTGCGCGAGGGCTTCCTGGAACTGATGGTCAACGAGCGCGTAAAGCGCTATAAGCAGATAGAGGCCAGCGAGGTGATGTACGAGGAGAAGATGCTGGAAGACGCCGAGATAGCCATAGTGGCTTACGGCATCTCGGCCCGCGTCTCCGTAGCCGCCATGAAGCTGGCGCGCGAGAAAGGCCTGAAAGTGGGCCTGTTCCGCCCGATCACGCTCTGGCCCTTCCCTAAAGCCCGCCTGGTGGAACTCTCCAAGCGGATAAAGCATTTCCTGGCCGTAGAGATGAGCCTGGGCCAGATGGTGGAGGACGTGCAGCTCGCGCTTAACGGCCGCGCCGAAGTCCACCTCCACGCCAAGCCCGGCGCCTCCGTCATGACCGCCGAAGAAGTCTACAAGACCATGGACGCCATCGTAAAAAAGGGGGCCAAAGAATATGCAGCTGCAAAATAAAAGACCCGAATCGCTGATGGACGTGAAGATGCATTACTGCCCCGGCTGCGGCCACGGCACGATCCACCGCATCATAGCGGAAGTAATGGACGAGCTGGGCATACGCAACCGCACCATCGGCGTGGCGCCGGTGGGCTGCGCCGTCTTCGCCGACACCTACTTCAACTGCGACATGATCCAGGGCCCCCACGGCCGCGGCCCCGCCGAAGCGACCGGCATCAAGCGCGCCAAGCCGGACACCATCGTGTTCTCCTACCAGGGCGACGGCGACCTGGCGTCCATCGGCATGGCGGAGATAGTCCATACCGCCATCCGCTCGGAGAACATAACCGTAATCTTCGTGAACAACGCCATCTACGGCATGACCGGCGGCCAGATGGCCCCGACCACGCTGATAGGCCAGAAAGCGACGACCTGCCAGGAAGGCCGCACCGCCAAGCAGTCGGGCTACCCCATAAAGATGTGCGAGATGCTGGCCACTATCGACGGGGCGACCTACCTCGAGCGCACCACGGTCCACAATGTCCCGGGCGTGATCAAGACCAAGACCGCTATTAAGAAGGCTTTCCAGAACCAGATAGACGGAAAAGGCTTCTCCATGGTGGAGGTCCTTTCAATGTGCCCGACCAACTGGGGCACCAGGCTGGACAACCCTTCGGAGGCCGTGAAGTTCGTGGCCGAAGGCATGCTGCCGGTATTCCCGCTGGGCGTTTACAAGGACGCTTCCGCGGCGAAGAAATAAACGGAGGACTTTAAAATGTACCAAGGCATAAGGATATCCGGTTTCGGCGGACAGGGCGTGATCTCCGCGGGCTATCTGCTGGCCCAGGCCGGCATGATGGAAGGAAAAGAAGTCAGCTTCTTCCCGGCTTACGGCGCCGAGATGCGCGGCGGCACGGCCAACTGCTCGGTAGTCGTGGCCACGGACGAGGTCTCAACCCCGATAGTTTCCACGCCGGACACCGTAATAGTGTTCAACGAGCCTTCCCTGGCCAAGTTCGAGCCGATGGTAAAGCCGGGCGGCCTGCTGATAATAAACAGCTCGCTGGTGAACTCAAAGGCGACCCGCAAGGACATTAAGGTGCTTTATGTACCCTGCAACGAGATAGCCGGAGAGCTGGGCAATGCAAAGATCATGAACATGGTGGCGCTCGGCGCCTTCGCCGCCGCTACCGGGGCCATGACCATAGACGCCATCGCAAAGGCCCTGCCCAAGGTGTACAAGAAGCTCAAGCCCGAAGTAATAGAGCTTAACGTCAAAGCCCTTAAGCGCGGCGCCGAGTTCAAACTGAACTGAGGGCGCGAAGACCGAGAAAAAGGCCCGGCCAAGACCGGGTCTTTTTCTTTTCCGCCTCCATTAATTTATACAATAGAGTTATGCACCACGAGCTCGGCGACGACGGGCAGGACCCGAAAGAGAAGATCAACTACAAGGCGACATTCAGCCTCCTCTACGGCCTGATAAAGACGCGAAAGCGCCCGTTTCTCCTCGCTTTCGTCTACATGACCACGGCCACGCTGCTGAACCTCTTTATCCCTTACATAGTAAAATACGTGATAGACACGGCGATCCCGGCCAGGGACCCGCGGGCGCTGCTGCTGGCCGCCGCGGTCTATATCCTCACGACGCTGCTGTTCCTCTACTTCAACTATCTCCAGGTGCTTAAGCTCGCCCGCGCAGGGCAGGACCTGATAGTGGACCTGAAGCAGCGCATCCTCGCCCACATCCTTTCCCTGGACCTGGAGTTCTACTCTTCCATGCCCGTCGGCCGCCTTAACGCGCGGGTGCAGTCTGATACCAGCACGCTTTACGCCCTCTTCACCAACACCGTCATCACCATCGTCAACGACATATTGATGTTCGCGGTGGTCTTCTGCGTGATGGCATTCTTCAACCTCAAGCTTACGCTGATGCTGATACCGATGTTCCCGGTGCTGGGGCTCTTAGGCTGGGTCTTCGTGAAGGTCACCTCGCCCATGTTCGTCAAGGTCCGCAAGATCGCCGCGGAGATCCCCGGTTTCCTGACGGAGCAGCTCAACGGCATCGGGGTCCTGCAGGCTTTCAGCCGCGAGGAGGACGCTTCGGCCAAGATGGAGGCGCTGAACCAGAGGAGGTTCACCGCGGACATAAGCGTCGAGCTATACACGGTGGTCTTCTTCCTCAGCATCGTATTCCTGCACCCGGCGGCCACCGCGGCCGTCTTCCACTACGGCGGCAGAATGGTGCTGGACGGCAAGATGACGGTGGGCGTCATCCTGCTGTTCGTCATGTACCTCGGAAACCTCTTCGACCCCATCTTCCGCTTCTCCGAGCATCTGAGCATCATACAGCGCTCCTTCTCGGCCGGGCACAGGATAGCGAAGATACTCGAGCTCAGACCGGCCCTGACCGAGCCGGCCCAGCCCCATTACCTGACCAGCGTCCGCGAATCCATAGATTTCCGCAATGTCTGGATGCGCTATAAGGAGGAGGCGGGCTGGGTGCTCAAGGACGTCTCCTTCACGCTGCCGCGCGGCAAAAGCCTGGCCATCCTCGGAGAGACCGGCGGCGGCAAGACCACGGTGACCAGCCTGCTGTTCCGCTTCTACGATTTCCAGAAGGGGCATATCGAGATAGACGGCACCGACATCCGCACGCTCAGCCTGGGCTCGCTGCGCGCGGCCATAGGCCTGGTGCAGCAGGACATCTACCTTTTCCCCGGCACGGTGATGGAGAACCTGAAGCTGATGGACGCCTCTATCCCCGACAGCCGCGTGCATGACGCCATCAGGCTGATGGGCATAGAGACCTTCTTCAAGAAGCATCCTCTCGACAAGGTAGTAAAGGAGAAGGGGGCCAACCTCTCCATCGGCGAAAAACAGGTTATCTCGCTTGCGCGCGCGATGGTGCTGGACCAGGAGGTGCTGGTGCTCGACGAGGCGACCTCGAACATGGACCCGCATACCGAGCGCCTGATCACCACGGCCATCAAGAACCTGCTCAAGCATAAGACCGTCATAATCATAGCGCACCGGCTGTCCACGGTAAGGAACGCCGACCGGGTCATGATGATCTCCGGCGGCGAGGTCAAGGAGCTCGGCACGCACGACGAGCTGCTCGCCAAAGGCGGGCTCTACGCCAAATACCACCGCCTGCAGTCCGGGGAGGGCGAATGATCTTTACCCTGAGATGGCTGCTCCCGTACTGGCGCCGGCACGCCGTGCGCATGACCGTCATCGTGGTTTTCGGCATGCTGAGCGCCGCGCTGCACGCCTACAACCCGCTGCTGATAAAGAACATCATCAACGGCCTCTCCGGCAGCCCGGACCCGGAGTACCTCCGCCATAACGTGCTGCTGATCATCGGCGTCGGCTTCGGGCTGTTCGCGACCAACCTTATAGCGCAGCGCAACAGGGCGTGGATGAACGTCCGCCTCGAGTGGGAGATCCGCCGCGACGCGTTCGACCACGTCGTCAAAATGGACCGCAACTTCTTCCACCGCTTCACCACCGGCGACCTGGTGGCCCGCCTCTCTGACGATATATCCGAAAAGATCTCCTGGTTCGGCTGCTCCGGCGTCTTCCGCTTCGTCCAGGCCTGCTTTACGCTGACGGCGGCCGTGGGGATGATGTTCTATGTGAACCCGGCCTTCTCGCTCTGCGTCCTGCTGCCGCTGCCGTTCGTGCTGGTTTTCTCCATAAAGACCGGGCGGCTGCTCACCGGCAGGTACAAGGAGCTGCAGGATTCGATCACCAACCTCTTCGACTTCCTGGAGACCTGCTTTACCGGCATCCGCGTCATCAAGGCCAACGCCAAAGAGCCCTCCCAGTTGGAGTTCTTCAAGACCAGGACCGCCGCCCAGAGCGCCGCCGAGATCTCCACCGCCAAGCTGCAGATCATCTTCTCCTACTTCTGGCACGAGGCCGGTTTCATCTCCATCGCGCTGCTCTACACCGCGGGCGGCTTGATGGTGATAAACGGCCGCGCCACGCTGGGCGAGCTGATCGCTTTCCAGTTCTACGCCGGCATGGTGGTGCAGCCCCTGATGGACATCAGCCAGTTCGTCGTGGCCGGCAACCGCGCCGGCGTTTCCATAGGGCGCGTCAACGAGCTGCTGACGGCGCGCTCTTCGCTGAAGTCGGGGCTTGGGGACAAAACCACCCCGGGCCATATAACTTCGCTGGAATTCCGCGGGGCCGGCCTGAAGAACCCCAAGGGCGACGCCATGCTTATCCGGGATATAACCTTTACGGCCGTCCGCGGCCAGCGCGTGGCCGTGGTCGGCAGGATCGGCTGCGGCAAGTCCACCCTGCTGTCGCTGGCGCTGCGCCTGGCCGAGCACGACGCGGGCGAGATGCTGGTCAACGGCACGGACATCCGCGAATGGAACCTGCAGCTTTTCAGGGAGCGCGTAGGCTATACCTCGCAGGAGGCGTCCATATTCAGCGGGACGCTGCGCGACAATATCCTGATGGACCGCACTTTCGGAGTAAAGCCGGGAATGCTTGAGAAGGCCCTGGAGACAGCGCAGCTCGCCAAAGAGCTGGACAAATTCCCTAAAGGCCTGGATACCGTAGTAGGCACGCGCGGCTTCGCCCTTTCCGGAGGCCAGAAGCAGCGGGTAGCCATCGCCCGCGCGCTGCTGACCGAACCCGACGTGCTGCTGCTCGACGACGCCACCAGCGCCATGGACGCCCAGACCGAGGACCATTTCTGGAAGGCTTTCCGCAAGGAGCCCCCGGACGCGCTCTGCCTGGCCGTCACGCACCGCCTGAAAACCATCGAGACCTCGGACCTGATCCTGGTCATTGAGAACGGGGGCCTGGCGGAGAAAGGGACACACGCCGAACTGATGGCGCGCAACGGCGTCTACAAACAGATCTACGAGCGCCAGAAGCTGAAAGAAGAGCTGGGCGGGGGGGCGGTGAAGAATGCAGACTGAAAGAGCCGACTACCTTATCATAGGCGCGGGGATAATAGGGCTTACTCTGGCCCGCCAGCTGCGGGAGAGATATCCCGGCAAAAAGATCCTGCTGCTAGAGAAGGAGCCCGACGTAGCCAGGCACAGCAGCGGGCGCAACAGCGGCGTGCTCCACGCCGGCTTTTATTACACGGCTAACTCGCTGAAGGCCCGCTTCACCAGAGAAGGGAACGCGGCGATGAAGAAGTACTGCAGGGAGAACGGCCTGGCCCTGAACGAATGCGGGAAGGTGGTAGTGGCCTCCGACGAGACGGAACTCAAAGCCCTTTACGAACTTGAGAAGCGCGGCAAGGCCAACGGCGTGGACGTGCGGCTGATAGACGAGAAGGAGCTGGCGACGATAGAGCCCAATGCCAGGACCTTCCAAAAAGCGCTTTACTCCCCGTCGACCGCCACCGTCGACCCCGTGGAAGTCAACACCAGCATAAAGAACCAGCTCTTAAAATCCGGTGCCCGGATCTTCTTCGAAGAAGGATACCTGGAACTCTCCGGAGAGAATACCGTCAAAACCACCAAGGGCCGCCTTATCAAAGCCGGACACCTGATCAATGCCGCCGGGCTTTACGCCGACAAAATAGCCCGCGATTTCGGCTATTCCAAAGATTATGTGATCATCCCTTTCAAAGGCATATATCTGAAGTACACCGGCGAGGCAGCCCCGCTCAAGGTAAATGTCTACCCGGTCCCTAACCTGAAGAACCCTTTTCTCGGCGTCCACTACACGGTCACGGTAGACGGCCACGTCAAACTGGGCCCGACGGCCATCCCGGCCTTCTGGCGCGAGAACTACGAGGGCCTGGACAACTTCAAGCTCCGTGAGCTCTTGGAAGCGGGAAGCTACGAAGCCCTCCTTTTCCTGAAAAATTCCTTCGGCTTCAGAAGCCTGGCCTTCGAGGAGATGCGGAAATACTACAAACCCTTTTTCGTCGGCCTCGGTCAGAAACTGGTAAAAAAACTCGACGCCGACGGCCTCAACGAATGGACCAGACCCGGCATCCGCGCCCAGCTCCTGAACACCAAAAACCTGGAGCTCGTCCAGGACTTCGTCGTCGAAGGCGACAAAGCCAGCACCCACGTCCTCAACGCCGTCAGCCCCGCCTTCACCGGCAGCTTCCCCTTCACCAAATGGATAATCGACTCCCGCCTGAACAATTGAGTCCCGAGCCTAATTAAGACCGCGAGATGCGAAGTCGGGGCGCAGAACTGTCGCTTCGCTCCATCCCGAGAGGTCGCTCCGAACCCATACCCTTGCCACCCCTCCACTCAATTCATGCGTTAGCTCGTTTTATGCAAATCGAGCGACCCGGGCGGAGACCGTGCGGGCCGGGTTAGCAAAACCCTCGGAGAGCCCGCCGGTTGCATAGCCCGGCGGGCGAACACGGAGTGAGGGCACGGTGTGCCCGAACGCGTTTTGCGTTCCGGCCCGCACGGTAGGCCGCCCGCCGCCTAATGCTTAACCGGTACGCCCCATCCGCGGTCTTTCTTTATAAAAATAATTTCATGGCCCAGTCGTAGAGGTATAGGAGGGGGAAGAAGGCGGCTGTCGAGAGAAGGATGGATTGGGAGATTAGGTCGGCGTCGAAATCGTATTCTTTGGCGAGGATATAGTTCATTACCGCAACGGGCATGCAGATCTGAAGGAAAGACACCCGCATCGGAACACCGCCGCCGCCGCTGAACGCCGCAAGGCCCAGAGAAGCGGCAGGCATAAGGAACAGCTTCAGGCCGCTCACCAAGACGATGCGCGGCAGGTTCCGCGCCGCGCTCTTGCCGTAGAGGCTAACGCCGATGGTGAAGAGGGCGAGCGGCAGAGTAGTTCTGCCTATATCCGAAAGCACTTGGTGCAGAAGGTCCGGTAGGCGCAGCTCGGAGGCGGACAGGAGCAGCCCGACTACCGAGGCCCAGAGCACAACGTTGGAGCCGATAGTCTTCAGGAAGCGCGGCGGGGGAGAGCCCTCGCCGCGGATCAGCGTGATCAGGACTATACCGACGGTGAAAATGACGATGCTCTGCAGCGAAGCCGCGATAGCCGCGTAGCCTATAGCCTCCTCGCCGAGGCGCATGCCCACCACCGGGAACCCGAGATAAGCGGTATTCCCCAGCGCCGGAACTATTACCAGTAGGCGGGCGAAACGCCAGTCCACAACTCCAGCCTTCCACAAAACTAACGCCGAGAGCATGACGGCCAGCAGCGGCAGCGTATTGCCGGCTATGAACTGCCAGCCCAGTCCGGACAACGGGGTATCGGCTATCTTCACGACGGTCAGGGCCGGGAGGGCCAGGTAGTAAAGGTACTGGTTGAAGGCCTTTTCCGCGCCTTCCCGCACAATGCCGTATTTCCGGAATAGCCAGCCGGCCGCGAGCACGAGCAGGAGGTTGGCTATTATCGGGGTCATCGGTGGCGGCCGCTACCGCATGAAGAGCATCACCATTATCTGCGCGGAGATCACGCGCAGGATCATCACCAGCGGGTAGACCGTGGCATAGGACATGGCCGACAGGTTTGAAGGGCTCAGGGCATTGGCGAAGGCCAGCGCGGGTGGGTCCGTCATGGAGCCGGCGAGGGCGCCGCAGAGGGAGAGATAGTTGAGTTTGAGTTTCGCCTTCGCGAAGATGCCCAGCACTATTATGGGCAGCACTGTTATCAGGAAGGAGAACAGGACGATGTACATGCCATTGCCGTTGAGCAGCGTTTCGAAGAACCTGCCGCCCGCCTTCAGACCCACGCAGGAGAGGAACAGCACGATCCCCAGCTCCCGCAGCATCAGGTTCCCCGCCGGGGGAAGGTACCAGTTGAGCGGGCCTATATGCTGCACATAGCTCAGCACTATGGCCATGATAAGCGGGCCCCCGGCCAGGCCCAGCTTCACCGTGCCGGAGAGGCCGGGAACAGTGAAGGGTATGGAGCCCAGGAAGACGCCGGCGGCTATCCCGATGAAAGCCGGGATCAGCTGCGGGTGATTCAGATCCTTCGGGGAATTCCCCAGCGTCTCCGCGGCCTTGGCCACGGCCGACTCTTCGCCTACCAGGACCAGATTGTCCGCGAACTGCAGCACATAAGAATCGGACACCAGGAATTCCACGTCGGCGCGGGTGACGCGTGTCGCCAGCACGTCGTATTTGGACTCGAGGCCCAGTTCTTCCAGGGTCTTGCCTATAACTTCCTTATGCGTGACGATCACTCGGGAGTGGATGATGCGGCTGGGCATCTTTTTCAGGTCCATCTCGCTCTTTGAGCCCACCACAACCGTGAACTTACGGATATTTTCAGCGAGCCCTACGGCCAGCAATACGTCGCCTAGATGGATGACGGTGTCGTCGTGAGCCACGCCCAGCTGGCCGCCGTGATAGGCCCTGGAGATCACCACGCCCAGCTCGTTTATAGCGGGAATATCTTTGACCTGCAGGCCCTCCAGGTTCTTGTTCTCCACCATTATGTTAGCGGTAATGAGGGCCGAGGCGGCCTTGTCCGAGTGAACGACCAGCATATCCTGCGCGGCCTGGACTTTGAAGACGCGGCGTATCACTACCATGGTCAGTATAATTCCCAGTATGGCTCCCGGATAGGCCAAAGCGTAGCCCACCGAGGCGCTGTTGGCCGCCTCGGGGCCCAGGGCGCCCAGGGTCTGCTGGGCGGCCGCGAGGGAAGGGGTATTGGTGACCGCGCCGGCGTACATCCCGACGGCGGTAGCGATGTCCAGGCCGGCCAGCTTCGCCACCGCCAGCGTCACGGCCACGCCGCTCAGCACCACTCCGGCAGCCAGCAGGTTAAGCTGCAGGCCCTGCTTGCGGAAAGAGGAGAAAAAGCCGGGCCCCACCTGCGTCCCGATAGAGTAAACGAAAAGTATCAAGCCGAAGTCCCGCAGGAATTCCAGCGTTCCATGGTCTATTTCCAGGCCGAGGTGACCGGAGAGTATGCCGGAGAACAGTACTCCGGCTATGCCCAGGTTTATGCCGAAGAGTTTGATATTGCCCAAGGCCAGGCCGCAGGCGGCCACCAGCATAATCACAAAAACCGACCAGGCTACCGATTGGGGGGAGAAAAACAGGGAAAGGAAGTCCATAGGTTCTCCTATATCGCCACATTCTAATTCTAGCAAAATGCCCGCGCCGCCCCGTCCCAGTAATACTACTATTCCCATTAGGTAATTTAATATTATGTAAACAGCGCATTAAACACAGAAGGGAGAGAACATGATTTCCAAAGCGGGAAAACGCAATGCCTGGCTTTTCGTACCTACCACCTATTTCGCCGAGGGTCTGCCCTACATACTCATAAACTCCGTTTCAGTCATCATCTACAAGAACATGGGCGTCTCCAACGCCGTGATGGCCTTCTGGACCAGCTGGCTGTACCTGCCCTGGGTCCTGAAAATGCTCTGGGGCCCCATGGTGGACATGTACGGAACCCGCCGGGGCTGGGTGGTCTGGACGCAGCTCATACTGGCCTGTTGCCTCGGGGCCTCGGCCCTGTCCCTCACCGGGCAGCATTTCTTCGCTATTTCCCTGCTTTCCTTCGCCGTAGGGGCCTTTGTTTCGGCCACGCACGACATAGCGGTGGACGGCTTTTACATGCTTGCTCTCACCAAGGAGGACCAGGCCTTCTTCGTCGGCATCCGCTCGATGTGCTACCGCTTCGCTATGATCTTCGGCACCGGCTTCCTGGTCTTCCGCGCCGGCCGGATGCAGGAGGCAGGGCTGACCGCGGCCGCCAGCTGGGGCGCTATGCTCGGCATCTCCGCCGCGCTGTTCCTGGCGCTCTTCGTCTATCACAAGTTCGTCCTCCCTCATCCGGCCGAGGACCAGCCGAAGGCGGAATTCGAAGTCGCCGGCATCCTGCCGCTGCTCGGCTACCTGGCCGCAGCCGCGGCGATCATAGCCCTCTTCAACAACCTCCACGGCGTTCCGGCCAAGCTGGGCACCGCCGCGGCGCTCGTAGCCGCCATCTTCTACGCCTGCAAGGTCTATATCTTTCCCAAGCTGAAGAGCAAACTGGCCGAGAGGGGGAATTCCTTCAACGAGGCTTTCATCTCATATTTCACCATGGACGGGATAGGCTATATCGTGGCCTTCATCCTGCTCTACCGCCTTGCGGAAGCCATGCTGCTGAAGCTCACCCAGCCCTTCCTGCTGGACGCAGTGAGCAACGGCGGCCTGGGGATACCCACCTCCGAAGTCGGCGTCATCTACGGAACCATAGGCATGATAGCCCTCATCGCCGGCGGGCTGCTGGGCGGCTGGTTCATCTCAAAATACGGTTTCCGCCGCTGCCTGTGGCCGATGGTTTTCGCGCTGCATGTGCCCGACGTATTCTATCTTTACATGGCTTATGCTCAACCTGCTCTGTCTTATCTCAGCCTGGACCTTGGATGGTTATCCTGGCTCCCTCTCGTAGGAACAAAGTTCGCGGCACCATTCCAGATCGCGGCCGGACGGGTGCCTTTGCTGGTGGCGGCCGAGCAGTTCGGCTATGGCCTGGGGCTGACGGCCTTTACCGTTTACCTGATGATGATCTGCAAAGGAAAGTACAAGACCGCGCATTTCGCCATCTCCACCGGGATAATGGCCCTGGGAATGATGGTGCCCGGGATGATAAGCGGCATGCTCCAGCAGACCGTGGGCTATCGCCACTTTTTCCTGGCGGTATGCGTGCTCACGATACCCGGGATACTGGTTATCTTCAAACTGCCGATAAAGGACGAAGAAAAGACGGTCTGAACCGCCGGCGGCACAAAAAAAGGCGGGCAGCTCCTGAAGCTGCCCGCCTTTTAATTTGCCTGATCAGGCCTTTTGCGAAACCGCGCAATTCGGAAGGCATTCCCCCGGGCACTTGCTGTCGCAGGGCTCGATGTGTATGGTTACCTTGGAATGGGTCAGGACCTTCTCGATATCGGCTATTATATAATCGGTGAGGTTATGCGCCTGCTCGACGGACATGGCGGCGGCCACCAGGATATCGAACTCTATGAATTTAGTATGGCCTCCCTTGCGGGTGCGGAGGTTCTTAAAGCTGATAATGCCGGGCTGCTTCTTTATCATGTCCGCGATCTTAACGTTGTCGTTTTCAGGCAGCGAGGCATCGAGCAGGTCGCCGAGGGACTGCACGGTAAGGTCATAAGCCGCTTTAATTATCAGCAGCGCGACTATGATGGCCGCCAGCGGGTCGAGCCAGTGTACATGGTGGCCGGTCCAGAGGAGCTCTATAAGCCAGATAAGCCCGAGGCCGATCATCACACCCATCGAGGTGTAGACGTCGGTGCGCAAATGCCAGGCGTCGGCCTTTATAGCGATGGAATCGGTTTCATTACCGACCTTGAAAAGCATGTGCGAGACGGCCATATTGACGAAAGAGGAGAGCCCCATCACAAGGATGCCCCAGCCGATCATTTCAATGGGCTCCGGGTTCACGAACTTCTTCACCGCCTCGAAGATGATCCAGCCGGCGGCGAGGAAGATCAGTATGGCTTCGACAAAACCGGAGATGTTCTCGAATTTGCCGTGGCCGTAATGGTGGTCCTTATCGGCCGGCTGGGCCGAGGAGCGGACGGCGAAATAGGCGATCATGGCCGCGACAAGGTCTATCCCGGAGTGGATGGCCTCCGAAAGCACCGAGACGGAACCTATCGCAAGGCCTACGATAAGTTTGAAAATAACAAGCGCGCTGTTGGAAGCCACCGAAAGCTTTACCACGTCCAACTTGGAAGCGTTAACGTCTTTTTTGGTCATAAATATATAGCCCGCCTGTATTCCTTTTGAAAGAAACCCAGGCGGGCCTGTGCGTCGCCTCCAATGTCGAGGTGACGGCTTAGAACTGATCTATTCGCACTTAATGCACTGCACGGGGCAGTTAGCGGCGGCCGTTTTGCAGGCCTCTTCCTTGCCGGCAGGCACGGGGGTGACTTTCACAGCGGCTTTGTCGGCGGCCATCTCGAAAACGTCGGCGCAGTCATTAACGCACAGACCGCAACCTATGCAGGCATCCACGTCTATAGTAGCTTTCATGTTAGTACCTCCGTATATTTACTTCAAATCTTACCTGATAATTATACTTAAAGTTGTTCAGGCAGCTCAATGACGCCGGTCAAAGCCGGTTCTCCTCGCCGGCCGCTATTCGCTGATCCGCTGCTCGGTGGCCTTATCGAACACATGCATGTTCTGGTAGTTGAAGCAAAGGCTTACAGCGCTGCCCGGGCTGCGGTTGAAGAAGGCCTCCACCGTGGCCAGGAGGCGCTGGCCCCCTACTTTAAGGTAAAGGTTCTCGCGGTGCCCAAGAAGCTCGCACACTTCAAGGACCCCGTCTATCTTGCAGGAGCATTTGTCGCCGCCGGGGCGCTCCACAAGCACGTCGTCCGGCCTTATCCCAAGCACGACCTCGCGGCCCTCGCGCGCTTCTTTCTGCGGCAGGACGAAGGCGGGGATCGGCATGGTGATGGATTCGTTGGAGAACACCGCGACGCCGTCCTTGACCGCGAGCTTGCCGGAAAGGAAATTCATAGTGGGGCTTCCTATAAAGCCGGCGACGAAAAGGTTTACGGGCTTGCGGTACACCTCTATCGGGGAGCCGACCTGCTGGACGATGCCGTGGTTCATGATCACTATGCGGCCGGCCAGCGTCATCGCCTCCACCTGGTCGTGCGTGACGTAGATGATGGTGGCGTTCAGGCGCTGGTAGAGCTTGGCGATCTCCACGCGCATCTCTTCACGCAGCTTGGCGTCCAGGTTGGACAGGGGCTCGTCGAAGAGGAACACCTTGGGCTTTCGCACGATGGCGCGGCCTATCGCCACGCGCTGACGCTGGCCGCCTGAGAGCTGCTTGGGCATGCGCTTAAGGAACTTGTTCAGCTGCAGGATATTGGCAGCCTCGGTCACGCGCGCCCCTATCTCCGCCTTATCCATCTTCCTGAGTCGCAGGGCGAAGTTCATGTTCTCTTCCACGGTCATGTGCGGGTAGAGCGCGTAGTCCTGGAAAACCATGGCTATCTCGCGCTTGGAGGGGTGCAGCTCGTTCACAAGCAGATTGTCGATGAAGATCTCGCCGTCGGAGATCTCTTCCAGGCCCGCCAGCATCCGCAGCAGGGTGGTCTTGCCGCAGCCGGAGGGGCCGACTATCACCACGAACTCGTGGTCCTTGATATCGACGTCCACGCCGTTGAGCACGACATTGTCGCCGAACTTCTTGACGATCTTTTTAAATTGTACCGTAGCCATAAATTATCCTTTCACGCTGCCGAGGGTGAGGCCGGAGATCAGCCACTTGGAGGAATACAGGAAAACGCACAGGACGGGGATGGTGACCAGCATGGAGCCGGCGGCGAACATGCCCCACTGGGTGATATACTGGCCCTGCAGCTCGAAAAGGCCCAGCGTCCAGGTATACTGCTTCGAGCTGAACAGGACGACGCGGGCCACCAGGTATTCGTTCCAGGCGGTAGTAAAATTAAAAAGGAAGGCTATGCTCAGCGCCGGCGTGGACAGGGGCAGGATGATGCGCCAGAAAGCGCCCACCTGGCTGGTTCCGTCCACCAGCGCGGCCTCCTCGAGGGACCGGGGGATGGTGTCGTAATAGCCCTTGAGTATCCAGATGCTGAAAGGCAGGGAGGAAACCGAGTAAGCGATGATCATGCCAAGATAGGTATTCATCAGCTTCAGCTTCATGATCATAAGGAACAGCGGCAGGATCAGCATGCCAGCCGGTATCATCTGGCTTGAAAGCAGGAGGATCATCCCGGCTTTCTTGCCCGGGAAGCGGAAGCGGGAGAAGGCGTAGGCCGCCGTGGAGGCCAGCGACACGCCAATGAAAGAGGTGGCCAGGGTTATGAGCAGCGAGTTCCACAGCCAGCGCAGGAACATAGTATCGCCCAGCAGTTTCGTATATGAGATAAAGGTGGCCCCGGCGGGGATGATC
The DNA here is from genome assembly GCA_028713125.1 of Elusimicrobiales bacterium. GTDB lineage: Bacteria > Elusimicrobiota > Elusimicrobia > Elusimicrobiales > UBA9959 > UBA9959. Next base: position 70,658 of record JAQTOU010000001.1, on the reverse strand, counting down.
GCCAGGTCCATTGAAACCAGCTTGTCTCCGGGGCGCAGGGAAACGGAGAAGATCCTGAGCAGGGGGTAGACGCAGGCCGCGGCGAACAAAATGATCCCGGCGTGGATCAGCAGATGGTTAAGGCGCTTTCTCTTCGCGGCCGCGGACAGTTCTTTCTTCATATTATCTCTCATCCTTGGCGGCGTCGAAGCTTTTGAGGTAGAAAACGGAGAAGAAGAAGAGCATGGCGAACACTACTATGGCGAAAGCCGCCGAATAGCTGTAGCGGTTATAGGTGAAGGCCGCTTTGTAGAGCGCCGAGACCAGGATGTCCGCCTGCTCGGTCCCGCCCGCCTGGCCGGTAACGAGGTAGATCACGTTTATGTTATTGAAGGTCCAGACCGTGCCGAGGGTGACCGCGGGCATCATCACCGGGCGGACCAGAGGCAGCGTTATATAGCGCAGCTTCTGGAAATAAGAGGCGCCGTCGATATCCGCGGCGTCGTAATAGGAGCTGGAAATGGATTGCAGGCCTCCGAGGATGACCACCATCATGAAGGGGATGCCAAGCCAGATGTTTATCAGCGTGCAGGTCAGGAGCGGATAATCGGTGAGCCACTGGACCGGGGCCACGCCTAGATGGGAGAGGAAGGGGAAAAAGCCCAGGAGCCTGGTAATGACGATATTTACGAAGCCGTTAGTGGCGTGGAACTCCCCGCGCATCGCCAGCACCGCCACCACCTGCGGCATGGCCCAGGGGATCACAAGCAGGGTGCGGTAGAAGCCCTTAAAGCGGATGCTGTTGTTCAGCATCAGGGCGAGGATAAAGCCGCCTAGGACATGGAAGAAAACGTTCGAGAAGGTCCAAACAAGCGTGCGAAGCAGAAGCTGCCAGAAGGTGGTCTCGGAAAGCGGTGAGGTGGTGAAGACCTTGATATACTGGTCTATCCCGACGAAAGGGAGCGTGCCGGTATTCTTCCACATCATGATGGTGGTGAGCTTCAGGTCGTGGAAGGAAAGGTAGACCTCGAAAACGAAGGGATAGACCAGCAGCAGCGCCAGGCCGACGAAAGCGGGAGCCAGCAGGAGGTACGGGACCGTATGGCGGCCTTTGACCACGTAGCGGAAAAAGACCGCTATAGCGGCCTCCGCCGCCAGGAAGGACAGCCAGAGCTTGAAAGCGTAGCCGCCGAGCAGGCCGCCGAAGACCGCCAGCGCGAGCGCGGGAAAAACCGCGAGGACCGCGGGGAAGAACCAGGAGCGGGAGTAGAACTTGAAGTGCGAGTAGAGATAGCCGACGAGCGCGGCCACGCCCGCGGCTACGAGAAGAATGAACCAGCTGACCTCGCCTATCGACGTTAAAATATTCATCTTCTTTTTCCAGCTTCCTGCCCCGGGCTGCCGGTCGCGGATTTTAGATCCCCGATTTTATTTACTGGTTCATTTCCGCTATCTTCTTATCGGTGTTCTCCTGCATCTTGCGGACGGCGGTATCGACGTCCAGCTTGCGCGTGGTGGCCATCCCCAGGTAATTCCGCGCGGAATCCCAGACGGCCCGCATTTCCGTGGCCATCGGCATGGGCCGGCCTTTCAGGATCTGATCGAGCGAGATGCGGGAAACCTCGTCGGAAGTTATTTCAGGGGCGGCGCCGGCCGCCTTAAGGGCGGGCAGGCGGGTAAGCGCCTGGTACTGTTTCACCTGGTTCTCTTTGGAGGTGTAAAATTCGAGCAGGCGCTTCAGTATCGCCAGTTTCTCGGGCTTGGCGCCGGCGCTGACCATGAAATATTTCCCGCTTACCATGGGAGAGGGGTAAAGCCCGGTCTTTGAAAGCTTCGGGATAACGCAGAGGCCGAAATCCTTCTTAAGCTGCTTCTGGTACATGGAGATCGCCCAGTCGCCGTTGATGATGAAGGCGGCCTGGCCTTCCTTGAACATGGAGTCCATGCAGTTATAGTCGCACTCCATCGGGACGTATTTCTTCTCGTATTTCAGGTCCAGGTAAAAATTAACCGTGTCGCGCATGGCCTGGGTGTCGAGCGTGGGCTTCTTCCCGTCCATCGGCCAGCCCCCGAAGGCGCCCAGCCAGGGCATCATCCAGAACGGCTCGCCCATGTCGAAGGCCATGCAGCGCTGAAGCTTGAGCTGCTTCGCGGGACCCGCGCAAAAAGCGAACAGCTCGTCCGTGGTTTTAGGGGGGGAGGAGCCGACCAGTCTCTTGTTATAGAACATCATCAGGTGGTTGCCGTTGGAGACCGGCACGCCCCAGGAGTGTCCGTCGAGCGTTATAGCCTCGACCACCGGCTTATTATAGCGGGAAAAATCGAAAAGTCCGTCAAGCGGCATGATGAAGCCGGAGACGGCATAGAGCCCGGCGGTATCGGAGGGCCCGAGCAGCAGGTCCGGCGGTACACCGGCCAGCGAGGCGGCCTGGAACTGGGAGCGCAGGTCCTCGGTCTGATAATGGGTGCGGGTGATCTCGATGCCGGCGTTCTCCGGCAGTTTTTTGAAGGCTTCGAAAACGGAGTCGATGTAGGGGGCGACCTGGGCGTCTTCCTGTTCCCAGACCACGATGGTCTTTGAGGTATCGGCGACAGGGCGGGAGCAGGCGGCGAGCGCGCCGGCGGCAGCTAAAATTAAAAGTTTGGTTTTCACCACTGTCCCTTTAAATCGCCTTGATGCTTTGTTATTGTAATTCTAACAAATTAACCGTCGCTTTTTCGGGTATAATTTAATATTCGGGGACGGCGTGAAAAATGAAAAACACGGCGAAGAACGAGAAGCTGTTCTGGAACTGCAGGGCCGGGAATTACCCGCTGCCGTTCGATCACTCTACCCTGGTTAAAACTAAGCGCATACTGCGCCTGCTCCGGGGTCTGGGGGCGGATTTCAGCGGCCGCGATATACTTGACATAGGCTGCGGGACCGGGGTTTACGCGCTGCCCCTCGCCGGCAAAGCCGGGAAAGTCCTGGGGATAGATTCCTCACCTGCCATGCTCAAGGTTTTCAGGGCGCAGGCGCGGGCCCGGAAAATAAAGAACGCGCTCTGCGTCCGGGCGGCCTGGGAGGAACTCCCCGCCGCCGAAGTTCGCAAAGGTTTCGACATGGCCCTGGCGTCCATGACAAATGCGATCAGGGGAAAAGCCGACCTCCTTAAAATGGAGGCCGCCGCGAGGGAGCGGTGCGTTTATATAGGCTGGGCGGGGATCAGGAAGAATGGTCTGCTCGAGGCTGTATATGCGCATCACGGGCTGAAGTACAGGGCCCCGGAGGGCGCCGGGCGCATCTTAAAGGCCCTCAAAGCGATGGGCCGGAGGCCGCGGGTGAAATTCATAACCGACAGCTGGACCAGGAGCGCCTCGCCGGAAGCGACCATGCGCGAAATAGCTGTGACCATAGAGGTCAACGGCGGGAAGCTGGACAGGCGTTGGACGGAAATTTTTCTGGAACGCAGGACAAGGGCGGGAAAGGTATCCCAGCTGACCAGGGTGAGGAAAGGCCTTATAACCTGGACTGTCAGGCAAGGGAAGCTGCCAGCGCTTTAAGTTCCTCGGGAGTTCCCAGCGCGACGAGCACGTCGCCTTTCTTCAGCTTGACTTCCGGCAGCGGGTTTATTTCATAGTCCTGGTTCGCCTGGTTTTTCAGGGCTACGACCAGGGCGCCTTTGCTCCCAGCTCCCTTGAATTCGCCCAGGGGCCGGCCCTCGGCCTTCTCGCCGGCCTCCAGATCCTCGAACCGGACCCCGGCTTTCTGGCCGCGCAGCATCGAGTCCAGGAATTTTACTGTCGCCGGGCGCAGCATCTCGGAAGCCATGCGCAGCCCGCCGATATGAGAGGGGTTTATAACGATGTCCGCGCCGGCGCGCGTAAGCTTGTCCGTCATCTCCGGGTTATGCTCGTTCTGCACCGTCACTATCTTGACGACCGAATTAAGGCCCTTGGCGGTGATGGCTATGAAAGCGTTGTCTTTGTCATTGGAAAGCGCGCAGAAGATGCCCCGCGCCTTGCGGATCCCGGCGGCCTCTAGGGTGGAGCAGGAAGAGGCGTCCCCGGTCACGACGCACCAGCCTCGCGCCATGAACTTCTTAACTTCCTCCTCCCTTATGACGACCAGCGAGAATGGACGGGAAGTCTTTGAAAGTTCCTCGCAGACGCTCAGCCCGGAACGGGTGGCGCCGCAGACGATATAATGATTTTCCAGGTCTTCAAGTTTTCCCTGCATTTTAAACCTCCGGATAGCTTCTTTCAGCCCGCCCTCGAGCAGGAGCTCGGTAATGCTTGTAAAGATATAGGTCATCACGCCGATGCCGCCGAGTATCAGCACCAGGGTGAACACCCGGCCGGCGGTGCTGAGCGGGTGCGTCTCGCCATAGCCTATGGTAGCGAGAGTTATCACCGTCATGTAAAGGCTGTCGAGGAAATCCCAGTGCTCGATAAAGGTATAGCCGGTCACGCCGGCGGCGCAGAGCAGCACCAGCACGGCGAGGGGAGTGAGTATTCCGGACCTGATATCCTTCATGAACGGGCTAGGACTTGCCGCCGGACGGGCCTTTCCCGTGAGGCTGAGCGGCCAGCGCCCCGGAGGGAGGATTAGCCTCTACCTTGAGGAGGTCGGGCTTGGAGGCGCACTGTTTTGCGAAGGCGGCGTCCCGGAGGCTGTTGCGGTACTCCGGGTGCTGGAAGGTGTAATTGAACTTGGTATGGATATCGTATTTCGCGCCAAGCAGGCCGGCCACGTCTTCCACGAAGACGCGCTCCTCGTCCGTGGGGATCACGAAAACCTTGACCTTGGAGCCCTTGGCCGAAATATCGGTCTCGGCGTTCCGCGTCCTGGAAATGGCATTTTTCTCGGGGTCGCACTTGATACCGAGGAAATCGAGGTCCTCGAGCGAGCCGGCCCTGGTAAGAGAGCCCATCTCTCCCACTCCGGCCGTGAAAACCACCGCGTCGATACCACCGACGGCGGCGGCGTAGGCGCCTATATATTTTTTTATCCGGTAGCTTTCTATGGCTGTAGCCAGCTTGGCGCGCTCGTCGCCGTGCTCGGCGGCTACCTCGACGTCACGGCGGTCGGTGTACTGCTCGGTGATGCCGAGGATGCCGGACTTCTTGTTTAGGATAGCGTCCATCTCCCCGGGGCTGAGGTATTCGCGGGCCATGACGTAAAGGGGGATGGCCGGGTCGTGGTCGCCGGCGCGGGTGCCCATGATCAGGCCCTCCAGCGGGGTGAAGCCCATGCTGGTGTCGTAGGAGAGGCCGTTCTTTACCGCGTTCACGGAAGCGCCGTTGCCGATATGGCAGATGACTACGTTCGTTTTAAAGGGGTCCTTCTTCAGCAGCACCGCGGCGCGCTTGGCTACGTAAAGGAAAGAGGTCCCATGGAAGCCGTAGCGGCGGATGCCGTACTTCCAGTACCACTTGCGCGGCAGGGCGTAGGTGTAGGAGGAGGGAGGCATGGTCTGGTGCCAGGCCGTGTCCATGATGGCCATATGCGGGACCCTGGGCATCAGCTCCCGGGCGGCCTCGACGCCCTGTATGTTGGGGGGATTGTGCAGCGGGGCCAGCGAGGAAAGCTCGCGGAAAGTCTCAAGGATCTTGTCGTCGATGATGACGGACTTTACGAAACGCTCGCCGCCATGGACGACGCGGTGCCCTACGGCCGAGATCCCGGCAAGGCTATCGATGACGCCCGTGGTTCCGTCCGTCAGAGTGGTAAGGATCAGCTTTATAGCTTCCTTATGGGTGGCGCAGTCCTGTTTCAGGACGGCCTTGTCGCGGCCGGGGGCTTCGTGGCTGATGACGGAGCCGCCGATGCCGACGCGCTCTACCACGCCCGAGGCCAGCGGGGTCTTCGCCTGCCAGTCGAAAAGGGAATACTTTACGGAGGAGCTTCCGCAGTTAAGGCATAGTATTTTCATGATGTACTTCTCATCATAAACTAAATCTCAGCGCTAAGGAACGGTCCTAAATCAATTGCCCGACTGATTTGCGGCAATCGGCCCAGGCAGGCACGGCCGGCCGGGACATAGTTTATTCTACAAAATTACCGTGAAGTTGCGATTTTTGGTAGGATTTCCGGTAGCTGGAGCGAACTATGAAAAAAAAGTTGATCCTGACCGCGGCGGCGCTGCTGGCGGCCGGAGGCGGATACTATATAAGCAGCGGGATGGAGGCGGCGGAGGTCGTAAGAAAACTCTCCGGCCTGCGCGTCTCCCTGGAGCTGTACAGGCAGGAATACAAGCGGCTCCCGGCTTCCTTCGGCGAAACTCTAAGGACCGGCACGCTCGAGGAGGCCCCCGCGCTGAAACTTCCCGGGCACCTGAAGAACTCTTCGGTAAAGGATACACCCTCGATGCTGATCAGGGACACCGGCGGCTGGGCCTATGTGAACGATCCGGGAGACAGGGCCTTCGGCCTGCTTTACATAGACTGCGCGCATAAGGACGAAAGAGGCAGGATCTGGAGCGAATTTTAGGACTAAGGGCTAAACTTTTTTTTGCGCCAGGGTGTCTTCATAAAGGCGCAGGAGAATATTGGCGACGACGGGTACTGACATATTGTTGTTTACGTAGTCAAAAGCCATTTTGGAGATGCTGTGGCAAGCGGCGGAATTGCTGATCAGGCGTATCACCGCCCTGGCGCAGGAGAGCGGGTCGCCCGGTTCCACGATGACGCCGTTGCGCTCGTTCACGGTAAAATCGCTCAACCCTTTGATCCGGGGAACTACGCAGGGCACGCCGGAAGCCTGCGCCTCTATCAATGACATCGAAAGCCCGGGACGGCCCGAGGTCTTGGCGTAGATATGCATCATCGCCATCACCTCGGGAATATCGTTGCGGTCCCAGAGTATGTCCACTTTGTGGCTTATCCCCAGGCCCCGGGCCAGGTCCCGTATCCTCCCGTCGTTGACGCCCACTATCATAAAATTGGTTTCCGGCATGACGTCGAGGACTTCCTTGGCCATCATCAGGAACAGCTCCTGCTCCTTCAAAGTCTTGTCCATGCTTATGGTCCCGACCTTGTAAGGGCGCTTCTGGAACATGGCCGGCTTTATCAGCATGGCGCTTTCCCAGCGGCCGATATTCAGGCAGGGAGGCACCATGAAAGTGCGCTGCGGCTCTATGCCGGCGATAGAGAATTCCTCCTGCACCGAGTTGCAGGCGCCGAAATAAAGGTCGACGTAAGGCTGCAGCTGCGCCAGCTTTTCAAAGCTCTTCGGGCTGCCCAGCTTTATCTGCGTAAAGAAAACGCGCGAGGAGGCCCTGGCCTTTTTCAGGGACATGGGGCTGACGCCGGGCATATTGTAGAAATGCGCCACGTCCCAGCCTTCGGTCTCGAAGAAGCCGAACTTGGCGCCCATGGTAAAAGGCCGGGCCTCCACCTTGAGCTTGGCGCACTCGGCGTAAAGGGGGGAATTCTTAGGGCAGAGGACCGCCGCGGTATGCCCGAGCTTCGAGAAGCGGGCGGCCATGTGCAGAGACTGGTAGGCCACGATGTCCCAGTCGGGCGAGTCGCAGATATTAAGTATTTTCACCTGGACGCCCCCCGCGCCGGCCCCTGCCTTTTAATGCCGGCCAGTTTCTCCAGCTCGCGGCGGGCGTTCTTAACATAAGCCTCGTCGCGGGACGTGGCCGCTATATCGGCGTAAATAACGGCGGCCGCCGCGTAATTACCGGCCTTCTTATTAAGGAAGGCGGCCAGCTGCTTAAGCATCACGGGGCAGTCGGGATCCTTCAGGATCGGGGCTATGGCCTCCGCTACCGCGACCGGGTTTCCTGATTTGCTGTAGCCTACGGCCGCGAGCATCGTAAGGTATTTCCACCTGTCTTCGCTGAATTGCGTCGCTCCGCTCCGCCCCCGCGGGTTATATTTAAGGGCGTAGTTAAGTAGTTCCGTGGCCTCATCGCCGCGCTTCATATTGAAAGCCAGGGAAGCGGCCCCGTAAAGGCCGGCGGCGGTAAAGGCGGGGTCCACTTCAAGTACATGGCGGGCCATTGGAAGGAACAGCGGGTATTTACCCTCGCCGTAATGTTCTTCGGCTTCGTGGTTGTGCCCGGCGCTTTCGGACTCCTCTTCCCCGGAAAATTCCCTGGTGCCGTAGTACTGCATCAGGCGTATGAACCAGAGGTCCGCAAAAAGGCGGCGGGCGCCCAGGGCGAGGGCCATCATATCTCCGGTCGCGCCGACGGCGGGAACCCTCATTTCCGAGGGCGGAGGAAAGGGGCTCACATAGCGGCGCGATGAGAATCCTCCGGCGGCCCAGGCAAGGGCCGCCGCGGCCAGGATAAGGAGGCCGCGCCCGCGCGCGCCAGCTTTCAGGGCTGAGATCGACTGCATCAGAATTCCTTCCTTGAAAGCAGCCAGAGGGCTCCAAGGCATGAAGCCGCCACCCAGGCGGCGGCGGGGAAAAGCACGGCCAGCCCGAGGGGGGAGGCGGCGCCCGCGGCGTCACGCGCGTTAAAAAGCTGCAGGTTGGGGATAAGCCACAGGAAAGCCGTCAGGACCGCCCCCTGAATGCCGGGCGCCCGCTCCGCCAGGAACCGGGCCTCGGAGGCGAAATGCCCCAGCGTCCACATTATCGAGGCAATGACCAGGGTGGAAACCGCGGAGGTGGAAAACAGGGAAACGAAAAAAGCGAAAGAGATGATGACAGCCAGCTTCAGAAAGGTTCCGGCCAGCGCCCAGGCGTAGAAAGCCGGAAGGCCGAACCCCCTGAAAGCCAGCAGGGAAAGGTGCATTGCAGCCATTACGACAAGCATCAGCCCAGCCGTTAACAGAGCGCCGCACAGCTTGCCGGCGAGGTAGGCCCAGCGCGGAACGGGGCGGGAGAATACAAGGTAAATGGTTTTAGTCTCGGCTTCCCTGAGCAGAGTCGAGGAGGCGGCGAAAAGAGAATAGGCCAGGGCGGTAAGCTCGATCAGCGCAAGGCCGAAATCCGCCAGCACCCGGGCCTCCTGGTCCACGGCCATCACCCCGGCCAGGACGGAGGCGTAAACGGCGGTGAAAGCGAAGACCGCGAAAAGCGTAAAAAAGCGGTTGCGCACGCTTTCGACGAAGGAGTTGAAGGCCACGGCCCGTATGATGAGGAGGTTCCTCATTTAACAGCCTCGACGAAAATTTTTTCCAGGCCGCCAGGCGCCGACTCCCACTGCGCCCTTGTTACGGCGGCGGCCAGCTTCCCGCTCACCATGAGCAGGACCCTGGAAGCGAGCTTCTCGACCTCGGAAATGCTGTGGGAGGAAAGAAAGATCGCGCAGCCCTCGGCGTTAAGCCCGGCAAGGAGAGCGCGGATATCGTGTATCGCGAGAGGGTCAAGGCCGCTCACCGGCTCATCGAGAACGAGGAGGTCGGGCTTGTGCAGAAGCGCCTGGCCCAGGCCGAGCCGCTGGAGCATGCCCTTGGAAAATTCCGATATTCGCTTTCCGGCATGGGGCTCCAGGCCGGTCTTCTTCATGGAAGACTCCACGGCGCGGGAGAGCTCCGCCCCGGAAAGGCCGGAAAGCCGGCCGTAATACTCGAGGGCGTCGGCCGGCTTCACCTGCGGCGGGAAATACGGGAGCTCGGGCAGGAAACCGACCCTGGCCTTGGCCGCGACGTCGGAAGGGGGCTGCCCGAAAACCCTGACCTGGCCGGCCGTAGGGAACAGCAGCCCGGTTATCAGCTTCATTATGGTGGTTTTCCCGGCCCCGTTGAGGCCCAGCAGGCCGGTAATTTCTCCGGCCGGGATCTCGAAGGACAGGTCTTTTACGGCGGTATGGTACTCGGCGCCCAACAGGCGGGGGCGCTTGTAGGTCTTCTCGACGCCGGAAAATGAAACTGCGCAGGCGGTCATCTTACGATTTTATTCTCCTCCCGCTTAACCCGCAGCATCTCCTCCTGTATGCGGTCTATCGGGATCTCGCCCATCTTGAGGAAAAGAGTGTGGAACCTGCGCAGGTCGAAGTACTTGGCCTCGGTGCGCTGGTAGTAGCGCCGCATCTCTAGTATGCGGTCCATCCCCAGGATATAGCTGAAGCCGTCCGTGGGGGCCAGGGAGATCTTGAGGACTTCGGCGTCAGCCTGGGCCTTGGTCATGTAAAGATTGTCCTGGAAGAACTGCGAAGCCTGTTCCGGCTCCCATTTTTTTGTATGCAGGGCCGCGTCGGCGTAAGCCCTGGCCGCGCGGAGCGCCCTGACGTAGCAGCGCAGGAAGCGCGACCAGTAGGAGGAATAATAGCCCATCTCCTCGGCCAGCAGCTCGGCGTAGCAGCCCCAGCCGTTGGTCACCACGGGCTGCCGGGAAATGCGGCGTATGCGCGAGCGGTTGGAGGAGGCCTCGAAGCTGCGGAGATGCAGCCCGGGCATTATGGAATAGGAAGTGAGCAGTTCCATCTGGGAGTAATTGAAGCCGGAGGCCAGCGTCTTCTCGCGCGAAGCTTCCGAGGCGCTGTCCGGGGGCAGCAGGACGAAAAGCTCGGAGACGCGGGTGTCGTCGAGCGAGAAAGAAGGCGCGTAGTACACGTAGGGAAGCACCGAGGCCATGAAGCCCGGCATGCGCTTTATAAGCAGGCGCTGGCGCGGGAACTCCACGACCTTATGCTCGTCGAAATGCTGGTAGGAGCGGTCCATCTCGTCCTGGAACACCTTGAGGACTTCGCCGGCAGCGGGATGCTCCTTGGGCAGCTTGTCGAGCACGCCCTTCCAGCCTTTTTCCTTCGTGACCAGCGCGTCGATGTTGAGCGCTTCCTTCTGGAGGTCCTTGATGGCGCTCTTGAAAGCCTTCTTTGAATAGCTCAGGGCCGAGCCGGGGGTCATGTCCAGCGAATGCTGGCGCTCGAGGTAGAAGCCGTAAGCGTCGCTGCCGGAGCGGAAATCCCCGTCGGCGTTAGGCAGCACGTCCTTCTGCAGGAACTCGGCGTAGCGCGTGAGGGCCGCCTTTACCTTTTCCATGGTTTCGTCCACCTGGCCCTTCAGCGTCGGGTCATAGCGGGTGTAGCCGCGGAAAACCGGGACGAAGTCGGAGACGTAATTCAGCGCGTCGTTCGTCTGCCGCATGGCCTGGCGGGCCCAGATCTCCGGCGGGCGGGAAATATTGCGCTCGGCCTGGGCGAGGATGGAGGGGAACTGCTGCAGTCGGGAGATGGCGTTGGAGGCGCGGGTATTATAGTCCTCGTAGTCCTTGCTCATCATCTGGTAGACCAGGAAAAGAGGGTCGAGATACTGCTGGGGGCGCCGGGCGAGCAGGGAGAGATTCTCCATCTCGTAAACGTCCACTTCTAGCATATGGTCCAGGAGTTCGTAGTCCACCCTGAGCACCGAGGACATTGAGTCTTTCTGTATCTCCGCGAGCTTGGCCCGGAGCCGCTTGAAGGCCTCGAGCTGCCGGTTTACCCTCTCCTGCGATCGGGCGGTGAGGGAGGCGTCGGCGTCATGCAGGCCCAGCCGCGTAGCCCGCTCCGGGTCGTACATCTGTATGGTGGCCAGGTACTGGGAAAAAACCTCGTTGAGCTTGGTCCCTTCGAGGGTGCCCTCTATGTCAGCGGTGGAAAGCTTATCCTCGTAAGCGGATAGGGGCAGGGGAGACAGGGCGGGAGCCAGAAGGCAGACGACTGAGAGCGCGGCAGCGCGATAATTCCGCCTGTAGAGCAAAGTCTTCATAGTCTAAACACCTCCGGGAAGATCCTGCCGCTGAAAAACGCGCTAGCCGCGGCTTTTTACTTTTTTACCGGGGCGGGGCCCGGCTTTCTTCCGGGGCGCCGCCGGCTCCAGGGCCAGCTCCAGCACCTCGTCCATCCTGTCCACCGGATACAGCTTCATTTTAGCGCGGATCTCCGACGGTATCTCCTCGAGGTCCTTGAGATTCGCGCGGGGGAAGATAACGGTATTGATCTCGTCGCGGAACGAAGCTATGACTTTTTCCTTGAGGCCGCCGATGGCCAGGACCCTGCCGGTGAGCGTAAGCTCTCCGGTCATGGAGAGGTTCTGTTTGACGGCCCTGCCCGTGAAAAGGCTTGCGAGGGCGGTCGCCAGCGTTATCCCGGCCGAAGGGCCGTCCTTGGGGATCGCGCCCTCGGGGATATGCACGTGGAAATTGTGCGAGCCGACGAAAGAAGCAGAGGCGAGCTCCCTTGACCTGATGTAGGAAAAGGCGGCCTGGGCGGATTCCTTCATAACTTCGCCCAGCTTGCCCGTCAGGGTGAGCGCGCCTTTCCCCGGCACGGCCACCGCTTCCACCGCCAGAACCTCGCCGCCGTTCTCGGTCCAGGCCAGGCCCGTGGCCATGCCGACCGCGTTGAAGGAGACCCGGGTGGTAAGGAACTTGGGAACGCCAAGGTAGTCGCCCAGGTTCTCAGGGGTAACTTTGACTACGGAAAGCTTCTGCTCGACTATCATGCGCGCGGAGCGGCGGCACATTGAGCCGAACTCGCGCTCCAGGTTGCGTACGCCGGCCTCGCGGGTATAGCCGCGGATCACGGCGTCTATGCCCTTATCGTCTATCTTGAGCACGCCTTCCTTGATCCCGTGCTCTTTCGTCTGGCGCGGGATAAGGAACTTCTTGGCGATCTCGATCTTCTCGTCGTGGGTATAGCCGCTGAAATCGATTATCTCCATGCGGTCCCGCAGGCTGACGGGGATGCCCCAAAGTGTGTTCGCGGTGGCGATGAACATCACCTTGGAGATGTCGTAAGGGACGTCCAGGAAATGGTCGCTGAACTCGCTGTTCTGCTCCGGGTCCAGCACCTCGAGCAGGGCAGCCGCGGGGTCGCCGCGCCAGTCGGAGCCCATCTTGTCTATCTCGTCCATGAGGAAGACGGGGTTGCGGCTCTTGGCTTTCTTCATGCTCTGGATGATGCGCCCGGGCATGGAGGCCACGTAGGTGCGGCGGTGGCCGCGGATCTCGGACTCGTCGCGCACGCCGCCCAGGGACATCCGCACGAAGTTGCGGCCCATGGAGCGCGCTATGGAGCGGGCGATGGAGGTCTTGCCCACGCCGGGAGGGCCGACGAAGCAGAGGATGGGTCCTTTGAGCTTCTCGGTAAGCTTGCAGACGGCCAGGTATTCCAGCACGCGCTCTTTGGGCTTCTTTAGGCCGAAGTGGTCCTGGTCCAGGATCTTCTTGGCCGCGATCAGGTCTATCTCGTCCTTGGTCTCCACGGACCAGGGCAGCGAGGTCAGCCAGTCAAGGTAGGAGCGGCTGACGGTGGATTCGGGGGAGAACGGCATCATCTTGGCCAGGCGGGCCAGTTCCTTCTCGGCGGCGGCCTCGGCTTCCTTCGGCATCTTCGCCGCTTTTATCTTTTTCTTGAGCTCGTCTATTTCCTTCGAGAAATCGTCCTTTTGATGTAGTTCCTTCTGGATGGCCTTCATCTGCTCGTTAAGGTAATACTCCTTCTGCGACTTCTCGATCTGCGTCTTAACGCGGCCGTGGATCTTGTGCTCGATGTCGAGGATCTCGACTTCTTTTGCCAGGAACTTTATCAGCTTCTCGAGCCGCTCGCGGGGATTCTCGGTCTCAAGGACTTCCTGGCGGTCGGCCAGGCTGAACATGGAGTGGGCCGCTATCGTATCGGCGAGCTTGGACGGGTTGTCGAGCTGCTGGAGGAAAGCCGTGGAATCGAGGGTGATGCGGGTGCTGAGCTTCACGTAAGCCTCGAAGATCTCGCCGGCGTGGCGCATCAGGGCTATGAGCTCCGCGCTCTTCTCGGTAAACTCTTCCGTGTATTCGACCTCGGCCAGGAGGAAAGCCTGCCCCTTGTCCAGGTCGATCTTGCGCACGCGCGCGCGGCGCTTGCCCTCGAGGAAAACCCGCATGGTTCCGTCGGGCATCTTGAGGGACTGGGAGATGGAGCTTACCACGCCGTAGTCGTAAAGGTCGCCGGGAGCGGGGTCGTCGATATTGGGCTTTTTCTGGGCAAGGGCCAGGATGTATTTTCCGGCCGCGAGGCCGGCCTCTATGGCGGCGACGGACTTGGGGCGGTCCACAGAGAGGGGGAGCGCCATGTAGGGGAACATTACGACGTCCCTGATCGCTATAGCGGGCAGGGACGCTGGATAAGCAATCTCGGCAGTTAACTTTTCTTGCATGATATATTTCCTGGATCAATACTTTGGAATAAGCCCGTCCCCCGTAAAAACTTCGGGCGCGGCCCCCCGCCCTATCGGGAGGGGGCGCCGGCGCCCGGTTTTACATCTGCTTGCGGTGCTCGAGCACGGAATCGATGATCCCGTAATCTTTCGCCTCGGCCGAGGAGAGGTAGAAATTCCTTTCCATGTCCGCGCGGACCTTTTTCGCGTCCTGCCCGGTGTGCTTGGCCATGATGTTGATGAGCCGGGTCTTGCTCTCCTGCATTTCCTTGCTCTCGATCTCGATATCCGTGGCCTGCCCGGAGATGCCGCCGCCCCAGATCAGGGGCTGGTGGATCATGATGCGGGAGTTAGGCAACGCGTAGCGCTTGCCCTTCGAGCCGGCGGCCAGCAGCACCGCGCCGAAGCTCATCGCCATGCCCATGCAGATGGTGGAGATGGGGGCCTTGATGAACTGCATCGTGTCGTAAACCGCCAGGCCGGCCGTGACCATGCCGCCGGGGGAATTGATGTAGAGGTTGATCTCTTTTTCGGGGTCCTCGGCGTCGAGGTAAAGGAGCTGGGCGATAACGGTATTGGCGGAAGCGGTGGACACGGCGCCTTCCGGGTCGCCGAAAAAGATGATCCGGTCTTTAAGCAGGCGCGAAAAGATGTCGTATGACACCATCGAGCCCTGGTTCCATTTTTCAAGGATTGTCGGTATTAACATTGTTCCTCCTGTAGCTTTATAAACTTCCGGACCGCTCTAGGCCTGCTCTTCCTTTATTACGGCCTTGTCCTTAACCATGGTCATGGTCTTGTTCTCCACCATGGAGGCCCTTATATATTCCTTACGCTTCTCGAAAAGTTCGCGGCCTTTCTTCTTCTCTTCTTCGGTGTTAAGACGCGCCATCACCTTCTCCAGTTCGGCGTCCAGCTCGGCGTCGGTGGCCTCTATCTTCTCTTTCTTGGCGATATGGTGCAGTATATAGGTAAGGGAGAGGTTGCGCTCCGCGACCGGCCTGAGCCGCTCGAGGAGGGATTCGTCCGGCATATGCTGCTCGGCGGGCGCGCGCTTCTTGAAGAGCTCAAGCAGTTCCTGCGTCTCTTCCTTGACCAGGGTGGGGGGAAGCGCAAGCGGGTTGTTCTTTATAAGGGCTTCCTCGAGCTGGCCCAGCATGTCCTTCTCGGTTTTTTCGGCGGAGCCCTGCTCCAGGAGCTTCCGCACGTTAGCCTTCAGCTCCTCCACGGTCTTCACGCCGGCTTCCTTAAGGAAGTTCTCGTCCAGCTCGGGCACTACTTTCTGCTTCAGCTCCGTGACCGTAACCTTGAAATGCATCTTCTTGTCGCCGAAGGGCGCGTCGAACTCGCGGCTCTCGCCCTTCTTCGCTCCTATCACGGCCTCGGCCAGGCCGGCGATGGTCTGGGGGCTGGAAAGGTCGACGATCTCGCCCTTCACGGCGCCGTCGGCCACGATCACGCCGTTCTCAAAGGTGTCGTAGTCCACTATCACAAAATGGTTCTTCGTGGCGGCCTCGCCCTCCGCGCCGGGCTTAAGGTAGGCGTTATATTCGCGTACCTGGTTTATATATTTCTCTACTTCGGCGTCGGTGATCTTGTGCACCTTGCGGGTGGCGGCTATCTTCTCGTAGCCCTTCGGCTCGATGGAGGGGGAGCACTCGAACTGCAGCTCGAAATAGAGGGACTTCGCGGGCTCATAGCTGACGTTCTTCAGCATCGGGGCCACGACGGGGTTGAGCTGGGCGCCCTTGAAGATCTCGGGCAGCGAGGATTTGGCCGCGATATCGAGGACCTCGTCCTTGACCATGGACGGGAACTGGTCTTTTATCATGGTCAGGGGAACTTTGCCCACGCGGAAGCCGGGCAGGCTGACTACGCTCTGGAGGCGGACCAGGGCCTCCTGAGAAGCCTCGGCCAGCGCCTTGGAGTCCAGGTTCACCCCGAACACATGCACGCAGCCTTCCTGCTTGATCTTCTTGATCTTATCGCCGAAACCTAAAGTAATGTTCATGTTTCCTCCGATGGTGTAGTTGAAATTTCTTGTAAGTGTCGGGACGGGGACTTGAACCCCGACGGGAATTACCCCACATGGTCCTAAGCCATGCGCGTCTGCCAATTCCGCCATCCCGACTTTAAAGATCGTGCGCCGCCGGGTCCCCTAAAAGAAAAAGAGTAATGAGTAAGAGCGTTGAATAAACCGGGGAGGCTTCACCTGCGCCCTTTTACTCTCCTGCATTACTCATTACTCCGGCGTTAAATCGAATGGGCCATACGGGATTCGAACCTGTAACCTTACGCTTAAGAGGCGTCTGCTCTACCGTTGAGCTAATGGCCCGTCGCTTTTTATTATACATAAACATGAATTGTTTTCAAAATACTTTCCGCATTTTTACGCCGTACTTCCCTTTGCCCGTGATAATTGCTAAATTTGTTCCTATGCTCAAGAGGGAAACCGCGCTGCTCTGCCTCTCGCTCCTGCTCGCCCCGGCCCTGTTGCCGGCCGAGGAGGACCTCGCCAGGATCTATGCGGACGCCGCGGCCCAATGGATGGACGGCAGGCCCGAGGACGCGGCCGGGGCTCTTAAATACGTCATCTACCGCTCTTCGGACCAGGCGCTGAACGCGGCCGCGCTTCGCGATCTCGCCGTGCTTCTCGCCGAGGCCGGGAAGAACGAGGAGGCCCTGGCCTACCTCCTTAAGGGGGAGATACTCAGCCCAGAAGATTTTTACATACACTTTGAAAAAGGCTGGAACCTGCTCAGCCTCGAGAAATACCAGGACGCGCGGGCGTCGTTCGAGAAAGCCCTCACGCTCACCGGCGACCAGGACCTCTCAAGCCAGGCGCGCTTCGCCATGGGCATCGCCGAAGCGGAACTGGGCGGGCCGAACGCCGCCATCGAGGACCTGCGCTCACTCTATACCCGCTACCCCTACCTCCTTTCTCCGACGGCACAGCTCATAACGGCAAACCTCGTACGCCTTAAAAAACGCCCCCACGCCGTGAACTTCATAAAGGAAGCGCTTACCTACGACCAGCGGAACATTCAGGCGGAGCTGGACATGGCGCGCCTGTACGAGGACTCCGACTTCTACGTCCCGGCCTGGCAGACCTACTATACCCTGGCAGATCTAGATCCGAAAGAGCCGTTCTTCATAGAAAAGGAAAAGAACCTCCGCAAATACGTGAAAGGAAAGATCGACAATATGCTTTACTGGGCGCGCCTGGCGTGGCCGGTCCATAAGGACCCGCTCCCGCCTGCCGGGCCGAAAGTCAAGGTCGGGCTTTACGCGGGGAAGGACGGCGTCCCCTCGCTGGTCAAGAGTTTCAGCTTCATAGCCGCCACGGACTTCGACCTGGTGGATACGCGCCTCGGCAATATTTCCCCGGGCAGGGCCAACATGCAGTGGACGGTCTCCTACGACGAGATGAACCGCATCTACGAGATAAGGGACAGCATGGGCGCGAAGGCGCACACGACCACCAACAGCCTGCGGATAGTCCCGAAAGTCCCCGGCGGCGTCATCCTTATAAAAAATCCCGACCTCGCCGGCATCTACGGCGTGGACCGCGGGGACAAGGAAGTCTCCGGCGAGCTCCTGGCCCTGGTGAGAGAAAAAGGTTTCTGGCTCATCAACGAGACCTCCATCGAGAACCTGGTCAGCCCGATAACGGCCAAGCTGGCCGACGGCTCCAGGCTGCCGGAGCAGCTCAAGGCTATGGCGGTGACCGTGAGGACCCGCCTCTCCGGCCTGGCGGCGCTGATCTCCCACGAGAGCAGGGAGTACAACCTCTGCGACTCCTCCCACTGCCTGCCCTTCCCCGGACTGCAGGCCGAAAGCTCGCCTTCGGCCGCGGCAGCTTCGGAAACGAAAGGGGAAACCCTCCAGGCGGGCACGGGCCTCGCCCCGGCGGACCTCCACCGCGCCTGCGGCGGCTTCACCAGCTCCGGGATCAGCGACGGCGGCAGGCCGCTGCCGCGCATGACGCCTTTTAACTTTTACACGCACACCCTGCTCGGCCCCCCGGAGGGGCTTCTTTGCCTGTCGGAAGACAAGACTATCAGCTCCGACGTATATTGGACCCTCCTGCTGGAGCCGCGCTGGATAGAGAACCGCCTGAACCGCTCCAATAAAATAGGCTATATTCGCGCGATAATACCCCTGGCCCGCGACGCCTCCGGGGCCCTGAGGTCCATAAGGGTGGAGGGCACGGCCGGCTCGGCCGTGGTCGAAGGGACCGGCCCCATAGCCGCCGCCCTTGGCGCCGGCGCGCTGCGCTCCACGCTTTTCAGCATACGCCCCATTTTCGACGGGAAGAAGCCGAAGCTTTTTGTTCTGCGCGGGATCGGGACCGGAGAAGGGAACGGCCTGTGCATATTGGGCGCGCGGGGGATGGCCAAAGCCAGGGGGGCAAAGTACCGCGACATCCTTAAGCACTATTTCCCCTTATATAAGGTAAGCGGCCGCGGTGGGCGACCCTGAGGCGGCGCGGCATGGCCCTGAAGCGATGATCAAAGTAGCGCATATAATAACACGCCTGGATTTAGGCGGCGCGCAGGGGAATACCCTTCACACCGCGCGCACGCTGGACAAGTCCCGCTACGACGCCATGATCATCTGCGGCTGGCGGGGGGACCTGGACCACCGTGTCTCCGACGCGAACATAGTCCGCGCGGAACACCTCGTCAGGGAGATCTCCCCGCTCGAGGATGCCCGCGCTTTTTTCGAACTGCGCCGCCTTCTGAAGGAGCTAAAGCCGGACATAGTGCATACTCACTCGTCCAAGGCCGGCATCCTCGGCCGCCTGGCCGCACGCTCGGCCGGCGTGCCGGGCATCGTCCACACCTTCCACGGGTTCGGCTTCCACCCGCTGCAGAACCCGCTCGTGCGCGGCCTCTACGTCTTCCTGGAAAAGATCTGCGCCCGGTTCTCCGACGCGCTTGTCTTCGTCTCCAGGTCCAATATGGAGACGGCCCGCGCCGCGGGCATAGGCGATCCCGCCCGCTACCGCCTGATACGCAGCGGCGTCGCGCTTGCGGCCTATCCGGCGAGAGTTGACAAAGAGATCAAGCGCGCCACGCTCGGGCTGGACGGGTCGGACACCGTGGTCCTTTGCGTCGGGAATACCAAGCCGCAGAAGAACCCTGATCACTTCATCGAGGCCGCGCGGCGGCTGTCGCCGAAATTCCCGTCGGCGCGCTTCGTATTCGCTGGCGGCGGGAGCGGCCTGCAGAGATACCAGGACAAGGTCCGTGAGCTGGGGCTCGGCAAAGCGTGCAAGTTCATCGGCTGGCGCGAGGATACGGCGGAGCTGCTGGCCGCGTCGGACATCTTCGCGCTGACCTCGCTGTGGGAAGGCCTGCCGCGCGCCCTGGTCGAGGCCCTCAGGACGGGCCTGCCCTCCGTCTGCTACGCGGCCGACGGGGTCTCCGACATCCTCGCCAGCGGGAAGAACGGCTATCTCGTGCGGGCCGGCGACCTGGACGGGTTCTGCTCGTCGCTGGAGAGCCTGCTCGGCGACGCCGCGCTCCGCGGGAAGCTTGCGGCAGGGGCCGCGGCCACCGACCTGCGGGAATTCGATATAGATTTCATGGTACGGCAACAGGAAGAGCTATATGAGGAACTTCTGGAAAAGAAAGGATTGAAAAAATGACCCCCCTGATCTCCGCCGTGATCCCCGTCTTCAACGAGAAAGAGAACCTGCCTGTTTTTAAAACTGAGCTCAGCGCCGCGCTGGCCGGGATGAAAGTTCCCTATGAAGTGATCTGGGTCGACGATGGCAGCTCGGACGGCTCCTTCGCTGAACTGGCGAAATTCTCCGCCGAACCAGGCCAGCGGGCCCTGCGCCTTTCCAAGAATTACGGGCAGACGGCCGCGCTGGCCGCCGGCATCGCCGCCGCGCGCGGCGAGTGGATCGTCACGCTGGACGCGGACGGGCAGAACGACCCGGAAGATATCCCGCGCCTATTCGCCGCCGCCGCCGCCGGAATAGACGTGGTCAGCGGCTGGCGCAGCAGCAGGCGCGACGCGTTCTTCTCGCGCATACTGCCTTCGCGGGCCGCCAACTTCATTATTTCCGCGGTCACCGGCGTCAGGCTTCACGACTTCGGCTGCACCCTCAAGGTCTACAGGGCCTCGCTGCTTAAGGAGGTCGACCTCTACGGCGAGATGCACCGCTTCCTGCCGGCGATACTCGGCTACGCCGGGGCGTCGATAACCGAGCTCGCGGTGAACCACCGGCCGCGCACTTCGGGCAAGTCGAAGTACGGCCTGGCGCGCACCTTCAAGGTCGTGCTGGACCTCTTCACCGTCAAGTTCATGGGGGATTTCATCACCAAGCCGATCTACCTGTTCGGCGGCCTGAGCCTCGCGCTCCTGGCGGGGTCCGGCCTGATGGCCGCCTGGACTCTCTACAACAAGTTCTTCAACGGCATCTTCGTCAAGGACCAGCCGCTTTTCCTCGTCGCTATCTTTTTCGCGCTCGTCGCGGTCCAATTCGCCTTTATGGGCCTGATCGCCGAAGTGCTGATCCGGACCTACCACAGCGCGAACCGCAAGCCGCCGTACGCGGTCGCCGAAAAGATCAACTGCTCCTGAGCGGCCGGCCCGCCCTGAAATACCGGCGGCCGTCTTGCCAAAGCGACGGCTGCGGCATTGACTATTATCCGGATAGTTGATATCTTATTATTCTTATGCAGGAAAAAGACCCGCTGATTTTCAACTATCTTGATATCAAGGAAGAAGAAGGCCTTAATCTCAGGCTCGAGCCTCCCGTGGCCGGCTACGCGGCCCTCTTCGACCCGCCCGTAACGCTTAAAAAAGTCAGCCTCGAGCTTAATTTCACCGTCGGGCTGGACTCAATATTTTTGGAGGGGAAGGCTAGCGCCGAACTGGAGATGATCTGCGCCCGCTGCGCCGAGCCGATCGTCCGGACTTTCGAGGACTCTTTTGACGAGGTATACCCGGATACGGTAGAATATATAGATACGCGCGAAGTAATAAGGGAAACAGTCGGTGTGCTCGCGCCTATAAAGGTTTTGTGTTCCGACAGCTGCAAAGGGCGCTGCCTTGTCTGCGGGATTAACCGCAACAAGCTTGTCTGCGCCTGCAGATCAGAGAAAGCGAACGCCTTCGACGGCCTTAAAGGGCTGAAGCTGCCGGACCAGGACAAGCCCGGAAAGTGAAGATATCCAAGTCTAATTAACGAGGTACTACTATGCCTAATCCTAAAAGAAAACATACCCCAATGCGCAGGGACAAGCGCCGCTCGCAGAACTGGAAGCTGGAGGTAAAATCCCTCTCGGCTTGCGCCCAGTGCGGAGCGCTCCGCCTGCCCCACCGCGTCTGCCCTTCCTGCGGCTTCTACAACGGAAAGCTGGAAGTAGCCCAGAAAGCCGCCAAGACCGAAGAGGGCAAGGATCAGAAATAACCTGCGAAGGCCGTCCGGCGGGCGGAGCCCCCGGTACGGCCCGGCCATAGGCTAGCAACTATGCGAATAGCGCTTGACGCTCACGGCGGGGATCTAGGCCTTAAGCCAAACGTTGAAGGGGCCTTGCTTGCCGCAAAAAAGCTGGCCCATGAGGTGATACTCGTGGGCAGGGATCCCGAAATACGGGAGGAGCTGCGCCGCCTGGGGGCGGAAGATCCTGAAAGGATAACCATCGTCCACGCGCCGCAGACGGTGGAGATGGGCGGCGACCCCGTAGCCGAGTGCCGCTCCAAGCCGAACTCCTCCCTCATGATCGGGGCCGGGCTTGTCCACGAGGGCAAGGCCGACGCCTTTATCTCGGCCGGGAATTCCGGCGCAATAATGGTGGCCGCCCTTCTCAAGCTGAAGAGGATCCCAGGCGTGATCCGCCCGGCCATAGCCGCCCCGCTGCCCACGCTCAGGGGCACGACTTTACTTCTGGACGCCGGCGCCAACATGGACTGCAAGCCCTGGCACCTCGCCCAGTTCGCCGTAATGGGCTCGATCTATATGAAGTCCCTGTTCAAGATCGAGAATCCGTCCGTAGGCCTGCTCTCCATCGGAGAGGAGGAATCCAAGGGCAACGCCCTGGTGCAGGAAACCCTGCCGCTCATCAAGAACATGGGCTTGAATTTTCACGGCCCCGTCGAGGGCCGCGACATCCCGGAAGGCCTTACCGACGTGGTCGTAGCCGACGGTTTCGACGGGAACGTCGCGCTCAAGCTCTACGAGGGCGCGGCCAAGGTGGTTTTTAAAATGCTCAAAGAGCAGATCATGAGCAAGTTCACCTATAAGATAGGCGCCATGCTGATGCGCAAAGTTTTCACCGACATGAAGATCAAGATGAGCGTGGACATTTACGGCGGCGCGCCGCTCCTCGGCGTTAACGGGGTGGTCATGGTCTGCCACGGCCGCGTGACCCCCAACGCCATTTTCAACGCGGTCCGCGTCAGCGGGGACCTGGCCGCCTCTGGGATGATCACGCACATTAAGAAGCAGATGGAGCAGGTCAAGGACCGCATCACGGCCGCCAAGGAGGAAGAGTGAAGCTTCTTGAGGGAAAAACGGCCCTTATAACCGGCGCGGCCCGCGGCATAGGCTTAGAGATAGCCGCAGCTTTCGCGGCCGAGGGAGCCTCGGTGGCCGTCGCCGACCTCTCGCTGCAGGACTCCGCCGCTGCCGCCGCGGAGATAACCTCGAAGACCGGGGCGAAGACCCTAGGCCTGGCGCTGGACGTTTCGAAAGAGGCGGACTGCGATAAAGCCGTCGAGGAAGCCGTAAAAGCTTTCGGGAAGCTTGATATCCTCGTCAACAACGCGGGGATCACCAAGGACAACCTGGTGCTGCGCATGAAGGAGGCCGATTTCGACGCCGTCATCGACGTCAATCTGAAAGGCGCGTTCCTGATGTGCAAAGCGGCCTCCAGGCTCATGTTGAAGGCTCGCGCCGGGCGCATAATAAATATTTCTTCCGTAGTAGGGCAGAGCGGCCAGGCTGGCCAGGCGAACTACTCCGCCTCCAAGGCCGGCCTGATAGGCCTCACCAAGTCGCTGGCCAGGGAGTTCGCTCCCCGCCAGGTACTGGTGAACGCGGTGGCCCCCGGCTTCATCCGCACGCGGATGACCGAGAACCTGAAAGAAGAGGCCAGGGCGAAGATCTCCGAAATGATCCCGCTTGGCCGCATGGGCGAGCCCGGCGACGTCGCGAAGGCCGCGCTCTTCCTGGCCGGCGGCGACTCGGCCTATATCACCGGCCAGGTGCTGTCCGTGAACGGCGGACTGTACATGTAATACGGGGAAACCCGGAGCCGTGAGCCAATAAATTTTCAGCGGATTTACAATACTAAGCAGGAGGGTACCGAAATGGCAGTTACCGAAAACCTTGAAGAGAGAGTTAAAAAAATAATAATCGAGCAGCTGGCCGTCGACGCGGCGGAAGTCACCCCGCAGGCGCAGTTCGTGCAGGACCTCGGAGCGGACTCCCTGGACACCGTGGAACTCGTAATGGCGCTCGAGGAAGAATTCGACATCGAAATACCCGACGAGGACGCGGAAAAGATAAAGACCGTCGGCGAAGCAGTCCGCTACATAACCGAAAAATCCGGAAAGAAAGACTAGGCGGAAAAAGGCTAGGCGGATGAAGGCTTAAGGATAAAGTGGGGCGATCCCCATTCTGTTCTTCGGCCTTTATCCTTGATACCTTAGCCTTCCGATAACCGGAATGACTTCTCTCGAGGAAGTAATAGGATATAAATTCAGGGACAGGGAGCTGCTGGCCGAAGCCCTCACCCACAAGTCGCACGCGACCGAGCGGGGCGCCCTCCGGCACAACGAGCGCCTGGAATTCCTGGGCGACAGCGTCCTTGGCCTGGTAGTATCCTATTACCTTTTCCTTAAGAACCCCTCTGAAAACGAAGGGTTCCTTTCCAAGAGCAAGTCAGCCATCGTCTCCCGTGCCAACTTGGCCCGCTGGGCGGAGCTTATCAAGCTGGGCCACCACATAAGCCTCGGGGCCGGAGAACATCTCAGCGGCGGCAGCAAGCGCCACAGCATCCTGGCCAATGCCATGGAGGCCGTGCTCGGGGCCGTCTACCTGGACGGTGGCCTGCCGCACGCCGAGAAACTTATCATCCCCTGGCTGGAAAGCCAGGTTCCAGAGCTTCTCGACATCGATCACAAAAGCATACTGCAGGAAATAATACAGAAAGCCCACAAGCGCCCGCCGGACTATGAGCTCATGAGCGAGACCGGGCCTGAGCACCAGAAGCTTTTCACGGTGCGGGCCTGCCTCGGGAAAAAGACGCTGGGACTGGGCTCGGGCAAGAACAAGAAGGAAGCCCAGCAGGCGGCGGCGAAGAACGCCCTGGATTACCTGGCCACGCACGACGTGCCCAGGCATGAAATTTGACGGAGCGGGGGACACGGAAATGAAAGATATCAGGACAAAAAAAGATTTTGACGCGGAGCTCGCGGCCGGCGGAGAAAGGCTGGTCCTTTTTTATTCCGGCTGGTGCCACTTCTGCTCCTCCTTCATACCCGCCCTTGAAAAAAACGCGAAGGCGAGCCCGGCCGTTTTCGTAAAGCTTTGCGTCGACGACCTCCCCGCTATCGAGGAGCATTTCGCCGTGGAAGTAGTCCCCACCGTGCTTTTCTTCAAGGACGGCAGGCTTGTAAAGCGCCTGGACGGCGTCCTGGGCCGCGGACTCACCGAGGAGAAGCTCGTCGCCTTCGCCGGGTCCTGCGGGATCAAAACCGTTTAAGCGAAGACTGCCCGCCCCCGAAAAGTGTGCAGGCCGAACACATCATATGCAGAGCCAGCTTAAAATAATCCTGGTAAGGCCGCGGAACCCGGACAATATCGGGGCCGCGGCGCGCGCTATGGCGAATTTCGGCCTGGCAGAGCTTGCCCTGGTGGCGCCCTTCGAATCCGACTGGAAGGAGGCCGCGGACGCCTGGCGCAGCGAAGCCTCCGTCTCCGCTATCGACGCCATGGACGTTATAAATTCCGCGAAGATCTTCGACAGCATCCCCGAAGCCGCGGCGGACTGCTCCCTGCTGCTCGGGACCTCCTCGCTGCACAGGGCCATCCCGGGGCGCGACGTGATACTTCTTTCCGAAACCCCGGCCTATATCTCCGGCTGCGCCGGGAAAACCGCGATCATTTTCGGCCCGGAAAAAACCGGCCTCACCAAGGAGCACCTTTCTTTCTGCAGCGCTACCATAAATATTCCCACGCGCGAGAAGCAGCCCTCGATGAACCTTGGCCAGTCGGTGGCGGTAGTAGCTTACGAACTAGCGACCCGCGCCCACGTTCTTAAACCTTCCGCCCAGCGCGAAGCGCGCGAGCCGAAGCCCATGGAGATAGAGCGCATGGTGGAGCGTATCTGCGCCAGGCTCCGGCGCTCGCACGGGCCGCATTGGGGGGAGGAAGCGCAGGCGCGCTCGATCAGGCAGGGACTTCTGGACGCCCGGCTAACGAGGGCGGCGATGACCGCGCTGATCCTGCTGCTCGAGGAAAAATAGCCTCCGCCTGATTTATGAAAGATAAACAAAGATGCCCGTGGGCCTACGGCTCCAGCCCGTTTTACATCCCGTATCATGACGCCGAATGGGGCGTCCCGGTCCGCGACGACCGCGTCCAGTTCGAGTTCCTCACGCTGGAGAGCGCCCAGGCCGGTTAAGCTGGTCCACCATCCTGAACAAGCGCGAGGGCTACAGGATGGCTTTCGCCGGTTTTGACCCCGTAAAAGTGGCGAAGTTCACGCCGGCCAGGATCGAGGCGCTCCTTAAAGACCCCTCGATAGTCCGCAACCGCCTTAAGGTCAACGCCGCGGTGAACAACGCGCGACGCTTCCTGGAGGTGCGGAAAGAGTTCGGGACTTTCTCTAAGTATATCTGGTCTTTCGTGGGGGGAGAGCCTAAAGTAAACCGCTGGACCAGGCTCGACCAGATCCCGGCCTCCTCAAGGGAGTCGGACGCCCTCAGCGCCGACCTCAAACAGCGCGGCTTCAAATTCGTAGGCACGACCATAATCTACGCCCATATGCAGGCCACCGGCCTGGTGAACGACCACCTGGTAACCTGCTTCAGGCACAAGGCGTGTTCTAAATAGCCGGCTTCCCGCGGATTCCCGCATAAGTCAACACACATATAGTAAAACAGGGGTTACTGAAATTTAAATTATGTAGTAGAATGTAACCGATGCGACAATACCTTGCTTTTCTTCTTACCGCCGGCTTCGGCCTTGTCGTCGCAACGGCGATGCTCATCCTTTCCGTTCTCTTCGGGCCAAAAAAGAAAACTCCGATAAAGCAGGAACCTTTCGAGTGCGGCATGCCGACGGCCATGGAGCCGCGCGGCGCGGCGCGGGTCAACTTTTACCTGGTAGCCGTGCTTTTCGTGATGTTCGACATCGAGATAGCTTTCCTCTACCCCTGGGCCGTCTCCTTCAGGGACCTCGGCCCCGGCGCATTCTATATCATGGCCGGGTTCCTGGCTGTTCTTGCCGCCGGCCTGGTCTATTCAATTAAAAAGAGGGCCCTGGAATGGGATTAGAAACCGTTTTCGGGCACTCCTTCCTCACTACCCGCCTTGACGAGGCCGTCAACTGGGGCAGGAAATATTCTTTCTTCCAGTATCCTTTCGTGACCGCCTGCTGCGGCATGGAATATATGTCGGTTTTCGCCTCCGCCTACGACATCGCCCGCTTCGGCGCCGAATACCCGCGCTTCTCGCCCCGCCAGGCCGACGTGCTGTTCGTGGTGGGAACAGTGAACGAGAAGCTGGCCCCCGTCTTAAAACGCGTCTACGACCAGATGTGCGAACCCAAGTGGGTGGTCTCCTTCGGCGTGTGCGCCACCTCCGGCGGGTTCTACGACAATTACGCCACCGTCCAGGGCATCGACAAGATCATCCCCGTGGATATCTACATCCCCGGCTGCCCGCCGCGGCCCGAGGCCATACTGGACGCCCTGATAAAGCTCCAGGAGAAAGTCTCCAGAGAATCCGTGCTGGACCGCAAATATAAATGACGAACTACCTGCTGGAGACCTTTAAAGCCAAGTTCCCGGACGACGTCCTGGACACCCACGCTTTCCGCGGCGACGAGACCGTAATCCTGAAAAAAGAGGCGCTGCTGAAAGCCGCGGCCTTCCTGAAAGACGAGCTGGGCTTCGACTTCCTGATGGACCTGACCGCCGCGGATTACCTCCCGCGCGAGCCCCGCTTCGAGCTGGTCTGCCATTTTTATTCCTCCAAGAACAATTACCGCCTGCGCCTCAAATGCCCCGTCGCGGGAACTGACGCGCGGGTAGCTTCCCTCACCTCGCTGTGGACCGGCGCCAACTGGTTCGAGCGGGAAGCCTACGATATGTACGGGATAAAATTCGAAGGGCATCCCGACCTGCGGCGCATACTGATGTACGATGGCTTCGAAGGCCACCCGCTGCGCAAGGATTACCCGCTTAAGAAAAGGCAGCCCAGGATCCCGCATAGGGAGTAGGGGGGACCGGGAGTCGAGATCCGGAAAGATTTTAAGAATGGAAAAGAAGAACGCCGAAACGCAGAAGAACTGGAACCTGGAAACGCTCGAGGACGGGCGCATGGTCCTGAACATGGGCCCGTCGCATCCGGCGATGCACGGCATCGTGCGCGTCCTGCTGACCGTGCAGGGCGAGCGCGTCGCCGATTCCGACGTGGAGATAGGCTACCTGCACCGCGGCTTCGAGAAGACCTGCGAGAACATCACCTATAACCAGTGCGTCCCGTACACCGACCGCCTGAACTATGTCTCGCCCCTGATAAACAATGTTGGCTACGCCCTGGCGGTAGAGAAGCTGATGGGCATAGAAACCCCCGCGCGCTGCCAGTACATCCGCGTCATCATGAGCGAGCTCTCCCGCCTGACCGATCACCTTACCTGCATAGGCGCCAACGCCATGGAGCTGGCCGCCTTTACCGTATATTTCTACCTCATCAACGCCCGCGAGGAGATCTACCGCCTTACCGACGCCGTGGCCGGCGGCCGGGTAACTCCCGCCTATACCCGCGTCGGCGGCCTCACCCGCGACCTGCCGCCGGATTTCGCGCGGATGACCGCCGAGGTTTTCAAGAAGGTGCGCAAGAACCTTTCCGACGCCGACAAACTGCTCACCCGCAACCGGATCTTCTACGACCGCCTTCACAATGTAGGGAATATCTCGAAGGAAGACGCCATCGCTTTCTCCTTCACCGGCCCGGCGCTCCGCTCCACCGGCATCCCGCTGGACGTGCGCAAGGCCACACCCTACCTGGTCTACGACCGCTTCGATTTCGACATCCCCGTGGGCTCCAACGGCGACAACTACGACCGCTACCTCGTGCGCCTGGAAGAGATGAAGCAGAGCATGCGCATCGTCGAGCAGGCCCTGGCCCAGCTGCCCGGAGGACCGATAAACCATCCCGATTTCAACGTTATACTCCCGCCGAAGGAAGAGGTCGCGGGGAACATAGAGGCCCTCATGGCCCATTTCAAGCTGACTTTCGAAGGCGTTAAGCCGCCGAAAGGCGAGGTCTACCAGGCCGTGGAAGGCGGCAACGGTGAACTTGGCTTCTACATCGTCAGCGACGGCACCGGCAGCCCCTGGCGGCTGCGCGTGCGCCCCCCCTGCTTCGCCCTGACCGGCGGGCTCTCGCAGATGATAAAGGGCGGCTACATAGCCGACATCGTCTCCACTTTCGGGCAGATAAACATGATAGGCGGGGAGCTGGAAAGATAATGCCTTTCAAATTTACGGAAGACTTCAAGGCCAGGGCGGAGAAGATCTGCGCGAAATATCCGCGCCGGGACGCCGCGCTTATCCCGCTCCTTCACGAGATGCAGAAAGAGGCTGGCTACGTAGCGGAGGAGGGCATGGACGCCCTGGCCCTGCTCCTGGGGCTGCCTTATTCCCGCGTCAAAGCGGTAGTCACCTTTTACACAATGTTCAACAGGGAACCCGTCGGCAAATATCACCTGCAGGTCTGCCGCAATATTTCCTGCCACATGGCCGGCGCGGAAGGCCTGCTGACCCGCCTCCGCTCCAGGCTGGGGATAGCCGAGGGGGAAACGACCAAGGACGGCCTCTTCACCCTCTCCGCCGTGGAATGCCTGGGCGCCTGCGGCTCGGCGCCCGTGATGCAGGTCAACGAGAAATATTTTGAGAACCTTAACGATGAGAAGCTCGACGCACTGCTGGAAGACATGAAGCACGGCCGCGTGCAGCGCTAGTATATGGAAAACATACTTCTGAAAGATAATGTCGCGGAAATAGAAGCCTATTTCGCCGCCGGCGGCTATAAGCCGCTCAAGAAGGCGCTTGGCCTCAAGCCCGCGGAAGTTATCGAAGAAGTCAAAAAGTCCAATCTGCGCGGGCGCGGCGGCGCCGGCTTCCCCTGCGGGCTCAAGTGGTCCTTCATCCCCAAGGACGCGGAAGGCCCGCGCTACCTGGTCTGCAACGCCGACGAGGGCGAGCCCGGCACCTTCAAGGACAGGGAACTGATCCTTAAAAACCCCCACGCCCTGATAGAGGGCATGGCGATAGCCGGCTACGCGATCGGGGCCGGCCACGGCTATATCTACATCCGGGGGGAATTCGCCGAGGAGACAGAGCTGCTGCAAAGATCAATCTCCGCCGCGCGCGCGAAGGGCTTTCTCGGGAAGAACATCCTGGGGTCCGGCTTCAATTTCGAGATCTTCACCCACCGCGGCGCAGGCGCCTACATCTGCGGCGAAGAGACCGCCCTGCTTGAATCGCTGGAGGGCTTCAAGGGCCAGCCGCGCCTGAAGCCGCCCTTCCCGGCGATAAAGGGCCTGTTCGGCAGCCCCACCGTGATAAACAATGTGGAGACGCTCGCCGCGGTCCCGGCGATAATAGCCAACGGCGGGGACTGGTACGCCGCCATCGGGAACGGAAAAAGCGCGGGCACAAAACTTTTTTGCGTCAGCGGGCCGGTCAATAAGCCCGGCGTCTTCGAGCTCCCGCTCGGCGTCAGCTTCCGCGAACTGCTGGAAAAAAGTTGCGGCGGGCTCAAGCCCGGTAAAATACTCAAGGCCGTCATCCCGGGCGGCTCATCGACCCCGGTGCTCACCGCCGACGAAGCCATGGCGGTGAAGCTGGATTATGAATCCCTGGCCGCGGCGGGCTCCATGCTGGGCTCCGGCGCGGTCATAGTTATCGACGAGAGCCAGTGCATGGTCAAGCTCCTTCAAGTGCTCGCCCATTTCTATCACCACGAATCCTGCGGCCAGTGCACCCCCTGCCGTGAGGGCTGCGGCTGGATAGAAAGAATAATGAACCGGTTCGAGGAAGGCCGCGCCGACAGGAAGGATATAGACACGCTTTACTCCGTGGCCGACGGGATGCTGGGGCGCACTATCTGCCCGCTGGCCGACGCGATGGCCATGCCGGTGATGAGCTTTATCAAGAAATTCCGCGCCGAATTCGAAGCGCACGCGGACGGGAAGACCTGCGCTAAAAAGTAACGATGCCTACACTTACAATAGACGGGAAACCGGTTGAAGTAGAAAAAGGGACGTCCATCCTCGAGGCGGCCCAGAAGCTTGGCGTCTATATACCGCGCTATTGCTACCACCCGAAACTTTCCGTTTCGGGCAACTGCCGCATGTGCCTGGTGGAAGTCGAGAAGGCCCCAAAGCTGCTCACCGCCTGCTCCACGGAGGCCGCGGAGGGAATGGTGGTGCGGACGGTCTCGGATAAAGTAAAGGCCGCCCGCCGCGACGTGCTGGAATATCTTCTTATCAACCACCCGCTGGATTGCCCCATCTGCGACCAGGCCGGGGAATGCGGGCTCCAGAACTATTACATGGACTACAGTCTTGCCAAAAGCCGCTTCAAGAACGAGGACAAAGTGCGCAGGCAGAAACGCCGCGCCCTGGGTCCCCACCTGGTGCTGGACAATGAGCGCTGCATACTCTGCACCCGCTGCGTCCGCTTCTGCGCCGAAGTCACAAAAACCGCGGAGCTCGAAGTGATGGGGAGAGGCGACCACTCCCATATCGACATGAAGGAAGGAAAGGCCCTGGATAACGGCTATTCGCTCAATATCGCCGATATCTGCCCGGTGGGGGCATGGACCTCGCGCGACTTCCGCTTCAAGCAGCGCGTCTGGTTCCTGAAGAAAACCCCTACAATTTGCCTCGGCTGCGCCACCGGCTGCCTTATAGAGGCGCATCACAACGAAAACACCATCTACAGGACGGTACCTCTCCCCAACCCTGAAACCAATACCTGGCTCTGCGACCACGGCCGCCTGGCCTACAAAGCGGTACAGGGCGGGGACAGGCTTGTGAAAGGCGTGATAAAGAACGGTTTGATAGATTTTGAACCCGCCCTGCGCGAAGTCGCGGCGCGCATAGACGAAGCCCGCGGGGCCGGAGCGGTGGCCGTCCTCGGCTCGCCCTGGCTTTCCATAGAGGATAACGCCGCCCTCGCCCGCCTGGCCAAAGACGCGCTGAAGACGGAGAATTATTGTTTTGACTTCGCTTCCGAGCAGGGGATAAAGGACGGAATACTTATCAACAAGGACCCCTCCCCAAACGCTAACGGCTTGCGGCTCGTTAAGGACGCCCACGGCGGGATATCCCAGGCGGAGCTCTCCAGCCGCATCGCGGCCGGGCAGATCAAGGTAGTGCTGGCGGAAGCCCGCGCGGCCGGACTTATAAAAGACGCCCTTAAAGCCGCCGGAACCCGGCTTATAGTTTTTGCCGCCAACAAGGGAGAAATACCGGCCGCAACTTACGCCACTCTCCCTTACGCCTCTTATTTCGAAACCCCCGGGACTTTCGTGAACTACCAGGGGCTGCGCCGCCGCACCACGCCTCCCGCGGAAGCCCCGGAAGGCGTAAAGCCGCTTTGGGCCGTAGTGAACAAGCTGGCCGCCTACAGCGGCTCCTCGCTGAGGCTGGATTCGGCCGAAGACGCTTTAAAAGGCATAGACCTTAAATGATGGAATTTTTCGAGGCTAACAAGGACATCCTGCTCTTCACCGGCGCCGCCGCCGTGAAAGCGCTCGCTTTCCTCGGCGCCGTAATGGGCTTTACCGCCCTGATGACGCTGGCCGAGCGCAAAGTAAGCGCGCTCATGCAGGACCGCGTCGGTCCCAACCGCGCCTCCGTCTTCGGCTTCGCTTTCAACGGCCTTTTCCAGCCCATCGCCGACGCGATAAAGATGATACTGAAGGAAGATTTCGTGCCCGGCCGCGCCGAGAAGCTCCTTTTCACCCTGGCGCCCTTCTTCGCGCTGGTCCCCGTGCTGGCCCTTTTCGCGGTGATCCCTTTCGGCGACTACGTGATGGTTTACGGCTACCAGCTGGAGCTGCAGATAGCCGACCTGCCGCTCGGGCTTTTCTTCGTGCTGGCCCTGTCAGGCCTGGCCATCTACGGCGTCTTCCTCGGCGGCTGGGCTTCGAAGAATAATTTCGCTCTCCTCGGCGGCCTGCGCGGCGCGGCGCAAATGGTGTCCTACGAAGTGGTGCTGGGGCTGACCCTCGTAGGGCTCATGATGATCTACGGCTCCGCCAGCCTGCAGGACATGGTGCGGGCCCAGGGCAGGCTTCTGTTCGGCTTCATCCCGGCCTGGGGCGTGGTCTGCCAGCCTTTCGCCTTCATACTCTTCCTCATCGCCTCCACCGCCGAGAACAAGAGAACCCCTTTCGACCTGGTGGAGGGGGAATCGGAAATTATCGGATACTTCATGGAGTACAGCTCCATGCGCTTCGCGGCTTTCATGTTCGCGGAATTCATCGAAATAGTTCTGATCTCAATGCTGATCGCGACCCTGTTCTTCGGCGGCTGGCAGGTCCCCTACCTCTATGAGACCGGCTTCATGTTCCCCGGCGGGGCCGAGCTGCCGCTCAACCACTACCTGGTCTCCGCGATGCAGGTAGGCTCATTTACCGTCAAGACCGTTTTCTTCTGCTGGTTCTCGCTGATAGTGCGCTGGACCCTGCCGCGCTTCCGCTTCGACCAGATGATGAGCCTGTGCTGGAAAGCCCTGCTGCCGCTGGCCCTGCTGAATATTTTATTGACCGGCGCCGCAATGACCTTTTTAGGAAAGCTATGATAAGCGTAAAGAAAGTCAACAATAAGCCGCTTAACCTCCTTGAGAAGATCTATCTCTGGGAAATAGCCCGCGGCCTTTCCGTCACCATACGCCATTTCTTCGCCAACCTTTTCAACCCCGGTAACATCCTGACCGTACCGTATCCTGAAAAAACCATACCCCTGCCAGGCAATGCCCGGTTCCGCACCCGCCACCGCCTGAAGGTCCGCTCCGACGGCTCTCCCAAATGCGTAGCCTGCTTCATGTGCCAGACCGCCTGCCCCGCGTACTGCATACGCATCGAGGCCGCGGAATACACGGAGAATACCGTGGAGAAATATCCCGCCGTTTTCGACATCGACCTCTCGCGCTGCGTCATGTGCGGAATGTGCGTCGAGGCCTGCCCCGAGGACGCTATCGCCATGGATACGGAAGAGCTCACCGGCGGCGCGCTGAACCGGGGCGAACTCCTCATGACTAAAGACGGCCTGCTCCGGAACCTGCCGGGCGAACCTTCCCGCAAAGGCGCGGCGAACCGCCTTGCCAATGAATATCTGAAATCCCGGGGGGAAGAATGATACTGAACGCGGCTTTCTATCTTTTCTCCGGCCTGGCCGCGCTGGCCACGCTGCTTATGATCTTCCAGCGCGACCCAGTAAAAGCCGCCATGCTTATGCTGGCCGCGCTGCTCTCCACCGCCGGGATCTACCTCGTGCTCAGCGCCCAGCTGCTGGCCGCCCTGCAGATAATACTCTACGCCGGCGCCATCATGACCCTTTTCATAGTGGCCCTTACCGCGACCCCCGCGGCCTGGCGCGACAAGCCCGGCAGGGGCAGCTTTATGAAAGTCCTCGGCCTGGCCGCCGCCTCCGTAATTCTTATGGAGCTGCTCAAAGTCTCCACCGCGCTTAAGGCCATTACGGTCTCCCCCGAATTTTCGGAAACCGGCACGCTCGACCTGGCCTCCGCGCTCTTCGGCCGCTTCGCCTTCCAGTTCGAGCTGCTGTCCCTTGTGATACTGGCCGCCATAGTGGCGGCGGTCGCGCTGACGGCGAAGAGGAGGACCGCCCAATGAGCGCCTACGCCCTGGCCTCCGCCGCCTTCTTGCTGTTCTCGCTCGCCGCGGCCGGCTTCCTTACCTGCGGCAGCCTCGTGCGGATGCTGATGTTCCTGGAGCTGATGCTCAACGCCGCCAACATAGCCCTGGTCGCCCTCGGCCCCGAAACGGTTTCGCAGGCTTATGCCGTAATGCTGTTCGCCATCGCCGCCGCCGAGGCAGGGATCGGCCTGGCCCTGATAATAACGCTGGCTTCAGTCTTCAGGACGCTGGAAGCTGAAAATATTAAGGAACTGAAGGGCTAGCGCCGGGATTTTAAAGACCATGGAAGGAAACTACTACCCCCTGTTAAAATGGATACTCCTGGCCCCGCTGGCCGGCTTCGCGGTCAATGGCCTTTTCGGGAAGAAATTCCTCGGAGAGAAAGCGGGCGGCATTATCGGCGCGCTTGCAATTTTCATCGCTTTCATTTTCGCCGCCCTCTCTTTCTCCGACCTGCTGAACCTGCCCGCAGAAAACAGGCTGCTCCGCGACACGCTTTACAGCTGGATCTCCACGGGTACGTTCAGCGTCGACGCGGCCTTCCGCTTCGACCCGCTCTCGGCCGTAATGGCCCTGATAATCACTGGCGTCAGCTTCCTCATCCACGTCTATTCCATCGGCTATATGCACGGCGACGCGGGCTACAACCGCTACTTCGCCTACCTGAACCTCTTCGTCTTCTTCATGCTGACGCTGGTGCTCGCGGACAACCCGCTGGTGATGTTCGTGGGCTGGGAAGGCGTAGGCCTCTGCTCCTACCTTTTGATAGGCTTCTGGTACGAAGACCCCGAGAAAGCTACCGCCGGGAAAAAAGCCTTCATAACCAACCGCGTCGGCGACGCCGGCTTCCTGCTGGGCCTTATGCTCCTGTCGGCGCTCCTGGCTTTTAACGGCGTCTTCTCCATGGATTTCGCTACGCTCGAAGCTAAAGCGCCGCTGCTTACCTCCATCACCGTCCTCGGCATCGGCGCCCCGACGCTGATCTGCCTGCTCCTCTTCTTCGGCGCCACCGGCAAATCCGCGCAGTTCCCGCTCTATGTCTGGCTGCCCGACGCGATGGCCGGCCCGACTCCCGTCTCCGCCCTGATCCACGCGGCCACCATGGTCACCGCCGGAGTCTACATGCTGGCCCGCCTCCATTTCCTCTACGAGCTGGCCCCCAGGGCACTCGAAGTAGTAATGCTTACGGGCTGCTTCACCGCTTTCTTCGCCGCCGTCATAGCCCTGCTCCAGAAAGACATCAAGAAAGTTCTGGCCTATTCCACGGTAAGCCAGCTGGGCTATATGTTCATGGCCGCCGGCGCCGGTGCTTTCTCCGCCTCGGTTTTCCACCTGGCCACCCACGCTTTCTTCAAAGCCCTTCTTTTCCTCGGCGCCGGGTCCGTGATTCACGGGATGAGCGGCGAACAGGATATGTTCAAGATGGGGGGGCTCAGGAAGGAAATGCCTTATACCTTCCTGCTGATAGGGGCGGGCTGGCTGGCCATCGCCGGCGTGCCGGGGCTTTCAGGCTTCTATTCCAAGGACCTTATACTTGAAAAAGTTTTCGAACACGGCGGCCATTTCGTCTGGGGCGCCGGCGTGCTTACGGCGGCGATGACCGCTTTCTACACCACGCGCCTGTTCGTCCTCACCTTCCTCCGCGAGAAGCGCGGCCACGGCCACGCGCACGAGTCTCCGCTCCTGATGACGCTGCCTATGGCCGCGCTGGGCGTGCTGGCGCTCGCCGGCGGCTTCCTGCTTAAAGACAGGCTCCTCGCTTTCCTCGAGCCGGCCGCCGCGCACGGCGTCGAAGCTAACCCCGAGGCCGCCCGCCTTATGTTCATCTCGGTAGCCGCCGGGCTGTCCGGCATCGCCGCGGCCTTCCTGCTTACCCTGCCCAAGACGGCCGCCGCCCTCAAGCGCGCCGTGCCCCAGCTGCACGACCTGGTCTACCACAAATTCTATGTGGACGAGATATACGGCTTCCTTATAATAAAACCGCTGCGCTTTATCTCCGACAAGGTGCTGTTCCAGCTGGTTGACGCGGGGCTTATCGACGGGGTCATCGTAAACGGCTCCGCCAGCGCTTCCTACTCCGCCGGCAAAGCCCTGGCGAAAGCGCAGAACGGCCGCCTCGATATTTACGCTCTGGTCTTCGCCATAGGCGTGGCGCTGATGCTTTACTGGGTAATTTAAATG
This sequence comes from Elusimicrobiales bacterium, assembly GCA_028713125.1. GTDB lineage: Bacteria > Elusimicrobiota > Elusimicrobia > Elusimicrobiales > UBA9959 > UBA9959. The sequence goes on along the minus strand of JAQTOU010000001.1, from coordinate 34,292 downwards.
GAATTTTTAACCAACCCTCTTTCTCTCCTTATCCTCCTCTCCGCCGCCTCCGGCCTTGCCCTGCTGGCCGTCCCCCCGGAGAAGGACGGCGCCCTGAAGGGCCTGGCCCTGGCTGCGACGCTGCTCATCTTCTTCGTCTCGCTTAAGCTTTACTCCGGCTTCGACCCGGCGCAAACCGCTATGCAGTTCCAGCTGGACAAAGCGTGGCTGCCTTCCTTCGGCATAAATTATTTACTGGGCATCGACGGGATCAGCCTGCTGATGATCATGCTCACCACCCTCCTTATGCCGATCGCAGTGCTGGCCTCGTTCAACTATATAAAGGAAAGCCGCCGCGGCTATTACGCGTGCCTGATGTTCCTGGAAGCCTCGATGATCGGCGTGTTCGCGGCGCTGGACCTGTTCGCTTTCTACCTCTTCTGGGAAGGGATGCTGATCCCGATGTATTTCCTTATCGGGATCTGGGGCGGCCCCCGGCGCATTTACGCCGCGCTCAAGTTCTTCATCTACACCATGGCCGGCTCCGTGCTGATGCTGGTGGCGATACTCTGGGTGGTCTCGGCGCACCATGCGGCGACCGGGGCCTGGACCTTCTCCCTGCCGGCGCTTTACGGGGGGGCTTTGACGGAGCAGGCCCAGTTCTGGCTCTTCGCGGCTTTCGCCCTGGCATTCGCGGTCAAGGTCCCGCTTTTCCCTTTCCATACCTGGCTGCCCGACGCGCACGTCGAGGCCCCGACGGCGGGCAGCGTGCTTCTGGCCGGCGTTCTGCTCAAGATGGGCATCTACGGCTATATGCGCCTCGCGGTTCCGCTCTTCCCCGTCGCCGCCCTGGAATTCGCGCCCTGGCTGGCCGGGCTGGGCGTGTTCGGGATAATTTACGGCTCGCTCGTGGCCTGGACGCAGAAAGACATGAAGAAGATGGTCGCTTATTCCTCGGTGGCGCACCTCGGGACGGTTATGCTCGGCATAATGGCCTTCGAGCAGTCCGCGGTGTCCGGGGCGGTGCTGCAGATGGTGAACCACGGCCTTTCCACCGGCGCGCTGTTCCTCCTCGTGGGCGTCCTTTACGAGCGCCGCCATACGCGCATGATCGAGGATTACGGCGGGCTGGCGAAGGTGATGCCGGCTTTCTCGGCCGTCTTCCTGGTCGTCACTTTGTCCTCCATAGGCATGCCCGGGCTCAACGGCTTCATCGGCGAGGTCCTGGTCCTTTTCGGGTCCTTCAGGGTCTACCCGTGGCTGGCCGGGGCCGCCGTTTCCGGCGTGATACTTTCGGCGGTGTATATGCTTGGAATGTACCAGCAGGTTATTTTCGGGCCGCTGCGGCATACCGAGAACAAAGTTCTGCCTGACCTGAGCGTCAGGGAATGGCTATACCTGGCCCCGCTGCTGATCTTCATAGTCCTTATAGGCGTCTGGCCCAACCCTTTCCTCAGGAGGGCGATGCCGGCGGTAAACAGCTATATCTCGCTTTCACGCCAGCAGACGGCGCCTGCGCCCGCCGTAGTCAAGATAGCGCTGGGCGGGGAGAAAACACAATGATCGCCGACCCCCTCGCTTACGCCGCCTCCGCCCTCTCAGGCCCGCTGCTCCTGGTGCTCACGGCTTTCGTCTGCCTGCTTCTGCCGCTTTTCATCAGGCAGCTGCGCGGAACCCAGGGCCTTATCGCGCTCGGCGCCGTCCTTGTCGCGATCACTTTCTTCAGGCAGGCCCCGCCGGCCGAGCTGGCTTTCTTCAGCGAAGCGCTCCTGCTCTCCCCGCTTTCTTCCTACCTCTGGGCCTTTGCCCTCGGCGTGCTCGCCCTGGTCATAGCCCTTTCCATCGCCCGTCCGCCCGCGCCGGAGGAGAACCTGGGAGAATATTATTTCCTGCTTTTCATGGCCGGCATCGGCCTGATGGTCCTGGTGGCGGCGGGGGACCTGTTCACCGCTTTTATCGCGCTGGAACTGCTGAGCCTGCCTGTCTACGCGCTGGCCGGTATAAGGCGCTCCAAGCCGGGCCTTGAAGCGGCCTACAAATATTTCATGCTGGGCGCTTTCGGCTCGGGGATGACGGTCATGGGCATAGCCATACTTAGCTCCCTTTACCCGGCCCTTACCTTTACCGCGCTCAAAGTGGGTCCGGCCCAGCCGCTCGCTCTCGCCGGCTTCCTGCTGGTCATCTCCGGCTTCGCCTTCAAGACGGCGCTCGTGCCTTTCCATATGTGGGTCCCGGACGCCTACGAGGGCGCCCCGACGCCGATCTCGGCCTTCATGGCGGCGGCGGTAAAGGCCGGCGGCGTGATCGTGCTGTGGCGGCTTTTCAGCCTTTTCAGCGGCGGCCCTATCCGGGAGATCTTCTGGTGGCTGGCCGTAGTCACCGCGGTATCGGCCAACCTCATGGCGCTGGCCCAGAAGGGCCTGAAGCGCCTGCTGGCTTATTCCAGCGTTGCGCACGCCGGGTACATCGCCGTCGCTTTCTTCGGCGGCCGGCAGGGCTTCGAAGCCGTGCTTTATTATCTGCCCGTTTACGCTATGGCTACGATAGGCGCCTTCTCAGTGGCTCTGCTGCTCGAGAAGGAGGAAAAGGGCCCGCAGATAGAGGACCTGGCCGGCCTGGCGAAAACCAGGCCTTGGGTGGCCGGCGCGATGGCCGCTTTCATGTTCTCGCTGGCGGGCGTGCCGCCGCTGGCCGGCTTCTTCGCGAAGTTCTACGCTTTCGCCGGCGCGGTAAATTCCGGCTATACCAGCCTCGTCATCATCGCCATAATAATGAGCGCCGTCTCCATCTACTACTACCTTAAGGTGACCGTGGTCATGTATATGAAACCGTCGGCTAACGGCCATACCGCCGAAGCCCCCGGCCTTATCGAAGCGGTAATATTCCTTATGGCCGCCGGGGTGATCCTCGCCGGCATTTTCTCCCGCCCTCTCCTCGAACAGGCAGCCGAAGCCTCCCGCTGGTTTTAATCAGCTTCAGGCAGGAGCCGCCCTTTCTTCTCGATACCGATGCGCACTCCGCTTTTCGGGCTAGCCCGATTTGCTGATTGATTGCGTACGGATAATTAAATACATTACTTCCAGAGAGTGAACTCCCGGGTAGGGGCTCAGGTACCGCAACTGTAAAAGCAACTTCTACTGAGACTTTGAATCAGTAACCTTCCGGCGTTTGTGTTTTTTTTCACAAGGCCGGGGGATCGTCGCAATATAGAGACGGGTCTTAAGAAAATCAAGGAGGCGGTAAAATATGCATTCCAAACACGCGGTTCATCACAATAAGCACAATAAGCATCTGGTCCCGGCCAGGAAGCATCCGGCCCATACCACACAGGCCAGGACGCACACTGCCGAGCTGATCAGGCCGTTCGAATCCCTCGGGAACGTAGTCGACGATCTCTTGAACTTTCCCATGGCGGAGCGGAACCTGATGTATACGCCGGCCGTGGACATCAGGGAGACGGACAAAACCATAGAGGTCGCCATGGCGCTGTCCGGGATCGACAAAAAGGATATAAATCTGGACCTGACGGAGGATTCTCTCACGATCTCCGGAGAGCGCAATGAGAAAAACGAGAACAAGCGCACAGGCAGCTACGAGCAGAGCTACAGCAACTTCTACAGGTCCTTTAACCTTCCCGCCCCGGTAAAAACCGGCGACGCGAAGGCCGTTTACAAGAACGGGACCCTTAAAGTGACCATGCATAAGCTGAAGCCCAGCAGGCTGACAGTGGAGTAAGAGTCGTTCTCCGCCCCCGGAGACGGGGGGACAGGGCCGGGGGCGGAGGACGCTTATTATGTCGCCTGGAGGCGCTATGAGAGAGAAATACCTTTGGCTCGCGATCGCTGTTCTCACGGTTTTGACGATGGGGCAGGCGTGCTATATCTACGAGGGGAAAGCGGTGGCGAAAGATATTACGGAGCAGCCCCCCGTGGAGCCAGAGATACACCAGATGGCTCATGCGGAGAAAGCCTCCGACTCACAATGGGAAGAGCTGGAAAAGTGGCGCAGGACCGTACGGGAGCAGATAAACCAGGGCTTCCCTCTGAGCGACCGGGACTTCGACGTTTTCTTCGGAGACAGGTTCTTTGCCGGCAGACCCAGCCCTTTTGCCGAAATGGAGCGCGTGCGCAAGCAGATGTCCGGGGAGTTCCGGGACCAGGAAAAGGCGCTTTTTGACGGCTACTGGGGCAAATGGTTCGAACAGAGGATGCTGATGGGGCAGTTCCGGACAGAGATCAACCGTACGCCGGGAGAGGTGACGGTCACTGTACAGCTGCCCGGCCTGGAGGGAAGGACCGCAGACGTAAGCGTCACTGACGAGCGGATAAGGCTGTCTTTCGAAGCAAAGGCCTCGTCCGAGAGGAAAACTGCCGACACCCTGATAAAAAGAGCGTCGTCACAGAGCTACATAAAGATCCTGCCGCTGCCGGAAGACGCCGTGCCAGGCACGGGAAAGGTGGAAATTAAAGGTGAGACGGTGATTATCAGGTTCGCGCGGAAAAAAAGCTAGAAAAAGCCGTTCTCTTTAAGGAAGTCCCTGGTAATGCCCGGGGAGGAGTTTTTAGCGGCGTATTTGCCCAGGATATCGTACTCTATGTTCATGAGGCCGCCGGGCTTTAAATTTTTCAGGGCGGTGTTCTCCCAGGTATGGGGGATGACGGCGGCTTTAAAAGAAGTTCCCGAAATCCCGTAAACGGTAAGGCTTATACCGTCCAGCGCGACGGAGCCTTTCTCCGCCAGCAGCGCCCCTGTCGTCTTTTCAACCTCTATCACAACGCTGTTCCCGTCGCTGCGCGAAGAAATAAGCCGCGCGGTACCGTCCACATGCCCGGTCACAAAATGCCCGCCCAGCCTCGCGCCCACGGCGAGCGCCCGCTCCAGGTTTACCCGGGAGCCGGCTTTCAACAGGCGCAGTGTGGTCTTTGAAACCGTCTCCGGGCTGACCGCGAAGACGGCCAGGCCGGGCTTGAACCCTGTAACCGTGAGGCAGGCTCCGTTGACCGCCACGCTCTCACCGGATACCAGCTTCCAGTCCGCCGGAACAGTAACCTGGAGCTTCCCGGCGGAAACCGCCTTAATTTTTTCTACCGCCTCGATTATTCCGGTGAACATAATTAAAATCCAAGCTCCAGCATCAAGTCCGGGCCCGCGCGGCCGATAGAAACGATCTTAGCCTTTATCCCCAGCTCCTTGCGCGCCGCGTTCAACGCGTCGGGCCAGACCATTGAATTCCTGGACTCCGTGCCCCCGATGAACAGGGGGGAGACGAAACAGACGAACCTGTCCGCCAGGCCCTCGCTTATAAAAGAACCCACGACCCGGCCGCCGCCCTCGACCAGGATATGGCTGATCCCGAGCCCGCCGAGGGCCTTCAGGAGCGCCGGCAGGGAAACCCGGCCCTTCTCTGAAGGCAGGACCAGTATTTTAACGTCCTTGGAGAATTTCTTAATCGCAGTTACCGAGGCCCGGCGCGTAGTAGCCACGATAACCCGCTCATTATCGAATATCTTCGCGCGGCGCGGAACCCTGAAAGAGGAATCAAGCGCGACTATCCACGGCTGGCGGCGAACTTTAAGGCCGCGAACGTTCAGCAGCGGGTCGTCGGCAAGGACGGTGCCGATCCCGGCGAGCACCGCGTCGGCCTCGGCCCTGAGCTTATGCCCCTCCAGCCGCGACTGCGGCGAGGAGATCCAGCGGGAACGGCCCTGCGCGTCCGCGATCCTGCCGTCGAGACTCTGCGCTATCTTCAGGGTCACATAGGGCAGCCCCGTGCGCATGAACTTATTGAAGGCCGGGTTGAGCGCTTCGCACTCTTTTTTCAGCAAGCCGGTTTTCACTTTCAGCCCCGCGCGCCGCAGCAAGGCCGCCGCCTTCCCGCCGTTGGCGGGGTTCGGATCGGGAGCGCCTATAAAGACCGCCGCTATGCCGGCCTTTATGACGGCTTCGGCGCAGGGGGGGGTTTTTCCGTAAGTCGAGCAGGGCTCCAGCGTAACGTAAAGAGCAGCTCCCCGCGCGCCGCCGCGGCAGGCCTTGAGAGCGTTTATCTCGGCGTGAGGGCCGCCGAAATGAAGGTGCGCCCCCTCTCCTATTATCTTACCGTTCCTGACGATAACGGCTCCGACCATAGGGTTGGGATGCGCGCCGAAGCGGCCCGCCCGCGCGAGCTCGATAGCGCGCAGCATGAATTTATTATTCATCGATACAGCCATAGCCACGATCCCCGGCGGAAATGTCTATAGATTTTTAAACAAGTTCGCCATCTCTATCGCGGAAACCGCGGCCTCCGAGCCCTTGTTGCCGTGCTTTACTCCGGCGCGCTCTATGGCCTGCTCAAGAGTTTCGGCCGTGATAACTCCGAAAGACACCGGGACTTTGTGCTTCATCGAGACCGCCGCGATGCCCTTGGCCGTTTCCTGCGCCACGAAGTCGAAATGGGGGGTCTCGCCCTTTATGACCGCGCCGAGGCAGATTATGGCGTTATAGCCTCCGGCCGCCAGCTTTTCGCAGACCAGCGGGATCTCGTAGGCGCCGGGGGTCTTTACTACCGTTATATCGCCGTCGGAAGCCCCGTGCCTCTTGAGCGAGTCCACGGCGCCGTCAAGCAGGCGGCTGGTGATGAAGTCGTTGAACCGCGAGACCACTATGGCGAATTTTAATTTTCCGGCCGTCAGGTTGCCTTCTATAACTTTCATTTTATCCTCCTATTTACCGATCAGATGTCCCATCTTAACTTCTTTCGTTTTCAGATAGCGCGCATTATGCTTGTTCGGGCTGATGACAAGCGGAACACGCTCCTTTATTTCCAGGCAGTACCCGCCCAGCCCGGCCAGCTTGCGCGGATTATTTGTAATTAGCCGAAGCCGGCGCAGGCCGAGGTCGCAAAGTATCTGCGCCCCGATCCCGTAATCCCGCAGGTCCGCCGCGAAGCCCAGCGCCTCGTTGGCGGTCACCGTGTCATAGCCTTTATCCTGCAGGCTGTAAGCTTTTATTTTATTGGCGAGGCCGATGCCGCGGCCCTCCTGGCGCATATAAAGGATGACACCGGAGCCCTCCTTCGCTATCAGTCGCATTGCCGCGTGCAGCTGGGGGCCGCAGTCGCAGCGGCGGGAGCCGAAAACGTCGCCGGTAAGGCATTCAGAATGGACGCGGACCAGGGCAGGGTCCCCGGCCTTTCCCAAAGTAAGCGCCAGGTGCTCGAGCCCCGTCAGGCGCTCTTTATAGACGGCGATATCGAAGGTCCCGAACTCGGTAGGGAGAGTCGAAACGGCCAGCTTTTCGACAAGACTTTCGTTGCGGCGGCGGTAAGCTATCAAATCGGCTATAGTGCCCAGCTTCAGGCCGTGCTTCGCAGCGAAGCGCGTCAGTTCGGGCAGGCGGGCCATCGTTCCGTCGGGATTCATGATCTCGCAGATGACCCCAGCGCCGGAAAGCCCCGCCAATTTCACCAGGTCGACGCATGCCTCGGTATGCCCGGCGCGGGCCAGCACGCCGCCCGGGCGCGCTTTAAGGGGGAAAATATGGCCGGGACGCGTAAGGTCTCCGGGGACGGAACCGTGGTCGGAAAGGATCTTGATAGTGCGCGCCCTGTCCGCGGCGGAGATCCCGGTGGTCACGCCCTTCGAGGCGTCCACCGAGATAAGCCAGTTGGTCTTGTAGGGATCGGTATTGTCCCTTTCCATCTGGAAGAGGTTAAGCGCGCGGGCCCTGTCTTCTTCCAGCGGGGCGCAGATAAGCCCGCGCCCGTATTTGGCCATGAAATTGATCTTCGCCGGGGTGGCGAACCTGCCTGCCATTACCAGGTCGCCCTCGTTCTCGCGGGCCTCGTCGTCGGTAAGCACCACCATGCGGCCGAGCCTGATATCCTTGACTATCTCTTCAACCGGGGAGAATTTGATGTTTTTTTTCATAAAAAAAGCCCTGAAGTCCGTCTTCAGGGCATGGCACAGGCGATAAGCCGACGGCAAGCCGTAAACTGTCTACGGTCCTGCCGAAGCTGACGATCGCCGCGTTCTTCTTTCATCCGGACTTTACCGTCGGCCCCGGAATTTAACCGGGTCTGCCCTTGCGGGCTTGCGGGCTTCCCTTTCGGGTTACCGCCGGTGGGGAATCGCGCCCCGCCCTGAAGAACTTGAAATTATTATACCAATTACTCAAGCGTTGAACATATGGCGTAAGCCGTTATATTCCCGGTGGTGCCGCTGTAGTCGCACTGCCAAGTCGTGTCTCCTGACGGGTAGGTCGCGGTCATAGAATCCACTCCCACCGCGTAGGAACAGCCCCCGCCCAGGACGACCTTTCCCGCGGTGCAGGTAGCGGTGCAGGTAGCGGCGGCGTTGCAGACCGTGTTCTTTATTTCCCGGGAAGCAACGAACCCCGTAGCCTTAACTTTACCGGCGACATCCAGTCTTTCAGTCGGCCCTCCCGGAACGCCTATGCCGACTTTGCCGTCGTACCTGACCACCAGCGTGGAGCCTATCACTTCGAAAGCGCTCTGCGTTCCGCTCAGGCCGGTCCCGGATATGGTTAAAGAAGATCTGAACAAGGCTACGCCATTTACATCCAGCTTCGCCTGCGGACTGCCGGTGCTTATCCCCACATTTCCGGTTATGCTGCTTACATAAAGAGCGGCCGAAGCGCGGGTAGCCCCGACCAGGAAATTGGAAGCGTCATGCAGGCCCGCCTGCGGGGCGCCGGTGCTGATCCCCACGAAACCGGTACCGGTGGAAACAAATAAAGCAGGGCTGTTCAGACCAGTCGCGCCTATAAGCATGTTCGTGGCCACATGGAACTTTTCAGCCGGGTTGCTGGTCCCGATGCCGAATTTCCAGGATGCGAAGTCCCCCGGACCGCTGGGATTAGAGGGGCCGGCCACCTTAAAAACCTCATAACCATTGCCCATATCGGTGGCTCCGGCTTTGTAAACCAGATCATTGGAGCCGGACGCGAAGCCCAATGCGCCTTTTAGGAAATTAGCTCCGACATTTTCACTCCAGACTATATAGCTGGGGCCAAAGTTGGGTCGTAAATAGAGATAAGCTTCACTGTCCCCGTACCCGTCGGCGCCAATTCTTATCGAGTCCATCACCTGCAAACTATTAGAGGGCGTTGCCGCCACTAATTTATTGAGGCCTATCCCGACCCGCCCCCCGGCTGAGACGGCAAAATCATAGCTGTTAAAAGCGTTATTGCCCACGGCAAAACTAAAGTCCAGGCCCGCATCCTCAGCCACGTATACCTCCGAGTCCGGCATCACGATGCTTCCTGCCCCCATCGCGGTTTTGCCTTCAAGCTGGATTTCATTTCCCGTTACGGTTACCACCCCGCTCTGGTTCCCATAATATCCGCCCTCAGCTGTTATGGAGGAAATAGCGTTAATCCCGCCGTTAACAGTAAGCGCATGCGTCTGGGCAAGAGTTCTTATCGAAACCCCTCCGGAAGTAGTGCTTACATAAAGGATGGGATTCACTTTAGTGGGATCGGAAGAAAATTGAGTAGCCGTATTAGTGCTGACCAGCATATTGGTCATCACATGGAATTTCTCAAATGCCTGTCCGGATCCGGTCGTACCTATTCCGAAATTCCAGGTAGTGGGGTCAGAGCTGAATGCCGCCAGCCCGATGCGGAAGACCTCCTGGCCCCCGCTTAAAGGGTCTGAGCCCATCGCCCTGTATACGAGATCCGGCACGCCGCCCTGGTAGCCCAGAGCGCCGAGGTTGCCGAAGTTCGGGTCGCTCCAATGAATGAAATTGTCCCCGGCTGTAGCCATAAGATGCAGCTGGGCGCGCGCATTTACGAGGTCGGAATTGGAAATTAGAATATCCCTGTTCACCTCAAGCGGCGCCGCCGGGTACCTGGGGACAATTGTTATAAGGTCGTCGGCAAGTTTTGTGTTAGGGAGCATTACGCCCATATTTCCGCCGGTGCTCACCGCCAGGAGGTAATTATCGTTGGAGGCCGGGTTTAGAACGCGGACCGCGTACGGGTTCTGATCGCTTGGCAGTATGGTGAAGCTGGAATTGGCTATAAGCAGGTGGCCGGTTATAGTGTCTCCCGTTCTCAGGAGGCGGCTGGAGTCCGTGCCGCTTACGTTCCAAAGGCCGGAGCCGTCGCCTATGAACCCGTAGGAAGAGAACACGACGCCCGCGGTTACCTTGATTCCGCTTGCCGTGGTTATGCTGTAGCTGTTGTTCATGTCGGGCCCGGCCCAGGCTCTGAAAGTGGCGGTGGACGCAAGGATGTCCAGGGCGGCCACCTGCCCGGTGAAATCCGCCCTGGTAGCCGTAACTGTTGTAGTAAAGAGGCCGCCGTTAGCGGTAACGCTTGAAGAAGCTATTATTCCTCCTCCCACGGTCAGGCGCGCCAGGTGCGTGCCGGTCCCCACCGCGGTATTGCCGTTCAGGACGGAAAAAGTGGTGGAGCCGGACACCGAAAAGGCGCTGCCGGTTATGGTGGCGGAGGAGGCTGTTAAAGAGGTGATCCCGGAGAGAGGCCCGGACATGACGTCGCCGACTTTCAAGACCTTGGTGCTGTCCGGAAGGCTGGTCACATTGATAAGGCCGCTGCCGTCTCCGTAAATTATGGAAGAGGGCGCAATATAGATGTGCGTGCTCACCCGGATACCGCCGTAGGCGGAAGCCGGGGCCGAGGATATTTCCACGTTATCGAGCAGCTTGAATTTGGGGGAAGTCACGCCCTGGGCGGAAGTAGCCGTTACGCTGGTCACAGTAAGAAGGCCGGTCATCGTGTCGCCGGCTTTACGCACTATGCCGGTAAGAGTGGTCCCGTCGCCGTAGTAGGAGCCGCCGTGCACCTCGCCCGTTCCGCCGTTGCTGGCCACGCGGAAGATCTCGTCGCTGCCCGCCGTAACCAGCAGCAGGTTGCCGATGGTAGTCGCGGCGCTGGTACCCGAGGACACATGCAGGCGCGCCTGCGGGATAAGCAGGGGATTGCCCACGCCCGTGTCGCCTATCCCCGCGTTCCCCGGGTTTATCGTGTGCAGGTTATCTCCGGTCACGTCCCACATGGTAAGAGCCGCAGCTTTTACCTGGACAGAGCCGTCCGGGAATTTGAACCCGCAGGTATAGTTCGCCGGGTCGGCGCAGCCAGGCAGGTCGCCTCTGCTCTCCACCATGCCTTTCACCGAAAGCTTAGAGCCGGGCGTGATATCTCCCACCGAAATGCCGCCCATGACGAAGAGGTTGGTGGAGATCGTCACCGCGCCGTTGGTCGTATTGGGCAAAGCGCCGATAATGTTCACGCTGAAAGTCGAAGTGGCTATAGAAGCCGTGGAAGCGTAAATAGAATTAAAAGCGTAAGGCGAAGCCTGCAGTCTGACGCGGGGGGACATGGCTTCATAGGTTCCTGAGCAGTCCCCGTCGCTGTCCACCTGGATCTCCAGCCACAGCGCGCTGTAGTCGGTAAAAAGAGCGGGAGGGATCCCTCCGGGCGTGGCGGAGCCTATCTCGACGTCATAGCGCCCCTTGCTGACCTTTACATTGCAGCGGCTTTCGGTAAAGGGCACCATCCCGCCCGTAGCAGGACCAACGGGGGTGTTGTAAATTATGAATTTTATATCCTGCGGCGTCTCCACCGGCATATTCGTGATCTTGCTGAGCAGGAAGCCCTGGTAGTTTATAGACTGCGTGATCGCGGCATGGGCCGCGAGAGAGAAGAAGGAAGGATGGAGGAGGAGGGAAAGCAGGGCGAAGAGCCTGAAACAGGAAGCTTTCCAGGACCTTTTCCCGATCTCATTAATGCCGTAAGCGTTTCTCATAGGTCTTAACTCCTCGTCGCTACCGTATTACGACCACTGTCCCGTTATACACCGTACCTTCCGCCTCTATCTGATAAATATAAACTCCGCCCGGCACCGCCAGCCCGCCGGCCTTGGCGTCCCAGATCAGAGAGTTGCCGACCGGGCCGGCCTTCATCGAGCCCACCAGCGCCCCGCGCATATCGTAGATCTTCCCGGTCACTTTCTTGTCCTGCGGGTTGTCGAAAACAAAGACCATGGTATCATTTTTATTGTCGCCATTTGGCGTGATAAGGCGGTTGGTAAGGCCGGCCTTATCGGCGGAGAAGCTGCCCCCGCGCTCGGTGGTGCGCAGCTGGTACCGGCCGAGAAGCCGGGTCTCCAGGGTGACGCTGTGCTCGGCAGAGTTCACATCGCCGTACAGCTGCATCCAGCGCGCGCCATTGTTGAAATACATGCTCAGGGTCTTCTCATCGGTTGACGCGGAAGGGGAAATGACGCCTCCCGACTTGGCATAATAGAGCTTGAGCGCGCCGTTCTTCGAGAGCTTGAAGTCGGTGGCCGGCTGCAGGCCGCCGCGGAAAGCGGAGAACTCCACCGACTTCACGACCCTGCCGCCAAGGTCCTCGGGGTGGGTGGAGATCTCTATGCTGTACGAGTCCATCGGGTCCGCGGACGCCGAGAAGAAATCACCGGTTGCGTCGGCCGGGATCTCCAGTATGCTCTTGTTGTCCGGGGCCAGGAAATACAGCCCGCCGCCGGCGCTGGCGCGCGCGTAGGACGGGATGGAAACGCCGGCCTGGTTGACGGCGCGCGCGTGGTAATAAAAGGATTCGTCCGCCCCCAGGATGTCGGTCCAGGTGAGGGTGTCCGAGGAGGTTTCGCCTATGAACGCCCACTCGGCGTCGGCCGGGGCGGTGGCCCTGTATACCTCGTATTTTTTTATCTCGTACGGGTAGGAAGGGCTGAAGCGGTTGTTGAACGGGATCCGGCTCTGGAAGCCGGCCGGGGAAACCCAGGTCATAGTGACGGAATTTCCCGCGCGGGTCAGCTGGAAATTCATCGGCGAAAGCGGAACCAGCGCGAAGGCCGCGGCCGGGTTGGAAAGTTCGGAGCGGAGCCCGTGGCTGTTAATGGTCTCGAGGGAGAAATAGTAAGTAGTGCCGGGGTTGAAGCCCTCGACTATCCGGCCTTCCGCCGAACCCGGCGCGAGCGGCGTCCAGGTCTGGGCGTAGGACGGCGCGCTTTCGAATCCCTCGTCCGTGCTGATAAAGCCCGAGCTGGTATAGCGCAGGCTGTAGTTTTCCACGGCTTCGGCCTGGCGGCCGATATCGGCGGAGGGCGCGGTCCAGGTTATGCTGATGCCATGGCTGGAAACTATGACCGGCTGGAGGTCGTAAACCGAAGCCGGGAAGGGGTAAAAAGAAAGTTTGCCGCTGCGCTGGGAGAAGCTTGCCGCCTCCTGCGTCGAGACGGCGACTTCCTGGACGTTCACGCTCTGCTCATAATTCGGAGAGGTCATATACCCCGAGCCGTAAGCATAGACCCCGTTCACGTCCAAAAAGCTGGCCGAGGCCATACGCGCGGCATGAAGCCCGGTTATGGCCCAGAAGAAGGCCCCCAGAAAAAGAAGGGCGCAAGAGGTGCGGTTCGCGTTCACAGTTAAATTATATACGTACCGTGCGACCAAAATATTACAAAGAGGTTTCCGGCTTCCGCCGTAAAATCCATAACTATGAAACAAAACAGTCACAATTGAAAAGTAGAATTGAATAAGTTATGAAGGCAAAGAACATCATCCTGTTCCTCCTGGCCGCCCTGGCGCTCCCGCCCGCGGCTGTTTTCTGCGCGTCGTCAGCGCTGGGCCCCTCCATAGCCGTGAATAAATTTATCACGCCCAACGGCGATAACAGGAACGACACCTTCATCTTCCGCTGCTATAACCCGCGCGACTATGCCGTAGAGGGCAGGGTGTACGACCTCTCCGGCAGAGAAGTCGGAACGATGCGCCTGAAGCAGCGCTCCGAAGGGACCGGCGCTTCCATCACCGTAGCTGTCGCCGGCATATATTATGACCTGGAATGGGATCCCAACTCCGGCGGCCATAAACCGGGTGGGGTCTATATCTACCAGGTCCGGATGGAAACAAGGGTCTTTAAGGGAACCATAGTAGTAATAAGATAAGAGGCGGCGGCTGAGAACTGTGAACGGCAAAGATTCTTATGACTTGTTATAAAGAGAAAAAAGCGGCGGCGGCCCTGGCGGCGATCATCGCTTTCGCCCCGCTGGCCGCTTTCGCCGCTTTCGAGGACCTGGGGTTCGGGGCCCGGGCGCCCGGGATGGGCGACGCCTTCACCGGGGTCGCGGACGATATTTCCTCTATCTATTACAACCCGGCCGGGCTGTCCAGCCTTGAGCGCCCCAAAGTTCTGGCCTCGCACTCTCTCTTCTACACCGGGCTGAGCGACGGCTCCAACCTCGGGCTCAGCGCGGTCGCCCTGGCCGTTCCCATAACCAGCGGGCGCAACGGCACGCTGGGCGTTTCCTGGAACCAGTTTTCTCTTTCCGGGGTCTATTATGAGCAGACCGGCCAGGTTTCATGGGGGTACCGCTTCCCGAAGAATACTAAATACGAGAAGTTCTCCGTCGGCGGCTCGCTCAAGTACCTCAACCACGGCTTTACCCGCCTGGGGGAAACCTTCAACGCGGTCGAAGACGATATAATGCAGAGGAACGCCACCGACCCCGTGCTGGCCGGCCTGAATACCAAATCGGCCCTCGACGCCGACGTCGGGGTGCTCTACAGGATAACGCGCCGCTGGACCCTGGGCGCGGCTGTCCTGAACGCCATGCAGGCAGATGTAGCCTTCAGCAGTTCTGACAAGGACAAGATACCGATGAAGACCAGGCTGGGAGCTTCCTACAAAGCCCTCTGGATGGTCCTGGCGGCCGACGCCCGCCTCCAGAAGGCGCCTGACGGCAAGATGGACAAGCAGGTCGTCTTCGCGGCCGAAAAGATCTTCCCTAGCCTGGACAAGGGGGATATCGGGGTGCGCGCCTCCCTTGGCGCCGGCGACAGGGAATTCAAGCAGGCCACTCTTGGCCTTTCCTACAAGATCCAGAAGATACAGTTCGACTATGGCTTTTGCCTGCCCATAGGCACGGTAAAGGACACCTCCGGCAACCACAAGCTGGCGCTTACCTACCACTTCGGCACGGCGACGCAGACCGAGCTGGCCGAGACCGAGCTCCTCGACCAGTACAAGCGGCTGCGCGAGGCGCAGGATTACAAGAGCCCGCGCGACACCGCCAGCCTGAACGACCCGCGCCTCGCGGAAGTCAAAGAGCAGGTGGCTAAAGAGAATTATTACGCCGCCAACAAGCTCCTGCTTGAAAAAGCCAACGAGATGCTGCCGGACTCCTCGGTGGTAACGCTTACGCGGCGCCTCTCTACCGTGGCCGCCTTCTTCCCTACGCTGGCCGTGGAGGACCGGCGGAAACAGTACTGGGAGGAGCTGCTCTCCGGCGGAGTCAGGAATTTCATAAACGGCAACGATATGCGCGCCATGAAGCAGCTGGCCTACGCCCAGAGCCTCAACCAGCAGGACTCCGCCCTCTCCAACTTCCTGGACCGCGCGGCGGAGCTCACGCGCGTCACCGCCGACAGGGTCCCGGCGGATTTCAGCCGCGGCTGGGCCGAATACAAGATGACGGAATCGGATGATTTCTACGTTAAGAAGAAACACTCGGAGGCCCTGCGCAAGCTGGAAGAGCTGCTGGAGCTCGAGCCGAACAATTTGATGGCCCTCAAGAAAAGCGGCTCCTGCAACTACATGCTCGGGAACTACGCCCGTGCCGGCCGCGACTGGGAGCTGGCTTTCAAGCTGGAGCCCGACCCCCTTGAAAAAGCCAAGGTGGGCAAGATGGTGGACGAAGCCCGCGCCAAGCTGGGCGGCAAGGCCGGCGCCTGGGAGCCCGGCTCGGTCCAGGCCCGCGGCGCGGTCGAGGAAGAAGCTCCCGTCTCCAAGGCCGCCGCCGACGCGCGGGAAATAGAGAAGATCTACCAGTCCGGCGCCGACTTCTACGCCAAGGGGGAATACGGCAAGGCCGCCGACGCCTTCCGCAAGATACTTACCAAGGACCCCCAGAACACGCAGGCTAAAAAAGCCCTGGAGCGCATAATCAGGCTCTCGCGCTAACGGAGACCGCCAAGAGGAGAGTAATGAGGCTTTTCCATAAGTTAAGCGCGGCGCTGATGGCCGCCGCCCTCGCGGCGGCCCTGCTGCTCTCCGCTATCTTCTTCAGTTTCCAGAACCGCACCGTGCGGCAGGCGCAGGAGGCCCGCCTCTCGGCGCTGGATCAATCCGTAGCCGCCATGCTGGGCGAGGCGGAACTGGCCGGCGACCCCCTGATGGCCGTGGATTATCTTTCCGGCCTCTGCTCCTCCAGGGCCGAAATAGACTCCTGCCGGCTGGATATCGGGCGCGGGATGGGCCTTGTAAAAACTCCGGCCAGGCGCAACAGGCCCGGGCCGGGCATCCGGCTGCCCCGGGAAATACGCGGCAGGAAGTTTTCGGCGCTGATAAACTATTCCTCTGAAGCCCTGGAGAGGGAGCGGCGCGCTGCGCTCTCGGGCGTCTGGCATGACCTGGCGGCGGCCTTCCTGGCCTCCATGGCCGCGGCCGCTTTAATCGGGCTCCTGCTTGCGCGCCGCCTGACGCGGCGCCTTCGCCGCCTGGCCGCCGAGGCGGCCGAGGTAGGGGAGGGAAAATTCGGCGTAAAGACGGACTCCTCCGGCTCGGACGAAGTCGCGGAGCTGGCAGGCGCTTTGAACGCCATGTCGGACAAGCTGCTGGAACTGGAGACGATGAAGAAAAATTTCACCGCCTCGGTCACGCACGAACTCCGCTCGCCGCTGGGAGTGATAGAGACCTACGCGGCCCTGCTGCTTAAGGAAAAAGAGAATTTCAGGGCCGAAGACCTCGAGGTTTTCCGCCGGATAAAAGAGAACGCGGGCCGCCTCGCCAATTTCGTCACCGCCATGCTGGACCTGGCGAAAATAGAGCGCGGGAAGATGGAGCTCCGCCCCGCGCGAGAAGACCCGCTGGCCCTCACGCGCGACGCCGCCGGTTTCCTGCGCCCGAAAGCGGAGGAGAGGGGGGTTTCGCTTTCCATACAGGCGGAGGGAACCGGCAGCGCGATGCTGGACAGGGAACTGATCACACATGCCCTCACGAACCTTCTCTCTAACGCCATAAAATTTACTCCGCCCGGCGGCAAAGTCTCCGTGCGCGCCTCCGTCTCAGGCGGTAAATACCGCGCAGAAGTGGAGGACACCGGCCCCGGCCTGAAGCCCGGCGAAACCGAAAAGCTATTCGCTCCCTTCGCCCAGGGCTCCGCCGCCCCCGGCCACGGAGGCACCGGCCTCGGCCTCGCCCTCGCAAAATCCATAACAGAATTGCACAAAGGCACCATAGGCTGCTCCACCGTCCCCGGCGGCGGCGCCCTCTTCTGGGTCGAGATCCCTATTAAAGTTGAAGAGACAGCGACGTAAACAGGCATTTCAGTGTCTGCGTCTTTGCACGGAGGGGTGGCAGGGGCGTTGCCACGCGAACCCTTTGGGGAAGGGGGGCCCCGCCATAATTCCCAAGGCGGGGGGAAACCGCGCAACGGTTTCCATCTTCCAGGGTTCGCGCGGCAATGTCCCTGACAGGCCCCCGACTACGCATCTCTGACGTGAGTTGATGGCAAAGACGCTAGTCCTAACGAAAGCTTGTAATAACTCTGTAACCTGCTTTATATAGAATAATAGTGTAACCATGAAACTAATTTCACGTCTCATCACACTTTCTATCCTCTGCCTCGCCCTTGGCGCGCAGGCGCAGGACGTTCCCGTCGGCTCGCCCAGCGCGCAGGCCGCCGAGATCTCCACCCGCATGCAGGAAGACGTCTCCCGCCTGCTCGAGCAGCTGGTCGGCCGCGGCCGCGCCCGCTCCTTCGTCTCCGTAGAGGGGGAGATCGTCCTCAAGGGCAAGAGCGAGTCCGGCGCCCCCGCCGAAGACACCCTCACCCTGCCCGGCTACGCCTCCGTCAACATCCTGGAGAAGACCGGCCAGTACCTCAAGCAGCAGCGCGAAGAAAGCCAGCGCACCAGCGAATTCCGTGTAAAGAAGCTCTCCGTCTCCCTCGTCTTCGACAGGAGCGTGCCCGAAACACGCGTCAACGCCATAAAGCTGATGGTCTCCGCGGTCCTGCGCCTTAGCGAAGCCCGCGGAGACAGCATCATCGCCGAAAGGTCCGAAATGCTCCCCTGGTGGAAAAGCACCCTTGAAGCCCCGGAGATACGCCCCGTACTTATCGCCTCGGCCTTCGGAGCCCTGGCCCTTGCCGTGCTGCTTATCTTCGGGTATATCCTGGCCTCCAAGCTTCTAAGCGGGTTCGTCGATTATGCCCGCATCAACGCGCCCTCTTCCACGAACGTCACCACCACCGGAGGGGGGGCGATGGGCCCCGGAGGCGAAGGCACCGAGGAGGATGAGTTCGGCAACGTGATAGACGTGGAATCGCGCGCCGCCTCGGGCAGCGCAATGCTGACGGCGGGGTCGGCTTTTGAATTCATGGAAAAGCTCCCGCCCGAAGAGGCCGCGGACCTTCTTTCGGATATGCCGGAGGAAGACGCGGCCATAATCATCGCCAATATGGCGGACCGCAAGCCGCACATCTCTTCCAAAATACTGCTGGCGCTCGCCCCGGCTAAAAAACAGGCGGTCTCCGCCCAGCTGCTCGGCCTCAAGCAGGCCGACCCTGAAAAAGTCTACGAGATAGAGAACGACCTGCGCCTGAAGCTCGAAAAAAGCCTGAAGGGCGCGGAAAAGCTGGGCCGCCTGCTCTCGCTGGTCAACGAGGCCGAGCGCACCGAAATAATGGACAATCTTACGCGCACGAACCCCAAAGGCTCCGAGGAACTGCGCCGCAAGATGGTTACTTTTGACGATCTCTGCCGCCTGGACGAAAAGAACCTGCGCCCGCTCGTGGTGTCCCTGCCCTACGTAGACTGGGCCGCCGCGCTCTCCGCGGCGGGCGAAACCGCCGTCGGCAATGTCACGAGGCTCCTGCCCGAGGATATCCGCATCATAGTCAAGGACATGATGCTGAACAAGCCCGAGGAAGAGAAGATAATGATCGCGCGCGCCAAGATCATCTCGGCCGCGATAGAGCTGAACTCCAAGGGCCGGATAGTGATAAAGGAGGCGGCGTGAGCCTGCCCTCCGACGCTTTCAACACCGAGCTCGACTATCTCTGGCGCGCTGTAGGCGAGGCCCAGGACGCCTCCGCCCGCTCCGAGGCCGAGCGCGCCGACGCCCGGAAAGGCCTCCTCGACACCTCGGCTAAGGCGCTGCATCTCGAGAAGATGCTGGCCGAAAGCGCGGAGCGGGAGCGCCGCCTTAAGGCCGAAACCGAAAGCCTGAAAATTTCCATAAACAAGGACGCCGAAACCCTGGCGCTCGCCGCGCGGCAGGCCCGCGAGGCCGCCGAAATCAAGGCCTCGCTCATCAGAAAGGAAAGCGAAAGCGCCCTGGCCGGCGCGGAACTTGCAGCCCTGCGGGCGGAGGCCGAAGGACTCAGGGAAGCTTTGTCGGCGCGCGACGCGGCCATAGAATCGTTCAAGGAAAAGATAGCCGGCCTGATGTCCCTGCCGGAGCTCGCCCGCGCGCTCAGGGAGGACTCCGAGATCTCCGGGAAGCAGCCGTCCGCCTATGAGGCCCTGCTGGAGCGGGTAGAGAAAGGAAAGCGCGCCGCAGAGGTCGCCGCGGCTGAGCTGGCGGCCGCGTCCGCGCGTGAAAACTTATTTAAGGGCTCCCTGGCCGCCTCCGAGGAAGAGCTGTCTGGCCTCCGCGAGGAGCTAGCCGGCAAAAGCCGGGAACTGGCCGCCATCGAAACGGCGCTGGCGCAGGCGGTCTCAAAAGAAAAACTTACCGCCGAAGAGAAAGCCGCCCTGGAAGGCCGCGCCTCGGCCCTTGCCGCTGCCCTCTCGGAAAAAGAGAACGCTTTGAAAACCGCGCTCTCCGACTGCGCCGCGCTGCGCGCCGAACTGGACGCCTCTAAATTTACGGCGGAAAAACTCCGCCAGGCTTCTGACGAGCACGCCCTGCAGGCGCAGGAGCAGCGCTCCAATTTCAGCGGCGCCGTAAACCAGGTCTTCGAGCTGCAGAAGCGCGCCGCAGCCCTGAAGAGCGCGCTCACCCAGGCCCAGGAGCAGAACGCCTCCTATGTCGAGGAACTTAAGGGGCGCGAGGCGGACATGGAAAAGGTCAACGGCCTGCTGCGCGACGCCAAGAACGGCCTGGCCGCCGAAAAAGAAAACTCCCGGCGCGCCGGCATAAAAATAAAATCTCTAGAGGGAGAAATAGACGCCCTTAAAACGAAGATAAGCACGGCCGCGGATTACGCCGCGCGCGTGCTGAAGGCCGTCGAGGACCGCGACCTGCAGATCGACAAGCTCAGGACGGACCTGAAAAAGATCGAAGAGCTGGAAATAGAGAACGAGGACCTCCGCCGCAAGAACATCAAGTTCAGCGGCTTCCTTAAAAGGGAGCAGACGGACTTTAACTCGCGGATGATAACTTCGCTCGAGAGGGCAGCCAAGGACCTGAAAACTTTCAACCTGCGCATACCGGCCGCCGAGCGCAAAAGCCTGGAGCCGGCCATGAAGAACCTCCTGGCCTCGGTCAATTTGCTGAAGGGCTGGCAGGAATACCTGGACCCCGAAGCTCCCGAGCTTCTGGATACCGAACTGGCCGGTTTCGTGTCGGCCGAGGTCGGCGCCTGGGAAAGGGCGTTCAAACAGCGGAAGATCACTATCTCGGCCGCGATACTTAACCCGCGCCTGCGCGCGCCCCTCGCGCCAGAGAGCATGAAGATCCTTTTCTACCATCTGATAAAGAACGCCTACGAGCGCCTGCAGCAGGGCGGCAGCCTGCGCGTCACGCTGAAAAGCACCGAAGACGGGCGCTACGCCTCGGTACGCTTCGAGGACAGCGGGCCCGGTTTCTCCCAGGAGGCGCTGTCGAAGCTTTTCGCCCCGTTCAACACCACTGAAAAAGGGAAGGCCGGCATCGGCCTGGCCGTAGCCCACCGCATAGCGGAAAAGCACGGCGGGAAGCTGGAAGTTTCCAACAAAAAAGAGCGCGGCGCGATAGTGGAAGTCTTGATCCCTCTGGCAGGGTAAGGGAGGCCGGGGTTTGCCCCGCGCACCCTTTGCGGATGGTGAGGCCCGGCTTTAGAGCGAAGCATAATATGCTTCGCGCCCGGGCCGCAAGGGCGGAGGCGTTTTCTTACGTAAGCGAAAACGCCGAGCCGGGGTCGCGCAAAACCGCTATGCGGTTTATGCGTGACGGCCCTCTCCATAGCTCACATCTTAAAAATATAGCCTAAACCGAAGACCGTCCTGATCTTCGAACCGAATTTGCCCAGGCGGGAGCGCAGGGCCTCTATCCGCTTGTCCACAGCGCGCGGGCCGGCCTCGAGGCCCTGCTTCCAAACCTGCTCGAGCAGAACGGTGCGGGCAACCACCCTGCCCTGGTTCTTAAGAAAATAGAGCAGCAGATCGAACTCCAGCGCGGTAAGCTTTACCCGGGCCGCGCCGACCGAAGCCGTCCTGGCTTCGGGAGAAATAATAAGCGCGCCAAAACGATACTCCGCCGGCTTCACGGGGGCATCCCCGGAGCGACCCGTACGCGCGAGCAGGTTCAGCAGGCGGGCGCTGAAAAGGCGCGCGTCGGGTGGGAAAGAGAAATATTCGTCGGCCCCGTTCTCCAGCGACAGCGCAGCGGCGGCGGGGGAATAAGGGCCGCCGCCGGTAAGGACCAGAAGCAGGCCGGAAGTTTTCTTATCGCCGCGCAATACCGAAACCAGGTCGCGCCCGCTCATATCAGGGAGGGAGGAATCTATAACAACCAGGCCTTTGGCAGGAGGCGATTTCAGGAACGCTGCGGCCGAGGGGTAGAATTTTAGGCGGAAGCCCGGCAACGCGGACTTTAAAAAGTCCGCCATGTGCGGGTTGGAAGTTACGCAGTCGGCGCCGGGTTTCATGCGGGAAAAACAGCCGCCTTTATGCGGGCCAGCAGCTCGTCAGGGTCGAAGGGCTTTATGACATAGCCGGCCGCGCCGAGCTTCAAACCCTCGGAAACCATATCCAGTTCGGAGCGGACCGTAAAAAAAATTATAGGCGTGCGGGCGAGGGCGGGAACTTTGCGGATACGGCGCGCGGCTTCGAACCCGCTTATGTCCGGCAGCCCTACGTCGAGGAGTATCATCGAGGGCCTCTCTTTCTCGGCGAGCTCCACCCCTTTGAGGGCGAGGGGGGCCGTGACCACGGCGCAGCCCGCCTTGGCAGCGATGCGCGCGGCGATGGACAGGTAATCGGGTTCGTCGTCGACGATAAGAACTTTAGGGCGGGGCGTCATGGTTTTTTAGGGACCAGGGCCTCCACCTTCTTCTGCAGGTAGGAAAGCTCCACCGTCTTGCTCATGAATTCGCGGCAGTTGGATTCCTGCCTGAAAAGCTCGCTCATGTTCTTATCGAAGAAGCTGCCCGTTATCACGAGGACCGGGATATCGCGGGTATCGTCGTCCGTCTGCAGGTTGCGCAGGACCTCGATCCCTCCGATGTCGGGCATCATAACGTCGCACAGGATGATGTCGGGGCGGATGGCCTTGGCTTTCAGCAGCCCCTCGCGGCCGTCGCCGGCTATCTCCACGGTAAAGCCGAGGTCGGTAAAGTAATCGGAAACCATGGTGCGGAACTCCACGTTATCGTCAACGATCAGCATCAGGTTAGTTTTAGGTCCCATAGGTTTATCTCCGGATCTGCGCCACCTCAGGCCGCGGGGGGAGGAGGGGGTGCCGGCGGCGCGGCCGGCGCCGGAACGGCCATGGACTTGGAGACCGTAAAGATGAACTTGCTCCCTTTGCCCACCTCGGACTCCACCCAGATATTTCCCTTATGCAGCTCCACCGTCATTTTGCACATGGCGAGCCCCAGGCCGAAGCCCATGCTCTTGTGCTCTTCCATCTGCGAATATTTCTCGAAGATCTCTTTGCGCTTGTTCTCCGGGATGCCGGGCCCGGTGTCCTCGACCGCGAAGAAGACCTCGTCCTTGGTCTCCCAGGTCGAAAGGATTATGCTGCCTCCGCCCGGGGTGAACTTGAGCGAGTTGCCCATCAAATTGGTGATGACGCGCTCGAGCAGGCCCGGGTCGGCGGTGACCATTATGGGCGAGGGCGGGAGCACGACAGAGAGCTTTATGTTCTTCGGGCCGGCCACCGGCTCGTGGTTCTCGCGCACGCGGGTTATTATCGCCCCCGCGTCGACAAGGTCCAGTCCGAGCGTCATGTTTCCGCGCTCAAGCTTGGTGGTATTGAGGATGTCGTCGATCATGCCGCGGAGGCGCCGCGAGGAGTAAAGCATGCTTGTCAGATATTTGTCCGTGGATGGCGAAGACGGTATCTTCTTCATCAGGAGCTCGGTATAGCCCTGCAGGGTGGAAAGCGGCGCGCGCATGTCGTGCGTTATCATATGGAAGAAGTCTTCCTTGGCCTTCTCGATCTCCTTCTCGCTGGTGATGTCGCGGATGATGAGGACGCGCCCGGGGCGCTTGAGCGTGGCGAGGAGGAACTGGTTGGAGATCACGCGGAAGCTCTTCATCACGGTAGAAGTTTCGGTCTCGACCGGGGCGTCTATTTCCACGCGCAGGTACTTCTCCTTTATCGCCATCATATCGGTCAGGCCCTTGAAGAAAGCCTCGTTCTTTACGGAGCGCGGCAGCGCCACCTCTGGAGAGATCTTCGGGATGCCAAGCAGCTTGAGGGCCGTATTATTGGAATAGATGAGCGAGCCGCGGTCGTCCACCAGGACGACGCCGTCGGAAATGGTATCGATGAGCGCCTGGGCCTTGCCCTTCTCTTCCACGATCTGGTTCAGCTGGAAGGCGCGGTAGGCCTGCAGCTCGAGCATCAGGCGGTTCAGGACGCCCACCAGCACCCTGATCTCGGGCCAGCCCTGCTGGGCGATGACCTGGTCCAGGTGCTGGGTGCGCAGGAAGCCCTTGACGCTGTTGACCATGTTGTTGATCGGGACGATGATGCGGTTGGAGATCAGGAAAACCACCACCATGGTTATGCCGAAAATGGCAACGGCCAGCAGAGAGAACACCAGGATGGATTTGCGCTGCTTGCCGTAGAGCTCATCCTCCGACTGGATCGAGACCGCCGCCCAGTCAAGCTTGTCTATTGCCGCGTAGGCGCCCGCATATTCCTCGCCGGAAAATTCGAATTTGGCCAGCGTGCCGGTCCGGCCGCCGGCATGGAAGGCTTTTTTCATCTCCGCCGGCTTGTAGTCCAGGCCCTTCATATCCTGGCAGGGGAGGGGGCGGCCCTGGCCGTCGGAAATAAATACCCGGCCGGTGCGCCCGGCGTGCTGGGAATTTATCTTGCCCAGCAGCTTGTCCATAGCGAAATGGAAGAGAACAACGCGGCCGTCCACCAGCGGGTAGGCCAGCGGGAAAAAAGCCTGGCCTTTCACGCAGACCGGGTCCCCGGCGGTAACTATGCCGGAATCGTGCGCCCGGCTGGAAAGCTCCACGGCAAAGGAAGCAAGGGACTTCTTTTCCCTGACCTTGTCGCTCTGGATGAAGAAGACTTCCTTCCCTTCCTGGGAAAGCAGGCTCAGGGACATGATGTCGGAATTTATGCGGGCGGCCTGCTGGATCACCTTGGCCTCGTCCAGCTTTTTGGCCTGCAGCGGGTTCTCGATCTCGTAAAGGAAAGCCAGGCTGCGGTTGGTGGTCAGGAACCACTCGTCGACGTTCACCGCCGAAAGCCCGGAGAGGCCCTTATGCAGCTCGAAGTAGCTGGCCACGGAGGAATTGTACTGGTAGACGTTCCAACCCACGGAAAGCAGCAGCGGGAGCACCGCTATGCCCAGGAGGATAAGTAGGAACCGTGTAGTCAGCTTCATGATATTGGGTCAGGCCTTAAATTTCATGCCTGATAATATTGATCTCTATGCGCCTGTTGCCGGAGCGGCCCTCGGGGGTATCGTTGGACCTTACGGGCTCGAACTCGCCGTAGCCGACGGCGGAAAGCTTCTCCGGGGCGACCCCCTCTTTAACGAAGAACTGCAGTACGGAAAAAGCCCGGGCCGAAGAAAGTTCCCAGTTGGACCTGAAGCGGATTGAGCGGCCCAGGGGGCGGTTGTCGGTGTGGCCCTCTATCTGTATGGGGTTGGGCAGGTCCTTGAAGACGGCGGTAAGGCGGTGGAGGTGGGGGAAAGAAGAGGGTTTAAGCACGTCGCTGCCCGGCTCGAAAAGTATAGGGTCCGAAAAGTTTATGCTTATCTTGTTGGCCGAGATCTCGACCTGGGCTATCTGCTGGATCCCGTTCTTCGAAAAAAGAGTGCTTACTACGGACTGGTCCTTGCCGAAGGTTTCCTCGATGGCTTTCTGGCTGAACTGCGTGTCGATCTTCTTGGAGCTGTAAAAGGCGAACAGGATCATGAAGAAGATCATGAGGTAGCTCATCATGTCGCCATAGGTGATGGCCCACAGCGCGCCGCGGTTGAGCTCGTTCTCCAGTTCGTCTTCGCGTTCGTAGTAGCGCATAGGGTTAAGCTTTGCCGGGAACGCCGTGCCTGACGCCTTCCATCGACTGGTAGCCGCGCAAATGCATCTCTATCAGGTGGGGGGTCTTGCCGGACATTATATCTATCACGCCTTCGAGGATAAGCTGGAGCACGAGCGTTTCCTCCATGGCGCGCAGGCGGATCTTGTTGGCCACCGGCACACAGAACATATTCGAGAACGCGATGCCGAACAGGGCGGAAGTGATGGCCACGGCCATCGAGCGGCCGATCGCGGCGGGGTCCGAGATATTGCTCAGGGTCTGGATGATGCCGAACAGCGTGCCGATAAGGCCGAACATGGGGGAGAGTACTCCCATAGTGCGGTATAAGTTTGAATCTTCGGACACGTCCAGGCGCCGGAGGCGGATCTCCTCTTCCAGGATGGCGCGGGTCTCCCGGGACTCGGCGCTGATCATGGCCACGCTGACCGCGCGCTTCAGGAAGCCGCCGGCGAAAGCCGGATCGGCGTTCGTAAGCGCCATGATGCCGCCCTGCTTCTGCGCGGTCTCGGCCATCCCGACCAGCATCCGCACCGTAACGTCCATGGGAGGTGTCTTCGGCGCGGAGAAAATATCCGCGAGCGCCTTGAGCCCGGCCATGAAGCGCTTGTAGGAGGTATTGATGAAGGTGGAAGCCAGCGTGCCCCCCAGCACTATCACGACGCCGTGCGCGTTAATGATATTGCCGGCGACGCCGGAGGAAAAGGCGCCCCAGGTCACGACGGCCGCGCCCATCACGAAACCTATTATAGTCATTAAATCCATAAGTATAGTTCTCCAAAAAAGAAAGCCGGGATCCCGCTCTTTTATTATAGCGAAGGTATGTTTCCAAAACTTTACATATATATATTATAAAATTGCGCAAGCTTTTTGCTTTTTGATACCATATATATACGGCGCCGGCTTGTCCTCAAAGCAGCGCCGGCGGATTTTAGGAGATATACAGGAGTTTACCATGGACTATTTACTGACCGAGCAGCAGGCTATGATACGGGACCTCGCCCGCAAGATCGCCGATGAAAAGATACGGCCCGTCTCCGCCCATTACGACGAAACCGAGGAGTTCGCCTGGCCTATCATGAAGATCCTCGCCGACAGCGACCTTTTCGGCGTCTACCTGCCCGAGCAGTACGGCGGCCTCGGCGGCGGCATCCTGGACATGTGCCTGGTGACCGAGGAGCTCTCCAGGGCCTGCGGCGGAATAGCGCTCGGCTACGCCGGGACCGGCCTCGGCACGCTGCCCATCCTCCTCCACGGCTCGGACGAGCAGAAAAAGAAATACCTGCCGGACATAGCCAGCGGCAAAAAGCTCGCCGCCTTCTGCATAACCGAGGCCGAGGCCGGCTCCGACGCCGGCTCCATAAAGACCACCGCCCGCAAAGAGGGCGACAAGTATATCCTGAACGGAACCAAGCAGTGGATCACCAACGCCGGCGAAGCCGAAATTTATACCGTGATAGCCAGCACCGATAAATCCAAGGGCGTCAGGGGCGCCAGCGCCTTCATAGTGGAAAAAGGGACCAAAGGCATGGAGTTCGGCAAGAAAGAGAAGAAGCTGGGCATCCGCGCCTCGGCCACCCGGGAAGTCATCTTCACCGACTGCGAGATCCCGGCCGCCAACCTTATCTCCCGCGAAGGCATGGGCTTCATAATAGCCATGAAGACCTTCGATTGCTCGAGGCCCGGCGTGGCGGCGCAGGCCGTGGGCATAGCGCAGGGCGCGCTGGACCATGCCGTCGAGTACTCCCGCACCCGCGTGCAGTTCGGCGCCCCCATCTCCAGCCTCCAGGCCATCCAGCACATGCTGGCCGACATGGGAACGCAGGTCGAAGCGGCCCGCGCCCTCGTATACGCGACGGCCCGCATGGTGGACTCCGGCGCCAAGTCCGTCGCGAAAGAGTCGGCCATGGCGAAGCTTTTCGCGAGCGAAGTGGCGATGAAAGTCACCACCGACGCCGTCCAGATCTTCGGCGGCTACGGCTATATGCGCGACTACCCCGTGGAAAAGTACATGCGCGACGCCAAGATAACCCAGATCTACGAAGGCACCAGCCAGATCCAGCGCAACGTGATCGCGGCCAACATGATAAAAGAGAGCATCAAGAAATAAGCGCATGAACATAATCGTCTGCATCAAACAGGTACCAAACACCACCGACGTCAGGATAGACCCGGTCACCAACACCCTTATCCGCGAAGGCGTCGAGAGCGTGATAAACCCCTTCGACGCCTACGCCATCGAAGAGGCCGTACGCCTCAAAGAGCGCTGCGGCGGAAAAGTCACCGTCCTGACCATGGGCCCGCCCCAGGCCGAGAACGCGCTCAGGGAAGCCATCTCGCTGGGCTGCGACGAGGCCGTGCTGGTAAGCGACCGCAAGTTCGCCGGCTCGGACACCTGGGCCACCAGCTACACTCTCTCCGCCGCCATCAGGAAAATAGGCGACTTCGACGTGATCCTCTGCGGCAAGCAGGCCTCCGACGGGGACACCGCTCAGGTAGGCCCCGGCATCTCGGCGCACCTCGACATCCCCCAGGTCACCTACGTAAAAAAGATAGAGGAGATCTCCTCCGATAAAGCCAGGGTGGAGCGCATGACGGAGGAGGGCTACGATGTGATCGAAACCCCGCTGCCCTGCCTCTTTACCGTGGTCAAAGAGCTGAACACGCCGCGCATGCCGTCGCTGAAAGGCCTTATGCGGGCGAAGTCGGCCAAGCCCCTGAAGTGGACGGCCGAAGACATCGAAGCCGACCCGGCCGCGCTCGGACTGGACGGCTCCCCGACGCGGGTCGTAAAGATCTTCACGCCCGAGCCCAGGAAGGGCGGGGAAATGCTCCAGGGCGACACGGCGGACATCGCCGCGGAACTTGCGGAACTTCTCAAGGACATCGTAATCTAATGGCTTCCATCACCATCCTCCTCGACAAATGTACCGGCTGCACGCTTTGCGTTAAGAGCTGCCCCTTCGGCGCCATACATATGGCGAATAAAAAGGCCGTCATCGACATGGCGAAGTGCACGCTCTGCGGCGCCTGCGTCGAAACCTGCAAATTCGCCGCCATAGAGATAAAGAAGGACGGCGGCCCGAAGAAGGACCTGTCCGGCTACAAGGACGTCTGGGTTTTCTGCGAGCAGAAGAAAGGCGTCATCCAGTCTATTTCTTTCGAACTCCTTGGAGAGGGCCGCAAGCTGGCCGACAAGCTCGGAGTGAAGCTCTGCGCCGTCCTGCTCGGCAGCGGCGTCGACGCCGGGGTGGAGGAGCTTTCCCACCGCGGCGCGGATAAGGTTTACCTGGTAGACCATCCGGCCCTGAAGTCATACCAGGACGACCCGTACACCGAGGTGTTCGTGCGGCTCGCGGAGGAGTACAAGCCGGAAGCCATACTCTGCGGCGCCACCACCATAGGCAGGAGCCTGGTCTCGCGCGTCGCTATAAAGATCAACGCCGGGCTCACCGCCGACTGCACGGAGCTCGACGTCGACCCTAAAGATCGCCTGCTTCTTCAGACCCGCCCGGCCTTCGGCGGCAATATCATGGCCACCATCATCACCCCCAACCACAGGCCCCAGATGGCCACGGTCCGCCACAAGGTAATGAAAGAGGCCGCCATAGACAAGACCCGCAAAGCCGAACTTATAAAAAAGAGCTACCCCGAGGAAGTTTTCAAATCCCGCACGAAGCTGCTGGACATCGTGGAGGAAATAGGCGAGACCGTAAACCTGTCCGAGGCCGACATCATAGTCTCCGCCGGCCGCGGGATGGGGGGGAAAGAGGGCGTAGCGCTCGTGGGCGAACTGGCCAAAGCGCTGGGCGGCGCGGTAGGCGCTTCCAGGAGCGCGGTGGACGCCGACTGGATACCTTATTCGCACCAGGTGGGACAGACCGGGAAGACGGTCTGTCCCAAGCTCTATATCGCCTGCGGCATCTCGGGCCAGATCCAGCACCTGATAGGAATGCAGTCCTCCAAGGTCATAGTGGCCATCAACAAGGACCCCGACGCGCCCATCTTCAAAGTCGCCACCTACGGCATAGTAGGCGACGTCTTCGAAATAGTTCCGGCGCTCACCAGGGAATTCCGGCGCGTCCTGAATAAATAAGCCGCGGCGTACAGGCGGAAAGCCCGGGCAGCGCCCGGGCTTTCGCTTTTGGCTTGGCTCGGCCAAGTATTGTATTATACGGATTGCGGGAAATCGACTATGCCAACAAACGAAAAGCCTGGGATCGCGTGGTGGATCTCCTTGCTCAAAGACCCGGACCCCGCCGTCAGAAAGAAGGCGGCTCTGGCGCTGGGGGAAATGCGCAATCCCCTCGCACTCGGCCACCTGGTGACGGCCCTGCAGGACGCCGACCTCAGCGTGCGGGCTTACGCCGTGACGGCCCTGGGGGCGCTGAAAGGGCCGGCCGCTACGGGCCCGCTGATCTACGCCCTCTCGGACCCGGACGAAGAGGTCCGTAAATGCGCCGCCCTGGCGCTGGGTTCCGTCGAAGGAAAGCTGGCCCTGCGCCCGCTGGCCTGGGCTATCAAGGACACCAGCGCGGAAGTGCGGAACCTCGCGGTTATCGCCCTAGGGAAAATGAAGACCACCGGGACGCTTAAGCCCATTGTAGCCGCGCTTGGCGACCCGAGCGAGAGCGTCCGGGTTTCAGCCGCCGCGGCCCTGAGCCATATGAAGGCCGCGCGCGCGGCCAAGCCCCTGGCCGCCGCGATCAAAGATCCCAGTCCGCTGGTCCGCAAGACGGCGATAGCGGGTCTGATAAGGATAGGCGCGCCTTCCATCCCGGCCCTGATGCGGGCCATGAAGGAGGAGAGCGGCCATATCCGCTATCTCGCCGCCGGAGCCCTCGGCATCATAGGCGATAACGAGGCCGTCGAGCCTTTGATAGCGGCGCTTGCCGACGAGAACCTGACGGTCCGGTTCGCGGCCGCGGAAGCGCTCGGGCTTATCATGGATCCCCTCGCGGTAGAGCCGCTGATCGCCGCGCTGGGAGACAAGAACAGCCTTGTGAGGATAGCCGCGGCGGTGGCGCTGGGACAGCTGAAGGACGAGAAGGCCGTAGCGCCCCTGACCGCCGCGCTCAAAGACAAGGACGCGCACGTGCGCACTTTCTTCGTAGCGGCCCTGAAAACCATAACCGGCAGGGATTTTTGACCGCCCGGCGCAACTGTGAAAGCGGCTTTAAATTTGTTACCCTTAAACAAGCGATAAACCATGTACGCGGAGCCTGTACGCGGCAAAACCAAGACTAATAAGGAGATCGTGTTCACTGAGGCCTGACCAGGGCATAAGCAACACTATAAATTATGAGCATATCGAAAAAAGATGCTTTGGATTATCACTCTTTTCCCACCCCGGGAAAAATCGAAGTCGTCTCCACAAAACCCTGCTTTACGCAAAGGGACCTGAGCCTGGCCTACACCCCAGGCGTGGCCACCCCCTGCCTTGAGATAGAGGCTCACCCGGAGGACGTTTACAAGTACACGTCCAAAGGCAATTTGGTGGCCGTAGTCTCCAACGGCACCGCCGTGCTCGGGCTCGGCGACATCGGCGCCGCGGCCGGCAAGCCGGTCATGGAAGGAAAAGGGATCCTCTTTAAAAGATTCGCGGACATCGACGTCTTCGACCTGGAGATGGACAGCCATAATTCCGACGAGATCATCCGCGCCTGCCAGCTCCTGGAGCCGACCTTCGGCGGCATAAACCTCGAGGACATAAAGGCCCCCGAGTGCTTCTATATAGAGGAAACGCTTAAAAAGACCATGAAGATCCCGGTCTTCCATGACGACCAGCACGGGACCGCGATAATCTCCGGCGCGGGTTTGATCAACGCCCTGGAGATAGTCGGCAAAGATATAGCCAAGGCCCGCCTCGTGGTGAACGGGGCCGGCGCCGCCGGTTTCTCCTGCGCCGACCATTATGTCAGGCTGGGAGTGAAGAGAGAGAACATAATAATGTGCGACACCAAGGGCGTGATCTACAAAGGCCGCACCGAGGGCATGAACAAGTACAAGGAAAAGTTCGCGGTGGACACTAAGCTCCGCACGCTCGAGGAGGCCATGAAGGGCGCCGACGTGTTCCTCGGCCTTTCCGTAGCCGACGTCCTGACGCCGGCGATGCTGCTTACCATGGCCAAAGATCCCATAGTATTCGCGATGGCCAACCCCAATCCGGAGATAGAATATAAGCTGGCGGTGGCCACCAGGAGCGACCTGCTCATGGCCTCCGGCCGCTCGGACTACCCGAACCAGATCAACAATGTCCTCGGCTTCCCTTTCATCTTCAGGGGCGCGCTGGACGTGAGGGCCACCCAGATCAACGACGAGATGAAGCTCGCGGCCACCTACGCGCTGGCCAAGCTCGCAAAAGAGGACGTGCCGGATTCCGTCAGGAAGGCCTACGGCGGCCAGAAGCTCCAGTTCGGCAGGGAGTATATCATCCCGAAGCCGTTCGATTCCCGCGTGCTCATCTGGGAAGCCTCGGCCGTGGCCGAAGCCGCCATGAAGACCGGCGTCGCCCAGAAGCCGGTGGACATCGCCCTTTACCGCCTGCAGCTGGAGAAGCGCCTCGGCCGCGCGCGCGAAGTGATGCGCAGCGTGATAGGCAAGGCGCAGCGCAACCCGAAGCGGATCGTCTTTCCCGAGGGGGAAGAGGAAAAGATCCTCCGCGCGGCGCAGGAGCTGGTGGACGAGAAGATAGCCGCGCCCATCCTCCTCGGCAACGAGGCCCGGATAAAGGCGCTGATCGCCGAGCACGGGATGTCCCTCGAGGGCATAGAGATCATCGACCCGGCCACCTTCCCGGCCCGGGCTAAATACGTCTCTCAGTACTTCAAGATCCGCGAGAGGAAAGGCGCCACGCTCCACAGGTCCGAAGAAATAATGATGGGCAACAGGAACGCCTTCGGCGCGATGATGGTCCATATGGAAGACGCCGACGCCCTCGTTTCCGGTCTGAGCGACCATTACCCGCAGACCATCAGGCCCGCCCTGCGCGTCATAAAGATGCAGGAGGGGATAAAGAAAGTCTCCGGGCTTTATATGCTCGTCATGAAGAAGGAGATCTATTTCCTCGCCGACACCACCGTGAACATCGACCCGAACAGCGAGGACCTGGCCGAGATAGCCCTGCTGGCGGCCGAGACGGCGAAGCGCTTCGGCGTAGAGCCGAGGGTGGCCATGCTCTCCTTCTCCAACTTCGGGGGCACGGCGCACCCGCTGTCGGCGAAGGTCAGCCGCGCGGTGGAGATAGTAAGGCAGAAAGCCCCGGGCCTCATGATCGACGGCGAAATGCAGGCCGATACCGCGGTGGTCCCGGAGATCATAGAGACCACCTACCCTTTCAGCACCCTGAAGGGCGGGGCTAACGTGCTGATCTTCCCCAACCTGGAAGCGGGCAATATCGCCTATAAGCTGCTGAGCCGGCTGGGCGGAGCGACCGCGATAGGGCCCATCCTGATGGGGATGAGCAAGGCCGTGCATGTTTTGCAGCGCGACGCGGAAGTGAACGATATCGTCAACATGGCCGCTATAGCGGTGGTGGACGCGCAGGAAAAAGCGAAGACAAGCGCAAAGAAGAGCCCCGCGGCGGCCGCGGTCTGAGGCCGGTCAGCCGCTCCCGTAACGGGGCCGGGCCGCGCTTTCATAATCTGCCGGCCCATTGACCAAAAGCAAGACGGCTACTGCCCTAAGTCATATATCGGAGCCGAAGAAGTATGGTAATATTGTTTAAATTTAGCAATGAAGAGGGTATGGAGGAATCATGAATAGAAGAAAAGTTACAGTAGTAGGCGCCGGGCACGTAGGAGAATCGGTCGTCCGCGCCCTGGCGGAGAAAGACCTTGCCGACATCGTCCTCGTGGACATTCCGGCCACCGAGAACATGCCCGCCGGAAAGGCGCTGGACATCATGCAGACCGGCCCCATCTACGGCTATGACACGAATGTTACCGGCGCGACGAGCTACGAATCCACCGCCGGCTCCGACATCGTGGTCATCACCGCCGGAATACCGCGCAAGCCCGGCATGAGCCGCGACGACCTTTTAAACACCAACGCGGCCATCGTAAAGAGCGTGACCGAGCAGGTGATAAAGTATTCTCCCGACTCCATCCTCATAATTGTGAGCAACCCTCTGGACGCGATGTGCCAGGTGGCCCTGCAGGCCT
Organism: Elusimicrobiales bacterium; assembly: GCA_028713125.1. Lineage (GTDB taxonomy): Bacteria > Elusimicrobiota > Elusimicrobia > Elusimicrobiales > UBA9959 > UBA9959. The sequence continues at coordinate 720 of JAQTOU010000001.1, read as the reverse complement.
CCAAGTTCCCCAAGAACAGGGTAATCGGCATGGCCGGCATCCTGGACTCCTCCAGGATGCGGACCTTCATCGCCCAGGCGCTGAACGTCTCCACCGAGAACGTCCACGCCATGGTGCTCGGCGGGCACGGCGACACCATGGTTCCGCTCCCCAGGTTCTCCACCGTAGCCGGCATCCCGATAACGGAGCTGATGACGAAGGAACAGATCGACGCGATCAACACGCGCACCTGCAACGGCGGGGCCGAGATCGTGAAGCTGCTGAAGACCGGCAGCGCCTATTACGCCCCGGCCGCGGCCGCGGTGGAAATGGTTGCGGCGATACTCCTCGACAAGAACAAAGTGGTGCCCTGCGCCGCTTACCTCGAGGGCGAATACGGCGTCAGCGGGATCTTCGTCGGCGTGCCGGTGAAGCTGGGCAGCAAGGGGATCGTGCAGATCCTCGAGCTCAAGCTCTCGGAAGACGAAAAAGCGGCCCTGCTAAAGTCCGCGGCGTCCGTGAAAGAATTATGCGGCGTCCTGAAATAGCATCTAAATTATCCAAGGAGAACATAAACAATGGAAGCGAATATCGAACTTAAGAAAACGCTGGCGAAGCTGGTTCCCGCATGGCGGGCCGACCTCCAGAAATTCGTAAAAGAGAACGCCCACGTCAAGGTAGACGAAGTGGCGATCGACCAGGTGATGGGCGGGATGAGGGACATCAAAGCCCTCCCCTGCG
>JAQTOU010000029.1 GCA_028713125.1 Elusimicrobiales bacterium | reverse complement strand
CGTGGAACCCCGGGTCAGGAAGGCCTCGGAGATAGTGGGCGGCGGGGACCTGGCCGGCATCATAGCCGACACGCAGTTCTCGATGCTTGAAAAAGTGCGGGACGCGCGGATGGCGATAGAAGGCCTGGCGACCATCCCGGAATTCAGGACCTATATGCAGCGGGTGATGACGGTGGACCCCGTGGATTTCGGCTGCCTGCGCGACCCCGAGGACCTGCTGATGATGATGGGCAAGGGCGACGTGTTCGTGCCGGACGTTTACCAGAAAAAACTTTACGACGCTTTCTCCAGGCCGCTGGAAGGCAGGCACCCCGCGGTGATCCAGTCCGCCAAGGGGCATCTCATTACCGCGGCCGGCATAGAGAAGCAGGTGGATGCGTCCTTCGCTTTCTTCGAGGGCGCGGGTCAGTAGATCTCGTTAGTGAGGCAGTGCACGGAACCGCCGGCGTATTTGAAGCTCGTCAGCGGGGCCACGAAGCGCTGGATGCCCAGCTTCCGGAGCTTTTCTTCTATTCCCGGCGTGGAGAAGCGGCTGCAGTTCACCATTACGCCCGGGGCCACCAGAGCGTTGACCGAATAATCTCCCAGCGTGTCGCCGTCGCCGGAGGAATCCTGCGCCGACACTTCCAGGACCGGGATCCCCAGCGCCCGGATCTGCGCCATGCTTTTGGGCTTGATGCTGCCGGAGGCGATGATGAGCGCCGCCAGGCGGTTGTCGGCCGAGAGCACGGGCGTGAAGACCGTGTCCAGGTGGTAGCCTTCCGATTCCACTAAAATATAATTGTCGGGGCGCACGATGTCGCGCACGAAGTCGTGGCCGGCTTTATTGGAGCGGGACAGCCCGCCGAAATAGTAGCTGCCGTTCTCGGTCTTTATGAAATTGATGTCGCCGCCCTCCAGGAACGCCTCCCTGGGGGGGGTGATCACGGTCTTCTTGAGCTTGGTGGAGATCAGCCGGGAATGGAACTCGCCCTCGAGGATGCGGTCCTTCACGGAGAAGCGGCCCTTGATCCAGATGCTGCGGAAGACCATGCCGCCGTCGCGGATGAAGACGGCGTCGTGGTACAGGCTGTCGGGGCGGTTGAGGCCCTCGGGGAAAGGGATGATGTGCAGGTGGAACCCGGCGAGCAGCAGGGTGTCCACGAAGTTCAGCCATTCGCGGCGCAGCAGGTCCTGGTCGGGAACTATACCCAGCTTTTTGGCGTAGAGGGTGGCGAAGTTCACGCTGGACTCGGTCTCGCCTTTGTGGACCGGGTAGCCTTTGTACCACATGCCTTTTACTTCGGGGGTGACGGGCGGCAGGCCCAGCAGGATGATCTCGCGGTGATGCTTGTCGGAATTCATGGGAGCAGATCCTTTCGCAGGAGTTGGTTTCGGTGCCGGCATACTATATTCTCGCACATTTGCCGGCCCGGTCAAAAGCCCGTGCCGGCGGTTTTGGTAGAATTAAGGGGATGAACCGCCTGCTGCGCTCCCTTGCCATTCTGTTCGCGCTGACCGCCTTTGCCGGCGGCCTCGCCGCGGCCGGGCCCGGGAAGGCGGGGCTGCTCTCCAACGAGCGCATCATCGCCATGCTTAAATCCGGGGTAAGCGAGTCTACCATCCTCTCCCTTATAAAGCAGTTCCCCGAGAAGCTCGACAGCGGCCCCGACGCCCTGGTGGCGCTGCGCGCGGCCGGGGCCAGCAACCGGGTGCTGCTGGCGGTAAGGCGCAGCTCGCTGACGGCCGCCGCCGTCCCCGCCGAAGCCGCGGAGAGCGAAGCCGACGGCGGCGCCGCCGGACCCGTTTCCGAAGAGGAAGACGCCGCCGCCGCGCCGGAAGAGGCCGTTCCCGCCGGAGAAGGCCGCTTAAGCCTGGGGCTCGGTTATCCCTTTTTCGCCGTGAAATACGACTTCGCCGACTATGCCGGCGAAGGCAGGTTCATCACCCGCAGGGGCATACAGGCTTTCGCGGGGCGCGGCTACTGGAATTTCCTCAAGGACGCCCCGTGGACCGCCTACACCGGCCTGGAAGCGGGGTACGTGCGCTACGGCTCGGCCGGTTCCGGGGCGGAGCTTTCGCCTTTTCTCGGCGGCGCTTACGACCTGGGCAAGGACTTCTCCTTCAGCGCGGATATTTCGCCGACGCTGCTGTTCTTCCCGGGAGGCGGCACCCATTTCGGGATAGGCGAGATAGGCTGGGTGATAAACTTCGGGGTCTTCTTCCGCCTGCCCGCGCCTGGAACGGCGGGAGAGCGGGAAGAGGCGGCCGCCGCCGAACCCGCGCCGGCGCCTGAGCCCGCGCGGCGGCGGGAAACCGACGAGAACTCCTCCTGGCGCCTGGTCAAAGCCCCGAGCAAGAGTTCGTACCAGGACTACCTGGAAGCCGCGGAGGACTACATCTCCCGGAAAAATTATTCCCGCGCCGACCAGATCTACGAGAAACTCCTGGACAGCGTCCCGTCGCAGGACGCCCGCAAGGTTTTCCTGTTCGAGCGGCGCGGCTGGCTGGCCAGGCGGCAGGGGGACCTGCCCAGGGCCAGGGACCTTTACCTCGCGGCCGTCACGGCGGCCAGGCACGCGGGCAGCTACGACTCCAACACGGTCAACGCCTACTGCGGGCTGGCTTATTGTTTCGAGAAGCAGGGCAACGTCAACCTGGCCATAAAGTATTATCAGCGGGCGCTGGAGCTCAGCGTCAACGAGGGCACCCGGCGGGAGATAGAAAGGAACCTGGAAAGGCTGGACCCCGAGCGCGAGTAACTAGGTCCAAGGGCCCAGCGGGGACTGGGCCGCAGGACAGTTGATTAAAGTCAACCTGCGTGGTAAAACATACCAGCAGGAGGACTTATGAAAACCACTCTCATCTCCATAACTTTTCTGGTTCTCGCCGCCGGCC
>JAQTOU010000028.1 GCA_028713125.1 Elusimicrobiales bacterium | reverse complement strand
AAGATCAACAAGAACCTCCAGGAGATCCTGGACCTGCACACCGAGCCCTGGGGCATCAAGATCTCCAGCGTGGAAGTGAAGAACGTGGACCTGCCGCAGGAAATGCAGCGCGCCATCGCCCGCCAGGCCGAGGCCGAGCGCGAGCGCCGCGCCAAGATCATCCACGCCGAAGGCGAGTTCCAGGCTTCGCAGAAACTGGCCGACGCCGCCGCCATCATAGGCCGTGAGCCGGCCGCCATACAGCTGCGCTACCTGCAGACGCTCACCGAGATCGCCACCGAGCGCAATTCCACCACCATCTTCCCGGTGCCGATAGACCTGCTGACCATGTTCATGAAGAAGAACCAGAACTAGGACAGCGCGTTTACAGGACGGGGACGGCCCGCGCCGCCCCCGTCTTTTTTTTGGGATAATAAACCTATGCCCCCCGGCCTTTACGTACACATCCCCTTCTGCCGCGCCAAGTGCGGCTATTGCGACTTCGCCTCGGCGCCGGGCACGCCGGCGGAGATAGACGCCTTCCTGGGGGCGCTGGCCGCGGAATCCGCCCGCTACGACGGCCTGGCGGGGAGTTTTTCCACGCTCTACGTTGGGGGCGGCACGCCCAGCCTGCTCTCTCCGGAACAGCTGGACAGGTTGTTCGGCATCATCGAAACCCTTACGGGGCCGCTGGCCGCCCTCCGGGAAAGCACTTTCGAGGCCAACCCGGAGAGCCTGGACTCCGAAAAGGCGGCACTGCTGAAGCGGGCCGGTGTGAACAGGGTCAGCCTGGGCCTGCAGGCCCCGCAGGACGCCCTGCTCAAGCGCCTGGGCCGGGTAGCCATGTCCGGGGATTTTCTGAAGGCCTGGGACGCCCTGCGGGCCGCCGGCTTCGACAACCTGAACGCGGACCTGATGTGCGGCCTGCCGGGCCAATCCCAGGCCGACTTCGCCGAAGCCATAGCCTGGCTGCTGAAGCTTAAGCTGGAGCACGTCTCTTTTTACGCCCTGGAAGTGCACGAGGGCACCCCGTTCGCCGCCGCCGGAGTAAAAGAGGATCCGGAGAGCGCCGCCGACATGTACGCGGCCGGCGCGGCCGCGCTGGAGGCCGCCGGCCTGGCCCGCTACGAGATCTCCAACTTCGCCAGGCCCGGGCGCCAGTCCCTGCATAACCTCAACTACTGGGAACAGGGCGACTACCTGGGTTTAGGGCCCGCGGCCGCCTCCTGCCTGGGCGGGGAAAGGCGGGCCAACACCGCGGATACGGACGACTATGTTAAAGCCGCGCTGGCCGGGGCTCCGGTGCCGCAGCAATACCGGGAAACCCTGGCCGGGCGCGCCCGCAGGGCGGAGCGGATAATGCTGGGCCTGCGCAAAACCGCCGGAATTGAACTTACGGACGATATATTTATAGAATTTAAGGACGAAACGGAACGCCTGCTCAAGGCGGGCCTCATTGAGCGCAGCGGCCGCACCATCAGGATCAAGCCGGACCGTCTTTACGTCTCCAACGCCGTTTTCAGGGAATTCGTTTAACACCGCGAAGTCTAGGTTCCGCGGCCGACCGCCATATTAGGAGCTAAAGTGAAGATACGGGATTTCTGGATACGCCGCGACCGCGAGCAGTATTTCCTCAGCGGGGTGATCATAACCTGCGTGATAGGCGCCTTCGTGTCCTCCTATTGGCATTTCACCGACCGCATCAGCGTGCGGCAGGACATCAAGATAAAGAAGTGGCGCACCCCCGAGGACGAGCGCAGGACGCTCAAGGAAGTGCAGTATACCCCCTCCAAGATGAAGGTCGGGGACAAGCAATACTACAAGCTCGACGAGGATTCCAAGCCCTCGGTGCCGGAGCTGGGGGAAGATGAATAGATACGCCGCCCCCCTCCTGGCCCTGCTCTGCCTGGCCGCCGCCGCGGCCAGCCTGCCGGCGCCCGCCCGCGCCCAGGCGAACACCTCCCTCTCCGAACAGACCTTCGACTACAACCCGGACGCCGGCAAGGAGATGCCGGAGATCCAGCAGTCCATAGCCGAAACCACTTTCGAAGACGCGGAAATGATCAACCACCCCGTCTACGGCACGACCATGCTCTCCAAGCACCGCTGGAAGAACTGGGTCACGCGCGCGCTTTACCTGGCCCTCATAAACATCGCCCTTATCGCCATCACCCTGTCGATGGCCCGCACTTCCGAATACAACCTGATAATCTCCTACATCCTGTCGGGGGCGAGCTTCACGCTCTCCTTCTGGACCTTCCTGTGCGCGGTGCTGGTGTTCCAGCTCAAGTCTTCGGCCTGGATCTATATCCTGCCGGTCTCGGCCGTCACGGCCGGGGTAGGCTACCTGGTGCTGATGAAGATAAAGCGGTCGGACGTCTCTTTCACGGAACTCAAGGAATCCTTCCAGAAAATGCGCTCGGCCGCCGTGGAGGACAGCCGCCTGACATCGGTGGACGGCGCCCCCGGGGACTGGCCGGACGACGATTTTGTGCGGCACCAGTAGGCCGGGACGCAGGGCACAAAAGAAAAAGAGCCGCGATCGCGGCTCTTTTCTATTTGCTGCCGACCGGGTTAGAACTGCATCCAGAAGCCGAAGCGGTGGATATTGCCGAGTTCGCCGAAAGGCAGGTAGGCATAGTCCACGCCGAGGCCGGATACTTTTATGCCGAAGCCCAGGCTCAGGCCGGCTTCCGCCCCCAGGTTGGCCGTGTCGTAGCCGAACTTATAGCCGCCGCGCAGCGCGAAGGCGTCGCGCAGCCAGTATTCCGCCCCGAAGGACGGGTAGAACTTCTCGTCCTGCAGGTACTCGTTGATCTCGGCCACCAGGTTCAGGTCGGCGGCGGCCCGGTACAGCATGCCGGCCCGGATGTTCACGGGCAGCGGGTCGGACTCCTCTTCGAA
>JAQTOU010000027.1 GCA_028713125.1 Elusimicrobiales bacterium | reverse complement strand
GTCCGCGTTGCCGGTGGCCACGTATTTCACGCCGGGATACCGGCCGCGGATCTCCAGCAGCATCAGCGCCTTCAGCAGCTTGCCCAGGCCGCGGCCGCGGTAGCGCGTCCCCACCCCGGTAAGCATCTGGTGCACTTTATGGCTGTTCTCTTTAAGATAGACTATCTCGGTCAGGCCGCTTATCTTCCCGTCGCTTTCCCTGGAATATATGGTCGTTTGCTCCACCCCGTCCGCGCGATTCTTCCGTTCGTTCATCCGTATCATTTCCGGAGTGACTACTATCTTTATTGAGACGTCGCCCTGCGGCGCCAGGTTAATGGTCTCGGTATAGACCTCGCAGAAATTTTCCAGGTCGGCCTCGGGTATCTCCAGGGTTTTCACGATACCGGTGGCCGGGTTGCGGCTCGCGCCCTCGGCGGCCCAGGCCTCCAGCATGCCCCAGTCCACGTCCCTGAGGTAAAGCCGGTTGGAGCCGGCCTCAAGGGCCACCGTGGCGCCCAGCCTGGCGCAGAACGCCCGGCCGCAGGCCAGCACCACCGGGGCGAAGACCTCTTTAACCGCCGGCTCTTTGGCCTCCAGCTCTTTCATCACGTATTTAAGCAGCGCCGAACCGAGGCCCCTGCGCCGGCTGGCCGGCAGCACCGAAAGTGAAAGGTTCCCGATATGCTTGTTGTCCTTATAGGACGGCGACCTGTCGTTCTCCGCCGAGACCGACGCATAGCCGACCGCCTCTTTTCCCCCGCCCAGGAACAACAGGAAGATGCGTTTGTTGAGGTAAGGTATCTCGAAAGCCGACTTGATGAGCGCGCGGCGCTTCTCGCGCGGCAGCGGCGGGTCCTCCGGCTCCATCTCCCTGTTTATCACGTCGGAATGGTCGAAGAAGGCGGTCCACAGCGCGTCGTCGGCGGTGAATGGATCGAAGTGCACGATCTTAATGTCTTTTTCCATCATCACTATGATAGAAAAAAAGCCCCGCTTTGCGGCGGGGCTTTTCTCCGGCTTGCGGCTATTACCAGAGGTTTATATCCAGCTGCACCGTGTAGGTGTCGGCGCCGGCTATCTTGTCGTTATTATAGACGTCATATCCGAAGATCACGCTGGTATTGGGCGAGAAGGCCCAGGAAAGGCCGAAGCTGAGGGCGCCCAGAGCGGAATCGCCGCCCTGGTAGTCCACCGCGGCCCACAGCTTGTCGGAAACCTCGCTGAGGGTCCTGTCCCAGGACAGCAGCAGGCCGGTATTCTCCTTGCCGCCGTTCTCGTCCAGCAGCACCTTGTCGTTGCCGGAGAAGAAGCCGGCGGAGAAACGGCCCGCTTTGCCTATGTTCCTGGCGGCCAGGGCGTAAACGATGTTCTGGTCGGTCACGTCCTTCTTGGTGCCGAAGTTGTAGCCGCCCAGCGCGAAAGCCGGGCTGCCAGCGAAAGCGGCGCCTTCCGGAGTGCCCACCTTGGCGTGCAGGTAAAGCGGGCTGGCGTCGGCGGCCAGGCCGGCGCGCATCAGGTCGAACCCGACCTCAGCCTGCACCTTCTCGTACGGCAGCACGCCCACGGTGGGGCCTATCACGAACAACGGGGCTTTCCACGCGCCGCTCGTTTCTTTTTCCACGGCCACGTAATTGTCCACGTTCAGGTGGACGCTCTTGTATTTCTGTATGTCGGTGGAAGGGATCCACACCTGCGTGGAAGGGGTGGCGTTGGCGGCCAGCGGGGCCAGGCAGAATAATAGCGCGGTTATCAGGGTGTTGTTTTTCATTCTATCCTCCTTGGGTAACAAAGTACCCGCCCGAGCGTACTTCGCGGGCGGGTACGGTTAGATCTCAGTGCAGGTAGGCGGTTTCGCCGTGCTGCGCTTCGTCGATGCCGGATTCTTCCTCTTTCTCCGTGGTCTTCACCGGGGTCACCAGGTTGATGACGTGGAGAGCCGCGTAGGAGAAGACGAAGGCATACATCGCGGTGCCGAATACGGCCACCACCTGCTTGCCGAAGAAGGCCGCGCCGCCGTGGTAGATGCCGTTGGCACCGGCCGCGTTGACCGCCGTGGTGCCGAACACGCCGAGCATTATAACGCCCAGCACGCCGCCCACGCCGTGCACGCCCCAGACGTCAAGCGCGTCGTCCCAGCCCAGCCGGTTCTTCAGGTTGACGGCCAGGTAGCATACGCCGCTGGCCAATATACCGATGAACACGGCCGCCTTGGTGGTGACAAACCCCGCGCCGGGTGTGATAGTGGCCAGGCCCGCGATGGAGCCGGTCAGCAGGCCCACGAACTTGGGCTTCTTCTCGAAGAACCAGGCGATGAACAGCCAGGTAACGGCCGCGAAGGAGGCGGCCACGTCGGTATTTACGAAGGCCAGCGCCGTGACGGCGTCGACCTTGAGCTCGGAGCCCGCGTTAAAGCCGTACCAGCCGAACCAGAGCAGGCCAGTGCCCAGCGCCACCAGCGGGATGCTGTGCGCGGTATCGGTCACCTTGCGCTTGCCCACGAAGAACACCGAGGCCAGCGCCGCGAAGCCCGCCGTGGCGTGCACTACAATGCCGCCGGCGAAGTCCAGCACTCCCCACTTGGCCAGCAGACCGCCGCCCCACACCATGTGGACGAGAGGGAAGTACACGAAGATCAGCCAGGCCACCAGGAACACCAGGTAGGCCTTGAAGTTGATGCGGTTGGTGAACGCGCCGGTGATGAGCGCCGGAGTGATCTGGGCGAACATCATCTGGTAGGCGAAGAACACCAGCAGCGGGATGCTATTGGACCCCGCGAAGGGCGTATTAAGGTCCACGCCGCGCAGGAAGGCCATGTCGAGGTTGCCTATTATGGCGCCCTCGCCGCCCGAGAAGCACAGCGAATAGCCGAAAGCGTACCACAGCACCGTGGTAACGCCGAGAGAAACGAAACTCTGCATCATGATGGCCAGCACGCTTTTGCGGCCGACCAGCCCGCCGTAGAAGAAGGCGAGGCCGGGGGTCATGAGCATGACGAGGCTGGTCGACACGAGCATGAACCCGGTATTTCCGGTATCGAACATAGTATCCCTCCGTTTGGTTACGCGCGCTTACCGCCGCAGATCGGAAGAGCGT
>JAQTOU010000005.1 GCA_028713125.1 Elusimicrobiales bacterium | reverse complement strand
TGGAAAACAATGTGTTATAATGTGACATAAGGAATCCTCCGTCGGTAAGGACTGTTTTCTAAGCAAAAACATCTTACCATTAACGGAGGATTCTCTTTGTTTTACGGATTTTCCTGGGACAGCCCTGGCTTTATACTACTTAATCATTGCCGCGGTTTTTTCCCCTCTTATGGGCCGCTGTGAAACGGAAAAGAGGGCCTGGGGCTCGCCCGTTCCCGGCGGTTACAACGTCTGGGGCTGGATCTCGGCGTTCACGGACGAAGACCAGGGGACCTGGGAAGACCTGGACCGCGCAAAACAGGATTCGACCATAGAAAAAGCGGGCGCAGCCTGTAAAAAAGCGGACGAGCGCCTCGCGGCCACGAACGCCCAGACGAACGGTAAGGCCATCCTTTCCCTTTCCGGCCGGGATCTCGAATATATCGGCGTCTGCCTGAAGGACGGCGAGGCCGTCTCCGAGGCGCTGTCGGCGAAGCGCGCCAAACTGGCTGAAATACAGGCGAAGGTCTCGAATGGCGCTTACGATGAAGCGGATATGCAGTGGCTCAGGGCCAACGGGATAACGCTGGAACAGAGAGCCCCGGCCGGGCTGCAGACTTCGAAGCAGAAGGAAGAGCGGGCGCAGAAGCAGGAAAAGACCACCGCCGCCGCCCGGAAGAAATACGGGAAGATGAAGGACATGAACGCCGACGGGCTGGCCGGGGTTTACGACGGCGCCGCTTCCGGGAAGAACGGCGCGAACGCCGGCTCCTCCGCCGTGGACCTGTCGGCGAAAAAGAGCGCGATGGGCACGCTCAAACTGGAGACCCGGGGGCCCCAGAAAGAACTGACCTCGATGGCCCCGCCGCAAATTGGAGAAAGCGGGGGCCACGGGATGAAGACCGCCGCGCCGGCCAAGGCGGAGCCGAAGATGGAGGTCCAGAAAGCTTCGTCGGCCTACGACTATAAATTATCCAAGATAGGCAGTTCAAAAGCCCTGTCCGCCGCGCAGGACCAGGCCCAGACCGAAAAACTGGCCAGGGAAGCGCAGGTCGGGGTGGCGATAGCCACCCGGGAAGAGCACGAAAAGATAACCAAAGCGTTTATAAACCACAGCGGCATAGGCGGGGTGATCCCGGTGGTCTACGATTTTGCCCCGGGCGGAGTGGCGGCCGACTGCGTATCGGGCAAATGCACCGACGGTTCCGGCGCCTGGGGAAAAGTAGTGCAGATAGTGACTGGAACCAAGTCGAAGAGGGAAGCCGGCGGCGGCTACTATACCAGGACCGAAACAGCGTGCGCCGGGCTGGCCGATATTGCCGGCGACCTCGACGCACTTACTTTCGGGCTGACCAAGAGGATCCCCCTTCCTTCCGCCTGTAACAGGCCGAACGGGTCGAAATAAATATTCTGAAGCGGCGGCGCGAAAACAAAAACACCCGGAAAAAAGTCCGGGTGTTTTATTTTGCAGGGGACGAGGGGACGTTTATGACTTTATGACTTTTTGTTAACAATATTGGATTGGACTTTATGGATAAATAGTAATAAGTCATGAGCGTCCCCCGACCTATATGTAAAACCGGGAGCGGAGCATCGGCTCCGCTCCCGGAAACATTGGCCGCGGAAAACCCGGCTTTTACCGCAGCTCTTTATTCATATGCTCCCAGGCGCCTTTCAGGTCCTTTGTAAGCCGCTTTAAATCCTCGGCTCCTACCTTTTCCAGGCGCTCATAGCGGGCCGCCACTTCGTCCACCAGTTTGTAGTAGTCCTCTTTCTTTATTTCTTTCAGGTCTTCTATTTTTTCCAGGATCTCGCCTTTCATCTTAAGCGTCCAGCCCCGTATGGCTTCGCGGTTCTTTTCCCCGTTTTTCCCGTACAGGAAATACGTCCCTATTGCGGCTAATGCCGCCAGGCCTATCCCTGTGCCTATGACTTTTTCAGTTGTTTTCATCTCTTGCCCCCTTGATTTGCCGCAACCCTTATAAAAACATTGTATATAAAGCCGCCCGGGAGGTTAATAGCCTTTTCGGGTAACCCCGGAATTTTCCTGCCGGCGGCCTTGACAAGTCAAGATATACGCTTATAATATATAAGCACCGTCGATGGTCCGAATAATGCTTGCTTGGTATAGGCCTTAAGGCCTACTTCTGCCTGGGGCTTAGGGCCTTTGATTAAAGTCAAACAATGTACGAAAATATTACTATGAAACGCGTTCTCCTCACTTTAGCGGTACTGGCCGCGATGACCATGGGCTTAAAAGCCCAGGGCGCTTCATTCGACAGCCTGATGTCGGACCTGCCCCGCCCTTCGGCCGTGGAGGTTTCCGCCCCCGCTCCCGTGGACGCCGCCCCGAAGACCTCCGTCACCGCCGCCGAGCGCGAATGGCTGGTCCTGGTTTTCATAAACGGCGTGAACGACCTGGGAATACTCGGTTATGCGGACAAAGATATAAACGAAATGGAACAGGTCGGCTCCTCCGAGAAGATGGCCGTGGTGGTGGAATACGGCATTCTCGGGATAGACGATGAGACCGGCCGGAACCTCCAGTTCCCCCGCGGCTCCAAGACCATCTACATTACCCGCGACGCGGACTCTTCTAAAATAACTTCTCCTGTTATCTATCCCTCCAATGACGCCGACATGGGCAGCGAAGCCAACCTGGTCCGCTTCGTAAAGCGCGGCCTGCGCAAATACCCGGCAAAAAAGGTCGCCCTGATACTCTGGAACCACGGCGCCGGCCGCCTTGGCATCTCTTTCGACGATGTAAGCAAGAACTATATGGAAGTGGACAGGCTGGGCGCGGCGCTGGCGATGATAAAGGGCGTCCTGGGCCGCAATATAGACGTTTTCGCCACCGACGCCTGCCTTATGCAGATGGCCAGCGTGGCTTATGAGCTGGGAAAGTCCGCCGATGTTATAGTGGGCTCGGAAGAAGAGGTTCCCGGCAATGGCTATCAATACACTTCCCTGCTTGGCCGGCTTTCGGCCGACCCTTCCATGGGCGCCGAGGCGCTCGGCCGGACGATGGTGGATACCTACGGCGCAAGCTACGGCTCCGACGCCACTCTTTCGGCTATCAGGACCTCCGCCCTGCCTGGTTTCGTGGGCGCGCTTAACAACTGGGTCATGGCGGTAAAAGGGGACAGGGCGGCTTTCGCTGCCGCCACCGACGCTTCGGTCGTAGGGGAAACTTCAAGGTTCTCCCAGAAAGAATCTAAAGATCTTATCGACTACACTGAAAAGGTGGAGGCCGAACTGCCCGCCAGCCAGCCCGTCAAAGCCGCCGGCGCCAATTTAAGGAATTATCTCTCTAACGGGCTTATAATAGCCAATGTAGCGAAGCCGGCGAACAGGAAGCCTTACACCAAAGCCCGCGGCCTGGCCATCTATATACCCGAGCTGCAGTATAATTCGGCCAATTACGAGAAACTCGCTTTCCCCGGCGATTCGCTCTGGGGCGATTTCCTTCTTGCGATGATGAAAGAGAGGCTTAGGTAATATGAAATCCGGGACCGCCAGAATAATGCGCCTGGCCGCAATTGCGGCGGGGCTGCTTATTTGCGGCCTGGACGCCCGCGCCGAAATGACCGCCCCCGAGCGCCTGGAGGCCTACAGCATCGCTATTTCGAGCGGGGACCCTGTCGCCGGCGCGGCTTTCCTTAAAGACGGGGAAGCGCGCGAACTGGCCGAGGCCGAACCGCAGAAAGCCGCCGCCCTGCTTGGCAAAGCCGCGGCGCTTAAAGACCTTAAAGAGCTGCTTTCAATGTCCTGGGACGAGCAGAAAGTAAACAAGCTTAGCCAGGCGCTTTCTATAAGGATAGACGTGGACAGGCCGCTCCCTAAAATGGGTATCGGTCCCCAGCCCGAGAAACTTTTAACCTGGATAGAGAAATACCGGCCCGATTACACTTCCGCGGATAAAGCGCTGGTCAAAAAAGCGATAAGGCAGTGGGAAGTCATCTTCGGAACCATGACCGATACCCGCTCTTTAAGCTGGGGCCAGGCCAAAATGCGCGAAGGCAAGGCCGTTACCGTCACTAAAACCGCCTGGGAAGCGATGGTGATCCGGGAGCGCAATTCCGTCATCGAAAAGATGATCCAGGCCGACCCGAAGTTCCTTATTTACAATGACGAGAGACTGGCCGCGGCCAAGAACGACGTAGCGGTGAACATCGCGGTGCAGTCAGTAATAAATTCAGACGCGCTTACTCCCGCCCAGAAGAGCCAGCTCCAGGGCAAGTCCTTCGCCGAGCAGGCTTATTTGCTCGGGAACATGTTCGACAACAGCAATATAAACGTGGACCCGGCTACTAAGGCCAAGATCAATGCGGCCCGCGGCTCGCTGCCGCAGGAAGTGCTGCCCGCCCAGCAGCGCGAGCTCCTCGGGAGCATGCTCAATACCGCGGTGGCCAAAGAACTTGCCGGCACGAAAGCCGGCGACAGGGCCCTGGCCGCCTCTCCTAATGGCCTGAAAATAAAAATTCAGCCGCTTAGCGGCGGTTATTCCGGTTATGACCCGGCTTCAGGCGCCATCCTTCTCGATTCAGAGACCATTCAGCAGTATATGCGCATGAAGGGCTACACCGCCTCCTCGCTGATGAGCAGCCCCGCGCAGGTGCAGGAGATCGCAAAGTATATGTCTCCCGCCGTGGTTTACGAGTCCGCGCATAAATCCCAGGCGGACTGGGCTGCCCAGAAGGGGATCTATAAACCTCATACGCAGGAGGACGAGGTCGAGGCTATGTCGCTTGAAGGCCTTTACACAACCGAGAAAATTCGCAAAGACGCCGATTACAGCCGGATACTCACCTCCAGCCGGGATAATTCCTCTTACGCGCTCAAAGCGCTTGAAACCGGCACCGACTACGAACTTAGCGGCTCCAAAAAATTCGCCGACACAGTGAGTCAGCGTTACTTCTCCGGGCTGCCCTCTCTCGATTCAGCGGCCTCTCAGGTTCTGGGCGCGGTGACGGAGGAACTGGACCGCCGGGCGGACATGTCCGCTTCCGAGAAAGCCGCTATAGATTCTACCGGCCTCAATCTTGCGGAGGCGCTTGAAATGTCGCCGGCCGAACTTGCCGGTTCGACGGGGGAGATCCAAACCTCCGTACTTGCTAAAATACAGGGAGACCTTTCAAGGCTGGGCGTCTACAAGAGCCATTACGGCGCTTCGGACAGGGCCGGCCGAAAAGATCTTAAATCCCTGGAAGCGGGAATCGCGCCTAAAAGCGCGGTTCCCCCTATCGTATGAAAAATATAATTTTAACCGTCTCTATGCTTTCTGTTATGGCCGCCGCGGCTTGCGCGGGGGCGCAGGCCAAGAGCAAGGGCGCCCTGTTCAAGAATTATTCAATGGATAATAATTATTTTACCTGCAGTATCCCCGCCGATTGGACCCAGAAGCGAAATAAAGATAAAGACGAGGAGTATAAGATCTACGAGATACAGCTTCTGGCCCCTAAATCTGAAAAAGCGCCCACTTCTATTTATGTTTCCTATTATGCAAAGGATAATGAGGATTTTAACGGCTACGAAGATTTTGTGAGGCGGAACTCCAGGAACGTAGCCGGCGAGACCAGGAATTCGCGCGAGGTTTTTGACCCAGCAAAAAATATAACCCTGGCCGGCCGTAAAGCCATAGAATTGTCCCGCGAGAGGATGGTTTCCCTGTATCCGAAGAGCAAATCGGACGAGAGCGTGCAGCTTAAAGAAAAACTTTATGTGCTCCCGGCAAAAGACGGCTTTTACGTGATGCATTTCAGCGCGGAGAAAACGGCCTTCATCGCCAATTTGCCCGTCTTCGAGAAAATAGCCAAGAGCTTCAAGGGCAAACCCTGAATCTTGCCCGGTCAATAAAAACCGCGCCCTGAAAGCGCGGTTTTTTCTTATAATTTAAAAGCGCAGGCATTTAATTAAAAAGCGGCAACTGCCTTTTTAGGGAGGGGTTTAATGAACGCGGTCACTTTGCTTATCATAGCGCTGCTGGTTTACGCGCTCGCTTACAGGTTTTACGCCAGTTTTATTATCGCGAAGATCCTCGCTTTCGATAAAGACCGGGCCACCCCCGCCCACACTTTAAGGAACGATTACGATTATAAGCCCACTAATAAATGGGTGCTCTTCGGCCATCATTTTGCGGCCATCGCCGGCGCGGGGCCGCTTGTGGGGCCGGTGCTTGCCGCGCAGTTCGGCTACATGCCGGGTTTTCTCTGGATCCTTATCGGCAGCGTGCTCGCCGGCGGCGTGCACGACATGGTCCTTCTTTTCGCCTCGGTCAGGCACGACGGTCTCTCGCTTACAGAGATAGCAAAGCGCGAAGTGGGGAAAGTCACCGGCGGCGCCACCGGGATAGCCGTGCTTTTCATAATCATCACCGCTCTTGCCGGGCTCAGCCTGGTGGTGGTCAACGCTTTGGCCGAAAGCTCCTGGGCTACTTTCTCTATTTTCGCCACTATGCCCGCCGCGCTTTTCGTCGGCTGGTATATGAATAAATTGCGGCCGGGGAAGATAACCGAGGCTACCATTATCGGCGTTTCCCTGGTCATCATCGGCATCATAGCCGGCGAGCCGCTCTCGAGGAGCCCGTGGGCGCATTGGTTCGTCTACTCGAAGGGCAGCCTGGTCCTGATCCTTGCCGGTTACGGTTTCCTAGCTTCAATTTTGCCGGTCTGGCTGCTTCTCTGTCCCCGCGATTATTTAAGCTCTTATATGAAGATAGGGACCATCGGGATGCTTGCCCTTGGTATTTTGTGGGTGCACCCGACCCTTGCGGCCCCGGCCTACAGCAGTTTCATCCACGGCGGCGGCCCGATAGTTCCCGGCAGCGTCTGGCCCTATGTCTGCATCACTATCGCCTGCGGCGCGATCTCCGGCTTCCACAGCCTGATAGGCTCCGGGACCACGCCTAAAATGATAGCGAGCGAAAAAGATATCCGGATCATCGGTTACGGGGCGATGCTGACCGAAGGGCTTGTGTCCATCATGGCGCTTATCGCCGCTACCGCCCTTATCCCCGGCGATTATTTCGCGATAAATGTTTCCCCGGCCGTGTTCGAGAAGCTCGGCCTTTCCACGGTAAATCTCGCCGCTTTGAGTTCCGCTGTCGGCGAGAATTTGGCCGGCAGGACCGGCGGCGCCGTCTCGCTGGCCGTCGGCATGGCGCAGATCTTCTCTTCCATGCCCGGCATGAAGCAGATGCTCGCCTACTGGTACCATTTCGCTATCATGTTCGAGGCGCTTTTCATCCTGACCACGATAGACACGGGCACGCGCGTGGCGCGGTATATACTCCAGGAGATCCTCGGCGGGGTTTATAAACCTTTCGCTAAAGGCGAATGGCTGCCCGGCGTGCTGATAACCAGCGCGGCGATAAGCGGCTGCTGGGGGACCATGGTCTACATGGGAAATATCAGCACTATCTGGCCGATGTTCGGCGTGGCCAACCAGCTTCTCTCCGGCATCGCCCTGGCTATCGGGACGACTTTTATAATGAAAAGGACGAAAGCGGTTTACGCGCTGGTGACTTTCGTCCCTTTCCTGTTCATCTTCGTCACCACCGTGACGGCCGCCGTGATGAACATCTACGGAAATTACCTGCCAAGGCACGATCTGCAGGGCTATATGAACGTAGCGCTCACCCTCGTCATGCTGGTCCTGGCCGTGATCATCGCCTGCACCTGCACCGCGTCCTGGGTGACCCTGCTGCAGGGCAAAAAAATGTCCCCGGGAAAAATAATTCCCGGCCACCCGGCGCCCCCGGAAATAGCCGGTGAATTTTAAACAATGGTTTTAAGAAGATGGAGGTAGATATAGGATGAGCAGCCTGGAGCGGCCCGTAGACGAGGCGGTTAATTTTTTAACTCACGGCATCGGGCTCTTGCTGAGCCTCGCCGGGGCGGCTTTCCTTATGCGCCTGGCGGTGACGGCGCACAGCCGGCCCGTCTCCATAGCCTGCGGCGTTTATTGCCTGACGCTGGTGGCCACTTACGCCGCGTCGACGCTGTCGCACGCTTTCCACGACCTGGACCGCCGCCGCTTCTTCAGGACCGTCGACCAGGCCAGCATTTTCTTCCTGATCGCCGGGTCCTTCACCCCTTTCGCGGTCGGCTACCTGAACCACGGCCGCTGGTGGCTCCTGCTGGCTTCTATGTGGATCTTCGCTTTCGCGGGGGTGGCTTTCGTCCTGTTCAGAAAAGAGATGTCCCGCACCGACAAGATCACCTACGGCGTCCTGGGCGCGCTGTCCATGCTTTCTTTCTGGGAGCTTTACCACGTGGCCCCGCTGAACATGCTGCTCCTGATAATAGCGGGGGAGGCTTTCTACCTGGCGGGCAGCGTTTTCCTCGCTCTGGGGAAAACCACGAAACATTTCCACGCGCTCTGGCATATCTTCGTGCTCGCCGGAAGCGCCTGCCATTACGCCGCCATCGCGGCTTATGTGGCGATCCGCTGAAATATGAAGGGCCCGCTTTTCGACGCCCATAACCACCTGCAGGATTACCCGGATAAGGCTAAATTGACCGAGGCCCTGCGCCTTGCCGCGGAGGCAGGCGTAGAATTAATGCTTTGTAACGGCACCAGTCCCGGTGACTGGGAAGCCGTGCTTGCCCTGGCGGCGGAGAATAAAGGCGTGATCCCCTGTTTCGGCCTGCACCCCTGGTTCATCAAGGAAGGCGCCCCCGGCTGGCTCGAGGGGCTCGAGAGTTTCCTGCTGCGCGTTCCTTCCTGCGTCGGGGAGATAGGCCTGGACGGCGGGGGGAACGCCACCGACCTCGCGCGCCAGGAGGGCGTCTTCACCGCCCAGCTGCGCCTGGCCAAGAAGCTCGGCCGCCCCGCCTGCCTGCACTGCGTAAAAGCGTGGGGGAGGATGCGGGAGATAATAAAGGAGGAGGCGCCGGGCGTCTTTATGTTCCACTCCTACGGGGGCCCGCCGGAGATGGCGGCCGAATTCGCCGCGCTCGGCGCTTATTTTTCTTTCAGCGGGGCGATAATGGACAAGAAGAGGGAGAAGCTCAGGCGCGCGCTCCTTGCCGTGCCGGCGGAGAGGCTGCTTTTCGAGACCGAAGCTCCGGACGCCGACGCCCCCGGCTGGCGCGCGGGGCCGGCGGGCATCGCGGAAGTGCTCTCGGCCGCCGCGGCGATATTGGGCAGGCCGGCGGAGGATCTCTCCGCGCTTGCCTGGGCCAACGGCAATAAATTTATAGGTGACTTAAGCGCCCCGGAGGGACGCCGGCCTAAGGAGCTTTGATCCCGCGCCGCTCCATCGCCGCTTTTATTTCCGCGGGGGAACGGCTGCCGAGCAGGGACCTTATGGCCATGTAGGATGAATATTTTGCGGTCAGGGCCGAACTTCGCTGCTGCAGCTGCGTGCCCAGCAGGCAGGCTAGTACCCCGCCGAAGACGGCGGCGGCCAAAGCTATAAAGAGCGAGCGCCGGACCCTGAAACCGGGCTTCTTTCTTTTCCAGGGCATTTATTTGTCCCCCAGCCAGTTAAAGATCGCCGGGATTATCGAAGGAGTCTTTAACATGTTCACGCCGTGCCCGGTGGCGGCTTCGAGCGAGTAGGCCGACAGGCCCCTCTCCATGGCCGCCCGGTTAAGCTTCAGCACGCTTTCCCAGGCGTATACGTCGTTGCGCGCCGCCACGCTGAGTATCTGGAAATCCCTGGGCGCCGAAAAATAGCTTTCCGTCTTTACCCCCGCGTATTCTATCCCCGGCGAAAGAAGGACCACCGCCGCCGGCTTAATCGCCCCGGTGGCGGCCGCTTTAAGGGCGAGGTTGGCGCCGACGCTCGCGCCGCAGTAGACCATCTTTTCCTGGGACAGCCCCCGCTTTTTAAGCCAGGCCGCCGCTGCCTCGATGTCGAGGGAGACTTTGTTCCAGTCCTCTTCCGAGAAGAACATGTATTTAATTTCTTTGCCTTTGCAGGTCCTGCTTTTCCCGTGGCCGCGCAGGTCCAGGGAGAGGTAGCCGTAGCCCGCGCTTTTAAGCTTTTCCTGGAAGAGACCCCATTCGTTCTTGTCCGAGCCCAGCCCGTGCGCGTTTATAAAAACATACGAGCCCGAAGATGGCGCCAGGTAAAAAGCCTCCAGCCGGCACCCGTCGGGGGTATTGAAGCGCACCGTCTTCTGCTGGGAAAAAGCGGGCCCGCCGGCGAAGAGCAGAGCGGCAATAAATAAATAGCGCATAAAAAATATTTCCCGTACGGAATTGGCCTCAGGGGTATTCCCTGTGGTCCTGGTTCTCCGCTTCGGCCGGTTCCCCGCCGAAAGAAAGCACCAGGTTCATCATCACCGCGAGCACGGTTCCGAAAGCTATGCCGGCGATGTTCACGCCGCCGGCCGTAAAGCCTTTCACGCCGAGGCCGGTGGAAATTATTATGGAGGAGCCAGCGATGATCAGGTTCTTATGCAGGCAGAAGTCCACTTTCGCGTCCATCCAGATCTTTATCCCCATTATAGCGATAAGCCCGTAAAGGATGACGGTGACACCGCCCAGCACCGGGGCTGGCACGGACTGGATGACCGCGCCGAACTTGGGACAGAGCCCGAGAAGCAGAGCGATGCAGGCCGCCGCTATAAAGTTGTAGATACTGAAAACGCGCGTGATAGCCATCACGCCCATGTTCTCGGCGTAGGTGGTCTGCGGCGTGCCCCCGCCCATGGCGGAAACGAAAGTGGCCGCGGCGTCCCCGAGGTAGGCGCGCCCGAGATGCGGGTTTAGGTCGCGCTTCATATAGCCGGAGATGGCCTCTATATGGCCTTTGTTTTCCGCCACCAGCACCACGAAGACCGGCGCTATCACTAAAACGGCTTCAAGGCTGAAGGCCGGGGCTATAAAAGGCGGGAGGCCTATCCAGGGAGCGCTCCTTATAGCGGCCAGGCTGGCCAGGTCTATTATGCCGAGGAAAAAAGACAGGGCGTACCCTACGACCACGCCTGTAAGTATCGGCAGCAGGCGCAGGAAGCCCTTCATGTAGATCGAAACCGAGGCCGCGGTCACGAAAGTGGCGCCGGCCACCAGCAGCCTGCGCGCGTCGTCGTTCGTGGCCAGGCGGAAGTCCTCGTTGAGGAAATTCGAGACGGCCGAGGAGGAAAGGTTCAGGCCGATCAGGGCCACGACGGCGCCCGTCACCACCGGCGGCATCAGGCGGTCTATCCACTTCGAGCCGTATTTCACGGTGGCCGCGCCGGCCAGGGCGTAAAGGACGGCCGCGCCGGCGATCCCCGACAGCGCATAGGGGATCTTTTCGGACAGGCCGCCGGTCACGGCGAGCACCGGCCCTATAAAAGCGAAGGAAGAGCCCAGGTAGCTCGGAACCTTGGCGCGCGTGATGGCGATAAAGAGCAGCGTGCCCGCTCCGGAAAAGAAAATGGCCGTCTGGGGATTGAAACCCATCAAAATCGGGGCCAGCACCGTCGCCCCGAACATGGCCACCACGTGCTGCATCCCCATGGGCACCAGCCGCGAAAGCGGAAGCTTGTCTTCAGGATAATATATTTTATGCATGGTCAACCTTTAAGATAATAATATTATTAATGGCGGTGAAGGTAAATAGGGGGTTGACCTGGAGCTTAAAGTTATTTAACTTGTGCTTAAAGGGGCGCTTTCATCCTCTGAAAGCACGCAGCCACGTTAAAATATAAGCCGCCGGCCGGGGGGAATTATGAGAAAGCATTCCTGCTTCGTGAAGAGCGTTTTTTGCGCGGCGTTCTGCGCCGCCCTGCTGGCGCCGGCTGCGCGCGGCGAGGACTGGAAATTCAGCTCCTCTTTCAATTTCGACACGGGCAAGTACGGCGGCGGCGACCGGGTCGATTCCGTCTATATCCCCTTCACCCTGAAACGCTATTACAGGGAGGGAGACATCGCCGTGACCGTGCCTTACCTGCGCCAGAGCTCGACGGGGCAGGTGACACGCGTCGGGGGCAGCCCTATGCGCGCGGCCAGGGGGAGCGGCGGCGCCCTGACCTCCTCCGAGTCCGGCCCCGGGGACATCCTGGTGCGGGGAACTTATATCGTGCAGAACGAGGGGCCGCGCTCCTGCGACCTCTCGCTGGCGGGAACGCTGAAGCTGCCGACCGCGAACAAGAACAAAGGGCTCGGTACCGGCGAGCTGGACGAGGGGGTCGGGGTGGAGTTCGCGAAAAAAGTGTCGCCCGGCTGGACGGTGCTGGCCGACGGGTATTACACCATAATCGGAGATCCCTCCGGGATCGACTTTAACAACCAGCTCTCTTTCGACGCGGGCTTTTCCCGCCGGCTGCGGGAGGACCTCTGGCTTACCGCGCTTTACGCTACGCGCAGCGCTCTGCTGGACGGGAACGCCGACCCGAGGGAGCTCAGCGGCACGCTGGACTACCGGGCCGCGGACGGGAACCATTATTTCTGCGGCCTGCTTTTGGGGCTTTCCGACGGCAGCCCGGAGACGGGTCTGAGCTTCGGTTTGAGCCATAAATTTCAGTAAATATAAAAAAGGGGGGAGGGTATGAAAAATAAAGAGATAGCGATGCTGTTCTCCGGCCTTCTGTTGTGCGCCGGGATGCAGGTCCTGGCCGAGGAGAAGTCTTCGGACGAGAAGAAACTGGATACCGCGGTCGTGGAAATGGACAAGGAAGCCGGCATGCCGGCCTGCCAGGAGTCGTTCCAGCAGAAGATAAAATCCGACTTCGGGGTGGACGACGCCATGGTGCAGGGGCTGCGCGGCAAGAACATGGGCTATGGAGAGATCTCCATAGCCCTGGGCCTTGCGCAGCAGCTCCCGGGCGGTATCACGGAGGCTAATGTGCAGAAAATAACCGCGCTCAGGCAGGGGCCGCCGGTAATGGGCTGGGGCAGGATCTCCAGAGACCTTGGCCTGAAGTTGGGCCCCGTGACAAGCAGGGTAAGGAAAATATCGGCCGAAGTCAGTAAACAGGGTAAAGCCGACAAGATGAAGAAAGCTGAAAAAGGCGAGAGAGCTGGAAAGCCCGAGCGCCCTGAAAAACCGGAAAAAATGAACCGGCCCGAAAAAGGCGGGCGCCCCGAAGGCGCGGGGAAGCATTAAAAGAACCGGAAAGAGAGGCGCGGCCGGGTGGCCGCGCCCTTTTCCGGCCGCCGAACCGGGGAGGACAGGGGAATAAAGGCTTATTTTTTAAAATAATGCTTCAGGGTCAGGAGCGGGTGGCGCAGCGGCATGCGGGGGCCGGCGTATTTCATGACTTCCCGCATGAGCTCGCGCTTCGCCGGGAGATAGCAGTGCGTGGGGCAGTTCTTGCAGGCAGGCTTGGGGTGATGGGGGCATTTCGCGAGCCGGACCTCCGCGTAGGCGAGGAGTTCCGCGCAGCCGGCGCAAAGGGTTTTCCCGCCGTGCTTTCCGCGGCAGTAAATAGCCAGCATCAGCTCTATGGTGCGTAATTCCGCCTCAAGGTCTTTTTCCACTCAAGTATTATACGTAATAAAAGCCGGAGCTCTTTTGACTCGGCGGGCGGCATATCCTAGAATCTAGCTATGGAAGGAAAAGATAAAAGACAGGCTGAAAGGAACAACCACGATTCGGTCATAGAGCTCTTCGACGAGAAGGGAAAATTCTTCTCCTCCGGCAGGCTGACCGATTTTTCCGACCTTGGCGCTTCTTTTTCTATCGCCGAGCCGGTAGTGCTGCCGGCAAAGTTCCGCGCCCGCCTCAGGCTGCTGAGCAAGGGCGTGCTCGAGGTGGAAGCGCAGGTGGTCAGGACCCGCAAAGAAAAGAACACCACCCACTACGCCGTAAAATTTAACGGCGTTAAAAGGGTCCACCCCACCGGGGAACTCAAAGACACCTGGCAGTAAACCGGCCCCGCCGGGCAGAGGCTGGCCGGCTGCGGATCCTATGTCGAAACAAAGCCTTAAAAAACAACTTTTTATTTACGCGCCGATAGCGCTCTCGCTCGGGATACTCGCCGTTTTGGTCTATCCCAATCTGGAAGCGCTGCTGGCCGCCGTAAAGACCGCCAAACCTTTCTACCTGCTCTGCTCCCTCTTCTTTTCCTTCGCCGGCTATCTGTTCATGGGCCTGGCCCTCTGGGAAGTGCTCAAGATCCTCGGCCACAGCCTGCCTTTCTGGGAGGCTTCGGGCATCGTTTTCGTCTCCACCACGGTGAACTATTTCGTCTCCTCGGCCGGGGTGAGCGGTTTCGCCACCCGGGCGCATCTGCTGAGCAAGCGCAATGTCCCCTACGGGATAAGCGTGACCTCCTCGGTGGTCATCAGCGTCTTCATCTACCTGGTGCTGGCCGCGATAATACTTGAAGGTATGCTGCTGCAGATGCTCCTTTCCAGCAGCTACGGGATAAACGTTTTCGAGGGCGTCGCCGGCGTCCTTTTCGTTCTCACTTTCGCTTTCGTTCTGGTCATGCTCTTCTTCAGTCATGAACTCAGGACTGCCTGGGCCCGCCGGCTTTACCACCTGGTGAACCACCTGATGTACTTCTTCTCGAAGAAAACGATACCCGAAGAGACCTTTCTGCAGTTCGAAACCCAGCTGGCCGGCGGGATACATACGATACAGGCGCGGAGGTACGAGCTGCCGCTGGTCCTGGGCTATATCTGCCTGGACTGGGTAAGCAATATCCTCATCCTTCATTACGCTTTCAGGTCCGTGGACGCTCATATGCACACGAGCACGCTTATCATAGGCTTCGCTTTGGGCCAGCTGATGACGATAATCCCGATCCTGCCCGGCGGCCTTGGCGCGATGGAGGCCGCGATGACCGCGGCTTTTTCCGGCATGGGCATCCCGGTAGGGAAGGCCCTCGCGGCGAGCCTGATCTTCAGGCTTTTCTACTATATCGTCCCTGCCCTGGCCAGTGTCTTCGTCTACTGGTACCTGCGCGTCTCCGAACCGCGCTATACCCAAAACAAAACGTAACCCCCAGTCCATCAACTAGTCCGACCGCGCCCTCATCGGTAAATAACGCTGCGACTTATAACGGAACCGCGGGATGCCCAGTCGGGGGCCTGGCAAGGGTATGGGCCCGTCGCTCACGGCGTCGGCCACACCGTGGCCGCGCCTCCTCTCTCGGGTTCGGCGCTTATGCAAGCCTCGCCCTCCGAGAGGTCGCTCCGAACCCATACCCTTGCCACCCCTCCGCTCACTTTATTAGCCGTAACGGTTTGCATCAAATCGAGTAAACTGGGCGGAGACCGTGCGTGCCGGGTTAGCAAAACCCTCGGAGAGCCCGCCGGTTGCATAGCCCGGCGGGCGAACACGGAGTGAGGCCACGGTGTGGCCGAACGCGTTTTGCGTTCCGGCGCGCACGGTAGGCCGCCCGAGCAAGTATTAACTATTTATAGATTTACTTCGGAGCCGTTACTCTTTTTTGGATCTCCAGGCGGAGTTCCAGGATGACGTTGACGTAGTTGGCGGAGTGGTTGTAGCCGTACAGGGCTTTCCAGGGGCCGGAGTTTTCGGCGAAGCCGGGGGAGGAGAAATAATCGTGCTTGACCAGGTAGTTGGAGATGCTGGCCAGGGCGTCGGGCCAGATAAAGAGGTCGGGGTAGGCGTCGCCGTCGAAATCGGCCGCGTAAGCGTTGTAGGAAGAAGGCATGAACTGGCCCAGGCCGAAGGCGCCGGCATAGGAGCCGAGCAGGGCGAACGGGTCTTTCTTCCTGGCATAGGAAAGCTTCAAGAGTTCCGCTATCTCTTTGGACGCCCAGGCCGAGCGCCGGGGGATCCTTTCGGCGATGGTGTTCAAAGCGTTGAAAACGATATATTTGCCCCGGTTCTCGCCATAGTTGCTCTCCACTCCGACGAGCCCGGCAAGTAGGAAAGCGTCCACGCCGTACTTCTGATTAACGGACGCCAGGATATCCTTGTTAGCTGTATAGAACTGCGCCCCGCCGGCTATTCTTTTCTCGGTCAGCAGGAGCTTCCTGTATTGCTCGTAGGTCAGGCTCTCGGCCGGCTTGTTCATCGCCGTCACTATCTCTTCATGGATCTTTACGCGCGGGTCCGCGAAAGCCGCTTTCGCGTAGCTCTCCGGCACGTCCGAACCTTTGAGCGCGGCGAGAACGGCCTGGTAAACGTCGGCGGGGACGGCCTGGGCTTTATCGGCGGAAACCTGTGAGATGTCGAAGGGGGGAAAAAGATCTCCCGCCGTCAATTCTTCAGCACTTGCTGCGGAAGCGGCGAACGCCAGGAGAATAAGCGGGAGAAATGTTCTGGAGATTATCTTCACGCTTATATTGTAGCCCGCGGTTCCCGTCCTTCCAAGTGCCGAAAGTCCTACTTCCTCTTTGCCAAGCGCCCTTTACTGCCAACCTGCCATATCCTAGAATCTAGTTATGGACAAAGCGATCGCGGCAAGGGAGATCCTGCTCCTCGGGGCTTTCGACGAGGCCAGGGCTGTCGCGCTTAAAGCGGGCATCGAGATAATACCGCTCAAGGGCGCGGCGCTGCTCGAATTGGGTATCTACAAGGTCGGCGAGCGCGGGATGAGCGACGCCGACGTATTGCTGCGTCCGAAGGACCTTCCGCGCTTCGAAAAGATACTCCACGGGCTCCGCTACCAGCCGATGCCCAACAGCGCCGACGGCTGGCTGCGGCCGAGCCGGAACGACGCGCCCCCGGCCATCCTCGACCTGCACACCGGCCTCTGGCACATAAAGCGCACCGAGGAACTCTTTAACTGGGGCCTGGAACCCGGCCCCGGCGGGCTCGCGCTGAACCTGGCCGACCTGTTCCTGCACGCCGCCGCCCACCCGCTTCTTCACCACGGGGAAGTCACGCCCCGCTCGCTGGAGGACTGCGCCCGCATCGCCCTGCACGCGCCGGGGGACGGGGAAAAATTCTGGGCCGCCGTTGCCCGCAAAACGGAGATCTATAATCTGCGCCCCGTGATCTGGCCGGTGATAGAGCGCCTTGCCGCCGGCCCGCTGGCGGTCCCGGAGGCCGAACGGCGGGCCCTGGAGCCGCGCGGCCTGGAAAAAATAAAAGCGGCTTTCTTCGAGAAAGCCGCCAAGAAACATTCTACCTTGCTGGAATATCTGCTGCCGGTGCTGCACCGTCCCGGCTTCCTGCTGAAATACGCCGTCCCCGAAAAACATTTTATGCTGCGCCGCTACGGCGCCGCAAGCCTGGCCCTCTACCTGCTGCGCCCGCTAAAGCTGCTCCGCTCCGCCCTGAGGCGCTAGCCCGCGCACCAGGGCATACATCTTCAGCATATTGGCCAGCCGCTCCAGGCCGGGGGGCTTTATCACAAAATCGAAAGCGCCTTCCTTGACGGCCTTGGCCGCCATATCGACATTGTCCAGGCCGGTAATGAGGATAACGCAGGCGTCCTTGTTCGTCTCCCGCGCTTTAAAGGAAAATTCGAGGCCGCTGGCCCCGCGCAGGTAAATATCGGCGATCACTACGTCGAAAGGTTTTTCAGCCAGGAGCACGCGGGCTTTTTCCGCGTCGTCCAGGCGGGTAACTTCAAATTGGGGAAAAGCGGCCAGGATCTCGTTGACGCGGGCGATGACGTAGCCCTCTTCCTCGAGGAGCAGGAGCTGTTTTTTCTCCGTCACCATTCCACCCACCAGCGGGCCATCTCGAGCCTGGCCGCGAATTTGGGGTTGCGGGCGGCTATCTCTTTCAGGCTGACGGAGCGCTCTATCGAAGTAAGAGGGTGTTCGAAAAGGTCCAGGTGCTGCGGGGGCAGCTGCGCGAACTGGGAATCCATGATTATTTCAACCAGCGGCTTGGTAAGGAAGCCCTTCGTCACCCTTATCACGCGGGCGATATCCCCGGAGGAAAGCGCCACCAGGGAGCCGGGGGGATAGATCGAGACTGTGGAGAGCAGCGCCTTGACAGCCGGGGCATTGAAGCCTTTGCCTTCTTTCTCCACGAGCTCTTTTACCGTGTCTGGAGGAGTCGCGGCCTCGCGCCAGGCCCGCGGATGGGTCAGAGCTTCGTAGGTGTCGGCTATGCTAATGAACTGGGCGAGAGGGTCTATCTCCTCGTCCGAGAGTCGGTCCGGATAGCCGGTTCCGTCCGCGCGCTCGTGGATCTGAAGCACTATCCGCTTCGCGCGGTCTTTTACCTTATAATCTACGTCGACTATCCGGTCCAGTTTGGCGACGCCGGCCTCGGCGTGCAGGGACATTTCCTGGAATTCTTTCTCGCCAAGGCGGTCGGAGCGGTTATAAAGCGAAGTATATTCCGTCATGCCGATATCGTGAGCCATGGCGCAGAAGCCGAGCAGCAGGAGCTCGGACTCCTTCAGGCCGGCTTCCAGGCCCATAGCCAGCGCTATTATGGTCGTATTGGCCGTGTGGGCGCGCAGGTAGTCTTCGCCGGTGGAATAGTCCGTGTAGCTGAAAAGAACGCTGCCGGGCTTCAGATTTTCAATGACGACGCGGCAGACCGCCAGGATAGCTTCGTATTTCTCTGTATATGGCTGGTCGACGCTTTTAAGGAAGGTTCCCGACAGCTCCAGGACCCTGGCATAGACTTCCCTGGCCCTGGCGTCAAGCTCGGCGAAAGGGACGGCGGGCGCGCGGGAGAGAGACGCGGCTTCCCGGCGGCTTCTCGGGCTTCCGGCGGCCGGTTGTTTGACCGGTTCCGGAGTATAAGAGGGAAAATGGGCCTGCAGTTCCTGGGCCAGTGCGGAAGTCTCCTCGCGGCGCGCTGGCGCCTGGGAAACGGGCGGGGCTTTTTGAGCCGGGGCGGCGGGAATATCTTGCGGCGCGGAGGCGGCGGGCTCCTCTGAAACGCGGGCGGCAGCCGGAGCGGCCGGTCTCTCCCTCTCCTTCCTGGGAAGGGGGCCGAACCGTGAAGGTTTTTCAGGCTCAGGGGCCGGAGTTTCCTCTTTTATCCTTTTCAGGTCTGAAAAGCGCATATGGAAATTATAGCAAGCGAAGGTTAAGGAAAGATTGCGGAAAGATTAACCTGAATCCTGCAAGGATTCCCCGCGAAGCGGGCGGAGGGCCAAGCGCTATGCGCGCGGAAAGTTGCAGCGGCAACTTTCAGGCTAACTGCGCTTACATCTTTTTCTCGTAGATCCGGTACTTCTTGTACGGTTTCCCGCCGACCGACTCTATAGTGTTGTTTATAAGAGTATTATCCTCGAGGGTCCAGGACATCTCGCCGTGCTGCCAGCCCATCTTTTTGCCGGACTGCATGGCTTTGTTTATAAGGAGCATCTCCAGGCCGCGGCCGCGGAACTCTTTTTTCACGCCGAGGGTCAGCATGCGCCCGCCGCGCACCTTGAACAGCATCTTGTGGAGGAAAGGGATGATGGTGAGGAGGTTCAGGCTGCCCTTCGCGGCTTTCAGGGGCACGTTGAAGTCCGGCAGCATCAGGCAGAAAGCGGCGGGCTTGCCGTCCACCCTGGCGAAGAACAGATAATCTGGCTTGAGCATCGGCTTAAGCATCTTGCCCAGGTCGTCCAGCTCGGCTTCCGTCATCGGCACGAAGCCCCAGTTCTTTTCCCAGGCGGAGTTGTAGACGTCCTTGAGTTCCGCGATAGCGGCGTCCAGCTTCTTTATGTCCACGAGGTCGACGGTTATGCTCCCGCTCCTGCCGATGCGCTGGATCAGCTTGTTGAAGCGCTCGGGCAGTCCGGCGGGGACTTCCATGTCGAAAGCCAGCAGGTCCTTGGCCTTGGCGAAGCCGGCGGCTTCGATCAGCGCCGCGTAATACGGCGGGTTATAGGTCATCATGATCATGGGCGGGGAATCGAAACCCTCTATCAGCAGGCCGCAGGTCTCGTTGGTGGAGGGGTTGACCGGGCCGCGGATCATGTCCATGCCCTTGGCGCGCAGGTATTTCTCCGCGGCCGCGAAGAGCGCGGCGGCGGCTTCCTGGTCCTCGGAACAGTCGAAAAAACCGAAGAAGCCGCAGTTCTCGCCGTGGAAGGAGTTATGCGCGCTGTTCACTATCGCGGCGAGCCGGCCGGCGGGCCGCCCGGCGCGGTAGGCCATGAAAAGCTTCCGCTCGCCGTGGCGCCAGAAAGGGTGGCCGAGCCCGAGCAGGTGCAGCGTGTCTTTTTTCAGTTCTCCCACCCAGTGAGGGTGGTCCTTGAACAGGTCGTAAGGGTAGTCGATGAAGTCCGCAAGGCCGGATTCGGGCAGTTCTCTGATTTCTATGGGCATAAATTAAGATCGTCGGGCGGCTGGAAAGCCGGTGGCTGAATTCTGGGCTGACAGGGTTCGAAAACCGCGCGGGAGCCAGCCGCCTGGCCGCCCGCTGGCCGGCGCGGCGGCGGCTTTATTTTACCAGGACCGCGGATTTTTTCTTCAGGATCTTTTTAACGCAGGTCTCGAAAATATCCAGGGCCCGGTCCAGCTGCTCGCGGGTGTGGGTGGCGGTGGCCACGATGCGGATAAGGGCGCGCTTCGGGGGGACGGCCGGGCTTACTACCGGGTTGGTGAAAAGCCCTCTGTCGTAAAGCATGCGCCAGAGCATGAAAGTCTTTTCGTCGTCGCCGATGACCACCGGGATGATGGGGGTCTGGGTTTCGCCAGTGTTCAGGCCCATGGCCTGAAACCGCTTCATCAGGTACCGGGAATTGTCCCAGAGCCTCTTCAGGCGCTGGGGCTCGGCGTCGATTATGTCTATGGCCTTGGAGATGGCGGCGACGGAGGCGGGCGGGAGGGCCGCGGAGAAGATCATCGAGCGGGAAACGTGGCGGAGGTAATGAATGATGTCCTCGTTGCCTGCGGCGAAACCGCCTACCGAGGCGAAGGATTTGGAGCAGGTCCCTACTACCAGGTCGACTTCTTTGGAAGTCAGGCCGAAATGCTCGCAGGTCCCGTGGCCGCGCTTGCCGAGCACGCCGCTGGCGTGGGCGTCGTCCACCATCAGGCGGGCGCCGTATTTCTTGCAGATCTTGGAGATCTCGGGGATAGGGGCGATGTCGCCTTCCATCGAGAAGACGCCGTCCACGATCACGAGCTTGCCGTGCCGGGGTCCGATCTTCTTGAGCACGCGCTCGAGGTCGGCGGGGTCATTGTGCTTGAAGCGGGCCAGTTCGCCCTGGGCGAGCCTGCAGCCGTCCAAAATGCTCGCGTGGTCCAGCTTGTCTATTACCGCGAAATCGCCTTTTCCGACCAAAGCGGATATAACGCCGAGGTTCATCTGGTAGCCTGTCGCGTAGATAAGAGCGGCTTCCCGGCCCTTGAAAGCGGCGAGTTTCTGCTCCAGCTCCATGTGCAGGACCGTATTGCCGTTGAGGAAGCGCGACCCGGCCACGCCGGTACCGAATTGCTTCACGGCGTCTATGGAGGCCTGCTTCATGCGGTGGTCATTGGCGAGCCCCAGGTAATTATTGGAGCCGAACATTATGAATTTCTTGCCCTTTATGGTTATTTCAGGGGCTTGTTCGGATTCAAGTTCTTTGAAGAAAGGATAGATGCCCGAAGCCATCAGCTGGCGGACGATAGTGAAGTTCCTGCATTTGGTAAAAAGGTCATTCATAATATCCTAATATTTTATTAAATTGGGGGGGCGCTGTGTAAAAATAATAGCAATGAAGAAAGGCTTAATTCGAGGGCGGCGGGACGCCGGAAAGAGCTTGAAAGGGGTTGGAGAAAATAGGGAGTAAAAAAACCTCAAAAACCTTACTTTTCGCCTTCTTTTGCCATCTTTTTGGTCAAAATGGTGGTCGAGCGGCCTTTAAGCAGGGGTATCAAGGCCACCCGGCCGGCGAATTCCGCACCGACAACGTTCCCTTTGTGGTAATCGGCGCCTTTTGCCAGGACGTCCGGCTTCAGGGCTTTTATCAGTTCGAGAGGGGTATCCTGTCCGAAAATTATAACGGCGTCTACGGCCTCCAGGGCGGCCAGGACCACCGCCCTGTCGGCTGCTTTGTTTATGGGGCGGGCCGGTCCTTTGAGCTTGCGCACGGAGGCGTCGGAATTGAGTCCAAGGAAAAGAAAATCCCCCAGGGAGCGGGCTTTTTCCAGCGAGGCGATATGCCCCGCGTGGAGCAGGTCGAAGCAGCCGTTGGTGAAAACGGCTTTTTTCCCGCGGCGCTTCAGGGCCGCGCGCAGGGCCGCGGCTTTTTTAAGGGAGATTATTTTTACTGAAGTATTCATTTTGCCGCGACGGGTTCCGCGGGGGCAAGCAGCCTTTCCATGAAGCCGGTATCGGTCTTCCCGGCTTTGAAAGCTTCGCTTTCCACTATCAGCTTGTGGGCGTCTATGGTGGTCTTCACGCCGGTAACTTTAAAATCTTCGAGGGCGCGCTTTGACCTGGCCACGGCCATCTCGCGCGTCTGGTCCCAGACTATCAGCTTGGCCAGCATGCTGTCATAGTAAACCGGGAGATTATAGTCGGCGTAGACATGGGTATCGATGCGCACTCCGGGGCCGCCGGGGACTATCCATTCGTCGATCCGGCCCACGGAGGGGGCAAAGTTGCGGCTGAAATCCTCGGCATTGATGCGGTGCTCTATGGCGTGGCCGCGGTAAGGGACGGTATGGCCGCCGGTATAGGAAAGCTTCTCGCCGGAGGCCGCAAGCAGCTGCTCGCGGACCAGGTCGAAGCCGGTGATGAACTCGGTCACGGGGTGCTCCACCTGCAGGCGGGTGTTAACTTCCATGAAATAGAACTCGCCGGTCTGGGTGAGCAGGAATTCCACGGTTCCGACGCCCACGTAATTGGCTGCGTTCGCCAGCTTCACGGCCGCTTCTTCAAGCGCCTCGCGCAGCTTCTTGTTCACGGCCGGGGAGGGGCTTTCCTCAACCAGCTTCTGGTGGCGGCGCTGGATGGAGCAGT
Organism: Elusimicrobiales bacterium; assembly: GCA_028713125.1. Taxonomy (GTDB): domain Bacteria; phylum Elusimicrobiota; class Elusimicrobia; order Elusimicrobiales; family UBA9959; genus UBA9959. Next base: position 201,138 of record JAQTOU010000005.1, on the reverse strand, counting down.
CGCGCTCCGGGAAAGCTATCACATTGCCGAAAGAGTCGCGGGCGAACTGCACCTCTATGTGGCGGGGCAGCTCTATATACCTTTCGAAATACACCTCGTCATTGCCGAAAGCGGCTTTGGACTCGCTCTGGGCCATGTTCATCTCGTTGACCAGCTGGGAGGCCTCGCGCACGATGCGGATGCCTTTGCCGCCGCCGCCGGCGGCCGCTTTGATCATCAGCGGGAAGCCCACTTTTTCGGCGTCTTTCTTGAAATCCTTGCCGACGCATTCCTTGGTCCCGGGCGTAACGGCGATGCCGGCTTTCACGGCCATTTTCCTGGCTTCGGCCTTATGGCCGAGCTGCTGGATGGACTTCGGGGAGGGCCCGATGAAAGTTATGCCATTGTCGCGGCAGGCGGCGGAGAAATCGGCGTTCTCTGAGAGGAAACCATAGCCGGGGTGGATAGCGTCGGCCCCGGTCACCTTGGCGGCCGAGATTATCGCCGGTATGCTCAGGTAGCTCTCGCGGGCCATGGCCGGCCCGATGCAGACGGCCTCGTCGGCCAGCCGGACGTGCAGCGAGGAGCGGTCGGCTTCGGAGTAGACGGCCACGGATTTTACCCCGAGCTCCCTCAGGGTGCGTATCACGCGCACCGCTATCTCGCCGCGGTTCGAAATTAAAACTTTTTTAAACATAGATCCTCCTACAAAACAGGCAAATTCTGATACCGTCCCCGACCCTGGCTTACTCCCGCTCCGGCGCTGGCCCCTGGGGCGCCGGCGGGGCTTTCTCTATTTTGGCTTTGGCGGTCCACAAATTAACAAGGAAAATAAAAATATTCTGCGTTTCGGTCTTGCGGGTCTGCGGGTTAAGGTGGGACTGGCGCAGGAAAACCCGGTATTCAGGGCCGGCCACGTGCACCGCCAGCCACTCGTCCTTGGGCATCTGCTTGGCGTTCTTCGCGCCGAGCTTGGCTTTGAGGATCTCCATCTGGCGCCGGTGAGCCTCCAGTATAGGGGGCATATCCGGCCTTAGCCGCGATTTCTGGGCGAAAGAGATGGCCTCGTTGCCGGCGCTGCCGCTCATGTAGCCCAGCCTTTTCTTGGAGTCTTCTTTCTGCGGGCTCTGTATGCAGAGGCTCTCCGCTTTCATGATGTCGTGGAGGGCGTTCTCGTAGTCTTTTACGGCCACGCCGGAATCGGCGCGGTTGAGGTGGATGACGCAGAGCTCCGCCGAGGCCAGGCCGGGCCATTTAAGGAGCCTGTCGAACTGCTCCAGGGCCTCTTTGTCGCGCCCGAGGTAGCGCAGGCTGTCGGCGTAATGCATGTTGTACCAGAAGAGCTCTTCCCTGGAGTAGCCCGTGGGATAGCTCCCGGCGGTGTCGATCGCGCGCTTGCAGGATTCCGCCGACTTCTCGTAAAGCTCCATGAAAAATTCGGAAACGCAGAGATAGGCGGAGGTCCGCGGGTGGACGGGGTCGGTCAGGTAAAGCTTCTGGGACAGGAAAAGCGCGTGAGGGAAGTCCTGCTGCTTGAGCGCCTCCTCGATGGGCTGGAAAAGAACCCAGATATAAGGCCGGGCCCAGCGGTTATTCTCGCGGATGAAGGAAATATAGTCGCTCTTCCAGGGCTGGTCCCCTTCCTTGAGCTGGTAGCGGATAAGCGCCGTGTTTTTTTCAAGGGAAAAAACCTGGATATCCTTGAATTGCCAGGCCGGGACTTTGGAATAATATTCTTTGCTGTTCTTCACGTATTCGTCGAGGGTGCAGATGGCCTTGGAATTCGAGGAAAGAAGCTCGTAGGCTTTGTCGAATTTATTTTCCGAGATATTGGTCAGGTAGGACTTCGCCGTCATCACGAGCCGCAGGCGCGGCAGCGAGGGGGCGACGATCATATAAAGTATGCCGAGCAGGACGGAAACCAGGAGGAGGGTCACGGCGGGGCCGGCTATTTTCCTCAGCAGGCTCGGCTGCAGGGACCTCGGGAGCCCGGCCTGGCCGGGCAGGCGCGCGGAATCCGGGGAGAGCGTGGTGGTGACGGCGCCATGCTTCTGGGGCGGCTGCGGCGCGCCGGGTTTCTGGGGCCCGGAGCCTGGCGGCGGCGGGGGAGCGGCCTCGGCGGGTTTTGGCGGCACGGTCCCGGTTGGCGGCGGAGGCACGGGCGCGGACGGCTGGTTGTGAACCGTCACCTGGGGTTTCTGCTCGGGGATATCCGCCGGCCTGCGCCTGAAAGAAGTAGCTCTTTCGGAGACCGTGTCCTGTATAGACTCCATCTCCAAAATGAAGGAGCCGGGCTTCGGGCCGCTTGAGGCGGCGGCCGAAGGCGGGGGCGGCTGCGGCGGGGTTTCGCTCCTGGGCGGCGGCTGCAGGGCCAGCACCGAGCCGCAATTTGCGCAATAATTTTTTTCTACCGGGTTGGCAAAGGAGCATTCCCCGCAGACTTTTTCAAGCGGGGTATTGCATTTAAGGCAAGTGTCCCCCAGCATGTTCGGCAGGTAGCCGCACTTGGGGCACTTGATCACGGATTGCTTTGCCATCATCGGGCGCGCTTATTTGGGCTCTATGAAGAAGAGGGGCTGGCCGTATTCTACGGGCTTGCCGTCCTGTATCGAGATTATTTTCAGCAGGCCGTTGGAGTGGGCGGTCACCGCCTTGAACTCTTTGCCCACTTCCACCAGGCCAAGCTCCTGGCCGTTCTTTACGGCGGCGCCTTCCTTGAGGAAGTTGGTCTTGCCCGGGCGGGCGAAGCGGAAGATCCCGATGGACGGCGAGAGCACCGGCTCCATATTGGAGGAGAAGTTCGCGCTGTGGTCGGGGTTATTGTTCAGCTTCAGGCTGATCTTGTCGTCCCCGCTCCTCCAGGTGATCTCCTCGAGATCGGTAGTTTCCATCCACTTGGTCATTTTCGTCAGCGTTTTTACGTCCATTTTAGTACCTCCGTTAAATTTTACAGCCCGGCTTCCGAGGGGTCGAAAGCGTGCGGCAGCAGCTTTCCGGCCTTGGTGATAGTGACTTTTTCCTTCTTTTCCAGCGGCTGCCAGTCAAGGTAGATCATCTCGGCGTCTTTGTCCGCGAATTCTATGATGACCTGCCGGCAGGCGCCGCAGGGCTTGGCTGATTTGGCCGCCACGCAGAGGGCTTTTACGCGCTTTTCTCCGTGGCTTACGGCCTTGAAGATAGCCACGCGCTCGGCGCAGATAGCCAGGCCGAAAGAGGCGTTCTCGACATTGCAGCCGGTATATATCCGGCCGGAATCCATCAGGACGGCCGCGCCCACCGGGTAGCGGGAATAGGGGCAATAGGCTTTTTTCTGGGCGGTCTTGGCCGCTTCCATCAGTTTTTTGCGGATGACCGACTTGGTTTCCACCTTGGCCGGTCGCTTTTTCGCGGGCAGTTTAGCCATTTTACCCCTCCAGTATCAGCTTGAGTTTGGCGTAGGTCTTGGCCGGGAAATTTTCTTTATGAGTCAGCAGGGAGTTCTTCGTGAAAGACGGGCAGCCGTTGCGGCAGCCGGCCTTGGCCACAAGCGGTATTGCTTTTACCAGGAGGCGGCGGATATTCTCCACATTGGCCTGGACGGTCTCGGAGACCTTGTGCTGGTTCACTTCTTCGCCTTCTTTCCAGCAGTCATAGTCGGTGACCAGGGAGACGGGGGCGTAGTGCAGGCCGGCTTCGCGGGCCAGTTTAGCCTCGGTGGCCATGGTCATGCCGATGATATCGTAGCCCATAGCGCGGTGGAAGTGGGATTCGGCCTTGGTGGAGAAACCGGGGCCTTCCATGCAGCAGTAGGTCCCGCCTTTATGGCAGACTATGCCGAGTTTTTTGGCCTCGGCGTACATCATGTCCGAGATGTCCATGCAGAAGGGGTCGGCCAGGGGCACGTGGCCTACTATGCCGTTCCCGAAGAAGGTTGAGGGGCGGCCTTTGGTCTGGTCTACGAACTGGTCCGGGAAAACGAAATGGGTGGGGGCCAGTTCTTCCTTGAGGGAACCCACGGCGCTGGCGGAAATTATGGTCTTTACGCCTATGGATTTGAGGGCCCACATATTGGCCCGCTGGTTGATCTCGCCGGGGAGCATGGCGTGCTTGCGTCCGTGCCGGGGGAGGAAGGCTACTTTTATCCCGGAAAGGGTTCCGAGGATTATCTTGTCCGAGGGGTCGCCAAAGGGGGTTTTGACTTTTATTTCCTTCAAGATCTTCAGTTCCTGCATGGCATAAAGGCCAGTCCCGCCTATCACGCCTATTTCCGCAAGTACTTTATTAGCCATTTCCTCTCCCAGGTCTTACATTAGTATAAAATCGTATTGTGGCCGGGCAACCAGAAGGTGAATCCCTCCACTATATTTATTTTATAATAAATAAAGCCCTTAAAACACATCATTTTTCCCTCAAAACCCAAAAAGGCTCCTGCTGTCTTTTTGGGGGAAAGAAAAAGCCGCGCTTTTGGCGCGGCTCTCTCTTTGCGGGGTCCGGGCTTATTTTTCGAAGCCGGGGTACATCGGGAAGCCGGCGCAGAGGAGTTTTACCTGCTCCTTTATGCCTTTCAGGGCTTTGTCGTCCGCGCTGTGCTTGATGGCTTCGTCTATCAGGCCGGCCACCAGGACCATCTGTTTCTCTTTCATCCCGCGGGTGGTGATGGCGGGGGTTCCAAGGCGCACGCCGCTGGTGATCATCGGCTTCTGGGGGTCGTAGGGGATGGTGTTCTTATTCACGGTTATCCCGGCTTTGTCGAGCGCTTTTTCGGCGTCCAGGCCGGTGATGTTCTTTGCGCGCAGGTCCACGCTCATCAGGTGGCAGTCGGTTCCGCCCGAGACTATCCGGTAGCCGCGGCCCTGGAGTTCGCGGGCGAGCTTGCGGGCGTTCTTGAGCACCTGGCCCTGGTACTCTTTGAAGGCGGGGGTCAGGGCTTCTTTGAAGCAGACGGCTTTGGCGGCGACGGCGTGCATGAGGGGGCCGCCCTGGTTGCCGGGGAAGTTGGTGCGGTCTATCGCTTTGGCGTAGGGAGCCTTGGACAGGATCAGGCCGCCGCGGGGGCCGCGGAGGGTCTTATGGGTGGTGGTGGTCATGATGTCGGCGTATTCGACCGGGGAGGGGTAGACTCCCGCGGCGATGAGGCCGGCGTAATGGGCGATGTCGGTGACGAGGAAACATTTCCAGGCGTCGGCGGCGCGCTTGATGCGGGCCCAGTCCCATTTGCGGGAATAGTTGGAGGCGCCGGCCATGATGAGCTTGGGGCGGAACTTCTCTATGTCTTTTTCCATCTTCTCGTAGTCGATGAGCTCGGTTTCCTGGCTGACGTCGATGGTGACGATCTTGAAGTAGCGGCCGGAGAAGTTGAGGGGGTGGCCGTGGCTGAGGTGGCCGCCGTGGCTTAGGTTGAGGCCCATGACGGTGTCGCCGGGGTTGATGAGGGAGAGGTAGGCGGCGATATTGGCCTGGGTTCCGGAATGGGGCTGGACATTCGCGTGGTCGGCGCCGAAGAGCTTTTTGGCGCGGTCGATGGCGAGTTTTTCGGCGATGTCGACGTGCTCGCAGCCGCCGTAGTAGCGCTTGCCGGGGTAGCCTTCGGCGTATTTATTGGTGAGGACGGAACCGAGGGCTTCTAGAACGGCTTTGGAGGTGTAATTTTCGGAGGCGATGAGCTCCAGGTTGTTCTGCTGGCGCAGGACTTCGCCCTGGACGGCTTTATAAAGCTGGGGGTCGAACTTGCGTATTTCGTCGTACATGTTGTTCTCCTTTATCCGCTGCTTTATTCTACTTTTTTTTAAGGTTTTCGAGCGCGGCTTTTACGGCTGATTTGATGAGTTTGAAGACTTCGTAGTAGAAGAGGTCGTCGCGGCGGTAGGGGTCGGCTATGTCGTCGGTGCCGAAGCCGGCGTATTCGATCAGGGTATGGGTTTTTTTCGCGGCGCGGGGGTAGCGGGCGACGAGTTCCGACTTGTGGCCGGCGGTCATTGTCAGGATGAGGTCGGAGCTTTTTACGAGCTTGCCGGTCATGGGGACGGGGACATGGGTGAAATTTTTTACGCCTTCTTTGGCGAGGAGGTCGGCTACAATTTTGGGCTGGGGGATGTCTTTGTGGGCTTCAAGGCCGGCGGAGGAGAATTTGTAGGGGAGTTTCAGGTCGGCGGCGAGTTTGGCTGCGTAGTGGTGGGCGAGGACGCTGCGGCAGGTATTGCCGGTGCATAAGAAAAGTATTTTTTTCATGCAAGGCCGCCTGGCTCGTCCGGGCCGCCTGGCTCGTCCGGGCCGCCCGGTTCTTCATCGTCTTTTTCGTCCGCCCCGGCTTTTTCGGGGGGGCGGAGAAGGACGACCACTTCGCCTTTCACGTCGCCGGCGGCTTCTATTTTGGCTATGGTCTCGTCTATGGCGCCGCCGGTCCATTCTTCGTAGATCTTGCTGATCTCGCGCGCGACCACGGCGGTGAGACCGGGGCCGAACTCTTCGCGGGCCAGGGCCAGGAATTTTTTAAGGCGGTGGGGGGATTCGAAAAGGATAACTGTCTTGTTCAGGGCGAAAGCCGCGAGCAGGGCTTTGACTATTTTGCCGCGGGAGCGCGGCAGGAAGCCGAGGAAGACGAAGGAATCCGCGGGCAGGCCTGAGCCGGCTATGGCTGTTATTACGGCGGAGGGGCCGGGGAGGGCGGTGACTTTCATCCCGGTCTGCCGGGCGAGGGCCACCAGTTTTCTGCCGGGGTCGGAGATGCAGGGGGAGCCGCCGTCGGTGACCAGCGCGGCGCTTTTGCCGCCCCTGAGCCAGGCCATGGCCGAGGCCACGGAGCGCTCGTCGTGCTCGTTGTAGCGGAAAAGTTTTTTCTGGATGCCGAAATGGTTGAGGAGCTGGGAGGTGCGGCGGGTATCCTCGCAGAAAACGGCGTCCACCTCTTTAAGCGCTTCGAGCGCGCGGAGGGTTATGTCTTTTAGGTTCCCGATGGGGGTGGGGACGATGAAAAGCATTTAAGCTATTTTCTTGGGAAGACCGCTGTCGAAAGGCGGCCAGTCCGTATTTTCCAGCTTCAGGAAAGCTTTAACCACGTCTGGGTCGAATTGCCGGTTGGAGCCTTTGGTCAGCTCGCTCTCGGCTATCTCGCGGCTGAGGGCTTTGCGGTAGGGCCGGTCGCTGCGCATAGCGTCCCAGGCGTCGATGGTGGCCACTATGCGCGCGCCGAGCGGTATCTCTTCGCCTTTGAGGCCCTCGGGGTAACCCATGCCGTTGAACCACTCCTGGTGGTAAAGCACCATCTGGGCGACGGGGCCGAGGAAATGGATGGGTGAAAGGATCTGGTAGCCGATCGCGGGATGTTTTTTTATCTCGTCGTATTCTTCCTGGGTCAGCTTGCCGGGCTTCGAAAGGATGCCGCCGTCTATGCCGATCTTGCCGATATCGTGCAGCAGGGCGGCGTACTCGACGTAGCGCAGCATCTGGGCGGGCATATTGAGCTCCTCGGCGAGGCGGCGGGCCTTCATCCGGGCGCGGCCGGCATGGTCGCCGGTGTAGGAGTCTTTCGCGTCGATAACGCGGGCCAGGGTCTGCACCATCTCCAGGTAGAAATTCTCGAGGCTTTCGTAAAGCTTTATGTTCTCCAGCGTTATCGCGGTCTCGCCGGCCAGCAGGGTCAGGAACTTCAGGTCGTAGTCGGTGAAAGATTCTTTTTCGCGGGAGAGGTGCAGGTTAAGCACGCCGAAGGGCTTGTCCTTGAGCTTGAGCGGGATGGCGATGAAAGGGTCTTTCTGCTCTTCCATCCCGATATAGTCTTTATACTGGGTATTCTGCTGCGGGTCGGTCACGAAGATGGTCTCGCCGGTCTGGAAAGCGCGGCCGGCTATGCCCAGGCCAGGTTTCACATGGGTGTTCTCTATCACTTCTTTGGAGATGTTCTTCGAGGCGACTATCCTCAGCTCGTCGGCCTGAGCGTCGTGGATCATCAGGGAGCCGCGGGGGGAGCTGATCAGTTCGCAGGCATTGTCGACCACGGTCTGGTAAAATTCCTCTTTTTTAATGGAGCCGGCGTTAACTATGCCTATTTCATGGATGGTCAGCAGGCTGGTGAGCAGCTCGTCGAACTTGCCCCAGGTGGTTTTCAGGGAAATTTCCGCGCCGCCCGCTTCGGAAGAGGGTTTGTCCAGGCGCAGCTCGTAGATCTTCCGCAGCAGGGCGCCGAGGACGAAAAGGAGCAGGACTATGACCAGCGAAAGCAGGTATACCATCGGTTTAAAGAATAGCAAAAGACTATATACGCTATCAATTAATATATAGCCGCGATTATTGTATCCCCAATCCTATAAAGTTTATAATTAAGCCATGAAAAGAAAGCCTTTAAGGGTGCTTGTCTGCGGGGCCGCCGGCCGGATGGGCCGCGCCGTGCTGGCCGAGATGGAGGGCTCCGGGGCTTTCGCCGTGGCCGGAGGAGTCGACGCCAGGCCGGGCGCCGGCGTCGAGGCGCCCGGGGCTTTTACCCTGCTCCTGGACTCGGCCGACGTGGTCGTGGATTTTTCCTCTCCGGAAGCCGCCTGCGTTTATGCCGCGGCCTGCGCCCGGGCCCGCAAGCCGTTTGTGACCGGGACTACCGGTTTTTCGGCGAAACAGCTGGCCGCGCTTAAAGCCGCGGCCCGCAGGACCGCCGTTTTCGTCTCTCCCAATATGAGCCCGGCCGTCAATCTCACTTTCGCCCTTGCCGCCCTGGCCGCGAAGCGGCTTAAAGGTTTCGATATACATATAAGCGAGGCGCACCATACCGCCAAGAAGGACGCTCCCAGCGGAACCGCATTGCGCTATGCCGGGCATATCGCCGCGGCCGTAGGCGGGGCGCTCCCCCCCATAACCAGCGTCCGGGCCGGGGATATCGTGGGCGACCATACCGTGCTCTACGCTGGGCCTCATGAGCGGGTGGAACTGAAGCATATGGCGCATTCGCGGGCGGTTTTCGCGGCCGGCGCGCTTAAAGCGGCGGCCTGGGCGGCCGGCCGCAAACCCGGCTATTACGATTATTTCGACCTGCTGGACCTGAAAGGCCTGGCCGCCTGATGAATAAATCCGCTAAGTCTTCCAAAGGAAAAAAATGAGCAAGGTTGAACTTTTGAACTGGTTTTTATTCGCGCTGGGCTCCCTGGCCGCGCTGGTGGTCTACGCGTCCTATCTCAAGAGCTCGGATATAATAAAGCCGGCCCGCTCCGGCGCGCTTGCTTTCTCCCCGGACCAGTACAAGCTGGCCTACGAGGCGGTGGAATTCTGCACGGCCGACGGCGTGCGGCTGAAAGGCTGGTTCATCCCGGCGGTCGGCGTGGAAAGCGGCTGCACTATAATTTTCTGCCACGGCTGGGGCGCGAACCGCGGGGAGATGCTGCGGGATACCTGGTTCCTCGCCGAGAAGGGCTTCAACCTTCTTTATTTCGACTTCCGCGCCTCCGGCGAGAGCAAAGGCTCCGTTTCCAGCGTGGGCTATCTCGAGACGCGCGACTTCGACGCGGCTTACGAGTTCCTGAAGACCAACCGCCCGCAGGCGGCGGAGTCGGTGGGCGTGTTCGGTATTTCCATGGGCGGCTCGGTGGCCGTCTACGCGGCGGTGAAGTACCCCGAGCTCGTCTGCCTCCTGGCCGAGAGCACTTTCCTTTCCTACAAGAAAGTTGTGGCCAACTGGGGCTGGCACCGCCTGAAGACCCCGTACTTCCCCCTGGTGGCGCTGACCATGTTCTTTGTGAGGCACAAGCTCGGGGCGGACCCGGACCCCTACAGCCCGCTTTATAACGCCGGGAAGATAAAGATCCCGGTCATGTTCATAAACGGGGACCACGACGACCTGGTCCCGCTGCAGGAGGCGGAAGCCCTTTTCGGCCTGTGCCCGTCGGAGAAAAAGCAGCTCTGGATCGTGGCGGGCGCTTCGCACGCGAAGTGCGCCGAGGTGGGCGGCGAGGTTTACCGGGGCAAGGTCTCGGCGTTCTTCGCCGAAAACCTGCGCGAGCCGGCCGCGGAGCAGGCCGCTAAAAAATAATTCCAGAATGGGTATTGCATTTTCCGTCGGCATAGTGTAATATTTACCTAACATCCCCGACGGGGATGAAATACTGCCCCGGCGGTAATCGGGGGGAATGCATAACGGAGGAAGTAAAAATGGCAGAAATGATACAGAAAGTCGGACTCAAGCGCGAGAAGGGTTACCTTTATTTCATCGACAAGAAAGGCGACATCTCATGCGCCCTGATGGCCCGCGGCAAAAAGAAAGGTGGCAAGGCCAAGACCGCAGTTAAGGTCGGCATAAAGAAAGAGAAAGGCTACCTCTACTTCATCGACAAGAAAGGCAATGTGTCCCGCGCCATAATGAAGAATTCCGGCAAGAAAAAGAAATAATATTTCTTTAGCTTGACGAACCGCCCGGCCTCAAAACCGGGCGGTTTTTCTTTTATGGTTTTTGATAGAATGTGGATATGAAAATTTTCATTATGCTTTTGCTGGCTTGCGCGCCGGTTTCTGCCGGGTGGGGCCGGGCCGAGAACGCCTCCGCCGCCGCCCTGGCTTCAGCCCGCGCCGAGACCACGGTGATAAGCGGGGTTCCGCTCCTCGACCTGCTGGCGGCGCGCGACAAGGCCGCGGCCCCTTTCGCCATCGGCGGGAAGAATTTCCTGGCCTCCGTGGTGTTCGACGCGAACTGGGACAGCTGGTTCACTATCAAGCCCGCGGGCGGCGGCTTCGGCGCCGGCGCTTGGAAGGAAACGGACCTGGCTTCGGGCGCGGTCTATAAATATGACGGCCTCGCGCTGAACCTTAAGGAAACCGACGGCGTGGTTTCGGTCGAGGCCAAGGGCGGAGAGAAGGCGCAGATAGCCGTGAACGACCTTTTCGACCGGCTCTATAAAGACTCGATGCAGGTCACTTTCGGCGGCATCGTCACCTACGCGGTTTTCCGCAATTTGGAGCCGCTGACCGAAACGGAGGGGACCGTCACCCTGCGCGTCGGCTCGGACGGGCTTTATTATTTTTCAGTGACCCCTGATACCCTTATAGCTTCGGCCACCCGCTGGCTGCTCGCCGTGAACGGCGTTCTTTACGGGCTGAGGATAGAAGAGGGCTCGCTTCTGTTCGTTTCCAAACAAATAGAGATGGGCAAGCCCGTTTTCGCCGCCGAGCGCTCCCGCGCCCGCTGACCGGCGTAAAAAATGAGGGGCGCCACCTGGCGCCCCATTTTTTTGCCCGAGAGAACCTTGCGGACTGTTGTTAAACCTTCTTTTCTTTCTCTTCGAGCTTGTTTTTTACTTTCTCCTGGCGGGCTTTGCAGCCTTCGGAGAGCCCTTTGAGGTTCTTCTGCAGGCAGTCGCGCAGGCGGCCTTCGCCCGGCTTCACCCCGGCGCAGAATTTCTCGCGGTCGGCGGCGCAGGCTTTGCCGGCCCCGGCGAATTTCTTCCCGTCCTCCGCGCCGAGCCCGGCCCTCATTTTGAAGCCGCGCTTGAAGCCGGAAGAGAAACCGTTCTCGTAGGCGCTGACGCAGGCGCCGCCTTTCTTATTACCGTGTTTCCCTCCGCGCTTCTCCTTTGACAGGGCCTTGCGGTCGAGGCAGGCCTGCGAGAGTTCCTTTTCATGTTCTTTAAGGCAGGCGGCCACGCGGCCTTCGCCCGGTTTTACGTCCTTGCAGAACTTCGCGGCGTCCCCGGCGCAGGGGCCCTTGCCCTTCTCCGCGGCCGCCGGCAGGCTGAGCGCCAGCCCCAGCCCCGCGCTCAGCGCGAATACAGCTATCAATGTTTTCTTCATACAGTGCTCCTTTCTCCCGTGCACTCATACAACGCGGGAGGAGCCTGTTTTATTGCAGGTCTATGTAGATGGAACCGCTTTCTGTTTTAACGGGCCAGGTCTTAAGGCTTTTTGTGGCGAGGGCGGGGTCGGCGGGATCGGGATGGGAACTTTCCGGGGCTTTGGGGGCGGGGCCGCTCAGGGCCTCGCCGCTGCGGATATCGAACTGGGCGAAATGTAGCGGGCAGGTGAGGATCCACCCGGTGAGGGCGCCCCGCTCCAGCCGCGCTTTCGCGTGGCCGCAGGCGCGCTCTACGGCGTAGAAGCTTCCTCCGTAATTGCAGAGAACTATTTCCCGGCCTTTAAGGGTGACGGCTTTCATTCCGCCCCGGGCGATATCTTTTTCTTCGGCGGCTTTGATGAACATATATTGAAGAACCGGGGTTATTTTATACCGGCTTTAAATTTGCTCTCCGAGATCTGCACCAGCTTATCGGGGTCGGTGACGTCCTTATGCACGAACAGGCCGCACCAGCAGCGCTTCATCGCGTCGTAATGCGCGCGGTGGAAGGGGATGCAGGGGCAGACTATCTTCATGTTCTCGGCGCGGTCGTCTGTGCGCGCCTGGCAGGGACAGTAAGGGATACCGGTCAGCGCTTCTATTTCCGCTTCCTGCTCCAGGAGGAAGTCGGCGTCCCCTTCGGCCGGAGTGAACTTGTAGCCGAGCTTGTCCACGAGCGGTTCGAAAAGGAAGCGCAGCGCTTTCTTGCGTTCCTGTACGCTCATTTCTTTTCCAGCAGCCGCTCGAATTCCGCCGGGTCATAACCCTGCGTGCAGGTCCCGCCTATCTTGATGAAGGGAAAAGAGGTGTCGCAGCCGGCGCTTTTCATCTCTTTGCGGATCTCCGCCTGCTTCTCCGGGTCCTGCCTGTCGTAGTCCACCGCTTCGAACGGGACCTTCTTGTCTTCGAAATACTGTTTCGTCTTTTTGCACCACAGGCAGGTGCTCAGCGCGTAGATGGTGATCTTTTTCATGGTAACCTCACTAAGACCTTCCCGTCCCTGATCTCCGCCGGGTATGTCCTTACGGACAGCTCCGGCGCGTCGATGAATTTGCCGTCGCGGATGTCGAAGCGCCAGTCGTGGCAGGGGCACTGGAGGATATGCCCGTCGAGCTTTCCCGCGGCCAGCGGGCAGCCCATGTGGGCGCAGCGGTTCTCCAGCGCGAAGACTTCCCCGCCGCGGCGTATCAGGAGCACCGGCAGGCCGTGCGGGAACACGGCGTAAGGTTTTCCCTCGGCCAGCCCGGACAGTTCGGTCACTTCGCAGTTAAACTCCATTTTTTGATTATATAAAAAACGCGGCGCGCATAATCCCGCGAAAAAAATTAAAAAAACAAAAAAAATTAAAAATAACTATTGCATTATATTGAAACAATAGATAAAATCAATTCACAGCGCAAAGGCGCAAGGAGAAAAAACAATGGCCGCTAAAAAGAAAGCTGTAAAGAAAGTTGCGAAGAAAACCGTAAAGAAAGCGAAGAAGAAATAGTTCGTTTCTTACGTCGGAAGGCGGCACCAGGGCGCGGTTCAAAGGCCTTCGGTGCCGCCTCTGTTTTAGGCGGTAAAAACATCCGCTTCTCCTTCCTTAAAAAAACTTTTTCAAATCCATAAAATAATAAGCGCGCGGAATTCAGGGCGAATATGCCGGCAAATATTTTTATTTTAAACCCAGCGGCAGGCCACGGCCGGGCCGGCCGGGTCTGGGCGTCCCTGGAGGACGCGGCGCTCCGGCTGCTCCCCGGTTCGGCCTGCGCGGCGACCGGCGGGCCGGGGCATGCTTCGGAGCTTGCGAGGGAGGCCGTCCTGGCCGGAACGACCCGGCTGATCGCCGTGGGCGGCGACGGGACCTTCAGCGAAATGCTCGAAGGCGTGATGGCGGCGCCGGAACATCTGCGCCGGGGCGTGACGCTGGGAGCGATCCCCGCCGGCTCGGGCTGCGACCTGGCGCGCCACCTCGGATACCCGGCGGACAGGGACGGGCTTATCGACCTGCTCGCGCGGAACCTCCCGGCCTCTCGACGTTGGCCTGGTAAATTATACCGGCCCGGACGGCGCCCCGCGCCGCCGGCACTTCATTAATATCGCGGCCTTCGGCCTGGCCGGCGACGTCGCGCGCCGCGTCAAAGCTACCGGCAAGCCGCTGGGCGGCACGCTTTCCTATTTTCTTTCCTCGGCCCTCGCTCTGCTTACCGCCAGGGCCAAAGCGGTGCGCCTGAAAGCCGACGGCCTGGACCTCTCGGGCCGCTACCACCTCGGCGTGCTGGCCAATACCTCGTCGATGGGGGGCGGGATGCTGATAGCCCCAGGAGCCAGGGACGACGACGGGGTGCTGGACCTGGTCCTGGTCCGGGACATGAGCCGGTTCTCGCTGCTGCGCAATTTCCCCGCGCTGTATAAAGGCGCGCACCTGGATTCCCCCGGCATAACCCTGACCGGGCTGCGCAGGCTGGAGGCGGGGTCCGATGAAACCGTATACCTCAATATAGACGGCGAGGCGGACGGGATGCTGCCCGCCGTGTTCGGGATCCTGCCGCGCGCGGTCAGGGTCCTCGCTCCCCGACGGAAGGACTAGCGGGAGCGGCCGCTTATTATATATATCCTTTATTATGCCCGCAGCCGCCAAACCGTATTCGACCTATTTCCTGGGAGACGCCTGTTTATGCTGGCAGCTGGGCGACGCGATAAACAGGCTTACTTCCCTGCAGGTGCTCTACGTCTTCCGGCAGCTCAGGAAGGACCCCGAGCTCGCGCGCCTGGGCGTGCACGACCTGGTCCCTTCCTATACCGCGCTCGCGGCCCACGCGCACCCGCTCTGCGACTGGGCGGCGGTGCGCCGCGTGGTGAACGCCTGCCTCGCCTCTATCCCGGCCGACGAGGCCGGTCTTAAGGAGCGCTCCGCGCTGCACGTGCTGCCGGTCACCTACAACGGCGAGGACCTGAAGCGCGTGGCCGACCACGCGAAGATCGCTATAGAAGAGGTTATCCGCCGCCACACGGCGCCAGAATACCTGGTAGCCATGATAGGCTTCCGCCCGCATTTCCCTTACCTGCTCGGCCTCGACCGCAGCCTCGTCATGCCGCGCCTGGACTCTCCTCGCACCGCGGTGCCGGCGGGCGCCGTGGCTATAGGCGGCGAACAGACCGGGATCTACCCGGAAACCTCGCCCGGCGGCTGGAACATCCTCGGCATGACCTCGCCCGAGCTGCTCTACCCCATCGAGCCCGGAGACGCCGTGGTCTTCAAGAGGGCCGAAGCATGATCCAGATAAACTGCGATATCGGCGAGAAGGGCCCCCTGCACGAGGGGGACCGCAAGCTGATGGAGTTCATCCATATAGCCAACCTGGCCTGCGAGGGCCACGCCGGGGACCGGGAAAGCGTGGAGGCTTTCCGCGCCCTGGCCGCGCGGCGCGGCGTAGGCTTGTCGGCCCACCTGTCCTACCCTGACAAAGAAAATTTCGGCCGGGCCAGCATGGCCCTGCCGGAGGCCGACCTGCTGGCCGCGCTTGACGCGCAATTATCCCTGCTTCCCGGCGTGAAGCTGGTGAAGTTCCACGGCGCGCTTTATAATGACGCCTGGAGCGACGCCCGCCTGGCCGACCTGCTTGCCGGCTGGCTGATGCGCTCCGGCATAAACGGAATACTTGCCCCGGCCGACTCCGAGCTGGCCGCCGCGGCGCGCCGGCTGGGCATAACCGTGCTGCGCGAAGCTTTCGCGGACCGCCGCTACGCCTGGGACGCGGAGGGCGGCCGCCTGCGCCTGGCCTCCCGCGCCGAAGCCGACGCCGCAATTTCCGGCGTGAAAGAAGCGCTGGCCCAGGCCGAAGAGATAGCAAGGCGCGGCCGCGTGAACGTCAGCTGCGATCCCGAAAAGCCCGACTGGCGGGAGATAAAAGCCGACACCGTCTGCATACATTCCGATTCTCCCATAGCCCTGGAGCTGGCCGAAGCCCTGCGCGCGGCGCTCGACGCCGCCGAAAAAGCCGCCGCCGCCGCCGGGGTCAGGGGCAATATGCGCCTGGTAAAACCCGGCTTTTGCGGAACCGCCGGCCTCCCGGCCTATGGCAGGCAGCACCTGGCCGTCTCGCCGGGCGGCGCGATGGACTGCTTTTCCCTGCGGCGCGGCAACCTTATGCTTGGCAATCCCGAGGGCAGCCAGGCCCTGGAGATAGTCGGCCCCCCGGAGATAGAGATCCTGACGCCGGGCCGCTTCGTCCTGACGGGCGCCAAACTGCAGGCCTTCCTGCGCCGCGGCGCGGACGAACCGGCCGAGGTGGAGCACAGCCGCGTCTACGAGGTTGAGGCCGGCGACAAGCTCGCCTTCGGAGAAAAGCGCTACGGCCTTTACACTTATTTCTGTTTCAGGGGCCGCGCCGGAGGCGGCACAGCCCCGGAGGGGGCCGTGCCTTTCTCGGCGGTGAACGGCTGGGCCGACCCGCAGGGCCGCATCCGCGTCCTGCCGGGCCCGGAATACGGCTTTCTGAAGGATCCGGAACAATTCTTCTTCACCCAGTGGCATACCACCTTCAAGATGGACAAGATGGGGATGCGCCTGGCCGGCGAGCCAGGCCTGAAGTGCGACCTGGGGAATATGGTCTCCGCCGCCGTGGCGGACGGGACCGTTCAGCTTACCCCGGACGGACCTATCGTCCTGCTCCGCCACCGCCAGACCACGGGCGGCTATCCGCGGATCTTCAACGTTATTACCGCCGACATAGACCTGCTTGGCCAGTACGGCCCAAACCAGCAGATCCATTTCGTGCAGGTTACGCGGGAAGAGGCCGTGGAATTCGCGCGGCAGAAAGAGAAAGCCCTGGGGCATGCATAAAAAAGAATTCGTCAACACTTTGACGCACACTGCGGGCGCCGCGCTGGCTTTGGCAGGCCTGGTCGTGCTGGTAGTGAAAGCCTCGCTCAGGGGCGACGCCTGGCATATAGTAAGCTTCAGCATCTACGGCGTCACCCTGCTTCTTCTCTACTCTTCCTCCGCGCTTTATCACGCCGCGCACCAGGGGCGCCTTAAAAAGATCCTGCGCATGGTGGACCACCAGGCGATCTATCTCCTGATAGCCGGGACCTATACCCCTTTCACTTTGGTGACGCTGCGCGGGGCCTGGGGCTGGTCGCTGTTCGTGGTGGTCTGGGTGCTCGCCGTTTTCGGCATAGTCCTGGACTCCCTGCACAGGAAAGGGAACCGGATAGCCCAGCTTATTATTTACCTGATGATGGGCTGGATGATAATACTCGCGCTCGGGCCGCTGGCGCGGGCCCTGCCTTTCTGGGGGCTGGCCTGGCTGATGATCGGGGGGCTGTTCTACACTTCGGGCGTGATCTTCTACGTTATGGACGATCTTTACCCGCACTACCACGGCATCTGGCACCTCTTCGTCCTCGCCGGCAGCCTCTCCCACTACTTCGCCATACTTTTTTATATCTAAATACCCGCAAGGGGCAGTGCGTGGGCCGGAACGCAAAACGCGTTCGGCCACACCGTGGCCTCACTCCGTGTTCGCCCGCCGGGCTATGCAACCGGCGGGCTCTCCGAGGGTTTTGCTAACCCGGCCCACGCGCTGCCCCGGGCGGCTAATAGTCAGGAAAGAGAGGTCAGCGCGACTTCAGTGACCGGGAGGCCTTCGGTTTTGGCGGCGGGAGCCAGGGCGGCGTCTTTGGTGAGGATTATTATCTGCCAGCCGGTGTTCCTGTGGAAAGCGCCGAGCAGCTTAAGCGCAAGGCGCTCGCGCTCCGCGTCCATGGTATAGAAGGGCTCGTCCAGGACCAGCAGGGCGGGCGCGAGGCCTTCGGGGCCCAGCCGGGCGCGGTGAGCTATGGTAAGGCGCGCCGCGAGCATGAAGAGGTCGCGCGTGCCCGAAGAAAGGCTTTTCACGGGCCGGGTTATCCCCGAGGCGTCCGTTACGGCGGCCCCGGCCGCTTCGAAACCGCGGAACTCGGCGTGCGCTTCGGGCAAAATTGCCCTTAAAGTCCCGGTTACTTCTTTCCCCAAAGCTTCGAAAGCTATAGCCGAAGACTCGGCGAGCTTTTTAAAAATTCCCGAGGCCAGGGTGTAAGCCTCAGCCTGCAGCTCCAGTTCGGCCAGCTCGGTTTTATCCAGCTCCAGCACGGTCTCCACCTGGTTCAGGCGCTCCGGCAGGCCGCCAAGCCTGGCACCGGAAACGGCTTTATTGGTCTCGAGCGCGGAATTGACCTTATTTAGAGCGGCTTCGATATCTCGCGCTTCGGCCGAGAGCGCCGCCGCTTCATGCTTCAGGCGGGCCAGTTCGGCGTCCGCGCCCTGCGCCGGAATTACGCCCCGGCGCTCGAGGTCCCCGTTCTCGGCGAAAAGCTTGTCCTTGAACTCGCTCTCGTTAGCGCAGCCGCTGCCGCCGGCCAGGGCGAGCACGCGCTGCTCCCTGTCGGCCGCGCGCGCCGACCGCTTGTTAAATTCGGCCACTTTATTCTGATAATCTTCCTCGCTGAGGCAGCCGCGGGCTTTGAGCCAGGCCTCGATCGCGCCCTGGGCTTGTTGCGCCGTCTTCCCGAGCTCGGCGCTGACCTTTTCCGCTTCGCCTGCAAGCACCGCCAGGACGCCCGACTCGGCCGACTTCTCTCCGGAAGACCTGACCGCCGCCTCGTACTCCGCTTTGATCTTGGCCAGGAAAGCGCGCGCGGCCTCCAGGTCCGTGGTCGGGAAAGGGTCGGACGAGACCGTGTTCCAGTCAGCTTCAAGCGCGGACAGCAAGTCCCGGGTTTCTGCCGAAGTATGGCCGGTGAGGGTCTCTACGATAGAGAATTTAAAGCCGGCCCAGAGCGCCGCGCCCATGATAAGGGCCGCCGCGCCGTAAGCCGCCGCGCTCCGGCCCGAATAGGCCACGAAAGCGGCCAGGACCGCGCCGCCGGCGAAGATCCCGAAGCGCATATTTGCGTTCACCGACCGCGATATTTTTTCCGGCTCGGAGGCGAAAGCCCCGAGGCGCGCGGCCAGGGCGTCGGCGCGCTCGCTCTGCAGCTTCAGCGGTTCCAGGCGCCTGGCCAGCTCGCCGGAGGCCTCGGCGGCAGCGGCTACGGCAAGCCGCTTTTCGGCCAGGGCGGCTTCGGCGGCGGCCGCGCTCTTTTCGGCTTCCGCAAGCGCTCTCTGCAGGCTCCTGAGATTAGTCGTTTCGTCGGAAGCGAAGGCGGCCATAGCAGCCGCGGCCGAGCGCGCTTCTTCAAGCTCGCGCACCGCCGTTATCCCGGCCATCACCACGGCGCGCCGTGCCGAGGCTGAAAGTTTTTCAAGAGCCGCTTCTTTCGCCTTGAGCTCGGCGGTCTTTGCGGCCAGTTTGGCTTCCTTGTCTTTTTTCTCCGCCTCGAGCCGGGGGGCCTGCGAAGCGTCGGCCAGGACCGCGTCGCGTTCGGCCTTAAGGCCGGCTATGGCCTGCTCATGGTCTTTCAGCGCTTCGCGCAGGCGCTTGATATTGGCCTTCACCGAGCCCTTGCGGCCGCTCTCCGCTTTGTCGGCGAGCGCGGCGGCCAGAACTTCCGGGTTCAGCCCGGCATTGAGGAGAGCGTTCTCGGCGGCCAGCGCCCAGGAGGAAGCGCCGCTATTGTCGGCGTGCTTCACGCCAAGCTCCCCGCCGCGTATCGCGAAGATCTCTATGAATTCATTATCGCCGAAGGAGAGGGGGGCGGCGCCTTCCTCCCAGGTCAGCGCGGATTTGCGCAGAGCGCCGTAGCGGCCGGCCAGGTTCTTCCAGAGCGGGTGCCCTTCATGCCGCGACTCGGCGCAGAGAGCGTCGAAAAGAGCGTCGAAAATAGTGGTCTTGCCGGCTTCATTTGGCCCGGTGATGACAGTGAAAGGGCCGAGGTCCAGCCCGTCTTTTTTAAACTTGCCGTAATCCACCATTTCCAGGCGCTTTATCATTTGCCCTCCGCGAGGTGGGAGGCCAGTTCTTCAAGCCCGTACTGCCGAGCGAGCAGCCAGCGGTTATAGTCGGCGCCCTGCGCGTCTTCCGGTTCGAGTTTATCTATTTCGGCCAGGAAAGCTTTGGTGAGGCTATTCTCGGAAAGCGCCGCGGCCACTATGGTCTCGGTATCTACGATGACCAACCGGGCTTTGTCTTTCAGCCGCGAGCGCAGAGCTTCGGCGGAAACTTTTGCCGCGTTCTCGTCCTCCACCACGCCGGTGAGGACCACTTTGACCAGGTCGAGCGCGGCGACCGAGCCGGAAATTTTATCGGCGGCGGCGGGGTTCACGGCACCGGCCAGGTCCAGCGGAAGCCGGTATTCTTTAAATGACCCGGCGGACTGAAGCTCAACGGTGCGCACGTCCACGGCCGCGCCGAGCTCCACCACGCAGGCGCGCCGGGGCCCGGCTTCCCGCGGATGCGCGCGCCAGACCCGGGCCGAACCTGGGTAGCAGGCCACAGCCCCGCCCAGTTCCTGCTGCCGCCCGGCGTGCACATGGCCCAGGGCGGCGTAATCGGCCCCGAGATGGGCGAAAAGATCGTCGTCGATAATTCCGGCCCTGGAATCAGTTTCCTCGTCGGGGCCGGTAAAAATGGCCGAGTTAAGCGCGTGCGCCACTACGATCCGGGGCGTGCCCGGCTTATTGGGCGGGATCTTCCAGTCGCGGTAGCCGTCGTAGCTCTCCGCGTGCGGTATGCAGATGAATTCGGCGCCGCCGGCCTCGATAAAAGAGAAAGGCTTTGCCGTGGCGAAACTGATCGGATCTAGATTATAGGCGGAAAGGTCGGCGGTAGCGCCGCGGGCTTCGTGGTTGCCGGGAATATAGATCACGCGGCAGCCGGCTTCGGCCAGCGGCCTGAATTTAAGGCAGATCTCGGAGCGCAGCGCCTCGAAATCCCCGAAAGAGTTGAATAAGTCCCCCGCAAGCACAAGCGCGGCGGCTTTCTCGGAGAGAGCCAGGGCGATCACCTCGTCCAGCACGGCATAGCAGTAGCCCTTCTCTTCCCCGTCTTCGATATGAAGGTCCGCCGCGTGGATTATCTTGGTCATCTTCTTAAGCTACCATTATATTTATTGTGAAAAGGCGGCGGCTATCTTTTTATTTATTCAGCTCGCTGATATACCAGTCCTCGACCGCTTTGCGCGCCCAGGGCGTCTCGCGCAGGAAAACGAGGCTGGATTTAACGCTTGGATCGTACATGAAGCAGCGGACGGGGATGCGCCGCCCCAGCTTGCTCCAGCCATGCCGCTTGAGAAGAACGATAAGGATGTCCTCCAGCGTGATCCCGTGCAGAGGATCTCCGGGCTTTGCCGCAGGCGCGGGTTTAACCGAGCACTCGGCTATAGCCGCCGCATAAGCGTTGTCCGAGCAGCAGACTCCGAGCGGGTTAGTCTCGGCGCAGCGGCATTTCGGGACGGCGCCGGTTATCGCCTTGATCACGGCGGCCCAGCGCGTGGACCGGGTCCTGTTCGCGGCTTCCACTACCTGGGCTTTTGTGACCTTGGCGCAGTAGCAGGCGTAGACGGGCTCGGCCCCGGTCTTGAAAAATACCGGCACGGAAACTTCCGCCTGTTTATAGACCAGGCCCTTCCCGTCGAAATAGACGGCGTCGCAGGCGGGATTGCTGCAGAGAAAATATTTATCCCCGGCGGCCGGAAGACCGGGCTTAAGGAGTTTCCGCACCGTGTCCCCGGGCACGAGGTCCACGGAGGCCTCGCCGCAAAGAGGACAGGGAAGGCTGTGCTCGCCCTTGGGCTTGCCGCAGGCAGGGTCCCCGCAGGCGCAGATTTTCTGGGTCATAGCTTTACCAGTCGGTCGGCTTATAATCTTTCAGGAACTTTCCCCAGACATGTATGCCGGTATTGAAGCCGGAGATGATAGGGTCCACTATGCGCGCAGCGCCGTCCACGATATCAAGCGGCGGGTGGAAGCGATGTTCTTTCACTTTGCGCTCGGCTATCTGTACGGGGTCCTCGTCCGTCACCCAGCCGGTGTCGACGGCGTTCATATGGATGCCGTCGGCCTGGTAATCGGCCGCCGAAGTCCGCGTCATCATATTGAGCGCGGCTTTGGCCATATTGGTGTGAGGATGCCGGGTGGTTTTGAACTTCCTGTAGAACTGCCCTTCCACCGCCGAGACGTTCACGATATGCTTGTCCCGCTCCGGGCTGCGGAGCATAAGGGGTTTGAGCCGCGCGTTTATGATGAAAGGCGCGATCGCGTTCACGAGCTGCACTTCAAGGAGCTCCACGGCCGGGACTTCGGCCATCAGGAGGCGCCAGGAATTCCGCTCGCGCAGGTCCACCTGCTGCAGGTCCTGGTCCAGCTTGCCCTCCGGGAATAAAGCTTTCTGGGCCGCGGTTTCTTCGGGCAGCATAGGGACCTGCGAAAGGGCCGCGGCGTGGGTCAGGCCGGGGACCGGCGAAACTCCGGGAAGAAGCGTCGAGGTCAGGGCGCCGGGCGCGCCTTCGGGGAGAATGTGATAGCCGCGCAAACCTTCATAAGCGCCGAGAAGTTTGCGCGCCGCCTCCGGCATATCGTTCAGCGAGCCATGTTCGCCTTCCATCATATGCGAATAAAAATCCGGCGGGCGCCGCACCGTCTGGCAGGCATTGTTAATTATGAAATCGAGCCGGGAGCGGGTAGAAAGAAGGTGCCGGCAGAAAGCTTCGACGCTGGGCGTATGGCGCAGGTCCAGCCCGAAAATTTCAAGGCGGCTTCCCCAGTCCTTGAAATCCGGCTCGGCCGCGTAGCGTTTGGCCGAATCGCGCGGGAAGCGGGTGCTTACTATAAGCTGGGCCCCGGCGCGGAGCAGCTTTATCCCGGCCTGGTAGCCTATCTTGACGCGCCCGCCGGTGAGCAGCGCGACGCGCCCGCGCAGGTCGGCGGTCTCGGTGCGCTTGAGGAAATTCAGTTCGGCGCAGGGCGGGCAAAGCTGGTCGTAAAAATTATGGAGCTGCGAGTAGTTCTTTTTGCAGACATAGCAGTTCTGCTCTTCATGGGCCTCGCGGAACTCCGGGTTATCCGTGACTTCTTTCTGCTCGAAGCCGAGCGGCGGGTGCACATTTGGCGTGGTGAAAACGGTCTGCCGGCGGAGCTTGCGTATCCCGCTTTGGTTCAGCTGGCCCTCGGCCAGTTTAGTCTTGGCCGCTTTGCGCTGGCGCCCGTATTCCTTGACCAGCTGCCGCCGCGCGCGCGAATCCGGCCGCGAGATCTGGCCGGCAGCTTTGAGCAGCCGATGCTGTTCCTCTACGGAAACCTCGGCCAGGAGCTCGCGGTTCCCCGAGACGGCCTCGAGCAGTTCTACGGCGGCCCTTATCCTTTCGGACAAGTCGGGCTGGTTTGATTTATCTTTTTTCATTGGCGGCGGCGAATAAACGGCCGGCCCTGCGGCGGGCCATAGTCAATTTTAGCAATTTGCGGGGTCCGGCTTCCGGCCAGCGCCGGAGGAATACGGTTTCGGCGGCGGCTATTTAAGCGTCCAGTGGGTTCCGTCCGGCTTTTGTATCGCGCGCCAGGCCTTTATCACGCGCGAAGCGGCGATAGCGAGAAAAGCGGCGATAGCAAGAAGCGCGGCGGAAAGCTCTATATGGCCCTGAAGCTTTTGCTTTCGCTTTATTTCTTCGGCTTCCGCTTTCCTGTTATGCTCCGAGCGGAGCCTTTCAGCTTCTTTATCCACCGAAGAGTAGCGCTTTTCCAGGGAAGCTGAGACCGGCCGCGCCCCGCCGACCTTGATCTTCTTTGCAAGGGCCGTTTTGGTAAGGGCTATTTCACCGTCGGCCGGGCCGCGCGGCGCCGATTCCTGCCCCGGCTCCTGAACCGCTCCTGAGCCGGCGGAACGGAAATCTATTTTCGCGAACCATCTGCCGGGGGTATTGGAGACGAGGCGCGGGCTGGCTTCTTTTTGCCGAACCGGCCTGCCCGCGCCCCCGCGCGGAGCCGCTTTGACCAAAGCAAGGCTGTCGGCCTGGGGCGGCGCGTATTCCGGGACTACCGCCATCGGAGTTTCCTGCCGCGGCCGCTGTTCCGCCGGAGAGGATTTTTTCTCCGCGGAGATAAACCCCGGCCTGAAAGCTCCTTCATTTACGGCATAGGCGAAGCAGGCTACTATGATCGCCGTCCAGAGAGCGGTGCGCAGAGCGAGCAGGGAAAAATACCTGACCGGGCGCAGAGTTTTGCGGGGCCCGGTGGAAGGCAGCGCGCTCTTCCGCGCTTTATTTTCGGGCTGGTCAGTCATCTTAGGTCCCCTCGTCCTCGTCCGGGATCCTGGTGAAGGCTATACGGAGGGGGACCAGGCCCGAGGATTCATGGGTGGCTCCGTAGTGGAGTACGTCTTTTCCGAATTTGTCGTTCAGCAGGTCGAGGGTCTTGGTCAGCTGGTTCCGGCGCTGGTCCTCGAACAGAGAGGGAGAGTGGAAAGCTTCCGGGACCAGGCCGGACATAGCCACGCCCACGGCGAAGACCTGGCCCTGCGGCAATTCTTTCCAGAGAGTTTTGATAGCGTGGATGAAAGCGAGCGTGTCCTGCGTTTCCATCAAGTTGCAGCGGGCCTGCCAGGCGCTCTGGCCGGTGAACCTGACGTAAATATTTATCCCCGAGGCGAAGAAGCCTTCTTTGCGCAGGCGGGTGGCGGCTTTATCGGTAAGCTTCTTCAGGATCCGCAGCGCGCCGGCCCTGTTGCGGAGTTCCGGAGGAAGAACATGGGAATGGCTGATAGATTTCTGCTCCGTTTCCCTGATCTCGAGGTTCTCGCCGCGCAGAAGATGCCACATCTCCCCGCCGCAGACGCTCCCCCAGGCTTTGTTCATTTCCTCCGGGCTAAGCGAGAGCAGCTTCTCGATCGTATGGATATCCTGCTTGTTCAGGCGCTCCTCGGTTTTCTTCCCGACTCCGGTGAGGTCGCGCAGCTTAAGCGGGTAAAGAGCCTGCGGCAGGTCGCAGGGCCGGATCACGGTGAAACCGTCCGGCTTTTTCATATCGGCGGCGATCTTAGCGAGGTAGCGGTTCGGGCCGAGCCCGATAGAGCATTTAAGCGAAGAGCCGACTTTCTCTTTTATAGTGGCTTTGATCTTCAGGGCCAGGTCGGAGGCGACTTTCACGTCCATCTGGTAGCCGGTCAGCCGGCAGGCCATCTCGTCTATGGAGCAGACCGAATCGACGGGCACGCAGGACTCCACGGCCTCTACTATCTTATTGTGATACCTGACATAATGAGAATGATCGCCGACGATGAACTTCATCTTCGGGCAGAGCCGCCTGGCCTCGCCAACCAGCGTCCCGGTCTTGACCCCGAAGGCCTTTCCCTCGTAGCTGACCGCGATGCAGCAGGTGCTGTCGGCAAGCAAAGGGACCACCGCCACCGGCTTCCCGCGCAAAGAGGGGTCCATCTCCTGCTCGACGGAAGCGAAGTAGGAGTTCATGTCCAAAAAAAGCCAGCTTACAAGCCGGGAGGGGTCGCTGTTTGCCATTTCGTAAATTCAGAGGAACAGGTCTTTTATCTCCACGAAATATTCATCAGGATATTCGAAGCCGCTCATCACGCAGCGGTCGAAAGGGGGGCCGTGGAAATCGCAGCCCGCCGTGACGAAAAGCTCGTGCCGCTCGGCCAGGGCGATAAGGTTTTTCGTATCCCCGGGGCTGTGCAAAGGATAATAAGCCTCCAGGCCGTCCAGCCCGGCGTCTTTCATCGCCGCAAGGTCGGGGGTGGTCCCTACTTTAATAGGATGAGCGAGGACGGCTTTGCCGTCGGCGCCTTTTATGACCCGTATAGCTTCTTCCACGGTAGGCCCGGCCGAAGGCTCATAAGCCGCGGCTCCAGGAGAGAGGTAAAGCCTGAAAGCTTCTTTGATATCGGAGACGATTTTGCGCTGGACCAGAAGCTCGGCCACCTGCCCCCTGCCCGGCGATACCCCGCCGCGCGGCTTAAGGTCTTCGAATTTTATCTCTATGCCGAAGCCGTTCAGCTTTTCCAGCATCTTCTTTATCCTGGCCGCGCGCCTTTCGCGGAATTCCTCCAGGCTGGCCACGAAGCCCGGATCGGTAGGGTTCATCCCATAGCCGAGTATATGCAGGTTCCCGTTCTCGCGGGTGCTTATCTCCACCCCGGAGCAGTACTTTATCCCGGCTGTTTCAAGCGCGAGCCCCATCTCCGGCCAGCCGTCGATAGTGTCGTGGTCGGTAAGCGAGAAATATTTTATCCCGGCGCGCGCGGCCTCGAGCGCGAGCGCCTTCGGGGCGAGCGTCCCGTCAGAATAGGTGGAATGATTGTGAAGATTAATTAAAGACATTTTCCTGGAACGAAAATCGCAGGGCCAAAAGCGCTTTTCATATATTATAGTATGCCAAAAGCGTGCCGGGTTGGAAACGGGCTTGGCATGTGGTAGGATTATGTATACCTGAATGACCAGATTTTTCAGACGCCCCCGAATTTTACTCGCCGCTTTTTTCGCGGTCATTTTCGCTTGCCCGGCTATAGCGGGCTCTCCTTCAGCCCCGGCCGCCGGCGCTTATGTGAACGATTATGCGGGCGTGATGGACCAGCAGGCCGCGGCGAAGCTTAACGGCGTTTTGGCCGAGCTGGACGCAAACGCCAAGGCCCAGGTGGCGGTCCTGACCGTAAAAAGCCTTGGCGGTTCCGATATAGAAACCTATGCGGTGGAAACCTATAAGAAATGGGGCATAGGCGATAAAAAGACCAGCCGCGGCGTTCTTCTGCTTGTAGCGGTGGAAGACCGGAAGTCCCGGATAGAAGTCGGCTATGGCCTTGAAGGGATACTTCCCGACGGAAAGACCGGGGCCATCCAGGACAGGTACATGGTCCCGTATTTCAAAGCCGGCGACTATTCTTCTGGGATCGTACAGGGCGCAATGGCCGTAGCCTCGGTAATAGCGGACGACAGCGGGGTCGCTCTTTCCGGCGGTTTTTCGCGGGCCGAAGAACGCCAGCTCCCGCCTTTCACCCGCGGCCAGAAAATATTTTTCGCGATAATGCTGGTCGGCTTCATTCTTTTCTCCATACGCCACCCTTTCCTGGCTTTGTTCCTTATAAACGCGATGACCAGAAGTTCCGGACGGGGCGGCGGCGGCTTCGGCGGAGACGGCGGTTTCGGCGGCTTCGGCGGGGGGAGCTCGGGCGGCGGCGGAAGTTCACGCAGCTGGTAGGAGAGACTATGGCTAAAATGACACCTGAAATTTTATCGGAAGAACTTAAGAAGATCTGCGGCGCTAACCTCAGCTCGGTAGTGCTGTACGGTTCCTCGGCGGCCGGAGATAAAGTGAAGACTTCCGACTATAATGTCCTGGTCGCGGTGGACCGCCTCGACGCCGAAGTCCTGACTTCCCTGACGGAGCTGTGCTCGAGCTGGGGCAGGGAAGGAAATCCCGCCCCGCTGCTGTTCGCGAAAGAGGCCCTCCTTGGCTCAGCCGACGTTTTTCCCATCGAATTCTCGGACATCATCCAGTCGAACAAGATAATTTACGGCACTAACCCTTTCGAAGGGATGAAGATAGAGCCGGCGAACCTGAGGCTGCAGCTCGAGCATGAGCTCAAAACAAAGCTTATCGTCCTCCGCAGCCGTTTCCTGACCACGAAAGGCTCGGCGAAAGAAGTGGAAGCCCTTATGGTCTCCTCTATCTCGGCCTTCCTCACTCTCTTCAAAGCTATACTCAGGCTTTACGGGGAGAATCCGCCGGCGAAAAAAATAGAAGCCCTCCCCCTGCTCGCAAAACATATTAAAATAGACATCGAGATATTTACGATAGTCTGGGACCTGAAAGAGGGGAAAAAGTCCCCCGACCTCACTTCGTTGCAGCTTTTCAGCCGGTATCTGACGGCGGTGCAGAGCGTCACGGACTCCGTGGACCTCTGGCTGCAGAAAACGGCAAAATAGCGGAAAAAGAACAGGAGAAAATCATGAAAACAGTATTGCTGATACTTTTAGGACTGGTTGTAGTGGCAGGACTGTGGGCCGGTTCCGGCTACAACAGGCTGGTGAACACTTCCGAGGCCCTGCCAAAGGCCTGGAGCCAGGTGGAGACAGTCCTCCAGCGGCGCTATGACCTTATTCCCAACTTGGTCAATACCGTGAAAGGCTATGCGAAGCATGAAAAAGACCTTCTCACCGAAGTGACCGCGCTCAGGAGCCAGTGGGGCGCCGCGAAGAACCAGACGGAGAAAGTGGCCGCCGCCAACCAGATGGAAGGCGCTCTTAGCCGCCTGATGGTAGTGGTGGAGCAGTACCCGCAGCTTAAAGCGAACGAGAACTTCATAAGGCTGATGGACGAGCTGGCCGGTACCGAGAACCGCATCTCGGTGGAAAGGATGCGCTATAACGAAACCGTGAACGCCTATAACCTGACGGTGCGCGGCTTCCCGACGAATATCCTGGCGAAGATGTTCGGCTTCGAGAAGAGCAGCGATTATTTCAAGAGCGAAGAAGCGGCCAAGCAGGCGCCCAAGGTACAGTTCTAGGACCGGGTCCGGCCTCCGGGCGCCGTCGCGGCGCCCGGGCCGCCCCTCTTTAAGGCCGCCTTTCCACCGGGCGGCTTTGTTTTTGGATCTAAATGTTCGAACGCGTTAAAACTTTTTATAATGAGCACGAACCGGCCTGCGCCGCCGGGTTTTTCGTCGCCGGCTTCCTTTTCGACATCCTCGCCGTGGGGCGGATAGACAGGCTGCACAATATCATCCACCAGGCGACTTACCTGTCGCTCTGCGCTTTCCTCACCGGGCTGGAACTTCGCGAGACTTTCGGCGGGTTCAAGCCGCCGGAGCGCCTTAAGACCGCCTGGCGCTATCATGTGGGGGCCACGCATTTCATGCTGGGGACCCTGCTAAATATTTATACGCTCTTCTATTTCAAGAGCGCTTCGCTTGGAACCTCGCTTCTGTTCCTCGCGGCCCTGGCCTCCCTCATCGCCGTCAATGAGCTGAAACCGTTCAAGGACTCCGGGACCTTGCTTCGGATGAGCCTGTTCAGCCTTTGCCTCGTGTCCTATTTCACTTACCTCGTGCCCACCCTGATGGGCCGCCTGGGCGTCCTGCCTTTCCTGGGCTCGCTGGCCGGCGCTTCTCTCTGCGCCGCGGTCCTGGCCTGGCGGCTTAATAAGCGCCTGCCGGAACATTGGCCGGTTGTGCGCAGCCACGTGGTTCAGCCCTTCGCCGCGGTCGCTGCCCTGTTCGCCGTACTCTATTTCACCAAGGTGATCCCGCCCGTGCCGCTGGCCCTGTCCGAGATAGGCGTCTATCACGGTATCAGCCGGCTGGACGGCCGTTTCGAGCTGGTCTCGACGCGGCCGGGCTGGAAGTTCTGGCAGCGCGGCGACCAGACCTTCCTTGCGCGGCCCGGAGACGTTGTCTATTGCTGGGCCGTCGTTTTCGCCCCTACCAATTTCAGGGAGCGCCTCGCCGTGCGCTGGCGGTACCTCGGAAGGGACGGCTGGGCCGACTCGGATACCATCCCCCTGCCAATAGCCGGCGGCCGCGACGGCGGCTGGCGGGGCTTCACTTCAAAGGCAAAGTATCAGCCCGGCCGCTGGCGGGTGGAGATCATAACTTCCGACGGCCGCGAGCTCGGCCGCATAGACCTGACTATCTCGCCCGACGAATCCTCCGGGCCGCGCAAAACGCGCACCCTAATCCGCTGAAAACAAAAAAAGCGCCGGAGCTCTCCGGCGCTTTGCAAAGCTGAAAAAATTACTTTATAGGGACAAAAACGGTCACGTGCTCTTTGGCGGCCGGCTTTGCGAGGAAAGCCCCGGTATCGCCAATGTCGGCACAGGCGTCGCTGCAGCCGTAGCGCGCCCCGTCTTTATCGGCGATCACTTCTATATGGCCGTGGACGGGGTGGGCCCGGCCATAAGGGTCTTCCTGGCCCGGGTCGTAAACCACTATGCTCCCGGCGGGCATGGCTTCCATAGTGTCCGGGGTGGGGATGATCTTCAGCTTGAAATCTTTGAGCCAGGCCGGATTCTCTTTCGCGTATTCGGCGAATTTGTAGGCGCTGCCGGCGGGCACATTATTATCGTCGGGGAAACCGGCCTCGATAAGAACGTCGTACCAGACAGCCTGGTAGCAGCGCCCGCCGAAGTTCCGGCCGAGATGCTTAAGCGAGAGCCTGGCAAGAAGGCCGGCTTTTTCAGTATCGATATCGCCGCTGTCGGCGAGGCTGTCGCGGAGATCGGCAGGGTAAGGTTTCGCCTCCGGCAGCGCTGCCGCGGTTTCCGCTGAACTTATGCCTGGGGCGAAAGCCTGAATGTCCCCAAGGGCAGTCCTGGCCAGTACGGGCCGGGCGGTGAAGAGAGCCGTTAAGAGCAAGATCAGCGTTTTCATATAGTTTCCTTACCGATATTAAGTTGTACCATCCGGTTCGGCCTTAATCAAACCGCATTGGGCCCGGTATTTGCTGGGCCCTAAGGCCTAGAGCGGTACCGCGCCTAATTTATTAGAATTAATAGAGAAACCCCGCGACCCTGGAGGCCAAGTGTTTAAATTTCCCGAAGGTTTATATTCTGACGTGCGCATAGAGAAAGTTCGCGCCACCCTCGTCCAGTACCTGAAAGGCGACCTGCGCGAAATGCGCGAGCGGGACACGGCCGGCGCTTTCATCCGCGTTTACGACGGGAAGCGCTGGTATTATTCCTCCACTACTTCGCTGGACAAGATCCAGGAAGAGCTTGACCGGCTGGCGAAGCTAGCCGCGCCATCAAAAACGATATTGGAGAATGAAGTGGTGAAAAACATGGCCGCGCGGAAAGGCGTGCCGCACGGCTTCGCCGGAAAAGACCTGCGCAAGACCACCCTGGCCGAGAAGAACGATTTCCTCTCCTCTTTCTTCCCGGCGGTGACGGCCGAAAAGACCATCACTATGTGGTCGGCCTCCTATAGCGACACTTTCACCCACAGAGAGCTTTATAATTCAAAAGGCGGGCAGTCCGTCTGCGAGCAGCAGCTCTGCGGCATACGCATCGGTATGACTTTCCTGGAGAACGGGCATACTTTCACCGAGGGCGCGATGAAAGCCGGCGGCGAATTCAGCGAGCTCGGCGATTTCAAAGAGATCCTGGAAAAGCGCATCTCGCAGTCCCTGGAGTTCCTGCGCAATTCAAAGCGGGTCGCTCCCGGCAAATACACAGTGGTTCTTTCGCCGCTGGCCGCCGGGGTTTTCGCCCACGAATCTTTCGGCCATAAGAGCGAAGCCGATTTCATGCTTGGCGACGCCACGATGATGAAAGAATGGCATATCGGCCGGCAGCTCGGCCCCGACTTCCTTCATATCTCGGACGACGGCGCAGTGGCCGGGAGCGGCTTCACCCCTTTCGACGATGAAGGAACCCCGGCGAAGAAGACCACGCTTATCAAGAACGGGAAACTTGCCGGCCGCCTGCATAGCGCCGTTACCGCCGCAGCGATGGGCGAAGAAGCCACCGGGAACGCCCGCGCTATCAGCTTCGAGTATGAACCTATAGTCCGGATGACCACTACCCATTTCGAAGCCGGAAATATGTCGAAGGATGAACTTTTCGCCGGCGTGAAAGACGGTCTTTTTATCGACACTATAAAGCACGGCTCCGGGATGAGCACTTTCACTATAGCGCCCTCCCTGGCTTATTTCATAAAGGACGGGAAGGTAGCCGGCCCGGCGCAGATCTCGGTCATCTCCGGAAGCGTCTTTGACACTTTCGGGCTGATAGACGCTATCTCGGATAAAGTCGAGATTCTTTCTTTCGTGGGCGGCGGCTGCGGGAAGATGGAACAGCACCCGCTCCCCGTCGGCTTCGGCGGGCCTTTTGTCCGCGTGCGCGGAATGTCGGTTCTGTGAGGACCTATGACAAAAGAAACCTATACCCTTATTAAAGACGAAGTCTCCGTAAAGATCTCCGCCTCCGTGCCCGAATCGCTTCGAAATAAGCGGATCAAGCGCACAGGCGTCCGGGTGTATAAAGACGGCTGCCTCGGTATCTCAGGCTATATGGGAGAGGAAGGCGCCGGGGAAGCTTTAAAGCGCGCCGAAGCGGCCCTTGCTTACAAGATAGCCTATCCCGGCCGGCCTTCGGGGAACCTGGTCCGCTCGCTTACTATAGGCGGAAAGCCTTTCACTCCGGAAGCGTTGGACGCGGAAGTAGCGGCGATCCTAGCCGCTCTGCGTAAAGATTTCCCGCAGTTCGTTCTTTCTTCGCCCTCCGTTAAAACGGGGACTTACACTGAAGCGCTTAAGAACGACGCCGGGCTGGACCTGCTTTCGGCTATCACCCTGCACGAATTCGTCTTCCTTTATAAAATGAATTCCTCCTCGAGCATAATGGACGGCTGGTTCGCCTATGCCGGCCAGGAATATAACAGGCAGGCTTTCCTCGACCATGCCGGGCAGGTCCTCGGCGCGCATCTGCGCGAAGTTTCGCTGCCGGCGGAAGGGAAGCTGCCGGTCTTCTTCGACGATTCGGAATTTTTGGTAAAAAATATTTTCGCGCGCGAGCTTGGCGGGATGACTTTCGGTTCCGGCGGTTCGCTTTTCTCCGGAAAGACAGGACAGAAGCTTTTTAACGAAAACTTCACCCTGTACAGCGGCCGGCAGGAGGAGCACCTCCCTTTCTTCGACGCCGAGGGAGTCTGCGCCGAGGGTTTCAAATATATAGAGAATGGCGTCCTTAGAGCGCCCTTCGCCGATAAAAAGACCGCCGCCAAGTTCAATTTCACCCCGAGCGGAACCGCCGACGCGGCCTATGACGGAACGCCCACCGCCGGCCTTGGCGGGATGAAAATACAGGCCCGGGCCAAGACCGTAAAAGAAATGCAGGGCGGCGCCCCCGCTATCTTCGTAAGCATGGCCAGCGGCGGAGATTTTACCAGCGAAGGCGGCTTCGGAACCCCGGCGCAGGTGGCTTTCCTGATGAAAGACGGGAAACTGGTCGGCAGGCTGCCCGAACTGCAGCTTACCTCGCACGTAAACGAGATGTACGGAAAAGATTTCCTCGGAGTATCGAGCGATAAGATAATGCCGCTTTCTAACAACCGCTGGCTTGGCTTCATGCTGAACGTCCGTAAAATGTAAAAAATGAAAATAATCGTACACCGCGGGGCCGAAGAGACAGGCGGGAACTGCATAGAGCTGCAGTCCGGAACTTCCAGGATACTCCTGGATTATGGCGCTCCTTTGGGAGCCTCGCCGGAAGAAACAGTATTGAACATCCCCGGCCTTTACGAAAAGTCAGCGGACCCCATCCTCGGCATAATAATCTCCCATACCCACCAAACCCATTACGGCGCGCTGCTGGCCAGGCCGATAGAGCCCGGCGTAAAGATCTACATGACGGAGATAATGGAAGACGTAATCCGGATAACCGCCAAGATGCCGCGCGACGGGAAAAAGCTCCCCGCTAATATCCATTATTTCAGGAAAGGCCATAAATTCATAGTGGGCCGCTTCGTCATCACCCCTTATCTGATGGACCATACCG
The DNA here is from genome assembly GCA_028713125.1 of Elusimicrobiales bacterium. Lineage (GTDB taxonomy): Bacteria > Elusimicrobiota > Elusimicrobia > Elusimicrobiales > UBA9959 > UBA9959. The sequence continues at coordinate 167,983 of JAQTOU010000005.1, read as the reverse complement.
CGGCCGAGTCTTTCGCCTTCCTCGTCGAGGCCGACGGGAAAAGAATAATTTATACCGGCGACTTCCGCGAGCACGGGAATAAAGCCGCGGCTTTCAAACAGTTCCTGGCGGCGAAGACCGGCCCCGTCGACGCTCTTATAACGGAAGGGACCCAGGCGGATATAGAGAAAGGTCCCGCAGAGCAGGACGTGATGGCCGAGATAGAAAATAAACTGGAAGACCGCCGCGGCGCGCTTTACGTGATGTGCGCCGGGCAGGATATCGGCCTGCTCACCAGCCTGGCGATAATCGCAAAGAACACAAGGCGTTTTCTGGTGGTGGACGGCTATACCGCGCTTCTGCTTGAAAGGGTGAAAGCCCTCGCGCAGAAACAGGGCGTGGACCTCAAGATCCCCAGCCTGGACACGAAGTACCTGTGCATCATCAGGAACCTGGCTACGCAGCGGATCTACCAGCTGACCGAATATAACGAGACTTTCGTCCGGATGCGCCCGAAAATGTACGGCTGGGACTGGGTAAGGGACAATTTGCCGCGCCTGATAATCCCCGTGCGCGCGAATTCGCAGCTCTGGCTGGGGGACCAGATACAGGATTACCGCGGCGCGGCCTTCCTTTATTCGGACTGGGAAACTTATACCGAGGAAGCCGGCATGATGGACACCCTGAAATGGTTCAAAGCCCGCCGCCTGGAGCTGGTCCCCACCCCGTCCACCGGCCATGCTTTTTTCTCCGCTATCCGCAAACTGGCTGAAAATAAAAAACCGCGCTATATAATCCCGATAAACACCGAACACCAGGAAAAATTCACGGCTACCTTCGGCAAACGCGCCAAAGTCCTGAAGAACGGCGAAGAATTTATTTTGGATTAAAATACCTTGAAAGACTGACCGGCCAACCCTGTAAATTAATGCGCGGGGCAGAGGTAAAACTCTGTCCCGCGCGAATTATTTACTCCGTTATTGACCGATAACTTTCGCTGCCTGTCTCCAGGTCGAATTCCTGTATCATGGTAGTCGGCTCATTAACGTAGCCTAGCTTGCCGTTACGAATAAAGTAGCCGCTATTGACGGCGACGTACTTGGCCATAGGCCGATGAGGCAGATATTTAGGAATAAGGTCTTTTATGTCAGCGGGGTACTTGTGGTTGTCCGCCTTGTACTGCTGTACAGCCGCAAGCACCGGAGCTACGCCATTGCATGCTTTGCGGTTGTTCATGGTCGCAAGCGTGTGGACCAGCAGAATTCCCGCGACCAGGATCGCGGCCTGGCCAAGGATCTTTGCTTTCTCGAGCTGCTTGCCCCTTAGAGCGTCTATGCCCCACTTAACCAGAAAAGCGAAGAGGTACGCGATCGGTAAAGCTACTCCGAACAGAACCCCGGTGATCAGATACTGCACTACAGGAAACAGCGCTATCAGTATGGTAGTTGCCATGATTAACACTCCCAGTTGCAGGATTCTTCAACGACGTCTTTTACTACGGGATCGCAGGTCTCCATAGTCTCGCCAGGCTTAGTATAACAATTGTAGAAAGTCACCGCATGGGTGTAAGTCTTGCAGGCCCATTTAGCTATGCAGTCCACTATGCCCTTATTCCGGCCGCCTGCTACGATGAATTCTTTCGGGATGGTGTAGGTCCCTTTGCCATAGACGAATTCGTACTTCTGCGCATAAGAACCGCCGACCATCAATCGCTGGAAGTGGCCTGCCAGCTTGGTTTCGCCATTCATCTTTAAGCCGATGATCGCCGAAGCTATAGCCACATCGAGATCATTTACCTCGATCGCCGGGGTCATCCTGACCGCGGGGATATTCGCAGCGGCGGATGCGGAGGGAGAGGGGATAGTAAACATTTCCCCGCCACTGCACACGCCGGCATTCACCATAAACACCGAGAACACCGCTATCAGTATATCGCTTTTTTTCATATTTCCCTTTCTTGCCATTTTAGATTTGTGCTGCTATGCCCAATACAGAGCAATTAATATGCCAATGCCGGCCAAGGGCGGAATATAAGGCTTATGACCTATAATAAAGGTATCGGGGATAAAAGAGGGGGGAAAACAGTAAAATGATTTTCATATGAAAATATAGATTTTCATATGGAAATGAGGCGGGCGGCTTTTACCGGGGGCTATGAAACTTCCGGCTATCCGAATTATTTGGCCGCTCTATCAAGGATATCCAGGAATTCCTGCGGCGTAGAAAATCTGTATTCCGGCTGTGCGCTCCCCTCCGGCAGATTCCCCGGTTCGCCCCATTCCGCGCGGCCGCAGACTATCCCGGCGCCGCGGGCTGCTCCGGTGTCGGCGGAACCGTCGCCTATAAAGATAGTCCGTTGTCTCGCGGCTTTGGTCCGCTCAAGAATTATATTCGCGCCCTCGGGGTCGGGCTTGGGGTTCTTCGTGTCGTCGCCGGTAATGATCTCCCCGAAGAAATCCTCCCAGTTCATCAGTTCCAGGCTTATCTCCACCGCCCTGCGGCTTTTGCCGGTGCAGAGCGCCATCGGGATCCCCTTGCGATGCAGTTCCCTGAGCAGCAGGTCTATCCCGGGATAAATATAGATCCGGTTATGCTCGCTCTCATAAAGTTCATGGTAAGCGTTAAGGCAGGGCTGCACCAGGTCCCTGGCTACGAACTTCTCTATTATCTTTCTCTCGGTTGGTCCGAAAGCCGCCGTGATATCGGCCGGGGTGAGTGAAGGCGGGCAGTGCTCCTTAACCGCGCGGTGTATCCAGTCCGCGAGGCAACCCATTGAATCCAGGAGCGTCCCGTCCATGTCGAAGATCACGAGGTCGAAAGCTTTGGTCTTCATAAAATGATCCAAATGAGGTGTTCCATGATCTTTACCATGGCCAGCGTGTCCTGGCCGCAATATATTTTCAGGTCCTTACGGAGCTGCTCCGCTTCCGCGCGGGGGAGCTTCCCGGAAAGTATATTATAGTAAGCCAGCTGCGCGTCGCCGCCATTGGCTACGGCCAGGCCTTCGTAAGTCATGTCCGGTATAAGCGCCGGCAAGATCTTCTTAAGCGAAAACCGGCCATGGCAGTCCGGGTGCACATAAGCCCTTTCCAGGAAAGGCTTCATTAGGTCTTCGAAACGGCCAAGCAAGGCTGCTAAAGCCGCGCCTGAAGCCGGGAAGTCCCTCTCCAGCTCTTCTATCCTTTTCATTTCGAAAGAGGAATTAAAAGCAAGAAGCGTGCCCTCCGGACCGATCTTCTCCAGCATGAAGCTTATAAGGCCTGGCCGCGGGTCGTTTAAACCGTCGCCGAGATATTCGAAATGAGCAGGCGCCGCGCCCGGCGCGGCCTGGACATGGAGTGAAACCTGGAAAGGCAGCTGCTGGTAAGGCCTCGTCCCGTCATAAAGCGGCAGGCCCGGCATCACGGTTTCAAAATCTATGTGGTACAGAGGATATTTTATCTTCTTCAGGAATTTAGCCAGCTTTTTCCTATCCAAAAGAGCCTCTCCGCTTTTCTCGACCTTCAAGGCCAGTTTCTGCCCTTCGCTCAGGTCAAAGCTGTCGGGAACATTTCTGAAGAGCAAAATGCCCATAGCCTTAAGCATGGACTTCTTTTCCCAGCTCAGGCGCGGGATATCGTAAATGGAATACTCCGGTATCCCCTTCCAGCAATATCCGCGGAACTCGCAATCATAAGGCGTGGAACAATGCCGGCCTATGCCTGGCTCCGGCGCTTCCGCGGAGGCCAGGGTTTCAGTGAACCGCTCCAGGTCCCGGCCTGTCTCAGGCATAAGTGCGGCGGTTTCTTTGCTTATATCCTCGAGCGCGAATAACTTCCTGGCATCCAGCGGGCCGGACTTGATAAAACTATTGTCGATGCGCATCAGAAGCGTCTTCTTTAACTTGAGCCCAGATCCTTCCAGGACATAACGCTGCACGGCCACGTCCCGCAGGTGCTCATCCTTAACCTCCGTAGAGCCCTTGGCTTCTATGAGGTCCCATGACCCGTCCCGGTTCCGCTTCAGGATGTCGCAGCGAACCAGCACATTTGCAAAAACAAAAGCCCCCTCGTAGACAATATCAGCGCCGCCCTCGATGAGTTCCGCGGTCTGCTTAAGAGCCTGCGGGATGTGCTTGTAATCGGCGTCGACCAGGACCCCTCCAGCGAAATATTCGCGCGCAAGCAGGCCTATGGCATGCCCTTGGTCGAACAGCTGCTGCTGTTCCGGCCCGATGGGCGGCCTTAGGTCCCGGCGATGGTTATAAAGCCAGAGCCTTTTAAGGCACTGCAGCCCCATCATGAACTGCGATTTTGAGATGCGTTTCGTAAACATAAGCTCCCACCTGCCCTAATAGTATACAACACGACCCCGACAAGGGCGTGTCGGGTTGGTTCAGGAGTAAATAATTCCCGTCCCGACAGGCCCTTGTCGGGTTCGCCTGCTATGCTATTTCAGGTAAAGCGGGGGGCATTGACTGTACAACAATTATGATGTAAACTATTTACATCAAAATAGATGTGTATGCCCCGCGAAGGGGGCGCGATGTACACTGTCATTTATTATGTTTCCCGGCGCGGCGACAATTATGCCGCCGAATTCGTCCGGGGGCTGCCAAGGAAGGTCGGCAGAAAGATAGCGGAACATGTCGGGTACCTGGCTTCTGCCGGGCCGCTGGCCAGGCCTCAATATGTCAGTTACCTGGAGGACAGGATCTTCGAATTGCGGGTGACCTTCGCGCATTATGAGCCGAGGATATTGTATTTCTTTAACGGCAGCGAAATAGTTCTTACGCATGGGTTTCTGAAGAAGACCAGGGCCGTGCCGACAGGGGAAATAGAGAGGGCGAAGCGGATACGCGCGGAGTACCTGGCCCGCATAGTGGAGGAAAACATATGAAACGGAAAGTCTATACGCACGATGATTTCGTGAAGGAATATTTCAAGACTCCCGCCCGGCGCGGCGCCTATGAACGCGGCGTTGAGCGCCTGCTGATCGCACATAAGATAGCTGACCTGCGTGAGCGGGCCCATATGACGCAGGCCGAGCTGGCGAAAAAGCTCCATACCAAGCAGCAGGTGATCTCAAGGCTGGAACAGGACAAATATAAGCCTTCCTATAATACGCTTGAAAAAATAGCCCGTGTATTCGGCAAGCGGATAGAGATAAACTTTGTTTAGTATTAGCAAGAGAAAAAGCAGCGGGAACCTGTTCACCGGCCTCAGGCTATTTAAATTGGCGCGGCCGGAAATTACTCTCTGTTGTAAATCTTTCTTAGAAGAGAGTAATATTCTTTTTTCAGCTCCAAGTTGAAAGCTGGATAAGTTAACTTAACGGCGTGGGTTGTTCCGTGCATTTTATTGCGTATCGGGAAAAGGTGGTCGCTGGCCTGCGGCAAAAATTCTTTTGTTATCTCCAACCGCAGGTTGTTCCCTGTAAGCAGGTAAAGACACCTGACCCATTCATTTGTTCCTTTCCGTCCGGCTTTCAGTACCGGGCAAAAGTTTTCCTTGGCTTTCCAGCACATATCCCATGTTTTGCCCGGGAAATCGCCGGCTATTTCCATTAATTCCCTCCAAAGGACCTTGAAGTTCTCCAGGGCGGCTGGCGAGGTTTCGGCAAGTTCGTTTTCAAAACGCTTAAGTCCGGCATAATAGTCTTGGGGGCTCCTTCCGTTTTCACCGTGGGGGACAGCGATCCCGACTTTCTGTTTGTGCGCAGCGATGTGCAGGTCGAGATGAGAAGCCTCTTCTGTGGAGGCCTTTTCAAGGCGTTTCGGCATAAAGTTCATTTCCCTTCGACCATCGTTCAGGGTGACGACGTCTTTTCTGGCGTCTATGCTGGTCACGAAGCCAATGAACGGAAGAGGGGCCTTTAATACGTCATAGTAATTTATATCGTTAATTTCCATTGAAGAGTCGTCCTTTTGTATATGCCATCGCCGGTTCAAATCAGGAACTTTTACTGTCGTACTTCTTCCTGGCGTTTAACAGCGGCTCAAGCAGTCCCATGTCGGATAGATGATAGGACCCTGACTTGCCGCCGGCCTCGCTCCACGCAAGGAAAGATTTGTTCCCGATGGAGGTGTATCGCTTCATGTTGCGAGTCTGGGACGAGAGCACTCCGGCAAGGGAGGCGCCTTTAAATCCTGTTTTCTCAAAGATCTCCTCTACGGTCAAGCTTGCGTCTTTGCTGTCCAGTATCGCGTCTAATACGCTGCGCATAGATTCTTTCCGTGCCATCCGCGCGTAAAGCTTGTCGGCCAGGCGCTCAATGGTTTCGGAAGTGGCGGCGTGTGTGGACGGCCTGGATATCTCACCCATTAGCGTGTGAAAAGCATCCTTGCCACGTTCGCTTAATTTATTCAGGTCGATCTCTATTGTAACTTTTGACATATCCTCTCCTTGTTGCCTAGTGTGAACCACAAACACACTACTCTATAAGCATATGGTATACAATCGGTCACACTGTTGTCAATAAAAAAATGTGTTTCACTCTGCCTGCCTAATAAAGATGTCGAGTGGGCTTAGGGGACACTGATTAATAAATGACTATTAACCAAAGGGAATAGGTGATGCAGATAATTTTGTGTTTATTATCCACAGCCTCGCCATGCCTATAAACAAACTAGCTACCCTTTTCAGGGTATATCCTATTTTTTCCGAATATTGCATTCTATTATTAACTATATAGATTCAAGCGACAGTATTGTGTTTTGTGTCTGGGTAAGACCGGGGAAAAGAGGTAGAATCAGACAACGGGTCAGACAACGGGTCAGGCAGCCGGGGGCATCATGAGCAGCATCGAAAACCTCACTAAAAAGATCATTGCTTTTCGCGATGCGCGCGACTGGGCGCAATTCCACAATCCCAAAGACGTCGCCATCTCCCTCTCCCTCGAAGCCGCCGAACTGCTGGAGCACTTCCAGTGGAAGAACCCCGCGGAAATAGCGGCCCACCTCAAAACCCATAAAACCGAAGTCTCCGAAGAACTCGCCGACATCCTCTACTGGGTCCTCCTCCTCAGCCACGACCTGAAAATAGACCCGCTCGCCGCCCTCTCCAAAAAACTCAAGAAGAACGCCAAAAAATACCCAGTCTCCAAAGCCAAAGGCCGCCACACCAAGTATACAGGGCTGAAGAAGTGATAGTCTACACCGGCACAAAAAGCCGCTTCCGGCAGGATGTCATGTCTAATGACATCGGCGGCATCATCGCCAGCACCTTCAAGTCTGTAACCGGCCACGGCACCAAACAGTCCGAAATAAATTCCTGGGTAAACTCCCTGCAGTACATGGACCGCGTGCTGGAAGACCCCGCCATCCCCGCCACCGCCGGCGTGGCCATAGAGTACCACATCCCGCGCTCCAGCAAGCGCATAGACTTCATCCTCACCGGCACCGACGCCCAGCACACCGCCACCGCCATCCTGGTGGAACTAAAGCAGTGGCAGCAGGCGGACCTCACCGCCAAGGACGGCATAGTAGTAACCACCTTCAAGGGCGGCCCGCAGGAGACCCCGCACCCTTCCTACCAGGCCTGGACCTACAAGCGCCTGCTGCAAGACTACAACGCAACCGTGCAGGAAGAAAAAATAAACCTTTACCCCTGCGCCTACCTGCACAATTACGCGCCCGACAACACCATAACCAACCCGTTCTACGCCCAATACACCAAAGAAGCCCCGGTCTTCCTGAAGCCCGACGCCCTGAAGCTGCAGGAATTCATAAAGCGCAACATCCGCCACGGCGACAGGGCCGGCCGGGACGGGCTGCTTTACCGCATAGACAACGGCAAAATAAAACCCTCCAAGAACCTGGCCGACAGCCTGGCCGGCATGCTGCGGGGCAACCAGGAATTCGTAATGGTGGACGACCAGAAGATAGTCTACGAGACCGCCCTGGCCCAGGCTCGCCAGGCCGCCACCGGCCAAAAGCACGTGCTCATAGTTGAAGGCGGCCCCGGCACCGGCAAAAGCGTGGTGGCCATAAATCTGCTGGTGGCGCTTACCAACAAAGATATGCTGGCCCACTATGTAACGCGAACTTCCGCGCCCCGCCTTGTGTACGCAGCTAAACTGGCGGGCACGCTGAGCCGTACGCGTATAGATAACATGTTCCGCAGTTCCGAAACCTTCCACCAGGCCCAGGCCAACGAGTACGACTGTCTTATTGTGGATGAGGCGCACCGTCTTAAGAAAAAATCCGGTTGGGTAGACAGTAAGGGCGAGAACCAGATAAAAGAACTCATAAACGCCTCAAAGCTCTCCATTTTCTTTATAGACGAAGACCAGAAAGTAACGCTGAAGGACATCGGCGACAAAGAAGAGATCCGCCGCTGGGCCAAAAAGCACGCCGCCATTGTGACCGAGCTAAAACTGGAGTCCCAGTTCCGCTGCAACGGCTCGGACGGCTACCTGGCCTGGCTGGACTATGCCCTAGGCATAGCCAAAGCCAGCGCCAACGACACGCTGGATACCGGCGACTACGATTTCAGGGTGCTGGACGACCCCGCCCAACTGCATGCCCTTATCCGCCAGAAGAACACCAGCAACAAAGCCCGCGTGGTGGCCGGCTACTGCTGGCCCTGGCTCAGCAAGAAGGATCCCAGGCTGAAGGACATAGTAATAGGCGCTTACCAGGCCGCCTGGAACCTTACCCAAGACGGCCAGACCTGGATAATACAGCCGGCTTCCGTAAGCGAGGTGGGCTGCATACACACCTGCCAGGGCCTGGAGCTGGACTACGTGGGCGTAATAGTGGGCCCGGACCTTATAGTGCGCGCTGGCGAAGTGCTAACCGCGCCCGGCGCGCGCGCCGGCAGCGATAGATCCATCCACGGCTGGAAAGCCCTGGCCAAAAAAGACCCCGCCGCCGCAAAGCTCCGGCTGGACGCCATAATAAAGAACACCTACCGCACCCTTATGACCAGGGGCCTTAAGGGCTGCTACGTGCACTTTACGGACGAAGAAACCGCCCGGCACTTTAAAGCCCTCCTCGCGCCCGCGCCGGCAGCCCAAGCCGCGCCCGCGGCTGCCGCGCTTAAGGTGCTTTCCAGGATAGAAGAAGAAGTGGCCGCCGCCCTGAAATTTACGGCTTACCTCCCCGTGTTCAGCCTGCAGGCCGCCTGCGGCAATTTAGGCCGCGGCATGGCCGTAGAGCCGCTTGGCTGGATAAAATGCCCTCCCGGCCTGAAGCCCGACCACAACATGTTCGCCGCGCAAGTGGCCGGGCGCAGCATGGAGCCCAGATTGCAGGACGGCGACTACTGCGTATTCCGCGCCAACCCGGGCGGCAGCCGCCAGAACAAGCTGGTGCTGGTGCAGCACAGCGCCATAGCCGACCCGGACACCGGCGGCAGCTACACCGTAAAGAAATACACCAGCAAAAAGAAATACGCCCCCGACGGCGCCTGGCAGCACGAAGAAATAATCCTGCAGCCGCTGAACCCGGCCTACAGCCCCATAGTGATCCCGAACGCGGAAGACGAAGAGTTCATGGTAGTAGCGGAAGTGGTGGGGAAGTGCGTTTAAGGTTACATATGCCTAAAAAAACAAAGTTCTCTGAATACTTTAAATTAAATAAAAGTCAGGCGGAGCTGGATTTTGTTGATGTTCCAATTAAAGGGGATATTCCATTATTTATTGACCCTTTTGCCATTCATCATAGAGAGGACAGGCTTGCTTTTGATTGTCACAATACGATTGTCGATTTCTTTGGGCGCGTACTTAGATCTATTCAAGCCAATAAAAAGGATGAGGCTTTGGAGTTGCTGTCTTATCTTAGAGAGCCAAACCAAACACATTTGGGGCTTTCAAAGGGGAGTGTTTCTCGTGGGAGGGGTGTGGGTGGAATACAGGCAGAAGCTTTGTTGGATGCCTTAACACGCAGTAAGGCAATTAAAACTGGTCTTCTCAAAGATTTGGAAGATTGTGCGCTTTTGGTTGAAGACCTAGCATCAGACAAGATATCAGATATAACAACTAATCTAATTCGTAAACATTTAATTGAATACACTGTCGATCAATGTGAGCTTTGGGGTGTGCCATGTGACCGGGAGGTGTCTGCCGGTTATGTCTGGGTGGGTGGAAGTGTAGGTTGGCAGCCAGCATCAGCAAGACTTCCAATTTGTAACGGGAGGGTTGTCCTTCTGATTCCCAAAGCCTTTGTCCAGTGGCGTATCGCGTTTAATTCTTATGAGTACTATAAAAAAGATGTTTTGGAGTTTATTCAGAATGAGCATTTAACCTCTAACTCAAGCCTTGTACGACTACTAAAGTCGGGCAAAAGAAAAGGAGAACAGCGCCCGCCCTATAAAAAGACCTTGGAGGGCAGGACAGAATACAGATACTCCAAAGACTTTCTAAACGACTTTTCTGCTAAAAATATAAAAGTATTGGATGGATATAGAAAAAACAAAGAAAAGAGTCTTACTGAGCTATCGGAAGACGATCTGCATATTGCTGGAGCAGGTAATCTTCTGCACAATGAGGGAGAATTGATTGCGGAATTAAAAAGAATTCCAGCGGGGAACAAATCAGCGACAGATTATCATCGACAAGTTTTTGGCTTGCTTGAAGTTATTTTCTCTCCATCCCTAAATTATCCAAGAATTGAGGCGGAAATTGACCAAGGAAGGAAAAGAGTCGATATAATTTTTACAAATGCCGGGAAGCAAGGGTTTTTTAGTTGGCTAAACAAAGTCAGGAATATCCCCTGTGCGTATATTTTTATCGAGTGCAAGAATTATTCTGATGATCCAGGAAATCCGGAGTTGGATCAGCTTTTGGGGCGATTTAACGTTAATAATGGCAAGTTTGGATTTATAATGAATAGGAGGTTTGTGGACAAAAGACTATTCATTCAGCGTTGTAGGGATGCGGCTTCGAAAGGCCGTGGGCATGTGATCCCACTAGATGATGCAGACGTCGAGCAACTCTTAAGGTGTAGGCTCAAAGGGCAATCTGAAGTGGAACATTACTTAGGGCAGAGATTTTACGAAATAGACAATTAATGAGGAAACAGTGCCTGGCACCTTTTTAGCTATATATTCTGCGAAAACTTAAATATGCCGCCTAATCTTCTATTTTCTTCTAAAAATGTAAAAATAAAAACTCAGCGTCTTCCTTTTAGTCCGTTAAGTGCAACTATACCAATAAGACTTTTTAAGGCGATCTACTCTACTGCAACTATACATACACGCAGGCACAATCCAACTTGGAGAATGAAGATCAAGGAAAAAGATGATCTTCTTGAATATATTGACCCCACCTCTCCAGATTTAATTTTATTAAAAAGCCCCGATCCGGAGATAAACACACGCAATTCCGCGGATATGGGGGTGGGAGTTGCAGCCTGTGTTGTTGATCATTTTTATAAAATCAGATGGGAAACCCTTGCCCATGTTGTGTCAACGAAATCTCGACCGGATTTTACAGTATTTAATTGCAACAACAAATCAATTGTAGTGGAGGCCAAAGGGTCAGGTTACTTGCACCATCATAAGACTCAGAAGAGGAAAGCTGCAAAACAAAAGCGCCAATTGACGGGGGACATCAATCTTTCCTCGTGTGCATTATTTAGTTGCAATTCATCTGCCCAAGTTGTGTTGAGAGACCCTCCAGGCATTCCGATATACGACCCGGAGTATTCCTATCTTTTACAAAAAGCAGATCACTATTGCCGGACCATGAATCTGATTGGCCAAAAAGAGCTTAGCGAGTATTTCGATTTAATGCGGAAGCGCATACTATTCAATAAGAATTTTAAAGAGTATCCGATAAAGGAGAACCTATATCGAAAAATCAAAAGTGATTATGTGACTTTGTTAAAAAACGGAAGAACTTACAGGGGAGCCGTTAAGCGAATATCTGGCGAAAGTTATATATTCTGCGGGGTAGATGATGATTTGATTTCTTTGCAAGATTTCAAGGAATTCAGGAATTATGGGGAAGATTCCTTCCAGCAGAACGATGGGAACACTTTCTGTTCTTTTCGGGATGGGGTTTGCCTATATTATATTGAGGATATGGAGAGGGAATCATCATTACAGCGAGAAATTCGGAATATAGATGTCCCGAATTATCAAGATGAAACAGAAATAGCGGATATTAAGGCAATGAGCTCTTATAGTGTCGCGACCTTTTTTAAATATGTGATTGAAAAACTCGGGGGGAGCGTTGTGTCCGAATCCCACCAGCTGAGGTATCACCCCGATATTGTGTGCGATTTCGGTTCGGGCCTAGTTCCATGCGAAATTAAGAAAAGATTTTCCGCCGATAAGTTTATGCAAGTTGTTTATCAACTTGCAGACATGTCAGCGATTTACAATCGAAAACCAGTGTTGATAATTACGGATAAGATTCCTCACGAGTTTCAAAGAATTGCTATAGAAAAAAGAGTAATACTGCTCGATATTGATAAAGTTTCCAAAATCTTGAAGGAACACTTGCTTTTAAAACGTTATTTAATGGTTTAGTGTGGCGAAATCCAGGTGTTAAGCGACAAGATAATATCAAAGGGATTAAACAGGAAAAGATAACAGATAGTCTGAATTGATCAAATAAATATGAAAAATCTATATTCGGAATACATGAAGGAGCAAAACCTTGAAGGCAGCAACAAGGCATCTTCATATATCAGGGCATTAGACTTGCTTGGACCAATTGTTAAAAAGAATATTTGGGCCGTTAAAACGCCACAGCAGATTGAAGAACTCTACAAAGAGGTGCTTATTCAGCAGAATCTCGGAGAGAAGGGGGTTTTCAGAGGACAGGAGCCCTCCAGCTACTGGAAGTCCCGATTTTATTCAGCCGCCTTAAAAAGCTATCAGGAGTTTCTGGTTTTAGCTGGCTATGAGAGTGAACTCTGGGGGGTCTATAACGCACCAGGTATCAGCGCATCTGAATTGTCGCGTAAGTTAAGCGATAAAGAAATAAATGGGGCTAAATTGATCCTTCCTGGTGACGGACAAAAAGGTGAAGATGCTCTTCGACAGGTTAAAACACGGATAAATCAAGGGTTCTTTCGTAAAATGATTTTAAACAATTATGATACGCAATGCTGTATAACCGGTCTAAATATCCCAGACGTATTGCGGGCTAGTCATATTGTGGCTTGGGCGGAAGATGAGGAAAACAGACTCAATCCGGCCAATGGTTTATGCTTATCTGCGACATACGATACGGCCTTTGATCGTTTTTTGATTACATTTGATGAAAATTATCGTATGTTGCTTCATCCGCGCTTAGAAAAGTACTATTCAAATCGGGCATTTCAAGATGTCTTTAAATCTTATGAGGGCAGGCAGTTGACCATGCCCAAGCGATTTGTTCCATCTCAAAAATTTCTTGATATCCATAGGAAAATGACATTTAAATGAAAGGCACACGACTACACCGGAATTAAACCTCAAAAAAACTTTAAACATCTTGTTTCCAACCCGACACACCCTTGTCGGGTTGGTCTGCTATACTCTTACAAAGCTCTCGACGTGGTCAATTAACAATGGGCCCCATATTTGGTAGATTATACATATAGAAACTGGAGTCTTAGTATGAAACAGAAGAGAAAGATCCTTAAAAAGCGAATCTCATATACCCCCGCCAAAAGGGACCTTAAAAGCCTTCTTTTAAGTGAAGATCTAGCCACATATGAGGCTCGCCGGCGAGAATCACTTGCCACACCCAAAATACCGTACAAATTAGTGGACCTTTTTTGCGGAGCCGGGGGGATGACCCTCGGGTTTACCGAATTCTTTGGTCATCATTTTAAACCGGTTTGGGCCAATGACTTTAACAAGTATTGCATAGACACCTACAACAATAATTTCGGGAGCCATGGAGTATATGGTGACATCGTAGACATACTTAATAACCCGTCTATAGTCATCCCAGAGGCGGATGTTGTTATCGGTGGACCTCCCTGCCAAGGATTCAGCCTTTTAAACAAAAACAGAGACAACGACCCGCGGCGGCAGTTGTGGCGTCAGTATTTGGAAGTCGTCAAACGTGTTAAGGCGAAAGTATTTGTTATTGAAAACGTTCCTCAGCTTTTAGGGACTGAGGAAAATCAGCAAATTATCGACACCGCAAAAGAATTGGGGTTTACTAGGATTTGGCAAGGTAAAGTTTGCGCCGCAGATTACGGCGTACCTCAGGCACGCTGGCGCGCGATAATAATCGGGTCTAAGACAATCGACCCGGCGCTTGTTTTTCCGCCCAGAAAGACTCACTATAACCCGGGATACCACGGGATAGAAAAAGACCCGTCACTGTTTAAAGAAGAAGACTTTTTATCTACCCCAGTGAAATGGCAGACGGTCCGAGACGCCATAGAAGACTTGCCGGCGCCGGTAGGCACTGATATCCGAAAAGTCGCCCCGCCTTTAGATCTCCATTTTGGGCGCAATCCCATCCCTAGTAGCCTTCGGCGGTACAAAGCAATTCCTAAAGAAGGGATGAATCGTTTTGATTTACAGCGTCTTGCCCCTGAATTGACACCGAGGTGCTGGATCAATAAAAAAAGCGGCGGCACGGACTTATTCGGCAGATTGTGGTGGGACCGTACTGCCTTAACCATTAGGACAGAATTCTTTAAACCCGAAAAGGGCCGGTATCTGCATCCGAAGCAACATCGCCCTATAACACACCGCGAAGCAGCGCGAATACAAACCTTCCCGGATAATTTTGTGTTTAAGGGAACTAAAACCGAAATTGCGCGTCAGATCGGCAACGCAGTTCCTCCGGTGTTTGCAGCACGGATTGCAGACTGTGTTTACTCAATTCTTTCTGCCAGCAAAAACACTAATAATGGATCGATTCACAAAGAGAAAACGAAGTTGGATTATGTCGCGTGTTAAGGGGTGCGACACAAAACCCGAACTTCAAGTAAGATCGTTAGTGCACAAGCTGGGGTTTCGTTTTCGGTTGGGGGGATGTAAGCTGCCTGGAAAACCAGACCTCACTTTACCCCGCCTGAAAAAAGTTATTTTTGTTCACGGTTGTTTTTGGCATGGCCATAAGAATTGCCGGCGCGCAGAATTGCCTGCGACAAATGTTAAATTCTGGCAAGAGAAAATAGCAATAAATATATTACGAGACAGTAGGTCTGTTAAATCGCTTAAAGCGTTGGGCTGGAAACCTCTTATAATCTGGCAATGTGAGCTAAAGAATACAACAAAAGCTAAGGCTAAACTTATGAAGTTCTTTAAGGCGGACATGTGAACAACCCACAAAACGACCTCATGCGAAAATCAGCCGAGCTTAAGGTGCTTCTTTCTGATTTCGAAAAAGAATCCGCAGGTGAGAACTTTAGGGCTAAAGTTCTATCATTAATCCCCGTTTTTTATAAACTTCGCGAAATCGGAAAAGCCATACTTCCGAATCAATCTGCCTCTGGTGCCAGGGACAGAATCCTTTTCTATTTCAGAAAGTATCCCATGACTGTAATTAATGGTGATGAATTACTGGTCGTCGCAGGAATACAAGAATATGCGCGAAGAATACGTGAACTACGGGTTCAATTCGGCTGGCAAATAATAAGCGGAGCTACTGCTAAAGATATGGCTAAAGAGGGAGAAATGCCCGTTACGGCGGAAGCTATTAAAAGCATAGGAACAGACGACTATATACTCTTATCCTCCAATCAAGACCAGGAGGCGGCTTTCCGCTGGAACGTCGCCAACGAAATTAGAAATTCTGCCGGCGCAGTCCGCGATAAGATTCTTGGTTATTTCCAACGCAATGTGGGAAAAGCAATTACCGGAGAAGAATTGAGGTATGTTGCCAAAGACCGGACGGAATGGGCACGCAGAGTCAGAGAGCTGCGAACTGAATTCGGTTGGCCGATAGTAACAAGTCAAACAGGCCGACCGGAGTTGCCTGTGGGTGTATATATTTTGGAGTCCATGCGGCAAAGCCCGGAGCACGATCGGACAATTCCCGACGACATCCGTGGAAATGTTTTCCAAAGAGATAGTTACAAATGCACCGATTGCGGCTGGTCTCATGCGGAATGGAATGCATCCGATCCGCGACACCTTGAGATACACCACATACAAGCACACGCCGCTGGTGGGGCCAATACTGAGGAAAACCTTACAACCCTTTGCACTATCTGCCACGATAAAAAGCATAGGAAGTGATGGGTTGCTTCGCGAGGTAATGAAATATGTCAGAACAAAAGTTTCTTCGGTATGAGTTTTCCCAGCAAGGAACCTCTGATGACGATGGTTTTAATGACGGTGGCACCACACAATTCGATCAGGATATTCCTAGGGCGGTAGCAAGAGAATCAATTCAGAACGTATTAGACGCACGCGATAAATCGCTTGGGAAGCCCGCCCTAGTTAAGTTTGATCTAACCTATATAAACTCGCAAGAGGTGTTGGAATGCGAGAGTTATTTGAAAATTATGCGTGCGTGCGTAAAGTCTTCTAATGGCAATCCTCAAAGCAACAGATTCTTCAGTAATGCCGTTCAGCATCTTGAAAACGATAGACGTATTCCGGTTCTTCGCATAAGCGATTTCAACACTGTCGGGTTAACTGGCGCCGATGAAGATCCGACAGGTAATTACAGAAACTTTCTAAAGGCTGCAGGCTCTACCAATAAAATCGGCAATACAGGCGGATCGTTCGGTCTTGGGAAGGGGGCGCTTATTGCAGCTTCTTCCTTTAGGACTATTTTTGTTGCAAGTCGTTTTGGAAACGGGATTTCTGCTGGGACTCTTTTTCAAGGGAAATGCCGTTTGATTTCTCATGAGATAGATGGGATTAAATATCGGGGAATGGGTTCATTCGGTTTGGCCGGTGAAAGACCTGTCCGCGATGAAAGCCTGATTCCAAACAGCTATTTGCGAAGCGAGAATGGGACCGATATATACATTCTCGGGTTACGTGGTGATAAGCATTGGAAAGAAGATGTAACCAAAGTGATTTTAGACCATTTCTGGAGGCCCATACAAAAAGGGAGTCTTGATGTGGAAGTGGAGGGACAGAAAATAGATTCCAGTAATATTGAAAAGAAGATATTTGAAGTGTTTGACAGAAAAGACGTTTATAGGAAGAACGAGTCGAATCCCATCCCGTACTATTTAGCATATAAGGATGGTCGTGTTTTCGAGAAGACTCTCCCTACTATCGGCAAGGTCCAGTGTCGTATATTAGCAAGAGAGGGATACCCAAATCAGATGTATTGTATGAGAGCCACTGGAATGAAGATAGAGCAAAGAGATTATAGAAGTGTTATTCAGTATGCCGGCGTATTCGAATGTGATAATGAGCAAGGCGATAATGCTCTTAAGCTGCTGGAGCCGCCCAATCATAATGAATGGAACCGTGAGAACACAAATGCGAAAGATCCGGAGGGTGAAATATTGCCCGAAGCGAAAAAGGCATATGCCGAGTTTTATTCATTTACCAGGGAATGTGTTGCGTCTCTTATTACCAAAGAAGACAGAAGAGCTCTTCCTATCGGCGGATTGGCAAAATATGTGTATTTGCCGTCAGTAGAAGGGGATATGATGGGTGCGGAATCTGCTATCGATCTCGAGAAAGCGGAAAGGTCTGATCATGAAACCGGGACGGAGGGCGCTTTTCTGGACGAGCAACGTCCGATCGTAACTCCTCCAAGAAAGCTTAAGGTAACAAAACACAAAGATACAGGTAATAGCACTGATGGTAAGGCAATTGCTGGGGATTCCGGAACAAATCCACCTTCCCCTTCGTCAGGTGGTGGTGGGGGAACAATGCCTGGTTCGGCCGGTGGTGGTTCAGGCGCTGAAGGAGATGGGGAAAAGAAAATATGGCTTTCGGTAGATGTTAAGCATAGGGCTTTTGCCGTAAATGGGCTCGATGGTAAAATTCAGCACGTAATTATTCTAAGGGGAGCTAAGGATAAGGAATATTTTGTGCAACTTCTGGCAGGGACTGACGACAATTATGCGAAAATACCGATTAAATCGGTTATGGACACAGGATCATATCAAACGTTGCAATTTAAAGATAATCTAATTAGCGGAGTAAAAACTGATGCAACAGGTTCCGCAAAATTAGCGGTTTTGTTTGAGGACAATCAGCAGTATTCACTAAATGTGGGGGTCTATGAAAGTTAATAGCCTGTCTTTTCCGCACCCCATTCTGGGGTCTAACGATGACATGACCGGGTCGTATGAAATTGACGGACCACATGTAAGTCGAGCTGTAGATAAAATTAAAATAACGATCGGCCATGTATTACGGAATTTAGACATACAATACTATTTGGATAACGGGGACGCCGAGTTTATGGTGGAAATATGCTGTCCTAAAACATTTTTTCGTAAAGCATATTTTAGCTCGACAACGAGTCATACAATAGAAATACCGGAAAATCTTCTGCGTGATCAGGTGTTGGTTGATTTTTATGCAGTAGCAAGGCGTGGGATTAGAGATTTTCATCCGAAAACCGCCCACAACGACTATGGAGTATACAAGTTCAATCTAAATAAAGGAGATGTACTGGCGTATGCCGGTAATACTCAGTTTTCCGCTCCCAAGCAATGGTTGGCAAGCGATGCTGTCGGCAATTTTATGGAAATAATTGATGGTAGGTTTAGGACCGGACCGATGAAAATCGAACTCTCTTGTGAAAAGATTTCGATCCAACTTTCCACTACCGACTACGACGCCTATTCGTTACTTCAGAAATCTGGCAGATTCGATAACTTATTTCATTCCGCAATTGTCCTCCCGGCATTATTGTACGCTGTTGTTCAATTTATTGAGGCCGAAGAGCAATTTGAGGTTTTCGCCTGGGCCTCGGTTCTTAAAGAT
Source organism: Elusimicrobiales bacterium (assembly GCA_028713125.1). Lineage (GTDB taxonomy): Bacteria > Elusimicrobiota > Elusimicrobia > Elusimicrobiales > UBA9959 > UBA9959. Next base: position 149,213 of record JAQTOU010000005.1, on the reverse strand, counting down.
AAAAGGCAAAATGATGCCGTACTAAGCAAAAGCGTTTGGAGTGCCGAGAACGCGCCTACAATTGCGCAACAGATTCTGGGCAATCCTGTTAATAGGATGTTCGTGACTATTACGGAGATAGCCGAGAACTGTAACGGGTAAATTATAATGTCACAACCAATATTTAAAGCATCTTACATAAGTCGAATTAAAAGCACTATTGGCAGAAATACAAAGTCCTATTTGAAAGGCGATTGGCCGATAGACAAGGATGATTTGTTGGTTAAAAAAGGGCTTAAAGAGATTAACCTCAATGCGGTCGGCTTTCTTGATTATGAGGGGCCAGGTAAACTTAGTCATGATTGTGAAAACTCGATTAAGCTTTTCGAGTTTTGGAAAGATATGGACCCCACACAGGCTACCGATATAAGGCTTTGGACGTATCTCTGCCATGGACCGTTTATGGGGTATCTGCGAAAACGAAGGCCTATCGAAAAAGAAGCGGAATCTCGAAGAGCCGGATATATTGTAGATCACTGGTTTGTGCAAAACCCCGGGGCTGGTGCCCTAAAGACAAACGACCTGTTTCTTTTTTGGTGGGGTGCGTATATCACCTATGATAAAGATCGCACAGATCCATATCAGTTAACTAAAGAATTATTTTCCATGCTAGATTATACTCGGCATCTTTTACCGGGAACGCAGGGACGAAACAGGGCGTTTACACATGCTGTTCTTGAATATGTAATCGAAAATCCGGAGTTGTTTGCTCGGTTTAAAGAGGGGAAAGTAAGGTTAATTATGAGAAGGTTAAACCTTCTTGCCGGCTATCGGGCACTGATTTCCTTAAATAAGCAGGAAATTAAAGAGGAAATAGATATTTTCAGAAAAGATATCCAGGCTGTAGATGCTGAGGGGAGCACGGTAGCATGAGAAAGATTGTCGGAGTAGATCTTTTTTGCGGAGCCGGCGGGGTTACCTTGGGCATGCGCACAGCCGGTATCGACGTGCGTCTCGGGATAGATAAAAATAATGGATTTCAGAAGACATATGAGTTTAATAATCCAGGAGCAAGATTCCTTGCCGCAGACATTACTAAGATAACCGGAAATGAGCTTTTAGCATTGATAGACTTAAAAAGCGATGAGGAGTTTGTGCTGTCATCATGCGCCCCATGTCAGCCCTTCAGCACACAGAACAGAAAGAATGTCTTGCGTGGTTATGAGGACGATAGAAGCAATCTGCTTTCGCATGTGAGTCGAATTATTGAAGAGTTAAAGAGAAAGCCTGATTATATTTTTATAGAAAATGTTCCGGGAGTAAATGATGGTGGCCATTTAGTGTTTGATCGTTTTCATGATGTTTTGTACCGCCTTAAATACACATGTGTAAGCGGTGTCGTTGACGCTGCAGATTACGGCGTTCCGCAGCACAGAAAGCGGTTTATCTTTATGGGAAAGAAAGAGACAACGCACATGTCTCTTCCTGATTCGACGCATGGGCACAATAAAGAGAGCTATAAGACAGTTGGGAACTTTATTAAAGATTTACCGGCTATTCAGGCTGGAGAAAAAAGTGAAGTAATTCCTAATCACACATGCCGTAACTTAAGCGATTTGAATCTAAGGCGAATACGAAGTGTCCCAAAAGATGGGGGCAGCCGCAATTCTTTTGCCAAAGAATTAGTGTTGAAATGCCACAAAAACAAGTATCTCGGACATAAGGATGTCTATGGCCGGCTGGCCTGGGATAAGCCGGCGCCGACAATTACAACAAAGTGTGTTTGTCTTTCTAATGGTAGATTTGGGCATCCAACACAAGATAGGGCAATTTCGGTAAGAGAAGCGGCTAGGCTTCAGACATTCCCAGACAGCTATGTCTTTTTCGGTACGGGAATCTCTTCACAGGCAGCACAAGTCGGTAATGCTGTGCCTGTGCATTTGGCAACAGTCTTTGTACGTCATTTGATTGGAAAATAGCGGAAGTCCTGGGGCGCTATGGGGCCTTCATCAGCGTGATGGATGTGAGCCAAGAGGGGAGATATGAAAAAAGATATAAGTAAAAAACCGCTTAATCTGGCGAATGTTGATTTTCTACATAGGCAGCACAAACTATTAATTAATCCTGAATATCAGCGTGGATCAGTCTGGAGCCTTTCGCAACGGCAATGGCTGATTGATTCTTTTTTTCACAAAATTGATGTGCCGAAGGTATACTTCCGTTCAATATCAAAAAATAATTATGACTATGAGGTCGTAGATGGCCAGCAACGGATCAGGGCTGTAATTGATTTTATCGGCAATGGGTTTAAGCTGGCTGCAGAGAGTGATCCTGTTGATGGCAATCCCATCGCCAACAGGACGTATAATGAGCTCCACTCCGATCTTCAAATGGAGTTTAATAATTGTAATTTTGATGTGGTTATTATGAACGAAGCGTATACAGATGATGATATAGAGGAGATGTTTCTCCGCTTACAGAATGGTACCCCATTAAATGCCGCAGAGAAACGAAGGGCAATGCATGGGCAGATGCGAAAAGTGGTCGAGACTCTTGGGCATCATAAGATATTCTCTCTTTGTAGTTTCAGTGATAAGCGCTACGCCTATGAAGATGCTGCGGCAAAAGTTCTGCATCTGACAATCAAAGGCGGATGGGCGGATATACGGCCGGAAACAATTAAAGAAACATACGAAGCAAATGAATATATTACTGAAACTGACCCAAATGTGATTAAGGTCGCGAAGGCATTTAATTTCATTTCTGATGCTTTTAAAAGTCATCATTCGCCGAAGCTTAAGAAGTATGCCATTGTTACACTAACGCAGCTTACAATTAATCTCTTGGAGAACTATGACCTACAACAGCATAAAGATAAATTTGCAAAAGCTTATTTAGCTTTTGAGCTTAAGCGCAGAAAGAATGAGGAATTGCCTGAGAAAAAGCAAAACGGAGAATTGGCTGCGTTTACAGATGCTGCCCGCTCGGATAGTGTCCCTAACATGAAGTATCGGCATGATCTGTTAATCCAAGAGATTATTAAGGATATCCCAGAGATGGTGCTGAAAGATCGGCAACGTGGCTTTTCCGAGGAGCAGCGAAGGGCTATATATTGGCAGAATGCTGGCAAATGTCAGATATGCAAAGAGCCTTGTACTGATTCGGATTTCCATGCGGATCATATAAAACCTCATAGTAAGGGCGGGGAAACCAAAATATCCAATGGGCAAGTGCTTTGTCCTGGATGTAACAGGGAGAAGTATAATAACTAACCAAGAGAGACGCTATTGTTTTCGGCCAAGGTATTTGTAGCTTATTGCCAAGCGACCAAAAGTGGGAGGAATTATGTTGCCAAGATTCTGGAAGTTATCGCAAGGTGTTGGGTATTTTAGCTACAAAGAAATTCTTGATTCTATCGACGCAGGGTTAGTCTATGTCAATCAAAACACAAAGGCAAAGGCGACTTCATCTAAAACGCAGGCACAGGATTTTATTGAAGCGCCAATTGGTGATTACTTTTACTTAACTCATGGCAACCGTGGTGTGTACTTGTTCGGGCAATTTTCCGGCCCTGCAAATATATTCTCTCTTAAAGGGAATGGTTGGCTTGACAGGCCTTTTAGACTAATTAGAGCCTCGGTCAGCCGCGATTGTTATAAAGGTGCTAGTAAATGGTGGGCGCCCTCCGATAACTCAACTTTTACGGCAGTGCCTGATAATGAACTGGCACAATTCGAAAAAGAAATACTTGCCCCTTATTTTGAAATTAAATTAAAAGACTTCGATGTTGCAGCCTAAACAGCAGCGATAGTAGTAAAAAAGGCAGTACTAATGGGGTTTATTGAGAAGGCTTTTTTTGGGAATTTACCTATGGAACTAATTGAAACCATAAAGTTGGCATTACAAGAGGCTGAGCGCGAAAATCGCAAAATGGCCACATTTCATTCCTTGGTTTTGATTCATGCTGATGTCTTGAGAAACATGGACCCACATGAATTCTGCCAAAATGTTGAGGTCCCCGACTCTTACTGCACTGAATTTCGGAAAATGATATCAGTAAAGAGCACTCTTTCTGGCTTGGGGTATTCAGTACGCCATAATTAGCTGCATTCCTAAAGGTCTGCGCGTATCCTTGAAGCGCTCCAGGTAGAGCGCGAATACCGCAAGTGCTTTAAAAACCTTATTGTTGCCGCCACCGGCACCGGCAAAACCATTATAGCCGCGCTGGATTATAAAAATTACTGCCGGGCCAACGGCAACAGCAGACCAAAATTGCTGTTTCTTGCCCATAGGGACCAGATACTTGACCAAAGCCTGGCTACGCTCCGCAATGTGTTGAAGGAACCCGACTTCGGGGTGCGCATGGGCGGGCCGCATGGTACGCCCGCAACTAAAGACCATCTATTCTGCACTATCCAAACGGCTAATTCACAGGAGCTCTGGAAAGAGCTGGGCGCCGGTTTCTACGACTATATAGTTGTGGACGAAGCGCACCATGCGCCCGCCGGCAGCTATAAGGGGATCTTTGAGGGCTTCTCGCCCGGGATCCTGCTTGGCTTAACCGCCACCCCCGAGCGCATGGACGGGGAAAGCTCCTCCGACCCTGTAAGCGTGGAAGACGACAGGTTCTGGCAGGCGGGGAAATACAGCACCAGCGCGCTGGAGCAGGCCTATGTGGACGACGCCGGCCAGGCCGGCACGCGTGTAACCGCCATTTTAAACGCCTTGCAGCGCTACCAGCTGGGCGACCTGACCCGCACCAAAGGCATCGGCTTCTGTGTTTCTATACGGCATGCCGAATTTATGGCGGCAAAGCTTACGGAGCGGGGGATAAACTCCGTTGCCGTTACCAGCGCTACGCCTGACGATGCCCGCAAGCGCGCGGTGCGGGAGCTGAAAGCGGGTGTTGTAAAGTTTGTGTTTACGGTTGACCTGTTCAACGAGGGCCTGGATATCCCGGAAGTGAACACGGTGCTATTATTGCGGCCCACGGACAGCCTGACGGTATTTTTACAGCAATTGGGGCGCGGCTTGCGGCATTCCTCCGGCAAGGATTATCTGCAGGTGCTGGACTTTGTGGCCCAGATGCACCGCCGTTACCGCGTGGACCGCAAATTTGCGGCGCTGCTGCCGGGGACCCGCTACAACATAGAGCGGGAGATCGAGCACGGCTTCCCGCACGTGCCGCCGGGCTGCGCCATTCACCTGGAAAAACAGGCCATGGCCGCCGTGCTTAAAAACATCCGGGCCGCCTATTCTAATTTGCAGAACTATATCCCAGAAACTTTAAAGACCTTCAGGCAGGATACGGGCAAAGACCTTACGCTTGCAAATTACCTGGCCGCGTACGCTATTGAGCCAGAGCGCATGTTCAAGGACCGCACCTGGACGCAGTGGAAGGCCGCCGCGGGCCTGGCGCCGGCCCCGGCTGACCCGGACCTGGCTGTTCTCGGCGCCGCCGTAGCCCGCACTTGCCAGATCACCGCGCCGGGGTATCTTGGCGCCATCAGGGACCTGCCGGCCAGCGGCCTTAGCCTTGTTGGCGAGGACGCGGCCGCGGCCAATATGCTGTACTCCCTGCTGTGGGACAAGAAAGGCGAACAGCGCGGCCTGGAGACCGTCCGGGCTGCCTTCCAGCGGCTTGCGGCTAACCCCAGCATCCTTGCCGACCTGCGCGAGGTGGCCGACTACCAGATGGACGTTACCCTGTGCGCCGGGCATAAGCCTTACCCGCTGCCCCTGGAACTGCACGGCAGCTATACCAACAACGAGATCCAGGCCGCCTTCGGCCGGGATACTTTTAACGAGTCCACGCAGCGCGGCGTAGGCGTGCTGCATTTCCCCGAGAAGAAAGCCTACGCCCTGCTGATAACCCTGAATAAGAGTGACAAAGATTTTTCGGCTACCACCTTGTACAAGGACTACCCCATAAACGTGAACCTGCTGCATTGGGAATCGCAGTCAGGCACCACGCAGCTAAGCTCCACCGGGCAGAACCTTATAGCTCACGCAGCACGCGGTTACTCCATCTATTTGTTCGTCCGGTTAAATCGCACCAACGGCCCCCTGACGGCCCCGTTCCGGTTCCTAGGCCCCGGTTCGCAGGTTTCCTATTCCGGCGAGCGCCCCATCTCCATGGTCTGGCAGCTGGAGCACCCCATGCCCGCGGAGCTGCTAGAGGCAAACCGCGTCGGCGGCTAATACTTGCACCATTGGTGCAAGAATGTTCAAGGTCACAATTTGTGACCTTGAACAGTATGGCCGCAATGAAATGGTTGCAAATTGTGACCGGTTTCGGTATGAGGTCGCAAATTGCGACCTCAAAAAATCCGCAAAATCTCTAAAACCAACCCGACAGCCCCTTGTCGGGTTCACCTGCTATGCTATTTGTGGGTAAGGGGGGCGTATGCCTAAAGAGATCATTCCGCAGGAAATCCTGGAATCCAAAATATTGGTGTTTAAAGGGCACAAGGTGATGCTGGACCGTGACCTTGCGGTTTTGTACGGGGTGGAGACAAAAGCTCTTAACAGGGCGGTCCGGAGGAACATGGATAGATTCCCTGGCGATTTCATGTTTAAGTTAAAGAAGGCGGAGGCCGACGTTCTTTCAAGGTGCCAAATTGGCACCTTGAAGCGGGGCAGCAATGTTAAATACGTGCCGTATGTCTTTACTGAAAACGGCGTGGCTATGCTTTCCAGCGTACTGAATAGCAAGCGCGCTGTGGCGGTAAACATCCAGATAATGCGCACCTTCACAAAGCTCCGGGAGCTGCTCGGAAGACACGCCGACTTGCGGCGTAAGCTGGAGGAGATGGAAAAGAAATACGACTACCAGTTCAAAGTGGTTTTTGACGCCATCAAAAACCTGATAGCGGACCCGCCGCCAGTGAAAAAGATAGGCTTTACGGCTAAAACATGAAATCACAATTTGTGATTTCAAATTATAACTTGAGGTTCCGCTTTGTAACCTCAAGTTGCAGTGGAACAAAGGTCCCCACAGGGCGTGATTGCTTCCTTTGAGGTCAAAGACTGTGATCTCAAGGCCTTGATTGTTCTGGTATAACTGTTATACTATTATGAGCGCACGGTTCGAGCATGACCCGCGGAAAAGCGGGATAAACGAAAGGCGGCACGGCATAGCTTTGCCGGATGCGCGGAACCTGTGGCGCTCGGCGCACGTGATAGTGCCGGCCAGGAACGTCACAGGGGAAAGCCGCTCCGCCATACTGGGAAAACTGTACGGCAGGGTGTATGTAGCGATCTTCACAATGCGGCATGGAAATGTGCGGGTGATCAGTTGTCACAAGGCGGACAAGCGGTGGGTGAAAATTTATGAAAAATACCTCGGGTAAGGGCAAGGTGCGCACCAAGATAACGGCTGAAGAGTTCGACCGGAAGTTCGAGCGCGGCGAGGATATAACCGGCTTCCTGGATTTCAAGAAGGCGACCGTGGTGAAGCGGGTCAACGTGGATTTCCCGGTATGGATGATAGAGCGTCTTGATAACGAGGCGCTGAAGCTCAATGTTTCCAGGCAGGCCGTGATAAAGATGTGGATACACGAGCGTCTTGTGCGCCCGTCCGTGAATAAGCATCTCTAAGCTAAAAGGGCGCGACTATGTCTATTAAATTTAAATTTGACGCCTGGTTCGATGAGCAGCTTGTGGAAGTAATAAAACAACTGCCGGATAAATTCACCAGCCATGAGTTCATTCTCGCCTTCGCGCAGAAGCACCAGGCGCTGTACATCGACCTGCTGAACTCTTACCGGGAGAAAGACCCGTTCGAAATAGCTCACGGGCGGCTGGCTAAGCATCTGAACGATTTCAGCGACCTGATAGTCTACGATGGCGAAGTGCTGAGCGCCGATATTTTCAGGCGGTCCAATAAATGCGCCTCCTGGCGGAAGAAATAGGGGCGTTGCTTAAAATACTCCATGGCCACCTCCAAAGAGACTATTGAATTCCTGCGGGACGCGCTTGCGCTTGTTCCGGAGGTCAGTTTCCGCCCGATGATGGGGGAATACTGCGTTTACAGCGCCGGGCGTGTGTTCGCTTTGGTCTGCGACGACACGCTTTTCCTTAAAACCTCGCCCGAAACGCTGCATTTGTTCCGCGACAAGAAAACGCGGGCCTACCCGGGCAGCAAGAATACCTGCCAGGCGAACGCTGAGTGGCTGGAGGACCGGGAGAAGCTCTCCGAGGTCGTGCATTACACGCTCACCCACCTTCCGGCCCCCAAACCCAAGCGCCCCCGCAAATAAGATCCAAATACGTTCAGTATCAACCCGACACGCCCTTGTCGGGTTGACCTGCTATGCTATTTATGTAAAACAGGTTCAAGGGGGGGATATGAAACCTGAAGACGTGGAGTTGCTGATAGGCGAAGGGGAAGGCCTCACTGTGGAATTCAAGGAAAAATATTCCACGAAAATAGACCGCGACATTACGGCCTTCGCCAATTCCCGCGGCGGTGTGATATTGCTGGGCGTAACGGACAGCGGCAAAATAACCGGGGAAACCCTGACGAACCAGATGAAGGCGGAGATCTCATGCCTGGCCCGAAATTGTGACCCGCACATTTCGCTGACGAGCATTTCAAAGATCGGGGAGGTCGTGGCTGTAGCGGTCCCCGAAGGCGCGGAAAAACCATACAGCTGTTCCTCCGGGTATTTCCGCAGGCTGGACGGCATGACGCAGAAAATGACGCAGAAAGAGGTGCGGCTTATGTTCAGGACGGCCGCCGACACTCTTTTGAAAGCCTGCCCTGCGCGGGTTTTACTTTGGGGGACATCCGCCTTACCAGAATTCAGGCTTTTCTGAAAGAAGCCGGAGCCCGTTTAAAAGTTACGCGCGCGAACCTGGGGGCTTTCCTTTCAAGTCTTGGCGTCTGTCGCGAAGCCGCAGTCACCAACGCAGGCGCGCTTCTGTTCGCCGCGGATATAAACAAGTTCATCCCGCAGTCGGAAATTATTATGGGCGCGTTCAAAGGTACCGAAAGGACGTATATCTATGACCGCAAAGATTCCCGGGCGGACCTTTTAACCCAGTTTAACGAGTCGATAGAGTTTATCAGGAAACACATAAACGTGCGCAGCGAAATACGGGGCCTGGACCGTTTCGATATTTACGAGCTCCCGCTGGACGCTTTGCGCGAGGCGGTGGTGAACGCCATCGTCCACCGCGACTACAGCATGCGCGGTACCAGCGTTTATATAAGCGTCTATGACGACAGGGTAGATATTTCAAACCCCGGCGGCCTGTTACCAGGCCTTACACCGGGCAGCTTCGGGAAAGAATCCGTAAGGCGTAATCCGGTCATAGCCGATCTTTTCCACCGGATGGGGAAGGTTGAGCGCATGGGGACCGGTATACGCCGTATGAAAGACCTGATGCGAGGCGCCGGCTTGGAAGCGCCGGAATTTACTTCCGATACTTTCTTCCACGCTATTTTCCACAGGTCACCGGAGTTTTCACTTAAGACTGTGGTGAAAACTGTGGTGAAAACTGTGGTGAAAACTGAGGAGAAAATTGTTGCCCTGATAAGGGAAAACCCCGCCATAACGCGTGTTATGCTGAAAAATGAAAGCGGTCTGAGCATCAGAGGTGTGGAGTGGAATTTAAGAAGGCTTAAGGCCGCGGGAGTTATCCGCCGCATAGGCCCGGATAAAGGAGGGCATTGGGAGGTTCTAAAGTGAAAACTGCGGCCAATGGCTGCAGAAACACATGAATTGCTTAGTGGGTCAATAGACCTTAAGCGCGACAGACCCTTATCGTGTCGGTGTGCTATACTATTTTTATTACGGCGGGGAGTTATGGAAAAGAAAAGCGAAATAATCCTTATAAGCGCTTCGGCTGGGTCGGGGAAGACCCATGCCCTGACGCGGCGCTATGTGCGGCTGCTTCTCACGGGCAATACCCCGGAGAGCATCCTGGCCGTGACTTTCACCAATAATGCCGCCAAGGAGATGAAGGAGCGCATCCTGTTCTGGCTGAAGAAGGCCGCTTCGGGCGTCGCCGGGCCTGAAACCGACAATCTGCTCGAGGATACCGGCCTTAGGATGCCGGAACTGAAGGTGAAGGCCGCCGCGATACTTGAGAACCTGCTCTGCAACTATTACAACCTGCATGTTCAGACCATAGACAGTTTCCTTAACCGCATCGCCATGTCCTCCGCCGGCGAGCTGGGCCTGCCGCTGCATCCGGATATTACCATGAGCCACAAGCGCCTGGTGGATGTCGCGCTATACTCGATACTTTCAAAGGAAACGGGGAACCATCTTTCAAAGCAAGAAATTGAAGATTTTCTTAAATCCCTGCCGCCGGGGGGCTCCTATGCCTGGGACCCGGTCGAGAAGATGCGCGAGATCTACGCTAATCTCCTCGCCTTCGAGGGAAAATCCGACGGGCGCATTGTGCCCGCCGATATAGATGAGAAGGCCATGCAGGATGCTAAAGACGCGGTGGTTTCAAAGAGCGCGGCCTTCCTGAAGATCCTGGACGCCGGCAAATATACCTACACTATAAAGAGCAAACCCAAAGAACCAAGATTTTACTCGGATGCGCTCAAGTCCGGTGTTCGCGACGCTATCGACTCCGGCAACCACGTGAAGATAGCGGGTAGCTTTAAGCTGGGGCCAGGCTTCTTTCACGGCGGCAAGGTTAAGACGCTTACTGACTGCCCGCAGCTCTCTGTTCCTATGGACGAGGTCCGCACCGCCATAGGCGTTTATTACCGCCTGCACGCCTATCACCGCCTGAACGGTTTTGTAAAGCTTTACCCCAAGTTCAAAGCCGAGCTGGAGCGCATAAAGTCAGGCCTGGAAGATGTCGCCCATATCGACGACATAGCCAAGAAAATAACTACTTACCTTAAAGCCAATGGCGGGCAGTCCGTGCCGGAGGTTTATATCCGTCTCGGCGAGCGCGTTCAGCATTTCCTGATCGACGAATTCCAGGACACCGATCCTTTGCAGTGGCGGTCCATGCTTCCTTTGATGCAGGAGGCCTTGTCCCGCGGCGGCTCGCTTTTCGTGGTGGGCGATATAAAGCAGGCGATCTATATGTTCCGCTACGCCGACTACAAGATCATGCGCCAGTTCATGGAGGCCCTGGAGGACCTGGATATGGACGGGGATCCGCTGGGCATGACCGCCCTGGTGAGCATGACGGAAGATGGCAACCATGCCGTCGACAGTTTAAAATGGAATCACCGCAGCGGCGGGGTTATAGTCGATTATGTGGACGATCTTTTCCAGGAACGCCTGCCCGCCTACAGGGGCGGAGAAATTTTAGCCGAGAGCAATGACCCGACCGGGCTTACCTCCTGCAAACAGAAAGTAGAGGAAGAAAAAAAAGCCGCGGGGCTGGTGCGCGAGGTGGTATTTTCGCGTAAGGCCATAAAAGAGCAGGCCGCCGAAACTGACAACGGGGACGACGAGGACGCCGGAGATCCGCTGGATAAGCTGGTGAGCGAAAAAGTCGTGGAACTGATCAAAGACGCCCATAAGCGCTACCGCTACGACCAGATAGCCGTGCTTGCGCCGCAGAATAAGAATATCCGCGGCGTGGTTTCCTGGCTTAACGCCGCCGGGGTCCCGGTGGCCTCGATGAGTTCGCTGGATATCCGCGAGCGCCCGGTGGTGGCCGAGCTTATAGCTCTTTTTACCTTCCTGGAATTCCCGGCTAATGATATAGCTTTCCTTAATTTCGCCTGCGGCGACATCTTCCTTAAAGCTTCGGGGCTGAATAAAGAGACTGTCCTGGGCGTGGCTTCGGAGCACCGCGAGAAATGGAAAGCAAAGGGCCGGCCGCTTTACGCGACTTTTAAAGAGAAGCAGCCCGCGGTCTGGGGCAAGTTCATAGAGCCGCTTTTCGCCAAGGTCGGCTATCTGCCGGTTTATGAGCTGGCCTCGCTGGCCTTCTCCATGCTTGAGATCTTCAAGGGCTTCCCGCAGGAGGCCTGTTTTTTGGTCAAGTTCCTCGAAGTCCTGTCCTCGCTGCAGGGCAAAGGGGCGGCCGACGCGCGCAGTTTCATAAATTTCGCCACCGACGGCGGGGAAGATTCCGTAGGCGCTTTCAGCATTGAGCTGCCGGAATACATAGACGCCGTGCGCGTGATGACCTTCCACAAGAGCAAGGGTTTGGGTTTCCCGGTGATTATAAACCTGCTTTATGAGAAGCGCGGCGCTGGCGGCAGCGCCTCGGACCGCAATATTTTCTACGACAAGAGCGATGCCGGCGGCGATGTGAAGATCGTTTACATAAAAAGCGAATACACCGACTGGGACGAGAAACTTAAAGTAATTTACGAAGAGCGCGAGGCGGACGAGAAGGTGCAGGCGCTTAATGAGCTCTATGTCGTAACCACCCGCGCAAAGAATGAGCTGTCTAACCTGGTCGTGCGCGGGAATGACGAGCAGGATGACAAGGCCGGGGCCAAGTTCCATTATGTTTTTAACGACCAGGAGAAAGGCGCGCCGGATCCCAAGGCCAAGGCCGAGCCGCGCGGGCATAAACCGTCGGTAGTGAACCAGCCGGTTTTTCCCGAGCCGGAGGTTTCAGCGGTCGGCGCTTCTCTGGACGGCTACCGCGCCGCACAGCGCGGGCTGCTCTACCACGATGTGCTTATGCGCATTGACTGGATAGACAGCAGCTTGAAGGCAAATCTTGAACGGGCTTTCGACGCCTGCGCCTGGAAATACAGTCCTTCACTGCGCGCCGAGAAAGAAAAGATAACTTTAAAACTGCTTAGCCTGCTGGCTAAACCTGAAATAGTTGTGTTCTTTATGAAAAAGCCCGGATGGGCGCTAAAGCGCGAGACCGAATATCTTTCCGGCCCGGAAGGCGGTAAACTGCGCCGTGTGGACCGCCTGTTGATCGAAGAAGGCAAGGCCGTTATCCTTGACTTCAAGACCGGCGGCGAGCAGGCCAGTTATGAGGATAAAATAAAAAAATACGCCGCGGTGATAAGCGACGCCACGGGCTTACCGGCCGAGGGCTGGCTGCTCTACCTGGACGAGGAAAAAGCGGAGAAGGTCCTATGAGCGATAAATTCACCCTGCTCCCTCAGGAAGAGGACCTTGTTTCCCACATAGCGGCCCTGCTTGCCGGCCGTGAGGATCTGGCCAATTGCGTCGTGGTTTTCCCCGGCCGCCGCCCCGCTCATTTCCTGCGCAAGCGCCTGTTTGAAAAGCTCGGGAAGTCTTTTGAATGCCCGGCGCTCTATTCCATGGACGAGTTTACCGCCTTCCTGGCCGAGGCGGCCGGCGGTCCCCGCCCCGAGATAGGCGAGCTGGACGCCGCGGCCATAATGCTCGGCCTGGAAACAAAGATACAGGGCCTTGGGCCCCTGGCCGGCAAGTCCAAGACTGAGCTGGACTGGTTCCTGCCCTGGGCTTTCAAGGCCTACGCCGATTTCGAGGAGATAAAGAAGGAACTTAAAACCGCGCGCGATCTGGGCGGTTTGGATTCAGGGCTGGAGGCTGGCGAAGCCGCCGGTATGTTCAAGCGGGCGCGGGATTTCAGCGGCAAGTTCGGCGGTTTCTCCAAGCTTTACGGCGCTTTTTACGAAGAGCTGGAGAAACAGGGCCTGCTGACCCCGGCCATGAAATACGCGGCGGCAGCTTTGCCCGGAGTCCCTGAGAAGGCCGGCCTGGACGGCAAAGGGCTGGTCATAATGGCCGGTTTCTTCCTGCTCTCCAAGGCGGAGCAGCGGCTGCTTGAGAATCTTTTCAAGCTAAAAAATTTTCGCCTGCTTGCGCAGGAGGGCCCAGGTCTGGCCGAGCGCCTGGAGTTCCTTGTTAAGAAAGCGTTAATCCCCGCACTTGAACCGTATAAACCGGCGGTTCCGAACGCTTCTAAATTCACCTTTCACAAGGCCGCTGATACGCACAGCGAGGTCTTCGCGCTCGGGGATATTATCGAGAAGAAAGATTTTGACGAGCGGGACGTTATCGTCATCCCTTCCGCTGACGCTTTGTTCCCCGTTGTCCATAATATACTTCCGGACTTCAAAGATAACAATAATATCGCAATCGGCTACCCGGTCTCGCATACTCCGGTCTATTCCTTGGTCGAATCCATCGGCAAACTTCTTGACCGCGCTGACGGCAAGTCTTATTTCATCCCTGACTATCTGGACATGGTCTTCCACCCTTATGTGAAAGGCGTGCTGCAGGGGAATAGCCCCGAGTTGACGCGCATTTTGTTCCAGGTGCTGCAGGAGCATTTCCTCGGCCGGATGAGCCGCTACGCTGAGCTGGCCGCCATAGAGACGGACAAGGATTTCCTGGACGCGGCCCTAAAGCGTCTTGAGCATTACCCGGATTACCGCACAGTGACCAAGTCGGAAATCTCAGCGCACCTGAAGGGCATACACAATGCTGTTATACGCCCCTTCGAGGACATCCCGACTATAGGCGCTTTTGCCTCCAAACTGCTGGAGTTGATCTCTTATGTTTCCTGCGCTACGACCGCTCACAGGCATCCGTACTGGCAGGATTTCTCGGGTCGCTTCCTTTCCCTGCTGGACGGCATCGCCGGGTCGCGGCTGGCTGCCGCGCGCTTCGGGGAGAGGCAGTCTTACTTTAAATTCTTCGGCTCGGCGGTAAAGGGCGCGGTCTATCCTTTTGAGGGCACTCCGGTTAAAGGGCTGCAGGTTCTGGGCCTCCTCGAAACCCGAGGCCTTAAGTTCAAGCGCGTCTATTTCCTGGACGCAAACGCCGACGCGCTGAATGTGAGCGGCGCCGGCGACGCCGTGCTTTCCGACTTCATGCGTGGACTGCTCAAGCTGCCGACCTGCCGCGAGCTCGAGGCCGCCCGCAAGTATTATTTCGAAACCCTCCTGGGCGGGGCCGGAGAGGCGCATATTTTCTACCGAGACAATTCCAAGGCCGAGAAGAGCCCCTTCGTTGAAGAGCTCTTGTTCCGGCTGGAGTCCGCGGGGGCCGACCGGGAAAAACTAGAGAACCGCATATTCTTTGACGTGAACTTTGAAAATAAAGAACCGTCTGCCGTAGTTAAGACCGACTGGATAATGGGAAAGTTGGACAGGACGGCTTTCTCCCCGTCCGCGCTTAACCATTACCTGGGCTGCCCGCTGCGCTTCTACTATATCAGCGTGCTGGGCCTGCGCGAGCAGGAAGAGGTTTCCGAGGAGATCAGCCGGGCCTCAATAGGCAATATCGTCCACAGGACTCTGGAACTTTACTTCCTGCGCGGCAGCCGCCTGGGCAAGCCGTTCAAGGCGGGGGAAATAAAGGATGAACTGGCCGTGATGATGGCCTGCCTGGAAGAGGCTATGGCTTTCTACCATTTGAGCGATACCGCCAAGGGCTACGGCTATGTAATGCGCCGTCAGATCGAAAAGCGCCTTGAGGATATACTCCGTTACCATATGGAAAAGCTAGGCGGCTTTACTCCCCTGGCCGTGGAGGCCGGGCTTGAAGCCGAGCTCGAGCTGCCCTCGGGCAAGAAAGTGCGGCTTACCGGCAAGGCCGACCGCATAGACCTGCGCCCCGGCGCCGAGGGCGCCCCGGAGAAGATAGTCATAGTGGATTACAAGACCGGCTCCAGCGCGAAGGTTCCCTCCTGGAAGAAATTTGAGCTAACCGACCCGCGGGCCGACTGGAGCAAAACTCTCCGTTCCGTGCAGCTGCCTGTTTATGTTCTTATGACTATGACCGGAAAGGTCAAGCCGGCTGACGGGGCTGATGATAAAGTGACGCCCGTGATAGGCGGCCGCTCAGTTAAGGATTTTGACGCCGTCCTGATGATCCTGGGTAAAGAAGAAATTACCGAGGAAAGTCTTTATAAGCCTTACAACCACCAAGCCCCTGATGTTCCGTCCACCTTCGAAAAATATAAAAGCGCCGTCATCGCCCTGCTTGAAGAAATTTTTAACCGCGAATTGCCTTTCGAGCCCACAAAGCGCGAAGACGACTGCAAGCACTGCCCCTTCAAAGTAATGTGCGGTCGCCAGTGGGTTAAAGACTAGGTATAATTGCAAGGGGAGGGCATATCAAAAAGCGCCGCAAATCATACGGTCACCGGGAAGAACCCTATTCTTCCAGATCCAAATGGCTGACCACGGTCCTGGCCGTCATCTTCGGCGGCCTGCTCTATCTAATAATCAATGCGATCTGGTTCATGGGCAATGTGCGGTAGGGAATAAAATTTATGAAGCAAGTTACGGCCGCGGTGATGGAGAAAGACGGGAAGATCCTGATAGCCCAGCGCAAGAGCGGGGACGCGCTCGCTGGAAAATGGGAATTCCCGGGCGGCAAGCTTGAGCCGGGCGAGACGCCTGAAATTTGCCTGCGGCGCGAGCTGATGGAAGAATTCGGTGTCGATACGAAAATCGGCGATTTTATCTGCTCGAGCAAGTTCGAGTACAAGCATCTTCCGATAGAATTGCTCGCTTACAGGGCCGAACATCTTTCCGGGGAGTTCAAGCTGAACGACCATGACCGGATAGAATGGGTCGTGCCCGCGGACCTGGTCAAATATGATTTTTGCAGCGCGGATATCCCGGTAGTGGAACTTCTTGCCCCGAAGCCAGGCGCCGCTATGCCTCCCGGGATTAGGGAGGAGCTGGAAGCCAGGGAAAAGCTTCAGGCCATGTCCGGGAATGACCCTCTTTGCCCGGACTGTAAAAAACGGATGGTCCTGCGCATATCCCAGCGCGGTCCCGTCCCCGGCGCCAAATTCTGGGGCTGCCCCAACTACCCCAAGTGCCGCAATACTATCCCCTTTGAGACAGGCAAGCCCCGGTAGCGATACGGCGATAAACAAAAAAAACAGCCGGCTTGAGGCCGGCTGTTTTTATTCGAACTGTCCCTGGTTCAATTGCCGCAGCCGAAGGCCTCCGCACTGCAGGCGCTCGGGAACGCGCCGGAAAGCAGTTTTAAGTCTATGTCGGCGTTAAACCCGGGGAAACCGAAGCCCGGCAAGTCCGCGCTTACCGAGGGGAACTTGAGGGCGTCCAGGTCCGCTTCCAGTTTCGCCTCCATAGCCCCGAAAGGGTCCAGCGCCGACATGTTCGGCAGGTTCAGGTCCACGTCGAAGCCGACCAGGTTCATCAGGGCGTTGACCGCGCCATTGGCCTGGTTAACCAGGGAATTCACGTATTTATCTACGCCGAGATCTTTGAGGATGTTCCAGAGGAAATTGCTCAGGACGCTCCTTATCGTGTCCTGGATGGCGTTGGCCCCCTGTATTATGGTCCTGAAGCTGATGGAAACATCGTAAGTCGACATACGGACCGGGTTTGTCACGGTCGGGTTCGGGTAGCGGAAGCTGAATGAGAAACTCTGGTTCAGCACGCCGTTAAGCACGGAGAGTTCCGCGGAAAGCTTCTCGACGCGCTTGTAAAGAGCTTCGATGTCGTCGCGAAGTTTATCTACGGCGAGCATATCCGCGTTGAACGGGTCGAAGAAGTTCATCGAGGGCAGCCAGATATCCGGGGTGTAGATCAGGACTTTTACCACGCGGTCGTATTCAACTACGACAGTGCTTACTTTATAGGCGATAGGGGCCATGTTGTCGTCGGCGCAAGTCCGTTTGTCTTCGGGAAGACTCTTGATGCAGGTTTTTATGCCCGAGATAGCCCGGGGGATGTTCGCTACCACTCCGTCATTCAGCCCGATAAGTCCATACTCCAGGACCCTCGCCCTGGCGGCCGCGGTGGCCATCTTCGCGCGCACAGGCTCGGTCTTGGTCACTATGGCGTCCATCCGCTGGCGGGCGGCGGTGATGTTCTTGAGCGTTACGGCCAGAGTGTCCTTTATCTTCTGCGCTTTCTCCCTGGACTGGGGAATGGCCGTGGCGGTTTCGGCCGCGCCGTAGAGAGTCTTTATCGAGGTTTCCAGCTTTATCAGGTCGGAATCCACGGTGGTAAGGACCCCCAGCACGCTGGCTGAGACGCTCAGGAAGGTCTGGATGTCCTTTACGCGGTTGATAAGGGCGGCCTGGTCATAATAAAGCGTGAAGGAATCATTGTCCAGGACGTCAAATATCGAGCCGGAGTTGATCATGGCGTCGTTCTTCTTCTTCTGCGGATCGTCTATGCCGGGTTTGGCCGGCGGGGTTTTATCACCCGGGAAACGGGGTTTTGCGTCACAGACTCCCTGCGTTAAAAGCATCGTGAACCCCGCGGCTAAAAGGAACTTTTTCATTTAATCTCCAGCTCGTTAGAATACTTTCCAATTGATGGCCAGGGTGGTCCGGTGGTCCACTTCATAAGCTATTTCGGTAGAACTGACGTCTTTATTGTCTACGTTATAGGTGATATTAAGGCAAAGCGCGTTGGTAAGCGTTATTATCAGCAGGTTGTCCCACTCTAGCACCGCTTTGCGGGATTCGGTCTCGGGGCTCCAGGAATCGTCGGTATTTGCCAGGCCGGTGTAGACGCCGGCCTTGGACTTGAAAGCTACCACCTTCGACAGTTTTCCTTCGTATTCGAGCACGGCCTCGAAGCCCGGCGCCGGGTCGTTCTCGCGCCTGGCGGCGTTGAGGTAATGCTGGTAGAAAAAGCCGGTGCGCAATGTGAAGTCATTCTCCGCATTGTCCATTATCGGCAGGGACAACCCCGCGGATTCGCGCAGCTGCACCGGCCTGAAAGCGGCCCATTCGCCGTAGGAATTATTGTCGAACACCGTGGTCTGCGCGTTCAACCCGGCATAGGGGTCGGCGAAGAAGCCGGCTTTCCAGCGGTGTACCGTATCCAACATTAAAATGTCGGCGCTTTCGGCCCACTTCGGGTCATTGTATTCGTTGGTCTCGTCTTTGTGCTTAGCGCCGGCGTAATCCAGCTTAAGAGTGTTCTTCCACCGGTAGGTCGGCGTATCTTTATTAAGCGAGCCGTCGGCGCGGAGTTCCAGCCCGAAGGTGCTCTTCTCGTAGATCTCGCCGGCCACGTGGATGCGGGTCCGGGACTGGTTCGCGCCGAGCGAGAGGTCCAGTTTCTTTTCCCAGCCTCCGGCGCGCGCCTGCGCGGCCAGGGCGGAGAAAAGCAAAGCGGCTATGAATCGGCTGTTTTTCACGGCTTAATTGCAGCCGTACGTGGCGCCGTCGCAGACATTGGGGGTGTCAACTTTCAGGCCGCCGGGGTTGAAGAAGCGGAAAGAAGCGTCTATGCTTCCGAAGCTGATCCCCCTGCCCACGTCGGGGAAACCGTAGCCGGGCAGCTGCTTGTCTATGGAGGGGAACTTCAGTCCGTTCACGTCCGCGGTAAGCCCGTCCAGGGAAGCCTCCAGCGGGGCCAGGGCGTTCATGTTCGGCAGCTTCAGGTCGATATTCAGATCGACCATGTCGGTCAGGGAATTAGCCGCGTTCTCGGCTTCGTTCTTCAGCTTGTTCGCATATTTGCCGACGCCGAGGTCGTTTAGCACGCCCCAGAGGAAGCCGCCGAGCTTGCTTTCTATTTTGTCCTCGATCGAGTTCGCTTTATCTATTATTTCTTTGAAGCTGAGGCTCACTTCTTTGTCCGAGAAGCGCAGCGGGTTCGTGACGGTGGGGTCGGGATAGGGGAAGCTGAAAGAGAATTCCCGCTCAAGCACGGCGGCTACGCCCTTGAACTGGCGGGCCAGGGCGTTAACGCGCCCGGTCAGGCTCTCGATATCGGCGCGCAGCGAGTCTATAGCGTTCAGCTCGGCGCCGAAAGGGTCGAAGAAATTCATCGAGGGCAGCCAGGGCTCCGGGTTGGCCAGGAGCAGGCGGACTACCCTGTTGTATTCAAGCACCGCGGCGTCCACGTCGTCGGCGGTTTTGTCTATGTTCTTCCCGGCGCAGTCTTTCTTGTCGGCGGGCAGCTTTTTATAGCAGCCGGCGGCGATGCTTATCGGGAACTTCATCTGGGCTATCACTCCGTCGTTTATCGCGTAAAGGCCGGCTTCCACGCCCTCGGCCGCGCGGGCGGCCGCGGCCAGTTTCTTCTGCACGGGATCGGTGATATTAACTATTGCGTCCAGGCGCTGGCGCGCCGCTGTGACATTTGCCAGGGTCGTGGAAAGAGTTTCTTTTATTTTTTTTACCTTCGCCCTGGCCTGGGGGACGGCCTCCGCCGCGTCCGCCGAGGTATTAAGGGTGTTCAGGGAGGCTTCAAGCTTTACCAGGCCGGAGCGCAGGACGGAAAGCATAGCCAGCCTGCTGGAGGCTGTGCCCAGGAAGTTCTCTATATTGTTAACGCGGCTGATAAGCGAGGCCTGGTCATTGTAAAGGCTCCTGGAATCCTGGTCCAGGCGTCTTAAGGAGGCGCTGGCGCCTTCGAGATCCTCTATGTACTGCGGCGTGGTGGTTCCTTTACCGCCGGACTTCCCGGTGTCGATCGGCTTGAAAGGCAGCTTGGCCGAAGCTAGCGGCGCGAAAGCGGCGGCGGCCAGCGAGAAAATGATCACGGAAGAAAAAAAGATTTTGTTTTTCATGGTCTCCAGCTTGATGTAAGATCGGTCTGTCTTAATCCTAGCAAATGAGGGCCGGCGGCGCCGGGAAGGATGAACGGGTCCGGTCTTGAAATTCATCAAGAACGATATCTGGAGGTTTATGGGGAAAAGCCGGACGCGGCCGGGGACCGGGAGTTTTTAGTCCGCGTTTTTTATTAGAATAAAGGTATGAAAAGAATAACTATAAACGCTTTAGCTTTAATCCTGCTTTCCGCTAACTGCCTGTACGCCGGAACTGTGCCGGTTCCGCAAAAAGCCACGCCAGTTTTTGACTGCCCGCAGGCTTCGGAAAAAGCCGAGGACTGCCCCTGGGCCGGCGCCGCGCGTCTGCTCGACGCGAAAGCCGGCGGGAAAGAGGACCTGGCGCCGGTATTCGCCGCTCACGCTCCGGGGATACTGAAACAGCTCGACGCGGACCGCTCGAATACCGCGGCCCTCTCGCTCTGGGGCGAGAGCATAAATTTCGACGAGATGGCCAACGGTATCATCGTCCATAATGAAATATTGGGTTTTCTCTCTACGCGTCTGGGCGTAGCGCAGCCGAAGGGCAAAATAGTCCACGCCGGGATGGAGCACACTTACGGCTACCTTTTCAGCCTGCTTCCCACCAAGTTCGGTTTCAAGCGTGCGCGCTGGGTGCGCCCCGACATAGAAGAAGGCCTCGGCCTGCCGCGCGGTAGCGCCGGCCCCTCCCCGTCCGAGGGTACTCTCCTTGCGAATGTAAGCTGCCTGGCCGGCGGGATCGCGCTTAAAGACGACCAGGCGGCTTCGGCCCTGCTCGAGCGGGCGAAACCTTTCTGCGCCGCGGCGCTGCGGAATTATTCTCCGGCGCGGCGCTTGCGCCTTACCGAGGAAGTAGCCCTGCCCGGCGGCCGCAAGGTGGCCCTGCGCACCGATTTCGTCCCTTTCCTGAAAAAGGCCGGCGGGAACAGCCACCTCCTGGTCTATTCTTTCTACGATTCCGCCGCGAAGCGCGCTTTCCTCGTGACAGCTTTCCCGGTCAACGAAGAATTCGTGGAGCGCACCGTAGCCCCGTCCGGCCTGGGCGAAGGCAAAGCGGTGCAGACCCGCTACAACGCCCATGTGGAAGGTTTTACCGGCGCTGGGTCTTTTAAAGGGAAGCGTTCGGTGACTGTGGTCGGGAAGTAAAGGAAGAACTTATCTGCAGACCCGGACCAGCTCGGCGAGGTCTTTGCCGGTCAGGTTCAGGCCGCGGCCCCGGTTGACCGGGTACATCAGGCTTTCCGGGTCCGCGACATGTTCGAGGCCGAGCGCATGGCCAAGCTCATGCGCAAGCAGCGAGACCAGCTGCGCGTGGTTCGTGTATTTGTAGATCTCTATCGTCTGTATCCCGCCTGAAATTTTATATAAACCTTCTTCGTACCTGCCTATGGTCGCGCCGGCGCGGTTGTACTGGTCCACGTTTATATTCAGCTGCACGATCAGCTGGTTGAGCGTGGTCCCGAGCGCGTTCAGCGTGTCCACGTCGGAGTTCACGGCGGTCTCTATCATCTTGACGCCGCCGAACTGCATTGCAAGCGCCCCCCTGGTCCTGTCTACGCTCCGGACTTCCGCCTGGGAAGCGCTGCCGCGCTGGTTCATCCGCCGCACCTCGGCATTATAAGCTGCTTCCCTTTCTTTGTAGCGGCCCATTATCCCTTTGAGCCTTGCGTCCTCGGCGTCCACCTTCCTGGCTAGCTCGTCGTACCTTGCTTTCAGCGCTTTGTAGGAATCGAGCGTCTGGTCCGTAGTGATGCCCAGCGCTTTGAGCTTGTCCAGCGAGGCCTGCCGGTTGTCATAGACGAGTATTATAGAGACATCGCCGCTGCTCCGGGTAAATTCGAAAAGGTTCTTGCGCGCCGGGTTCTCCCAGGCGGTTTCCGCCTCGATCAGCGCGTCGCCGAGCTCCTGTTCCGAGATGGTATAGCCCGGGTCTATTTTTCCTATCGAATAAGTGACGGGGAAGGAGCAGGGGAACAGCCTCGCCTGCAAAATGCGGGCCGTGGCGCGGAGCTGCGCCTTCTTCGTCTGCCATTGGTAGAAGGCGCCGCCCAGGGCCGCTATCAGCAAGATCCAGCTTATCAGCTTGCGCATAGTTAAATTATACGATTTCCAACCCGACACGCCCTTGTCGGGTTCGTCTGCTATCCTATTTGCGAGACGTTAAAAAACTTGGAAAGGGGGAAGTATGGGAAACTTAAATAAAGTGATGCTGATAGGGCGGCTGACGCGCGACCCGGAAGTGACGGAGTTCAAGAACGGCGGGAAAGTGGCCAATCTCGGCTTCGCCGTGCATAACCGGCGAAAGAACGCGCAGACCGGCGAGTGGGAGGAGACGCCGGTCTGGCTTAATATGAAAGCCTATAACCACGAGCACGGGCGGAAACTGGCCGATTTGGCCGGGCTGCTTCGCAAAGGGCGGCAGGTTTTCGTGGACGGCCATCTGGTCCTGGAGCAATGGGACGGGAAAGAGGACGGAAAGCACCATTCAAAGCTTATGGTCTACGTTGACGGTATAGAGTTCCTGGGCGAGAAGCCGCGGCAGGACGGCGAAGCCGCGCAAGCGCCCGTGGACCACGATCCCGGCGAGGGCGCTTCTTTGCCCCTGGACCATGCCCCGGGCGAGCACGTTGCCGACGCCGCCTGGGAAGAGGAGCCAGCGCGCAAACCGGCCAAGACCGGCCGCAAGAAATGATCTTCCGAAAAAAACCGGGGCCGCGGGGCCCCGGCTTTTCGGGAAAAGGGGACAGGCTACTTTAATTTCTTGCAGGAACTTGCTGCGCGGAGAGCTTTTGATCGGCGCCGGTTAAGGTCGGACGGCTTAATCCGGGGTCTGCCCCGGTTTTTCGGGGGGGATGTCCCGCGGCCGGTCGGACTGGATATATTTAACTTTGGCCGGGTTCTTCGCGTTCGTCGCCCCTACTCCGCATCTCGGGCAGCGGCGCAGGCACT
This sequence comes from Elusimicrobiales bacterium, assembly GCA_028713125.1. Lineage (GTDB taxonomy): Bacteria > Elusimicrobiota > Elusimicrobia > Elusimicrobiales > UBA9959 > UBA9959. Next base: position 125,844 of record JAQTOU010000005.1, on the reverse strand, counting down.
CGTCGTAAGTGTTCGCGGGCGGGACCTCGTTCACTTCTACCGGGCCCATAGCCCTGCCGCAGGAAGGGCAGCGCAGTTTAGGTAATATGACCATATTTCAATTTTAGCAAAAAAGGCGGGCGAAGCCTTTCCCGGTTGAATTGCCGGGCGGAATATATATAATTTGTTCTGAGGCTATGAAAAACCAAAAGAACGCTTTTAATACTTTATCAGGGAGAAATATGGCGACCAAAGAAAAACTCAGCGCTAAAACTATTCTTGAAATGGTGCGCGGCTTCCAGCCCGCCTGCGTAGTGATAGCCGGGGCGGACCTGGACGTATTTTCGATCTTGCACGCGAGGCCTATGAATGCCGGGCAGCTGGCCGCTAAGATAAAGGGCGACTTGCGCGCGACCAGGGTCCTGCTTGACGCTCTGGCCGCTTTGGGGCTGCTGAACAAAGGCAAGGAAAAGAAGCCTGTTTACAGGGTTCCGCGCGAAGCCGCGGGTTTTCTTACCGAGAAAGGGCCGCATTGCGTGCTAGGCATGCTGCGCCACCTCGGTACCTGCCTCCGCAGGTGGGGCGACCTGGCCGGCGTAGTCCTGAGCGGGAAGCCGGCCGCGCGCCGGCCGAGCGTGCGCGGGGCGGAAGGCGACCTGGACTCTTTCATCCGGGCTATGCATGAAGTGTCGCAGCCGATGTCGGAGCCGCTTATAAGCAGCCTCGGGCCGCTGAAATTCAGCCATTTGCTCGACCTGGGCGGGGCCTCCGGCACCTGGACCATTCCTTTCCTGCGGCTGAACCCGGAAGCGCGGGCCACTATCTTCGACCTGCCCGAGGTGGTCCCGATGGCCCGCCTGAAAATGAAGAAAACCGGCTTCGCCGAGAGGATAAAGTTCGTTGGCGGCAGCTATCATAAAGGCGAGATGCCCAAGGGCGCGGACCTGGCCTGGGTTAGCGCTATCGTTCACCAGAATTCCCGCGCCCAGAACAGGGCGATGTTCGAAAAGGTCTTTAAAGCGCTCGAGCCGGGCGGGAGGATACTGATCCGCGATATCATAGTGGACTCAACCCGCACTCGGCCCGTGGGCGGCGCTCTTTTCGCCGTAAATATGCTGGTCGGTACCGAGGGCGGGGACACTTTCACTTTCGAAGAGCTCCGCGAGGACCTGGTGAAGGCCGGCTTCGGGGAGGTCGAGTATCTCCGCCGCGGCCAGATGATGGATTCAGTGATCTGCGCCGCCAAGCCGGTCCGCGCGCTTAAATAAAGGGCATAATGAAAAAATACCTTTGCGCTTTATTCGCGGCTTTCCTGGGCGGCTGCGCCACAGCCCCGAAAGGGCTGGTCCCGGTAAGCGGTTTCGAAGTTCAGCGCTACCTCGGGACCTGGCACGAGATCGCCAGGCTGGACCATTCTTTCGAGCGCGGGCTGACGGGCGTGACCGCCGAATACTCAATGCGGGAGGACGGGGGCGTTAAGGTCTTGAACCGCGGCTATAAAGCCGCGGACGGGAAATGGAAAGAGGCCGAGGGGCGCGCTTATTTTACGGGCGACAAATCGGTCGGGCAGCTTAAAGTTTCTTTCTTCCGGCCTTTTTACGGCGGCTATAACATAATAGAGCTGGACCGCGAGGCTTACGGCTATGCGCTCGTAGCCGGGCCTTCAACTTCTTATTTGTGGATACTGGCCCGGAAGCCGGAGCTTTCCCCGGAGATCCTTAAGCGCCTGACGGGCAAGGCCAAAGAGCTCGGTTTCGATACCGACAAACTTATCTACCCCGGCCCCGTGCCGGAAGGAAAGTGATGTCAGCCGCGCCGTGGAGCCGTAAAATATTATGAGGATCTGGGACCTTGAGCCGGCTTTGCTTTGCCGCAGCCATTTGCTCGGTGAGCACAGGGAGCTTCATTGCATCTGGACCGTTATCACGCAGGGTAAGAAAGGCTATTCTCGGCATCCGGAGACCTTGCGCTGGGTCGGGCGCCTGAAAGCTCTTTATCTGCGGCATGAAAAACTGGTCTCCGAAATGGAAAGCAGGGGCTATAACCACAAAAGCCCGCTGGATAAAAAAATTGCTTTGGGCAGTTCTATCCAGGACCAGTATATAGATTCGCCGCGGCGGCAGCTTAAGCTGCTCGCGGGAAAGAATTGCGATTGCCGCGTTCCTGGGCGAAAAAAATGAGCGAATTTTGCATAACTTCAGTGGCCGGTACCGTCCTCACCGCTTTCAGGACTCCGGACCTCTGTCTCGAGGCCGGGGCGGCGCCAGCCGATCCCCGCGTTCTTGAGCTGGTTCCCCCGGGCGGGGTGAAAAAAATGCTTATCTTCGCCCCGGACGCTATCGGCCTTAAGATGGTGGGGAAACTTCCGGAAGTTTTTAAAAAGCTTGAAACGGCCGGTTTCCGGAAATTCCCGGTACAAAGCGTTTTTCCGTCTAAAACCCCGGTCTGTTTCGCTTCTATGTTCTCCGGTCTTGCTCCGGAAGGGCATGGGATAAGAAAATATGAAAAGCCGGTTCTTTCCTGCAAAACGATCTTCGACGCTCTTCCGGCGCAAGGTATACGCTCGGCTATAGTCGCGGTGAAAGATTCGAGCATAGACCTGATCTTCAGGGGCCGCGGAGTCGATTATTTCTCGGAGGCCAGCGACCCGGACGTTACGGACAGGGCGCTGGAGCTTATCGCGGCGGGAGAGCATGACTTCATTTTGGTCTATCACCAGGAATATGACGATATCCTTCACGATACCGACCCGTGGAACAGCGCCGCCCTGGAGGCGGTAAAGGGCCATGTTCTCGCTTTCGAGCAGCTGAGCGGAGCTTTCGAGAAAAAATGGGAAGACCAGCCGCGCGCGGCCCTGTTTGCCCCCGACCATGGAGCGCATACGGACCCGGCTACCGGCCTTGGAACCCATGGGGACGACAGCCCCGCGGATATGGACGTGGCGCATTTCTGGCGCTTCCGCCCCGGCAAATAGATAAACGGAAAAAAGCCCTAAATTTTGTAGAATATAGGTAATAAGTTGTTTTCCGGGTGGTTAGCTCAGCGGTAGAGCGCTGTCCTCACACGACAGATGCCACAGGTTCAAATCCTGTACCACCCACCAAATTTCAGGCTGAAAATGTCGCCTCCACGGCGGCATTTTTATATCCGGCGCAGGGGAAGCCGGCACGGGGTGATCGCTATGGGCAAAGATAAAAAGTGTTATAACTGCATGATGGAAGTGGACGGGCATGCCAAGGTGTGTCCGAAATGCGAAGCCAAGCTCGGCCGCAGGCTGCACTCCGGCCTGGCCGAAAAACCGGGTTTTCCGTATATTAAATTATTCCTCGTGCTCGCCGCCCTCGGCGCAGGCGTTAAAATGACCGGCTATACCGACCGGCTCAATGCCGCTACCGCCAATAAAGCGGCCGCGCCCGTTGAGGTGACGAGGGAGTCTCTCTCCGTCAAAGACGCCGCGATACAGAAGATCAAGGAAAAAGGGGCGGCCAACCTCGGCGCCGTTGGCGTGAAAGACGTCAACTATAAGGACGACACTTTGCTGGTCTACGTGGATCAGCGTTTCTCCGACCTCACGGAGCTGCAGCAGAAGCAGCTTCTGATCATCGTGGCCGGGGAGTGGCAGGAAGCTATAAAGAAAGACTCCACCGCGGTCAGGATAATGGAATACGGAACCGAGAAGATCGTCTCCGAACTTGTGATCTGAGCCCGCGCGCCCGCGCCGTTAAATGCCGCCTCGCTGGCGGCATTTTTCTTTCCAGGCCGGCCCTGCCGGGCTTCGCGAAAGTAATATAATAATGTCAGCGGCTCGCTAATTCAACGAGGTGATACCATGTGCGGAGTTATAGGCCTGCGGTGCGAAAAAGACAGGGAAGATCTCGGGGCGGTGGCTTCCAGGCTGCTGCGGATGCTCGAATACCGCGGCTATGATTCCACGGGCGCGCTGCTCCAGAAAGCCGGCGGGGAGATAAACCTGAAGAAGGACGTAGGCGCCCCCACTATAATCACCAAAAAACTGGGCATCGACAAACTGGCGGGCAAATTATTCTGCGGCCAGGTGCGCTGGGCCACTTTCGGCGCCGTCACCAAAGAGAACGCCCAGCCCCACGACGTCCATTGCCACACCCACCTTTACGGCGCCCATAACGGGAATATCACCAACTGCGACCAGCTCAAAGAGTGGCTTGTCAGCCGCGGGCATGACGTTAAGAGCGACAATGACGGGGAAATGCTGGTCCACACTATCGAGCATTTCTTCGCTATCGCGCTTAAGAAGCTGAAGAAGGGCGGGACCAGAGAGCAGAGATACGCCGCGCTCAAAACCGCGATCATAGAAGCTTCAAAAAAGACCGTGGGTTCTTTCGCCGCCGTGGTCGTGGACCCGGTCACGCAGCTGATGGCCTGCGTAAAGGCCGGCAGCAGTCTTTACATGGGCGAAGGCGCGGACGAGCACGGGAAATTTATAATAGCCTCCTCCGACCTCGCAAGCGTTCTTTCTTTGACGAAAATAATTTACCCGATCAAAGAGGACGAATTCGCGCTCTATACCGATTCGAAGGCCGATTTCTTCAATGTGAAGACCGGCGCGCAGATAAAAAAAGCCGCGGTCCGCAGCCACCTGAAAGTGGAAGAGACTGAACTTAAAAAGCCTTTCAAGTATTTCATGGAGCAGGAGATCTTCAGCGAAGTGGAAGCTTCAAGAAGGGTTCTTAATTATTTCGCCGACAGATCGCCGCTGGTGGACCTGGCCAGGAAAATTACTGCCAAAAATCCGCGGCTGGCGGGCGGGCTGAAGAGCGAAGCGCTCAAGCTCGCTTCCCTGACGCGGGCGGCCGAGCTTAAAGCGGCTTCCGGCGCTTTCCTTGAGGCGGCGGCCGAAAAGGCCCTCCCTTATATCAAGGACTTCCGCCCTTCCCTGAACACTCTTCCTTTCGAGTCCTACCTCGCCGAATTCTTCGGCGAGCTGCGCTCCGCTTGCGGCTCGGCCAGGAATAACCCGGCTTTGAAATTCATGGACGCTCTGTTCATGCTTGAGGAAATAGAAGATATTAACGAGCGGGTAGCCGGCTTCGTGAAGAAGATGGCCGCCTGCTATAAGAGCGGGAATACGGCTTATTTCGTGGCTTGCGGGACTTCCTATAATGCGGCCAAGTGCGCCTCGGTATTTTTCAATAAGATAGCCGGTATAAATATCACCGCTTATTTGCCCGGGGATTTCCGCGCCCAGTGCCTGGAATCGGTGGAGGACGGCGATATCATCATAGGCATAAGCCAGAGCGGCGAGACCAAGGACCTGATAGACGTTTTCAACCAGGTGAAAGAGGCCGGGAAGAAAGTCGTAAATATAAATATCCTGAACAATGTGAATTCGACGATAGCGCTTGAGAAATCTGATATTTTCATCCCGCTTCATTGCGGCCCGGAGATAGCGGTTCCGGCGACTAAAAGCTTCATCAACCAGCTTCTGGTCCTGTACGTGCTGGCCGTTTACCTGGCTGGGCATTTCTCCGCGAAGAAGATCAAAGCGGTTTCAAAAGAAACTCTTGAAAGAGCGCGGGAGAACCTTTATCTTGTGCCGGAGCTGATCGGCGAGGTTATAAAGAACGCTCGGGACGCGGTGGAGCAGGCGGGCATAGACCTGTACCTCGAGCCCAGCCTCCATATTCTCGCTACTGGCATGCAGGGCATAGCCCGCGAAGGCGCGCTGAAAGTGCGCGAGGTGGTCCTGAACCACACAGAGGGCTTCGAGGCCCCCGAGTTCAAGCACGGCCCGAATACTATCCTCGGCGTGAATACTATCTTCGGCATGGAGAGCGTCGGCGGGCTGGTGAACAAGCTTTCGGACACTATAAAGTACGCTATAAGGAAAAAAGCCGGGAAGAATTTCACGGCCGAAAGCCTGGCCAGGATCTTCCACGCCGTATCGGATTACGCTTTCTTCGATCTGAAGGCCGCCGGGCTTTCAGCCGACGAGTCGGAAATAGTGGCCGGCATTCTCAAGGAGCATAATTTCTTCGAGAGCATGTACACCAATTACCCGCTGGTCTTCGTGACCGGGCCGAATTCCCGGGATATCAACCTGACCATCTCGCAGATAAACACCCACAAGATACGCGGCGCGAATATTTACGTGATCGCCGAGGAGAACAGGGTCCTGCGCGACGCGGCCGAGAAGGGCGTGGCCCCGATGTATTCGAAGGCCTATAAGAACGGCTATGTAGTTTTGCCGAAGACCGACGACGACCTGCTGGTCTTCTTCACCAGCTCGGTGGCGCTGCAGCTTCTCGCCCTGGAGATGAGCGTGCGGAAGATGCACTTCCTGAACCGCCTCGAGATCGCCGACCACGGCGTCCACCCGGATTCGCCGAAGAACGTAAGCAAATCGATCACCGTGGATTAAAAAAAGGGACAGGCTGCTTTTTCTAAAAGCAGCCTGTCCCTTTTATTTAAAAACGCCGCCGCTTTGGCGGCATTTTTCTTTTGAAGCGTTTATTGTCTTTGGGTTTATTGTGCCAGGGGGGGAGCGGCCTTTTCACGGCCGGGGCGGGGGCGGTTTCTTTTACGTTCAGCTCCTGCTTGGTCAGGCGGCGGAACTGGCCGGGCTCCAGGGCGCCGAGCTGCAGCGGGCCGAAAGCGACGCGTTTCAGGCTGGTTACTTCATGGCCGAGGGCTTCGAAGAGGCGGCGGATCTCGCGGTTCTTTCCTTCGGTGAGCTCCACGGTCAAATGGGATTCCCGGCCGCTTCCTTTGCGCAGCGCTATTTTGGAGGGCTTGAGGAGTTCGCCTTCGTCCAGGATCCCGGCCGAAGCTTTGGCCAGTTCGGCTTCGGTCATTTCGCCTGTGACCGTGACGAGATAGGTGCGCGGCACGGAATTGTCGGGGTCGGTCAGGAAAGAAGAGAGGCGCGTATCATTGGTAAGGATCAAAAGGCCGGTGGTGGCCATGTCCAGGCGGCCGACGGGGTGCAGATTGCGCAGCTCGATGGGGAGCAGGTCGAAGACGGTGCGGCGGCCTTTCTCGTCGCTTGCCGTGGTTACCACGCCCTTGGGCTTGTTCAGCAAAATGGCCTGCCAGGAGTCTTTCTGCATCGGCTTTCCGTCCACCGTAAATTTGTCTTTTTCGGGCGAGACCATGTACTGGGTGTCCATGACCGTCCGGCCGTTCACCTGCAGGCGGCCTTTCTGTATCCATTCCCGCGTCTGGCTGCGCGAAGCGGCGCCGAGCTTGGAGAGCGCGCGCTCGAGCGGAACTTTCCCGTAATCTCTTTCCATAGTTAAATTATAGCCCAAAAAATAAGGCGGCACACAACTTATCTGCAATTAAGTTCTGTGTCGCCTTAATTAAGTAAAATACCTGTGTGGAAATACTCTCTACTCTTTTCGGCTACCTGGTTCATGCTTTCAATGTCCTGCTTCACCTGGATAAATATCTCGGCGGGGTGATACAGGACTACGGGACCTGGACCTACCTGATACTTTTCCTGATAATTTTCTGCGAGACCGGCTTGGTGGTGACGCCTATCCTGCCGGGGGACTCGCTCCTGTTCGCGATCGGGGTTTTTTGCGGCCTGGGCGCGCTGGACCTTAAACTGACCCTGGCGCTTCTTTCGCTCGCGGCCATACTCGGGGATACCGTGAACTACGGCATAGGCAAGTTCATCGGCCCCAAAGTCTTTCATTACGAGAACTCCAGGATCTTCAAGAAAGAATATCTCCAGAAGACCCACGCTTTCTACGAAAAATACGGCGGGAAGACCATAATCATGGCGCGCTTCGTCCCGATAGTCCGCACTTTCGCGCCTTTCGTGGCCGGGGTCGGCGCTATGACCTACGGGAAGTTCCTCGCTTACAATGTGGCCGGGGGCCTGCTTTGGGTCTTCTCGGTCACGCTCGCCGGCTATTTCTTCGGGAATATACCGGTGGTAAAGAATAATTTCACCGCGGTGATCCTCGCCATCATCTTCGTCTCCATGCTGCCGGGCCTGATAGAGTATCTGAGGCACCGGCGCGCCGCCAAAGCCGCCCTTCCCTGAGCCATAAAAAGCGCATTGACTTCCCCGGGAGGTTTTTGTACTATTGTTATGAACGAACGTACGTTCATATATGACCAAAAAAAACAAGACCAAGAAGGCGGCGCCCGCTGCGAACCTGGACAGGATCCTGGCGGCGGCGACGGATCTTTTCACGCGGCAGGGCTTCCACGGGACGTCCACCCGCGACATCGCGGCGCAGGCCGGGGTTTCCCTCGGCAATATCTACAATTATTTCGGGACCAAGGAAGAGGTCTTCGTCTCGCTCCTGGAAAAATACGAGAAAGAATATTTCAGCCCCGACCAGCCGCTCATAAAAGCGCTGCGCACTACGGCTTTCCCGGACAATATAGAGGGCCTGGGCTTCGCTTCCAGGGAAATGGTGGAGAAATACTCCGCCTATATCCTCCTTATCTATGTGGACGTGGTGGAATTCGAGGCGAAGCACGTGAACAAGATGTTCGCCCGGATGCGGCAGGGCTACGCGGCGGCGCTGAAAGCGGGCGGCGGGAAAGCGCTCGGGCGGATAGCCCCGGACATAGACCCGGTGGCCGCGCTGATGATGGTAAGCTGGAACTATTTCAATTATTTCACGATGGAAAAGATCTTCAAGGTGAAGGGGCATTACGGCCTTGGCGACGCCGAGGCGGTAAAGCTTTTCGCGCGTGTTTTCAAGAGGGGCATACTCGCAGGGGGGAAATAATGATGATAGCCGAAAGAACCGGGGTGAACCGTAAAAGCGCGTACGCCGATAAATTGATCGGCGCGGACGAGGCCGCGGCGAAGATAAAGAGCGGGGATGACGTGATAGTGGCGCAGTGCGCCTCGGAGCCGCAGGGCTGCATGAGCCGCTTCCATACTGTGGCGCCGCTGGTGAAAGACGTGCGCGTTTTCTCGGTGCTGACGCTCAAGCCCTACGATTTTTACATGAAGCCCGGGATGAAAGGGCATTTCGAGCTTGCGAGCTGGTTCCACGCGGCCGGCTCGCGGAAAGCCCTGGCGGCGGGAACCGGGACCGTTACCTACGCCCCTAACATGCTGCACCGCGCCGCGCTGGACAGGCTGCAGGCGCGCAAGCCGGATATTTTCTTCGGGACCTGCACTCCGCCCGATTCGAAAGGGTTCGTCTCGCTTTCGCTGGGCATCACTTACGAAAAAGACATACTCGAGGCGGCGACGACCGTGATACTCGAGGTTAACAGGAATTTGCCGCGCACCTTCGGCGATTCCCACCTGCATGTGAGCGACGTGGACTGGTTCGTCGAGAACGACCAGGAAGTCCCCTCGCTGCCTTCACCCAACCCGGATGAGGTGGAGAAGACCATCGGCAACTATATAGCCGAACTCGTGGACGACGGCTCGACCATACAGCTTGGCATCGGCGGAATCCCGAACGCCGCGGCCCTGGCCCTGAAAGGGAAGAAAGACCTGGGCGTGCACACCGAGATGATGGTGGATTCGATGATGGAGCTTTATGAAGCCGGCGTCATCACGAATAAGAGGAAGTCGCTCTGCAAGGACAAGTTCATCTGCACTTTCGCTATGGGCTCCCGGAAGCTCTACGATTGGCTGAACGATAATATGGCCGTGGAATTCAAAAGAGGCGCCTGGGTGAACGACCCTTGCGTCATCAGGCAGAATTCGCGGATGGTTTCCATCAACACCTGCCTGAACGTGGACCTGACCGGCCAGGTGGCAAGCGAATCGATCGGTCACGCCCAGTATTCCGGCACCGGCGGACAGACCGACACGGCCGTAGGGGCTAAAGAGGCCTATGACGGGCTGGGTAAATCCATAATAGCCTGCCGCTCTACCGCAAAGAACGGGACTATTTCGGCTATTGTGCCGACGCTGGCTGCCGGCACGGCCGTCACCCTGCACCGGGCGAATACCGACATCATCGTGACCGAGTACGGGATAGCCCGCCTGCGCGGGCGCACGGTGCGCGAAAGGGTGAAAGCCCTCGCGGCGGTGGCGCATCCGGATTTCAGGGCGGGGCTGGTGAAGCAGGCGGAGAAATTGGGCTACATTTAAAAAATCACGGAGGAAAGATGAAAAAAGTATTTATAGCGGAAGGCGTGCGGACGGCGATAGGCAGCTTCGGCGGCGGGCTGGCTGATTTCAGCTCGGTCGAGCTCGGCAAGGTGGTAGTGAAAGCGGCGCTTGAGCGCGCGAAAGTGAGCCCGGCGGACATCGACGAGGTGCTGATGGGCAGCATTTACCAGGCCGGCGTAGGGCAGAATATGGCCCGGCAGATCGCTATAGGAGCCGGCGTGCCGAACGGGAAGACGGCGATGACCGTGAACATGCTTTGCGGCTCCGGTCTGCGCACCGTGGCCATGGCGGCGCAGCAGATAAAATGCGGCGACGCCGAGCTGATAATCGCCGGCGGCGCGGAAAGCATGACCAATGCTCCCTACCTCCTTAAAAAAGCGCGCTACGGCTACAAGATGGGCAACGGCGAGCTGATAGACTCCATGATAAACGACGGGCTCTGGGACATTTTCAACAATTACCACATGGGCGTGACCGCCGAGAATCTGGTCGCGAAATACAACCTGACCCGCGAGGAGCAGGATAAATTCGCCGCCGAATCCCAGAACAAGACCGAGCGGGCGCAGAAAGAGAACCGCTTCGCCGATGAAATAGCGCCCGTGGCCATCCCCCAGCGCAAAGGCGACCCCGTAATGTTCGCGAAAGACGAATATCCCAAGGCCGGCGTCACCGCCGAGGGCCTGGGCAAACTGCGCGGCGCTTTTAAAAAAGACGGCTCGGTCACGGCCGGGAACGCCTCCGGCATCAATGACGGCGCCGCCTGCGTGCTGGTCGCCTCCGAAGATGCCGTGAAGAAACATAACCTCACTCCGCTGGCGGAGATAGTCTCTTATGCCTGGGCCGGCGTGGATCCCTCCATAATGGGCGTCGGCCCCGTGGAAGCAGTGCGCCTCGCCCTGAAGAAAGCCGGCTGGGAGCTGAAAGACGTAGAGCTGATAGAGGCCAATGAAGCTTTCGCCGCCCAGTCTCTTTCCGTGGCCAAAGAGCTCGGCTTCAATAAAGACATAGTGAACGTGAACGGCGGCGCAGTGGCCCTCGGCCACCCCGTCGGCGCCTCCGGCGCGCGCATCCTCGTAACCCTGCTTCACGAAATGAAAAAGCGCAACGTGAAAAAAGGCCTCGCCACCCTCTGCATAGGCGGCGGCATGGGCATCGCGATGTGCGTACAGCGATAAGGGAAATAAGAAATAAAAAAAGAGCCCCGACTCCGGGGCTCTTTAATTTGTGGGTATGGACTTACTTGCCGGCGAGCTGGCCGCAGGCGCCTTCTATGTCCTCGCCCATCCCTTTGCGGATGGTCACTTCGATGCCGGCCGCTTCAAGCAGCTCGGCGAAAAGCTTGATCCGGTCGCGGGTCGGGGCTTTGTAAGGCCCGCCGGTGCGGTTATAGGGGATGATGTTCACTACGAAATACTTGGGCGCGGCCACCGTGCGCAGCCAGGCGTTCAGCCGGGCCACCTGGCTCCGGCTATTGTTCACGCCTTCGAACAGGACGTATTCGATGAAAACGCGGCGCTTGGTGGAGGAAATATAATCCTTAAGCGCCTTGGCCAGCTGGCTGAGCGGGTAAGTAGTATTGAGCGGGACCAGGTCCGACCGCAGCGCGTCCTCGGCGGCGTGGAGCGAGATCGCGAGGTTGCACTGCGGGAAATCCTTCGCGAAGCGGCGTATGCCGGGCACGTGGCCCGCGGTCGAGACCGAGATATGGCGCTGGCCCAGGGCTATGAGCTCCGGGTCGGCCATGGTCCGCACGGCTTCGGCCACGGAATCGTAATTCAGGAAAGGCTCGCCCATGCCCATGAAGATCACGCTTCCGATCTTCTGCTCGCCCTTGGTCTTTAGATAATGGGCGGCGGCCAGGAACTGGTCGGTAATTTCATCGGGAGAAAGATTGCGCTTTAGGCCTTTCTTCCCGGTGGCGCAGAAAGGGCAGCGCACGGGGCAGCCTACCTGGGTGGAAACGCAGAGGCTCCATTTGTCGGAGAGGAGCTTGAGCAGCACGGTCTCTATCTTAAGGCCGTCTTTAAGCAGGAAGCTGAATTTTATCGCGTCGCGCTTCTTTGAGATAAGGGTCTCGAGGACTTCCACTGAATGGATGTGGATGCCGTACTTCAGGCGGTCGCGGAGCGCGGCGGGAAGAACGGGGATCTCGTCCCAGGAGGCGGCGAAATTCTTGTAAACGGCGTCGCGCACCTGGTTGAGGCGGAACGCGGGGATGCCGTTCTCTTTAAGGAAAATAGAAAGCTTTTTCAGGTCCATAGGTATATTATCGCAAATATGCCGTCCCAATGAAAAAAGCCCGCCGTGAGGGGTGCGCGGAACCCAGAAATAGTAAAATATGACTGCTTAATAATGGCTGCTCCTATGACTTTAAAAAAACCGGATTTTAAACGCCTGGCCGCTTTCCTGGGCCTGAATTTCTGTCTTTCTCTGCTTATCTGCGCCGGCTTCTTGTTCTATGCCGGCGGGCACCCGCTCGAGCTGGCTTATGTAAGCGCCGCGCTGGTCTCGAATACGGTGATGCTTTACGCCGCGCTGTCGCTCTTTCTCGTCCCGCTCTTCCTGTTCAGGACGGGGCGCGGCGTCCTGGCCGTGCTTACCGGGATGTTCCAGATGTTCCTGGTCACCGACGTCGCCGTCTATAAGATCTTCAAATTCCACCTTAATTCGATGGTTCTAAATTTGCTTCTGACCCCCGGCGGCTTCGAAACCCTCGGCCAGGGTCTGGAAACGCAGGCGCTTTTCGTTTTTCTCTGCTCGCTCATAGGTTTCGCCGAATGGAAGTTCTGGAAGCTGTCTGAGGGCCTGGCCGGCCGGGACTTTCTGCGCGGCCGGAAAGCGGCGGCGCTGGCCGGCTTTCTACTGCTGTTCGTTTTTGTCGATAAAGGTCTTTTCGCCTGGGGCACGCTCTTCGATTCCACTTATATTACCAGGAACGCTCAGCTGTTCCCGCTCTACCAGCCGCTCAGGATACGCAGCTTCGCGAGCAAATACCTGGGCGTGAAGCTGGACAGGGAGGTGAAGGGCGGGATAGACCTGAAATATTCCGGGCTGGCTTATCCGAAGAAGCCGCTCGAGGTGGTCCCGCCGGCGAAGCCACTTAATTTCGTCTTCATCTTCGTGGATTCGCTCCGCTCCGACATGCTCACCCCGGAAATAATGCCGGAAACCTGGGCTTTCGGAAAAAAATCCGTGGTCTTCGAGAACCATTACAGCGGCGGAAACTGCACGCGCTTCGGCATCTTCTCGGCTATCTACGGCCTTTACGGGAATTACTGGTTCCCGATGCTTGGAGAGCAGCGCGGTCCGCTCCTGATAGACGTGCTGAAAAAGCAGGGCTATGACCTGCGCCTTTACGCAAGCGCGAAGCTTAGCTTTCCCGAGTTCAACAAGACCTGCTTCGTGAACGTCCCGCGCGAGGGGATCTACGACGAGCCGGCCGGGACCAATGGCGCGGAGCGCGACAGGGACATCTCCGGGAGGTTCATTTCATATCTTAAGGCGAGAAAGCCTGGGAAGCCGTATTTCGCCTTTATCTTCTACGACGCGACGCACGGGAACTATGATTACCCGCCGGGCTTCAATAAATTCGAACCTTCGCTCAGCGTGAGCAAGCTGGCTCTCGATAAAAGCAATGTCGCCGGTCTTTTTAATAAATACAAGAATTCCGTCTATTACGACGACAGCCTGGTGGGGAGCATTATAAAAGCGCTTGGGAGCGCCGGCGGCCTGAAGGATACCGTGGTCCTGGTGATGGGCGACCACGGCGAAGCTTTCCTGGAGCGGGGCCGCGCCGGGCATAACCAGGGCTACAGCCCCGAAGAAGTGCATGTCCCGCTCGTGTTCTACGCCCCCGGCCGCCCCCCCGGGCGAATGAAGACGCTTACGGACCACCTGGATATTATCCCTACGATCATGCCGCTGGCCGGGGTAAAGAATCCAGCCGAGGATTATTCTAACGGGCGCGGCCTTTTCGACCCCTCGGCGCATCCTTTCGCGGCTTCGGCCTCCTGGGACAGCGCCGGCATAATAACTGAAAAGGGCGTGCTTGAGATGCCGCTCGAGGCTTATAAAGGCGGGCTGAAAGCTTTCGACCCCGAATACCGCGAGGTCCGCAAGGGCGCCGCCGCTTTTACGCCCATGATCCTGACCTTCCAGAAAGAAGCGAAAAGATTTTACAAGTAACGTTCAACACCGCGCGAAAATATGGCACAATAGTCGCATCTTAAGTTTTTGGCCGCGCCGCGAATACTATAAAGAGCGGGCGGGTTCAAGGAGAGAAGAATGATATCGCTGAAACAGTTTTTACAGCATAAAGGCGGGGAGATCTGGTCCGTCACCAGCAAGTCTTTCGTGATGGCCGCCCTGCAGACGATGGCCGAGAAGAATATCGGCGCGCTGCTGGTGATAGACGACGGCAAACTGGTGGGTATCCTCTCCGAGCGCGACTATGCCCGCAAGGTCGCCCTTAAGGGGAAAGTATCGAAGGACACCACCGTGGGCGAGATCATGACGGAAAGGGTGCTCTATGTCCGCCCCGACGAATCGATAGAGGACTGCATGGCGCTGATGACGGAAAAACATTTCCGCCACCTTCCCGTGATAGACAAAGGCCAGATCCTGGGCATCATTTCGATCGGCGACGTGGTGCGGATAGTGATCTCGAAGCAGAAATTCATAATCGCGCAGCTGGAAAATTATATCTCAGGCGGAAGATAAGCTCCCGGCAAAATGAAAACGGCCCGGTTTAAACCGGGCCGTTTTCATTTTGCGTGTCGGCGGAGGTCCCGCCGGCGCCTTTGCGGCGCTTCCGCGCTTTCCTTCGGCGTATCTTTTCTATTTCTTTAAGGCGCTCGGAGGTCCCGGGCGAGATCCTGAGCTCTATTTCATCCACCATTTCCCGCAGGGCTATGAAGCGGTTGAGGGAGCGCTTGCGCTCGCGCTGGCAGCGGACGATAAGACCAAGGGCCGGGTATTTAAGCAGAACGGCGTTCGAAGTCTTGTTTATCTTCTGGCCGCCATTGCCGGAGCCCCTGATAAATTGTTCCTCAATGAGCCGCAGGTCGATAGCCAGGCGAGCTATCCGCGCCTTCAGCGCTTCGACCTTGGCGGGGGAGATCTCCGAAAACTCATGAAAATTCATAAAAATAAATCGAGAATCGGGAATCGAGGATCGAGAATCAATAAGGAACGGAATAAATCGGTTCACCTCTTTTTCGCCGACTCCCGATTCTTGATTCCCGATTCCCGACTCTTCAGTCTTCCGGCTGGCCGTGCTCGCGCAGGAATTTGCGGATATGGGAGCGGGCGCCGGCCGTCTTCACGGAAGTGAGCCAGTCCTTCTTGGGGACGGAGTTCCTCCGGGTTATTATTTCAACGACGTCGCCGCTCTTGAGCGGCTGGTCCAGGCGGACCATCTTGTTATTGACCTTGGCGCCGATGCAGGTATTGCCGATGTCGGTGTGGATGGTATAGGCGAAATCGAGCGGCGTCGCGTCCACGGGCAGAGGCTTCACCTCGCCTTTGGGCGTGAAGATGAAAATCTGGTCCAGCTCGAGGTCCGTCTTGAAGCTTTCTATGAATTCGCGCGGGCTGGAGAGGTCCTGCAGCCACTCGATCCACTGGCGCAGCCAGTTCATTTTCTCGTCCAGGTGCCGGTCGGCGCCGCTTTCGCCCAGCTTGTAGCGCCAGTGCGCGGCGATGCCGTACTCCGAGGTGCGGTGCATCTCCTCGGTGCGGATCTGGATCTCTATGATCTCGCCGGTGCCGGCCATCACGCTGGTGTGCAGGCTCTGGTAGAGGTTCATCTTGGGGACGGCGATATAGTCGGTGAAGGAGCCGGCCACCGGCTTGAACACGGAGTGCACCGTGCCGAGCAGGGCGTAGCAATTGATGATGCTGTCGGTGATGATCCGGACTCCGAGCGCGTCCTGGATCTCCTCGAAGGGCTTCTCCTGGCGCAGCATCTTCCTGTAGATGGAGTAAATGTTCTTCGCGCGCGAGAGCACCCGGCAGGGGATCTGCGTTCCGGTAAGGTGCTTCTCCAAATTTACCCTGAAGTCCTCGAGCAGCTTGTCCCTGGTGACGTAGCGCAGCTGGACCTTGGCCAGCAGGCTCTGGTACTCGTCGGGGTGGAGGTATTTGAAGGACAGGTCCTCGAGCTGGGACTTCAGCTGGAAGATCCCCAGGCGCTGGGCCAGCGGTGCGTAAAGAGAAAGGGTCTCGTGGCTGATCTCCAGCTGCTTTTCGCGCGAGAGGAAGTTCAGCGTGCGCATATTGTGCAGGCGGTCGGCCAGCTTGATCATGATGACGCGGATGTCCTTGGCCGTGGCCAGGATCATCTTGCGCCAGTTCTCGGCCTGGGCCTCGTCGCGAGACGAGAATTTAAGCGTCTCTATCTTGGTGACTCCGGCCACCAGGGCGTAGATCTCCTCGCCGAATTCTTTCTTGAAAGTCTCGTGGGGGATCTTGGTATCCTCGAGGACGTCGTGCATCAGGCCCGCCGCCACGGTCTCCAGGTCCATCTTGTAATCCACCAGGATCTCGGCCACCGCCGAGCAGTGCACGAAGTACATCTCGCCGGAGGCGCGCTTCTGTTCGTGGTGGGCTTCGCAGGAATAGTTCCAGGCGTATTCCAGCACGGTGGTATCCTGCTGGGAATATTCGCGGAATTTTTTAAGCAGTTCGTCCAGTTCCATAGTTGTTTAGTCTCCGAGGGCGCGTATCAGAAGCACCGTGGCGAAACCTAGCGGGAAGATCACCGGGGTCAGGCGGTCGTAAGCTTTGTGCAGGCGCGGCAGGATGTCGGCCATGGCTATGTAGAGGAAAGAGCCGCCGCTGAGCCCGAGCATGAAAGCCTCCGCGCCGGGGGGCAGGTCTTTAAGCAGGGGGGCGGCCAGAAGCGCTCCGGCCGGGGTGGCCGCGGCCAGCCACAGGCTGAACTTGACGGTCTGGCGCGGCGTTTTGCCGGCGTGCAGAAGAAGGGAGACCAGCGTGACGCCGTCGGCGAACTTGTGCAGGATCACGCCGAGGGCGACGTTGATGCCGGCGATGGTCCCGGGGGCGAACCCTACGGCTATGTTGAAACCGTCCAGGAGCGAATGCAGACCCATGGCTACCAGCGCGACGGCCCCGAGGGAGTGGACTTCGCAGTCCTCCATGTATTCGCTGCAGGAGCTGTAAGCGGCGAAATTCTCGATGGTGAAAAGCGCCAGAAGCGCGGTAAGGGCGCCGTAGGAAAGCGCCGCCGGATTAAGGCTGAAGCCGGCCGGGATGATATCCAGAAGCGCGGCGGAGATAAGCACGCCGGCGGCATAGGCCAAAGCGCGGGCCAGAACTTTCTTGCTGAACCCGCCGAATTTAAGCACGGTCCCTGCCCCGGTCAGGGTAAAGACGACCGCTAATATGCTGAAAAGTATGACCATAAAAATCTTAAGAGTGACTAAGGCCGCACGGTGACCGGGTTAGCAAAAGCCCCCCGGAAGGCGAGGCTTGCGTAGCGCCGAGCCTGAGGGCGGCAGGCGCGCGCACGGTGTGCGCGACGCCGGTTTTGCGTTCCGGTCACCGCGCGGCCGAATGCAAGCTGCTAAGTCTGTGCCTCATAGAGGCCCTTATATACGCCTCCGAGCTTCAGCAGCTCTTCGTGGGTTCCGGTCTCGGCCAGTTCGCCTTTCTTTAGCACGAAAATTTTGTCGGCGTTGCGCACCGTCGAAAGCCTGTGCGCCACCATGATCACGGTCCGGCCGCCGAGGATGCGCTCGATGGCGCCCTGCACGGCCTGCTCGCTCGCCGTGTCCAGGTTGGAGGTGGCTTCGTCCAGGAGCAGGATCTTGGGCTTCTTGATGATGGCTCGGGCTATGGCCAGGCGCTGGCGCTGGCCGCCAGAAAGCTTAACGCCGCGCTCGCCAAGCACCGTGTCGTAGCCCTGGGGCATCGCGGAGATGAAAGCGTGGGCGTCGGCGGCCTTGGCGGCGTCTATGACCTCGTCCATGCTCGCGCCCGGCATCCCGATAGTGACGTTCTTGTAAACCGTATCGTCGAAAAGGATAGTGTCCTGCGTCACCAGGCCCATATGGGCCCGCAGGTCGGTGGTGTCCAGGTCAAGCATGTCGTGGCCGTCCACTTCCACGCGGCCCGAAACAGGGTCGAAGAAGCGGAGCAGAAGGTGGACGATAGTGGTCTTGCCCGAGCCGGACGGGCCGACGAAAGCCGCCACCTCGCCGGGGTTTATCGTGAAAGAGAGGCTGTCGAGCACCTGGGTTTCGCGCGAGGGGTATTTATAGCTCACGCCCTTGAATTCTATTTTCCCGTCCAGCTTTTCTATGTTCTTGGTGCTGGCCTTGATGATGACGGTGGGCTTCTCTTCGAGGATCTGGTAGATCCGTTCCCAGGCCGCCATGCCCTGCTGGAGCTTCGAGTTCAGGTTGCCGATGTTCTTGAGCGGGACATAGGCGGTCACGTAGGCTATCGCGAAAGAGACGAAATGTTCCACGGTCATGGTACCGTGGAAGATAGCCTGGCCGCTCATCTGTATGATGGCCACCATCACCATCCCGCTGATGAATTCCATGATCGGGCCGCTCATCGCGGTGGCCCGCAGGTAGCGCATCATCTTGCTGAAATAAGCGTCGTTCGAGACCTTGAAATTGGCTATCGCCTGATCCTCGTAGTTGAAGGCTTTCACCACGGTGATGCCCTGCAGGCTCTCCTGGAATTTATGCGAGATCTCGCCCACGATCACATTGCTTTCCGCCGAGGCCTTGCGCATCTTTTTGCCCAGCACGCCCAGGAGCGCGGCTATCAGCGGCAGGACCACCACGGCCATCAGCGCCAGGCGCCAGTTGATGTAGAAGAGCAGGCCGACGCAGGTCACCACGGTAACTACGTCGCGGATGCCGTAAAGGGGGATGAACTGCACCGTGTTCTGCACATTGTTCAGGTCATTGATGACGCGGCTCATCACGTCCGAGGAGCGCTTGCGCCAGTAGAATTCGAGCGAGAGCCGGTGGATGTGTTCGAACAGGTCCTCGCGGATCTTCTGCACCACGCGCTGGCCCAGCCAGCTCATCAGGTAGCCGTTGGTGTATTCCACCGCCATGCGCAGGACGAAAAGGAAAGGCAGGGAGATGACGATCAGCTGCAGCATCTCCATGTTCTTATCCATGAACACGCCCTTCACGACCGGGCCGGAGATGTAGATCACCGCGTTCTTGATCGCGGCGAGTATGATCATGGAGACGGCCGCCTGGGCCAGGCGGACCTTGTGCGGCTTCAGATAGGCTATCAGCTCCCTGGCCAGGAGCCTGAACCTGGCTTTGTCGTGGACTGCGCTTGCGGCGGGATCTGTCATATCAGCTCAGGTGGGGGAGGATCTTCTCCGCGGCGCGCTCGGCCGCCCCGTGGGAGCCCAGCATGTCGCGCAGGCCGATCAGCTCTTTGCGTGCGGCCTGCATGCGGGGCGGGTTATTGATGAGGGAGAAAGCTTCCTGCGCCAGATTGTCCACCGTGGCCTTCTCCTGTATCAGCTCTTTCACGGCGGGCCGCTTCAGGAGGATATTGACCAAAGAGATATAGGGCGTCTTGGCCACGCGCTTGGCCACTTCATAGGTGAACCAGGCCATCTTGTAGGCCACGGCCATGGGGACGCCGAGGAGGGCGTTCTCGAGCGTGGCGGTTCCGGAGCAGGTGAAGGCGAAATCGAGGCGGGCGCGGACCTTGTAGTCCTTCTCGCGCACTATCTCTATGTCCTTGGACCAGTATTTCTCCACTTCCTCCAGCGCCGGGACTATCCGGTCGTCGGGGAATTCGGGCACGGCGAATAAATAAGCCTTGGCCTTGGGGTGCTGCTCTTTTATCCGGTAAAAAGCTTTCATGAAGAGCGGAAGGTGCCGGGAGATCTCCGCTTTCCTGGAGCCTGGCAAAATTCCTATCTTCCACTCGCCGCCGGCCGGCGGGAAGTCCTTGGCTACCGGCTCCGGCATCAGGTCCAGAAGCGGGTGGCCGACGAAAGTGGCGCTGCCGCCGACCTTCTTGTAAAGCGCTTCCTCGAAAGGGAAGATCACGAAGATCTCTTTAGTGAGCTTGGCGATGCGCGCGGCGCGGCCGGGGCGGGAGGCCCAGACCTGCGGGCTGATATAGTAGAAAGCCGGGATCTTCCGGTGCGCGGCCAGGCCGAGGACCTGGTTGTTGAAACCGTAGAAGTCCACGGCTATCACGCAGGCCGGGCGCCTGTCTTCCAGGAAGCGGCGGACCAGCTTGATCAGCTTGAGCCAGAGGAAAAAATTCTTGAAGGGCTCGGCGAAGCCGACCGCCCCGACCGAGACCAAATTGTAGATGAAGTGGTTCGAAACTTCCTGCATCCGCACCCCGCCCATTGCGGTGACGGAGATCTCGGGGTCCTTGGCGCGGAGGGCTTTTATCAGATTGGCGGCGTGCAGATCGCCCGAAGGGTCGCCGGCCACCACTAAAATATTTTTATTTGTCGGTGCTATTGTAGCCATAAAAAATAATCGGGAGTCAGGAGTCGGGAGTCTGGGATGGGGAGGAAATCTCTTCTCTCCGGACTCCCGACCCTCGACTCTCGATTCTTCTAATGCTTGTCGATCCCGGCGTTCTTGAGACCTTCTTCAACGAGTATCTTGGTCGCTTTGCCGATGTCCGACAGGGAGCGGGACAGCGATTCCTGCGCTTCCTCCGCTTTGGAGCCGGAAACCTCGAAACGCCGCATCCGCTCGGTGATCTCGAGGGCCAGACGCAGGGCCTTCAGGCCTTTCTCGCCGCTGGGGGTGGGCGTCTTGGCGGTCTTGATGCAGTCTATGAAGTGGTAAAGCTCTTCCCTTATCGGCTGCTTCGGTTCCAGTTTCGGGTAGGTGATCTCGATGTCCTTCAGGGATTTGACCACCGGGTTCTTCTTCGTGTAGATCTTCAGGCGGGCGCTCACATAATCCACCGAGAGGTAGGAATCCTGCTGGTAGATGCGCATGCGGCGGGAGGCTTCCATGGTGGCGCGGCTGGCGGTGACGTCGGCCAGGCAGCCGTTCTTGAACTTTATCCGCACATTGCAGATGTCCTCGTGGTTGGACAGGAGGCTGGCGCCGATCGCCTCGAAGCTCACTATCTCGGAGTCTATCATCGTAAGCAGGATGTCCAGGTCGTGGATCATCAGGTCCAGCGTGACGCCGGTGGCGGCCACGCGCGGGTCATAGGGGCCCAGCCGCTCTATGGTGATATAGCGGGGGTTCTTAACGTGCTTCATCGTCTCCACTACCGCGGAGTTGAAGCGCTCGGAATGCCCCACCTGGAGGACGACCTTGTTCTTTTCGGAAAGCTCGAGAAGCTTGCGGGCGCCTTCTTCGGAATTGGCGATGGGCTTCTCCATCAGGACGTGCACCCCGGCTTTCAGAGCTTTTACGCCTATTTCGGCGTGGTATTCTGTAGGGGCGGCTACTACGATAGCGTCCACCTGGCCAAGGAGCTCTTCCTCGGTCTTGTAGGCCACGCAGTTGTGGCGCCAGGCCAGGACCTGGGCCCGCATCAGGTCGGGGTCGGAGACGCCTACCAGCTCCACTTCGGGCATCTTGGAAAGGGTATTTGTGTGGAAGCCGCCCAGTTTGCCGGCTCCTATCACGCCGAAACGCAGTTTTTTTTCTTTTTCAGGCATATATTCCTCTAAAACGAAAAAGCGGTAAAAACGGGCCTTTATGGGGCCGCCAATCTTATTATTCTACTAAATAAGGTGGTTTGGTGGTCAAAACAGGGCATATATAAAAGATGCTATAATACAATGCATCGCTTGATTAAAGCCATCCAAAGATAAATGTACGGGGGAAAAATGAAAAATAAAACGGCCGTTCTCGCTTTACTGGTCCTGATATTCACCGCTTCGGTCTCTCACGCCCGCTGGGGCACCGAATTTGCCGGCGCGGCCTGGCAGATGGACGGGCAGGGCCTGGAGAGGAGCGAGGCCACCTACAAGACCTGGGCCTCTAACAATGCCGGAAGCAGGTTCGAAGGATATGTCGAGCGGCGCAAAGTCGGCGGCTCGGCCGGTTTCTTCGTGGAGGGCAATTCAAGGGTCCGCCTTGGGTTCGGTTTAGGCTTCGGCGCCATGCCCGAAGTGTACGCCGAGCTTCACCAGGTGTTCGCCAACGCCACTTATAAAAACACGAGCGTCCGGGCTAAAACCATGTATATTCCGGCTGACCTGTACCTTAAGTTCACTTCCAAGAGCGGCGGGTTCAGCTTTTTCGGCGGCGGCGGCGCTGATTACATCATGGTTAGCAATAAGTACGAGGTTATTAATACCAACACGCCCCAGGTAGACAGGGCCACCCTGACCCAGAAAAAAATAGTGCCCCACGCCCAGGCCGGTTTCGAGTTCTTCCTGGCTAAATGGCTTTCCATCAATGTGGGAGCCAAAGCTATGTTCGGCGCGGTGCTCGACAATATGACAGGGGACCTTAAGCGCGACGGCGTCTCCATCGGAAAAAAGAGAATGGTCATGCAGGACACCACGGACGGGATGAAGCTCAATCTCAGGAGCAGCCTGGGGGCCAATGACCTGAAGTATAAATATGACTACTCCGGCCTGCGCGCAAATGTGGGCCTGCGCGTTTACTTCAAGTAAAACAGCGCCAGTTCACGGCACCGCCCCGCACTTTCCCGGAAGGGCCGAAGTGCGGGGCGCTTATTTTATTATAATTACTCCAGTGAAAAAAATTAAGTCGCTTATAATCGCTTCCTATGGCCTTCAGCCGAAACACGTCACCCTGGAGACCCTGGCCGTCCTGAAAAAATGCGAAATAGTATTTTCGCACTGCCTCGACAAGGGCGGCAAAGACCTGCTCGCCCGCTCCTGCGCCAGGTTCGAACCACTGCGCGGCCTCTCCCTCGCCGAAACCGCCGCCAAAGTTAAAAAAGCCTTTTCCGCCCACGATACCGTCGGGTTCATCACCTACGGCAACCCTTTCTTCCTGAACGCCACCACCGCCCTCATAAACAAAGAAATGGCCGCCGCCGGCATCGCCGTCACCGTCCTGCCCGCCGTCTCCTCCTTCGACTCCATCGTGAACCTGCTGGACCTCAATAAATTTTCCCTGGCCGGCCTGAGACTGGTGGACACCGCCGCCGCCATGGAGCAGATGAAATTCACCCCCGCCATGGACACCCTGTTCTTCGTCGTAGGCGACCTGAACCTGAAAGGCAATGAAAAATACCGGGCCGCTTTCCTCAAAGGCCTCGAAGAAAACTACCCGGCTAAACACCCCGTAACCATCATTAATTGCCCCACCATTGAAAACGATTTGGGCCGCCTGCTGAAAACCACCGTCTCAAAATTCAAAACCGCCTTCCCCAAAGCCGACCTCGTCTCGACCATCCTCGTCCCCGCAGTAAAGTAAAAAAAAATTTGCCCCCTGGTGTGTTAACCGGGTGGGTGACGCGGGGACCGGTTAAGCAAAACCTTCCGAAGGCCGAGGCTTGCGTAGCGCCGAGGCCTGAGGAGGAGTGAGGCCACGGTGTGGCCGAACGCGTTTTGCGTACCGGCCCCCGCGGCGCCCACCCGCAGCCGGTAGCGGTTGTGTGCGGCCTACCACTTTATTGCTTTGAGGACGTTCCTGTAATCGTCGGTCCAGACACGCCAGCCGGCGGGAGCCTCGGGCGCCATCCAGCCGCTATTCGCCAGCTTTCGCAGATGGGCGGGATTGTCCGTAACCGCCAGCCACTCCGAACTAAGCCGCGCGGGATCGTCCGGATCGAAAGAAATAGACTTCTCAAGACTCTGCAGCCCCGCCGCCGCCGCCGAAAGCCGGATCACCGGAATAACGTCCAGGAAATTCGCCGAGACATGGAAGACCATCAGCCCCCCCGGCTTCAGCCTGGACCGGTAAAGCTCCAGCGCCTCCTGCGTAATAAGGTGGAAAGGAACCGAGCCCCCCGTAAAAGCGTCAAGATAAAGCAGGTCGAAGCGCCCCGGCGGCTCCTTCCGCAGATTGATCCGCGCGTCGCCCGTGACCACCCTCACCTCAGCCTTGCACTTCCCCAGGAAAGTGAAATATTTCCGCGCGATCTCCACCACGTCCGGGTCCAGCTCGTAAAAAGTCCACTCCGTTCCCTTCCGCGCGTCAGCGCAGGAAACCCCCACCCCCAGCCCCACGGCCCCGACATGAGCCGCGGGAAAATCGCGCAGCACCTCGTTTATGGGCGAGCCGGCTGAGTAGTAGACCGTCGTCTTAAGCTCTTCCCCCGCGGCCAGATGCTGTATCCCGTGCACCGTCGAGCCGTGGATAAAGCGCCGCAGGCCCTGCGCCCTGTCGTCCTCGACGCGGTAGATCCCGTAAAAATTCCGCAGCCCGTAAACCTGCGTCTCGCCCGATAGCTTCATCCCGAGCATTATCAGGCCGCCCAGCAGGGCCGTCGCCAGGCCCATCGCGCGCAGCCCCAGGCCTCTCTCGCGGTTGATAGCGTAGACCAGGGCCCCGACGAAAACTAAAAGGGCCATATACAGGTCGGCGAAACCGAAAGAGAGGCGCAGCGCCCCTACGGGCGTCACAAGCGCGGTTCCGGCCACGCCGCCAAGACCCATCATAAGGTAATAGCGCGGAGCAAGCGCCGCCGAGCGCGGCCGGGCGAGGTAGAGCTCGCGATGGGCCACGATACAGGCGAAGAACAGGGCCCAGTTCAGCAGCGCAAGCAGCACCGTGGTAAGCGGGCTCTGAAGGCGCCAAAGCAGGCCGGCCAGGATTATCAGAAGAGAGAAGAGGCTGGCCCTAAGCGTGTTAACCTTGATGTCCCCGCCCGCAAAAAGTACGGCATAGGAAAGAAGGTAGACGCAGAGCGGTATCATCCAGGTCAGCGGCATGGAGGCCGTGGCGGAGCTTTGATAACTGGTCACGGCCGTAAGCAGCGCCGCCGTCCCGGCGGGCAGGACGAACCAGAGGAAATACCGCGGCTTCTCTCCGGCCGCCCCTGTTTCCGCCGGAGCCGGGGCGTTCTTAAATCCGAAGCGCAGGGCGGCCGCGAAGAGCAGCGCGTAAAAAATAAAAAGAGCGCGCCAGAGCAAGGCGGCGGAAGACAGGGGCAGGGCTGGCTCTACGAGCAGCGAATAAGAAAGCATCCCGGCCAGCGAGCCGGCATTGGACCAGGCGAAGACGCTGAAAGAGCTGCGGCCGGAAGCGTCGGAAAGAAGTTTGTGGCAAAGAGTTGTGGAGGCGGAGAGAAGCAGGAAAGGGAAAGCTATGAACCGGGCCAGCCGCCAGAGCAGGTCCGGGACCGGGCTGGCGAAAGTTTGCTCCGGGAATGAAGCGGGCATGAGTGACAGCGCTGCCGCGAGCAAAGCGAGATGGACGAGTAGGAGGGTCTTCGGGGGCAGGCGCTCCGACAGGAGAAGCGCGTAAGCGTAGCCGGCCACCAGGACGAGCTGGTAGAAGAGCAGGCAGACGGTCCACACATAATAGCTCCCGCCATAGTGCGGCAGCACGGTCTGGCCGGCCAGGAGCTCGAGCTGGAAGAGAAGGAAAGAGCCGAGGAAAGCAGCGGAGCTGAAGAGCGGGCCGGAGAGAGCTGCGGGCGGTTTGGGAACGGTTTGTCGCATCCGGGATCCCGGGGCTCAGGCGCCGGCCACCAGGCGCTCGGCTTCGGCGGTGAGGGCGTTGAGAACGTTTTCAAGTTCCACGGCCTTGGCGGCGACGTCGTCGGTCTCGGTCACCGGGAACGGCGCCCCGTAAACCACCTGGACCCGGCCGAAGGGGAGGGGGAACTGGTACTTGTCCCAGCTGCGGAGTATCTTTTTCCTTGAATAGGCGCTGGCGCAGGGGATGACGGGGATGCCCGCCTTCTGTGCGAGGTAGATAGCTCCAGGCTGAACTTTGAAGACCGGCCCTTTCGGCCCGTCCGGAGTAATGGCCAGGGAGAAACCTCCGCGCGCGGCTTTGATGAGCGAGCGGAGGGAAAGGAAGCCGCCGGAAGAGGTGGAGCCGCGCACGAAGCAGAAGCCGAAGCGCTTGAGGATGCGGGCCATGTATTCCCCGTCCTTGCTTTTGCTGACCAGGCCCACCAGCCCGCGGCCGCGCTGGGCGTAGATCATGATGACTTCCTGCCGGTGCCAGATAGTGTAGATGCCGGGCGGGGTTCCGTCGCCCTTTATTGAAATTCTCGAGGTGAGGGCCATGAAACGGACATAGAGCCAGGCGAGGGCGGAGAGCGCCGAATGGGGGAGCGAGTTCTTATAAAGCAGTTCGTTCATTTTTATGAAAACTACAGGAAAGAATTTTCGTTCTCCGCGCCGAAGACGGTGACGCGGGTTTCTTTGGCGGCGGCGAGGAACTCTTCCATGCCCAGGATCAGGGTTTTCCCGGCTTCGATAAACAGCGTAGTGGCGCCGGCCTCGGCCATGGTCCGCAGGGTGCTTGCGCCGGCGACGGGGAGGTCGAAGCGCATATCCTGGTTCGGGCGGGCGACTTTAACCACCGTCATCGTCGGGCCTTTGCCGAGTTTTTTCAGGATGCTCCCGGCGCGCTTTATGCATTCGTCGGTCCCTTCCATCCCTTCCACGGCCAGGACGGTCTGGTCGCGGAGCACCACGGTCAGCCCTATGTCGAAAGAAGAAAGGGCTTTAGCGGCTTTCCACCCGAAAGCGGCCGTTTTTAAAGTGTCGGCGTCCGGCTTCTTCCCGGCTATGAGACCGGGCTTTATCAGAAGGTGTTCGAGGAGGGTGGCGGAGCTGACTATCTCTATGCCGTCCTTGGCGAACTCTTCCGAGACGGCGCTGAAGATCGAATTGGCTTTTTTGTCGCGCAGCTTGAAAAGGAGTTTGGCGGCGCGCATGTCCGGCATGATGCCGCCGAAAATATTGACGTGGGGGATATTGCCCACCATCATCGCTTTTTTGACGCCGCGCTCGCGGAGGTAGGTCAGCGGGCCGCCGATATTGCCGAGCTTGAAATATTGCGTCTCTACGGCGTAAGTCTCTATCTCTTTGGGCGTGATGCCTTCAAGGCCGACGATATAGACTTCGCGGCCGGCTTTCTTAGCTTCGGCCGCGAAAAGCAGCGGGAAGCTTCCTCCGCCGGCTACAAGTCCTATTTTTTCGCCCATCAGTCGTTTACCGCCGTCTCGAGCGCTACGGCGTTCCTGCGGGGGCGGGCTATGCCGCGCTTGGTCCCTTCGCAGAAGTCCAGGATCAGGGCGGCTTCCGGCGGGAGGTTCTCGCCGCGCAGCTTGGCTATGGCGTCCTTCAGGGTAAGGCCGTGGAAGAAGAGGGTCTTGAAGGTGTGCTTGATGATCTTTATGGTCTCGCGGGAGAAGCCGTTGCGCTTCAGGCCGACAAGGTTCAGGCTGACTGGCTTGGCGCGGTCGCCCTGTGCGATGACGTAAGGGATGATGTCCTGGTTGGCCATGCCGCCGCCGGAGATCATCGCGAACTTGCCTATGCGGGTGAACTGGTGGATGCCGACGAGGCCGGAGATGGTGGCCCGGTCGCCGATGTGCACGTGGCCGGCCGCGGCGGAGGAATTGACCATGATCACATTGTCGCCCACGCGGCAGTCATGACCGAGGTGGGAATTGGCCATCAGCATGCAGTT
Source organism: Elusimicrobiales bacterium (assembly GCA_028713125.1). Taxonomy (GTDB): domain Bacteria; phylum Elusimicrobiota; class Elusimicrobia; order Elusimicrobiales; family UBA9959; genus UBA9959. Next base: position 98,205 of record JAQTOU010000005.1, on the reverse strand, counting down.
GGAGCCCATGGAGGTGAGGTTGGTGGCGTGGGAGCCGCGGTGGAGAGAGACGCCTTCGCGGATGACATTGCTGTCGCCCATGGTGAAGCGGGTGTGCTCGCCCTTGTAGGACCAGTCCTGCGGCGGCATGCCGACATAAGCGGCGCCGGTGAACAGATTGTTCTTCCCGACGGTGCAGAATTCGAAGATGCAGTGGGGGCCTATCTTGGTCCCGGCGCCTATCTGGACGTCCTCGCCTATCACGGTGAGAGGTCCTATCTCCACGTCGGCGTCGATCTGGGCTTTGGGGTGGATTACCGCTGTAGGGTGTATCTTAGTGGGCATGGTCTCCTCCAGGAAGTTGTCTCAAATTTTAACCTATCGCGAAGGTAAGGTCGGCTTCCGCCGCGGACTCGTCGCCTACCCAGGCTTCGGCCCTGACCTTGCCGATATGGCTCTTTATGCGGAGTATCTCCACGTGCATCTTGAGCACGTCCCCGGGCACTACCTGGCGGCGGAACCTGGCCTTGCTGATCCCGGCGAAAAAGCCGAGTCGGCCTTTCGTCTCGGGGAGGTCCATCATCATGGCCGCCGCGGTCTGGGCCATGCCTTCGAGTATCAGGACGCCGGGCATTATGGGCTTTTCGGGGAAATGGCCGTGGAAATAGAGCTCATTGGCGCTTACGCATTTTACGCCGACGCAGTACTTGCCTTCCTCCACTACTTCCACGCGGTCGACCATCATGAAAGGGTAGCGGTGGGGGATGATGCGGAGTATTTCCTCGCAGGGAATGACGCGGACGGGCTTGTAATGGCGGGGTTTAGTTTCGGTCATGGTTAAAGCGCCTTTTCTGATAATAGTTTAGCAAAATTGACATTGGCGGCGTGCCCGGGCCGTTCGGCTTCTATATGGATGTCTTTCAGCGGCAGTCCGGCCAGGGCCAGGTCCCCTATGAGGTCCAGCAGTTTATGGCGGGCGAATTCGTCGGGGAAGCGCAGGCCGTCTTTGGCTATTATCTCTTTTTCGCCTATAACTACCGCGTTCTCGAGCGAGCCGCCCAGGGCGAGGCCGGCGGCCTTCAGGGCCTCGATCTCGTGGGTGAAGCCGAAGGTCCTTGCCGGCGCCACGAGTTCGAGGTAGGCTTCGGGGGTCAGCGTGAATTCCACTTCTTGCCTGCCCACCAGCGCGTGCGGGTAATCGTAGGTCAGCTTGAAAGATACGCCCTGGGAGGGGCGGGCCGAATAGCTGATGTCGCCTTTGGTCATTTCGACCCTGGCGGAGAGCTTGAGCTCTCTGCGCTCCTGTCCGGGCTTTTCGAGCAGGCCGGCCTTAAGGAGCGCGTCGGCGAAGGGCAGCGCCGACCCGTCGGCGGCGGGCGGCTCTTCTCCGCTTATCTCGATATCGAGGTCGTCGATCCCGAGCCCGGCCGCGGCCGAAAGCAGATGCTCTACTGTGTAAATCGTGCTCTTCCCGTCGCTGATATTGGTCCCGCGCGCCGTCCCCGCGACCTTATCCAGCCGGGCCGGCAGCGGCTCCCCGAAAGCGGCGCTGATAAACCTGAACCCCGTAGCCCCGTCCGCCGGCAGAAAAGTGACGCGCGCAGCCTTCCCCTTATGCAGGCCGATGCCTTCAATGGTTGCAGGAACTTTAATCGTTGTGCGCATTTTGAATTTAATACCGCGAGATGCCTAGTCGGGGCCTACCACAGGGGCCAGAACGCAAAACCGGCGTCGCGCACACCGTGCGCGCGCCTGCCGGTCTCGAGCTCGGCGCTTACGCAAGCCTCGCTCTCCGACGGGCTTTTGCTAACCTGGCCCCTGTGGTCTCCCCTCCGATCTGCTTTGTCAGACGGCACGTTTTCCGTTAAATCGAGTAACCTGGGCGGAGACCGTGACGATCGGATAAGCAAAACCCTCTCGGAGCCCGACGCTTGCGTAAGCGCGGAGGGCGAGAGCGGGAGTTGCGAGCACGGTGTGCGAGACAACGTTTTTGCGTTCCGGTCGGCACGGTAGGCCGCCCAGCCGCTCTATGCTTAATTTAAAAAGACCTGTCTTAAATCCCCAGCTTCTTCTGCAGTTTGTGGATCGCCTTGTGCATCTCGGGGAGCTTGCCGAGGAGGGCTTCTATTTTCATGGCCAGGAGGCGGGGGCGCGCGAGGTGGCCGAAGACTATCTGGTTCGGCGGCAGATTGGTCATGACGCCGGTCTTGCCCATCACTACGGAATTATCGCCGACCGTCACGTGGTCGGAGATCGCGCTTTGCCCGCCGATGATGACATTGTCGCCGAGGACCACGGAGCCCGCTATGCCGGCCTCGGCCATTATCAGGCAGTGCTTGCCGACTTTGACGTTATGGGCGATGTGGACTAAATTGTCTATCTTGGTCCCGCCGCCTATCACGGTGGTCTCGAGGGCGGCGCGGTCTATCGTGGTGTTCGCGCCGATCTCCACCCTGCCTTCGACGATGACTTTGCCGATCTGGGGGATCTTTTCATGGGTCCCTCGCGGAGAAATATAGCCGTAGCCGTCCGAGCCTATGACAGCGCCGGCGTGGATTATGACTTCCGCCCCTATCTCGCAGGCGTCCATGATCTTAACGCCGGGATAGAGCCTGGTCGCGCGCCCGACTTTAGCGTTCCGGCCTATATAGCACTGGGCGCCTATGACCGCCCCGTCGGCGACGGCCGCTCCTTCCTCGATAACCGCCATAGGGCCGACGTGGACGTCCTTGCCGAGGCTGGCCGAAGAGGAGACGAAAGCCGAGGGGTGTATACCGGGCGCGGGCAGCGGGCGGACTTCTTTCTCTATCAGGCGCAGCGCGAGCATGAAAGCGTATTTCGGGTTTTTCGTGAAGACCAGGACGCCCGGGAACCCTTTGAAAGCTTCTTCCGAACCGCGCGGGGCCAGTAGACAGCCCGCTTTTGACAGCATCGCGGCGGCCGCATGGGCCGGGTCGGCGAGGAAGGAAAGGTCGGAAGGGCCGGCTTTATCGAGCGGGGCAGCGCCGGAGACGGGCCGCGCGCCGTCGCCGACCAGGTCGCCCTCGGCCAGCTTGGCTATGTCGTTGGCGTTAAGCTTCATAAACCGTTTTCCTCTAGCTTCTTAAGCAGCTTGGCCGTGAGGTCCACAGCTTTCTGGCCGAACAGGATATTGCGCTTGTCGATGATCACGCTGACTTCCTCTTTTATAGCCAGCTCTTTCAGCGCTACGTAGATGCGGCCCAGCAGCATTTCGCTCCTGCGGCTTTCCTGCTCCAGCAGCTCCTTCTCGGTCTGGCGCTGGAAGAGGCGCAGTTCCTCTTCTTTGGAAGACAATTCCGCCTGCTTTTTGGCCAGGACGGCGTCTATCTCCGCTACCGAGGTGGAAACCGAAAATTTAAAATGAGAAACCGGGACCTTGGTTATGCCCGGCATGTCTATTCCGTCCATGCCGGGAAGCAGGGCCATGGCTGGCTGAGGCGCGGCCTGCGGCGCCGGCTGGGGCGCCGCTTCAGGCGCCTGGACGGTTCCGCTTGAAGTCTGCGGGCTGCCGGTGGAAACCTGCACCGCTTCGGTGGAGGCCTGTACGGCCAGGGCGGCCGCCTGCGCGGCCTGGGCGGCTGCCTGCGCGGCCGTCGCTGCCGCGGCGTCCGCCACGCTGCGCTGCGTTTCGAGAAGCGAGGGAAGGGTCAGGGCGAACTCCCGCTCCTGGCGCAGCTTGGCTATTTCGGCCTTCAGCGTGAAGATGGGGATCTTTTTTGCGTTCAAGGCGTCTTCTTTTTTCTTTATCTCGGCTATGAATTCCTCGCGGGCGCCGGTGGTGCCGGAGTATTCCTTGAAGACGCGGTCGATGTCGACGTAGCCGATGGTCCCGGACTCGCCGCGGTTTTCCTCCAGCAGCAGTTCCAGCGCGCCGGCTTTAGGCGCGGGCAAAGCCAAAAGAACGATGAAAAAAAGTTTTTTCATAAATAAAGGGCCCGGAACTCCCGGCCTATCCTCCAGTTTTCCGATCCTCTAAAAGAGGTTCCCCAGCGTGAAGTATATATCCGCGCGCTGTTCCCCGGGCTTGTGGTTGAAGCCGTAGCCCCAGTCCAGCCGTATCGGGAAGGCGGGGGTGGTGAAGCGTATCCCGAACCCCGCGCCGGCCTTCATATCCGTAGTCCCGGTGCCGAAGCGGCCGCTGATCTTGTCGAAGCCGTCCCAGGAATTGCCTATGTCGAAGAAGAAAGCGAACTGCACGATGGTGCGGCGGCGCTCGCGGGCCAGCGGGAATTTGAACTCTATGTTGGCGACGTCGTAGACCCGGCCGCCGTTGGGGGGGCCTATCTGGCCGTTATTGGAGTAGCCGCGCACCGTCTCGGCCCCGCCGATGAAATAGCGCTCGTAGACCGGGACTTTTTTCGTCTCGCCAAAGCGTCCCACGAACCCGAACCTGTTCCCGACAGCCATGACGAAAGGATAGTCGTCTATGGAGAACAGCTTCAGGTTATAGCTGGAGGAGAAGGTCGGCTTGTAATAGTTGACGTCGCCCTGCAGCGGGCCGCCGGCGTAATCCACGCCGATGGAGAGCTTGGTCCCGCGCGTCGGGTCCCAGACATTGTCGCGCGTGTCCCTCGCGAACTCGACGTAGATGGAGGAGGTGACGCTGGTCCCGGCGGCCAGCTCGGACTTGTAAAGCTGGTCTATCTCAGAGATGCGCACCTTCTCGAAAGTGTAGGCGGTGGTGAGGTGGTATTTATCCTCCTCGAAGCGGGGGCCGAGCGTTATCTTGCCGCCGGTGCGGCGCTCGGTATAGGCCGAGAGGGTGCTCTGGAAGGGTTTGTAGTGGCGCGTGTTGAAGATGTCCACGCCCAGCGAGGTGGGGTGGGACCCTACCCAGGGAGTTGACCAGCTGAGGTAGTAGTCCTGCACCCGCTTGCCGAAGTTCCACGACAGCGAGGTCTTATAGGCCCGGCCGAAAAGGTTCAGGTGCGAGAGCGAGAGCGTGCCGACCAGCCCGTCGTTGGAGGAGATGCCGGCGCCGGCGGTGAGCATGCCGGGCTTGCCTTCCACGATGTCGAACACCAGGTCCACCTTGTCCGGGTCGGCGGTGGGGTTTATCACCGGGCTGACGTCGTCGATGAAGCCCAGGTTGAAGATCCTTTCCTGGCTGCGGCGGATCTTGGAGGAGCTGAACACCGTACCTTCTTTCTGCGTGACTTCGCGCGTCAGCACGTAGGACTTGGTCGCCTTGTTGCCTTCAACGTCCACGTGGTCGACGAAGATCTGGTTGTTCTCGGTGATGTTGAACGTAACGTCGGTCTCGCCGGTCTTCTCGTTGTAGACCCGGTCGGGGACCAGCACGGCCTTCAGGTAGCCTTTGTCCGCGTACTTGTCCTGGATGCCGCGGACCGTGTCGTTAAAGCGCTCCTGGTTGAAAAGCTTGCCGCGGCGGTATTCCACGGCCGGCAGCAGCTCGCTGGGCATATAAACCGTATTGCCGGCGAAGAAGGTGGCGCCGAATTTCTGCTTGTTCCCCTCGGAGACCGTGATCCTGATGGTCACGCTTGAGCGCTCTTCGTTGAAGGTGGTGGAGGTGTCCGTGATGCTGAAGTCGGCGTAGCCGTTGTTCTTGTAGAAGTCCGTCAGCGCCTTGTAATCCTCGTCGAGGTCCTGCGGGGAATAGATCTTCTTCGGCCTGTTCTTCATCTTCTTCAGCAGCTTTTTCTGCTTGAAGGCGGCCGCGCCCGTGAATTCCACCGCGGCCACCCGCGCCTTTTTGCCCTCCGTTACGGAGACGGTCAGGAAGGCCAGCGAGGCGGCGGTGTCGTAGCGCACTTCGTAGTCCGCCCTGGCGTCTATATAGCCTTTCTCGTGGTATTTATCGGTTATTTTTATCAGGTCCTCGCGGATCTTCAGCTCGTCGAAGAAATCTTTTTCCTTCAGCGTCATCTCGTCTTTGACGGCCGATTTGGACAGGCCCTTGGCCCCGGTCACCGTTATGGTCTTGACCATGGGCTTTTCGGAGATGATGTAGGTGATGCGCACCGGGACGGAGGAGCCGGCGGCCTCGGCCAGTTTCGGGGACAGCGGGCGGCCGGGGAGCTCTTCGATATCCACCGAGATCTTGTCAACGCTGCCCAGCGCGAGTATCGCCTCTATATCCTGGTTGACGAAATCTTTGTGGTAGAGGCGGCCTTTTTTAGCCTTCCCGGCCTTCAGGATCGCTTTTTCCTTGAGGTTTACCTGGCCCTTCGCCGCCGTTTCGGCCACTTCCCAGGGGCCGCCGCCCTGTCCGTCCGCCGCGGGCAGGAGACCTTCCGCCGCCGACATCCCGGGCAGGGCCTTGGCCTCCGGCGCGGGCTGGGCGAGCCCGTGGCTCGCCATCCATTCTTTAAGCTGGTCGGGGGAGGGGGCTTCGCCGACCGAAGCCGCGGGCTGGGATTGGGGCGCAGGCTGCGCGGAAACAGGAGGTATCGTGACCGAGAGCAAAAGCAGCAGGAGTAAATTTATTTTCATCATATCCTTGAAAATCGGGAATACAGACCCGGCGGGTGTCCGGAGCGGGCCACAATATAGATATCTTACTATTTTTTAACCGGCCGAGATAAATCCGGCGTTTCCGTTTTTTATGCTAAAATTAGCGGAGCTCGGAAACTGCCGACAATAATATTACGGGCCGGGGTTATAAACGGTTGCATCGGGCGGGCGGATCCGCGGGTTTCATGCGCCGCGCAGACGGCCGATTTAAGGGAGAAAAAAATGAAAAAAGTCTATATACTCGACACCAACGTCCTTATACACGACCCTCTTTCCTTTACCAAATTTGAAGATAATACCGTGGTGATCCCGATCTCCGTCATAGAGGAACTCGACAATTTCAAGCGCGCCGGCGACGAGCGCGGCAAAAGCGCGCGCATCGTGTCCCGCAAGCTGGACGAGTTCAGGGCCAAAGGCAAGCTGAACGCCGGCGTGAAGACCGAGGCCGGCGGCACGCTGATAGTCGACCTGGACCACGTGCAGGTCCTGCCCAAGGAATTCAAGCTGCTGGAGATGGATAACCGCATCCTCAACACCGCCTACTGGTACCAGCAGAAAAAGAACAATACCATTTTGGTCACCAAGGACATAAACCTGCGGCTCAAAGGCGAGGCGGTCGGCCTCACCACCGAGGATTATGAAGCCGGCAAAGTTAACGTGGACGAGCTTTATCCGGGCCTGATCTCCCTCGAGGTTTCCGCCGCCGACGTGGATAAATTCTACAAGGACCATGTCATAAACAGCCCCGACAAGGACCTGTCGCCCAACGAGTTCGTGGTGCTGCATGCCAAGGGCGATCCAAAAAAATCCGCCATCGGCCGCGTCGACCCTAACGATACCCTGAAGATAAGGGCGCTCAACCCCGAGCCGTCCCCCTGGGGCATCCGCCCGCTCAACAAGGAGCAGCGCTGCGCGATGGAGCTGCTGCTTGACGATTCCGTGAAGCTGGTGACGCTGCTCGGCGCCGCCGGCACCGGCAAGACGCTGGTGACGCTGGTCTGCGGCCTGCAGAAGTCCGTCGAGGAAAGCGTCTACCGCAAGCTTATCATCTGCCGCCCGATAGTCCCGGTGGGCAAGGATATCGGCTTCATCCCGGGCACGAAAGAAGAGAAGCTCTCCACCTGGATGGGCGCGATCTACGACAATTTAGAGTTCGTGATGGACAAGCGCCACCAGGAAAGCGCCGTCGAGAAGTTCGAGTACCTGCTGCAGAACGAGAAGATCGAGATCGCCTCGGTGACGCATATCCGCGGCCGCTCGCTGCCGAAGCAGTACATGATCGTGGACGACGCGCAGAACCTGACGCCGCACGAGATCAAGACCATCCTGTCGCGCGCCGGCGAGGGCACCAAGGTCGTAGTGACCGGGGACCCCTACCAGATAGACAATCCCTACCTGGACATCGCGTCGAACGGCCTCACTTATATCGTCGACCGCATGCGCGGCCAGAAGATCTACGGCCACCTGACCTTCACCAAGACCGAGCGCAGCCCGCTGGCCGCGCTGGTGGCCGAGCTGCTGTAGCCGCACGGTTAAAGGTTCGGGATATAAAAGCCCCCGGGAACTCCCGGGGGCTTTTTTCAGGGGAAGGGGGCGTAGACCAGGCGGTCGACGTTCATTCTTGCGAGGCTTTTTTCCGAAGCGTAGAACTTGTCCGGGAACTCGAGGAAGACGGTGTTGCCGCGGACCAGCAGCTTTTCCTTTATCGACGGGTGCGCCAGCTCGAAGGAGCTGATGAGGCACTCGCGCGAGCATTCCACGCCGCGCACCGATTCTTCGGTCGGCACGTCGCGCATCCCGACCAGGCAGGTGCGCGTGGTGGTGAGGTTGAGGTAGGGGTAATAAAGGGTCAGCCTGAACTCCCTCCGGTCGAAACCGAAGAGCGCGCCCTTGGCAAAATTCACGTCGGGGCGGTGGCCAAGGGTGGAAAGCTCGAAGCGCTTGATGCCGAGCTCCCGGAAAAATTTCAGGGCCAGCCCGCTGTGGACCGTGATGGCCTTCCCGGTATCGTCGAAAACATTGTCGCGGAGGAGCCGCCCGGCGTTCAGCGTGAACGGGAGGCCGTTCCTTTTCGCCAGTTCCACGGTCCCGAAATCGTTCACCGTGATCTCCAGCCCCGCCGGGTCCAGCCTGCCGTTCTTCGCGAACTTCAAAAGTTTTTTAAAGACTTTGTCGAGGAGCCCGGCGCCTTTCTCGCTCAGGAGCGGCGTCAGGAGGCAGATCTTTTTGCCCTTTCCCTGCAGCCAGGCGGCCTCCTCGCAGACGGAGCCGTCGATCAGGTTCTCGCAGAATTCCGGGCCCAGGTAGAACCGCTCGAAGCCCTTCAGCGCGGCGTCCAGCCCGCCGGATTTCTTCAGCGCGGCCAGCGTCATTATCCCGAGCCTTATGCCTTTTTCCAGAGCCATTTAAAAGCCGCCCCCGTTCCAGCGCGACAATTCCCTGATGAAGTCCCGCCGGGCTTCAGCCGGGGGCAGCGAGGCCGAAAGTCTTTCCGCCAGGCCGAGCATTGCGCGGAGTTCGCCCACCTTTTTGACTTTCACTTCCGGGGCGTCGTGGCGCGTGCCGTACTTCAGGTAGTGAGCGCCCGAGGCGAAGAAATCGAAGAAAGCCGCGGCGTTGGAGAGCCTGGGGGCGCCGCCGCAGGTGAACCTGTCCTCGAGGCGTTTTACAAGCGCCGGGAGCTCTTTGGCGCGGCCGGGCAGGTCCAGGGTCCTGAGTTTCACCAGCCCGCCCGCTTTCGCGTTTATGCGGCAGAGATTCCCGCCGAGGATGGCCGACTTCAAATTGTAGTGGCCGGGCTTGTGCAGCTGGCAGCGGCCGTTGATATAGGCGCAGCCGAAAAAGCGGTAATCGAAGATCTCGGTCTCTATGCCGCGCTCGCGGCAGAAAGCGAGCGTCTTCAGCGCCTCTACCGGCGAGAGCTGGTTCGGGAGGATGAGGCGGGAGACGCCGAAGCGGGAGAAAAAAGCGGCGCTGAGGCTGTTGAAGACCGGCTGCACCGAGCTCAGGTGGAGCTCCGCCCGCAGGCGTTTCCCCCGGCCTGAGAACAGGCCGAGCAAATAGGGGTTGGAAATGATAAAAGCGTCCATCCCGAGCTTGTCCAGGGACCTGATCCGCTTCTCTATGGCGGCGAGCCTTTTATCGGTGGCCGCGGCGTGGATGGCGTTGACCGCGAGCGCTATTTTCTTCCCGAGCGCGTGGGCCTGCTTTATGGCCGGGGCCAGGTCTCGGCCCGGCAGGAACCCGACGCTGAAGGCCGGCAGCCCCTCGACGGCGGTATAGAATTCGTCGGCGCCGGCCCCGGCCAGCGGCTCCAGTTCCTTGAGGTCGGAGAAACATGAGACTATTTTCATCGGTTAAAACGCTTCGGGAGCGATGCTTTCGGGGTCTTTGTCCGAAGAGACCAGCTCTTTGTTCCCGTGTATCCGCAGGTAATCCTTCCTCGCCCCGCAGCAGGCCTGTTCCAGCGCGCAGCGTTTGCAGGCCGGGTTTCCCGCCTTTTCGGCGATGCCGGCTTCCAGGATCCGGTCGCCCCTGCGCCAGCGCTGGAATTCGAAAGAGAAGCCCTCGAAATTCTTAAGCCGGCAAAGCGGGACGTTCTGGACCACGGCTTTTATCTTTTTAAGTTTCAGTTTGGCGAGGGCAACTTTTAAGAAAGGTTCTACTTCGCTGTAGCGTGGGACTATGTCCGCGCTGTCTCCGACGCGCCCGGCATTGCGCACGAAGGTCAGGTTGACGAAAGCCAGGCCGGGAAATTTCTTTATGACCCAGTCGGCGAAGGCGGGGAGCCGGCGGTAATTGTCCCTGAATATTATGTGGAAGAGGCGGATCTTGTTCTCGGCGCCCAGGGCTTTCAGGTTCTCGAGGCCCCTTACGGCCATGTCGAATTTTACGCTGCGGGTGGCTTTCCGGTAGGTCTCGGGATCGGAGGCGGGGAAGTTTACAGTGAAATAGTCCACGGCTTTTTCCGCCTTGCCGCAGAATTCCGGGTCCGAGAGCGCCACGGCATTGGTGGAGAGCATGAAATTTTTTACCCCGGCCGCTTTGAGGGTCTTGAGCCAGTCGAAGAAATCCGCGCCCGCCGTCGGTTCCCCGCCGCCTTCGAGGCTTACCGCTTTGATCCCTTTCTTCCTGATCAGCGCGGCGGTCTTTTCTTTCGGCGCGGAGACGCCGGTCGGAGGGTTCTGGCAATAGACGCAGTAAAGGTTGCAGGTGCGCGCCGTCTGCACGCAGAGCTGCTCGCTTATCCAGCCGGTTTTAGGCGCGTTCTTTTTCATTGCCGTATGTGCCGTGTCGGGAGCCATGCCCGGCAGACGGCCACGCTTGTATTTTATCATTAAACTATCCGCATTGCTGAGTGGGTCCTTTGGCCCAGACGCGGCTGGGTACTTGGACCCTCGGCAGAAAGTTTTCATATATTAGAATATAGCTGTACTACTGCGGATAAATATTCGGCAAAAGGAAAATCAGCATGCTTAAAAACAAGAGCCTTTGGATGAAGCTTGCGGCCGTTCTAGTCCTCTCTTTCTCCGGTTTAGCCTCCTATGCCGCCTCCGACGTAAGATCGGCCGCGCTCGGCGAACTTGTTTCCGGCGCCGAATTCAGGAATTTAGTGGAGCTTCCCGCCGTTCCCGCTTCCGCTCCCGAAGAAGTTATCTTTAAAGCCGCGGCCCTCTCTCCGAAGCCCGGCCGCGACTTCACGCCGAAGATCGAAGACGCGTCCCGCATCAAATCGATAATGAAGCTGGTTACCGACATCTACAACGGCGTCCACCTGCCTTATGCGCAGGACGGCGCGGTGTTCAGCAATAAAGAAGGCCGCCTGCCCGTGCAGCCTAAGGGCTTTTACAAGGAATATACCCTGCTTACCGGCAGCGCGCCTCACACGGTCGTGATCGGCGGGACCACCTACCAGGTGGCTCCGGACCTGAGCGCCCGCGGCTCTGAGCGCATCATAATCGGCGGCGGCGAGAAGATCTATTACACGCCCGACCATTACGCGCATTTCATACTGCTGACGGTGGTTTACTAGAACCGATGGGCCTGCCCGGGAAGGAAGGACTTTTCCTGGACTTCAGGGCCCGCGGGACGGCGGCGGAGGAAATAGGAAAACTATTTCCTCCGCCGGCTTTTTTTACCGCTTATGTGGACGGCGCGAAGATCGCGGATAAAGCCGGGCTGATGCCGGCCCTGGCCGCGGCCTTCAGATTCCCGGCCTATTTCGGAGGCAACTGGGACGCCCTGCTCGACTGCCTCCGCTCCCTCCCGGGAGAGATCCCCGCCCAGGGCTATGTCCTGGCCGTGCGCGACTCCGGGGCCTTTCTTTCCTCCTCCACAAAGGACCTCGAGGACTTTGCCGAGATAGCCGGCGAGGCCAGGGCTTTCCTGGAAGACAAGTTTAAGGCAGTTTTTGTGGTAATCCTCCTCTAATTCCGCCGCCTCCCTTTCGGCATTGAAATACCCGGACTTTTCTGCTATGCTATATAGTAGATATCTATTAAAATGCAGGCGGGGAGAAGCAGGCCGTTTTGAAGGTCCGGAGTTCGGTCCGCATGGGGGCTCTATGGAAACTATGGAAGAACTCAAAGCAAAGATCAAATTCAGCAGAAAAAACACGCTTCCCCTGCTTGTCCTGTTCTTCATTTGCTGGCATCCCGGCTTTATCGGCTCTGAAAGCCTCACTCTTACTACTTATTACCCGGCCCCGTACGGCGGCTATGTGAGCCTGCTGACGACACAGAATACTATTCTTACCCGTGATGGCGGCAATCTATCGGTCGGCAACGGGGCGGCAACCAGCAAGCTTCATGTATTCGGCAATTCCAACGTTACGGGCAATGCGATCGTAGCCGGCAGCTCCAGCCAGGGGCAGACTTACCTTACCAACTCCGACCTCTACTTCAACAATACCGGGCACAGTCACACCGGCATCGGCAATGCCTGGGGCAATGCGGCCATCGAAAACGCCTCCAATTTCAATACCCTGATGATACTCGGGCGCTCCGGCGGCATAGGCGGCGGCCGTTCCGTCAGCATCTGGGACCGCCTGGACGTGAACGGCGACCTTAACGTGACGGGGAATTTCACCAATGTGTGCACCCGCGTCGGCTACGGGGTCGGCGGCACGGTTAACTGCCCCGGCGGGAAAAGCGTGGTCGGGTTCATGGGCGACGGCGTGGCCAGGGTAACGGGGTTCCTGCCCGGCGGCAGCACCACCAGCAATTGGGGCACGTTCATAGTGCTGGGCGAAGATTGGGGCGGAACCATGGTCTGCTGCAAATTCTAGCCTGAAAATTTCAAGACCCGGCGCGCTAAGCCGGCTTCCAAGCCTCCAAGGAGTTCCGTTTGCCAAAAAATATTTCTATCCAGGTCAGCCTGAAAAAATACAGTCTTGATTCTATCCGCTACGCCGCCCATTCCCTGGGCGGCCTGGCCTACGCTTTTATTAAACCGCTGCCCGGCGACAAGGTGCAGGTGGACCTCTCCCCTAAACCCGGGGCTAAAGCGGCGGGCCTGGCGAAACATTTCCAGGGCGAGCTCGAGGACGAGAAGCTCCGCGAGCGCGTTTCCTCCGAGAACAGGGAGCTGCGGGAGTTCCTGCTGCTCAAGGCCATGAACTACCAGCCCAAGCCTCCCGAAAAGGACGATTCCGGCCTTACGCCCCAGCAGGAAAAAGAACTTAACGACCTGATAAACCAGATAGAGGGCGAAATAAAGGCGGAGACCGCCAAGGGCGCTTCGGCCGACCCCCTGGGGATCACCAGCACATGGGAAGAAAAGTATGACTCCAAAAACGGCCGCAAAAAAAAACGGTAAGCCGCGCATAGCAGGTCTCCCTTACTTCACCTTTCGGCGGATGGCGGACGGCTCCGTCCTGCTTTCCAACGACGCCGGCTTCACCGCCGCCGTCTCCAAAGCCGATTTCGCCCGCTTCTCCGCAGGGCGCCTTGGCTCGGGCGAGAAGCTGTACGGCGAGCTTGCGGCCAAGGGTTTCGTGCGCGAGATGACGGATTTCGAAGGTTTCGCCGCCGCCTGCTCCAAAAAGAACGCTTTCCTCGGCGCCGGCCCCGGCCTTCACATTTTGGTCATGACGCTGCGCTGCAACCACAAATGCCTCTATTGCCAGTCCGGGGCGCTTGGCGCCGCGGGCGGGCGCACCGATATGAGCCGCGCTGTGGCCCGCAAGAGCGTTGATTTCGCCCTAAAGAGCACCAATCCCGGCATCACGATAGAGTTCCAGGGCGGCGAGCCGCTTCTTAACTGGGACACGCTCAAAGACTCCGTGCTTTATGCCCGCCGCCGCGCCAAAGAGCTCGGCCGGGAGGTCCGGCTGGCCCTGGTCTCCAATTTCAGCCTGATGACGGAAGAGAAAGCCCGCTTCCTGGTGGAGAACGAGGTTTCGGTCTGCACTTCCCTGGACGGCCCGGCCGACCTGCACAATAAGAACAGGATCTTTACCGGCGGGAATTCCCACGCGGATACCGTGAAGTGGCTTAAGTACTTCATCGGCCGCGCCGCCAAGCAGGTCCCGGAGTACAAGACTTTCAACCCGAGCGCGCTGCTTACCGTGTCGAAATATTCGCTCGGCCGGGAAAAAGAGATCGTGGACGAATACCTGCGCAACGGCCTTACCGATATTTTCGCGCGGCCGCTGGCCCCGATAGGCTACGCCAAGAACCTCTGGCCGAAGATCGGCTATTCCGCCGGGGAGTTCGCGGTCTTCTACCGCAATACCCTGAATTACATCCTGAAGCTGAACGCCGCCGGAAAGAAGATCCGCGAGCGGCACGCCGTGATAATGCTAGAGAAGATAATCAACGGCAGCGACCCCGGCTACCTGGACATGCGCTGCCCCTGCGGCGCGGCCATAGGCCAGGTGGCTTACAACTATAACGGCGACCTCTATTCCTGCGACGAGGGCCGCATGGTGGGCTGGGAGGGGGACGACCTCTTCAAGATAGGGAACGTCCTGAAAGATTCCTACCGCAAAGTGATGCTTGCGCCGGCCTCGAGGGCCTGCGCCGCGGCCTCCAACCTGGAGTCCCAGCCGCAATGCTCCCGCTGCGTCTACAAACCTTACTGCGGCGTCTGCCCCGTCTACAACTACGAGACTCAGGGCTCCCTGTGGGGCGATATGCCGTCCAGCGGGCGCTGCGCTCTTTCCATGGGCATGTTCGACGCGCTTTTCGCCCTGCTCAAGAAGCCGGCCAGCGCAAAGATCCTGAAAGGGTGGGTGCAAAAATGAAGCCTGTAAAAAAAGCCGGTGACATCTTTTTAAGCGGCGGGATCTACTGCGCCGAAGCCGTGGACCTAGCGGCCGCGGTTTTCGAGGGGCGCGGATTGCGCGTCGCGAAAGCTGCCGGCGGGTTCATCGTTGAAGCTTCCGCGGGCGGCGACGCCGCGGGCGAATTCTGCAATGAAGTCCTGAACCAGCAGTGCCGGATAGACCTCAGCCGCAGGAATTTCAAGATCGCTTCCATCATAGCCACCAAAGCCCTGCTTTCAGCCGCGGGGGTGGAGCAAAGCGCCGCCGCCGGGGCTAAAAAGAAAGCTGGCAAGCGCGGATAAAAAAGGCCGCCTGGCGGGCGCAGTTCCCGGCCGGCGCGTGCAAAGCAATGAAAAAATGGTTGATCCTCGCCGCCGCGCTGCTGCTCGCTTTCGCCGCCGGAATCAAGTACCAGCAGCGTAAAGCTTCCTTTGAGAGCGCCGGTTTCCATGCCGCGCAGCCGGCGCCGGACGGCGCCCCTCTTCCCGTTCCCGCGCCCCTCCCGGCCGGCGCCACTCTTTATTCCATACCCGAGAATTTCTCGGCGGAAATTTCCAGGTCCGGCGCTCCTTCCACTTACGGCGCGCTTCCGACCATAAAGAACAAGCTCTATGAAAGCGGCCCCTGCAAGGGCGGTTCCCTGAACGAGATCTTTTCCGCACACGGGCGGATCTGGGGCTACCTCGCGCCTTACGGCTCTTTCTCCAATACCGACAATGAGGATACTTACGAACTGCTGGGGAAGTATCTTTCCTGCGTCGGGCTGGCGCGCCGCGACCCGTCCTTCTGCAACTACCTGCCTGGTGAAAGCCGGGGCGGGAGGACCGATGTGCCGCTGCTGAAAAGTCCTAATTATAAATGCGGGCAATATTACCTGGGAGTGTCGAGCGCGGCCGGCGCCGCCGGCGGCTGCCCGACCGGCCAGGAGGCGCTTTGTTCCGCCTATCTCTCCAAGTCGGAGGCTTCCTGCTCCGCCCTGCTCGCGAAACTGGGCTCCTCGTACTGCGCCTACCTGGCCAAGGCCCAGAAAAGGGCGGGCGGCTACGCCGGCTACTCTCCTGAAGAGGTGAAGGCGGTCTTCAAAAAAGCCGAAGAGGAAAAAGCCGAGGCGGAGAGGCGGCGGAAAGAGAACGAAAAGATCACTGAAGAGATAAACACCAGGGTCCGCAAGATGATGGGGAAGACGGACGCGCCCAAATAAACTCCACGTGAAACGCATCGACATAAAAATAGGCTTCAACTGCAACAATATGTGCGATTTCTGCGCGCAGGGCGGCAAGCGCAGCCGCGTGGGCGGGAAAAGCCTGAAGCAGATCAAAGCCGACCTGGCCCGGGCTAAAAAGCAGGGCGTAAGCGCCGCCGTCTTCACCGGCGGAGAGCCCACGCTGCACCCGGACCTCCCGGCCGCGGTGCGGGCCGCCAGGGCGATGGGCTATGAAAGCGTGCAGGTGCAGACCAACGGGCGCCGCTTCGCCTATTACGATTACTGCCTCGAGCTCAAAAACGCCGGCGTGACCGAGATGGGGCCCTCCCTGCACGGCTCCACGCCGGAGATCCACGAAAAACTTACTCGGGCCAAAGGCAGCTTTAAAGAAGTGGTCAGCGGCATCCTTAACTGCAAGAAGCTCGGCATGTACGTGCTGACCAATTCCGTCATCACTTCGGTGAACTATAAAGACCTCCCCGGGCTGGCGAAGCTGCTGGTGCGGCTCAAGGTCAACCAGTTCCAGTTCGCTTACGTCCACCTGGTCGGCTCCGCCTGGGAAAACCGGAAGACGCTCGCGCCCAAAAAAACCGCGGTGATGCCTTATTTGAAAAAAGCGCTGGACGTCGGCCGCGAAGGCGGAGTGGCCGGCTATACGGAGGCGATCCCCTTCTGCCTGATGAAGGGCTACGAGGACTGCGTGGCCGAGCGCGTTATTCCCGAAGGCCCGGTCTCCGACGCCGATTTTTACATCGAGAGTTACGGCGATTACCGCCGCGACGAGGGGAAGGCGAAGCGCAAAGAATGCCGCCCCTGCCGCTGGTTCAAGCTTTGCGAAGGCCCCTGGCGCGAATACCCGGGACTCTACGGCTGGGACGAATTCAAGCCGGTAAAAGGAAAGGCGCCCGCCGCTAAACGCTGATGCCCGATATCCCCTTCTGGAACAAGTGCAATAATAAATGCGTGATGTGCACCAATCTGCCCGCTTTCGCGCGGCAGCCCGGAGCTCATTACGCGCTTAAAGGCCAGATCGGGAAGCTTGAGCGCTACCTCAAGGGGCTGGGGCCGGTCTACCTGAAGAACGACGGAAGCGCCGACTTCGTCAGCCTGACCGGCGGCGAGCCGACCCTGCACCCGGATTTTTTCAAGCTTCTTTCCTATTTCAGGGCGCGCCTGCCCGGCGTGCCGATAACGCTGCTTTCTAACGGCCGCCGCTTCGGCAATGCCGGGTTCGCGGAAAAATTCCGCGCCGTGGCCAAGCCGCCTTTTTCCGTGGCGATAGCGCTGCACGGTCCTTCGGCCAGGATCCACGACGCTGTCGCCGGCGTAAAAAACAGCTTCTCCCAGACCGTCAAAGGGCTGAAGAACCTTCTTTCCGCGCCGGGAGGCCCCCGGGTGGAGATACGGCTCGTTATCCACAAAAAAAGCGCGGCGGCACTTCCGAAAACGCTTGAATTCCTGCTTAAGACTTTCCCCGATACCTCGGCCTACAGCGTGACGGCTATACATTACGAGATAGAGGGGATGTCGCTGGCGAACCACCGGAAACTGGCCCTTAAACTGTCGGAATCGGCCGCGATATTGGGCGGCTGCCTCCCGCTTATCCGGCGTTTCAAGGATTTCCGGCTTTACCATTTCCCGCTTTGCCTGGTCCGCAAGGAGCTGCGGCCGCTCTGCTGGATAACGCTGCCCCCTGAAGACAGGGTTTACCCCGCGAAAAAGTGCGGGCGCTGCGTCCTTAAGAAAAAATGCCTGGGGCTGATGCTTGAATATGAAAAAATGTTCGGTGACGCCGAACTGAAGCCGGTGAAAAGATGAAGTATATCTCGATGGTCTTCCTCGCCGGGTTCACCGCCTGGGCCGTCTCGGTGGTAAGCAGGGATATGGCCACGCGCAAGATCACCAATGCGAGCATAGTGGACGGTTTCAGGCTGCTTGCGGCGGGGCTGGCCGTGTTCGGGCTTTATACCTGGATGGGTTATGCCGGCCGCACGCAGAGTTTCCTGGTCGGGAATTTTTACTGGCTCTTCTGCCAGCATTTCTTCTGGTCTGCGCTGGCCGGGATAATACTCTGGTACGCCGAGGTCTGGCCAGCCGGGGACGCGAAGTTCTTCATTCTGGTCTCGGCGGCCCTGCCGCTGGCCAACCCCTACCTGAAAAATTTCCCGGCCTTCCTTTTCCTGAGCCTGCTGATAAATATTTTCGTCTCGGCCGCTCTCTGGGCCGTGGGCAGCCATATCGCCTCGGGTTTCGCCTCGGCCTCCCCGTCGGACTTTTTCTCCGAGATGTGGCAGGACGTGAAAAAGCGGCTTGCGGACATGGCCGGCGGCAAGAATATGTTCGCGATAGCCGCCGCGGCTCTGAATATCGGCTTCCTGTTCCTGCTCCAGCAGGTGCTCTCGATGGAGGCCCGCGGTTTTATAAGCCATTTCTTTTCGCGGGCGGACCTGCTTTTCTTCTTCTTGTTCATACTCTGGGACAAAGTGGGCGAAATGTTCCGCAGCCGTAACTGGACCTATATCAGCTCGGCCTGCTACCTGGCTTATTTCTTCGCCGGCTATTTTATGTTCCCCGACCGGCTCTGGCTTATGGCCGTCACGGCCGGGACCAATCTGCTGAAGCTCGGACTGCTTCTTTTCTTCGGGCGGTTCATGCTTGAATTCCTGATGGAAAGGAAGGACACCCAGTACCTGACTGCCGCCGAACTGGAGCCCGGCCTCCTGCTTTCCACCAAGGCCTGCCGCTCTATCAAGGCCAACCCGGATTATACGGAGCTGTTCGAGGATTGCTTCAAGGACGGCCTGACGGAAGAGCAGGTGGCGGCGGTCAAAGAGTGGATGAAGAAACTGACGGTTCCGGACCCTAAGGTGGAGATCATCAAAGGCCGCCCCTTCGCCCTCTGGATCTTCGCCGGCGCGGCCCTCCTGCTCGTGCTGGACAGGAATATAGTGGGCTTTTTCAGATAGCATCGCATGAAAGAAGAAAAAAAACTTAAGATCGTCCTCTTTACGGGGTACGCCTGCAATAATAACTGCGCTTTCTGCATCGACGCGGATAAGCGCGCTTATCCGCAGAAGACCACGGCGGAGCTGCTGCGCGAGGTCCTGCGGGCAAAAGCCAAGGGCGCTTATATACTGGAGATCATAGGCGGCGAGGCGACGATACGCCCCGACTTCAACCGCGTCGTGGCCGCCGCGAAAAAGCTCGGCATATCCCAGGTCACCTGCGCCACCAATGGCCGGGTTTTCTCCGACCCCGCGGCCGCGCGCCGGATAATCCGCTCCGGCATCGATTCCCTGATTTTCTCGGTGCACGGTCCCGATGCCCGTACGCATGACGCGCTCACCCGCGCGCCGGGGAGTTTCGCGCAGCTGAAAAAAGGCCTGAAGAATTTGCGCGCCCTCGGTTTCGAGCGGATCAGCGGGAATACTACCGTGGTGAAGCAGAACATGGCCGGCCTGTCCGCGCTCGCCAGGTTCTATATAAAGAACCGGATACGCAACGTGGAATATATCTTCGTGGACCCGAATTACGGCGGGGCCAGGAACGATTTTAAGGGACTTGTGCCGCGCATCTCCAAAGCCGCGCCGCATATGCGCCGGGCGCTTGCCCTCGGGCGGGCCGCCGGGCTGGACCAATGGAAGGCCCGCTATGTGCCGCTCTGCCATTTCAAGGACTGCCTGGGCCAGATAAGCGAAATTAACGAGCGCGAGATCTTCCTGACCGAGCACTGGGCCCCGGATTTTTTCAATAAAGACGCTACAGGTTCGCGCTCCAAAGTGGCCCGCAAAAAAACGGCCCGCTGCCGCGGCTGCCGCCTTTACTCCGCCTGCGAGGGGCTCTGGGTGGAATACCTCAGGCAATACGGCGACGCCGAGCTGAAGGCGGTCAAAAAATGAAAGAAGAAGGCGCCGGCAAATGTTACGAGCTTATCCTCAACTATAACTGCAATGCGAAGTGCGGCTTTTGCTCCCAGGGCGATTTCGACAAATCGCTTAACGCCCCTTTCGACGCTATCGCGCGCAATATCTATTCCGCCTATAAGAACGGCTACCGCCGCCTCGGCTTCACCGGCGGGGAACCGCTGATATGCCCGGATATCCTCAAGGCGATAGCGCTCGGCAGATCCGTGGGTTTCCGGTTCATCCGCGTGCAGACCAACGGGATAAAGCTGGCGGACCCCGCTTTCTGCCGCGCGCTGGTGAAAGCCGGTCTGACTTTCTGCAAATTCTCTTTCACTACCGATAAAGCGGCGGACCACGACGGGCTGGTAGGGGTTCCCGGCGCTTTGAAGAAAGCGCTCGCGGGCCTGGAAAATCTGCGGAAACTTAAGATACGGCTTGGGACCAATATCCTGGTGAACCGGCTTAACTACAGGCGCCTGCCGGAGATAATAAAATTCTACCTCGGGCGCGGCATCACCAATTTCGTGATAATTTACCCGGTCTATAACGGGGCCATGGCTCTTAACGCCAAAAAGCTGGGGATAAGCCTTTCCGACTGCGAACCTTATTTCGAGGAAGCCGTGCGGACCATGGAAGCCGCCGGCCTGCCGAGGGAGATACTTTTTCTGAACACCCCGCCCTGCTTTCTTAAGGGCCGCGAAAAACTTTCTATCGGCCTCGACCATTTTAATACGCTGGTGACGGACCCGCTTGGGGGAAGGACCGACCTGGACGCTAACGCCGACGCGGCCAAGGTAAAGGGGAAGCCCTGCCGCGCCTGCGCGCTGAATAAAAAATGCCGCGGCGCGGACGAGCATTATATAGCTAATTTCGGCTGGGGCGGCTTCAAGCCTGTCGGGAAAAACGGCGCAGTTAAAAAAGCGCCGGCCTCCGGACGCGTGTATCTTTCCGACAATGAGAAATGCCTGGTGGAGATCCTGCGCCTGAAAGATGGCGCCTCTACCAAAGAAGTGCTCTCTCTTTCCAGAAATATCGTGCTGTGCCGCGACTGTTCCGACGGAAATGCCGTAATGACTTCGGCCGCCAGCCTAATTTCCAAGGGTATGGTAAAAAGCAGCTTCGAGCGCGGCATCTACCGCTGGTCCCTGGCCAAACCCTACGCGGAGCTTAAGAAATGGCTTTAATACACCTTTTCCGCAAATGCAACCAGCGCTGCGTGTTCTGCTCTTATCCGGCCGAAGACGGAGGAGACGAAGGGGTTACGCTTAAAGGCTGGCTGAAAGAAATAACTCTCATGCCGCCCGGCCTGGTGCAGATCTCGGGCGGCGAGCCGCTGCTGGCCGGGGCCAGGAATCTCTGTCTTCTGCTTGCGGCGGTCAAGAAACTCGGCAGGCGGGCGGAACTGCAGACGAACGCGCTGGCCGCGGCTGAACTGCCCGGCGGGGAAATAAAAAACATCGTCCGCGCCCTTAACGCGGCGAACGGTTATTTTAATGTGAATTTCCCGGCGTCAACCCCGGACCTCGACTTTAAGATAACGCGCGCGGCCGGCGGCTTTGAAAAAAGGCTCGCCGGAGTTAAGCGGCTTATCGGGGCCGGGGGCGCGGTAAGGCTGACGCATGTCATCAGCGAGCTGAATTATAAAGAATTGCCCGCCTTCGCCGCTTATGCCGCGAAAAACCTCAAGGGCGTCGCCTGGCTGCAGTTCAGCTATATAAAAGGCCTCGGCCGCGCCGGCGGGGCGAAATACCTGCCCAAATACGCGGCGGTAAAGCCCTACCTGGAAAAAGCGCTTTCGATCTGCCGCGAGAATGAAATACGCTGTGAAGTGGACCATATCCCGCCCTGCTTCCTCGGCGAATTTTACGCGCTGAACGTGGATATGGTAAAAATGAGGGACGGTCATAAAGGGCCGCACCTGGAAGAGAAAAAGCAGGTTCCGGCCTGCCGGGGCTGCCGGTTCATTGAACTCTGCCCGGGCCCGAGAAAAGATTATATCGCCGTTCACAAGGCCTTATGAAAGAAAAAATTGCCGCTCTGAAAAAGGAATTCCCCGCGCTGGGCGGGCGCTTCGAGGGCCGGAAACTGGTCTACCTGGACAGCGCCTGCACCGTGCTCAAGCTGCGCTGCGCCGCCGACGAGCAGCGCCGCCATATGCTGGAGCTGGGCGGCTGCGGCGGAAAGCGGTCCTCGCACGCCCTGGCCGCGGCCATGGAGGAGAATTTCTACGCGGCGCGCTCCCGGGTGGCCTCTTTCATGGGCGCGGGCTCGCCCGAGGAAATAATTTTCACGGCCGGCGTGACGGACGCGGTGAACCTGCTGGCCAATTCTTTCCCGTTCACGCCTGAAAGGAACGAGGTCATCCTCTCCCCCGTTGAGCATAATGCCGTTTTCCTGCCTTTCGAAAGGCTGGCTTCCGCCGGGAAGATAAAGCTGCGGATGATCCCGCTTAAGAACTTCAAGCCGGACCTGGAAGCCTGCCGCAAAATGCTGGGCTCAAAGACCGCCCTGGTCTGCTTTACGCACGCCTCTAATATTTTCGGCGGCCGGACCGATATCGCCGCCGCCGCGGAGCTGGCGCATGCCGCCGGCGCTTATCTTTTCGCGGACGACGCGCAGTACGCGCCTACCCACGGCGGCAGTGGCGCTATTTACGGCGCCGACGCCTGCGCTTTCTCCGGGCACAAGCTGGGCGCCCCGTACTCTACCGGCGCCCTGTACGTTAAGAGGGACCTGCTGGGCAAGCTCCGCCCCTGGCGGGTGGGCGGCGGCACGGTGGCGGACGTTACGCTTTCGGGCGGCCGCTATAAAGTTAAATACCTCGGCAACTACCAGGCCTTCGAAGCCGGGGTGCAGAACTGCTCCGGCGCGGCGGGCCTGGCGGCGGCTATTACCCGGCTTGAAAAGTGCGGCTTCGAAAATATCCGCGCCCACGTTTCAGCTTTAGTGGGCGATGCGCTTAAAAGCCTGGCCGGCGTTAAAGGCGTGCGCGTCCTCGGCGCGCGGGAAGATCTTCTTGAGGGTTCCCTCATCTCCATCGTCCCCGTTAAAAAAGGCTTCTCGGTCCCCGATTTCAATATCTTCCTGAACCAGCAGCTTAAAGGCCGCTTCATAGCCGTGCGCACCGGCCGTCACTGCGCCGACCTAGCCTGCCTCGCCTCCGGCTACCGCGAAACAATAAGAATTTCCTTTTTTGCTTACAACACCCCCCAAGATACGGCGATCTTCATTTCAGCTCTAAAAAGATACCTTTCATTGCTAAAGTAGAGCAGGCGGCCTACCGTACGGGCCGGAACGCAAAACGCGTTCGGCTACACCGTGGCCTCACTCCGTGTTCGCCCGCCGGGCTATGCAACCGGCGGGCTCTCCGAGGGTTTTGCTAACCCGGCCCGTACGGTCTCCGCCTGGTAAACCGTTTTAAACGAAAAATAACTATCCTAATAAAGTGATTGGAGGGGAGACCACAGGGGCCAGGTTAGCAAAAGCCCGTCGGAGGCCGACGCTTGCGTAAGCGCGGAGGCCGAGACCGGCAGGCGCGCGCACGGTGTGCGCGACGCCGGTTTTGCGTTCTGGCCCCTGTGGTAGGCCCCGACTGGGCATCCTGTTGGATACAGTTGAATTGTGTCGCTTCGCTCCACCCGCGGTCCACCTCCCCATTATCGGATTTACAACATTCTCCCGATAGATATAGAATATAGGGAAGACAGACGACGGAGGACAAAATGAACAACGCTGAATTGATTCGCCAGGCCGCAAATAAATATAAGAAGGACATAGTCGCTTTCGCGCGCAATATTATCCGCACACCCAGCTTTTCCTGCCAGGAAGGCAAGCTCGTGGAACTTATAAAGAAAGAGATGATCAAGGTCGGCTTCGATAAGATAAGGATCGACGCCATCGGCAATATCATCGGCTTCATCGGCCACGGCAAGAAGAAGATCATGCTCGACGCCCACATCGACACCGTCGGCATCGGAGACCCCAAGGCCTGGAAGATCGACCCCTTCGCCGGCATCTACAAGAACGACACCATCTACGGCCGCGGCGCCACCGACCAGAAGCTCTCCATGGCCTCCATGGTCTACGCCGGCAAAATAATAAAGGACTTGAAGCTCGAAGGCGACTACACCCTTATGGTGGTCGGCTCCGTGATGGAAGAGGACTGCGACGGGCTGCCGCTGCTCCACCTCATCAATAAAGAGAAGCTCCGCCCCGACTTCGTGGTCATAACCGAGCCCACCGACCTCAAGGTCTACCGCGGCCATCGCGGCCGGATGGAGATGAAGGTCGTCACCAAGGGCCGCTCCTGCCACGCCTCCGCCCCCGAGCGCGGCGATAACGCCGTGGTAAAGATGTCCGACATCGTAAAAGAAATAACCGCCATCAATAAAAAGCTGAAGACCGACAAGTTCCTGGGCAAAGGCTCCGTGGCCGTGACCTGCATCGAGTGCAAGACCCCGTCCTACAATGCCGTGCCCGACGAATGCACCATCTACCTCGACCGCCGCCTGACCCTTGGCGAGACCCTGAAGAGCTCGGTGGCCGAGATACAGCGCCTGCCCTCCGTAAAGAAGGCTAAAGCCAAGGTCGAGGTGCTCTGGTACAATGCCGTCGCCTGGACCGGCGCGAAAGTGGACCAGGAAAAATACTTCCCTACCTGGGTCCTGCCCGCCGAGCATAAACTGGTGAAAGCCGGCGTAGAGGCCGGCAAAGTCGCCCTTAATAAAATGCCCGTAGTGGATAAATGGGTATTCTCCACCAACGGCGTGGCCACCGCCGGCCGCCTTGGCATCCCGACCATCGGTTTCGGCCCCGGCAATGAAGTTTACGCCCACACCGTGAACGAGTTCATGCCGGCCGAGGACCTGGTGAAAGCCGCGGCTTTCTACGCCGCCATTCCCCAGTACCTGTAAAAGCTGATAAATAAAAAGCCCCGCGGCGCCGCCGCGGGGCTTTTTATTTGGCTGCCCGGTTATCTGCCCAGCATCCTGTTGAAAGAACTCCTGTCCTCTTCCCACTTCGCTTTGCTGGTTTCATTGAACTGCTGGTGCATCTTTCCTTCACCGTCTATCCAGACGGCGGCCGTGCCTTTTACTCCGCTCAGAAGTTTGAAAGCTTTTTCCCTGCCCATCACGGCCAGCGCCGCGGAGGCCAGGAAATTCTCGTCCTCGATGCCGGGGTAATAGATGGTAAGCGTAGAGAAATCCTTTATCGGATACCCGGTCCGCAGGTCCAGGATATGGGAATAAAGCTTTCCCTCTATCTCTACGAAAACGTCGCGCCCGGAAGAGGAGATTATCATCCCGTCCTCGAAGGCGAACATGCCCAGGTTCTTCCCTTTGTTCATAGGGTCCGGGACCCGGTACTTCCACGGCCTTTTCCCGTAGACCAGCATGTTCCCGCCCAGCCTGAGCTGCACCGGGTATGGCGGGTTCCGCTTTTTGAGGATCTGGTAGGCGCGCTCGAAAGAATAGCCGCGCAGCAAGCCGCCCAGGTTTATTTCTACGGGGCGGGAAAACCTCACCAGTTTTTTTGCCGCGTCGACCTGGATGTATTTGGAGCCTATGCTCTGCAGCGCCTTCTCTATATCAGCTTTTGCCGGCAGGGTTTTGCTCGAAGCCGCTTCCTTCCAGAGCGGCCAGAGCGGCGCGAAAGTTATGTCGAAGGCCCCTTCGGTAAGGCGGCTATAGTCCAGGGCGAGCAGGAGCAGGCGCATGAACTCGTCCGTGACGGGAACCCACTCCTTTCCGGCCTTTTTGTTCACTACCGTAGTAAGGCTGTAAGCGTCGCTATAGCTGAGCTCGCCGGAAATCCTCTCCCATTCTGCGAAGATCTCGTCGGCAAGCTCCTTCGCCCCCGGCGTGTGAGGGCCGTAGGCCCGGAACTGCGCGGACACGTTCATGATATAGGCTTTTTGAGTGAAAGTCGCGGTGCTTCCGCGCCTTGAGCAGCCTCCGGCGGCCAGCGCCAGGGCGGAAACCAGCAATATGGTTTTTTTGATCGACAAAGTAACCCCCTCCCGAAACAGAACTTCTTACGCCGAGCGGTCCGCTCCCGAAGAGCTGGCCTTGCTCCTTGTCTGCAGGGAATTCAGCATGCGCGAGGCCAGGGACCGGGCGCCGCTGAACCCGAAATACGGCTCGTCGAGAAGGCAGTGGTGGCCGTAAGACGGGAAACCGAATTCCACGAAAGGGAGCCCGTCGGCGAAACCCTCGGTAAGCGCGAAAGAATTAACTACGGCAAGGTTCGGCGAGCGATAGCGCGAAAGGTCTTTCCTGGCGGCTTTGGCGTCCTCGGTGGACGGAGCGAAAAGAACCGTTCCCTCCGCGGCCCCGGCGCCGAGCGGGCGCCTGGAAGAATCCAGGAAAACCAGGGGCAGGGTCGCGCACAGCTCGGCCGCGAAAGAAGCGAAAGCGGAATAAAGGTAAGGGTCCCCGGCGAACATGAGCTTTTTGTGGAGTATTGCGCGAAGCGCCGGGGCTATGGCCTTTGCGGCTTCCCGCTCTTCCTGTAAAACTTCCTGAGGCAGGCCGCCGGGCAGGCCGGCGGCGCGGCGGACGGCGGCCAGCCACGAGGAGGTCCCTTTCAGCCCCATAGGCAGGCCGGTCTCGAGGAGTTCGCAGCCGTATTTACGGGCCAGGGTTTTGGCGGCTTTCCTGCCGTAGGGCAGGGAAACGATAAGGGAGGCTTCGGACACCCGCGCCAGTTCCGCGACGGCGCCGCCGGAAGGCCAGATGGAAACAACATCTAGGCCAGAAATTTTCAGCAGCCTTGTAAGTTCTTTCAAATTTGCCGCATGGTCGCTTTCGTTCCTGTCGAACATATAGCCGATCAGGGCGACTTTGTTTTTCGCGCGTTTTCCGGGCCGCTTCTCCGGCAGGGCGCGCGCCAGCGCCTCCAGGGTCAGGTCATAGCCTTCCAGCCAGTCCGAATCCATCGACTTGGCCGGAATAGCGGCCACCGGCGCCTTGGAAGAGACGGCCCGCGCCACTCCGTCATAGTCCATCCCGGCCAGCCAGCAGTAAGGCAGGCCGGTCAGGAGCACCGCGCCGAACTGCCCGGAGCCGGCCACGCTGTTAAGCATAGCGCCGAGCTTCTTCTCGGGGTTCTTGGGGGGATTTACTGGCGTCCACATCGTGCAGATTATGCGGTGGCGGCCGGATTCGGATAAAAGCGTGGAGAAGAGGTCGTGGTTGCCGGCTATCAGGTCGGCTTTGACCATGACGCAGTTCGCTCCGTCCACCATGAGGCAGGCGTCGCTGACGGCGTTGAGGCCCAGGAAGACGCCCAGCAGGTATGGAAGCTGGTAGGTTTTTTCAAACGCTTTTTGTGAGGTAATATCTTTCATTGAAATCCCAATCGCAAAGCTGCGCCAGCCTGCGCAGGGTTTCCAGGGCGCCCTCGTAGCCTGGCTCGCAGACCGCCACGGAAAAAGAGTTCTTCCCGGCTGCCGAGAGCCGGGGGTCGAGGGGTATGTCCGAGTAGACGAGGCGGAGGGCGCGGTCGTCGGCCAGCGTCTTTAAAAGCGCGCCGGGGCTGTCGAAGAAAGCCAGCCGCGGCTTCGTCCCCGTTTTGGCGGCCAGGGCGGCGGCCTCGGTTTTAGCGAGGGCTTTTACTTCGGGCCCCGCGGCGTGGACGAAAAGCCTGAGGGCCAGGCCGGCCTCGGAAAGAAAAGAGATAAGCGGAACTCCGGAGACGGCCCAGGTTCCTTCCAGCATGCCGAACTCACCGGGCGAGGCCACGAAGCCGGCGGCGAAGCGGGAAAGCTTTTTTGCCGCCGCGGCGTGGGCGGCCGACTCTTTTTCGGAGGGGCCGAAGCCTTCGGGAGGGCTTTTCCTGCCCAGGGCGGCGAACAGGGTTCGCAGCCAGGAGTTGGTGGCGACGAAACCGTAGGGGGCCGCCGGCGCCACCCATTTAATTTTCAATTTGTCGAAAGCCCCGGTCAGAACCGGGTCGGCGGAAGACAGGACCTGCAGCCGCGAGGAGGCGATATCTTTGTAGAACTCCGTGTCCCAGTCCTTCACGGCCAGGCCTTTGGCGGCCAGCAGGGCGGTAAGCGGCTCGCGCGAGCTGCCGAAATTTATCAGGTTCACGTCCTGCGCCGGCTTCACGCGCCCGAGCGCCTTCAGCCTGCGGGCCACGAAAGCGGAGCGGGCCCGCACTTTCTCCGGCGTCTGTGTATAAAAGCTGTTGAAGTTCTCCCGCAGCACTTCCACGCCCAGGTCGCGGGCGGCCTTGTCGCTGAACGAGGAGACGTCGCTCGCAAGGATGAGGGGGGAGCAGCCGCTGTAAAATTCCACCAGGCCGCCGGCGCCGGTGCGCGCGGCCGCCGCGGCCAGCGTGTCGGCTATCTTTTTCTCGTCGCCTTTGACCGCGTCCTCGTACAGGAAATCGGTGTTGACGATCATGTGGTCCTCTTTCGGCAGTAGGGGCCCGAGGGAGGGGGTGGAATCGTTGGCCAGCCCGGCTATCTTCTGGAAAGTGCTCAGCGGGGTCTGGGAGCAGCTGCTGAAGCGGCACTCGTTATCGCCGTGCTCCACCATCACGGAGCCGGGGGGCACGCAGATCCCGGAGCTGTCGGAAAAGAGGAAGCGCTGCCACTGGCCGAAGCCGATATAGGGCTCTTCCGGCTTGTCGCTGTCGGGCAGGAGCGGGTGGGATGAGGTCTTCCCGAAAGAGTCGACGTTCGAGTAAAAGTCGAGCTTGCCGCTGAAGGCCGAGATGAAATCGTCGAAGCGCAGGCCGGAGATCTCTTTCAGCGCGGCGTTGAAGCCCTCGCGGGAAATGTCGGGCGGGGGCTCTTCGCCCGGAAGGAAGCAGAAAGCCCAGTTGCCCACGGCGGACATTCCCGGCCGGGCGTCGGACTCCGGGGCGATGAAAAGCCTGAAAGTAGTTCCGCCGCCTTTCCAGGAACAGACCACCTGCCCCCCGGTGACGCCGGTCATGCTGAACCCGGATTTTTCGAGGAGGGCGGAGGGAGCGATGGAATTTTTCCTGGCGGCGTGTACGGCGGCGGGCTTGTCGCCCTTGGTCGCAGGTTTGACCGGTCTGTCGTCCATGAAAGCTTCGAACTCGGCCGGGCCAAGCATCCTGGGCGGCGAGGAGGGGACGCGGGCCGAGGCTATCTCGTTCGCGAGGCGCGCCAGGCTTCTGGCCGCTTCGCTGCGCGGTTCGAGCGCGACCACCGGCTTGCGGGCTTTTTCCGCCCTGGTGACCGCGGCGTCCCGCGGGATAACGCCGAGCACCCGGGTATTCGCGGCACGCGCGAAATCGTGCGCCAGCCTGACGGCGGCCTTGTCTTTGGCGTTGACCGCCAGACCGGCCAGGAACACCCCGTTCCTGGCGTAATTATTGACCATCGAGATAAGATTGTTAGCCGCGTAAAGGGAGAGAAGTTCCTCGGAGACGACGAGGATCGCTTTGCTGGCGAAGCCCCGGCGCAGCGGCGCGGCGAAACCGCCGCAGACCACGTCGCCGAGTACGTCGAAGACCACGGTGTCGTAGCCTTCTTTCTCTATCAGCGACGAGTCCTTGATAGCGTCGAGCATAGCGCCGATGCCGGCGCCGGCGCAGCCGACCCCGGCCTGCGGGCCGCCGGCCTCGATGCAGTCAATTCCTTTTATTGAGCGGTGGAGGGACCGGCGCAGCGCGTCCCCGTCCGAACCGCCCTGGTCGTTGAAAGGCCGGATGCGGCGGCCCATGAGCGAAAGCGTGGAATCCATCTTCGGGTCGCAGCCGACATGCAGGACCTTTTTGCCCTTCGCGGCGAAAAGGACGGAAATATTTGCGGCGATGGTGCTCTTGCCTATGCCGCCTTTCCCGAAAAAGACTATGCTTTCCATTGGGTAATTATATAACAATTGGACCGCGGGGCCCGGGCTTAGCGCGCTTTTAAGGCGGCCTTGGCCGCGTCCAGGCCCGGCCAGGAGGCGGGAGCCCTTTTTACGCACTGCTCAAGCACCGCGGCCGCTTCTGGGCCGCGGTTGAGGCCCTTAAGGATCTTGTAGCTTTCGAAAGCCGCGTCGCAGGACAGCATTTCAAGAGAAGGGATCTTATTGGCCGGATCCTGGTAAACCGAGGAAGAGGCCCTTTGGCAGGCCTCGAGGGCCAATTCTGTTCTGCCGTCCTTCTGGCGGAGGTAGCACAAGCCCATCAGGGCCTCGGCGTTGAAGGGATTCTTTTCCAGGGCCTTTCCGGAAAGTTCTTCAGCGGCTTTGAAATCCTTCGCGAAGATCTTCTCGACCGCCTGGTCAGATAGTTTCTTTGACAATTTGGCGTTTTCCTTCGAGGCCGGCTCAGCGCCGGAAGAAGCGCCCCGGGCGGGCGCGGGGGCGGAGGCGTTCATGAAACCGTAGGCCGCCGCCAGAGCCGCGGCCTTGCTGCTGAGCGAGCGCTCCCGGGAGAGAGCGAGAAATTCTTCTTCCGATTTTCCTCCCATGTCGGCTACGACCTGGACCCGGCCCAGCCTCAGCAGGGGGTGGCCCGGCTTAAGCGAGAGAGCTTTGTCGGCCAGGGAAAGAGCCCGGGCGTAATTGCCGGCGCGTCTTTCCGTCTCGGCCAAATGCGCCAGGAAGAAAGGATATATATCTTTCAGATGCTTGATCCTGTCGGCTGACCAAAGGTTATTGATGAGCAGTTTCTCAAGCTGCTCCGGCGAGGCCCCGGCCTTCTCCAGCAGTTCTGGCTGCTCCTTTTTAATGCGCGCCAGCTCCGCAAGGCTCGCTTCGTTGAAGTCTCTCTCGTCCAGCCAGGAGAAAGCGTAGCCGAGCCGCTTGAGGGCGGTCTCGCGGGCGGTTTCGGCCCACTGCGAGGGGCTGCCGGCGGTGAATTTTTCGAAGCCTTTAATCCCGCAGCGGCCGGCGGAGCGGAAAATTTCCTCCCAGACTTCTTTATTATGGGGAAAGTTCCAATGCATCCCGTCGGTGAACTCGGCGAAACCGGGAAGCCCGCCGGGAGAAATACCCTGGAAAAGCTTTTCCAGGTCGGCGACGCAGGCGCCTTTCTCTCCGGCCGCGCGGCGGATCAGGTCATTGCGCTCCCAGCCGGCCCGCGACATGGCGGAGTCGAAATTAAGCGCGTTTGAATAATAGACGGCCGCCTCTTTTTCCCGGCCAAGCTGCTCGAGGGCCCTGGCCGCGTAAAAGTTCGCGAAAGGCTCGCGCGGGTCGGCGGCAAGGGCGAGCTTGAATTTTTCGAAAGCCTCGGCCGGCTTTTTAGCGTAAAAAAGCCTGTAGCCGCCGGCGAAATCCCTGCTTTCGAGGGGCGCGGGCTGCCGGGGCGGCATATCCTTGACCGCGGCGGGGAGGGTGCAGAACACTACGGGGACCCCGGCTTTTTTGGCGGCGGAGGCCATGTCCAGAAGCCTGGCTTTGTGCATTTTCAAGGACGCTTTTTTCCTGGCCTCCCGGGGAGTGTTATTCAGCGAAAAATATTTTTCGAAGAGGCGGAATTTGCGCCGGCGCAGTTCGCATTCCAGGCCGGGGCAGGATTCTTCCTTGGTGTCATTGTTGCCGCTGAGCACCACCAGCAGGTCCGGGCTGTATTTAAGCGCTTCTTCCAGGACGCCTAAGATCCTGTAGCTCTCATAGCCGCCCATGCCGCAGTTTATGATCTCTATCCCGGTATTATCGCCGGCGGAACTTCTCCCGAGGGCTTTGTTGAGGAAAGTTTCAACGGTATTCTTATTACCGGAGAGGGCCATTCCGGGCCCGAGCAGGGCGGCCACCGATTCTCCTACGACGAACACCCTTTTCGTCCCCGCCGGTTTGGGCATCAGGAAACTGTCGGGCTGGGCGTCCTTCCTTTGAAGCGCGATCCTGCCTTTTTGGCCGGCCTTCTCGGCAAAGAAAGGCTTTTTGACTTCATTGCAGTAATAATCGTCCATGCCGGCGTCCTGGCCCGCCGGAAGAGCCCGTGGAAGAGAAAGAAGCGCGGAAATAAAAGCAGGAATTAAGAGCGGTAAATGTTTCATAATTAGAGATGTCCCTGGCGCCGGGCGGCCGGTGCGACGCATGTCTCCCGGCCGGCCGATCGGGGTAATTTTATATGTTTCCGGCGCCCCTGGCAACTTCGCGCCTGCCGGGCGTCCCGCTTTGCCGAGGCGCGCGCTTTTATTGTTTAATTCTGAATCCGCCCGCGCCAGGAAATTTATCTTATGATCGGAGTTTTTAAATTAAGTTCCCGCTCCCGCCCGCGGCTGCGCCGCGCGCCGGGGCGCGGGGGCGACCCCGGTTTTTTCGAAGACCCGGGCGGGAGGAACGGCATCGCCTACAGCGGGGAGATCTATAACTACGGGGAATTAAGGGCCGAACTTGAAAAGGCGGGCTTTAGTTTCAGATCCGGGCTCGAGAGCGAGCTGGTCCTGCGCGCCTACGCCCGCTGGGGCGCGGCCTGCCAGGAAAAGTTCAACGGGGAATGGGCTTTCGCCGTCTGGGACGCGGAAAAACAGCGGCTGTTCTGCTCCAGGGACCGGTTCGGGCTGAGACGTTTGTATTATCATTTCGACGGCGGGATCTTCGCTTTCGGTTCGAAGCTGAAACCCCTGCTCCGCTTCCCTTTCGTGAAAAAAGAGGCAGACCCTGAAGCCGTTTTCGACTACCTTGTTAATAACCGTTCCGGCTCCGGGGAGGGAACTTTTTTCAGCGGGGTCAGGCAGCTGCAGCCGGGCTGCTGCCTGTTCCTGTCGCGGGAAGCGGGGCTGGTAAAAAAGAAATATTACAGCCCGCGCTATAATCCGGAGATCGGCAGCTTCGATAAAGAAGCGCTCAAAAAACATTCGGCTGAATTCCTGGCGCTTTTGAAAAGTTCCCTGCGGGCGAGGCTGCTTCCGCCCTACCCGGTGGGCTGCACGCTTTCCGGCGGGATGGATTCGTCCACTCTCGTCTGCCTGGCCGACGGCCTGCTCGGGGGGACTAAAGCCGGCAGGAAGAAGCTGAAAACTTTCAGTATCGCCTGGAAAGCGGAAGCGAAATATATAAAAAGCGTTTCCCGCGCGGCGGGGTTCGGCGCCTGCAGTATCCGGCCGGAGGAGGCCGGGAAGGCGTCCTGGGCGGACGTGAAGAAAGTCGTCTCGGCCGCCGAGAGGCCGCTGAACATGACCACCTTTTTCGGCGGGATACCGCTCCTGAAAAAAGTCGGCCAGGAAAACGTGAAGTTCATCCTGGACGGCGGCGGCGGGGACGAGCTGCTTGCCGGCTATCCCGAGAAATATTTCAACGTTTACCTCAACCAGATAGTGCGCGCCGGGGACCTCCCGCGGTTCATGAAAGAATTTAGGACCCTTTACGCGGGCCGCCTGCGGGAATTCGGGGTGGGGAAAGAGACCGGCCCGGAATTCTATAAGACTTTCTTGCGGACGCAGTGCAGCGCGCCGCAATTATCCGCTTTTTTGCCGGAGGAAACCCTGGCCCCGGCTTTTTCGAAGAAATACGCAGGGCTGCGCCGACAGCCGCGGCCGGGGCCGCCTCTGAACCTGCAGGAAGCGCTTTTCCGGGACACGCTTAACCTCGGCGGAGAATATAATCCCTGGGGCGCCGTGAACTACCGCCGGCCCTTCCTGGACCACCGGGTGGCGGAATATGTTTTCTCGCTGCCGGCCTGCTACAAGATCCATAATGGCTGGACGAAATACCTGCTGAGGGAGGCGATGAGCGGGATCCTGCCGAAAGAGGTCTGCTGGAGAAAGATCAAGGTCGGCGGAACCGCGCCCATCGCGGTCTGGAAAAATTTTCTAACGCGGAACAAGGGTAAAATGAAAGCGGTATTGGGCGGCCGTAAATTTTATTCGGCCGGGTTTATAAACCAGAAGGCCGTTCTTGATAATTTCGACGCTCTTTTCCGGGCAGCCGTCGCGCCGGAAACCACCGACATCTCCGCGCTCTGGCGCTTCGTGAACCTGGAGCTC
This sequence comes from Elusimicrobiales bacterium, assembly GCA_028713125.1. Taxonomy (GTDB): domain Bacteria; phylum Elusimicrobiota; class Elusimicrobia; order Elusimicrobiales; family UBA9959; genus UBA9959. The sequence continues at coordinate 64,450 of JAQTOU010000005.1, read as the reverse complement.
TGGCTCAGGGAGCACCTGCGGTAAAAGCCTGAGCGCGGCGTAATAAATAACCGCTCCCATGCACGCCGAGGCTTGCATGGGAGCGGTTTTTTCCCGGCAGTTCCGGCGCTGTCCTTAAAATTACAGGACGCGTTTCCGGCCGGACTTGTAGAGCGACTGTATTACTTTGGCCGGGTTCTTTTTGGTGCAGGCGGCTATCATGGCCGCGATGATGAAGGGCTTGTAGCCGGCTTCCTTATAGGTGCCGATGCGGGCCTTTTCGAACACGCTCGCGCTCACCTCGCCGGCCTTGCAGCTGACGTCGGTGATGTCGGCGGGCAGGCAGTGCATGTAGACGGCCTTGCCGCCCTTGGTCAGCCTCATTTTGGCCTCGTCGCATTCCCAGCTCTTGAATTTGGCGTTATTGACCAGGCACTCTTTCTCCAGGTCCTTGAGGCCCGGCTGGTCGTTCTTTTCATACAGCGCGGTGCGCCGCTCCATCACTTTGAACGGAGCCCAGCTCTTCGGATAGACGATGTCGGCGTCCTTGAAAGCGCTCTCCATGCTGTTGGAGACCTTGAAGGAGCCGCCGGATTTTTTGGCGTTGTTGCCGGCGACCTTGATGGTCTCGGGGAGCAGGTCGTAGCCCTCGGGATGGGCGAGCTCTACGTTCATGCCATAGCGGGTCATAAGGCAGATGACGCCCTGCGGGACGGAGAGGGGTTTGCCGTAGCTCGGCGAGTAGGCCCAGGTCATGGCTATTTTCTTGCCCTTCAGCTTGTCGAAGCCGCCGAAATGGTTCTTGATGAAGAGCATGTCGGACATCGACTGCGTGGGGTGGTCGAGGTCGCACTGGAGGTTGACTACGGCGGGGCGCTGGTTCAGGACGCCGTTCTTGTAGCCGTCGTCGAGGGCTTCGGCGACTTCCTGCATGTAGGTGTGGCCTTTGCCGATGAACATGTCGTCGCGGATGCCGACGGCTTCGGTGAGGAAGGAGATCATGTTCGCGGTCTCGCGCACGGTCTCGCCGTGGGCTATCTGGCTTTTGCCCTCGTCGAGGTCCTGGACGGCGAGGCCGAGGAGGTTGCAGGCGCTGGCGAAGGAGAAGCGGGTGCGGGTGGAATTGTCGCGGAAGTTGGAGACGGCGAGGCCGGTCTTGAACATATCAAGGGGGACGTTCTTTGCGTGGAGCTCTTTGAGGAGCTCGGCTATGATGAAAACGGATTTGAGTTCTTTGTCGGATTTTTCCCAGGTGAGCAGGAAATCTTTGCCGTAAAGGTCGGCACCGAGCTTCTCGAGTTCAGCTAAGGATTTTTCGATATTGATGGGCATTTTTTGTCTCCAGATGTTTTCAATCGTATGCTTGGGGCAATATCCAATTAAATGTCTTTCCCCGTCCTATTGTCAAGAAGCGGGGGTTCGGTCGCCTGGCTGACCGGAACGCAAAACGCGTTCGGCCACACCGTGGCCTCACTCCGTGTTCGCCCGCCGGGCTATGCAACCGGCGGGCTCTCCGAGGGTTTTGCTAACCCGGTCAGCCAGGCGACCTCCAGGGCTTAGCGTGCCGGCCAAGTTTCTCCCGGCGGCTGGTATTTTTATATGATATCAAGACTCAAAAAATGAAAAAACAGCTCGATCTTCCGGCTTATTTTAACTGGCGCCGCCTTAAGGCGGGGGTGCTGGTTACCGGCGATCTGGGAGGCTGGGCGCTGCTTAAGCCGGCCGAGTTCAGGCTTTTCTCCGAGGGGAAGCTTAAGAGCGGAGCGGGTTTTGAAGGGCTGCAGAGGGCGGGGCTTTTGCGCTCGCGCCTTGATTTCGATTCTATTTTTACGGAGTGGCGGGATTCAAACGAATACCTTCGCATGGGCCCGGGGCTGCATATAATGGTCCTGACCGAGAAATGCAATCATAGCTGCGTTTATTGCCAGGCCGGTTCGGGCGCGGGCAGAAATATGAGCCCGGCGACGGCCCGCCGCGCGGTGGACCTGGCTTTCAGCGCGCCGGTGAAAGGCCTGACGATAGAGTTCCAGGGCGGGGAGCCGCTTGTGAACTGGGCGGCGCTGAAGGAAACCGCGGTTTACGCGCGGAAAAAGGCGGAGAAGACGGGGAAGGACCTGGCCCTGGCGCTGGTTTCGAATTTCAGCCTGATGGACAAGGCGAAGGCCGATTTTATTATCGGGAACGATATTTCCCTCTGCACTTCCCTGGACGGGCCGGCGGACCTGCATAACGCCAACAGGAAATTTTCCGGCGGGGACTCGCACGCGGCCGCGGTGAAATGGATAAAATACTTCCAGGAGCGGCGCGGGGTGGAGCCTCCGGGCGGGCCGAGCGCTCTGCTGACGGTCACGCGGGCCTCTCTCGGCAGGGCCCGGGAAATAGTGGACGAATACGCCCGCCTCAAGCTGCCTTATGTTTTTCTCAAACCGCTTTCCCCTATCGGCGACGCCCTGAAGCGCTGGGACGAGATAGGCTATACCCCTGAAGAGTTCCTTAAATTCTACAGGGAGGGCCTCGACCGGGTGCTGGAACTGAACCGGCGCGGCGTGAACATAAAAGAAAAGACCGCTTTCCTGGCGGTTAAAAAGATCGTCGGCACGCAGGATAATAAATACGTGGACCTGCGCTGCCCCTGCGGCGCCGGCCTGGGCCAGCTGGCCTACGACTGCGACGGGGGGGTCTATACCTGCGACGAAGGGAGGATGCTCGCCCGCGGGGGGGATTATTCTTTCCGGCTCGGCAGCGCGCTTAAAGACGGCTATGCCCGGATCATCGGCTCCGAGCCGGTCAAAGCCTGCGCCATTTCCTCAAGCCTTGACCTCCAGCCTTTGTGCGCGCGCTGCGCCTACAAGCCTTTTTGCGGCGCCTGTCCGGCCTATAACCAGGCCGCGCAGGGCGGCTTCTGGGGCTCGATGCCTTCCAACGGGCGCTGCGGGGCGCTTATGGGCGTCTTCGACTATATCTTTGAGAAGTTATCCCAAAAACCCGTATTTAATATATTTGAAAAATGGATAGAGCGCAGTTAACCGGGTTCCGCCCTGTCCGGCGAATATTCCCGCCGGGCTTGAAAACTGTCGTTTTTTGTGGTACAACATAGGCTAAGGCCTCCGGCTGTCAAGGGAGGGCCGGGGGATATCGTTTAAATATTATGAAAAAAACAATTACAGGCGTTGTTGTCCTATTAGCGGCGGCCTTGATAGGGCTGAAATATTTTGCGGCAAAAAACCAGGTTGGAACACCCCAGCCCGCGACCCAGCCCCAGGCCGAACAGCAGGGGGTGGCTCTGCCTCCCGGCTCTACCAGTTATATGCCCATCAGTTCCATGCCTACCTATACCCCGTCCCAGGGCTCCGGGAACTATGAAATGATCGCCCTTCCGCCCGCGGCCCTGGACCTGAAAGGCGCCTGCGAGGGAGGGTCGCCCAAGGACATAATCGAAAACCACGGCAAGACCTGGGGCTACTTCACGGGCCGCCGCAACGCTTTCGACCCGCCCAAGACCCAGGACTTGTACAATCATATCTGGGATTATTACGCCTGCACCGCCGCTTCGCGCCAGGATTCCACGATCTGCAGCGAACTGCCGGGCGAACCCGTAAAGGACGCCGTTAAATTCGGCGTCCCCAGGTACGAGAGCATCGAAGCCGGCTCCAAGAACGGCCTGCCTATGAGCCCGATGGACCAGTGCCGGAGCAAGACCGTGGTTTTCCTTTTCAAGGCCTATGCCGCGGGCAAAGCCAAAGACCAGCGCAACTGCCTGGACTATGTGAGCGACCTCGACCCGGAGGCCCAGTCGATGTTCACCAACCCCGCCGAGTTCTGCGCGGCGGTCGGCCAGGGCCCGGATAAAGGCGACGCCTATCTAAAGCAGAAAATGCCGAAGGCTTATCCTATAGCGGAAAAGATGATGGCTATGTCCGAGAAAGTCTGCGGCTCCGACGCCGCCTGCCTCGCAAATCACGCTTTGTGGCTTGGCATCACTTCCGGCAACCCGGCCAAATGTCCCGACGCCTACAAGCCGAATTGCGCCGCCCTGGCGCAGAAGAGCCCCGGGCCCTGCGCGAGCATACTCGCGGACATGTCCAAAAAATATTGCGGCTATTACAAAGACCTGGTCAAGCACGGCGGCGGCTACGCCGGGGCCACACCGGAAGAAGTGAAGGCTTCGCTTGAAGCCGCGGCGGCTAAAAAGAAGGAAGAAGAGCGGCTCCGCAAGCAGGAAGAGGCCGCGACCAAACAGATCAACGAGAAAGTGCGCAAGCTGATGGGCAAGAAGGGCGGAGAATAGGCAAGGTGGTAAACTTATGAAAAAGAAACCCTCGAAACTTAAAAAGAATATCCGCATGTTCCTCAGCAGCGAGGAAGGCAAGATGCTGGACTCGGATATCGTGAAAACCGGCCTGGCCCTCGGCATACTGGGCACCGTGATGGTGGAGCAGGCGGCGGCTCAGGTCCACTCCAATTATTTCACCAGCACCGCCCACGTCAGTCACCAGAGCCACGGCAGCCACGGTTCGCACGGCAGCCACGGTTCGCACGCTTCGCACGGCAGCCACGGCAGCCACGGCAGCCACGGTTCGCACGGCAGCCACGGTTCGCACGGTTCGCACGGCAGCCATGGGTCGTATTGAACCAGTAGTGCCGGGAAGACTTGCTTTTTACCTTCATAGTCCCTCGGGGGATATCGGTCATGCGGTGCATTTGCTGCGGCTGCTGGCGGAGATCAAAAGATCCCGCGGCAGCCGCGGTTTAATTTTCCTGCGGGCTCCCTCCATCTATCCCTACGGCCTTTTTAAAAAATACGGGCGGGTGATCCCGCTGCCTGCCGCGCCTTCCGCCGCTTCCGGCCGCCGCCTCGCCCTGGCGCTGCTGAAGTTCCGGCCTGCCGCTTTGGTCACGGAATTCTTCCCTTTCGGCCGCGCCGAGTGCCTCCCTGAAATAAAACCTCTTCTCGAGGCGGCCTCGGCCTGCGGCGCGAAGAAGTTAGCCAGCGTTCCAATGCCCTATTTTACCGCGCCGGAGCGCGGCCTTAAAGAGCTGGCGGCTCTCTGCGCCGGTTACGATAAGCTCCTCGTCCACAGCCCCGAAGGCGCGGACCTGCCGTACATGGCGAAAGCCATAGGCCTGGAGCGGCGCATAAGCGCGGCCGCCTTCCTTTCCCTGTTCCGCGGGCTGCGCGGCAAAATTGTTTTTACCGGCTATGTTCTTCCCGCGAAGCCGGCCGCCAGGCGGGCTGAAAAAAATAATTTCGTGCTGGTTACCCGCGGCGGCGGCTCCACCTCCGACAGCTTTTTTGAAGCCGCTATCGGGGCGGCTTCTATTTCCGATATTCCTTTCAGGCTTGTAGCGGGGCCGGCTACGCCGCCGCGGCGCCTGGCGCATTTCAGGCGCCTTGCGGCTTCAGGCGGCGGAAAGGCCGAGATCATAGGAAGCCCGGACGGCCTGCAGGACCTGATGGCCGGGGCCGCCGTTTGTCTTTCCACCGCCGGCGGTTCCGTTTACGAAATGCTGGCCTTGCGGAAAAAAATGGTGCTTGCTCCTTATTGCGGCTCGAAAATGCGCGAGCATTCCGACCAGCTGGCCCGCGCGTGGCTGATGAGGGACCTGGCTGGCGCGGCCCTGCTTTTGCCGGCGGACCTTGCTCCCGAGAAGATAGCCGCCGCGGTAAGAGCCCGGCTGGCGAAGCCGTTCAGGCTCTCGAAAAGCGTGAAACCTTCCTGGTTCCTCGGCGCGCGAAAGTCGGCTAAAATTATATGCGGCCTATGAAAGAAACCGTGATGATGGAACTTACCTGGCGCTGCGGCGCGGCCTGCGCTTTCTGCTATTTGGGGGAGACGGGGCGCCTTAACAGCCGGCGGCCGGAGATGAAAGAGGCTGAGCTCAAAGCCTTCATGCGCCGCTTTCCCGCCGGCACGAAGTTCTATTTCAGCGGAGGCGAGCCTTTCCTGAGAAAGGATATTTTCGGGATACTTTCCTTCGCCGCTGAAAGAGGCTTCACCTGGGGCGTCAATACCAATGGTTTGGCCCTGGATATCCCCGGGATAAAAAAGCTGATGGGCCTTAAGCCGGCTTATATTATTTTTTCGCTGCACGGCCCGGCCGCCGCGCACGACCGCCTGACCGGGGTAAAGGGCGCGCATAAAAAAATACTTGAAAATATCAGGGCGGCCGCGGACTTCAAAAAAGACGGGACCGAAGTGATCACCAACTGCGTGATAAATCCCGCCAATGCCGCCCTCCTGCCGGCCGTTTACCTCGACGCGGCCCGCGCCGGGGCCGACCGGGCGGTGTTCGAACATCTTCAGTTCATCAGGAAGGGAGAGGCCGCCCGCGCCGGGCTTTCGCCGGTGGAAGTGATCACGCCGGAGCTCGACGGCCTGCGCCTTGATACGCGCTCTCTTTCGGCTTCGCTTAAAAAAATAAAAGCGCTCCGCGGGGCTTTTAAAACGCATTTCGAGCTGCGCCCGGATTTTACCGCCGCGCAGCTGGAGCGCTATTATAACGGGGCGATGAAGCCTTCCGGGAGCTGCCCCGGCCTGTTGTCCACCCTGAATGTGGAGCCCGACGGGCGGATAAGGACCTGCGTGCTGTACAGCGCGCCCGCGGGGCGGGCAAAAAGCCTGGACCTGGCGGCCATACGTAAGGTCAAGCGCCGGCTCGTCAAAGGCGGCCTGCCGCAGGCCTGCGCCCGCTGCTGCCAGCGCTTCGGGATCAAGAGGATCTTTTAACCTGAATCCTGCAGGATTCCCCGCGAAGCGGGCGGAGGGCCCAGCGCTATGCGCGCCCGGCCCGACGAGGTGTATGCCTCCCGCCAGGGCGACCGCTATGCGGTCGGAAAGTTGCGGCTGCAACTTTCAGGTTAATTGTTTCGGAAGCCAGGATAAAGCGGGCCAGCCCGCGGTTCTCGAGGTTTTTCAGGAAAGAGATATACTCCGAGAAAATTTCAAAGTTCTTCCCTTTAATATCGTCGTGGTGGAAATAGATGCCGGCCGGCCCGCCGCCTTCCCTTATGGCCGCCAGCGTCCGCGATTTCAGCTGGCCCAAAGACAAAGGCCGGGGCTTAAGCTTAAGATCATATTCATTTACCGTCACCCGCGTGCCCAGGAAAGCCAGGCCGCGGGGCAGCGGTTCATTAAGCCGCCTGCTGGCGGAGACCGCCTTGAACCTGAGCGAAGCCAGCGCTTTGAGCGTGTCGGAGTTGTAAGTATGGAAAGGCGGCACGAAAACCGGTTTTGAAATTTTTCCGAACAGCTTTTTCATCAGCCGCTTGCCCGCGGCTATATCGCCGCGCTGCTCCTTGTAAAGGCGCGCGGGGCCGAACTCATGCTTGAGGTATTTGTTGCCGGCATGCTCGGCGTGGCTGAACCCGTGCTGCAGGGCTTCGAGCCGCGCCCCGGCGGCGGTTTGCGCGCGGAAGAAGGCGGCCAGGGCCCGCCCGGCCTGCGCCGGGATGACCGCGCAGGAAACCGGCAGCCCGGCGGCGCTGAGCAGCCCGAAGACGCGCAGGAAAGCCCTGTCGGGCTTCGTAACATCGTCGCAGCGCAGGAAAAATGTTTTCATTTTCGCATCCACGGGTCCGCGCCGAAAATATCTCCGGCGGCCTCGGCCTGGAAGCGGCTGCCGCCGAGGCAGGCGGAAAGCATGGCGCAGCGGCGGCACGTTACCGGGAGCCAGGCCGCAGCGCGGGTCTTTTTCAGGAAAGGATGCGCCCAGGCTCCGGCCAGCGTCCTGCCGAGGAATTCAGTCGAGGGATAGCTGGGCTTGTAAACTCCGGAGGCGTCCAGCACCAGCCGGGTCCAGCCGTCGTCGAAACGGGCGCCCAGCGCGAAGGGCCTGGCGGCCGCGGGCAGGGCGCAGTACGGAACCGGGTTCGCCAGCACGGTCCTGAGTCCTGCCGTTTTCCGGGCTGAAATTTTATTCGCGAGCTTGATAAAATCTTTCCGCGAGATCTTGAATTCCGGGGCCGCGGCGAGGGCCGCGGGGGTCATCATCGGCCTGTAAAGCTCCCAGATGTCGAAACCAAGCCGGGCTACCGCTTTATGCCAGCGCTCAAAATCTTTTGCCAGCGGCTTTGAGACGACGGTCCCGGCCCTTAAAACTTTTACGCCGGAAGCGCGCAGCAGCTTTAGCGCCGTTTTTTTTCGCCCGAACTGCCCGGCCGTCCCCGAGCCGGCCGCGTGACCGGCCTCGTCAATACCGGGCAGGGAAACCAGCGCATTGTCGATCAGCCCTTTAAGCCGGCGGGCTATAGCCGTGGTGAACAGTACCGCATTGGTGTTAAGAAGAGTGTAAAAGCCCAGCTTTCTCGCAAGGCGCAGGAGTTTTTCAAGGCCCGGGTGCAGCAGCGGTTCCCCGCCGGTAAAGCGCGCGCTTTTGATGCCGAGCGCGGCGGCTTCGCGCAATGCTTTTTCGGCCGTTTTAAGCGGGAGTTCTTCGCCGGTGCGGCCGAAGCAGGCCCGGCAGGCTAAATTGCAGTTCTTGTTAAGTTCTATGACGATCTCGGCCGGGGCCGGAAGCACAGGGTTTAAAAGCCCTGCCGCCCCGGTCCAGGCTTTGTTTACTCCCGGGCAGCGCCCGCTGAGAGCGCAGGTTCCGCAGGCTTCGACGCGCTTGAAAGGACCTTTCTCTCCGAGCGGCCAGGCGAAATGTTCGAAAGCGTCGGGCATAAGGCAGGCCGGGGCACCGCTAACCTTTACCAGGAAATTATCCTCCAGCGCCGCAAGGATGGGATAGATTATGGCGCGCGCTTTCTCCGGGGAGGCCCCGGTTTTAAATGAAACCGTGAATTCGCGGGCCCGCCGGTCCACGTCCAGTTCAAGCCCGTTCTCGCCGGCGGCGAGGAGGAGTTCTTCAAGCATGCTTCAGGCTCCAGAGATAAATTCCGCCGCGCAAAACGCGGCTCACCAACCCTTTTTTTACCAGGGCGGTCCCGGTGGTCATAACATTGGAACCGTCGGAGCAATCGTAGCAGAGCGGCACGCTTTTGGCCGCCCGGAGCAGCTCGGCCGTGCCGCGCGCTTTACCCCCGCGCAGGAGCTCCAGGAAACATTTCTCATTGTTCGTAAAGTGCGGCCCGGCCTTCAGGCGCGCGGGGGCGGGCTTTCCTTTGACCGGCGAGATCCCCTTCCAGCCGAAAATATCGAGGTAATTATGATCGATGCCCCGGCAGGTTTTCTTAAAGAAGCAGAGCGCGCAGGGCGGCCCCTGCCGCCTGGCCGCGGCGACCGAGGAATCGAGATCGCGCGCCTCCCCGTCAGCCGCCACTACCACGGTATTGAAGCGGTACAGGCCGGAGGCCATGCTCTCGAAGCCCGGGAGCAGGCAGGGCGGGACGTTCAGCGCCTTAACCTCGCGGCCAAGGCCGGAATCGGCGGCGAGGCGCAGAGCTTTCGCGATGAAAGGCGCCGCCTCCGGGAGGCTTATCCGCAGCGCCGCCGAGCGGGCCATGGCGCCGGTATAGATCGGATAGATAAGCACAAAATTAGAGACGCCTTTCTGTATGAAAAAATTAAGCGTTTCCGGGAGGGACCTGTAATTGGCTTTGGTGACCAGCAGGTTAACGCCGACGGCTGCATTGAGCTTCACCATGTTAGAGAGCCCGGTCATGCTTTTTTTGAAAGCGCCCGGCTTCCCGACCAGGCGGTCGTGTACTTCGGGCAGATGGCCGGCGAAGGTGAATTTGCAGACGGTAAGACCCGCGCGCACAAGTTTTTCCGCGGCGGCGAAAGAAGAAAGGCGCAGGCCGTTGGTCTGCAGGCGCACCGCTTTGAAGCCCACTTTCCGCGCCGCTTTTATAAGCTGGGGCAGGTCCCGGCGGAGCAGGGCCTCGCCGCCGGAGAAACCGAGGCGGGTGAAGCCGTCTTTTTTCGCCGCGTAGATATGCCGCACCGCGTCGCCCGGTTTCATCAGCGAGGCCGGGCTGAAGTCCGCCTGCGAGCAGAAAGCGCAGCCCAGGTCGCAGGCATGGTTAAGTATTATCTCGCAGCAGTCCCGTTTCTTCATTGTTTAAGGATATCCCGCGCCGGCGCCCAGCTGAAACTGTCCAGCAGCTCCCCTACTTTAAGCGGCACGCTGGCTATATTGTAGTATTGCACGGCCCTTTTGTAAAAAGGGACCGGCAGCGGCGGCTCCCGGTCGAACTCCCAGGTGTGGAAATAGAGCATGGCCGGCAGGCCCGCGGCATTAAGCGCGGCTACCTGGCGTTTTATGAAACCCGTGCCGGCCCAGCGCAGGAAAGTCCCGCCCAGGAAGGGGAGGCCGAAGCCCGCGACTTTGAACACGGAGGGGGGGAACTCGGCCAGGCCGGGAAGAACTTCATAAGGCCCGCGGGCGGAAGCGCTGAAACCGGCCGGGTAAAGGCTGGAATCGTAGCTGAAGCCGGCATCCTTTATAAGCGGCAGGAATTCTTTTTCCCTGCCGCGGAGCGACCAGGTGGGGGAGCGGTAGCCGGCCGGGGCCGCGCCGCAGGCTTTCTCTATGGCCTCGCGGGACATTTTCAGGTCCCGCGCGAACTCTTCCCGCGTCAGGCGCCACAGCGACCTGTGCGTATGCCCGTGGCTGGCTATTTCGTGGCCCGCCGAGGCGATTTCCCTGATCTCTTCCGGATATTTAAGAGCGAGCGAGCCGAGGACGAAGAAGGTGGCTTTAACGCCGCGCGCGCCCAGCAGCTCGAGTATGGCCGACGCGTTACCGCGGAAATCCCCGCCGCCGGGGGCGCCGCGGAAAAGCACGGTGTCGTTCCATTCCTCGGCGTCCACCGTCGCGGCGTTAATTACGCCTGCGGGGGCCGGGCTTTTGCTTTCAGTCACGAGCCGTCCCGCTCTTCGCCCAGGAACTCCGTGTCCTTTATCGGCAGGAAGATCCGCGGGTCCTTTTCCTTGCTGAAGCTGGTCCTGAAATCGTCCATGAAGAAATTGAGGTTATACGGCTTGAACTTCGTGGTCAGAACCTTCACCATTTTCCGTATAAGCGGCTTGCGGGCGTGGCCCAGCTTGTCGTAAAGGCAATTGAGCAGGTAGACATGCTCGTTGCCAATGGCCCTGAAGGTGGCGATCTCTTTGATCTTGCCGGAGAGCGCTTTGGTCGACCTGACTATCTGCTCGTTCTTCTCTTTCCACGGCAGGCCGCCGATTTCATCGAACTTGAGCGAATACTGCTGGACTATCCGGTAGATCGGGTAGAAAAAATTGAGGAGCTGCATAGGCGGGGCCGGCAGGACCCTGATGCCGAATTTTTCCGGCTCGCGGTAAAACCGGGAGTTCGGGTAGAGGTAGAAAGGATTCAGCGTGTAGAGGTCGACGAAATCCTTTATCCTGTCCACGAGGGCCAGCGTGTCCCGCAGGTCTTTTTCCGTCTCGGTCGGGAAGCCGGCGATCAGCTCGATATGGTTCCAGATGCCTAGCTTGTCGGAGTATTCCAGGTATTTCGCCGCTTTCTCTACCGTGGTGCCTTTATTTACATAGTTCATCAGCCGCTGGCTGCCGGTCTCTACCCCGAAGGTCAGCTTTATCGCCCCGGCGGCTTTCATTTTATCGAGCAGGGGCTCGTCCATGATGCGCAGATTGGCGCAGTCGAACCATTTAAGGCCAAGCTTATTCTTTATCATCTTCTCGCAAAGCTCTTCCGCCTGCTTGTAGTGGTTATTGAAAGAGGAATTGATGAAGTAGATAGCGGTCGCGCCTTTCGCTTTGAGCTCGGAGAGCTCGTCTATGACCTGGTCGACCGATTTCATGTCGGAGCGGAGCCTGTTGTCATTATCGCAGAAAGCGCAGGCGCCGGTGCAGGTCAGCTCGAAAGCGTAGGGGGTTACCAGATAGCGCTTGTCCTTCTTAACCAGGTCTTTGACGAATGGCGCGTCCGGGTTGTATTTGGAGAAGATCTCGCCGTCGTAAGCTTTGTATTTAGCGAGGATGCGGTCGTCGTACAGCGGGTGCGGAGCCATAGGGCGGCGCTCTTCCCCGCCGCCGTAATTGCGCAGTTTGCCGCGCCTGCGGGCGACTGTGCCTATCATGGCCGACTTTTCACCGGCGGCGTCCTTGAGTATCTCGATCAGGGCTTTTTCGCCCCAGTTGGCGTAGACGCCATAGTCGAAGCAGGGATATTTTCTGAGCAGGTAAAAATAGCCTTCTTTCGGCATGCCCCGGTAGCCTATGACCGTGCGGGCGCCGTATTTCTTCTTTACCGCCAGGGCAAGCAGCGCCGAGAAATTTATGATCAGGGGCTCGGCCCTCATATCTATGAAAGTTATCCCGAGGAGGTCCACGGGCACTATCCCGAGCTCTTTAAGGAGCGTCGCGGAGATGCGCCCGTATTCCGCCGCCAGTTTCGCCGGGGCCTTCCCGTTTATGAAAGCGTCGACGGAGTCCTTGTCGAAGATAAGCGCGACCTGCCTTTTGCCGAGCAGGAACTGGATCCTGTCGAACCATTCTTTTTCGGCGTCCACCTGGAAAACTTCGCAGCCCTGCTTTACCAGCGCGTCGGCGAGCACCGCGATCGTCATGTTAGGCGGCGGGATTGGCTCGGAGATCTTCTGTTCGCCCGGAGGGTAAACGAGGGCGACCCTGGTCTTTTTCGGTATTCCTGTGTTTTTCATCAGCGGTTCACGGATGGGGAATAGACTATCCTGTCTATCCTCCCGCTCTTCGGGAGCTTCCCGTCCTCTGCGAAATAGCCGCAGTTCATAAGGAGCAACGGCTGCCGCAGCCGGGGTTCGGCCAGTTTTTTGCTTTTCCCCAGGCAGGCGTGCCGGCAGCCCTCTCCCACCCAGTGGTTTTCCCAGGGGCAGTACCTGGTGACCGCCATATGGGCGTACGGGATATGGTAAGTGCAGGCCAGGTTTTTCAGCCGGGCATACCTGTGCAGGAGCTCCGGCGAATCCGTCTCTACCCTCTCTATCCCGTTCTTCGAGAAGAATTTTTCCAGGAAAGCGTCGGTGGCCGGCTTTAAGAAATCCGCCAGCAGCCTGCCAAGAGAAAGGCTGGTAACGGAGGAATATTTTTTCGCGGCCAGGTGTACCAGGCCCAGGTCATTGGCTACTATTTCCAGCCTGTTCTTTTTGCCTGCGTGTTTCCTGATGATGGTTTCGATATCCGGGAAGAGCGCGTCGGTCAGGAAAGGGGTAACTAGCACGATGGGCTTCCCAAAGAGCTTCAGCGCGCGTCCGAATTCCGCCGGGCCCGGGAGCAGGTTCTGGCAGAATTCGCTGCCGAGATAGATCATGTCGGCTTTAAGGCCGGGATTTTTTCCCGGCAGCGGCCGCCCGTTCAGTATTATCCCTGTTTTCATGAGCTTAAACTTTGTCGCTGACAAAGACGTCTTTGTAGCGCAGCCTGAAATTTTCTTTCGAAACACCTTTATCCAGCAGGTTTATCAGGCTCACGGCGTCTTTTATGAATTTCTTGAGACCGTCGAAATCCAGCGTCCGGGGTATCTTCAGATATTTTACCCCTGCCTTGTGGCCCTCGTACATTATGTCGGCCATGCGCGGCAGGTCCGGGGCCGGCATCAAAAAAGGCCCGGAGCCGCTGCGCAGGCTGATCTTGCAGGGCTTGTAGTCGCGGCTCCAGTCGCAGAATTTGCAAAGGGGGTCCACGTTCTGGCAGAAATGCCCCGGGTAATAGAAGATCTCGGTCTCGATGCGCGGCTTGCTTTTTATTATCCCCAGCGCTTCTTCCGGGGTAAGGTGGTAAGGCAGGATGAACCTTTTTATCCCGTATTCTCTGAAAAGGGCGACCGCATGTGAATTGAAGGCCATGGCCAGGCTGCTCAGGATATAGGAGCTCTTTATCCCTCGGCCCCGCAAATAGTCTATCACGTGGAGGTCCTTGACCACGAGGCCGTCGACGCCGCGGGCCACTATCCTTTTCACTTTCTCCGTGAAGCGCGGATAATCCCCGGGCGCCCAGGACTGGTTCAGCAGGAGCAGCGACTTCCCGGCGTTTTTTTTCGCCAGGTCGATGATCCTGAAAAGTTCCGCTTCATCCTTTACGGAGAGAGCGTTCCTGCGGTGGTTAGGCAGGTCGGGGAGCCCGCAATAAACTTCGCCGGCGCCGTTGGCGAAAAGCCATTCGGCCTCTTTCAGGGTCCTCGCCCCGGCGACGATTATCATCGCTTGCCTACCCGGGCCGGGACGGCGGCCTTTACGCAATAAGTGCTGCTGTAGGAGCTCCTGCCGCAGCGCGAGCAGGTCGGCAGAAAGCCGCCGCGGCGGAGAAGGGCTTTTCTGAAATCCGCCGCCGGTTTTCCGGAGAAAACGTCCAGGGGCGCGGTCTTTCTTATATTTCCCATCTCGTGGCCCAGCGGCTGGCAGGGCACGACCTCGCCGCGGGGGCCTATCCAGAGGCCTTTCCACTGCGCCAGGCAGAAGCCGCGCTTCTGGAAACCGGAGCCGGGGGCATACCAGCCTTTCATTTCTTCGGCGGAAAGGTTGGGGAAAAAATTGACGGCGGGGCCGCTGTCGGCTTTGATCTTTTTTATTTCCCCGGCGAGAACGGCGGCGGAAACCCCGGCGACCAGCCCCTCCGAGGAGTTAAGGACGGTTTTCGAGCCGAGCTGCGAGCGCAGGACCTCCCTGGTGACCGCAAGGTCCCGCTCCGTTATATAGTCCATGTGGCTGAACATGATCGAATCCGGGTTCAGGGACCTGAAGTAGCGGTAGGCCCGGTAAAGCCTGGAGTGGTTAAGGCCGGTGACCGTGCACCAGGCGCTTATCGTAGTGTTCCGCTTTTCGCGGGAATCGACGAGGCGGAACAGTTCCTCTATGCGTGCCGCCGCGCCCCTGGCCCCGACGAGTTTATCATGAACCGCTGGCTCTCCGTGCAGGGAGACGGTAAATTCGTCCAGCCCGGCGTCCATCAGGAGCCCGGCGCTTTTTTTGTCCAGCCCGAAAGCGTTGGTTGTTATGCGGCAGAAATGACCGCGCTTTTTTATGTGGCGGACAAGTTCGACAAGGCCTTTTTTAAGAGAGGGCTCTCCACCGGCCAGGTAGAATTTACGAGGTCTTTGCGAAAGACCGTCCACGAGCTCCTTAAGTTCCTTAAGGGTAAGCTCGCCGCCGGGCGCGGCCTTCGAGCGGCTTTTAGACATGAAGCAGAAAGAGCAGGCGAGGTTGCACTTGTAGGTGAGGTCTAGGGCCACGTAATCGGGGTCGAACCGCTTCTCCGGCCGCGGCGCCGCAGCCGGCCTGCGGCCGGCTTTCAGCCCGCTTTTCTTCGCGGAAAGTTTTTTCCCCCGGGATTCAACCATATTTCAATTTTATCATCTTTGGCCGCGCGGCGGTCCGGCAGGGCTCAGTGCGTCCGCAGCCAGAGTTCAAGCATCAGCAGGTCCCAGAGTTCGTCGTTGCGGTCTATTTTGCCCGAGACATGCTCCGTCAGCAGGCGCTCGACAGTCCGGCGCTTGAAGAACGGCGAGGTGCGCGCGCCGGGCGAAAGCAGGGAGTCGCGGAAGAAGCCGTTCAGGGGGCCTGCCAGCCATTCTCCGGCCGGGGTGGGGAAAGGCCGCTGGGCGCCGTTAATTATGCTGGCCGGAAGGAGCGGGGCCATAGCTTTGCGGAGCACCAGCTTGCATTTATTCCTGGCTACGGTCCCCGGCGGCAGCTTCCACTTCTCCGGTATGCCGCGCGCAAGCTCTACCAGCTTGTGGTCGTTGAAAGGGAAGACGGCCCGCAGTCCCGCGCGGGCGGCCGTGGCCCGCAGGCGCGGCACGGTGCAGTCTGGGTGGAAGATCCGGAGGTCCGGCAGGGTGATCCGGCTCATCCAGTCCTGCCCGGCGGTTCCGCTGAAGATCTCCCTTATCGTCTCGACGGAAGTTTTGTGGCCCTGGCCGAGGGAAGAGCGGAAGCCGGGCGTGTAAAGCTCCTTTCTTTCCTCCGGGAGATAAAAATCCCCGGTGTCGCCGAAATAGAGGCGGGTAAGTTCCGAATACAGAGTTTCAAGCCGGTTGCCGGTCGCCGTTTTGACCTTAAGAAGCGTTTCGCTGGAAATGCTGCTCCCGGCGGCCAGCGCTTTAAGCAGCAGTGCTTCCAGCTCCGGGCCTTTTTCTTTCCGGGCCATGTTCAGCATCAGGCGCGCCCTGATATAGCCGCCGAAGTTCTCGTCCCCGCCGTCGCCGGAAAAAAGAACTTCCGCGCCGCCGCCCATTTTTTCAGCCGCGAACCACAGCGCGGCCGCGCACTGGTCGGCCTGCGGTTCGGCGTAGCCGGCCGACATCTCGGTGATAGCGGCTCCGTCCGGGCTGTCGTATTCTATGTAAGTGTGCCGCGAGCCGACGGCTTTTGCGATCACGGCCGAAGCGGCGGAGAAGTCGCAGCCGTCCGCTTTTTTGCAGCCGGCGGTAAAGGTGTCCAGTTTTACCCCGCATTTCGCCGCCATGGCCGCCGCCGAGGAAGAGTCCATCCCGCCGGAGACCGTGGCCGCCGCCCGCTTCACGCCGCGCAGGCGGTATTTAGCGGAGTCGTAAAGCGCCGCGTAAACGGCTTCCGAGGCTTCGCCCAGCGAGCGGTACTTCCGCTCCTCCATCGGCGGGTTCCAGTAAATCTTTACCGCGTGCGCGCCTTTCCCCGCAGTAAGCATACCGGCGGGCGGGAGCTTGCGCACGCCTTTGTAGAGCGTGAACGGCGAGGGCAGGTAGCGCATAGTGATATACCTGTCCACCGCGCGCGGGTCTATCCCGCCGTCCACGCCGGGCAGGCGGCTCAGCGGCGCGGGAGCTTCCGCCCAGGCGATGCCGCCCGGGAAAACGGCGTAGAAGACCGGGATCTCTGAAAAGCGGTCCGCGCCAAGCAGCAGTTTTCCGCCGCGGGCGTCGTAGAGAGCGAAGGCGAACTGCCCGCGCAGGCCGTCCGTGAAAGAAGGGCCGTGTTCAGCGTAAAGCTGAACAGCAAGCTCGAGGGCTATGTCCGGGCTTTTCAGCAGCAGCCAGGACCCGGGGTTTCCGGGTATGGCGGCCGCGGAACTTCCCGGCGGCAGGGCTAGCCCCGGGAAGGGGGAGGACAGGGACGGCTCAGCGCCGGGCTCCGCTGATCCCGTGAGGCCGCGCAGAAGGCGGGCGGACTTCCGGCTATCGCGGTCGAAGAGATAGACCCCGGAAAAAGAATTTTGGTTCATTTTGCGTCGGCTCCCCTGCGGCCGGCTCTTGAGGCCAGGCAGACGGTATTGCCCAGGCCGAACAGCGTATCGGCCTTTGTCAGCCGGGCTCCAAGCGATAAAGTCCTGACCCAGAGAGGGAGTTCCTTTTTAAGCGTCAGGAAAAGCCTGTCCTCGTCGCCGGCTATGCTCGCCTGCTTCAGAATATCGGCGCGCAGCCCGGCCTCGCGCAGGAGGACCCGCAGCGAACCCGGAGTGAAGAAATTAATATGGCCGTGGTGGAGCGGGTTGCCGCTGTAAAGACCGAGAGCTTTCCTGGCCGAAGCGCGCAGCGCCATCCGCGACTCGTCGGGAACTTCTATGTAGATCCTGCCGCCCTTCGCCAGGGACAGCGCGGCTTCCCTCAGGAACTCGAGCGGCTTCGGTGCGAACTGCAGCACGTCCACCAGGACCAGCAGGTCGAAGCGGCCGCGGTGCTCCGGCCCGGGCAGAAGCAGGTTCTCGACTTTCCCGGCCAGGTTCTTGAAATTATTGCGCAGGCAGCCGTAAAAGACCGGAGAGGACTCAAGGCCCAGGTAATGTCCGGAGGCCTCGGCTAAATGGGAGGCCAGGCAGCCGAGGCCGGCGCCCAGTTCAAGCACTTTGATTTTTGAAAGGTCGCCGCCGGCCAGGCGCTTGATGCGCTCCGCTCTGCGCCCGTCCACCCGCAGGCGCGCCTCAAGGAAACCGGTCTCCGAAAGCCTGTCTATGCACCTGTCGGCGCAGGCGGCGCATTTGGCGGCTGCGCAGCCCCGGTAGGGCTCCCGGTAGATGAAGCCGCAATCCGGGCATTTCATGATGCCGCTGTCCTGGGAGCGCAGGATCTTTTTAGCGCGGCCGCCGCCGCAGAGTTTGCAGTTCATTTGATTTGGTCTTTCCAGCGCGGCGCTTTGCGCATAAAAGGCTTGAGCAAAACGTAGTGCCAGGCCGCCATTTTCTCATGAAGGAGGTCGGGCAGGTTCCGGTAAGCGGCCGCGAGCAGCCGCCAGTAGCCGGGGATATAAACGCTGCGCCGCTTCTTCATTATGGCCGCGAACATCTTTTTTCCGCCGCCGTCGCCGATATAGGCGGGGATGATATTGGTGACGGAAATATCCGCCCCGGCCAGCGCGGCGTTCTGGCGCAGGCCTTCCAGGTAGTTGAACAGGAAGGCCTTTGTGGCATTGTAGGCCGGGCAGCGCGCATTTCCGCGGATCCCGCCTATGGAGGAGAGGCAGGCGAGCCGCCCGCCGCCCTGTTTTTTGAAATATAAGTAGGCCGCGTTCAGCGCCGCGGCGCAGCCGGCCGCATTGAGGGCTATGACTTTTTCCTCGGCGGCCCAGTCATTGTCCGGATTGTCTATATATAGCCCGGCGCAGACCGCCACCGCGTCGGTTCTTCCGGGCCCGGCCAGCAGCGCTTCCACGGCCGCCCGCGCGCCCGGCGCGGAAAGGTCCAGTTTCGAGACCCGCGCCGCGGGGAAAGCGGCTGAAAAATCTTTGAGGGCGGCGTCCCGCACTCCGGTGACCGAGGTCTCCCAGCCGGCGGCCAGGAATTCGGCGGCGAGGGCCCTGCCCAGGCCGGAGGTTCCGCCGATGATAAGCGCTTTCATATTGTGATTCTATAAAATTACCGGCGGTCAGGGTTATACTTCGCTAAAATACTATAATTGATAAGTTCGCCCTGGATAAAAATGGACCTGGACACCGACATAGTCATACTTGGCGCCGGCCTGAGCGGTCTCGCGGCCGCCGAAACCCTTTCCGCCGCCGGCGAGCGGGTCATTCTGCTTGAAAAAGAGCGGGAGGCCGGCGGGCTCGCGCGCACCGTTTCCTATAAAGATTTCAAATTCGACCTGGGCGGGCACCGCCTTTATTTCCAGGACGACGCCCTCGCCGCACGCGTGGAAAAGCTTCTTAAGCCGGAGCCCCTGCTCAGGCTAAAACGCAGGAGCAGCAACTTCGTCAACGGCCGCTTTCTCAGCTACCCGCCCACCCTTCTGAACGGCCTGCTCTACGCTGTCCCGGCTTTGCTCAAGCGGCTGCGCGGGCCTGGCTCCAAGCCGCCCCCGGAAGGGTCTCTCAAGGGCTGGCTGCACGACCGCTTCGGCTCCGGCATACACGACGCCTACTTCAAGGACTATACTCTAAAGACCTGGGGCCTGCCGACCGAGAGCATCTCCTCGGTCTGGGCGGAGAGGCGCATCGGCCCGATGAGCCTGAAAAACCTTTTTTTAGAGATGCTTTTCATGAAGAGCGCCTCCAAGGAGAATACCCTGGATTTTCTCTACCCGCGCGGCGGAATAGGCGGGCTCTGCGCGGCCCTGCAGAAAAAACTCCCGGCCGGAGCGCTCCGCACCGGCGCGGTCCCGCTAGAATTCGGGACGGACGGTGGGAAAATAAAATCCGTGCTGTTCGAGCAGGACGGGAAAAAGCGGCGCATCGCCTGCAGGCAGGTGATCTCCACCATCCCGCTGACCGGGCTGGCGACCCTCTTTAAAGAAGACCCGGGCCCCGCGGCTTCCGCAAGGGGGGTAAAATACCGCTCGCTGATAGTTCTGTTCGCCTCCATGAAGCGCAAAGCGCCGCTCAGGGACCATTGGGTTTATTTCCCCGAGAAAGAGGTCTTTTTCTCGCGCGCCTGCGAGCTTTCCAACTGGAGCGCCGCTTTCGCCGGCGAGGGAGGGGCCCTGCCGATCACCTTCGAGGTCTTCTGCGACGAAGGGGACGAGACCTGGCGGATGAAGGACGAGGACCTGCTTAAAGAGACCGAGCGCTCGCTCAGGGCGATGAAGATCTTCGGCGACTTCGAGACCACGGAGTTCACCGCCGTGCGGCTTTCCCACGCCTACCCGCTTCTTTACGCGGGCTTCGAAGGGCCGCTTGAAGACCTTAATTCAGCGCTCGCCGTTTACCGGAACCTCGAGCTCTGCGGCAGAACCGGCGCCCACTCCTACCTCGACATGGAAGAGTGCCTTCACGCCGCCGCGGCCGCGGCCGCCCGGGTCCTCGCTAAAAAATGAAAGTCACTTTCCTGCATAACGGCTATGAAAGCCTCGGGATAGAGGCTCTGTCGGCCGCTCTCAGGAAAGCCGGCGTGGAGACCAGCCTGGTCATAGATCCCTGCCTTTTCGAGGAAAGCGGCTTCTGGCGCCTGAAATGGCCGGCGCGGCTCTTCGACTTTAAGAAAGAGGCGATGGAGCGGCTGAAGGCGGAGAAGCCGGACCTCCTCTGTTTTTCAGTCTTTACCGATAATTACCGCTGGGCGCTGGCCTGGGCCGAGGCCGCGAAGAAAGAACTTGGCGTGCCGGTGGCTTTCGGCGGGATACACCCTACCAGCGTCCCGGAAAAAGTGATCGCCAAAGACTGCGTTGATTATGTCTGCGTGGGCGAGGGCGACCGTGCCCTGCCGGCCCTGGCGCTGGCGCTGGCCGCCAAGGCCCACGTTTCCGTGGCCAATATCTGGTCGAAGAAGAACGGGACGGTGTTAAAAGGCGAGATCTCCCCGCCGCTGCACCTGGACGCGCTTGAATTCTCCGACAAAGACCTTTTCTATTCGCGCTACCCGTTCTTCCGGGGCGGTTATCTCGTCTCGGCTTCCCGGGGCTGCCCTTTCGCCTGCGCCTACTGCGCGAACAATGTCTACGCGCGGCTTTACGGCGGGCGGAGCTTCGCCAGGAAGAGGAGCCCCGGCCATGTCCTTAAAGAGCTCGCTCTCGCCAAAGAAAAATGGAAGCCGGAGTTCGTCCATTTCGCCGACGAAGTGTTCAACTGGGATACCGCCTGGCTCGGGGACTTCCTCCCGCGCTATAAAAAAGAGATCGGCCTGCCTTTCTCCTGTTTTATCTACCCGGACCTTCTGGACGCGAAGACGGCCGGCCTGCTCAAAGAGGCGGGCTGCTTCAAAGTGCAGCTCGGGGTCCAGACTTTCGACGAGGGCCGCCGCCTAGAGACTTTGAAGCGGCCTTCCCTGAACGCTAAAATAGCCGGGGCTATAGACCTGCTCAGGAGCGCGGGTATCTATACGGTCTGCGATTCTATTCTGGGCCTGCCGGGAGATACGAAAGAAGACTTCGAGGCCCTTGCCGGCTTTTATGCCGGGCATACCCCGGACCAGAACGAAGTTTTCTTCCTGAAGTATTATCCCGGAACCGAACTGACCATGAAAGCCGCGGCGGAGGGACTCCTGAAGCCGGAAGAAGCCGCCGCCGTGGATGAAGGGGAAGGTCCGTCGGGCATCATAAGCCGCCCCGGGGCGGACCGGCCCGAACTGAACGGTTTCTTAAAAGTGCTGCTCACTCTGCCTCTTATCCCGGCGGGCCTGCGGAAAAGCTTCGTAAAAAATCAGGCTTTAATAAAATTTCTGCCTTCGAACCTGCTTCTCCGGATCGCGGCCCGGCTTTTAAGACGGCCGCTCCACGATTTTAATACAGGACAGTTCGTCCGCTGCTACCGCTACTTCATGGCGCTCAAAGTAAAAGGATTATGGCAGAAACAGTCCTGATCACCGGCGCCGCCGGTTTCATAGGCCGCAGCCTGGCCGCGCGCCTTGCGGCGGGCGGCTTCAAAGCTCGCTGCCTGGTCCGCCGCGGTTCCGAAGCGGGGGCGCTCGAAGTCGCCGGTCTGGAATGCGCGGAGGGGGACCTGCTGGACAAACCTTCCTTGGAAAGGGCGGCGGCCGGCGCAAGCGCGGTCTGGCATCTCGGGGCGCTGGTAAGGCCGCGGGAACTCGTTATCCGGCGTTCGGAACTAGAGAGAAAATTCCAGGCCGTTAACGCTCTCGGGACGGAGAACCTGGCCCGCGCGGCCGCGGCGGCCGGGGTTAAAAAATTTATCTATTTCAGTTCGATCTCCGCGGCCGGGCCCGGCCTGAACATAAAAGAAGAGGACGAGCCGCGCCCTCTTACCGCCTACGGCCGTTCAAAACTGGCCGGGGAGCTTGCGCTGCGCCGGGTCGCGGGCGAGACCGGCCTGAACTTTATAATATTGCGCCCGGCTATGATCTACGGGCCGGGGGCCCAAAGATGGGAGACCCTTTTTAAAATGATACGGGGAGGCCTGGTCCCGGTGCCCGGCAGCGGCGATTATACGCTCTCGGTCTGCTGGCTTGAAAATTTGATCGACGGGGCCCTGCTCGCGGCTGAAAAAGGCGCGCCGGGCTCCGTTTTCAATATAAGCGAAGAGCCTATAACTCTTAATTCCCTTACCGCGCTCCTGGCCGGACTTATGAAAGTGAAACCTGTCTTCATACGCGTCCCGGCGGCGCTTCTCGGGCCTGCCGTAAAACTTGCCGACACGGCCCTGGGAGTCTTCGGCCTGGGCGCTCTCGGCCTTTCCGCGCCCGGGCTTAATTTCCTGGCCGACTACGGCTGTTTCAAGGAGGCGACTTCCTCCTGGGTCCACGACACTTCCAAACTGCGCGCCCTCGGCTGGAAGCCGGCGCTGACTACCGCCGAAGCTTTCGCGGCAACGCTTAGGAAAAGCGGGAGCCTGCCGCAATGAAAATACTTCTTATAAAGGCGGCCAGGCCAAAGCGCTTCGGCAGGGGGCGCCATGACGGAGTTATGCCGCCGCTCGGTTTATTGTACTTGTCGGCGGCGCTGAAGAAAGCCGGTTATACCGATATACATTTGCTTCATCTCGGCCTGGAGAACTTCGGGCCTGGAGACCTCGAGCGCGAAATAGAAAAGCTTAAGCCCGATATCGTAGGGATAAGCGCGATGACCTCGGAGTGCGGCTCGATGCACCTGGCCGCCTCCGCGGCTAAAAAATCCGGCGTTCCCCTCGTAATAACCGGCGGGGCCCATCCGACGGCTTATGTGTCGGAGTGCCTGGCCGATGAAAATATCGATGTGGTCGTCCGCAACGAAGGGGAGATGACCTTCCCGGAACTTCTCTCCGTTTACGAAAAAAAAGCCGGTCTCGAAACCGTAAAAGGGATCTCCTACCGACTGAACGGAGAGTCGGTCGATAACCCGCCGAGAGAATTCATCGAGGATTTGGATTCACTGCCTTTCCCGGACTGGGACCTCGCGGACCCGGACCGCTATAAAGACTTCGTGCCTCATTCGCCGATGCTTTACGGGCGCCGCTATATGAGCGTGTTCACTTCGCGCGGCTGCCCGTTCAGGTGCACTTACTGCCACAGCATCTTCGGGAAGAAATTCAGGGCCCATTCCCCGGAAAGGGTGGTAGAAGAGCTGAGGCTGCTCAAGGAAAAATACGGGATAAGCGACATCGAGGTCTCGGACGATTCTTTCAATATAGACAGGGGCCGCGCCGCGGCCATAATGCGCGGCCTGATAAGCGCGGACCTGAAGCTGAATCTCTTTTTCGGCAACGGCCTCAGGGCCGAGCTGCTAGACGAAGAACTGGTCGACCTGTTTTCCCGGGCCGGGGTGAAATACGTCTGCGCGGCCATCGAGACGGCCTGTCTCCGCCTGCGGGAAAAGATAAAGAAGAACGCCGACCTCGAAAAACTGCGCGCGGCGGTTAAGCTCCTTGTTAAGAAAAGGATCTTCGTGAACGGCTTCGTGATGATGGGCTTCCCGGACGAGACCCTGGGCGAGATGCTGGTCACCGCGCGCTATCTCTGGTCGCTGCCGATGCATTCTTTCCTCCTTTTCTTCTGCCGCGGTTACGCCGGCGCGGAGATTTGCGGTTCCCTTCCGCCCGAGAAGAGGATAGACCCCAAAAAGGACAATACCTGCTTCGTGCCGGCCGGCGGCTGCTCGAACCTCCCGGCCTGGCAGCTGCTCGCGATGAAGCAGCTGACCACCGCCGGTTTCTATTTCTTCAACCCGGCCAGGATCTACAGGATCTTCAGGGACCTGCCTTCCGGTGATCCTCGTCTTTACTGGTTCCTGTTCAAAACGATGGCCGCCAAATTCTTCAGGCCGGGAGAGCGGTGAGGGCGGCAGGGCCCGCTTGGGAAATTAGATATAATTGCTTATGCTGAACGCGCTGGTAAACAACACGAATGAGCTTGGTTTCAAGCTGAGGGCGAGGCTGCGCCCTTACTATAAAAATCCGGCTTTTATCTTTTTGGTAAGGATGTACTTCAGATACGTCCTCGGCATTATCAGGAAATTCGTCCCGCTTTACGGCATTTCCGCCATCGTTTCCATCACCTACCGCTGCCAGTGCACCTGCGTGCATTGCGGGGCCGGCCTGTTCAGGCAGAACAAGGACGAGGAGCTGAAGCCGGAAGAAATTCTCTCGCTTATCGACGAGATAGGCCGGCTGGGCGCCGCCGCCATCCATTTCTTCGGCGGCGAGCCGCTGCTCGTGCCCGAGCTTCCTCAATACGTGAAGCGCGCCAAGGCTAAAAGGCTGCTCGCCAGCGTCGACACCAACGGCCTCCTGCTGGACGAGAAGAAAGCGCTTGAGCTCAAGGAGGCCGGCATCGACATAATCCGGGTCAGCATCGACAGCCCTTCGCCCGAAGAGCATGACAGGCTCCGCGGCGTCCCCGGCGTTTTTGAAAAAGGCATAGAAGGGCTTAAGCTCTGCAAGAAACACGGGATAAACTGCGCTATGTCCCTGGTCGCCACCGCGGAGAACCTTAAGAACGGCGACCTGGAAAAACTCATCGCTTTCTCGCGCTCTATGGGCGTGCGCGTCAGGATCCTCGCCTCCATAGCCACCGGGAAATGGCTGGAGAAGAAGAACACCGCTTTGGACAAGGCCGGGATAGAAAAGCTCAGAAGCCTGCTGAACGAGGACGTCTGCTGGGAGACCGAATTCCTGAACAGCTCCGTGATCCCTTTCTGGTGCAATTCCCTGATCAGGAACAAGTTCGACGTCTCCGCCTACGGCGATGTGCAGGCCTGCTGCTATCTGCCTATCACCTACGGCAATATCAGGAAAGAGCCTGTTGCCGCTATCCTTAAGAAAATGTGGAAGTCGGAGCTCTTCGAGAGCCGCCGGGAGCACTACGACTGCCCGATGAACGACCCCGCTTTCAGGACCACCTACGGGAACCTGATGAAATCCGAGATAAACAAGCAATCCGCCGCCGCCTCCTCATGCCGGAAATAAAAGCCGGGTGGACGGCCTCTCCCAACGACGTCAAAGAGTGGGACGGCTGGGCCGCCTCCTACGGCGCCACGGCCGACCTGCCGGGCGGCCTCCACGACGACGAACTTCTGTGGAGCGTCGATTTCAGGAACAAGCGCGTGCTCGACCTGGGCTGCGGAACCGGCCGGTTCGCGCGCCGGCTGGCCGGGATCGCTTCACACGTGACAGCAGCGGACTTTTCCCCTAAAATGATCGAGACAGCGGCTGAAAACCTTAAAGGTTTTTCCAATATAGATCTTAAATTCATGGATATCGAGAAAGACGCCGGCGGGCGCGGCGAATACGATATCGTGACTGCGATCTCGGTGCTGCACCATATCGCGGGGCTGGAAGCGGCCGTTAAGAATATGAAGGATTTTCTCGCTCCCGGCGGAAAGATAATCATCGTCGAGCATCTCCACACCCGGAACCCGGTAAGTATTCTGAAATTCTATTCCGCGGCGCTCCTGAAGCTCGGTCCGCTGATCTGCGCCCGCCTTTTTTTAGAGAATGTTTCCGGCCGTTCGCTTATCGCGGCGCATATGAAAAGCGAGACCAAAATGACGCTTGAGGATTTCAGGCAAAGATACGAAGGCCTGTTTCCCGGGGCAGGTATCAGGGTCGAGTCCGGCATCTTCGCTTATCTCGAGTGGACCGGCGGCCGCCGCGGCTGAATTCGGAACTATGGCCCATAAACTAAATACCGGCGCAGTCCTGCTCGTATGCGCCTGTTCGTTTCTTTCGCCCTCTTCTTCCCGCGGCGTTGTTCCGGCGGCCTATTCCAATTTCCCCGAAGCTAATTCCGCCTACTCGCGCCCCGTTTCGTCCGAAGCGCTGAAAAAACAATTCCTGGAGCGGACCGTGCTCCGCCAGCCGCCCCTGCCGATGGACGCGGCCGCCCTGCGCTCCGCTATCGTCGACGGGCTGAATATAGGGTTTATGCTGAAGGCCCTGGACTCACGCGAACTGAAGGTAAAAGAGGCGGGGGATTCACGCCGCAGCGGGTATCTGCGGAGACGGCTGCTTTTCAAGGATCCTTTTATAGGCGAGATGGAAGCCTGGCTGCTTCTTCCTTCGACCAGCGCCGCCGGCGGCCTGCCGGCCATCCTTGGCCTGCCGGGGCATGGGGACACGGCTTCGGACTTCGAAAATACGCGCCTCGGCGCCGACCTGGCCAGGGCCGGGTATATAGTGCTCATCCCGGTCTTCCGCGTTTATTCACTGGATAAAGAAGAACGCGACCTCTCTCTGCGGTTCCTGCGCGGCGGCTTTACCCTGATGGGCCTGCGCGTCTATGAAACCATGCTCGCGCTTAAATATCTGCGCGGGCTGAAAGAAGCCGATCCTTCGCGGATAGGCGTAATCGGCCATTCAGGCGGCAGCGTAGTGGCGAACCTGCTTGTGCGGCTGACCGGCGGGATAGCGGCCCAGGCCGGAGATTACCGGATAGATTATTTGGCCGCGGCCGACGGGACGGAGAACTCCGAACATCTCCCGGCCATCTTCCCGCTTTCGGGGACTATAAATAATGTCGCGACGCTTCCTTTTCCGCACCTGACTATCCCATATGGTTTTGCGGACCCGGTTTCACGCAGGCAGGTCCTGGACTTCTTTTCCGCCGTCCTTCTCCACTCTGGCGCGATGCCGCCCGATAAAGAACTTCCGGCGGAGGATTATTTCGTAAAGGCGCGGATAGAGGCCGGGGCCGGGGAGAAAGCGGCGGCCCTCGCTTCGCTGGATAAAGCGCTCGGCGTTAACCCCGGCCCGGAGGAACTCCCGCGGATAGCCGCGCTTTACGCCGAGCTCGGTGAAGCCGGCAAAGCGGAAGAGGCGCTGCTGGGCTCCGGGAAAACGGCGGAGACTCCTGAACTTCTGACTGACCTGGCAGGGATAGCCGCCGGCGCCGGTAATAAAAAACTTGCGCTTGAGCGCCTTTCGCGCGCGGAGGAGATGAAGCCTCTTGCCGGGGATAAGCAGCGGATAGCGCTCATTTACCAGGAGCTGAAAGAGTACGGCCGCGCGCTGGAGATCCTGCGCGGGCTTGCCGCCGAAGACCCGGAGAACGCCGTTTTCCTGGCGGACCTCGGGCTTTGCGAATATCTCGGCGGAGACAGGCAGTCGGCAGAAAGGCATCTCCTCTCCGCCATAGAAAAGGCTCCCGCCCGGTTATCCGCCTATCTTACGCTGGGCGGGATCTATTCAGCCGGCGGCCGCGACGAGGACGCTTCGGCGCTTTACGACCGGGCGCTAGCCTTAAAAGAGCCTGAGGGCGGCGGCGCGCTCAGGGAATTGATCTCCCGGCAGAGAAAAGCGATTCTTCCTTTCTCCGCGTCCAAAGAAAACAAATAAAAGCCTGTATCCGGACACTTTAATGGAGGGCGCCGTATGCCTGTCCGGCCGCGCTCTTGATAAATATATAGGCATACTACAACCAATATGCCTGTACAATGCGTACTATTTTTATGTAGCATAGCGGTGCAGGGCTGTTTTCGGGCTTTTCCGGCCGCCTATACGGCGGCGCGGGATAGAACGGGGAGGCGGAGTTTTCCTTCCCGGCACATTCGAAGCTATTATATAGGAGAAAGTAAGAATGAAATTCAATTACGGAATACTGCGTATTTTCGCTTTTCTCGGGCTGGCCGCGGGGCTAGCGGTTCTTTCTAGCCCGGCGCGAGCCGCCGAAACCTGCGCCGAATGCCATAAAAAGCATTCCTCGGCCCTGGTCATGGAGTGGGAACGCTCCAAGCACGCAAAGAACGGCGTTGACTGCCTGGCCTGCCATAAGTCCGACAAGGACAATCCCGGCTCCTGGATGCACAATGGCGAGCGCATCTCCATGATAGTGACGCCGAAGACCTGCGCCCAGTGCCATACCAGGGAGAACGAGGAGTTCGCCCGCAGCCATCACGCCCTGGCCGGCGAGATCCTCGCCAGCCTGGACAATGTGCTGGCCGAAAAAGCGGCAGGGATGCCGGGAAATAACGCTGACGCTATCAACGGCTGTCTGCAGTGCCATGGCGGGGTAGTGAAGTTCAAGAAGGACCCCAAGGGCGAGATCCTGCGCGAGGGGCCGGAGGGAAAGCCTGTGCTTGACCCCGACACCTGGCCTAACAGCGGCATCGGCCGCATCAACCCGGACGGCTCGCGCGGCTCCTGCAATGCCTGCCACCCGCGGCACTCTTTCGAGGCCAAGACGGCGCGCTCGCCGGAGAACTGCGGCAAATGCCATATGGGGCCCGACCATCCCCAGATAGAGATCTTCAACGAATCAAAGCACGGTATAGCTTTCAACGCGAACCGCGACAAGATGGGCATGGACAAGGACGAGTGGATCCTAGGCAAGGATTACTCGGCGGCGCCCACCTGCGCCACCTGCCATATTTCCGGGCATATGACCAAGGACGGCAAAGTGGAGGGCAACAGCCACGACGTGGGCGAGCGGATCAGCTGGACGCTGCGCCCCGCTATCAGCGCCAAGATGAATCTGGTCGTCTTCGAGGACGGCTTCAAAGAGGATTACCTTGAGCCGCGCGCCCTGCCCAAGCCGGGCGACAGCGTGGAGACCGTGGAGAAGGTCCGTGAGGGGGACGTCCTGGTCAATAAAAAAGTGAACCGCAAAGTGGCGCAGGTCCTTTCCTGGCAGGAACGCCGGGGCAAGATGACCGCGGTTTGCTCCAACTGCCACGGCGCGAGCTTCGTGAACAACTTCTACAAGCAGTACGACGGGCTGGTGAACCTTTATAATGACAAGTTCGGCAAAGCGGCGAAGGCGATCATGGACGACCTGCTCAAGGACGGGATCCTGAGCGCCAAGGCCCCTTTCGAGCAGAACGTGCAGTGGATCTACTACGAGCTCTGGCACCACGAAGGCCGCCGCGCGCGCCATGGCGCCGCGATGATGGGCCCGGACTATACGCACTGGCACGGGATGTACGAAGTCTCCAAGCACTTCTACGACAAGTTCCTGCCGGCGGTAATAGAGGCCGCGAAAGCGAAGAGCGCGGCGCTGGAGGAGAAGTGGAAAACCCGCGTAGACGCCCTGCTGGCGCAGGACGAGCATGTCTGGAAGAAAGGCCTCAGCCCGAAAGAGGCCGAGGAACTGCGGAAATACGCGAAGGACCGCTATAACCAGTAGTTTCGGCGCGGTCTTTGCCTAAAAAGACGGGCGGAGCTTGAAAGCTCCGCCCGTTATTATTTAGCCGCCGGCCGCTTGGACTAGCGCATGAATTCTTCCCAGGCCAGGAGCCGGTCGTATTCCGTCTTTTTGCCTTTGTATTCTATGTAGCCGCGGCCCGTCATTGCAAGTTCCCTTTCTTCCGGTGGGCCCATCCCCTCGAAATTAAAGCTAAGTTTCAGCTTTTTCCCGGAGGCCGAGGCGGATAAGGAGACCGGGGTCTCCATCATGACCGGGCTGTCCTTTTTCAAGATCCTGGTCTGCGCGGTCATGGCGTACCTGACCTCCAGCTCGTCCAGCGGCACGTATTTCTTTTCTTTTCTGAAATAAACGAAACCGTCCGGCAGGTGCCGGTCTCCTCCCTCCAGGCCCCGCTCGCCGGTAATGAAAAGAAGGGCGTAGAAATCCTTATGGAAGACGCAAAGCCAGTCCTCGTAGGTGAACTGCCACTGGTCGATAGGGCTGTAAACTCTTTCATGCGTTACGTCCGCGCCGACCCGCGCGGCCGAGGCGCCGAGTTTGAGGCTCCCTTCGCCGTGCATAAAATCGTCCACGAGGTAGAGCTGCCCGCCGGTGGGGATGGGTATGGGATTGCCCCGGTTGTATATAAACACCGGGTCCATGCGCTCGTCGAAGGAAAGGTCGAGGCTGAAATCCGTTCCGCGCCAGACTTTAAGCGTGTGCCGGGAGCCGGTTACGTTAATTTCGAAACCCCTTGCGGGGGAGCCGGCCGCGACGCGGACCAGGTCCGCCGACTCGGTAAACCTTGGCGGGCCCTCTTTCCAGGAAAATTTGTGAATGACCTTTCCTCCTGTCCCGTCTTTATTCATTTTCTTAAGCAGGACGAGGAAGCCCGGGTAGTAGGTGCTTTCCTCGCCGTAATAAGTGCAGGAGAATTGGTACAGCCCGCCTTTATCGTCGCTCAGGAAACCGGCGTAAACCCAGCTGAAAAGCGGGAGACCGCGGTCGTCCTTGTAATTGTAATGGTATTCGTTCAGCGTCCGTTCCTTCAGTTCGCCCGCTCTGTCCGGGGGGCAGAAAAAAGAAGGACAGACGCGCGCGGCGGTTCCCGTCCTCATCGCGGCGTATACCGCGGCTCCGATCAGCGCGAGCGCGAGCGCGTACGCGATAGATCTTTTCATGCTTTATGCTCCATTGCAAAAAACGGGAATTTCCCGGAAGGGGTTCCGGAAAGCGGCGCCTCGCAGCTGATAGAAACCTCATCCTGTGATATTTTAAAACGGCCGCAAAAACGGTTCTTTATCTCATTCAATGCGCCGGCGGCGATCCCGCCGGGCCTGACGGTCAGACCGAGAGCTCCGGTTTTTCCGGCTATCTGCAGGGCGTATAGCTCCTTTTCGGAGGCAAGGAATTCATCAGCGTCGCAGGCGTAGAATCTTTCGCCGCCGCTATTTTCAAAAAAGTCTTTTTTTCTGCCTTTTATCTTCAGCCTCAGCCCTTCCCTGCCGCAGCCACAGCGCCCGCGGACCAGTTCTCCGGCGTCGCCGGTCCTGTACCGGATGACGGGCGTGTGGTAGTTGGAGAAGTCGGTCACTATAACTTCCGTTCCGTCCAGCTCAGCAAGGTAATTGTCTTCGTCCACATGGACCCAGACCCCGGAGCTCGGGCAGCTCAAGCCTACATAGCCGAGCTCGGTGGAAGCGTAGAGATTATATACTTTCGTTTTAAATTTATCTTCCAGCGCTGCTTTCCCGGAAGAGGAGAGAATGTTCCCGACGCAAAGAACGCTTTCCACTTCGGGGAATTCCAGGCCCTTCATAGCGGCCTGCCGCATAAGCGCGCAGAGTATATCCGGCCTGGAGATAACGAGGCGCGGCGCGAAAGCGCGCAGCTCGCTGAAATACCGCTCGGCGCTGAAATTACCGAAAGCGGCTGAAGAATAGAGGAAATTCTTCCGGTTATGGAAAAGCCTGTAAAGAACGCTCTCCTGGAAAAAGTTGAAAACAATTTTCCCGAGGGCTCCTTCTTTAAGGGCTTTGCTGAACAAAGCTGCGGCGCCGTATTCCTCCGGGTGGAAGGCAAAGGCCGCGTCGCCGAGGCGCCAGCCGGTCGAATAAAGTATTTCCAACAGCATCCTGTATCTTTTGAGCAGGTAGCTTCCGTCCATCCGCGTATTCACGCCCGGGCCCGAGGTCGAGCCGCTGGCGAGGGAGACGACCGTGGCTTTGTTCCCGGCCTTTATGCCGGGGAGGGAGAGCTCTTCTTTTTCAAGAAAAGGTAGCTTTATCGAATCGGGCAGTTCTTTCACTGAATCCGGGGAGAGTCCCGCGGCGGAGTATTTCTCCCGGTAAACAGGGCTGTTCCTGAAAGCGTGCCGGTAGAGTTCCGCGAACCTGGCGGAGCGGTCGGCCGCCGGCCCCGGGGTCCCGGGGAGGCCGGTAAAGCCGGCCAGCGGTAAAATTATTTTTTCGCGCAGGTTCATTTGCCCAGCCCCTTCCTGACCAGCGGGCCGGCCGCTTTTGAAAGGCAGAGCGGCATATGCCTGAAAGCGAACTGCGGCAGGCGGTAGCGCTTCTGGTCCGGGTCCATCCGGAGATTGGGTTTTCCTATAAAACTTTTATGCCGGTAAATGATGGGCCCGGCGATGCCGCCCCATTTCTGTTTATGGAGGAAAACCCCGCCGCCGGGCCTGGTCCTCATGAAATCGTATTTTTTCACTCCCGCCCCGCAGGCGAGACGGAGGGTATGGTCGAAAAGCCGGATCTTCGGGAAATAACTGTCGTATTTTTTCAGGCCGGCATTGATATCGGCGTAAAAGGTCCCGCCATGGACTATAAGGCTGAGGAAAGCCGCGGTCTTGCCTTCCACTGTGGCCTTGAAAACCCGCAGCAAAGCTCCGGAATAAAGAGTGGTGAAGTAGGCCAGCGGCAAAGGGGGGGAACCAAAGCGCTTCATCTGCTCCAGGTAGACCGGGTAAAGCTCGGCAAGAGCCGAGACGGAGGAGATCTCCTCTACGGCGACATTCTTATCGGCTTTTTTCAGGTTGGTGGTTATATTGCTGTCGTAATTATTCCTGACTTGCGTATAGTCTTTGGAAGTGTCCGTTACGAATCTCAGGCCGGCCTCGCTTTTTATGAAGCCGGAGTCCGTATCATCCAGGAAAGTCCAGTCACCGCGGAGTTCGGCGTAGTCGGCGCGGAACTTCCGGGCATCCGCCTCGAGAGCGCCGCGAAAAGCGGCTGAAAGCAGGGTTTTTTCTTTCCCGGTGGGCTCCGCGTCTTTTTCGAACCAGAAGGCCGCCTCGTCCGAGAAAGGCATCGAAATTATCCGGTTCCCGAAAAGCCTGGACTTTACTACAGCGTAAGCGGCGCCGCCTATTTTTTCGGCCCCGGAATAGAAGCCGTATTTTTTAACCTCGTAACCGAA
Source organism: Elusimicrobiales bacterium (assembly GCA_028713125.1). Taxonomy (GTDB): domain Bacteria; phylum Elusimicrobiota; class Elusimicrobia; order Elusimicrobiales; family UBA9959; genus UBA9959. Next base: position 31,751 of record JAQTOU010000005.1, on the reverse strand, counting down.
AATATTTTCGCAGAGGCGCAGCCAGGCGGGGGACAGGGAATAGGCGGCCCCGGTGCCCGGGCTTAAGCTGGTTTCCGGCCGAAGCTCCATCATATGAAGATCGGCCCCCCGCGCTTCGCCACTTCGGGATGTTCTCGCCTGTATTCGGGGCTTCTCGGTATGCAGGCGTATTCCCCGCGAAAAAAATCGTAAGAGTTGATCTTCGCCTGGAGGCCGCCCAGGTCCATATCTTTGGAGTCCTTAAAGATATAAGGCAGGTGTTCGCAGGGGGCGAAATTACCGTCGGGGAGGACGAAGATCTTGTAGCCGTCCTTGAGCGGGCAGGAGATCTGCGGCGTCCTGTTGTAGACCGGGAAGAAAAGCGGCAGCCGGGCCTCGAGGTAATCCGCGTCCTCTTTCTTCAGGATCACGGCTTCGTTCTCTATCCAGTTGCCGGAGGGCTGCGGGGCGAGGATCCTTATCCCGGAGCAGCCGGCCTCCCGGGCGAAAGAGACCAGCTTGAAAATATCGCCGCCGTAGATGCTTTCCCGGGTGGCGTAGGTGGAGATCATGCAGGGCTGGCCGTGCTTGACGCAAAGCCCGATCATTTCCGCGGCGCGGGAGAAACAGCCGCTTACGCCCCTGGTCGAGTCGTGCAGGGCAGGATCGCTGCTGTCCAGGCTGATATTGACGCTGGTGACCCCGGCTTCTTTAAGGGCCAGGATAATCTCCTCGGTAAGCGTCACGGCGCTGGTCTCGACGAAGGTCACAAGGCCCCGCTCCGAGGCCAGGCGCGCGATAGCGGCCAGGTCTTTGTGCGCGAGCGGGTCGCCGCCGGTCAAATGCAGCCTGGGCGTCCCGGCGGCGGCTATGGCCGGGATAAGGCGCTCAGCTTCCTCAAAGGGGAGCATAGCGTCTTTAAAATAGTCCGAAAAAATGCCGGAGGCGCAGCAGCCGCATTTGCAGAAGCATTTGAAAGTGAGGGCGACCACCGCGGTTCCAGGGATCTTTTCGCGCAATATGAATTTCCTGAGACCGTAAGCCGTGACGCGCGCCAGCCTTTTCGCGTCGAGCAGCCTGAGCGTAAGCAGGCTCGTGATGGCCTTCCTGAAAGCGGCCCTCATCCGCCCCTCCCGGAGAAAAGAGCTTTAAAAGTGAAATGGAAATAGTAAGCGGCTATATCCGAGATAGAAAAATTTGGATAAGGGTTCTTTTTTCCCAGCAGATATTTTTTTACCAGGAGGCAGGCCGCCACGGCGGGACCCCTGAGGTCCAGCGCCGGCAGGAAGCGGTAAAATTTCCAGGAGAGCAGCTTTCCGGCCGCTTTCCCGGGCAGGAGATTGAAAAGGAAGACCAGATTCCTGAGCCGCGCCCGCTCCGGGCTGTAGGAATGCCCTCCGTGGGCGTAAGGCAGGAATTTTTCCGCCCTGTTTATTTCCACGGCTTCTCCGGCGCTCAGGATGCCGTCGGCTTTCGCGGTCTCCATGATCTTCGTTCCGGGATAGTAGCGAAGCCAGTTCACGTCGTGGAAATCAGCTTTGTTCTCCGCGCAGAAAGCGGCTATCTTTTCCAGTTCCTCCGTGGTCTGGCCCGGAAGCCCGAACATGAAATTAGTGAAGAGGAAAACGCCGGTGCCCCTGAACAGCTTTATTGCCCGCGCGGCGTCCTCTATGCAGGGGCGCCTGTTCAGTTTTCCTGAATTGATAGCGGGGTCCACCGTTTGTATCCCCATGTTAACCACGGAACAGCCGGCTTCGGCAAGCAGGGAAACCCTTTCCGCGTCTATGAAAGAGGGGTGCACGTCGCAGTAGAAAGGCAAATTTATCTTCGCTTTGTATTCTTTCAGGAAAGCCCTGAGCCAGGGGAGATTCTCGGTAAAAAGATCGTCGACGAAGGAGATCCGCCGGGAACCGTACAGCGCTTTCGCGTCGAGAAGCTCGTTTATCACGTTCTCCGGGCTGCGCCGCCGGAGATAGCGGCCCTTGCCCTGGTAGAGGCCGCGCATAGCGCTGTTGTGGCAGTAGCTGCAGGCGTTCGGGCAGCCCCGGCCGGTTATGATGCTGTAGGAACCGGAAGCGAAGCGCGGGAATTTTTCGTAGAACAGATTCTTGTCCGGGAAAGGCAGGCCGTCGAGGTTCTCTTCCAGGTTCCTCGGCGGGTTATTGAAGCCTTTCCCGAGGAGATTGGCTATTCCGTCCGGGGCGGTCCCGGCGTCCAGGCAGTCCGCGAGCTCGCAGATGGCCGCTTCTCCCTCCCCGGCGCAGACATAGTCCGCCCCGCTCAGCTCCAGGGTAAGTCCGGGGACGGAGCTCGGATGTATCCCGCCGAAGACCACCGGCACGGCCTTAAGCTTCTTTATTTCTTTCGTGACCTCGCAGGCCCAGCCGAAGTAGTCGGATTCGACCGAGAAGCCGACCAGGTCCGGCTTCCAGGCGACGGCTTCCGCGGCGAGTTTAGAGGCGGAGGAACTGTCCAGGGCCCGGCTGTCCAGCCTGAAAGAGCGGAAAAGGAAAGGCTCGAACAGAAGCGCGGTGGTATGGCCGCGCTTTTTAAGCGAGCTTGAAAGATACTCGAGGCCGAGGCTTTCGGTCGAGGAATGGATGAATAGGACTCGCATTTTTAAAGCTTAGCAGGCCCCGCATTCCGCGTCTGCGGCAAGGCCGGCTTTAAGATAACCGTTCTTTTCCAGGATGGCGGCCAGGCTTTCTTCGCGGGCATTACCCATAGAGCAGCCTGAAACATAGCATTTCTTGACTTCGCCGTAGGCCGTGACATAGACGCTCATTTTTTTGCGCATCGTGCACTCCATGGCCCCGCTCAGGCAGTCGTAAAGAGGGCTCTCCGAGTAAACGAAAGAGCTGTCCAGGTACTTTTCGAAAAAAAGCTTTTTATTTTCCGCGGAGAGCAGATTCCTGCGCCTGCTCCCTAGCTTGCCGGTATAAACCGGGAAAAGCACCCGCACCCCGGCGGCGCCGCTTTGCCTGGCCGTGTATATCAGGTCGTTGAGGCGACCTTCGGAAATAGCTTTGTCGGTAATATAGGTGGAGACGACGGCGGGGATGCCGAGCGCGGCGCAGCTCTTTACCCCTTCCAGCGCGGCTTCGAAGCAGCCTTCCTGCTTCCTCAGGCGGTCATGGCGCTTTGGGTCGGCGGAATCGAGGCTGACGTTTATATTCGAGATGCCGGCCTCTTTAAGCGTCGCCGCCATTTTTTTAGAAAGTAATATCCCGTTGGTGTCTATCGAGACGCTCAGGCCGTGGCCGGCGGCGCAGGCGACCAGCTCGGGCAGGTCGGCCCGCAGGAGCGGTTCTCCCCCTGTAAAGCCTATCTTAGGCACGCCCAGGCCGCGGGCGGCGGCGATAATGTTCTTTATCTCCTGCGTCGAAAGCTCCGGCTTCTCGTTCGAAAGCTCGCTGGCCGAGCAGTGGACGCAGCCGCACTGGCAGCGGTAGGTCAGGGCTATCATTACGGTCATCGGCACGCGCTTTCCGAGAAGATATCTTTTAAATGCGTAGTTAGCGAGGCGCGGGAGTATGCCGAAGCCGGAGGGCTTCACGAAGATCCTGTAGATCAGGAGCAGGCGTTTAATATGTCCAGGAATTCGCATTTTTATCTTTAGCCGGCCTTTTCCCGGCCTTAAGGAGCGTTCTGAACTGGTGGCTGAAAATAAGCGCCACGCCCCAGAGCACCCGCCTGACCTCGGCGAAGGAAGTTAGCCAGCGCAGCCGCTTGAGGATATAGGCCGGCCTGAAATAAAAGCCGCGGGTGAACTCCTCCATCAGGGCCAGCAGCCTGGCCGACGGGACGGAGCTCATTTCCACCATCGGCTCCCGCTCGGAATAGACCGTTATATAATCCGCACCGTAAACTTTATCCAGGTCCAGGCCGCCCTGCGCCGAGAGATCCTCGAAAAGTTCGCCGCCCACGCTGGGGATATAGACGGAGAACATTACATAGTCGGGGTCCAGCTCTTTGGCGAAGTCGAAAGTCTTTTGGGCGGTCTCGAGCGTCTCGCCCGGCGTGCCCAGTACGAAAGCGGCGTTCAGTCTCAGCTTATATTTCGCGGCCAGCCGCACGGTATTGCGGATCTGCTCCAGGGTGACGCCCTTTTTCATGCTGTCGAGCATTTCCTGGGAGCCGGACTCCACGCCGAGGAGGACCCGCCGGCAGCCGGCTTCGCTCATCTCCCTGAAAAGGTCTTCGCCGGAGGTATTGGCCCGCACATTGCAGTTCCAGTAGATCTCCATCCCGCTTTTCTTTATCAGCCGGCAGATCTCTTTGACATGGGCCGGATCGCAGGTGAAAGAGGGGTCCTCGAACTGGAATTCCCTTATCCCGTATTTGTCGTAAAGGCTTTTCATCTCGGCGACCACGTCGGCCGGAGCGCGCTTGCGCAGGTTAGCGCCGTAGCCGTAGTGATGGCTGCAGAAAGTGCATTTATAAGGACAGCCGCGCATCGTCAGCACCGAGGCGCAGGGTGAAGAGGTGACGGCGCGTGTTATGCCCAGGTAATATTTGCCGAAATCCACCAGGTGGTGGGCCGGCCAGGGCAGGGAATTCAGGTCCGCGGCCAGTCTCCTGGGCGGGGTCAGGACGGTTTTCCCGGCGCTCTTGTAAGCCAGCCCTGTTATCCCGGCGATCTCGCCGTTCTTTTCAAGACAGCCGGCCAGCTCCAGGAAAGTTTCTTCGCCCTCGCCAAGCACGACATAGTCGATGTTCTTGTTCTTCAGGCAGACTTCGGGCAGGTAGCTCGCGTGTATCCCGCCGGCCGCGACCTTGACGCCCGGGAAATTCTTTTTGACCAGCGCCGCGGCTTCGGCCGCCATGTCGAAGCTTGCGGTGTAAGTGGCGAGGCCCACCAGGGCCGGGCTGAAGCTCCTTATGCGCGTGAGTTTCTCCTCGTCCGAAAGTTCCTCGGCGTAGAGGTCCAGGATCGAAACTTCGTGCCCGTGCTTCAGCAGCAGGGCGGCGATATACATCAGGTTCAGCGGCGGCATGCAGCCGCGCGCTTTCGTCTGGTAGACGTCCATGGTCTTAAGACCGGGGGAAATAAGCAGGATCTTCATTGATTTCTCAGCACCACTTTAAAAAACTCCTGAAAGCTTTGAACTGCCCGGCCAGGTCGCCGGCGCTGCGCAGAGAGGTTATTCTATTAAACAAGGGCCGGGGCCTGAGGTAATATCTGAGATAGGCTTTCTTATAGAAGCGGATAAGCTGCTCCGGGCCCGCCCCCGGAACCGTTATCAGCGGCTGGGTATTGTCATAACTGTCGCATAATTCTTCGTCTGTGGCTTTTAGAAGCCCCTTTGCCCGGGCCTCTTCGTAAAGCCCGGTGTCGAAGAAAGGATGGGCGAAAGCGAAAAATACATGGTCGGTGCCTATGTCCATTATGTTCTTCAGCGCGGCTTCCATGGACTCCAGGGTTTCTCCAGGATAGCCGAAAACATAATAGCCGCGGGTCTCTATCCCCGCCTTCCTTGCGGCCGCCACGGCCGCGCGCGCCTTGTCCGCGCCGAAGCCTTTATTCATCAGGCCGCAGGCGCCGTCGCTCGCTCCGTCTATGCCGAAAGCTATGGAGACGCAGCCGCTCTCCTTCATTTTCCCGAGCAGCTCCGCGTCCACCAGGTCCACCCTGGTCATGCACGACCAGGTAAGGTCAAGGCCGCGGCTTTTTATCAGCCCGCAAAGGTCCATGACCCTTTTCCTGTCGAAAGTGAAAGTGTCGTCCTGGAAACTTATTTCCCTGATCCCGTAGTTCTTCATCAGGTGGATTATTTCTTCGAGAGTTTTAGCCGGAGACTGCGCGCGGTAAGTAGAACCGAAAACGCTCTTGGAGCAGAATTTGCAGGAGAAAGGGCAGCCGCGCGAAGTGACCATGCTGGTGACCGGCAGCCTCTTGTAGCCGAAAACGGCGGGCCGGTACAGCTTGAGGTCGACGAGTTCCCTCGCCGGCAGCGGCAGCGAGTCCAGGTCCAGCGGCGGATACTTTTCTATGGCCTGGCCATTTGTCTTAAGAATAAGACCCGGTACGCACGGGGCAAGGCCTTTTTCGAGCTGCAGTGCGAGTTCCGCGAAAACGCGCTCGCCCTCTCCGGAAGCTGCGGCATCGAAGCCGCCTTTTTCAAGGCATTGAAGCGGCCGGGCGGTGGCGTGATGCCCGCCGGCCACTGTGAAACAGGCCGGGCATATCTTTTTTATGGTCCGCGAAACTGTCATTGCGCTGGTAAAAGCGCCGGTATAAACGGTGATCCCGGCCAAGTCCGGCTTGAAAGCGGACAGCTCGGCTTCGAAAGTCGCGGCGCTAAGGCCGCGGCCAGGCCAGTCTATGACTTTTATTTCGGCTTCAGGCATTTCTTTTTTGAGGAAAGCGGCGATATAAAGAAGCCCGAGCGGCGGCAGCGACAGCCCCGAACTGGCCAGCGGGTTATGCGCGGAAAGAGCGTGCGGCGGATTTACGAGGAGGACCTTCATCTGCTCCCGGCGGCGGCCGGCCCCCCTTTGAAAATATGCGTGAAGCCGCGGGCCAGGTATTTCAGTTCCGTCAGTGAGCGTATTCCGAGCGCGCGCTTAAGTAAATAGCCCGGCCGGGAGTAAAATTCCCGGTTGAAAGTTTTCATGAGGCCGAGGAGTTCTTCGGCTTTCAGGCCCGACATTTCCACCACGTTCACTTTGCCGGCGGAGGCGGAAAGGTAATGGGCGCCCCTGTAGCTCGGGACATCTATCTTGCCCTCTTTTACGGCCTGCTCGAAAAGCCTCGAGCCGACAACCGGGGCGAGTATCGAGAACATCGCGTAATCCGGGTCCAGCTCAAGGGCGAATTTGAAGGTTTCCCGCGCTGTCTCGCGGGTTTCTCCGGGGAGGCCCAGGACGAAGGAGCAGTTCATCCGCAGGCCGTATTTTTTCGCCAGCCTGACGGCTTTCCTGACCTGGTCCAGCCTTATGTCTTTATTTGCCGAAAGCGTTCCAAGAAGCTCCTGGGAGCCGGTCTCCACTCCCAGGAAAACCCGCCTGCAGCCGGCCGCTTTCATCGCTTTAAAAATTTCATCGGAGGCGGTGTCCGCCCTGACGTCGCAGTTCCAGACCACCGGGAGTTTCTTTTCCACTATCAGAGCGCAGAGCCGGGCGACCCTTTTCGGGTCGGCGGTAAAAGTGCAGTCTTCGAAACGGAATTCGGTAACGCCATGTTTTTCAAAGACATGCTTCATCTCTTCTATCACGTCCTCCGGGGTCCTGAGCCGCACCCGGCAGTTATAGCCGTAGTGGTGGCTGCAGAAACTGCAGTTATAATTGCAGCCTCTCGCGGACAGGATGGAGGAGACCCGGCCGTGCCTGACGGCCCTGGTCGGCGGCAGGCGGTAAGCGTCGAAATTTATAAGTTCATAGGCGGGCCAGGGCAGCGATTCTATCTCTTCCGCTATCGCCCGGAAACCGGTACGGACCGGGGCGCCGTCCTTCCTGAAACAGAGCCCCGGGACCGCGGATAGCCCGGCGCCCTTTTCAAGGGCGGAGGCGAGTTCTGCCAGCGTGGCTTCGCCCTCCCCAATGACGATAGAGTCGGCGGGACACTGGGAGAGGCAGACCTCGGGGAGGTAGCTCGCGTAAAGCCCCCCGAGGGTTATATGGACGGCTGGAGCGGAGGCTTTTATTTTTTTTACCAGCGAGTAAACCTCGTCCATGCTGCCGGGGTAGGTGGCGAAGCCGGCCAGGGCCGGGCCGAAGTCCTTTATCTTATTCAGGGCTTCTTCTTCAGGCAGCGGCTCCGCGTAGAGGTCCAGGAGCTTAAGCTCATGCCCGGCCTTTTGGAGATAGGACGCCAAATACATCAGGTTAAGCGGCGGCATGATGTTTTCCAGCGCTCTCTGCGCCGGGGCCGTATTATGCGGAGGATTGAGCAGCAGGATCTTCACGGCCGTGCCCCCGAATGCTTCCGGCGGTAGATATCGCAGCCTTTGCAGAGCGAGGATTGTTTCTCGTAAAAAGAGAAGGCGCGCCTGGTCTCGCCGATCTCCGCCAGGGACTGGCGGGCCAAATTGCCGAAGGAGACATCCCTGAGGTAGAAACAGGGAAGGACATTCCCTTCTACATCTATAAAGATGGCGTCGTCCGTTATCAGGCAGCGCCGGTCGAAAGCGGAGGCGAGGTCCATAAAAATATCGTATGAATTGTTGTTCCTGCACTTGATGCAGTACTTGGCCGCGAGGAGTTCGGCACGGGCGACGATAGCCCTTTCCTCGGCCAGGGAGGGCCGCATTACGGGCGCGCCGCCTTTGAAAGCGTGGAGGTCTATCCGCATAAGCTGGACCTCGTCGGCGCCGGTCTTCCTGGCCAGCTCTATCACCTGCTCGGCGGCTTCCCTGGAGGTTATCAGGGTCTGCAGCCTTATCTTAAAACCGCCCCTGTTCTTCATTTCTTTAAGGAAGGCCAGGTTCTCGGAAATTTGCCTTGAGAAAGGATGGAGGGAGCCTCCGCCCGGGTTGTCTATTGAAACGCTTATGCGGTTCACCAGGTTTTCCGAGGACAAGGTGCTGAACAGCGCGTGATCCGGGACGGCGAGGCTTGTGGAAACGTTCAGGCAGGTTCCGGGAAATGTTTTTTTCGCGAGCTTGAGCATGTCGCCCAGCGCTTCGTTGAGGAAGGGCTCGCCGAGGCCGACGAAGTTAAGGTAGCGGGGACGCTCATCCGCGAAAGCCGAACGCAGGGCGTCCATAAGGCCGGAAAAAAGGGCGTAGTCCATCGCCCGCCCGTCTATACCCAGGGGGCCCCTGAAACACATCGGGCAGGCCTGGCCGCATTTGGTGGAAACTTCTATGGTTATATCGCCGGGGAGGCGCGCGTAGCGCTTCGTTACGAGCCTGAGGAACTTAAGGGCTCTCTCTTTCAGCGAGGCTTCAAAATACATAGCGGGTTCTAGACGACGCCGTTATCTTTGTACCACTTGACGGTCCTGACCAGGCTTTCCCCGAAGCTGACGGCTGGCGTATAGCCCAGTTTCTTCAGTTTCGCATTGCTGCAGATCCAGTTCCCGGAGGCTATCTTCACGCTCTCCAGCCTGACGTCCATCCGCATTGGGAAAAGCCGCATGAAAAGGAGGCGCTCGAGGGCTTCTTTGAAGAGAAGGCTGCCGAACATGAAGCCGGTCGGCAGGTAAAAACCGCACAGCTTGCGGTCCATAGCCGCCGCTGAACCGTTGGCGAAGTCGCGCATTGAGACGGGATCTTCCGTTACGAAGTATTTTTCCCCGGCCAGGCCTTTTTCCTCGATGAGGAGGGTTGCCTTTATCAGGTTCTCGACGTAAGTGAAGGGCAGGGTATTGTCGCCGGTCCCGATGGTCGGGCAGAAGTTCAGGTCGAAGAACTTATACAGCAGGCCCATGTTGCGGTTCCGCGCGCCGTAAACGGAGCCGGGGCGAACCATTTTTACCGGGAAGCCTTCGTTCTTATGCAGCGCGGACAGGTATTCTTCGGCGTTCCGCTTGCTCATGCCGTAGTCGGTTTCCGGCATGGTGGTGGAGGTTTCGTCCAGCATGGGCCCGACGCCGGCGGCGGCTATGCTGCTGTAAAAAACGAAGCTTTTAACTTTTCCTTTCGCCGCATCGGCCAGGACCTTCGTCCCTTCGCAGTTGACCTTGTTGAATTCTTCGAGCAGGCCGGTGCGGGAGTAGATCCATTTCGTCGGCCTGACATTTGCCGCGAGGTGGAAGACGGAGTCCACGCCCTCGAGCGCGCTCTTCACGCTTTCTTTGTCCAGTATATCGCCGTAAACTACCTCGGCCCCGGTGTCTTTCAGGAAATCGATATTGAGGCTGTTGTGCTGCACCAGGCCACGGACCTTGCGGCCGCTCTTCGTAAGGGCCTCGGAGAGATGGGAACCTATGAACCCGGCGGCGCCAGTGACTAAAGTGATACCCATATGCTAGCCTCCTGAAATTTTCGGTAGATCCGCCCCCGGCGGAGTGTGGAAATAAACGGGGCCTGAACGCCGTTCAATGTAACTATATTATACCATGCGAAAGACGGGGTTTCCGGGAGGCGGTTAGCGGCTATTTTACCGCGGCGCAGCTTTTCCTGAGGGTTATCCTGACCGTTATCTTTTTCATATCCGCCGGGCCGGACGGAGGCTCCGGCTCCTGGTACAGCCTTACGGTCCTGGCTTTCTCCACCAGCAGCGGTTTTTCCGCCGGGCCTACCCGGCAATCTTCGGTGCGAAGTTTGACTTCAGGGCCGGCGGTTTCCAGTTCCAGGATTGATTCCGCCCTGCCGTCTCCGTCCAGGTCCAGGGTTTCGCTCAGCCTGGCGGGCAGCGCTTCGGCGGGGCCCCAGTCTACCTGCACAAAACCTTCCTTCTTCTCCCTGAGCAGGGCGTCGAAGACGGGCCTGTGGATGAAAACGCTGTAGCCTTTCCTGTTTATCGTCCGGGCCAGCTCGCCCCCGGAGAAGACCGGTGAGATCCTGAGCCCGGTCGCGGCTATGCCCCGCCCGATGCCCTCGTGGGAGGACAGCGCCGCCAGGGCTGCGGCGAAAGCCGCGGCCGCCCAGGCATAACCCGCCGCCTGCTTTATTTTTTCTTTAAGGGTCGTCATGCGAAGAAGTTTATTATCCGGAGCAGCGCCTGCTGCAGGTTCATGCCGGTTATCCCGGCGAGAAAAGTGAAAGCGGGGTAAAGGAAGAAGATCCTCTGCGCCTCAAGATCGGTCTTAAGCGAAGTCCCTTTGATATGGAAAAAGATCGCCTTGTCCGGGCAGAGGTCCACGCATTTTCCGCAAAGGTGGCATGAAATATGCGGTTTCCCTCTTTCCAGGGAGTCCTTGTCCAGGCTGAAATCGGGGCATTCCGTCAGGCATTTGCCGCACCTGGAACATTTTTCCGTGTCTATCCTGATCTCGAAGGGGGCGAGTTTGCCGGCCAGGGTCTGCATAGCGCCGAAAGGGCAGAAAAAAGCGCATTGCGTCCGGAGCCTGGTGAGCAGCGGCAGCGCGACTACCAGCAGGGAGAAAGTGAAAATAAAGATCGCGCTCTGCACAAGCAGCTTCAAAGAGACAACCTGCTCGAATTCGGTCACCATCTTGTAGGGGCAGACCCATTCGCAGTAAGTATGAGTCAGCGTGTACGCGGAAGTGAGCACCGCCGTGAGAAGCACGGCGAAAGGCAGCAGCCTGAGATCCGGCCTGATTCTTTTTATGACGGGGGACTTGAAGATGCGGGAAAAACCGTCCTCGAAGCCGCCCAGGAAACAGAACCAGCTGCAGTAGCCTTTCCCGATGGTCAGCGTCGCCGCCGCCCAGAAGACCGTCAGCACGGCGATAGAGGCGAAGCCGCCGGTGATCAGGCCGGGGAAGACTATAGTCTTGGAAAACAGCGCCGGCAGGAAAAGCATGGGCAGGACCATATGGCAGGCCGGAACCTCGCCGCGCATTATTTCCGACGGGGTGACGCCGAAAGCGCCCCTGAGCTCCAGGAAGAAGGACATGAAAGAGAAAGCGGCCGCGCCTGCCAGGGTGATGAAAACTATCGCCCGGTATTTGTCCGTTTTCCCGGTGCGGACCATTTTGTAGAACATGAAATTCAGGAAAAACAGGGAAGCGAAATAAGCGAAGGTGGAGCCGTTTGTGGCGAACGCTCCCCTGCCCGCAAGCATGGAAGCGGTAATGGCGAGCATGGGCAAAGAAAGCAAAAGCGACTTGCCCCGGCTTTTCACCGGCAGGGGCGCGTCTTTGTTTTCAGGGCAATGGGACATGTCTTTAAGAAATCGGCCGTTCTCCTATGAAGACTGGCCGGCTGGATATAGTATATAATTTATAAAAGTCATTGGTTTTTATGGAGAATTTTTGATGGCCCGTAAGGTGTGCATAGCAAGCGCGGTGGACCGCTGCAAGTCCAACGCCGTCCTGAGTTCGCGCTGCCTGAATTATTTCAGGGCGAACGACTGGGAACTGACCCGCGAGTTCGGCAATGCCGACCTCGTGATCATCAATACCTGCGGCTTTCACGACATCCTCCAGGACGCCTCGAAGGGCAGCATCGGAAAAGCTTTTTCCGATTCGAAGCCCGGCACGAAGGTGGTTTCCATCGGCTGCCTTACCAAGATCGACCGCAAAGCGCTGGAAGCCTTCCCTAACCTTATCGTAGCGGCCGACCTGAGTTCGCTGGACGCTGTGATAGGCGCAAAGATCCCTTTCTCCGAGATCACCGACTTCAATTTCGACGAAACCCTGTTCCACAGGCTGGGCCCCGCCGGCTTCGGCTCGAACGCCTGGCTCCGCTGGGGCGGTGAAGCGGGCCGGCTTTTCTGCCGGGTCTTCAAAGGCTGGCCTTACCCTTTCCTCGAATCCTCCCAGCTGCCGCGCGTGCTGGAGGAAATGAACTATATCGACAGCGACAGGCGGGTTTACGTGGAGATCGGCTCCGGCTGCGTCGGAACCTGCACCTATTGCGTGATCAAGCGCGCCCGCGGCCCGGCCAAGAGCCGCCCCGCCGCCGAGATCGTCCGCGACCTGAAAAAAGCCTATAAGCCCGGCCGGGTGATAAACTTCGTGGCCGACGACTGCGGAACCTGGGGCGTTGATATCGGCAGGACCGTTTTCGACCTGGTGGCGGAGGTCTCGGAGGCTTTTCCCGGCGCGCCGATAGACTTCTGCTATATCAACCCTTTCTGGTTCGAAAAGCAGGGCCGCGAATACGTGGAGATGTGCGCGACGCGCAATATTAACAGCCTGAACGTTTCCCTCCAGTCCGGCTCGGACAGGGTGATAGCCGCGATGAACCGCCATTATAAAGCGGAAAACGTAGTGCGCGTCATCAAAGAGATAAAGGCGGTTTCCCCGAAGACGATGATCTGGGGCCACCTGATGCTGAACTATCCCGGCGAAACTATCGGGGACCTGCTGAAAACGGTGCGCGCGGCCTCCCATTTCAACTACTACATGATCTTCAATTTCTCGCCGCTGCGGGCCGAACTTCCGTCCGCCATCCCCGACCTGCCGACGCGGATACTGAAGCGGGCGCTGCTGGTCGGCACGCAGATCTTCATGATGTTCCTGCGCCTGTTCCTCATCCCGCCGGCCAGGCCCGGCAAAGCGAAAATTTAGTTTCCGGCCGAAGCCGGAAAATAAGAAACCGCGCGAGGGCGCGGTTCTTTTTTGTCCTGCCGGGCCCGGGTTCAGCCTGTAAAATCTTCGGATTTGAAAATGTTGAATTTTATGAAGCGGTAGGTATCACGGGCGAAGCCAAGGAGCTCCCTTATCACCAGGTGATGGGCGAAGGTCATCAGGAAAACGCCCTTTCTGCGGCTGAAGGCGGTGGACCATTCTATCCGCGTGAGCAGGTCGGGCCTGAAATAGAATCTCCGGTAGGCGGAGCGGAAGAACTTCCGGCAGTCCACCGGGTGGTCCATGGTCTGGTGGGAATTGTCGTAGTGCCAGAGCGGGACGCCGGGGCGGAGTTTGCCTTTGGCGGCGTACTGGTCGTAGAACTTGGTCCCGGGGTAAGGGGTGAGGATATTGTACTTCACCATGGAAGGTGAATCGCGCAGCGAGGCGTCCACGGTTTCCAGCATGTCCGATTCATCCTCGTTCTCGAAGCCGAAAATATAGGAGCCGACGGAGTGCACGCCTTTGGCGCGCATTCTTTCGAAAAGCGCGGGGGGGTCGTATTCCTCTTTTATTTTCTGGAGCCTGTCCCTGTTCTTCTTGTTTACGCTTTCCATCCCGAAGTAAACGAGGCGGATATTTGCGGCGTCGAATTTGGCGATGAGCTCGTCCCCGCCTTTGAGGAAGCTTTGCACCCGGGTGGCGATCATGAATTCGAACTGTTTGTGCAGGTCGTTCTTCAGGATGCCGTCTATGATCTCCATTCCGTGGGCATAGGGGGACAGGAAATCATTGTCGACTATCATTATCCTGGCGATGAAAGGGAAATCGCGGCGGATCTGGATCATTTCCTCTATGACTTTGGCGGGGGAGCGGAGGCGGTATTTGCCGCCTTCTTTTGGGGCCTGGAGGCAGAACTCGCAGGAGAAAGGGCAGCCGCGCTTTGTTTCCAGGTTGGTGCTGCGCTGCTTGGTGGCGGTGTAAAGGGAGATGCCGTGGTATTTTTCCGCGGGGAACAAGTGCCGGGCCGGCAAAGGGAGGTCGTCGAGGTTCTCGACCCGGGCGCCGGGCCCGGTGGAGAAGAATTTTCCGTCCTGCCTGAAGGCGAGGCCGGTGATCTCCGCGGGGGGGGTGCCGGCGGCCAGGGCGGTCATGCTTATTTCGCCTTCGTTGATGACGCAGATGTCGGCCTGGGGGCACTCGGCGAGGACGCGTTCGGCGGAGAAGGTGGCGGGGAGGCCGCCGAAAACTACTAGGCCGCCTGAGGATTCTTTTACGGCGCGGGCTATTTTATAGGAGTTGCCGAGGGTTCCGTAGATCGCGGGGACGGCGGCGATGTCGGGCTTGAGGGAGAGGAGGCGCTTTTTTAGTTCGCTTACGGAGCGGCAGTCTACGGCGCAGTCTATGACGGAGACTTCGTGGCCTTCGCGGAGCAGCAAGGCGGCGAGGCCGGCGGCCCCCAGGTACTGGAGGTCATTGCTGAAGGTCCACAGCTTTTCCTCGATAGGAGGAATAATAAAAACGATCTTCTTTTTCATTGGGCGGATCTATAGTTAAGTATATAAAAAAAGGCTAGGCAGGTCAGAGTGGCTTGCATTTGATTGCGGCTGACGCCACGCGGGCCGGAACGCAAAATCGGCGTCGCGCACACCGTGCGCGCGCCTGCCGCCCTCAGGCTCGGCGCTTACGCAAGCCTCGCCTTCCGGGGGGCTTTTGCTAACCCGGCCCGCGCGTCGTCAGCCGCTCTTCGCGTTGCGGAACATGCGGGGCGGCAAATTTTATATTATTGACTGATATACCCGATGAAGAAAGATCTTAAATTTTATCTGTTTTTTCTTGGCCTGATCTGTTACGCCATGTTTTTTACGAACAGGCTCAGGTTCGACGTTTATTATTCCACTTATTTCGATACTTTCGTTCTTTATTTCCTGAATATTTTCAGGGATCCGGGGCTTTTTGCTAAGGACGCTGGCGGGATCTTGTTCAGGCAGTATATCGATAATCCTACTTTGAGGGAATTCGCTATTCTTTCGGTTTACCGTTTGCTGCTCAAGGTCATGACGGCGGGGATAGCGCTGAAGTTCATGTCCGTGGTTTTGTCTTTTTTCTCGGCTCTTTTCGTTTACAGGACGGGGCAGGGGATATATAAGGATGATAATAAGGCTTTTTTCCTGGCTGCGGCTTTTCTGGTCTGTTTTCTTTCGATGGATTCTTTTTATTACGGGCAGAGCAGGACTTTCGGGGCTTTCTTTTTCGTTTTCCTGGTCTACGCGCTTTATACGGGCCGCTACCTGGCGGTTCCGCCGCTCATCTACTTGTTCTATCTTTTCTATCCCTACCTCGCGCTTCCTGCCGGGCTGATAAGCGCCTGGGTTTTCTTCAGGCTTGAGAGCGGGGGGAGCCGGCGGCTTAAATATTTGCTGCTTATGCTTGGGTCCGTGGGCCTGGCGGCTATGACGGATATCCGCCTGGCCTCGGGCTTGAACCAGGCGGCGGCTTTCCAGCCGAAATTCTCGGGTTTGGCCGGCGAGGTTATGGTCCCGGGCAATCCGCTGTACGGCTTGCTTTACTTTTTCGCAAATATCAACGAGCACAGCAAGCTGTACGTTGCGGTAATTATTTTTTTCCTGGCTATAGCGGTTTCGGCCGTCTTCCGGCGCGGTCCGGCTGTCTTTTCCGCCCTGAGGGAAAAAGGTTTTGCCCCGCTCTCTATGTTCTTCCTTTCCTTTGCGGTTCTCTATCCGATGAACCCGCTTTTCGCCTCCAGGGAGGTGGTTTTCGCTTTTCCTTTCGCGCTAACTTTGCTTTTCGCTGATAATCTCCTCTTTTTCCTGCCAGCGAGGCGCGTCCTTCCCGCAGCCGCCTTACTGGCGCTCCTGTTCGCCGCCGGCCACCCTTTCCTGAACGATATTTACGATTTCAGCGGCTACCGCGGCGTTTATTCCCGGATCTCCGGCCTGCCGAAGGACAGCGTTCTGGCCGGGGCGCCCGACAGCGCGATGGCGGCCGGTGTTCCTTTTTACGCGCAGAGAGCGCTGGTTTACAATGACCATACCCCCGGTATACTGTCTATGGTCTCCCCCGGCCTGGACCAGGCCGGGCTCAGGAGTTCGCTGCGCAACGCTATATGTTCCTGGGACCCGGCCGCGGCCCCGGCTTTCGCCCGCGAAAAAGGAGTGGACTATTTCCTGGTCGAAGCCGGTTCTTTCTCCCCTGACGGAGTCTGCAAGACCGGAAAAGCGGCGCTTTACGAAGCCGCCGTTTCCGGCAATAATATTTACCAGGCCGCGGTCGACGGGGACGGGGTCTTCCTGGTGGACGCGCGCAAGCTGGGTCCCGCCGTGAAAAAAGCCGGCGAAAAGAGATAGGCGATGCCCGATATCCCCGTCTGGAACAAATGCAATAATAAGTGCGTGATGTGCGCCAACACGTCCGGCTTCAGCCTGAATACGCCCGGCGATTACGGCCTGCTCAGGCAGGCCTACAGGCTGGAGAAATATCTCCGCGGGGCCGCGGCTTACAGGAAGAACGCCGGCACGGCCGGCGCCTGGAACCTTACCGGCGGCGAGCCCACGCTGAACCCGGATTTCCTTAAAGCGATAAAATATTTCAGGCGGCGGCTGGAAGGCGAGGAGCTTACTTTGCTTTCAAACGGCCGGCGCTTCTCCGACCCGGTTTTTGCCGCTGACTTTGCCGCCGCGGCCAGGCCGCCTTTCACGCTTGCCGTATCCATCCACGGTCCTGCGGCCGCGGCGCATGACGCGGTGGCCGGGGTAAAAGGCGCTTTTAAAGAAACTTTGCTCGGCCTTAAAAACCTTCTAGCCCTGCAGGCCGCGCCTTTGCTTGAAATAAGGGTCATACTGCACAAGCTTAATTACCGGCGCCTCGGCGCCACCCTGAATTTTATAAAGAGGATGATGAGGGGCCGGCGGTACCGCGTGGTGGTAATGCACTATGAGGCGGAGGGTTGCGGGGCCAGGAACGGCAAGAAGCTGGAAGTGCGGCTTTCCGCCACCGCGAAGCAGGTCAATGCCTGCAAAAGCTCCCTGGCAGGCTTCGGGGAGGCTCGCCTTTACCATTTTCCGCGCTGCCTGCTTTTGCCGGCGCTGCGCCGCCTGGCCATAGTCAGCCTTCCTCCCGAAGACCGGGCCTACCCGCCGGCCTGTTCCGGCTGCCGCGACAGGGAAGTCTGCGTGGGGCTGATGAAGCCGTATTTGCGGTTTTACGGGGCGGCGGAGCTGAAGCCCCTCCCATTCAAAGATTGAAAGGGCCTTTTTTTTATATTATATGAGTAACCCGGGAAGGCCCGGGCGTTCGCGATAAATGAAGACCTTTCTGCCGCTTTTCTTCCTGCTTCTGACCGCCTGCTCCGCGGGGGACTCCTCCCTGCGCCGGGGCGGCGACACCTATCCGGACTTCGCCGCTCTCAGGGCCGCCAATGTCGAGGGACTGGACTATTCCAGGGAAGTTTATAACCGCGGCTCGCAGGTTTCTGTTTTCGCGGTGCACGGGGGGGATATAGAGCGCGCCACCTCACGCCTCGCCCGCGGCATAGCCGGCCGGGATTTCAACCTCTATATTTTCAACGGCTGGCAGGGAAAGGAGAGCGGCCGCCTGCACGTGACGGCTTCCCATTTCGACGATCCGGACGCCGTGCGCCTCGCGGTTTCCGGCACGCTCGGTTTGTCCCTGCACGCGCAGGCGGACAGCGGCAGCTGGGTCTGCGTTGGCGGGGCGAATAAAGCCGCCGCGGCGCTGGTGACTAAAAGGCTGGAGGACGCCGGTTTCGCGGCCGTAACCCCCTGCGCGCGCCTGGCCGGGACTTCCCCTAAAAATATAGTGAACCGGGCTTCCGCCGGGGGCGTGCAGCTCGAGATCACCCTGCGCCTGCTGGCCAGGCTTGAAAGGGACGGCGAGGAACTGTCAAGATTTACAGGAGCGGTGCGCCAGGCGGCGCTTGAATTTATTAGTACAGGCGCGGTGAACGCGAAGCAGGCGCAGAGCGAGGCGCCGCGATCGAGCAACCAGGAGCTACCACAATGAAACAAATACGTATCTTCGCCTTTGGCGGCAATGAAGTTTCCCCGGTCGGCCTTAAAGACAAGGACGGCAAGGCCATAAACCCCGATATCGCCATGCAGTGGCAGCGCACGGCCGAGACCGGCAAACTGGTCGCCGATATTTTCGAGAAGCACCCGGAGGACCGCTACGTTATGACCCACGGCAACGGGCCCCAGGTCGGCAATGTGCTGCAGCGCGCCGAGATGTGCCGCCCGGCCCTCCCGCCGCTGCCGCTCGACGTTTGCGTGGCCGACACGCAGGGAGCGATGGCTTTCATGCTGGCCCAGCTCAATAACGAGCTGAATATCCGCGGCATAGACAATATCGTGGCCGGGATCGTCACCCAGGTGGTGGTGGATAAGGACGACCCCGATTTCAAGAACCCTTCCAAATACATAGGTCAGTCCTATACCGCCGAGGAAGCCAAGCAGCGCACGGCCGAGGGCTGGACCATGAAGCTTTACAAGAAGGACGCCTCCGGCAAGGAGATCTGGCGCCGCGTAGTACCTTCCCCCGTCCCGGTGGATATAGTGGAGATAGACGCGATCGAAGCGCTGCTCGACAAAGGGATAGTCCCGATAACGGTGGGCGGCGGCGGGATCCCGGTGCGCGAAGTGACCCCGGAGGTCAAGGACGGCAGGGAAACCTATACCACCAATTACAATGTGAAGTTCACCAAGCCAGCTAAAGGCGCGAAAGCGCTCAAGATGTACACAGGCGTGGAGGCCGTGATAGACAAGGACCTGGCGAGCGCCCTGCTGGGCAATATGCTGATGAAGCGCGCCAAGGCCCGGGGAGAAAAAGTGGAGGTCAGCCTGACCATTTTCACCGGCGAGGACGGCGCGAAGCTGAATTACCAGAAGCCGGACGAGAAGAGCCTGCGGGTGATAAAGGTTTCCGAGCTGGAAGCTATCTACAACCAGGTTCCGCCGCCTTTCCCCGCCGGTTCCATGGGCCCCAAGATAAAAGCCGTCATAGAATTCGTAAAGGGCGGCGGGAGCGTGGCTTATATCTCGAAGACAGACCTGTTCGAGGAAACCCTGGCCGGAAAGGCAGGAACCACGGTGCTGCCCGGGTAATAAAATGAGAGATAGCGAAATCAAGCAGAGAGAAATGCCGCTGGTTAATTTCAAGCAGCTGCGCAAGTTCGTGATCTACCCCGGCCTGGCCGTGGCAGGTTTCTTCTTGTTCTACAGCTGGATCTTCCCGGCTTTCTATGCCACGATGACCCGCCCCGCGGGCGAGACGTCCCTGCGGGAGAAGGCGGAAGAACTGGGGCTAACCTACGATAAGGTCCTGGCCGACCGCGCCGGCGCCGAGGGGAAGCCTGTGATCTGGTGCGTGCAGAACAGGAGCCTGGAGGCCGTTACCCTGGACGGCAATGCAAACAAGCGCCTTGACGTATCAAACTACGCCAGGATGCCGATCTTTACCGGCAGCAAGCACGAGTCCTGCACGCGCATGCTGCTCCTGCTTGAAAAAGGGGCGCCGGGCCGCCCTGTAACAGTTTTTTTTAAAGAAATTATTTATTAAGGACCTATGAAGAAAATCAAGACTTTGCAGTGCATACGGTGCGGGAAGGACCACAAGCTTTTGGAAGCCAAGTACAATTGCAGCTCCTGCGGCGGAAATCTGCAGGTGCTTTACGATTATAACCTTATAAAGAAGCGGCTCAATTACGAGGTCCTTAAGGATAACCCCGAGCGCAGCATCTGGCGCTATATCGATATCCTGCCTATTTCGAACCTGAAGAACGTTCCGCCGGTGCAGGTCGGCTGGACTCCGCTTTACCGCGCCGAGAAACTGGGCGCCGAGTGCGGCGTGCCTAACCTTTATATAAAGGACGACGGCCGCAATCCAAGCGCTTCTTTCAAGGACAGGGCCAGCGCCGTAGTTATCGCCAGGGCCATGGAGCTGAAAGAAAAGGTCATAACCACCGCTTCCACCGGCAATGCCGCTGCTTCGCTGGCCTGCCTGACCGGCAGCCTGGTCATGAAGACCGTGATCTTCGTGCCCGAGACCGCGCCCGCGCCCAAGGTGGCGCAGCTCCTGGTCTTCGGCGCCACTGTCATAATGGTGAAAGGCACCTACGACGACGCTTTCGACCTTTGCCTGAAGGCCTCGGCGGAATACGGCTGGTACAACCGCAGCACCGGGATCAACCCTTTCACCCGCGAAGGCAAGAAGACCTGCGCTTTCGAGATCTGCGAGCAGATGAACTGGGAAACGCCGGACAAAGTCTTCGTCCCGGTGGGCGACGGCAATATCATAAGCGGGATCTGGAAAGGCTTCGTGGAGTTCCACCGCCTCGGCATCATCGAGCGCCTGCCGCAGCTGGTCGCAGTGCAGGCCGAAGGTTCCGATTCCATAAAGCGCGCCTTCGAGTCCGGCATGGACGTGCAGCCGGTGTCGGGCAAGACTATCGCGGACAGCATTTCCGTCAGCCTGCCGCGCGACGGGATGGCCGCCGTCATGGCTATAAAGGATTCCGGCGGCTTCGCCGTAAGCGTTTCGGACGCGGAGATCCTGGACGCGATCCCGCGCATAGCGCGCGGCTCCAACGTTTTCGCCGAGCCCGCGGCCGCCGCTACCTACGCCGGCCTGCGCAAGGCCGTCAGCGAAGGGAAGGTCAAGGAGAACGAATCAGTGGTCCTCCTGGTGACCGGCAACGGCCTGAAGGATATACAGAGCGCGATGCAGTCCGTGGGCAAGCCTTATGTGATAAATCCGGAGATGACGGAGCTGCGGAAGCTCCTGACGGATAATAACCTGGTCTGACGCTCCCGGCGCATAAAAAGAAAACCCCGCCATTGAAAGGCGGGGTTTTTCTTATGGCCGGGAAAACCTAGTTGGGGATGGCAAGCGTGAAGGCCGAGCCTTTCTGCAGCTGGGACTTAGCGAAGACCCGCCCGCCGTGCACTTCGGCTATTTTCTTTACCAGCGCCAGGCCGAGACCCCAGCCTTCCACCTGGCCGGTGAAGGAGGCTTCCACCTGGTAGAACCTGTGGAAAATATTCTCAAGCTCTTCCCCGGGTATGCCGGGGCCGTTGTCGCCCACGGAAAGGAGGGCGTACCCGTCCCTGGACTGGGAGGAGAGAATGACCAGCTTATCCTTGCCCTGGTTGAACTTCACCGCATTGTCTATCAGGGCTTTAACTGCGGCGGCTATGATCTTCCGGTCCGCTTTTACTTTCACCGCTTCGGGAGTGACGGTCTTTATTGTCAGGCCGCCGGTCTCTTTGAACCTTCCCCTGGCGTCCTCGGCTATTTCCTCCAGGAAGTCGGTGGCGTCGAACTCTATCTTTTCCAGCGAGGCGGCGTCCAGGCTGTCGATGGTGACGAAATCGAGCAGGCTTTCGACCAGCCCGTTCAGCTTCTGGCCCTGGCCGTAGATAGTAGCGGATGATTTCTGCACCATCTCGGGCAGGCCCTTGGCCGCGGCCTCGTCGCGGAGTATCTGCGCGTAGCCGTTGATGCAGGCCAGCGGGGTCTTGAACTTGTGGGAGATCAGCGAAAGGAAATTGCGCGCCATGCGCTCTTCTAGGCGCTGGGTGGTGACGTCGGACAGGATCCAGAGGCGGCCTTCAGCTACCTCGTTGCCGTCCTTGTCCTCCTTGAAAAGCTTGATGGCCGAGCAGTCGAGGTAGAACCGCTTGGGCTTCTCGCGGTAAAGCTCGAGGCGGGAGACGGGCTCTTCGCCGCTCATTATGGTTTCCAGGGCGGGCTTCGTCTCGAAATTCTGGAAAGCGTCCTTGATATTCCCGAACTTGTACTTCTCATGCTCGAGATAAACTTTCGCCGAGTTGTTTATGATGATTATTTCGCCGGCGATGTCGGTGAGGATGGCGCCTTCTTTTATCCGCTTGAAAACTATCTCCATCTTGCGCTTCTCCTCCTTGACGGTGGAGAAAAGGCGGGAGTTCTCGATGGCTATGGCGGCCTGGCTGGAAAAGGCCTCGAAATTGTTCTTGTCTATCTCGGTGAAGTCGCCCTCGGTGCGGTTTATGGCCTGCACCACGCCGATCACCTTGCCTTTGATTATCATGGGGCAGGTGAGCAGCGACTTCGTGGTGAAGCCGCTCTTGGAGTCGGCCTTCTTGGAGTGGCGCGGGTCCGTGGCCGTGTCGTTGATGATGATGGAGCGGCCCTCCTTGGCGCAGGTCCCGGCGATGCCCTCCCCGATCTTGAAGCGCATCTTCTGCACGTCCTCGGGCAGGCCGAGGGCCACGTCGAAATAAAGCTCCTGGGCCTTTTCGTCCAGGAGGTAAAGCGAGGCGCGCTCCGCCCCTACCACGCGCGAAGCGAGGCGCATGATGGTGGTGAGCAGCTCCGAAATATCAAGTTTTGAGGAAAGCAGCCGGGAGACCATCACCAGCATTTCCAGGCTTTCCTGCGACTGCGTTACCATTTTGATCCCGTCCTAAAAAAATATCTGCAAAAGTAGTTTGTAATAGCTCTTCCAGGCCGAACGCTCCTGCTTATAGGCATTGTACGCCAGGTCCAGGGAGCTTTTTTCGTTAAGGCCCAGCTTCATCCCGGCAGTGACCGAATTCGCGCGGTCCGCCTGCCTGAAAGATATTTTACTATATCCCACGTAAAGATGGCTGTCATATTCCGGCTTCATGCTGCGCGCCAGCTGCGCGGTCAGCGCCCATTCCGGGAGGGCGGTCAGCTGGCGGAAAGTCCCGAGGTAGGCCAGGTCGCTTTGGTCCAGGACGGGGCGCACCAGCGTTGAATTGGAAACCCCCGCGGGCTTGGGGAAGCCGGCCGCCGTGGCCTGGAAAAAGAACTGGCCGTAGAAGGACTTCTCCGCCTGCACTTCGAAGGCCGACTGGGAAAAAGACTTTCTTTCCAAAGTCCCGGAGCCGCCTACGAAGGTTTTTTGGCGGGCCCAGGCGCCCGATACCGCGAGGTGAGTGTAGCTCTCGTCCGGGCTGTCGCTCAGCGAGGCGAGCAAATAGAGTTTTCCGCCCGAGGCGCCCGAGCGGGTGAGCGGCGAGACGGGGTAGAGGAAAGGCTTCAGAGAGATGAAATATGCCGGGCCGGAGTACATCAGCGGCAGGCGGAAAGAGTAGATCCTTTCGCCGTAGCCGGTGCGGTCCTTGTAAAAAGAGATGTTCAGCCCCGAGGTAAGGGGGCTGGAGGTTTTCCTGAACACCGAAAGGGAATCTTTTTTCAGGCCGTTGGAGCCGGTCGTATAATCGTTTTCCGCCCACCAGGCGGCGGGCGCATGCGGCACGGTAAGCGCGGCTATGGCCGCGGCAAGCAGTAAGCGCTTCATTGTGTATATTATATATTAAAATTCCCGAATTAACCGCGCTATGCGAAAATAAAAAGCCCTCCCGCCAGGGGAGGGCTTTTCGTTCCGGACCCTGTTATTTAATGAACAGGAAGAAATACTGCAGGAAGTCGTACAGGTCGCAGTTGACCAGGTTCACGTCCACGGGGCTGTAGTTCATGCCGCCGCCGATATGACCGTTGACCTTGTTATAGGTGAGTTCCACCGGGGCGTGGTTGGCGTAGCCTTTCACGCTGACGATGGTCTGGTCGGCATAGCCTTCGCCCATATTGAATTCGAGCTTTACCGGGGAATTGTTTGCGTAGCCTTCAAGCAGGCCGGCTTTCCAGTTCACGGTGTACTTAACGGGGCTGTGGTTGGCGCCGCCTTCGACGGTCACTTCCTCGGTGCTCCAGGCGAACTTGAGGTCCACGGGGGAAAGGTTCGCGCCGCCGGTTATGGTCTTCGCGTCGTGGTTTATCTTTACGTCCACCGGGGAGAGGTTCATGCCGCCGGTGATGGTCCAGTCCAGCTTGTTGATCTTGAGGTCCACGGGGCTGTGGTTCATTCCGCCCTTGATGGTTCCCATCTTAACCGCGAAGGTAGATTTATTGTTCAGGCCGAAAAGCTGGTTGTGCACTTTCTGGCCGACTTTGACCTCGGTGATATAGTAGTAGCGGGCGAGGCCCACAGCCAGGTCGGCCGCGTCCAGACCTTTTACGTCCACCATGACCATGTAGCCGCCGTTGTTATCCTGGAGGGCGGAGGCCTTGAAGCCGTTGTCGTTAAGTTCTTTCACGGCTTTATCTATGTCCATGCCGCGCACAATGCCGATAAGGGTGTCGTTCATATCGGGCTGGGCTTCATTGACCGTGATCTTTTTCAGCGTATTCCACTGGTTGTGCCCGGGGGTCTTGGGTGTGGGGGCGGTTACGGAGGGAAGGGAGAGGCCGGCTTTGGAGAGGACTTCGCTTTCGGCGGCTTTCACCTGGGCCGTGGCGGAGATCGAAAATATTATGGCTGCCGCGATGCTGGATATTTTATTCATTCTGTTGCCTCCTGGGCTGCTGTGGATATATTGTGCCAGAATTCCAGGCCGGCCACAAAGGGCGCAGGACCCCCGTGGCCGGCGTTTTTGGGCCTAAACCGGCTGGGTCCTTTGGCCTCGGGCCGGCTGGGCCTTGTTAGACTTGACAGGTCAAGTGTTTCCGCTTATACTATTGGCGTAGCAGGAAGCCGGAGGAACTTATGAAGAAAATAATAATCGCGGCGATCTTTACCCTGACGGCGGCGTCCGCGGCCAAGGCCGCGGAAATAAAAACCGATTTCGGCGGCCAGGCTTCCAATAGCCTGTCCGCTCCCGTTGTTTCCGCCCCCGCCCTGGCGGATGCCGCGAAAGCGCCGGCGGCCCCCAA
This sequence comes from Elusimicrobiales bacterium, assembly GCA_028713125.1. Taxonomy (GTDB): domain Bacteria; phylum Elusimicrobiota; class Elusimicrobia; order Elusimicrobiales; family UBA9959; genus UBA9959. Next base: position 6,934 of record JAQTOU010000005.1, on the reverse strand, counting down.
GGAATGGACCGTGATGGTCTTCGTGAACGGCAAGAACGACCTGGAGCTGGCCGGGCTCTATAATGTGAACCAGATGGAAAAGATCGGTTCCACCAAGGACATGAATATAGTGGTGGAGATAGGCCGCATGAAAGGCCAGGCCGGCGGCGATACCGACCTGGACGGCGACTGGACCGGTTCGCGCAGGATGCTCATAAAGAAGGATGCCGACGAGGAAAAGATCACCTCGCCCGTGGTCATGGAGACCAAAACGGTGGACATGGGCGACTACAAGCGGGCCGTGGATTTCGTGAAATGGTCCAAGGGAAAATATCCCGCCAAGCGCTATATGCTGATAATCTGGAACCACGGCTCCGGCTGGATGGACCCGCGCAAGGAGCAGAAAGGGATCTCTTTCGACGACGAGACCGGCAACTATATCAGGACCCCCCAGATAGGGCTTATCCTCAAGGAAGCCGGCAAAGTGGATATCCTGGCTTTCGACGCCTGCCTTATGAACATGGCCGAAGTGGCTTTCGAGGTCAAGGACGACGCGCAGGTCATCGTGGGCTCCGAAGAGACCGTGCCCGGTTTGGGCTATCCGTACAACCTGTTCCTTGGCGCGATGGCCAAAAATCCCGCGCTGGGGACCGAAGATACCGGGGCCCTGATGGTTGAAGCCTTCAAGATGTTCTACGACGTGGTAAAGAAGAACGTGCAGCTTTCCGCCCTCAGGGCCTCGAAGCTGGACGGCCTGGCCGTGAAGATGTCCGATTTCGCCAAGCTGGCCAAAGAGATAGGCGATATGGACGCGCTTAAGGCGGCCCGCAACGGCGTCATCCGCTACGACGCGGTCGGGGCCGGTTCCGACCCCGCCATGACCATCTCTTTCTACGGCGACGTGTCGCAGTTCGCCAAGCTTACGGCCGACGGGCTGAAGGAACATGCGAAAGCGGCGGAGCTGAAGCAGAAGGCCGCCGAGCTGCAGGACTATATAGACAAAGAGCTGGTGATCGACAATAAGACCGCGGGGGTCAACCGAGTCGGCAAGGAGATGTCGGAGAGCAAAGGCATCTCCGTCTACCTGCCGCCGGCCGAAACCCGCATCCCGCAGGAGAAGCTCGAGGGGATCTTCGAGAACAAGTACACGGACTTCGCCTTCGACAAAGCCACCGGCTGGCACGACTTCGTGACCTTCCTCTACGGCGCGAAATAGATCCCGCCTTTGAAAAAAATGCCCCGGCCATGCGCCGGGGTATTTTTTGTTAGAATTCCTTTTGTGAAGAAAATTCTTTTGGCTAATTTCGCGGAATGCCCGGAGAACCTGCATTTTGAGCGGGCTTTCGTGCGCGCTTTGGGAAAGACCGGGAAAATTTCGCTGGATATCGTCCACGATTTCGATTATCACTATGATTTTTTAGGGGCCCTGCCGCCGCGGGTGGGGAAGCGGTTCAAATATGCCGGGCTGGAAGCTTTGAAGAAAGCCGCGGCCGGGCCTTATGATCTTATAGTTCTGCTGGATTTCCCGAAGCGGGCGCGGTGCGCGCCGGCTTTTTTGTGGCTGGCGCGAGAGGCCGCGGCGGGAAAAAAAGTGTTCATAGCGAACCACCTTATCCCGATGCCGGGGCATAATTTTACCGCGGACCTTGCCCGCCGGCTGAAAGCTTTGGCCCTCGTAGACTCCGGGTATATGCTGGAGTCCGACGATTGGGGGCTTTGGGCCGACGCGGGGCTCGAGGAGCCGCGCCTGCTGAAGCGCGGCTATGCCGTAGACTGCGAATATTACCGGCGGCAGCCGGGGGCTTTGGGGACATATGTCTTTTCCGCGGGTTCGGCGGGGCGCGAGTTCTCGGCGCTGGCGGGCGCGGCAAAAAACACCGGGCTGGGCCTTAAGATATTCAGCGACGCTAAGGCTCAAAAACTTCCGCGCGGGGTCGAATTCCTGCCGCTGGCTAAAAATCTGCATAACCTGAGAAGCGCAGCGGCGGGGGCAAAGGCGGTGGTGATCCCCGTGCGCGACGGATATTTGAACGAGGCCGCGGGAAATTCTATAGCCTTTCTCAGCATGGCGCTGGGCCGCCCGGTGCTGGCCCGGCGCACGCCGTATATGGAGAGGTTCATCAAGGACGGCAAGAACGGATTTTTTTACGACAAGCTCTCGCCCCGCTCGCTGGCCGCCGGGCTGGCGCGCATAAAGGCGCTCACGCCCGCCGCCCTGAAAAAACTCGGCGCCGCCGCCCGCGCTACGATCCTCCAAAAAGCCAGCCTCGACCGCTTCTGCGCGGCCTTCATTAAAAAAACTATTTAAGATAATTAGCCAAGACCGCGAGATGCCCAGTCGGGGCGGCAAGGGTATGGGCCCGTCGCTCACGGCGTCGGCCACACCGTGGCCGCGCCTCCTCTCTCGGCCCTCGCGCTTATGCAAGCTCGGGCCTCCGAGAGGTCGCTCCGAACCCATACCCTTGCCACCCCTCCGCTCAATTTATGCGTCAGCACATCTTTCGCAAATCGAGCGATCCGGGCGGAGACCGTGCGGGCCGGGTTAGCAAAACCCTCGGAGAGCCCGCCGGTTGCATAGCCCGGCGGGCGAACACGGAGTGAGGGCACGGTGTGCCCGAACGCGTTTTGCGTTCCGGCCCGTACGGTAGGCCGCCCGGCCATCCTGCGCTTTCCAGATGTGGCCGGACGCGTTTTTCGCTTCACCAGCGGTTCTTGATTATTTTAGTTTGCGGAGTTTTTCGGAGAGGTCGGGGAAGCCGTTCTTCTGGGCCACGGCGGCGGCGTCCAGGCCGAAGCGGTTGAGGGCGGCGGGCCGGGCCCCGCGCGAGAGGAGCAGCGTCGCTGTCTCCGTATGGCCGCGCCAGGCGGAAAGTATCAGCGGCGTGTTATTGTCCGAGTCCATCGCGTTTATATTGGCCCCGGCGTCCAGCAGCTTGTTTATCACCGCGTCTTTGCCGCGCAGGGAAGCCCACATAAGCGGCGTCCAGCCTATCCGGTCGCGGCTTTCGAGATTAGCCTTCCGTTTAAGCAGACTATCCAGGGCGGCTTCCTTCCCCCACCTGGCGGCGAGGTTCACGGGCGTTTCCCGGTCGCGGTTCCTCGCGTCTATATCCGCGCCTTTGTTCAGAAGAAGATCGGTTATCTCGCCGTCGTTCTGCATCACGGCCAGCATAAGAGGCGTCCAGCCCGCTCCCGGGTCCGTATTCACAGGGACGCCCTGGGCCAGCAGGAGGCCGACTTTCGCCTTGTCTTTGTTCCTGATCGCGGTGTTCAGGAGCAAAGCGGGGTCTTTTTCGCTTAAGCTGCACGAAGCTGACAGCGCGGCGAGGACGCAAAAGAGAGCCGTCCTCGTGAATATTTTTTGGGATACTGTCATTGGTGTCGTAGAAAGCCCTGGGATCGCTCATTATGATACAAACGATTCGCGTCCTTTGGCTAGAATACGCGCGCTCCGAGGTAGGGCGTTCACGCTCTTAATTTGTTAGAATTTAAGCGTAGTCCTATTCATCCTTCTGGCGGGTCTTGAGGTTAATCACTGATGGATCAAATCCTTATTCTCGACTTCGGCAGCCAGTATACCCAGCTTATCGCCCGCAGGCTCCGCAGCTTGCGGGTTTATTGCGAGATACTTCCTTTCAGCGCGGCGGTAGAGGACATCCTCTCCCGGTCGCCGAGGGGGATAATACTTTCCGGCGGGCCTTCCAGCGTCTACGACAAAGCCGCCCCCAAGCCGGACCCGGCCGTGTTCAGCCTGGGGATCCCGGTGCTGGGCGTCTGCTACGGCATGCAGCTCATGGCCCGCGAATACGGCGGGGACGTAAGCAAGGCCCTCCAGCGCGAATACGGGCTCGGCAAGGTCAGCCTGCGGAAGGGCTCGAAGCTCCTCGCCGGCCTGCCCGAAACTCTGAAAGTCTGGATGAGCCACGGCGACGAAGTCAAAAAAGTCCCGCCCGGCTTCAAAGTCACCGCCTCCGCTTCCGCCGCCGGGATCTCGGCGATGGAAAATCCCTCGCTCAATCTTTACGCGCTCCAGTTCCATCCCGAGGTGCACCATACCGAGCAGGGCACGAAGATGCTCGAGAATTTCGCGCGCGTCGTCTGCGGCTATAAAGAGCGCTGGACCCCTTCTTCCTTCCTCGCTGAAAGCATCTCTGAAATAAAGAAGCAGGCCGGCGGCAAGACCGTCATCTGCGGCCTTTCCGGCGGAGTGGATTCCTCCGTTGCCGCCGTGCTCGCCCATAGGGCCATCGGAGACAAGCTCCGCTGCATCTTCGTGGACACCGGGCTCCTGCGCCACGGCGATTCTCAGCGCATGAAAGAAGTCTTCCACGACAAATTCGGCTACAGCGTCAGGATAGTCGACGCCTCGAAGCTCTTCCTCGGCCGGCTGAAAGGCGTCACCTCTCCGGAGAAGAAGCGGAAAATAATCGGGCATACTTTCATAGAGGTTTTCGATAAAGAAGCTAAAAAGATCAAGGACGCCTCTTTCCTGCTGCAGGGCACGCTCTATCCCGACGTTATCGAATCCGTCTCGGTAAAAGGGCCTTCGGCGGTGATAAAGAGCCATCACAATGTAGGCGGCCTGCCCGCGAAGATGAAGATGGGGCTGATCGAGCCGCTCAGGTTCTTCTTCAAGGACGAAGTGCGCGAGCTCGGCCGCAGCATGAAGATCCCCGAGCCGGTGCTGATGCAGCATCCTTTCCCGGGGCCGGGCCTTGCGATACGCGTGCTGGGCGAAGTAACGCCAGAACGCCTGAAGATACTGCGCGAGGCCGACCGCCTGATGCGCGAGGAGATCCAGGACGCCGGCTGGTATTCGAAGATCTGGCAGGCTTTCTGCGTCCTGCTCCCGGTCAGGTCGGTAGGCGTGATGGGCGACGAACGTTCCTACGAATACACCATAGCTATCCGCTGCGTCAGCTCCGTGGACGGGATGACGGCAGACTGGTCCAGGCTGCCGCACGACCTGCTCCAGAAGATCTCTTCGAGGATAGTCAGCGAGGTGCGCGGGATAAACCGCGTGGTTTACGATATCACCTCCAAGCCGCCGGCCACCATCGAGTGGGAATAAAAGAGGTTAACAATGCTCCAGAATAAAATCGACTTGGGTCTTACCTTCGACGACGTGCTGCTGCTGCCCGCCATGTCCTCCGTGATGCCGAGGCAGACCGTGATACAGACAAGGCTGACCGCTAAAATAACTCTTAACATCCCGCTGATCTCCGCCGCGATGGACACGGTGACCGAAGCCGGCCTGGCCATAGCCATGGCGCGCGAGGGCGGGCTGGGCATAATCCACCGCGCTATGCCGGCGCACCAGCAGGCGCTAGAGATCGCCAAAGTTAAAAAACACGAGAGCGGCGTGATCACCAACCCCGTTACCATCTCGCCCGAAGAGACGCTGGGGGACGCGCTCGAACTGATGAGCAAGCACGGGATCTCCGGCCTGGTAGTAGTCTCCCGCGGCAAACTCGCCGGCATCCTTACCAACCGGGACGTCCGTTTCGAAAAAGACCTGAATAAAAAAGTCGCTTCCGTGATGACCAGCGAAGTGGTCACGGCCAGGGTCGGCATCTCCCTCGACCAGGCCGAAGTCCTGCTGCACAAGCACCGCATAGAGAAGCTGCCCCTTGTGGATAAGGACGGCCGGCTGAAAGGCCTGATCACCACGCGGGATATGATGAACACCAAGGATTACCCCGACGCCTGCAAGGACAAGGCCGGCCGCCTGCGCGTAGGCGCGGCTATAGGCGCGGGCGAAGCCGCAATAGAGCGCGCCGGCGAACTGGTCAAGGCCGGCGCCGACGTGCTTTCGCTGGATTCCGCCCATGGCCATTCGGCCAATGTGCTGAAGACCCTCAAAGAAGTGAAACGCCGCTACGGCGTGGAAGTGATAGCGGGGAACGTGGCCACCTACGAGGGCGCTCTGGCCCTGATAAAGGCCGGCGCCGACGCGATCAAGGTAGGCATAGGCCCGGGCTCTATCTGCACCACCCGCATAATCTCCGGAGTGGGCGTGCCGCAGTTGACCGCTATAAGCGAATGCCGCAGGGCGGCGGCGAAGCGCGGCATTCCCGTTATAGCTGACGGGGGGATAAAGTTCTCAGGCGACATCACCAAGGCTATCGCCGCCGGCGCGGACTGCGTGATGCTCGGAACCCTCCTGGCCGGGACGCAGGAAGCGCCCGGGGACATCATTTTGTTCCACGGGCGCAGCTATAAAGCTTACCGCGGGATGGGCTCGGTCGGCGCGATGGAAGCCGGGTCTAAAGACCGCTATGGCCAGGCGGGCGTGGAAAAAGAGAAGCTCGTTCCCGAGGGCATAGAGGGCCAGGTCCCTTTCAAAGGTTCTGTTTCCGATATCGTGCACCAGCTCACCGGCGGCCTGCGCTCCGGCCTGGGCTACTGCGGCTGCAAAGACCTTGCGGAGCTAAGGAAGAAAGCTCGCTTCGTGCGCATCTCCGGCGCGGGGCTGAAAGAAAGCCATGTCCACGATGTGAAAGTGACCAAGGAAACTCCGAACTACGCCCTTGACGATTAAGTATAACGGGCTAATAAAAGGACAGCGTGAAAATACGCTGTCCTTTTTTATTGTATTAGCGCCCGCCATATACTTATGAAAATATAACTTCGGTGCCGGTCTTGTCATGAAAATCCCCTAAATTTCGCGCCTATATATTCATCTAGGCCCTAATTTTGCCTTGATCCGATTTTGCCTTATTTAAATAAGTCCTTATATTTCAATCACTTTTCAGTATAGGCCTACTCCCATAGACCCAATGGCCTATGCGGGGAGGGCCTAGAGAGGCCTAGGCCCCCCTGGGTATTAAAACAGGGCCGGTCTGGGTACTTGGCCACTTAATAAAAACCGTTCCGGGCCGTATACTATTAGCATGACGAACCTAAAAAACATATCCCAGATCGGCGTAGCGGCGGTATTCCTTTCGCTTTTCTC
>JAQTOU010000026.1 GCA_028713125.1 Elusimicrobiales bacterium | reverse complement strand
CGCCTGGAGCTGACGGCCTCCAACCTGGCCGCGGCTTTCAAAGGGGACCCTTTTTACCAGGGACTCAATTATTACCGGCCGCTGCAGACCGTCAGCAACATGGCTGATTTCGCCGTGTGGGGCTACCGGCCTTTCGGCTACCACCTCACCAATTTAGCTTTCCACGCCGCGGCGGCCCTGCTGCTCTTCTACCTGGCGCTGGCGCTGGGCCTGGGGCGGGGCGCGGCTTTCTGCGCCGGAGTCCTGCTGGCCGTACACCCGGCCGCCGTGGAGCAGCTGCTGGTGATAGCCGGGCGGGCGGAGCTGGCCTCGGCGGCCTGCACGCTGGCCTCACTTTTATTGCTGGTAAAAGGAAGAACCGCCCTTTCCTTCCTTTTCTTCCTGGTCGCGGCAGGGTTCAAGGAGAACGGGATAATAACGCCGGCTCTCGGCGCCCTGTGCCTGTGGCAGCTCGGGAAGGACAGGAAGGAATACCTCAAGCTGATCCCGTTCTTCGCCTGCATCCCCCTCTACCTTTTCCTGCGGCACCAGGCGCTGGGCATGGACGCGCTTGCCAAGGGCTACCTGCCGGTGCTCTCCGGCCTCTTCCTTAAAGTACCGCAGGCCGTCCTGGTCTACCTTAAGGAAGCGCTGCTGCCTTTCGACATGCATTCCCACCGCATGCAGCCCGCGCTCCCAGCGCTTAACTATTTGGCGCTGCCGGCGCTGGCCGCGGGCGGCCTGCTGCTGTGGAAAAAAGGCGGAAGATTGGCGCTGTTCTGCGCCGGCTGGTACCTGCTCAACCTCGCGCCAAAAATGCCGCTGCTGGCCACCAACGACCTGATGCTGGACCACTGGGTGTACCTGGCCAACGCCGGGCTATTCCTCTGGGCCGCGGGGAGCCTGTACCCGCTGCGCAAACTTTTCCCCGCCGCCGCGCTGGCGCTCATAGCTTTCTCCTCCGTGAACGCCGCCAGGCGCGACACCGACCTGAAGATCTACGAGGACGCGGCGCGCCGCTCTTCCTCCAAGCCCATGCTCTACAACCTGGCCCGGGAATATTACCTGCTGGGCAGGACGGCGGAAAGCCTGCCCATACTTGAAAGGATAACGGCGGCCGACCCCGGCAACGCGATGTACCTCAACGGCCTGGCGCTGGCGCGCTGGAAGACCGGCGACAGTCGGGGCGCCCTCTCGGCGCTGGCCGCGGCCCTGGCGGCCAAGCCCGGCGACACGGAGACCCTTTTCAACACCTACTGCGTGCTGGCCGCGGCCGGCCGCAAGGAGGCCGGCGCGGCGCTGGCCGAGACCCTGAAGGCGGACCCGCGCTATGCCCCCGCCCTGCTGGCCGCCGCCAGGCTCAACGCCGGGGCGGGCAGGAAAAAAGAAGCGGCCGCGCTCTATTCGCGGCTGCTGGAGATAAATCCTTACGATCTGGAAGGGCTCAACGACTACGGCATACTGCTCGCCATGGGCGGGGACTTCGCCGGGGCCAGGGAACTTTTCGGCAGGGCGCTGAAAGTTTCCCCCGGCCTGGCCAGCGCGCGCCTTAACCTGGCGCGGCTGGCTTCGCTGGAGAACAAATAACCCCTACTTCTTCAGGCCGGCCTGGAACGTCTTAAGGTCGGCCAGCATCACGCGCTCTTCGGCCAGCATCGCCGCCATCGCGTCCTTGAAGATCTGCTTCGTGAGCTGCTTATAGAGGTCAGCGTAAAGCACTATCGCCCGCTCGGAACGCGAGATGTGGTTGCGCATCGCGGCTTCTATGGAGCGGGACGGTTGGGTGCTCCGTTCCCGGAAGCCGGTGCCTTCCTTGAAGTACCCGCCCAGCTTCTTAAGGCGGGTGCGTTTCTCCCGGGCCAGCCGGAGGAAGAACTCCTTGATCTCCGCCCCCTTCTCATGAGAGCGGCCGAACGTTTCAGCCTCCACCTCCAGGATGGAAACCGACTCCATCTCCAGGTTTATGGTCACGCGTATCAGTTCTTTGAGCAGCATTATAGGGCCACCTTTACCACGATTTTGATTACTTCCGCCGGAGCGCCGGCCGCCAGCCGCGGCGCGTGGGCATCTTCCGGCCACAGCACGGCCAGCCGGCCGGCTTCTACGAGCGCCGGCGTCCAACCGCCGCGCACGCGCCCGAAACAAATATCTTTTCCCGCGTCGTAGGCCTCGGTCGTTTCCAGCCGGGCCAGCGGCGCCCAGCCGATAACTTCCTCGCCCCCGGCGAGATACTGCACGTCCAGGTAAGCCCGGTGCGCCTCGAACCTGGGCTCCGGCGGCGCGGAGGTAACGTAGCGCTGGACGATGGCGAAGACCTTCTCCCCGTCTATCGGGTAGCGGCCGTCGGGCAGCGCGCCGGTCCCCGGCCGGCGCAGGAACTCCAGGGCTTTCGCCAGCCCGGGCGTCATGCCCGCCTGCCGCTCCAGCAGCCCGAGGTCGGTCACTATCATTTCACTGCCCCCGTTTCCGCCGCGCGGCGGCGCACGGTCTCAAGCCGCGCCAGGTCGCCGATATCGCACCAGAACGGCGAAAGGTCCTCGAAGCCTTTTATCTTCTCCCCCGCCGCGGCCAGCCGCAGGTAAGCGCCGGTTATGGAAAACACGCCGGTCTCGGTCAGCTTCGGGAAGATCCCGGGCGAAACCACCTGTATGCCGCTGAAAGCCAGCGGCCGCAGCCCGGGCAGCGAGGATTCCCCCTCGCGCCCTTTCAAATTCATGTCGCGGTCGAACACGAGCCGCCGCGCCGAAGGCCGTTCGCGCGCGGCCAGCGTGGCCAGCGCCCCCGAGGCCGTATGCGCGGCGTAAAGCGCGCGCAGGTCCATCTCGGAATACACGTCCGCGTTGTAGGCGAAGAAGGGCCGCCCGTCGTCGAAGAAAGCCGCGGCTTTCTTAAGCCCCCCGCCGGTCTCCAGCGGGAAGGCTTCCTCCCGCGACAGCTCCAGCCTGAGCCCGAAATTATTCCTGGCCCGCAGGAAGGCCTCTATCTTCTCGTGGAAATGGTGCGTGTTCACCACGGCCCCGGTCACGCCGGCCGCCGCCAGCCGGCGGAGCACCAGCTCCAGCGCGGGCACGCCGCCCACGTCCACCAGCGCCTTGGGCAGCGCGTCGGTCAGCGGGCGCAGGCGGGTGCCGAGACCCGCCGCGAAGACCATCGCTTTCATTTGGCGGCCCCGATCTCGCGGTG
>JAQTOU010000011.1 GCA_028713125.1 Elusimicrobiales bacterium | reverse complement strand
TTTAATGGAGCGATTATCGCTGTTGGACACTTTAAATTTGAATCAAAACCGATTGAACAGGATACGTGACGGGGACTTACAGCCATTCCTGCCCTTCGCTTAAAAAAGTTTCTTGGGACAGCCCTGAGGCGAAGGGCCTATATGAAGCTGGGTCCCCTGACCCATGACAGAAAGCCAGGGGCATAATACAATGTATTACGCTGTTTTATGGATTGGAGACACCATCAAATGAAAAGAATAATTCCGCTTAAGCTTACTTCGATGCTGGCTTTAGCTCTACTTTCGGGAGCTTTCCCGGGCGCTCTTTCAGGCGCCGGGATCGGCGCAATGCCTCAAAATATAAGGCCCTTTGCCGATACTTTTAGCAGGCCGCCCGATGCGCCTCTTCCTCCCGAAGCCTCGCTGCCGGCCGCAGTAACTCCCCCCGCCGCGCCGGAGGCTGCCGCCTGGGAGGGCTATTTCCGCCGGCTGGGCGAAACAGTAAGGAAAGGCGGCCTGACCGATGCCGGCAAGAACATGCTTGAGCTTTTAGTGGACGGCAGGGAGGTAATGGACGCCGCCGGTCCGGATATCGCGCAGGCCCGGAGCTTTATCCATATAAAGATATTCCAATGGCAGGCGGATGAGATAGGCGCTTCGCTGCGCGACGTCCTTGAGAAGAAAGTTAAGGCCGGAGTCCGCGTCAGGGTGATATTGGACAGCCTTGGAAGCTCGCTCATGGCCCCTGATGGTCCTGAGAAAAGATTCGTTAAATCAATGAAAAGCGCGGGTATAGAAGTCAAAGTGCGTAAATTCCAGCTCCTTCACCTGGATCACCGCAAGGTAATAGTAATGGATAACGGCTACGACGGCCTGGTTGCCTATACCGGCGGAATGAATATCGGGAACGACTACCAGCGGAACTGGCACGACCAGCAAACGCGCATAAACGGGCCGGCGGCGGAACTGCTGAACCGCGCCTTTCTAGACGGCTGGAAAAAGGTTACTGGCGAGGAGCTTTCCGGCTTTCCCGCGGCGAAGGCGGTAGAGGAAGGCGCGCAGACCTATGTCATCACCCATACCGGCGGCGATACCGACCGGAATATCAAGAAGGCTTACCTCCTGGCGATAAATACCGCGCGGCAGCTCATCCGCATCGAAGACCCGTATTTCACGGACAAAGATATTATAAAAGCCCTTATAAACGCGGCCAGTGACCCCAGGCGCCCAGGGCTGAAGATCCAGCTAGTTGTCCCCGCCATTAATGATATGCCGGTGACCTTGCGCGCCTTCCGTTCGCATTACCCCGACATGCTCAAAGCCGGGATAGAGGTCTACGAATACCAGCCGCGGATGGAGCACCTGAAAGTAGCGGTCATGGACCATATCTGGTCGACCGTAGGCTCGTCCAACCTAGACCCACAGAGCCTGAAATACAACGATGAACTGAACCTTTTGGTCTTTGACAAAGAATTCGCGGCCGAGATAGACAGCCGTATCTTCGACAATGACATAGCCCAAAGCCTGCGGATAACCGCCTACAAGCCCAATGCGGGGGACGATATCTCAGGGCACCTCCCCTTTCTCACCCCGCAGTTAAATCTGCCGCCTGACCTGCTCAACGGATCTGTGGAATAAATAACTATGACAAAACTGAAATCCAGGATTTCCGCTATAGCAGCTGCAGGCGCTCTGGTCCTTGCATATGGAAGCGCTTTTGCCGAAACTATGTACGCTCCGCAGCTGAACGCCGACATGCTGATTATCGGAAGCGAAAAACCGGACCTCCCGGTTCCTACTCTTGCCATGGCCGGGGAGAAATCGGAGACAGATGAACTTGCCGGCAGCCCTATAGACAATTTGGACGTGGTCGTCCGGCAGGAACCCTCTGCCGGCGGACGCGACGGAGAAGCAGTCATCTACCGCGGCGGAAAACTAGACAGCGAGGAGACATTTGCCTTTTTGCGCGGCCTCGGAGTCGGCGCGGTAGCGAATCTTCAGAACATCCATCCGTCAAACCAGAGACTTTGCGGCAAGTACGGCCTGAACTGCGGGGATTTCGGAATAGCGCCGTTCGGGGTTAAGAGCCTGACCGACAGCCGCTCTAATTTCCAGGGAGCTTTCCGTTTTGTCAATCGGCAGCGGAAAGCCGGCCGCAAGGTGTATATACACTGCCTGCTGGGCAATGACAGGACCGGGGCGCTCGCGGCCGCGCTGATACTGAGGGACCAGGCCTGCGGAAAGACTTTCGACAAGGCCCGGCTTATCAGTGTTCTGGACAACTCGCTCAGGAAGCACAATTTCGGCTTCAGGTTTTTTTCGATGTGGCACTCGGAGATAAAGGATTGGGTGGAGAACTTCGACAAACACAGGCCCTGGCTCTGCGAGTAAGGAAACCAAAATGAAAGCGTCAAATTCTGCCGTTAAGCGACTTATTCTGTTCCTAATATTCTCGGGCGCCTTCTTCAGTAATAGCGCCTCTGCCCTGAGCTTTGAAAAGACCGCCCGTACGGCTGGCTTTATCTATGACCCCGCGCAGGATATTTACGTTACCAAAATAGATTCTCTTCAAAGATATTTCGGCTACAACGGCTTTTACGACAGGATGGCCCTTCCCGCGGCCATGGTCATAGACGCCGAGCCGGTCAAGTTCGACTACGGCGGCAGGCGCTATATGCTCGAGCTTTGGAAAGGCCAGTACAATGTAATGGCCGGTGCGGAGATCGGCCTGTACGAAAAAAAGCATGGCTATAATTACAGATGCGTGTCGGACGAGAACATGATCTACATGTCGTATTCTCTCTATAAAAACGGCGTAAAATTATTCGACAGGGAAGGCGTGCACTGGTGGCTCACCGGGTTTAAGCCCGGAGTGTACGCGGCCCCCGAAGAATTGACCATGGAAAATGTTTATTTGCGCTTCAACAGCCAGGGCATGCGGAACGCTTTTTTAAAGGCCCTGTACGAGGCGGGCTACAGCGACGCGCGTGATAATATTGTCATAGACGCTGAAAACGGGGTCGGTTTCAGATTCGGCGCGCCAAAAAACCATCAGAGCTGGTCAAAGGCTGCGAGAGAACTGGGCCTAAAAGCCACGGCCTCGATGGTGAATCACCTCAACCAGGCGAAAGCCAAGGCTGGCAGGTCGGATAATAGCCCGGAAACAATGGATCTTGTATTCGATAAACCGCATCTTGGATTCTTATTCGACCTTTTTAACTAAGCTTGCTATTCTTCCCGCGCGCGCTATTTAATACGCTTGGAGTCCCCCCCTCTCTATTGGTAGAATGTATTGTCTTACCGCGCGGTTAGCTCAGCGGTAGAGCGCCTCTCTTACACAGAGGATGCCACAGGTTCAAATCCTGTACCGCGCACCAAATTTTCCATTCATTCCTCCCAAGGAGCCCCAATGTCCGACGAGAACCGCGACGACCTTCCCCTCGAAGAGATGCGTTCGGAGGACTCTGTCGAGCTCCTTCAGGAACCCAAAGAAGATCCCCACGTGGCGGGCCTCTCCCCCGAAGAGACAGAACTCAAGTGGTATAAAGAAGTCTACCAGGGCGACACCATGAAGCAGCTCACCCTGCGCTCGGTGATCATGGGCTCTTTCCTGGGCGGGTTCATGTCTCTTTCCAACCTCTACATCGGCCTAAAGACGGGCTGGGGCCTGGGCGTGGCCATCACCGCCTGCATCCTTTCCTACACTATCTGGAAAACCCTGCGCACGCTGCTGCCTTTCCTGTTCAAGACCGACATGACCATCCTGGAGAACAATTGCATGCAGTCCGCGGCCTCCTCGGCCGGCTATTCCACCGGCGGAACCATGGTCTCCGCGATCTCCGCTTACCTGATAATTACCGGGCACAACATGTCCTGGCAGGTACTCTCGCTGTGGACCTTCTTCCTGGCGGCCCTCGGCGTTTTCATCGCGATACCGATGAAGCGGCAGATGATAAATATCGAGCAGCTTAAATTCCCCAGCGGCATCGCCGCGGCCGAGACGCTCAAAAGCCTGCACGCTAAGGGCAATGAAGCCTCCGATAAAGCCAAAGCGATGGGCGCCGCTGGCGTCTTCGGCGCTCTGGTGGCCCTGCTGCGCGACGGCGGGCACGGCACGGGCGTACATTTTTCTTTCAAGAAACTTTTCAATATTAACTTTTCACTCCCCGGCATGCTGCCTTTTAACGGGAACATAAAAGGCTATCCCCTGGAAAAGTGGACTTTTAATTTCGAGGTCAGCGCTCTTATGGTCGCGGCGGGCGCCATCATCGGCTGGAAGATCTCCTGGTCCCTGCTGCTCGGCGCTATACTGAATTACGGCGTGCTCGCGCCCTGGGTCTCAAGCACGGGAGCCATAGACATGACCAAGCTCGGCTACCGCGCCATAATGCAGTGGAGCACCTGGGCCGGCGCGGCCATCATGGTAACCTCCGGCCTGTTCGCTTTCGCCCTGCAGTGGAAGACAGTGATGCGCGCCTTCGGCGGGGTCACAAATATACTCCACGCGAGGCCGGAGACGAATACCGACCCTCTAGCGCATATAGAAGTTCCCTCTTCCTGGTTCCTCACCGGCACGGCCTTCTCCGGCCTGGGCTGCATCATGGTCCTGCATTACGCTTTCCAGACCAGCTTCTGGATGGGCTTTGTCGCGGTAGTTATGACCTTCTTCCTTGCCATGGTGGCCGCGCGCGCTACCGGCGAGTCCGATATCACGCCCATCGGCGCGATGGGAAAGATCACCCAGCTCACTTTCGGCATGCTTGCCCCGTCCAACATGACCACGAACCTGATGACGGCTTCAGTAACGGCCGGAGCCGCCGGGGCCACGGCAGACCTCCTCACCGACCTTAAAAGCGGCTACCTGCTCGGGGCGAACCCGCGCCAGCAGTTCCTGGCGCAGTTCTTCGGCATCTTCGCCGGCACGCTGGTGGTCGTCCCGGCTTTCTATATACTCGTGCCGGACGCTTCCGTGCTGGGCTCCGACCAGTGGCCGGCCCCCTCGGCACAGGTCTGGGCGGCCGTGGCCCGGCTCCTGTCCAACGGTATACACTCGCTGCACCCTGCCGCGCGTATGGGCATGATAGCAGGCGCCCTGGTCGGAATAATCATACCCTGCCTGGAACTGGCTTTCCCCAAGCGCCGGAAATATATACCTTCGGCCATGGGTATAGGCCTGGCCATGGTCATACCGTTCTGGAACTCGCTATCGATGTTCATCGGCGGAACAATAGCCCTGTTCCTTGAAAAGACCAATAAGAAAGGGGCTGAGAAATACATCGTCCCCGTCAGCTCCGGTATCATAGCCGGGGAATCCCTTATGGGCGTGGCTATCGCGCTCTCCGACGCGCGCGGCATGTTCTCGGCTTTCCTGGCGCCCGTAAAGCCCATGATAAACTCGGTAAAAGCCGCCCTGCGCATCCCCTGAAAACGGCTAGAGCAAAAGAAAGGGGACAGGCTACTTAAAAAAAGTAGCCTGTCCCCTTTTTCGCGCTGTTCGCTACTTTATCAATCCCGCCACCAGCTTCAGCATCGCGGAGCTGAAGGCTATGGTCACGTGGTTCTCGTTGACGATCAGCCTCTGTATCGGCTCCGTGCGGGCCGGGTGGGTGAGATCCGCGGTATGGGCGGCGCTTTCCACGAAGACCAGCCCGTCGGAAGGGCCGTCGGTCTCGGTCTGCGGGACATTCTCTATCTTATTATTGTTCCCGGCTATTACCGTGACGGAGATATCAGCCGGGACCGGGTAGCCCCTGAAAGCGTTCAGGAAATTTCCGCCTTTCATGACGGCATTGCTTATACCCAGCGAATGGCTCATCAGGCCCTGCCCGCCGTGCAGCGTGGTATAGTAATCCGGGGAAGTCGCCTTCACGGGATACTTGCCGGTCCAGTCATAAAGAACCTGCTGCTGCATCGGGAAATTGTCGCTGTAAATGCTGAATTCAAGCGTGTCCTGCCAGACGCCGTAAACCAGGATCTTGTCCCAGCTCATCGGGGCATTGGCCGCAAGTTCGTCCTTCATGAAATAATAATTGAATTCCGGGTGGCGGAAAGCGAAATCCTGGCCGCGGTGCGGGGCGGCCATGGTTATCAGCTGGTCCACGTCGCCGCGGAACCCTGTCCAGGCCCCGTTCAGGCGGAAGCTGGATACGTAGGCGCGAGCGGCCAATCCGCCGGCGCTGTGGCCTATCAGCGTGACCTTGGCGGCCCCGGTGGCCTGCCGGGCCAGTTCAATAGCGTCGGCCAGGTACTGCGACTCGTAAAAAAGATTGCCGTGCTTGTGCGGGAAAGTGATGGCGAAAACCCTGAAGCCTTTCCCTTCGAGCGCCTGCAGGAGGCCGGGGGCATTGGCGTCGCCGAGAAGTATCGCGGGGGTGGCCCAGGCGCGGTTGGCGTTATCCGAAGCGCCGTGCACGAGTACGACGACCTTTCCTGTATTAGTCTTCCACTTCGGCCCGTAATGAAGCAGGAAAGTGGAAGCCGGGGGCAAATTGGAGCCGAAAGCCGAAATGATCTCGGGCGTCTCATGCCTGGACTTATTAAGCACGCTCTCCACGGCGAAGGGGCGGACAGTGTCCTGGTAGCACTCTATCCTCTCCCAGTATTTCGACTGGATGGAGCGGAGAAGCCGCAGGCCGGCTACGGCGCGCGCCTTTTCAGGGGCAGGCACGGCAGCGGGAGCAGGGGAAATTTCAACCGCGGTGGAAAGCTGTGTAAAAGCGCCGGGCGAGCCGGCTTCGGTCATTGAAGGCATAAGGAATAAAGCGAGGAATATATATATCATTGTATTCACAGTCAGAATATTTTACATCTTCCTAATCAGCCCTATCAGGGGCATAAGGCCCAGCGGGGCCTGGGTACTGCGGCCGTTTCCGGCCGCAGGTCCCGGGTATTTTCCTAGTATATGAACGTCATGCAGGCCATCGAATAGCCGCCGCCGGAAGCGCACAGAACCACGCGGTCGCCGCGCTTCACTTTGCCCTGCTCGGCCATGTCATGGAAGGCCATAGGCACGCAGGCCGAGCCGGTATAGCCCCATTTTTCCATTATGGTATGGGTCTTTTCCATCGGGAGGTTGAACTTCTCCATCACTTCCACGATGGTGGGCTTGCGGATCTGCGTGAACACGTAGGCCTGGGCGTCGGCAGGCTTAAGGCCGATCTTCGCCAGGGTCTTCTCTATGAGCGGGGGCCACTCTTCGCTGTTCAGCGTGGCAGGGAACTTCTTTGGAACCTTCACCTTGTGGGTGCGGTCCAGAAGAACCTGCTCGTCCACCGGCAGAGCGCTGCCGCCGCCGTAGATACCCATGAAGTCCCAGAAGGAACCGTCGGATTTAAGCGTGGAAGCGGTCAGGCCATGCTTCGGGGCGTATTCAAGTATGAAAGCGCCGGCGCCGTCGCCGAAAAGTATGGAGGTATTGCCGTCGTCGTGGTCCAGGTGCTTGCTCATCGCGTAGGTTCCGATGACCATTGCGCGCTTGTACTCTTCGCCGTTGAGATATTTGGAGGCCATGTCCACCGCGGTGACGAAGCCGGCGCAGGCGCAGTTCACGTCGAAAGCCCCGGCGGACTTTATCCCGAGCTTGTGCTGCACTTCCGCGGCCGTCGCCGGTGAAAGCTGCGAGGGAGTGTCGGTGGAGATTATCAGCAGGTCTATCTGCTCCGGCTTCAGGCCTGAATTCTTCAGCGCCTGCTCGCCGGCCTTGATGGCCAGCGTGGCCGAAGATTCGTCTTTATCGGAATAATAGCGGGCGCCGTGGCCAATGCGCTCGAACACCTTCTGCAGCGGGTCCGACCCGAATTTTTTATAGAAGGCCTCGTTGCTCATCAGGTTCTTGGGGAGGTACATCCCCGTGCTTATTATTTTAAACATCGTTTTTCTCCTAACCTTTTATTTTATACCCTCGAAAACGGCTTTAAGCATTTCGTTCTCGGTCATCCCGCGGAAACCGCCCCACAACACGCGCTTCATGCCCAGCATATGGCCCATGCCCATCAGCGCAAGCGCAAGCAGTTCGGGGTCGTCTATATTGAATTCCCCCGCGACGGCCGTTTTTTTAAGCTGGGCCGCATAGTTTCGCAGGATGTAGCCGTAGTAGGCGTCGGCGAGCGCGGCGTCCGTGAACTCGGCCTCGCGCATTATGCGGTAGCCGTACGGGTGCTCGCGGATGAAGTCGAACAGAGCCCTGAAAGCCATGGCTTCGGTCTCGACGCGGCTGCCCGCGCCCGCCGAGTAGGCCGCTGCTTTCTTCACCAGGGAATCGCGCATGCGCATTACCACTTTCTCCAGCGCCTCCTCCTTGGAGGCGAAGAAAAGATAGAAAGTTCCGGCGGCAAACCCGGCTTTTTTCGCGATCTCCGAGACACGCGCGCCGTTATAACCGCAGCGGCCGAAAACTTCTTCCGCCGCCGCAAGCATTATCGCCCCCGTGTCGCCGGGCGCCGGCCTCGCCTTCGAGGGCCCGGTAAGCGCCGGCTCCCACCAGGGGAAACTCTTCCTGCTCAGGCCCCTCGCGCAAAGCCTGGCGGCCGCTTCCGGCGCCCGCGCCGGAACCGAGCCCTTATCCCAGACCATGAATTTCACGGCGTAGAAATACAGCGACCCGAGCAGCGCCCAGGCGTGCGCCGCGGCGCGCGGCCCCGGCACAAAGCGCCCCAGCCGACCGGCTATAACTTCGGCCAGCGGCCCGTAAAAATCCCTGGCCAGGGATTCGTTCCCGGCCTCGGCCTCGCGCATGGCTTTGAACGAATCAAGGCGCGCCGAAGCCGCCTCGAAGAAGGCCGCGGAAATCACCAGGGCCTCCTTCTCGGCGTCTTTCTGCTGCGGCAATTCGGAGATAGCGCGGATAAGGTCGTCGCGCAGCTCCCGGGCCAGCGCTTCTATTATTTCTTCCTTAGAAGCGAAATACCTGTAGAAACCGCCCACTGCCAGCCCCGCCGCCGCGCAGATATCGGCCACCCCGGAGGCGGCGCAGCCCTTGCGGGCGAACACCGTACCGGACGCCTCGATGAGGCGCTCCCTGGTGCGAATCCCCTTGGGGGTGGCCGGTGCGCTCATTATATTACCAGCCCGCCGTCCACGGAAAGGACCTGCCCGGTAACGAAAGACGACTCGTTATTGGACAGGAAATAGTAGGCGTTGGCGATATCTTCCGGCTGACCCAGCCGCTTGAGCGGGGTCTTGTCGGAGATAGCGGTAAGGATCTTCTCGGGCACGGTGCCGAGCATCTCGGTCATGGTGTAGCCGGGAGCGACCGCGTTGACGCGTATCCCGTCGCGGCCCATTTCCTTGGCCCAGGTCTTGGTGAGGCCGATGATGCCGAACTTGGAGGCGGCGTAGTTGCTCTGGCCCATATTGCCGTAAATGCCTACCACGGAGGAGGTATTGACGATGGTCCCGCTCTTGCGGGCCTTCATGTGGGCGGCCACGGCCTTGGTGCAGAGGAAAGCGCCCTTAAGATTGACGTCCAGGACGAGGTCCCAGTCGTTCTCTTCCATTTTATGGAGCATCGCGTCGCGGGTGATGCCGGCATTATTGATCAGCGTGTCCACTCCGCCCATCTTCTCGATGGTCTGGCTGATGGCATTGTCCACGGACTCTTTGGAGGTGACGTCCACTTTGCAGTAGTTCACGTTCTCGGCGCCGTACTTCTCGCCCAGCTCGCGGGCGGCGGCCACCAGCATCTCTTCATTCACGTCGAAAAGCGTGACTTTCCATTCTCCCGACTTGAGGAACCTCTCCGCGCCCGCGCGCCCGAGTCCCCTTGCCGCCCCGGTTATTACAGCGTTTCTCTTTGTCATTTTAGTTCTCCTTGATTTTTCCCCGCGCCCGCTAAACCCCGCGCACTTAAGGGAAACCGCAATTTTTATCCTGGACCTTCCCCACCCCTCTTTCCCCGCAGGAATAATAGTGAATAATGGTTCAGTATTCATTTTTTACCATAAAAGGTAAAACCCTGTCAACACAAATTTATATTTTGCGTTTCCCCCTTCCTTATATATGGGCCGCACGGGCCTGGCCGACAAGACGAAATAAAAAAGCCCCTCGGTTGAGGAGCTTTCGTATGCCAAATTCCGTGCTTCGAAAATTTGGCGGGGTTTTCAGGATGAAGTTATAACCTACTTTGCGCAACATCCCGAGGTAACATTATAAGTTCCACGCCCCCGCCCAGCCTGGGATCGAAAAGGAGGCCCGATCTTATCCGCGAGATGCCGCACGGTCGGCCACGCCGCGCGGCCGCCCATGCTTCGCCGCTAGGAAGTGGGTTCGCAAGGCTCGGCACTACGCGCCGTCGCACCTGCTCCCAAGGTGTTCTGCATCTTATCAACACCTCCGATGCGCGGCCGGACGGCCCCAAACAGGCCTTACCCGGCCGCTCCCGTCCGCCTTCGGCGTCCGTACAACGCAGAAAATTATTTCCCGCGCCCACTGCAAAGAGTTGATAAATAATTTCGTTACAGACTCTGCCCGCGCTCGCCAGTGGCTGCTGCCACGCGCGGCGCGGGCTTGTTCCTGTTATCCATCTAATGATTTATCCGGTGGCAGCCGTAATTATAAAACACCACCCCGGCGTCCGCTGCTGCGGCCACCGCGGTGGTCTTTTCTGTTAATGTTATGCCGCCACCGGGGGAACGGGGCAGGAAGACCGTAAGGAAGGGCCAGGCCGGTAGCGTCTTGCCGCGTGAGGGCCGCCGCACCCGGCCTGGCCCGCCTTATTTGCCCCCACCCATTCATGATACAGCATAATTACCCACCCAATTATTACGCAAAATAGCCAAAAACACCATTTTTCATCGCGACACGCCCTTGTCGGGTTGGTCTGCTACACTTTTTATATATATTGAGCAGTCTTTATTGCCTATACAGCGAGAAAGGACCCATTTGATATACTATGTTTTGTCGGTTAGGGAAAAATGGACTCAACAGCGTTATTCGATAAATTACTTCAGCCCACTTCGGCAATTATACTGCCCCGCAAAGCATATGGAAAGCTTAGGGCAGCAGGGCTATCGCTTATTATTGATCTTGTTAAGACCCCAGACGAAAAACTTGCCCTTATCAATGGGATAAATAATCTAATAATTTATGAAATTGGGGTGAGGTTGGAAGAGTTAGGCATTCCGAGGGATGTTAGTTTTTCATATTCTAAATTTTATGCATATGCGGAGCAAAAAGGGATTATATTCTCAGATTTCCTCAGAAACGGCCATACCTTCTCAAATCCCGACCTAATCCCACAGGCAAAAGAACTTCAGTTTAAAGATATCGCGGCAGGTTCCAGGGCTAAAAGAGCGATTGCACAGACAAAAGCAACAAAGTTAGGAGAAGTATTAGCATTAAAAACGTCTGACCTCTACGGCATAAAGAACTGTGGTGTGGCAACATATCTTGAAATTGGTTCTGCCTTAGAGCATTTTTTTGCCTCTCTATTAGTTAGATCCGACGTTAAGAACATAGCCGAAACAAAAGATTTTGTTGATGCTCCCCCTCAAATATCCGAAGACATTCTACCGGATGGAATACTGTCTTTAAAAGTTACCGAGCTGCCTTTTAGCGGCCGTGCGCTCAATGCTTTTGGAAGAAATAAAATTAAAACTGTGGCCGATTTAATGGCCCGCACAGAGAATGAACTTTTGGCAATACAAAACCTTGGGGCTGCCACTGTAAAAGGCATACTCCGCATCACAAAGGGCTTAAAAGACCCTGTTTTAACAGGGACTATCACCAACCCAATATCCAATCTTGAAGAAGCACTTACGCTAATAAAAAAGACTTTTGATGATGCGGAGTTCGCTTCCGGCAAAGTACAAAGCAACAGAATCAGGAAAATTTTATTCGCCAGGCTCGCTGGTAAGGGTAAGAGTAAAACACTTGAGGAATTGGCACGCGATTTTGGTTTAACACGAGAACGGGTGCGCCAGCTAGAAAGCAGAGGGCTGGAGGTTCTGGAACCGCATATCGGCCGCGCGTGTTGGCTATTTCTCCAGGCCTTTGTTGGAAATCTCATAAAATCTGGCGGTGTCCTTGAATGTAATGATTCGAAAGACTTACTTTCAGGCATAGAATTTCATATTTTTATAGAAATGACTAAGAAGGTAAGTGAGTTGGTTCATTTCGATTTTGATGAAACCACCTGGCTCGCTAAAGATGAGGAGGTTCTCGTCTCCAAACTGAACCGTCATTTTGAGAAAGAGTCCGAGAATGGCGAGTTTTTGGACGAAAATGAAATCAGGAATAGCATATCCGCTTTTTGCTCGAAGAATGATCTAAGCAAGAATTGGGAGGACTACCTTTTCAGAAAGACGCATAAAACGAGATTGCGCAAGGCAAGAGCACTTTATGCTGTTGGAGCACCGAAGAGAGGCGCAATAGTGGAAATTTTAGTGCAGAAACATTTTCCAACTGGGATTTCTCCGACCAATGCAGAAGATGCAGATAAATTTTTATCCGTATTCAAGAAAAGCGAATTCGCCAGCACTACACAAAAACCCCTTGGGGCATTGCGCGCAGCCTTAAACGATCGGGAGCGTTTTATTTTATGGGATAGAGGAACCTATATCGCGCGTTCAACCATCTCTATCAACAAACACATTTTAAAACTTGCAGAAGAACGTATCGACATAAGACTCGATGCAGACCTGGTATGTGTGTCTGTGTATGGCGTTTTTGAAGACATTAAGCCGGAGGCTATCCTTTCTGGGATTCCGAACCCATGTGCACTGTATTCTTGTTTGCGAATCTGGACAAAAGGGAAATATAGATTTTTTAAATATCCATATATTTATCCCCGCCACACTAAAAAGAGAATCATTGGCGCCACAAAGCAGACAATTGAGTCATATATGCACGATCAGTCAGGCGCGCTAACAACTGGCGCGGTAGCTGACCAATTGGGCCTTAGAGAGTATCAAGTAATTAATGCTATCCAGGAAAGCCTTGTGGTTTTGAAATGTGCGAATGGGAAATGTGTCCATATAAACAAATTGAATATCGGAGCCTCGGAAAAACAAATTCTTGAAATGCTTCTAACCGATATTAAGGCGAAACTGGATAAATACGAACATATCAGTGTTCGGCAGGTCTACGATGATAACCGAGTATTTTTGACAAAGATAGGTATACCGGATTCCACCTGTCTTTACTCGTTTTTGGCACGAAGATATAACGATCTGTTTGATTGCCCGCGACTTCCCTACATCTTAAAGCATGATCTCCTCGGCAAAGATGCGAAAGTTAACGCGCAAGCTTTGGTCGAGGAATACTTTAATGATAAGCACGGGCCAGTTTATATTAAGGACCTTGTAAAACACTTTTCAGAGGAGCGAGGCTATCCATCTATTTGGTGTTATAGTCTTCCGTTTTATTGCGAAGGATTCTTTAGGTATTCCTTAGGAGCATTCATATCTAAAACTGCAATTTCATGGAATATTGAAAAACAAAAACAACTTAAAGATATTGCTCTAGGTAAGTATGCCCAAAACTGCCAATTAGGACGTCCTTATGTAAATATTGAAGAGTTGCTTGAAAAGCAACTCCCGGAGATAGACGAAAACAAACAAGGGATTTACTGGCAAAAAAAACTCTTAGTGGATATTTTAGAGGAAATTGACGGCATAGAGGTCCTTGGCAGCCTTGAATCAGTTTATGTATGCATCCCTAATAAATATTCAATTGAAAGCACAGATGACCTCATATGCCACATTTTGAAGACCGAATTCTCCGGGGCTGCAAACAAAACAGAATTTACAAGACGTATCGTAGAGCTAGGGATTGCAAAGAACATAAGCGGCTCATCTGAAAAATATACAATAGAGAATGAAGAGATCAGCCTTACAAAATGCTAAGAGATTTGGATTTAAAGTCAGTATACGACAGTTCCGAAAATGATTTAGTTTCGGACCTGATGATTCCCTTGCTGAAAAATTCAATCAGGTATGACCGCGGAGTTGGTTTTTTTACATCTGGCTGGCTTAGATTAGCCGCAAAAGGTCTTGAGGATTTTGCCGATAATGATGGGCACGCCCGTCTTATAACCTCCCCCATTATTTCCAAAGAAGATTTTAAGGCCTTAGAAACAGGGGACGCAGCTAAGAAGGATGCAGTCCTTTATAACATTCTAATGAATTCTGTTAAGGACCTTGCGTCAGAATTTGGAAAGAATCCACTGAATGCATTAGCTTGGCTAATCGCTGATGATGTTCTTTCACTAAAGTTTGCAATCCCTAAAGGGCATTTATCCGGCGGTGACTTTCACGATAAATTTGCAATCTTCGAGGATAAAGCCGGGGACAGAGTAGCAATACACGGGTCATACAATGATACGGCTCATGCCTCCCTAAATGGCGAAGCATTCTCCGTGTTTAAATCCTGGAATGACGGGCAAAAAGATTACGTCGAGAATCACGACCACCGATTCAAAAACATGTGGGATGATAAAAATCCAGCTTTTAATATTTATGAGATTCCGGATGCCGTAAAAGAAAATATCCTTCGGTATCGTACTGCCTCCAGGCCATACAAAGCCAAATCTGAGCCTATTGCTCCGCTATTCACTAGAGCATCCGCCCCGATTCTTAGAG
Source organism: Elusimicrobiales bacterium (assembly GCA_028713125.1). GTDB lineage: Bacteria > Elusimicrobiota > Elusimicrobia > Elusimicrobiales > UBA9959 > UBA9959. The sequence goes on along the minus strand of JAQTOU010000011.1, from coordinate 40,497 downwards.
ACTATCAAGAAGAAGCCTTTACCAAATGGGAGGCAGCTGGATACTCCGGTATTTTTGAAATGGCAACAGGGTCTGGCAAAACTATTACAGCCATTTCATGCGCAGACCGTATTAAGAAGAAACACGGTAAAATTGCACTGATTGTTTCTGTCCCTTACCTCCATCTTGTGGATCAGTGGGAGAAAGAACTGGAAAAATTCTCATTTTCTCCAATACTCTGCTCTTCAGCGCATGGGGATTGGGAAAGAACCCTTGTTTCTAAAATTCAAGACTTTAACTTGAACCTCACACAAGAGATTTGTTGCTTAGCCGTTCATAAAACCTGTTCCATGCCGCAATTTCAAGGCCTGGTCCGCTCAATTTCGGCTACGCCGCTCTTTGGAATCTTCGATGAAGTCCACGCCTTAGGGGCAAAAGATTTAAGGGCCGCTCTATCAGACACAATTACGCACAAAGTCGGGCTATCCGCAACACCTGCGCGGTGGTTTGATGATGCCGGCACAGCTGTTTTAAACAAGTATTTTAATGGAACCTGCTTTGAATTTACCCTTGAAGATGCCATTAACAAAGAATTCCTTGTCCCTTATGAATATATCCCACATTTAGTAGAGCTGACAGATTCCGAATTCTCAGATTACGTAACCCTTTCCAAAGATATCAGTCGCGCATTCGTTTCAGACCGAGAAATAAACGAAAATCCGTATCTGCAGTCACTGTTGCGAAAGCGAACAGCGTTAATCAATAATGCCGGGAACAAAAACGCGGCTTTTGTTTCTATCCTTACTGAGGAATTAGCAAAAGCGAAAACATCTGGTGAAAGATTTTCCCATGCCCTTGTTTATTCTCCCAAAGGGGCGCATTTGGATTATTTACGTATGGTCGCTGATTTGGGCGTGAAAGCGCATGAATTTGTTGCTGGGATACCAGCCGATGAACGTCCAGGAATACTAACCAAGTTTTCAGAGGGAACCCTTCAGGCACTTGTAGCTATTCGATGTCTTGATGAAGGAGTAGATATCCCATCCACAAAAACAGCCTTCATTATTGCGAGTTCAACTAATCCCCGTGAGTTTGTGCAGAGAAGAGGGCGGATTCTCCGCAAGTCAGATGGAAAAACTAAAGCGATAATTCATGACTTTATCACAATTCCTCCCCTTACAGGTTCCATGTCGGATATTGCATTTAAGCAAAACATGTTAAAGCGCGAAATCCCGCGCTTTGCTGAGTTCACAGCTCTAGCGCTAAACCATTTTGAGGCACAGTCGATGATAAGCAAGGTGTTAGCCAAGTTTGAGTCACTTGAGCTAATGACAATAAAACCCTGGGAAGTTTACGCTAGGGATAAGGCACAGCGGAAATTCGACTCGGAGGAACAAGATGACTGAGATGAACAAGTTAATTAATGAGAAACTCAAGAAATATCCGCCTGAAGTCCAAAAGCTGATCAAAGAGGCTTTTTCGCTTGCCGACAAGCATGGGAATCCAAAACATGTAGCAGAAGAGTTAAAGGGTTTCCTGAGAACACTACTTAAAGCCTAATCTTCCCGGAGCAATCATGCTATTAAAAAAACTAACCTTAAAAGATTTCAAGCAATTCCATGGCAAGCAAGAAATTGTCTTCGCTACCGACAACAAAAAGAATGTAACAGTCATATATGGCGCAAATGGCAGAGGCAAAACCAGCCTTTATCGCGCGATTATGTTTTGCCTCTATGGAGACAAGACTCTCGCCCAGGACCCTAGCGAGAGCGCGGATAATCTAAGACTTGTAAACAAGCATGCCGTATCGGAAGCAGGCAAAGATGGCGTAAGCGCATTTGTGGAAATAGAATTTGAGCATCGTGGGCATAAATTTGTTCTGCGCCGGAGTGTTTTGGCGATATCAGATGATGATGATAACCAGGAGGAACAACTCAGTGAAGTTTGTCTTGAGGAGACCACCTCACGCGGCAATACTGAAAAGGAAACAAGCGTTGAAAAGATAGACGAAAAGATAAACTCCATCTTGGACAAAAGAATTAAGGAGTACTTCCTCTTTGACGGCGAAAAGATGGAAAATTTAACTCGCATATCCCGAGAGCAAAAGAGACAGATCCAAGAAGGCATAAAAAATCTGCTCAATATTGATAAATTGCTCATCGCAAACGATGGCTTAGCGTGTTTACTGAAGGACCTCCAGAACCAGTTAAAACTAAAGGCTAATGCCGCGTATAAGAAAGAGCTGGAACTCCTATCAGAAAAAGAATCGGAACTAGCGAAAACTTCCGCCTCCGTGGAGCAATTTGACAAAGAAATAAAAGGCGCTGAAATTGTTATGCGCGACTACAACAAAGAACTCAGCGCCCACAAGGAAATCGCTGAATTTCTAAAACGTAGAAAGCAAATTGATGAAGAACAAGGGCGAACACAGGCAGGATTAGACACATTAGTGTCCGAGTTTGTTCAAGAGAATGACGACATTGGTATCCTATTAGCGAAGTCAGAAATAGAAGCAGCCAGCAAAACAATAAATTCAAAGATTGACCGTGGAGACATTCCTGTTACTTACCGCGCGAAATTATTTGAAAAGATACTTAAAGATAATATCTGCATATGCAATGCGGATTTATCTAAAAATCAGGCTGCTATTAATGCTATCCGTGCATGGAAGGATAAATCCATGAGTGAAGTGGCCGAAACAGGTATTATCAATGCACATGCCGACCTAGCTCGCACTGAAAGTTATATAAAGACCAAAGTTGATTCAATACAAAGGAAGATGCGAGATTACTCTGACAGAATTCAGCAAATCGAGTCTTTTGAAAAAGAAAGAAAAGCAATTAAGGAACAAATAGGAGACCAGACTTCGAATAAAGACATTGCTACTCTTGAGGCCAAGTATGAAGAGGCGAGGGTTGCAAAAATAAAGTTAGAGCAAAAGCTTGATGATGCAATTTTAAAAAAGGAAATGGCGAAAAAAGAGCTGGACAAAGTTCGCGATAACGTAAAACAACTAGAAAAAGATGAAGCAGTTAAAAGCGATATCGCTTCCAGGTGCCAGCTTGTAAATGAAGCAAGCGACGCATTAACTCAGGTCTACAATGATTTTACCAGTGAAGTTAAGGTGGAAATTGGAAAGTGTGCCTCGGAAATATTCAAGGAATTAATTGACAAAGAGGGCGGCAGCACTTTCAAGAAAATAGAAATTCAGCAAGATTACTCCCTTGAATTATTTGATTTCAGGGATAAGCCTTTCCTCGCCAACATTTCGGCCGGGCAGCGACAGATCACATCCATAAGTTTCATTATGGCCTTGGCACGAATAGCTTCTAGCAATGATATGCTTGAGGTTCCATTATTTATGGATACGCCTTTCGGTCGTTTATCAGGTGCGCACCGTGATAAACTTTTAGAAAAAATACCTCTTTGGACCAAGCAATGGGTGTTGCTTGCGACCGATACCGAATTTACCAAGGAAGAGGCCGATAAACTGAGGAAAACCGGTAGATGGGGAAAGATCTATGATCTGGAATCCTCCAGAACTGACACTACGAAAATTGTTGAGAAAAAAGTTGACACATATACCCCCAAAAGGACAAAGGCGGACTGAGGATATAATTTATGCCAAATGACCTTTCAAAAATACGCGTCTACGTAAAAAAAGAGCATTACGGGATTTATCAGAGCTTAAACGGCAAAGTATTCAGTCAGTATCACACGCTCTTTGCTCTTGCTGTTTTTCTCGGCTATAAAACGCAAAAGCCGATCCCAACAACCAATAAAAAAGAGCTTTTTTGGTCTAATACTTTTTCGCAAGATGAGTTAAATGGCTTCTACGCACTATTTGTCCTCGAAAACGAAAAGGGAAACCGCACATTATTAGAGGACAAAGAGGAAGCAATGAAATGGCTTCAAACATATGCCAATGCCGGGATGGAAGAGTTGCTCAAAACTACCTGTCTCAAGAAATATGTTCATAAGGTCGGAGATGATTGCCATCTTGAGTTTTCGAATAAGGATTATCTTCAGAAACAAATGCTTTTTGAGATCTTCAGTAAATACAGCGCAACAGAGAAAGTCTAATGAAAATTCTGTTAGTAGAGCCAAGCTTCCCTTACCCCAATAAGAGCAAGAATAAGGCCGGCTCGGTGCATAAAAACTTTGTCCCCCTAGGGCTTTTAAAGCTCGGGAAAATGCATAGAGCAAATGGAGACGAGGTTAAACTCGTAAGAGGGAATAGGGACAAGAATGACATAGACTTCGTCCCTGACGAAGTTCTTGTCACCTCATTATTTACGTATTGGTCCAAGCACGTTTGGGATAGTATTGACCATTATCGGGGATTATTCCCAAAAGCCAAAATAACACTCGGCGGCATTTACGCGACTTTGTTCGCAAAAGATCCAAAGTTTATAGAAAGATGCCAGGCCACGAATGTTACAGTCTTTACCGGAATTCACCCAGGCGCCGAGAAACACTACCCGGATTATTCATTAATCTCCAAAGTCGAGTATCACGCTACACATATGATGCGGGGATGTATGCGTAAATGCGCCTTCTGCGGCACCTGGCGCATTGAACCTGAAAGAACAAACAAGTCTTTTAAGGATATAGAGCTAGAGCTAAAGGCGATCAATAAAAATAAGATTGTTTTCTACGATAACAATATATTGGATAATCCCGATATCAAGCAGATCTTGCAGGGATTAAGCGAATTAAGAATTAAAAGGCATCCCGTAGTATTTGAATCACAAAGCGGTTTCGATGGCCGCTTACTGGAAAACATACCCGAACTTGCATTACTACTTAGAAAGGCCAGGTTCCGAAATATCCGAATAGCATGGGATGGCCCTGCTAAGGATAAAGATTCAATAAAAAGACAGTTGGACCTTTTGGTTAATGCAGGGTACAAGGCTAAAGATATTTCGGTTTTTATGATATACAACTTTGAACCACCCTATGAGGGGATGGTCTCAAAATTAGAGGCATGTAAAGAGTGGGGTGTTCAAATTACCGACTGCCGATATCGGCCTTTAACACTAGACTATGATAATTATAGCCCGCATATGAGAAACGGGCAGCCCGAGGGTAGCTTTTATATTCATAAAAAAGCAGGATGGACTGATGAAAATATCAGATTGTTCCGCCACCAGGTCCGTGAGCATAACATATGGGTTCGGTATGCAATGGAGAAAGGACTTGCATATGACAAGAAAATGGAGCGATGGAGTGCGATAAATAACACCTATAAATATTTTAATCTCAAAAGGCCCCCCTTTATGTCACGCATTGAGGAGAGCCCCAAGTTCCAGGAAAGAATTAAATTTTTAACACGAATAAAGCACCACCACATTGAAAATAAAATCACCCCCCCAGATCTCAGGTCATTAAAAAAGCCAGAGTTGGATCGTTATTTGCTGGCACAACTGGATTATTACAGCCTGAATATTACTTCCCATGAGAAGAAGAAAAAGCACTGTAAAGCATAAATCAACGCCTCTGCAAATATGGGTTTGAGTGAGAAGCAAGTTCCTATGGTTTATTTATGTCACCATCAAAACAAGGCGATGTAGCAAATGAGAAGGAGGTCGCGTTTTATACTGCAATAGTGGACGCCTGGGTCGGGTCCAGCATGGAGAGAGATAGAAGCATTCTTTATATCGCATCTGGTGCAATCGGCCTATTAATCACTTTAGCGACAACGGCACAAGCATTTACGCGATGGGAATTCTTGTTTTATTTTATATCTCTTACGGCTTTTTTGGCCACTATAATAATAGTCCTGTTTATTTTTCAAAGGAACAAAGAGTTTCTTACGCGACTTAAAGAAGATTCTGAATGCCCGGCAGACAAACGCAAATGTGATTCAGGAGACCCTGTCTTGTGCTATTTAGATAAAGCCTTACTAACTTCTTTTGGAATCGGGGTTGTCTTTGCTTTTGGGATAGCAGTTATCAATCTAAATAACCATGTAATTACGAAGGAGAAGTGTATGGAAGACAAGTTGGAGAATAGTCTTAATGGTCTAAACAAAATGAGCCCGAAGAACGAGGGCAGAAGTCTTAATGGGATGGAAGCTTTACGCCCTAAACCAGCCCAGCCCCCTACAGATACTCCACCACCAGCAGATAAACCGGCTGCTCCCACTAAGAAAGACTAGGCTCTCAGGAAGTGGAGATTAGTATCGACATCTCCTTAATGGTAATTAACGCCAATTAAGGTCTATAATTGACTATATTATTTGGGGTTTTATTTTTCATTATCCGGAAAGGTCTCATAAGGGTTTTACAAGCAGCTTTCTCTTCAGTACCCAACGTGGCACACTTTAGTCTTTAAACGCGGAAAGCATAAAATAGAATGAAACTTAGAGAAATTAAGATTAAAAATTTTCGCAATCTTGTGGATATTGCTTTCCCCGTGGATGACACAATTGTTCTTATCGGCGAGAACAATACCGGAAAGACAGCATTATTAGACGCATTAAAATTGATGTTTTCACGTGGCCCGGGTTCCCGTGCGCAAGCTTTCGATGACTATGATTTCCACATGGAGAAAGCAGGGGATACTCCTCAGAAAAGCCAGGGCATATCGATAGAGTTATGGTTCAATGAGGACGTGAGCGATGAGTGGCCGGAATCTTTGGTTCAGGCTCTAACTGAAATTATTCAAACGGATCCGATAACCGATATCGACTCTATTGGTTTTAGGACAAGCAGTAAATTTGATTCTGTCTCAAGGCAATTTGTTACGAAATGTGAGTTTCTTGCTATTGATGGGCAACCGTTATCGGGGAAAGCAGCAAATCCAGCGAATATTTCTCGTTTTTGGGAATATGTGCGCCTATTTTCTCTATCTGCTATGCGAGATGCGGAGAAAGAGTTTTCTCCACGCTCTGCTTTTTGGGGCAGAATTCTGCGGGATCTTAAAATTACTGACGAGCAACGCAAAGTATTAAGTGAAGAACTTGTAAAGCTCAATGAAACATTACTCACAGCCGACCCACGGCTAGAACAGGTCCGTTCCTCTCTTGATAATGTTCAAAAGATAATTAACGTCGGGATAGAACACAGCGCCTCTATACAAGCAATCCCAATGAAGCCATGGGAATTGATGGCAAAATCGGAAATAGTCATACGTGGAGCCGGCGGCGAAGTGGATTTCCCACTTAATCGGCATGGGCAAGGTATGCAAAGTCTGGCTGTTTTATTTTTATTCCAAGCATATCTTGAAGTTCTGCTTAAACCCACGCATAAACCTGAAACAGAAGCAATTCTGGCCTTAGATGAGGTTGAAGCACATCTACATCCACAAGCCACGAGGGCACTTTCCGCCAGCCTAGCGCAGATTAGTAGTCAGAAGATTCTGTCTACACATTCCCCATACTTTATTCAGGATCTTCACTTTTCACAGATACGAATGTTTCGTCGTAACGGGGCTTCCTCGCGCGTCATGTATATAAAACGTGTATTTAAGGCGAAAGTGCCTCAAATTCCTGGTATCGCCACTTTTTGCGCAGGCAATCCGTCTAAGTTCGCATTTAACATAACCAAATTAGAACTAAGTGTGCGTGGCAGATTAGAGGAGAGAGAGTATCGTAGCCTACTGACCCTCTACCCAGGACAGCTAGATGTTCATGCAGAACTAAAACGTTTAAAAGAAGATTCTTGCGCTTATTTGGGAGAAGATGAATTAAGGCAACTGGATACATATGTTAAACGTATTCGTGGTGAGATATTATTCTCACGATCTTGGTTGCTGTGTGAGGGACAGAGTGAGTATTTACTGTTGCGATATTTTGCGGAATTGCTAGGCAAGCCGTTTGACCGTACTGGTGTTTCGCTAGTTGATTACCAAAACAATGGATCACCTGGTGCATTTGTCGGGCTCGCTGAAGCATTCCAGATTCCTTGGGCAATGATTTGTGATAATGACTCTGCCAGAAATGGGTTTATGACACAACTCCAGGATCGTGGAATAACTGCTTCTCGCATAGCAACTCAAGTCTTTCAGCTCCCAGAGCCAAATATGCAGTGGGAAATGTTTCTTGCAAAAAACGGCTTTCTTCCGGAATATGTTCAAATAATTGGGGCAAAAGGACAATCAATTTCTTTGGCGCCGGCAGACCCGCTATACACAAAGGAAATTGTTTCAAAAGTGCAATGCGATAAAATCGGATACACCACCGCACTGATTGATTCCTTAAAGGCATCTGGCGCTAACTCAAGCCGTGTTCCAAGTAGTATTGTGAAAATAATTAATGACTTGGTGGGGGCTTCTTAAATGAGCACTGAAAAATTTAAAGCAGCATGGGCGGGTCTAAATCCTATTCAGCGAGAAGCGTCGCAATGGAATGAAGGCTCCCTACTTGTGTTGGCTGGCCCTGGGTCTGGAAAGACTCGGGTTTTAACCTGTCGGATTGCGCGAATTCTAGATGAGAGTGTTGATAAGAACTTTCGTATCCTAGGATTAACGTTTACCACTAAGGCCGCAGATGAGATGCGCACAAGAGTAACGGATCTTGTGCCAGGGCAAGAGACACGATTATTTCTGGGGACCTTCCACTCCTTTTGCGCTGATGTCTTGCGGCAACATGGGGTACATGTCGGCATTAACCCGAATTTTCAAATTTATTCTCAATATCCAGATTTGAAGGCGGTTCTGTCTGAAGCAGTGGAGAGTGCAAAAAAAGAAAATCCGATTGTCAGCGATGCGGATAAAGAGACATTGTCTATTATTGAACGCATGAAGTCCATGCTAATACTCCCTGAACAAGCACAAGGTGTTTTCCAAGATCCGGATTTCGGTAAGCGAATGGGGGTTATATATTCCTCATACGAGATAGAGTTAGCCAAGCGAAATGCATTAGACTTCAACTCATTAATTCTGAAAACATATCAGTTGTTCAATAATTTCCCAGCCATAGCAAAAAGATATCGGATTGTGTACCCGTATATATGTGTTGATGAATTCCAGGACACAAATCATGCTCAATACAGTCTCCTACGCGCATTAACTGGAGACCAGCATAAGAACCTGTTTATTGTCGCTGACGATGACCAAATTATTTATCAATGGAATGGTGCAAGCCATAAACGGCTCGAAGAGTTTGCTACTAATTATTCCCCACAAGTCCTGCAACTTCCCATGAATTATCGATGCCCACCAGAGGTTGTCGATTTGGCCAATAATTTGATTAAACACAATTTTCTGCGAACTCCAGACAAGAAACCACTAGAGGCATATCGTCCGCCACAAGGTGATGGGGTGGTGCGAGTGCTGGATGGGTTCGGAAAATTTGAAGATGAGGCTTTGGGAATTGCTAAAGATATACAGACTCACCATCTAAAAACATTAGGGAGTGTGGCGGTATTAGGGCGGAGCAGAAAACTTTTGGATGGTGTCCAGAATGCACTAAATAGTCTTCAACTGCCATCCGCAATCATGCAGAGAAAAGATGAGTTTGAGAGTACCCCCTTCATATGGCTGCATTCAATACTTAAGCTCGCAAATGATAGACAAAATCAGGGCTATCTTGAAGCAGTATGTGGAAGCTTCGCTCAATTAACTGGACTCGAAGTCGATCCGGCAGAAGTGGTTATGCAGGCGCGTGCAGCAAATCGTGATTTGCTCCAGCATTGGTTGAAGCTGGTGAAGCGGTTGGAGACTAATGACGTCATAAAGAAAGTTCTAGATCAAACCGGGCGTTCTTTGGGTGAGGGACGAGACTTCCGACAATTCAGCCGAGATGTAATGTCCTGGTTTAACCAGTTGGTTTCGGAAGATCTTACGCCTGGAGAGGAGGTGTATGCTAGATATACAGAGGAGAGGACTGTCTGGGAGAATTTAGTTAGGGAGATTACTGCCTCACTTGGAGAGGATACTACTCTTGAAGCATTTCTACAAGAACTCCAAATGCATTCTAAAGAGGCTGCCCCTCATTCTAACACCATTTTGTTAATGACAATTCATGGTGCAAAAGGAAAAGAATTTAGCGATGTCTATCTAGTTGGATTAGTAGAGGATGAATTGCCGTCGTTTCAGAGCAAAAAGAAGGGACCTGATAGTCCAGAGATGGAGGAGGAACGCCGAAATTGTTTTGTTGCTATTACGCGCACAATTAACACGTTAACACTGAGCTATGCTGGGAATTACTCTGGTTGGCCAAAGAAACCTTCTCGATTCCTATATGAAATGGGATTATTGTCGAGTTAAGAGGCCTAATCGAAGAATTCTTTAATACTTAAACCTAATGCCTTCGCGATCCTGGCGATATTCACTGACCATCAAGGAGAAATCAGCCGGCTGAAAAAACTTCACAGAAAACCGGCTTGACATCAGCAGAACGTTTTAACTAGACTAACCGTAGATATTGAATTCCTAGGGGTAGGGTTCTAGATACCGCAACTGTAATCCCGGTTTACCGCCGAGATTCTGAATCAACAACCTTCCGGCTTTTGTGTCTTTATCACAAGGCCGGCGAAGTCGTCGCATCATTACAGGGGGAAATATGGGGATCATTCACAAACGGCGCCGCGCTGCTGCGGGGCGCCGCCGCTCAAGCCTTAGGAAGACCCGTTCCGCAAAATGCATAGCGGGGCAATTCATCCGTAGCGCGTTCTATTATCTTAAGGCGGAACAGCTCCTTAAGACTTCGATGCGCCTTTTGTGCGAAGCGGCATAAGGAGGGATATATGCCTTCATCAGGAGCGCTCCTAGATAAGAACATTCAACCGGACTCAGAGTCCGCCGCGCTGCCGCAGGAATACGGCGTAACAATGGCGGCTTTAATGCCCAGGGACCCGAACTGGATGTTCGTCTACTGGGAGATAACACCCAACTCGAAAACCCGCCTTGCCCGCGAGCATGGGCATGATATATTCGAGAAAGGCCGCCAGGTTCTTCGCGTCTACGATATCGCCCACGTGGACGGCCATGCCGGAAAACATTTCGACGTCCCTGTAATGCTCGACGCTAATAATTGGTACATACACGTTGAAGCCGGCGGAGGATCATATTGTTGCGAACTCGGCCTGGCGCTGCCTGACGGGAATTTTATCGGAATAGTAAAGACCAACCCGGTAACCCTGCCGCCTGGTCGGGTTTCGGACGTTATGGACGAGAAATGGATGGCGGTCTCCGAGGATTTTGACAAACTTCTTCAGCTTTCCGGGGTTGAGTATATCGGCAAGGGCTCGGGCGAAGTGGCTAAATCCCTGGCTCAACGCTGGGAGATGCTTAGGGCCGTGTTCTCTCGGGGCGCCTCATGGGGTGTCAGTTCTATGTCATCGCAGGCCCCGCAGAAGCCGGAGCAGAAGAAGTTCTGGCTGGTTGCCGACTGTGAACTTATCCTGTACGGAGCCACCGAGCCGGACGCTTTTGTGACCGTTTCCGGCCGCAAAGTGAAGCTGAACCCGGACGGGACCTTTTCCATGCGGTTCGCCCTGCCGGACGGCGTAATGGACCTGCCGATAAAAGCGATGTCAAACGACGAGAGGGATTCCCGGCAGATCGAGATCAGTGTTGCCAGGAGCACCACGCAACCGGAGCCTGAGAATTTAAGGTCGAAGGAGGTAGAGTATGCTTCGTGAAGGAACAGTTTTCGCCCATAAGATAATAGACTTCTACGCCGACAGGGGCATTGAATGCTCGGTGGTGGATGAACACCTGTCGCTTCTGGTTACGCTGTCCGCAGCCGGCGAAACGCATGAGTTCAGGTACGGTAACAGGGCTTTTGCCGGCGCGACCAACTGGAAAAGGTTCTACCAGGTGCTTGAAAGGGAATTATCAAACTTGAAGGCGGAGGCTTCCCCCCCGCCGGACAATAGACGCCATTTTAAACCTCGCCGGCGCCGGGAGGAGTTTGCGGCGCTTTGACGCTATGAAGTGTTTAATATACCAGAATAAGGCGGCGGTGATGAAAGATATCACCGACAGGCTGGGCCGGGGCAGGACCAATGGCGAGAAAACAAGGCTGGTCAAGAAACTGGGGCAGGAGGCCGACTCGCTGTTGACATGCGCCGATTATAAAGACGACAGCCAGGACTGTAAAAATTGCCGCGCTACCGCGGTCCGGCGTAAGAATATGATGTGGGGTATATTGAAAAACATGAAAACAGGCCAGATAATAATAGCGGGAAAATAAAAGGAGACGGTAAAAACATGGGAATAACTAAAATGCTGTGGTCAACAAGCAAAAAGGAAACTGAGATAGCTAAAACTAAAGAGGCAGTAAAGCCTGCCGGGGCTCGCGCCATGCTGGACCACCCGCAGCAGGGTGAAAAGATCACCGCGCCTCAATACACATTCCGTATAGGGACGATAGGCGATATCGAACTGGTGGCGATATCGATTAACAATGGGCCCTGGCAGCCATGCCGGAATTCATCAGGCTACTGGTGGTATGACTGGGCAGGGTATACGGCAGGGAAATACCAGGCCGAAGCCAAGGCACAGACGAAAGATGGCCGGGTGTTTACGACCGGACAGTGTAATTTTCAAGTGGTTTCCGGGATGGGCGAAAAACAGACAAGAACGCCTAAAACAAAATAGAATCAACCATTCGTAAACCGGTCATTCAGTACTACAAGACTTGCGCCATTGGCTGCAATGGCGCGAGTTTGGGCTTTTAGGGATGGGGGAAAGGTGGTTTTGGCCGGGAAAGCGCCTCCAAGAGCCGTCAGCGGCGGTTGTATTGGGGCGTAATACTGGGTGGCTCTGCGCTGCTTGGCTCATCAGGCCAAGCTCGCCATCAGTGTCTTAAAATCCCCAAAGGAAAAAGGTTTGCGCAATATAGCGTGAACGCCCTTGCCGGAAAGCCGCCGGGATATCTCTTCCTGGTCAACGGCCGTTATAAACACAACCCGCGTCTTCGGGTCCACGCGCCTGAGATCCTCCAAGACTTCCACGCCGGATTTTCCCGGCAGGATAAGGTCAAGAAAGACCACGTCCGGTTTTAAACTGGTGAAATACTGTACCGCTTTATCCCCGTCCTCGGCCTCGCCCACGATTTCATGCCCGAGCTTCTGCAACAAAGACTTTATAACATACCTCGTCTGCTCGTTATCTTCGATCAGCAGTATTTTTATAATACCCCCCATTTTCTCATAAAAGTTTAAGCAGCCCGCACAACCCGTGACTATGCCAGAGCCTTGACGACAGCGGCCATAAAAACTTCCACTTTAAAAGGTTTTTCAAAATACACGTCAGGGCGGTGCTCTGGGGCGAGTATCTCAACGGAGCCTGACACGAGCAGGCTTTTGGCGCCTGCCCGGTTTCTCTCGAAGATCTTTATCAGGTCCGTGCCCAGCCCGTCCCCGAGCATCAGGTCCGTTATCAGCAGATCGTATTTTTTGGAATTTATAAGCCGCGCGGCTTCGGCAAAACTGGAAGCTTGTGAAATTAAATGGTCAGTTGCGGCAAATATGCGCGTATAAACATCACGCATGGCTGCATCGTCGTCGGCAACAAGGATACTTCTAGGCATCTTATTCCCCTTACCCCGCCAGATGCCCTCACCCGCATATAGCCCCCCGGCTACTTCATGAGTGTAACATAAGTTACACATCTCCGACAGAGACATATGGCCTATAAGGCTATGGGCCGCAGAACCTATGCCACGGACATCAGGTTTAAGATGCGTGTACCGGAGGGGAGTATAGGGTACCGGGAGATTTTACTTGCGGCCAGCCTTTGAAGACTTTTCAACGGGATAATATGTTGAGCAAAGCTCCTGCGTTTTCCGGGTAAGCGTATCGAGTGTAAATGGTTTCTGGATAAAGTTTTGGTCCGGGTCTAGTATGCCCTGAGCTAGTACGGCGTGGTCCGTGTAGCCGGACATGAAAAGCACTTTTATCCCCGGGCGGAGCGCTCCCACCTGCTCGGCCAGTTCGATGCCGTTCATTTTAGGCAGCACCATGTCCGTCAACAGAAGATGAATGCGCTCTTTTTGTTTCTTGCAGGCCGCCAGGGCTTCCTCGGCGCTGGAGGCTTCAATGACGTTGAAACCGGCCAGCGTCAGGGCGCGCCGGATGGGGGCCCGGAGCGAGCTGTCATCGTCCACCAGCAGCACGGTTCCGGTCCCGGCAAGCATCTTCTTAACAACAGCCGCCTGGGGTTCGGCTGCCGCCGCTTTACCCGCGACCTGCGGGAAATAGAGTTTAAAAACCGTGCCGCGGCCTTCTTCGCTATACACAACTATAGAACCGCCGCTCTGTTTAACGATCCCGTGGACCGTGGAAAGCCCCAGGCCCGTGCCCTTGTCGCGCGGTTTTGTGGTAAAGAAAGGCTCAAAGAGATGGGATTGCGTCTCCGCGCTCATCCCGGTTCCCGTGTCGCTGACGGATAACAGCACATAATTGCCAGGCTCGACAGTACCATGCCGGTGGATATGCGCCTCGTCCATGCGCACGATAGAGGCTTCAAGGGTGATCTTACCCCCTTCCGGCATGGCGTCGCGGGCGTTGATAGAAAGATTCAGCAGCACCTGCTCCATATAACCCGGGTCGGCTTTTATAAGCGGCGGCACTTTGCTTGTAAGCGTCGTTAATTTTATGTTTTCGCCGATGAGGCGGCCGAGCATTGTCTTTACTCCCAGAATGATCTGGTTTAAATCCAGCACTTTCGGCTGCAGCACCTGCTTGCGGCTGAAGATCAGGAGCTGGCGCGTTAAAGCGGTCGCGCGTTCCCCCGCTTTTTTTATTTCTTCCACATCCGCGCGGCAGGGTCCGTCCAGGCTCGGATTTTTGAGCAGGAAGTCGCTATAAGACAGGATCGCCGTCAATATGTTATTGAAGTCGTGCGCTATACCGCCGGCCAAGTTGCCGGCCGTCTCCATCTTCTGTGACTGGCGGAACTGTTCTTCAAGTTTTAACTTCTCCTGTTCGGCGGCCTTGACCGCGGTTTTGTCCTCTACCAGGCAGAGATGGCGCGGATTGCCTTTATCCCCGATCTTCACCGGGGCGATCGTCATATTGACCCAGACAGCCGTACCGTCGGGTTTGAGGTACCGTTTTTCCATCTGGAATCCGCTTATCTTTCCGGTATTCAATAGCGCCATATTATCCAAGTCTTTTTGCACATCGTCGGGGTGAGTGATGCTCATCCAGTCGATATCCAGCATTTGTTTCATGGTCCGGCCGACGATCGCGGCAAACATGCGGTTTACCTCATAAATATGTCCGGTCAGGGAGTCGATCAAAGCGATACCTATAGGCGCTTCGGCAAATATGATCCTGAACAGTTCCTCGCTCTTCTTTGACGATTCCAGCGCCTTCTCGCGGGCGGCAAGTTCGTCCGCAAGTTCGCGGGTGCGCTGCGTGACCAGGATCCCGACTTGTGCATGGTCGGTCCGCTGTAAGTTGTTGGCAGCTTTGTTTTTCAACATGGTCCGTATCTGGGCGGTTAATTCCCACAATTCCATGGGTTTTAAAAGAAACGCGTCGCCGCCGGCCGCGAACGCCTTTTCCAAGGTGCCCTTGTCCGGTTTGAGAGCGGTCAGAAAGACGACGGGAATATGGCTGAGGCGCGCATCCGCCTTAAGCCGCCTGCATGTTTCAAACCCGTCCATTCCCGGCATGACTATATCGAGCAGGATTATATCCGGATCCTTGGCCAGCGCCAGTTCTATGCCGCTAAGGCCGTTTGGGGCAGGAAAAAATACGGCGCCGGGGAAAGCGTGTTTCACGGCAGCGGCTAAAGCGTCCAGGCTGTCTTTCCCGTCGTCTATAGCCAGTATTTTCAATTTAGCAGCGGACATAATTATCTAGGAAAGACCAGTGGGAATGGGAAGGGGGCTTTTGTTTTTTGCGGCACTACATAATTATTAATTATATGTAAGTCTACTTGATAAAAATTTGATTTTCAATACCCTTTTCATGGTATAGGCGCCCGCCTGCGGCTCCCAGGTGTTCGTTTCTAATTCCGATTATACACATATATGTATACCTATGACTACAGGTGTATTGCAGAACTATCATTATTCCTATAGATTATGGGAAATACAGGGGACATATCATAAAGTTTACGCAGGGTGAGGTATTAAAGGGCAGTTCGCTTTCAGCGGCTTATCACTTTTCTTGTAGCGTATTTTTTTAGACATAGACGCCCGGGCGATTTCTACGCCCGCCGTTTTTCAACGATACAGAGATTTAATTGAACTTGATTTGAGCCGTGCTTGAGCTTTCCCGTAAGTCCGTTCGCTATGCTATTAGGGAGGGATATTTTATGGGTATACATATTTATGCCACGGTCGCCAGGCAACTGCGCTTTAAACGATTGCAGGCCGGGCTTACGCTGGAGGCTCTGGCGGATGCGGCGGGGATAAGCACAAGCTTTCTAGCTTATTTGGAAACAAATAAAAAGAAGCCCAGCTTGAGCACCATAGCAAAGCTTGCCGCGGCGCTGGATATTTCTGCTTGTGAATTGTTTGATGAGCAGATCGTACGAAATATTACGGATGAGAAACAAAAAGCCTTGAATAAACTTCTGAAACTGCTGCAGAACCAGAACCCGGAAGACACAGAAATAATCCTGGCTACCGTAACGGTTCTTGCCAAAAAGCTTCTTGATAAACAGGCATGATAGCAGCATATGGCACAAGCGGCTGTGTGCTGCCACAAAACCGATGGTGCTCGTGATCATTTCATCCGGAAAATACTATTCCCGCTGAGCAGAGAAAAACATGCCTCCCCGAAAGCGAATTTCGGCAATATAAATGATCTCTGCGGTTAAATGAGGGGATTTTGGGCTATTTGCCCAATTTGCGCTTTTGGCGCAATATGTATTTGATGGTTTGATAGACGGCTTCCTGTTCGTGTACAGTATAGCCTTTCAGAAGATTTATAATCTTTCGCTCTACAGATTGAGCTTTGCGGCTAGGTTCCTTGCTGTCACCTTCATTCAAAAATTCGGCGGACTTTATGCCGAAAACAAGGCTTAAGCGCTTCAATGTGTCGAAACTTGCGGCCTTGAGCCCTCGCTCTAGCTGGCCTATAAAGGACGGGTGGAGATCTATTTTCTCGGCCAACTCTTCCTGCGTCCAGCCATGTCCCAAACGTTCCTGCCGGACTCTTTTGCCTATACTTGAGCGATAATCACTGGTGTTCATGTTAGAATTGTATAACCTCTGCCCCCTTCGGTCTACACACTAATAGTACTGCGCGCGGGACACACCAGCGGTATTGACATGGAGGCCGCCGCCTGTTATACTATGCGCAGGGGGTGCTATGGCGAAACGAAAAATACTTATTATTGACGATGATCTGTTCTGGCACAAGCTTGTGAAACGGCTTTTCGGCGAAGAGGATTACGACGTGCACACCGCCGACAGTTGCAAGGCCGGGGTGAGGATGGCGGAACAGCATAAGCCAGATTGTATCCTGCTGGACTTTCATTTGGGCGACGGGGATGCAGTTGACGTATGCATAGCGCTAAAAAAGGGTGAAGCAAAGCCAAAATATCCAGTGATAATTGTTAGTTCCGACCCGAGTGCGGAGATTACGGCATATGCGGAGTGCCGCGCCGATTACTTTGTGCTTAAAGGGTCGCACAGTATGATGGAGCTTCCGAGTATTGTGATGAAAGTTCTTGGGCATACGGGGGCGGTTGTTTCCTGGGAGCCGGGTCAATAAATTACGGCGGACGGCTTTTCCTCCCCAAACCCACCCCTAACCCCAGGGAAAGTCGTCCGCCCCTGATTTTGTAGCAAGAGAACAGACAAAAGGTGTTCTGCGGCTTATAACAGCGAAGATTTATGGGCGCGGGAAATAATTTTCTGCGTTGTACGGACGCCTGCGGCGAACGGTATGGCCGGGCAAGGCCTGTTTGTAGCCGGCCGGCCGCGCATCGGAGGTGTTGATAAGATGCAGAACACCTTGGGAGCAGGTGCGAAGGCGCGTAGTGCCGAGCCTTGCGAACCCACTTCTTAGCGGCGAAGCATGGGCGGCCGCGCTGCGTGGCCGACCGTGCGGCATCTCGCGGATAAGATCGGGCCTCCTTTTCGATCCCAGGCTGGGCGGGGGCGTGGAACTTATAATGTTACCTCGGGATGTTGCGCAAAGTAGGTTATAACTTCATCCTGAAAACCCCGCCAAATTTTTGAGTCCCGGAATTTGGCACAATTTAAGTCCGCTAGAGCGTTTAGCTCCCGCAGTTTCTCCGCCGGAAAAATAAATTTTAATTTTATTTTCTTCCCGCCCATGATTAAATGCGAACCGAATTATTGTCCTTATGGCCGCCTGTAATTACGGCTTCGCTTTGCTAAGCCAAGCCGTAATTACCAGCGGCGCAGAGTTGCAGAAATAGCACTTAAGTCCGGTTCCGCCCTGCTGGGCAAAACCGGCCTTAAGAGCAAGGGGAGGCAAGGTATGGAGAAGTCTAATATGCGGTATTTCCTTTATGCCCGCAAGTCCACGGACGAGCCTGACCGGCAGATCCTGTCCATCGAGGCGCAGCTCACTGAACTACGCGACTACGCCAGAAAGGAAGGCCTCACCATTGTCCGCGAGTTCATTGAGAGCAAAACGGCCAAAGAACCGGGCCGCGAGATATTCAACGAGATGGTCGCCGGCATCGAGCAGGGCGCGGCCCAGGGCATAATCGCCTGGCACCCTGACAGGCTTTGCCGTAACTCCATTGATGGTGGCCGCTTGATATATTTGGTGGACACCGGCAAGGTCCTTGCGCTCAAGTTCCCCACCTTTTGGTTCGACCCCACACCGCAGGGCAAATTCATGCTCTCTATCGCTTTCGGCCAGTCCAAGTATTACGTGGACAACCTGTCCGAGAACGTTAAGCGCGGCATACGCCAAAAGCTGCGCAATGGCATCTGGCCTGCCTGGGCGCCTATGGGCTATATAAACGACCGGAATACCCACACCATTGTCGTAGACCGCCCCAAGGCACCTCTTATCAAGAAAGCCTTCGAACTCTACGCCACGGGCAAATACCCCATTAAAGAGGTGCGGCGCCTTATAAACGCCGCTGGCCTGGAAGGGCGCAGGCATAAAAAGGTCATGTCCGTATCGAATTACCACTACATGCTTCAAAATCCGCTGTATTACGGGGTTATACGTTACTATGGGGAGATCTATGAGGGCAAGCATAAGCCCATTATCTCCAAGGCGCTCTTCGATAAATGCCAGGAGGTGCTTGCCAGGAAAAGCAAGTCCCACACTAAAACCTTAAAGCCCTACGTCTACCGGGGCGCTTTCCGTTGCGCTAATTGCGGCTGCTTCATCACCACCGAAACCCAAAAGGGCCATAACTACCTGCATTGCACCAAGCGCAAGAGCCCCTGTTCCGAGCCCTTTGTGCGGGAAGAGGAAGTGGAAAAACAGATACGCGACTTATTAAAAGGAGTTTCCTTACCCCCGGCCCTGGCCGCCGATGCTCTTGATAAACTAAAAAAGGAAGAATTGAAGGCGGCCCAGGCCGGGGAAAGCGCCGCACAAAATCTGCGAGATAAAATAGATTTCCTTACGAAGAACATGAACGCTCTTTTGGACATGATCCTTAGCGGGATGATAACGCAGGATGAATACGCCCAAAAGAAGCGTTCATGTATAGAAGAGAAAAAGGAATATGAAATGAAACTCGCAGCTTTTGAGCGGGAGGGGAGTAAGCGGTTCGAACCGCTTATGGCCTTCTACAAGACCGCAGTTCACGCCGGAGAGTCCGCAGTCTCCGGAAAACCCGAGGAAAACCTGCAAATATTGAAAAATATCGGTTCGAACTTAATTATAGGCGGGAAGAAAATAAAATTAAAATTTATTTTTCCGGCGGAGAAACTGCGGGAGCTAAACGCTCTAGCGGACTTAAATTGTGCCAAATTCCGGGACTCAAAAATTTGGCGGGGTCGACGGGATTCGAACCCGCGATCTTCGCCTTGACAGGGCGACGTGTTAACCAGCTACACCACGACCCCGCGGTGATTTGTATAGGATATCAAAATAATAAATCCATTGCCATAAAATTCTTGCGCCGCCGCCGGGCGGACGGCCCTTAACGGCCCCGGGGCGAACACCGCGTTTGCCGCGTGGACAAAGCCCGGGTTTTTTTTTGTATGATTAGCGGATAAGAGCAATTTCTTAAATTTAGGGAGGGTACCATGGAAAAATCTAAAAAAGTAATAGGCGCCGGGATAGCGCTGGCGGCCGTAGCCGCGGCGGCCACTTATTTCCTCACGGGGAAGCGCGGTGTAGAGAACCGGGAGAAGATAGCGGCTTGGACGCTCAAGATGAAGGGCGAAGTTCTTGAGAAGATGAAAAAGCTGAAAACCATAAACAAGGAGGCTTACCACGCGCTGGTGGATGAAGTAGCCGTTCGCTACGAACGCGCGGAACGCGTAGGCGCCGAGGAAATGGAACACCTTAAAAACGAGGTCAAGGGAGCCTGGTCCCATATCAGCAAGCAGCTCGTTAAATAAAGCCCCGTTCCTTATACTATCGAGAACGCGCCATACGGCGCGTTCTCTTTTTTAGCGGCCAGCCGGTTTTTTTGCTAGAATTTCCCGGGGTTAAAAATGAACAAACTGCCGCTGACCGACGCCGACACAGTGCTCTTCACCAAACTGGTGCGGAAAATAAACTTTTTCGCCTCCATGAACATGAGCCTGCTCGAGAAGATCCTGAACAGGATCACCTACTACCAGTACGGCAAAGGCGAGAAGGTCTGCCGCCAGGGCGATCCCGGGGACACTTTTTTCGTGGTTGCGGAGGGGAAGCTGAAGGTCAGCGTGCGGGAAGCTTTCCTTTTCTCCAGGACGCTGGCGACTTTCGGCGCGGGGGACTGCTTCGGGGAAATGGCCCTGCTGGAGCGGAAGCCGAGGAACGCCACGGTGACCTGCGAGGAAGACTCCAAAATTTTTATCCTGACCGCGGAACATTTCGGCCAGGTGCTGGCCGAGAACCCGTCCTTCGCCCAGGAAATAAAACAGCTGGCCAAGGACAGGCAGTTCGAGCTGGACCACAAACCGTCGTAAAGCTCTCCCCCTAATCCCTTATATAATGGCAGGTATAGCCGCCAGGATGCTTCTTTAAATAATCCTGGTGGTATGCCTCCGCCGGCCAGAACTTGCCGGCAGGGACCACCTCCGTGGTAATGGGCCTTTTCCAGCGCCCCGAAGCCTGCGCCCGCTTTACGGCGGCCTCGGCCTCTTTTTTCTGCGCCTCGCCGTGGTAAAAAATAACGGAGCGGTACTGCGTGCCGACATCGTTCCCCTGCCGGTTGGGCGTGGTGGGGTCGTGCATTTTGAAGAACATGTCCAAAATGGCTCCGTAGGAGATCTTAGCGGGGTCGAACCGCAGCTCTATGCTCTCGGCATGGCCGGTCTTCCCCGTTTTAACTTCCTCGTATTTAGGATTTTCCGTTTTTCCGCCGGTATAACCGACTACGGGATCCGTCACGCCCGGCAGGGCGCGGAGTATGTCCTCTACCCCCCAGAAGCAGCCCCCGGCCAGCGTGGCGGTCTCAAGTTTTATTTTCGCGTCCATTTTCCTGCTCCTCGCCGGAACATTGCCGGCATATGATTGCGCCGCGAGGCAGACGGCCAAAAACAGAATTACTTTCTTCATAGCGTCCGCGCCTCTATCCCGCGGTCAGCTCCAGTTTAATATCAGTATGCAGGCTCCGGCTTACCGGGCAGGCCTTTATGCAGGCCATGAGCTTTTCGCGCTGCAGCGGGGTTATGCCGGCGGGAAGCTTTACTATGCCGGTCAGGCTCGAGATCCGGCGCGGGCTTTCCTGCATCTGCTTCTCTATTTCTATAGAAGCGCCCTCGAATTTAATGCCCTCGCGGCCGGCCAGCTTCGCCATTATGCTAAGGACGCAGGAGGCCACCGAGGCGGCGGTCAGGTCCGTCGGGGAAAAAGTCCTCCCCCTCCCGCCATTGTCCGGAGGCAGGTCGGTCAGCATCTTGCTTCCGCTGAGACCGTGGGTGAGCTCGACCTGGTCGTCGCCCAGGTACACGGCGTTAATTTTAAAAGCCATAAGTCCTCCTTAAAACCCGTCTTATTTATTATAATATTTATGGTCAGCACTGCAGGAGGTCCCGTATAATGCAAATCCGTCATTTAGCGTTCATAGCAGCCGCAGTTTCTATAGTTTCCTGCGCCCCCAAAGCCCCGGAAACGACGCAGAGCGGCATCGCGCCCGCTGCCGTCACCGCCGAAACCAAGGAGATAAAAACCGACATGGACACACTTACCAACCCGGCGAAAGCCACGGAGAAAGCTCCCGAAACCTTTAAAGTCAAATTCAACACCACCAAGGGCGACTTCACGATAGAAGTCACCCGGGCCTGGTCCCCGCTCGGCGCGGACCGGTTCTTCAATCTCGTGAAAGCCGGCTTTTTCACCGACATCGCTTTCTTCCGCGTGATAGAGGGTTTCATGGTGCAGTTCGGCATCCACGGGGATCCCGCCGTAGCCTCCGCCTGGCGCGGAGCCCGCATCCAGGACGACCCTGTCGTAGAGTCCAATAAGAAGGGCTATATCTCCTACGCGATGGCCGGCCCGAACACCCGCACTTCACAGATGTTCATCAACTTCGGCAATAACGCCCGGCTGGACGACTCCGGCTTCTCGCCCTTCGGCAAGGTCGTCGACGGAATGAACGTGGTGGAGAGCATCTACTCCGGCTACGGCGAAGGCGCCCCGAGCGGCATGGGCCCCGACCAGGGCCGCGTCCAGTCCCAGGGCAACGCCTATCTGAAAAAAGACTTCCCCAAGATGGACTATATAAAGAGCGCGGAACTGCTTAAATAAGAGAGTCAAAGGATCAAAGCCCGGTCCCGCTTGAACGGGCCGGGCTTTTACAGCACTGAACATGGCGAAAATACTTGTAGTTGACGACGACGATACCATCCTCCTGGTCTTCAGGGCCCACCTGACCAAAGGCGGGCACACGGTGGAAACTGCCGTGGACGGCCTGGACGCGCTTACGAAAATCCCGTCCTTCAGGCCGGAGCTGATCCTGCTGGACATCAATATGCCCAGGATGTCCGGTTTTGAACTGGCAAAAAAGCTCAAAGAGAATCCGGAGA
The DNA here is from genome assembly GCA_028713125.1 of Elusimicrobiales bacterium. Classification (GTDB taxonomy): domain Bacteria; phylum Elusimicrobiota; class Elusimicrobia; order Elusimicrobiales; family UBA9959; genus UBA9959. Next base: position 17,480 of record JAQTOU010000011.1, on the reverse strand, counting down.
CGAAAAACATCCCGATCTTCATAATGACCTCGCTCAAGCAGGAAGTCAATATAAAGAAAGGCTATGAGCTGGGCGTGGAAGAATATATCACCAAGCCCACTAATGTCTCCCACCTGCTGCTGAGGATAAACAAATTCCTTGAGAACCGCGCCGCCCGCTGAGAGCTGTCCAGGGCGGAGCCGGTCCCCGCGGATAGCAATATGTTCCTGACGCGCCTCACTTCCTCCCCCGATTTCTACACCTTCCTCTATTTTGCGGTATTCCTGCTTGCGGCCCTGAATATCTCGGAGATAGTTTTCCTGCTGGTCCACAAGCGCAGCATAGAGAGTTCGGAGGCGAAAAAAGAACTTCTCAAGCACAGGATCCTGACGGCCGCCGTCACCGTGACCGAACCGGCGGAGATACTAGAGAGGCCGCGGGACTCCGCGGAGTACGAAGCCTACGGCGAGGCGACCTCGAGCATAATCGAGAGTTTCGAGGGCGAAATAGCGGAGCGCGCCTCCCGGCTTATAACCGAGTTCGGGATAGACCGGTATTACATACGCCTCGCCTCCAACCAGATCTGGTACAAGCGGGCCCACGCGATAGACATCCTTTCTTCCCTTAAGCTGAAAACGAACAGGGACTTCTTCTTCAGCGCTTTCGAGAAAGAAAACTCAAATACGGTAAAGTACCGCATCCTCTACGGGCTCAGCCTGCTGGTACAAGGCAAAGAGGACCTTTACGCCGTCTCAAAAATGCTTTCCTCCCTCCCCTACCTGACCGCCAAATACACCGAGGACGTTTTTTTTAATATAGTAACGGCGCTCAAGAACTCCGGGCTGGAAGAAGATTTCGGTTCTTTCCTCAGGGAGATAATGAACGACGCCGGAATAATCGTAAAGGTTAAGCGGGACTGCCTCTCGGCCTGCCGGGCCGCCGCCTGCGACAAGGCGGGGCCGGTCGTAAGAGAATATTATGCGGCCTTCCAGTCCGAGCCGGAAATTATTATTTCCTGCATAAAAACGCTCGTGGGGATGGGCGATTTCGACGTGCTGCCGGAGGTTCTGCGCCATAAAGACTGGCGGGTAAGGCTGACCGCCCTGAAATACGCGCATTTGAGCGACTCCGACATCAAGGAAGACTCTAAAACCCTGCTGCACGACCCCAATCACCACTTCGCCGTCCTGCCAAGCATACTGCGCCATAAAGACTGGCGGGCGCGGCTTACCGACCTCAGGAACGCCCATCTCCACAGCACGGAGATCCTCCGGGCCCTCAAGTCGCTGCTGCATGACGGCAATTACCACATAAGGCTTAACGCCGCCCTGGCCCTCTCCAGGATGGGAGACCGCGGGCTCGAGATCCTCAAAGAGGAAACTGCTTCCCCGGACAAGTTCGCCGCCGACGCGGCGAGATACGCGCTGGACGGCGCGAAAACCGCTTCATGAACCACATAATCCTGAGCCCTACGGTAATATACATCGCCTATTTCATACAGGGGATAATATTTTTATATTTCATCGCCATAAACTCCACCTACACCCTGCTTATCTTTTCCGCCCTTAAAGACATCGTCCAGCACTCCTATCTTTCCACCACGCGCAGCGCAAGGCGCCTGCTGCTCTCCGACTCTTATTACAAGCCCGTTTCGGTCATAGTGCCGGCCTATAACGAGGCGGAGGTAGTCTCCAACAGCATAAAGTCCCTGCTGAACCTGCATTATCCGGAATTCGAGATAATCGTCATAAACGACGGCTCTTCCGACGATACTATCGGCATTCTGAAGCGGGACTTCAAATTGCAACCCTACACGAAACCGGTGCGCCTGCAGGTCCCGCACGCGCCGATAAAAGCCGTATATGTGTCCGGGGATTACGCCAACCTTATCGTAGTGGATAAAGAGAACGGCGGGAAAGCCGACGCTATAAACGCCGGGATAAACGTTTCCTCCTATCCTATTTTCTGCTCCATAGACGCCGACTCCCTCCTTGAGCCGGACGCGGTGCTGAAAGCCTCCAAGCTTTTCATCGAGGACGACGAGCTGATAGCCACCGGCGGCATAGTACGCGTGATAAACGGCTGCAAAGTAAAAGACGGGGCGGTCAGCGATATCGAGCTGCCTGAGAAAACCATGGAGGCCATACAGGTCCTGGAATACACGCGGGCCTTCCTCTCGGGGCGCACAGGCTGGAACCTGCTCAAAAGCCTGCTGATAATCTCCGGCGCTTTCGGCGTCTTCAGGAAAGACATGGTGCTGGCGGTGAACGGCTACAGGAAGACCGTCGGCGAGGATATGGACCTGGTAATGCGCCTGCACCGGCACTGCCTGGACAACAAGATCCCCTACAAGATATTTTTCGTCCCCGACCCCGTCTGCTGGACTCAGGTTCCCTATACCCTGTCGATACTCCGCAGACAGCGCAACCGCTGGCACAGGGGCCTCATCGACTGCCTCCGCACCAACCGGGTCATGATCCTGAACCCGAAGTACGGCAAGGTAAGCCTGTTCGCGGTTTCCTACTTCGTCTTCGTTGAAGTGGTCGGGCCCATACTTGAGCTGATGGGCTATATCTCCATCCCGATCTTTTACCTGCTGGGGGTGCTGAATACAAAGTTCCTGCTCCTGCTGATAGCGGTGGCCATACTCTGGGGCATCTCCATAAATATAGCCGCGGTCTTCCTGGATAACTTCAACTACCGCCGCTACAGGAAAAATTCCGACATCCTGCGCCTCTGCCTGCTTTCCGTAGTGGAATTCTTCGGCTACAGGGAGATCATGCTGCTCGAGCGGGTAAAAGCGACTTTCTCGTTCAGGGAGACCAGCTGGGGCAAACAGGAAAGGAAAGCGCATTAAACCATGAACCAAAGCGATTTCTCATTAAAGGGTTTTTTTCTACTGCTTTACTATTGGCTCTGTCTCGGCTTCTTCCTGGGGACGCTGACCCTGATGGGCCCGGTCCGCTGGCTGGCCAATTTCTCCAGGGCCAACGGGTGGAGCGATCCCGGAGAAAAGGCGCTGGTTTTTCTGTTCATAGGTATACTGATCGTCGTCTCTTTTCTCTGCGCCAGGCTGTTTTCCAGGATCACGGCGTCAACCGGCGGGAAAATTGGAAAAGCGGGGCTTCCCGCCGGGTCCCTGCTGGTCTTCGCCGTCTCCCTCTGGTTCTGGATGAATCCGAAACTTATGATAGACGGCGGGATGAAAGAGAGCTCCGCCAGCTCGGCGGGGATAGAGTTCGTCTTCGGCCCGTATCCGGATGAAGCGAAGCTGGCGGAGCTGCGGAAAGAAGGATACACCGCCGTTATCTCCCTGTTGAGCCCAGCCGTGGTCCCGTTCGAGCCGGCTTTGATAAGCCGGGAAGAGGCGGCGGCAAAAGAGGCCGGCATCGCGCTTATCGGTATCCCGATGCTGCCCTGGGTCTCGGACAATAACCAGGTAGGGGACAGGCTTAAAGAGCTGATGGACAAAGGCGCAGGCAGGTACTACGTGCACTGCTACCTGGGAAAGGACCGGGTCAATGTATTTAAAAAGATCCTGGGCTCGGTCTCCAAAGACGTTAAATTAACCTCTCTTCAGGCGGAGAGCCTTCGCACCCTTTACGATATCAAGAAGTTCGAAAGGGGCGGGATCAGCGTCCTGGCCGAGAACGTGTTTTTCATTCCCTACCCTACCGACGAAGAATTTTTCGGCTATATCCTGAACGGAAGCGTAAAGACGGTCGTCTCGCTGCTCGACCCGGAAGACAAGGAAGACCTCCCCTGGATCACGAAAGAGAGAACGATAGCCGCGCAGCATAAGCTCGCGCTGGTAAATTATTCCTGGAAGACCTTAAGCAAGGCCGGCAAGAACGAGGCGATGAAGGAACTAATGAAGCTGGAGAGGCCGATAGCCATCCACGCTTTCAATTCGTCCGCGCCGGAATGTTCGGATTTTATCGAAAGCTACGGCAGGGCCAAAGCCGGGAAGAACTGAGCTTAATTCAGCCGCGCCGCTATTTTCGGGAAAAAAATAAGACACCCTATAAGCGCGGCGCCGACCGAGGCGATCAGGACGGCCCCGGCCGCGATATCCTTAACCTTTCCCGCCTTGGCGTGCTGCCCGGGCGAGACAAAATCCACCAGCTCCTCGATAGCGCTGTTGAACGCTTCCGCCGCCATCACCATGGAGAAGCAGAGCAGCACGGCGAGCCATTCGCCGGCGGAGATCCTGAAATAGAAGCCTGAAAGCGAAACCATCAGCGCCGCGGCCAGGTGGATCCGGAAATTGATCTCCGAAGAAACGACGTTATGGATCCCCTTGAAGGCGTATTTAAAGCTCTGGATTCTTTTTCTCATAAAATATCACTTGTCCCCTTCCGTCACGGGCTTGCGCCCCAGCCAGACCTTGTAACCCCGGAAATGGTGGATAGCGAAGCCCGCGAAAGCCGGCTCGGCGCGGAAGGCTTTTTCAGCCAGCGCAAGCTCGCGCTCCAGCTCCGGCTCGCCCAGGTGGTTGAACGAGACCTTCTGCAGCTCATTGGGCGTAACCTCCACGCCTACGACTACCTTGCGCTTGTTGAGGCCGGCGTATTTTAATTCGCTCAGCGCGTGGGAGATGATCCCGTCCGCGCCTTCGGCGTGGTCGCGGTAATCCATCAAGGCGACATAATCGTAAATATCAATTACATGCTCGCTTACTGGCTTTTTAGATCCGTTCCATTCCAGCTCCGTCCCGTCGAGCCAGAACGGGATGGCCGGGCCGACCGCAAGTTTCTGCCCGGAGCTCTTCTTAAGCTCCATCAGTGCCTGCCCCAGGTCGAGGAACTGCAGAAGCAGCCGGTCCTTCTGCGTATCCCACTGGTCCAGGAGGTGGGGCTCGATATCCAGGTTCACGCCGTCGAACCGCTCACCGGGTTTGGCCGAGGCATTGTAGGTAAGCACCCGCTGGAACATGGCCAGCGCGTCCTGCCTGTTCTCCGGCAGGACATATTCCTCGGTATGCAGGTACGCCGAACCGAGCAGGGCGTAGGCTCGCAGGCCGCGGCTGTGCAGGCGGCGGATGAACCGGCGGTACGATTCAGGGCTGTCCTCCAGCAAATTGCGCCCCTCGAAAGCGTCGGCGTAAAGGTAGAGCGTGCGTATTTTTTTAGCGCGCATGAAGGCTATGGCCTCGTCGGCGGCGGCTGTGTCTTCCACCACGGCATAGGAATCTTTCTCCCAGGTCCAGACGGCCCGCTCCGCCGGGGCCGCGAAAGCGGAAGCGGCGAGGAGCTGGAGCGCCAGGGAAATTAATATTTTATTTTTCATCAATCGTGTAAAGCTACCGGGATATGGAACTTCCCCCCGCCAACGCGCTTGCCGGTCATCGGGTGCGACGGGATCACCGCCAGGAAATACCGGCCCGGGGCCGCTCCCGCGGATTTTATCGGAAGCTGGAGAGCTACCGTTTTCCCGGGCGCAAGCTGCTGCTGCGGGCCGTAAGATTCCGACACCTCCCGGCCGTCCGCTCCAAGCAGGACTACCAGCGGGACGAAAGGATCCGACTCTCCCCGCCCGGTATTGGCGAATACCGCCTTTATGGTCAATTTCCCGGACTGCGCTTCCTCCGGCGCCAGGACTTCGCTGACGGAAAGCGCGCTTGGGCCGCCGCCCTGCGGCGCCGGCGCTTTGACCGCGGCTTCCGCGGCATAAGCTTTAGACCGGACGCCCACCCCGCCGGGAGCGATCGCCAGCGTGCGGGCGAACTGGTCGTTTGCGGCGCGAAAAGCCGCGAACTGCGACTGTATCAGGGCCAGCGCGGCGCTGTCGCGGACCGGCTCGCTGTCCATTCCGTCGCCAAGTTTATAAAGAGTCTCCTGGTTAAGGTACCAGGTCCCTGAAACAAAGTCCACCAAATTCGTCTTGGTCTGTTTCATCGGGAACTCATGGACGTTCCTGAAGGAAGGCTCCATATCAAGGCCGGAGCCCAGCCAGGTGACGGAGCTCGGAGTCTGGAAGCCGTAATTGCGGGAGAAGAAAGCCAGGAGCGAAGGCGCGACGTCGAAATGGGAGGAGACCGACTTGATCCTGGCCGGCGCCTTCAGCAGCGGCGAGAAAATTATCAGCGGCACATGGAACCTGTCGATCCGCGTCGCCAGCGGGATCTCCGGCAGCCGGTGGTCGCCGGTGATTATGAACACCGTGTTCTGGTACGAAGGCTTCTTTTTCATTTCTTCGAAGAAGCGGCCGAGCGCCCGGTCGGTGTAGAGGATGGAAGTGTAGATGTTCCGGTATTCGCGGTAGGCGTCCTTCTTCTTTTCAGCTATGCCTATTTTGTCGAGGTACCGCTCGAAGCCGGCATAGGAATCCTTCTGGCCGTTGAAAGTGTAGGGGGTATGCATCGTCGTGGTCTTGAGCACCGACACGAAAGGCTGCTTCGCGTCCTGGGCCTCGCTCTCCAGCGCCCTGGAAACCAGGTCATTATCGGCATAGCCCCAGCTATTGCTTCGGACATAGCCGGGCCCGAAATCATTCTCGTCCACCAGCAGGTCCGCGCCCTGGCGGCGGTAGAACGAGCGGTCATTATCGAAATTCATGTCGAATCCGACATAGCATTTCAGGCGGTACTTATTGGCCTTTAGCACGCTGAGCAGCGAAACATGCGGAGGCATGCGCTCCCCCAGCTCGGCAAAACCTTCATCTCCGAAAGGAAGAGAAGAGAATAAAGACGGCAAGATCCCGAAAGTTCTCCCCTGGACTGCGAGGAAATTCTCCCAGTACAGGCTGTTCTCCGCGATTTTGTCCAGCTCGGGCGTGAAACTTCCAAGGTGCGCGTCCGGCCCGGAGAAAGCCCGGCCAAGGCCTTCCACGATGATAAAGACCAAGTTCGGCGGGCTGCCGGGTTTTATCTGGAGCTGAGGCCCCAGGACGTCGGGGGTCCGCTCTTCGCGCAGGAAAGGATACTTCGGGTCCAGGTAGCGGAAACCGGTAGCGGAAGGGGCCGGAACGGGCCCGGCTTCCGGGTCGGTCTTTTTTTTCAACCGGGCTTTAACCAGGTAAGAAAAGCTGTCGTCAAAAAAATACGCCGCCTTATTTAGGGTCAGATCGTAAATGTACTCGGTACCGGAACCGGCGTAGCTGGACCGCTTCGGGGCGCCCGCCATCACTAACAGGGCAGCCGCCAGCACGGAAAAAGCTATACGCTTCGGCAGGACCTGCCGTGAACTCCGGCTCAGCGCAAGCAGCGCCGACCAGAAGCCGGACAAGGCCAGAAGCAGGCCGGCGGCGGCCGCGACCTTGACCGGCAGGCCTCCCTCGGTCGTAGTTATTATGTCGGTCAGGTCGTAAGAGAACAGGTCAGCGCCGAGAGGGACGCGCGCCGTGAGGAAATATTGTACCAGCGAGGTCTGCACCAGCAGAAGCAGCGACCAGGCCAGGCCCAGGCCCCAGAAACAAACGCGGCGCGACCGCGGAAGAAGGAAAGGGAGCGAGTACAGGAAGAGGGCGGGCAGGTACCGGGCCAGGCTGATCATATCCTGCCAGACCGCGGCCGCCGCCACCCCCGCCATCGCCGAGTAAGCCGCGCCGGTCTCTATCCCGCCGCCCATTTCCGCGGCCCGCAGGAAAAAGAAAGCGAGCAGCAGGGCCGGTAAAAGGTTAAAGAACCGTGAAACGGCTTCAGAGATCCTTGGAAGATCCGGCAGCCGGCTGAAAAACTTCATCATAGAAATATGGCCTCGAAACGGTGTTCCAGCGAAAAAAGACTGTTATTCAGAAACTATAGCGGGCCTGCAGGCCCGCCGAGTAGGAATGGCCCCGCCCGGTGGTGTCGCGCTTCTTTGCCTGGGCGCGGACTGAAGCGTTAGCCCCCCGGTACCACTCCGCCTCCGCAAGATAGGTGTTCGCCTGGTAGGAGCCGCGGTTGTCCCGCATGATCCCGCGCTCATAGCCGGCAAGCGCCGCCCAGTTCCGGCCATGGCAGCGCCGCCAGTACGCGCCGAGCAAATGCGCGGTCAGGTCGCTGGAGGGATAGCCGGCATAGGGCGCCCTGAAATTCTGCAGCGAGTACTGGTAGGTCCCGTAGAACTCCTTGTTCCAGGGGAGCCAGCCGGTCAGTTCCCCGTCCAGCTCATTGAGGTAATTCCTGTCCGAGTAGCCGGTATAGGCGTAAGAAGCTCCCGCGCGGTATTTATCGTCCACGCTACGCCGGAGGCCCGCGCTGAGAGTGTCGGTATTGACGTAGCGCAGGCGCCCGGACGCCGAGGCGCTGTAAAATTCCTGCTGGCCGTGCGAATAGCCGGACTGAAGAATATTGCCGCCAAGCTCGCGGTTCCCGCGCAGGGAATAAGTCCCGAGGGTAGTGCCGTCGGAGGTCCCGTAGAGCCCCGCGCGGGCCAGCCAGTTCCAGTTGAGGGCGCTGAATTCCGCCTCCGCGCGCGCGGAGTTCTCCCTGAGCAGGCTGAAATACTGCGTGCCGCCTGAGCCGCGGAGGAACCTGGGGGCATGCGCAAGCGCAAGCCTGAAATCAGAATCATAGGCGTGCAGGGCGCCCGCCAACCGCGCCCGGTTCATGACTTTATTCCCGACGCCCGAGCCCTTCAGGTCAGAAAGCGCGGACTGCCCGTACTCGGCTTCCCATTTCAGGTCGCGGCTGGGCCGCCCGCCAAGACCGGCTGAATAGATCTTTTCCTGTACGTCATAATAGGTAAAACCCTGGCCGTCATTCCTTTGCGCCTCTTCGCGTATCTCGACGCCTCCGACGAGGTCGAGGCCGGCCTTGAGCGGCGCCCGGAAACGGCTGCCGACCGAGTAGCCTTCATAAAGTATGCGCTGGGGGTTCGATGTCCCTACGCCTTCTACGGAATAAGACTTGGAAGACCTTGCGCGAGGGAAGATCCCGGCCTGGAGCAGTTCCATGGAGGAGTCGAGCCGCCGCCTCGAAACGCAGTCGCGCTTGTCGCATTCTACGATCTCCTTGTAAGTCCGCAGGGCCCCGGCCTCGTCCCTTTGCCTGTTCTGGGCCCGGACGAGAAGCCCGAGAATGTATGTATTGTGAGGCGACTGAGCGTTCCAGCGCCCGAGGTAGACCAGCGCCTCCTCGTACTGCCCGAGGGCCATGCAGGTCAAAGACAGGCCTTCCAAAGCCCCCCCGCTGTCGGGAGTCTGCTCCAGGAGTTTCAGGAAGGTCTCCTTGGCGGCGGCGGTATCGCCCCGCTTGCGCTGCGCCATCCCGTAATCGTAAGAAAGAACGGGGACCGCCGCGGCGGAAGAAGTATTAACGGCGGCCGTGGAAAGCCCGGCGCCGCCCGGCGCGGGCTGGTCCGCGGCGGGCGCGGGGAGCGCGAAGGAGAGCAGTAAAACAAAAGAAGTGAAAGCCTTCATCATAATGAACAAGTCCTATTTTACCCGGTTCAGGCGCTTTTTATAGACGTAATTAGCTCCCTGGAAAAAGGAGACCGCCTCTTCTTCCAGCGCTTTATCTTCGGGAGTTTCGGCGATGGTCTTTGCGGCCTCGTCCCATTTATAGGTCTTCAGGTATTTTTTCGGCCCAAGCACGGCCAGGCGCCCGTCCTTAAGAAGGCCCATTTTCTGGAAAGTCGAGAGGAAGGCCCGTCCCGCCGGCTTCCCGTTGAGAATGTCCCGCCCGAAGAAGCGGCTCTCGTAAGAGACGTTCAGAAGCCCCAGCATGGTAGGCGCCAGGTCGGCCTGGGCGGTCAGCGTATCAACTGCGGCCGGCTTGATATGCGCCGGGGAATAGATCAAAAGCGGGATATGGTAATTCCGCACCGGGATCTCGGTCTTCCCGGCCGAATTCGCGCAGTGGTCCGCCGTTATTACGAAAACCGTATCCTTGAACCAGGGCTTTTTAGAGGCCGCCGCCAGGAACTCCCCTATCGCGTAGTCGGAATATTTCAAAGCGCCCCGGCGGCTCTGCGAAGAGGGCGGGATATCTATTTTCCCGTCGGGGTAAGTGAAAGGCCGGTGGTTGGTGGTGGTCATCAGCATGTAGAAGAAAGGCTTGCCGGCCTTGAAATCAGCGTCGGCTTCTTTCAGGGTCTTCGTCAGCAGGTCCCCGTCGCAGACGCCCCAGACATTGGCGAAAGTTATCTCGTCCTTTGAAAAACTGGCGCGGTCCACTATGCCGAAACCGTTGCCGGAATAGAAGGCGTTCATATTGTCGAAGTAGCCGTAGCCGCCGTAAATGAATTTATTCGAATAGCCGAGCCCGCTCATCACCGAGCCCCAGGAAAAGAAATCGGCGTTATCCGGGCGCTTCACGATGGAGGTCCCGGGCAGCGGCGGGATGGACAGGGTTATTGCCTCGAGCCCGCGCACGGTGCGGGTTCCCGCGGCGTAGAAGCGCTTGAAGAAGAGCGACTTGCCGGCCAGCGCGTCCAGGTTCGGCAGCGTGCCGGCGCCTTTGGCAGAGCCGAAAGCCTGGAAATACTCCGCGCTCAGGCTCTCGCCGACTATCACGACCACGTTCAGCTTTTTGAATGGCCCGCGGGCTTTTATCTTCCTCGCTATATCCAGGCCGCCGTCGCTGAACTCGGTGCCCGGGGCCGCCAAATCTTCGCGCAGTCCTTTAAAAGCCTTTTCCCCGTCCATGGTGGCGTAGAATTTATCGTAGGGCAGCTCATTATTGATGAACGCCGAGCCGAAAGCGTAAAGGCCGTTCATCGCAACTTCATTGGCGTACTCGTTCTTCGAGACCTGGGCGAGCCGACCGTCCAGCAGGAAGAAACAGAGGGCCGGCGCGGCAAGGACCGGCAGAGCGCTGTAAAGCCTTTTGCGGAAGGGCAGGGGATCGGAGAAAGAGGAAGCCAGGCGCCGCCGGAAAAGCCAGAGCGCCCCGGCGGCCAGGGCCGCGACCAGCGGCAGGACCACCGGGAGATTGTAGGATTCGCGGATATTGCCCAGGACCTCGTTGGTATAGACCAGGTAGTCCACCGCTATGAAGTTATAGCGCACGCCGAACTCGTAGAAAAAATAGTACTCCGCCGCCAGGTTGAAGGCGAGAAGGAAAGCCGCTATGAAGAAAACGCCGTAGAAAGCCAGGCGGTGCCAGGCGGCCGTATAAATTTTCTCCGGGAGGACGAGCAGGTAGAGCGCCAGCCCCGCCCCTGCATAGGAAAAAGCCGCGCAGTCATAGAGCAGCCCCGCCGCGAATATCCTGATAAGGACAAAAAGTCCGCCGTCCAGCTCGGGCCAGGCCATAGCCAGCAGCGTGAACCGCGTAAGCAGTGAAAAGCCAAGGAATAGAATGAGGAAGTTGAAAAAAAGCCCGCGGCGGTCTCTAGCCATTACCTATATTTTACAAAATACAAGCCCTCAGCCGGGGCGCAGGTTTTCTCGAACTTTCAGGAAAGGATGAAAGGGAGGATCTCGCAGGCGTCGCCGTCCAGTATTATGTCGGCGGCCTTATCGTGCGCCGTAGGCCCGAGGTTCACGATAATGTAAGGCTTTCCCCCCGCCTTCGCGGAAAGAGGGACCGAAGCCGCGGGCTCCACCGCCAGCGAGGAGCCCGCCGAAATGACCAGGTCGCAGTCCTCCGCCGCCTTGAAAGCCTTTACGAGGCTCTCCCGCTCAAGCGGCTCGCCGAACATCACTACCGCCGGCTTCAGCCACCCGCCGCAGGAGCACTGGGGCGGAGCCCCGTCGGCCCTGAAGCTGCCCAGGGCTACCTCCATCGAGGTCCAGCTCATGCAGTCCAGGCATTCCGCGTAGAGTCCGGAGCCGTGCAGCTCTATCAGCTTGTCGGTATGCGTTCCGGCCGCCCGGTGCAGATTGTCGATATTCTGGGTGACCAGCGCGAGCAGCCTGCCGGTTCTCTCCAGCGCCGCTGCGGCTTTATGCGCCGCGTTAGGGACGGCCGCGAGGAAGGCCGGAAAGGTCTCGGCTTTGTATTTCCAATATTCAACTTTCGATCTTGTGGAAGCGATGAAATCCTGGTAAAGAACAGGCTCGCGCTTAAGCCAGACGCCTTCCGGCCCGCGATAATCGGGGATGCCGCTGCCGGTGGAGATCCCGGCGCCTGTGAAGATCAGGATCTTTTTCGATCTTGAAACCAGCTGTTTAGCCTTGTTCGATATTTCAGCCATGCGCTCTGGGAGATAGCCGTCCGCCTTCCTAGGCCTGCAGCGGCTTCAGGCAGTCGGGGGAATCATTTTTGGGATCGTTGACGATGTCGGATACGCGGTAAACGTGCATCAGGGAGGAATCGTAGGCGCGGAGCAGGGGCAGCAGGGTCTCGCTGTCGCGGAACTTGGGGTCCAGCCAGAGCGCCTCGTGGCGGCGCTCGAGGATCACCGGCATCCGGTGGTGCACCGTGCGGACCAGCGCGCTGGCCGCGGCCGTTATTATGGCGAAGGTCCCGGTCTTCTCCTCGTAAACCCCGGCCATGCCGAACAGGCTTTTATCCTTCATCTCGAAGCGGTAGGGGGTTTTCACTCCGGCGGAGCTCTGCCACTCGTAAAAACCGTCGGCCGGAATTATGCACCTGGTCCGGTAAAAAGCCGAGCGGAAAGCCGGGCGGGACGCTATCCCCTCGGCGCGGGCGTTGATAAGCCCTTCGCGCTCCTGCGGCGCCGCCGTATCGGGCGTCGTCTCTTCGGAAAATTTTTTCTCGAGCGTATTGCCGGGGGAGAACAGCGGCGTGGAAGGGCCGCTCCCGAAGGCCGCCGAGGACCAGGCCGGGATAAAGCCCCATTTCATAAGCCTCAGCCCGCCTGCGCAGACCACCGGCGCGGAGGCCCCGGGAGCGATATTGTAGCTCGGCTTGCAGTTGAACGGGGCCTGCTTGACGCCGAAGCGTTTAACCGCTTCGGCCAGGTCCATGGTTTGTGAGTATCTGCCGCACATAATTGTTTCCCCCGAAAATTATACAACTTCTTTGCATAAAAAAACCGCCCGTTCGCGCGGGCGGTTTTTCACGGGGACGGGAAGGCTCAGACAGCGGACTTGAGCTTGGCGATGCGCTCTTCCAGCGGGGGGTGCGTGGCGAACAGCGCGAAGAAGCCGGAGGGCTTGCCGGAGATCTTCAGCGTGGCCAAAGCCTCTTTATGGGTAAGGTCCGCATAAGCCACCGTGCTCTGGAGGGCTTCGAGAGCCTTGATCATGCTGGTGCGGCCGGCCAGCTGCGCGCCCCCTTCGTCGGCGCGGTATTCGCGGCGGCGGGAGAAAGCGGACACCACCAGCATGCCCAGCACGCTCAGCACCATCTCGAGCAGGAAAATAACCAGGTAGCTGGGGGCGGAACTGCTCTCTTCGTCGCGCCCGCGGTTGGCTATGAAGAAAGCGATCACCCGCGCGAGGAACATGACGAAAGCGTTTATGATGCCCTGGATCAGCGTCATGGTGACCATGTCGCCGTTCGCTATGTGGGAAATTTCATGGGCCAGCACGCCCTCTATCTCCTCCCTGTCCATCTTCTGCAGCAGGCCGGAAGAGACGGCCACCAGCGCGCGGCTCTTGGTCGGGCCGGTAGCGAAAGCGTTGACCTCGGAACTGTCGTACCAGCCCACCTCGGGCATGGCCGACAGGTTTGCCGCACGGGCCAGGCGGTACACTGTGGATACCAGCTCGCGGCCGGCGTCGTTCTCTGGGCTGTTCGGGTCTATCACCTGCACGCCCATCATCCACTTCGCCATCACGCGGGAGAGCGCGAGGGAGATGAAAGCCCCGCCCATGCCCCAGACCAGGCAGAACATCATCAGGCTGTTATAATCGATACCGCGCGCGCTGAAATAGTTCCCCACCCCGAGCAGGCGCATGGTGATCGACAAGGTCGCCAGGATGAGGATATTTACCGCGATGAAGAGAAAAAATCTTTTACCCATTTTAAACATAGAGCCTCCTTGGAAAGCCGCTTAAGATATATTCTACCAAAACTGCGCGGGTTAAAAATCCGCCCGCTTTTTGCTATTATTAGTCCATATATTCGACAGGAGAAACCATGAAAACAAAAATAAAACTGCTTTCCGCGGCGCTGTTGCTGGCCGGGGCCGTTAACGGCTGGTGCGGAGGCAAAAAAATAATCTGCGTCCTGGACCTGGAGGACAAGTCCAACCATCGCGGCAGCTGGCAGAATATAGGCACCGGCGTGGCCGAGATGATGGTCACCTCCCTGTCCGAAACAAAAAAATATACTTTGATAGAACGCAGCAAGCTCGAAGCCGTGCTGGAAGAGCAGAAGCTGGGCGCCTCGGGCGCGGTAACGGCCCAGACCGCGGCGAAGATAGGCCGCCTGCTGGGCGCGCAATACATCATAACCGGCGCGGTGACCGAGTTCGGGATAAAAGATTCCAAGATGGGCGTAGGCGGGCTTGAAAAAGTTCTCCCCTTCGGAGGCGGGGCCAAGATCTCCAAGACGAAGGCGCGCGTAGTCATAGACGTGCGGGCCATAGACACCACCTCCGCGCAGATAGCCGCCGCGGCCAAAGGCGAGGGAGAGAAATCCAGCGCGGAGTTCTCCGGCGACCTCAGCATAGCCCCCAGCTTCGACTTCGGCAAAGAAGGCTTCGACGAGACCATCCTCGGCAAAGCCGCCCGCAAAGCCGTCGACGCCGTGGCGAAGGAGCTTTCGGCGAAATTCGACGAAGGCGGGGCAGGGGCGGTTAAAATAATAAAGATCACCGGTAATCAGGTCTATATCAACTCCGGCGGCGCGGACGGCGAGAAAGTCGGCCGCGTCTACGGCATCTACCGCGTGGGAGAAGATATGGTCGACCCCGACACCGGAGAGTCGCTGGGCTCCGAAGAAGAAAAAGTCGGAACCGCCAAAGTGGTGAAAGTAAATCCTAAATTCTCCATAGCCGAGACGAAAGCCGCCGTTCAGAAGACCGATATCCTTAAAGAAGGAAAATAAACGGGCAGGCGGCCGAAAACCCGGGGCGCAGGTCCCGGGTTTTTTATTGCGCCGGCAGCGCTGCCGCCAGAACCCTCCATGCGCAGGGCCATAGGCCCGCAGGCCCTTGACAGCACTTGACATGTCAACTAGACTATATAGGATTTACTATGAAAAGACTTCCGATGCTGCTTACTGCCCTGATCCTGGCCGCGCCCGCGCTGGCCTCGGCGCAGTCTTTTTCTCAGCTCTCGGAGTCCAGGGTCGCACCGGCCGTGACGATGCCCGAGCCGTCGATAGTCCCGGAAGCCGTCGAAGACCCCTCCTCCCCCTCAGCCGGATTTGATTTCCTGATAAGGCCCGACGCCGAGCATGACCCGGGAGCGGAACTGTTCTCCCCGCTGCGCTCCTCCGCGAAATCTATAGGCGACAACCCGAAGATCCCCTATTTAGAAATAGCCAGGGCGGAGTCAAAAGCGCAAGGCGTAGAC
Organism: Elusimicrobiales bacterium; assembly: GCA_028713125.1. GTDB lineage: Bacteria > Elusimicrobiota > Elusimicrobia > Elusimicrobiales > UBA9959 > UBA9959. The sequence continues at coordinate 2,204 of JAQTOU010000011.1, read as the reverse complement.
CTGCACCTGATCCTGGCCATAATACAGAAAGAATCCTCTTTTGACCCCAAGGCGCACAGTTCCGTGGGCGCGAAGGGCCTGATGCAGCTCATGCCCGACACGGCCAGGTGGCTCGGGCTTAAAGACACGAGCAAGCTGTATACCCCGGCCGTCAATATAAAATACGGGGTCAAATACCTCAAAATTCTATGGGATGAATTCGCCGTCACCGCGTCGGCTGATATTTCAGGAGCGGACCTGGATAAAAAAACTTCCCAGATGGCCATAGCGGCCTATAATGCCGGGCAGGGAAATGTGCGCAAATACCAGGACGTCCCCCCCTTCAAAGAAACCAGGAACTACGTAAAAAAGGTCACCGAATATTTCACGGCTTTCGAACAATTGCTGCTGGATTCCCCCGCGCCTTGATGTCCCGCTTTACCGCCATAGATTTTGAGACGGCCGACTACGGGCGGGACTCCGCCTGCGCCGTCGGCCTCGCCCGCGTGGAGGACGGCCGCGTCATAAAGACCGCTTACCGCCTTATACAGCCGCCGCGCCAGGACATCCGGTTCACCGACATCCACGGCATAACCTGGGAGGACGTGGAGAACGAGCCGCTGTTCGCGGAAGTCTGGCCCGGGCTGGCCGATTTTTTCGAGGGAGCCGACTTTATCGCGGCGCACAATGCGCCTTTCGACAAGAGCGTGCTTTACGCCTGCTGCGCTGCCGCAGGGCTGGGCGCGCCTCCACAGCCTTTCATCTGCACGGTAAAGCTTTCAAGAACAGAACTGGGGCTCAAGCCCGCCACCCTTTCGCATGTCTGCCACCACCTCAGCATCCCGCTGAAGCACCACAACGCCCTCTCGGACGCCGAAGCTTGCGCGAAAATAATGATAACTGTTGAACAGGTAAGGGCGGAAAAAACACAGAAGAGATCTCTCGCCGGCGGTTAGCGAAAACGCGCGCCGGCCAAAAGCCTGCCGCCGGTCACTTTTCCGGCCCGGGCTCCCAGTTGGCGAAATCCCTGATAACGGCCTCCGGTATGCGGCTGGGGCGGCCGGTCTTGAAATTTATCCACACCCAGACGGTGCTGCCGCGGCAGACCAGCTTGCCGTCGGACACCCTGACAAGCTCGTATTGCCGCTGCGAGGAGGCGCGCTCTGCGGTCTCCACCCAGGTGCGCATGCGGATGGAGTCCCCCGGCAGCACGGGGATCAGATAGTCTATCTCATGCCGGCGCACCACCCAGCCCTCGCCGGCGGCGATCATCTTGCCCACGGGCCAGCCGGCCAGGTCCGAGTGCTTCGTGGCCGCGGTCATGAACCAGTCCAGGTAAACCTGGTTGTTCACATGGCCGAGCCCGTCTATTTCTTCCGGCACCACCCGCTGCTCGAATTCCAGGACCTTTGAAATTGTCATACCGCTATCTTATTAAAAAATGAAATCTAAAAATACCCGCGGCCGGCTCAGAGAGCTTTGGCGGACGCTTTGCGCACGCGGTAAACCGCGGCCACGCCCGGGTTTTTGCGGATCGCTGCAAGCCCCGAGGCGGGGACCCTGCCCAGCAGCGTGATGACTTTTCCATTCTTCAGGTGGCTTATCCGCTCCCCGGAGAGGACGAAGCCGGCGGAAGCCGAGATCTCCCCAAGCAGGCCGGAGTAGTCGGACGACCTGGGCTGTATGCTGACCAAAATATATTTTTCCCCTTTAGCGCCCGCGCTGGCGGCTTTACGCGCCGCCGGGGCCGGCGAAGCGACCGAATCCCTGAAGCCGGCCGCCGCCGCGGCCCCGGAGCCGGGGCGCAGGTAGCCGTACGAAGTTTCCACGAATTCCTGGAAGCCGGGGTCGGAATAAACGGCCGAGCCGGCCAGCCTGGGGTCGAAAACCCTCGCCGGCTGCGCCGCGGAGGCGGGCGCGCAGGCCAAGCCCAGGAAAACCGCCGTTAGTATCATTCTGATCATTTTTCTCTCCCTTTATCCGCCGGCCTGTCCCCGCTATCCGCGTGTTGCTCTGTCATTACCGTGTAATACATTGTATTATTTCCCGGGGCATTCGTCATGGGCCGGGAGGCCCAGGGGGCTTTAGGCCCTTTGTTCCAGGGCTGTCCCAAGAAACTTTTTTAAGCGAAGGGCAGGAATGGCTGTAAGTCCCCGTCACGTATCCTGTTCAATCGGTTTTGATTCAAATTTAAAGTGTCCAACAGCGATAATCGCTCCATTAAA
>JAQTOU010000016.1 GCA_028713125.1 Elusimicrobiales bacterium | reverse complement strand
CGGCGTAAGACATGGTCTTGGCCAGGCCGAGGACCGACTGGGTCTTCACCAGCGCGGCGGTAAGAGTGGATTTGCCGTGGTCGACGTGGCCGATGGTGCCGACGTTTACGTGGGGCTTGCTTCTGTCGAACTTTGCTTTTGCCATTTTTTGCTCCTTAAGTTTGCTTGCTTTAGATCCGCCGGCTTTGCCGACCGGCGGAAAAGTTTATTTCGCCGCTTCGGCCGCCGCGGTGCGGGTCTCTACCACGCTCTTCGAGATCGCGGCGGGGACTTCCTCGTAGTGGCTGGGCTCCATGTTGAAGGAGGCGCGGCCCTGCGAGATCGAGCGGACTACGGTCGAGTAGCCGAACATCTCGGAAAGGGGCACGGTTCCGCGCACGAAGCGCGCGTTTCCGCGGTTGCCCATCTCGTTGATCTTGGCGCGGCGGCTGCTCAGGTCGCCGATGACGTCGCCCATGTTCGCTTCGGGCGTCACCACTTCAACCTTCATGATGGGTTCCATCAGGTAGGCGCTGGCCTTGCGGCAGGCGTCCTTGAAAGCCATCGAGCCGGCTATCTTGAAAGCCATTTCGGAAGAGTCGACGTCGTGGAAGGAGCCGTCGAACAGCGTCACTTTCACGTCCACGACCGGGAAACCGGCGAGCACGCCGCAATCCAGCGATTCGCGCACGCCTTTTTCCACGGCGGGGATGAATTCCTTGGGAATGCGGCCGCCCTTGATATTGTCGACGAATTCGAAGCCCTTGTTCATGCTCTGGGGCTCGACGGTGAGCCACACGTGGCCGTACTGGCCGTGACCGCCGGACTGGCGGATGAACTTGCCTTCCTGCTCCACTTTCCTCTTGATCGATTCGCGGAAAGCGACCTGCGGGCGGCCTACATTGGCCTGCACGTTGAACTCGCGCTTGAGGCGGTCCACGATGATGTCCAGGTGGAGTTCGCCCATGCCGGAGATGATGGTCTGGCCGGTCTCTTCGTCGGTCTTGATGAGGAAGGTCTGGTCTTCTTCGGCCAGCCTGCCCATCGCGAGGCCCATCTTCTGCTCGTCTTCCTTCGACTTGGGCTCGATGGAGATGGAGATGACGGGTTCGGGGAAGGTTATACCTTCGAGAATTACGGGATGTTCGGGATCGCAGATGGTCTCGCCGACGGTGGCGCTCTTGATGGCCACGGTCGCGGCGATGTCGCCTGCGCCGATCTCTTTTATTTCTTCGCGCTTGTTGGCGTGCATCCTGAGGATACGGCCGATGCGCTCCTGCGTCTTCTTGCGGGCGAAGTAAACGGTGTCGCCCGGCTTAAGGGTTCCGGAATAGACGCGGAAGAAGGTCAGTTTGCCGACGAAAGGGTCGGGCTGGATCTTGAAAAGAAGCGCGCAGAAAGGGTCTTTCGGGTCGGCCTTGCGGATGGCTTCCTCGCCGCTATGCGCGTCCTTGCACACCAGGGCCGGCACGTCCAGCGGGGAGGGCAGGAAGTCGATGATAGCGTCCAGCATCGGCTGCACGCCTTTGTTCTTATAGGAAGAGCCGCACAGCACGGGGAAGAACTTGTTCGCCAGGCAGCCGCGGCGGATGGCCGCCTTTAGCTCGACTTCGGTGAAGTCGGTCTTGCCGGCCAGGTACTTCTCCATGATGTTCTCGTCGAAGTCGGCCAGTTTCTCGATGAGCTGGGTGCGGTACTTGTTGGAGATCTCCATCATGTCGGCGGGGATCTCGAGCTCGTCGAAATGCGCGCCCAGGTCGTCGCCGATCCAGATAAGCGCTTTCATTTTCACGAGGTCGACGAGGCCTTTAAAGGTCTCGGTGACGCCGATAGGAAGCTGTATGGGGGACGCGTTCGCGCCCAGTTTTTCCACGATGGATTCGGCGGACATGTAGAAGTCGGCGCCGATGCGGTCCATCTTGTTGACGTAGGCCACCCGGGGGACGTGGTATTTGTCGGCCTGGCGCCAAACGGTCTCGGACTGGGGCTCTACGCCCTGCACGCCGTCGAACACGGTGACCGCGCCGTCGAGGACGCGCAGCGAGCGCTCCACTTCGGCGGTGAAGTCCACGTGGCCCGGGGTGTCGATGATATTCACGGTGTGGCCCTGCCACTGGGTGGAGATGGCGGCCGCGGTGATGGTGATGCCGCGCTCGCGCTCCTGGGGCATCCAGTCGGTGGTGGTATTGCCGTCGTGCACCTCGCCGATCTTGTGGCTCTTGCCGGTGTAATAGAGGATGCGCTCGGTGGTGGTCGTTTTGCCCGCGTCGATGTGGGCGATGATTCCGGTGTTGCGAACTTTTCTCAGGTCGAATTCTGCCATATGTCCCTTAGTTGTGCTTAAAGTATGCTGGTCGGCCGGTCAGTTGGGACTGACCGGCCGGCTAGCTGACTGGTTTTTTACCAGCGGTAATGCGCGAAGGCACGGTTGGCTTCCGCCATCCTGTGGGTGTCTTCGCGTTTCTTGAAGGCGGCGCCTTCTTTCTTGTAGGCTAAAAGTATTTCCTCGGCCAGGTGCTCGGCCATCGGGCGGCCTTTGCGGTCGCGCGCGGCGCCGAGGATCCAGCGCATCGCCAGCGTAGCTGAACGGGCGGGGCGGACCTCTATGGGCACCTGGTAGTTGGCTCCGCCGACGCGGCGGGCCTTCACTTCAAGAAGGGGGCGCACCGTCTCGATGGCCTTGGTGAAGACCATAAGAGGATCTTCTTTGGTCTTTTCCGCGATGATGTCGAGGGCGCCGTAGACGATCCGCTCGCCGACGATCTTCTTACCCTGGAAATTCACCCTGTTGATGATGCGGGACACCAGTACGGAATTGTACTTGAAATCCGCCGGCGGGGCATCTCTTCTTTCGCGGGGTTTTAAACCTTTTCTTGGCATAGTATTGTTCCAGTCCTTTCTTATTATTCAGCAGTCGGCAGGTACGGGAGTTTTAAGGCTCCCGGTTCCGGCCTACAGATTTACTTCTTTCCGGCCATGGCTTCGTGGCCCTTCCGGCCGGGAAGCTTGACGCCTTTCGGGCGCTTGGTCCCGTAGCAGGAGCGGCTCTGGAGCCTTCCTTCCACGCCGGCCGCGTCGAGCGCGCCGCGGATGATGTGGTAGCGCACGCCGGGAAGGTCCTTCACGCGGCCTCCGCGCACCATCACTATGGAGTGTTCCTGCAGGTTATGGCCGACGCCGGGGATATAGGCGGTGACCTCATGCTTGGAAGTAAGCTTCACGCGGGCCACTTTGCGCAGCGCCGAGTTGGGCTTCTTGGGGGTCGTCGTATAGACCCTGGTGCAGACGCCGCGGCGCTGCGGGCAGGACATGAGGGCGGGAGCCTTGCTGGACCTTTTCAGTGTGTTCCGGCCGTGTCTGATAAGCTGATTGATTGTTGACATAATTTCCTATTATGAGCGGTTAGCGGGCTGCCCCGTTAACTACTCCTCCTTGTTCTTCTCTTTGGCGGCTTTCGCTTCCGCCGCGTCCTCTTCTTCGTCAGCCAGCTTGCGAGTGGCAAAGCCGCTGCCGGCGGGCACCAGATGTCCTATTATAACATTTTCCTTGAGGCCTTTTAAATTATCCACCTTGTTCGTGGTGGCCGCGTCGGTAAGGACGCGCGTGGTCTCCTGGAAGCTGGCGGCCGAGATAAACGACTCCGAGGCCAGTGAAGCCTTGGAAATACCAAGAAGCACGGGCTCGCCCTGGGCAGCGTCGTGCCCGGTCGTGGCCGCTTCCGCGTTCTCCGCTTTGAACCCGGCCTTGTGGACGATCTCGCCCTTGAGGAGCGAAGTCCCGCCCGGCTCGGTGATCTTGATGTTGGATAACATCTGGCGGACGATGATCTCGATGTACTTGTCGTTTATGTTGACGCCCTGGAGCCTGTAGACTTCCTGGATGGCGTCGACGATGTAGTTCTGCACTTCTTTCACGCCTTTGACGGCGAGCAGGTCGTGCATGTCCACGGCGCCGTCGGTCAGCGCCTCGCCCACGGCCACGCGGTCGCCTTCGTAGACGACCAGGTGCTTGCCGTAGGGTATGGAGTTCGCCTCGACCTGGCCGGTCTCTTCGTTCTTCACGGAGACCTCGACCAGGCCCTTGGCGGTGGTCCCGAGGGACACCAGGCCTTCGATCTTGGTGATGATAGCGGCGTTCTTGGGCCTGCGGACCTCGAAGAGCTCGGCCACGCGCGGCAGGCCGCCCGTGATGTCCTTGGTCTTCGCGGTGTCGCGGTGGATCTTGGCGACGATGTCGCCCTTCTTCACGTCTTCGTTCTGCTCGACGATGATGATGGTGTCGGTGGGCAGGGTATGCGAGCCGACCACCTGGCTGCCGTGCTCGACGACGATGCGCGGGTTGCGCTTCGTGCCGCGGTGCTCGATGATCTTGCGCTCGATGATGCCGGTGACCTTGTTGCGCTCCTCGTGGAGCGTGACGCCTTCCTTGATGTCGAGGTACTTGGCTTTACCGTCGTGCTCGGTGATGATGGGCACGGTATGCGGGTCCCACTCGGCGATCAGGTCGCCCGCTTTCAGGCTGGCCTTGTCCTCGAGGTGGATGCGCGCGCCGTAGCTGATCTTCAGGTCTTCCGGCGGGAATTTCTTGGCGTCCTTGTACTTGATGCTGATGATCGCGCCGCGGGAGACCACGATGATGTGCCCGTCGCGGTTCTTCACGGTCTTGACGTCGCGGAATTCGGCTTTGCCTTCCGATTTCGCGCGGTACTCGGCCTTCTCGAGCACGCGGGACGCGGTACCACCGATGTGGAACGTCCGCAGGGTCAGCTGCGTGCCGGGTTCGCCGATGGACTGGGCGGCGATGATGCCGACGGCTTCGCCGGTCTCGACTTTATAGCCGGTGGCGAGGTTCTGCCCGTAGCAGGTGGCGCAGATGCCGGTTTCGGCTTCGCAGGTGAGCACGGAGCGGGTGAACACGGATTCGATCTTGGCTTTCTCGATCTCCTTGGCCTGCACCGGGGTCACCATTTCGCCGCGCTTCACTATAACTTTGGATTTCCCTTCGGCGTCGGTGAACTTCACGTCCTCGAGCACCACGCGGCCGGTGATACGGTCGGTAAGGGGCTCGATGACTTCGTCGCCGCTGACGAGGGCTTTCAGCTCCACGCCGTTGATGGTCCCGCAGTCCTGGCTGGTGATGACCACGTTATGGGCCACGTCCACCAGGCGGCGGGTGAGGTAACCGGCGTCGGCCGTTTTCAGGGCGGTGTCGGAGAGACCTTTGCGTCCGCCGTGCGTCGAGATGAAGTACTCGAGGACGGTCAGGCCTTCGCGGAAGTTGGACAGGATGGGGTTCTCGATGATCTCGCCCACGCCGCCGGTCAGCTTCTTCTGGGGCTTCGCCATCAGACCGCGCATACCGGCCAGCTGTTTTACCTGCTGGCGGGAACCGCGGGCGCCGGAGTCGGCCATCATGAAGATAGCGTTGAAGCGGGGCTCGTCCTTGTCGTAAACCTTCTTTTCCTGCTTCTGCATCTCGTCGAACATCATGTTGGCGACTTCGTCGCTGACATGCGTCCAGATGTCGATGATCTTGTTATACCGCTCGTTGTCGGTGATGATGCCGTCTTTGGCCTGACCTTCGATGTCGCGCACCTGTTTCTGGGCGTGCGTGATTAGGGCGGCCTTGTCGGCGGGCACGGACATGTCGGCGATGGAGATGCTGATGCCGGACAGCGTGCAGTAATGGAAGCCGAGGTTCATCAGGCGGTCCAGCAGGAGCACGGTCTCATGATGCCCGACTTCGGGGTTCTTATAGGACTCGTCGACCAAATTGGACAGGTCTTTCTTGGTCACGGGCTTGTTGTAGCGCTTCCAGTCCACGTTCTTCGGCAGGCTGTCGAAGAAGATCAGGCGGCCGACGGTGACGTAGTCCTTCCAGTCGGCGGGCTTGAGCCAGGTCTTCTCTTCCTTATTGAAGTCGACGGACTCGTGGGTGGTGTCGTTGTAGCCGCGCACCTTGATCTTGGCGTGCAGGTCGAGGATGCCGTGCTGGTTGGCGGTGAGGGCCTCTTCTTTGTCGTTGAAGAACTTGCCTTCGCCGGGCTCGCCGATCTTTATCTTGGTGATGTAGTTGATGCCCAGCACCATGTCGTGCGACGGGTTGGCTATGGGCTTGCCGGAGGCCGGCGACAGGATATTGTTGGTGGCCATCATCAGCATGCGCGCTTCCATCTGCGCTTCCTGGCTGATGGGCACGTGCACGGCCATCTGGTCGCCGTCGAAGTCGGCGTTGAACGCCGCGCAGGTCAGCGGGTGCAGCTGGATCGCGAGACCTTCTATAAGCACGGGCTCGAAAGCCTGGATACCGAGGCGGTGCAGCGTGGGCGCGCGGTTGAGCATCACGGGATGCTTCTTGGTGACGCGCTCCAGGATGTCCCAGATCTCGTTGTCGGCGTGCTCCATCTTCTTCTTGGCGACTTTGAGGGTGATATTCTCTTTCTTTATCAGCTCGGCGAGCACGAAGGGCTTGAACAGCTCGAGGGCCATTTCCTTCGGCAGACCGCACTGGTTGAGCTTCAGGTGGGGGCCGACCACGATGACGGAGCGGCCGGAATAGTCCACGCGCTTACCCAGGAGGTTCTGGCGGAAGCGGCCCTGCTTACCTTTAAGGATGTCCGAGATGGACTTCAGCGGGCGGTTGGCCGCGCCGAGCACCACTTTACCGCGGGCGCCGTTCTCGATGAGCGCGTCCACAGCTTCCTGCAGGAGGCGCTTCTCGTTGTAGATCATGACCTGCGGGGCGCGCAGGGCTTCGATGTGCTTGAGGCGGTTATTGCGGTTGATGATCCTTCTGTAAAGGTCGTTGAGGTCGGAGGTCGCGAAGCGGCCGCCTTCCAGGGGCACGAGGGGGCGCAGGTCCGGCGGCAGCACGGGCAGCACGGTCATGATCATCCACTCGGGGCGGTTATTGCTGGCCTGAAAACCTTCGAGTATCTTGAGGCGCTTTATAGCCTTGGAGCGGTCCGCGTCGTTCTTTATCGCGGCCAGTTCTTTCTGCAGGCGGTCGATCTCGACCTTCATGTCGATGTTCTCGAGCAGGTGCTGGATAGCGTTCGCGCCGATGCCTACTTTAATTTTGGAGTACTTCTTCTTTACTTCGTTCAGCTGGGTCTCGGTGAAGACTTCGCCGCGCTTGTACTCGATGCGGCCGGTCACGGGGTCCTTGGTGTCGTCGAGGACGACGTAGGCCGCGTAATACACGACCTTCTCAAGGTCGGTGGGGCGCATGTCTAAAATTATGCCGATGCGGGACGGGCTCTTCCTGAGGAACCAGATATGGGCGACGGGGCAGGCCAGGTCGATATGGCCCATGCGCTCGCGGCGCACTTTGGCCTCGGTTACTTCGACGCCGCAGCGGTCGCAGACCACGCCTTTGAACTTCACCCAGCGGTATTTGCCGCAGGCGCACTCGTAATCTTTTGAGGGTCCGAAGATCCTTTCGCAGAGCAGGCCGTCGCGCTCGGGCTTGAGGGTCCTGTAATTGATGGTTTCGGGCTTCTTGACTTCGCCGAAGGACCAGGCGCGGATCTTGGCGGGGCTCGCCAGTCCGATCTTGATGCCGTTAAAGGCGCCGTAATTGAGTTCCTTGGCTTTCTTCTTGGTCTTCCCTGCGTTGAACAAATTTCTGGCTTCTGAAAGCATGTCCATGGGATTCTCCTAAACTTTTCTCCGCTTTGCGGTCCGGGGCCGGGCTTTCGCCCAGGCCCCCGTTCCGCCGTTTTACTCCCCCGATCTTCGATCCTCGATTCCCGACTCTCGATTCTCGATTTTATTTTTCCGCTTTCGCCGCCGGCTTCTTCCTCGGCGTTGAGGCGGACTTCTCGGCCGATTCCTCGGGCCTTGAGGCGCCGGGGCGTTCGGTATTGAGCAGGTCCACTTCCAGCGCCAGGGCCTGGAGTTCCTTCACAAGCACTTTGAAGGATTCCGGCACGCCGGGCTGCGGAGGGAAGTCGCCTTTTATGATAGCTTCGTACATCTTGGTCCTGCCGGTGAAGTCGTCCGACTTCACGGTCAGCATTTCCTGCAGGGTGTACGCGGCGCCGTAGCCTTCGAGCGCCCAGACTTCCATTTCACCGAAGCGCTGGCCGCCGAACAGGGCTTTACCGCCCAGGGGCTGCCGGGTGATGAGGGAGTATGGGCCCGTCGACCGGGCGTGTACTTTATCTTCCACCAGGTGGATGAGCTTCAGGATGTACAGGTAGCCGATGGTGACCTTCTCGTGGAAAGCCTCGCCGGTGCGGCCGTCGTACAGCTTTATGCGGCAGTAATCGTCGGGGAGGTATTCTTCCCTGACGCCCTTGGCCTTCAGGTGGTCCTTCGCGAGCTGCACCATCTGGATCACGCCGGGCTTTTCGGCGCCGGGGTTCTTGTCGATGTCGTGCAGCACGTCGGCTATGGTTATTTCGCCGCGCTTCTTGTTATGGGCTTTCTTCCAGTAGTCCCAGTACAGCTTATTGTCTTCCGCGGCGCTGTCGAACACGGGGCAGTACATCTGGGTGTCCAGCTGCTTGCCGGCCCAGCCGAGCATGGTCTCGAGGATCTGGCCGATGTTCATGCGGGAGGGCACGCCCAGCGGGGACAGCACTACGTCCACCGGGGTACCGTCGGGCATATAAGGCATGTCTTCGCGGGGCAGGATGCGGGCGACGACGCCCTTGTTGCCGTGGCGGCCGGAAAGTTTGTCTCCGACCTGCAGGCGGCGCTTCAGGGCTATGTGCACGCGCACCACTTTATTGACGGTGACGGGCAGCTCGCCGGAGGATTTCAGCATTTCCTTCTCGCGGGCGAACTTGTCCTTGATCTTTTTCTCCATCTGCTTGCAGAACTCTTCGGTGTCGGAGCCCTTCTTGGCGGTTTCCTTGCGGAACTCCTTGAGGGCGTCGAGGTTCATGTTCATCTCGGCGTCGATCTCTTTCTTGCGGCGGTCCTCCTCGGGGCGGGACAGCTTCTCGCGGCGCACGAAAACGCGGGCGCCGATGATCTTGCCGTACACGCCGGGGGGCACGCGCATCGAGGTGTCGGTGACGTCCTCGGCTTTCTTGCCGAAGATGACCTTCAGCAGGCGCTCTTCGGGGCTGAGCTGCTGCTCGCCCTTCGGGGACACTTTGCAGACCAGGATGTCGCCGGGGCGCACCATGGTGGAAGGTATCACGACGCCGTCATTGTCGATATGCTCGAGGGCGTCGGTTCCGACGTTCGGGATGTCGCGGGTAATTTCTTCGGGGCCCAGCTTGGTGTCGCGGGCTTCCACTTCGAACTCTTCGATGAAGACCGAGGTGAGCTCGTCGTTCTCGACGACCTTCTCGGAGACCAGGATGGCGTCTTCGTAGTTGAAGCCTTCCCAGCTCATGAAGGCCACCAGGAGGTTCTTGCCCAGCGCGAGCTGGCCGTCCTTGGTAGCGGGGCCGTCGGCGATGATATCGCCTTTCTTCACTTCCATGCCGCTCTCCACTATGGGCACCTGGTTGACGCAGGTGTCCTGGTTGGAGCGGCGGTACTTGATGAGGTGATAAATGTCCGGCTCTTTCGAGTGCTCGGGCTTTATCGCTATCATGTCGGCGGAGACGTAGATGACCTTGCCGGAGGTGCGGGCGGCGACGCAGGCGCGGCTGTCGCGGGCGATGGCCGGCTCCATGCCGGTGCCTACGAGCGGGGCCTCGGTGACGAGCAGCGGGACGGCCTGCCTCATCATGTTCGAGCCCATCAGGGCGCGGTTAGCGTCGTCGTGCTCCAGGAACGGGACCAGCGCGGCGGAGATGGACACCACCTGCATCGGGCTTACGTCCATGTAGGTCACGTCGCCGGAGTCCTTGAATTCGTACTCGTCCTTGATGCGGCCGTACACCTGGTCGGTGGAGAGTTTGCCGTTCTCGATCGGGGTGTTGGCCTGGCCGACGAAGATGTCGTCTTCGATGTAGGCCGTGACGTATTCGGTCTCGTCGGTGACTTTCTTGCCGGTGATCTTCCGGTAGGGCGTCTCGATGAGGCCGTACTGGTTGACCTTGGCGTAGGCGGCCAGCGAAACGATAAGACCGATGTTCGGGCCTTCGGGCGTTTCGATGGGGCAGACGCGGCCGTAATGCGTGTAGTGCACGTCGCGGACTTCGAAGCCGGCGCGCTTCCTGTTAAGGCCGCCCGGTCCAAGGGCCGACAGGCGGCGCTTGTGGGTGAGTTCGGCCAGCGGGTTGATCTGGTCCATGAACTGCGACAACTGGGAGGTACCGAAGAACTTCCTCATGATGGCCACCACGGGGGCGGCGTTCACCAGGGTCCTCGGCGTGACGGTCTTGTCTTCCTTGCTCATGCGGTCGCGCACGTTGCGGGCGATCTGCACGAGGGCGACGCGGATCTGGTTCTCCAGGAGTTCGCCGATGGAGCGGACGCGGCGGTTGCCGAGGTGGTCGATGTCGTCCACTTTGTACTCGAACTTGGTCCCTTCGTAGTCGTAGCCGGCGGCGCCGGAGTTAAGGGCGGTCAGGTACTTTATGGTGACGAGGATGTCCTCGAGGTTGATGTTCCTGAGCTTGTCGCCCGGGACTTTGAAGCGCTTGCTCTGCTTTGCGAGCTCTTCGTACACGGGGCGGAGCTTGCGCATCGCCTTGTAGCGGCCGACGATGGAGAAGTCGTAGCGGCGCAGGCTCTTGAACATTATATTGTCGAGGTATTCCTCGGCCTGTTCCTTGACGATGAAGTCCTGGCCGCGCATCTTCTTGTAGATCTCGTAGCGGGCGTCGGAGGCGCTCTTCGGCTGGTTCTTGGCTTCGAGGGCCAGGATGATGCCGGGATTGTCTTCCTTGGGGTTGCCCTTAATAAGGAGGACCTTGGAGACTTTGCGGTCCACCATGGCCTTCAGGGCCTTCTCGTCAAGGGGTACGGCGGCCTTCTCTTCGAGGTTCCAGATGACTTCGCCGGACGATTTGTCCACGATGTCCTCGATCGCGTACTTACCGATGAGGTTGGCGGCGTTCTCCTGGTTGACCGTCACTTCGACGGACTGGTAGAAAGCCTGCAGGATCTCGGCGTTGGTCTCGAGGCCGGCGGCTTTCACGAAAGTGGTGGCGAGGATCTTCTTCTTGCGGTCCAGGCGGACCCAGAGGACGTTGTCGGTGTCGAATTCGAATTCGACCCAGGCGCCGCGGTAAGGGATGATGCGGGCGTAGAACAGGGATTTGCCGAGGACCGACTGCTTCTTTTCCTCGTCTTCCTCGAAGATGATGCCGGGCGAGCGGTGCAGCTGGCTGACGACGATGCGCTCGGCGCCGTTGAAGATGAACGAGCCGGTGTCGGTCATGATGGGCAGCTCGCACAGGATGACGTCCTGGTCGATCATGTGCTTGAGCTTGCCGCTGTCCTGCTTGAGGGACAGGGACATGTAGGCCTTGAGCGGGGCGGAATAGGAGCCGCCGCGGGAAAGGGCTTCTTCGGGATTGAGGTACTTGGGGGTCCCAAGTTCGTACTTCAGGAAGTCCATCACCATCGTGCCGTCGGCGGATTCGATGGGGAAGACGTCCACGAAGGAGGCCTGGAGGCCCTGGATCTTGCGATTTTCAGGTTTTTCGTCGAGCTGCAGGAACCAGTCGAAAGACTGCTTCTGCATGTCGAGAAGGTCCGGTACTTTGAGAATCTGGCCGATCTTGGAGAAGTTAAGCTTTTTCATCAAGTCACCTCTATAGTAGGACGGATTATCCGAATAGCAGACCATCCCTCCCGCCTCTCGGCTGAAGGGACAAGTCTAGCCCGCTTATTTTACCGCGTATAAGCTTTTATATGCACACGACTCTTTGGTACGGAAGCCGGTTTCCCGGCTTAAACGACAATCCCCGCCCGCTTTGGGCGGACGGGGATCTTACGGCGTGTTATTTAAGTTCTACGACGCCGCCGGCTTCGGTGAGCTTCTTGTTCATCTCGTCGGCGGTCTTTTTGTCCACGCCCTCTTTCACGTTCTTGGGGGCGCCTTCAACCAGGTCCTTGGACTCTTTCAGGCCCAGGCCGGTCAGTTCGCGGACGACTTTGATCACGCTGATCTTCTTGGCGGGATCGGAAATGGCTTTAAGAATGACGGTGAAGTCAGTCTGTTCCTCGGCGGCGGCAGCGGGGGCTGCTCCGGCGCCGGCGGCGGCGGCCACGCCTACGGGGGCGGCCTTAACGCCGAACTTGTCCTCGATGCCTTTCACGAGGTCAGCAAGTTCCATTATGGTATAGGTGGATATCGCTTCAACTATCTGGTCTTTGGTTAATGTTGCCATTTTAGGGCTCCTTATCGCCTTTCGGCGGTGTTTTTAGTAGCCTGTCCGCCTAAGCGGGCAGTTTATCCCGTTTTACTGGCGGGACTACCAGGATTTACGACAGATTTTTTTAGACGACGAAAACGCAGATGGAGGAGTTAAGGATCTAATCACGGACTACTTACTCACCAATCTACAAATAGTATAGCAAATTTTTGGGTTATTTTACTTCCGCTTTCTCTTTCTGCTCTTTGAGAGCGTCGAGCACGTAGCGGATCTGGGCAATATTGGTGTAAAGCATGCCGGCCAGCTGCGAGAGCAGCTCGGGCTTGGAGCCTATCTTGGAGAGCTTCTCCATGTCCGCGGGGGAAAGCCATTTCTTGGAGGCGAAGCCGCCTTTCCATTTCACGCCGGGGTTCGTCTTGGCGAACGCGACCAGCTCTTTGGCCACTTTAGTGATCTCGTTGGAGTCGTCCAGGGTGACCAGGGCGGTAGGGCCCTGACCGAGGGTGGCGTCCCCTGATTTAAGGGAGGCCGTTTCAAGCGCGTGGGTCACTATGGTATTGCGTACTACGCGAAAGCGGGATTTAATGGGGCGCAGATTGTCGCGCAGGACGTTTGAGTCCTTGAATTTCATGCCGCTGAAGGTGGCAATGAAAGAATCCTTGGCCCCAAGTTCCTTGGCCAGGACGTCAGACTGCTCTTTTTTCTGTGTCTTAGTGATTTTCATTGGATAAATCGAGTTCGATCCTTAGAAAATTCAAGCGCATTTACTTTGCTCCCCCTGCGATTAATTAGACCGGCATCGACCTACTCTGCCAACACCGAGTTGGGTGTTAGTACCATCGGCCCTGGAGACCTTAACTGCCGTGTTCGGAATGGGAACGGGTGTAACCTCTCCGGAAGAAACACCGGTCTAATTAATCGCAGGAAAAGCGCGTATCTTAAAGCAAAAGTTTATCAATCATCACACCAAGTCTGCATATGGCTTATTTAGGATTAGAAAATAAGGCCAAGCCTCACGGCCGATTAGTATCAGTTAGCTGAACATATTGCTATGCTTACACACCTGACCTATCAACCCAGTAGTCTTCTGGGGGCCTTTAGGGACAATTAAGTCCAGGGAAACCTTATCTTAGGGCGGGTTTCACGCTTAGATGCTTTCAGCGTTTATCCCTACCGAGCACCGCTACCCAGCTTATGCCGTTGGCACGACAACTGGTATACGGGCGGCTCGTCCACCTAGGTCCTCTCGTACTGTAGGCAGCTCCCTTCAAGTTTCCTGCGCGCATATCAGATAGAGACCGTACTGTCTCACGACGTACTGAACCCAGCTCACGTACCGCTTTAATGGGCGAACAGCCCAACCCTTCCCACCTGCTTCAGCGGGAGGATGCGATGAGCCGACATCGAGGTGCCAAACC
>JAQTOU010000025.1 GCA_028713125.1 Elusimicrobiales bacterium | reverse complement strand
CGCTATTTGCTTAAAGCTGAACTTATTGACCAACTCATAAAATCTGCTTCCAATCAATTCTTCAAGGGTTGGATAGAAGTACCTGATTTTTTTTGTCTCCAATTCAGTGGCAACGCAGCAGGCGCTGAATCCGTATCCCGGCAAATAAGCGACTTTACCTCGCACCGGACACTTCTGGGAAAGCACCATGTTATCAAAGGCGGCATGCTTGTAATATGTCTTATTTTTCAGAGCGGCGCCGAAAGGCATAGCCTTCTGAACCCCGATGGTAAACCTGCCGATCTTCCTTAACTCCGCGATCAACGGAAGGTCCAATGGAGAGGAAACCGTCAGCACGACGCTAAACCTCTTTTTCAGACTCTTACAGGCTTTGTATAAATTAGAAACGCAGTCTTTATGCAGGAATTCCTTGTGGTGCCTGTCATAGGACAATTGCACGTTTTTCAACCGCGGCAATGAAGCCAGAATTTTTTCTGCTTTTGATTGCTCCGCAGCAAACCAGCCATTGGTAGTAATCGTTACATCCAGCGCCGCCTTGCCGCTTATCCCGGCCAATATCTTATTAACCAAAGGTACATATAAAGTCGGCTCTCCTCCGGTAAAAGAAATAGACTTAATTTTGTGCCTGCAGATAGCTTCCGTCACCTTTTCTATTTCGATTTTAGACAAAGCCCGCTTCTTTCTTCCGGAAGCAATGCAATGCTTACAAAAAAAGTTACACGCATATCCAGGAACTATCACTATCCCAGAAATGCGTGCAACCATTTCGATGTTATATCTCAGCCTTAGCTTTTCTTCGGATTTGTAGTAGGCCAGTCACCGTCGCACAGCAGATATATGGCACCGTTATGAGACTTTTTAACTGCCGAGAAAAGTGATTTTTTATCGGCTGTCGTCAGCGTTGAAATATATGCCGCCACCTGAAAGGCAGTAAAAAGGCCCATGGAAACAAGAAAGGCCGCTATTATTTTGTCTTTTTTTGTCATATTATCTCCCCCCAACCCCTATATTCTGCCATTTTTGCGAGTTTTGTGCAATTTGCCGATAAAAAAAGGGAAAGCAAAGTGACTTTTTGCTTTCCCTGGATACATCCGATTACGGTCGGATCGTGGATACTCTGGGGCCAATCCCCCAAATTACAAGGAAGACT
Organism: Elusimicrobiales bacterium; assembly: GCA_028713125.1. Classification (GTDB taxonomy): domain Bacteria; phylum Elusimicrobiota; class Elusimicrobia; order Elusimicrobiales; family UBA9959; genus UBA9959. The sequence continues at coordinate 2,205 of JAQTOU010000025.1, read as the reverse complement.
ACGTTGATAGTGTACATCACGGGCCTTGCGCGCGTAAGGGCAATAGGGCCTAAGCGGCGCTAGGCCCTTTAGCTACCGCGCGCCGGCGGCGGCGAGGCTCAGGTCCTTGCGGTACTGGGCGATGGAGCGGCGGCTCAGGTCCACGCCGTGGCGGGCGCGCAGCTCCTCGCAGGGCCGGGTGTCGCTGAGCTGCGGCTTCTCGGCGGCTATGGAGTAGAGGCGGTCCAGGTTGACCTTCTTGGAGCTGGGCAGCAGCACCTCCATGGGCGCCTCCATGCCCCAGGGCATCTGTATGGATTTATTGGAGACCAGGCGGTTGAGCACGCTGGCGTCCACCTCCAGGTTCTTGGCCAGCGTCTTCTGGGACAGCGGGCGGCGGCGGCTGGGGTCGCCGGTGGCCAGGTAGTCGGCCTGCACGCTGATGAGGATCTCCAGGGCGCGGTAAAGGGTGGTCTTGCGCTTGTCGGCGAACTCTATCTTTTTCAGCAGCTTCTCCACGCGCTTGCGCTCGGCGGGGTCCAGGCCGGGCAGCAGCGTGGCCAGCTTCTCGCCGTCCACCTTGTAGCGGCCTTTCCAGATCTCGCGGTGGAAGAAGGCCAGCACGGGCTCGCCGTCGTCCAGTTCTATGCCGGCCACGGCGCTGAACACCTTGGCGGCGGGGGCTTCGGGCTTCGCCTCGAACTCGGCCTGGATGAAGGCCCGGTTGACGAAGTCGCGCAGGCGCTCGGCGTCCTTGATGGTGATGTCGCATTCCTCGGCGCGCTCAATGTCGCTCATCACGGCGTCGCGCAGGAAGCAGGCCTCGAATTTCTCCTGGCCTACGCCCTGGATGAGCTTCACCAGGTCGCCGGAGCCGTCGGCCAGCTCGGGCAGGTCGGCGCTGGCCATATTGAGGCCGTAGCCGGCGTATTTGCGGGCCGCGTAGCGGGCGGCGGGGAATTCGCTCAGGTTGATGGCGCCGGAGGTCTTGAGCAGCTGGAACACGCGGCCGCCCTCCAGCTCCTTTATCATTTTCTCGAATTCTTCCTCGGGCATTTCGGCCATCTGGGCCATTTTAAGCGCGCCCAGCAGGGCGGCCGAAGTTCTTGCCCCGGTGGAGGCGGTGAGTTTAAAGCTGTGTTTCATAAAAAGCTCCCTATGCGCACATTATACCTGTTATCAGAGAATAGAACAATTTTTATGCCAGAACTTAAAAGACTTCACCGCCCCGTTCTGAGCCGGGTCCGGCCGAAGTTTGTATAATATAGATAGGGTTATATATTCTCATCCGAGAACTGCCATTCTCGTTTGAAAATCAAAAACGATCCCGGGGGCGCATGGAAAAACTCAATATTTTCGTACTGGAAGACGACAGGTTGGCCCAGAAGGTGATGGGGGCGCACCTGGCCCCCCACAACGTGGACATGGCCGCGGACCTGGACTCCGCCCTGAAAAAACTCGACGGAGGCCGCTACGACATGGGCTTCTTCGACCTGATGCTGGGCGTGGACGACGACTATTCCGGCCTGAAGGCCATAGCGGCCGCCGCTAAAAAAGGCGTCTACTGCGTGGTGGTCTCCAGCTCCGACTCGGACGAGACGATAGACCGGGCCTACGCGCTGGGCGCCTCGGATTTCTACGCCAAGGGCAACGAGGAAGCCAACGTGGAAGAGATCCTGCGCAAGTTCCTTCAGAACCGCCGGGCCGCGGCCTCGGACGACATCTTCACCTCCGCCTTCATCACCGAGGACCCCGAGACCCGCGCGGCGGCCTCGGAGGCCCTGAAATACGCGCCGACCGAACTGCCCATGCTGATACTGGGGCCCTCCGGCACCGGCAAGACCTCGCTGGCCAAGATCCTGCACGAGCATTCCGGCCGCGAGGGCGCCTTCGTCTCCATCAACTGCTCGGCCTACACCGACGACCTGCTGGAGGCCGAGCTGTTCGGCCACAAGAAAGGCGCGTTCACCGGCGCGGCCGAAGCCCGCAAGGGCCGCCTGCTGGAAGCGCACCGCGGCACCTTGTTCCTCGACGAGATCGGCACGATGAGCCAGAACATGCAGATGAAGCTGCTCAAGGCCATAGAGGAGCGCACCTTCTACCCGCTCGGCTCCGAAAAGCCCGAGCGCTCCGAGTTCCGCATCATCAGCGCCACGCTGGAGGACCCGCAGGCCCTCATCGCGCAGGGCAAGATGCGCTTCGACCTGTTCCAGCGCATCCACGGCT
>JAQTOU010000024.1 GCA_028713125.1 Elusimicrobiales bacterium | reverse complement strand
GACAGAATTGTCCCCGGCTTTCATAGGAGAAAGCCGGGGTGCTGAAGTTTTCAGGTTAACCGAGACCACTTTTGCCGGGCCATTCCCAGCAAACCGAGGCCGGCTAAACCGGGGGTAATCCCACCAAACCGAATCCACAAAATGGGGTCCTGTTCCCAGATAACCGGACCAATGTCTGAAAGCGTTAGACTATCCTCCATGAGAACTAAAGGAGGACGGAATGACGCATACGACCAGGAGGCGGCTGATGAACCGGAAAACAGTGGAGATGTTAATGCAGGGCGCACCGACAAGGACAATCGCAAAAGGGCTGAAAGTTGGCCGTGCCCGCATACAGAGGCTGCGTGGAAAGGCTAAAGCTTGCGGCTATCTGCCGCCCGAAGGGCGCGGGGCGGGCCCGGCCTGCCGAGGGCGGCTTCGTGTTATGCGGCAGGCGAGCGATGATCCGCGGCGGTAAAGGAACGGTAAAGTTCTCTGGGCCCCGCCGCTAGGCCGTTTAATTCGAAATGAGGGCCCAAGGACACTTCGGCGCGCGGCGGTAATGCCTTAAACTATATCCAGAAGAGACCACTCATTTGCAGTCGGTAAGTATGAAGAAGCGGGGAAATGAAGCGGCGGGAGGCAAGAAAATGAAAACAGGCATCATACCGGCAGAGATTCCGGCCCTGGAAGACCATTCAGTTACCGCGGCAGAGCCAGCGCCGGGGAGACATATGAAAAAGATCCTTTTTGCCGCAGCTCTGATCTGGTCCGCCGCCGCCTATGCGGCGGATTTCGAAACCCTCGCTGTGCGGGCTTCAGACTTAAAGGCTTCCGCCTGGACGCAGGCCGCGGCGCAGGAGCCGGCAGCGGCCGTCTACCAGCCTGCTGAAAACAGCCTGAAATCAGCCAGGCGTACGGAATTCCGGTTCGAGATCAAGCCGCTGCCGACGGGGCCATCCTCAAGAGCGGAGATAGAGCAGGGGCTTCTGGATCTTTACAAAAATGATATTCCCAGCGAATTGCTGGCAAAAGAGATAAAGAAAAGCGGGGATTTCCAGGACCAGGTCTATTCGACCCTGAACGCGCAGATATCTCAAAATAAAAATTGGCCGGTCACCGTAACCGAACGGCGCCTTACCGGGAATTTCGTAAAAGAAACGACCGTGCGTTTCCCGAGCCTTATCCAAAGGCCCGGCGGCCATGCCTCCAACATGGTGGTGGCAAGGATATACGAGCCCGCAACGCAGAACGAATATTGCAGCTACAGGTACCCGACCACTATCATGCTGCATCATATCCTTAACGAAGTAGGGATGATCGAGGATGTGGCCAAGGTCATGTCCGCCGGCGTGCTTGCAAAGCCCGCCATAGTCGTGGTGATACATATGCCGCATTACGGAGAGCGGCGCCAGGGCAGCGAAGAATTTCTAAACTCCAATATGGAGGATTTCAGAAAGAACATGGCCCAGCTCGTGCTGGACGTCCATCTGCTCAGGAACTACCTGGAGACCAGGGGGAACGTAGACACAACGAGACTGTCCCTTTCCGGCATCTCCCTCGGTTCGGTCATGGGCCTTACCGTAGGCGCTTTTGACCAGGGGTTCACCGGTTACGGTTATCTCGTCGGCGGCGTCGACATGGCCAACATCCTCATGAACAGGGTTCACACCAGGCCGGACAGCGAAGTCGCCGTGGCGCTGAGGAACATGAAACCTGAAGAGAACTCTCTGCGCAATGAGCTGGCCGCGGTGGACGGGATGACCTGGCTGCACCGCTACCAGGGCAAGAAAATGTTCCTTCTAAGCGCTTCGCAGGACGACATAGTCGATTACATGAACAGCGTTACCCCCATGATCAGGCAGCTTGAGGGGCAGGGCAACGCCTTAAAGCTTCAGTTGAACAACGATTCTCATTCGCCCACGGGGTCGGCAATTAAAAAACTTCGCACCGTATTCCTGCCACTGCTGGATTTCGCCATAGACAATGCCCCGAACAGGAACATGGTCTGTAATGACCCGGCGAACATAATTCTCCCGCGATCGTATTCTTATTGACCGGCCGCGCAGCATCCCCGCGCCACGCGTGGAAGGGATAAGAGATAATAGATGGGAAAAGCGGTTAAAAAAACGATGCTGCTGATAGCGATGCTTGCTTCCAGCGGCATGTCCAGTGCCGCCGACTTCGCCGACCTGGGCGTCGGCGCGGCTTATTTCAGATCCGCCGCCGCAAAGGACGAGGTCTCTGCGGAAGGGGAGGCCGTGGACAGACCTTCAGCTTCTTTCCGGGTCATAGGTCCGGGGGCCGGACCCTGTAGAAAACCGCTCGCTTTCGTATACTCCGGGCCGAGCGCTTGCCCAGGGTGCCCGGCGTCCCTTATGCGGGTTTTCAATAAAGCAGGCTACAGCGCCAGGAAGATAGTTCCGGGGGAAATAACTTCCGAGACACTTGCGCAGGCAGGGATATTTTAAATTCCCGGCGGAGACGACGAACGCGACGTAATGGACGCATTCCATCCGGGCGAGGCCGATGCGATCAGGAACTTTGCCGCGCAGGGCGGGGTGTTTTATGGTGTTTGCCTGGGCGCTTACGGTCGCTTCGCCGTGTCTGGCCGGCAACCCGGCGCAGCGCTGGCTGGGCCTGATCAGCGGCGCGGTGACGGCTTACAGTTCAACCAAGGAAGCCAGGATGGAGAATATCCTGTGGCAAACTCCGGGCGGTAAGCCGCATCATCGCTGGATGTACTTTCAGGACGGCCCGGAATTTCATCCTGACAGCGCTGCCGCGGCCGCCGTCTGGGCACGGTATAAGGACGGGGCCATAGCCGCGCTCCAGGCGCCGTACGGGAAAGGGCCGGTAGGCCTGATGGGGCCGCATCCCGAGGCCGGCAAGACCTGGTGGAGCGAAGACCACCTCACCGACCCCTACGGGACAGACACAGGGCTCTTCACCGAATTTATCCGCGCGCTCGATCCGTGCTGACGAATTTGTAGCCGAAAGACCTTACCGCGCAGATCGGGCTCTCCTCCCCGCCCAGCTTGCGGCGCAGGTTCATCACCGTAACGTCTACCACTTTCGAGCCGCCGAGCCCGACGCCGCTCCAGACCGTTTCACTGAGCGCCTCGCGCGTAAGGACGGTGTCGGGGGTTTCCATGAAAACGCGCAGCAGGGCGAATTCTTTATTTGTCAGTTCGAGCGGCTGATCCTTCAGTTTGACGGTGCGTGCTTTTATGTTCAATGTGATATCGCAAAGGGTCAGCGTGGAGGACATTTCGCCGTAGACCCTTCTGATAATAGCGTCGACCCTGGCCCACAGCTCGTCGATATCGAAAGGCTTGGCGAGATAGCCTGAAAACTTCAGCACCCCGGCTTTCTTCTATGAAAGCCGGGGACAATTCTGTT
>JAQTOU010000023.1 GCA_028713125.1 Elusimicrobiales bacterium | reverse complement strand
TCTCCGACGTCATAGACGTTAAAGCCGTGGCCGCGGCGCTGGCCAAGTACCCGGGCGTGGCCGTGGCCCGCGAGTACGCCTTCATGTGCTCCTCCAACGGGCAGGACCTGATAGCCGAGGATATAAAGAACCTAGGCATCAACCGCACGGTGGTGGCCGCCTGCTCCCCGAGCCTGCACGAGCTCACCTTCCGCAACGTGCTGCAGCGCGCCGGCGTGAACCCCTACCTGCACGAGCATATCAATATCCGCGAGCAGGCCAGCTGGGTGCACAAGGCCGACCACGCGGGCGCCACGGCCAAGGCCATAAAGCTGGCGCAGGCCGGCGTGGAAAAAGTTCTCCGCAAGGACCCGCTCAACGCCATCAGGGTAGCGGCCGAGCAAAGGGTGGCCGTGATAGGCGGCGGCGTGGCCGGCATGCGCGCGGCCCTCTCGGCCGCCGGCAAAGGCCTGGAGGCCGTCATCATAGAGAAGGCCCCGCGCCTGGGAGGCAAGCTGTTGGATCTCGGCAGGATGTACCCGTCCGGGGAAGAAGGCACGGTGATAGCCGGAAAACTGGAAGCCCTGGTGCGCGCGGACAAGAAGATAACTATACACACCGGCGCCGACATAGACTTTGTGGGCGGTTTCGTAGGCAACTTTAAAATAAACTTTAAGAACTCCGACGGGACTTCCTCCCAGGTGAAGGCCGGCGCCATAGTGATGGCCACCGGCTACCAGCATTACAAGCCTACCGGAGAGTTCGGCTACGGCGAGAACGCCAACGTGGTCACCCTGCCGGAGTTCATCGCGCTGATGAAGAATTCGCCCGCCGGCAGGTTGGAACTGGCCGGCAAGGAGATAAAGAGCCTGGCCCTGATCCACTGCGTGGGCTCGCGCCAGGTGGAGGGAGTGCATAAGCCGCAGGCCGACGGCAAGATCAACGATTACTGCTCCCGCGTCTGCTGTTCTTCCGCTCTTTACGCCGCCAACCAGGTGAAGGACAAGTATCCCGGCGTGCGCATCTACGACGTGTACCGCGATATCCGCACCTACGGCATGCAGCACGAGACCTATTACGACAAAGCTTCAAAGGACGGCGTGCTGTTCCTGCGCCACAACGAGACCGACCAGCCGGTGGTGACCTCCGACCGCACCGGCCACACCGTGAAGGTAAAAGACGTGCTGACCTGGGGGGAGGAGCTGGAAGTGAAGGCCGACCTGGTAGTGCTGGTCACCGGCATGATGCCCGCCGACATCTCCCTGATAAGGTCCCAGATGAAACTGCCGGCCAGCGCCGACCGTTTCCTGCAGGAAGTTCACCCTAAGCTGCGCCCGGTGGAAATGGCCAACTCCGGCATTTTCCTGGCCGGCACGGCCCAGTACCCGATGGACGTGCCCGAGGCCATGGCTTCCGCCGGCACCGCCGCCGCCAAGGCCGCCATCCTGCTGGCCGAGCCGGATATCCCGCTGGAACCTTTCGTCGCGGTCGTCGACGAGCACAAGTGCACCGGCTGCGGCCTGTGCCCCGCCGAGTGCTCCTACGACGGCGCGCTGATGATGTCCGAAAAGGACGGTAAAAAGATAGCCGTGGTGAACCCCGCGCTCTGCAAGGGCTGCGGCGCCTGCGTGGCGGTCTGCCCTGTCCGCGCCATAAACGTGGCCGGCTGGACGCTGGACCAGTTCGACGCGATGGTGGAAGCCATCGCCAAGGAATAATATGGCCGACGCTAAAAAACTCGCCGAACAATTGAAGAAACTTAACGAGCTGCGCGGCCCGGTAACTCAGGAATTGCGGGACCGGGTGGCCGCGCAGAACAAGGCGCAGAAAGCCATCCTCGACGCGCTGAAGGAAGGGCCTAAGACCGCGCCTGAGTTGGCCGCCCCCGCCGGCCTGCCGGAAGACAAGGCCCTCTGGTACCTGGTAGGCCTGCGCAAGTACGGCAAGATAGCGGACGTGGCCGGCCGCGGGGATTATCCCAAATACGAACTGAAGGGAGGGGAAGCGAAATGAAGGTGAACCCCGAACTTATCGATGAGATAAAGAAATACGGCGCTTTCGACATCTCCGCCTGCTTTAATTGCGGCAACTGCACGGCCGTCTGCCCGCTCTCAAAAGAAGACGCCTCTTTCCCGCGCAAACTGATCCGCGCCGGGCATGTCGGGATGGAAGAGAAGATCGCTTCCTCTATCGAGCCGTGGCACTGCTACTATTGCGGCGAGTGCTCGGCCACCTGCCCGCGCGAGGCCCAGCCCGGCGAGTACATGATGGTGCTGCGCCGCTACCTGATAGCCAAATACGACATCACCGGCCTGTCCTCTATCTTTTATAAGACGGGCTGGCTGCAGAGTTGGCTGGCCCTGGGCCTGCTCGCTGCGTTTTACTGGCTGTATTCCTCCTACACCGGGGATTTTGGCGCGCTCGCCGGCAAGATAGAGCTGGCCTTCCCCGTTTATGTGACCATCGCGCTGGGCGGCTACGTGCTGAACATGTACCGCTACGCCGTAGTAAAGCCGCTGGGCGGCATAAAGGCGTCGCTCAAGCCCGCGCATATCTATGAGACCTTCGTGCATGGCTTTACGCAGAAGAACTTTAACGGCTGCGAAGAGACCGACCTGCTGCGCTGGGTCTCCCACCTGCTCGTCATGAGCGGCTACGTGCTGACGCTGCTGATCTCCAACCTGCATTTGCTGTCGCCTCTGGACAAGCACTACACTGCCTTCGGGCCGGTCAGCCTGCTGGTCTGGTACGCGGGTCTGGCAATTATCGTCGGCGGCGGCTCCATGTCGCTGCGCCGCGTTTTCAAAAACGCCGAATCGTCCAAGTTCTCCCACCCGAGCGACTGGCTGTTCGTCATCACGATGTTCCTTATCGGCGCCAGCCTGCTGGTCACGCATTACCTCAACGTGGTCTACGGCCCGGCCCACCCGCTGCTCGCCAAGGTCTACCGGCTGAACATCGCCATCGAGACGGTGTGGATACTGCTGATAGTGCCGTTCACCAAGTGGATACACATCTTCTTCCGCCCGCTGGCGGTCTATTTTCAGTATGTCAGGAAGGAGGCCGAGGCCGGCACGGCTTTCACCCTGCAGCTCGGAGGCTCAAAATGAAAAAAGCCGGCATAATACGCTGCCAGCAGACCGAAGATATCTGCCCTGGCACTACGGATTTCAAATGCGCGGCAGCCGGCAAGGGCTCTTTCGCGGAGACCGGGCCGGTTGAGATAGCGGGTTTCGTTTCGTGCGGCGGCTGCCCCGGTAAAAGGGCGGTTATACGCGCGGAAGAGCTGGTCGCCCGCGGCGCCGAAGTGATCGCGCTGGCCTCGTGCATCAAGAACGGCAACCCGCTGTGCTTCCCATGCCCGCACGCGGAAACAATGAAAGCGGCGATAGTAAAAAAAGTCGGCGACAAAATACAGAT